>NZ_JAMQPN010000002.1 GCF_026151655.1 Leptospira soteropolitanensis | reverse complement strand
TAATAAGATGGAATTAGCCTGGATGAAGGATTCATTATAATAAATTGAATTTTACTTTGCCGCATAGGAATTTGGTGAGGGATTTTACAGGATCAATTCCATAATAAAAACTTCCTAGTCTTTGCGACCAGTACCTTATTTAGAAGTTCACTGACCTAAAGGGGACTATATTTTCTATTGGTTAGTCAAATGTTCTGAAATGGGACGGTTTACTTAGAAATTTCACAAGTAATTATCTTAGAAACATTGCTAATCTACTATGAAGCAATGTTTGGATTCATGGCTGACTTTTTTTTCGAAAGATGATTTATGTTTTTGGATATTGCCCTTAAAGCATATCCGATTACAAAAACTTGAATGGGGATGAAAATCATGTCCCATTGATTTTCTTGTAGATTGGTTATATACGGATCCTTAATTTCAAATGGTAGTAAAATCGGATACCGGGTAAGCACAGTCAAAGTTGTGACTACAAGTGTGTCTGCTAAACCAAAATAATAAGGAAGGGGGTAGCGTTTTTTGTGCCATCGATAGAGGACTGTCATCGAAACAAGGCTGAGTGGTTCCAATAGAAGGTATTGGATGCTATCAAAGGTTGGCAGCGATAAGAGGGCAATTCGATAAAGAGCATGGCAATAGATCCATGATAATGGTGAAGAATTAAAAATAAAAAATTTTCTATCAGTCAGAGTCGTTTGGAAACCTACTTTTAACATTTCCTGGATTAACCAAACGAGAAGAGAAAGGCAGGCGAAACGACTGACGATTCCACGATAAGTTCCCGCATCTGGAGAGAAAACCATAACGAAGATATTGGTCAAAACAGCAAAATTGATATAACGGGTAAACCAGATTTGAAACTTTATTTGTTTTAGTTCTGATAGATTAATATATGTTAGCACAGCACCTAAGCCAAAAGGTAGAAGTAAAATTAGTTTGATAAAACCCATGATTGCAATGGAATCATAATTTGATTCAACCGTGAATTGTATGCCAGTGAATAGAGAAAATCCTACGACTAGTATGAAAAGAATCGTTTGGCGAAAACTTGCCAGGTAACAAACAAGAGAAACTGCTAAAATGGCAACAGAGTTGTTCCAAAGGAGTAAAGTGAGGTCCACACCTAGTTCGTTATACATTATAAAAGGCCTGATTGTAACATGATTTTGAAATCGATAAAAAGGGAAGCCATTTTGTATAGCACATAGTAGTGGGACTTTTTAAAAGTTTTCCAAAGTTTAATTTGCAGGGATATCCTTTCGATCCTAACGCTACCATGTCTTAAAATGCAAAGAGGTAGACTCTGATTATTTTCTTAAGAAAATATGTTAGTTTTATAGTCTTTGTATGGGTTTTATATGATGCCGCAGGATCAGGATTTATTGCCAAAGTTTTCATCTTTTAGTTGGATTAGAACCTTATCGTCAAATACTGCAGTGTTTGGGCAATAGGATGTTAAAATTTGTGTATGGTTATGTTTTATTCTAGAGTTTCCATGTTTTGAAAAATCGCACTTTTTATTTGGATCGAATGTAGAGCTAAAAAAGAGTCATATCAAAATTTGGTTCATGGTGTCCTCTTAAGTATTTTAACTTTTAATTGCTCACTTAATGATTAAGATACACTATATCTTGTGAGAAAATTGTAAAAATCAGAAAAGTAAACTCTGTTACCAAATTTGTTTGCGATTGAAAAAAGTTTTTGGCGATTCTCCGAAATAGAGTTTGAATTCTTTTTTTTGTAAAGACAATGAGATTTTTAGATTTTTTAACACCAGTTCCATTTTTTATTTTTTTATTTCTCTGTTCTGTAATTTTATCCTATAAATTCCGAAACCTGAAAACGGATGTGATCCCAAATCCGATTCCTTCCGTTGGGACAAGTGAAACTTCGCAATGGGAGGTTGCTGTTGTGGCGCCTGATGGAAGAATTTATACGATACCCGCCGATTCCGATAATTTCATTGTATTTGATCCAGATAACTTTGTTTCTGCGACCTATAACTCCGGGATATCTGGTTCAAATAAATGGGGTGATGCCGTCTTATCACCTAACGGAAAGATGTATACAATTCCTCATACTAATGATTAGGTTTTCATAATCGATACCGGGGCTAATGGTAAAATTTGCTATAATTTATTACGAAGTAGTTACTGGAATGTGTATTAATATTCACAATTGCGAATATTTCTAAAATTCAATTGACACCTCTTTTCTTTTCACATACAAAATAAATATGCTCTGGAAGAAATCTGAATTTTGGAAAAATGCTTCTCCAAGTGAATTGTTAGACTTCTTTCAATCCATAGACAAAGGCGCTGATCTAAAATCTTTAGCTGATCATATGTTGGCAGAAGAAGAGTTCTGCGATTTGGTTTTTGAATATCTGTGGCTTCTTCGTTCGGAAGAAGGCTCAAAACGTTTTCTTAATGATGAGAACTTAACGCCGGAATTACTAATGAAGTTTGTATATTTCGGATATGGCAAACAATTTTTATCGGGTAATTTTGATTCCAATGCTTATTTTTTGCAAGTGAGATCTTTATTTAATTCAGCACAAAGTTTAAGAATATTGTCTCTTGCTGAAGAAATGGACAGAGATCCAACTTTAAAGATACATTTATTGTCCAACTTGGATCCGCAAACCTGGGAAGCCTATTTTGATATATTAGAAGAAAAAAATATGACAATGCAGGCGCTGCTTGGAATTTTTTCAAACCTAAGAGAAAACGAAATTCGTAAAATTCTTTTGAATAGTCATACACTCTACTATTACCTACGAATGATGATGGTTTCTGGATTTAAAAAGTTTGGCGAAGAAAGTGAAAAAGAATCAGAAAATCGAAAACGATTAGAGTCTATATTGGATTCAATTCATGTATGGGAATCTTTTTGCCAAGGCCTAAGAGACCGATTTGATTTTAAATCAGAAGCAAAACTCGCACCGAATAAAAGAGACCCCAATCGTTTATCTTTAGTATTAAAAGAACTTAAAAAAATTCCTTCACCTGATCGTGGGGATGTTTTAGTGTATATGCGTGGTAACGGTGCCGTTTTGGATCTCTGGGAAGAAACGACGATCCTTTCTGCTTTGGGAAACTTTGATCGTGTGGGCAAATACTTCTAAAAAAAGTTTTGTTCGGATATAGTTCGTACTTAACCTTAATCTATTTTTGAATTCAGAGAAAATCTTATACTTTGTTGCGAATCCGAAACAGAGGTTCGTGTATTCATACATTTCTTTCGTCACCTTCTACTGGCTAGGAACATGAAATGCAAATATTGGTTTATGAGTTTTGGAAAATATATAAAAACCGGAAATATTACACCAGATTATTATTTTTCTATCTGGGCAAAAATTATCAGTTCCGAAAAAAGTTTGGAATTGTTACTTTGCGAGCCATTGGTGGAAAAAGATGTCACTTTCCAGCTGAACTTACTTGGAAACTTAAATGCAAAACAATGGGAAGAATATTTTGAAACTACCATGTCTGATTCTTGTGAGGGTAATACCGAATCTTTTCACGGTATCTTCGAAAAAATAGACTCAATTCACTGCAAAAGACTTCTATATAGAAATCCGAATTTGTATCAATACTTACGAATGTTAGTTGTTTTTGATAAACAAGACTCTGTTCCAAGTTTTTTATTTCAATTAGAGAATAATCTAAGAACTATTCACAGATGGGAAGCTTACGCGAATGCGAAACTTAGGGAGTTTTCTCCTAAAGAGGAAAGGGAAAAATCTCCGAGCGGACGCAATGTCAACAGGTTAACAGATATTCTAAAAGATGGGCTTTTTATTGCCGATGTCTCAGAAAGAGACGATTTCATCGAATACTTAATGATACGTGAAGTCATTGTTGATGAAAAAGAAATGGAAATTGTTCGGCAATATATTAGAATATCCGTTCCAATTCTAATTCACTAAATCACTTTTCTTGTATCTTGTATTGTTCTATTAATTTTCCTAAATCAACTGATGTTCATTATCATAACTCTAGAGTGAAACCAACATTGATTTGACGAAAAGGACCAGGTTGAATACCCGTTGGTAACCTACCTGATACGTATTGTTTATCCTGAATGTTTTTTGCGTTAATAAACACTGACCATTTATCGGGAGAACGATATCCTAAACTTGTGTTCCAGAGTTCTACTTTTGGTATAATCCCTTTGTTTCCATCTTCTGATTCATCTTTGGTATTTAATAGATCAGAATATTGTTTTCCAAAATATTGATATTCTAATCGACCGTAATACCCTTGTGGCGAAGAGACACTAATTGCCGTTGTAATGGTTTCTTTCGGTACGTAAGGTAAATAATTTCCAGTTGTATCTGTCGGTAGATATTGGTAATTATTAATTGTATATGCAGGTAGAAATTCGATTATCTCTTTGCCATCACTTGTTTGTGATACAGGAAACGGATTGAAACTTCTGGATTTTGCCTCTATGCGAGAATAAATAAGCTCAATTGGGACTCTCCATTCCGATTTCTGCATCTTGGCGGGATCCCAAACAATCACAGCTTCTCCACCTGTATGAGTTGAGTATCCAGTATTTGCTGGTCTGATTCCGTTTTCACCGCCCACTTCGTTTACGTTAATAATTTGATCACGGAAATACATTTTGTAACCTACAAGCTCTGTATACAAATAAGAAGTTAAGTCACCTCTCACGCCTGTTTCATAATTTGTGGATGTTTCTGGTTTGAGTCTATAGTCATTGCCTTGTGGACTAAAAGATGTTCCGAAGGTTGGTGGTGAAAATCCTTTGTGAGCTCCAGAAAACCAAATGAATTTTTTGGTAATATCATAAGTGATCCCAAGTCCCGGTAAAATGATATGAGTTCTAGATTCGCTTGAACTTCTTCGATTCACAGAAACATCATTTGGTAAAACAGCACCTAATCGATAATCTTCGGCTGTGGCTTGTCTTCTAGTCGTAATCGCTTTTTGTCTTACTTCTTCATAACGAACACCTGGTATCAGTTTCCAGTTTTCGGAAAGTTGGATTCTATCTTGGAAGTAAGCAGCGAAGGCTTCAATTTTTCTTTCTTGTCTATTCAAGTTAAAGTTTGGAAGAGAAGGTTGCGCCAGGTTATTGATTAAAGATTCTTCTTGAATGATTGCTTTGGAAAGATAACCTAATGGGTCATCTGTTTTTTTTAGGTTGGTTTGGGTTAAATTGTTTTCTCCATGTAATCGCACGCCAAGGTCTGTTTCATGTTTAAGTCCTAAGGTAGAAAACTTAGATTCCAGTTTGGTTTCAATTCCACCTACCATAAAAGATTGATCTCGGCTTGTATATGACTCTCGCATATAAATAGCATCACCCGGACGATTTCCAATAATTCCTGGAGAATACGTACGAAGTGTATCCAGGGGCGCATTCAAATATCCACCGGAGTTGGATTTTCCAGATAAAAAATCTTGCCTTGCCCAGTTCCTTTCTGCTTGAGAAAAATATCCTCGTATTATGAGTGTATGGTCTTCTGCTAATTTCCAATTATGCGATATAATAGTTTGGTTTCGATTTAACTTCTTTTCATCAAACTCCGCTGGGTTGATTTTGGGATCCAATCGAAAAAGGCCTTGCGACAAACCTAAATATGTCGATTGGGCATTTTGCAGGTGATAGCCTAGTTTAATTGTAGTGCTATGGTTTTCGTTCCAATCTTGAATCCATTTGATATTACCTTCCGTGACATCAAAGTTTTGATAATTTCTAAATCCATTTCCTTGTTTTCTAAGTAAAGAAACTTCGAAAGCACTCGATCCAAAACTTTTCCCATAAGAATTGTATGTAGAGAGATAACCATTTTCCCCGCCAACATTTTTGGTATAAAATGTAGATTCTGCAGGGGGACGTTTTGTGACAAAGTTAACAATACCTCCAATGGTATTGGGACCAAATAAAATAGAGCCTGATCCTTTGATGATCTCAATTCTTTCCATTCTTTCGATAGAGGGGGAATAGTAACTTTCTGGTTGTCCATAAGGTGACAGAGAAGTCAGGATTCCGTCTTCCAAAATTAATGTTTTCCTTGATTCTTCGTTACTCACTCCTCTAAAGCCAATGTTAGGTGTTAGTCCTGCGGCATCTTGAAAACGTACACTAGCACCCGGTGCGCGACGTAATGCTTCCATTGGATCCGTAGGTGAGGCTTCTTCTAAATATTTTTTGTCGATAATGTATGCCGAACCTGGGATTTTTTTTAAATCCTCTTTTTTGTTTCCAATGACATGAATTCCTTCATTCTTCGTTGGTTTAGATTCCTTTTCCTCTGACACGTTTTGTGACAGGATTTTTTTGTTCATTGTTAGTATCAGAAAAAAGAGAACCAGGAAACGTAAGTTTTGTAGATTCATCGAAGAAGTCCTTTTAATGGATAGAAGTTTATATCGATCTTTGTCAGATCTTCATTTGGTGAAAAAAGGGGGCGAGCAGGTTTTCCATTGATTGAGACATTGGATTGAACATAAACAGATACTTCCTTTAATCCTGATTGTTCTGCTTCTCTCTTTTGTAAGTATTTAGCAAATTGAAGGATATGTTCTGGTTGGATCGTCATCATTCGGTATTGGTAGTCAGTAAGTATTTCCTTTGGATCAATTGGTTTATTTTGAACCCAAAAGGTTGCAGATCCTACTTTGTCGGCAACCATCACTTGCCACGAATATTTGATAGCCTCTTCGGTCCATATCACTTGTCCTGGATAAAATATATGTCTAAATGGTATTGAGATTTGTAACAAAAGATAGGTGAGTAGAGTGTATTCTTTTAACCCAAATTTTAATTTTTCATTGTTTATATAGGAAATGCTGGTTTCTTCTATTGGTTCTTGTTTTGGTCTGATGATTTTGTATAAAATCGATTTTGGCCAATTCGGTTCAAAGAATATTAAGGAAGAAAGGCTCATAACAATAGGAAAAATTCCAATGGGAAATAAAAATGATGTAAACGTGTGAAAGAAAAGAACAACGAGCCACCCCAAAAATCGAAATCTCTTTGTGCAAAGTAAAAATGGAATCGATAAATCAAAAACTACACCAATCCAAGAGAAAACAAAGGCAGTGACCGGGAGGCCTAAAATCGGGTCTAAAAATGGAATTTTTCCTTCTGATTGGTACAACCAAAGTTTTAGGGGAAGGGCTTCGAACAACCAGTCTGGTTGTAGTTTGGCGATCCCTCCAAAAAAATAAACAAGTCCCATCTGTATTCGAAACGCATATAACCAAAGTTTGGGAATGGATTCTGCTTTTTTCATCCAACTAAAAAAATGAAAGGTAGGATGATTTGAATTACTTACAGGTGATAACCATAATAAAAAACCAAGAAGAGAGACTAGGTAATAATGATTCAGATAAATCGTTGCATCAGAAAAATGAAACCATGTAAATCCAACGGTAAATACGAACAAATTGATTTTTAAATAATAACCTAGAAATATTCCAAAAGCAGTTATGAATAGAATTCCAAATAAAAGATAAGTAAAAATAGGGGGGAGTGGATGAACCCATTCCCAACCAAAATGTTTAAAGAAGAAAGTCGGTTTGATAAAATATGTATGAATCCATCCATAATAAAAATATCGGAAGATTAGAATGGTTGTCGCAAACCCATATCCTATTCTAAAAAAGTGAAGTGAAAGTGATGAAACCGGTTGTAATAAATTTTTAATCGCCATCGTTTGAACTAACTCCGATAGTTCCACCTAGCGAACTGATTACTTCAGTGCTTATTAATATTCTAAGTTTTTTAAATTCATTTAACATAAGTTCTACTTCTGCGCCTCCTGTCGAAATAGCGGTTTGAAATGTGCCATATTTCGATTTTAGAGAATTTACAGATGTTTTTGTGGCTTGAATCTGATCTTTTAATCTTGGAACCACTGTTTCGCTTCTTAAACTCAAGAATTTATAAAATCCAGCTTCACCTATATCCGAAAATCCTTGGAGATTTTGTATTAACGATTCAAAAGATAAATTTGCATAGGGCGTTTCAACCTTCGTGATGTCTTTGACACCTAAGTTCGTTGCCCGTAAACCAGAGGGTTCTGCTATTTTTATATCTATAATAGTATTGCAGAAAAATATCATTTGGTTTGTCAGTTCCGTGAGTCCGTCTTTGGTATTGGGATAGTCGCGACTTCCTTTTCCGGCATTAGTGAAAGAATAATAGAATGAATTACTTCTTGATTTATCCCATTGGAAGGTTAAAAGTCCTGTTTGGTTTTTTATATCTTGGATTAGTTTTGTTAGATAAGTTTTTCTGTTGGCATCCGCAAAAGCAGTGTTTGTTGTGCTTACATTGTCTTTAAAAAGTAAATATTCGACAGCATCCAAACCATCCACTCGTAATCCATTTGGTGGCGAATTAGCAGTGATTTTTGATTCAATGGATGTGGTGTCAATGGGGAAAGCTCTTGAGAAACTATCCAAATATAAGTAAGCATTATTCGGAATGTTGGCCGGTCCAAAATATGCCCATTCTACTTGTTTGTAGGCTAAATAAGTTTCAGTCCAGGCATTCCTGACAGAGGTTAGGTTGGTGGCATCAGGATTTCCTGTATAAGTAGCGGCTGCCGTTTGTAACAAGGAAACTTTGTTATCAAGTTTTGCGTATTTGGGAACCATTAGATTATTGGCTATGTCTAATAACAAATTTGATGTTGTATACGTTTTTAGGTAAGTATCTACTAAGCCGAGGATTTGTGCTTTTTTTGAAGCATTGTCTGAAGGACTTCCGCAGTTAATTAACAGAATGTAAAAACAATATATTAGGAATTTGATTGGGAACTGTTTATTTTTCATAAGGATTTAAGAAAACTAATCATCTTGGTTCTTGACTCTTTGGGCAGTTGTTTGTATTTATTTTTACTCTGTTCTGCTTCGCCACCGTGCCAAAGGATTGCCTCTTGTACCCCTCTTGCTCTTCCGTCATGTAAAAGAAATTCGTGACCATTCACTCGTTCAATCAGACCAAGTCCCCAAAGGGGAGTGGTTCTCCATTCATTTCCTGTCGCTAAAAAATCGGAACGGGAATCACTGAGTCCATCTCCCATATCATGTAATAGCAAATCTGTATAGGGTCTAATTTCCTGGTTGGCAACTTCCTTGATAGAATGATCCCCTGTTTTGATTCTTGGAATGTGACAAGAGGAACATCCAATTTCGATAAACAATTCCTTTCCTTTTTTTACGTCTTCGTTTTTCCAATTCCTTCTGCCAGGAACACTAACTAAACTTGTATAGAAAGTAACTCTCGATAAACGGTCGTTAGATATTTCTGGATTCGACCCATTCCCTGTAGGACTTGCCAAACAAAGTGTTTGTCCAGTGGCACAATTTTCCGAAGGAAAAACAGAAGTAGTGAGTCCTATATCTCCAAGAAAGGCACTCGCATTTTGGTGATTCAAATTTGGTTGGTTTGCTTTCCAACCAAATCTTCCAATAAATGCTTTGGCTTGTGTAGTATCCCATACGAGATTTGGTTTTCCTGAAATCCCATCTCCATTGGAATCGGATACATCGGCAAAAGAACGAATGGTGGATTCGGGAATGGCTTCCAAAAGTCCAAGTCCTGGAACTATTGGGGCGGTTCTTGGAGATATGTAAAAAGTACCTGATGGATTGTTCGTTGGGTGATAAGGTTGTCCTGGGTTTGCAACATTGATTTGTGTCGCCCCCCCTCCCACATTCCAAGTGATCGCATAACTTGGTTTACGCAGAGAATAAGTTTCTCCGTCGGGGAAACTCCCTGCCTCTTCTGTATAAGTAATCGTAACAGTTCCTTCTTTGGGAATTTGTGTCCCTGTTCCGTATTCTAAAATTCCTTCCGTGTTCAGTTGGGTTCCAAAATTTGTCATAGCTACGGGTCCTCCCGTTGTGGGGTTGGAACCTGCTGCACTCAAACGAATGAGCATAGAAGAAAGGGTAGTGCCATCGGCAGGAGGTCTTCCTCGTCCATCTTTGACATGGCAACCTTGGCAGGAACGGTTGTTAAATACGGGACCAAGTCCTGTGACAGACGAGTTCCCCGCAGGAAGCCAAGTGCGATTGAAGTTGGCATTCCCATCTTGGAAGTCGATAGACCTTCGGGAATCCGAAACGTTGGCCGCTTCTAAATCAAAGGCTGATTCGGTAGAGTCAAAGGTAGTCGTATCACCGCCGCTAAACTGTTCACAAGGATCATTTAAAAAATCACCCGAGGAACAAGACGATGAGGATAAAATAGCCGCAAGAATCAGTGCCGTTGTTGTATCATCGTTTGATTTTTTTTTACAATCGAAAACGAGAAGTAAAATCGAAATTAGGATAAGGTGTTTTGATTTCATTTTTATATTTATGTTTATTGTAGAACTAAACCATCGTCTCCAATGGAGAATCCAAAGTTTGCTGCCGAACGTTGGAGGGATTTGGCAATTTCCTGTACGGCGGGTTGGATATCGTATCGAAAGATTTTATAGTCTGCACTTTGTGTTGAATTGACAGTGGCTATCATCGTATCAAAACGGCTGGAAATCTGAGAACTATTGCAGGTTTGGTTGAGTGAAGGGTCTTCATAAAATTCATTCAGACAAAATTGTTCTGCGGTTGTAATCCTTTCTCCGATGTAGTTTGATTCCCCACCGAGTAAATTTTTTAGTCCATTTCCGTTTATGGTTTTTGTACCTTGGTAAGTTCCATAAAAAAGATTTTCGAGTCCTTTGGCATCATAGTAAAAATCATTTTTGGTATTATCTGAGAAACAAGAATGTTCTTCTTCTTGGTCACCGCCAAACACTCCGGTCATCCTTTCTCCTCCCCATTCCCCACCGGACAATCTTGCGATTCCGCGAATGACATTTTCAAAGGATGTGGAACTTGCTTTGAACTTGGAAACATAGGAATTAGAGATAGATGGATCCCATGCATTTTTTAACTGCAAGAGATGAGATTCCAGAATTTCTGTGGCATACAATAGATAAGCGGATTGTTTTGCCTCAGCACTCCCGCTACCATTCGCTGTCGTAAAATTTGCAGCTGTAATTGTACTTCCTGGCGTTGAGTTTCCTGCTGTACCGACTCCCCATAACAGATATTCTATGGCATGCCAACCGACTGAAATGTTTTTGGCTGTATCGCCATCAGGACAAGTTCCCCCGTTACATTCTCCGGCATTTTTGTCAATTAAGTCTTGTTTGGTGATGGTTCCTGCTAGGATCACTGTATCAATATAACCTTCATCGAGAGGCCAGGCATTCATCAGTGGTTCCAATTCCACCCCGCCTGTCAAAGCCGGGTTATCGATCGGGCCTTTGCTAAATCGAAATACCTCTGTTTGTAGATAACTGCGTCTTGCCTTTCTCCAATAAGTTTTGACTTCATTGAGGTCTTGTGCACTCGGGGAAGCTTTGCCAGTAAATGTCGATACCTTTTCTCGTAATGCCACAACATCCGCATAAGCGTCGCTATAGTTTTGGAAGGCAATTTGTGCATACGTTTCTAAGAAGGCTCCTTGGTTCGGTGCGCTTGCGGCGAGGGCCAGTGCGGCTAACATAGCAGTTTCCGAATTGTCCTTTTTCGGAGTACAGAAATTAAGTAAAAGGCCTAGTGTGAGGAAGGAAGTAAGATTTCGCACCCGTGTCATGTTTAGGGATTCTCCTTGCGAATGAGTTTGGTTCTCATTATTATTTAAACAGCGTTCGTGGAGACCATTCTCAGAGCAAATGGTTTTAATTTTCTCTCGGTTGATATTTATCACAAACCAAGGGTGAGATCATACAATGAACTTTGTTCAAAAAATTGCAGAGGTTCGGAAATAAATTATTTGACACTCGTTCAAAAAGTCATGAAACTATGTCAATTGTTTGAAATATGTTAAAAATGTTTCGATTGGGAGGAAATATGAACACAAATAGAATTTTAGGGCTGGCATTGTCCTTGGTTTTCGCAGGATCTCTATCTGCGCAGACACAAAGCCAAATGTTCCAACGAGTAGGGGTTGTCGGGGATTCCCTGAGCCAAGGTTTCTTCGGGGTGACCGTTGAGAAAAAAACACAAGACTGGGCTTACCCTGTCCTTGTTAGTAAACAAGCGGGAGCCTCCGTTTCTTACAACGTTTTAAAAGGACCTTTCGTCAACTTAGAAGATGTTCTGAAATGGGACTGCGGTATTTTTTGTATTGCCGAAAGCATCATTGGTGGAAATAAATCCACTGTTTCTCTCCCTACTCACGCAGGGATTACCGGAGCAGAATACACTACTCTCTTAAAAACTTCTGGTAAATGTGAAGACATCACTGCCACCAAACAGGAAAAAGAATGGTATTGGGCAAAATGGTATTGGTATACTTATCGTTGGGTCACAGTCGCCGATTGTAAAGAACCAGACAAGTTCCATCGATTTGGTCTTCGTGATGCGGGAACACAAACCCAAGTTATGGAAAAAGTAAAACCTACTTTCCTATTTGGATCGGCTGGTGCCAACCATGTTCTTTGTACTGCCCTTCATACATCTACAGACTGTTTAGATGAAACAAGATTCAAAAGAGACATCCGTGAATTTTTCCGCAGAATGTCTGCTATGGGAAGTTTACAAGGGGGAGTTCTTTTTACGGTTCCTAACGTCACAGCGATTGCTTTCCTTGAAAAATATAACGATCCGAATGGACGTGCAAACTACAGTGGACTCAAAGCATTCTTTAGAAATTCTGTTTCCGATCCAAATCAAGTTCTTGATGCAAATGAGATCGCTACTATTTCTACCTTCCTAAGTATGTTGAATAATGAAATCAAAGCACAAGCCGCTACAATGCGTTTTGCCGTTGCAGATTTACGTGTGATTTTTGATGACCTAAAAGAAAATGGAAGACCGATTCGTAGTGCAGATGGTTGGTCTCCAGGAAATGCACGAGCAAACTGGCCTCTTCCAAACCAACCAGGTGTTTTTGGTTTAGATGGTGTTCACCCGAACATGTATGGTCATTCCCTCTTTGCTAACGAATTGATTAAAGCGATTAACTCTCGTTATGGTTATTCTATCCCACAAGTAAGTGAATATACTGCTTGGTATTACGATTCACTCAATAGAAATCCAGTGGACTTAAAGAAATTCTTAACAGAAAACATCTTTGGTCAGGCAATTTCTTGGGTCATTTCTATCTTTACATAAGAGGTTAAACGATGAGCAAACGGTTAATAGGTATCATTTCGGTTTGTGGATTTCTACTTGTGTTGTTTTCGTATGTAGTTTGGAAGTTTTCTTCCCAAAAAACAAATAAACAAGTTGATGTCACCGATTCCAATTTCGGAAAAACAGAAAGTCACGCCAAGTCGTTGTTTGACGATCCAGAATTTGCCGATGCTCCCAATCCAGAAGAATTGGAATTGGCACAGGCTGAGGTACTTTGGCCGTTTGCTTTGGAGAAAAAACCAAATCGTAAGGAAGAGATCAAAGAAGAATGGAGAGATTTTGCGGCAAAATATCCAAAAAATTTCTATATTCCTCGAGAGATCAAAACTCGTATGACAGAAGCAGAAGAGAAGGAACAATTAGAAATGTTGGATTCCTTCACTGCTATGGATGCTAGTTTTTCTGCTTCTATTTCGAAAGAAAAATGGTCGGATAAACCATCCGCTGAAGAACCGAGTTCTACAGAGAGACCTTCTGCAAAAACGCAAAAAGCATACTTTGATTTTAAAATCAATGAATTAGAGTCAAGAATCCAAATGGTTGAGTATTGGATGGAAAATAAACATCCGTCTGGAGAGGTAAAACAATCTGCAGAAAAAGACTTAAACCTTTGGAAAAAAGAACTCGCAAGTTTAAAAGAAGTGAGAAGTCAAGTTCCGAATACTTAAACCACTTTATTGAATTTTATGTTTTTGGAAAAGAGGACTCTTGGTCCTCTTTTTTTTTGAATTAAAACTTGAAGGAAGATTTTTAAATTTATAAATTTGTCTGGCATGCAAAAATTTTGGATTTTTATTTCTCTTTTTTTTACCATCACTCTCCTATTAAATTGTGATCCCGTTCCTCAAAAAGAGGATACAAGTCCCTCAGAGGAAATTGTGTCAGAAGAACAAACCACAAAACAATTGTTAGAGAATCTGGATTCTCCGGACTCTTTTCTTCGCTCCCAAGCTGCCGTACAATTAGGAAGCCGAGATCAAAAATCCGCCATTCCGAAATTAAAAAAACTTTTAAAAGATAAGGAACCAGGTGTTCGCGCAGGTGCTGCCATTGCTCTTGGTGATTTAAAAGATAAATCATCATCTACAGTCATTGCTAATTTGATGTGGTCGGATTCTGAAAATCCTAAAGATGTTTACTTGGATGCCCTCACTCGTATGAAAGACCCATCTGTGGGAAATAGAATTTATCCTTTATTAGGTGACGCTAATCCTACCCTTCGTTTGCAAGTAGTAGACGCACTCGTTCAAGTCGGGGCAAGCTCCGTCGGTCCTCAAATCTTGAGTTTGGCTTTAAAAAATAAAGATCGGGAAAAAGACAAAACTTATGCAATGGCTTTAGGAAAACTAAAAGTTTTTCTTGCCGAATCTTATTTACTGGGACTCACCAAAATCCAGGATGAATCTCCCACCTTAGCCGCTGCTTATTTGGCACTTGGACGAATCAAAGCAAAAAATGCCAATGAAGTGCTTGTGAAAGCTCTAAATCTTCCTTATAGCAAAGGAAAAGAAAATGCGTCTATTGCACTAATTGAAATTGGAAATCCTACAGTGGTTCCCAAGGTTTTTCAACTATTTAGTTCAAATGATCCTGAAACAAAACTCTATGTTACTGATGTCCTTTGTTCAATTCCATCCAAAGAAGCGGCAAAACTCGCATTTGATTTGTTAAATGGAAAAGACACACAGAATTGGGGGAATGCGGCAAAAATTGTCGGTAGACAAAGGTATAAAGAGGGAAGGATCCGTATCGAAGAATTATTAGAAAAACCATCCACACCAGAGCGGGATAGTTTTGCAGAAGCCCTTGGCTGGATTGGAGATAAAGCGTCTGTGCCTGTTCTGCGAAAGGTTTTATTATCTGGTGCAAAAGAAGGACCTTATGGGTCTGCTTGGGCTCTCGGAATCCTTGGTGCAAAGGAAGCAGTTCCTGATCTCATTAAGGCTCTTGATTTGGGAGATGCAAAACTGATGGTTTATTCCTTGGAGGCACTTGGTTCCATAGCCGATCCCTCAAGCCTTCCCAAACTTAAAAGTTTGTTAGCTGAAAGGCCAAAGATGGCTCCTCAAATTCTTTCCACAATTGCCCTCATCCCCTCTGAAGAAGCTCGTATCATCATTGAAGAGGCAACCAAGTCTAAAAATGCCGAAGTATACAGGCCAGCTATGGAAGAGATTGCCAAAAGAAAGGATCAAAAATCGATTCCCCTTTTGTTAACTTATGCAAATGGTGAGGACGCGGAAAAAAGAAAACTTAGTTATTATGCTCTCACTGCTGTGACAGGACAAAAATTCCGTACTGCCAAAGATTGGAATGATTGGGCGAGGGGGAATTGATCATTTTTTTAAAAGATTTTTTGGAGTATTAAGGAACAAGTGAAAGAAACAATAAGACCTATCGTATTATACTTTGTTTTAGCATATCTAATCTCCTGGATGATTTGGCTACCTTTGTATTTACCAAAGTTTGGCATTCATTTTTTACCTGTCCTACCTTTTCACCATGCTTGGGGGGCAATTGGGCCTTTGTCTGCTGCCTTTATTTTAAACAAATTAGAATATGGTGATATTGGAGTAAAAAATTTACTTTCGCGTATGTTTCAGTGGAGAGTCCATTGGTTTTGGTATTTCATTGCGATTTTTAGTCCCTTCGTCCTTTTAGTTTTTGCAACCACACTTAATTATTTTAATAACGGAAAGTTTAGTTTTGATGGATTGGGCAGAAGTTTAGAGTTTCCAAATTTCGGTATAGTTTCTTTCTTTTTATATAATGTTATCATCTATGGATTTGGGGAAGAGACTGGATGGAGAGGATATGCATTGCCCAAGTTACAAAAAAAATGGAATGCTTTCTCTTCGACCGTAATTCTTACTTTTTTGTGGGCCCTTTGGCATGCTCCTCTATTTTTGTATCGACCCAGTTTTATGGCAATGGACGTGTCTGGAATCTTTGGTTGGTTTATGTCTTTGTTTACAGGAGCCATTCTTTTGACTTGGCTGTATAATTCCTCAAGAGGAAGTATACTAATGGTAGCTCTCTTTCACGGAACCATCGATATCGTATTTACATCTGACTCCATCGAAACAAACATAATGAATATCACAGGGTTTTTACTTGTTGTATTTGCCCTAATCGTCCTTGGATTGACGGGTTGTAAAAATTTATCCAAGGTAGATCGGCAAACAAATTAAGTGAAGTGCCAGTTTTGTTAATAATAATTTTAAGTTAAACTTCCATCAATTCTAATAAAAATACGGGAGCCATTAAAGATTTCGGGCGATTTATGAATGCATCCATTGTTAGGGTCATTAGGATGTGTATCTCCTTTCATTAAGATAACATCAAAGTTTTCTGTTTCTCTAACTAATCTAAAATCTTTAACTAAATGATTGTTTCTACCGCAGCCAAGATGGTTTCTATCTGCGTTAAAATTAGGAATCCATTGAGTACCTGGTCCGATATATGTACAGATCATCCGGTAAGACAAAAAATCAACGTGAAATAAAGGACATTGGGTATTTTCTATAGTTGCGATGTGTAAGTTATGTTCTTTTGATCCTGTGATCATCGCAAATAAATTCGAAAGTTGGATCATTTCTTTTGCAAAATCTAATTCAGTATGGTTGTAATGAATCGGAAGATACTTATCAATTGACTCGATTTCTTTAGAGTTGACCTGAAGGGAAAAATTTTTGATTTTTGAAAGAATGTCTAAATAATTTATTATGTTTTTTGAAGGACTTCTTTTCCAAATGGCAATATTGATCCCTTTTCGGTTGATATCAAATAACACTTCTTTATTGTTTGATATGCTAAAGTTTTCTATTACTTCATACGTTGATTTCATATTTGTTTGAAATCCTTTAGATTTTGTAATCGAGTTAAGAATTTTTTTATATTTGGAACTCCATATTGCTGTTTTGGGATCATACTTGAAATTAGGATTCCATCTTGAATGGCAAACAATCCGTGAGCCAATCGATGGGAGCCAATAACTCCAATCCCTAACATATCTTTAAATGCCATAATATCTTCTTCTTTACAGCTCTTCAAAGTATATCCATGAGCTTTTAAATGTGGATGAAGTTTTTTTATGTCATCCCAAGAGGTTTCTCCGTCCGATGCAATATGAATGACCTTAGCCGAGATATTCCTTTTTTTTAATTCATCTTCTAAGTCTAAAACTTGAGTTGAACAAGCATAACTTTTAATATTTGGTAATGTTGATATTAAAAAAAAACCTTTTCTGCGTATCAAATTTGGAAACTTTGAATTTGTATTCAAAACAGGTTTAAATGGAAACGTATAGCTCCATCTAGATCCAATTTTTGGTCTTTTGCCGGTAAGTTCCACCGGCATGTCCCCTAGATAAACCTTCATACGGCTGATTCATCCGCTTTTGCTTCCGACTCCTCTATCATAGAATCCCAATCAGGAAATGGATCTTCGAACTTTGCCCAGGTTTCCGGTCCTTCTTTGTATTCTTTATCATTTAGCAGGCATTGATCGAGAGTTGTTCTCAGTTTTTTTTCATCCATATCTCTTCCTATCAAAACAATCTCTTGTCGTCTATCCCCCCAGGGTTCCAACCAATTTGCCTTTAAATTTTCCAATACATCTGGATCATCAGGAATTTCCTCCTCAGGGATACTGGCCCACCAATATCCTTCCGGTTTATAAGAAGATAAGTTTCCCGCTTGCGAATAAAGGAGCACCCAGTCCATTTTACTGGCAAGCCAGACAAATCCCTTGGCACGTACTACACCAGGTTTTTCAGAATGTAACCAGTTATAGAATCGTTCCGGATGGAAGGGACGTTTGTTTCCATAAACAAAACTTTTGATTCCATATTCTTCTGTCTCTGGCACATGTTCTCCTCGAAGTTCTTTTAACCATAAAGGGGACTGGCTTGCTTTTTCAAAATCAAACCTTCCTGTATTTAAAACTTTCGATAGAGGAACTTTGCTATAATCGGTAGTCAAAATTTCTGCATCGGCATTTAAGGATCGTAAAATGGTAAGGAGCCGATTCTTTTTTTCTTCAGATAACAAACTAATTTTGTTCACGATGATGGTATTACTAAATTCCACTTGGTCCACAAGTAAATCGACAATGTCCCGATCATCTTCATCACCTGCACCTAATTCTCGTTCTTTTAAAGAATCTAAGCTTTGAAAGTCTTTTAAAAAATTAACAGCATCCACAACGGTGATCATGGAATCCAGGTTTACTAAATCTGACAAACTAACGCCCGTCTCGTCTTCAAAAGTAAACGTTTCTGCAATGGGAAGGGGTTCTGAAATTCCCGTGGATTCAATGAGGATGGAATCAAACCTTCCTTCTTTGGCAAGTTTAGTGATTTCAAGTAGTAAATCTTCACGTAAAGTGCAACAAATACAACCGTTAGACATCTCCACTAACTTCTCATTGGTGCGACTGAGACTCCCACCAGAGGCCACAAGCCTTGCATCAATGTTTACTTCGCTCATATCATTGACAATGACTGCCACTCGCAGTCCTTCTCGGTTTGCGAGAATGTGGTTGAGTAGGGTGGTTTTTCCGGCTCCTAAAAAACCTGAGAGAACGGTCACGGGAATTTTTTTTGTCATTCGAATTTCCTTAATGCAATATAGTTGCATTTGCTTTGAACAGGAAATTCTGTCAACCGTAAACGCAATTTTGTTGCATTTGTGGCTTGGGTTCTATTTCCCTAGGTATTTCTCCGTATTCTAGCGAAATCCTTGCATTTTATGAATGAAGTTCAAATTCTTTAGAAATGCAATTGGATCCGTATTACTTAAAGGCCACAAAAACCATCAATTCGATTCGCTCCACTCTACTTGTTATCTTTATTTTAGGAATTCTCGGCAGTCTTGGCTCTCTCCATAAAGACCAACTCATCATGATGCTTTTCACGACCTTCTTTTACGGAATGGTCGCACTGACACAGTTTTTGTTATTAAAAAAAGGGAAAGATCCTCGTGCCTTTTGGTTTGTGCTTGTGGATATCCTGCTCATAGGTTCTAACACCTTAGGACAAAGTATCCTGGATTTGGATATTGCTTCTTCTGCGTTAAAGGACGGTGTGAACTATATCATTTCCTTTTTTATTCTGTTATATTCAGGTTTTCTTTTTTCTTCAAAACAAACCTATATCATTGGATTTTTCTTAACTTTAGTGCAAATCGGATCTTTGGTTTTTGCTGGTATTTCAGGAATGGAGTTTGTGGATCGAAATGATACACATAAAATGGCGTATGCAATTTCTTTACCCGTGGAAATTGTGAAGGTTTTCTTTTTAGGAATGGCTACTGTCGCGATCGCAAAAATGGTGGGTTTACTTACTTCGATTAGAGACGAAGCTGTCCAAGGGAAAAAAACTTCTGAAGAACATTCAAAAGTGATGGAAACACAAAAAGAGGCATTGGTCGAAACTGGCGAAAATTTAAATCAATCTGTTGCCGCCTTGAAAGTGTTTGCTTTTGATTTAAATAGTCTGGTTCAAAACCAAGCTGCTTCCATTGAAGAAATTTCAGCATCGTTAACCAAAATTTCACAGTCCACTGAGAACTCTTTTTCTTTTGTAAAAGATCAATACAATCGAATAGAAACCTTAAATGAAGAAAGCCACACCTTAGAGGGAATCGTCAAATCGGTTCGAGTGGAGATTGATATCATATCTGGTCAAATCAACGAATCCTCTAAGTTTAGTAATTTAGTAACGAACTCTATGGAAAACTTAAATTCTGTTTTAAGTGAGGTAAGTTCTAGTTTCCAAAAGGTGGAAGATGTAAACCAAATCATGAAAGAAATTGCCGACCAAACTAATCTTCTGGCTCTCAATGCTTCCATTGAAGCCGCAAGAGCAGGGGAACATGGCCGAGGTTTTGCCGTTGTCGCCCAAGAAGTTGCAAAACTGGCAGAAAATTCAGCGTTAAACGCAAGTGTTATTTCCAAAACGATTCTTAAATCAAAATCGGATTTATTCAAAGGAAATGCTTCGGCAAAAGAAGCAAACGAAATGGCTTTAAACCAAAAAAATGAAATGAATAAAATTCAAAGTAAGGTGATCAGTTTTAATGAAAAATTTATCGATTTGCAAAGGTTAAATGCTCGTGTTTTAGAATCACAGAAGGAATTAAAAGAGTTGTCCTCCCAGTTGGAATCCATTGCCAAAGATCAAGCCCTTGGAAACAAAGAAGTGATGCGAGCGGCTCAAAGTATAGAAAGAGATGTTCAGGTAGTCGCAGAAAACACTAGAGTCCTTGCAGAGCATATTGAAGACATTCAAGGATTAGCAAACCGTATCAAATGATCCTTGTCTAACACCATTAACTTAACGGCTGCCCATTTCGTTCAGTCGTACCGACGGGAAAACTATTTGTAATTCTTCTCGCTAGTTTGATTTATGAGTGAAAGTCCTGCTTAAGGAGCCGACTGTATGATATCCAATAACTATTTTAACGATAACGATGACCTAATTGATCATTTTGATTCCCTTACTCCTTGGAATGAGGTGGTAGACCAATATGAACAAGGTTTTGAAGACTTTGCAGAATACCAAAAATCGGGAAAGGAAGAACTAGCTTTTGCTCCAGGAAACTACGAAGATGCCATTGAATTTTACCGTTCTACTTTAGAGGCTGGTGGGGATATTGCCGGTAATAATATTTCCCAAATCGCCAAACAAATGGACGAAGAGGGACTCAAATACAAAGACGGGCAAGTCGGATTTCCAAAAGTTATGTTGGATGTGGTTGAAAAAATTAAATCGGCAGGACTTCTTCCTTACGGAATCCACAGACATTATGGTGGACTAGGGTTACCTTCTGTCGTACAATCGATGTTATCTGAATGTGTTTCTCGTGGAGACGGATCCCTTGCCATCACACTTGGTTGTATGAACCTTGCAGAAACTGTCGAACGATTTGGAACCGAAGAGATGATTCACGAATTTGTTCCGAAAATGGCAGCAGGGGAACTTTGTGGAGCGATGGCTCTGACTGAACCAAACTACGGATCGGACCTTCCTAACTTACAAACCAAAGCTGTCAAAGGAGAAGACGGAACTTGGAAGATCACAGGAACCAAACGTTTCATCACTCATGCTTGTGGTTTTGGTAACGCTCCTTCCATCATTCTTACTCTTGCAAGAACAGGAACTACGACAAGTGGTGCTCGCGGACTTTCTTTCTTTTTAGTTCACTCCAAAGATGTATTTGTAGCTTCCATCGAAAAGAAAATGGGACTTCATTGTTCTCCTACTTGCGAAGTAGTTTTTGAAAACAGTCCAGGGATTCTGATTGGGGAAGAAGGAAAAGGCCTTGTCAAATACTCAATGGCTATGATGAACCAAGCTCGCCTCAATATTGCGGCCCAAGCAATGGGGATTGCTACTGCAGCTTACTTCGAAGGGAAAAAATATGCCGAAGAAAGAGTGCAGTTCGGTAAAACCATTAACAACATCACTGCAGTGAAAAAAATGTTGGAACGAATGGAGCGAGAAGTGGCTGCCATGCGTTGTATCTTATACGAAGCTAGTTTTGCCGTAGACCAATATCGTTGGAAAGAAGAACGAGGAAAGATGAAAGGTCTTTCTGAGAAAGACATCAAAAAAGATGAGTCATTCAAAAAATGGGAAAAACTTGCCTCTCTTTTCACTCCACTTTCTAAATACTACATCACAGAAATGGCAAACCTTGTGGCTTATGATGCCATGCAGATCCACGGAGGATCCGGTTATACAGAAGATTATGATGTGGCACGACTTTACCGTGATGTTCGAATCACTAATATCTATGAAGGAACGACACAACTACAAACGGTAGCTTGTATTGGTGGGATCGTTTCTGGGATGACAGAAACAGGAATTTACCGTGAATACTTGAAATCAGAAATGGCAACTTTTGTTTCAAGCCAAGGATTAAACGATCTATTCAAACAATTTGAAACGGTTGTGACTGAATATGCTGAAATCGATTCCACTCCGCTTCGGGAAGAATTGGCTTTTGAAGTTGTAGAGTCGGCAGCGCGTTTCCACAATAGTTTGTTACTCGAAAGAAGTATTGGTCGTTCCAAGGTAGAAAGAAGAAACTATCGTAAATCGATCACGGATGCTTATATCCTTGATAGTTCGGCAATCCTTGCTGCAAACCTAACAAAGATTCGTGGAAAGAAAAAAACACCAGTCACTGCATAAACCAGTAGATACAAATTTCCTTCTTCCCTGTTACGCATGTTTTATGGAAGAAGGGGAAGGTTTGAAGTCTTCCAACAAACCGGACATTCGTCTCTCTTCTCCATTTTCTTGGAGAGGAGATTTATTTCCTCCCATTTTAGATTCCGAAAACCCTGACCACAAAACACGCATTCGTGATTTAGGAATTCCTTATATCTTCGATATCCATACTCATTTTTTTCCAGAAACGGTAATGAAACTCATTTGGCGTTGGTTTGACAATGTGAACTGGGCCATCGGGTACCGGTTACCAGAAAGAGAAAGAGTAGAACGACTTCACCATAATGGGATCGAACGATTTACTACTTTAAATTATGCTCATAAAGCAGGTATGGCTTCTTCATTAAATGATTGGACTTATGCTAATTATAAAAATTGGAAAGGAGCTGTTCCCTTTGGAACTTTTTATCCCGAAGAGGGTGTTCTTAGTTATGTAAAAGAGGCAGTAGAAAAGTATGAATTCTGTGGATTCAAACTCCACTGTGAAGTCTCCAAACTTAACTTAAACAGCCCTGAACTCACTGATACTTTTTTGTATTTGCAAAAAAAACAAATCCCCATCATCATTCACACGGGAACAGCACCCCTTCCTGGTGAATTTACCGGAATCCAATTTTTTAAACCATTTCTTGAATCCTATCCCCAGTTACGAGTCATTGTGGCACATATGGGTGCTCATGAAATTTCCGCCTATGCTTCGTTATTGGAAAGTTATCCAAATCTTGGCCTTGATACTACGATGGTCTTTGTCGATTTTCTTGCGACCGGGAAGGTAGAAGAAATGGACATGGCAATTTCCTATTTAGAAACCTATCAAAACCAAATTTATTTTGGGTCTGACTTTCCGAACATCCCGTACAACCTAAATCACCCAATCGGCCGTCTTTTGGATTTACCCATCAGCGACAGGGCCAAACAAAAAATCCTCTTTCAAAACGCAGAAAACTTATTTTTTAAATGAAACGTGGTTGCATTTGCAACAGTGTTGCAAATGATGGGCCAACAGAGGTATTTATGAAATTTGCTAAAATTCTACTGTTTTCTCTGATTGCATTTTCTTTTGTGAACTGCGTTGAGCTCTTCCAATCCAAAAAGAAAAAGGACAACACGGACGCATTGCTCGCTGCTCTTTTTGTAGCACCTAACTGTGGTTCTGGTTCTGTTTCGGATGCTGCGGGAAAAGGCACTCGTTACCAATTTTCTGGGTGTTCTGGAGATGTTACCGCAACCTTAAGAGCCTTTGGATTTACAGCAAATGGAGTTTCTTTTGGCGGTGGATTACAAGGTACAAGTAATTCTTCGACCATCCTCACCAATGCTTCTAGTCTTTCCGAAACAGGAAATGATTCCAAAGCGGGAATTGAAATTACTTATATCATGAACCAGGCCGATTCCACTGTAGATGCCTTGATTCAATCCACTCCAAGTTTTATAGGTCCGGGGGTTCAGCTTTCGCCGACTGTTGCTAAATGGTTGGATAGTGCGACTGCGGCAGATTTTGTTACCACTGCTAGTAAACCTTGGACTTCTTCTGTGGGAGTTCCGAAAACTGTTTGTTTAGAAGTGCATAAGGAAAATTCGAAAGGACATATTTTTGGATGGTCGATTCCATGTAATTTAGCAAACCGTTCTACTTATGAATTTGAAGAGGAAGATGCAACGATTAAAGGTGGCATCACCGATGGACGTATCGGTTTAAAAATCAATAAAGCAGTGATCCAATCAATCACCATTTATACAACAAAACTTGGCTTAAATAAATCGATTCAGTAATAAAAGATAAAAGAACGTGAAATCAAACTATCGTTTTTCTAAAATGAAGATGGGAGGAGTTTTATTCTCCCTTTTATTTTCCGTTTTCCTTTTTGCCCAAACTTCGGAATGGGAAAAAGAACTGGAAGATCAATCAAGGTCTGGCAAGAAAAATGTGAGTCTTCCTACTGACGCAAATTCATCCACTGTAGATTGGGAAGCCGACTTAGAAAAGGATCTCAAAGACCAAGAAAAACGGGAAAAAGGAACGGAAGGAAGTCGAGGAATCACATCCCCTGTCCAATCCAACCAACAGATCAATCGTTCCGCACAAAATCTCATGATGGATGCCTACGCTGCCATTGATATCGTTGGAGCCTGGGACAGAAACAAACCTCGCGGAACCGGAGAAAGAATCGATAACCAACTAGATATCCGCACCGCCGAATTTGGGTTCAACGGGGCCGTCGACCAATGGATGCGAGCTAATTTTATCGGGGCAGCGCACGGAGAAAATGGTAAATATTTTTTCGAAGTTCATGAAGCATGGGTTCAGTTTCCTTTTTTACCCTTTAACGCTTCACTTAAAGCGGGACAGATGTTTATCGATGTCGGTCGATTGAACAAAATTCATGCTCATGAACGTGCTTTCACAATGACACCCATCGTACATGAAAAATTTATCGGATGGGAGTCTGCCATTGATACCGGAGCAGAGTTAAGTTTTCTTTTTCCTTGGAAATGGATTACTCAGGAACTTGTGCTCGGTGCCACGAACGGTAGAAAATGGGGACATTCCCATGATGGTGGAGTGCAAAAGAACAATCCTCTACTTTATGCTCACCTAAAACATTTTTATTATTTGGGAAATAATTGGGGAACACAGTTTGGATTTTCTGGAATTCGTTTTGAGCCGACTTCGGAAAGAAAAAATCAAAGGTTGTTGTATGGAATGGATGCGGTACTTCGTTGGAACCGTTCCAATTTAAGTGAAATTATGTTAATGGGAGAAGGATGGTACCAACAAGAAGTGTTCCCTTCCAATTTAGATCCTATTACTTTTCAAAAAACAAAATCTCCCACCAAAGACCAATGGGGGGCCTATGCATTTTTAGATTTTAAATTCCATCAGTTATGGTCTGTTGGTGTTCGATATGACTATTTTACCGATAAGTCCCTTGTTGATCAAAATGGGGATCCTGCAAAAAATGCCATTGAGGCGCAATCTTTACAAATGACATTCCATAGTTCCGAATTTGGAAAGGTAAGGGGATCGGTGGAAAGAAGATTTATCCAGGACTATTCACGCACTTCTCAGGAAGAAGTAAGAGAATATCGATTCTATATCCAAACCGTTGCCGTTCTTGGGTCTCATCCAGCACATAGTTATTAAAAAGTTAGAGGGGTTTTAGTCCAATGAGTTCTATTAAGATTCATAAACATTTCCAGTGGATTGTATTGTCTTTCTTATTCGTATTTTCACCCTTGTCAGCTAAGGTTTCTCTTGTCAGTAGTCTTCCCGATATAAAATACATCGCCGAACAAGTCGCAGGTGATAGAGCTGATGTTTATGGAATGATCCGGGGGACAGACGATCCTCATTTTGTGATGACAAGACCAGATTTTCTTGTCAAACTTAGTGAAGCAGATGTTCTTTGTGTGATTGGACTTGATTTAGAAATTGGTTGGATCCCGTATCTCCAACAACAATCCCGAAATATGAAAATCCAAAAGGGGCAACCTGGTTATTGTGATACATCTTTTGGAGTAAAAATTCTTGGGGAACCCACCGTGATGATGGACCGTTCTATGGGAGACATGCATATCTATGGGAATCCCCATTATTGGAATGACCCCATCAATGCCATCCAAATGGCACAGAATATTAAAAATGCTCTCACTCGTGTGGATCCACTCAATGGGGATTATTATGAAGGTAATTTTAGTTCTTTTAAGAAACGACTCATCCAATTGACAAAAGAAGAAATGAAAAAGATGGAACCATACTTTGGATTAAAAGTTGCTGTTTTCCATGACCAATTTGTTTATTTAGCTTCTCGTTTTAAATTTAACGCCAATTTAACCATTGAAGAACGGCCTGGAGTTCCACCTTCTGTTCGTTATATGGATCAGGTCATCAGTTATATGATCGCAGAAAAGATAAAAATTATCTTGATTGGTCCCTATCACAATCCAAAGTATGCAGAGTATGTGTCTTCTAAGGTGCCAGGTTCTGTCGTTGTGACTTTACCTGTATCTGTAGGTGGTTCTTCCGAGGCATCCACATACGAAGACACTTTACGGCTGATGTTACAAAAAATACGTGATGCAAGCGACAAAACCAAATAATATCGAAATTCCTTCTACATTTATCCATACTGAAAATTTGAGTGTGGGATACAGGAAGGAATTTCCTGTAGTGTCCGACATCCATTTGCATATCCTCTCCGGTAAAACCTATGCCTTGGTTGGAGGAAATGGCGCAGGTAAAACGACACTCTTTCGCACCTTAACGGATCTTTTACCTCCTCTTTCTGGTTCCATTTCCTTTTCGAAAGAAATTAAAACTTCTTACGTCCCCCAAGCCAAACGGATGTCCTTAGAATTCCCTCTTCGAGTGGAAGATGTTCTTTTGATGCCAAAAAATATTGGACTTAGTTTTCTTCCCAAAAAGAAATTTTCGAATGAAGATTTGAATCTCATAGAAAGAACAGGTGTTAGTTCTTACTTAAAAAAACAAATTTCACTTTGTAGTGGGGGACAATTACAAAAAGTTTTGATTCTCCGATCTCTTCTCACTAAAGCCAATCTGATTTTTTTAGATGAACCGATGGATTCCTTAGACCATAACGCGAGGGAACTTTTTCAAACTGTTTTATCAGAATACTTAAAGGAAGGAAATCGCTCCCTATTTTTTATCACTCACAGTTTAGAACATGATTGGGGATTTGGTTTTGATGAAATTTTCGAAATAGACGAAGGAAAACTCTATAATATCACTAGTGGAGAAAGGCCACCTAACTGCCACCACCATGACTAATATCCTTTCTAGTTGGAATTTATTTTTACCGCAAATGATAGTGGGCAGTCTTGTTGGTGCCTTATTATCTGTTCTTGGAATTTTAATAGTTCTTCGGGGTATGACTTTCTTTGGGGTAACACTTTCGCAAGCAGTTACCTTTTCTGTCGCCTTATCATTGTTTATGGAATGGCCTGGAGAAATTTTCCCCATTCTATTCTCTTGTGTTTTAGTATTTCCTCTTTTGTATGTAAGAAAATTACGCGGAATGAAAGAAGAGGTCATCCTTGGGATTCTATTTGTATTTTTTTCTGCCGCCTCACAGTTTATGTTGGCTCTCGGTGGTAACGTACAAAATCATTTGATGGCTGCTTTTTTTGGTGATATTCTCACTTCGCAAGTGAGAGCCGATTCCTTTGGCATTTATATCGCTGTTTTCTTTTTTATCCTCTATCTCAGTTTTTTTAGAAGGTTTCTTTTTATCAGTTTTGATCGAGACGAATACAAAATCCAAGTCGGAAATCCTCTTCCTTTTGATCTTTTATTTTATATCATCCTTGCTGCATCACTTACTGTTGCGGTAAACTTACTCGGAACTTTCTATAGCATTGCACATTTGATTTTGCCAGTGTTTGCACTTTTGCCTTTCATCCGTTCTTTAAGACTATTAACCATTGTTTGTGTTTTGTTTTCCGTATTTGCGACTCTTTCCGGCTTTTTAATTTCCCTTATCGGTTTTGAAAAAAATGGAGAATTGATTTATTTTCCTACATCTTCGAGTATTATTTTAGTTCTTTGTTTTTTTGCATTTTTTCTGCATCTGATTCGTTTTCTTACTACTTCCGTTTTTTCGAAATCTGTCCGATAGATATTCTGTGGAACTTATCCCTTGTAATACCTGCGGGCAAAACCGCTTCCGTCCTATTTTTACGAAAGAAAGTCCCCTAGGTGAGTCTTTTTCCATAGTTTCTTGTGAGTTTTGTGGTCTTGTCCAAGTCAATCCGCAACCAGGATTTTTAGAGGTAAAAAAGTATTATGATGATACCTATTTTACCCAAAGGACAGAAAGGGGCTATGATAATTATTATTCGGAAAAGTTGAGAAAAGAAATCGCAAGGGTTTTCCAACTCAATTTGAATGATTTGGATTTTTTCTCTTGGGAAATGGATCGGCTCAAAGAAAAACTTCCAGGGGAAAAACTTTCTTCTTTGGACATAGGGTGTGCGGCTGGTTATTTTGTTTCTTACCTAAAGGCCCGTGGTTATGATGCGTATGGAATAGAAATCGCGGATGGTCCTGTCCGTTTTGCGCGCGAAACATTAAATCTCAATATTTTCCAAGAGAACTTTCTCGATTGGGATACTAAGTTTCAAAAACAATTTGATGTCATCACTCTTTGGGCCACCATTGAACACCTTCATAAACCAAAAGAAACCCTGGAAAAAATCAAATCCCATTTAAAACCAGGAGGAGTTCTTATTTTATCAACTTGTCGTTACGGATTTCTTGCCAAATTGGCGGGACTTAAGTGGCGGTATTTGAATGTTCCAGAACATCTTTATTACTATTCCTACCAAGGTTTAAAAAAACTACTTTTGGACTTGGGTTTTCACAAGCCCGTATCTTTTACTTATGGAAGTGGAATGACCTCTCGTCCCGGAGCTCACTTTTTTTTCAAACTCCGGAAGTGGATTATGGATCGTTTGGTGAAATGGTTTCAGTTAGGCGATATGATGGTCTATATGGTAAAGAAATAACTTAGGTTTCAAGAGACTTTAGTATGTCTTCCACACAAAAGTTTACAACTTCTTCCAGTTCCGCGGTGGCATCCACAAAGATGGTCGATTCCGGTAGGATCGCTAGATAGTTTTGATAAATTCGTTCTTGTTCTGAATCTTCATCAAAAACTTCTTCCTTTCCTCCGCGACTTTTTCTACGGTCTGCAGATTCTTCAGGGGAAAGATCTAAAAAATAAACTCGATTTGGTTCTGGAAATCCTTTGTCTTCATTTTTGTATAAGATTTCAGCAGCATGTTCTTCATCGCGGCCTTGGTAGGCGGCCGTGGAAAAGTAATAACGATCTTGGATGATCGATTTTCCATCCTTTAACGTCGGTAAGATGACCTCGTTTACAGAACACTCCCTATCAGCAATGAATGTTTCAATTTGTTCTTCTTTTGAGAGTTTTAGTTTTCCTAGTAGGAATTCTCTTATTTTTTTTCCGTACACACTGTCCGTTGGTTCTCTATGCCATAAGTTTGGGATGGATTTTGTTAGGAGTGCTTCTGATACCAAACGAGAGACGGTGGTTTTCCCGGATCCATCGATCCCTTCGAATACAAAGAACTGACTATTTTGAGGCATATCCCCTCCATTTTAAGAATGGTCGTTTTTTCCTCGACTTATTTACTAAACTCGGCAATTTAGTCTAAGGAGCAAAAACATGAAAAAAATTTCGTCTATGCTGATCATTGCTTTTTTGGCCGTATTTATGATTAACTGTGCATCCGAAGAAGTTAAACAAACGCCAGTTGTGGAAGAACCAAAACCTTCTAAAAAGCCAAAATTGAATGAAGCATTCAAACCAAGAGCTAGAGACATTAAATAATTTCTACTCAATTCAGAAACCACCTGAGGAAACTTGGGTGGTTTTTTTTATCACCTTGCCTTAAAATTCAGCAAATCTCCAGCTTTTTATTACTCCTTTACCCCTTGTGTCTTTTTTTTAAGCAGAATGCAGTAAAAATCCCTACAGTGCTTACTGGTACCGATCTTGCATTAAGATGGTAGTATCCATCTATGATTACAGAAAGAGAAAGTCATAAATTCCTAAGGGAATGGAAAGAGTGGTTGTCCGGAGGGACTCTTGTTCCCGTTTTCCAACCCATCCTCTCCTCGGAATCGACAGGCATTTACGGTTATGAACTATTAGGGCGTCTTTCCACACCAGAGGGGCTTGTGAGTCTTGGGGAATTCTTTTTGTCCCAAACCTTTGGTTATGATGAGATCTTTTATCTGAAAAAACAAGTCGATGAAGAGATTCGGCTTCTCGCTTTAGAAAAATTCAAAGAGGAAGCGCCACCAGAAACTAAGTTATTTTTAAACATTTCGCCCAATGTAATGTACCATACTCTTTTACAGTTGGAAACTACATTGCCAAAAACCATCCAAATGGTCAGGCAAGTGGGTGTGGATCCAGAACGGATCGTGATTGAAATTACCGAAGAAAGGTTTCCGCATAACTTAGAACTATTGCGACCCGTACTCAACTTATATAGGCAAGAAGGGTTTTCCATCGCAGTGGATGATGCGGGGTCTGAAGCCAGTAATCTGGATCGAATTGGACTTTTCCATCCAGAAATCATCAAAGTGGATTTACAAATGTTGCGTAGGTCTACTTTCTCTCGGAATTTTAAGGAAATTTTGCTCAACTTATCTAAGTTAGGTGAATCTCTTGGAAGTAGTTTGCTTTTTGAGGGAATCGAATCAGAGGATGAACTTTATAATGCCTTGAATTATGGAGCAAGGTACATCCAGGGATTTTATTTTGCCAAACCAGAAACTTTTTTTGCAAAACGATTTGAATACCGGATGGAGATGCAGTCTTCCTTAGAGTATTTTCATGCTCGCAAACAAGCAGAGATGAACCGCCAGATCGAATGGGAAAATCTTTGGAAGGATAAACTTTCGGAAATCATGATGGGGTTTACCGAAGAAAATGGTATTTGGGAATGGAAGGGTGGTTTTGAAACGAGCGTTTTTGGGGATGGGAATTTCTTTCGAATGTACATCACAAATCCACTGGGTTTTCAGGTTTCTCCCAACTATGCAAGAGTCCAGTCGGGACAAATGGAACCAGATTATTCGTTTCTCGGAAAAAACTGGTCGTTTCGGCCTTATTTTTTTGAACATTTACATAAATCCAAAACCAGTCGGGATGCTTGGACCCTTTCCCAAATGTATCATGATATTTCGGAACGAATGATGTTACGGACATTTGCCAGGAACCTTTCCGAAAATCTGATTTTATTTATCGATGTAGTAGCCTCTCGTTCTTGAAAGGTTTTGCGAAAAACCCTCTCTTCGAGGATAGTGACAATACCTATGGCAAAAATACAATTTTTGCAATTACCTGTACCACCACCGTCTTACTACGCAGCCACAGGAAATGTTCCTTTAGCGGCTGCTAGTTTAGCAAGTTGTCTTGCATCCAAAGACGATCCTGTTAAAGGAATCAGTCCCCAAGTTGTTTCTCCAGAAGATACAGATTCCTTAGGGGACAAAGCCCTCATCGATCGAATTGTCAAAGAAGGACCTGATTTTTTGGGACTCTCTCTCTATTTATGGAACACCGAACGAAGTCTTTATATCGCTAAGGAAGTTAAAAAACGTAGTCCCGAAACCACGATCCTCATCGGTGGACCGGAAGTAAACGAAGACAATCCCTATGTCCTCGGAGAAGAAGGTTATGATATCGCTGTATCTGGTGAAGCAGAACATAGTTTTCGAAATTTAATGCGGACATTACTTTCTCGTTCCTCATTAGAGGGATTGGAAAATGTGGCATACCGAAAAGAAAATGGAAATCTCACTTCCTTTGGAAAACCGGTGCCAGCAGATTTCCCACTCACTGATTTTCCGTCTCCTTATACTACTGGACATTTAAAAGTAGATCCCAAACGTTCCACTTATTTGGAAACGGTAAGAGGTTGTAAATCGCAATGTACTTATTGTTTTTATCCTAAATCTTCTCAGAACCTTCGGACACTTGACATTCCAGAAACCATTCGATTGATCTCCCACTTAAAAGAAAAAGGGGCTCGGGAATTAGTTTTTTTAGATCCTACATTTAACCATAGACCGGGGTTTGAAAATTTTTTAGACGCCATTGCCGAAATCAATGCAGACGGTCAGATGTCTATGTTTGCAGAACTTCGATCGGAAGGTGTGACTCCGAAACTTGCAACTAAACTTCGTAAGGCGGGATTTACTCGTGTGGAACTGGGACTCCAATCGGTTAATGAGGAAACTTTAAAACGAGTCAAAAGATATGGTAGCCCACACAAAGTAGCGGAAGTGGCGAAGATGTTAGCTGGTGAAGGGATGGAACTCCTCCTTGATCTCATCATTGGTCTTCCCGGTGACAAACCAGAGGATGTGGAAAGAGGGATACATTTTTTCTTAGAACATGGACTTGGGGAATGGGTACAAGCTTTCCCATTGTCTGTATTGCCGGGAACTGCAATGCGTAGGGATGCCGAAAAAGAAGGTCTTTCTTTTATGCCAACACCTCCCTACAGGATCATTCAGACTCCTACCTTTAGTTCCCGCGATTTAACAGAGTCATTGTATTTTGCAGAGGATCTATTGGAACGTCGTTTGGACGAATTTCCGAGACCTTTTTTATGTAGTGCCGCGCCAGACAAAAATGACCGTATTGATTTGATGTTAGGTGATATAGAAAATTCATCCGTTATGTTGGGATCTAACCCTTGGAAATCTAATTTGTCTGAGTGGTCCGGGAGCCGTCATCACAGTGTTTGGTTTCACACAAAAGATTTATCCAAGGATCTTTCTCGTATCATTGGTTTTATAGAGGAGCGAATCGCTGCGGAACCTTTTTGTACGATTGATTTTGTGATTCCCTTGGTATCTGTTCCGAAATCCAAAGAGATTCAGAAATTGGTGACTCTTTTGGAATCCAAAAGAGAATCCTATCTTTCCCGCACTTTAGCTCATAGGGGTGAGAACCTACAGCATCGATTGGTTTTTGTATTTGATGGGAATCATTTGGAACTAAGGAATTGGCGGAACGAAGAATTGGACTCCACAACATTTTTAGTTTTTGAAAGAGTATCTACTAGTAAAATACAGAGTTTGGATCCTTCGGAAGAAGTATTTTATTTGTTAGAGGGAGAGGAAATAGATCCCAATGACTTTGAATTTTTAAAACAAAATATGGATCCAGAAACCATAACCTTTTTATCAAGGAAACTCGAAGAGAGATGGTCTATGGATGTTTTGGGATACGGAGAACTTTAGATTTTAAGGTTTGTGATTTTGTTTGCGAAAGAATTCCACATTCTCCAAAAATCTCTTTTTTTCACCTGAACGAGAGGAGTGACCTGCAATCGCTAGTCCTACTGTTAGGTGACCTTCTTCGTTTTTGGAAATGGTTTTGATAGTTCCAAAAGCCGTAAGAGGGGATTGCATTTTGAAAAAAAGATCAAATTGAAATCCAGAAAGTTTGGGAAGACTTTTGATTAAATCTGGATGGTCGACGATTACCTTCAATCCTCCTTCAGAAATATCAATCACCGGAAATTTTCCGTCGGATTTAATCATATTAGAATGACGAATACGGTCTACCATTTCAAAACAAACAGTTTTCATTTCCATTGCTTTTAATAAATCAAAGGTTTCTGTTTTACTTTGCATTTGGATATAACCAATCGGAATGGACTCTTCTTCATCGTTTAGGTAAAGAATGGGTAGGATTAGTTCCGATTTAATTTTTTGGTTTCGTTTGTTATTAATTTCTTTATCTACATCATCTTCCACTTCTTCAGAAAAAACTAAAAAGTCTTCGTTTGGTGATGACTCATAACATTTCCGGTCTGTAGCATCCTCTAACAATAGGCCTTTTTTTGTTTTTTTGATTTGGCGGATGACTTCTGAGTCTTCGCTCGAGTTAAAAGTAGATATTTTGATAAAATCAACAGTATTCTTCAGTTTAGTTTCATAGTCCTGAAAGTTTACTTTTACAGCAGTGGGAACATGAAACATATCGGTTTCGATTTTGGCCTTACTAGAAACCACGTTAGTGATCCATGCGGAACCGGGAGGGACAGGAATTCGTGAACTTTCCCTATCTTTTTTGGCAATGGCAATTTTATCTAAGTGGAGAACGTATTGGGATTCCCCTTTTTCCTGTTCGACTGTACATTCCAGGTGGAGGTATCTGCCTAGAATTTTATAGAGGGTTACTTTTTGGCCTACGGACAGGGTCATCGTAGGGCGTACGCTTACTAGAACCTTGTTTCCATCTGCAGATACTTTTTTTAAAAAACAACTCTCCCCTGAATGGATATTGTCCTTTAGACTCAATTCCTGGTTTAATAAAAATTTCGTCAAAACGTGGAGTTTTTTTTCTTTGTCAGAAAAAACATCCAAAGATCGCTTACTTCTTTCTAGTGTTTCCATAAAAGGTCGTGTTACTTACTATTATCGGACGAATTTCTCCTGAAATTCTCTTGCACGGAGAGTTTTCTTGCTTAAAGTAGAAAAAGGAAGGATAATTATGTCAAATCAACCCCTACCAGGATCTGAGCTTTTCGATGGAGTCAGTGGACAAGAGCTCTTCTCGGTCAACATGGGACTCACTTATCGGGACTTTTTAGTTCTGCCCGGATACATCGACTTTAACCCAAGCGATGTTGAACTCGAAACCAAACTTTCCAAAAATATTTCACTCAAAAGACCTCTGATGAGCTCTCCTATGGACACGGTTACAGAGTCAGAAATGGCCATCGCACAAGCACTGATGGGTGGAATCGGAATTATACATTATAACAACAGTATCGATGAACAGGTAGAACTTGTTCGCAAAGTAAAACGCTATGAGAATGGATTTATCAAAGATCCTATTTTACTTTCCCCTGAACATACATTAGCAGATTTAGATGCGGTTAAGGAAAAGTATGGTTTTAGTGGGATTCCCATTACGGAAGATGGGACTGCCCGTACAAAGTTAGTTGGTATTGTTACGAATAGGGATGTCGATTTTGAAAGAGACCGTGGTATCAAACTAGGAAAGGTTATGACAACGGAACTCATTACTGCCAATGTTGGTATTAGTTTGCAAGAAGCGAACAACATCCTTCGCACCAGTAAAAAAGGGAAACTTCCGATTGTTGATAAACAAGGAAAGTTAGTTGCCCTCATTTGTCGTAGCGACTTGAAAAAAAATAAAGAATTCCCTCAATCTTCAAAAGATGATCAAAAAAGATTACGAGTAGGAGCCGCACTCTCCACCTTACCAGAGTCACGTGACCGTATGGCTGCCCTTGCGGGAGTCGGAGTGGATGCTATCATTATTGATTCCGCTCAAGGAAACTCTAGTTACCAAATGGAAATGATCCAATGGATTAAATCAAATTTTCCAAACATTGATGTCATCGGTGGAAACGTAGTCACAAAAGCCCAAGCAGCAAATCTCATTGCCGCAGGTGCCGATGGACTTCGGATAGGAATGGGACCTGGTTCTATTTGTATCACACAAGATACTATGGCAGTGGGAAGAGCGCAAGCTACGGCAGTGTTTAAAACTGCAGAGTATGCTCAGGCACATGGAGTTCCAGTGATTGCCGATGGAGGAATTTCTAATATCGGAGACATTGCCAATGCTCTTGCGATTGGTGCTTCCATGTGTATGATGGGTTCTATGTTTGCCGGAACAAAAGAAGCTCCCGGTGAGTATTTTTATGAAAACGGAATTCGTCTAAAGAAATATAGAGGAATGGCAAGTTTAGAAGCGATGAGTAAAGGTGGAGATAAACGTTATTTCTCGGAATCCCAAAAAATCAAAGTAGCACAGGGTGTTTCTGGATACGTTGTAGATAAAGGATCTGTCCTCAATCTCATTCCTTATCTCGTCCAAGGTCTCAGACAAAGTTTCCAAGATATGGGATTTCGCAATATTCCAGATCTTCATAAGGCATTAAGGGAAGGGAAACTTCGTTTTGAACGTAGAACGGAATCGGCACAGGCACAAGGCAGTGTTCATGGGCTGTATTCTTATACCAAACCATCTATGCGTGCGGAATAAAATCATACATGCTAAGAATTCTCTTCTTCTTCTTTTTCGTGAGTTTTGTTTCTTTAGAGGCGCAAGGGGCAGCTGATACCAGTTTGTCAGCTCAGGAACTTTTGGCAAGGCTTGACCGAGAGATGGATTTTGGAAAAGGCCTTGTCAAAGGGACTTACGTTCTCATTCGTAGGAACGGAACTTCGGAGACATGGAAAATCAATCGATTTTTTAATGGAGAAGATGCGCTTCTTCTTTTTGACAGGAAGGGGCGTGGACTCGAGTCCAAACTTTTGACTAAGGACGAAGGTGAAAATGTATTTTTCTTCAATGTCCTAAGTGCGAAACTTTTTCGAAAAACAGATGATGAGAAATACGAGTCCTTGATGGGGACTGGATTTTTTTATGTAGACCTTTCTGGTTATTCTTATCAGGCCAATTACAACCCACTTGTAAATGCGGATTTGGAAATAGGAGGTGAAGTGTATTACCGAGTTTCTTTAAAACCAATCCTTCCTTATTTTTATAAAAAATTAGTATTACTGGTCGGTAAAAAAGATTTAAAACCATACCGTGTCGACTTTCACGATAGAGACGGAATTTTATTCAAAACTTTGAACTTAAAATATGGCCCCGTGAAAGTGAAAGAAGTTTCCGGAAAAGTAGAAGAGATTCAAAAAGCCTCTAGGCTCGAAATGTTAGATTTGAACACAGGTAGTATCACTGTTTGGGAAATTCAAGAAGTTGACAAATCGGTAAACCCAGATCCTTCTTTGTTTGCCGTCGATAACCTAAGCCGCTAAACACTTGTTAGAACCTGGACTTATACTTTTTCGCACTGGTTTTTTAAAGAAACCTACGATCTCGCTATTTCCTGAAGAATTGGCGCACCTTCGAGCATTGAGACTTAATAAGGAAGACACCATCATCCAAATCCGTGATGGATTTGGTGGTCTTTACGATTACCAATACTCTCCGCATTCCAAAGAATTAAAATTTTTAAAAGAAACCCAAATCCCGAAAAAAATAAAACACAAATCGATTGCCATTGCTTTACCCAAAGGAAACCGGTTTGATTTCTTTTTGCAAAAGGTGACAGAGATTGGCCTGGACTCGGTGGTATTTCTCGTATTTCGCCATTCTATCCGAAAAGAGTTTAATTTGGAGAGAGCAGAAAAGATTGTAAAAGAAGCGGCGGCTCAGTCCAAACAATCGGAGTTACTATCACTTTCGATTGAACCGGCTATGGATTGGATGGAATCACATAAAGAAAGTTTGGTGGTTTTTCATCCTCACCAGTCTGTAGTATTTACTGTGAATCAACTCATGGGAAAAATTCCCGTGGTAGGTCCTGAAGGTGGATTTCATGTTGACGAAGAAAATTGGATGGAAACAAACCAAATCCCTCGGCTGACTTTGCCTGGCGGAGTTCTCCGGACGGAAACGGCAGGCATTGTGGCTGCCAGTTTCCTTGTGTATGGAACTTAATTTTTAGAACGAACTGATTACTTATTCGTAAGTAAAAGTAAGGTAGTGGAGAGATTGCAGTTTGTGGAGCAAGCACTGAAACAAGCGGAAGCAGAAGTGTAATTCACCCCAGTGATGTCTGGGTATTTTGCGGCACAATCTGCGTTACAGGCTTCTAAACTCCCTCCCGTACAACTAATGAGGAAAGTAAATAGGTTTCTTTCCAGGGTTTTGTCTTCTCTCTTTTGGCAAGATGTAGAGAAGATCATGACAAAACACAAAACAACCAAAACTAACAAACGATTCATATTCCTAAACTCCGTTCTCCCTGCATTTCGTCAATCGGTTCGTAAAAATCTTGACCCTTGTGACTTTTCCTATGCATTGGATGTGATCCTATTATGTCAGACGGTTCTAAAAAGGTTTTAGAAAAAAAAGCGCACGGGGAGTATGAATTCACCGCTTATGGGGAATTTCTGTCCTATTTCCACGCACATATCGATATTTTTAAAAAACTCCTCAAAGCCCGTAAAATGGATCCGGCCAAAGTAGAAGAGGTCGCAAAACAAATTAAATCCTACATGACAGGGAACATTAAAAAAACTGACCAGTTTTTTGAACACTTACCTCAATTTGCTACTATGTTAGGTGTTCCGCAGAATGAAGTTTCTACCTATTTAAATTCTAATTTTATCGAAGTTCTGAATAAGGTACAAGAAAAACTAAAAGCGCAGGAGTTGGAAAAAATCAATAATGCTCCTGTTCCTAGTTTTTCTTCAGCAGCGGAAGAAATCGTCGAACGGCTTCAAGTCACCCATCCGAAGGATTTTGTTTTTGTACAAAAAGGGATTTTGACTGTTTTAGAAAATCCTCTTACTGGTGAAATTATAGAGCCGAGAGGTTTAATGGCTGAGTCTGCCAAAGCAGCTCTTTCGATTCCATCTAGTGCTGAGTCAGAAAAAGAACCGGTATCTTTAACAGATGCTCTAGCTGTAGCCAATGCACCTCCTACTCCAGTAGTCAAAAAGCAGTCTCTTATCCCCGAAAGAGACAAATCCATTCTTTTGGAAATTGTGGAAACATTTGGGGAAAACCTCACCGGTGAACTTTTAGATGTAAAAATTGGGCCAGATCCCAAAGACAATCCTCTTCCAGAACCATCTTCAAAGAATCAATCTAATGCTACACAAGAAGAAGAATATGAAATTGAAGATTTAGAATTTGATGATTCTGATTCTTCAGGGGCAACCAACTCTTCTCACTCACAAACAGATGACGCCGATGATTTTTCACAGGACATCGATGTTGATTTTGAAGAAGAGGAACCAGAAACGCCCCTCGATCCCAATCTTGTCAGGTTGGAGAGTTTTAATTTAAAAGAATTTATGGATATGATCCAAACCATCACTGGTTTTCAAACCAAGTCAGATCAGGTTGGATATCAGAACTGGTTACGTGGTCTTTCTGAATTTGAAAAGGCTGTGGTTTCCCTTCGCACGCAAGTTTTGAAAGAACAAAAAAATGAGCCAGTCGATTGGAATGCTGTCTTTCAAATGATGAGTTCAAAATCGGATTTGAGTCGCGAAGTTTTAAGTGGTATTGTTAAAAAAATCAAAAACTTTCAAATCGTTAAACTTACGTTAGATCGTATGATCCAAGAGTTTAAAAAGGGAAGTCCTGAGTTTATGCAAATGGTGAAAATGGCTTGGCCTCATATCCAAAAAGCTTTTTTTGAAGTACCAAATTATACTCAGGTACAAACAATTTTAAAAGGAATACTTTCTCGAGTGAATGATGAAAACCATAAGAGAGATTTTTCAAAAATCTTTACTATGGCACTAAATTTTATCCAATCTAAATTCCAGGCATAACGTATGTTTGGGGAGAAAAACTCTCTTCATTTTCAAATTCTAAAGAGAACAGTAGGAACCCTATTGATTCTAATTTGGTTCTCACTTTTCCCTTTAAATGCACAACCAAACTCTAACATCATCGTAGATCCTTTATTACAAAGACCTTGGATTCCCGATGCAGAAGAAGAGGAGAGTCGAAGTTTTCACCGATTCCTTTCTGAGTTCAAAAACAAACAATCAACGTTGAAAAAAAAGGACATACATGGAAGAAACTATTTAGTTTCACCATCGGGACGTATCCGTTTTCTCATTGATGATGAATACCGAAAAGAATTTCCAGTAGTGGATGAAGCGGATATTGCAGCTAAGGAACTCGAGGCACTGTATGAAGTTCGAAAAGAAAAGGAAGCTGTATTTCTCGGAAAAGGCATTCATCTTTGTTATCGCTTAAAACTAGAAAAGGAACCTGGTTTTTTTCCCACTTGGTTAACAAAATCAAACGAAATTACAAACCGTGCAACTAGTGAATGGTCTGACCAAACCATCCCATTGGATTTGGTGAGCGAACCGTATGGGTGTTATGTGACAAGTTCCGAGAAGGTAGATACTCTTGTTTTGGAGTCGGAATCTTTCCGTTACAGAATTAGGTTCCCTGCAAAACTTCGGTATGAAGGATTATTTGGAAATCGACTTGGGGTTTATGGCGAAAATAAAGATTCTATATATCGAATCGTACGTTTTGTACAATTTTTAGGGAATTATTTGCCTGTTGGCCAAACAGAATGGGAGGAAGCATTAAAGTTACAGACATCTGGAAAAAAAAAGAAAAATCTTCCAAAAATCATTTTGTCTATTGGGTCTAGCTTTGATAAAACGAAACCTCTTCGCGATACAAAAAATTATTTTCGTTTTTGGGATTCAATGCGTTCGCTTACCCCCGGTCTCATGAGAAGGTTGGGATTTAAAAGAACTGAATTCCAATCCGAGTATTTGAGCGAATGGACGGAGGTAGATGAAATTGGTAATTCTGTTGCAATGGAAATGAAAGAGTATTATCTTTATAATGCACCTCGTGGTTATTTTCTTTCTTTGTCTTATCCTAAAAGAGAAAAAGAGACGGCCAACCTTTATTGGCAAACCATTCGGAGTTCATTTGAGGTTAAGGAGTAATGGATGTTTGTTGGGTTTGTTGAAAATCAAAACAGAAAAAAACCGGATCCAAGTGAAGAACCAACTTCTTCCTTTTTTGTCTTCTGGACAGGCCTTTCTTTTATTTGTGGGTTTGGTATATTTTTACTTCCCTTTGGGGCATTTTTTCCACTTTCTGTTTCTGTTTGGGCCATCCTTATTTTATTTTTGCCAGTTCTGTTTTTAGGAATTCTTCTTACTAAAAGAACAGGATTCAAAATCCTATTAGCAGTTTTTTTATCCTTACTTGCAGGAGGAAATTCAGTGTTATTTTTAGGGGACTCTATTGGTTATCACTTTGGTATCACTTCAAAAATGGAAGTTCTTCCAGAAGAGGTGTCCCAATATCTTAATTATCGGTATTTGTTCCTTCGCGATTTTTATTTGGATGATGTAGAAAAGGGCGAGTTTCGTTCCCCGTTACTTGTTCGGCGAAGATCGGGAGGTGCAGTTTATGGGCCGGTCATTCGATTCCATTACAAACGAATTCGATCTATTTCTGGTAAAGAAATCAAACCACCCTTATATGCTATTTGTTATTCGAAAGAAGATATTCAGTGTAACCTTTCCGGATTGTTTTCAGGAGGAGTTGTTCTAAAGGAACCCATATGGGATATGGCCGAGTTGCCATTTGCAAAAGATTCACTTTTTTTGGTTTGGCGAGGTCCCCTGGATGCAGAGATGTTTAACAAGGGAATTTATTCCTGTTTGTTCTTTTTGTTTTTAAACTTAGTTTGGGCAGTTATTGTTTATTTCCCTGGTTTGGGAGAAAAAGAGTCTTAATCTTTTCTTAATCCCGGATTCTTTTCTCTTAAGTAGACGACTCTTTACGGTTTGTTTCAATCGTGAGAGAATGAATCTATGAATGAGTTACTTTATTTTCCTTTTTTTGTTGGGTTACTGGTTCTTCTCTCTCCCTTTGTCGGATACTATATGGCGATCGTTTTAAATGCGAAACGATTGCCACTAGAGTCTTTGTTTCAAAGGTTCTTATTTTCTGGTGAACCACCTTCCCAAACACCAAAACAATATTTAAAAAGTATGTTTGCATTCCATTTGTTTGGAGCAGGAATTTTATTTTTAATCCTCAGATACCAAAACTTACTCCCAAAGAACCCGTTAAAACTGGTGGGAATGAATTGGGATCTGGCACTTAATACAACCATTTCCTTTATTACCAATACCAATTGGCAGGCATATTCTGGTGAAAGTCAACTTAGCTATTTTTCTCAAATGGTGGGACTCACTCCGCAAAATTTCCTGAGCGCTGGAGTTGGAATTTCCGTGTTAATGTTTGTTAGTCGATCCATTGTTTCCTCTAAGGAAACCAAGTTTGGAAATTTTTGGTTGGACTTGTTTCGTTCTACCTTTTATATCCTTCTTCCCATTTCCATAGTCGTTGCGATATTACTTGTGAGCCAAGGTGTTGTACAGTCTTTTCAAGACCCATTGCAGATTGTGGGCTTAGAGGGACAAAACCAAACCATTCCTTTAGGACCTGCTGCTTCTCAAATTGCTATCAAACAAATTGGAACCAATGGAGGAGGATTTTTTGGTGTGAATAGCGCACATCCATTCGAAAACCCAACTCCTATTTCGAACTTCATTCAAATGTTTTCGATTCTCTTTTTGCCTGCTTCCTGTGTATTTTTATACGGAAAAATCACAAACTCATTTCGCCATGCTTGGGTCGTGTTCTTTGTGATGCTGGCTTTTTTTATATTTGGTTTTCTTGGTATTTTTTATTCAGAATGGAACCATCCCGGTTTTTGGGAAGGCAAAGAGACTCGGTTTACTTTGACAGAATCTACTCTTTGGATGTCATCCACAACTGCCGCATCCAACGGATCGGTAAATTCCATGCACGATAGTTACTCGCCACTGGCAGGTGGGATTGCCATTTTTCAGATGATGTTAGGTGAAATCATCTTTGGCGGTGTGGGAACAGGAATGTATGGGATGGTTTTATTTCTAATTCTGACTGTTTTTTTGTCAGGACTCATGACTGGCCGAACCCCTGAATATTTTGGCAAAAAGATCGGGAGTTACGAAATCAAATGGACCCTTTTTGGAATCTTGGCACCAACAGCCTGTATTTTGATTGGAACTATGGCCACTATCTTTTTGGAATCGGGTTATTCCGCAAAAGGCCCACATGCTTTATCTCAGATACTTTATGCATACAGTTCTGCAGCTGGAAACAACGGTTCTGCCTTTGCTGGGTTTGGTGCTGATAATTTATGGGGAAATTTATCTCTCGGTTTATCCATGTTAATTGGTCGTTTTAGCGTGATCTATGCTGTCGTATTGGTTTCAGGTAGTTTAGGTGGGAAGGTGACAACTTTATCTTCAGAAGGGAACTTTAGATTAGATACTGTGTTATTTGGTTTTTTGACATTTAGTGTCATACTCATTGTTTGCGGACTTTCTTTTTTCCCAGTATTAGCACTCGGTCCAATACTTGAACATCTATTAGTTGAAAAAGGAATATTTTTTTAAGAGGAATTTATGGTGAATACTCAAAATTTAATATCGAAAGAACTTCTTCGCATTTCTTTCTGGAGTGCTTTACAAAAGTTTTCTCCTAAAAATGCATTTTCGAATCCAGTGATGGCTACCGTTTGGGTGGGAACACTCATTCTTTTTTTTCAAATCATCTATTACTTGGTATCAGGAACTTCATTTCAAAGTGAACTACCAATATTTTTTTGGTTAATCCTTACTTTATTTTTTGCAAACTTTGCAGAGAGTGTAGCAGAAGGGCGAGGTAAGGCTCGTGCTGATAGTTTACGAAAGACTAGGTCCTCTACAATATCTAAAAAAGTGGATTCAGTCGGGAGCCAAAACTATATGGAAGTTCCTTCCACTGATCTAAAAATCAATGACATTGTTCTTGTGAACGCTGGAGATTCCATTCCCGGTGACGGAGAAGTTGTTTTGGGAATTGCCAGTGTGGATGAGTCTGCGGTTACAGGAGAGTCGGCACCTGTCATTCGGGAAAGTGGTGGAGACCGGTCTGCTGTCACTGGTGGTACAAGAGTGATTTCTGATCATCTCTACATTCGAATCACTTCCAAACCAGGAGAAAGTTTCATCGATAAAATGATCGCGATGATTGAAGGGGCCACAAGACAAAAGACTCCTAATGAAATTGCTTTAGGAATTGTTCTCTTTGCTCTGACTATCCTTTTTTTTCTGGGTGTAGTCTCACTTGTTCCCATTGCAAGCTTTGTTGGAAATCAGATGGGTGAGAATTGGAATTTCTCTTTTTCCGTTTGGCTGGCCCTCTTTGTTTGTTTGATTCCTACTACGATCGCCGCTCTTTTAAGTGCGATAGGAATTTCAGGGATGGAAAGACTGATTCGATGCAATGTGATTGCCAAAAGTGGAAAGGCCGTGGAGGCAGCGGGTGATATTCATGTTTTGTTACTAGACAAAACTGGAACCATCACTCTAGGAAACAGAGAAGCTCATCGGTTCTATCCATCTCATGGGGTTACGGAAGAGCAATTAGCCGATGCAGCCCAGCTTTCTTCACTTTCGGATGAAACACCAGAAGGAAGATCGATTGTCGTTCTCGCAAAACAAAAGTATGCGATAAGAGAAAGAAATTTAAAATCGTTAGATGTTCATTGGATTCCGTTTTCTGCATCGACTAGAATGAGCGGTGTTGAAATTTCTGAAAATGGAAAACAAATTCGTAATATAAGAAAGGGTGCATTTGATGCGATTAGAAAACATATTGAGTCTTTGGGAGGAACTATTCCAAAAACGATGCAAATGGTTTCAGATGATATCGCAAGAAAGGGGAGTACTCCGATATTAGTTTCAGAGGGAAATGAGCTTCTGGGTATCATAGAGTTGAAGGATATTGTTAAGGGTGGACTCAAAGAACGTTTTGCGACTCTGCGTAGGATGGGAATTCGCACAGTAATGATTACCGGTGACAACCCACTAACAGCGGCGGCAATTGCAGCTGAGGCAGGAGTAGATGATTTTATTGCCGAAGCAACACCAGAAGCAAAATTAAAAAGGATTCGGGAAGAACAAGCTAACGGATATTTGGTGGCAATGATCGGCGATGGAACCAATGACGCTCCGGCTCTGGCTCAGTCTGATGTGGGTGTGGCAATGAATACAGGGACCCAAACTGCGAGAGAAGCTGGAAATATGATTGATCTGGACAGTAACCCAAGTAAACTCATCGAGATTGTTGAAATTGGGAAACAACTCCTTATGACAAGGGGTGCTCTCACCACTTTTAGTATCGCTAACGATATTGCAAAATACTTCGCCATTTTACCGGCGTTATTTTTGCCATTGGCACCGTTAAACATTATGCAGCTTTCAAGTCCAGACAATGCCATTCTGTCTGCAGTGATATTCAATGCCCTTGTGATTCCTCTACTCATACCCCTCTCCTTACGTGGAGTAAAGTATATGCCTAAATCTCCCGATGCCGCCTTACTTCGAAATTTTCTTATCTATGGTGGAGGTGGGATGATCTTCCCTTTTTTTGGAATCAAACTCATTGACTTAGTTTTATCTGGAGGTTATTTATGAAATCGAAGGAAACATCCAATCAGTTGGAAATTACAATCCGGTTCTTTTTTTTGTCCTTAGTTATATTGGGTTTTTTGTATCCGTTAGCTGTTACAGGTATCGCTCAAAGTATTTTCCCTTCACAAGCGGGAGGGAGTTTGGTGAGAATGAACGATAAAATTGTCGGTTCTGAACTTTTTTCGCAAGCGCTTAATTCGCAGTTTTTATTTCGGTATCGCCCAAGTGCCGCAAGTTTTGGCACAATACCGAGTGGTGCTTCCAATTTGAGTCCATCCAGTTTGGATTTAAGAACAACGGTAGAGAAGAGGGAAAAAGATTTGGAAAATTTGGGAATTAGCAAAGAAGAATGTTCTGAACTCTTGTATGCTTCGGCTTCCGGTCTCGATCCGCATATTTCTACTCGTTGCGCTTATGAGCAATCAAAATGGATTAGCGGACAAACAAAAATGCCAATAGAAACTATCAATGAGTTGGTTCATAAATATACGGAATATCCATTGTTTGGGTTTATCGGCCGAGAAAGAGTGAACGTAACGAAACTAAATCTTGAATGGAAACAAATGCTCCATGAATGAAGGCAAACGTCCCGAAGATTTTCTATCTCTTGCCAAACAAGAAGAGCCAAAGAAAAAAGGCATCCTGAAAGTATATTTCGGGATGTCTCCTGGTGTAGGAAAAACTTATGCTATGTTAACGGAAGCCCATCATTTAAAAGAAGAAGGAGAAGATGTACGGATTGGTATTGTCGAAAGTCATGGCAGATCAGACACAAAAGCTTTGATGGAAGGTCTAAATTGGATTCCTCTTAAAAAAATCGAGTATCGTGGCAAAGTTTGGGAGGAAATGGATTTAGAGAGTATTCTGAAAGAAAGACCTAGTTATGTACTTGTAGATGAATTAGCACATACAAATATTCCTGGTTCGATCAATAAAAAAAGATATCAGGATATTTTTACCTTACTCGATGCAGGAATCCATGTTTTGTCAACTGTAAATGTACAACATCTAGAAAGCCAAGTTGATTCGATCGAAAAAATCATCAAAAGTCCGGTAAAAGAAACCATTCCTGATAGTATTTTGGAAAGAGCCGATGAACTAGTGTTAATTGATATTATTCCTGATGAATTATTAAAAAGGTTGTCGGAGGGAAAGGTATACATTCCTGAAAAAGTAATTTCAGCAAAAGAAAACTTTTTTCGAAAAGAAAATTTAACATATCTTCGGGAATTATCTTTATCTTATACTGCGAAGTATGTTGAAAAGAGAATGCCCCAAGGTAGGGAGCGGATTATGGTTGCCATCTCAGCAAGTCCTAATTCGAAAACCCTACTCCGAAATGCGAAACGATTGGCTTTAGAAAGAAATTCTGAATTGTATGCATTCTTTTCTGAAAACGAAGAAAATAATAGTCCAGAATCGGCTCAGTCCATTCGTTCCCATATCCGTTTTGCCAAAGAGCTTGGGGCAGAAGTGGTTCATTCTTTTGAGGCTGATCCAGTGATTGGAATTGTCTCCGCTGTGAATGAAAAACGAATCCACCGTTTAGTAATAGGAGGTTCCAAAAGAAATTTATTTTTAGATTTGTTTTATCAAAATATTTCAACAAAAATTATTAAATCTCTTCGAGATGTTGAAATTATAGTAGTGCCATTTCGGGAGGATCATACATTTCATTTTGATTTTTATAAAAAATTAATTCCGTCTTCTAGCGTTCGGCAATATCTTTCGGTATTCGCATTAACTACTTTTGTGACATTCTGTAATCAAGTTTTGAATTCCTATATTGGATATTGGACGATTTCGATTCTATATTTGTTTTATGTAGCGATTCTTGGAATGTTTTTTAGTAGAGGACCAGTGCTTCTTGCTGCAATTCTTTCAGCATCTTTTTGGAATTTTTTATTCATTCCTCCTCTTTACACATTTTATATTTCCAAATTAGAAGATGCATTGATGTTTGTGATTTTTATGTTAATAGCACTCATTAACGGAGGTTTAACGGCAAAACTTAAAAAAAATGAGACAAAATTAAGGTCTAGAGAGGAGAAGTTGTCCATTTTATATGAACTCACTCATGACTTATCAAAGACTTCCTCTGCTTCAGAGATCATTAAAATCGGAGATACCTTTTTTAAAAAGATATTCCCTTTTTCAGTAAAACTTCATTTTTATCAAAATGGAGAATTTGTTCCAGCCATAGAGGATCCTAAAGATTTAGCAGTGGCTACCTGGACGATTAAAAATGGAAAACCTGCCGGTAAAAACACGGAAACTTTATCTTTATCAAATGTAACTTTTTATCCCTTGGTTTCACCGGGGGGAATTTCTGGAGTGATTAATGTTGTATCTTTATTGGAGCCGAGTTTGGAACAAGAAATTCTTCTGAATACAGTCGCCAATCAAGTTGCCTTAGCACTTGATAGAGATACACTTTCTGAAGATTCCCGGAAAAATTTTCTATTAAAAGAATCAGAAAAATTATACAATTTAGTTTTTAATTCTCTCTCTCATGAATTAAAGACACCGCTAACATCCATTCAAGGTTCTGCTTCAGCATTATTGGATCCAGAGATTGATTCTGATCCAACTGCGCGAAAAAATTTGGTTGAAGAGATCCAAGAGAGTTCCTTGGTTCTCAATTTGCTTCTAGGAAATCTTCTTGATATCAGTAGAATTGAATCAGGGTATTTGACTTTAAAAAAAGAAAAAGTACACCCTTCTGAGATCATTCATGATTCGGTATCCTACTTAGGAAAAAATAAAGTAAATCATCTTATAAAAATTCTGATTAATGATTTGGATGAGTCCATTGACCTTGACCGGGTTCTTTTCTCGCACGCCATTTTTAACTTACTCTATAATGCTTGTTTGTATACGCCGAATGGTTCCACGATTTGGATTTCCTTGGAAAAAAAGGATAACAGTCTTCATTGGATTGTGGAAGATAATGGCAATGGTCTTCCGGTAGATTCCTCTAGTATTTTTCAAAAGTTTTACCGGGGTGAATCTTCCGGAAAAATTGGCACGGGTCTTGGGCTTGCTATTTCTAAATCCATCGTAGAGTTACATGGCGGAACCATAGAAGCGATGAACCGCAAGGAAGGAGGGGCTCGCTTTCTCATTGACTTACCTTGCGGATAACGGAATAGATTTTATATGACCAAAGATTTGATTCTTCTTGTGGATGATGATAGTGCCATTCGAAAGATGTTGCGAATTGCGCTCGAAGCCAAAGGTTATGCCACCATCGAAGCGATTTCCAAAAAAGACGCAATTGAGTCTATTGCTTTGCATTCACCCAAGTTAGTTTTGTTAGATTTACAACTTCCTGATGGGAGTGGGTTGGATGTCATTAAAGAAGTCAGATCCTTCTCTGAGATTCCATTCCTTGTTTTATCTGTTATGAATTCGGAAGAAGATAAAATTGCTCTGCTTGATGCTGGTGCGGATGATTACATTACCAAGCCATTCAGTATGGGAGAACTATTGGCAAGGATTCGAACAGCGCTTCGAAGGCTCCCTGCAGAAGAGACACCTGCCAATTGGGAAAGTGGGAATTTGGTGGTGGATTTTGTAAATTACCAAGTCATTAAGAATGGTGCACTGATTCGGTTAACACCTACAGAATTCCAAATCCTTACCTTCCTTATCAAAAATTCCGGCAAAGTGATCACTCATGATGTTTTAATTAAAAAAATCTGGGGCGATCAGGCTTTAAATGAAATGAATTCGCTTCGAGTACATATCACTCAATTACGAAAAAAAATCGAAGATTCACCTAGTAATCCACTCTGGCTCCTTACGGAACCAGGAATTGGTTATCGTTGGGCTCATCATTGATGAAGAATTTAATAAATTTCAGTATTGCATTCCTTTTATTTATCTTAATAAATTCTTAAGACTGATTTCTAAATCATAATCTACGATCCATTGCTTGGAATTTTGAAACATGGTAATTTATAGATATCATGTTGTATCAAGTAAATGTTTTTTGTTTCTTTAATAAATGTCAAATTCGCTTTGTTGGAATTGTATTCTGCATAACTTTGTTTGTTCTAGGTGGAGTTTTTTTCCCGTTGTCGGCTGAAGAGACTCCAGCAGATGAAAATACAAAGAAAAATGATTCGGTTCCAAAGTCTGTTGTTTTGCCAAGTTCGATTCGTTTTGGAGGATATATTGATTCTTATTATCTATACAATCGAAATCTTCCTAAAGACACAGAACGAAATTTTACAACCCAAGGAGTGCGAAACGGCGAGTTTAATATAAACTTGGCCTACATTGACGCCAAGGTGGAAGAAAAAAACTATCGGGGACGAATTGCATTTCAATGGGGAACATCAGTAAACGCAAATTATGCGGCAGAATCCACAACGGAAAAATATTCGAACCAAAATTCTGTCAAGAACATCCAGGAAGCATTTTCAGGATTTAAAATCGGAAAAGATACTTGGCTTGATGCGGGTATTTTTTTTGGAAATATCGGACACGAGTCTTGGATTTCTCAAAACAATGTCAATTATACAAGGGCATTTGCTCTCGATTATGTGCCTTATTATTCTTCCGGAATTCGATTATCCCATAAGTTTACTGAAAAATTCAGTGTTCAATTGCAGATTCTTAATGGATGGCAAAATATTACAGATAATAATAAAGACAAAGCTTTTGGCAGTCAGATAAAATACCAATTTAGCCCCAGTTTTATTTTAACACTCAATCAGTTTGCCGGAAACGAAGCGCCTAATAATGAAAGAAAACAAATTCGATTGTATCAAAACACAATTTTAGAATGGATCGTTTCAGAAAGATTAAGTTTTATTGGGCAGTTTGATATCGGGGCACAAAAAGCAAAACAAAGGTTTGTATACGAACCATTGTTAGGTATCTATGATCCAAATTTGGGGGAATATAAAGAGACATCATCCAATGCATTTCGTCAGTGGTATCATGGAACTATTTGGCTTAGTTACAAACTCACACCAGATTACAGATTGAGTTTTCGTATCGAACGATTTTATGATCCTCTTCAAGTGATGGTAAATACTGGAACTAAGAATGGATTTATGAGTAACGGTTATACAACAACATTTGATATCCTTAAGTTTGATCCTGGATTGCTTAGATTTGAATATGTCTACCGAAGATCCGCAGATTCTGTATTTGCTTATCGAGACAAACAGAACTCGAAAAAAGAGGATTTCTTTGTCGTCGCGTTTTCGATGCATTTTTAAGTCTGGTTTAGATGGTAATTTTTTTTAGTTTTTCAAATTGAAAATTGGGAACCTTTTTGCCTTTCATTTGGTCTAATTACTGTTCATAGATGTTTCTCCTTATGATACCCGCAGGGAGGGGTTAATATCCCTGATTTTCTTTTTTTTCTTTCCAAGCCGCTTCCCTGTTTTTAAATTTTGTCATGTTTGCAAAGCGCTGGCTTTTTCTTTTCCTCTGCCTTTCCTTATTTATCGTTCGTTCGGACAACTCTCAAACCTTTCCGGCGAGCATTGAATTTTTTACTCCCAACGGATTTGTGAAACAGCCAAAACAAGTGACTGTACGGTTCACAAAACCGATGGTTTCCCTCGGGGATATTCGCCCCAAAGTAGATATTTTTCAAATCAAATGTCCACTTCCTGGATCTAGTCGTTTTCTCGATTCCACTACCTGGGTTTATGAATTTGAAAAAGAACTTCCCGGTGGAGTGGAGTGTTCCTTCCAGCTAAAAGAGGGAACCAAAACTTTAAATGGAGACCTGGTTCAGGGCGAACGTAATTTTTCCTTTCATACGGGAGGGCCATCCGTTCAATATTCGAGTCCATACAATGGAGCCTCTATCACAGAAGACCAAATCTTTGTTTTGCACTTAGATGCTAAACCGGATCTTACTTCTTTTCAAAAATATACCTACTTTCGTTCCGAGGAATTAGGAAACAGAATTCCAATCATCTTAGTCACTGGATCCGAAAGAAAATCAATTTTAAAGTCAACAGGAGATACAGATAGAGAAGAAACAGTTCTTTTAAAATCAAAACAAACTTTCTTACCGGACCGGCAAATTCAACTTGTGCTCGGTAAAGGAACCAAATCGGTTTGGGGTGGGGAAATTCGAGAGGATGAGATTTTGTCATTTACTGTAAGACCTGTATTCTCTGTTCGTTTTAGTTGCGAAAGAGTCAATGCAAAAGCAGATTGTATTCCGATCCTTCCAGTTTCGCTTTCGTTTAGTTCGGCGGTACCTCGTTCCTTATTACAAAAAATCAAATTAGTTTCTAAAGATGGAAAAGAATACCCACAATCGCCAATGGCTGAAAAAGGAAATGAATTTTATGAATGGGTGAGTTTTCCTGGACCATTCCCAGAAAATAGCGAATTTGAAATTCGAATTCCAGAACTGGTAGACGACAATAACAGAAGTTTATCGAATATTGGTTCATTTCCTTTAAAGTTTAAAACAGATGAATTTCCGCCACTAGCCAAGTTCAGTGCTAAATTTGGTATTTTGGAATCAAAAGCCAAACCGGCGTTACCTGTTACGCTTAGAAACTTAGAAGTCAGTCTTCCAATGAAATCCATTTCTCTCGGAGTTGGTGGGAAAAGCCAAAAGACGATGGATATACTGGAAATTCAAAAATGGTTTCAAATTCTTTCCTCAAGAGAAAGAGAACAATCTGTTTTTCAAAATCCTCCAACTAACGCTAGTATTTCGTCTTTATCACTTCCCAAACCCAATGGGAAAAAACCGATGGAGGTGGTAGGAATTCCTTTGGAAACACCAGGGTTTTATGTAGTAGAGCTTGCGAGTGATATCCTTGGAACGAGCCTTCTCGAGAAAAAAGGAAAGATGTATGTTTCCAGTGCTGCCTTAGTCACCAATCTTTCGGCTCATTTTAAATGGGGAAAAGATACAAGCCTTGTTTGGGTCACAAACCTTGACCAAGGACTTCCAGAATCTGGTGTACAAGTGAAAGTTCTCGACTGTAAAGGAAACTTGCGTGGAGCCGGAATCACAGGAAAAGATGGCAGTATGCTCTTTGGAAATTTAAATTTCCAAGAGATTCCCTATTGTGGTTATCATGAGTTAGGTTCCGGTTTAACTATCTTTGTTCAAAAAAATGATGATATCAGTTTTACATCAAGCACTTGGGACAAAGGGGTCGAAAGTTGGCGTTACCAGCTACCAAGTGCCACAACTGGTTATTCCAAAGAAATCAAATCTATCGTTCTCGATCGAACTCTGTTTAAAAAAGGGGAGACGGTTCACTTAAGACATGTTCGGCGTGGTTTTGGAAATAAGGGACTCATTGCTGCTGATCCCAAAGACTATCCATCGCAAGTCATTATCAAACATGAAGGATCTGGGGAAGCATATCCCGTGCCATTGGTTTGGTCTTTTCCTGGTCATTCTGAATCGGAATTTAAAATTCCAAAAAATGCAAAACATGGGGTTTATATTGTTTACTATCCATATTCAAACGATGATTCAAGTTATGGAGAAACAGTTACACAATTTCGAGTCGAAGAATTTCGTTTGCCTGTAGTAAAAGGAAATATCCAACTTTCAGGTGATAAACAGGAGTTAGTTTCTCCAAAAGAATCTAAGGTTTTATTTGGGTTAGAGTATTTGTCGGGAGGGGGTGCAGGCGGTTTTCCAGTAAAAATCCGCTCTCAAATAGTGCCAGGTCATTATTCACCAAAAGAAGAGTATTCCGCATTTTCCTTCTCACCAGAATCCATAAAAGAAGGGAAATGGAAGGCGAGTGGTTATGACGAAGAAGAAGTAGAAGAATCTAAACCGGCCGTTCTTTCTACCTCTTTAAAAACTGATGAAAAGGGTTTTTTACAATATAAATTCGATGGGCTAAAATCCGGTCCCGGTTATGGAAGTTTCCAAGTCGAAATGGAATATGCCGATCCGTCTGGCGAAATCCAAACTGTTTCTAGAAGTTTTCCCGTTTCACCTGCAGAAATACATTTGGGAATTCTTCCTGATGGTTGGTTATTTACTGAAGATAACGTGAAACTTCAGTTAGTTGCTCTTGACCAAAAAGACAAAACAATCGGTTCTCAAAAAATAAAAGTCACTGCCTATAAAAGGGAATTTTATTCCAATCGGAAACGTTTGGTCGGCGGTTTTTATGCCTATGAACATTATGAAGAGGTAACAAAACTTGGAGAATTTTGCGAAGGAAAAACAGATTCTAAAGGAATTTTAATTTGTGAAGGTAAATCGCCTGGAGTAGGTGATATCGTATTTCTTGCAGAAACAAAAGATTCTTCAGGGAACCTAACCAGTTCTAGTTATAATGTTTGGGTTAGTTCCAAACAAGAAGCATGGTTTGATGTCAGTGATCATAATCGAATGGATATCCTCCCAGAAAAACGTTCTGTTGATGTAGGTGAAACCATTAAAATACAGGTTCGTTCTCCTTTCCGAGAAGCAACCGCTCTTGTCAGTTTAGAAAGAGAAGGTGTTCTAGATTATTTTGTTACACCGGTATCGGGAAAAGATCCAATGATCTCCATACCTATCAAGAAGGAATATGCACCGAATGTTTTTGTTTCCGTATTTTTAGTTCGTGGCCGAGTAGGAGAACCCAAACCAACAGGTCTTGTCGACTTAGCAAAACCGGGATACCGTTTGGGTCTTACCATGTTAAAAGTCGGATACAAACCGTACAGTTTGTCCGTATCTGTAAATCCTGAGAAAAAACTATACCAAGTAAGAGAAACAGCAAATGTCGAAATTGAAATTAAAAATTCTGATGGAAAGGTTCCTGTGGAATCAACTGAAGTGACTCTTGCGGTTGTGGACGAAGCTCTTCTGGAACTATCTCCAAACCCCACTTGGAATTTAATAGATGCTATGATGGGAACAAGACCACATTCTGTGGGAACTTCCACCGCCCAATCACAGATTATTGGAAAACGGCATTTTGGTTTGAAGGCAAAACCGGATGGAGGAGGCGGGGGAAAACAATCCACACGTTCCCTTTTTGATACCTTACTCTATTGGAAGGGAAAGGGAATTGTTGGAAAAGATGGAAAATTAAAGCTTAGTTTTCCTTTGAACGATTCCCTCACAAGCTTTCGCATTGTAGCCATTGCGACCTCTGGAACCAAAGAGTTTGGTACTGGGATGACAAAGATCCAAACCACTCAAAAAATCCAATCCTTTTCAGGAATTCCACCTGTAGTCAGGTTAGGTGATCATCTTCGTCATGAAGTCACACTTCGAAATGCTGGTGAAAACAAAGAACAACTTCGTTTACGTCTTTCCGTGACAGATTTAAAAAATGGAACGGATTCCAAAGAAGAGTTAGAAACAAAATCGGCCATCCTCGGGCCTGGGGAAACTAAAGTTGTTTTTTGGGATTTAACGGTTCCTGAAAATACCACCAAGCGAAAGTTATATCTTGAGGTTTCCGCACCGAATGGAACGGTCCTTGACCAAATGGCTGTGGAACAAAAAGTATTACCTGTGGATACGGAAAGAGTATACCAAGCAGGTTTATTTTTATATGAATCTCAAATAAAGGAGTCGGTTCAGGTTCCAGAAGGTTCGAAGCCCGACTCTGGTAAAATGATTTGGAAAGCATCACCTACAATCTTAACGAGTTTATCTGGTATTCAAAATTATTTTCACACTTATCCTTATTATTGTATGGAACAACGTGTTTCTAAAGCGATCGGACTAAAGTCAGAGGTTTTTTGGAATGAGGTGTTCACAGATTTGAATTCATTTTTAGATTATGATGGCCTTGTTAAATACTTTGCTCGTATGGAACATGGGAGTGAAATCCTCACGGCTTATGTATTAACTTCTGCACAACTTACCAATCAAAAAGTTCCAGACGATAGTTTGGCTAGAATGATTGCGGGTTTACAAGGATATGTAGAAGGCCGAGTTAGTGGAGAAAGATATAGATTCGGTGCCGATTCAGTGATTCGAAAAATTATAGTTTGGGAAGCACTCACAAGATACCAAACTTATGAATGGGAACAAGTAAGACCAATTTTTGACGGTCTTGAGTTTTTACCAACCGCGTCCCTAATTGATTTATCTGAAATTTGGGGAAGAGTGAACGGTGGAGATAGTACTGTAAAGTCTAGGTTAACTAGTGTTTTGCGATCTAGGCTTAATATCCAAGGTTCAGAACTTGTGATTGCTGATTCTGGTTTTACCAATCCTTGGTGGATTTTGGGAAGCCGCGATTATACGATGGCAAAATTTTTACTTTGGGCTTTTTCCGAACCAAGTTATAAAAAAGATATGCCTCGTCTCATAAAAGGTTTTGTCAAAATGCAAAAAAGAGGAAGTTACGATACAACACTTGGTAATGCTTATTCCATTTTGGTTTTTGACCGAGTGAGTAAACTTTTCGAATCTGAAAAAGTCACTGGTGGAAAAATAAAGATCCAATCGGCAAAAGAAGTTTATCATTTAGAACCTAACGGAAAACAGATGGTTACACAAACAATCGGAACCACTCCTGAAACAGTTTCAGTTAGTTACGATGGAAAGGGCAAACCTTGGGTGGAGTGGTCTGTGAATTCGGTTTTACCTTTGAAGGCTCCTATATCTAGTGGTTATCGCATCAAACGAACTTTTGAACCAATCCAGGTCGCAAAATCTGGCGTGTTGACAAAAGGAGACACCATTCGGGTCACCTTGGAAATCCAAGCCGATTCTGATAAAACTTGGGTAGTCATCGAAGACCCAATTCCGCCAGGTTCCCTCCCTTTAGGGCGAGGATTTGGTCGGGAGTCTATCATGCAAGCGGAGGGAAAAACAGGAGATACATCTTATTATTTGAGTTTTGAGGAAAAAACCCTCTCCACGTATAGAGCGTATTTTGAATATCTCCCCAAAGGAACACATACCCTGGAACATAGCTTTCGTTTAAACCATTCGGGAAGTTTCAAAATGCCGGCCACCCGGGTTGAGGCAATGTATTCCCCAGAAACACATGCGGAATGGCCGAATGAAACTGTAAGGATTTCGGAAAAAGGGGACTAGGAAAAGTTTACGGAATCAGGGGTTCTGGAATTATGACTCTAATGGGTCCGAACCAAGCCCCTCTTTTCCCCATCCGAATCCTAAAAATCTCCCTTTGGTTTACAGTTTTTTTTTATCTATTTTTTTTACTTTTTAATACAAGTTTTACCATCATGGGAGTCGACGTAGGTGACTTCCTCAAACAGTATTTAGGTGCTTTTTTTGGAGTATATCTCACCACTACCCTTAAAGTATTTTCCGTTTCGTTATTTTTACACCTCTCTCTCTTTTCTCTTGTTTACTTAACATACCATTTTCTGAATCAAAAAAAAGTATCTTGGGTAGTTTTATCGGTTTGGGTCCTACTGATCGAGTGTTTGGCTCTCTGTCATTCTATGGTTAGTTTTCCGCAAATTTATGGTGAGTTTTTTTTCTTCCGATATCCTTCATTTGCTTCGTTCCTTTATTTTTTGACAGACCATACCAGTCCCTTTTATTTCAGCTTAGTTTTAGGACTTCTTCTTTTAGTTTTTATCAGCATTCTCCTTTTTCAGGTCTATCTCCATAAAAATAAAGAAACGTTTTTTGTCTTAGTGCATGTTCTTATTTTAGGACTGGTTCATTTGTCTGGATCCTATATGTTGGGTATTGTTTATTTTGCCCTTTTATTCTGGCAGGGAAAACAATATCAAAGAGTTCATATCAAATCTTATGGACTAATCATATTTCTTTTAATATTCTTTTATTTGTTACCAAGTGTTTGGAATCAGATTGAGGTATTGACTAAATCAAAAGAAAAAGACAAACCTCCTATTTTTATTTTGTCAGCGGACTCTCTTCGGTATGATAAAGTTGGTCAGATTATTGATGGAAAAAGTATCACACCAAACATTGATTCCTTTGCTAAAGATAGTTTTGTTTTTCATGACCACCATACAACGATTCCCCGAACTTTTCCAAGTTGGACAGATTTATTAACGGGCCAATATTCGATGAGCCATAAGGTTCGCGATATGTTTCCTTCCTTAGAAGAAAAACAAAGGATAGGTTCCGCTTCTTTTCCTACAATTCAACAAATGTTACAAAAGTTAGGATATAGAAGTTATGCAGTTGGGAGTTTTGCCGCAGATATTTTCCCTCGTGCTAACTTCGGATTTGATGAGGTATTTGCACCGAATTTTAATGCTCGCATAATGACCGTTCAGCGAACTGCGGAATCACAATTATTCCTTTTACCTTTTCTTACTGGTTCCTGGTTTTCTGGCGGAATGTATTTAGAGGAGATGGATGGGTTATCTACTTGGGGAGATGGAACACGTATTCTTAATCGATTTCGTTCCATAGTTAAAAGAGAGGGTGCATCTCCTTATTCGGTAACTTATTTTTCTAGTGTCATTCATTTCCCATACACTCCAGCTTATCCTTACTACAAATCATTTACAAGTCCCAACTATTATGGAAAATATAAGTATTTAAAGTTTGTAGATCCTACTAACTCGGCTCTTCCTAACGAAGAGGAGACAAAACAGATCCGTGGACTTTTTGATAGTGCTGTGTTTGCTTTTGATGTAGAGTTTGGAGAGATCATTTCCGAACTTAAAGAGCGTGGGATTTATGAGGAAGCCATCATCATATTGACTGCTGACCACGGGGAAGCATTGTATGAAGATGTACATGGTCAAGGACACGGAGAACATTTACGAGGGGAGGCGGTCACCCACGTCCCTTTATTCATTAAATTTCCAAAATCAAAAATAGAAACAACAACTGAACATGAGTTTTTTGGAATCACATCGAGTGTGGATTTATATCCAACGCTGATGGATTATTTTGGAATTCCCAGCAAATCAAAGTTTCCAGGTAAGTCTTTACTTCCGATCCTTGGAAAAACCAATTGGGAAGAAGATCGATATGTTTATGCGGAAACTGGAATTTGGTTTTCTGATACCGGGGATCACTTTTTTCAAAAACAAAGAATCCCTTATCCGAACATACTTTCTCTCCACCAAGTAGTTCCTGAACAAGATTATCAAATTATGATTACCGATCCTATTTATAGAGAAACCATTGCATTTTCTAAACATAGGTCAGTTCAAAATTCAAATTATAAATTAATATATATACCTACACGCCAAGGTGTGTTATTTGAATTGTATGATCGAAAAAACGACCCTCTCAATAGGAAAAACCTTTATCCCCTTCACCCAGTAAGTGCCAAAATGAAAGACTTACTTTATAAAACGGTGATCCAGTGGGAAGAAGCCACTCTCGCAGGAGAGTATTTAATACCGAGTTCTTTATCAGATATAAATGAAAACTAAATAGGAAAAAAGAGGAAACTATGCCGCAACGTAACGACTTAAAATCAATTTTGATCATCGGATCCGGGCCAATCGTCATCGGGCAGGCATGTGAATTTGACTACTCAGGAACGCAAGCTACCAAAGCCCTACGAGAAAAAGGGATACGAGTCATTCTCGTAAATTCCAATCCGGCAACCATTATGACGGATCCTGATCTTGCCGATGCAACTTACATCGAACCACTCACGGTTCCGGTACTCGAAAAAATTATAAAAAAAGAAAAACCAGATGCCATCTTACCAACCGTAGGTGGACAAACGGCTCTCAACTTAGCATTGGCTCTTCATAAAGAAGGTGTTTTAGAAAAATACAATGTAGAGTTAATCGGTGCGAAAGTAGACGCCATCCGTAAAGCAGAAGATAGAGAACTTTTCAAACAAGCGATGGAAAAACTGGGAATCCGGGTCGCAAAATCCTTTATGGTTTCCGATATGGATGCCGCAAGAAAAGCAAAAGACGAAATTGGATTTCCTATCATCATTCGACCTGCCTTTACCTTAGGGGGAACAGGTGGTGGAACTTGTTACGAAGAGTCGGAATTCGAAGAAATTGCGCAGAAAGGTTTATCTGCATCCCCCATCTCACAGATATTAGTTGAAGAATCGGTTATGGGATGGAAAGAGTTCGAGTTAGAAGTGATGCGAGATCTGGCCGATAACGTAGTCATCATTTGTTCTATCGAAAATTTAGATCCAATGGGTGTTCATACAGGAGATTCTATTACAGTTGCCCCACAACAAACGTTAAGTGATAGAGAATACCAACGTCTTCGCGATATGTCGATCGATATCATTAGAGAGATTGGAGTCGAAACTGGGGGTTCGAACATTCAGTTTGCCGTAAATCCAGAGAATGGAGATGTCATTGTTATCGAGATGAATCCCCGTGTATCTAGATCCTCCGCTTTGGCATCTAAAGCAACTGGTTTCCCCATTGCAAAAATTGCCGCATTGTTATCGATAGGATACACTTTAGATGAGATACGAAATGATATTACTCGAGTGACTCCGGCCAGTTTCGAACCATCCATCGATTATGTAGTGACTAAGATTCCTCGGTTTGCCTTTGAAAAATTCCCTGGTTCCGATAATACCTTAGGAGTTCAAATGAAAGCTGTTGGGGAAGCAATGGCCATTGGTCGTAACTTCAAAGAAAGTTTTCAGAAAGCTCTTCGTTCCTTGGAAACCGACCGATTTGGATTTGGCAGTGATGGTTATTTAAAAGAACTTTTGGAATGGGAATCGATTCCGAAAGAAGAAAGAAAAACTTGGCTTACTGCAAAAGTAAAACGTCCTACTGACAAACGCATTTTTTATGTAAAAATGGCTTTTGATTTTGGAATGAGCGTCGAAGAAATTTTCGAAATTTGTAAAATTGATCCTTGGTTTCTCTATCAATTTGAAGAGTTATTCCAATTAGAGAATCGGTTTCGAAAAGAAGGAAAAACGATGATTGAAGAAATGAAGAAGGCAGGTTTTTCAAACCGCCAACTTGCATTTCTAAATAAAGAAGAACAAATCTTATCTCAAGTTCGAAGCGGAGCTGCTATCGAAATTACAAAAGCCAAAGTGGAAAAAACTCTTCGTGAGGAAGAAGAGTCAATCGAAAAATATTTAGAAGAAAAAAACATCCACCCAGTCTATAAACGAATTGATACGTGTGCCGGGGAATTTGAAGCTTTTACGCCTTATATGTATTCCTCTTATGACGAAGAGGATGAAGCTGATGTCACTTCGAAAAAGAAAGTGATGATCCTCGGTGGTGGTCCAAACCGTATTGGGCAAGGAATTGAATTCGATTATTGTTGTTGCCATGCTTCCTTTTCCTTACAGGAAGCAGGAGTTGAATCCATCATGGTCAACTCCAATCCAGAAACAGTTTCCACAGACTATGATACTTCTGACAGGTTGTATTTTGAACCTTTAAGTCTTGAAGACGTAATGGCAATTTTCAAAAAAGAAAAACCTGATGGCGTTATTGTTCAGTTAGGTGGTCAAACTCCTTTAAAATTAGCTAAATCATTGGAAAAAAGGGGAGTTCCAATTCTTGGAACTAGTCCCGACTCCATCGACCGTGCAGAAGACAGAAAACGTTTTGCAGAAGTTTTAGAGAAACTAAATTTAAAATCACCTGAAAATGGAATTGCCGCCTCCAAAGACAAAGCCAGAGAGATTGCACGAAAAATCGGTTATCCTGTTCTTGTGAGACCTTCCTATGTGTTAGGTGGAAGGGCCATGTTAATTGTAAACGAAGAGTCAGAACTCGATAAATACATGGAAGAAGCAGAAGAGGTATCTGAAGACAGACCACTTCTTGTAGATTCTTTTTTACAAGATGCGACCGAAGTCGACGTAGATGCTCTTTGTGATGGAAAGGATGTGTTCATTGCAGGAATCATGGAACATATTGAAGAGGCAGGAATTCACTCTGGTGACTCAGCTTGTGTATTACCCCCACAATCCATTTCTCAACGAATGTTACAAGAAATTGAAGAAGCCACTTACCGTTTGGCTTTGGAATTAAATGTAAAGGGACTCATTAACGTTCAATATGCAATCAAAGAAGAAACTTTGTATGTATTGGAAGTGAATCCTCGTGCATCAAGAACTGTTCCTTTTGTTGCCAAATCAATTGGAATTCCAGTCGTAAAAATTGCCGTAAGGTTGATGTTAGGGGAATCTTTGTCTTCTTTTAAATTAGGAAAACGTTTTTCTGCTCCTATGATCACTGTGAAAGAAGCGGTTTTACCATTTAGTAAGTTTCCTGGTGTTGATACCATCCTTGGACCAGAGATGAGATCCACCGGAGAAGTGATGGGTGTTGCAACCACAAAAGGGGAAGCATTTGTCAAAGCACAGATCATGGCGGGTGAAGAACCACCTAAACACGGAACTGTTTTTGTGACTATCAATGATAAAACTAAAAAGGAGTTACTCGAGTCGGTAAGATCATTATCCAATTTAGGTTATAATATTATCGCCACAGAAGGAACTCATAAATTTCTTTCTGACAATGGAATTCTATCTAGTAAAATTAACAAAATTTATGATGGGTATTTTCCGAACGTGATTGATTATATCAAAGAGAAAAAAATTCATTTGATCATCAATACTCCTTTGTCAAGAGTCACCCGCGAAAATGCGTTTACGATCCGCCAAGCAGCGATTAAATATAAGGTGCCTTGTTTGACTACTTCGCAAGCAGCAAGAGCCCTCATTCATGGTTTGGTGGAGATGAAGGATAAAGGTTTTTCTGTGAATTCCCTACAGGAAATCCACAGTGGACACCAAAAAAAGTAAATGGAACTTGGGGTTTAGGAATTTAACTATCTGTTAAATTTCTAAATCTTTCAGTATGGACTCAATTCGCTTTCGATTCACACCTAAGTCTGATTTTCCCAGCCGCGATGCAGACCGAAAGTGTAAGAGTTTATTTTTTTCATCAAAATAAAATTCTACATCATCCACATAACGCATGATAAGTGATGTGAATTCTGCATAAATGTAATTCGGATTTTCTTCGATGATTTTTGTACGTGGTGAAAGCTCTAATTTTCTTTTTAATATTTGGACTGCTTCTTTTAAAGGTTTCTTGTAGGGAAGCGGGCTTCTATAGTGTTCTTTGTCTGTGGGATTTGCAAAACTGCTAATGCAGTTAGGAGTTCCTGGGCATTCAGCCAATTTCTCTGACTTAACACCTAAAAAACTTGGCCTGGTTCCGGTACAGGCTAATAAAAATGCAAGAAGGGCTATCGGAAAGAGCATCTGGAATTTTTGGTTCATTGGATACATTCTCTTGAGGTTTATCTGATTGGACGGGTCCTGTTTCCAAATAGTCATAAAAATCGCCTGTCTTTTCTCGCTTGAACTTTCCCTTCCTTACTTCTTACTGGTGCCTGTTCCCCAAAAATCCTAGGTTAAGGAGATTTGGGCTAGGGGAAGGACTAGAGTTCCATGAAAAAAAAACATAAGATTTGGGAATCAGTTGTAATTGGGAAAAAAGATTGGACATTTCATGTTGAAAGTATTTATTTATATCGATTGTTTGATATAAATAAGGGATTTTTCCGATGCCAAAGATAGTCGATCATGATCTCTACCGGGCAGAACTTTTGACCAAGTGTATGCCTATCTTTGTGACGAGAGGTGTGTCATCGGTTTCGATGCGGGAACTATCCAAGGAATTGGGAGTTTCTACAGGAACTCTTTACCATTATTTTCCGACCAAGGAGATTCTCTTTGCGTCGATGGTAAAACAACTTGTGGCAATTGATGCAAAAGAGATCACCGAACTATCTGAGAGTCACTCAGGTCTTTCGGATATAATGAATTTTGTCGCTACGCGAGAAGATCATTTTTTGAACCTGATGTTACTGGCTGTGGATGTAAAGAGGCACCTTAGTGATTCCAATGAACTTTCGCTTTTGGTGGAAGATTCTTTTACTACATATCGAACGGCTTTGGATCGATTCTTTCCAACCAATGCCAATACGATGAGTGGAAAGGCTTTTTTATCATTTTTTCTTGGAGCATTGTTTTTAAAAAATAAAGCCACGGAAAAAACAAATTGGCCAGAACTTTTTGAAGGATTGGAGAACTTGAAGGTATTGTTCCAAAATAAAGAATAAGGAGAAAATTTTATGACTCTAACAAAACGACTTAGTTTTTTACTTTGTTATATTTTGCCGGTTCTTACCGTGTGGGCCGAAACAGTTGGGGGAATCAGTTATCTTGTTGTTCCTATCACTGTTTTTATCGTTTTACCTGTTCTTGATTTCCTGATTGGGAAAGATGAATCGAATCCTTCTAAAAAATATTTTTTAGAATTGCAAAACGATTCTTATTTTCGCTATTTAACAGAAATTTGGGCCTATGTTCAGCTAATATTTGTAATATGGTCTGTTTACCGAATTAGTTTTTTCCCTCACACAACTACAGAGTTTTTCCTCTTTGCACTCGCTGTGGGTATTGTTACCGGTGGCGTTGGAATTACGGTAGGGCATGAACTTGGTCATAAAAACACCCGTTATGAACAGTTCCTTTCAAAATTGATTTATATGACAGTTTGTTATATGCATTTTTATATAGAACACAACAGAGGTCATCATACAAATGTTTCAACTCCAGGTGATCCTGCCACTTCACGAAAAAATCAGTCGTTCTATCAGTTTTATCCACAAACAGTCTTTGGTGCTTTTCAATCTGCCTGGGAATTGGAGAAAAAACGTTTATCTAAGTTGGGACTTGGTGTCATTCATTTTAGAAACGAGATGATTTGGTATATGGTCATCACTTTACTTTTTTTAACAACTATGGTGGTTTGGGGATCTATTGGGAGTGGAGAAGGATTCCGCATAGAAATACTTGGGTTTTTACTTTTGCAATCCTTTGTTGCGTTTTCCCTTTTAGAACTTACTAACTATATTGAACATTATGGATTGAAACGAAATCAAAATACGGAAGGAAAATTTGAGAAAGTGTTACCGATCCATTCTTGGAACCAAAACTATTTTGTTTCTAACGCACTTTTGTTTCAATTACAAAGGCATTCAGATCACCATGCCAATGCAGGGAGAAGATACCAAACACTTCGCCATTTCGATAATGCCCCTCAGTTGCCCTATGGTTACGAAGTGATGATTTTAATTGCTCTTGTTCCACCACTTTGGTTTTCCATGATGAATCCTATTTTAGAATCCTGGGAAAAGAAAAATTCTATTTGAATCTAATTCAAATTTTGTACTTAGGATTATCTTTTTGTAACAATCGTTTTCTACTAAATGGACTCACGAAAAGTTTTTTTCGTGAGTCAGATGTTGGTGTATTTTATGATTCGGATTCAGTGAGAACGGCTCGTTTATTCTTTAAAATAGAAAATAAAAGATACAACAAAGCCAGCACTCCTAAGTAAAAGAACCCGGTTGCCAGATATCCAGAAATCGGCGGGTAGAGGATACTAAAACTAAAGTCGGGATTTTCTGATTCTGCAAGGAGAGTTCCCATTTTTACTTCAGGTGTTTTTGTTTCTTCACCGGATGGGTAAGAGTAAGGATCAAAACTTGGCGGCCATTGGTAAGAGTTTCCGTAATACAGCGCATACCCATCTTTGGAACCATCTGCGTTTGCGTAAAAATATATTTCTTCTAATGGTTGAACGGAGATTACTTCTTTTAGGTGAAGGGTTTCGTTTTCTCCATCATAAATCTGAATTTCAAATTCAGAGGTAATCGTTTGAGAAAGTGGTATTTCTGTATAAGTCCCGTCTGATTTGTTATGAGTGACAGTTCCGTCAAATACAGTTTCCCATTCTTTTTTGTTGATTTTTCCTCGAACGGTTACCTTTCTTTCCCAATTATCTTCTTCAAAATGTAATTTCAGAATTTGAAAAGCGGACTTAGGCTCATTGGGAAATAAAAACTGACAATGGTCTTCAGTAAGGACTGGATCAGTCACTGTATGTGTTTTTTCGTAATACAAATTTTTGTTCTGTTTGGCTCGAAATGCGGACGGAAATTTTAGATCGGAGCCAGGTTCTGCTTCCAGACGAACAAAACGATGTTTTGTATTTCCTAAATCGATTTCACCTGAGGTTTGATTTCCATACTTATAAAGAAATACAGATTTGGAATCTGTAAATTGATTTGGATTGTCACCTAACTTAAGAGTGATGGATGTTTCGTAGTCATAGGCACTAGATACAGAGAGTTTGGTGTAGTTCATTCCTTCCGGTAGTTTGGGAAGTTCCAATACGTAAATCTCCAAATCATCTTTTTTGGAAAATAATAATTCCGGTTTTACTTTTTCTGTGTTTTTGGAAATTTCTTCCGCATTTTGGATATGATAAGGTATAATTTCACCGTTGTATGTTAATCGTAAATCTCCGTAATAAGAATGTTTATAAATATCTTCATCTAACATGAGTTTTACAACTCCATTAGGGGAAAGATTGTTTGAGATTTTTAATTCCTTTTTGTATTTAAAGTTTTGAATCGCAAGTGGTCTACTTGTCACCTGGGTTGTAATTGTAAAAAATAATAGAATAGGGAGTAAATATTTGAACTTCATTTTGTTTCCTTCTTGAAATGATTGTATAACGTTCCTGTAACGATGAGAGTGATGCCTAAAAATAAACCTGCCAAAATTCGATAACCCAAACTCAAATTCCAAAAATCATAAAGATAGAATTTTATGATGACAAGAGCTAAAGATCCAAATCCGACATACCTTAACGATTGAATTTTTTTTCCAAATCCAACGGACAATGCGATGAGCCCGTAGAGAATTAAACTCAGAGTATAGAGAAACAATTGTTTCTCTTCTGGAAATCCTAAATAAATTTCAACAAAGGTTCCGAGTAACCAATATGGATAAGCTGCATATAAAAATAATTTGGATAGTTCTGAAAACTTTCTACTATAGAGGTAAGAAAGTACTAAATACGCTGAACCTGTTGCAAACACCAAAAAACGACCATTTAGGAAAGGGATTTCGTTCTGAGAGCGATAGGTGAAAGCAAAGATATAAAATAGGGCAAAAAACCAAACAGGGAATGCAGCAAAATACATATACAGTTGTTTGGAGTAAGTTGAGGCAACAGTGACAAGAAATGCAAAACTGATTAGGCTAAAAGCCAAAAATTTTCCTGTAGTGCCGATGACAATCAAACTGACTATAAAAGGTAGTCCGAAAAGACCAATCAAATCATAGAGTTTTTTCTTTTCTAAATTAAGTTCTGTCCGCCGAATGGAACGTTCATACAGACCATAAAATAGAATCAGAATGAGTGTCAGTAAAAAAGGCTTTGCGATAGGATAAAAAATCGAAAAAGCCCAATATGATTGTAAAAATCCTAAACCTAACGTAAATCCAATGGTAACAAGGGTAAGAACCTGATCTTTGGATTTTTTCGATTCTAATGTTTGGAAATCACGTAATAAAAATAAAACAAAAATTCCTAGTTGGAATATGATGGGAAAAAAAGGTTTTGCTTCCTCTAATTTTTCGTTTGCCCATCCAGCAAAGATTAGGTGGTTTGCTAGAAGAAGTATTAATGGAATTACCTTCCAATCTTTATCCTTTCTTACCCAGAAAAAAAGAAAATTCCAAAGGAGTAAGTATGTGAATAGGAACGGATATGAGTTTTGACCCGTCGACAAAAGAAGGGGAACTGAAAATGCACCGAGAGAGGCAAATCCAAATAATACTTCACTTTTTTCGGCATGCGATAAGGCGACTGTGGTTAAACTGAGAATGAGTAGTCCCACAAAACAAACTTCTGTAGAATAAAGATCATACCAGAGATATCCAGAATAGTATGCTGAAAATAAAACAGCGATTCCAAGTCCAATAAGGCTTGGCGAAAGGTAAGGCCTTGAATGCCTAACACGAAATCCATAGAAGAGTATCGGGATGGCTGAGATAAGTCCAATCCAAATGCGGACAGATTCATTGATCCAATATTCTTCAATGGCTAAATAGAAAAACCAAATGGTTGCCACTAGAAGTGAAAACACTCCTAACTTAACAAATAAATTTTCACCGATCCACTGAACAAACCAATTAGGTCCTTCTTCCAAAGAAACATCTGTTTGGTGGATTTGGGTAGGAACTGGTTTAGGAACAGTGGGAACCGATTTTTGGGGAGGTTGCGCACTCGTGAGAGTTAGGACTCTTTCTTTTAGAAAAGAAAGTTCCCTTTCCATAGTTTGTATCCTTGAGAGGATTTCTTTAGATTCTTTTTCTTCCACGGAGGAAATGGTTCACATCCGTGGATAGAGGGGAACTACTTTTTATTCTGGATCGCTCCACATTCCATTTTCTCGAATGAGTTCGATGAGTTGGTCTGCCGCTTCCTCTTCGGAAACTCCTTTTTTTACAATTTCTTTCCCTTTGTAGAGGTGAACCTTACCAATACCTGCACCGACATATCCGAAATCGGCATCAGCCATCTCGCCAGGACCATTGACAATACATCCCATCACGGCAATTTTGACTCCTTTCAGATGTCCTGTTCTTTTTTTAATCATCGCAGTTGTAGACTGTAAATCAAACATGGTTCTTCCGCAAGATGGACAAGAAATATATTCTGTTTTTGTTAGGCGAAGTCTAGTTGCCTGTAAAATATCGAAACTTAAGTGAAGTGACTCTTCTGGTTCACCATCACCAAATGACAACCGAACCACATCGCCAATCCCATCTAGTAAACTTCCACCCACCTGAATGGAGGACTCGTAGAGGAGAGTTTCCTTATCTTGGGTTTGGGTGACAAGGGTTATGGGATAATCTGATTCTCGTAAATGATAGGCCAGTTTCCGAACGGAAAGTAAGTCTCCATTTTTCACAGAAAAAATCAGGTTTTCTATTTTTCTTTTTTTAGATTCTCTGACAATTTTTTCTGTTAGGTGAATTTCGTCTGCTTCGATGCTCCATTCAACACAGCGTTTGTCTTTGGCAAAGCGAGTCACAAAATCCAAAAGATCGTCCCAAGACTCTTCCGATTCCTTAAAAAATATATGAGGATTTACTACCCACTTTTGGATACGGTAGAGGTCTTCGGCTAAACTATCATATTGATAAGTCAGGTCTTTCGAGAGTTCCACAGATACCGGTAACGGAAAAGAACCACGGCGTACCATTGTTCCAAGAGAAATTAAATCTAGTTCTGAATCGATGGCAAAGTGGAGCATCTCAGGAATTCTGCCGGATTTGGTTTCCCTTTGGATGAGGTGGAGAACTTCTTCTGCAGATTCTGATCCAAAAAAGGGAAAACGGATTTCAATACGAACAGGAGATGAATCACCCAGTTTTGTTTCGCCTAAACAGAGTTCTTTGGAATAAAATCTAGAGTATTGAAAAGGATCCCGAAATTCTGTAAAAATGGTTTCTCGATTTTCTGAAATTCCAGGTTCCGATAGAGTATGAAGAGAAGGTGATTTTATTTGATCTTTTAAAAATAGATCATTATATTTACGAACTAATTCTTTTGCCACAGGGATTTCATGAATGGCATCTTCTGTCAGCGAAACACGGATTGTGTCTCCAAGGCCATCTTCAAGTAAACTGCCGATTCCAATGGCAGATTTGATCCTTCCATCTTTTCCATCACCTGCTTCTGTAACTCCCAAGTGTAAGGGATAATCCATTCCTAAATCGTAAAACCTGGAAACTAACATTCGATAGGCTTGGATCATAACTTGCGGATTGGATGCTTTCATTGAGACAACAATGTCTTTATATGAATTTTTTTCTGCAATCCGAATGAATTCTAAAGCAGATTCCACCATACCAAGCGGTGTATCTCCAAACCGGTTCATGATTCTATCAGAAAGACTACCGTGATTGGTACCGATACGCATGGCAACTCCTAGTTCCTTTGCCCGAAGGACTAAGGGTGTAAAAACTTCCTCGATTCTTTCTAATTCTTCGTTATAGTCTTTGTCCGTATATTCGATGATTTCAAATTTTTTTTTGTCTGCAAAATTACCTGGGTTGATCCGCACCTTTTCAACCCATTCTACACATTTGAGTGCCACTTGCGGTGTAAAATGAATATCTGCTACAAGAGGCACCGTAAGTCCCAATTCTTTCATTCGTTTTCGAATGTTTGGTAAATTATCCGCATCTGCCTGGCTAGGAACTGTTAGGCGAACTATTTCTGAACCCGCTTTTTCTAAATCAGCTATTTGTTTGATACTTGCATCCGTATCTCTTGTGTTAGATGTAATCATTGATTGGATGCGAATTGGATTTTTCCCTCCAATTCCCACAGTCCCAACCATCACTTCACGGGTAGGGCGTCTTTTGTAGAAAAATGGCGATTCGTTATATTTGGTGCTCATTTGAATCTTATGTTCTCATTATCTAGAAAATTAAATTCGAAATTTTGGGCAAGCAGTATGAAAAAAATCCGAGGCTTTCAATTTCCCTCCCCCTAAGACCGAAAATCTATTTAGGAAGAAAAACCGGTTTTTTGGATACAATGAATACTGAAGTAAGACAAGGATTACAGCGAAAATACCGGGTGCAGGTTACTGTGGCGATTTACCGTGAAGGTAGCTTATCTTATAAAAGTGAAATCCTTTCGCCTGCCCATTACGACAAACGTCAAGAGGCTCGCGACCATATCCGTCAGGAAATTCGAGAAAGATTGGCTCATTCCAAATTCTTCCGATCCACACGTTTAGATTATGATCTGGTTCGTTATACTGAAGAGGGAAGTTGTAATACCTTTCTTCGTTATAGTATTCAAGACTCAGAAACTTGAACCCACAAAAAAAACTACAGGACTGGTACCAAATTCATAAAAGGGACCTTCCGTTTCGAAAGAAAAAACAAGCTTATCCCATTTGGGTTTCTGAAGTAATGTTACAACAGACTCGTGTGAATGCTATGCTTCCTCTGTTTGAATCGTTTATGAAACGATTTCCCACACCAGAGTCTTTAGCTTCTGCAGAGGAAGAAGAGGTTCTTGCCCATTGGAAAGGACTTGGATACTATAGTCGTGCAAGGAATCTCCGAAAAGCCGCCATATTTCTTGTACAAAATTATAATGGATCCTTTCCGAAAGACTTAAATCTAGTTTTGAAACTTCCTGGAATTGGAAACTATACAGCAAGGGCCATTCTTTCCATCGCTTACGACTTACCACTTGCTGTTTTGGATGGAAATGTTAAACGGGTTCTCTCACGTTATTTTGGATATACTGAAAATATTTTAGGTCCGAAAGCAGATACGGACTTACAAAAAAAAGCGGACGATTTTTTATATCATGAAAGGCCAGGAGACCATAACCAAGCCTTGATGGAACTTGGAGCGACACTTTGTTTACCGGAGTCTCCGAAATGCTTATTATGCCCATTGACTGATACCTGTTATGCGAGAGTCCATCAAAAGACAGGAGAAATCCCTCTTAGAGTTAAAGAAAAAAAACAGGTCCATTTAAGCGCAGAGATTTTGGTTTTTGATTTTAAGGACAAAATCCTACTCGTAAAAGAACCAAAAATGCGTTTTCTAAAAGAGATGTTTCATCTGCCCTATGGATTTATTGGAGAAATTCCGGAAGTAGACTACGAACCTACAGCATACTTTTTAGCTTTAAAAAACTTGTTCCCCGATTTTCTTTCCATTGGGCAATTCAAACATACGATCACTCACCATAAGATGAATTTTTCTGTTCTTCGCCATTCATTGAAAGAGCAAACCCAAGTCGAAACTTTGGCAAAAAACTTTGGTGTGGAAAGTAAATGGGTCAATTTTTCCTCCTTGGATTCTGAATTTCCTTCTTCCCTTGCCTCTAAAGTAAAAAAGTTTTTGCTTTACTTAAAGTCATAGTTCGTTACCATTCATGGGCTATGGCCGAATCAATTGTTTGGATAGAACGTTTTGTTTCCAACATTCCTTTGCCCATTTTAGAAGTTTGGGGTCGGTTCTCTTTTTTATTTGGTTCTATTATTGCAATATTCGCATTTACTGGTTTTACCTTTCGGAATGGAAAAACTTTAAGAATATCGAGAGAGGTTTGGAATTGGAACCTTACCAGTTTTTATTGGTTCCTAATTACTTTTGTTAGTATTTTTATTACCGGATATTTAGGAAGTTCCATAGTTTTAATTCCAGGTGCTCAAACTTTTGAAAGTTTAAAAGATTTATCGGTTTTCCTTTGTTTGAATTTTTTTGGATTCCCGGCACTTCTTGCCGTGCCGTTTGCCTATGGGCTTTCCGATTTGATGGAAGGGGTTCCTCCCGATTTTTTATGGGATTGGTTACCTGGTTATTTTATTAATCCATCCTTATTCTGGATTTCCTACCAAATGATTGGAAAGTCACCTAACTTTCGTAAGTTAAAAGTTTGGGTTTATTATTTCCTATTTGTTATTTTGTTTTTACTTCTCGAACCTTTTTTATGGGGTTATTTATGTTCTGAACAATTCGGTGCTGAAATTTCCTATCATACCATTAGCTCTGCTCTTTTGTTTACTACAGGAATTACATGGCTTTTAGCTCCGTTTGTTATGTTCATCACCTTTCCTATTGTCCGAAAGTTTGGATTTTTTTGGGCCGAGGTTCCTGGACAAGTGAAAGAAGTTACGATCACCGAACCGCAAATGGTTTGGAAATCGGGACAAAAAGAGATCGTTTCTGTCGAATCTGATTCAGAGCTAAAAACAGGCATTTCGTTACAGTTGTTTATTGTTACACCTTTTGTTGGTTTGGTGCTCTTCCTTGTTGGTATTACGGCTTATGTAACTCTAAAAAATGCAGAGCAGTCTGCCTTCCAAATGGTAGGAGTTTTGCATCGGCAATGGTCAAAGAATATTGTTTTAAGTTTAGATCAATATTTCTCATCAGTTCCTGAACCAAATCTCGAAATTAGTGGACTGGCAAAGGTTCTTGATGTTTCCAAAGTAAATGAACAAGGCAAAGTTTTTTTGTTAGATGAAAGTTTAAGTCCGTTAGCTTTTCTATCTTCGGATCTTGGAAAATCAAGATTTTTAGAAACCGTAAGAGTCGAATTAAAAAAATTGGGTCATGAGATTAATACTACAGAAAAACGGTTTAGTTTTGCCGTTGTGACTAAAAAACCGCTTTCTCGTGAAAATTGGAATGCAATGGTCACACAGTACTCTCATCCAAAATTAAAAGAAAAAACTTATCTAATCACTTTGTTTCCCAATTCTTTTTATTTGAGTGGTGTAATCACTGGAAATAGTAAATCAGCAATGGTTTTTGCTTGGGCTATACTCCTTAGTTTAATACTTGCTGCAGTGGTTGCTGAATTTGTAACGAGGCCCGTTCTTTCTTTTGCTAAGGCATCCAAATCTTTAGCCAAAGGAGACTGGAATTACCATGTTGACGAAAGTATGATTGCCGAACTCAAAGATTTATCAGATGCCTTTCGTTTTATGTCAAAGGAACTAAAACTAAGTTTTGATCGTGTGGAAGAAAGCCAACGTATGGTCATGGAGACCAATTCAAATCTTGAAGAAAAAATTGGTGAAAGAACTGAAGCATTAATACAAAGCAATCGAAGTCTTTTAGAAATGATTGAGGCAAAGGAAAAAATTCTAATTGATTTGCACAATACTCAAGCTCAGCTACTAATGAGCGAAAAACTGGCTGCTCTCGGACAATTTGCCGCTGGAATTACTCATGAATTGAATACTCCATTAGGTGCGATTACTTCCAGTGTAAGGGCAATGTCGGAAATTATAAAAAATGATATCACTAATTTACCGGAATTTTTGGAATCATTAGATACTTCTGAACGCGAGAACTTTCAATATTTACTCCATCTAAGTTTGTCTTTTGGATCTCGTAATTCAGGCATACTCAATCGAGCAGAGAAAAAAGAAAGATTAGGAATTTTAAATTCCCATCAAATTCAAAATCCAGAAGAGGTATTGGAGGACTTAACTTCGCTAGGCATTTTACATTTTGATGAACCACTACTTAAAGTTCTAAAAAAACCTCGTTCTGGAATGATCCTACAAAATGTCCATATTTTAGGTAGCTTATATCGTTTAGTCTACGTAATTCAAACTGCGACAGAAAAAGCATCTCATGTAGTGAATGCTCTCAAACATTATTTACATACCGATCGTTTAGAAACAGAAACTGAGTTACAAAAAGTTCATATCCCTACGGAAATGGATTCAATTTTAACCTTATACCAAGCAAAAATAAAAAATGATGTCGAAGTTATCAAATTATATAATACAACTGATTATTGTTTGGCGGAAAGAGATAAACTCAATCAGGTTTGGATTAATATTATCAATAATGCATTGCAAGCGATGGATTATCGCGGAAAAATAGCAATCTCTGTGACATCCAATGCAAACTTTGTGATCACATCCATCCGGGATTCAGGTAAGGGAATTGCCCCAGAGATTCGGGATAAGATTTTTTTACCTTTTTTTACTACAAAAAAACATGGTGAAGGGATTGGGCTTGGGCTTGACATTTGTAAACAAATCGTAGAAAAAATGAAGGGCAAAATTGAGTTCGCGTCAGATGACTATGGAACCGAATTTATTGTGTATTTGCCAAAGGGAATCGAAGGGGACAAAGTTTGAATATTACCCAGCTACATCATGAGAAAAATGCAATCCTATGTGTGGATGATGAACCAATTTTACTCCTTTCCCTCGTACAAGAACTAAAACGAGAGATTGGGGGTAGTTATACCTATGAAACGGCCCAAAATCCAGAAGAGGCAATGGAAGTCATTGATGACCTTTGTCAGTCAGGCGTTGAAGTGATCCTCATTCTCTCCGATTGGCTTATGCCTGGTATGCGAGGAGATGAATTCCTCATCCAAGTCCACCAAAAATACCCTCATATAAAGTCGATTTTAATCTCAGGTCATGCAGATCGTGACGCGATCAACCGCGTGAAGGAAGAAGCAAAAACTTACGCCATTTTTTCCAAACCTTGGAATACTAGAGAATTGCTAGATGCAGTTCGTTTCTGTTGCAATTTGACCTAAGTCCATTTTTCTGGACGTAAGGTGCGTACCATCTACATCCGCAAACTCCGATTTGAAGAAGCTCGAATCAAATTAGAGCGAGAACTCCATGAAGCCTTTATGGACGGGGAATCCTATGTCGAAATTTTGCACGGGATTGGGGAAGGAATCCTCAAACGAATGGCGATTGACTACGTAGAGACATGCGGTTTTCTGAAACTAGTGGAGACCGATCCGATGTTTCGGTCAAACCCTGGAGCAACCATTGTGGAAATTCTTGCCCCATCCAAAGAATACATCAACCGATTGAAATCATGACCGAATCTAACTCTACTATAGAAATTCTGGACGTTACTTTACGGGACGGGGAGCAGACAAACGGAGTCTCCTTTTCTTGGCAGCAAAAGTTAAATATCACCAAACACTTGCTAATGGATTTAAAAGCCAATCGAGTGGAAATTGCCAGTGCTCGAGTATCTCCTGGTGAATTTGAAGCAGTTAAAAAAATTGTGGAATGGGCTAAATTAGAAAGTCTGCACGACCGAATCGAAATTTTAGGGTTCGTGGATTATGATAAAACTGTAGAGTGGATGAAGGGAACGGGAGTTCGAGTTCTAAACCTTCTCACTAAGGGATCACTAAATCACCTAACAAATCAACTTCGAAAAACTCCATCTGAGCATTTTTTAGACATCCAGAAAACTGTTGAGTTTGCTAAAGCATCAGGAATTACCGTAAATGTTTATTTAGAAGACTGGTCTAATGGATATTTGTATTCTCGTGATTATGTTTTAGAATATTTGAATGTTGTTTCAAAGTTTCCTGTTCATAAGTTTTATTTAGCAGATACTCTCGGAGTTTTATCTCCCTTGGAAGTTCGGACGGCCATTACCGATCTTGTCAAAGAATTTCCAAAACTTTGGTTTGAATTTCACGGACATAATGATTATGATTTAGCAGTGGCTAATTGTTTGGAAGCCGTCCAAGCTGGGGTTCGAGGCCTACATGTCGCAGTCAATGGACTCGGCGAACGGGCAGGAAATTCCCCTTTAGAGGCTGTTATCACAGCAATCCACGACAAAACAAAATTTAAAACTTCGATTATAGAAAAAGAAATTACCAATGCCTCAAGGCTTGTTGAAATTTTTTCAGGGAAACGAATTTCTGATAACCGTCCCATTGTTGGTGAAGATGTATTTACGCAAACGGCAGGAGTTCATGCCGATGGTGATAAAAAAGGAAATTTGTATGCCAATCCCATTCTGCCTGAACGTTTTGGTAGAGCTAGAGTTTACGCATTGGGTAAGTTAGCTGGTAAGGCGAGTATCACGGAAAATTTAAAACAGTTGGGTATGGTTCTTTCCCCTGAAATTGAAAAAAAAGTTTTGGAAAGGGTGATTGAGCTGGGAGACCAGAACAAAACTGTCACCAAGGAAGACCTTCCTTATATCATCTCTGACATCACAGGCGAAAACTTAGAAGCAAGTTTTCGAATCGAGTCGTGTATTGTGACAAGCGGCATCGGAGTAAAACCAAGAGCCGAAGTAAAAGTCAATTTCCAAGGAAAACTTTATGAAGCCAAGGGAGAAGGGGATGGTGGTTATGATGCCTTTATGCACGCCCTCGGTAAAATCTTAAAAGAATTAAACATACAAATTCCTAAACTTTATGATTATGAAGTAAGGATACCTCCCGGTGGGAATACCAATGCTCTTGTAGAAACTGTCATTACTTGGAAAGGGGAGGGTGATACTCATCCGATTCGTACCATTGGCATTGATTCCGACCAACAAGTGGCTGCTGTGAAGGCCACGGAACGACTGTTACATATTTTACTCGGGAACGTATGATTCATTTTCTCATTGTGGGCCTTGGGAATCCAGGGGATAAATACAAAAATACACGCCATAATATTGGTTTTATGATCTTGGATGCACTTGCTAGTAGCTTTGGAGTTTCTTTTAAAGATACCAAAAAGTATATGGAGACAACACATACCTTGGAAGGGGACAAAATCCATCTTTTGAAACCTTTAGAGTTCATGAATCTCTCGGGAAAAGCTACACAAACTCTTGCTAATTTATATAAAATCCCGCCGTCCAGGATCCTTGTCGTTCAGGACGAGGTGGACCTTCCTTTTGGTAAAATTAAAAATAAAATTGGCGGCGGAACTGCGGGCCACAATGGACTAAAGGATATCGTAGCAAAACTTGGTTCGCAAGATTTTCACAGGTTACGTTTTGGTGTCGGTAAACCTGAAAAAGGTGGCATGGAAGTAGCTGATTTTGTTTTACAAAATTTTAATTCGGAAGAAAAAAACAGTTTGGATGCTCTTATCAAAGAATCTGTTACCAAAGTGGAAGAATGGATTCGAACCAATCGTAATTTAATCAGAAAAGAAAATGGAGATTAAGGTAGATCACTCCAGAGAAAAAATGGTAAATATACCATCGGTCACATATTTATGACAAAAGAAAAAGAAACTTCCATCAACCTTCGTGGTCTTATTTTTCAAACCATCCTTTCGATTGTTATTGTTTTAGCCATTGTATTTGGACTTGCTTTTTTCTTTCGAAAGGAACTACTCGGATTTAGCGAACACTTTGTTCGTATTTTTGGGTATTTAGGGCTTTTTGTAGGAATGATTCTTTCTGATAGTCTTCCTGCTTTTGTTCCTCCCGATGCCTTTCTAATGCTTGCCATCACAGGAGAAATGGATCCCTTAAAAACGATTCTCTCCATGTCTTTCGGGAGTATCCTCGGTGGATCCTTAGCATACTTGATCGGATTGTATCTTATCCCCAAGTTTCATTTGGGTAGGCAGATGGTTTTACACTATGAAGATAAACTCCTTCCTTATCTACGAAAATATGGATTTGGAGCTGTGGTTTTAAGTGCACTAACTCCTATTCCCTATTCTTGGATGGCTTATACGGTGGGAACATTTAAGATGCGTTATTCGCTATTTTTACTTGGATCTCTTTTTCGATTTGTTCGAGTGACCGTTTATTTTTATGCCATGTATTTGGGGTGGATTACAGGAGGGTAAATGTCGGAAGAACGTTTATTTCCTAAAACTATCGATGAAGTCATTTTGGAAAAGGTCAGATTTTTCTTTTTACCAGATAGGACCGCTGCCTTTGTAAAAAATTTGGTAGAGGGAAAAGTATCGGAAAGGTCTCTCATTTGTTGTAATTCAGGTTGTGATGTTTGTAACGAGACCATATACAATTGTTATATGGCGGTAAAAAAAGAATTGGAAAAAAACTAAGGTGGACTCGCTTTTTTCTCAAAACAAACAAGTTCCATTGGCCCATGCCCTGCGACCCAAATCTTGGTCAGAATTTGTTGGACAGGCGAAAGTTGTACAATCACTTAGAGCCATTAACAAACCCACCTCCATTCTGTTTTACGGCCCACCCGGTACTGGTAAAACTACTTTGGCGCATCTTCTCACACAAGGTTGGAGTTTAGAAAAACGTTACTTAAGTTGTGTGACGAGTGGTGTGAAAGAGGTGCGAGAAGTTTTGGATGAAGCCAAACGCAGGGGAACCATCGTTTTGTTTTTAGATGAAATCCACCGTTTTTCTTCTTCCCAACAAGATGCACTTCTTTCAGCCGTAGAGGAAGGTGAGATTATATTAATTGCGGCAACTACTGAAAATCCTAGCTTTCGGGTCAATAAAGCACTTCTTTCTCGGATGCTTGTGTATCGACTCACCACTTTATCCGAAGAGGAAGAAAATTCCATTTTTGAAACTTGTCTTACAAAACTAAACCACAAAGGGAAATTTCCAGAGGATTTAAAAAAAGAACTTTTTCGTAGAAGTTCGGGAGATGCAAGAAAACTCCTTGGGTATCTGGAAAGGATTTTAAGTTTTACCGAAGACACTGGAAGTATCGATGAATCTAAGTTAGCTGAAATTTTAGGTGAAAATGTAATTTTTTATGATAAAAACAGTGAAAGTCATTATGACATCATTTCTGCTTTTATTAAATCCCTTCGTGGGAGTGATCCCGATGCCGCACTCTTTTATTTGGCACTGATGATCGAAGGGGGCGAAGACCCACTCTTTATAGCAAGAAGGCTTGTGATTTTTGCTAGTGAAGATGTGGGAAATGCTAGTGTTCACGCCCTTCCTCTTGCGATTGCCACCTGGCAGGCCGTGGAACGAGTGGGGATGCCCGAAGCTAGGATTCCACTCGGCCAATGTACTACTTTTCTTGCCTCTGCACCAAAATCTAACGCAAGTTATTTGGCAATTGATAAAGCCCTGCAGCTAGTTCGGGATAGAAAACGAGAGTTTCAAATTCCCAATCATTTACGAAACGCTCCGACTGCCACACACAAAAAGGAAGGAGCAGGAAAAGATTACCAATACCCCCATGATTTTCCAGGGCATTTCCTGAAAGAACGTTATTTTCCAACCAATTTTTATCCTGACATTCCTCAGTTTTACGCTCCTACAAATCAAGGTATGGAAAAGAATTTAAAAGAACAACTGGAGCGTCTCTGGGGGGACCGGTATTGAGAATTTATCTCAAATTGGATGTAAAAATTGCAAACGATCGAAATTAACACGAAAACAAAGGGGAAAATCATTCTCATCTTGACAATCGACCCTAGTCGTGAGAGCATTTTCATACATGGGTTCTGCACCAGATAGTTTTGCGCCAATCCTTCTACAACTTTTGCTCGGAGTCGGTTTCTCCGCTCTGATCTTGACCCTTGCCTTCCTCATCAACCCGAAGAAAAAATCGAAACCTCAAGATACGTTTGAATGTGGGGTTACGTATTATGGTGATGCAAGAGGACTTTTTAACATTAAGTTCTATCTTGTGGCTGTTCTTTTTATTCTCTTCGATATTGAAGCTGTTTTCCTCTATCCTTGGGCAGTGAATTTAATTGGTTTCAAAGAAGCAGGTCTTGGAACTTTCTTTTTACTAGAGATGTTTTTCTTTTTACTCATACTTGTTGTGGGTCTATACTATATATGGAAAAAGGGAGCTCTGGAATGGGATTAACAGAAACACTATCCAAACCGGGTGAGATGTTTGGCGATATGTTCCAAGTGGCTACACTCGACAATGTAGTCCAATGGGGACAAAGTTTTTCTTTATGGCCTTATCCTTTTGCCACTGCATGTTGCGGGATCGAATACATGAGTACTTCTTGTGCCGATTATGACATTGCTCGTTTCGGTGCCGAACGTCCATCCTTCTCTCCACGCCAAGCCGATATGATTTTGGTTCTTGGAACCATCACTTATAAAATGGCTCCCGTCTTACGTCAGATATACGACCAATTAGCAGAGCCAAAATTTGTAATTTCAGTAGGAGCCTGTGCTTCCTCAGGTGGAATGTTTCACACCTATGGTGTGTTACAAGGTGTGGACCGAATCCTTCCAGTGGATGTTTATGTTCCTGGTTGTCCTCCGAGACCGGAAGCACTCCTTGATGCTCTTGTTAAACTCCAAAAGAAAGTACAAAGCCAGGGATTAGAAGCGAGACGCCAAGAAGTCATGCGAAAAATCCAAGAAATCAACGAACGTAACAAACCTCTCGTAGTGGCATGAAAGAAAAAATTACCGAATACTTAAACTCGCGGTTTCCGGAAGTTTTACTCCCGCAAAGGGACATAAACACCAATTTACTTTATTTTTTGATCAAAAAGGAATCCCTTCCAATCGTTGTACAAGCGTTAAAGGATCATTCGGAATTTGCCTTCACTTATTTGAATGATCTTACTTCTGTTGATTGGCTTGGAAAAAGGGAACCACGGTTTGAAGTGGTTTATTTACTCCGTTCTCCCAAAAACAAACACTTCCGATTGCAACTCCGAGTTCCTGTGGAAGAAGGGGAAGAGGTTCCAAGCCTTGTCAGTATTTTTCCTGCAGCCAATTGGCCTGAGAGAGAAGTGTTTGACCTAATGGGGATTCCGTTTTCAAACCATCCGCAAATGGAAAGGCTCATTATGCCAGATAACTTTATTGGACATCCCCTTCGTAAAGATTATCCACTAGAAGGTCCGGGACAAGATTATCTCATTGAAGATTTACTCACCATTCATGTGAACGAGGATATTGCCAGTTAGGCGGTAGAAAATCATTATGGTAATGTACGAAAAAACTGCCGAACACTTTGGTCAAAAATTCAAAGACCTACCAGAAGGCCATTTACTTGTTAACTTGGGACCCAGTCACCCCGCCACTCATGGGATTTTGCAAAACGTAATCCAAATTGATGGAGAACGTGTGGTGGATACAGAATCCGTCATTGGGTATGTCCATCGTTGTTTTGAAAAATTAGGTGAACGTTACGATTACAATCAGTTCTTAGTTTGTACCGATCGTATGAACTATGTGTCCACTCCACTCAACAATATTGGATGGATTCTCACTGTAGAAAAAATGATGCAAATCCAAGTTCCCGATCGTGTTACTTATGTAAGAATGATCATCTCGGAACTATCTCGGATTATGGATCATATCATCTGTAATGGAATTATGGGTGTGGACCTTGGAGCTTTTTCTGGCTTACTCCATTTGTTTCACCATAGAGAAAATATTTATCAGATTTTAGAGAAACTAACGGGTGCTAGACTCACTACAACTTTCTGTCGTGTGGGTGGAATGGAACGTGATATTTATCCTGAATTTCAATCCGAAATCAAAATGGTAATCAAAGGTCTAAAACCTGCTTTGGATGAATTCCAAGACCTTCTCATTCGTAATAAAATTTTTAATGAAAGAACCGCAGGGATTGGCGGTTTATCGGCAGAACGTGCCATTGCTTATGGATTTTCTGGTCCTAATCTACGGGCGGCCGGTGTTCCTTGGGATGTAAGAAAAGATGATCCATATATGTTCTATGACAAAGTTGATTTTGATATCCCAGTGGGAGAAGATGGATCGGCCCTAGACAGAACTCTTGTTCGTATGGAAGAGATGCGTCAATCCATGCGTATTATCGAACAACTTATCGATGGAATTCCAGAAGGTCCTTATCATGCCAATGTTCCACACACTTTCCTTCCACCCAAAGATCGTGTGTATCACAATATGGAAGAACTCATTTACCATTTTAAAATCATTATGCACGGAGTGAAAGTGCCTCCGGGAGAATACTATATGTCCACCGAGGCTGCCAATGGAGAACTCGGTTTTTATGTGGTATCCGAAGGGGAAAAATCTCCTTGGAGAGTGCATGTAAGACGTCCTTGTTTTTGGTATTACCAAGCGTTCCCGGAACTTGTCAAAGGGGGCTTACTTGCTGACACCATCGCCACTATGTCTTCACTCAATGTCATTGCAGGGGAGTTGGATTGTTAATGGCCTATCAATTTTCACAAGATTCGGAAATAAGGTTCCAGAGGTTGATTCCGCAATTTCCGAGCAAACGTTCGTTAATTTTACCCTGTCTTTTTTTACTACAAGCTGACAAAGGTTTTGTGGACCAGGAAGGAATGCAATACATTGCAGACCGAATTGGAGATCCCATTTCCTTAGCTCATGTTCATGGCGTTGCTACCTTTTACACCATGTACAATAAAAAACCTGTGGGAAAGTTGCACATTCAAATTTGTGGAAATATCTCTTGTTACCTTGCTGGTTCCGATTCCATCACCGAACATGTATGTTCCAAGTTAGGGATTAAACCGGGTGAAACCACAATTGATAAAAAATTCACGGTAGATGAAGTGCAGTGCCTTGGTGCTTGTGGGTTTGGGCCAGTGGCCCAAATCAACGACAAATATTATGAAAACTTAACGCCGGAATCAATCGAAGCCATTCTTTCCGAATTGGAAAAGCAGGTATAAAATGGGATTAAAAACACTTCTCACAACTCATGTTGGTGCTGCTGATTCTCATACTTTAAACCATTACCGGTCTGTCGGCGGATACGAAAGCCAAAAAAAGGCACTGACGGAAATGACCGCAGAACAAATTGTAAACGATGTTAAGAACTCTGGTTTACGGGGTCGCGGTGGTGCCGGTTTTCCTACGGGAAACAAATGGGGCTTCATTCCAAAAACCGACAAACCCAAATACTTAATTTGTAATGGGGATGAAGGCGAACCGGGAACCTTTAAAGACCGACTTTTAATCGAAAAATTCCCCCATATGCTGATTGAAGGGATGGTCATTGCTGCCAAAGCAATCGACTCCCACCAAGGTTATATTTACATTCGCGGGGAATTCCATAAAGGAATTCGAATTGTGGAAGCGGCTGTTGAGGAAGCATACAAAGCAGGCCTTCTTGGAAAAAATATCTTAGGCCTTGGTTATGATTTTGATTTGGCTGTGTATTCCGGAGCAGGTGCTTATATCTGCGGGGAAGAATCGGCTCTTATCAATTCCCTTGAGGGAAGGAGGGGCCATCCAAGACTCAAACCCCCTTTTCCAGCCGTATCTGGTCTTTATGCTTGTCCTACCGTTGTGAACAATGTGGAAACATTTTGTAATGTTCCGCATATCATTCGTATGACGGGAGAAGAATATAAAAAAATCGGAACAGAAAAATCACCGGGAACCAGGCTTTTTGCTGTCAGTGGACATGTGAAAAAACCAGGGATTTATGAAGTCGAAATGGGAACTCCCATGAAAGAACTCATTTACGATATCTGTGGTGGGATTAAAAACGATGGAACCCTCAAAGCAGTGATTCCGGGAGGAAGTTCTTCTCCCATTCTCACAGCAGAAGAAGCTATGACTGCAACTATGGATTATGAATCCATAGCTTCTCTCAAATCCATGTTAGGTTCCGGGGCAGTCATCATTCTTTCCGAATCGGCAGATCTTGTGGAAACCACATACCGATTGGCAGAGTTTTACTCACATGAATCCTGTGGTCAATGTACGCCTTGTCGGGAAGGTACACATTGGGTAAAAGACCTTCTCCATAAAATTAAAGTCGGAGAAGGAACAGAAAAAGATGTAGAACTCATTTTTTCTTTGTCTAGGAATATGGAAGGTGGAACCACCATCTGTCCGTTAGCGGATGCTTGTGTTATGGCAGTCCGTCCAACGATGACAAAGTTTAAAGGGGAGTTCTCGGCTCGATTGAAAAAGGAAGTGAGCATCTCTCACTAAAGGTCATCGAAACATTATGGACTGGGCTCTAATACTTGCTTGGGGAATTAAAATCCTCTCATTATTTTTTATCATTTTAACGGGTGTGGCCTATTACACACTCGCCGAACGTAAGTTTGCTGGTTTTATCCAGGATCGTCCGGGTCCCAACCGTGCCGGAATTTTTGGACTTTTCCAACCACTGGCCGATGGAATCAAATTTATCGCCAAAGAGGAAATTTTTCCAAAAAACGTATCCAAAGGGATGTATCTTTTGGCTCCTACCATCTCGATGACTTGTGCCATTATGGCTTGGGCTGTGATTCCTTTTGGGGGAAGTCTTCCGGCACCGGAGTGGCTTATGGCACTTACTGGTGTCACAACGATTGATTTACAAATTGCTAATCCCGATTCAGGGGTATTGTACATGCTTGCCATCTCTTCCCTTTCTGTTTATGGGATTATGATTGCAGGTTGGTCTAGTAACAATAAATACTCATTACTCGGTGGAGTTCGTTCTACGGCTCAGATGATTAGTTACGAACTTCCTATGGGACTTTCCATTGTTGTGATTGTGATTATGACTGGATCACTCAAACTAACAGACATTAGTGATTCCCAAAAAGATATGTGGAATATTTTATCTCCCCCTGGGTTTGTTGCCTTTTTTATTTATGTGACGGCGATGTTTGCCGAAACCAATCGCCTTCCTTTTGACCTTGCGGAAGCAGAATCGGAACTTGTTGTGGGTTTTCATACAGAGTATGGGGCTTTTAAGTTTGCTCTTTTCTTTTTAGCTGAATACATGAATATGATCACCATGTCTTGTCTTACCACCTTACTCTTTTTTGGTGGATACAATGTTCCGTTTCAATTAGGTGCCGGTTCTCCTTACCAAGCATTTTATGGACTTGGGTTTTTCATTTTAAAAGTTCTATTCTTTGCCTTTTTATTTATTTGGGTTCGTTGGACTTTACCTCGTTTTCGTTATGACCAACTCATGAAACTGGGTTGGAAAAAAATGATCCCTTGGGGACTTTTTGCAGTGATGTTTGCGGCTATTTACACAGTTTATTGGAAAGAAGGATGGATGAAATTATTTATATGAATATAGAATCTTCTCCTTCCTTTTTATTATTTATTTTTTTTGGAACTGTGACTGTGGTAACTGCCCTTAGTGTCATCTTCCAAAAAAATCCAGTGGTATCGGCTGTATCTCTTGTTTTTACCTTTTTTTCTTTGGCAGGGATTTACGGAATTATGGGAGCTTTGTTCATAGCCACCATGCAGGTGTTAGTGTATGCAGGCGCCATTATGGTTCTCCTTGTTTTTGTTTTGATGTTACTTTCACAAAGAACAGAAACCTTGTCTCGATATAGAAAACACCCAATCCGTTTGGTTTTACTTTCGGTGTTTGCATTAGGATTTTTCTTTTTGTTATATAGCGCACTCACAACGGGAGTTCCTCATTCTGACCAAATGGGAAAAGGTTATGTACTTTCCGAGTATTCATTTCCTATCCAAGGGACAGGAAATGTGAAAACAAAAGGAAATGTGGCGACAGTCGGTGCCTCTACTTACTTGGACTATTTACTTCCTTTTGAAATGATTTCTATCTTACTACTTGTAGCAGTTCTTGGAGCAGTGATCCTTGCCAAAAAAAGACTCACAGAAGTGGAACAAACCAAGGACAACGTTTTATGAACCAATTCATTAATGACATTCCTGTTTCCTACATATTAGGTCTTGCTGGAATCTTGTTTTCCATTGGCGTACTTGGAATTCTTATTCGAAGAAACATCGTCATCATCTTTATGTCAGTGGAACTCATTTTAAATTCTGTGAATTTAGTGTTTGTTACTTTTTCCAAAGCCCTTTCTCATATTTCAGGGGAAACCATTGTTTTCTTTGTGATGGCAATTGCTGCGGCAGAAGCGGCTGTGGGACTGGCGCTTGTGATTGCCATTTTCCGGCATAAAAAATCCACCAATGTGGATGAACTCCAATCGATGAGATGGTAATCCTATGTTAGATTTATTCCCGTTAGTTGTCCTTCTTCCTCTCCTTGGTTTTTTACACAACGGTCTTTTAAAAGATCGGATCCCTCATAGGTTTGCCGGTGCCATTGGGACTTTGGCTGTGTTCATTCCATTCCTTATCACCTTAGGTGCGTTTAACGAATTTAGACCAATGGAAAGAACCGCACCACATTTGGTTCCTGTTTTTGACTGGATTGTCGTTGGTAATTTTAAGTCTTCTTTTGGTTACCAAATCGACCAACTTTCTCTTTATATGACTCTCATCATCACAGGCATTGGATCTCTCATCCATTTATACTCGATGGGATATATGAAAGGGAATGCAGGATATAACCGATTTTTTGCCTATTTAAATTTATTTATATTTTGTATGTTAAACTTGGTTCTCAGTGACAACCTAGTGCTTACCTTTCTTGGTTGGGAAGGGGTAGGTTTATCTTCTTATTTACTGATAGGGTTTGACTACGATAAAAGTTCTGCAGCCGAAGCGGGGATGAAAGCATTCATCCTAAACCGAATAGGGGATGTTGGTTTTATTTTAGGCACGGGTTTTTTATTTTGGTTAGGTGGTAGTTTACAATACTTACAACTCCAAACCAATTTAAGCGAAATGGGTGAGTTTGCAAATTATGCAAACATTGTAGCACTTTTCTTTTTTATTGCAGCTATGGGTAAGTCAGCTCAAATTCCTTTGTATGTTTGGTTGCCTGATGCGATGGCAGGTCCCACTCCTGTTTCTGCTCTCATCCATGCGGCTACAATGGTAACGGCCGGGATATTTCTCATTGCTAGGCTAAACTTTGTATTTTTACTCGCACCGGAAACTTCTCTTTTCATTGCCATTATTGGAGCTGTAACAGCTCTTTTTGCAGCCACCATTGGAACTTTACAAAACGATATCAAAAAAATTCTAGCTTACTCAACAGTTTCACAACTTGGATTTATGTTTCTTGCCATGGGTAGCATGAGTTATGTGGCAGGACTTTTCCACTTAATGACACATGCTTTTTTTAAAGCCTTACTCTTTCTTGGTGCCGGTTCAGTGATTCACGCCCTCCACCACGAACAAAACATCAAACATATGGGTGGGCTTTTCGGAAAAATCAAAGTCACTTCTTTTACTTTTTTACTGGGAACTCTAGCCATTGCGGGATTTTTTCCTTTCTCTGGATTTTTCTCCAAAGATTTAATTTTAGAAAAAACATACACCTACGGTGCGTTTGGTTCTATCCTTTGGACCATGGGTGTTGTTGCAGCTTTTTTCACTTCGTTTTATATGTTCCGACTTGTCTTTGTTGTATTCTTCGGAAAAGACAACACGGACCCTCATCACAAAGTTCATGAATCTCCTTGGACTATGACCCTGCCCCTTGTACTTCTTGCAACCGGCGCCGTGGTCGCCGGGTTTTTACAGACTCCACATTTCTTTTTACATATTGATGCTTTAGAAAGATTTTTTGCTCCTGTTTTGTCAAAAGGGTATGAATTGGCTTCTCTTCATGGAACTCTAGCAGAACACAAGAGTCTGGTACATGACGTAGAACTTTCATTAGCTGGGTTTTCTGTAGGAATTGCCACCATTGGTCTGGTCCTTGCCTATTTCCTTTATCAAAGAAAACAGAGCGCCATTTTGGAAGAACATACAGGATTTAGAAAGATCCTATTTCACAAATACTATATCGATGAAATCTATGATTTTCTATTTGTAAGGCCCTTTCTCTTTTTATCGAAAGGAGTGGCTTTCTTTTTTGATACCAAGATCCTCGATCGATTCTTTTTGGGAATTGGAGGGAGTTTTGGAGTAATTGCCAATGGTCTACGAAGGCTCCAATCCGGATTTATTGGCGATTACGCCTTGTATGTTGTCATTGGTACATTTTGTATTTTAGTGTATCTATTAACGAGGGGGGTGTAAGGTGCCGGAACAAATTTTATCGATCATTATCTTTTTACCAATTCTTTCCTCTTTACTCATTGTATTCCAAAAACGAGTAGGGGCAGTTGTTGTCATCTCAGCACTTTCGTCTGCATTTACAACCATCCTGTCTGTAGGGCTCTTTTTCTTTTTTGATTCCACTAAGTCAGGATTACAATTTGTCCATTGGATTCCTGATTGGATTCTATCGGGCAAACTGAGTGTTGATTACCATGTTGGGCTTGATGGAGTTTCCCTTCTTTTATTTGCCTTAACAGCCTTTATGTTTTTTCTTTCGAGTATTGCCTCTTGGTCCAACATTCCAAAGAAAATCAAAGAATTCCATATTTGTTTACTTGTTTTGGAAACAGCAGTCCTTGGGGTTTTTGCTGCCGGTAACCTTGTCCTCTATTATGTATTTTGGGAACTTATGGTATTACCAATGGTTCTTATGATTGGAATTTGGGGTGGGGAAGAAAGAACCAAAGCTGCTTTAAAATACTTTTTATTTTCTATGGCTGGCTCCTTGTTTATGTTAGGTGGTATACTCACCCTATATTTTAAAACAGGAAAAACATCGATTGAATCTTTGTCTACAGCAAGTCTTGGAATGTATTCCGAACCCCTGCAATGGTTTTTGTTTTTTAGTTTTTTTCTAGCATTTGCGATCAAAATCCCACTATTCCCATTCCATACTTGGATGCCGGATGTCCATACTCAGGCACCTACTGTTGGTTCTGTGGACTTGGCAGGAGTATTACTGAAAATTGGTGCTTATGGTTTCATTCGGTTCTGTATTCCTTTTTTCCCGGAGCCTAGTTTACTTTCTGGGAATTGGATCCAAATCCTTGCAGTCATTGGTATCGTTTATGGTTCGATGGCGGCACTTGTCCAAACCGATATCAAACGGATCATTGCTTATAGTTCCCTTTCTCATTTAGGATTTTGTATCTTGGGCCTCTTCTCTTTTACCAACGAAGGAGTTGTGGGTGGAATGTTACAAATGGTATCTCACGGGATATCCACTGGGATGATCTTTCTTATGATTGGGATGATTTATGAAAGAGCTCATACACGAAATATTGCCGAGTTTGGTGGACTTGCTAGTCAGATGCCTGTGTTCTCCACTTTTTTTCTCATAGCAGTTCTATCTTCTGTGGGACTTCCGGGAACCAATGGATTTGTAGGTGAGTTTCTCATTCTTATGGGAGCTATTAAATCCAATCTTTGGCTTGGTGGCATTGCCGCAACAGGTGTGGTTCTTGGAGCTCTTTATTTACTCTGGTTTGTAAAACGATTCCTATTTGGAGTGAGTAAAACCATCCAAGCAAAACCATATAAAGATTTAACCTTTAGAGAAGTGGGAATTTTATCGCCCCTTGTTTTCTTTATTTTCTGGATTGGAATTTATCCCAAACCATTTTTAGAAATTTTACAATCTTCCTCCCATGTATATTTGAATTCAGCATCGATACAATCCATAACAGAAAGAAAGGACATACAAAAAGATTTCCTTGGTGGAAATGTAAGTCGGCAATTTTCGGATTATACAAGTTTAGGAAAAGAACCATTATCCTTTGAAGAAAGGTTGGGATCTTTTCAATCGAAGTATGCACTTCCTACTTTTCTTTCTGTGAAAGAAAACAAACCGAATCTGAATGAAAACTTGGACAATTTGGAAAAGTCCATTGAGTCCGATTTTGACTTGGAACCAATCCAAAAAGAGACAATAGGAAACTAACCCATGTCATATACTCCATCCTCCAATGATTTAATAGCAATTTCTCCCATGTTGATTTTATGTGGGGTGGCTTTACTTTCTCTTGTTGTTCAGTTTCTTGTTCCCAAAGAAGAAGATTCCAAACCATTATGGGTTCTTTCGGTTCTGGGAATTCTTGGTGCTATGTATGCTTTGTATCATACAACAGGATCTCCTGGGTATGGTAAATTTTTTGGATCACAGATTTCGATTAGTCCCCTTACCGTTTGGCTAAGTGCAATTTATTTGATTGCGGGGCTTATCACTTTACTCGTGGCACCACCATTTCTCGCTCAACATAAAACATTGTTTCCTGAGTTTTTTCCTCTCCTTCTATTTTGTTTGTCGGGGATGATGTTTCTCACTTCTGGATATGATTTTATTGTCATCTTTGTTGGATTAGAAATCCTTTCGCTTGCATTATATGTGATGATTGGAATGGCTCGTACTTCCGTTTCTTCTTTAGAAAGTGCTATGAAATACTTTTTACTCGGAACCTTTAGTTCTGGGTTTATGTTACTAGGAATTGCTTTTTTATATGGTGGTTCAGGAACCACAAACCTAGACGGAGCACTTCGTGGTTTGTTTCTAAAAGGTTATGAATCCAATTTTTCAAAGTTAGGTTTTGGACTTTTTTTGGTGGGAGTGTCTTTTAAAGCAGCACTTGTTCCATTCCATTCTTGGACTCCTGATGTATATGAAGGTGCACAAACACCCATCACTGGTTTTATGGCAAGTGCCGGTAAGGCATCGGCTCTTGGGCTAATGATCGTATTATTCAATCATATCCCCGTGGGTGAGATGGGAGATACTTGGAAAGTATTAATGGGAGTGATTGCCCTTGTTTCCATGACTTGGGGAAATATTGTAGCTCTCAAACAAGAAAACCTCAAACGAATGTTAGCTTATTCTTCCATTTCGCATGCTGGATATATTGTGGCAGGGATCGCTTGTGGGGCTGGTCTCGAAGCCTTGTATTATCTATTTTCTTATTCTCTATTAAATTTGGCTGCTTTTGCTATTATTTCCTATTTGGAACAAGGAAAACACGAAGTGACTGTCAATGGAATCGCTCATTTGAGCGCAGAACATCCGTTAACGGCCCTTTCACTTTCGATTATCTTTTTAGCATTTGCTGGATTTCCACCCTTAATCGGATTTTGGACCAAACTTTTCCTTTTGCAAAAAATTGCTGAATCGGATTTATTATTCAACCGCATCCTGCTTTTTGGGGCCGTGGCAAACTCTTGTGTGGCCTTCTACTACTACATGAAAATCACCATCCAATCCTATATGAAACAAGAAACAGGTGCAGTGGCGGGAGTTCGTGACCTTCCGACTATGCCAACCCTAGGCTTTTTGGTATTTCTTTTGAGTTTGTTTTTTACAGTGGGTTGGGTCTTTTTCCAACCAGGAGCTTTGTTATAAAATCGCAAATCTGTTATAACAGAATTAGTTCCAGGATAGCGAAAAACGAATTGATTCATAGATAGGGATCTAGAGGGTAGTCCGTAGGTAGGTATTTCGTATGGCAACCATTCTAAGAAAGTCAGGAACTCTAGAGGATCCCTCAGCAATTAAGGATTTCCTTGTTTCCAAGGGTCTTGTTTATGAATTCTATAAAACCCCAGAAACTTTGGATCTCATCCTTGACCAAAAGGGCTTAAATGATGCGGAAAAAGCGGAAGTTCTTTCAGGATTGGAATATCGATTTGACCAACTAAAGAAAGAACATGGTTACAAAGCCAATGACCTCGTTGTCCTGCATGACGAAGTTCCTGGAATCCAGGACATGTTAGCAAAATTTGACAAACTACATATCCATACAGATGAAGAAGTTCGTTATATCATTGATGGTAGCGGAATTTTTGGATTCATCATTGATGGAGAAAGATTTGAAGTCCATGTGAGTAAAGGTGATTTTCTTTCGATCCCTGCCAATACTAACCACTGGTTCACCCTGGACAAAAATTTAAGAATCAAAGCGGTTCGTTACTTCAAAGACAATTCAGGATGGACTCCTGTTTATGTGGATGAATCAAAAGTTTTAATCAACGTTTGACGGAGAAAAGAATCTCTTCCTTTTTGAAGGGATTCCTACTTGAAAAAAAGAAACCTCGAGAGTTTCGAATCGTTTGCTTAATAAACTTTTTTTAGTTTGATACGGCAGGGTTCTCTGCCGTGATTCCAAACCACTCGACAATAAATTGAAGGGTGGTTCTTCCTTGGTAAAAATTTTCTTCCAAACTTCCTACCAAATCAAAACTTCCATGTTCTGACATAAACTTTTGGAATTCTTTACCTTTGTTCCAAATCATATACTTTAAGGAACCACTTCCAATCAAATGGAATCGAACGTGTTTTCCTCCACTAAGTGGAGTTAGGTGAATTGCCTTTGCATTTTTAATCGCTAGTTTGATATCTGGATTCCCTTGGCCAAAGGGTTCGAGGTCTTTCCATTCCTTGAGTAACCTTTCTCCGATTTCTTCGGTGAGAACAGTAAAGTCTGTATCGATGGAGTGGACTTTGGGTTTTTCTTTATCAACAGAAAGCCAATCTTTAGCAGCCGTATACAATGCCGATTCAAAGGCAGGGATTTGGTCGATTTTAATAGAAAATCCTCCCGCTTCTGGATGGCCACCGAAATGTAAAAAATGTTCCGAAAGAGATTCTAATAGTTCTAAAACATTTTCGGGACCATAGGAACGAATGCTTCCTCTCGCATCACCATTGTCAGGTGCAAGAAAAATGGCAGGTTTTTTGTAAGTATCCACCATCCTTGTGGCCACAATTCCGCTGACCCCAGGTTCCATATCAGGTTCATAACAAAATACGACTTCGTGTGCGGTTCGTTCCGGTTTTCTCTGGAAATAACGTTCGACGCGGTCCATATTGCGTTTGGTTCTTTCTTTTCTTTCTTCATTGATGGAAAGGAGTTGTTTGGCCTTGGTTTTTGCCTCTGTAGTTGTTTCCGATAATAATAATGAAACCGCTTCTTCCGTTTTTCCCATTCGGCCTGCCGAATTTAGGACGGGACCTATCGACCAACCTAAGTCTTTTGTGGTCACACCTTGGGGGCTAAGTTTCAGTTCTTTTAAAAGTTCCGATAAACCTTTTCTTTTTTTATCACCAACATAAAGTTTGGTGAGTGAGTTTAAAGCAAGTTTGACAAAATGCCTGTTTTCCCCAACAAGAGGCATCATATCGGTAATGGTTCCAATCCCGGCAAGGTCTGTTTCTTCTTCTAATCCAGAAAAAAACTCTGGGATGTTGGAACATTGGTAAAAGAAAAGTTTTCTTTCTTCATCCACTGGGATCGCTGTCGTAAAGTTCTCTGGGTAAGGAAAAATCGATTTGTCATCTAAAGGTAGTGAGGTGAGGGTTTCATTTGTCAGTTTGATTCCATTCTGAAAATAAGTGATTTGATTTTGTCCTGTTTCTTCTTTAAACTCTATTTTTTTATAAACTTTTCCAAATTCCTCACTTTGTCGGAACAAAATGGCAGATACTAATTTAAAAGAAAGCACTGCTGTGCAGATTTTTTTTTCAGGGTAAACGGAATCTGTCCTTCTCGGATTCACCAAAGCACAGTTTGTTGGGATACGAACAGGAACTTCGTGGTGGTCAAGTACAATGACTTGGATACCTGTATTTGTGAGTTCTTCGATTTCATCGGCTTGGCTTGAACCAAAGTCCAGTGTCACAAGAAGGTCAGGTTTTACTTTTTTTATTTTTACCAGGGCTTCTTTACAAAGACCGTAAGGATCACTTTCGGATGAAACCATCACTTCTAAATTGATAGAAGAAAAGCTTGGATGGGATTTTAGAAAGAATGCCAGTAAACAGGTGGAACTCACTCCATCAGAATCTCTATCTCCATAGAGGAGGATTTTTTTTCCTTCCCGTACAGAGTTGAGTAGAAGTTCCACTGCCACAGAAAGATCGGGAAGGGAGAAGGGGGAATGCAAACAAGAAAAGTCAGATGTGAGCAGTTCTTTGGGATGAATGTTGCGAAGGCCCTCTCTTTTATCGACTAAGTAACGTAAGAGGGGGCGTTTGGAATCAACTTTGGTTCTTACTTCGGAAAGTAAAGGTCCGAAGTGAACCTTGGTTACATGATGCAATTGCCAATAATTTTGGAACCGAATTCTACTTCGAGTCCCGGTGTTTTGATATCTCCAACGACCTTACCATTTTTTTTAAGTTCTACCTTGTCTTTTGCGTCCACGTTTCCTTTTAGGTTTCCGTGAACCACAAGGCTTCCTACTTCTACATCGGCTTCTACGTCGCCTGTTTCATCGATAATGAGTTTTCCTTGAGAAGTGATTGTGCCTTTGAATTGCCCTTTGATTTTTAATGTTTGGTTGAAGGAAAGGGTTCCGCGAAACGTAATGTCGTCGCTAATGATGGTGTCTATAGATTCGTCTTTCATCGGTAAGGATAGTCTTGTTTGACTCTCGAGTTTTGGCAACTACACAAGTATTTGTCATCAAAAGGAAATGGAAAAAAGTTCATATTTTCGGGGTTTTCACTTGAGTCTCTGGGTCGATTCTTGAACCTGGGTCTCAAGAATAGGAAAAAACAGTGAAAATTAGGCGCTTCTGGAAGTCAGGGTTCATCCTGCTTTTAGCGGTTTTCATCAATCTGAATCTGGTCGACGACCGGTTTGTTTCTCCTCTCGAAGATTTGGACTTTCAATACCAATCCTACGAGTTGGAAGAAACGACTCGTGTTCTGACTTCCTCTAAAGAATCCAACCAAGTTTTGAAACTGGTTCCTTCTCGAAGAATCGAAGCTCCTTTGAGAGTTTCTGTGATTCGTTGGTCTACACTTTCAACAGAACCTGCTTTTTTTCACGAAATTCTTATCTTATTTCACTTTCTATACCTCCCGCCCCCTGTTTTGGCTTAATCGTTGCATGTAGATTAGTCTAGAAGTAGAGCCTAATTTGGGTCTCTACTACGTTTTCAATTTGAAATAGGAATTATGTTAGAAAAAATCATTCAGTTTTCCATTCACAAACGAGCCACAGTCCTCGTTTTGACAGCAGCACTCACCATTGTTGGTTTTTACAATGCGCTGCACCTTTCGATCGATGCCATTCCCGATGTGACAAACGTGCAGGTGTCGGCAGTGACTTCGGTCCCTGGTCTTTCTCCCTTAGAAGTAGAACAGTTTATTACTTACCCCATCGAACTTGAGTTTAACGGGATGCCCAAGGTCACAGAGATTCGTTCCATTTCAAGAACGGGTGTTAGTTCTGTAACCGTTATCTTCGAAGATGGAACAGATATTTATTTTGCAAGGCAACTTGTGAATGAAAGGCTCAAACAAGCAGAAAACTTTATCCCCAAATCCTATGGCAGACCTGAACTTTCTCCGATTGCCACTGGTCTTGGTGATATTTATGAATTTGCTCTAGTATCAGAAAGCCATTCACCAGAAGAACTGCGAACGGTGATGGAATGGGAAGTTGCAAGACAACTTCGTTCCGTAAAAGGAATCATTGATGTAAACGTGGTTGGGGGAGATGCCAAACAGTTTCAAATTAAAATCGACCCCAAACGATTGTTATCTCATAATTTAACTCTCTCTCATATTACAGAAGCTCTGGAAGGTGCCAATGTTAACTTAGGTGGGGGGTATATCCAAAAAGGCGAAGAACAATTTGTGATTCGAGGCGAAAGCCAATTTAAGTCGATTGATGATATTGCAAGGCTTTCTGTTAGAACCTCAAGAGATGGAATTCCTTTGACACTGGGCCAAATTGCCAAAGTGGAAACGGGTCCTGCCCTTCGTTTTGGTTTGAGTACCATGAACGGCAAACGCGAAGTTGTGGGTGGGACTGCCATGATGTTACTAGGCAGTAACTCCCTCCAAGTGGTGAGCCGAGTGAAAGAAAAAATGAAAGAGATTGAATCTCGTCTTCCCCAAGGGATGAAGATCCAAGTGTATTATGACCGCTCGGAATTCATTGGCCGAACTCTTTCGACTGTATTTACCAATTTGGTAGAAGCTGCCATCATTGTTCTCGTTTGTCTTATTTTAACTTTAGGAACGGTGAAGGGAGCTTTTGCCGTTGCCCTAGCCATTCCTGTTTCCATGATGGTGGCCACAATTCTTATGAATGCCTTTGGCATTGTGGGAAACTTGATGTCTCTTGGTGCTCTTGACTTTGGTCTTCTTGTAGATGGTTCCATTGTGATGTTAGAGTCCACTCTTCATGGATTTTTACTGCGTAAAAGTTTCCTACTTTCGAAAACATCGGCCCAGGACATGGAAGATGGAATGGAAGAAGTGATTATGGAGTCCTGTATCAAAGTAGTTCGGGCTTCAGCATTTAGTGTGGGAATTATTTTACTAGTATACTTACCGCTCATGACACTTGAAGGAGTGGAAGGTAGGATGTTTCGTCCGATGGCGATCACCGTTGCTTTTGCGTTAGGTGCAGCACTTCTTTATTCGATTACTACTTTTCCTGCCCTCATGTCTTATATTTATAAAAAACCAATTTTGCATGAGTCAGCCTTTTGGGATAAATTCCAAACTAAATATGCAGAAGTTCTTACTTACGGGATGAAGTTCAAACGCCAATTTACTTATGCAGGAATTGGAGTTGTATTATTATCTTTTGCCCTAGCATCTACTCTCGGATCAGAATTTTTACCTAGGATCGATGAAGGGGAAATTGCCATTGATATCAAACGCCTTCCCTCCACCGCCATCAACCATTCTCGTGATTTGAATTTGGAAATGGAAAAGGTCATTTTAAAATTCCCTGAAGCAGTGAGCGTAGTTTCGAGACAAGGAAGGGGTGAGTCTGCTGCTGAACCCATAGGTTCGGAAGAAGGGGAGATGATGGTTAAGTTGAAACCTAGGAAAGAATGGGTTTCGGCGCATGATAGAGAAGAACTGATGGAACTCATGAAGAATTCAGTGAACAATAGTGTTCCTTCTTCCTACATCAGTTTATCGCAACCCATTGAAAACCGCGTCAATGCGTTGTTATCCGGTTCCAAAGCCGATATTGTAATTAAAATTTATGGTGATGATCTTAAAACACTCAAATCCATTGCAGACAATTATGCCTCCAAAATCAAAAAGATCCAGGGAGCCGCAGACTTACGAGTACAGAAACTTTTAGGTCTTCCGCTTCTGGAAATTAAAATGAACCGCGGAAATATGGCTCGTTACGGTGTTCGTGCTGAAGAAGTTCTTACTACCATTGAAACTTTACGTGTTGGGGCCAATGCAGGAAAAGTTTACGAGGGTTACAAACGATTTGATTTGATTGTTCGTTTGGATGCCGACGTAACAGACATTGGAGTCATTGAAAACGTTCCTGTTATGACTGAGCTTGGTGGAACGGTTCCACTTGGGCAAGTTACTGATATTATGATGACAGAAGGACCAGCGGCGCTTTATCATGAAGGGTTGAAACGTAGGATCCTTGTGGAAGTGAATGTTCGTGGACGAGATATGATTGGATTTGTGAATGATGTGCAAGCGGCCACAGAGTCTATTGAATCTGGATTACCACAAGGGTATTATGTGGATTGGGGTGGTCAGTTTGAAAACTTCACTCGTGCGAAGAATCGTCTTGCCATTGTGATTCCGATCGCTGGTGCCATTATTTTTGCGATGTTATTTATTGCCTTTGGAAGTGTCTACTATGCATTGGGAGTTTTTATTTTAGTTCCATTATCACTTTCTGGAGGAATTCTCTCTCTTGTGATCCGGGGACTTCCTTTTTCGATTCCTGCTGGAGTTGGATTTATTGCGGCTGCCGGTATATCCGTGTTAAACGGCGTTGTTTATGCCTCAGCACTTAAAGACCAATTAAAAGTCACCCGTGATCCTTCCAAAGCTGTAGTGGAAGCTGCAGTTTATACTCTACGTGCAGTGGCGACCACAGAACTTGTTGCCATTATTGGATTTTTGCCTATGGCCATTGCTTCTAGTGCTGGGGCCGAAGTGCAAAGACCACTAGCAACGGTGGTTATGGGCGGTGTACTTGTGGCGACCATCTTATCACGTTTTCTTCTTCCCATTGCCTTTGAATTTTTAGTCAAACTAGCACAAAGACAAGAAATTAGGCAGATGGAACGGGAGCGTAAGATGAATGAATACTTTGTAGAAGAAATGAAAAAATACAAAGATTTAGAAATGCACGATTCGAACGGACATACACATCATTCCGAACCAGAAGAAAATGAAATTCATAATGAAGAAGATTCTAAAACAAATCAATCAAAACAGAAATCAAAAAGAAAGAGGAATTAAATGAAACCTAATTATTACGTAGCACATCCTTGGCATGGATTGGAACTCGGACCAAAAGCTCCAGATGAGTTGGATGTTTTTATCGAACTCACACCACAGGACACTGTGAAATATGAAATAGATAAAGCTTCAGGTTTTATCCGCGTAGACAGACCACAAAAGTATAGCAACCGTTCACCAACTTTGTATGGATTTATACCGAGAACTTTTTCGGGAGAAGCTTCTGGAAAACATTGTTCGGAAGTTGTTGGTAGACCTGATATCATTGGAGACGGCGATCCTATTGACATTTGTGTGCTTAGTGTCAATCCCATCACACATGGAAATATGATTCTAACTGTAATTCCTATTGGTGGACTTCGTATGATCGATAAGGGAGAGGCAGATGACAAAATCGTCGCCGTCCTTAAAGGGGACGAAGTGTTCGGTCAAATCAAAGACATTTCAGAAGTTCCGAAAGCTCTTATCAACAAACTCCATCATTACTTTTTGACGTACAAACTTGATCCAAATTCACCTTCTACAGGAACCGTAGAGATTACTGAAGTTTACGATCGTGTGGAAGCCATAAAAGTCATCCAGTTTGGAATCGAAGATTATATAAAGAAATTTGTAACTGTATGAAATCGCAAAAGAGGTTTTTGGTTTTATTCCTTCTCGGAATTCATTCACATACTATTTTTCCAAAGGAAAAGGCGGTGTATGAACTACATTCTAAAGATGAGTTGTTCTTTCTCGGTGAAGATTCCAGAGTCCAGGATTCGAAAGAAAAATGGAATTTAGATGAATTAGAGGATTTTGCAGTCACTAGTAATCCGCTATATCTCCGAGAAAAACAAAATATCAGTATGGCTCGGGGAGATATCATTACTGCAAGTTTGTATTATAATCCTATTGTCAATATGCAACAGCAGTTTATGGGTGCTTCCGCAAATGCAGCGACGGGAAAACCAGAAACTTCTTTTATTTATAATCAACCTTTTGATATGAGTGGAGTCATTCCGCAAAGAGAAAAGGTCGCCAAACAAGAGTTTTTGGGTACAATTGCTAGTTTTCGTGATTTTGATCGTTTGTTTCGTTTGAGATTACGTCAGAATTTTTGGACCTATCTTTATGTAACGGAGCAGATCAATTACCAAAAGGAATTTTTGGAAAACTATCAAGACCTTTTGGATTTAACAAAACTCAGGGCGGAAAAAGGAGATATTTCTTTTTTGGAATATGACCGATTGGCTTTGGAGCGTGTTCAAATTGAAAGAGAATACCGAAATGCCCGGATTCTACGTGCACAAGTTGTCAAAAATTTACGAATCCTGATTGGGATATCTGATGTAAATTCTCCTCTGAATATTAAAGGAAGATTAGAATTTATCTCTACACGTGAATTTGGCATTGATTTAAATGATTTTGATATTGAAGAAAGACCTGACTTGGTAGCATTAAAAATTCGCCAACAAAGGGAACGAATGAATATCGAATTAAAAAAGAGAGAAATCATTCCACCGCTTACGTTGGGGATTGAATTTTTAAACAAAGGAAATGAAAATGTAACTGGTGTCTATGCAGCCACACCTTTACCTTTATTTGATCGCAAACAAGGGGAAATTTTAAAATCAGAGGAGTCCTATAAAAAATTAGGATTTGATGTAGATGCCAAACGAAACGAAATCATTTCTGAAATTTCTGCTGCCATAAAAGAATTACAAGCAAGGGAGTCGCAGTTACTCGACTACCAAAAAATGGGACTCCTCGAAAAGAATAAAGAAGTTCAAGAAAAGTCAAGGCTTGCTTACATTCGAGGTGCATCTAATTTAGTTACTTTTTTGGAGGCGGAGAAAAACTATCTCAGTGTCCTCAGGAGTTACTATGAAATCATTTACCTCTATTACAATGCTTTGGAAGGATACAAAGCTTCTATCGGAAAGATGGATAGCTCGGAGTTTTAAATTATATGAAAACAGAATTCAATTTTAAGAATATTCGCTCATTGAGTATACTTGTTCTTGTGGGAAGTTTAGGATACTTTGGATATACTAAATTCTTTGGCTCAGGTAAAAAAACAGAGGCCTTAACGGAAGATAAATCCAAATTTATTATCTCTCAGGAAATTCAAAAGAACCATCCATTTTCTGTTGTATACCTAGAAGAAAAAGCACTTGAGGAAGAATTGCAACTTCCTGGGACAGTTTCTTATGATATGAATAGTGTTGCAAAAGTGGGGTCTCGAGTTAGCGGACGAATTGTCCAGGTTTTTGTAAAGGAAGGTGAGTATGTAAAAAAAAGCACTGCTCTTGCCTCCATCCAATCTGTTGAATTGGGAACTACTGAAGCAAATTATTTGAAAGCGAGAGCAAGACTGGAAGCTTTAAAGGTGCAAGCTGATAGAGCAAAGGATTTATATGAAAGAAAGGTTACCTCAGCTAAAGAATATGAGATGTCCTTAATGGATTATAAATCAGTCAAAGCAGAAATGGAAACATCTCGAAACGCACTTGAAAATCTAGGTCTCAATGAAGTCGAAATTGCAAATTTGGAAGCAGGAAAATATAATTCCAAAAACTTATACATAAGAACTCCGATTTCAGGTACGGTCACAGAAAGAGAGGCTATTATTGGTCAGGCAGTTAATGCGCGTGACAATTTATTTACTGTTGCTGACTTAAGTGTGCTCTGGATCAATTTGGAAGTATATGAAAAAGATTTAGCATCGATTCGTATGGGAAATGAAGCAAAAGTGATTCCAATTGGATCTAAAGATGATTCTTTGAAAGCAGTAGTTTCCCATGTCGGTGATGTCATTGATCCAATAAAGAAAACCGCGGAAATACGTTTGGAAGTAAGAAACTCAAAAGGAAGGCTTCGTCCCGGACAAAGTGTTACTGCAACAGTAGTTGGTGCTATGGTTGAGTCATCAGTAAACAAAGCTAAGGTGATTCCTGTGAATTGTATTCACAAAATTGAGGGCGAAAACTTTGTTTTTGTTCGTAATGGGGATGGATCCTTTTCTGCCAAAAAAATTGGAGTGGGGAAAGTTTACGACAATTGGGTTGAAGTTGTGACTGGTGTGGAATCGGGTGAAGCTATTGTGGAAGAAGGAAGTTTTGTTTTAAAAAGTGAGTATTTGAAGTTATAACTCCTAGTTTTTTGTTGACATAACACCCATTTCCTAGTTATCTGTTTAGTATGAAAGACCTCACGGAAAAACAAGAATCTGTCCTGCAATTCATATCGGATACTGTCCGCGAGAAGGGGTTCCCTCCCACGATTCGTGAAATTGGGGACCAATTTGGAATTACCGCTAAAGGCGCTTACGACCATCTAAAGGCCATTGAGAAAAAAGGTTATATCCGCACTTCCAAAAACCAAAGCCGGGCCATTGAACTTCTGAAAGGGAATGGGGAAGAAGCGCTTCTCGTCCGTGCCTCTGGAATTCCACTGCTCGGCCAAGTGGCGGCGGGTTCTCCCATCCTTGCCGAAGAAAATATAGAAGATTATATTGCGGTTCCAGAAGACCTTGCCACCAAACCGGGAACCTTTGCTTTACGTGTGAAGGGTGACTCTATGGTGGATGCAGGGATTAGCGATGGGGACATTGCCATCATTCAGAAAAAAGACACAGCAAGGAATGGAGAGATTGTTGTGGCAATGATCGAAAACGAGGCTACTTTAAAAGTTTTTTACAAAGAGCCAGATATGATCCGTTTGGAACCAAGGAATGTAAAACTAAAACCCATTCGTACCAAAAAGGCAACGATAATTGGAAAACTAATCGGACTCTATCGCATTTACTGATTGACCAAAGCTTGGTTGGGAACGAGTTTTGAAGGGATGCTGAAACATCTCTTCTTTTTCCCAACGTTTCTTATACTCTCTCTCATCCTCTCTTGCGCTCCTAAAAAACAAGAAATCGATGCTTATGACCTAAAACGTGTTTTGGAGCGGTTTGCACAGAATCGAATCCAAACTGGGCTTATGGCAGATAGCAAACGACCCACTCCCACAGATATGGCACTTTTTGAAGAGGCTTGCGAAGTCTACCGGTTGTCTATCCCAGAAGCAAAAGAAATGTTAAAAAAAGAAAACAAAGCTCTCTACGAGTCAATTTATGGAAATGAATAAAATCAAAATATCCGAACGTCTGGTTTGGGGTGCCATTACCATTTGTTTGGTGGCCCTTGTTTTTTTTGGTAGCACGGATAAGGTTAAAGCTATCTCGACTGATGGGGAGAAATACTTACAAATTCTTCACGAAGTAGTTTCTTATATTGAAAACGATTATGTGGATCCTCAGGAAGAGAAAAAAATTTATACTGGAGCCATTCAGGGTGCCTTACAGAGTTTAGGTGATCCTCATACCCGTTTTTTAGATACGGATGAATTTGGTGAATTACAGAATGAAACCAAAGGTAGCTTTGGTGGAATTGGAGTTGAGATCAGTTTCCAAGAAAATGCCTTTATCATTGTGGCTCCGATCGAGGGAACTCCCGCTTGGAAAGCAGGGCTGCAACCTCAAGACAAAATTATAGAAATAAACGGAAAAAGTACAAAGTCCGTTTCATTATCCGAATCCATCGCTATGATGCGTGGGGAAGTAGGATCATCCATTTCTATGAAGATCGAAAGAAAGGGAATCAAAGATCCTTTTGTTGTTAATTTGGTGCGAGAGTTAATCCAAATTCGGTATGTAAGATCTCATTACCTTCCAGAAACAGAAACTGGTTATATCAAACTCGTGCAATTTATGGGTAAGGAAACTACTGCCAAAGAATTTGCTACTGCTGTGAAGGCAATGATGGATTCTGGTGCCAAAAAACTCGTGATTGATTTACGAATGAATCCCGGTGGACTTTTGGATTTGGCCATTGATCTAGCTGATCTTTTTTTACCTCCCGATGCCGAGATAGTTTCTGTAAAAGGTCGAGGTGGTGTTCTCGTAAAAAGTTATAAAGCCGATAAAAAAGATAAAAAGTTTTTAGAGATTCCCATTGCCATTTTGGTGAATGGGGGTTCTGCCAGCGCTTCTGAGATTTTAGCAGGTGCATTAAAAGATAACAAACGTGCTGTGGTAGTTGGAACACAAAGTTTTGGTAAGGGCAGTGTGCAGTCTATTTTCCCTCTTTCGGGAGGCACTGGGGTTGCTATTACGATTCAAAAATACTACACACCTTCTGGTGTTTCTATTCATGGAAAAGGTATTACTCCCGATTATATTATAAATCCCATAGCTGCTAGTGAAGATGAAAAATACGCATTAGAAAAACTCTTTAAGAAAAATTTAATTCGTCCCTTTTTAGAAACACATGCAGAATACAACGATTTAGCTCTTTCCGATTTTTCAGCCATTCTAAAAAAAGAAAATCTAACAATATCTGATTCGGTCACACGTATTTTTTTATTTAATGAAATGAGAGCCGGTTCTTCCAATGCAAAACCAAGATTGGATTTGGATACTCAGCTTGCAGAAGCCATCCGTGTTTTGAAGTAATGACCTATGGATTAGGAATTGAATCCAGTTGTGATGAAACATCCATTGCGATTGTTCGTGATGGACAGGAACTTCTTTCTCTCAAAGTTTATAGCCAAATAGATTCCCATTCCCCTTACCGGGGAGTGGTCCCAGAAATTGCCTCGAGAGCCCATTTAGAAAAAATCAATTCTCTTCTTGCTGTTTCGATGGAAGAGGCGGGTATTGATTTTTCTGATTTAAACTACGTAGCAGTAACCACTTATCCTGGGTTAGTTGGCTCTCTCATGATTGGAGCACAATTGGCTCGTTGTATCTCCCTTGTACATGGGATTCCTATTGTCGCGGTGAACCATCTCGAAGCTCATTTGTCAGTGATCGGTTTGGAAAGAGAACTTCCTCCTTTTCCTTGGCTTGGGGTCCTTCTCTCTGGAGGAAATTCTTCCATTTATATATACAAAGGATTTGGTGATTTGCAAATTTTAGCAGATACTCAGGATGATTCGCTTGGGGAGGCTTTCGATAAGGTCAGTGCCGTTTTGGACCTACCATACCCCGGTGGTCCTTATTTGGAGGCAAAGGCAAATGCATACAAACCGGTTCCTGGTGAAAAAAATCCATTTCCTAAACTTTTAAAAGAAGATGGAGAAAATAAGATTCGGTTCTCCTATAGTGGGCTTAAGACCGCGGTGCTTTACTACAAACGGGAAAATGCAGATTCTCTTCCTGTGGAAAAAATTGCATACTATTTTCAGAAAACGGCCTTTGAACTTGTCACACGTAACATCCGAAAGGCAATAACGAAAACAGGAATTCGAACTTTGGTCGCTGCCGGCGGGGTACTTGCCAATGGAACTCTTCGGGAAAGTTTAGAAAAAGAAAAGGAAAGATCAGGTTTTGACCTATTTTATCCTAGCAAAAAAATTTACTGCACAGATAACGGAGCGATGGTGGCATGTCTTGGATACCACCTTTGGAAACAAAAATCATTTGTGGGGCTCGACTTCAAAGTAAGCCCCAAACGAAACTTTGAACAAATAATATGAAACTAAAACTTACTTGGATTCCAAACACACTTACATTGGGAAATTTAACTTTGGGCTTTGTATCTATGCTTTTGGTAGCAGAAACAAACCCAACACAATCCAATTCCCACGAACTTTTTACCTTAGCGGGAGTGTTTATTATTTTAGCCGCACTCTTTGATGGGTTTGACGGAATGGCAGCACGCGCTCTCAATTGTACAAGCGAATTAGGCGCTGACTTAGACAGTCTTGCCGACCTTACCACCTTTGGGATAGCTCCAGGATTTTTGTCGTATAAAATGTTCTTTTACGACATCAAACTAGATATCTTCGACAAACCTGATTATTTTCCTTTAGGGATGTTTATAGCCGCTTTGTATCCTATTTGTGCGGCATATCGATTGGCACGTTTTAATGTGGCTCACGATCCTAAATCATTTAATGGCCTTCCTTCTCCTGTTGCCGGTGTTGTGATTGGGATTTTTCCTTTAGTTTTTTCTGTATCACAAGTTCCACTTTGGACGGCTGTATTATTTTTTGTAATTACCGCTCTTCTTATGGTTTCAACTCTTAGATACAGCAAACCACAGGTTGCGATTAGAGGTCTTTTTTCTTGGAAAAAATTAGGAATTAGTATTGTCGGACTTGGGTTGTTGTTACTTGCGATTGGCTTTTATCGTTGGCCTTATGTGATGTATGGCGCGGTAGGATTTTATGTATTTTCTGGGATCGTATCTTTTCTCATCCAAACCATCCAGGACTACCGAGTGTAGTCCTAGATGGATTCTTTAAGTTGAAAAATATCTAGAAGGTTTGCTACTGTAAATATGGTTCTGACTTCAGGGGATAAATGGATGATTCGAACCTGCTTCTTTTTTTCCTTTGTCCAGCTATAGGTATGCAACAAAATTCCTATCCCAGAAGAATCTAAGTAACTCAAGTTTTTAAAGTCTAAAACAAGTTCTTGGATTTCCGGAGTGTCAATGAGTGTTTTTACGTCCGACCGAAATTTTGGAGTGTCTTTCAAAGACAAGGATCCATTCAAATGCACAATGGCTTTTTCGTTTTCTCGTTTGATTTCATACTGAAACATAACTTCAGTTAAGACAACATCTGAAAGAGCCAAATACAATCAAAAAACGTTTGATTTTTCAAAAAAGGACTCTAGAAAAAGAGCAATGAAAATTAAGTTTTGGGGTGTCCGGGGTTCCATTGCGTCACCCATTCGGCCTGAAGGTGTAAAACATAAAATCGAAAAAATTCTTTCGCTCGCCAGTCCCACTGACATTCAGAATGAACAAAGTATCCATAGTTTTCTAAATTCTCTCAGTTTTTCTTCTTCATCAACTTACGGCGGTAATACGACTTGCGTTGAAATTCGTGACAAGGAAGGAAATCTTATCATTATCGATGGTGGCACTGGGCTTCGAGAACTCGGTAATCAATTGATGGCCACTGACTTTGGGAAGGGAACAGGTCATGCTTATTGGATTTTGACACATACACATTGGGATCATATCCAAGGGATTCCTTTTTTTGTACCTCTCTTTTTACCAGGAAATCATTTTGAATTCGTTTCTTGTATGAACGATGCAGAAAAAAGATTAGATCACCAATTCGTATTCACTCATTTTCCTGTTTCCTTTGATCATTATGCCGCCAAAAAGACGTTCCAATATTTGGAAGAAGGGGAAGTGATTCCACTTGGTCCCCATATCCAGGCATTTAGCAAAGCAGTCCGCCATCCGGGAGGAAGTTTTTCTTATCGGTTTACGGAAGAGGGAAAAGCAATTATCTTTGCATCCGATGCGGAATTCAATTTGGAAGAAATGGAAAATATTGATACTTATATCGATTATTTTCGTGATGCAGATGTTCTTGTTTTTGATACACAATATACGTTTGAAGAGTCCTTACAAAAAATCGATTGGGGTCATAGTTCAGCTTCCATCGCTACTGATATTGCTCTTCGTGCAAAAGTTAAAAAACTTGTGATGTTTCATCATGATCCTTCTTACGATGACGAAAAACTAGATTTAGTTTATTTACGCGCACTCAAATATAAAGAGATGTTTGATCCACATGGAAAACTAGAAATCATTATGGCTTATGAAGGTTTGGAAATAGAGGTTTAAAATGGCAAAAAAAGGTTATATCATTGGAATCGACGCAGGCACTACAGGAATCAGAACATTCTGTTTTAATGATAAAGGGAAGGTGATTTCTTCTGCTTACCAAGAATTCAAACAGTATTACCCAAAACCGGGTTGGGTGGAACATGATCCAGAAGAGATTTGGGTTAAAACACAAAAACTCATAGCCCAAGCCATTAAAAATGGGAAGTTAAATCCCAAGGATGCTGTTGCCATTGGAATCACAAACCAAAGAGAAACCTCTGTTGTTTGGGACAAAAAGTCCGGCAAACCAGTGTATAACGCCATCGTATGGCAATGCCGAAGAACCTCTGATATTTGTAAGGAATTAAAAAGACAAAGCCTTGATTCCAATTTTCGAAACAAAACAGGCCTTGTGTTAGATGCCTATTTTTCTGGAACCAAAATCCAATGGATCCTTGATAATGTAAAAGGCGCTCGTGCGAAAGCAGAGAAAGGTGAGTTGTTATTTGGAACTATCGACACTTGGCTTTTATATAAACTCACTGGTCACAAAGAACACAAAACCGATCATACCAATGCCTCAAGAACCCTTCTTTTTAATATCCAAACTAAAGAATGGGATGAGGAACTTTGTGAAATTCTACGAGTGCCAATGTCAATGTTACCCAAGGCATATAATTCTAAAAATCTCTTTGGGTTTACCTCTAATGTTAAATCTCTGCCTGATGGAATACCGATTTCTTCTCTTGTGGGCGACCAACAAGGTGCTTTATTTGGACAACTTTGTACAGAACCAGGGGAAGCCAAAAACACCTATGGAACAGGTTGCTTTTTGTTATTCAATGTTGGGGAAGAATTTAGAATTTCAAACCAAGGTCTTATCACCACACTGGCGCTCGGTCCTGAAGGAAAAACTGTTTATTGTTTGGAAGGTTCTGTTTTTATCGGTGGGGCGGTAGTTCAGTTCCTTCGTGACAATCTAGAATTTTTTGAATACTCTAAAGACTCGGAAAAATTAGTTAAGGCCATCAAAACAAAAGATGATTTGGTTTTTGTCCCTGCCTTTGCCGGCCTTGGGGCACCACATTGGGACCAAGAGGCACGTGGTGCGATCTTTGGTCTCTCTCGAGACACAACTCCTGCACAAATTACAAGAGCTGCACTGAAAGCGATTGCCCTTCAGTCGTATGAACTTGCCAATGCAATGGAAAAAGAAACAGGAAAACCTCTGAAGTTTTTGCGAGTGGATGGGGGTGCTACTTCCAATGCTTGGCTTATGCAATTCCAGGCAGATATACTCGGAACCAAAGTGATCCGTCCACAAAATGTCGACACAACCGTGCTTGGGGCCGCCTACCTAGCAGGCCTCGAACGTGGGTTTTTTAAGTCAGTAGCAAGTCTTAGAAAAGAAGAAACCAAAACCACTCAGTTTATCCCAAAAATGAAAGAGAGTGAGAGGAAAGAAGAAATCGATAAATGGAACTGGGCGATTTCTCGAGTGAAAACTGGCAACTAAGGTGAGCGTTTTTTGGTTAGGTTAAAAATTTTAATCAATGATTTTTGACCTAACCATTGTAATTCTGTGTTTTCTTTTCTAAAAGAGAAACTGTATAATAGAATTGCTAGTGCCAAAACAAGAGAGATCATATGCATGGTTCCTACTTGCAAACTGAGAATGAAAACAATTGTCTCTACAGTAAGGGGATAAACATTCATAGGATAAACCAAACGGCCAATGAGTAAATCCACAAGAACAAACATCGACACAACTAATAGGAAAGATGGCCTGGTTCATTTCTTAATGTAGATCCAAAAAAACTTTAGAGTCTAGAGAAAAAGTAAAGTGATTGTGATTAAATTTTAGTAATCAAACCACAGAAGAGAAAACTCAAAAGGTTTCCTTTCTTTGGTTATCCCTCCACCTACAAGAAAAATCCCTGTAGGGTAATAAGGAATTTCAATGATAAGATCGGGAGGTAATCTATGAAATTGAAATGTTTCGATTTCCTTTCTAGATAAAAAGAAATCAAATCTTAAACATTCGATCCAATTTTCGGTTTTAAAAAATAGTTTGGTGGTCGTCCTTCCATAAAAAAGAAGAAAGTTTCCATCGATAAAAAAATTAAATTTTTCTGCTTTTGCAAAGGGGATCTCATCTTTTTTTTCAACCTCTCCCGTCTCTTTATAGGTGAAAATGGATCCTTCTTCATAATAAATATTTCTGGCAAAACGTTTAAAGAGTTCTGTTTCAATTACAGAAATCAAATCCTCACCCTCTTCTGGTTTCTTGGTTGGTCCATTTAGAATTTGTTTCATTTTATTTTTTGAAATAGAAGTACGAACTACTTCCCATACAGGTTTCGAAAGGCTTGGTAGGATGTATTTAATAGAACGTTCATCATGATCCCGAAGGATTTCCTGTAAAAAATTTCCATGAATCAAAGGAAGCATTTCTACAGTAAACATCTGTTTGGTTAAGAATTGTGCAAATTCTGGTTCATGCCGAAACAAATTAGATACGATTATTTCTTCTTCTTTGGGAGTTCCAGAGAAAAGGATGGATACCAATCGGAAAAGATAAGTTTTACTTTCGGCATCAAAATACAAGGATTCAATTTTTCCCCGCACTAAGTCTTCTGAAAGTTCTGGATGGATGATATCTCTGAGTGATAAATACTTTGCCGATTGGAATTTGTCGCGTTTGCCACGATAAAGAGGGAAGGGTGTATTTCGAATTCCGCCTATACTTGTGTTTAAAGGAAAAAAGCCTGGTTTCGGTTTAGTTTCCTTATCTGAGGGAACTTTTATACTCCCTATGTAATTGGGTGTGATTACTGGTTTGGAAATAAAGTTTTGTCTGTTGTAGTGTAAGTCATATAAAAATTGTGGAAAAAGAATTGGGTCAGAGGTAACAGAAGGAAGTTCTGGAATCTTTTTTTGGGGAATCGGGTAGAAAGGATGAATGGAAGATTGAAACCGCGCTACCGAGTCGGCGTTTGCTAAAAAAAAATGGTAATTGTTTCCTTGTCTATAAATCAAAGGGGTGGGGATTTTTTCAGTTTTTTCTGAATTCTGATGCGAAAGTGTTCCCAATTATAATCTGTTTTTAAAATTTCCAACTCATTTTCTACACCGAATCTCATGAAGTCATAAATCTCTTCATGATCCATTCCCACCACAATCGAAAGGTCTTGGATGACTCGAAGTAGTCGTCTCGCATCGCGATCACTGAGTTTAAATGTTTCTAAAAGTTTTTGTTCGAATTCCGTAAGTTGGATCAAGAGAACCTAAAACGCAGCCACAAGGATGGTTTCGATTTCATTTTTGGGAAGTTCTCTAGGAAGACAATCAAGAAATGAGTACGTTGCCGCCAAGGTCGCAATCCCAGGAAGGTCGATTTTTTTCACTTCGTATTCGGACAACCTTTGCGGAATACGAAGTTCCAAATAAATTTTACGAATTCCTTCTACCGCTTTGATGGCAGCTTCAATCACGGAAATATTCGTGACATCTTCATCCAACGCTCTTGCAATCATCACATACTTACCTGCAGAAGAAGTCAGGTTGTATTCCATAACGTGTGGGAGAAGGATTGACATACTTTGAAAAATATCTAAATTCGTAACGGTTGTTACTGCAAGTGACAATGCATAACAGAGGCCAAGGCTACTTGTGGATTGTGCAATTCCCGCAAGGAGACTTGCAGCATAAATGGAGTTTTTAGGTCCTAAGTTTCTTGGTTCACGAATTGCGGGCACAATGTTTTTGGAGATAAGTTCGATCGAACGAAGTGCAGTGGATGAGGTAATCTCATTGGCATATTTAGAAAGGATGCTGTCTACTGCCGCTGATAAAATGGAAATTCCGGTTTTGGCAGTTTCCGAACTGGACATTCCTGCCCCAATTTTGGGATCAGAAACAATGAGTTCAGGAAAAGCCCATTCATGAGCAAAGTACTTTCGATTTTTATCTTTATCATCCACAACAGAAAAGAAAGGAGAACATTCATTGCCGAGTAGGGGTTTTGTGGGAACAACGATTAAAGGAAGACCTTTTTTCTTGGGTTGTTTTTTCCCAATTAGGAGCTCTTCTGCAAAAAGATCGTTTGTGGCAAGAAGTGCTGCCGCCTTACCTGCGTTTACCGACTCAAAAGATCCGTAGGCAACTACACAGTCCGCATTAGAAATTCTTAGGAAGTGGGCACAGGAATCTAAATCTTTAAAATGAACTCGGTCCACGATGTCATCATAAATGATCACACCTTCTGCATGTTTTTCGAGACTGGTTTTGATGATAGAAAGTTCTTCTGCGTTTTCTAATTCTTTTTGTGTTGTGATAAGAACCACCCTAGACCCTATGTTTTTAACAAATGATCCAAGTTTGTATCCACAATCGATTTCGAAGTGAATTTTTGGTGGGAATTGAAAATTGATCCATTCGGGGAGTACTGGCATACGATCCCCTAATTATGATTCGGCGGAGTAAGAGAAATCCTCGGAGAGGACAATAAAAAAGGATCCCTCACCACCCGTCCTTTTTACTGTTGTCCGAGGAAAGTTGACGCGATTTGGTCGGAGATTTTGTCCAACATCTCAGTTGAGAGGTTGTCATAGTCGCCGTTTTTCAATCGTTCTTTGATCGCTTTAATTTTTTCAGTACGATCTTCTTCTGGAGGAGCTTGTACGATTTGTTTTGCGATTTGTTTTACTTCAGCTTGTAACTTTGCTTCCGATGCAATTTTTTTAGCAGCGTCAGAGATAGAGATAGTGTCTACAGGACCCTGTGCTTCGGTTTCCCTTGGGCCTTGGGTTTTTTTGGGTTCGTACCCGTAACCACCAACTCGTCCTACTTTGTCGACGTTCATATATTTAGTCCTCTTCCTACATCACATATCGGAGGAATCCGAATTTCCCTTAAGTGTTTTTTTTCGATGATTTAAGAGAAAAACAAACTCTCCCTTGGCATTTGGCGGATCTTTTGCCAATTCCTTAGGGTTTGCATAGTAAAGTACCTCTTCAAAGGTCTTTGTCAACTCCCTTCCCACAAGCACTTCGGTTTCCGGAAAGAGCTCCTCAAGCATTGGGTAGAGTCTCGGGAGTTTGTGGACCGATTCATAAAAAACCACAAGCCCATCGATCTCGGAAGCTTTTTCTAATTCTCGGCGTTTTTTACTCGGTTTTTCAGAGAGGAACCCCAAAAAATATGTGGGATTGACCTGAAATCCAGAAACAGACAAAAGAGCCGTTAGAGCAGAGGCTCCTGGAATAGGAACCACGGGAATGCCTTTCTCTCGAGCCACTCGTACCATCTGGCTTCCCGGATCAGAAACTCCAGGGGTCCCTGCATCGGAAACGAGGGCCATCGATTTTCCCACTTTTAACTGATCTAAAACGTTTGCGTAAGGTGTTTCCGAACTATCTTTATAAAGGGCAAGGACCGGGGTAGAAATTTCTAATTTGGAAAATAAGGAACGAGTTTCTTTGGCCGATTCGCAAAGGACGAGATCCACAGTTTTAAAAATTTCCAATGCGCGCAGAGTGATGTCTCCCAAATTTCCAATGGGAGTGGCCACTACATATAAGGTGCCAACGTCTCGTTTACGGGCCAATGTATTGGCATCCTGGAGGCGTAGCACCTGCGGGGCATGTACAAGCTAGGTCATTATTTCCTTTGGTACAGGGGTTACAGGCTGTGCCCAAGGCACAAGCACTCGGTGTTGTGCAAGACGGATTCGCGCAAATGGTCGTGTTACAGCCGGCTCCGGTGGTACAAAGTGTTTGAATATCGTTTACCTTATTCGGAATGGCACAAGTACTCGTCGGTGTGGAAGGATTGGAAATCAACCCCCCTGTGATCATCGAACGAAGCGTGAATGTATAAATTTGGCATTTTTGGAAGAACTCGGCCCCAGGAGGGGGAACCGCAAAACGAATCCTTTTGGTTACGATTTTTGAAGATTCTGTAGACGCTTCGTAGGGAAGGTGAGGGAAACTCGGTTGGACCCCATCTTCCAACCACTCTCCTTGGATGGTTTGGATGATCCCCGGAAAGGAAGTGGTCACATAGAGGTTGTAACCCTGAAACTGCGGTTCCCTGTTGGTTACAAAATAACGAAGCACATACTCTGGCCTTGGATCCAAGGTCTGCGTTGCTGCCAACTTGAAGTCATCAGTAATGTTGCTATTGACGGCTACGACGGAAAGGATCTGAGGAACACTCGGTGGAACAAGGAAAATAAACGGAGCGACTGGCGTATCTGTATTGGTCCCACAATGAAAAAAGGAGAGAAAAGATATGCAGATTAAGTAAATTGGATGTAAAGAAGGAAAACGCATTCTATTTCTCGTTTCCCTTCCAAGTTTTCAGGAATTCAATCTATGGGAATCCAAAAAAAAATACTCTTTGTGTCCATTTCAATGATTGGGCTTTTTTTTCTCATTTTACTCGTAATGGGTGGTGAGGACGAAGAAGAAGCTCGCCGTAAAAAAGAAAGAAGTTCGCAGGCCCTTGCCTTATTTGGGGGAGGATCAAACACTCCGAAAGGCACCAACCGGTTGGGGGTGCGGGGAGAAGACTCTGGTTCCATCTTTGATTCTGACTATTATAGTGCTGGTGGCATGCGTTATGAAGAAGATGGGACGATTGCAAATTCAGAAGCGGGAGAAGTTCCCATCAATCCTCAAACTGGCAAACCTTATCCTCCGGAAGCCATGCAAGCCTTTGAAGAACTAAGAGAACAATTTCCAGACAATGATTTGATTCCGAAAAGACTCACTCCCGAAGAGAAAGCAAAACAGGCTGAGTTCAATCAAAAGTTAGCAAGAGCCACAAATTCTGTGTTTGGTGGGGGAGCCAATGCAACAGATGTTACTTTGTATTATAATCATGTGAAAAAACAAGGTAAGGACCGATTGGAAATTATCAATTACCTGATTGAAACACAAGGTGGTGATGATCCAGAGATGGATAAAAAGTTTCAGGAAATATTGAAAAATATTCAATTCCAAAATGAACAAATAGAAAAAGAAGCAGCGAGTGCCTTCGAAAAAGCGGGTATATCTCCTTAGGACTAATTCTCTTTCGAAAGGATGGGGAACCGGTAACTAGATTTCGGGTCCAGCCCATAATCATCCAAATGAAACGAGGGAGGGAGCCTCTCTCGTTTCCATTGTGATATAGCAAATAATTTCTTAAATTTCTTTAGATATCCCAGTAAGATATCTGTATTTTCCCAAGGAAATTCTTGTTTTAACCTTTCCAAACAATCAAGATCGTCCAAAGCCAAAAAAACAAGTTTCTTTTCGATTGATTGTAAGATGGGATAAGGCATCAGGTCCTTTTCATCTTCTTGGCTTTCTGAAAGGGGTTTTAGTTCTGCCGTTGGTTTTGTATTTCGTAACGTTTGTATGGAATCCTTCGGTGATATAAAACGATTATTACCTTTTTGGATATCATCTAAAAATTCTAATAAAAATTCTTTACTAACACCTGCAAGTGGGGCTATCGAACCTGAAGAATCTCCATCCATTGTTGTGTATCCAACAGCGGCTTCACTTCGATTGCCAGTCGATAAAAGTAAATGTCCATTTAGATTCGCAAGTAACCAAACCAAAGGAGACCGAACCCTTGCTTGGATATTTTGCAAAGGTAAATCGTGTTCTTTCCAATTGAGAGTTTTTCCAATTACAGATTCAATTAATTTTATCGAAGTTTCCACTGCCTCATCTATGGAAATAGTATAAAAAAGGCAACCGAGTTCTTTGGCGAGTGATTCGGCAATCGTTTCTGTTAGGTCAGAATTATTCACTGTTTTCTGGTAAATGGTCACAAGAAGATTTGTTTCTTCGATACCCAAAATGGTAAAAATAGAATCACCATTCTCCCTTTTGGCGATTTCTTTCATGGCAGAAACAAGAAGGGCACAAGTAGCACTGTCCGCACCCCCGGAAAGCGAAAGAGTAAATCCTTTAGTTTTGGATTTTTTTAAATAATCAAAAAGTCCTAAACATACTGCTTTTGTGAATTCTTCATAAGAGGAAAGATTTCCCGAATTCTCAGTATCTTCCTGTCCTAATTCTTTACGTCTGTCGAGAAGGGAAAAACGATTGGATTGTTTTTCTTCTAGATGATAAATCGTTTTGAGTTGGATTTTTGGAATTTCTTCTCTTGAAATTTTGGGTTTTGATTCACGAAAGGAACGTGCTTTTGCTGCACGGATCTCTAATGGATCAAAGGTGTAAGAAGTGATTTGGAAGGGAGAGAAGGAAAGCCTTGGGCCTTCTTTTACTAAATTCCCAAGTGAGGTGAAAATGGCTCCACCTTCAAAAATGATACGGCCCGATTCATTTCCAGTCAAATTAGTAAAAACCTGAAGATTACATTGGTTTCTGCTCGATTCGGTAAAAATCTGTCTTCTTAAGTTTTGTTTTCCTATCGCAAAGTGAGATGCTCCCGGTGAAAATAAAACATCAATTCCTTGGGAACTATAGAAAGAAGATGGTTTACTTACAGACCAACTGTCTTCACAAATTTCCACTCCAAAATTCCACTGATCGGCTTGGAAAATAAAATGTCCAAAAGGAACTTCTTCTGAGGCAAAGGAAATTGTTCTGTTTAAAAATTCTGATTCTGAATGAAACCAGCGCCGTTCATAGTGTACGCCAGTATTTGCTAAATTTAGTTTTGGAATTATGGCAACTACTTTACCGCCCCAAAGTAAAGCCATACAATTGTATAAGAAGGAACCTACAAAAACAGGTAGGCCAACGAGGATGATTTGGTTTGGCGAAACTGCTTTTAACTTTTGTAAAATCTCTTCCGAACGGTTCCAGACATATGGCTTATAAAAAGCATCCTCGCATCCGTAACCGGAAATAGAAAGCTCAGGAAAAAGGATACAATCTGCATTTTTTGCTTCTGGACTACCAATTGCCTGAACGATCGATTCATAATTTCCAAGAAAGTCGAGGGGAGTTGTGTTCAGTGTAACGGCGGCAATTTTAATTTTTGGCATCAGAAAAAACTCGGTTATAAATCTTATCTGATGCACCTCTGTTTTCTACAACAAAGTTTCGATTTTTGTTTCCTATCTTTTCGCATAAAGCTTTGTTTTGGACGAGGAGTTGAAATTTTTGTATAAAATCGATTTCGTTCTCCGTTTTAATGACGCCACCTAATTCCTGCATAACGATTGCTTCTGGCGCATTAGATATTTTCGGGCCAGTAATGACAGCAAGACCTAAAGCCGCAGGTTCAATCGTATTGTGAACCCTATGCGTAAAAGCACCACCTACATAAGCAAAACTTCCATACCGGTATGCAAATGCTAAGATTCCCATAAGGTCAAAAAGAAGAAATTTTGGAAGTGGTTCTCCCTTTTTTTGTTTAGAAAAAACTCCCACAGTGCCAAATTCTTTTAGTTGAGGTATCAATTGCTCCATACGTTCGTTTTCCCATTTGTGAGGAAAAATCCAATAATAGGAATCATCCGTATGTGCTTTTAAATAAGTCGTAAAATGTTTTTCACAAATTCCATAGGTCGAACCGAGAATGATTGGTTTATTTTCAGATAAAAAATCTTTTTGTTCAGAAACAAAGTTGGTAAAGACTGGATTCGGGGATTTAGTTTCTAATTTTCCAAGGACAGATTCAAACCGAGTGTCTCCTAACACCAAGAAGTCGGTATTTTCTGCTACCAAACCAGTGAATTCTTTTGCCATCAGTTCATGGCTCGGATAAATTCCCGTAAGATAACGAAATGAGGCTTTTGTGAGGGAACGAATGAGGGGGTTTTTTCTTGTGGATTGGGAAGACAAACTGGCACAGGTTAGATAAGTTTTTGTTCCCATTCGATTTGCTGTTTTTAAAAGATTGGGCCAAGTGTCCCAGGCCATTACAAAAAGAACCTGAGGTTGAAACTTTTGAAAGATGGAATCATAAGAGTAGGGAAGGTCGAGTGGGAGATAAAAATATATATCTGCCAATGGATCTGAAAATGTTGTTTCTTTAACAGACGATGAAAAAACAGATTGGATGATATAAACATCCTTACGTTTTTTTCGAATGGTTTCAGTGAGCGCACGTGCCTGATCGAGTTCGCCAACACTGGCTGCATGAAGCCAAATTACAAATTTTCCGTCAGCCGATTTGGAAAAAATTTGTTTGAGAGAAAGATCCCTTTTCTTGAATTCTTCTCTTATTGGTTTTACAAATAAAGAAAGAAACTTTAAGACAAAATAAATAGTGATTACAAAAATATTATAAAAAAAATATACCATTTAGCGTTTGTTACCCCAAGTATCGTTCACTTCCGAACCTGGGTAGATGAATGTTCTTTTATCAATCACAAAACTCAAATTGTCAAAGTATAAATGAAACTCACCTTTCTTTTGTGAACTTAGACTTTTTAAACGAAAAGAAGCAAAGGATATTGGAAATGACATGGATTGGATGAGTCTTGTGTTTTCTTTGGGAAGACTTATGGAAAATTCTAGTCTTCTCCAACCTACAAAGTTCAAAGTCCCTAAATCAAAATATAAATCTTTGGATTTTTTCTGGGAAAGTCCCAGACTCAAATTGATATGATGACCTTCTGAATACACCCAAAGGATTCCTTGGATGGGCATTCCAAGGGGGAGGAGGATGGGTTCTTTCGGGCGCACTTCCCAATGGTCGAGTCTTGGATTTTCTACATAACTTTGTAAAAGAAAACTGGTTTGGTTTTGTAACTTAGGGTATCCTGTTTCTTTCAGAAGGGTTGTCTCTTGTAAAAAGGCTTCTGATTTCGGAACAGAAGCAGCAAACTGGGTGACCGCCAAAAAAGAATCCACTCGGTAAAAATCCCACGGTCTCTCTCCTTCAAAATCTTCGACCAAATAGAGAAGGTAACTTGTATCAATGGAAAGTGCTGATTTTAGAATTTGAACTCGGCCAGATTCGTCCGGGTCATAGGGTCTCGGAAGAGACAAAAGTCCGGAAAACATGAGGAAGAGACCCAAAGAGAATGTAATTTTTTTTACCGTTTTCATGTTTTCTCACTTTTCGAAAGACGAAAAACGTGTATCCTATCCTTATCATAGGAAAGGAATCCGCACGTCATGGGCCGCCGCGACAATTTGAAAATACTCACAACTGCCATTCTAGTGGTCCTACTTCTTTCATCGTTCATTTTTGCATTTATCTATAGAAACGAAATTTACCAAAAACTCCAAACCATCGGAAAAAACCGAGATGTGGAAGTGGCGGATCGGGAAATCCAAGGAGAAAATCCAGGAATCCCAGCCCCTAAGGAAAACTTTACTCGTAATGAAAATAAAGAATCGGTGGAGGATCGTTCGAAACTTCCCGAATTACCGAGCCTCGACGATATGGAGCCGGAATCCAATCACCCGCGTTCTGTTTCCGTTGCTGCATCCACCAAAACAAAAGAAAAGGTCGATCCTTCCTCGCGTTTGCAGGATAAACTAGACCAAGTGGAAGAATCTATTTCTCCTAAAGAAGATCTTAAAAAAACAAAGAAAACTCCTCTGAAAGAAGAAGTTGTTTCTGAAGGAATGGAAACTTCGTCTTCTACAAAACAACCGAAGTTAGAGACAAAAGACTCTATGAAACTGAATCATAAAGCAGATTCAAAAGTGGTGAAGTCTTCGAAAGCAGAACCAAAGTCCTCTCGAACCAAAAAATATAATTCTGTCTCAGATAAAAAACAATCCACAAAATCTAAAAAGACATACTACTCGCAAAAAACCTCCAAAGTGAACTCCGGTGATACAAACACTTCTAGTTTGGAAGTTAGGATGCGAAATGTAGAACAAAAACTTTCCACACAAAACGATCGGAATGAGAAACGGTTTGTTGAGATTGAACGTCGTATTGAGTCTTTAGAAAAAGCGTTAGCTAAGTAATTGTGGCCGATTACGGTTCTTTGTATCTTTCCATTCAAAACTCTCTAAAGGATTTGTATCCCAACAGATCTCCCATAATCATAGCTGTTTCCAAAACGAAACCTTACGAAGTGGTGAGAGATGCTTATTTACAAGGGATTCGTGAGTTCGGAGAAAACTATATTCCAGAAGCAATTGCAAAATTTACAAAACTTACTGAAGAATTTCCAGAAGCGAAGACATCCGTCCATTTACATCACATTGGACCCGTTCAATCTGGAACCTTGCGGAAGTTATTCGGTGTTTTTTCTCATACACATGGTGTTGGAAGTATCTCTTCTTTAAAGGAACTTCTAAAACGCGCTGAAAAAGAAAAAAAACAAATTCGTTATTTGATTCAGGCCAATCTCACGAAAGAAAATACCAAACATGGAATGGATTTGGAGACCCTTCGTAATCTGAAAGATTCACTTTACGATTACCAAAACGAATTTTGTATTTGGGAAGGATTTATGGGAATGGGTCCCTCTTCGGGTGATTTGGTAGAGACAAAAGAAGTGTTTTCGTTGCTAGCAGAATTTCGAGATACTTATTTTCCTGATAAAAAGTTGTCAATGGGAATGAGTGGTGATTATGAAATTGCTGCTTCATACGGATCCGATTACTTACGAATTGGATCTAAGATTTTTGGAGAAAGGGAATAAACAAATGAATCCAATAGAAACAGTCGGTATTGTTGGTCTGGGTAAAATGGGTGCGGCAATCGCAACAGCCCTTGTCAAAAAAGGTACTAAGGTATATGGATTCGATCCAAATCTTAAGGATTCTCCAGTGGAAGGAGTGGTTCTTGTCAAAACTCTAGAGGCGGTTAGCAAAGAGGCAGCAGTCGTTGTGATCGCTGTGAAACCAAACCTTGTGGTTCCTGTTTTAAAAGAATTTTCGAAACCGGCTACTTTTGTATCAATAGCTGCCGGAATTTCTTTTTCGCAAATTTCGCAAAGTGCGCCTCAAGGATCTTTAGCTGTGCGGGTGATGCCAAATCTCCCACTTGTAGCAGAAAGAGGGGCTTTTGCTTACTTTTGTGAAGACAATGCTGTTTTAAGCGTCGAACAATTGTTTTATGGAATGGGAACAGGGATTCGTGTTATGAAGGAATCACTGATGGATGCGGTGACAGGGCTTTCTGGATCAGGTCCTGCTTATGTATTAACTTTTTTACAGGCAATGGCGGAAGGTGGTTTGCAAGAAGGACTGAGTTATGAGGAGTCTTTATCTTTGGCAATGGAAACCATAGAGGGAACCCTTGTGTATTTTCGATCTTTACGTGAAGAGGACAAAGACCTTCACCCGATGGAAGTGAAAAATTGGGTCACTTCGCCTGGTGGCACTACCATTTATGGATTGGATGCATTGGAAAGGGGAGGATTCTCAACCGCCGTGAGAGATGCAGTTCACAGAGCGACGGAGAGAAGTAAGGAATTAGGGAAAGGATGATAACGGTTGCGCGGACAGGATTCGAACCTGTGGCCTTTGGGTTATGAGCCCAACGAGCTACCAGCTGCTCCACCGCGCGGTATAAGACCATTATTTTAAAGATTGTTAAATTGTCAACGTTATTGTTATGAAATCTTCTCTATTTTCTTTCGTTCGTAAATTTATCGATTTCCATCAAAATCTTACTTTACAGTAGTCAAAAAAGACGAATGATTCCTATCTTATACAGAATTCTGGCGGTGCGTTTTGTCTTTTAAAGAAAACACTGATATCGTTTTTGAGCATTACGAAAAAAAAATCTACGACCAAAAACAACTACTGGAAATCTCTCGTGCCCTGAATTCCACGTTAGACTATAAGTACTTAATTGATGCCATTTTGAATATTTGTTTGGCCCAGTTGCAGACACTTCACGCAGCAATGTACTTAGAACCGGAAATTGATTTAGGTCTGTTCAAATTAGAACCCCAATCCATCAAAGGATTCGAGTTAAGTTCCGAAGAACAAAACTACGAAATCAAAATAGATAGTCCTCTCATTCATTATTTTGAAGAGAAACCGAAAGCCATCACAATGGACCAAATCCTCCAGATGGAAACACTCAAATCCATTCCTGACATTACTTACCTTCGTAAAATGGGGGCAGAGATCCTAGTTCCACTGAATGCCAAGGGAAAGGTCAACGGTCTTCTTGTACTCGGCGATAAAATGACTTCCGAAGAATTTTTGGAAGATGAAAAAGAATTTATGACAACCCTTGCCAACCTGGCAGGGATCGCTGTAGACAATGCGAGGTTGTATGAATTGGCCACTGTCGATATGATGACAGGACTCAAAATTCATCATTATTTCCAAACCAAACTTAAAGAAGAGATGGATCGTTGTCGTAAAAAGGGAACTAAGTTATGTTTACTTTTCACAGATGTGGATCATTTTAAAAGTTTTAATGATATGTATGGCCACCAAGCGGGCGACGTGGTTCTTATCGAAGTGGCAAAACAATTGATCAATGCAGCCCTTCGCCATCACATTCCCGCACGGTACGGTGGAGAAGAGTTTTGTCTTGTGATGCCCGGCGCTTCGGAAGAAGAGGCCATGACCAAGGGCGAAGAAATTCGAAAAGCGGTAGAATCTATGATTGTTAAAAATCCGAATGATGGAAAAGATCTTAAGGTCACTTTGTCTGTGGGTGTTTCCAGTTTTCGAACTACCGATCGAAACAACAAAGATCTGATTGAAAGGGCCGACAAAGCTCTTTACCAGGCAAAACATTCAGGTAGAAACCGCACAATTTGTTATAAAGATTAGGAAACTTGCCGATGGGTAGAATATGGCAGAGCCAGCATATCTACTCAACGACCTTTCCCAATCGGTTCCTTCCGACGTATATGAATCCATTCGCAATCGAGCCTTGGGTCTTTCTTCGTATGATTTCCAACCATACTCTTGTTTTATTGAATACAAGACAAAGGATCAAAATACGGGAATTGAGTTTCGGGATTGTATTGTAGACTATACAAGATGTTCCAACTCTCGTTGTATCAAAAAGTTAGTGTAGTCTCTTTCATTTTTTTTCTTGGCGCTTGTATTCCTGGTCCCATTCGTGTCCGCCAATCTCCTGTTCCTTTTCCTATCCTTAAAACCCAAACTTTACCGCCACATATTAGCATGTCCCTTTCCGATGAGGGGACTCATTTACTGATTACCGGAGTTGAGTCTTCTGGTCAGTCCCTATCATTGTTATGGGATACGGGATCTGATTTGAGTTTTTATGAATCACCATCAGCCGAAGAAAGTAAAGAATTTCGATTGGTTGGAAAGCGGTTTACTTTAAAAAATAAAAAAGGGGTTTTGCCAGAATCGATTCCAGGACTACTAGGCCTCGATTTTTTTCGAGGTAGTTGTATTTTCTGGATGGGGACCGAGTTAAAACAATTTCCCGAAACTTCCCCATTTTGTGAACATCCAGAAGCTTATTTATCACTTGATTTCAAGTTTTTGAATACGAAAAAGAAAGGAGAACATTTTTATGTGCAATTTGAATATCCAGAGGGCCATGTCTCGTATGGGCTTGTGGACACAGGTTCGTCTTTAAACCTTTTGCCGGGGGATACCAGGGACAGGTTTCTTGGAGAAAAGAAGGTATTTCTTGCCGGAAACAAAATCCAACGAGCAGACTTGATGGAATCGACTTCTACATTGTATTTGTTTTCCAAAACAGGAATTCGCGAAGAATATCGCAACGTTCAGTTTCTTACAGGAATTTCACTTGAGAATTTCCTTTTACCGGGGGACAAGGATAGGGAAGAGGTTTGGGTGATCGGACTCGACATCCTCCGGACTCGTCCCTTATTCTGGGACTTCTCTCGGGGGCGTCTGGGAATTGTTCATTCCAAAAACTAAGGTGAAAGAAAAAGAAAAAATCATAGTGGCAATGAGTGGTGGGGTAGATAGCGCAGTTGCCGCAGGACTTCTTATGGAAGCGGGTTACGATGTGATCGGAGTCAACCTACGAACTTGGGAATATGAAGCTCCCGCTTGTGATACCACTAAAAAATCCTGCTGTTCTCCGGAAGACATTCGTGATGCCCGTGATGTAGGTCTTTCTTTAAACATTCCTTTTTACGTAATTAAAATGGAAAAAGTATTTGGGGAACGAGTCATCGATCGATTTATTAATGATTATAAAGATGGAAGGACACCTAACCCATGTGTGGAATGTAACACTTTTGTTAAGTTTGGTGCTCTTTTTGAACAAGCAAAGATTTTGGGTATAGATAAAATTGCAACGGGACATTATGCACGTGTCGTCCAGGTAGATGGACGTTATGCAATCCGTAATGCTGTGGACATGAAAAAAAATCAGGCGTACTATCTGTACGGTTTGTCCCAAGAAAATATTAAAAATACCGTTTTTCCGCTAGGTGAAATGGATAAAGCCCAAGTGCGTGAAATCGCAAAACGAATGGGGCTTCCTGTGGCAGAAAAACCAGAATCACAAGAAATTTGTTTTATTCCTGAAAATGATTATAGATCCTTTTTGAAGAAGAAAGGAATGGAGTTCACTCCAGGATTTTTCAAACTAGCATCTGGTCAGATCATTGGAAAACACCAAGGAAAAGAAGGATTCACAATCGGACAAAGAAAGGGACTTGGAATCGCTTGGAAAAACCCACTTTATGTTTTGTCTATAGAAGATGATGGAACGGTTGTTCTTGGGGAAGAGGAAGAAACGGTTTCTGAATCTTTTGTTTTAGAAGAGATTACTTACCAAGCACTGGCTCCTATGCCAGTAGGTGCATCAAAAGAAATGAAAGTTCAAATCCGTTACAGAAGTGCACCTGTGCACTGTAAGGTGACATCTCTCGGAAACACTTGGAAAGTTGAATTTTTGGAAGATGTGAAAAGTGTGACCCCAGGACAATCGGCGACATTTTATGAAACAAATGGAGATTATCTACTTGCTGGGGGGATCATTCAAAAAGGTTCCATCACAAGAAAGATCAAAACAAATTTTGTTTTAGAGGCAGAGAGCGTTACCATTTGAAATCGGTAGAAGGTAAAACCATTCTCATCATTGGTGGAGGATTGTTACAAGTTCCCATCATCCAAACTGCAAAAACCATGCGACTCCATACAGTCGTTGCCGATATGAATCCATCATCGATTGGTTTTCAAATTGCGGATGAAGCAATCGTCATGTCTACAAAAGACGTAGAAGGAATGGTTCGGGAATCTAAAAAATTTGCCCAAAATTCTCCTATTCATGGTGTGATCACTGCCGGAACTGATGCAAGTATGACTGTGGCTGCTGTTGCTTCCGCTTTACAGCTACCAGGAATCCGATTTGTTGATGCAGAAGCGGCATCTAACAAAGTAAAGATGCGTCAAAGACTAAAAGAATTCGGAATGCCAATCCCTCGTTTTGCGGCTGTTTGGTCTTTGCAAGATGCTAAAGATGCTTTGGATTCATTGACCTTCCCTCTGGTGATGAAACCGGCAGACAATATGGGGGCTCGTGGGGTCATTAAGGTTAATCATAAAGATGACTTGCCCACAGCATTCCGACATGCAAAAAGGTTTTGTCCTACTGGAGAATTGATTTTAGAAGAATATATGGAAGGTCCTGAACTTTCTGTGGATGCTTTAGCGTTTCAAGGCCAAATTCGAATGACGGGGATTGCTGATAGAATCATTGAAAGGGAACCTTACTTTATCGAAGTAGGGCATAACATGCCTTCTGCGATGTCTAAGGAAGTTTTGGACGAAGTGGAACGAGTGATGGCTGGCGGAATGCGAGCTCTAGGTATCCATTTAGGTGCGGGAAAGGGTGATATCAAAGTCACAAAAGAGGGTGTTAAAATTGGTGAAATTGCAGCGAGGCTTTCCGGTGGGTTTATGTCTGCATTCACTTATCCTTTATCCACAGGTGTCAATTTAAACCGTGCAGCCCTACTTATCTCTCTTGGGGAAACACCAGACAATTTAGATCCTGTTCTAAGTCGTGTTTCCATTGAACGTTCCTTACTTTCAAAACCTGGAAAACTGCTTTCGATTGGTGGAGTTGAAGAGACAAAGAAAATTGACGGAGTTTCTGAAGTTTTTATCCAATCTAAACCTGGGGATATTATTAAGGAACCGACAAATAACATAGATAAGTCGGGACACGTCATTATCGTTGCGGATACTTTAAAAGATGCGGAAACTGTATTCGAAAAAGTAAAACAGACCATCCGTTTCGAAGTGGATGAACAGTTTTCCATAACAGAAAAAGAAATTAATGACCAAGCACGAATTCGTTTTGGAAAAGATATTTGTTGGGTTTGTAAACAATGTGATGGAAGTAATTGTGCTTCGGGAATTCCAGGAATGGGAGGAGTGGGTCGTATGGAAACCTTCCACGACAACAGTGTTGCCCTTTCTGAATATTCGATTTTACCGGGATATATCCGAGACCATGTATTCCCTGAGATTCAGACAAAGTTTTTGGGTTATGATCTAAAAACTCCGATTATGGCAGCTCCAATGACAGGAGTTGGGACCAATATGAATTTTGTGATGACCGATGCAGATTATGCCAATCTGGTGGTTCGCTCCTTTGTTCAAAATGGAAGTCTTGCTTGGCTTGGAGATGGTGCTTCTCCCGAAAAATATAAAATCATGTTAGATGCATTAAAAAAATCTTCTGGAAAAGGAATTTTAATCTGCAAACCAAGAGAAGATGAATCGATGTTAGTGGACCGTTTTTCGGAAGCAGAAGCGGACGGAGTGTTCGCTCTCGGGATGGATATCGACGCTGTGAATTTTAAAACTATGATTCAAAAGAATTTATCTAGTATCACAAGACCACTTGACCGTTTGATTCGTTTGAAAGAAAAAACAAAGTTGCCTTTTATTTTGAAAGGGATTATGAATCCCGAAGATGCAAAACTTGCTGTGGAAGGTGGATTTTCCGCGATTGTTGTTTCAAATCATGGAGGAAGAGTATTGGATGGGATGCCGGGAACGGCTCGAGTCCTTCCTAAAATTGCCGAAGTAGTGAAGGGTAAAATTCCTCTCCTTGTTGATGGAGGGATTCGATCTGGGATGGATGTTTTTAAAATGTTGGCTCTTGGTGCAGATGCAATTCTCTTGGGACGTCCGGTTGCTATTTCTCTTGTTGGTGGAGAAGATGCAGGAATTCGTTTTTTATTACAAAAATATTCGGAAGAGTTAAAACAATCTATGAGTGTTACCGGAGCCAAAACTTTGGTGGACATAAAGCGAACGATGTTGCTTCATAAACTTCACGGTTGACTATGGATAAGGAAATCAAAGACCCCGATGGTATTTTAAAGGTAATCACCGCACTGTTCGGTAAACTACCTGCCTATATTGTCAATTCGGACAAAGAGTACCCTGTAAAGATCATTGCCTTAAAAAATAAAGCCCTCGTTATCAATACTAATTTAAAATTTCCGAATAGGGATCGAATCCTAACAGTTGTTCATAATGGCAGTAAATTTTTGGCACATTTTCTTGTTGCAGGGGGTGATGGGAACGGAATCGAGATTTTAACGCCTGTTAAGATACAGATTACCGCAGCTACTCGACAAGGATCACGGGTAGAGGCAAGCCAAATTCAAACTGGAATGGTTGTTTCTAATATCATCAACGTAAATGATGTTTCGAAAGCAATAGGATTTGATGACAAAAAAGTTGATGCGATTCTACTTGCATACAGAACAAAACTAGCCAAAGCATTCCCTCTTTCGTCTATTTTCTTTGCAGGTCGTATGGATAATAGGTTACGGCTCATGCATCATTATGACAAAGATATTTTTATCATTGATCGTAAGGAGAAGTCGACGGCGTCTCCAGATTTTTTTCCTTTTGATGAGTATTTGAGAATTTTCGATAATTCTAAGATACCGGACTCTTATACCTCAGAAATCTGTGCCCCCATTAAGTATAAGGGTTATGTACATCTTGGATACGTACAAGTATTATCGGAAAAGCCACTTGACCTTGAGATTTATAAACAAATCCAAACCTTCGCCAATGCTGTGAGTCGAGATATCATAATTACTGGGGTGTTCCAAGAGTCGCGGGATATTTGCCAGGTTATGGATTTAAGTATGGGTGGTATTAGTTTTATTCATGCACCATCCCGTTCTTTTTCCAGATCGGTCACTATGAATGGCACGATCCTTTTTGATTTAAACTTGGAAGAGGGCAAACGGGTCACCATTCGAGGAATCATCAAAAACATCCGTAACCAAGAAACGAATTTTCGCGTTGGTTGCCAATTCTACAACTTAACGGAAAAGGATTTGGAAATCCTTGGTGAGTTTTTACAATCAGGTAAGGCAGAAGAGGAGACAACACCGGAACAAAATAATCCTGAAGAATCTCAAAGTGATCCAAAGGAAGAAGACAATTCATCAGTAGTAGGTGTTGCCGATGAACCAGGTGATCCTTTTGGAGAAACATTAGATTCAGAGTTTCCTACAGATGAATCAAAGACTGAATCATAATAAATGACCTGCTACAAATCGGCGATTCGTTATCCCTACTCGGGTAAGACGGTCATTGCATTTTTATCGACAAAATTTCCTTACCATAGTACTGAGGAGTGGCTCTTCCTTTTGGAAAAGAGTCGTGTGAAAGTACAAGATCAAATTGCGACTCCCGATTTGGTACTAAGGGAAGGTGATACTCTCACTTACGAACCCATACCAGGACGAATAAAAGAACCGGAAGTCGATACGAACTTCGTGATTCTGAAAGAAACAGAAGACTTTCTTTTTGTGGATAAACCGGGGAATTTACCGATGCATCCGGCGGGGAGGTATCGCACGCAAACTCTCTTAAACCTCCTTGAGAAAACTTATCCAACCGTAATTCCTGTTCACAGGTTAGACCGTGAAACTTCAGGGATCGTGATCTTTGCAAAATCAGATGAGAGTCGGACTTGGCTCCAAAAAAAATTTGAGTCAAGAGAAGTTCAGAAAGAGTATTTAGCTGTGGTTCGGGGTTTTTTTGAAAAGGAAATCAGTTTGGACGGGTTTATTGGCAAAGATACAAATTCGGCCGTTCGGAAAAAAATGAAGTTCTCTTTAGAAGAATTTTTGGATTCTAAATCGGTATCTACAAATTTTAAACCTCTATGTTTTAATGAATCGCAAAATATTAGTTTGGTGCTCGTGCGGCCAGTTACTGGCAGAATTCATCAAATTCGCGTGAGCCTTCTGTATTTGGGTTATCCGATTCTTGGAGATAAGCTATACGGTCCAAGAGAAACTATGTTTTTGGATTTTGTTCAATCTGGATTAACTCCTGCTTTATTGAGGGAGCTTGGAGCAGAGAGGCAACTTCTACATGCACATAGCATTAGTTATATGGATGATAGAGTCTCAAAAGAGGTAATCGTAAAATCCAATCCACTCCCGGAAATAGAATCTCTCTTCCCAAATTGGAAAGACTATGTCCCATAGCTTTTAATAAAAATCCAACTTAAGAATCGCCTTTCCTCCGATCTTTCTATAAAGAGAGAGGAGGCTTTTGCAAAGGATGGCAGGAGCAGGTAGATTATTAAAGGATTCCGATAAGATTGTATTTGGTGAGTTTTGGACTGCAAAACAACGCCAAGGACATCCGATTCACCATACTGTAAGTTATAGAGCTTCATTTAAACCGGAACTTCCTTCTTTCTTTATGAAGGAATTTTTAAAAAAGAAAAATAAAGTCGTTTATGACCCGTTTGGTGGTCGTGGAACTACGGCCATTCAAGCCAATATTGAAGGTCATGTTGCAGTTCATAATGACATTCACCCGTTGTCTATTTTTCTTGCGAGTGCAAGGCAATACGTTCCGCGGCTTGAGGAATTGGAAAAAAAGTTAAATTCTTTGGATTTGGATAGAGAAGTGGAGGATGATCCATTTGATATAAATCTTCTTCCTTTTTTTCATCCACGTACACTCAAAGAAATTAAAAATCTAAAAAAATACATGGCAGAAGATCCGTCTGTGGAAATGAAGTTCATTTCACTTATTGCTCTCTCTCGGTTACATGGACATAGCACTGGATTTTTTTCCGTGTATACTTTTCCGCAAGTCTCGATACCTCCTGAGTCACAGGCTAAAAATAATATCAAAAGGGGACAATCTCCTGAATATCGTCCCATCAAACCTAGAATTTATCAAAAAATGAAACGAGATTTAGCATTGCCAATTCCACCGTTTTATCATGAATTTTCGAAAAACAATTTGTATTCCTTAAATTCTGCAAATTCCGTTCCTGATATTGATTCGGAATCAGTCGATTTGATTGTCACCTCTCCGCCTTTTTTGGATAAGGTTGACTATGAAGGAGACAACTGGTTACGCCACTGGTTTCTTGATATTAAAAAATCAGAAGAAAGAAAACTCAGCATTTTTAGTAATTTAAATGATTGGAATGCCTTCATTCGATCAACTCTTAAGGAATCAGCAAGGGTATTAAAGAAAGGTGCCTATATGGTGATGGAAGTAGGAGAGGTAAAAAAGGGAAATTCCATTCTTTATTTGGATGAAGATGTAGTTAGGATGGCGGAAGGAACGGGACTTGTGTGGAACAAAACCTATGTCCATACACAAAGTTTTACAAAACTATCCAATTGTTGGCAGGTCTCCAACAACGAAAAAGGCACAAATTCCAATCGTTGTGTGGTTTTACGGAAAGTTTTATAAGTCTAAGTAGTATGAAGCAAACGCGAATTCTTTTCATACTTTCTGTTTTGGTATTTATGGGGTCTGTAGGGGGAACTCGGCTTTTCTCTACGCTCTCTGCAGAACCTCTTGATTCCCATCCTATCGATATTTCGATCAAACAGAAATCTCCTGGTAAGTATGAGTTGGAAATGTTTTTACCTAAAGACTTTGGATTTCAGATGGAAGCCCCTCACCGGATTTTTTTATCAGGAAATGATGGGCTCAAAGTTTTGAATGCTGATCTAAAACTAAAAGGGCCAGTGCATCCTAAAAAGCCGGAATATTTCGAATATGTAAAACCCTTAACCTTCCAAGTGGAAGGAAAAGGGAAATTGCAATTGGATGCAAAATTGTTTTATTGTAATTTTGTGAAAAACATTTGTATCCCTGCTAAAGTGAACAAATCGTTTTCCATTTAATTCAGTTACTAAGATTATTCTAAATCTTTAGTAACGAGACGTTTCAAATTGGATTTTTGAATTTGGTATAAGAAAAAATACCTTCCTCCAATAGAAACGTTTTTATCCACAATCTTTCCTTCTTTGGATATTTCACGGAGTTCTTTGCGTCCTTTGTCCGATAGATTGGGGATGGTATATGTTTTTAATAAGTTAAGAGATTTTTGTTCCGCAATGGTTTTTGCTTCTTCGACTCTAGCAGCTTCTGTTTCCAAAACACTTGATACAGCAACTTGAAATAATGTTTCCGATATAAATCCTTCTTTTGCTTTTGTAAATTCTAATACTGCTTCATTTTCTATGTCTTTAGTTGGTGGGACAACTTCTTTGGTTTCTTTGGATTTACAGCTCCAAACGAGAATAGCAAAAGCGATAGAAAGTATAATCTTTGTTAGTGTTTTATTCATCTACAATTTCCTAGGTTCTGATATGGGAGTTTTTTCCACACGTTCCATTAATTTTGGTTGGATGTTACGGAATAGGAAAGCACATTTTGTTCGGTCTGAGTAATCTTCTTTATAGAGCTCAAGGCCATCAAAAAACCAGGCAAAGTTGTGTAAGTTTTCTACATGATTTTCTTTTTTCTCTTCGGGATTCCCCCTAACTTCGCCTAGGTTCTGGCCAATGACCGACGATTGTGATGGATTTGTAGTGTTTTGCCCTTGGGTTGTTTGGGCATTTTGGAGGAGGATTGGAGTGGCCACAGTAGTAGGAGTTATTTGAGTCCCGGTTGTAGTGGTAGTGTTTTGAGAAGTATTCGTAGCCACCCTCGTCTGCCGATCCTTTCCTTCTAGGGATGCTGTATACTCAGTAAATCCTTCTCCCAACCGATGTTTTTGTCTTTGGATCTGCAGGAGGTAGGGTAAGCTGATTTTCTCCCTTTCGATGAAAGCTCTTTGTTTACAATCTTCCCGTCTAGCCAATCCAGAAACTTCTTTGTAAGTAATGGGAATTTCGACTTTGATTTGAAAAAATTCACGAGAGATAAACCCCTCATCTTTTTCATTGAGCAATGCTTGTTCCACATAATTGGGATCTGCAATGGTAAAGAGGCGACAGGAACAAAAGAGACTTAAAATTAGAAGTTTACGAACCATTTCCAACTTCAAGACTAGTAGATGATGTCGAAATTACGAATCTTTTTCCTTTGTTTCACTCTACAATTTTTACCGCTTTTTTCCGAAGACCAATTTTTTGGAACCTCTGAGTCCCAGTTTCGAGAAAAGATCAAAACCATTCGTTTGGAAAATGGACTTACTGTTGTGATGATGAAACGAGGTACTTCGCCAACAGTTGCTTTGTACATCAAATTTCTTGTGGGTGCAGTAGATGAAACACCAGAAGAAGCGGGCACAGCCCATCTTTTGGAACATATGCTCTTCAAAGGAACAAAAACTGTGGGAACTACAGATTTCGAAAAAGAAGAAAAATACCAAAAACAAATTGAAGTTTGGGGAACGGAACTTGATGACATCAAATTAAAAATTCGAGATCTCACCACAAGGGGAGAAATCATTCCACCTTCTTTGCAACAAGAAGCGGATACTTTGAATCGTAGATTAAAAAATCTGATCCAATTACAAGACAGCTTTATTGTGAAAAATGAGGATTCTTATATTTATGAACAAAATGGTGAGGTGGGTTTTAATGCTTATACTTCACAAGATGTAACCAATTATCAAATCCAACTTCCTAATAACCGAATTGAAGTTTGGGCAAAGATTGAATCAGATCGGCTAAAAAATCCCGTATTACGTGAATACTATACAGAAAGAGATGTTGTGATTGAAGAACGTCGGATGAGAACCGATGACAGTGGGGCTGGTGTCCTAAGAGAAAAATTTTTCTCTATCGCTTTTGAAAGCCATCCTTACAGAAAACCAGTGATTGGATATTCGACAGGTCTTCCTTTTTTAAAAATTGAAGATACAAAAGCCTTCTTTCAAAAACATTACACTCCCGATCGGATGGTGATTTCTGTTGTTGGGCAATTTGATTTTGAAGAAACAGAGTCCATTATTAGGAAATATTTTTCCGATTTAAAACCGGGGAAACCAAGACCAACGTATAAGGTAGAAGAAAAATCGTTCCCAGGTGAAAAACGATTTAAAGTATATCATCCCTCTGGAAGTCAAATGATGATGGGGTTTTTAAAGCCTCCTTATCCACATAAAGACAATTCTTCCTTTGATGTATTGTCCACTGTCCTTACTTCAGGAACTGGATCAAGATTATACAAGCGACTGGTTTTAGAAGAAAAACTAGCAGTAAGTGTGGGAGCGGCCAATGGTTATCCAGGAGAAAGATACCAAAACTATTTTGTATTTTTTGTGAAACCAAGGGAAGATGCCAAACCGGAACTTATTGAAAATATCATTTGGGAAGAATTATCTAAAATAAAAGAAAATGGAATCCCAAAAGAAGAATTGGATAAAGTAAAAAACCATATGGTTTCGGACTTTATCAAAACTATGGACGAAAACGCAAGTATTGCAGATCTTTTAAGTTACTATCAATTGTTATATGGCGATTGGGCAGGGCTCTTCCGACAATACACCTCCATCATGCAGACCTCATCAAAGGATATTCAATCTTTGATTCCAACTTATCTATCCAAAGATAAAGTAGTTGTTGGTGTATTGGAAGATGTAAGGAAAAAATCAGAATGAAAAGTAAGATTATATTTTTAATAGGTATTAGTTTTTTTAGCCTTTCTGCACGGGAGATGGGCGATTTTGTTCGTGATTTAAAGTTCAAACCTTTAGAGTTTGAAGTCCCCAAAATCAGTTCCGTGAAACAACCATCAGGCGTTGAAGTTTTTTCTTTGAAAAATTCTGAGTTCCCTATCGTGTATGCAGATCTTTATGTTTATCATGGGAAAAAACATTTAGGAAAACGACCAGTTGAAATTACTAGATTACTGGAAGATAGTTGGGAACTGTCGGGATCAAAAACTTATCCCAAAGAAAAGTTTTTGGAAACTTTAGAGTTTTATGGAGCAACCTTTTCTGTTACAATTGATTACGAAAAAACTATGTTTAGTTTTGCTTATCTAAAATCCACGGAAAAGGAAGTTCTTCCCGTTATACAATCCTTTTTTAATGCGCCAAATTTAGATGAGTCCTTAATGAAAACTACAAAGGGAAAACTCTCTGAAGAAATCAAACGCAGAAATGATAATCCTACGGCTCTTGGTTCTAGGAAAGCAAAAGAGTCTTTGTTTCGGGGAACTCTTTTGGGAACTTCGATGCAGCTAACTTCCTTGGAATCACTTTCGTTGGAAAATTTAGTCCAATTTCAAAAAGAGATTTTGTCTGCAGAGAAACGAAGATTCCTTGTGACTGGTGATTATGATTTAAAAGCTTTTGATAATTTTTTTCCTAAATTCAATGAGAAAACAGATGAACGCGAATCGGAACTAATTACTCCCTCCCTGTTATCAGAAAATGTAAAAAAAGAAGGTAAGGAAATTCGGCTCATAACAAAGGATGTAAACCAAACTTTTATTTCCATGATAGGAGTCCTTCCAGAACACAATCATCCTGATTTTTATGCCATTCAAGTTTTAAATTATATTATTGGCGCCGGCGGATTTAACTCCTATTATATGAGGGAGATTCGAAACAATCGAGGACTAGCTTATTCCGCAGGTAGTAATACGGAATTCCAGGAAAATTATGGAACCATTCAATTCTTTGCTATGACAAAAACGGAATCGGCAAAGGAAGTCCTTAGTCTTATGCGTGAACTGATCCAACCTAAACTGATTGATTCACTTACAGAAGAGGAATTAGTTCGTGCCAAAAATGCTATCATCAATCAATTTGTTTTTCAATTTGAGGATGATAAACGGACACTTATGAGCGAAGTGCGCAGACGTGATCATAAAATGCCTGATGGTTACCTACAAAATTTTAGAAGCGAAATTGATCGTCTGACTCTTTCTGATTTAAAGCGAGTTGGTAAATTGTATTTTCAATCAGATAAGTTGATTGTTACTGTTGTGGGACCTAAAACTTTAGAATCTTCCTGGAAAGGATCTGTTAAAGTTTTGAATCCAGAAGATTGATGTTAACAGCAAGTTTTGAATACAAAGGAACCAAGTTTGAAGGACTTTCCGAAGGAGGGATTCGGACGTCCATCATTTGTCCTTCGCTTGATTTTATGTTTGATTTCGGATTTATCAATCCTGATAAAATTCATATAGGAAGGATTTTATTATCCCATGCCCATCTGGACCATTCTTGTGGAATTCCATACTATGTATCGCAAAGAAGCCTTCGTAAATTACCTGTTCCCAAAATTTATCTTCCTAAATCTTTGGAACCAAAGATGTCCCAAATTTTAAAACTATATTCGGAAATTGAAGATTTTGAATATTCTTGTGAACTCATTGGGTTGAATTATGGAGACAGGGTTGAATTGAAACCCGGATATTTTTTTAAACCTTGGGAAAGTTTCCATAGAGTTCCATCCCAAGGTTATACTGTATATGAAACGAAACGAAAACTTAAGAAAGAATGGACGAGTCTAAGTTCCGAAGAGATCCGAAATAAAAAAGATTTGGGAGAAGATCCGACAGAAGAAGTTTCTCTACCTTACGTTTCATTTTCTGGGGATACAAAAATAGAATACGTATTAGAAAATGAAGATGTTCGTAAAAGTAAAATACTCTTTATGGAATGTACTTACTTTTGTGACAAAAGAGATGTGAACAGGGCACGGGAATGGGGACATACTCATTTTGATGAAATCGTAGCACATGCCTCCCTATTTGAGAATGAAGCCATTGTCTTGATTCACCCTTCTAAACGTTATAGTTATCGAGAGTTAAACGACCTTGTTCGTAAAAAAGTTCCGTCAATTTTAAAAGATAGAATTTCTTTATTTTTACCTCCTAAGTCATGAAACCAAGGCCAAGCATTTACATTCCAGATTTGGAGCCATATATTGATTCTAGTCTTGTATACAAACCGAATTCTGTTTTTGCAGAAATGGAAACTTATGCCAAAGAGAAAAATATTCCCATAGTAACTGCAGCCACTGGGGCAGTTTTATCTCATTTAGTTTCTCTCGTTAGGCCCAAACAAATTTTGGAATTAGGAACAGGGCTTGGATATTCTACTCTTTGGATGGCGCAAGGATCACGAGAGACAAGGTTTGTGACTGTGGATCGCCATAAAGAACAGGCGGACCTAATGGATGGATATGCTAAAAAAATGGGAATATTGGAGCAAATTCATGTTAAACGGGTGACTGACTCCGTAATGGATTATTTGGCAAAGGAATATGATGAATGGATGAATTCGGATTTATTTTTTGTAGATTGTGATAAAATCACCTATCCTGAAATCTTTCGTATTTTATGGGAGAAAGCAAAACCGGGATCTTATTTTTTATTTGATAATATGCTCTGGCATGGCCGAGTCCTTAAGCCTGATCCGAAAAAACCTTCTGATTTAGCGGTGATGGCACTTTGGGATGAGGTGAAATCCCAAGTTTCTGGATATACTTTGTATCCCGTTGGAGATGGATTACTCTTTTTTCAAAAGGATAAAAAATAGTAGTCAATCCTCCTGAATTTTTGGTAATCTGCTCCTTGGTTTAAGGAGAACAAGTTTCGTGTTAAAAAATAGTTTCATCATTCTTTTGTTTTGTTTCTTTTCTTTGTCTATCTCAGCCCAGGAGTCGGGGGGACAAGAAAAAGGGAAAGAGTCCTTCGAGGAACTAGACAAACTCGACCAAGGGAATAACTTAGAACGCAAACAATACAAAAATATCTCGGAAAATAACAAAGACCGAGTTATCAATGCAATTAAACTTCTAACTATTGTTACTGCTAATTTTGGGGACGAAGTTCCTGATTCTAAAACAGCCTTAGAAAAAATCAGAAAAGACTACCAAGTGGTATTGCGTTATTACTACCGCAGGGCTTATATTGCTTCTGGAAAAGCGATGGTCGCATTAGAAAAAGACATTACGAATCTTCTTGGAAAATTTGCAAAAAATTACGATACGAAAACACAAAACCTTCTTGCTGAATGTGCGGATGTGATCACAAACCAAGAACAAGCTCAACTTGTAGAAAATTCTGGGGAAGGATCTAAAGTCATCATTCCTTACCGCGAAATCGCGGAGGCCCAACAAAAACTTCGTATTGCCTACGGACAAATGGGACTGGCTACCGATATGTCACGCGAGGATAGATTTTACGATTCGATCGTTCATTACCGAATTGCAAAAGATTACGGAATCAAAATTCTCTCCGACTTTAAAGAATCTGATGCTGACAAAAAAGCCATCTCCGATAAATACGGAAAAGACTTAAGTGATAATAGAAACCAAATCTTTGGGCAACAGCAAAGTACAAAATAGAACATAAACTTTTTCTTTTCTCCGTTCACTAGTGAACGGAGAATGACCATCGTGGTCTTTTTATCCTCTCTAAACTTACATAAATCTATACTCATTCTCTGGTTTGCATTTATTTCCTTTTCTCTGGAAGCTGTACCTGTCTTTCGGATTGTTGTGGATCCTGGTCACGGAGGAATTGCCAAAGATCCCAAAGCACAACATGGAGACAAATATGATAGTATCACTCAAACTTACTTAGAAACTTACAAACAAGGAACAGAACACGGAAATATCACAGAGAGAAAGGTTGTTCTTGATTTAGCAAAAGAAGTCCATAAGATCCTAAAACTTACTGAAACAGAAGCCGGTTGGAAAGAATTTGAAGGTTACCTAAAACTCTTCTCTAAAAAATCAGATTTTCAAAGGGTGATCTTAGAGAGTAAACTTACCCGCGAATCATCCTTTGACGATGACCCAAACTCAGATGATCCTAATGCAGCTTACCGTTTGTATGACTTCCCTGATCCAAAAACAGGCGTGAGGCGAAAAGGTAGACTTTCCAAAATCAATGAATTAAAACCGCAACTTGTTTTGTCCTTACATTTGAATCCTGCGAGCAAAGGACAAACAGGGGGAATGGGGGCGGTTCTCACTCCTGGCTATAAAACTTTTTCTAAATTAAAAAAAATCTCTGAAAAGAAAAGTTCACCAAATGGTTTTACGAATGGTCCTTGGTCGGAGTGGCTAATTTTCCAATCGGGTTGGTCTAAATTGGAAAATGCGATTGCTGATACTTGGATTTATTTTCACGGGTATTGGTCTAAAAAAAACGGAAAAGATACAGATCTATCTAAGTTTGAAGGTTACCGTCAAAATATGATTAGTTGGCGTTATGCTGATGAATCCAATTGGGAGAAACAAATTGGAAAACCTGGGCCTTATGCCACAAACCATGAATCCTTTTTAGAGACTGGTAAATTTTGGGAGAGGGAGAAAGGTAAAAAAGAGGAATGGAGAAGGGAAGGAGGGAAAGAAGGTTTTGGTGGTGATAATCATTATGTAACTAAGGAACTGATGCGTTTTGTTCAATATGGTTTGCCTGTTCAATTGAAAGAAAAAAATTCGCCTTACCCAGAGCTTGGTCCAATTCAAAAACCCTATATTTCGACATATAGTTTACCTACCTATATCAACGCACTATGCGCCTTTATTGAAATTGGATATGTAAATCGAAGCCGAGATATGAAGTATTTAACTCAAAACAAAAAAGAAACAGCCATCTCCCTTGCTGTAGGTATTTATTCATTGTTTGTCGGTTTGGATGTTAAAAAAAACGCAAACCTCCCTTATCAACCGAAAGGTAAAAAGGTAAACTGGGAACGTTATGAAACTTATTTTGATGAGGTTTTATAATTTGTCCTTAGAAAAAAGTATGAAGCCAAAAAAAGAATCTTCCAAAGTATTAAACCATCCACTCTTTCGAGAGCTGATTGAAATGTATCAAAACTCTCTGCAAAAAAGATATTCGCCGGAAAATTTGAAACTTTATCCAGAGTTTAGTTCTATATCTCGAATCAAAATAGATCAATTACTACAATTTTTTTTGGAATATCTGTATCCAGAGTATTCCAAAAGAAAGGAGCTCGATTCCGCCTTTGATGCGTTATCTGGATTTGTGAATCATCCCACAAAAATTTGGGGAATCCTTGGGAATTTAGCAATGTCTATCTTTCGATTTGGAAAACACTTTCCTATGGCACTAAGAGCGGGACTTGCTGCTTTACATTCCTATGTAACAGCCCATCAGTTTGAAGAAGAACTTGTATTGGAGCTTGACCGTCATGAAAATCAAGTTGGTTTACTCAATTCCGAGTTTGCGATGGAATTTCTAATCTCAAAGGTTGAAAAAGAAAAAGCAGATGCTTTCAGAAAAGACATCGGTGCACTTTTTAAAGTATTTTCGGATGCAGAACTCATCCGAAAGATCATTCTGATTATGGAAGACATTCTTCTAAAGATGGAATCAAAAGGAAGTCTATATACAGAGGAAGATCGAAAAGGAATTTCGTTAGGAGTTGCCATTTTAAAAGAGGGAAGGAAAATCTTTGATGAGATGAACAAAGAGGAAATTCACCTTATCTTACAAGCCATAGACAGAATCGAAGAAGATTTTTATCTAAAGGCTTGTGAGAGGAGTTCGAACTAAATTACTGTTGGTACCGATGGCCGGAATCGAACCGGCATGATGTTACCATCGGTGGATTTTGAATCCACTGCGTCTACCAATTCCACCACATCGGCATAATCAGTCTTCAGCTTCGATATATTTACCTTTTCCGCGGGCCACTATTTTGCCGATCTCATTTTCTATTTCAGCACGGTTTTCTATGATTTTTTTATTCTTTTTCACAAACCAACCACGTAAGTGTAATGGCTCATTCACTTTTGCTGGTTGCAAAAAACGAATGGTGAGTTCACCTGTTGTGGTTTCGAAATTCATCGCTTCGTTGATCTTAACCATGATTTCATCCAAGATGGTAGAAATAATCCCTGGGTGGATTTGATCTGGTAAACCCTGGTATTTTTCGGGGCAGGTGTAATCACCGAAGGCAGTTTTTGTGTCTTCGTCGAAGGTGATTTTTAACTGCAACCCGTCTGCATTGTCCGGTGAGGAAGCAAAGCTGAGATTTTTTTTCGCAACGGATTTCATGCCACCATGAAACGCAAGAATTTCTCTTGTGTCAAGCAGAAAAAGAACTTGCGGTCATTTTGGCTGAAAATGCCCCGGAAAATGCTAGGAAATTGAATATTCTTTGATTATACCTAAAGTTACTGCATAGTAAACCTCGAAAATAAAGAATAGAACCCTTTTATGTTAACCACCCTTATGATGTTACTCGGTCTTTCCGGCACAGGTGCCGACCTCAAGGAGATCGCTGGGAGCGAGGGGGGAACACGGCCTAGTCAAGATCTAAGTCCTAGGCAGAGACGAAGACAAAAACAAAAACAGGCCGAAGAAATTGAAGAAACACAACCGAGACCAAAACAACCCAAAATAGAAAGGCAAACGAAAGGTGGTCGGGGGCAGGAATTAAATTTCCAAACAGATCCTAAAGAACCTAAATCTAAACCAAAACCTCTTTCGGAAAGAGGATTGGATTTTGAAACAGACGATGATTATGAAAAAAATGAGTCTGATGTTGCAAGTTCTGAGAAAGAACCAAAACAAGGAAGGAGTGGTAGAAGGGAAAAACAAAAAGCTCCTAAATCTCTCAGCGATCTTCCGTTAGGTGAGTTTGGAGAAGAAAGTTCCGAATCATCCTCATCCGGTGAAAGACAGAGAAGAGAAAAACCTGACATTAGTTTTTCTGCCGATGATATCATCTCCAAAAACTCGAAGTATTCCTTTCATAGAAGGCCACTTCTTAATGCAGAAGCACTTGTGGAAGCTGAACAAGTCGAAGAAGCGATTGAGATTTTTGAAAGGACAGGGAACCGGATTCCTGACCAAGAGATCAAAGAAAAAATTAAGAAGAATATTCAGGATTTAGAGGAGTTTTTAGAAGATAACCCTCCACCGGAAAAAGGAGGGGAACCTGGTAAGGTTGAGAAACCTAAAAAGAAGGATTCTAAATCCGGCGGACAAACAAAACCTGACAAAGATTTAACAGATCTTGTTTCTGCATTGAAGGAAGTTTCGGAACTATTTGCAGAATCAATTGCAAGGGCCATTCAATTTGCCCAAAGTTCGCAACCGCCTAACTTCCCTCAATCGCCCCAACTGCCTTCACAAAATGTTGGATCTCCAGCGCCCATTATCCCTCCAAATAGGATGGAAACTCCACAACAAGGAGGGAAACCACCGGTCGAGACCCCCATTTCCACTCCTCAAGTAAATCAAAATGTGGCAGGGGGAAACCAGTTAGTCCATCCCATCGTTTATCAATTTCTACAATCTTCCCCGCAAGCTCCAGGATTTGATCCCAAAGTCATCCAAAACCAAGACCAACTCTTACAATCGTTAAACCAAGGTTTGACGAGCGGTGGTCTTGCTGGCGCTCTCCCTGGGACTCCTATGGCACCGCCAGGTTCAGGAATTGTGGGACCTTTTTATGTTCCTCCTGATATACAGGGCCAACCCGGATTGCCCGGAGTTTCTGGAAGTCCTGGTCAAGCTGGATTTCCTAAAAAACCTATCGATTTACAAGCGCTAGCTGATCAAATTTCAAAAAAAGATGTATCTGAACTTGATCTTCCAGAAGATACTTTTTTCTCGAGCGACTGGAAACAGTTTAAGGATCTTCCACTAGTTGATCGAAGGTCTGGAGAAGAAAGAAGGAAAAATCCAGATAGACGAACGAATCTTGCCGGTAGGAAGGATCGAAGGTCAGGGGAAGATCGAAGGAAAAAAGACCGATTCCATGAGAGGGAAGAGTTTTTAAAAAACCAAGCGCTAAAGAAAATAGAAAAAAAAGCAAAAGAACTAGAAGCGCAAGGCGAAGAAACTTCTCTCAACGATTTACTAAAACCATACTTTCCTGACCAACCAAACTTCAAACTTTCCGAAGATTGGGGACTTGAAACAATTAATCTTCCTGATCCGAATGATTTACGTCGAGATGAAAAAGAACCGCAACTTCATCCCCATGAACGTTCGTTAGAGGAAGAACCCAATTGGTTGGAGGCAACAACTGATTCTCTCCGTAAGGAATTAGAACTCCCGGATCCTGTTGATCCCCAAACTGATAAATTAATAAAACCAAAATCTGAGCCCAAAGAACAAGCGGATTCCAATAAATCTGAAACCATCATTGAAACAGATGTACCAATCCAGGTGGAACTCACAAACCGTCCGCTTACTAGTGAAGATTTAAGGATTGGTCTTCCCGACGCTGATGAAGTCTTTCGAGAACGAAAAAAGAGAGAAGAGGCTGGATTACCAGAAGAAGAGGAAGGGCCTTCCTTTGAGGATGCAGAAGCTCCTGAAATTGAAATTGTCGATGGAAACCTAGGGGAAATTGCCGAGGAAGAATCTCCCATCCCTCTGGATGAGATGGCAGAAAAAGCCACAGAAGAGGAACCAGAAAAAATCATCCACGGGGTTTTGGAACTAAAACCTCCCGAAGCCGATGATGCACCTTTTTTAACGCTGACTTATGACTTTGGAAAGATCCCACATGCATTCCGTTTGTCGAAGAATTATTCGATTATGGAATACTCCTATTATAAATACAAACCAATGTTAATGAAGGCTCAAGAGTTTGCTCGTCGTAAGATGTTAAAAAATGCTTTGAACTATTACCGAGTCATCAAATCACAAAATATTCCTCCCGAACTTCGTAAGATGATTAACCGTAACATTCGGGACATCACTGAGTTTATGGAAAAATTCTTAATGGCCAAAGGGAAATAACTATTGACAACTTTATTATATTTTATCAGTCTAACAAACGTAGTAGAGGTACACTCCCATGAGATTGCGGCTTAAATCAAATAGGTAAGCAAAATAAAATACTAAATCCACACTTCTCCTAATCTCTTTAGGACGAGACATGCTTACCTATTCCCTATTTGGAAAAACAGGAGCTTGTCGTATGTCCCATCATATCACCATTCAAAATGTATCATACCAATACGAATCTCAGTCGGAACCTCTGTTCCAAAATCTGAACCTACATTTCGCAAAAGGTTGGACTGGGATTGTCGGAAAAAATGGAAGTGGGAAATCCACTCTAGCCAAAATCATTTGTGGAGAGATCCTTCCTGACAAAGGGATCGTTTTGGGAAACGAGTTTGTTTGTTCGATTTCGCAAGGAACCGAAATGTCAGAAGAGGAACTGTCTTATTTTCTTTACGATGATTCCAAAGAATCCGGATTTTGGAAGAGTTTACTCGAAATCAAAATGCAATCGGTAGAGGACTATGAGTTTCTCAGTTTTGGTGAAAAACGAAGGATTCTTTTGGCAATGGCTTTGTCAAAAAATTCGGATGTATTGATTTTAGATGAACCCACAAATCATCTGGATTCCAAAACTGAGCAAATCATTCGAAATGCCATTTTGTATTACCAAGGGATTGGAATCCTCATCAGCCACGACAGGTCTTTGTTAGATGAGATTGTTACCTCTTGTGTATTTTTAGAAAAAAATTTCTTTTCCCAGCGGCCAGGAAATTATTCCGAAGGCAAAAAAGAAATAGAAAGAGAAGCAGAAGAAAGGATTCACAATTGGGAAATTGCAAAAACGGAACGTAAAAAACTGGATGCCGAACTCAAACGAAGAAGGGAAGAAGCAAGTCTCTCTCATAAACATAGATCCAAGAAGGGACTTGATCTTCATGACCATGACGGCAGGCAAAAAAAGAACTTAGCCCGAGTGACTGGTAAAGATGGCCAAGCAGGCCGATTGAAAAATCAAATCGAAAGAAGAACCGAACATTCCAAACTAAAAGAAAAACAAATTTGGGACAAACTTCCAGAAAAAGAAAATTTAGGAATTCTATGGAATAGTGTTCCTTCTAAACGAAGCACCTTATTTATGTTTGATGGTGAATCGCTCTCTATGGATATTCTGTCTTTGTCACTTGCCTCCCATTTGGTAATCCTTCCTGATTCAAAAATTGCCATCACAGGCTCCAATGGTGCAGGTAAGTCCACACTTCTCAGATATTTAGTGAAAACTTTCCAAGAGAAAGGAATTTCTTATTTGTATCTGCCTCAGGAATTTTCAAAAAACGAATTAAACATTTTACTTTGGGAATTTCAAAATTTGCCGGATGAGAAAAAGGCCAAAGTGCTTTCGGGAATTCACCGACTAGGGAGTGATCCCAAACGGTTTTCGGAATCAGAATCTCTCAGTCCAGGAGAAGGGAAAAAACTTTACCTCGCACTGCATCTGGAAAAAAGTCCAGAGGTACTTTTATTAGACGAACCCACTAACCATTTAGATCTCAAATCTTTGGAAGCTTTAGAAACTTCTCTGGCCAAACTTGGTTCTGCCCTTGTGGTGGTCAGTCACGACCGGAGATTTGTAGAAACATTGGCCAAGGAAGAATGGTGTTTGGAAAACTTGTCGGTTGTTCAAAAACATCTAGACAGAATCTAATCATTGTACTTAGAATAATTCTAAGGAGTGACTTTATGCCACAAGTGACATCACATGCCCCAGATTTTAAAGCAACCGCTGTCATCGGGGACAGTTTTAAAGAAATCAAATTGTCAGATTACAAAGGAAAATGGGTGGTTCTGTTTTTCTATCCACTCGATTTTACATTTGTATGTCCGACAGAAATTATTGAATACGATGCAAAACTCGAAGATTTTAAAAAGATCGGAGCTGAAGTTTTGGGCGTTTCTGTTGATAGCGAATTTTCACACTTAGCTTGGAAAAAAACTGCCAGAAAAGAAGGTGGTATTGGAGAGATCAAATACCCACTCATCGCTGACAAAACAAAGGAAATTGCAAAGTCTTTTGGAGTTCTTATTGAGTCTGGTCCTGATGCAGGAGTTGCGTTACGCGGAACTTTTATCATCGATCCAACGGGAGTTATCCGCCAAGCAACTGTTAACGACCTACCAGTAGGACGTAACATTGAAGAAGCTCTTCGCCTGATCAAAGCTTTCCAATTTGTGGAAAAACACGGTGAAGTTTGCCCTGCGAACTGGGACGAAGGAAAGAAAACGATGAAAGCTGATCCTACTGGATCCAAAGCTTACTTCGCTTCTGTAAATTAATTTAGTATTCTCTACAAGTAGAGAAGGGAGAAACAATGGAATCAACAGCTGGCTTAGACAAGGTTTCCTTAGAATTTTACAAACCTGATAACTTTCCAAAGGGACTCACTCGTAAGGTTGTTGAATCCATTTCCCATATTAAAAATGAACCAAGTTGGCTTGCGGAATTTCGTTTAAAGGCTTTTGAAGTTTATGAACAGAAACCAATGCCGACTTGGGGATTCATTCCGCAATTTCAGATCAATATTGATGACTATGTACATTACGTAGGTTCCAACCAAAAAAAGAAAAAATCTTGGGACGAAGTGGATCCCGAAATCCTACGTAGTTTTGAAAAATTAGGAATTCCCGAACACGAAAGGAAATACCTTGCCGGAATCGAAACCATGAACGATTCCGAAACCATATATGCCAATGTCAAAAAAGAACTCACTGATTTAGGAATTCTTTTTTGTGACATTGATACCGCCATCAGGGAATACCCAGAACTGGTTCGAGAATATTTGGGAACTGTAGTCACCATTGGTGATAATAAGTTTTCGGCGCTGAACTCTTGTGTTTTTAGCGGTGGATCCTTTGCTTATATTCCTAAGGGAGTCAAAACTCCCATGCCTCTTCAGGCTTACTTTAAAGTAACAGCTGCTAGTTCCGGACAATATGAACGCACACTTCTCATTGCCGATGAAGGAGCTCATTTGGAATATAGCGAAGGTTGTACTTCTGTCCAAGACAAAGGAACTAACTTCCACACGGCAGTGGTAGAGCTTGTTGCCAAAAAGAATTCTAAAATCTTTTATACCACCATTCAAAATTGGAAAAAGAATATGTACAATTGGACTGTGAAACGGGGGATCTGCGAAGAAGCAGCTCACATCACTTGGACAGATTGTAACATCGGTGCCAATACAATCAAATACCCAGGGATCATTTTACAAGGGGATCATTCGACAGGAGATGTTTTGTCTTTAGCCTTTGCTGGAAGTGGGCAAGTGCAAGATACGGGAGCTCGGATCATCCATGTCGGAAAAAACACCCGTTCTAATATCCTAGCCAAAGGTGTGGCCTTAGATGGAGGAATCAATTCCTACCGCGGTCTTGTAAAGTTTGAACCATCTAGCAAGGGTTCGTATAGCCATATCAAATGTGATGGACTGATGATGGATAACCGTTCTCAGTCACATGCATATCCTTACAATGATGTATCAGGAGAAGAGGGCACATTGAATTATGAAGCCACTGTCTCCAAAATTGATGACGACCAATTGTTTTACCTCCAATCCCGCGGGATGTCTGAAGATGATGCGAAGTTACTCATCATCAATGGATTTTGTGAAGGGGTCACCAAACATTTAGATGTGGAGTATTCTGTTGAGATGACAAAACTTATCAAAATGATATTAGAAGATGGAAAGGTGATTGCCGAAAAATAAATTTCGGCAATCCATTTTCTCTTAGATCCCTTTTTGTATTTCTTCCCGTTCCTTTCACAAAGGAAAAAGAACTACCGGTAAAGTTGGAAACCGAATGGTTTTTATTTCTTAAAAACGAGAAGTGCTACCGCTGCACTAGCAATCAGTAATCCCAAAAATTCTCTCACTTCTTCCACTTCCATCCCAAAATACGGGCTGTGAGCAAAATAATATCCTGCTAAAACAAGATAAATGGGTATGAGAATCCATCCCACAAACTTGGGAACGGGGTAAAACAAACTGGCAAGGGCGATGAGCGCCACAAACGCATAAATGGGAAACCAAAGGTAAGGATCAGGATCGTTCAATTGCAAATAAGCAAAGTAGAGAAAAACGGGAATACAAAGGATTCGAAAGAGTTTCATAGATGCGGTTAAGTTTTTTGATTGCGGAGAGAAATCCAAGCCAATTATCTTAATGAGGGAACCTTTAGTAGTATGAAAATCCAAATCTTTGTTTTGTTTTCCTTTCTTTCCATGACTTTTTCTTGCGACGATTTGATTCGCGGTGTAATGAAAAATTACAATAAAAAGTATGAAACCGATGGCCAGGTGCTCGGATCCAAACCTCTTTTTATCGGTGTCGATTCCAGTCGCAAACAAGTTGCTATTTCCTTACAAGAAGTGGTGAAGGTAAAAGAGCCAACAGACATCCAGTTCCCACCGGGTGACAGTCCCTTTTTATTCGCACTGGAAAAAACAGGGGATATGATACTTTTTCATAGGGAGAAAAAAACAAGTAGGGTGCTTGCGAAATTTCCTGTGATCACAGACAGCGAAGAGGGTTTACTTGGCCTCACCTTTCATCCTAAATTTCCCAAACAACCAAAGTTATACACAAACTATGTAAAGTCAATTGGCAGTAAAGATGTCACCATCGTTTCCGAATGGGTAGTAGAAAATCCAACCGATTTCGATAGCATGAAACTTACAAACGAACGGGTGTTATTGCAAGTGGAGCAACCTTATCCTAACCACAATGGAGGGCAGTTGGCATTTGGCCCAGATGGACATTTATACATTGGGCTTGGGGATGGCGGTTGGAGAGCTGATCCGAAAAACAACGGACAAAATCCCAATACTCTTCTTGGTTCTATTTTAAGAATTAGTCCCATACCAGATCCAAACTTAAAAAAAACGTATTCCGTCCCTTCCGATAATCCTTTTGTTGGAAAAGCGGGATTTGCTCCGGAAACGTTTGCTTATGGGATTCGAAATCCTTGGCGGATGAGTTTTTCGCCTGACGGACGTTTGCTTGTTGCTGATGTGGGACAAGATGCATACGAAGAAGTGGATATCATTTTATCCGGTAAAAACTATGGTTGGAACCAAACCGAAGGTTTTCATTGTTTTACTGACGGTTGTAATACGGCACTATACGAACCTCCTTTTTATGAATATGGCAGAGACGAAGGTCAATCCATCACAGGTGGATACGTTTACACGGGATCTGCCATTCCTGATTTAAAAGGAATGTATGTTTTTGGAGATTTTATCCAAGGTAAAATATGGGCCATCCCTGTGCCAAAACCTGGAGAAAATACCAAGGTCACAGAAACGATCGCTCTTGGAAAATGGAACTTACTCATTCCCACATTTGGACGGGACAATGATGGGGAAATTTTTGTGGCAGATTACCAATCAGGAACCATTTATAAAATGGTAAAACCATAACTGTACAGTGATCAAAGACCTGCGGATTCATCTATTTTAGTTTTATGGAAGTTACTCTAAGTTTTATTTATGAAAAAACTATTTTCTAAATTGCCGTTTTACATTCGGTTTCATTTACTCCTTGCGGGTCTTGGGATTGTATTTCTTACCATTTATCGTGTCGCTTTTTTTACCATGTATTCCTATAGGATTCATGATAAATCAACTTGGATTCTATTAAAAGCTTTCGTAAAAGGGGCTCGGTTTGATATTTCCGTCTTATGTGTGTTACTTGGTGTCAGTTTACTGTATTCAAGTTTACATTTTTTTAATCGCAATAAAATATATAGGGCAGTTTGGCGAACCTTACCTGTAATTTTTATTATTCTGCTGCTATTTCTTCTCATTGCAGATTTGATTTATTATGAAAACGGAAACAAACATTTGGGATACGAGGCCTTTGCTTATCTTGGGTTTGAGATGTTGCCACTTGTTGGATCTGCTTTTTCCCAAAATCCTTTCCTATTTTTACTAGGAATCCTTGTGATTTCCGGAATTGGGTTTGGAATTTACAAAATCCAATCCAAGTTTCCCTATTCTCATGTAAACCTACATTACAAATGGGCAGGGCTTCAGTTTCTTGTGGTGCTTGCACTTCTTGTCCTTGGAATTCGTGGGGGAGTCCAAACGAGTCCCCTTCGCACAAGTGATGCCATCATTACCAAAGAAACCATCATCAACGATTTGGTTTTAAATCCTGGATTTACCGTCATCACGGACCTGAAGATGACCAAAGTCGATGACCGCCACTATATGAAGTTGGCAGAGGCAAGTGCCATTGTCCAAAAGGAAGTGAATTATCCTGGTGCCAGTTTCGTGAGTGTAGAATACCCTCTCCTTCGTAAAACAATGGTTAATACGACAAAACCTTTGCCACATATTGTGGTTGTGGTTCTCGAAGGTTGGACAGGAAAGTTTATCGATATCATTGGAACGGGGAAGGTGGATGGAAAGGTTGTCACACCTTACTTTAACCAACTCATTCGCCAAGGAATGTTCTTTAAAAACTTTTTTGCCAGTGGGGGAAGAACCACAAATGGCCTTATGGCACTGATGGGTGGAATTCCTGACAGGCCGGGTCTCACTGCCGTTCGCACTCCGCAAATCCTCAATCGTTTTTCAGGCCTTGGGAATATCGCAAAAACCATAGGGTATGAAACTTTATTTGTAACGGGAACCGATCTTAGTTTTAATAACAAAGGTAGTATCATGTACCATTGGGGGTTTGATACTCTTGTTGGTAAAACGGAGTTAGAAAAAAATCCGGAATACAAAACAGGGCCTTGGAGTTATTTGGATGAAGCATCACTCGATGCCATGCACAAACGCCTCCTGAATGTAAAACCAGAAAAACCGATTGTCTCTGTGATCCATACAGGAACCACACATTATCCTTATAAGGTGCCTGAAGAAAAGTTTCGTTTGTTTGAATCCACCACACAAGACAGTGAATACTTAAATGTTTTGCATTATGCGGATTTTGCATTGAACGGATATATGGAAAAAGCAAAAAAAGCTCCTTACTTTAAAGATACGATTTTCTTTTTTGTTTCTGATCATAGTCACCACCGGTTTCTAAATTATTATGAAGACAGAAATGTCCCCCTTCTGATTTATGCGCCGGGAAAAATCAAACCAGAACTTAGGGAAGATATCACTTCGCAACTTGATTTGATTCCCACAATCCTTGGGTTTATGGAAAGGGAAGTTTACTTTAGTGTGATGGGTCGTGATTTAAGAAAAGTAAAAGGTTCTTCTGCTTATTTTGCGTATGGGAATATCTTTGGATGGATTGAAGATGATTTTTTGTATTACCAATCAGTAACTGGTGGGCAAGGAGAAACAAAAACCATCAAACCACCGTTTGTGGATTTGGGGCTTTGTTACAAGGATATCAATTTATGCAAAAAACATGGGGATAAAACAAAAGCATTTTTGAACTTAGGGGACGAACTCCTGAAATCGAACAAATTGTTCCCTTCGGAGTCCGTTTTAAAAGAGATAAAAACTAATACCAAGTATTAGAAATATTACTGAGATCAAAGAAGGTCTTTCGTTTGATAACAATCCAAACAAGGGATACAAACGAGAGGCCTATGAGTGGGATGGCAAAAATTTCAATATTAGGAATATTGGAGTAAACTAAAGCCGCAACAAAAGCCAGAATAAATAATACGTTTCGTACCACTTCTGTTCTTCGTGACCATCGTTTCATTTCCATAGTTCGATCAATCGAAAACAAACTAAAGATGATGACAACGGATAGAATTCCAAGTGTCACCATATCTTTCTCCAAATTGATTTTGGCAACTTTCCAAATCACAAGACCCACAGCCATAAGAACAGCGGCCTGTAGTGCCACATAGATCATCACACCCATTGGAGGTTTGGGATCATATTTTAGAATTTTTGTAGGTTCTGGGGTTTCGTCTGCACTCGTGATTAGATAACTTGGTTTCCAACCTGGAGGTCCAAATATTGTTTTAAAAACATCACCAAAAGATTTGCATTCCAGAATTTGAAAAAACATGTCCTTAAACACATGTAAGTTGACTGTGATAGGGTTGAAAGAGTTAACAGGTTTTGTCAATCCGTAGATTGGTTCTTCCGTTTCCCATTCAAACGATCCAAACATCCGATCCCAAATGATAAAGATTCCGCCGTGGTTTCGGTCGATGTATTTTTTTTGCACACCGTGGTGGACCCTATGGTTGGATGGTGTCACCATAAACTCTTCTAAAAATCCCAGTTTGCCCACAAAACGAGTATGAACCACAAACTGATACACTTTTAGAATTCTATGGCTGAGTAAAAACATCTCCCAAGGAATTCCAAGAAGGGCCATTGATAGAAAATAAATATATTCGAATATTCTTTGGAGTCCATTTCCACGAAACGCAACAGACAAATTCATTTCTTGTGTGGAGTGGTGAGTAACATGAGTGGCCCAAAACAAATTGATTTCGTGGCAATGTCTATGAAACCAGTAATAAACAAAATCTGCAAAAACAACGGCAAAAGTCCATGCTCCCAGTGCCTGCCAGTTCACAGAAAAACTAGAGGAGAATTGAAACGGACTTTCCAAAGGAAAAAAATGATAACCTAAGGCGGAGAGCGAAAAATTTGTCTCTATTTTGTCGTAAACATAGAGAGCACCGAGGAGGATGACCACTCCAATCAATGCGAAGATCACACCTGTGCTGACATCAGCAATGAGAACGTTTAACCGGTAGTATTGTTTGCCTTTGATGTAGGAAACAAAGATTTCGATCCCTATCAGTGCGACCATGACGATAAAGGCATATTCCATAAAGGCGTCGCTATTCATTCGTAAATTTTCCTCACTAGATACTAGGCTTTTGAATCAGTGTGTGTAAGTCAATGTCCATTTGGTGAACCATTTTTCGAACAGGTTTCTTTTGGATTTCAAATTCGACTTGTATCAGGAAAGAATCTAAGGTAAGTCTAAAAGAATTGCCGGAAATCCTTGTCCCGACGGGGGGCAACGAAAAGATTGGCTAAAGGTGGATGTTCCAAACAAATGAAAGAGGAAATACCGGTTCTCAAAGGGAAAACCAAAAAAGAACTAGAAGAGATCTGTGTTTCTTTGGGTTTGGAAAAATACCGAGCGGCACAAATTTATACAGGCATTTATAAGAATCGTTACACGAATTTGGATCAGTTTACCACCTTATCCAAAGAGGTCCGCGAAAAATTAAAAGAACATACCCTCTATCCAGAAATTGAACTGGGTCGGGACCTCGCATCTAAAGAAGATGGGACTCGGAAGTTCACTTTTTATGTGGGTGAAAACAAAGAAATCGAAGCCGTTTGGATTCCCTCTGGTGATGGGGGAAGAAAGACCATCTGTATTTCTTCTCAAATTGGTTGTACTCTCAATTGTAAATTTTGTGCGACCGGACTTTTGGAATACAAGGGCAACCTTCATACTTGGCAAATCCTCGATCAAGTTTTGCAAGTAGAACGACTGGTCGGCGACCGTGCCACCAATATCGTGTTTATGGGAATGGGTGAACCCATGCACAATTATTTTTCTGTGATGAAGGCAGCCCATATCCTTAGAGACCAAGACGGATTTGGCCTCGGTGCCCTCCGAATTACCATTTCCACAGCAGGCGTCACCACAGGGATCAACCGGTTTATCGAAAATAAGGAACCGTTTAATTTTGCGATTTCTCTAAATCACCCTAACCCTAACTCACGTTCATCGGTTATGGATGTAAACGACAAACATCCGTTAGAGAAATTGATCGAATCAGCCAAACGTTTCACCAAGGAACTTGACCGAGCCATTACCTTTGAATACGTAATGATTCCGGACGTCAATATGGGTCGTGACAATGCGGAAAGGCTCGCAAAAATTTCTCGTTCCGTCAATAAATGCAAAATCAATGTGATCCCTCTCAATACAGATTTTACCGGATGGCGAAGGCCAACCGATGACGAAGTAAAAGACTTTGTTATGCATCTCAAAGCTAAAACAACGGCTCCCATCCTCAATCGCAGAAGTCCTGGTCGTGACATCAATGGCGCTTGTGGAATGTTAGCATTAAAAGGAATACGAAGTGAAACAAGGTAATTGGATTTTAACTCTAACGTTAGTCCTATTGGTAACAAACTGCCAAGATATAGTCGAAAAAAAATGCCAAGCGGCTTGTGAAGTTTTTATCTCTTGCACAGAAGAAGAACTAAAACTCACTTTAGCACCTGATGTCAAACGTACGGGTAGGATCCAATGTATGGATGGATGCACCACTCATAATAGCGATATTTTACAATGTTATGACCAAGAACCAAATTCTTGTAAAGGATTTGGACAATGCCTCATCCAAATTGGTACCTTAGAATGAAAGAAACACTGACTCCATCTGAAAGAATTATTTATCGAATTCTATTACTCCTCGCATCTCTACCTGTCTTATTTACGCTTCCCTTAGATGTGATTGATATTGACAGTTCGCAGTATGCAAGTATCAGCCGTGAACTCGTGTTATCTGGTGATTTTTTTACTCTATTTGATAACGGTAGAAGATACTTAGACAAACCTATATTGACGTTTTGGACCATTGCTACTTCATTTTCTCTTTTTGGAATCAGTAATATTGCCTTCCGAATCCCGGCCATTTTTTTAAGCCTTCTTTCTGTTTATTCCATTTACCGAATCACCATACTAACAGGTGGAAAAGAAAGGCAAGGTTACTTAGCATCTTTTGCTTATCTTTTGGCTCCTGGATTTTATGCGATGGTAGTGGATCCCAAAATCGATGTGTATCTGACCGCCTATTTGGTGTTTACTTATCATTTTTACTATTTAGGAAGAAAAAAAAATCCCAACTATTTCTACTTAATGTATCTCATGATGTCTATGGGCTTTATTACCAAAGGTCCAATTTCTGTAGTCATTCCTGCTCTGTCCATTGGTGGGGATATTCTATTTCGAAGGGATTGGAAGTTACTTCTTTCAATGCGAATACCAACGGGGATTCTGGTTCTTGCCTCCCTTCCTGCTTTTTGGTGTGTTCTTTTATACAAAAGTTTTAATTCCTATGGGCCTTCCTTCTTTTTGTGGATCCAATCCTTTGGTCGGTTCTACAAAGAAATGTATGATGTGAAGTTCGATCCATTTTACTTTTATAAATCTTTTTCATGGGCATTCTTTAGTGGAGTGGTGCCTATGATCATCTACATCGCATTTCGATCTTACAATTATATCAAATCTCTTGGTTGGAAAGAAATCCTTCGAAAAATCCGTTCGAATGAATACAAAGACATCGACTTTGTGATTCCGTTTTGGGTATTTTTATTTTTATTTTTAATTTCTTTTTCCAGATTTCCTCTCCCGCAATATACTTATTGGGTGCTTCCAGGGGCTGCACTCTATTTTGGCAAGATTGCCGAAGAAAGTTTATTTCGTTCGAGTGTAGAAAGGTTACGTCCTTCTTTTCTCATTGCAGGGCTTGTGTATTTAGTGGGTTACTTTCTCATTCCGGTTTTTGTTGCGGAAGTGGGAATTGTGTATTACGTATTCGGTGCCATTGGGATTTTACTGATTTTGTTACTGGCACAGCTCATTCCCTTGGAAGTGCTTGTGACACTTGTCGGTGCCACTCTGTTTTTTAGTTCCATTAGTTTACAATTTTATCCGCTACTCACAAGTTACCAGCCGGCCAAAGAGTTTGGTGCCAAAATCAAAGAACTGGAGCCAAACGAACCGGTTGTGTATACCTTTTGGTTGTCCAATTCCAAAAGATCTTATGGCTTTTATGCAGAGAGAAACTTCCGCAATGTCTATGATAAAGACAAATTGGACAGGCTTTGGTCGGAAAAACCAGAAAGGCTTCTCATCCTTCCGTCGGAAAAACTAAGCCAATTAAAAGAATTTGCCGGAAAAGATTATACCATTGAGCCCGTTTTGGAGAGGGAATCCTTTAAAGTAGCCACTCCAAACGTAGCTTTTTTGAAAAAAGAGACAAGAAACCTTGTTACAAAGAAAATTTCATTGGTTTGGCTAAAAAAAATTCAGGGGAAATCTTCTAAAAATTCGAAAGTATAACTAGGCTAAATTGTGTAAGTCTGGTTTTTAGGGCCCTTCGATGTCAGAATCAGGGCCTTTTTTTTTGCCCTAGGGAGACAGGAAAAAATCGATTGGTAACTCCCTCTAAATGAACATTGTTTCCATCGGAAACAGAAAAAGTGACTTGTCAGTTTGGAAATTTATTTCTATAAAACCTTCATTTCGTTCTTAAAAATTCCACCAATCCACGTCACATACAGGATATTTGAAGAGTTTAAAATACATTCTTGGTCTCTATACATTCCTTTCCATTTTAGTTTTATCCACAGTTGTATCGGCTCTCATTTTGTATTTGAATTGAGGACTTCTTCTTAATGTTTACCTGTAAGTCTTGTGTCTTTTCCTATCGAAGATAATGGGAAACTGATTGGGATTCTTTGGATTGCTTTGAACTTAGAACAAGTATCGAAACGATTGGAAGAATGGAATACTATCATTGGAGTTGTTCTTCCCAAATCTGATATGAATTCTGGGTTCATACAAGTGGCAATTTTTGCCGTTGTGGTTGTCATTTTGATTACGGCGGTTGTGGTTTTTGGTATCTTTTGGTTTCTAAAAAAACGCCTTTTGCCATTAGAAAACTCTGTGTTGATTTTGGACCAAATGGCAAAGGGAGATTTAACTGAGGCCTTTACATTTACTAACCATGATGAGATTGGTCGAAAGAATTTGGCCTTGGATGGTTTTGTAAAAAGTATTAGAAAATCTCTGGGAGAAATCCAAACAGTAGCAGAAGAGATCGCCATTTCTGCAGAAGGATTACGTGATTCCTCTTCTAGTTTTTCGGATATGGCACAAGGTACTACCGCCTCCGCGGAAGAAGTGGCAGCCAGCATGGAAACAACAGCTGTTTCAACGGCAAAACACCATAACAATATTGTTGAATTGAATCAAAAGATTTTAGAACTTTCGAAAGGTGCCATCCAGATTGAAAAGGATACCAAAGCCACCCTTGCCAATACAGAAAACATAACCAAACAAGCCAAACTAGGTGGGGAATCACTCAACCAAGCCGAAGTGGAAAACGTGATGAAGCGGCTTTCTTTGGCTACCTAGTCCCAATTGAACTATAACCGAGAGGTGGAGGAACGTTCTGCGGAAGTGGGTCGGGAATCCGAGGCCATTCGCGAGGCCATCGAAGAACAAAAACGAGCCATCGAACAAATTTCTCAGTCAGTGGTTGGAATCAATGATGAAACCATGCATATTGCTACAGGATCTGATCAGGTGGCTTCCTCTTCGCAAAAGCTTTCTCATGCAGCTGATACCCTTCGGTCGATAGCGAATCGGTTTACCATTGTAAAAAACTAGAAGTTCTGGGGGCTAGAACAGACTTTTCACAGTCTAAGGCCGATGGTGAAGGGGCTTCGGTGATTTTCTAGAAAGATAACAAACGTTTGTTGGTGAATTATCGATTAATTGAGAATCGGTTTCAATTAATAAAGTTCATGAAAAATTTCACATTATGTCTCTTTTCATGTTTTTTCGCATCCAAAACCCTTACATACTTGCTTTTTTTCTGATTTTACCTTTCCTTGTCAGAAGACAGTGTAAACGGATTCAGGAAATCTGCGAATGAATATAAAAATACTCAAGATCTCTGTGCCTATCGTTGCAATTGCAGCACTAGCATATTTGATTTTTTCACCTAGCCGTTATGTGGGCTATTCACCCGACCAGCCCATCCCCTTCAACCATAAGATACATGCCGGCGATAACAAAATCGACTGTAAGTATTGCCATACTGGTGTTGAAAATTCGGCCCATGCCACAGTTCCCCCAAGTTCCACTTGTATGAACTGCCATGGAGCAGGTAACGTAGCGGGCAACCAAGAACATGTTAAATGGCTTAAAGAACAGTACGATAGTAACACGCCAGTGTCCTGGGTAAAGGTTCATGACCAACCAGACTTCGTATTCTTTAACCATTCACGACACGTACAACGTGGTGTTGATTGTTCCACATGCCACGGTAACATGGCAGAGATGGTAAAGGTTAGACAGTCCAAGTCCCTCAATATGGGATTTTGTGTCGATTGCCATAGAGAGAACAATGCTCCTAACGATTGTTCTACGTGCCACAGATAATCGGGAGACAAGTAATAATTTATGATGAAAGACGATAGTTTCCAAAAAGAAAAAAAATCGCTTTGGCAATCTTATGAACTTCGCGGAACTTCTCGCGAACGAGAATTGCAAAAGCAAGAATTCTATAAATCGCCAGATCCCCTAATTGCAAAAATCAAAAAGGGTGATTTCGACAGAAAAACTTTCTTAAAGTTTATGGGTGCATCCGTTGTCATGACGACTGTTGGTTGTATCCAAAAACCAGCTGAGAAAATTGTTCCTTATGTAAACCTCACCATTAAGAACCCAGACAATAACGAAGTAGAACAATATGACTTCGTAAAACATGGCCATTCTTACCACTATGCATCAGTTTGTGGTGGATGTTCGGTTGGTTGTGGAATTTTAGTAAAAGCAAAAGACGGACGACCTTTGAAACTTGAAGGAAATCCAAACCATCCTATTTCGGAAGGTGCTCTTTGTGCTTCTGGCCAAGCATCTATTTTTGATCTTTATGATGCAGACCGTGCCAAAGAACCACAACAAGTGGTGAATGGAACTGCTAAGTCTAGTGACTGGTTTGTTTTAGACAAAGATGTTAAAGAGAAACTAAATGCTAACAAAGGGAAAACCATTGTTGTCACAAAACCTCTTACATCTCCTGCAACAGGAGAATTCATATCTGAATTCTTAAAATCAGTTGGTGGTGGAAAACACATCGAAGTAGCTTTTGCTTCTTCTGATGATGCGATTACAATTGCTCAAGAGAAATCTTACGGAAAGGCTGTTTTACCAAACTACCATTTCGACAAAGCAAAAGTCATCCTTTCCATCGATAGTGACTTTTTAAACAATACAAACTACCACAATGATTTCTCTAAAAGAAGAGACTTACAAGACAAAGGTGTAAAATCCTTTAATGCTTTCATTGCGGCAGAAACGCATCCGTCTATGACGGGTTCCAACGCTGACCAAAGGGTGCCAATCAAACCTGGTGACCAAAGAAAGTTTGCTCTTGTGATAGCAAAAGCTCTTTCTGATTTGGGAGTGGGTGGTGCCACAGGAGTTTCCGGAATCAATGTAGAAACGTCAGCATCCGAACTTGGAATTTCCAAAGAAGTCGTTTTACGCACAGCGAAGGCTCTTGCTTCTGCAAAGGGAGAATCCCTTGTGGTTGCCGGTGGATCAAATACTCTTACAGAAGACGCTGTGGATCTACAAATCGCAGTGAACATGCTCAACAGCATGCTCGGTAACGATGGAAAAACCGTCGATCCTGGAAATCCTTTGAAAGAAGGCCGATCCAACTACGCAGAAAATTTAAAAACTCTCGCAAAAGACTTAAAAGAAAGAAAGGCCGGTGTGGTCATTCTTTTCGGTGTGAACCCAGTATATGAAGCGCCAAACGGAGATGAGTGGAAAAAACTCCTTCATGAAGCAGCACAAGTCGTACAAGTTTCTGACCGAGTGGATGAAACGGCACTTGCTTCCAACTGGCTTGCTCCAGTGTCACACTTTCTTGAGTCTTGGGGAGATAACGAATCGGTAACAGGAATTGTATCCGTACAACAACCTACCATCCGACCAATTTTTCAATCCAAAGCGTTTGAAGACATGCTTATCACTTGGGCTGGTGGATCTCTCCTTGGTGCAAGTTCGTTATACGACTACCTCAAATCAAAATACTCTAAAAAAACAAACTGGGAAGACCTACTTAGAAAAGGTGTGTTGGTTTCTGGAAATCCAAAAGCTGACAAAGGCGCACGTTCCTTCCGTGGAACCATTGCTCCTCTTGCACCTTCCAAGTCTGGTTTAACTGTTTCTCTTTACGAAAGCACCGCTATCGGTTCTGGCGAAAGAGCCAACAACTCGCAACTCCAAGAACTTCCAGATCCAGTATCCAAAGTGACTTGGGACAATTATGTTGCGATTAGCCCACAATACTCTCGTTCGTCGGGAATCAAACTCAACGATGTCGTCACAGTCACTGTGAACGGTAAATCGTTTGAACTTCCAGCTCTCGTCCAACCAGGTCTGCATCCAGAAGCAGTGGGAATTGCTCTTGGTTACGGAAGAACCAGTGTGGGTGAGATTGGAAACGGAGTAGGGAAAAATGCATCTATCCTTGCAACAGAATTAAACGGATCTTTCGTATACTCTGGACTTTCGATCACTCTTTCCCCTACAGGAAAAAAATACAAACTCGCTACCACGCAAGACCATCATATGATGAGTCCTGGTGTAATGATGGGTGTAGAGTGGAAAGAAAGACCGCTTATCATTTCTGCAAAACTCCAAGATTATGCAAAAAATCCTGGTGCAGGAATTCCGGAACCAGAGATTCCAAAAATCTTAATCGATGGAAAACTACAACGTGCCCAAGGAGCCAACGCTCCTTCTGACCAACCAGGAAGCCAATTTGCCTACCCAGGATACAAATGGGGAATGGCAGTGGACCTTACTTCTTGTTCTGGTTGCGGTGCTTGCGTAGTCGCATGTAATATTGAAAACAACGTGCCAATGGTAGGACGTGACGAAGTGAGAATGGGTCGTGAGATGCATTGGCTTCGGATTGACCGTTACTACATCGGTGATCCTGAAAAACCAGAATCACTTGAAATTGCACACCAACCACTTATGTGCCAACATTGCGACAACGCTCCATGTGAGACAGTTTGTCCAGTAGCTGCGACAGTTCACAGTACGGAAGGAACCAACGATATGGTTTACAACCGTTGTGTGGGAACTCGTTACTGCTCGAACAACTGCCCTTACAAAGTGCGTCGTTTTAACTGGTTAGAACATTGGAATGAACACAACTTACTCGGAGAAGCAACACCTACCTTTAAGGCACGCCCTCCAAGAAACCTTGGTCTCAACCCAGATGTAACCGTTCGTTCTCGTGGGGTTATGGAAAAATGTAACTTCTGTGCTTCTCGAGTTGCTGAGAAAAAAATCGCAGCGAAAAACGAAGGAAGAACTCTGCGAGATGGAGAAGTGAAAGCAGCATGTGAACAAACATGTTCTTCTAATTCCATTGTGTTCGGTAACGTAAATGATCCTGAATCAAAAGTAGCGAAGCTCTTGAAAGACCCTAGGTCTTACAAACTTCTGGAATACCTAAACATCGGACCTGCTGTCAGTTATATGACTCGCGTTCGAAACGACGTTTAACAGGGGAGAACACAAAGGGAATGTCATTAGCACAAGCAGTTCGAGATAAATTAGATATCCCCGACCTGGTAACAGGCGGGAAGTCGCTTAAAGATGTAACCGTTGATATCGCAAAACCAAACGAAGATTTTCCTACCAAACTTTGGTGGAATACTTTTCTTTTGGTTCTTACGATCACCCTGATCGACGTAGCCATCATCGGTTATTTGTTTTATGAAGGTCTTTACTTACTCGGAATCAACAACCCAGTCGGTTGGGGATTTTTCGTAGTAAACTTCGTATTCTGGATTGGTATCGGTCACGCAGGAACATTGATTTCTGCGGTTCTATTCCTTTTCCGTCAAGGTTGGAGAACAGGGATTAACCGTGCCGCGGAAGCGATGACAATCTTTGCTGTACTCGTTGCGGCATCGAACCTCATCCTTCACGTAGGTCGTCCTTGGCTCGGATTTTGGTTGTTTCCTTATCCAAACGAAAGAGGTCCACTTTGGGTGAACTTCCGTTCTCCACTGATTTGGGATACGTTTGCAGTATCAACATACCTTTCCATCTCTATGGTGTTCTGGTATTTAGGACTCATTCCTGACCTTGCCACACTACGTGACCGTGCCACAGAAACTTGGAGAAAGAACTTATACAATGTTCTTGCTTTCGGTTGGGTGGGATCGGCAAGATCTTGGTCTCATTTGGAAATCGTTTCCATGATCTTGGCAGCTCTCTCCACTCCACTCGTTCTTTCGGTTCACACCATCGTATCCTTCGACTTCGCGGTTTCCATCCTTCCAGGTTGGCATACGACTATCTTTCCTCCATACTTTGTTGCCGGTGCGATTTTCTCCGGTTTCGCTATGGTGGTAACGCTGATGGTGATTGCTCGTGAAGTGTTCAACTTAAAGAACTACATCACCATGAAACACTTGGACAATATGAACAAGATTATGATGGTAACAGGTCTTATCGTAGGTCTTGCTTACGGAACAGAATTTTTTATCGCTTGGTATTCCGGAAACGAATACGAAGTGTTCGCATTCTGGAACAGAGCATTCGGTCCATATGGTTGGGCTTACTTCATCATGATTTCTTGTAACGTATTGTCGCCTCAGGTATTCTGGTTTCGCAAACTTCGTTACAACATCCCTGTGATGTTTGTGGCTTCGCTTGTGGTAAACGTGGGTATGTGGTTCGAACGATTTGTGATCATGATGACACTAAACCGTGACTTTTTACCATCCAGTTGGGCTATGTATACGCCAACACTTTTCGACTACGCAATGTTAATCGGAACTTTCGGTATCTTCTTTACTCTCTTCCTTCTCTGGTGCCGAATTATGCCAGTGATTGCGATTGCAGAAGTAAAAACAGTGATGCCACAGAAAGAAGGAGCACACCACTAGTATGTATCTTCCAAAATTAGAACAGTTTCACAAATATAAAGAAATGGATGAAGGAGTTCTCGGAATTTTCGAGACTCCCGAAGCAATCATGCATGCGGCTGAAAAAGCCAAAGAAAAAGACTACAAAGGATTTGATTGTATCCTTCCTTATCCTGTTCACGGGATCGATGAAGCGATGGGAACTCCAAGATCTGGACTTCCTTGGATCACTTTCTTTGCTGGTATCTTTGGTTGCACGATTGGGATTCTTTTTCAGTATCTCACTCATGCCCATGACTGGCCTCTCAATATCTCTGGAAAATCTCTCAACGCATGGTTTGCTTATGTGCCAATCATCTTTGAATTAACTGTATTTTCTGCAGGGATTTACACTGTAGCTGCCCTATGTTTTTTAAGCGGTATTCCCAAAGCAACCCGTCGAATCCTTCACCAGGATTTGACCTCTCATAGATTCGGTCTTTGGATTCCAAAATCTGCTAAAGGTTATAACGAATCAGAAGTTGTTTCTTTCGTAAAAGGCCTTGGTGGATCAGAAGTAACCGTGGTAAAACCGGAGAACCAAAAATGAAACAAAACATCTTTAGAGTTTTAGCACTAGCGGGACTCCTCGTTCTCGTGAATTGCGATTACAAAACTCCCGTTTATGAATACTTTCCTAGTATGTATGATTCTCCTGCACGTGAGTCACAGGAAGCTGATGCTTTTGCAACCAATGGATCGGCTTCTCGGATTCCTCCCAAAGGTGCGATTCCGGTAGGATACTTTCCATACCCTTATGCAGCAGAAGCAACACCAGACACTCTTCCTGGTGCTGATAAAGGATTAAAGAATCCAATCGCCAAAGCAAACTTAGGTGATTTAATGATTGGTGAAAAACGTTACCAAACCTACTGTACACCTTGCCACGGGGTAAGGGGACAAGGGAATGGAACGGTCGTTGGACCTGCTCCAAGATTTCAACAATCGCCGCCTTCTGTTGTGTCTGATAAAATCAAGGGTTGGTCCGATGGACAAATCTATCATATCATCACGATGGGTCGAGGTCTTATGGGAAGTTACGCTTACCAAATCGAACCAGAAGACAGATGGAAGCTCATTGCTTACATCCGAAAACTTCAAGAATATGAAGTTCAAAATAAAAAGGCGAACTAGGGGAAATTATGAGCTCTACAAAAGCAGCGAAACTAGACGAAAAATTACTGCAGTTCCAACTGCCAGTTACTCTTCGTAATGCCCTCATTGCTATGATCGGAGTGGGAGTGGTGAGTTTTCTCATTGCTTTCCTCGGATTTGGTCATGAAACATCTCGTCACATGGACGAAGCTGGTCATTTCCATCATACAAATTTAGGTTACCATATTTTACTGATTGGAACCTACTTTGTTGTGGGTCTTGCCATTACAGGAATCTTTTTTACAGCAATCCAACACCTAACAGGTTCCCATTGGTCTGTCACGGTTAGACGACTTTTTGAAACTTACGGTCTTTTCACACCGATTGCAGGATTATTGCTTGTGGGTGTGATTTTTGGTATGCATGATCTTTATGAGTGGGCAGATGCAAGTGTTCGTGAAAACGACCACCTCATTCACCATAAGTCAGGTTACCTAAACCCAACAGCTTTCATCATTCGTTGTGTGCTTTTCATTGGTGTTTGGTCTGTATTTGCTTACATCTTTCATGGAAAGTCAGTAGGTCAGGACAAAGATAAAGTGGTAGATACCACTAAAACTTTGGCAAAGATCTCTGGAGGATTTATTCTCTTCTTTGCCCTTTCTTGGTGTTTTATGGCATTCGACCTTCTTATGTCACTCACTCCACACTGGTTTTCCACTATGTTTGGTGTGTATGCGTTTGCTGGTGCTTTCCAAACTTCCCTTGCTTCCTACTTAATCGTAATCGCTATTCTCAAGAAAAACGGTTATCTTGGTGAAGCGGTGAATGAAAACCACTACCATGATATTGCAAAATTCCTTTTGGGTATGACCACTTTCTGGGCTTATGTTGGGTTCTCTCAATTTATGCTCATTTGGTATGCAAACATTCCAGAAGAAACCTTCTTTTACGAAATGCGTATGACAGGTGGATGGGGATATACAACTCTTGCACTTCCTTTTGTGAAGTTTGTGATTCCGTTCCTTCTTCTTCTCAATCGTCCCAACAAAAGAGACATTGATTTTCTTTGGAAAATAGCTGCTTGGATTCTAGTCACACAGTTCTTTGAACTATTCTGGTTGGTTTTCCCTGCAAACTTCGAAAAGTTTTCTATCCTTCACTTTGTTTTAGCATTCGGCGGAACTGTGGGTGTTGTGGGAATTTTCGGATTCTTTATCTTCAAAAAGTTGGAAAAACACAGCTTAGTTCCGGTTGGGGACCCTCGTTTAGATGAGTGCCTCCACCACCACCAATAGGAGTACGGAATTGAAAAACAAAATTGTATTACTCATGATCGCTTGTGCAAGTTTCACAGCTTGTTCCAAAAATGCGGAAGTTACTTGGCATAAAAATTGTGATGCCAAAACAAACAAAGCAAGTTTGGATTTTACGGTTCCTTTGTACTCGGAAGCAGATTCTAACTCGAAAGTGGTGGAATTTGTTCCTGCAGGAACGGTAGTAAAAATATTTGATGCTCGTAACCATAACGTTTGGGCACCAAAATACTTTGTAAAAGTGCAAACGGCCAAAAACGAAGGTTATATGAGCCCTCGTTGTTTTGTTGTAAACCAAGATCCAGAAGTAAGTGTTTGGAGATATTCCAAAGGCCTAGTAAAAGAGTACAATCCATTTTACAGCCCAACAGACAAAGAACACTATCCTCGAGGATATGAATATGGTAGCTTAAAAGATCTTCCGAAAGATAAGATTCCACTTTCTGACCTGACGAAAGGTTTGGAAGAAGTTCCTTATACAAACAAAAACATGTTAAAACAAAACTAAGATTATTGCTAACATCAGTTCGGTGGGAGAAAATCCCATCAACGCATTTTAAAAGACCCAAGGACACCTTGGGTCTTTTTTTATATTTATCAGAACCAAAAGAGTCCCTTTACTTTTGGATTTCGTAAGGTTAGTCCTACCCAAAGAAGAATTCCAACATAAACTGGAAATAAGGTGTGAGTCCAAAGCGGGTTATCCACGCGCAGGTGAATGGCAACGGCTCCCCCCAAATACCCGGTAAGAAGGAGAGCGCCAAGTGCCGCTGTTTGCGGAACGGCATACATCACTGTGATCACAAGAAGAAGAATGCCAATGGTAGTTGCACTAGTGGCGGGCAAACCAAGTTCCTACATACTTTTTAGGACTGGTTCCATTTTTGCTAACTTCCCTCCTGCATCAAAAAGAAGAAATGCGATCACAAGTCCGCTGAGAATCCTTCCCGCATTTGTTCTGATTTACCAAAATGGATTTCAAGGTGTAGGGGTACGTGAAATTGCACAAAAGGCAAATTTAACCATAGGTGCTTTTTTCTACCATTTCCCGACGAAAAACCACGTGGGTTATGCCATCATCGACGAATTTCTGTCTCAAGGAATTTGGGATCGGTGGATTTTACCTTTGAAAAACTTTGATGATCCTGTGGAAGGAATCATTCGAACGTTTGAAAAAACCTTTGAGGAATGGCCGGATGAGTTTGTTTCTAGGGGTTGCCCATTAAACAACTTGGGTCAAGAAATGTCCGCGATTGATCCTGAATTCCAAAAGAAAGCTAAGGAACTTTTATCAAGCTGGTTCCAAAAAACAAAAACTTACTTGGATTTGGCAAAAAAGAAAAAGATATTAAAAACGAAAACGGACACAATGAAACTTGCTGAGTTTATAGTCACTTTCCAGGAAGCGACCTTCGCTATGGGGAAAGTCATGAATGATCGAAAAGTTTATGATTCTTTGTATCTTTCTTTTCGAGATCATTTACTTAACCATTGCAATTGACATTCAAAAAAAAAGGGGTATACTCGCTCGCATGGGTCAAAAACGCACCATTGCAACCTCTGCTTCAGAAGAACGATTAGAAAAACTATTAGAAGAACGTTTGAGCCCAGGCTCCAATCAAGATATCATCGATAAACGTATTTGGGACCTCTTTGGAGAAACCTGGTGTGTGATGTTTACAGATCTTTCTGGTTTTTCCCGTGGGGTTGCAAAATTCGGTATCATTCATTTTTTACAAACCATTTATGAATCACAACGAATCCTCATTCCTGTTCTTGATGAGTTCGATGGAATCCTGATGAAAGATGAGGGGGACAGCCTTATGGTACTTTTTCGTAATACAAATAAGGCTATCCAATGTGCCATCCAAATGCAGAAGGCATGCAAACGATATAATGAAGGAAGGGTGGCTGAAGAACAAATTTTACTTTGTGTCGGTCTTGGGTTTGGAAAAATTTTAAAAATAGGGGATACTGATGTTTTTGGCGCAGAAGTTAACGCATCATCTAAATTAGGTGAAGATACGGCCAAAGCTTGGGAGATTTTAGTCACAAGTGCTGTGAAAGAAAATGCAGACGAAACCACTGACTTTGATTTTGAGCCCATTGCAGAAATCCCTCCCGGTTCTGATGGGGCTTTCCGTTTGCTTTATACTCTAGAGGAACCTAAATGGGTAGTCTTATAAATATAAATTGAGAAAACGAAAAATAGGGATGTCCAAAAGTTAAATACATCTGTTGAAGATGAATTAAATTTGTTAGGAAATTCTATTCCATAAATTCATAAATCGAACGGATTTCACCCACAGATTCAATATAGGAATAGAGTTCTTGGAATTCTTTGGTTTGGCAAAGCGTTCCGGAATCACCGATGAGAATCAGATGAGATTTAGCACGTGTTAAGGCCACATTTAATCGTTTGGGATTTAATAAGAATCCAATCTCTCCATCATTATTAGATCTGACCAAACTTAGGATCACAATTTCGGATTCCCTTCCTTGGAATGAGTCAATGGTTTGGGTAAACCAACGTCCCGAGGAAACTTTTACAAGTCTTTCCACCTGGCCCCTATAAGGTGAGATTACGGTTGTTTGTTCTTTCGGAATACCCAACCGAAACAATCCTTCGATTAGTAGGATTTCCGTTTTGTTAAAAAAACTTGGTTCTTCGCCTTCTGTTTCTTCTTCCGAGTCACTTCCTGCAGTATCAATCCAAATCATTGGTGGATTATTTCCAAATACTTGAGAGATATCAAGATTACTGTTCCACTTTGCATCGGGATGGGTTAAAATTTTATTTTCATAATAGGATTCGTTGGGAAAACCAAGAATTTCTGGTTTCATTCTAAATTGTTTTTCTAAAAAGATCACACGTTCCCCGGAATCAAATGCGATTGCTTTATCTAAAAAACTATGAATCGCTGTATGGTCGGGATGCGAGAAGTTGGCTCCGAGTTGTTTCGGATCACCAAAGAAAAAAGTTTTTTTCCCTGCATATAGTGCAAGGTAACATCCCGGATCTAAACTTTGAGTGGCTTCATCCACAAATACATATTCAAAAACTCTACCTTTTTTAAATTCATTTCCAAATCCAGAAAAGGTAGATACGATGAGTTCGGCATTGTCGAGTAACTTCATTCGAATGTTTGATTCCGCTTCTCTGATTGTGGAAAGTAAAAACTTGGCTTCTTTTCTTTGTGCCTTTCTTTCTTCCCTTTCTTCTTTCCCAAAATTTCGTTTCCAAGAATTTGCTTTTTTCTGGATGGCCTTTAGTTCCGTCTGCCAGTTATGGATTTGTTTTTGGTCAGGATGTTCTTGTATGAGATGGTCTATATGATGGGGTAGGACTTCTTCTTTGATTTTGGTAGAGTTACCCAATCGGATCACACGAATTCCTTTTTTTAAGGCAAGTTCTACAATATAATCACAAGCAAAGTTTGTGGGGCAAAGTGTTAGAACCGACTCATTTTTCGATTTGATTTTTTCGACAGCTTGCATGAGTAAGGTGGTCTTTCCTGTTCCTGGTGGACCAAAAATCATTCCGTAATCAGCAATTTGAAAAATTCGTTCTAGTGGGTTGGCTGTTTGCCCTGATTTGGGAGGATTTGGTTTGTCACCGAGGCCAAATCCCAATATCCAGTTAAGTTTTTTATGCGAAAAACTTTCTTTATCTTCGATTACCTTTGCTATGATTTCGTTATACAAATCATAAGTTGATTCTTGAAACCATTTTGAAATTTGAAATTCCTGATCTTCCCATTCATAATCCCCACGTATTTGAACTGTCAACTGGTTATCACTTGCTCTGTAGATATTGCCAAATATGGATTCGGAATTCCCTTTTAATAGGACAGGGATTCCTGGTTTTAACCATTCCTTTGTTTTCAATGAAGGTGAGATTTTAAATTCTGCTCTCCATGTATTTCCTACTACAAATTTTAGATCTTCCAATTCTGCAGATGGAATGGCTTTTGATCCTTCCCCTTTTTCCAAAAATAAAGAACGTTCGTATTCACGTTCTTTTGTTAAAATTGATTTTACATTTAGAATTTCTTCTTCTAGTGAACCAAACTCTTGTTTTATGGTTCTTCCCATTCAATATTCTCCAAGGTAGTAAAAAATCCGTTTCTCAGTAGTGGTGCAAAATCGATAAAGTCAGTTGCCTTTAGGTATAAAGAATCTTCAATAGAATATGCTTGGATTAGATTGTTAGCGGCTTCTTCCAATTTTCCTAAGCGGCAATGGGCTCTTGCTAAAATGATGAGTGTCTCTGGATCAATTTCTTTGCAATATTCAATATGAGTTCTAATCGACGTTAAGGCATTTTCAGGATCTTCCGCTTCCAAATAACACAGAGCGAGTAAATCATAATGTAGGAACTCTTCTGGTTCCACCATTTTTAAAGACTTTTTTAAAGAGGCAAGAGCTGAATTAAAATCACCACGAGAAAAATAAAGTGATCCAAGTTCTGCCCAAATGTCTTTTCTGTCTATCCCGCGACCATTACTTAAATGTTCTTGTGATAGAGCTTTTTTTAATACCTCAATTGCTTCTTCTGAACGTTCCATATCTTTTAAGAGAGAAGCAAGGAGCAGGTAGTTTTCTAAATAGGATGGAAACTGAAGGATACTTTTTTGGAGTAATACTTTTGCTGATTTGAATTTCTTTAATTTGATCAGATAACGCGAGTAAACGGTAATACTTAAAGGATGAGAGGGGTAGTTTTGAATGATATCCTGAAAAAGGGATTCCGTTTCTCTTGGATTTCCCACCGCATACAAACACCAGGCTTTTTTGGCTTTGATTTTGATGAGGGCCGATTCGTTTTTCGTATGGGATTCGCTCTCTGCATAAACATTAAAAGCTCGAGTGAATTCCTTTTCCTCTTCCAGGAGTTTTGCTTCGCGGATTAGAGAAAAAAAAGAACTCATAAGAAGTTTTTTACTTCAGGAAATGCTGGAATTGTCGATGGGTAGAACAGGGAGTAAAGATTGTAAAAGGAGGTCCTTTATGGTTCCATCTACACCTATTAACTCAGTCGTCAATTTGCCGAAGGAAATTTTCCAGGCACAAAACCAACTCACAGAAAAACTCATGAAGTTGGCTGTGGAGGAAAAAGTTGGTCCAGCAGCAAAAAGCGAAAGGTTACTCGACATCTACTGCTAATTAGTTGATCCGGGTTTCTGGATTGAATACAGGGCGTTTTCTTTCCATAAACCCACCAATGGCCGAACGGAAGTCCTTGGAATCGAGCATACTTGCATTCCAAACTGCTACGTAGTCTAGACCTTCTTCAATGGTTTTTCCTATTCCATGATTTAATACTTGTTTGACACCTCGGATAACAATCGTTGGATTCTCTGCAATTTCTTCAGCAGTTTTTAATCCTGCTTGGAGTAATGAATCAAAGTCTTCAGTGATTTTAGTGACAAGTCCCATTTGAAAGGCTTCATCGGCACTAATGTCTTTTCCTGTTAAGGCAAGCTCCCTTGTATGCGCATTTCCAATCAGATGGGGGAGTCTTTGAAGTGAGCCCATATCGGCAACAATGGCAACTTTGGATTCACGAAGAGAAAAAACTGCATCACTAGTCGCATAACGAATATCACAGGCAGATACCAAATCAAGTCCACCACCAATACAATGTTTTTGAACAAGAGCAATGGATGGTTTTTTAGAATTGTAAACTGCATTGATCCCTTTTTGCATCGTAAGAATGAGTTGGTAGAGTTTTTCCCGACCATCGGCTAATTCCCCTTGCACCACAGGTTTAAATTCTTGGAAAAACTCTTCCAAATCAAGACCTGTTGAGAAGGATTTTCCTTTTGCGGCGATCACAAAACAATGAATTTGTGGATCTGCATTGATTTGCTCTACCATATCTGGCAGGTCTCGCCAGAAAGGCCAATTCATAGCATTTCTTTTTTCTGGACGATTTAACCAAAGGATAGCTACGTTTTTTCTCTTTTCTATTTCAAAAAATGGAGATGGGTTCATGCTTTTGTTTCTTCCTTTAACCAAAGTTTTTTGGAAACCATCAGATACACTCCAAAAAGGATGAGTGCAATGGAGATATACTGAGACTGAGAAAACCCATGCCAGTAATAACCAGTGAGAAAACTTGGATTCCCGTTGGCGTCAGGAATGTTTACAAGAGTCGGTGGATCAATAAAAGGAATCACCGCTTTGTTCACTCGCAAAAATTCAATGATGAGTCTTGCAAATCCGTGGATGATGAGAAACTGCGCACCGATACTCCACTTACGAAAGTTTTGGTATCTTGCCCAAAATTGAAAATATGCAAAATATCCAAATGCCATAATCGATTCCATGACTGGGGTGTTCCAAACAGGTACGCCGGAAGGATGGGCACCGTGGAAATCAAAAACAAAAAAAGGAATCCTAACATCGGTGGCAAAACCGTAACATCCATCCCCACTGACAAAACATCCAAGTCTGCCGATGGCATAACCCATGCTAATCGCAGGGATCACCGCATCATAATAAGCACCGATGTCTAGTTTGTGGTGGCGGAAGTAAAGTGTGATGAAGAGCCATCCAAAAAGGAGCCCCCCAAAGAATACAAGGCCTCCGCCGCTAAAAAGGGAAGACCAGAGTCCTGGGTGTCCAGGAAATCCATTCCAATGTGTCAAAGGATAAGAATACTTTCCATCATATCCTGGGACATCAATAAACACTTGGTCCCAAATTTCAAAAATAAAGAATATTTTGGCACCCACTAAAGTGCCCAAAATCCCAAGAAAAATTAACCAATCCGAGTGGCTCGGATCCAATTTCTTTCGCTCTAATTCCTTCGGGAGAAGGTAGGAACCAACAAGAAAGGCCAACATCATAAGGAGGCTGAAAGTGGACAAACCTTCCCAGCCAAAGGGATTCGGAATCGGAATTCGATCTAACATAGGGGAAAGGGTAAAATTTAGGCTTAAAGGGGAAAGGAGAATTTAGAATTTAGGAAACCTGGAAATTCAGTAAAAAATTGCCTTGACTCTGGATAGTTTAATATTAAACTATCTAATATCGATTTAAGGAGAACCAAATGTTCGATTACCTATTTTCTACTTCAGGGGATATCATTCCTCTCATCTTACGCATCACGGCTTTTGTTGTGATTTTCCCACACGGTGCCCAAAAACTACTCGGTTGGTTCGGTGGTTACGGATTCAAAGGAACTTACGGATTTTTTACAGGGCAGATGAAGTTTCCTGGATTACTTGCTGTTCTTATCATCCTTGGAGAATCCTTTGGACCCGTTTTACTTCTCGTGGGATTTTTGACTAAGTTTGCTGCGGCATCCATTGCCATCATTATGATTGGTGCGGCTTATATCGCTCACAGACAAAATGGTTTTTTTATCAATTGGAATGGAAACCAAAAAGGGGAAGGATATGAGTTTCATATTCTCGCAGCAGGACTTCTGATTGCTCTAGTAGTGGGTGGTGCTGGTGTTTATTCTGTTGATTTTAATTTAATCGGAAAATTTTAAGTTGAATTAATATTTCGAACTGGTTCGGCCTTTGTCCCTGAATTACAAGCAAACAAGGGTTCGAACCAATCCCACCCAAACATGGTTAAAATTTTAAAAGCCAAGATGGATCTTTTGATCTATCCAAATCCTATCGTTAGTTAGTTAAATAATTAATCTAAGTTAATATATTCTTCGGGATCAAGAGGAGCATCAAGCCCGATCCGCACTTCATAGTGAACGTGAGCACCAGTCGCTTTTCCCGTTTGGCCCACAAGGGCAATTTTATCTCCTCGTTTGACCCTGTCTCCTGGATTCACCAGAATGAGGGAGCAGTGCCCATACAAAGTAAAAAAGCCATTTTCATGATTGATTCGCACTGATTTTCCAAGCCCACCCACAGCTGTATCGACAGCAATGATTCCAGGGCCAGTCGCATAAATGGGAGTTCCTTCTCCAGCGGCAAAGTCAATCCCTGAGTGGGATTCCCCCACAGGTAAAATTCCAAATGGATCGCTTCTATACCCGAAGGTGGAGGTAACAACACCCACCCCAGGCTTTAAGGGGCGCCCTCTAGGCATGGAATAAAAAATACTTTCACGCATGGATAGATAATCAATGGCATTTTGGAAATTGGGGACCAGATTGCCTAATTTAACACCAAACTGAGTGTAGGTGGTAACAACTTGTTGGAATAACAAGAGGTTTGAGTCGAGTTCACTTGCATCTTTGTGAAACTCTTCTTTTAAGAGGTAATCTTGGGTGATCATTTCTTTTTCTGGGATTTCTTCCCAAGCAAGTAAATTTAAAGACTCTGTAGTGGACTCTAGTTCTTCCACGGATTCTTTTAGATCCTTGGAAAGTAGGTCGTAAAACAAAAAGGAAACTAATTGGGTCTCTGTTTTTTTCTCCAATGAATGATCCCGTTCAAAAAGGAAGGAAAAATAAAACAGAAGGCCAAAGGAAAGAAAGACAAGTGATAGGGAAAGTCCGAATAAAAAAACAAGCATTCCCACAGAAATTTCGATCTGTGCCAATGGTTTTTCATCGTTTGGGATGAGAACAAAACTCACCTTTTCCCGGCTACGGGAAATCCACTTCTGGAGGCGTTTTCTCCAGCGTAAGTTTGCAATTTGAAGCCTTTCAAAGGCGGTTGTGACGTAAGTTTCTGCCAATGTTCGTTATTCAGCCAATTTTTTCCTTGCCCATGCCATTTTTCAGGGGAAAGTGGATGAATCCAATATGTTTAAATTTCTCACTTCTCTTTTCAGAAAGAAAGCCGACTCTGTCGATTCCTTTTTGATGTACCCCGAGGGAAAGAGATACTATCGAGAATCCCATTCCATACGCAGGGCCAATATCGATGAAGATGCTATAAAAATCATCAATCGATTGAACAAGTTTCGTTACAAGGCCTATTTAGTCGGTGGTGGGGTCAGAGATCTGCTTATGGGCAAACGCCCAAAAGACTTTGATATAGTCACAAGTGCGACTCCAAACCAAATCAAAAGGATCTTCAATAACTGCCGAATCATCGGTAAACGATTTAAAATTGTACATATCATTTTTAAAGGCAAAATTATTGAAGTCTCTACGTTCCGATCACTACCGGAACATCGTTTGGAAAAACACAAAGCAGATAACGATTATCTCATCAAACGGGACAATTCCTTCGGTACAGCAAAGGAAGACGCGGCAAGACGCGACTTTACCATTAACTCCTTGTTTTACGATCCTAAAAACGATTCCATTCTGGATTACGTTGGGGGATTTGAAGACATTCAAAAGAAAATTGTTCGGGTCATTGGTGATCCAGATATTTCCTTTAAAGAAGATCCTGTTCGTATGTTACGAGCGGTAAAGTTTTCTGTTTTACTGGGACTCGATATCGAGAAAAAAACCAAACTGGCGATTAAAAAGAACCGTTTGGAACTCGAAAAATCTTCCACAGCAAGACTACTCGAAGAGTACAACAAAATGTTCCGTACTTGGAAAACTTCCATCATCTTTGAAGGGTTAGCTGAAAACCATCTACTCGATGTTTTATTTAAAGAACCTGCTGACAAACTAAAGAAAAACGATCCAGAGTGGCGTGAACATTTTATGGAAACACCACTTGGGAAAAGACTCGCAGTCACTGACAAACTCCTCTCGGCAAGAGAAGAGATGACACCTGCGATTTTTTATTCGTTAATTTTCTATGATATCGTTAAAGACTTGTATGAAAATGATAGGGGACACTTAGCTCATAACATCAAAGAAAATCTCCAACCTGTTTTTGAACGGATGGGAATTCCTAAACGGGAACAAGACAATTTGGTAAAGATCTTTATCAGCCAACCTCGTTTCCAAGTCACTGACGATGAAAAAGAAAGACAAAACTCTTTCTTTAAAAAGAAGGACTACTTCTATGATGCGTTTATGGTTTATAAAATCGTGGCCATTTCGGAAGGAAACGAATCAGCAGTGCAAACAGCATTTTTTTGGGAAATTTCTTTACGCCAAAGACCGAAACCTGATAGCCATCAGTTCGGACAACAAAACCGTAAAAAAGAAGGGAACAAAAAACGCCCTCCCCGAAAGAAACATAGGGACAGAAGAGGTGGTGGCTCGCAAAACCAAAACCAGAACATGAGTGCAGAGGGAAATCAGTTAGAGAAAGACCAACCTCGATCCAATGTTGATTCTATGAATTCTGAATCAGATTCAGAAAATACCTAGTCATCAAAAAAGGTAAGGATTTCAAATCCTTACCTTTTTTTCTATTTTTTCGTCGAATTTTAAGATGGGAAAACAGAAATCTTTAACAAAAGTTCTACTCCTCGAAGATGATCCTACTATATCGTTACTGTATAGTGGTTTACTCCAAAAACATGGAATGGAAGTCACTAGTTTTGCGGAGATCAAATCTGCCTTAGAATACTTCGCCGAAAACCACCTACATACGGAAAACATAGTTATAACCGACCTTCAATTACCAGATGGAAATGGGTTGGAATTTGTTAGAGAAATACGAAAAATTAACAAACACATTCCGATCGTAGTAATTACATCAACGGAAGATCCTAAACTCATTATCGAAGTGATGAAGGAACATGTACAAGAATATATCATTAAACCGATGATTCCTGATGAACTCATTTCTAGAATTAAATATCAACTTTCTAATAAAGAAAATGATTATGAATACTCCGAGTATGAACGGGAAAAGATTTTATCGCTCGAGAAACTCTTAGATTGGTACGCTTATAAAAATAGTCGTATCAAAAAAGGAGATTTAAACACCCAAGAAATGCACAAAAATCTGTTTTATGGTTTGCGAACTAGTTTAGCACAAGGGGCGGGATTTGGAGTACTCACGCAGCTCATTGATTTGATTAAAGCAATGCCAAAAGCGGATGGAGGGGGAGTCATTTTAGATGCAGATATTCTTAGTATTTTGGAAGAAAATGCTCTGTATTCAAAAAAGGTATTAGATCGATTTACTGAGATCGAGGACGTGATTTTTGATCGAATTGAATTGCAGCTTGTTTCTCCTTTTGTTATTTTTAACGAAATGTTAAGTCTGAAAGAAGAATTAAATTCTATTTTAGCATTAAGAAACCAGACATTATTAATACCTGAATATAAATTTAAAGACCTTGGATCGCAAAAGATATTATTAAACAAAAGTTTTTTTCGCAAAGTGCTACATGAACTTCTGCTAAATGCGATGCGGTTTTCGCAAAGCTCAAGCAAAATTTATGCAATGTTGAATTTAGATTCTGACGGTATATATTTATCGATTGTGAATTCTTTAGGAGATGAGCAGTTTGTGAAAAACGGAATTCCTAATGAGTATTTGGATTTAATATTTGAACCATTTTTTAGATTAAACAAAAACATTTATGAAAAACATGGTTCTCTGGACTTTGGTATCGGTTTGAGTTTTGTGATGCAGACCATTCTGCGTTTTGGTGGTTCTATCTCTGCGTTAAATCTAATTGACCATACCAGTGATGAAAAAGAAACGAAAGTTGAATTTAAGATTTTTCTTCCTTATTCCTCTTCTGAAAAGTGAAGGTAACCTCTGGTTTTGGGGAGATAGTTTTTTCCATCTTTCAAAAATAGAACCCCTGGCTTTCCTTTTTCTAACTTTCCAATCATGGTTACCGGAACTCCGGAAAGTTCTGTTGGCAAAATCTCTGGAGATAAAAACAAAAGTTCCAATTCTTCTCCAGATCCTAAACATAAATCAATGCCAAGTTCTTTGACTGCCAATGGATGGAGGGGAATGGATTCAATTTGGATTTTTATTTTACCTTGGGAGGCTTTAGCTAATCTTTCACTGTCTTGGATGAGTCCATCGGTAATGTCCATACATGCATGGATTTTGAAATCTTTTAGATTGCTTAGGATCGCATAACGAGATTTAGGAGAAAGATGGCGCTCCACTGCTTCTTTGTAAACTTTGTTTTTGGATTTTTTTTTGAGGGTTCGGTAACCCAATTGACTTAGACCCAAGGTACCCGTGAGATAAAGGTAATCTCCCAATTTGCCACCAGAACGTAGCCAGGGTTTATCCACTATACCCACAACGGTGAGCGCCAATTGGGTTTTCGATGCGGAAAAGGTGTCGCCTCCCGCTAGTTTCATTCCATATTGGTCTAAGGATTTTCGTAATTCCTTGGAAAAACTACGAACCCATTCTTTTTTCTGAGAAAGAGGAGATAAACCCAGGTTTAGGAAACATTCTTTGGGCTTTCCGCCTGAAGAGGTGATGTCTGAGACATTCACTTCGACAAGTTTTCTTGCCAATATTTTTGGAGAGGACCACTGGTGAAGGAAGTGGGTACCTTCTGATAAAGAATCAGTTGTCACAAGCCGGTTTGGGGCTAAAAAATAACAATCATCCTCAGGTGGCGGGGTCGTTCCAAACAGAGTTCGTATAATTTCGGATTCTTTCAAAGCTTTGATCCAATAAATTTGTTTGACCCAGTGTGAAAACCGAAAATCCTGACATAAAAGAGGAAAATCTCGTACTTATGGAACTATTGTCTAAAGCCCACAAGACCCCTTCTATTGCAAAAGAAGCCGTACAAAAACAGTGGTTTGTTGTGGACGCAACTGATAAGACTCTCGGAAGATTGGCAAGTCAAGTAGCTTCCCGACTTCGCGGAAAACACAAATCTACCTTCACTCCTAACCAGGATTGTGGTGATAATATCATTATCGTTAATGCATCTAAAGTGGCTGTCACAGGTCGCAAAAGAGAACAAAAAATTTACTACCACCACTCACGTTACCCAGGTGGTATGACTGCTATCGCTTTCCACAAACTCATCCAAGAGAATCCGGAAAGAGTGATTATGGAAGCAGTCAAAGGAATGTTGCCTAAATCTAAGTTAGGTGATCAAATGTTGAGAAATTGCCGCGTTTTTGCTGGTAATGACCACAACTTGGGAGCTCAAAAGCCCCTAAAACTGGAGTTGAAATAATATGGCGCAAAAAGCAGTTTGGGCAGTAGGCCGACGCAAAACATCCGTTGCACGTGCAAAAATCGCATCTGGAACTGGTAAAATCACAGTAAATCATAAAGATGTGAAAGATTACATTAAAAACGGTGAACACTTGGTTCGTCGAGCACTTGAGCCTCTTCTAGTTTTAGAAGCTCGTGACAAATACGACATCGCACTCAATGTAACTGGCGGTGGAGTGATTGGTCAAGTGGGAGCGATTCGTCATGCTGTGGCTCGTGCCCTTGTCGCTTTTAATGAGTCACTCAAACCTACTTTGAAAAAAGAAGGGTTTCTTACTCGTGATAGCCGTATGGTGGAACGTAAAAAATACGGTCTACACAAAGCTCGTAGGGGAACTCAGTTCTCTAAACGTTAATCGGAAAATCCTCTTTTTTTCGATACAGAGAGCCTCCTTTTCCGGGAGGCTTTTTTTTTGGTAGGTAACCTTGAACCAACTTATATTTTATTTTGCCTTCGCCATCGGTACCTTTGCCAGTAGTTGTTTTTTGTATTCGATTGTTATCTTTTGCCAAACCTTAGATACAGTAAAAGGTTTCTCAGGGATTGTTTTCTTTTTCCTCTTTTTGCCCTTTCCTATTTTCTTTTTATACACAGGATACTTACTCGATCATTATTCCAAAAAATGGGTAGTCGTTAGTTTTCAATTTTTTCTTTTTATCTCCTCTTTTTCGTTAGGTGCCTTGAATCACTACTTTTTGGATCATCCACTTTTACTTTTGCCCTTAGCTTTTGTGAATGGAATCGGAATGACAACAGTACTTCCCGGGCGGATGGCTATTTTACGCGAAGTGATGGAGTCACATCGGCTGGTTTTTCATACCATTGCGGGAAACTTACTGCTCATTTTTGCATTTGGGATGAGTCCTCTCGCTGTAGGTTGGTTCAGAGAAGGCAATAGTTACCCCAGTTTATTTTTGATTTTGGCGTTATTTCATTTTTTTTCCATGATCGCCTTTACATTGTTAAGATATGATGGCAAAAAATGGAACCCAGAATCCAATTCCAAAAACTTAAATTTTAAAACGATACCTTCCTTCAGAGCTAACCTCCAAATCGTTTTGGAATTTCTAAAAGTAGATTCGGTATCTCGGCAAGTGATGTATATGGCAATTCTCAGTATGTTAGCTCTTGGCCCCATCCAAGTCATCCTACCGAAATATGTAAGACATGAACTGGGCCTTGGAGAACTAGCACGAGGCAAGGTCTTAGTATTTCTCGGGCCGGGTCTGTTTCTTGGTGGGATTCTCACCATCCTATTTCACCACCTAGAAAGAAAGGGACTTGTATTACTCATTGTTTTTACTCTTTCTTCTATTTTCTTTTTAGGATTTGTTCCTTTTGGAAAACCAGAAGCCACCTCTTTTTTTCTGTTTTGTTTTGGGGTTACGGGAGGAATTGTTTCGAGTCTCCTCCCGGCCATTTTACAAAAACGAGCGGAAGACGGACTTCGGGGAAGAATCCTTTCGCTCTATACTGTGTGTTTTCAGTTCACACCAGCAGTTTCTGGCTTTCTTTCCGCCCTCCTTGCGGACACCATTGGGTCGCAACTGACCTTTGGTATTCTCGGTGGGATGTTTCTCTGTTTTGCCTTGTTTTCTTTTCTCCAATACCGGGAATTAAGGCAGAGTTAACTTCGAATTTCCTTGCCCTAGGAGGCAAACCCGATTTCGCTGTAAGTGTATGATGTCGAAAACCGTCCGCGAAATTGCAGAGTTGTATACTAGTTACTTCAAAGGGAAAGGCCACACCATTGTGCCTTCCTCAAGCCTTATCCCAAAAGGGGATCCAACACTTTTATTCACGACTGCTGGGATGGTTCAGTTCAAACCTTTGTTTACTGGAGCGGTGGAGTTGCCATACACCCGAGCCGCTTCGGTTCAAAAATGTGTTCGCACTACCGATTTAGAAGTGGTTGGGAAAACGGAAAGGCATTGTACCTTCTTTGAAATGCTCGGTAATTTCTCCTTTGGAGATTATTTTAAAAAAGAAGCCATTGAATACGCATTAGATTTTTCATTAAACCATCTTCATATTCCCAAAGAGAAAATCTGGGTCACCATTTACCTCGATGATGATGAAGCCAAAAAAATTTGGATGGAAGCCGGAATTCCAGAAGAACGAATTGTAAGGCTTGGGAAAAAAGATAATTTTTGGGGACCAGCCGGAGACAGTGGGGCCTGTGGTCCATGTTCGGAATTGTATTTGGATCGTGGCCCTGAAAAAGGGGGTCCAAATTGTGGCAATAACCCTAGTTGTAAACCCGGATGTGACTGTGATCGTTATTTAGAATATTGGAATTTGGTGTTTAACCAATTCAATCAAACGGTTTCAGGAGAACTCCTCCCTTTAAAACAAACAGGAATTGATACTGGATCTGGCCTCGAACGAGTGGCTATGTTACTGCAAGAAGTGGATTCTGTTTACGATACAGATGAACTAAAATCCATCATTCGTAAAATCGAAGAGTTATCTGGAAAAACTTACGACGAATCCACAAAACAATCTTTCCGAGTAATCACCGATCATTCTCGTTCCGTATTTTTTTCGTTAGGGGATGGAATTTATCCTGATCGTACGGGCCGTGGTTATGTCATCCGCAGGCTCATTCGTAGAGCCTCACTTTTTGCGAGGAAATTGGGAATCCACGAACCGTTTTTATACAAACTGGTTGGGACACTTCGCGATTTATATTCAGTACGTTATCCAGAACTGAAAGATAAAGCAAAAGACATCGAATCCGTCTTAAAAAAAGAGGAAGAACTTTTCCTTCATACTTTGGAAGTGGGGTTGGAAGAGTTGGAATCTCTTTTGAACCATATGAAATCAACCAATCAAACTGTTGTTACCGGGAAAGAAGGATTTCGTTTGTATTCCACCTACGGATTTCCTCGGGAAATGACAAAGGAACTTGTGGAAGATCGCGGGTTCGGCTTTGATGATAAAGGCTTTGAAGAGGAACTTGAGAAAGATCGGGATCTATCGCGCGCTAGTTGGAAAGGAAAAAAAGTCCAATACCTAACAGGCCTTACTGCTAGTCCCGAACTCAAAACGGAATTTTTAGGATACACCGAAATAAAATCTAAGGCTAAAGTTTTATATCTTTTTGTGGATGGAAAGTCTGTGAAAGAGGTTAACCAAGGTATGGAAGCCGTTGTGGTTTTAGATAAAACTCCGTTTTATGCGGAAGGTGGAGGCCAAATTGGTGACTGGGGCTATCTCAAAAAGGAAGGATTCCAGTTTCAGGTCCAAGACACTCAAAAGGAAAATGAAACTTTTTTACATCTCGGAATCATTTTGAAAGGTAAAATTTCTGTCGGAGAAACCATTGAAGCAGAGATTGATACCACACGTCGCCAAAAATTAGCAAACCATCACTCCGGCACACATTTGTTAAATGGAGCCCTTCGCCGCATTTTAGGGACTCACGTGGCCCAAAAAGGTTCCATTGTTTCCTCTGATTATTTACGATTTGATTTTTCACACCCAAAAGCACTTTCGGAAGAAGAAATTATCTCTATCGAAAAAGATGTGAATGAGGCGGTGAATGATCAAATTCCTGTAAAAACAGAAGTTTTGGACATTGAAGCTGCGAAACAATCTGGTGCCTTATCCATGTTTGATGAGAAATATGGAAGTTCTGTTCGCGTGATTTCTATGGGGGAAAAATCCAAAGAATTTTGTGGCGGGACTCATGTATCGAACACAAAAGAAATTGGATACTTTGCTATCATCAAAGAAGGAAGCCCTGGGGCAGGAAACCGAAGGGTTGAAGCTATTTGTGGGGATTCCGTCATTGAATACTTTTTGTCCCAGTTCCAAACACTGGCAGCAAAAGTAGAAACACATAATTTATCGGCCAAAGAAAACTTTGGTGATTTAAAAGAGTATGGAATTACAACGGTGGTTCCTGCACCGGAAGATTTACAGAATCTTTTTTCCAAAGAAGGAAATTCTGCCGTTTTGATTTTACGAAAACTTCGGGAAGATTTAGAAACTGAACTAGAAGAAAAGTCTAGCGCTCTTTTTAAAGCCAAAAAGAAAAAAGAACAAATGAGTTTTCAAATGAATCCAGAGCTTGTGGATGGACTCTTAAAAAAAGCACATTCACTTTCTAAGGGAAAGGTGGTAACGGAAGTGTTTGAGGCTGTAGATGCAAAATCACTCAAAGATTTGGCAGATAGTCTTAAAGCCAAAGAACCAGAAGTTCTCTGTTTATTTGGAACCAGGGACGGGGAAGCCAGTACCCTTGTTTTTATGTGTAACAAGGTTTTGAATGAAAGAGGAATTCATTGTGGGGATCTATTAAAAGAAACCTTGGTGATGTTAGATGGTAAGGGCGGGGGAAGGCCCGATATGGCACAAGGTGGTGGTAAAAAACCGGAAAGTCTTGGAGCCGCTTTGGAATTTGCCTTGGAGCTTTCCAAAAAGAAATTAGGATAATAGAAATAAGAGTTAGTAAGGAGTAAAGTATGGCACAAGATCCATCATTTGACATTGTATCCAAAATCGAAAGACCGGAATTACAAAATGCCGTGGCTCAGGCCATGACTGAAATCCAAACAAGGTTTGATTTTAAAGGATCCAACTCAGAGATCAAACTGACAGAAGATAGTTTGGTTTTGACTTCTGAAAACGATATCAAACTCAAACAGGTGATTGATGTCCTCACCACCAAAATGGCCAAACGGGGAATTAGTTTGAAAGCTTTCGATTTTGACTCCAAAATCGAACCTGCCACAGGCCAAACGGTCCGGCAAAAGGTGAAAATCCAAAACGGTTTGGACAAAGAACAAACCAAACAAATCACGACTCTCATCAAAGACCAAAAACTAAAAGTCCAGGCCTCCATCCAAGGGGATTCGGTTCGGGTGGTTGGTAAAAAAAAGGACGATTTGCAAGAGGTAATGGCTGCCATCCGCAATGCCAATTTCAATTTTGATGCTAATTTCACGAATTTTAAGGGTTAAAATTTTGGTTTAAGGAAAGCCTTTCGGCTTCCATTTTTTTTCATCCTATGTCTCAAAACCGGCCGATATTTCCGGTATGGACCCTAAAAAATCCGTATGGGGATGGACTTTGCCGCGCAAAGACTTCCTTCCGTATCTATTAGTATTTTCCGGTGTGTTTTTACTTCTTTCTCTCTTTTCGTTTCAGGAAGGAGAGGACGGATCGCTTTTCAATTGGTTTGGAAGGCTTGGTCATTACATTGCCTTCACATTACTTTATATTTTAGGAAAGTCCTCTTTTTTACTCGCAGGATTTGTTTTGATGTTAGGGGTTCTATCTCTCCGTAACCCTGATTTTGATCGACTCAGTAAGGCACTTTTTTTCCCTCTCTTTCTTGTTGCAACAACGGTAAGTTTGAATCTTTTGGAAACTCCACTAGGCCATGTAGGAGATAGTGGTGGGATTCTTGGGCAATTTTTCTCTTGGGTTTTTTCTTATCTTTTTGGTGAGACAGGACGTATCCTTGTTGTTTTCTTTTTATACTTATACTTTGCCGTAATTTGGTTAGAAGACGGGGCTTGGTCTTTTACCTTTGCTGCCATTAACAAATATTCCAATGGAATCTATAAAATGTTAGGTGGTAGAAATGACCTTCCTCATTTAAGACTTCCTCAGTTTTTAGAATCGGTTGTTTCCACTAGACGCGGATCAGCAGAGGAAATTCGTAACAAACAATGGTTTGCAGTCCAAACGGAAGAAGAATCAAAAGAGGATTTGGCCCATCATTTTTGGAATGTTGTGGCAGATGAAAAAAGGGAGGGAAATCGAAACTCTCATTCTCGTTTTGAGAGATCGTCTTCTTTTTCTGACCCCAATTTTTCTCCGGAAAAAAAGTTTATAAGTAAGGATGGATTAGAGAATCGTTTTCATCAAAATCCTTCCTCAAAAAAAACACCATCCGTTCGTTATCGCAACACCTCTCATTTTGAAGGATTTTTTGATGAGGCGGGAAAAGTATTTCGATTCCAAAAACAAGAATCCAAATTAGATTCTCTTGCCGAATTTGAAAAAAATGAAATTTTGATTTCCAGATTAAAGTTAACGGACAACAGGCGAGCACAAGAAGAATTGGAGGAGATTGAAAGTAAAAGAGAATCTAAAATTCTTTTCCAATTTCCAGAGGCCAAATGGAAACCAAAATTGGATGAGGGTCTGGGATTAGAAAATCTAGAACTTCCAAAATTAGACCCTGTAAAACCTGCTTTTGCTCGTGATACCCAAATTCTTGAGAGCTCTAGTCTTTCTTCTTCTTTTGTTTATGATGAGGACTATGATGATTTGGAAGAAGATCCTGCTTTGGAAATAGGATCTGAGAATGAAAAACTCGAATCCAATTCTTCCCTTTATGAAAAGGGAGAAGATAACAACCCATCGGAAGCCGTCGCCATTCCGGAATCGGTTCGTTTGTCTTTAGTGGAAGAAACCGGTTGGGATGTGAGTGAAGAAGAATCTTCCGAAGAAGAGGACGGAGAGAACATAGAAGTGTATGAAGAGGAGACTCTTGAAACTTTGGCGGTAGAAACAAACTCACCTCTCATAAAATCTAACTTAAGTTCTGGGAATTTCGGAAAGAAAAAACTGGCTCCTAAGGAAGAACAACAGGAACTGATGTTTGGTTCTATGGTTCCGAAACCAAAACTAAAAAAAGGAAAGTATTATATCTCTCCACGACTTCTTGTCTCCCACCAAGTTCCTGTGGCCAATATTTTAAAGAACGATAGTGAACTGGATCTGATCTCTCGTAAAATTGAAGAATCCACAGGGCATTTCGGAATTGAATCCAAAGTGATTACCAAAGAAAGAGGACCCATCATCACTCGTTATGAAATCACTATCCCAAATGGAATCAAACTGAATCGGATTGTTTCGCTTTCTGATGAAATCAGGGCCTATTTAGAGGTAAAAAATATTCGGATTGTGGCACCTATCCCTGGTAAGGCGTCGATTGGAATCGAAGTTCCGAATCGAATTAGGGAAGACGTATTTTTGTCCGAGATTTTAAAAGATACCATCCTCCAACAAAAGGCCAAAGACTTATCCATCTGTATCGGGAAAGATATTTCGGGTAAACTTGTGATGATTGATATCGCCAAACTCCCTCACTTACTTGTTGCGGGAACCACGGGTTCTGGTAAGTCGGTGAGTATCAATGCGATGATCACAAGTTTGATTTGCACTCGCTCACCCGAAGAAGTGCGTTTCATTATGATCGATCCAAAGATGGTGGAGATGACTCTTTATGAAGGAATCCCACACCTACTTATGCCAGTGATTACAGATCCTAAAAAGGCAACGAAGGCACTTTCTTGGGCCATCCAAGAAATGGAGAGTCGTTACCAAATGATCTCTCAATTGAAAAGTAGGGATTTCAAAAGTTTCAATGAAAAGGTAGATGAATATGCTCATGCCAAGGGTTTTCAAAAACTTCCGTACATTGTGATCTTTATTGATGAGCTTGCAGATCTTATGATGGTTTCGGGAAAGGATTTGGAAGAACAGATCCAGCGTATTTCCCAAAAGGCAAGAGCCGTAGGAATCCATTTGGTGATGGCAACCCAAAGGCCTTCTGTGGATGTGATCACCGGAGTCATCAAAGCCAACTGTCCGGCACGCGTTGCCTTCCAAGTGGCCCAAAAAACAGACTCTAGAACCATTCTGGATACCAGTGGTGCCGAGACCCTCCTCGGAAAAGGGGACTTTTTATACCGGTCTCCCACTTCCAGTGATCTCCAAAGGATCCAAGCTCCTTTTATCGAAGAGAAAGAAATTGAGTCCATCGTGGAAGAGGCAAAAAAACAGGGTGCTCCTGCGTATGTCGAAATGAACTGGGACGATGAAACGAGTATCGAGATGGCTTCTGACGAAGATGAAGAACTTTTTGATGAGGCATGGAATATCGTTGTGACCGAAAAAAAGGCGAGTGCTAGTTATTTACAAAGAAGGATGAGAATCGGTTACAACAAAGCGGCAAGACTTATGGAGCTCATGGAAATGAGGGGATATGTTTCGCCTCAAGTGGGGGCCAAACCCCGGGAAATCCTGCGTTCAGCGTAAATCATCGACAAGAGAAGTTTGTCTGAAAAACTGGGAATCTATGAAAGTATGGATCGGATCTTTGTTACTTGTTTTGGGTGTTTCTCTTGGTGCCCAAACAAGTCCGGCTCACAATTGGCACTCACCCTCAGAAGTGGTGAAAAAGATAAAGAAGAACTTTAGTGATATTAATTCCTATTCGGCTGATTTTCTCATCAAAACAGAAGACAACAAAAAGGAAAAACAAATGCGCGGGAAATGTTTCTACAAACGTCCCGGAAAAATCAGATATAATTTTGCTGAACCAGAAGGGGACGAAATTGTATCCGATGGAAAAACACTTCATATCTTTATCAAAAGGTTAGGTGCTGTTGGAAAACAGGATTTAACCCTCGATCGTAAAAATACTTCTGGCCCTATCTTTACAACAAACAGTCCTGATGGACTCAACCGCCTCTTTCGTAAATACCATTATAAATTTGATACCATTGAACAACCGCGTTCGATGGGGGACACGACCAAATACTTTGTGTTAGACCTTGACCAAAGAGAAAAGATTGGTGGATTCGAAAAGATGAAACTCTTTGTGGATTCTGAATCCTACTTAATCAAAAAAGCAGTGGCTACCGATGGTCGCGGAAAAGTCACCACCATCTCATTTTCTAATATTAATTTTTCTGAAGAAATCCAAGACGGAGTTTTCAATTTTCACATGAGCGGTAACGCGAAGATTGTTAACAACCCTCTTGTCTCCGAGAACTAAGCAAAGAGGATATCATTTTGAACACAAAACGAGTCGGTCAAATCATTCGAGAAGCCAGAGAAGATAAAAAACTTTCCGTGAAAGATGTTGCGAAGGAAACAAATATCGCAGCAAAGTACATCATTGCTTTGGAAACTGAAGATTATTCTCAATTTCCTGCCGAGACATTTGCCCTCGGTTTCTTAAAGAACTATGCAAGTTATTTGAAACTAGATACAGCAATGCTTCTCAATCTCTATCGTGGAGAACAGATTGAAGAATCCCAGGCTCCTTTAGAGGAACTAACTCGACCAACAACCACTCCGTTTAGTTTAGATAGAAATAAAATCATAAGCCTTATTTCTATTTTTCTTTTTGTGATCTCAGCTTATATTATCTATATTAGTTTTGAAGATTCTAACTCTGGATCGATGGATGAAGAAACCGCTGAAGTTGGTTCGACCGTTGAAACAGTAGCAAGCTCCGACATTCCTTCTGGAATTAATTTTGTTTCCCAAAGTGTTCCAGAAAACGCAAGTGTTCCTTTTATTTTAACAGAAGACCGTGGTGTGAGTTTTAGCGTCAATAACCAACAGTGTAAGATGTTTATCAAAGGTGTTTCCAATGGAAAAGCAAACCTTGGATTCAATATCTTTCCTGAAAAAAATGTATATTTTTTTCAAACTGCAGAAGGAGAGGAAACCATCCTTTCTTATCGAATCGAGGAATTGGCTTCTCTTCGTCGTGACATCCGAGTGGTGACCCAAGCCGTGACTGAAAAATCCGCCAAAGTTCTTGTGACTTTGAAAGAAGAGAGAGAAGGTGTTGCTGTAAAATCTCCGGTTGGCGATGTTCCGATCCAGGTCACACTCTTTTTCTCCAAACCAAGCTACGTTGAGTTTGTGTTAGATGGTCAAATGGGGGAGAGGGGACTTGTTTCCGCAGGAGAAGTCAAACATTTAGAAGCCCGTGATCGCCTTGAAATTAAAGTGGGTGATGGTGGGGCCGTGGAAATGGTCCAAAACGGAAAAGAGCGTTCTGTCCTTGGAAAACCAGGAAAACTCGTCAAAAAAATCTTCATTCGTAAACCAAATCCTTATGATTCGACTCAGTCCATCATTGGAGAGTTAGGCGAGTAATGCCGAAATTAAAAGAAAAAACGGAAGAGACGCCGAAGTCGTTTTATATTACGACTCTCGGTTGCCCGAAAAACACCGTAGATTCGATGGCCATGCACCAGTCGCTTCTAAAGGAAGGTTTACTTCCAGCGGCAGGTCCTGAAGCCAGCGACTTTCATTTAGTCAATACATGTACTTTTATTCAAGATGCCACCAAGGAAACCATTCAAACCATTTTGGATTCCATTGATATTAAAAAGAAAAACAAACAAAAGTTAGTGGTGGTTGGTTGTTTTGCAGAACGTGCTGGAAAAGAAATTTCCGACGATCTTCCTGAAGTGGATCTACATTTTGGAACGGGAAAGTATGATAAAGCAGGGGAGATTTTAAGAAAAAGTTTTCCTTTGGAATTCAAAGATCTTTCCGAATTCAATGAAGACCTTCTAGAAAGACTCACTACAAGTAAGGGAATTGAAAACTATTCCAAACCATACTCCTACGTAAAAATTTCTGATGGTTGCAACCGCGGATGTAACTTTTGTATCATTCCTAATTTACGTGGTAAATACCGCGATACAGATATCTCCGATGTATTATCACAAACGAAACTGGCTGTCAAAGCTGGTTCTAAAGAAATTTGTCTTGTTTCTCAAGATACTGTGTTCTATGGAAAGGATACGGAAAAACTATTGGATTTAGTTCGTTCAGTAGCGGATGTAGATGGTGTGGAACTTCTTCGCCTCCTCTACCTTTATCCAGATAAAAAAACAGAAAAGTTACTAGATCTCTACGGAGAAATTCCGAAAATTGCCCCGTATTTGGAAAGCCCCTTACAACATGTTTCCAAATCGGTTTTGAAATCGATGAACCGAACCGGTGAATATTCTTATTTCAAATCTTTATTCCAAAAAGCAAGGGACATCCGTCCAGATTTGGAAATTCGTACTTCCTTTATTTTGGGTTTTCCTGGCGAAACGATGGAAGACGTGGAAGAGATCATTCGGTTTGTAGAAGATGTAAAACCTGAAAAGGTAAATTTATTTCCCTATTCTCCGCAAGACGGAACCAAAGGTGCTACAATGGATGGCCAACTCAAAGACAAAGAGATTGCTCGCCGTGTGAATCTTGTGCGAGATGCCTATCTTGGAACTTTGAAGTCCATCCACCAAAATCGAATTGGAAAACTTTATCCCGCAGTAGTAGATGAAGTATTGGAAAAGGGGGCCATTGTCCGCCGTTTTCAAGATGCTCCAGAGATTGATGAAGTGGTTTATGTGGAAGAGGATGGTCTAAGGCTTGGTCAGTTTGGTCAGGTAAGAGTGGATTCTTTTTATGAATTAGATATGTCGGGGACTTGGGTGGTTTAGTGGAAGATTGGAAAACCATTGCCAATATCCCGAATTTACTGACTGTCCTTCGGGTTCTTGCACTTCCTTTTTTTATCTTTGCTTTATTCCAGAAGGAATGGGAATACCAAATTTTCGCATTTGTTCTCTTTGCTCTTGCCTCTCTCACGGATCTTGTGGACGGATACTTAGCACGTAAGTGGAACCAACAAACGGAATTTGGAAAGTTTCTCGATCCACTCGCTGATAAATTTTTAGTGATTGGATGTTTTGTTACTTTTTTATTCATCCACGAACCTATTGAAGTTTGGATGGTGGTTCTCATCATTGGACGCGATATGCTCATAACTTTTTTACGTTATATTGCTGTGCGTTCCGGAAAGAGCCTTCGCACTACTATGATGGGGAAAGTAAAAACTGCCTTCCAAATGGGTGCTATTTTAATGATCCTTGTCGTGTTTATGCTCATCTCTGGGAAAAGAAGAGCTATGATCAACGAAACCTATGCAATGGGAAAACTTTCTGGTTATTCTACCTTTGAAGTAGCATCACAACATGCCTATGAGTTTTATACTTTGGCCAAAACCACAGAGTCTTTAAGTTTTACAGACTTTTTTGATTCCATTGCATCGTTTGTTCCTTATTTTGGAATGTTATTTACAACGTTCATTACTGTTATTTCTGGGCTTCGTTATATTGTGACCAATTATCAGTTGTTAAGTTTTTATAACCTCAAAAGGATTTTTTATGACCGCGCCAACAATTAAAGAAATACTTGGGCAAGTTGTTTCTGGACACCATCTAGTGGATGACCATGCCGAACTTTTTTTAAGTGAGGTGATGGATGGAAAAGTCCCTGAACCTGTCCTTGCTTCTTTTCTCACCGCCATGAAAATGAAGGGCGAAACGACGGATGAATTATACGGATTTGTTCGTGCGATGCGTAGTCATGCCATCAAACCTTCCAAACATTTTGATTTTGATTTTTTAGACACTTGTGGGACAGGGGGAGATGGAAAAGGAACTTTGAATGTTTCGACTCTGTCGGCTCTCACTCTGGCAAGCCTTGGGTTCAAAGTCGCCAAACACGGAAATCGTTCGGTTTCCTCTCTTTCTGGAAGTTCTGATATTCTATCGGGACTTGGTTACAAACTAGACCAGTCCACTGCAGATTCGGAATCTGAATTCCTACGCACAGGGTTTGTATTTTTGTTTGCTCCCGCTTGGCACCCAGCGATGAAATATGCAGGCCCGGTTCGTACTGCCTTAGGTTTTCGCACATTTTTTAATTTAATTGGGCCTCTCTCCAATCCTTTTTCGCCTACCCACCAAATGGTCGGTGTTTATGATAAATCTCTCTGTTTACCGATGGCGGAGATTTTGGGAAGACTTGGCTCTAAACGTGCGATTGTCTGCCATTCACGAGACGGATTGGATGAATTTTCTATCTTTGAAGAAACCGATTATGCATATTTTGACGGAAAGGAAACCAACGAATTTACCTTTACACCTGGAGAACTTGGCCTAAATTCCAAAGAATTGGACAGAAACACCGTTTTCTCTTCTTCTAAAGAAGGGGCAGAAAGCCTATTTCGTGCAGTTCTTGACCCAAAAGAACCTACGGGGGGAACGGCAATGGTGGCTCTCAATGCTGGGGTGGCTATGTTTTTGCTAGGTGCCACAAACGATATAAGAACAGGGTACGAAACAGCAAAAGCAGCTCTCCTCGAGAAAAAAGTTCTCCGATTCGTTCATGAAACATTGAATTTAAGATAAGGCCTATAAACATTGGATAAATAGCTATGCTCAATTTTAACTTTTTAACACCAGAAATTCTAATCCTTGCCCAAGAAGAGGGTGCAAAGTCGTCTCTACAATCTCTCATCATCATTCCGATCATGTTAGTTGCTATGTACTTTCTTGTGATTCTTCCGAATAAAAAAGAAGAGAAAAAACGTAAAGAAATGATCACTAACCTCCAAAAAGGGGATAGTGTTGTCACAAGTAGCGGCCTTCACGGAAAGATTGTTGAGTTCAAAGACAATAACGAAACCGTTGTTTTGAGTGTTGCTGCGAACACGAACATAACTTTTGAAACTAGCGCTATTCTGAAGAAGAAAGCCTAAGATGAAGAGACTCTTCTTAGTTACCGTAACACTTTGTTTTTCTGTTTCCCTCTTTGCACAGGAGGGTTTGGATTTTTTAGATAAGGTAAATGATAAACCTAAATCGACAACCACCAAACCCAAAGAAGAAACAAATGTAATCACAACAAAAAAACAAACAAACATTGTGACTACAACTGGAACCACTACAGGTAAAAAGAAGAAATCGAAAAAGAAATCCAAACAAAACCAACTCACAGGGGAGACTCTTCCTCAAAACACAAACCTAGTTTCAAATCCCAATCAGAATACAACTGTTCCTGTAACAGACAAATCCCTTCCTGGTTTAGACAAACAAGTAGCGGTTGTGGAAGAAGAGGAAGTAGCGAGTAATGGTCTGTGGATGGATTCTACTGTATCTGTGGAACCAACGGGACTTCCGGGTTTTGCTTCGGATTTAAAAATGGGAAAAACAGAAACTGGAAGTGTGGAAACAAACCTCTCTTCCAACAAAGAAACGGGAAAATCTCTGTTTAGTTTCTCTGATTTTTTTGCTAAATATAAAAAAGCAATGATGATCCTTGGGATTATCATACTATTTGCTTTTTACAGACTTAGATCCGCTCGCCCGGGATCTAGCAGTCGTTCTTATAGAAGATAATAATTTTAGGAGCAAACTAACTTGCAATCGTATCGACTATTGATTCTTCCTTTTTTGATTCTGGCGGTTTCTTTTACAATATTGTATCCGAACTTTGCCGATCGCACTTTAAAGATCGTTGTGAAAGAAGACGTATATAATTTACCAGAAGCTGATCAAAAAGTTTTGGTAAATGCTCTTTTTGAACGTTGGGCTAAAGATTATGGCAAAACTTCTGGATGGACCATTGAACCACAAGGAACCCTTCCTCCCAAAGAGAATCCTTTTTACATAGTCAAAGGACGATTCATTACTTCTGCAAAGATCAATCAAATCTCCCAAGAAAATCAATCTTTGGTCAGTGAATCCAAAAACAAATTAGAACCTACTTGGATTGAAGAAACGATTCGCGGTGGAAAATCTTTATCCATTAAGTTAGGTCTTGATTTGCAAGGGGGAATGCGAGTAGTCCTTAAAGGTGACTTTGATGATTATACTTCTAAGCTGAAAGACCTCTACGCAAAAGAATTAGCGGAACTGAACCTAACACTCAGTAACCCAGCAACTAAACCAGAAGAAAAAGAAAAAGCAAAATCAAGACTCACGGAAATTGAATCTAGTTTTGATCTTTCTCCTATGCGTAAAATTGTGGAATTAGAAAAAGCGAAGATGATTATCGACAATCGTCTCACGACTCAAAACCTAACAGAACCTCAAGTTCGTATCCAAAAAGAACAAGATGCGATCGAAGTTTCGCTTCCCGGTGTTGCTAACTCAGCCGCTATTTTAGAAATTTTACAAAATACCGAAACAGTTGAATATCGTTTGGAAGAGCCAACACCTTTCCTTTATAAAAGCCAAATTGCGGACAACGAACGTCGTATGATGGATTTAGGAAAAAGAGAAAATACTGATATTTTCTTATTCCAAGAACTTGTAAAAAATAAAGCAGGGAAAAAGGCCCAAGATGAGTTCTTGGAAGGTTTGGAAAAGAAATACAACATTCCAAAAGACTTTAAAGTTTATGCTATGTGGGCTCGCGGAAATGCGGCAAAGTCTGCACTTCTTCCTCGTAGTTTTGTGGTTTTGGAACGTAAAATTGCTTTATCCGGCAATGATATGACCAATGCCCAACCGTCCTATAACTCCAATTCTTATGGTTGGATGGTTAGTTTTACACTCACTCCTAACGGAGCCGAAAAGTTTTTTGATCTTACTTCGCAAAACCGTGGCCGAAACCTAGCAATTGTTTGGGGAGATAAAGTAATCTCTAATCCAGTGATCAACGATCCAATTGCAGGTGGTAGGGCAGAAATTTCGGGAAGTTTTTCTGAACAAGAAGCCATTCGATTGGCAAACGTAATTTCAGAAGGAGCACTTCCCATTCCACTTTCTGTTTTGGAGATGCGATTCATTGGACCAACTCTGGGAATTGAATCAATCGAAGTGGGTGTGAAGGCGGTAGCAATTGGGTTTTTCCTGGTAATGATTTATATGATCTTCTATTACAGGTTAGGTGGATTTATTGCTGATATTTCCCTTCTTATCAACCTCGTCATTTTAGCCGCACTTTTAACTCTTATGGATTTTACATTAACACTTCCAGGGATCGCAGGGATCATTTTGACTGCTGGTATGGCGGTCGATGCGAACGTGATCATTTATGAAAGGATCAGAGAAGAGATTGAGGAAGGTAGAGCGCTTTCGATTGCGGTCACACGTGGTTTTGAAAATGCATTTTGGACCATTATGGATGCAAACGTTACTACACTCATAGCGGGGATTTTAATGATTCGACTTGGAAATGGACCTATCAAAGGTTTTGCGATCACTCTTTGTTGGGGGATTGTCACAACTCTCTTTACTTCTCTTTTCCTCTCCAGATTATTTATGGAACTTACCGTAAACAGAATGGGTGTTCATCATTTAAATTTAAGACCTTTCTTCTTTGGAAAAAAGGAGACAAAAAATGCGTAATATTAATTTCACAAAGTATAAATATTTTACTCTTAGTTTTTCCTTTTTAGCAATAGTTCTCGGGTTTGCCATCACCTTTGGTAAATACGGTGGATTTGCTCACTCACTTGATTTTAATGGTGGGCTCCGCACTGTTGTGGAACTTCCTGCTGATAAAACTCGTGCTGACTTAGAAGGATATTTTCAATCGAAAAATATCGAAGCTGTTGTGATCCTTCTAGAGAAAGAAAAGAACATATATCAGTTAGATATCGGACTTGGATCACTAGATACCATAGAAACTTTGTACAAAGAAATTCCAGAGGCGAACAGGGAGTCTTCTACTTCTGCGATTGATCGTTTTGTCCAACTCCTAAGATACGAATACAAACTTCCTAAAGAAAAAGTTCTTTCGGCTGACCAAGTGGGAGCAGTGGTAGGTGGTGAGTTGACGGAAGTGGGAATCACACTTCTTCTCACAACACTTGCTATCATTCTTTTGTATTTGAGTATTCGTTCACAGTTTAAGTTTGCATTGGCTTCTTCCATTGCTCTGGTTCATGATATTCTCATGACTTTGGCCCTTATTGGTTTTTTACAAATCAAACCAAGTGTTCCGATCATTGCCGCACTTCTCACTCTCCTTGGTTATTCCATTAACGATAAAATTGTGGTGTTTGATCGAATTAGAGAAAATGCACATGGAAAAGACAATTTAGCTCTTTCTAATATCATTAATGTTTCCATCACTCAAACCTTGGGTAGAACCATCAATACTTCCTTTACAACAATGATTTCTGTTGTGGCAATCATCGTAGGTGGGGCAGTGGAATTGTATGATTTTGCCTTTGTTCTTCTTTTTGGTGTAATTGTAGGAACATATTCTTCCATCTATATTGCAGCGCCTATTTCTGAGATTTACGACCAACTCAGGAAAAAACGATTCGCATAACAAAAGTATTATGAATGCAGAGAAAAGAAAGGAAACTTATTCTCTGCATTCGCTACTTGGGTTTTTGGCAATGGGAAAAACCGGTGCCAACCCTCCCGTTTCGGCTGTATTAACGGATGAAACTGGCTCTATTCTTGCCAGTGCCCATACCCAAAAATTTGGTGGCAATCATGCGGAGAGGGAACTTTATTCTCGTTATACGAGTGTCAATGAAAACCAAATTCTTTCTGTCAGTTTAGAACCTTGTACACATTTTGGAAAAACACCACCTTGCCGTGATTTGGTGATCGAAAAAAAACCAAAAGAAATCAAACTAGGATGGAAGGATCCTAACCCCTTAGTGACTTCTGGGGATTGGGAAAAATACTCTGAGTCTGGAATTTCTGTAGCCTTAGATCCCATGCTTGCAAAGGTTTCCCTTCCTTTTTTACAAGGTTTCTTGCATAGAATCCAAACGGGGCGCCCTTGGGTCTGGATCAAAGCAGCCACATCGATCGAAGGAAATTATGCTTCGAAAGAAAAAGAGAAGGAACGGGTGAGCTCAGAAGAGATGGATCTATATTTGCAAATCTTTCGAGCTAAAATGGATGCGATTGCTGTTGGACCTGGAACGGTCTTTATCGATTCGCCTTCTCTCCATTTTCGAATTACGGATGAGATGGTTCAGTCACAAAAACCTGCAAAAAGAGTTACGGAATTAGAACCTTTTTTTGAAGCGGGTGCTGGACTCATCTCTTCTGTATTACTTTACACAAAAGAATCTGAAAAATTGCATCGCCTAGAAGAAGAGGTTTACCAACCATTTCGTATCTTTTTTTTGGATCTAAACCATCTCCCAACTGATGCTTTTTTTGCAAAACAAAGGGAATTAACTGAAAAGTTTGGAATCAAAAAATGTATTTTTTTTATTCTAATTGATGATGATTCAAAACCTATCTCAAATGAACTAGAGGATCAAATCAAAATCCTTTCCCCTTATGAAGCTGTATTTATTTATTCAGATGAAGGTGATAAGTTTTTAGAAATTCTCGGAGACCTTGGCATTAATACTTTGTTATGTGAAGCAGGAAGTTTTTTTCCTAGGTTCCTTCAAAATGAACTTACTGAAGCGGATCGAATTTTAGAAATTCGAAATGAGAATAAATCCATTCCGAATGGAATTCCTTTTTTATATCATAATGAACCATTGGTTTCTGAATATCTAGTCGGAACAAACCGTATTTTTATCAGGAAACTCGGGAGGAGTATTTAGCGTATGTTTACTGGTCTTGTCGAAACCCTCGGAAAAGTCATCACGATCGAACCAATTGATTCGGGAATCCAATTCACAATTGAAACAGAATGGGAAAATCCGGATTTAAAAATAGGAGATTCGATTGCCATCAATGGTGCTTGTATGACGGTCACTGAATTTAGCGACCTAGGCAATTTATTCAAATTTTATGCTTCGTTTAAATCACTTGAACTTACCAACTTGTCTAGGTTAGGGGAAGGTTCTACTGTAAATTTAGAACGAGCGATGGCACTTGGACAACGTTTCGGGGGACATATGGTTCAGGGCCATGTGGACGGAATGGCAAAAGTAATCAGTCGAAAAAAAATCGAGACGGAAGTGGAAGAGTTTTGGGTGGAGATTCCAAAAGAGTTACAACGTTATTTTGTAAAAAAAGGGTCGGTGACATTGGATGGGATCAGCTTAACTGTGGTTGATGTTAAAGATGGAAATATCCAACTCATCCTGATTCCAGAGACAATGGAAAAAACCAATGCAAATACTTGGAAAAAAGACCAGAGGCTAAATGTCGAAGTGGATGTACTTGCCAAGTACATTGAAAACTATTTGGAACAGAGGTCTGGGTCTTAGTTCCGTTTTAGAAGATCGTCAATTTCGGAATCGGTATCGTCATCGGAAATATATTTGGTACGAAAATCCATTTCATTCATAATTTCAAAAAACATATCTAATTTTGCTAATTTGAATACGTTTAAAATCATTGGCTTCATACCAACAAGGATGAGTTTGCCTTTTTTGTTTTTGAGTGAATTGAGGCTTTTGATAAGAGACCCAATTCCAGAAGAATCAATATAGTCGAGGCGGCTCATTTCGATGGAAACGATACTTGGGTTTGGTTCAATGAGTTTTGCAAAGATTGACTCAAATTCCTCTGTGGATTCGATATCGAATTTTCCTGCAATTTCAATGGTTTTGATCTTTCCCGTTGCGTTTAGTTTCAGTTCCACATGACCTCCGATCCGGAATATTTAGACAAAAGAAAGGGGAAAAATCAATGACTTTCTTTGGGAATCTTCTTTAATTCGGAACGGCTTTCAGAGTTTTAGTATATAGAGGCCTTCCCCAATGATACGTCCGATCGAAGAAGCAATCGAAGAAATCCGCCAAGGCAAAATGATCATTCTTGTCGACTCTGAAGACAGAGAAAACGAAGGAGATTTGGTCTGTGCTTCCCAATTTGCAGACAAAGACAAAATTAACTTTATGGCAACTCACGGTCGCGGACTCATTTGTGTCCCGATGGAAAGGGAAAGGTTACAAACACTTGGTCTCGGAAAGATGGTGGATGATCTTTCCTTGGGAGATAAACACGGAACAGCCTTTACCGTTTCTGTGGATGCTAAACACGGAACGACTACGGGAATTTCGGCACCAGACAGAGCTAAAACGGTGGAAGCGCTCCTCGATCCAAAGACCAAATCGGAAGATTTGATGCGTCCCGGCCATATGTTTCCGTTGCAAGCTGTTACGGGTGGAGTTTTACGAAGGGCTGGCCATACGGAAGCCGCAGTCGACTTGGCAAAGTTAGCGGGTCTTTACCCGAGTGGTGTCATTTGTGAAATCATGAATGACGATGGATCGATGGCAAGAATTCCAGATTTGGAAAAATTTGCAAAAACCCACGGACTTAATATTTACACCATTGAAGACTTAATTCGTTACAGAAGGCATAAAGAGAAATTAATTCATTTGGAAGTGGAAGCAAATTTACCAACTGAGTTTGGTGATTTTAAAATCAAAGCTTATTCCACCCAAATTGATGATAAAATTCATATGGCTCTTGTGAAAGGTGAGATCGATCCTGAAAAACCAGTGCTTGTTCGAGTTCATAGTGAATGTTTGACAGGAGATATTTTTTCTTCGCAGCGTTGTGATTGTGGTCCCCAACTCCACAATGCTCTGCGTATGATTGAAAAAGAAGGAACAGGGGTTCTTCTTTATATGCGCCAAGAAGGGCGCGGGATTGGAATCATCAACAAACTGAAAGCTTATTCTTTGCAAGAGGGTGGACTCGATACAGTCGAAGCCAATGAAAAATTGGGATTTGCTCCTGACCTAAGAGAATACGGAATCGGGGCTCAGATTTTACGGGATATTGGGGTGAAACAAATGAAGCTCATCACGAATAACCCTCGTAAGATTGTGGGTCTCGAAGGTTACAATTTACATGTAACAGAACGAGTTCCCATTGAGATTGATCCCGTGGAAGAAAATACTCGTTACTTACAGACGAAAAAAACAAAGTTAGGTCATTTACTCAACCTACACGGTTGATCGCGATCGATCGATAGAATCAAACGAACCGTATGTCCGCTAAAAAGAAAAACTTTTTTAGCGGATCTGTGGTTTGCGAAATTGATAGAATATTTCTTTTCAATCTAAGGGACTTACGGAGATAAACGGCTTCGTTTCCAACCCGATTCGAATCTTTCAAAAGAAATCCGATCATGTAACCTTCCCACCCTTCCTTGCCAAAATTCGATTTTGGTAGGGAAAACAGAATACCCACCCCAATTTTCTGGTTTTGGAATTTCTTTTCCTTCCCACTCTTTGGTGAGAGAGGCAAATTTCTCTTCTAAAAATTCTCTAGAGGGAACCACCGAACTTTGGTTTGATGTTAAGGCTCCAATTTGGGATTCTCTTGGCCTGATTGCAAAATAACTTTCCGATTCTTCTTTGGATATGCGTTTTGCCCTTCCTTCGATACGAATTTGCCTTTCGAGTTTGGGCCAAAAGAAACCCAGAGCTACAAGGTGATTTTCTGCAATATCTCTCCCTTTGTCCGAATCATAATTGGTAAAAAACTGAAACTCGTCACGAATCAGACCTTTGAGTAAAACGATGCGTACTGATGGTTGGCCCGTTTTGTCTACTGTTGCAAGGCTCATCGCGTTTGGTTCTGGTTCTCCTTCTTCTTTTGCTTCAGAAAACCAAAGACTAAATAACTTCAGAGGATCAGAACCGGCAGTTTCTTCCGAAAGAACAGAGCGAGTGTAGAGTTTTCTCATATGCGGTAATTCATTCAATGGTTCCATAGATTGGAAATCCCTCCAAGTTGTAGTAATGGACAAGTAGTCTTGCAAAATAAGTAAAAAATAATCCGAGAGAAAAATAAAGACCCATCGGAATTTTTTTTCCTTTTAAGGGTTCCCCTTTTTTTCGTAAAAGAAAACTAAATCCGACGGCAAGTAAGTAAGCAGAATTAAAATACAAAATCCAAAAGGGATTTCCGGCAATAGCAGCAAAAATCGGTGAAAAGAGAACATCCCCAAGACCCGTGCCACCACGGAACAAAAGATAAATCAAAAGATAAAAAACTAAAAATCCTAAAAAGACCCAAAGTGATTCAATGTTGCCAGCTTCACCAAACAAAAAGTAGTTGGATAGGAACCCAAATCCGATGAGAAAGGGAAGGTTTTCATAATCGAGGGAAAATTTTGCCACATCTGTCATCATAGAGATGAGTAGATGTCCAAATAAAAAAAGAAGAAATATGGTCCCCGCTATATCTTCAGAAACAAAAAATACAAAGATAGCAGCGAGACCAAATAGAAATTCCGTGAGTGGGTAGAGTTTGGGTAGATCAGTTACACAAGAGTCACATTTCCCATTTGTCAAAAACCAACCAATAATGGGTATCAGGTGGTTTTTTTTCACCAAATGCCCGCAAGACGGGCAGTGGCTCGGTTTAGAAAAGATTACCTTCCAGCGAAGGATTCCTTTAAACTCCTTTCTCTTTTGGCCATAGCAGTAGAGAAGGATTCTTTCCCCAAGAGTTGTATAAAAACTAGCAAGGCTTGCTCCAAAAAAAAATAGGATTCCATAAGTCGAGAGGGTCCAAAGAAATAACCAAATCGATTCGTCCATAAAATCCTAAGTTTTCCTTATCTAATCTGACTAAAAAGAATTTAACTTTCCTTAGAAAGTTCCTGTAATGCTATCATCCCTCGTTTCAAAGTATCCCATTCGGTGGCAAAGGAAAGTCGCACAAAATTCTTTTGATCACAAAAGATAAATCCAGGAACTAAGATCAGATCTTTTTTAACGGCTCTCTGGATGAATTCTTCGTCGGTGACAGGAACTTGGAAAAAGGTATAAAAGGCTCCACCAGATTTTTGGATGGGGTAGTAGTCTTTTAACGATTCATAAACAAAGTCACGTTTTTCTTTATAGTCTTGGATATAAGCACTCATATCTGTTTTGAGTGCTTCGATTCCGGCCCATTGGGTGATGGAAGGGGCACAAACAACCGTATACTGTTGTAAGGTGGTGAGAGCCTTAATCACCTTGTCTTCGGCAAGGATGGTGGCAAGCCTAAGACCAGTCATATTGTAGGTTTTAGAAAATCCAGTGAGAGTGATGGTTTTTTCATATTCCGAACCAATCGAAAAAAACTGTTTATCATAATCAAAAAGTTCGTAAATTTCATCACTGATAAGATAGGCTCCCGTGTTTTCCGCTAAGTTTGCAAGGGCCTTTAGTTGTTCTTTGGAAAGAACTTTTCCTGTAGGATTAGAAGGATTGGAAAAAATGATGAGTTTGAATTTTCTAGATTTTAACGATTCTAAATATTCTGGTTTGAAACTTTCTTCTAAGGGAACTACTTTGCCACCATAGAACTTTAACATTGCCGGATACATTAAAAAGTAAGGAGAGACCACCAAACATTCGTCTCCTTCGTTCACCAGTGCATTGAAGAGTAAAAATAGAGCAGAGGAAATTCCTGAAGTGACAAGGATTCGGTCTTCATGTGCATAAGAAATTTGATTTTGGGTTCTGTATTTTTCAGCCATTGCTGATTTTAATTCAGGAATCCCACCAGTTAAGGTATAAGAGGTTTTCCCATCACGGGCCGCTTTCGTTAAAGCCTCAATGATGTTAGGTGGGCAAGGGAAATGTGGTTGCCCGATACTCAGATTGATCGGGTTTTGGATAGTCCGTGCGAGCTCAAAGGCCTTGCGGATGGGGGAGGAATCAATCCCATACATTCTATTTGCGAAATCCATGAAATCATCATGGTTTTTGGCGGAGGTACCGGTCAATAGAATTTGGTTTACACCTAGGAAATGGATAGAAATCTGAAGGATATGGAATTTGTTACCATCGCTGATGTGAAAGTGCCGGTCCTCCCGCACACGAGTAAGTTTCCCGTTTTCCCTTCTAGCCTTGTCGAAACTGACTCGGTCAAACAAACCTTACAAAAAATTCTATACCCCATGCTCGAAGGGATTCCTGTCCTTCTCGTGGGAGATGCGGGTGTTGGAAAAAACGCGCTTATCTATTATATCAATTCACTTCGCAAACAACCCACACTAAGGTTTAGTTTTAATGAGGACACATTGCCAGAAGACCTAATTGGTTCTTACCGCATCCTTTTGGATGGGAAAGGATTTACCTGGTCGAATGGGCCTCTTACCAACGCTTTGTCAGAAGGACTGAGTTTTGTGGCCGATGAGATGAATCTCTGTGCACCAAACATCATCAAACGATTTTCTTCTGTTTATGAATCCAATTACTTAGATCTTTTGGAAGGGAGTGGGGAAAGAGTGGGCGGAAAAACTGGATTCTGGTTTATCGGAACCCAAAACCCAAGTGAAGGATTTGAAGGAAGAAAACCCCTTCCTTTTGATATCACCAAACATTTTGCAGTTGTATATGTAGATCCTTATTCCCCTGACGAAATGTTTTTTATTTTAAAAAAACTTTACCCTATGCTCGGGGAAGATGTCTTAAAACAAATCATTCGTATTAGTTTGGAATCAGAAGCTAGAATTAAGTCAGGTGAGATTGGAAAGGGTGATTTAGAAAAGTATCATTTTAATTTAAGGACCTTACAAAAGTATTGTAACCGTTTGGTTCTATTTGGTGCCAAAGACAAAACGGTAGCGGCAAGAGAAGCCCTCTATTTATTCGAAGAACCTTTCCGTAAAAAAGAAGACAAAGCAAAACAAAGAGAACTCATTGAATCCGAGTTTGGTGGGTCCGTGAAACTGGTTCCTACCAAAGGATATGTACAAGGTTCTACCATTTTTTGGAACGATAAGGAAATCAAAACTTGGGATGAGAAAAAAACAATCTCGCTTCTTTCTACTTATCCTACACCGGAGCCTGTGTTACAATTCCTCGACCAAGTATTCACTGCCATCCAAGCCAAGGAAAATATCTTAATTGAATACAGGGAAGACCAAGACCCACAAGAATTTTTACCATTATTTACAGAACTTACGGGAATCGAACTGGAATCAGTGATGTTATCCAAAGGGATGCATACCTCCGATGTAGTGGGTGCTTTAAAACCGACAGAAGAAGGAAATATTGAAAGTGTTACTTGGGTGGACGGGCCCCTAACAAGATCCATTCGAAAAGGTCATATCATTCTCATCTCAGGACTGGAATCTGCTGGTGCTGAACTTGTAGAGAAGATGAATATGTTAACGGACGATGCTCGTTCCTTAACTTTGCCGCCAGAGTCAGGTGAGTATCTTCCCATCCAACTCACAGAAAAATCCATTGTGTTTGGAATGAAATCTTTCCGTGCCTCTAAATCGGTAACAACGATTTCTCGTGCCTTTCGGAATCGTTTTACACCCATCCTTTTTCCTGAACTAGAAGATATAAAAGTTTTAGAAGAGATTTTGGAATTTTATCTACCGGAAGGGGTTCTTCCTCGTTCCCTCGCGCGTTTCCATCTCAAAGCCAAAGAGTTGGCAGAAAAACGCACGATTGGTTCAGCAAATCTAATGCCTTACCGATTTGGAATCTCGAATCTTTTGAAATGGAAAAATCATATCTATCGCCACAACCAAACAGATGTAAAAGACATTGCCATTCGTGGTGGAAAGATTTATTATACGAACCAAATTGCTGATCCAAAAGAAAGAAAGGAACTCGAAAGACTCCTCGAAGGATTTCTTTCTGGTGTAGAAGTTGTCTCAACACTCTTCGAGGAAATCGAAGAGAAAAAAAAAACGTTTACCGTTGAATCAGGATTAAATCGCAAAAATTGGTGGGACCCAGAACTCCATAAAAGAGACCCCCTAACAGGTGTTGCAAAAAAACTGAACTCGGGTGCCGAAACCAAACGTGGAATCGAGATCAATACTCCTGAAACCGGAGGCAGCACCAAAGAAGGTCCTGATGCTTGGTATGGACAAGACACCCAAGGAAACCAAGGCCAAGGAGAACCACAAGGAGGAGGTGGTGCTTGGGGGTACAGGACCGATGAACTCTATAAACAATTTTTAAAGAAACGACGTCTCCTTTGGGATTATTCCATTATGGTGGGTCTTGAAGAATTTAAATCCGTGTTTGGAAAAGAACTGGAAGAAGTAGAACTTAATTTAGAACAGCTATTTGATCCTGAAATTGACATCCACCGGATGTACAAAAACGAAGGCTCACGGGTGGATGCAAGAAAATACATTTCGTACAAAAGTGGTAGAGGAGATACAAAAATTTTCGATAAAACCACAATCGAAAAAAATGATGAAAAACTAAAAGGTGTAGAAGTAACCTTCCTTGTTTCAAAATGCCGCCGGATCTTTAACTTCGAATATTCAATTGCAATGCTTTCGGCTCTCCTTGTGAGTTTACATATCCTAAATGAACACGATATCAAAACAAGTGTTCATACGTTTTGTGATATCAAAAACTCCAAAGACACTGTGGACATTTTTAACCTAAAGTCAGCAGAAGAAGATTACACCGCAGAAAAGGAAGAAGAGGTTTTTAGTGCTCTTTGTAAAAATTGGCATGGGGACAGCATCCCGGAATACCAAGTTCTTTCGAATTCGGAGCGGTTTTTCTCTCCGGACGCCCAAACCAAGATCATTGTGATCCTTTCTGACTTCCGAGGCCAAAGGGCCAAAACCTATATCGAGGACGAACTGGCATCTTTTGACACCAGAAAATTGAAAGAAGCTGTAATGAAAAACCAGGAGAAAAATTATGTATTTTTAGGGGTGGGACTTGGATCTCGCTACATTGCGGAACATGTGTTCCACGACTCCCTTCAAATTACGGCAGACAACTTCTATTCCATGCCAAATTTGATTGGAGCTGAAATTGCAAGATTGGTGCAAATCCACCATTCCCTTAGGCAATAATTAGTATGGGCAAAACCAAAAAAGACGACAAACCTCGCGGAACTGATCCTTTAATCAATAAAAAGGCAAAGTTCAATTTCGAACTATTAGATTCGTTCGAAGCTGGTGTTGTACTCACAGGATCTGAGGTAAAATCTCTTCGCGAAAAAAAGGGAAACCTTACCGATTGTTTTGCAAAAGTAAGGAATGGGGAAGTGTTTTTGGAAAACTTTCAAATCCCTCCTTACAAAAACGGAGGTTATGCGAACCATCCAGAAATTCGTCCTCGTAAACTCCTCTTAAAAGCAAAAGAAATAGAAAAAATAGATAGATCGATTAAAGAGAAGGGACTTGTTCTCGTTGCCACTCGATGTTTCTTTAAAAACAACCGTTTGGTGAAGATAGACATTGCTCTTGCCAAACCTAAAAAACTTTACGACAAACGTGACGACATTCAAAAGAAGGAAGCCAAAATCGATATGGAAAGAGCCATGAAGGAACACCTACGCAAATGAAAGGACTTCCAGTGGTCACCATTGTTGGTAGACAAAACGTGGGTAAGTCCACACTATTCAACGCAATTCTTCGCGCACAAAGTGCCATCACAGAAAATACTGCTGGTGTCACAAGAGACGTTTTACAAAAAACGGTGGAAAGGTCCGAATTTAAAATTCCGTTCACTTTGTCCGATACACCAGGTTTAGATATTGAAAACATCGATGAAATTTCAAAAGAAATCATCGACATTGCTTTTGAACATTTACGAAATTCAGATCTCATCCTTCATGTGATCGATCATAAAGACTTACGTAAGTATGACCATAAACTCATTGATCTATTCAAAAAAGATGAAATCTTGAAAGATAAAATGGTTCTTACCCTTATCAATAAGGTTGATACCGAACAAGATGAATATGATTTGGAACCGTTTTACAAATTAGGGTTAAACGAACTTTTGCCCATCTCCGCTCTTGGGCGTAGAAATTTTGATCTCCTTTACCAAAAGATCAATTTTTTCCTTCCAGACAAAATCAAAATGCCAGAAGATCCGTATTGCAAAATTGCGATCATAGGAAAACCTAACTCGGGTAAGTCGTCACTTCTTAATACCTTTCTTGGTTACAAACGTGCTGTGGTGAGTGATGTGCCGGGAACCACTAGAGATTCTGTTTCCGATCAGTTCTATTTTCAAAACCATAAATTAGAAATCATTGATACAGCCGGGATTCGCAGAAAATCCAAAACCGGTGAAAGTTTAGAATTTTATTCCTATAAACGAACTCTTCACAGTTTGGGAGAAGCGGATGTAGTGGTCCTTCTTGTTGATGCTATGAAAGGCCTTGGTGAATTTGACAAAAAGATATTTGGGGAAATCCAAGAGCTTGGTAAACCCATGATTGTGGCTGTGAACAAATGGGATTTGGTTCCTGAAAAAGAATCCAATTCTTGGAAACACTACAAAGACCGGATGGAAGCCAAACTTTCGATTTTGAAGGAACGCCCCCTTATTTCCCTTTCTGCCAAAGAGAAGGTCCGTACCCACAAACTCCTTGAATCTGTGGTCGCACTTTATGAAAAGTCCCAGAAAAAGCTCACCACTCGTGCCTTAAATGACTGGTTAAGCAAATGGGGGGGCAAAAATAAGGTTCAGAAGGCATCGAACCGACCTCCGAAGGTGTATTACGCCACGCAAGTTTCCCAGATTCCTTTTAAAATACTTTTCTTTGTTAACGATACGAAGCTCTTTCCGTCAAATATTCTAAGCTTTTACCGAAAGAGTATAGTAGCGGAGTTTGGACTGGATGGCCTGTCTGTCGAGATCGAACTTCGGAACAGAAACGAGGGTAAGGAGGGCAAGGAATGATTCTTGCTGCGATCCTATTGAGCTACCTTTTGGGTGGCATTCCGGTTGGGTTTCTCCTGACCAAAAAAGTTCGGGGGATAGATATCCGTGAACATGGCAGTCGTAATATCGGTGCTACCAATGTGGGCCGTGTTATCGGTTGGAAGTATGGAATCATTGCTCTCATTTTGGATGCCCTCAAAGGTGCCATCCCCGTCATCGCCGCATCCTATATTGAATCGCCATATACTCTGACAACTACTGAGATTTTACTTGGATCTGTTGCCATCCTTGGGCATACTTTCACACCTTTCCTTCACTTCAAAGGAGGAAAAGGCGTGGCCACTGCTCTTGGTGTGTATATGATCCTTGTGCCTATCGTTACTGTTTGTGCGGTTTTGATCTTTTTGATCGTCTATAAAGTTTCTGGATTTGTTTCTCTTGGATCCATTCTCGGTACCCTCTCCATGCCCATTTGGTATTTTGGAACTACAAAATTCATTCCTGATTCTGAATACCAACCAGTCATCTTCTTTGTGTTAGTTGCTACTTTTTTCCTTATTTCCTATTCTCATAGAGAAAACATCAAACGTTTGGTGTTAGGCAAGGAACTGCGAGCAACTTAGGAATGCAAACTGAACGCGAATCGATCATTACACAGAAAGAAAAACTTTTTCTTCTGACTAAGTTTGTAGAAGACCATCCAGAAGCAGAGATCCAGGACTTCTATAAATGGTTGTATTATGGAGAGTTTGGAATGGAAGAGTCTTCCCTCATTATGACAGGTAGACAATCTTTTCCTGAGTTACATGTTGTCCTAAGCGAAATCAAAAAAGAAGAATCGGAGAACCGCGAATCTGAACTCATTTGGGAACCAATGGGACTTGCTGCTAGGTTTGTAAAAGTTTATGTAACCAAATACTATCATATGGATTGTCCAGTGAAACGACTTGTCAATTTGTTAGAAAGATCTCCTGCGTTTCGGGGAGCCCGGATGAGTTTTAAATTGGATTGGAACTTACTGAAGGAAACCGTTTTAGAATTACGACCAGAGCTTAGCCGTCGTGACTTTATCAATTTTGAAGAAAGAATCAACTTTCATCAATTGCCAGCACTTCCATATACAGAAGGTTATGCGGAAAAAAATCCATTTGCCTATCGTGTGGTTTCGCAAAAACTTTTTTTTGATTATTTTCCTGAATTTGAAGACAATTCTGTTTTTCATCCATTTTCTGGAAATGAATCCATCATTGGATAAAGACTTCGTTTTAAATAGCGGATCTCTTTTTTGATGGATTGGATCATGAGTTGGTTTTTTCTCGATGGTTCTAAATCCTTGTGCCGCAAAATATAGATTTCCGTTTTACGTACCATCCTTCTTAGATAAGACTCTTCTCGCATCCAAATCCAAATGTCCGAATCTTGAAAGGAAGAAACTGCCGTTTCCTCTTCAAACTTTTTCAAACCATTTTCCATAAACTCCAAATCTTTTCGAATTCTTTGGTATAGGTTTTCTGAACCATTCGGGAGTAGGTAGGAAGGAATTTCGTTTTGTTTCTTTGTTTTTTCCCACTTTGCCCCAGAAGGTGAGGATTCTTTTGCTGGTATTTTCTCGATTCCACTCTCATCCATTGAGTCCCATTTCCAAATCGAAAGTTCTCTCCAAGGGTAGTTATGGTTTGGGGTCCCCATTAGATTCTCTCTAGCTTTCTTTGGAGAAAGGGACTGAATCCCTGCTATTTCCGCCCCATCTTCATTGACATTGAAAAGTTTCATTTGCGAGACGCTATTGGCAGACTCTTCAAACCAGTGTCTATATAAATCTAAAACATAATCGGTAAGAACAGAACCTTTCCCCCCAGCTTTTGGAACAAAACGAGTTTCCCTTTTACGAATGATGACTTCATTGATCCGCTCTAAACTATTCTTTCGACTGAGAAGGGTCAGCCATTTTTCATTATGATGCGTTCCTGTGGAATGAATTTCTCTTCCTGAATACGCCAAGTCTTGACCAAGAAAATAAACAGAGGTAAATCCCATAAAACGCAACATATCAAAAGCAGTGGTGGCCACAGATCCTCCGGATTGGATATCACCCACTTGCGTAAATACTTCATCAGCAAGTTCACCGCCAGCAGTCACTTCCCGAACGAGTGATCCTTCTGCATCGACTTGGTATTTGGCTGTCACTGAATGGACAACGGAATGAAACATGGGTTCCCTAAGAAGTGTGGGAGAACTCACGAGGTCGGCAAAGAGCGGAATTTGTGTAAGGGACTCTCCCATAAAATGGAAGAACGAGTTGGTCTGTGCATCGAGTGTGACAACTCCATCCGCTTCGATCCCTGCTTTGATGAGAACTTTGAGGGATGTATCACAGGAGAGAACGAAGACTTTGTCTCTCACTGATTGTAACCAAGATAGATTTTTTCGTAAGCTGGGACCAGCTGACACAAGTACGGCGGTAAGACCTTGGAATTTATCCTTTAGTGAGGAAATAGGATAACGAATTGGAGACTTCTTTCCTACATGTACCAAATTCCAAATGGAGTTTTTAATCCATAATCTTTCAAATTCAAACTTAGTGAGTAGATCACTCATTTTTGCTGAAAATACCGTTTGGGTTTTTTCTTCAAGTTCTCGAAAAACTGGGTTTCTATTGGTATCTGTTGGGTTACGAATGACTTTTAGTCCACTCACTCGTTCTATCGGAAGGGATTCCAAATAGTTAAAAAACAAAGGAAAAAAAGCTTCTCCAGAAAACAAATGCCTTCCTGGGACTTGTAAAACAGGGATTAGTATTTTGTCCCAAATAACAGGGATTAGTGTTTCATCATCACCGATGAGAATCAGGATTTGTCCCGGGGCTAATGTTTCACTGATTTTTTGAATGAGATGGGGGTTGCCAAGCCCAAACAAAATTACGATATCAGTAGGTCGTAAAGAATAAGTATCCAAAAGTCGAATGGCTTGCGTTAGGGGGGAGAAAGAGGAAGAGAGTGGTTCCCCATTTAATGAGACATAATATTCCCCTGGTTTCTTTGCAGACCCCAAATCCCAACGGTTCTCGGATGTGAAGTTTCTGAAATAATTTTGTAAGTAAGGCTTTCTTTCAAAAATTTCACTGGAAATCGGATCGATAATTTGGGACATAATACTATCTAAGGTTTTTTCTTATGTCTCCCAAGTGGTGTCAACTGGGAAACTTAAGGAATCGAACGGCGAAACATATATGCATTTAAAGAGCCTAAGTATTGTTGGATTTAAAACGTTTGCAGATGAGACGGAGATTACTTTTGATCCCGGGTTTACTGCTGTCGTCGGACCGAATGGTTCGGGGAAATCAAATATCGTCGATTCTGTCAAATGGGTCTTTGGAGAAAAAAGTGCCAAAGGACTTCGAGGCGAGAAGATGGATGATGTCATCTTCCACGGAACAGAGAGTAGGCGACCAGCTGGGTTTTCAGAAGTTTCTATTCTTTTTGATAATGATGACCATTTTTTCAACATAGATTATCCATCGGTAAAAATCACTCGCCGTTTATATCCGGATGGGGAAAACGAATATTACCTCAATGATATCAGAACCACAAGAAAGGATATCGAAAAAACCCTTCTTGATACAGGAATTGGTAAATCCAGTTATAGCATTTTAGAACAAGGTCGTGTGGACCAAATTCTCAATTCCAAACCGGAAGAAAGAAGGGCCATTTTTGAAGAAGCTGCCGGTGTGTCCCGCTTCAAACTTGATCGTAAAGAAGCCACAAAGAAGTTGGATGATACCAACCAAAACCTTTTGCGAATCCAGGATATTATGAACTCTATGGTCAAAGACCTAGAAGTTAAAGAAAAACAATCGGAAAAGGCAGAACAATATTTCAAACTTAAATCCGATTTGGATGAGTCTGACAAAAACCTTAGGTTTTTAAAACTGCGAGATTTCAAACGCAGAATGAAAAAATCGGATGAGGAATTATTAGAGATCCGAGAAAAAAACAAATCAATTCTATCACTTATCCAAGACGAAACCAATTTGATTTCAGAAAAAGAAACAACTAAAGAAATCAAAGAAAAAGAAATCGCAGAGATAGATAAAAAATTATTTGATCATTTATCCAAAAGCCAAATCCAAAAAGAGAAAATAGCCAAAAACAAAACGTTTATTTTGGAGTATGAGCTTCGGATTGGGGAAATTCTTTCAGCACTAGAAACGGAAAACCAGGCCACAATCAAATTGGAAGTGGAAAAACGTGCCATTGAACTGGAGAACGAACGCCAAAGAGAAATCCAGTCCACTCTAAAGGAAGAGATTCAAACTTTGGAATCTACGCGTGTTTCCTTAGAACTTTCCATCAAAGAAGAAGAAAAGTCTATCGAAGAAAAAGAAGGTAGGATTAAGGAAAATGAAAAACGCCATATCACTCTTCGGGATAAACAAAAAACAGTAATCTTTGAACTCATCCAAGAGTTAGAAAATAAAAAAAGAGAATCGAAGGAAGGAGAAGAGCAGAGAAATGCTGACAAAACAATCCTTCTTTCTGATTTAGAGCTTTATACGAATAAACTTAAATCGGCACTTTCTCATTTAGAGTCTTCAGAAGTTTCTAGCGGAGTTTCTGACCTCAGAGAAATCCAATTAGATCTTTATAAAGAAAAACTCACAGGGTTTTTGAAAAAAGAAGATGAATTCAGAAATTTACTTTTTGATAAAGATGGAATTTTATCTAAAAAGGAATCCATAGACCAAGAAATTGAAGATTTAATTTTAGAAAACGAAAACCTAACGCGCGGTATCCGAGACAACCAAAGTAATATTATTTTGCATAGAAGCCATTGGGAAGAAACAAGAACGCATATTGTGGAGTTAGAGAAAAAACTTCTCGAATCCAATTCTCGTTTGGAAAACCAACAAAAGGAAATTGCTGTCCTTGATGAAAGGATTGGCGAAATTGAAAAACGAATTTCGGGTGCAAAAGAACAAGAGTCAGTCATTCGCGAAAAAAAGGAAAGTCTCGAAAGAGAAGTCGAAGTTCTTGAAATAGAAATTGCAGAATCTTACCAAGAGTTTCTTTCTATGAGTCGTATTTTGGAATCGGAAAAAGAAACCTTACAAACTCTTGTAGAAGAAATTTCCGGGATCAAATCTAATATTACGAAAAACCAGGAAGTATTCCAAAACCTCCTTCCGCTTTTGTCAGAAAAGGAGAGAACTAGTTCTGCCCTCAAAGTGCAGATAGATTCCCTTGTAGAAGAGTTATACAATGATTATTCTTTAACCGATTCTGAATTAGAAACAGAACGTGGGGGACTCGAGTTAGACCAAAAAGCAGAAGAAAGAAGACTTCGTTCAGCAAAATCAGAGATTCAACTTCTAGGTTCTATCAATCCGCTTGCAATTGAAGAATACCGAAATATCAAAGAAATCTACGAACACAACCTCAAACAAAAAACTGATATTGAAAGTTCGAAAAAAGATATTGAAGAAGTTTTGAAACGAATCAACGAAGAGTCAGAAAAACTCTTCCAAGAGACTTTTGAAAAAATTAAACAGAACTTTCAAGAAACGTTTTCTACGCTTTTCAACGGGGGAAGGGCTACACTAGAACTCACAGAAAAAGAGGATTCCCTCAATTCTGGAGTAGAGATTATGGCGGAACCTCCAGGAAAACACGTTCAGAACTTGCGATTGTTATCTGGTGGGGAGAAATCTCTCACAGCGATAGCACTTCTATTTGCTATCTACATGGTCAAACCAAGTCCGTTCTGTTTCTTGGATGAGATTGATGCCGCCCTTGACGAAGCAAATAAACTAAGGTTCTGTCAGATTCTCGACAGATTCAAAGATAAAACACAATTCATAGTGGTTTCCCATGCGCAGTCTACCATTTCAAGAGCCAATGCCATTTTTGGAGTTACCAATGAAGAACCTGGAATTTCAAAAATCCTTTCTCTTCGTTTGGATGAAGCAAAATCTCTCTCAAAACAAATCACACAAAAAACCGGAACCGACAACTAGTCGGTTCCAGGTCTGCCCATTCCGAGAATAGTAAAAGTACATAAAAAACAAAGACGATACATACGGATCGCCTTTGTTTATGTTTCTTATAGAGTTAAGTCTTCTTTTATTTGTTGCCTTGCATTTCTTTTAGAATGCAAGAGGAGAATGCTTTGCAGGAATCACCACTGGTAAGGCAGCCCGCAATTTTATTGTAGTATTTGGGACGGTTGCAGTTGAATTCACAACCCCGTTTCAGAGTGTTTTTTTGCTCTTCCGAAGCGTTCGGATTCACTTGCACCGTACAGCTATAAAACTTATCGCAAGCCTCTTTACATTTAGGAAAATCGGCTGCTTGGATGGATCCGGTAAATAATACCAGAGCCAAAATTGAAAACAAACGGTTTGTTTTTTTCATACCTTGTCCTCTCGATCTTTGGTAGCGAAGACGGGAGTCGAACCCGTGACCTCAGGGTTATGAATCCTGTGCTCTAACCATCTGAGCTACCTCGCCCTATCACCTTAGATCGTTTGGTTGAACTAAATCTTTAGTTCTTTTGTCATTTTTTGAATGGATGGGGAATGGTAAACAAAAAAAAGCCCCGACGGTTGCCGGGGCTTTCTCTCTTAGCAAGAGTAAGTAGTGAGGAATTCGTATGGGTGAGGGCGACCTTCCCACGGCCAAATTTCTGTTTCAAACTTATAGTGTTGGTATGTTTGCAAAAAGTTTTCTGTAAACACATCACCTTGTTTGAAAATTTCTCTTTGAGAGAGCATTTCTTCCATTGCTTCACGAAGTGTGTGAGGCATTTGACGAATTCCTTTTTCACGGATTTCATCCAAAGAAAGTTCAAAAAGATCTTCTTCACGTGCAGGACCTGGATCGATTTTTTCGGAAAGTCCCGCCATACCAGCCATAAGTAACGATGCGAACGCCAAATACGGGTTAGCTGTTGAGTCTGGGAATCGGAATTCAACACGTTTTGCTTTTTCGCCGCTTACAAATGGAATACGGCAAGAAGCAGATCGGTTCTGAGCAGAGTATGCTAAAATTGATGGAGCTTCGAATCCTGGGATGAGTCGTTTGTAAGAGTTAGTGGATGCATTGGTGAATGCAGCACAAGCTCTAGCATATTTTAATACTCCGCCTACAAAGTTAAAAGCGAAATCAGACAATCCTTGGTATTTGTCTCCAGCAAAAAGGTTTTTACCGCCTTTCCAGAGAGAGATATGAACGTGCATACCGTTACCGTTATCACCAAATAGTGGTTTTGGCATAAAAGTAGCAGTTTTTCCGTGTTTATGAGCTACCATCTTAACGATGTATTTTAGCTTTTGAACGTTATCAGCCGCTTCAATCAAAGTTCCAAACTTAACTCCGATCTCTCCTTGAGCTTGTGCTACTTCGTGGTGAACCACAAAAGTTTCCATCCCGATTGCTTCCAAAGTTTTCACAAATTCAGCACGGAGGTCCACTTGTGAGTCAATAGGAGCTACTGGGAAGTATCCACCTTTTGTTCCTGGGCGGTGTCCAGAGTTAAAGTTGATCTTTCCTGTGTTATTGGAACCAGGAATTTCTGAATGTGTGTTCCAGATCCCTTCGTTTGAATCCAATTCGTAGTATTGGCAGTTGATCTCATCACGAACTTTTAAACTATCGAAAACAAAAAATTCATTTTCAGGTCCAAAGAAAGCAGTGTCAGCGATTCCGGATTTATTCATGAATTCGAGTGCTTTTTTAGCAATGGAACGTGGACATTTTTCGTAGTATTGTTTTTTGTAGATGTCCCAAACATCGCAAAACATTACGAGTGTTTTGTCTGCAGTAAACGGATCTAAAAATGCCGTAGAAATTTCTGGATGTAATTGCATATCGGAAGCATTGATTGGCTGCCAACGAGCAATCGAAGATCCATCAAAAGGAATTCCTTTGAATGTATCTTCATCTACGGAATTCACATAATAAGAAACGTGGTGCCACATTCCTTTGATATCCGTAAATCGGAAGTCATAGAAAAGGACTCCATTTTTTTTGGCATACTCAACCACTTCCTTTCCGGAAGTAAATTTTGGGGTTGCGAACTGCATTTGATTCTCCTTCGTTCAGAGGTCGGTCTGATTGTTGTAATCTGTTACCATTTTAAATGCAAGATTTATACCAAGGCATTTCGACCGAAATATAAGGGTTTCGTGGAGTTTCTAAGCAATATGAGTTTAAATTCATGCCTTGAAACTGCGCGAACTGCATCCAAAAAGGGCTTAATGCTTAAATGTTGAGCAAAATTGCTTCATTTAGACTTCCACCATTCCTAAGTAATTTCTATGATAGGGGATTTTTGGTCAACGGAATCGAATCATTTTCGAAAAGAATTCAGAAAATTTTCGGAATCAGGATGGATTATGTTTTTTTGTGGCAGAGTCAGTAGATTCTTAGAGCTTAGAATCTAGATGATTTCTCGAAAACCCGATTATGGTCGCTACCAACATTTAGAGAGCTTCATCCACCTTTCCAAAGATGCCATTTGGTGTTACGAATTAGACATTCCTATGCCCATTTCCCTGTCACAAGAGGAACAGTTGGAATACATTTGGAATCATAGTGTGATCCGGGAATGTAATTTAGCTATGGCGAAGTTTTATGGATATCAGGCAGTCCAAGATATCTTCGGTAAGTATTTAAAAGACCTGGTTACTTTGAAGAGCGTATTTTTGCTACGAAGGTTTATCGAAAGTTCCTACCAGTTAGAAAATTATGAATACTTTTTAGAATTGTCTGACGGGCATAAACGTGTTTTTTTAATGAATTCCCACGGCCAAGTAGAAGAAGGATTTCTCTTGCGTATCTGGGGACAACAAATAGAAATTTCTTCCATCCGCGAATCTGAATTTAAACTATCTGGTTTATTGCAGTTTTCACAAATTGTGACAGAAGTTTCCAAAACTTTTGTTCATACAAAAGCTGAATTAGTATCCGATGCGATTCAATTTGCCTTAGAAGAACTCGGAAAGTATTCTAGGGCCGATAGAGTTTTTGCTGCCGAAATTTCTTCAGACAAACAATTTTTATCAGTCACACACGAATGGGTTTTAGTAGGAATGCCTTCTTTATTTAGCGTAGGTACAAAACTTTCCATTGCAAAAATGAATCCAGAGCGATTGGGAATTCTTGCAAGCGATGGAGTCATTCATATTGCCGATACGACTCAAATGGTTGATGAACCTTGGCATTTGGATCTATTTAAGAGAGCGGAAGTCCGGTCTATTTTGGTTGTTGGTTTAAGAGATGAAGGTAGTGTGATTGGAATCCTTGGGATCACAACTTATGATCGAATTGGATTTTGGTCAGAAGAAACAAAGCGGTTGTTAGGTTTGGTTGCTGGATTTGTATCTCAGGGTTTGGTTCGTGCTAAAAACGAAATCAAACTTATGAAAAAAGAAAAAATATTACAAAGGTTTTATTCTGATGTCAAAGAAGATTTGGCCTTAGCTAAACTAACTCAAGAAGCATGGGTAGCTAAAGATTTTGGTGAAATTCCAAATGTGAAAATCCAATCTCGATTTTTACCTTATGATGAAATCGGGGGGGACCTCATCCTATATGAAAAACACAGCGAAGAATGTATTGATATTTTCTTCGGTGATATTTCTGGTCATGGAATTTCTTCAGCACTTGTCTCTGGAATTGCTGCAGTTTCTTTTAAAAAACACTCTAAATTAGAATCTAATCCTTCTGCAATTCTTTCAGCCATGCATTTGGATTTGAAAACCATTATTTTTAAACATCATATTTCGGCTTGTGTGCTTAGGTTATTTCCAAGGGAAAGAAGGATTGAGTTCAGTTTTGCGGGACATCCTCCTGTTGTGTTTTGGAAAGAAAATGAACGAGTGATGAAACTCGTGAAGGATGAGATGTATCCAATTTTACTTCTTGATTTTTGGGAAGGGAAAACAATTTCCAAAACTTTTGAACCTGGGGATCGTTTGCTTTTATATTCGGATGGAATTTATGAATTAGAGGAGGAGGGTGGTGGTTATATAGGCCTTGATGTTTTTTTACAAGAACTATCCGAGATGATTTCTGTATCTGAATCCACAGATACTTTAATCCAAAAAATGATCACCAATTGTCTGATTGATAAAGATCGAATCATACATGATGATATTGCTGTATTGTCGATTGAGTTTTAATTTTCCCGATCCGCAATATCGAGAGCTTTTGCATCTGCTTCTGGATACTTAGCCAGATATTCAGAAACAATTTTCTTTTTTCCATCAAGTCTGTCTAAATGGTTTTCAATGATATGTCCAAAATCTAATTTACCAGTTACTATTTCGTAACGTTCTGTTTCAATAGTTCCTAAATCTAAATCAATATGAACTTCATTGGCTTTGTCCGCATATTCTTTTGCTTTTTCCCAGTAGGGTATGGCTTCTTTATAGAAACTTTCTGCAACGCTAAAACTTTCTTTGAGTTCGTGGGCAAAATCTAAATTGTAAAAATATACGTGTCTTTTGTCAAATTTGGAAGCAAGTCTCATGTAAGAGCGCATAATTTGAATGTTGATATGCATGAACATCAAATTTCTATATTTATAATACTCCTTTTCTGTTTTGGTTTCGCATAAAGAATGTTTAGGATGACGGAATCGTTTCCCAAGAGCAATTTTTAACCAATAAATATTTTTTCTAATTTCGTTATCGTTGTAATGTTGTTTGAGATTGTATAATTCATAAAAATCTTCTAAATATTTGGGTTCCCATTTATGGAGTTTGTATGGCACCCAATCGGAAAATTTAGTATAAGGACCATTTTTTTCGTATTCGTAGTTGTAATCGATATCGGTTTCCCAAGCACCGAGAGGATGGGTAAACAAGGATAGAACGAGTAGAATGATAATGAGAGATCCTTGTTTCACCTTAAAAGTATCGGTAAAACAAAGAATTTCCCTAATGGGATTCTTATTTTAAAGGGAAGACCTCTGCCACCCATTGGTATCCCACCCCTCGTACATTGCGGATGGATTCCTCTCCCAGAGCATCCCTTAGTCGGACAATGGCATTGTCTATGGTCCTTTCTGTGGGGAAACTTTCTTCACCGACGAGGAAGTCCAAAATTTCAGAACGACTAAATACCTTACGAACATCAGAGAGTAAAAGGGCAAGTAGGGCGCAGTCACGTTTGGATAGTAAAACCAAAGTACCGTCTTCTTTTTTTATTAGGAAGGAATCCAGGTGGATTTCGGCTTGTTCCATCTTCCATTTTCTCCCAAAATGAGGGCGAGTTTGCGCTACCACACGTTCCAATCGGATGAGGAATTCCTTTAAGTGGAAAGGTTTGGGGATGAATTCCGCAGCACCAAGTTCAAATCCGCGTAGCCTTTCCTGGGCTCCGGCCTGTGCAGTTAAAAATAAAAACGGGATGTCCTTTTCTTTTGATAAAAAGTTCTCTGCCAATTGAAATCCATTTCCATCAGGTAGTCTTAGGTCAAGGACAACCAAATCAAATTGGTTTGGTGAAAAGAGGGTCTCTGCTTCTGACGCAGTTTTTGCCCATTTAACTCTGTATCTGTCTTGTTCCAACCTTTCTTTTAAGGTTTCGCCGAGTCCCTCATCGTCTTCGACAAGTAAAATCCTTGGTTTCATGGAACCTCTTTTAAGAGAAGTTTTACTTGGAAACCGGACGAAGTGTTCGGAAATTCTAGGGAACCTTTCATTTTTTCGATTAATTTTTTCACAATGTATAATCCAATGCCACTTCCGCTTGTTTTAGAATGACGTAAAAAAGGAAGGGTGAGATTTTTTTTATTACCACTAAACCCTATGCCATCATCTTCCAAAAGAAATAAGATTTTCCCATTTTCTTTTGTAATCGTGAGTTTGATCATATTTGCTTTGCCGTGCCGTTTTGCATTTTCACTTAAATTCTTTAACATAGCAAAAAATGCCTTTTTATCTATAAAAACTTTTGTTTCTTTGGGAACCAAAATTTTCCAGGATAAATCTGGTTCATGATGAGAATAGGATTCGCACAAATCAAAAATAGTGAGCGGCTCCATATATAAGGATTCTCCTTGCATAAGGCTTGCCAAATAAAAAGCATTTCCCATCTGGGATTCAATCCTTTGATTTTCTTTCCAAATTTTTTCTAATTTCTTTTTGAGTTCTGGATCTTTTGTATTTTCCAAAAGAACTTCAACTTGCAACTGTAAGCTGGAAATGGGAGTTTTCATCTCATGTGTGACTGTAGAAAAAAAATCAGAGATGAGTTTGGAACGTTTATGGTCTCTATAAGATAAAACGGCTAAGGTCACTCCGCCTAGGGCCAACATAGAAAGAAAAAAGGATCCTTCCAGTTGTAACATTCGATTGACACGATTTAGTTCTACCTGACGAGCCGCACTGATAGAAATCTCTGCGATGGTTTTTGCTTGGCGAAACCCCAAAATCCACCACCACACTCCCAAAGAGAATGTAAGGGATAGCCAGGCCAGGGAAAAAAACATTCGAAATTGCGCTGATCCTCTCAATTTTGCCTCTCAATTCAAGTTAGGACCCAGCGGAAAGGCGACGAGCAAAAAAAGATGTTGTCACATTGGATGAACCCGAGAATTTATTTTTTAGGAGAACAACTTTGAACTTCGACGAAATCTCGAAACATCTTGGAAACGACGCGGAATCCTTACTGGGATTCAAATCGCCAAAAATCGCTAAAGAACTAATCCACGTACCTGGCTCTGACTGGGTTGATAGAATTTTTGCTCCCACTGACAGGTCTGTACCTGTTCTTCGTAGCATCCAAACCTTACTCGGAAGCGGCCGTCTTGGTGGAACTGGATATGTTTCTATTCTGCCGGTAGACCAAGGAATTGAACACTCTGCTGGTGCAAGTTTTGCAAAAAACCCTATTTATTTTGATGGGGAAAACATCATCAAATTGGCTATCGAAGGTGGTTGTAACGGTGTTGCGACAACTCTTGGTGTTCTTGGATCGGTTGCAAGAAAGTATGCTCACAAAATTCCTTTCATTTTGAAAATCAACCACAACGAACTCCTGACCTACCCAAACAAAAGTGAACAAATCCTTTTCGCTACTGTGAAACAAGCATACGACCAAGGTTGTGTTGCGATTGGTGCTACCATTTATTTTGGTTCTGCTGATTCTGGTCGTGAAATTGTAGAAATTTCTAAAGTGTTCCAGATGGCACATGAACTTGGAATGGCAACCATCCTTTGGTGTTATGTTAGAAACAATGCTTTTAAAAAAGATAAAGACTACCATGTTTCTGCTGACTTAACTGGACAAGCAAACCACTTAGGTGTGACTATCCAAGCGGATATCATCAAACAAAAGTTACCTGAGAATAATGGAGGATACAATGTGTTAAACCAAGAGTCTTCTTATGGTAAAACAGACAAACGTATCTATACTGATCTTACTTCTGACCACCCAATTGACCTCACTCGTTACCAAGTAGCAAATTGTTATATGGGAAGAGCGGGACTCATCAACTCTGGTGGAGCTTCTGGCGAAAACGACTTACAAGATGCGATCAAAACTGCCGTGATCAACAAACGTGCTGGCGGAATGGGTCTCATTTCTGGAAGAAAGGCTTTCCAAAAACCTATGAAGGAAGGGGTTGCATTACTCAACGCCATCCAAGACGTTTATCTATCGAAAGAAATCACAGTCGCCTAAAAGACTTGGGATCTTTTCAAAATGTAAAAAAAAGAAGGGCAGGGGTACTGGTATCGCTGCCCTCTATTGTTTCTGAACATTCTTTTGAATGCGGAGACATTTATAGTTTATATCCACTTTGCGATTGGGCAAGGGATGTTGGTTTTAGTATCATTCAATTATTACCTTTAAATGATACAGGTTTTGGATACTCACCTTACAGCGCCATTTCTGCTTTTGCGATTGATCCTCTTTATATTTCCTTATACAAATTAGGTTTAAATTTTAAATCTCGTAAACGCGAGATTCGTTTTTTAAAAAATCATCCCATCCGCATCCGTAATCGAAAATTAGAAATCATTCGTACGATTTATACAAAGCAATTAAAAGAAGCCATGTTTGATGCTACTTACTTTTTAGAAAAACATCCTTGGTGTTATTCTTATGCAGCATTTCGAATGTTATATGAAGAGTTTAATGGTAAGGATTGGTGGGAATGGCCTAAAGAATTTTTAGATCCAAACTATGCGAAAGAATATATATTTACCAAACGTAGGGAAGATGCTTTGTTTTGGGTCTATTTGCAAAAGATCGCCTATGATCAGTTATCTGAAGTAAAAGTGCATTATGAAGATGTGGGTGTATATCTAAAAGGTGATATGCCCATTCTTACTTCCCGAAATTCTTGTGATGTTTGGGAACACCCGGAATTTTTTATTATGAATTTGCAAGCCGGTGCACCTCCGGATGATTTTTCTAAAACAGGTCAAACTTGGGGTTTCCCTGTCCTCAATTGGGTGGCACTGGAAAAAACAAACTATTCTTGGTGGAAGGATCGTTTGTCGTATTTGGAACATTTTTTTCATCTCTATCGTATTGACCATGTGATCGGGATGTATCGAATCTGGGCTATTCCCAGTGGAGACTCTACCGCATTACATGGTTGGTTCCATCCTCAGTTTGGAATTGCAAAAGAAGAATTTACCAAAGAGGGTTTGGATCCAAAACAGTTTGAGGCTTTGGGGTTAATTCACGAATTCATTCCGAATCACTATATCTTTTATTGGGACTTTTGGAAAGAATCCTCCTACCAAAATTTAGAAGAAGAAACAAAAGCAAAATTATTTCCCTTGTCTGAACTTCATATAACCGAAGAAGAAAAACACTGGAGGGAATCCGGGGAAAAAATTTTAGAAATCTTTGATTCCTTTTCTTCTATGATTCCCTGTGCGGAAGATTTGGGTTCTGTTCCTGCATTTATTCGAGATTCTTTGTTTGAACGTCAGATGATAGGAATTGATGTTGTTCGTTGGACGAGATCCTTTACAACGGGTGAGTTTATTCCTGAAGAACTCTACAGAGAAAATGCCATTTCGGTTTTATCAACACATGATACAAGTTTGGTGATGGAGTGGTGGAAAAAAGAAGGCGATATGGAATCGAAACTTCAGTTTTTTTTCGACAGGTTGGGAAAACCACGACCCAAAACGGACGATGAAACTTTATTGGGACTTCTCGAATTTGTATTCCAAACCAGTAGTCTTTTTTCTATCCAGCTATTCCAGGATTTAGCACTCGGTATACCGGATGTTTTAGAAAATCCCGAAGTCCACCGCATCAATGTACCGGGCACTCCTGACCATTCCAATTGGACCTATAGGTTTCCGATTCTCATCGAGGATTTTGCTGCGGATTTTAAGCGAAACTTTTCCATCCGTAAACTCATCCTCGAATCCGAAAGAAATTCTTAATTTTTTTAGAATTTTGACAGATTCGTTCAAGTCGAAAAACAAGACATCTGGTAGTATAGTGCCTACACCTGGAGGTCTCCTTTGAGATTTGCAAAAGAAATGGCGTTTTATTCCGCCTACCATCAAGAAAAACGCAATGTCTTGATTCACGTGCTTGGTGTTCCTACGATCACCTTCACTTTGTTTGTTGTTCTAAGCCGTTTTAGCCTATTTGAATACAATGGTTTTAACGTATCAGCATCCCTTGTTTTTACTTTGGCTGTGCTTGGTTACTATTATACTTTGGATGTGTTGTTTGCCTTTGTGGCGACACTTGTTTTCGGAGGACTTTATGTAACCTCGGAATGGATCACAGCGCAGTTACCGGCATCTACTGCTTGGACTATCTTCGGTCTTGGACAAGTGATCGGTTGGGGCGCTCAGTTTTACGGGCATTTTATTTTTGAAAAAAGTAGACCTGCATTATTTGATAACTTGTTCCAAGCTTTGGTTTCTGCACCGTTATTTGTCGTAGCGGATGTTTTTTTCGAACTAGGTTTTCGATTGGAATTGAAAGCGGCAGTGGAAGCAGAGCTGAAACAACGTGGTGTTTGGAAAGACTTTTCCCATAAACATGCTTAAAGTTACTTAAGCAAAGGTTAGGATTACAAAATAGTCGTTTGGTTTTTTCCAGATGACTATTTTTGATCCGATTTTTATTGGAAGCGCAGAAATTAGAATTACTTTCTTTTTGATTGTGCTTTCTTCCTCAATTTTCTAATAAATTCATTTCGATTCTAATCTTCACAAAAACAAACCTGGTTTAAGGATTGAGTTCCTAAAAATAAAGAAGGTTTTACGCCGAACATTTTTTTAAAAGTTCTAGAGAGATGTGCTTGGTCACTAAACCCGGCAGCATGGGAGGCAGTCGTTAGATTTTCTCCGCCTTGTAATAGTTTTGCGGCGATATGAAGTCTTTGCCATAATAAATACTGTCTGAGAGGAATGCCCATATTGTCCTTAAAAAGATGCATAAAACGGTCCGTAGAGATTCCAGAAATTTCAGACAGATCTGTTAACGATACTGGATTTGGCATTTTTTCTTTGATTCTTTGAATGGCTACTTCGATACGTTCATCATACTTTTTAGTAGTGCTCCCAGAACCGAGCAGGGAAAGAATTTGGTTGTATAAGGCTCTGGCTGATTTACAATCTAGAGAATCACCAAACAATGGATCTGCGATTTTTAGTATTTGTTCCCTTGTTGTGGAATCAATTGTCTTTGGCGATAAATCCATTTCAATTCGTTTGTATTCTTCTGACTTAGGATCTAGTTGGATGATGACCATTTCCGATTGGGATGCGTCTAGTTTATGGTAATAATTTGGCGGAATGATGATTCCTTGTGATTCGATGATTTGATTTGATTTAGTATATAGATGGAAGGAATTACCAAGGGAAACCAAGATGGATACTGCATAATGGGAATGGGGTTCTGTTACGATACCCGCAGTTCCTAGGAGAATTCGTTCTCCAAAATAAAAAAGACTTCCCTTTCTTTTTAAATCCATATACTAGAAAAATTCTAAGAACCATTCTGAAAAAGGCAAGGATTATCGAATGAAAAAAATGTTTTTGGGATTCGTTTTCTTTCTCCTTTCAGAAAATTATTTTCTAAGGACAAAGTTCTCCCCGTTTTTCGGACCTGATTTTCGGATAAAAAGTCTACGTTCTACGGATACCCCAAGTAACACTTGATAGATGTCTGTTAGGATGGGTCTTGAGGAATAGTATCCGTGGCCGAGACCGCCCACTCCAAAGACGGGGTCATCCACTTCGTTTACATTGATCACGTCCACGTTGGAATACTTAAAACACATACCTGCACGCGGTGCTCCGTTTACTTTTTGGGAAGCGACGAGTGCATTGTCTCCTGGTGAACAATAAAGAGTGATTCGTTCTGAGGATTTGGTTAGATCACTTAAGATCAGTTCAAATTCATTTTTATCAAAGTCTGGGGCATTCAGAATTAGTTCTGAAATAAATTTTGTTTTTCCTTGTTTGGAAAGAGATGCTAAAGAAGGCAATACCACTTGGTGGCCCATGCTATGAACGATTAAGTGAATTTTTTTCCCAAGTCCAGTGATATCGGTTAAAAACTTAACAAACGGTTCCCTGTTGATTTTGGCCTCTGTGTAATTTAAATCGTAAGTGGATTTCACCATTACTTGCGATAAGATTCCTGCATCAGCACCTGCCGGCCAGGAATAAACAATCACTTCTCCTGGGAATTTCAAATCGTATTTAATTTGTCCCGCACGGATGACCGCTTCATCGAAATTGACATTGAATCCGTGAACAAATACTAAAACTTCCTCAGATGCAGAAACTTTGATTTTGTTTAAAAATTCTTTATCATCGGTATTGATACGGCCTTTGAATTGAAAAAATTGATTTTTGTCCTGGGCGTTGTCTAAGGATATATCGCCAATGATATGTTTGGAAGGGACATTTAGTAAACAAATTCCGTAATGAGGATTGATGTCAGTGATAAATCCAAAACTGGCGCTGTCACAATTATCTTTAACAGTCATTTCCCTGCGAGTGGTTACAAAATGAACATTTAGAATTTTAGTTTCATCAAATGGATCTACAATTCGTTTGTTGATTTGTTCGCCAATTTTTGGCGTACAGAAGAAAACAAAATTCGTGCTTGTAATTAGCAATATTAGGAAAATTGAATGTTTTTTGTTTAGTGATTTTTTTTTCATTTGATTTGCTGATTTTATTTATAAGAGAAACCTTTCATGATTTTTGTTGGGTTTACGTTTTTTCCATCTTTGATGACTTCAAAGTGGAGGTGGGGACCAAAACAATAGCCGGTGCAACCGGAACGAGAAATGACTTTACCAGCGCTTACATAATCACCCTCTTTTACATAAAGTTTCGAGTTGTGGGCATATAAAGTTTGGTAGTTATCATCATGGGTCAAGATGATCGCATTTCCGTAACCACCCATCCAACCAGAATAAGTCACTTTTCCTTTTCTTGCAGCATACACAGATTCATAATTCGCCCGTAAGTCGAGAGCCATATGGAATTTATATTGAGGATAAGAGCGCGTTCCCCATCCTGATGTGATTACCTTGGAGGCGACAGGAATTCTCCAAACAGGTCCTGTTTCTGGAATCACAGCTCCCGGAAGGAATACCTTTTGTCCGGATTTGAATAAATCATAATCCTCAAGTTGGTTTTCTGCATAAATATCATCTATTTTTACTTTGTAATAATCCGCAACTTTGGCGAGGGTATCACCTTTTTTTAGTTTATAAACTAAGCCTTGTTTGTTGGGAATATTTAAAATTTGACCAGGAAGTATGGATACTTCTGGGTTAATTCCAGAACTTCCCGCGATGGATTCGGCAGAAACTTTAAACCTTCGAGCAATGTCGGAGAGTGTTTCGTTCTTTTTGACTTTGTATTGAGTGACTTTTAGTTTTTTATTTTTGTTTTCTGCTAGTGCATCCAAATCTGCAGAGCGAAGGATGGCCATTTTTTTATCTTCTGTTTCTTGAAGGTATTTTGCATCGGCAAGTTTTGCTTCTTTGTCTTTTACGTCGTTTTCTTCTACTTCAGTAGACATACTGAGGAACTCTTTTTCCATTAAACTTTCTTCGTATGTTTGTTTGTCGACAAGCACTGATAAAAAGAAAGCTAAGATAAAAGAAGAAGTTAGGAGAGGGAGAATTCTATATCTTTTGCGATTGAGATCTATGGTTCCGTGTAGGACGCTAGATTGTGATTGAAGATTATAAAAATACTTACCTGGGGAAACTTGGATTACATTCACATTCCCCCAGCGTAACACATGCTTGCCGATCGTAGACTTTTCAGGAGATCGAAGTAGCATGTGTTAAATGAGACTAACTAATCCTTGGTATCTAAGGATTTAATACCACCAAAGGATTCTTCAACAATCTTACGAACGTCTTTTTTCTGGCCGCCTGTGATTGTAATATTACCTTTAGCAACTACACCTTTTTGAAGTTCTAAGTAAGGAGCAGTGATATCACCTAACATACGTCCTGTACCTTCCAGTTTTACTTCGTTTTCGGCTTTGATGTTTCCGATGAGGGTACCTGATACAATGACTTCTTTTGCGCTAATGTTAGTTTTTACTTTACCGGTCTCTCCGATAACAAGTGCATCTTCAGTTTTGATATCACCTTCGAATTTTCCATCGATTCTAAGTGAACCTGCGATATAAAACTTACCTTCAAATATCGACCCTGGTCCGATAACGCTATTGATGGAATCCTTACCTATTGCCATTCCTGCTCCTTTTCCCCTTCTGTGAGAATCAAAATTTTCGGTCTTCTTGACAAGCCTTTTTAGTAGTCAATTTCCTCATCTCCGCTAAAGACCGACTTTTTTCGTTTTGGTGGCTTGGCAGATGGGGTAAGTTTCTCAACTTTTTCGGTTTTTTTCTTTTCCGTGCGTGCTACTGGCGTGGAAGAAACACTAGGTTTCGTTTCCACTACGTTCCAGGAGGAGCCGTGGTCGTTACAAATTTCTTTTGGTGCGGTTTGCGGGATAAAATACTCTTCAAATAGGTCGTGGCATTGATTTCCAGGGAGTTTTCCTGACATACGGCAAACTGTTTTTTTCGTAACCTTGACATCCGCAAGCCAAGGAAAATCGATCACCGGTTCTCGATCGAGAGCTCTTGCCATAAACCTTCCCCAAACCGGAGCTGCTAGTTTCCCGCCAGTCATTCCTCGACCGAGAGAAATTGTCCCCACATCATACCCAAACCATACGGAGGTCACAAGTTCCGGGGTATAACCCACAAACCAGGCATCCCGAAAGTTATTTGTGGTTCCTGTTTTTCCGTAAGCTTTGCGGTTTAGACCATAAGACAAAACTCCGCGACCCGTTCCTTCTTCTACCACATCACGCATCATGGATGTGATGAGAAAAGCTGCTTCTTTAGAAATGATTTGTTTGCGATCCACATCTTCGTAGTCTTTACGAAAATCCTTAATGACCGTCCCTGCGTTGTCTTCTACATACAAAACAGAGATTGGATTTACCGTTTTCCCACCGGAAGCAAGAGCCGCATAAGCTCTTGTGAGTTCATAAGGTGTGAGTTCAAAGGAACCAAGGGAGACACTAAAGTTATAAGGGATATCTCGGCCATTGAGTTGCAATAGTCCTCGTAAACTTTCCATTAGGTGAGAGAGGCCTACTTGTTCTAATACACGAACTGCTACTGAGTTTTTGGATTGTTCTAATGCTTTTCTGAGTAAAATAAAACCAGAATATTCACTACTATAGTTTTCGGGTGCCCATTCATCTCCATCTTCCATAAGATATTGGAGAGGGGAATCGGCAAAAAGAGTTGCCGGTGTTACGTTTTTTTCTGGGTCAGGGTTTTGTCCTGAGTAGTCCATTGCTGCTGCATATAAAATGGGTTTAAAAGCAGAACCTGGTTGGCGAAAAGCTTGGAAAGGGCGTATTTGTTGGTTGTCTGAGCGAAATCCCGATCCGCCAACTAACGCGGTAATGTATCCAGTTTCTGGACGAATGGCAATGAGAGATCCTTCCACAGGAAGAAGATGATCTTTGGTGGTTTGTGAGGTGTAGTTTTTATCAATTAAATCACCTAGAAAATCATCTCCCGTTAATAAATTTAATGCGAAGAATTCGTCTCGGAGGTCCTCCTGATAAGCCGAAGAAAAGGTACGTTCTGTTCTTGAAATACGAAATTTAAATTCGGGCAAGTCATATAAATCAGCAATTAAAGAATACCCGCTCCCATATAAATCGTCAAAGGCATCAATGTTTCGAAAGGCCCTTTGGTTGGATTCTATGGTTTGTCTTTGGAGAGCTGGCAGAAGTGCTTTTTCTGCTTCTTCTTGGTGGCGAATGTTGATCGTTGAATAAATTTTAAGGCCACCATTATACAAACGCCCCGACCCAATCGAACGAATTAGGTTTTTTCTAATGTATTCGGTTACATAGGGAAAACGATTTAATCTATCGGAAAAAGCGGAATCGTTAGGAGAGCGGTTTAGATTGGTATAATATTCTTCTAGGCTTGCATATTCTTTTTCCGCATCGGCAACAGACATTCGCCCATTTTCAACTAACTTACGAAATACGATTCGCACTTTGTTCATACTGGAAACGGGATTCACAATCGGACTAAACTGCGTTGGCCTTGTGGTAAGACTTGCAAGAATTGCTGCTTCACCCCAAGTTACATCTTGTACTTCTTTACGAAAATAAAAACGGGACGCAGCTCCAACCCCAATCGTTCCATGTCCGAGAGGAATTTCATTTAAATAAACTTCTAGGATTTTATCTTTGGGATAAACTAGTTCCAGTAAAATGGCAAGCCAAGCTTCTCTAGCTTTTCTTGCGATGGATCTTTCAATGGATAAAAACTTGAGACGGGCTACCTGTTGGGTAATTGTGGAGGCACCTTCTTTCACACGCCCTGCCATAATGTTCACTACAAAAGCGCGAGCAATCCCTTTTAAGTCAATTCCATTGTGTGAATAAAAAGAGTTATCTTCTGTGGATAAAAAACATTGGATCACCTTGTGTCTGTTATCTGGCGATAAGGGGGATTGTTCTGCTTTTAACTGTTCTAATTTAACAGGAATCCTAGAAAATTTATAATATTCTGCAATAGGTTCGTATTCTCCTTTGTCATTCATTCCATACAAAGTAGACGGGATGTCATAAACAGCAGCTTCTTTCAGTTTAAAAAAATCTTTTACAGAACCTGTGAGTAAAAAAACATTCAATACTCCAAAAGCAAAGATAGCAATGCTTGTGTTTCTTAATTTTTTGTCTCCGGTCCAGATCTTTTCTGTGAGAGTTCTAAACCAAATGATAAAATACTTTTCAAAGAGCCCAACGGGTTCTTGTTTCATACGTTTCCCTTATCTTTTAAATCCACATCAAACGAGTGGAGAAAATTCCTTCATATGGTCGATTCCGTGGTAGCGGAGACCGGTATCCAAATTATAACCACCGAGAGATTCCAGAATTTTCGATCTGCTTTCCGGAGAAAAACTATATTCGTAGGCTCTCGTTAAAATTTCTTTGCATGCCTGGCTTGCTTGGTTCAATAGATCAATAAAGGAGTCATTGAACTTCCGTTTAGGATCGGCGGGATAAAACCATTCCCTCTTTTCCTCATTCATGATCTTGGGATTGATAGCATCAATTGTGGGAAGCATGAGTACGCTAGCATTGTATTTATGAAAGGTAAGTGTATCCACTACACTCACAAGCCCGCGCATAAAAGCACTTCTCGAATCCAAAGTGGAGGTAAATCGGTAAAAACCAAGATAAGATTCATTTAAGATGTCGCCGGGAATGATTTTTTTTTCGGAACCAAGGTAAGACGATGCAAATTCTGTAGGAAAGGTTTCTTTGAGAGACTGTAACCAAAAATTCCAAAGGACAGGGTCCATTTTGTTTTTAATTCCTACGGTTCTGTGGCGGATATCAATGTATTGTGGGAAGTCGTATTCTCTTGCACTCATTCCCCAACGATGGTTGAGAAGAAGGGTATCTAACCCAAACTCTACTTTCATGTGGTTTACCTGTGCTTGGTAAGAAATCTTCTTATCGTTGTTATAGTAATCCCCAGAGATATAAAAAATATAAGGATGGGTTTGGATGTCTACTACGCAGTGGCAAATATAACCCAAAGTAAACGCAAGAAAACGATCTCGGTAAAGACCCATCTCCGTGTCATAAACTTGGTCTAGAAAACTTAAGACCAGTTCAGCAACCCTGTGGTGGTGCGCAAGGTCACCAAAGAAAGCGGCTTTTTTGGTCAGTTTCGGCTGTAACACATGATAGAAGTAGAATATATCAGGAGCTACTGCTCCCAGGTTGGCATAAGAGGCAACATCGGGACGCGAGAGTAAGGCAGCCATTCTACGTTGGGTTGCGTTTCCATGTTCCAAATGTTTTTTCACTTGGGACAGTGCTTCAATATGTGTAATCTTTCCTGCCATTTTCTACTTTTTTGACTTTATGGAATGGAACCTATTGAAAAGGTTTATCTTAAATCCTATGACATCAATCGAAAAACTAAAGTTTTTGAAAGAAGACCAAGTTCGGTCTTTAGCAAAAGAATTCGGCACGCCACTCTTTGTCTATTCCGAGAAAGAAATTGAACAAAAATGTGACGAAGCTTTGGCATTTCCCAATGCTTTTGGCTTACAAGTCCGTTATGCCATGAAGGCAAATCCCAATTCCAATATCCTTCAAATTATGAAAAAGAAAGGTATCCTCATTGATGCTTCTTCGGAACATGAAGTCGTTCGAGCCCTCCACTTTGGATTCAAACCTGAATCCATAATGCTCACCTCCCAAGAGTTTCCGAAAGCTTTTGAAGAACTGATTGGAAAAGGAGTGAAGTTCAACGCTTGTTCCCTTCGCCAACTCGAAGCCTTCGGAAAGGCCTTTCCTGGAAAATCGGTATCCATTCGTTTCAATCCGGGCCTAGGTTCGGGTCATACCAAAAAAACGGATGTAGGAGGAGTTACATCATCCTTCGGAATTTGGCATGAAAAACTCTCAGAAGTCAAAGCCATTGTAGAAAAATACAAAATTGTTGTGGAAAAAGTCCACACTCATATTGGTTCGGGAAGTGATCCGGAAGTTTGGAAGGCTGTGGCCAAGTATACTTTGGAATATGCGGAAGCCTTCCCAACGGTGACCGTCGTGAGTCTTGGTGGTGGATACAAAGTGGGAAGGATGGAAGATGAAAAATCAACCGACTTGCAAAAGATTGGTGCTCCTGTTAAACCACAATTTGAAGAATTTGCAGTAAAACACGGAAGAAAACTCATTTTAGAAATTGAACCGGGCACTTACCTCGTAGCACTTTGCGGGTCACTTCTCACAACCGTCGACGATCTAGTGGATACAGGTCCGAAAGGGTTTCGTTTTCTGAAATTAGATGCGGGAATGGATTCGAACACCAGACCATCGTTATATGGTGCAAGACACCCTCTTGTCACTGTTAAAAAAGATGGGGGAGTTCCTAAATCGAACGAAGAATATGTGGTAGTTGGTCACTGTTGTGAGTCGGGAGATGTTTTTACGCAAAAAGAAGGCGGAGAACCCATCACAAGACTTATGGGAGAAGCTGAAGTGGGTGACTACGTTGTGATGGAAGCTGTAGGTGCATATTGTGCTGGAATGTCGACAAAGAACTACAATAGTTTTCCTGAAACGGCAGAGGTTTTACTGCGCACAAACGGAGAAACTAAGCTGATTCGAAAAAAAGAACCAGTAATGGAAATCTTTCGCAATGAAATCCTTGTTGTAGAATGATCGAATGAACAATTTGTACGTTGTCCTACTTGCCGGTGGGACAGGCACACGAATGGGGATGGATATCCCCAAACAGTTTTTAAAAATAAGGGGTGAGTCACTTCTTCGGCATTCGGTCAAACGATTTCGAAAGTTTGGACTTATCAAATCAATTACAGTAGTTTCTCATCCTGATTGGATTTTGGAAACGGAAAAAGAGTTGGATGATTTATTGGAAGGGAATGATCGGATTGTACCTGGCGGAGAGAGTCGTCATCTGTCTACGTTATGTGGAATTAGCTCCATTCCCTATGATACAAAAGATATTTTTTTCATCCATGACGTTGCAAGACCTAACTTCAAACAAAACGAACTTTATCAATTAGTGGAACAAACCAAAATTTTTGGTGCCGCAAGTCTTGTTGCTAAATCAACTGAAAGTTTGGTTCGGGTTCGAATCCATACAAATTACACAGACGAACCTTTAAAAAGAGACGAAGTGTATTCAGTAAAAACTCCTCAGTCCATTGCAGGGTTTATGATTCAGGAATTGTTAGCGGAAGGATTGGATTCTGATATAAAAAAACACCCCACTGATCTTTGTACATGGATGGACAAAAAAAGAGTTGGGATTGTGGAAACCGATTACCACAATGTCAAAGTCACAAGTCCAGGGGATGTTACACTTGCGGAATCTTTGTTTTGGGAAGATTTACCTTCCGTGGAATAGTTTAAAACGTTGTTTCCAAATCCAAATGCGAAATAAGTTTTTGTTTTCGATTGAATCGATCTGAATACCAAATCCGCTGGGTTTTCCATATTTACCTTGTGGGTTTGACCAGCGAACCACACCTCCCACGGAAATTTCACCAGACCGGGTTTGGATTTTTACATGACAAACTTCGTTTTGATTTAATACGGAATCAGTTTCGATATACAAACCTTCCATTGAAACATTAAGTAATGTACCTTGGCAAACTTTGTTGTCTTTTCCAAAGAAGTTCACTGGATTAGAAACTGGGTACCTAGGCGCAAATACTCTGACTAAAAAAGCTTCATAAATTTGTTTTTCTTCCTTTTGGTGGATGGGAAAGAAAAGTTGTACGCCTGCGATTTCGCCACCGTCGTTTTCTTTGTCGATTCGTACAATCTTTGCTTGGACAGAGATAGAAATGGGTTCTCTATTTTCTTTTTCTAATTTTAAGAGGAGATTGATCGGGTCACCTACACTAAGAAAGTGATGTTTTGGGATGGGGATTAGAATTCCATTCCGAGAGATATTGATGGTTTGTCCATCGCCTTCGCGTTCACCGTCTGAATTGGTCCAATGGAAGGGAACAGGATGTGTTTCTCTGTACTTGGTTCTCCAACCGCGTCGCATTCCGCTTAAATATGGTGCTGCGATCTCTCGACGTAAAAAATAAAATATTGTTCCTAACAATATGGTAGTAGTGACCATATTCCAAATAATGTCGGCTGTGTGAATGCGGATACCGGCAAGAAAGATTTTTTTTCCAAGTGTTACGGAAAAAACCATCCAGACATTGTAAGTTAGGATGAGAAAAGCAAAACAAAGGAAAAGATAATAACCAAATTTTTTTTTGGCAAAGAGTCCATAGGCGATGATCGCACTAAGACCAGAGAGTACATATTGTAACGGCTGGATTCGGGAAAGAATCATATTGAAATGGTCAAAATCCAAATCATATAAGGATGCCGTAATATAAACATTGAGAAAAGGAACCGCAAGAAAACCAAGGGTTACGAGTAAAACGGGAATGGGATAATTGAAGAACCGCAAAGTCACCCGCAAATGGAACTCAACTTTAGGGATTTAGTCAACTTATTTTTAAAAGGAAAGTCAAGAAGGAATCGGGATTCCTCCTAGGCTTTGTCTTCTTGGGGCGGAGAATCCTGTGTATTCTCCGCAATAGGGATGACTGAATCTACGGAAGTAAGCTCCCCTTGTAGGGATGGCATTCCATTGATGATTGTATGTAATTCTTGTTGTCTTTCTGTGATCATATCTTCGACAGATGTTAGGCGATTAATGATGCTATGTAGAATGACAGATAAAAATCCGGGACTTTCTTTTCCCATTGCGAAAAAAATATCTTTGGTGATGATTCCTACTTTTGTGTCTTCTGCGGTAGCTACAACGGTAGCAGCCCTTGGGGAAGGATACACAAGAGCCATCTCCCCGAAAAATTCACCCGGTTTGATATTGCGAACGTAATGGTCTTCTCCACTTGCTTTTCGTTTGAAAACTTTGAGTTCCCCTGCAAATACAAAAAACATTCTTCCGTTACAGTCCTCACCTTCAGAAAAAACTTTGGTGCCTTCAGAGAAATGATCAATCGTTACTTCGGTGATGTACTTTCGTAAATGGTCTACGTTCATTTCTCTTCTTCCTTTTTGATTTCTTCTAAAAGTTTATCCAATTCGGTAAGCCTGGCTTCCGCCCTATGGAGTTTTTCTACAGTACTTTTGGTGAGTTGAAACAAAAAATGTGTATTGATGCGGGCTAATTTTTCGAATTGGTCTTCTCTTAAAATTCCGACTCGTGCATTGGTAGATACTACACTTATGGTCATGGCCCTAGGCCTTCTTGTGAGAAGGGAGAGTTCTCCAAAAAATTCTCCAGGCCCAAGCCCTTTAATGATCTCTTGGCTTCCATCTGGCAGTCGTTTGGTGACAGCAAACATCCCACTCATCACACAATACATGCTTCCATCATGAGGATCTCCTTCGCGAAAGATCACATCCCCTCGCAAATACACTTGCGTAGAGATATTTTGCATAAATTCCAGAATGTTCATGGGACTTGTCCTACCAGTATCTGACATGAGAATAAAATTTCGAAACAAAGGCAAGTGAATCGTAAAATCGTACTAGACAGATTTACCTAGTACAAAAACCTGCTTATACAACCACAATGCGGGCGTGGCGAAATTGGCAGACGCACCAGATTTAGGTTCTGGCGCCGTGAGGCGTGGGGGTTCAAGTCCCTCCGCCCGCAGAAGGAATTACCAAAGCCAACAGAATCCCCCTCTTTTAGGCTCAGTAAATCCCTTAGTTCGGGAACGAACCTGGCATTCCCCAAAAAACTAATCTCATCAAGATACAACTGACTCCACTTAGGAGACACATAGCCATAACTTCTGAAGGATTGCTTGAGTATGTTGTTCCGTGATTCAGCTCCGTTGGAACTCACACCTTCCTTAGTCACCCACCTTTCACGACTTAGGTTGTATCTCGGATCATTACTCTTTCGAGAATGATTGACCATTTTGTGGTTAGGTCTATCCCATATAAATTTGTATCCCTCGTCTGTGTAAAGCGTCACGTTTTTTGGAAGCTTATCATCTAAGTCCTTCTCTAGATAATGTTGGTTGTTAAGTGGAATACTTTTGTAAAAGGTCATACCTCCATTGATGCCAACCGTGTGAACCAATGTTCCACATTGACCAGCTCCTAGACTATTACTCAAATAGATAGAAGCGGTTCCAGTCTTGAAGCGTCTAGACCTGTGTTTATTGGCTCTAATTGATGATGAATATAGAACAACTGAGTCAGCTACAGCAATTGGTTTTTTCTCTGAATCATCAGAATTTTTAAGTTCTTCATATAACTTTGTTTTAAGTGATTCATTTAACTGTGAGAACATAACCTGAATTCTCTTTTTCAAGAAGTAAGCTGTCTTGTATGGTAAGTTTAACTTTCTAGAAATTTCTTTTGAGGTCATAATCTTTGGATACTGATTCACCATGTCCCAAATTATAAAACTAATGTAAGCTAGGTTTGATTTGTAATTTTGGAATGGAGTTTTGGAAGTAATAGAAATCATCTTATGGCATGAAGAACATCTAGCGATTGAGTCTAGTTTTTTTAACTTGAGGAAAACTAAGTTTGGATTCTCACAATTACAAGACTTAGGGTAAAGAGTCTTGAGAATATGAAGGGTTTTTAGTTTGAAGAATAGATTAAGTTCAGGATTAGAGAGGAGGTTATTAGAGGAGGGTAGTGATAGGGTATTTGTCGGCTTGGGGGATATTCGGCCCGCCCGCAAAAAACACTTTCCTGAAATCAATCGAAACATTCAAATCACGACAAAGCCTAAGGGACTTGAACAGTTCCCTGAGACTGTTATGGTTGCGACCCATAGGGAGCAATCATAACATAGAGCATGCCCGGATGGCATGCGACGAAGGGAGCCGTGCCTCGAAGCGTAGCAAACACAAGGAAGTGTTTGCAGCGGAGAGGTCAAGTCCTGGAGCAGAATCTATATAGGATGTAACCATATTCGATGTGATTGAAGTTCCTTTTTTAGTGCTCATGATTCTTATCAACAATCCTCGTTAGTTGACTTGTCAAGAGTTGTCGCACTATCTAAATCTTAGACAAAGGGGCCAGAATGTCATCTTTATCTAAAAGCCAAATTCTTTCTCTACTAACAACAAACATAGATTCTCTAAAAAAGTTTGGAGTATTGTATATTGGTTTGTTCGGATCGTTCGCAAGAAACGAATTTAATTCAGAAAGTGACATTGACATTCTAGTGGAATTTATACCCGATCAAAAAAACTTTCGTAATTATATGGATTTAAAAATTTATCTAGAGGATACTTTTCATAGAAGGATCGACTTAGTGATTAAAGAATCGATCAAAATGAGAATCAAAGACCAAATTTTAAGCGAAACGATTTATGCCGCGTGACACAATTGTTATTCTTGACGATATTATTTCTTCAGTCGATGAAATTTATCTTTTTTAAGAAGATGTTCTTGGACTTCAACAATACAAAACGGATATTCTTCGCAAGCGGGCGGTCGAAAGGATTCTGGAAATTGGTGGTGATGATATTATTTGGAATTCAGTTCATGTTCCTTTGAAACCCTTTAAAGCAAGAATTTTGGAAATCAGGAATCAGTTGTAAAAGCCTAACCACCGAAAAAGTATGATTGCGATTATAAACCAAAAAGCAGATCCTGCGGAACGACAAAAAGCTGCCGATGATTTCCTAGCAAACAAACTGAAAGAAAACAAAGCAGAAATTGATGCCCTTGATTCTATGTGGCAGCATAAAAATCCAAGTTATTATGAACAAATAGCAAAGTCCGATGCTTACCAAGGCGCGATTGAACCGTCCCGAATCACAGCGACAAATATAGACAATTCTATCAATTCCCCTAGTACAGCTGAGGTTCTAAGAAGCAAATGGTGTGTTGCATTTGCAAATTGGGGGATGTTAAAAAGAATAATGGGAGATTCAATTCCAGATTTTGATAAATTCATCAAAGAAGTTTCGGATATTGATCTTATAAACAAGGAAGATATGACACTGAGTACAACTAACGTCATATATAAATATTCAGATGGAAAAATGGTGAGGTTACCAGAAAGTGGAACCTTGCCGCAAGGTGATAGGCAAGCTGGTTATAAAATCATTGGTGATTTTCTTAAAGAAAATCGACCCGAAGCCATTACTCTACGAGTAAAAGATGATGGGACTGGAAAAGGCCATACAATATCTTTACAGAGGGATCCAGATGGAAAGACCTACACAGTAATTGATCCTGCATCGAATGCGAATGGTACGAAATTCGATCCAAACAATGTGGGGGCTTCATTCATAGTTCGCGATTCGATCGATAACAAATATGCAGAAAATGCACCCTATACATTCGACTATATAAAGAAATAATGAAGAATATTAATAAAATAAAGACTGGATTATTTATAATTGTTGGTTTCGTTGTTTTTTCATGTAATATCACTACTGATTTCCCAAAAATTGATCCTAATGAAACTCTGAATGAATTGCGGATTCGAAAGTATGCTTATTCAAATTATATTAATGATCATAATGAAACTGTTCATGAGATTACCGTGAGGGAGACTACAATTTTTAGGAAAGGAGATATTGATTTAATAGGCAAATTAACAATAACATTAGAACTAAAATTTTTTAAAGCCAAGATTGAAGACTTTTTACTTCAAAATTTTGAATCATGTCATGGCTCTAAAATTTCAAGGATTAGAGTATCAAATTCAAAACTTAACAATCTGCAAATATGTCGCATAGCAAGGTATCTTAATTCAAAGAAAATTTCCGTTGAATTTTATAATTCGAAATTTGATGAACTCGATTTGGAATGCTTTGCGAAGCTTCCGAATCTCGATTCTTTTGCCTATGAAGGAATTGATCCAATATCTGAAGGCCAATTTTGTAACTTCACTGAAAAAGCTCAAAAGTTAACATATCTTCGATTAAGCGATACTTTGCTGAGTCCGAAAAGTTTAAAATGTATGCTTGGACTTCCTTCCTTAAAAGGTGTTATGCTTCTTCGTTGGAAAAATGTTTCTTAAGAAGAAATGGATAAATGGGTGAAGGAATATGAAAAAAAATATAATCGCAAATTGGAGGCACAAATCATTGATCCCGTGGGATATGAAAGGTAAATTCCTTTAGAGCCAGCGATAAGGTAAAAATTAATTCGACTATTCTTTGCAGTTTCGTTCCAATAAAGAGATGAAGCCATTCATCTCAATTACCCTAATACAAATTCTTTTTATTTTCTCTTGTTCAACGACGAAAACTGCAGAAAGTCCTCTTGTTTCGCCTGGGGAGGAAACAATCCAGATAGTTTCAGAACCAAAATGGTCGGCAGACCAGGGAACGGATGTATTTCTAGATGCTAAAAAAAGATGTAAACGTATAGGTATGCGACTTCCTAGCATCGAAGAGCTTAAATCAGCCTATAAATCGAAGGTTACAAAATCATGGAGTAAGAATGACGCATGCATACTACTGGTCTTCAACACCCGCTGGTCAAGACAAGTAGTATTATCTTTATATTTACGACGGTCGCAGTTATCCGAGTGGGCCCGTTAATGTTAAACCGAGGGATGTATATGGTATTCGGTGTATTAAATGATAAAGTAAATCGTTTCTAAACTTTTAGATTAAAGTATACGAAGAACAGTAAAATTAGAAATTAAAGCATGTTAACTGAGATATAGAATCTCAACTTACTTTTTCAGGAACCTAGAAATTCTTCTTCATAGAGAAAAAGAATTTCTGTCTATTCATAAAAGAGGAAGCTGGTATCACTCAAGCTTCCTAGAAACCTTCTGTTTATTGTTCTACACAAACAACACGATTAGATACGTTACATACATTTGTAGTTGCATCAACCAGTGTCGTTGTACTGGCTCCGACAACGCCAACCTGACCATTGACCCCAGCACCGATCGTCGACCAGTTGGTGTAATTGTCTCCATTGGCAAAGTTTCCACCAGTAATTGTGATCCCAGTCCAGAAAGTCGTTCCATTCGTACCTAGAGGAAAATTCATTTGCATCGTCACATTTGAATCCCGGAAGATTCAGTTGGCATTTGTCGTAGAACCTGTCGTATTGGAAGGTTCTGTGCTATTTGAATAAAAAGTATTAGCCTTGAGCACCCAGTCTGTGTAAGTCGGTGTACCGGTTGCGCTGCCAGTGATTTCTCTCGACCAGGGAACAGAAATCATAGCTTTATAGGTTTTTCCTTTTACCCGGTTAATATCACCATTGCAAATTGCATCTGATCCTTTGATCCCACCAATCCCAAGTGCGCCACCGTATTTTTCTGATAGATATATATGACATCTAGTGGTGCAAGGAGTTGCCGCAGTTGCCTGAAGCAGAAGAAGAGTTAAAATGGTATCGTCATTTCCATCATTTGACTTCTAGCAAGCACCTAACAAAGTGCTAAAAATACCAAGAAATACTAAGAGGGAGAATTAGTTTGCTAATTTTCATAAAAGTCAGAATGGGGAAATTTTCGGAACCTGGCAAACAAAATAACTGATTCATTGGCAGTATAACGGTAAACAGTGGGGAAGTTCTTTCATTTCATGAAATAATGAACCTCTTGGGGTACCGAAAAATTTTCTAGGTACAATTGGCACTCTCTTCTATATAAATATCTAACACGAACTTTCCAGAAAAATTTCCCAGAACCTAGGCTTTGAAGATCGATAATGCAGGCTGTATTATTGCAGTCGGAAGTTTTCACAATAGTTTCGAAATTTTGGCTTTTTGAAATTTCGATTATATAGTTTTGAAATTTACCCACTTCGATATCCTTGTTTTCTCTGTTTCCGAAATCTATTGTTGGTTTTTCTGGATTGGAACAATGGGAATTTGGGTCGGGGATTTCAGATATTCGTGCACTGCTTTCGTTATTCATTCCTATGAATTGAAATTGGAATGTATAATTATTGTCTGCTACAGTTATTTCTTTGAGGTCTAGTTGGATGATTGTATCAGTGGCCAAACTGAGAAGTCCAATTATAGAAATGAGGTCTGATCTTCCCGTTGGGTAGGATGTATTGATTAATGCAAGCGTAGGAAATAAAAGAATCGGTAACTTACGAAGGTTTGGAATTTTAAAAAATGGCTTTGTTTTTTTGAAAAAATAAACTGTAAAAAAAGAGAATGGTAACAAAAGTAAATCAGATCTGTCGGCTAAATTCATTTTTTCATTTGAGTTAATGAATTTGTAAAAGGAATCGTTAATTGATTGCGATAGGTTAATGAATAAAAACAATAAAATAGTGAAAAATAAAGAAACCGAAAATACTCTGTAAAGGTTCTCTTTTTTTCGAAATAAGGATATAATGCCCGTTAGAATTAGGGGTGTTAATAGAAGTCCAATGACATCTGAAATTTTCCCTGTAACCAATCCGGGAAACAAAATTTTTAAAACGGAATCATTTAGGATCCAAAGGATACCTAGAAAAACGAATAAAAGAATATTCGATTGTACTGTGATATTAAAAATTTCCATAGAGTGGTTTTTCGAATTCAAAAAAACGAGCCACTTTAAAGGTGCAATTTTGTGATCGGTTCACAGCGATATGCGCCACCATTTCAGATGTGGCTTGTGTTGTGTTGATCGGGTAAGAAGGACACGGAATCGCAAGGATACTGCGTAGACAGGCACTTTCTGCTCTTTTTTCATAATATATGGTTTCGTTATGGGCATCAGGGCTTGGATCCTCATCATTCCCTAATTCTGTAAAGAGTCCAGAGCGAAAAGGATCAAACAGGCAACTGATAGCTTTGATTGAAGTGTAGGTTTCTTTTTTGGATATGGTGAGACTTGTATTGGGATTGTTGATAGGGAGTCTGCATCCTAAAAATGTAATGTATAAAAGGAGGAATAGTTTTTTTGAATCTTGGAATCGCATCAAGATGGTTCTTTTTTTCTATCGAGTTGCCATTGGCACCAAACGTCTACATTTAATTTTATTCGGAGATTGCATTCTATTTTCAAGCACATAACGATGGTGCGTAGGACAAAGAGATAATAAGATCCGATCCTCTATTAAATCATTCCAAAATACTCTTTTGTTTTTTCAACCAAAGCCCAAAGATATATCTTTGCCTTTCTACTCAAATCTGCAAAGGAATTTCCAAAAGAAGTCCCTGCTGGGGGAATAAGTGTTTGGCTTGTCACTCCGCCGTTATTTAGATTTTGGTTTGTTGGAGCACCACCGCGCACACTGTGAAATGTGTAGACTCGATTTGTAGTCGTAGGTTCCGAGATGATGATATCTTGTAGGCCATCCGCATTGGTGTCTTGGAACTGTAGTCCTTGCGAGAAATTGGTACCGGTAGCAAAGCCAGAAAAAAGGCTATCGGCAGACCCACCAGCACTTAAATCCATATTGCGATATCCTGAAATTTGATCGTTTAACACTAAGTAAACGTCACCAATCCCGGAACTGGCACCGGTTGCTCCGATCAGTAAGTCAGGCAATCCATCTCCATTGGTATCGCCAGAAGCCAGGGTTCCTCCAAATTTACAACTATTGCCATAACAACTCGTTGTTAGTGGGCCTTTCAATGTGGCAACAGGAGTATTATATGGGTTGATGGGATCGCAGGTGGAATGATATACAAATATGATTCCTTGATCGGTATTAAAAGTTGGAGCACCAACTGCAAGATCAATACACTTATCAGAATTAAAATAATCCAAAACAATACTTGTTCCAAACTGACAAGCATTTACACCTGGACAACTGGCTATATCTAACGGAGCAGGGAGATTCTGCTGTGGAATATTAGATAAGTTTCCAAAATTGGAAAGAAATACATAGATTTGTCCTAACTTTGATGAATAAAATGGGGCTCCAACTACTAAATCTTGGTAGCCATTTCCATTGACATCGCCCACGACCGAATGGCTTCCAAAATTATCCGAGACTGAGGAAATATAAGTGAAGTTCGCTGTAGTTAAATTTTGTGAAGTGATTCTAGATTGGCCACTACTTAAAAAAAGATAAACCCTTCCTGGGTATAGTCCATAAGCTTGAGAACCCACTAAAATATCTGCATATCCATCTCCATTGTAGTCACCAGAGCTTATCTTGGATCCAAAATATGTATTATTGGTTTGACCATCTGTTAAGGTTGTGTTCGGTGTTTGTGAGAGAAGTTTGGTTGTTGGATCAATTTGGTACACATAAGCATATCCTTGAGATCCAGCGCCAGGGCTAGCCGATACAATCAAATCGGGATAACCATCTCCATTTGTATCATGATTGGTTCCCATTCGGACCTGGATGGTTTTTGGTCTTTCGAAAGGCAAATGAACTGAGATGGTATGAAGACTTCCATACGTCCAGAAAGTATTTGTGACCGCTCTTGCCGGAAGGGCATAACGCCAGGTGCCATCGATGACGGGCACTTGGGTATGTAGAATATCATCGGTCCAAACATTGACGTATGGATGACCAGAAGCAACCGTTCCGACAACAAAACCAGTTTCCACAATGGAGTGATTTGCCAGGTTCGAAATGGTTACGGTTGATTCGGGAAGGAGTGTTAAAAATAGGTAAGGCGACCATTTTTCTAAAATTTTTTTATCCGGACAAAGTGAATTTTGTAACTTCATCAAACATTCAATGGAAGGATGGGTGAGGGGATTGGCCCAACAATTAAATAGAAAAAGTGAGAGCCCTAAGGCTAAATGTTTTAAGTTCAAAAGTGGATTGGATGATCTAATTTCCATGATTTGTCACAACTAACATTGGATTGATGTTTTGGCTTAAGGAGTGGGAATGCAATAAATTACTGTTTTCTTTAATGAAAAATACTTGGAAAAGATTACATTGATTTTAAAAAAAAACTTTCTTTTACTTTTTTTTAAAAGTAGAGTTTACCTATGAGTTTTTTTGAAAATTTGAAAGCCGTAGCAGCTCAGGCAGTAGAGCTAGTCCAAAACAATCCCCAAGTCATATCTGGAATCCAAAAGATCATAGAAGAGAATGGCGGTGTCTCCGGAGTTGTCCAAAAGTTCAAAGACAAAGGATTTGCGGAGGCGGCTGCTTCCTGGGTTGGAACGGGAGAGAACGTAAATTTAGAAGCTTCCGATGTTTTAAAGGTTTTAGGGAGTGAGTCCGTACAAGAATTGGCCAAAAAAGTGGGATTAGACTCGGAAAAAACGGCAGGACTTATTGGAAGTTTATTGCCTGTTGTTATTGATAAACTTTCACCAGATGGTAAAGAACCTGGAGGTGACATCACTTCTCAGCTTTCTTCATTAGCTTCTCTTTTTATAAAATAAAGTTGTTTTTGAGTAAAACCACCTTTTTTTGTTAGGTGGTTTTCTTTCTTCTAAGAATCACATTTTTTCTTGCCAAATTTTCTCCCCAAAGCCAATCTTTCTTTCATGAAGAAACTGTTTCTAATTATTTTTACCTGTCTTGTTTTGTTTCAATGTAAAAAGTCACCGACAATTGAAGTGGGTAAAAATGCATTTATTTCTGCTACTGTCCTCAATGCGAGAAAAACACCTAATTTAGATGGGGAAAAAGTGGGAAAACTAAAACTAGGTGATGAAGTAAAAGTTTTAGAACGTTCAGAGAATGATATGGAGATTGATGGACTTACTGCTTACTGGTACAAAGTGCAATCTAAGGAAATCACTGGTTGGGTCTTCGGCGGATATCTTTCTAATACAAAGGTAGAATCTCGAGATGCCATGATTGCCGCAGTTCAGGGAAATTTTGTATTTTGTAAACTCCCCGAAAGAATGGAATGTACAGATACAATTGAGTTCGATGGGGAAAACTTTGTTTATAGAAAATTCAATTCTTATTCTGGTATCAATGAAAAGTTGGAAGGTGTGTTTGAAGTATATTCAGACCATTTGGTTTTTGATACAAAATTTAGGTTGGTTCGTCCATCGGTTTTTATCCAATTTCCACAAACGGAAGAAGAACGAACGGCCTACAATAATGCTTATTTTGAATACTCTGATTCGGATATGCATTTGGTTTCTTTAAGCACATATCCAGTGGTTGGAAAAGAAAATATTTACTTTGCCGTTTGTGGCGACAAATTATTATTAATGCAAGAAAAGAAGGAAAAAGAAGAAATTTGTAAAAGTGAATATGCATTTACTAAATCTTCTTATTCTGCTCCTTAAAGGATTCATTTCGTAACATCGTATTCGTTCGGTGTGTATGAGGGTTTTTCCAATTCAAAATTCTTTTTTTCGATTCAGTTGGCAGTTGTTTTAATAACTCCTGCCATTTCTCTTCTTCCAAAACAGAATAAAATCCTGGTAAAAATTGAATTTTGGTTTCGAGAGGAAGGTATCTTTTATACTCGGAGGCAGAAACTCCATACGCGATCCTAAAAATAGGCCTATTTTTATGTTTCTCTTCTGGTAAAAAATGAAAGGCGTCTCCAGCCTTGTTGTAACAAATAAAATAATCAAAACCTTGGTGAGCGATGATTAGCGATTCTTTTGGAATTTGCAATAAGGGAAGTAAAATCGAATAAAGTTTATAGTCTTGGTTATTAAAATTTTTCTCTCGGTTCATTGTAAACCACTGGTAAAAAAATAATAACAAACATAAGATTCCAATGATCAATATCGATTTGATTTTTGAAAGAGCAGGGAGTAGCAAAAGGATTGCAGGTATAAAAATCAAAAGGAATAAACGAAAGGGAAAACTAAAAGCCCTATAACTAAAGACTGGCAGTGATAGAAGGAAAAATAAGATAATCAGCTTATCATAAAATGCTTTTGATTCATTTTTTAGCTTTGGTCTTGTGATCCAATAAATTATTGGTGAGAAAAAGAAAATAATTTGTTCGAAAAGGAATTCAGGAAAGATCTGTGAGTATTTATAAAACGGAGAAAGGAACTGAAATTCTAAATCTTCCAATAAAACTGTTTTTAAGTCTTTCCAGTGTAAAATATTGGGAAATATAAAACCAAGTCCAATCAAACTAAGAGGTAAACCAAAAAGGATTAGGATACGATAGAGTTTGGAAAGGGGAATCTGTTTCCAAACGAAAGGTAACAAAAGGAAAAAAGAAATACCTGCAGTGATTTTATGACTGAGAAAAACCAAAACAAAACATAGAACCAATCGAAAATAATTGATGCGTCTGTCTTTGTTATCTTGATTTTCTAAAATCCAAAGTTCTGTTAAAAATAAGATAAAAAAAACGATCCCACCTAGGTTTTTAATAAAGTTAAAACTAAAATGAGGGATAAAGGAAGAAGAGACAAGGATCAATCCCAAAAGAATGGATAGGAAAAAATTCTCAGTTAATGATACGGCTAACCTGTAACCTGCTAAAAACAAAAATCCTACGAGTAATGATACAAAAACTTTGTTTGTTATGACGATGTTTGTTCCCAGTTTTGAAAATAAAACCAGTCCATATAAAATAGGAGAGGAATCTGGGCTAAAGAACCTTCCTTTCGTAAGGTAGGAATTGACTTGGGCTGCATAATAATATCCATCGGCTCCAAAGGCAAAAGGAGAACTCAATTGCACTAACAGTTGTAAAGATACAATCAAAAGAAAAATAAATAAAACAAAACTAGGTTTTTTATAATTTGTAATCATCGGAGGAATAAAGTATGGGTTTGCCATCTGTCTCAGAATCTACAAAAACTTGGACATTGGAAATTCCATTTTTTTGAGTTTGTTTAAAATATAATTTTTTACGTTTGATTGGTTTTTCCGATCGGACGTGGAAACTTAGTTCCGACTCTTTGAGTTCCCAAGAAAAATGCAGAGGAAAAGAAAAAGTGTTTTTGATACGTAAATCTTTTGTTGGATAAACAATGGATGCATCTGTTCCGAGAGGTGTAAACCTTGTTTCCTCATTGTATAAATCACGAGAGTGGGGGAAACGTTCTAAAATTTCTAAACCAAGTTCTAAGGATAAATAATAAATAATCCCTGACAATTGGCAAAGGCCACCTGCAATTTCAGAACTAACTTGTCCTCCTCGGATCACCCGACCTTCTTTGTATCCTTTTTTGGTTGTCGGTTCTCCAATTTCATACCAAAAAGAAAAGATTTTTCCTGGATACAAAACGCGGTGATTCATGCGTTCAATGGCAATCTGAAGGTTATGGAGTTTTCCTTCTTTGAACGGAGATGGAAATATGGGAAGTGTGAGTTTAGATCCTTCGGACCAGATTCTGCAATTACCGTTGGATGATTTTAATCCAAATCGAATAGGTCCTCCCTTCATGAGAATCCCAAACCATCTCTGGACCACTTTGATTTTACGTTTGATAAGTGAAATCAAAGTTAGGTGTTATTTGGGGAATCCAAAAAAACTTCTGTGAAACTTCTATCTGGATTCATAATATAGGAGCCTCTGTAGGAATGCGGAGGTTGGTTTCCCCAATCATTGGGAGAAAGGAGAGAAAAATAAGAACCATTTTCTTTTTCATATAAATGAATGGTTTGTCCTGGTTTTTTTTCGAATTGGCAGCGTGCTTTGTGAAGTTCAATGTCCTTTTCTGCACGTTTTAAGATGAGCTCTGCTTCTTCTTTTAGGCGACGGATTTGGCCTGCAATGATTTCCAGTTTTCCATGTAAGTGAAGTTGGACAGATTCCTCTGCCAGTTCAATTTCTTTTGCGCGATCCACAAGACTGATTTTGGGAGCAAGCCTACTGGTTCCATAGGTCAAACTATGATGGGGAGTTTCCTCTGTTTCCATTCTAAGGATTAGACAATTCCGAACTTATGAATTTGCAATTCATTTCTGAATCGAAGTTTGGGTTAAGGTAGAAAAAGGCTCTCCTAAAATCTTTAGGAAAGCCGAAGGCCAAGGTTTTTGACGATCTCTATTTTTATGATAACGGTTGGTAACTCACTACCATTGCCTTGGATTTAATTTCTTTTGGCATAGAAGTTTTAGAGATAATTTTGGAAAGAGATCCCTTATCTTTGGATTTCCCCATTTGCACTACAAAGTATCCATTTTTTACAACGATAAAAGACTTAGCTGGCAGCTTACCATTGTTATCTGTTTTTAGTTGAGATAAAAAAGTTTCCGCAGATTGTCTGCTGGTAAATGCAGCAAGTTGGATTGTAAATTGTTTTCCTTCTGTTTTATTGGCTGATATGACTTGCGAAGGTAGTTTTTGCGATTTGGAAGCCTTCGAAGTGGGAGCCAGGTTTTTGAATCGTTCTTCTTGTTTTGTGCTAACTACTTGTTTTTCTCTGCGTTTTGTCAAATCTACAATTTGTTGTTTTTTCTCTTCTTCCTCATCTTTAGCAGTAGATGTTTCTACAAAGTAAGGGTGGTTTCCTACATCGGCCATTGGAATTTCTTGAGAAGCAAATGTTTGTTCTTTTGTTTTGGTTCCTTGGACTAGAGAAGAAGCAACGTTTGTGCCAGCAGTCAAATCTGCTCCGCTTGTTTGCGTTGGTGAAGGGATCGTAGTATCTGTAACTTCAGACTTACCTTGCGTTTCTTCGCTCTTTTTTTGAAGAGACTGCGCTTCTTCTTGTTTCCCTCGCCCAACAGAAACCCCAAGGAAAAAAATAGAAAAGAAAAGTGCAAAAAGAAAGAGGGACAATACTCCAATTCTTTGTTTATCTAAGTTGATTACGTAAAATACTCTTTCTTTCATTTTTTTATCCTTTTTTTGATTTCTGAATCAATGATGACAATTTGTTCTTTTAAGTTCTCCCTTTGATTATCGTTCGTTACGACAAAATCGGAGAGAGACTTTTTTTTCTCTAAATCCATTTGAGAGAGGTTTCTTTTTTGGAAATCTTCATAGTCCATGCCACCACGGCTTTGGACTCTTTCCCAGGCCACTTCGGGACTCACTGCCACAGTTACTGTGAAATCACAAATGGTATGAGCGTCGGTTTCGAATAGTAGCGGAACTTCCCAAGCAACAATGCTTCCATCCTTTCTTGAATTTAAGAATTCTAGAAAGTTTTTTCGAACTAAAGGATGGAGGAGTTCATTGAGCGCTTTGAGTTTTGTTTTGTCGGAGAAGGCAAGTTCTGCAATTTTGGCGCGGATGGGAGCTCCGTTTGAATCTAGGATGGAGTTACCAAAGATTTCTACGAGTTCTCCAATGACGGGACTTGTTGGTTCTGTGAAAGAACGTGCGATGGCATCAGAACTAATGGTTTCTGCCCCTAACTCACCAAACATAGCAAGGACAGTGGACTTTCCTGATCCAATGGACCCGGTAATTCCTATTAATGTTTTGTTGTTATGTTTTGGCGTCACGGGTTTATAACACAAAAAACCCGTGAAAGTACAAGTATTTTTTTATCTTAATTTAGAAAAAAAATACTAAAGTTTTTGATATATTATTTTGGTCGATCTAGGTTCAGTATCCAGTCTTGTACCAGTTTGGCGGACAATTTTGGGTCTTCAATCATAGGAGCATGTCCCATATTTTCTAAAAGAATCGTTTCCAATTTAGATTTCATTTTTTGTTTCAAAACATCCATCACTGTGTAATGAATTACCCTGTCTTCTTTCCCCCAAATGACTAGAGTGGGAGCTTGGATCTGTGAAAGTAGTTTTTCTAAAAAATAACCTTCCTTTCTGATTTGTTTTAGAATGGAAGCATTCCATTCTCTGTTCGCAAAAGATTTGTTAGCAAAGTATGTTTTTAGAAAACCAGGAAGATAGGGTGGTTTGACAAAAGTAAAGGTAAGAAGTCTATCAAAGTCTTCGGGACTTGTGACAAGGAGGGGGCTTGGTTTTCCCGAGAACTCGATGGTTTGCATTTCACTCGGAGTAGGACTTTTAATACCAGCATTGTCGAAAAGAATCAGTGATTTTACTTTTTTCGGGTATTTGGCCGCAAAAATTCCAACAATCCCGCCACCCATTGAATTGCCGATGATATGAAATTCTTTCAAACCGAGTGTTTCTGTGAATTGGAAGAGCCTGTCCGCTTGTGCTTCTTGGGTGTAGTTGATTCCTTCCGGTTTGTCGGATTCTCCAAAACCGGGAAGGTCTGGCGTTATGATATGAAAACCTTTTGTAAGGTGGCGAGAAAACCTGGTCCAATGGTCCTTATCTCCACCAAATCCATGTACAGCGAGGATGGTTTCCGAAGTCCCCGGCCTTTCTGTATACTTCCATTGTAATCCTTCTACCAAAACGGATTTGGTTTCCAAATCGGATTTGTAACGTTCTAAACTAATTCCTGTTTTGTGGAGGGTTGCGGCACAATGAATTTGTAAGAATAAAAAAAGGATTAAGGTGGTATTTTGTTTCCAATGGGTTTTCATAGTGTCCTCACAAAAAATAGAAAGGTTCGTTGACAGAGGGATCAGAAAAAATACTTTGGTCGTAACCGAAGGCCCTGTAGCTCAGTCGGTAGAGCAGAGGACTGAAAATCCTCGTGTCGGCAGTTCGATTCTGTCCGGGGCCACGGTTGCCTAGTTTCCGACCTTTCTCTCTTCTCCCATCGTCCAAAGACCTAAAAATTCGTTTTCTTCTACTTTTTTACATAGTTCCGGCTTATAGAGTTTTTTTACCGGTGGTTTGGGATAAATATGGATCTCATCATTGTCTGGGATAAAGGTGAGCATTCTTAAAATTGTATCTTGGCCTTCAATTTCATACATCGTGTAAGACATCCCTTTTGAAGGAATGATCTGAGAAGTTTCCAAATACTTGCGTGTGTTTTCTGACATAGTATAGACCTTGTTTTCGATTCCTCTTCTGGCAACCAAAAACTTGAGAGTTAGTGCCTTCGTTTTTTTAAGAATAACTTGGAGAATAAAATGAGTTTTTCACGAATTTTTGGTGAAACGCCAACAGACACATTGATCCTAAAGTGTTTGTCCCAATGTTTAGAAAGCCCAAAAAGAGAACCTGGTGCAATGGCCATTCCCATTTTTTTGGTCTCACTTAATAGTTTGTCACCATCTAACGGTGATTTAATCCATAACACAAATCCTCCATCTGGTTTTTGAATTTCGAGGGTTTCGGCACTATGGAAGGATAAAAGTTTTGTATACTCATCTGTGAGTTTCTTATATTCCGAACGCAAAAATTTAAGATGTCTTTCATAAGTTTGTAGTTTTAAAAATTGTAAGACCGCCATCTGGGTGGGATTGTTTTCTGAGATTTTATATGCTCTTGTTTGTTTACTCAATTCTCGAATTCCCGTTTTGGATGCCACCCAACCCATCCGAATTCCAGGGGCAATGGTTTTGGAAAACGAGGAACAAAGATAAGACTTAGGACCTTGGGTTTCTTGAGGAAAATAACTCACCAAAGGTTTTGGCCTAGTTCCTGAAAAATATAAATCTCCATAAATATCATCTTCTACCAAATGAATTCCATACAAATAAGAAATTTTTGCTAAGTTTTGTTTTGCTAAATCACTAAGAAGAATTCCATTCGGATTATTAAAGTTAGCTGAAAATAAAAAAACTTTTGGTTTGTGTCGTTTAATCAGTTTTTCATATTCATCAGTGGAGATCCCTTCCTCTTTTCTATAGGGAATTTCTACGACTTTGAGCCTAAGTACTTCTAAAATTTGAAATAATCCAACATAAATCGGAGAAGGAACAATCACAGTATCGCCTGGTTCTGTTGTACTCAGTAAGGAAAAGGTAATGGCTTCCGTGCATCCGCTTGTGATTTGGATTTGTTCTGTGTTGACTCTATATCCTTGGAGGGAACTGCGTTTGCTGATCCATTCTCTAAGCCCTAAGTTTCCTTGTAAGTCGCCATAGGAAAAAATTTCTTTGTACCTAAGTGCTTTTTTAAAAGAAGTGGTAAGGGCTCCTAGTGGGAGATAAAAATCCGAAGGAATGGCTGCACCAAAAGAAATTAGTTTTGGATCCATCACCGTATTCATAATTTGTTGGATCCGGTCATCAGCTTCTACTGCTGGATAAAATTCATTTTGTGGTCCAGAGATGACTGAGCGAATGTTGGGATGCACAAAGTATCCTGACTGAGGGACAACAAAGATATATCCTTCTTCTTCTAAAATTCGATAGGCCTCTTTGGCAGTGGTGAGGCTACATGACTTTAAACTTTGGATTTCTCTAAGGGAAGGAATCCTTTCTCCTTCGGAATAATACCCTGATTTTATTTCAGTTTTAAGATGGGTGGCTAATTGTTTGTATTTTGTCATGAAACTGTATACTAATAGATTGAAATAACTGTATATGGACAGTAGTATCTATTTTTGATATTCTAATCTTATGAAAACGGAAATGCCAAGTATTTTTTCTGCCAAACGAACTTCTTTTGTTCGCACTTCGGTCATTCGTGAAATTCTAAAACTGACTGTTGAAAATTCGGATATTCTTTCTTTTGCGGGAGGACTTCCTAATCCTAACTTACTTCCAAAAGACATTCTTAATACTGTGATGGAATCAGTGGTAAAAGAAAATATTGCAACTGCATTTCAGTATGGTGACTCCGCAGGTTATCTTCCACTTCGAACAGAAATTTCAAATAAACTAACTGATGTTCCTTTGTCTTCTCCCAAATCCATAATGATCACGCACGGCTCCCAACAAGGACTTGATATTTTAGGAAAGATGTTTATGGATTCTTGTACCAATGTTTTATTGGAAGACCCAGTGTATTTAGGAGCTTTGCAGGCATTTTCTCCATACAATCCTAATTTTTTTAGTGTACCCATTGAACCAGATGGACCAAACCTTTATTGGTTTGAAGAAATTATATCACAAAACAAAATTCATGTTTTTTATGCAAATCCATCCTACCAAAATCCCTCCACATACACTTGGTCTTTGGAAAAAAGAAAACAAATCGCAAAGATCCTAGATGAAAAAGAAATCATTCTCATTGAAGATGAAGCGTATCGATATTTGGATTTTAAGGGGACTATTTATCCTTCCGTCAGTTCCTTTCGAAAACGGAGTGACCTTACGTTTGTTCTTGGGAGTTTTTCGAAAATTTTATCACCAGGGTTTCGTTTGGGTTGGACAGTAGTGCCAGAAGTGTACCAACCTCTTTTTACTGCGATCAAACAGGGAAACGATTTGAATTCCAATCAATTTTCGCAAGTTGTTGTTTCTAAACTTTTGAATGTATTGGATTGGAAAGGTCACCTTCATTCGATTCAAAAATTTTATTCTCAAAAAAAAGAAATCCTGGTTTCTCTTTTGAACGAATACCTTCCGGAAGCTCAGTTTTCTAACCCCGAAGGTGGAATGTTCCTTTGGGTGGATTACCCGAAAGTATCTTCCAAAGAATTTATGGATCGATGTTTGGCTTCTGGTGTGGCAATGGTCCCTGGGTCTGAGTTTTCTCCTGCGAGGCGTTCTTCCTGTTATTTTCGAATGAATTTTAGTTTTTTGGACAAAGATGATTTGGAGATCGGTGTAAAACGAATCACTAAAGTTTATCGAGACATAAATACGTGACGTATGTTTAGTATTTTTTTCTTGACACCACTAATCGTTTGTTTACTTATTGGGTATGAAGCCTGCTGTCACAAAAGCTTTGTATCCTAAATTTTCTGTTTTAAGTTTGGAAGAAAAACTGGAGGTTCTCAAAGAAGATCCTACGTTTCGTCTTCTCGTGGACCAAATCTATCAAAACTATAAGGAAAACAGGTCGACAGTCATTCTTTGATTTGCCTAGACTAAGGATTCCCACTTCTATGGAAACAAAGTAGGTAATCATGAATTTAGAACTAAATCCTCAAGAAACAAAACACCTTTTGAATGCTCTTGCCGTATTCGAATGGGTTAGTAATTCCCCCCATGAAGAAACAGACCCATCTGTGGACGAATTCATTCAATCCATTTTAAAAAAACTTTCTGTGGAAAAGGAAAGTCCCATCGTTTCTGAAAACGGACTTTATACCATCTCGGAAGAATACTTTCAGGAAGTATTTGAGTCTTATCTTGAACCATATAACGATGATATTTTTTGGACAGATCTTTCTACGGAACTTGCTCAAAGAGATTTGGAATTAAAAGTATCTGCAAAGGATTTGGAAGCACTGAGTCCCGAAGATTATGAAACGAAGGTCGCAAAAGAAGCAGAAAAATATGATACGGAATTTGAAAAGAATGGAGTAGACAATTTATTCTTAAAAAAATAATGAAAGTATGGGAAACGTTTTTATGAAGTTTTTTCCCATTCAATAAGAACCATCGTTTGGTCATCCTCTTGTTCTTCTTTCCCTTGGAAGAGGAAAAGTTGGATGACAAGTTCGGCAAGCACTCTTTCCGATTCTTTCCCAGAATAATCAACAAGTATCTTTTGGATTCGTTCCATTCCAAACTCTTCTCTTGTTTCATTTTTTTGTTCCAACATCCCATCGGTAAAAAGTAAAATCCTATCTCCCATAGCCATTTGGAATTGTTTTTGTGTATAGGGTTGGTCTTTTTTGAGACCGATGATATTTCCGGTTCGATCTAAAATGATTTGTTCTCCCAAAGATTGAAAAATTTGGTTGGGATGACCCGCTGACGAGTAATAGATGGTTTTTGTTTTGGTATCAATATCTAATAAAAATCCAGAAAAAACAATTTTAAGTCCAGAAAATTTGTTCTGAATCTTTTGGTTGAGATGGTTCATTAAATCATCTGTTTTGGTAATAAAACGTTTGATGGCTTCATATTCGGATTTAATGGCCATCGTATATAAAGCCGCTTGGATCCCGTGTCCTGTGGCATCGGCCACAAAAAAACGAACGGTCCCATTATCCAATTCAAAGATATCATAAAAATCTCCGCCCACTTCTCCTTGTGGTTGGAAATAAAGATGGATTTTCAAATGTTCAAATTTGATTCCATCTTCTGGAAGGATCTTTTGTTGGATTTTTTTGGCAAGGAGGAGGTCTTTTTTGATGCGATTCAAAGAAGAGTTTAATTGAAATGTTCTCTCTGAAACAATTTGTTCCAAATTTTCAGTCACAGCAAGAAGTGATTCATTGCTAATCTTCAAACTTTCCGCGAGTTCTTCCGCTCGGATAAAAGCATTGGCAATCCGGCTAGAGAGAATCAGCGATTGGATAAAAATAAAACAAAGTAGGGCATAAGGTGTCAGACCTATCCCTCGGTTGTTCACACTGTGGCGCAAAATATCAAAGGCAACGGAAAATGCTAAAATAAGAAGTCCTAAAAAAAATAATTTGGAATTAGGTCTTTTGTTAAACACTGCCTTTAAGTTGATATGAATGACATAACCAATGGTAAAAAATGCCAATACTTGGAATCCATACAATAAAATCGTAAATACGGATATCGGTAAAAATAGTGTAAAAGAAAAAGCGATACTGGCAATGAGTACAGAACGTACATATTTTGGATTGGATTCTTTGGGAAACAGGGAGTAGATAAAAAGTAAAAAGGTAGGAACTGCAAAATAAAAAGAAGCAAACTCAATCCGAAAGGCTGTGGGCCAATGAAGACTCGGAAAAAGTTCTAAGATATACCTTTCGCCCGTAAAGGCAAGTCTGATACCCAGCAAAAAACAAAAGACAGCAAAGTAAAAAATCGAAGTTTCTTTTCTTTTGTAAAAGTACAATCCAAAATGATAAAGACCAATAAGAACAAGTGCCCCGAGTAAAAAAAGTTCACGAGCATTGGCAAGCATCTTCTCCCGATCCAAAGCATTTTTATTTCCTATGCTTGGAATGGCCCAAAATCCACCAAAATTATTATCATAGTTGGCGATATGAAATACAAGTTCTATGACTTCATTGTCAGGAATTAGGGTATAATATTTGGATTTGATTCTTGGAGTATCATCGAATTGATTGATCCCCGGTTTCCCTTGTCCTCCAATCAAAATTCCATTGGCAAAAAATCGATAGGAGGAGGCAACATCAGGGATATAAATTCGTAATTCTTGTCCTACGGTTTGTTTGCTAATATGAATGAACGCCCGTAAGGTGACATGTCCAGTTCTTGGTAACTCTTCCCCACCGAATTCCTCATCTTGCCAGGAACTAGGGATGGCCAAATACCCTGTGAGTGGTTTTTCTCCGTGAAAAGGTGGGTAATGGAAATCACCATAATACAATTCCCATTCCCCTTGTAAGTCTACAATGGTATCTTCTTTGAAAGTAAGGTCACTAATGTCTAGAACCCCTTGGCGGAACCGGTGTGGTTCTTCCTGTTCTGGGTTCAGACAGGCGATCTGGAAAATCAGGAGAGAAAAAACTCCCGTTAGTAGAATTTGTTTTCGCATAAACGGATTTTAGTTTTTTCTTTGTACAGGATAGAACTAATTTCGTCCAGAATATCCTATCACATCCATAAAAGCAGAAACAGAAAATACCGCCTTTCCTGGACCAGGTTCCCCGTATCCTGGAGGAGTGGGGAGAGCGTAGTGTTCGAAGGTTTCTTTCCAAGCCCTTAACAATTCACAAAAATACACAAGGGGAGGGCCTGCTTGTTGGCCAAGCGTGGTATAAGGTTCAGGACACCATGCTGTAAACCTCGGAACAATTCCTTTTGACATGAAGAAATCTAAACCTTGTTTTGTGGAAGTGATGGCTTCGGCCACGGTTTTAAATCCCCAAGGTTCGGAAAGTTCGACTCCACCCACAAAGTTAGGAATTACATTTTCAGGACCAAATACTTCAGCAGAATCCACAACCCTTCTGATCCAATTTTCATAACCAATCCAACTCGACTTTCCAGGGCAAATCTTTTCAAAGAGAGCTTTGTCCCATACTTCATAATTGGGGTGATAGATTTGAATCCCTGCATCCTTAAATTTTTGGCAGTCTTCCTTTTCAAAGGCTTGGGCTACCAGTTTTCCCATCCAACGTTTGGGAAACCTTGCTTCAATGGCTTCAGGGTATTGGAGGTAAAAATCCACTTCTGATTTTTTTTTGAGGTTGGTAAGAACCGAACCACCAGTGATGGTGTAAACCTTTGCAATTTGGTCTTCTGCATCCACCCAAGAAAGCACTTCTAAGATATCTTCAACATCCTTCACTCCCGTATAAGGACGTCCTGCCCCTTTTTGTTGGCGGTAGTTGTGATTGATATCACAATAGGCACACTCTTCGTCTTTTCCAAAGTATTGGCAGTTTCGAAATACTGTTAAATATAAGAGGTAACCCCATTCAATGACAGGTGCCACTTCTCCTGGTAATTTTCCCGATTTAGTTTTGTGTCTGTACCAAGAAGGGATGGGGGGATACTCTGCATTGCCAATCTCTGTTTCTTCTAAAAACAAAGTAGGGATTCCGTCCTTTGATTTCATTTTATAGGGAGAGTTCGGGTTGTTTCTTGTGGAGATCACTGTTTTTAAAAGACCAAAATGTCCTCCTGAGATTTTGATCTCTTCGGGAGCTTTGGTGTCTGCACCGTCTTTTAGGTCAGCTAGGGGAATATGATCAAAGGAAAAAATAAAGTAATCTTTTGATTTATAAGGATCTTTCACTTGAAAGGATTCGGGTAAAAAGTGAATGCCCTGTCTTAGGATGTCTTGTTTGACAATGGCTTCCATCGGAAGGTCTTTATACGACCTTTCCATTTCTTCCAGGAGTTTGATGGAGGAGGCGGGTCTTTGGTTCAGTGTAGAGATTTCAGCCATAATGGGAGTTTTTTTCTTCCTCTATCTTAGACAAAGCGATTTTCCAAAGGAAATCCTTTCTTTTCCCTTGAAAATGCTTAGATTCAGGGAAAAATCCTGAATATTCGTTTACAAATCTAATCACTAATTTATTTTTTTTCCGAACTAATGAATTTTTTTTCATTCTAGAAAAAAATACAAAAAAGCTGGGAATTTATAAACCCTCAGTTTGTTGATTAGAGTAACGAAAGTTGAATTTCACTAAGGGACAGGACGATATGAAAGCATCGAAACTAACCATAATGGGCCTTGCGCTTCTTTTCACTGGTCTTACAGTTTGTAAGAAACCAGACGCAGAAGTGTCTGAGGCACCTAAAAAAGCTGCAGATTTATCTGCGGTAGTCGTATTTGCGGTGGGAGATTCCAAAATCCAACACGCAGACCAAACAGAAGAAAAAGCACAGCTTGGTGCCCTTCTGAAATCCGGGGATAACGTAGTCACAGGCGACAATGGAAAAGTAGACATCCAATTTGCGGATGGATCGAGCATTCGTATCTCTCCTAAGTCCGCGATTGACTTTGCGAAGCTTTCCCAAGACAATTCGGGAACTACAGACACTCAAATTGCTCTAGTTTCTGGAAAGGTATTTGCAAAAGTGAACAAAGCTAAGAAAGAAGACAACTTTACTGTCGTAACACCAACTGCGATTGCGGGTGTGCGAGGAACGTCTTTTATCGTAGAAGCTGCCGAGGGAAAACCTGCGAAAGTAAAAGTAGTTGAAGGTGCGGTTGCATTTGCTCCACGTGTTCCTGCATTAGAAAAACTTTCTTCAGAAGAAATCTCTGGAAATGCAGACTTGAAAAAACTCCAAGAATCAATTGCAAAAGCAGAAGTAATCTTAGAGAAAGACCAAGCATCCACACAATCAGCAAAATCTGCTGACCTTGCAAAGTCTGCTGATATCCAAACTTTGGATTTAAACAAAGCATTCAAAACTGCTGAGAAAGAAAAACTCGTAGTAGAAAGTGCTAAACTGACTAAAAACGAAGAACAAGAAATCAAAACCATCGTAACAGTGGACAAACAAACTGCACAAGAGATTGCAAAACTTAGCGAAACAGCTCAAACTGAAAAGTTAGATGAGTTGAAAAAACAAGAAATTGATGCTAAGAGACAAGCAATTGAAAGTGAAGTGGCAAAACGCCAAGAAGAAGAGAAGAAAAAATTCGAAGAGTCTTTGGCTAACCAACCAAAAGAGTTTAAGTCTAAAAAAGACATTGTAAACTACTACGAAAGAATTGAAAAAATCGTTCTAGTAGACGGTAAAACAGTGATTGGAGCGATCATCAACCAAGAAAACGGACAGTTGATTGTTCACACTGAAAATGGTGTTAAGAGAATTGATATGGACAATGTAGAAGAAGTCATTTACGACCTTCAACAAAAATCCAAATTCTAAATAAACCAACCCTTAAGTAGAAAAGAAGCCTGGAGGAAATTTCCTTCGGGCTTTTTTTATGTACTAAGAACTTTCTAGGTATTTAAGTTATATTCTTTTGAATCAATGGTTACCCCTAAATAAAAACACCAGTCTTCTTTCGTTTTGATTTGTGATTTTGTGGGTAGTAAGTGTATCAATCCTCTTTGGATTTGTACTCATTCCAGAGGATTCGAATGGTGCTTATGAGTTGACTTGCTTCAATGAGAAGTAGGTTGGATTCGTATTTCACAAGTAAGGTGCTATTTCCAAACCTGTCCATTTCTCCCCACTCCACTTGTAAATCGGGTGAGTGGGCCAGTGCTTTTTGGATGAGAACCTTTACTTCAAAATCAGAGAGTGGTTCTCCAATTTCACTTAAATCTTTTAAGATGGAGAGAAAGAACGTTTTGGTTAGTTCCTTCCTAAATGCCTCCATTTTTTCCTCATCCATACCTAATCTTTCGGATGAATTGGGTGTTTACTCAGAAAAATATTCCTCAGCATGATAAGAAGATCGAACGAGTGGGCCAGAAGCTACAGTTTTGAATCCCGTTCGATAAGCAAATTCCTTCCATAATTCAAACGTTTCTGGTTTGATAAATTCCTGAACTGGGTAGTGGGTGGGACCTGGTTGTAGGTATTGGCCGATGGTGAGCATCCTAACCCCGTGGTCGTAGAGATCTCTTAAACAAAGTTTTACGTCTTCTTCGGTTTCTCCAAGGCCTAGAATCAGACCACTTTTAGTAAGGAAACCATGTTTTGCAATATGAGATAGGACTTCTAAAGAACGTTTGTAGTTCTTCTGGGGCGTGATGGTTGGAAAGAGTCGTTCGACCGTTTCAATATTATGGTTGATGATATTTGGTTTTGCGGCATAGAGAATTTGTAAAGATTCCTCTTTGGCTTTAAAATCTGGAATTAAGACTTCAATGGAACAACTGGGACGATAGGATTTTATTTTGGTTATGGTTTCTGCAAAATGGCCAGCACCACCGTCTTTTAAATCATCACGGTTGACCGCCGTGAGAACCACATGGCGTAATTCAAGTTCTGCAACCGACTTTGCTACTCGTTCGGGTTCTTCTAAATCCAGGGGATTTGGTTTTCCAAAGGCCACATCACAGTATTGGCATCGTCTTGTACAAATATCTCCGGACAACATATAGGTAGCCGTTCTACGGTTCCAACAGTGGTTGAGGTTTGGGCAGCTTGCGGATTCGCAGACAGTATGTAACTTTTTGGATTCTACCTCTTCTCGCACTTTGGCAAGAGCATCTCCTTCCGTGGGAAAACTCACTCGCACTTTCATCCAATGAGGAAGGTCCACCTTGGGACTGATATTCTTGGAGCGAGGTTTCTTTTTTAACGGATTCATACCTTCTTTAGACTTTTTGAAATGAGGCCACTTTGTAAAATGGAAAATCATGAGGATCAACGCATTTCTAGCTAAATTAGGTCTCGGTTCCCGTAGGAAAGTGGAAGAATTGGTCCTTGGTGGCCGAATCAAAGTGAACGGAAAAACCATCACGGATCTTTCCTTTCGAGTTTCTGAGGGTGACGCAGTGAGTTTTGATGGGAAACCGGTGCAAATGGAAGAGGAGTCCTTGAATCGACCCAAAATCATTGCTTTTAACAAACCTGCAGGATTCTTAACTTCTCATGAAGATAAGTTTCATGAGAATACGATTTTTTCGCTTTTACCTGAGGGTTTTCAAAAATACAATTATGCAGGTCGTTTGGATTTAGATTCTCGTGGACTTATACTTTTATCCATTGATGGAGATTTCATCCAAAAAGTCACACACCCAAGAAACAAAATAGATAAAGAATACATTATCAGTTTAAAACAACCTGTCGCTTGGAAGGCCATAGCCGATGAGTTTATGTTAGGTGTAAGGGAAGGAGGGGATACCCTTCGAGCCCTATCCGTAAAACCAGCAAATGTTGTCCCTGAAAAGACGAATCCTGGATTTACAAGTTACCTCAGTATTATTTTAAAAGAAGGCAAAAAAAGACAAATTCGTCGAATGTGCAAAGCAAAGGACTTGGTGGTTCTTGACCTCTACCGAATTCGGATTGGGAAATTGGATTTGCGAAACTTAGTGATTGAAGAAGGCAAATACAAAGTTGTGACGGAAGAACAGGTTCTTGGACAGCCAGTTTCTTAAATTAGTTGAAGAATCCAATCCAGTCTTAAAATAGTGAGGTTAGAGGATTTGTGTTTTTGAAATCAAAACCGTTTTTATTATATCCAGTCGTTCTTTTTTTATTTATCTTTCTTGTAGATAAAATTTTTCTTTTACCCATCTTTCATGATGAATTTCTACAAGCCGGAAACTCTGTTTTTTATTTCCAAAGAAAGGTTTTGGCTAAGCGACTGTTAGCTGATAAGGAAGTCGGTGACAAAAAATTAGCCCTTGTTTTTGGAGATTCACGTTCTTATCCCTTTTCGGAACTAGGTATTCCCGAACCTTACCGCAAAGATTGGACACTATATAATTTCAGTAGTCCACAAGGCATTCCGATGAATTCTTATATTCAATTGAAAAAACTTTTGGATTCGGGGGTCAAACCAGAATTTGTCATTCTTTCATTAAGCCCCGAGGCATTCGATGATAATAAAGGATTCATTCTTTCTCCATTTTTACGGATGGGTTGTGATAAGGATTGTATAGATTTCGTATGGAAAGATATTCCAATCAAAGAAAAATGGAACTTTTTTTTAGATAAAGTCTTTGTAATTCGTAGTCTGGAGTTAAATCTTTCACTTTTCAGTTCCAGGCTCAAACGTGGAAAACTAAAGGAATACAAATCTGCTTACAACGAAGAGTTCCAACTGATCAATTATTCAAAAGGTGAATATTTGATGTATGGCGTACAATCAAATCCCATTGAAAAAATCAAAAAAGATACAGTTCGTATCGGCAGTTTGTATATGAGTTCTTATTCACTTGGTGTGTCTCAAAAACCTTATGTGGAAGCTTTTTTAGAGTTAGCTCGTAAGAACCAAATCAAAACACTTGTTTTATGGCCGAAAGTTTACGGCGATTATTATAAATACTATGAGAAATTTCATATAAAGGAAGTTTGGTGGGTGCCAATGGAAACTTTGGTGAATTCTTATGGTGCTAAAACTTTGAACTGGAATAGGGAAGGAACTTGTGATTTGTTTAATGATGCTTCCCATCAGTCTGCTTTTTGTTTTATTGACCAAATGAAAGATATTTGGGTAAATCACGCTGAAAAGTAGACTAAAGAACATTCCTTATAAAATTAAAGCCCCCTTAAGAACGATTCGTCCGAAAAGGTCCTTTCGTTTTGCGATTTGGAGTTTGATTAGTAGTACAGTTTCCATCTGGTCGATCCTGGCCATTACAAACTGGTCTGGTCATTCTCTTCTCATCGGTTCCTTCGGAGCTACTGCTGTGCTTTTGTTTGCTGTACCTGAGGCTCCACTTTCTCAGCCAAGAAATTTAATTGGAGGGCATTTGATTTCTGCAACCATTGCAGTGATCCTTGTTGCAGTTTTTGGAACCAATTTTTTCACCATTGGAATTTCAGTGGGACTTTCTATTTTTGTTATGTATTTAACTCACACCTTACACCCGCCAGGTGGTGCCACGGCTCTTATCGGTGTGATGGGAGGGGCAGGAATTGATTTTATTTTTGTCCCTGTACTCGTTGGAGCGATCATTCTACTAATGAATGCTCTGTTTGTAAATAATTTTGTGCACCACCGAAAATATCCGGTGGTGTGGTTTTAAGTTTTTACCAATTTAGTTTTTTGGAGTCTTCGACGAACTTGGCAAGTCCACTGTCAGTGAGTGGGTGTTTGAAAAGCATTTCAAATACGGAGTAAGGAAGAGTGACACAATCGGCTCCGCGAAGGGCAACTTCTTTGAAGTGGATGGGGTGGCGAACCGATGCCGCAAGAATTTGTGTTTCGATTCCGTAGTTGTCATAAATATCACGGATCTCAGAAATGAGTTCCAATCCATCATAACCAACATCATCCAAACGACCCACAAAAGGGGAGATAAAACTGGCACCAGCTTTTGCCGCTAGTAAAGCTTGGTTGGCAGTAAAACATAGTGTTACATTTGTTTGAATTCCTTTTTCAGCAAATGCATTCACTGCTTTGATCCCTTCTGGAATGAGAGGTACTTTTACAACTACGTTTTCTGCAATTTTAGAAAGTTCTAAACCTTCTTTGATCATCGTCGGAGCATCAGTTGCAAGAACCTCTGCACTTACAGGTCCTTTTACAAAACTACAAATTTCTTTGATGACTTCCGTAAATTTACGGCCCGATTTTGCAATGATGGATGGGTTTGTGGTGATCCCGTCTAGGAGACCAAGTTCATGGACTTTTTTAATTTCGTCTATGTTGGCTGTGTCTAAAAATAAATTCATTTTGCCTCGTATGGATGGCTTGGGTTGCCAAGCCTTACGAGACAGGGTAACTACGGGATTAAATCCCGCAAGGTTTTTGTTTCTTGTACGCTGAAGAAATCGACATAATCCTTAGCAATGACCTCTTTTAAGTTAGCAGAAAAATAATCGATCCTACGGGTGTAGGGAGCCTTTTTGTATCCTTCTCTCCAGACTACGGCAAATCCACCACGAGGAGGGTTTTCTCTTCTTTCTACAAGTTCCCAAATCGCCGCTCCCGAAACCTTGTCATCACCAATGGATTCTTTTCTGGGTTTGCCGTATTTTTTTTCCATCTTCTCTTTGATCTTTTCTGATGGGACCAAATTGAAAGTCACACCAACGGAGAAAAGGATTCCGTTTTCGCGAAATTCTGTTTGTCCATCGATAGAAGGATCGGACTCAGCTGCTCCTTCTCGTTTAGGGCGAACTTCTTTTAGTAATTCAGGAGTTTTATAAAAACGATAGAGATAGAAGATTCCATTTCGTTTGATGAGAAGGCTTTCCTCTTTTTTTTCATTTAAGAGTTCGATCTTTTCCTTTGAATCTGGATTGGTTGCCATTGACAAAAATTTTTCGCGGATGGATTCAAAAGTCATCCCCCAAGAAGCTTCTGCAAATCCATCCAAACTATTAGGAATTTCTGTTTGTGCTGTGAGAAGTCCAGGGATTAGGAAAAGAAGGAAAAACACATATTTCTTCATAAGATTCCTATCGGTCAAAATTTCAAAAAAGAGAACCGGTTTCTTACTTAAAATCATCTCGGAATGGATCCTCTCCCAAACCAAAATCATCTTCTTCATCGGTAAAGGGTCCTTTTTCGTCCTCATCCCAACCATTATTTGGAGCGGAGTCTGTAGAGGATGGAGCTCCCCAATCTTCTTCTGCTTCAAAAGAATAGGTGGATTTACTTTCTTCGAAACTCACTCCGAAAATTGGTTCTCTGTTCCATAAGAAAACAAGAACCGGGATTTGCAAAAAAACAAGGAGTAGGTAAAATAAAAAGAAAAGGTCTCGGTCGAGGCCATAATGGACGGCTCCAGAAGCCAAATTACCTAAAGCAAGTCCCGAAAGGGCGGGTTTGGCAAGTGCTAGATACCGTTCTCCTCTGTAGGCATCCTTTAAGAACGGAAACGAAAAGAATAGCGCCAAAAAGAAAATTGGCATGTGGAAGATATGTTCGAAGGGCCCAGGACCTTTTTCTCCGAGGACTGACCCGAGTAGGGACCAAAGCCAAACGAAAAGGGCACTCGCTAAAAAAGTCCCAGCTCCATAAACTAAATTTCCTCCCGATTCCAAAACATCCAAACAAATGCGGAATACATCCCCTCGAATGTCTGTTAGTTCTTCCCTGCGGTAATTAGTTTTTTTAGAAAAGAATAAAATCTTCACATAATAAACTATAACCGCAGTCACCAAACAAAAGAAGGTGAGAAATAGGAGGAAAAGAAAAAATTCCATTAGTGACGGAAATGCCTCATTCCAGTGAACACCATAATGAGACCATGTTCGTCTGCTGCTTGGATGACTTCTTCATCACGGATGGATCCACCTGGTTGGATAATGGCTTTTGCACCCACTTTGGCTATGGCATCAATTCCATCCCGGAAAGGAAAAAAAGCATCACTACCTACATAAGATCCTACAACTGAGAGTCCAACTTTTTGAGCTTTCATGGCACCGAGTTCCACTGAATCTACACGAGACATTTGACCGGCTCCAATTCCAAGAGTTGAGTTTTGGTCCGTGTAAACGATTGCATTGGATTTAATAAACTTCACACAGTTCCAAGCAAACATCAACCCTTCTAAATCATCAGCTGTTGGTTGTTTTTTCGAGACCACTTTTAGTTTGTCTTTTGTGATCAAATCGTAGTCACGATTTTGGATGAGTAGTCCATGATGAAGAGAACGTAAATCAAGTTCATCCAAGGCCTCGTCAAAATTTGTTATCGGGATCAAACGAATGTTAGGTTTTTTGGAGAAGATCTCCAAGGCTTCCTCAGAAAAACTTTCTGCGATCACACCTTCCACAAAATTCTTTGTGATTTCTTCTGCTGCATCTTTTTCCACACGTCCATGAATTCCAATGATTCCACCGAAAGCCGAAATAGGATCTGTTTTTCTTGCTAGTGCAAAGGATTCGAGAACGTTTTCGCCAAAAGCAATCCCACAAGGATTTAAGTGTTTTACAATAGATACTGCATTTTTTGGAAGTAAACTTGCAACATGAAAGGCAGCATCAAAATCCAACATATTATTAAAAGAGAGTTCTTTTCCTTGAAGGGCCTCAAACTGTGATTTAATAAAAAGAGGTTCATAAAACGCTGCATCTTGGTGTGGGTTTTCACCATACCTTAGTTTTTGTTTTTTGTTAAAGGCAAAAGTAATTTTATCAGGATATTTGATATCTAACTTTTTATTAAAGAAGGTAGATATTGCTGAATCATAAGAAGCTGTTTCGGAAAATACTTTGGCAGCATATTTAAATGCGGTTTCCCTTGATACTTTTCCTTTGTTTGATGTAAATTCGGCTTGGAACGAATCATAATCTTTTGGATCAGTGAGAACCACTACGTTTTTGTGATTTTTTGCCGCCGAACGGAGCATAGATGGTCCACCGATATCGATGTTTTCTATGGCATCTTCTAACGTTACATCGGGTTTCATCACTGTTTTGACAAACGGATAAAGGTTCACAATCACAAGAGTGATGGGAACAATTCCATTACTTTCCATCTGTTTGACATGGTCTGGGTTTGTTGTATCACCGAGGAGTCCGCCATGAATTTTTGGATGGAGGGTTTTGACTCGGCCATGCAGGATCTCAGGAAAACCAGTGAACTCGTCCACCTTTTTCACTGGAACTCCTGCTTTGGAGAGGGCATCATAGGTTCCGCCAGTGGAAAGTATTTCCACTCCGTTTTTGGCTAGGAAGGAACAGATCTCTGTAATTCCGGCTTTATCGGATACGGATACGAGTGCTCGTTTGATTTCGATCATTTTAGGATTTCTACCTTTCGTTCTTTGATTTTTAATTTATCTTCACAAAACAGTTGTATAGCGAGTGGAAGGATTTTATGTTCTTCCGCAAGGATTGCAAGGGATAGTTCTTTTTCATTCCAATCTGGGGCAATGGCAATCGCTTTTTGCAAAATGATGGGACCCGTATCCACACCTTCTTCCACAAAATGAACCGTACAACCTGCAACTTTTACACCATAGTCCAGGGCTTGTTTTTGGGAGTCGAGTCCAGGGAAGGCGGGAAGAAGACTCGGGTGGACATTGATGATCCGGTTTCGGAATCTGCGTACAAATTCTGGTTTTAGGATTCTCATGTATCCGCAAGCCACAATCAGGTCTGGGTCGAAAGTTTCTACTTCCCCAAGGAGATCTTTGTGGTAGTCAGCCTTTTGGGGATAAGTTGTGTAGGGAACGACCTTTGTGGGGATGCCAAAGGATTTGGCGATCCCAAGGGCCTTTGCCTCTGGGTTGTCCGTCACAAGGGCCACCAGATCGAGCTTTAGCTTTTTTTTACGGATGTACTCGACAGAAGCGCTAAAATTGGAACCTCTTCCCGAGGCCAAAAAAACGACACGTTTTATTTTTCCCATGTGATATTCTAAGAATATTCGCTTGGGTCATTAAGCAAGTATCCTTTTTGGTCGATGGGAATACTCAGGAGAAAAAAATGTCGCTTGCGAGAAAAACCGGTGCCTCTGCTTACAATGAATACAAAGCCAATGAGATATCTACCGTTAGCCAGATCAAACTGATCGTGATGCTCTTTGACGGAGCCATCCGATTCCTCGGTGTAGCCAAAGACAATATGACTCCCCGAAAGTATGACGTTGTGAACAACAATATCATCAAAACCCAAGACATCATTACAGAACTTTTACTTTCACTCAATATGGAAGAGGGGAAAGAGGTTGCAAACAATCTATTGTCTTTATACGTTTATTTGAAGAAAAGGTTGTTAGAAGCCAATATGCGTAAGGATAAAGCCATCATTGAAGAATGTATCAAAATCCTAATTGAATTAAAAATGTCCTGGGAAGAGTTAGAAAAAAAAGATACTCCAAATCCAGGTGTTTCTTCTGGCGCACGGCCGACTGGAATTTCAATCACTGGTTAATGGATTCAGACCGATTTATGACTTCTTCCAAACAAAATACAAAACAACTTCTACAAAAAAAAATTCAGTATTTAGAATCTCTTATATCCAACTTAAAACGGGAAGAGGAATTACTTTCTTATCGAGATGCAGATTCCGCGGTAAAACTAGAGTTTAAAAATGAATCTTTAGTTAAGAAACTAGAGGAAGTTGACCGTGAACTTTGGGAAAGGCAAGAGATGGAAGTGTATACGGAAGAAGAAATTGCCATTTCAGAAACGGTTTTCGAAAGACTGGATGAAGCAAGAAACTTGCAACAAAAGGTTCAAGAATTACTTGTTTTTGAAATGAATGAGAGCAAAAAAGAATTTTGGGAATTCAGTATCAAACGTAGATTGAAAACACATTTGATGCAGTCATCCGGCCTCTCATGGACAAAAAACTACTGTTAAATGATTCTCTTCATTTTTTAGGTTTAAGTCCTGGGTTTACCGAATCGGAACTCAAAGAATCCTATCATAAACTGGCTAAAAAATATCATCCTGATTCTGGAGAATTTACCAGTGATGTTATGTTTTTAGAATTAAATAAACATTATGAATCCTTAAAAGATTTCCTTCTCATTCATCCAGAAGAGGAATCATTCCCCTCCGGTAATCAAGAAAATAATGATCCAAATGAAAAAGGTAATCCGCTAAAACCTTCCAAAGATCCGGTATTTCATGAATACAAGCAGGCCAAAGAAAAAGAAACAGAAGCCATTTTACGTTATTATGAAAAACGGAACTTACATCCCATTGAACTTTCTGAAAATGCAAACAAGGAACTAGTTCAGTTACGCAAAGACTTAGAGCCAGTTCTTTCCGTCTATACAGAGATTTTAAAGAAACATCCTACTAGCCTTTGGGCCAAAGATGCCAAAGATTCTTTAGAACGACTTCGTGTTTGGTGGGCTTAAATAAAAAAAGCCGGAGTAGGTCCCCGGCTTTTTTCTCTAAATAATTCTTTTTAGTTATGGAAGATCTTTTTTATCAATGTTCCAAGAAAAAGAATCCATTTCGATATTTTGGTATTATGGTGTTGGAGCTGCTGCTTCTCCACCGACAAGACCAAGCGAAATTTCTGGAATCCAACTGATAAGGATAAGTCCAATCAGGAATAGTCCCACAATAGGGGCTACGGATTGAATTACCTTTCCTAACGGTTGTTTGAAGATACCAGATGCCACAAATAAGTTGACTCCTACTGGCGGAGTTAAGTAACCAATTTCCAAGTTCACAATCATAATGATACCGAAGTGAACTGGGTTGATTCCATAGTTGATGGCCATTGGTGCAAGTAGCGGCGCAAGTACTAGAATCGCACTCATAATATCCATGAACATTCCCACTATGAGTAACAAAATGTTTACACCAATGAGGAATGTCACAGGGCTTGAAATGAGTTCGGACATTGTCGCCACAAGATTTTGCGGTATTTCGTTCTCGATCATGAACTTGTTCAAACTGACTGCAAGGATTAGGATTAGGAATAGAATTCCTAACATCTCTGCACTTTCAGCCATGATTTTTGGAATCTTAGGAAAACTAAGTTCTTTGTGGATGAACACTTCGACAAGGATGGCATAAAAAACCGCAATGGCTGCTGACTCTGTTGCTGTGAAAAATCCGGAGTAAATTCCTCCGAGGATCACTACAGGCATAAGAAGAGCAAGCACTCCTTCTTTCCAAGCAACACGAATTTCGGCCCAGTCCCATTTTCCTCGACCAACGTTTCCTGCGCGTAACACAGAATAAATCATAAGGAGAGACATGAGTAAAATTCCAGGACCAATCCCTGCAATGAAAAGATCGGTTACAGATACACCTACCATAATCGCATAAACAATCATCGGAATACTAGGAGGAATGATGATCCCAAGAGTTCCACCAGAGGCAAGAAGACCCATAGAGAATTGAGTCGGATATCCTGCTTTGGTAAGAGAAGGATACATCAGACCACCGATGGCAATGAGTGTTACTGGAGAGGAACCAGAAATAGCAGCAAAGATCCCACATGAGAAAACCCCTGCGATCGCAAGTCCTGCAGGAATGGGTGCTGTCATTGCCTGTGCAATTCGAATGAGTCGTCTAGCAATACTTCCGTGGGTCATTAGGTTTCCTGCAATGATAAACAAAGGAATCGCAAGAAGGATTTCTTTGTCTCCCGCAAAGAATAAATCCCCAATGATACTATTCAGTTCTTGGAAAGACTCAAGAGGCGGATCTGGTAAAAAGTAATAACAATAAACCGTGATGGCACCCATAAGTACAATCAAAGGTTGTCTGAGTAAAATTAAAGCAAGTAAGAGTAGGAGTATTCCCCAAGAACCCATTATTGATTCCCCCGTGAATTAGATTCGGAAAGTTCTTTTTCCGCAAGTTCCAAAGCCTCTGTGGCTTCATTGATATCGGAAGGAATGAGGGCAGGAAAAATTCCATAACACAAATGTCTGAAACCCATAGAGGTAAAAATATAAGGGAAAATCAATTGAACTTTCCACAAATGAATTTCTGTTACAGGATTCACTTCATCTAAACTAATACTTTCTAGAACATAAATGACAGATAGATAGGCAAGGAACAAAAAGAAAAAAGAGATTACCCACTGTTCAATTACCTTAATATAAGGTAAAAATTGTTTTGGTAATACTTTATCTGCGATTTCTGGGCGAAGATGGGAACCTTTTGCACTTGCGAGTGCAGATCCAAAAAGACCACCCCATAACATAAAATAGAGGGAAAGTTTTTGTGCCCAAATGATACCACCAAGGCCAAGCCACTCTAAAAATCCAGAGGTTCCACCGTGAATGGATTCGGCAATGTAAACACTCCAGTCACCAACGAAACCGGCAACACTGGTATTTGGATAAGCTTCTGTGATTTCCATTACCCAACTGAAAACTTTGTCGATGACTTCCCTTTTGGAAACGTCAGCAATCATGAGAAGAGTGAGCAGAAGGAAACAAATTCCTCCCGCCCATTTCTCGCCGAAACTCAAAGTATTTAGAATTCGTTCGACGAATTTCATTTATCTATATCCTTCCTTAACTTATCCACCACAAGCTGCTTTGGCTTTTAGGATTTTGTCGTAGATCTGTTTGGACTGACCACCGATTTTTCCTACCACCTGGCCTGCAACCGCATTTGCTGCAGCTTTAAATCCTGCTAAGTCAGCATTTGAAGGTTCATACACAACGACATCTGCTTTTTTAAGAGTGGAAATCATGTTCTTTTCAATGGAACGAACAGCTTGTCTTGCACCTGGAGCAAGTTTATTACCTTCACCCATAAGAGTTTTCTTTTGTTCGTCGTTAAGTGTGTCCCAAAACTTTTTGGAATAAAGGATGGCTGCTGGTTGGTAGATGTGGCGAGTCAAAGTGAAATACTTAATCGCTGTTTGCCATTCTGCTGCCAAAGTGAAAAGAGGAGTGTTATCAAATCCTTCTACCACACCAGTTTGAAGGGATGGAAGAACTTCTGGGATAGCAATCGGAATTCCACTCACACCCAATTGTTTCCAATAAGCTATATGAACTGGAGATTCTTGGATTCTGATTTTAACACCTTTTAGGTCATCAGGAGTTTTGACAGGAGCCGATTTTGTTCCAATCGAACGGTATCCATTTTCTGCCCAAGTTACAAAGATGAGGCCTTTTGCTTCAAAAAGTTTACGGAAATCTTCTTGTAAGTGGTCATCAAGAACACAGTCTGCTTGCGCATAAGAGCTAAATAGATAAGGAATCTCTAGAACGTTTAGTTCTTTTACCGTGTTGGCAAGAGCACCTGCAGTAAGACCAGCACCTTGTAGTTTTCCACGGATGACTTGTTGGAGGATTTCGTTTTCTCCACCCATTTGTCCACCAGGATAAATTTTAAACTTAATTTGGCCTTGTGACTCTGATTCAATTTTCTTCTTGATTTTTGCTAGTTCGTTTGCCCACGGAGATCCTTCCGGTGCAACGGTTGCTAGTTTAACTGTTGTTTGTGCAAATAAACCCCCACTGATCGTGAGGGTCAAACTTACACAAACTAAATACTTTAATTGTTTTAAAAACATCTAGTTCTCCTAGTAAACTTGATTATAGTTCGTCGAGTAATTTCTTAGCTTTACGTTGTTCTACGATTTGATCTGCTTCGATTTCAGGAAGGGAAGAGGCTTTTCCTTTGATTACAAATTCTAATTGTTTTCTGAATTTGTCTTCATTTCCTTTTAGGCGACTCTCTGCATACAATACTCGTACTGCAAAGTAGTTCGGGTGTTTTGCAATTGCTTCTTCGAACAATTTGTCCGCAAGTTTTTTATCACCGGTTGGTGAAAGAGCGTTACTTGCTGCATCGTATCTGAGAGTTGCTGAATAAAAATATTCTTTACCCATTGCTTTTTCGATTTCTTTAGCACGGTTGATCATTGCTGAGAATTTAGAACGGTTAGAAAGAAGAGTAGTAAATCCTACCATTCTGGACCACTTAGCAAGGGAGGCATATCTCCAATAAAGAGCATCGATATCTTGTGGTCCAAGAACATCCAAAGCTTTTTCGATCTCAAGTTTATCTTTGACAACTTTGTCACGAAATTTTGGGTTCATCGCAAGGGCAGCTTCACACCAAGTCACTGCAGCATCGTAGTATTGGATGGATTCTTCTTTTACTTTTTCATCTGTATCAGAATCACCTGTAAGTTTTAGCCAAAGATGTCCGTCACTTAAAAGGTAGTTTCCCCGGCAAAGTAAGACTTTTACATCAGAGTATTGAGGGTTCTCAAGAGCAAATTTTTCTAAACCAACAAGGGCTTGTCTCAGGTCTTGTTCGTTTTGACGGTTCTTCCAAAGTTTTTCAAGGTCAGCTGGAAGTTTGGCCGGGCTTGTTGCTCGCTCTACGTTCGAGTCAGAGATTTTGACAGATCTTGATTTTCCGCAAGCAACGACTGAAACGAGCACGAGTGCCGCCACCGCGAATTTTGACCAATGTTTCGTTTGGTACATTTTGTATCATCCTCCAAAAGATATTTGGGATTTCGTCATCCCTTTCTATTTGTATTCTCATGTTTGGACTTTGGGGCAAATTTTTAGAAAAATTCTAAAAAAAGCGCAAAGAATTCCCATGATTCCGGAAAAAAATACACGCATTTGACTTAAATGCAAGAAAGTTTTATTTTAAGGGACAATAAGAGCATTTGAGGAAGGCGATACTTTAAAGGAACTAGTGCTATTTTGTAGGTTGACAGCAAGACCTAGGGTCCTCATGGCGATGTAGGTTCCTGGTGTGAGAGTCGCAAAAATCCGACAACTGACTCCCGTTGCATTGTCTTTTTGCGATGGATCAATCTCAAAAGTATATTCAACAGGTTGGACTATCGTAGAGGATGCCAAAACACAGTCCGTTCCCAAATTCAGGTCTGTCGGGTTTTGGACTTCCTTTTCTGAAATCCCAGAGTAGAGACGGTATCCCTGGAAGATAAATTCCGGGTTTTGGGCTCTGACTTTGATCGTAAAATTGGAATTTCCATTATTGGTAATGGATATGAGTGTAGGCGGTGCTTGTACAGACGCTGTTGTGGAATAGTTTGTGCAACTAAAGGCGAAAAGAAGCTGTACAATCAAGAAGTAGTAGCGTGGGAAAAAGGAAACAGTGTTCATTTTTCTCCTCTTTCTTCCCGGTGTTTCCTCCGCCACCAAAAGAAGGCAAGGACTAGAATGGCTAGGGCCACGAGAGTGAGGATGATGGTTTGGCCGTTTCGAACCCATCCCATCAGTTGGTCAAAATTATGGGCCCCAAAATAACCTAAATAGACCCAAATAGGAACGGAGATGAGGGCGGCAAATCCATCGGTCAGGAAAAAACGAATGAAACTAATTTGTTTGGAAGTCCCTGCGGTAAAGAAAATAGGCATCCGGAGTCCTGGCATAAAACGTCCGAAAAAGACCACCCAACGGCCATATTTTTTGAATTGGTCACGAACTTTGTCAAATCGTTCCGGATGCAGGACAGTTCTTAGGATGGGAAGAGTGAGGGCTTTTTCTCCGTAGTAACTTCCTAACCAAAAAACAAAACTATCTCCAATGAGAACACCAGCCATTCCCACCAAAAACATAATGTGAACATTGGCATAACCTAGGCCAGAGATGACTCCACCTGCGGTGAGGGATATATCTTCAGGAACCGGAAGACCGAATCCACAAAGGATCAGAATTCCAAAAACGGCAAAATAACCGTATTGCATAAAAATGGAAACTAGAGTTTGTAGAAAGTCCATGAGGGATTTATACTGATTTTATGGTTTCGTCGAAAAAGGAAAGAGATTTATGAAGAAAGGGAGAAACTGGCTCCTAGAGGAAGAAGAAAAAATCCTTGCTCCTTATGCTGTTAGTAGCAGAAATCCAGGTGAAAGAGAGTATTCGGAACCGGAACATCCCTACAGACTTCCCTTTCAGAGGGACCGTGATCGCATCATCCACTCTCATGCTTTCAAACGTTTGGAATACAAAACGCAAGTTTTTGTTTATTCAGAAGGGGATCATTTTCGTAACCGACTCACACATACATTGGAAGTTGCAGGAATTTCTAAAACCATTTCCAAGGTTCTTGGTCTGAGTGAAGACTTGAGTGAAACCATTGCTCTTGCACATGATTTGGGTCATTCTCCCTTTGGTCATGCCGGCCAAGAGGCACTTTCTGATTTGATGCGAGGCAAAGGTGGATTTGAACACAACAAACAATCCCTTCGTGTAGTTCAGAAATTAGAACGCCGTTATCCTGATTTTCCCGGCCTCAACCTTTGTGGGGAAACTTTACTGGGAATCATGAAACATGGTGGGGATTACGAAAAATCGGAGTTACTTAATGTTAGGCGAGGTTTGGGTCCTTCTTTAGAAGCAATGGTGGTTGATAGTTCTGATGAAATTACTTATAGTGCTCATGATTTAGAAGATGGATTGGAAAGTGGACTTCTTGATCTCTCTGATGTAAAGGAATTAAAAGTTTGGAAACGAATTAAGGATTCTCTTCCTAAAACGAACCATTCCGATATAGATTCTATTTCTCGTTCTGCAGGAAGGGTATTACTCAACTTAATGGTTTCCGATTTAATAGATAACATCGATTTCCTTTTACAAAAATATTCCATAAGATCAAGAGAAGATGTTTCTTTAGCGTTTCAAAAACAATGGAAACTTGTCCAGTTTTCCGAAGAATTTCAAATAGAATTTAAGGAATTAAAAGACTATTTGTTTGCTAAGCTCTATCGTCATCCTGAAGTATCTCGTATGAGTGAAAGAGGGAAAGAAACAATTCATTTACTGTTTAAACATTTTGAATCTCATCCAGAATCCATTCCAGAATCTTATAGGAATCGAGAAGAAGAGGAAGGAAGGGCGCGAGTCATTTGTGATTACATCGCTGGGATGACGGACCGGTATGCTATTGAGAAGTTAAAACGTGAAGGGATTCTTTGGTTTCCATATTAATGGACTGGAATCTTTGAATGAATTTTTTTTAATCTTGGGAGAGATTTGAATGTATCAACTATATGCTCATCCCCGTTCCACATTGTGTCAGGGAAGTTTTAGAAGATTCAAAAAGATTTTTATCTTAGATGGGACTTTTTTCGAGAAAGAAAAATTTGGGTTTAAGTGATTTCCTTCCCTGCTTTTAAAAATTGATTTTGTAAGGACTCGGATAGGTTTTTCCAGTTTTTGGCCCATTCATTAGAGCCATTGGGTCCAACTGAATTGGTTACGGCTAAATAAGCGGTGACCGTAATGGAAAATTTTGTTGCAACTTTGGCGATTCCAAACAGTTCCAAATTTTCAACTTCTAAATTTTTCCATGATTCTTCTGGAGGCTGTTTTAGTTCTGTTAACGTGATTGTAGTTGGTGCATTACATTTTGCCGTTTTGAAAAACTTGTCCGGAACAAGTTCATGAAACTCTGGGGATTCGGGAATTTGTTTTGCCATTTTTAAGGCATGGGCCAATTCTTTCGTATATACTCTGTTTGGTGAAATAATGGATCCCACTTGGATTTTGCTCCAATCATATACCCCGCAAGATCCAAAAAAAACAATATGACGTATCTCTTTGTTTTTAGAAAGGTATTCCGATAGTTGGACTGCCGCTTCTAAATTTCCAATTCCCATTACTTCTAAATAGGGAAACTTATCCGAAGCCCTGAGGAGATTTATTTCTCCTTCAAACGCTCCGGTAACAAGTGTTTTGTTTTTGTTAAAGGGTAACAAGACCTTCTGTTTCTGGATAACCATACATCAAATTCAAATTTTGTAAGGCCTGGCCTGCTGCCCCTTTCACTAAATTGTCGAGTGCTGAGACAATGACCAGTGTGTTTCCTTTGATACGATATCCTAAGTCCAAAAAGTTTGTATTTTGTACCTTTCTAATTTCTACTTCTTCGGGAGTTTTGTATAATCTGATAAAGGGTTCTTTTTCGACGGCCACTTGGAATTTTTCTTTGACTTGTGCTTCACTAATTCCTTTTGGAAAGGAAATATAGATGGTAGCAAGGATTCCTCTGTAGATGGGAAGTAAATGTGGTGTAAAATGAATTTCTTTTTCTTCCGTTCCTACAAATCCATATTCTTCCATTTCTGGTTCATGTTGGTGGGTTAAAATTTTATATGCTCTGAAATTTTCATACACATTGGTATATGCATATTTGATTTCTTCTGTCCTTCCACCTGCACCACTCACACCAGATTTTGCATCTACAATCACAGGCCCCTGGATTTCTTTTCTTAAATTTCCAAGAAGGGCAATCGGAAAAATGGCAGAAGTTGCATAACAACCGGGATTCGAAACAAAGTTTGCATTCTTTATTTTTTCTCTGAAAAGTTCCGGTAACCCGAAGACAACTTGGTCCATCAAAGAAAAATTTGTATGAGTAAACTGATAAGCTTTTTCAAATTTACTTTGGTTGTGGAGTCGGAAGGTTCCAGAGAGGTCGATTACCTTTCTTCCTTCTTTTAAAAACTCAGGAGCTTTTTCTAAAGAAACTTCATTGGGAGTCGCAAGAACTATTCCTGCATCTTTAGGAACAGGTGCTTCGTGTTTATGAAATTCTAAATCAGGTAAATGGCTAAGGTCAGGGAAAACTTCACGGATGTGTTTTCCGTTTACTTGATTGGAGGTAACATGCACCAACTCAAAACCAGGATGGTGAAAAAGAAGTTTCGTAAGTTCTTTACCGGTAAGACCACCAGCACCAATGATTGCAATTTTTGTTTGTTTCATAGAGGGAACTAAGGTCAAGATTTTGAGATTGATACGTGTTGTCAAACGGCTCTATTCTAGAATTGGGTTGATTTTTGAAAAACTTCCCGTCTGATCAAAGAGTTTTTTGAAATATCAGAACTATCGTATTTACAGTTGCAGAAAAGAAAAAAAGGACTAAGATTTTGGCGAGGGTTTTTTAAGGATGAATGAAATTTCGAAAATAGCCGTGGGCACTATCATACCGGTTTTATCTCTTTTGGTAAACTTGGGTTGTCGAAAAGCGGATTATGAAGGAATGGCTCTTGAGATCACAAAAGAAGCCAAAACCAATTTGGTCCAGAAATTAACGAACGCAATTGCCGAAGGTGGGACAAAAAATGCCATCCCATTTTGTAAACAGAATGCAATGTCTTTTACTAGTAATCTTGGATCGAAAAAAGGTGTTCTCTTGCGTCGAATTTCTGATAAACCAAGGAACCCTATGAATTTTGTTTCGGAAGAAGAAAGGAAAATATTTTTAGAGATCAGTGAAAACCCTACAAAGGAAGGTGAGTATCCAGTGAAGACTGTTACTACTCGTGATACGGTAACCGTTTATGTTCCGATTCCCACTGCAGGTTTGTGTTTACAGTGTCACGGGGAACCCAATGTGGACATCAAAAAAGAAACCTTAGAAGTTTTGCAAAAAGAATATCCGGATGATCAGGCCCGAGGGTATCGAGTGGGAAATTTACGAGGTCTTTTTTCTGTACAGTTTGCACGGTAAAATTACTTTCAAATAAAGAACACGATGAATCCAGTTTCATTAATTTCGGATAAACAAGAATTATGCGACCTTGTATTGGAATATGGTTTGCATGGATTTTTGGTGTGGGATACATCCATTGGAGTGGTTTATCCAAGTCCCGTAGCTTCTCGGTCAATGGGACGATTCAATGAACAATCTTTTCCTGTGGAATGTATTCTGACTCATTCAGGTTTTTTATTAAATACCGCTTCCGTAAAAAAAGAAACTTTTTTGGGTCGGATTTGTTTTGATCCCAGTAATAGTGCAGGTTTTCCTTTTCGGTTCCATTCCAAAGAGTTTATAGAGTCTGGAAAAAAATACATTCTTCTGGTTTTGGATACAACCATTGATGATTCTATAGGCCAAGATCCTCATATCATACAATCGACCGAATTTTCTAGGGATTTGTTTTCATCTTCTTTTCGTAATTCTAGTATCGGTATGGAAATCGAAAACCCTCATGGAGAAGTGGTTGAGGTAAATTCAACTTTCTGTCAATGGCTTGGTTATACGGACAGAGAGTTAAAAACAAAATCAATTTCCGATATTACTCATCCTGAGGATTTAGATTTAGAACTATCTCATTTAGAGAAGCTGAGTCGAGGATTGATTCATAATTTTCAGATTAAAAAACGTTACATTACTAAAGACAATCGTTTGATTTGGGCTGTGTTGAATAAATCGATCATTCGGGATCATTTAGGAAATCCTGTTTATTACCTTTCACAAATTCTAGATATTTCGGAATCCTTACAAGCTGAGATGGAGTTACAAAATATATCTAGGTTACTCGATCAAGTTGCGGGCATTGCAAGGATCGGTGGTTGGGATTTGGATTTAAGGACGAAAAAAGCAAGTTGGACAAATGTAACAAAACAAATTCACGAGGTAGATGATAATTTTATTCCAAGTGTGGAAGGTGGACTTCAATTCTTTCCATCAGAAGTAAGCAAACAAAAGATAACAAATGCAATTTCCCTACTTTTAGCGGAAGGAAAAGAATATGATTTAGAATTGGAAATGGTCACTGCGAAGGGAAACCAAACTTGGGTAAGAACCATTGGCCGTGCTGAATATGAAGAAGAAAAAATAGTTAAAATTTATGGTATCATCCAAGATATCAATGAACGTAAAAAATGGGAAATGACGTTAGCTGCACAAACATCGATTTTGTGGTCTTTTGTGGAGCATGCTCCTGCGGCCGTAGCTATGTTAGACCAAGAAATGCGTTATGTAGCCCTCAGTCAGCGCTGGATTGAAGATTATAAAATTCCCTTTTCCAAAGAAGAGATCATCGGAAAAAGCCATTATGAAATCTTCCCAAATATTAGTAAGGAATGGAAAGAGATTCACGCACGTGGTTTGCGGGGTGAAGTTTTAAAAAGAGATGAGGATGTATGGAGGCCCCCTGGTTGGGATAAAGACCAAGTGATTCAATGGGAAATTCGGCCTTGGAGCCAACTGAATGGTGGTATCGGTGGGATATTGATGTTCACAAGGGATATTACCGAGGCTTATGAAACCAAACTAGAATTAAAAGCAGCGAAAGAATTTGCAGAAAAAGCATATAGCGCTAAGTCAGAATTTTTGGCTAATATGAGTCATGAAATTCGAACTCCTCTTAATGGGATTATTGGTTATTCCGATTTACTTGCTGAGACATTAGAGGATTCCTCTTATAACGAATATGCGCAAATAGTAAAACAGTCTGCACATGCCTTGTTAAACATAGTCAACGACGTTTTAGATTTTTCGAAAGCAGAAGCTGGTAAGTTAAAACTAGCAGAAGAACCATATAATTTGAAAAAATTAGTTTTAGAGGCAATCAAAATTATGAATATCCAAGCGCTCATTAAGGGACTAGATATTCACTTTCACATCGATGAAAACATTCCTCCTCTTTTAATGTTTGATTCAAATCGATTAAGGCAGATCCTCTTAAACTTACTCGGAAATGCAATCAAATTTACCGAATCAGGTTTTGTTGAATGTGATGTAACGAAACTAGAATTTACAGATGCGAAGTCGGTGAAAATTAGAATTTCAATCAAAGATACGGGGATTGGTATCGCCAAAGAAAGCCAAGAAAAGGTATTTGATTCCTTTACACAAGAGGATTTTTCCACCACACGAAGGTTTGGTGGCACAGGTCTTGGTCTGGCAATTTGTAAACAGTTACTTGCCCTGATGAAATCCGATTTACAATTAAAAAGTGAATTAAACCGGGGAAGTGAATTCTTTTTTGAAATTGAACTTCGGGTTCCTGAAATTGATCCGCAACTAAAACCAAATGAGTCGTTTACAAATGATCAAGGTATGAATTTACAGGAACAAATTGTAGGAAATTCAAAAATCTTGGTTGTGGAAGATAATCCGGTGAATCTTGGACTTATGCGAAATTTTATTAAAAGAATTCTCCCTGAAGTAAAAATCTTAGAGGCTCAAAATGGCGAAGAGGCCATTCAAGTTTTTTTAGAAGAAAGTCCTGCGCTCATTCTTATGGATATACAAATGCCTGTTATGAATGGATACGATGCAACCAAAGAAATTAGAAAACTTCCTAGCGGTAAAGATATACCAATCATTGCCGTTACTGCAGGGATTATTGCAGGGGAAAGAGAAAAATGTCTTATGATGGGAATGAATGATTACATTAGTAAACCCGTACAAAAAGAAAATTTAAAGCAAACTCTCTTAAAATGGATAGGAACTTAAATAATCTTTCTGGCTTAAAAATAGAAGTTTAAATCAACGCAAGGACAAAAGTTTCTTTTGTTCAGAAGTTAAATCTTTGGCTAAAAAACATTTGTCGGTTTGGTAAATTACGACAAAGAAATGACACAAATTCCTTTGAGGATACCGTGTTTACTTTTGTTTCGACCCTTTATGTTCAGAAATTCCTATCCATACAACAAAATCTGTTGTTTTTCCTCTGTTCCAATAAAAACTGACTAGTTAGTCAACATTTTTGGGAAGTAGCGAATGCAGAACATTGCCAAATTCATTACCGATAAAACTCTTATCGTTCAGTTCATTTTAGTCCTCCTCGTTTTGATCGGACTTTCACGTTTAATTTCCATGCATAGGGAAGCTTTCCCAAATGTTGCGCTTGATAAAATTGTTATCGAAGCACCACTACCTGGTGCCACTCCTGAAGAGATTGAGAGACTAGTTGCGATTCCCATTGAAAAGAAGTTACGTGCCGTTGCCAAAATCGATAAAATCAGAAGTTATAACTTAGAAAATGTTAGTGTGATTATGATCTTCATTGTAGAAGGGACAAAAAACACAAAAAAAGTTTTGGATGATGTGAAAGACGCCGTAGATTCTGTGCGGCTTCCCGATAACGCACAAAAACCTAAAGTGCGAGAAATTACCACTGAAAAACAGGAAGTTATCAGCCTTTCACTTACTTTAAAAGATAACTCCAAAGATTCAATCGCCGATTACCGCGTGTTACGTGATACAGCCAAGGCTTTTGAGGATAGATTTTTCCAGGTAAAAGAAATCGCCGAAATTGAAAAAATTGGATATCGGAACCGTGAGTTCCTTGTAGAAGTAGATCCAAAAGTTTTAAACGCAAAAGAAGTTGGTTTGAATACGGTTCTGAATGCCTTGGGTTCACGGAATATAAACATTCCTTCTGGAAGACTTAAAGTGAATGGAACCGAATATCTTTTGCGTACCCGAGGGGATTTTGAAGAAGCGAAAGATATGCTTTCTGTTCCGATTCTTGGAAATGAATTTGGTTTTGCTACCGTTTTAAAAGATATTGCTAAAGTCGTAGATGGTTTTGAAGAAGAAAAAACTTATGAAAAACTAAATGGAAAACACAGTATCATTTTGAGGGTTTGGAAAACAGACCAAGCGGATATCATTACCACTGCCGATACAGTAAAAACTTTAGTAACTTCGATGCAGGGAAACTTCCCAGATGTAGATATTCAAATCTATGATGACAAAAGTAAGGACGTTCGTCGCCAACTTGGAGACTTAATTTTAAATTTTGAGACAGGTCTTGTTCTCGTACTTTTATCACTGATTTTTATTTTAGGAATGAGATTAAGTTTAATGATTAGCGTTGCGATCATATTTATTTTTCTCATAGCATTTATTTTTTTGAAACAGTTTGGTTTTACGATCAATACGATTACGATTTTTGGAATGGTAATGGTTTTGGGTATGATGGTAGACAATTCCATTGTTGTAGCTGAAAACACATACCGGCTCATGCAGGAAGGAAAGGAAAGGCGAGAGGCCATCTTACAAACATTTAAAGACGTACTCGTGCCTCTTTTAGTATCGTTTTTAGTCATTTCTGCTGCTTTTTTCCCACTTTTGTTTATGAGTGGGGTGATCGGAAAGTTTATTTTAGGAATTCCAGCCGTTGTTCTTGTAACGCTTGCTAGTTCTATACTTTTTGCTCTAGTGTTTTTACCAAATTGGCTGAATTTATTTTTGCCGAAATCATTTCAAGGAGCCGTCAAAAAGAACGAATCAATCGAAGAGAAGGAAGGGGCATTTGGATATGTCTTTTCTGCTTACAAACGAACTATGGGTTTTGCTCTAAAACATAGAGTTTTTGTTCTTGCTATTTTTACTTTTATCTTTTTCTTCACTTTGTTCCTTGCGGGAAGATTTTTACCTTTTGTGATGTTTCCGTCTGGTAGCGAAGAAGATATCGAAGTTAAAATTTGGATGCCAATCGGAACCACACTTCAGAAAAACCTTGATATCATTGAAAAAATGGAACCTGTGATTACTACAATGGCAGGTAAAGATTTTGTGCATCTTCGTAGTCGAATTGGAATTCATGAAAATCCGATTACAGATCCAAAACCTGGACAAGAGGTTCATAGATCTCACCTAACAATGAAACTAGTCACTGCTGCAGATAGGAAAGAATGGGAAGATGCAAGGGCTCTTGTAAAAAAAATTCGCGATTATATTGAAGAAAACAAAGTATCGGGAAACTTCCCTAAAGACATGATTTATGATGTGAATGCCAAAATCAAAGGACCACCCGTTGGAAAACCTGTGAGTTTGGAGATTCGCGGTGCTGAGTTTGGTGTCATTCAGGAGATTGCAGATCTTTATACCAAAGAACTTAAAAAAATGGAAGGCGTTTCTGACATTCGGATCGACCTGGAACTTGGAAAAGAAGAATACCGATTCTTTGTTAAAGATGAAATTGCTGGTAGAACAGATGTAAGTGCAAGAGATATTGCAAGATCGGTTCGCACTGCCTTTAACGGTGAAGTTGCCTCTACGATTAGTAAAGGGGAAGATAGAATTAATATTTTAGTGAGGTTCCCTGAGAAAGAAAGACAGTCGGTTTCTAGTTTGAATTCAGTAAAAGTGGAAAACCGAAACAGAAGGTTGATTCCTCTAAACCAAGTAGCCTATTTTGAAAAGGATCGCGATTATTCGATGATCAACAGACAGGATTTACAACGTGTCGTTCGTTTGGAAGCTTCTGTTGATACAGATAAAACGACTTCACTCTTTGTGAACCGACAACTAAAGAATCTTGTGAATATAGATAAATATACTGCGAAATCTTATTCGGTGATTTTTGGTGGGGAACAAGAAGATGCGGGTAAGTCATTTCGTGATTTAGGAATTTCCATGTTACTTGCAGTGGCTGTAATTTTTGGAATTTTTATCGTGTATTTTAATTCCATAGGAACAACGACAGTGATCATCGGTTCCATTCCTTTTGGAATTGTGGGAGTTCTTTTTGCTCTTATGACACATGGAATGCCACTTAGTTTTATGAGTACTTTAGCCATTGTGGCACTTAGTGGATCGATTGTTGCCAACACTCTTATTCTCATTACCTTCATCGAAGAACTTAGGTTACAAGGAATGTCGATTGAAGATGCGATCATCAATGGTGGAGCCATTCGTTTGCGTCCCATTTTTTTAACTACCATTAGTACAGTGATTGGTCTTGTTCCAAGTGCTTACGGAATTCCGACTTTGGATCCATTTGTCCAACCGTTATCACTTGCTTTTGGGTGGGGATTGTTTTTTGCCACAGGTGTGACTTTGATTTTTGTTCCGGTGTTGTACAGAATCAAAGAGGATTTTAAACATATTTTTTCTAAGATTTCTTTTGCTAAGTTTGTAAGAAAAGTTTAGAATCTGATTGGTAAGAGAAAATGACTTAGAGAACTAGTCCCTTGTTTCTTTTCTTTGGTGAGAAGAAAAGGGGACTATTACAATAGAATTTATTTTTCTTTATCTTCCGAAAGAGCTTGGTCTGCCTTCTCATAATGTTCGGGTTTTAGTTGGGATTTGATGAGTAAAAGTGTACTTGCAATCACTCCTGCATCGTCCGTATAACCTAAAGCCAAAATGATATCGGGAATGGCATCCACTGGGGAAATAAAATATAACAAAGCGAAGGCTATGGATGCTTTGGCTGTGAGTGAAGTTTTTTCATCTAACAAACAATAGTACATGGCGATCACATCTTTTACAAAGGGAATCTTTTTTCCTGTGTCTTTCACCTTTTTCCAAAAATTGGCTTTGATGAATTGTAGTTTTTGATTTTCGTCCATAAATTCCATTTATGAAATTGGCTTCTCGTTTGTGAAGGAAATTCGGTAATGAAAAAAATTCAAAAAAGAAGGAAGCTTCGAAACGAAAAAAAATCTTTCCATTTGATTTCGGTTCCATGGAAATTTTTGCAAGAGGGATACGGAGGGCTTTAGGTCTGCCTTTAGGCAGACGGGAGCGAACGCGGACCCCGAAGTAGCCCGGTCCCCGCTTGGAAGATTTTTTATTTAGTCAAAGGCTATGAAAAGTTTTCTAAAGGAAACGAATCGGGGACTTGCCCAGAATTCAGAAAAATAGTGTAGAAAAATAATTTTCCAAACAAGGTCATTCAAAGAAAGTGGTGAGGTAGAAATTATATTTTTTGCAAATGAAAAAAAGCGAGGTAGGTCGGAACTTATCTCGTTTCCGCATAAATTCCTCTCCGAATCTCTCACCTGTAGAAAGTCTACTAGCTTCATTACAAAACCCTTCACAAGTAGAGGCTATTAATCATACTAACATTCTAGAGACGCATAAAATAATAAGTGACCACTATAATAATCTCACTTATAACATCTTAAAATCCTTCTATCCTAAGTTCTGTAAAAATCATCCCGACATACACTTAGAACCTTCCAAAGTAAAGGGTAGGCAGTTAATGGGAAAGTGTCCTATCTGCCATAGCCAAAGATCATTAGCGAAGAATACACCACTCCAAGGTTTACATTTACCCCTTAGCTACTTCTCATATATCTTACATGAGATAATACTTTCCTATCCTAATGTTATTACTTCAAAAGCAATTCAAAGAAGGTTAAATCTAAAATCTTATCCCTCAGCGTGGTTATTGAAAAAGAGAATACAAGCTTTTATGAGCCAACTTAATGACAGTTTCTTAAGACAAACTAAAGAAGCCTTAGAGCTTGAAGCTAAACAAAACAATAATGAGAAAATGCCATTTAGAGGAGATGTATCTAAGGCAATAAAACAAAGGGTAATCGTTAATATAGATTCACTTGCTATCTTTTCTGTAGGGGTCTCGGCAAATAAATATAGGTCACGTTATAGACATGGTGGAATTACTTCCTCAATATACAGGTCTGTTAAAAGTGGAGGGGAACAAGTAGGCTCACTAGCTTCTAACATAACGATTAAAGGGTGTCTTAGCTTCTATGAATCTCACCCTCTCACTACTTCAGATTATGCAATAAGTCACCTCTCTAAAGTTCTTTCTCCTTATAATGTGTTAATGGCAGATGAGGCTTATAGTTCTCTTTTTGGGAAATATAGAAACGTAAGGTTAATTAATCACTCTCTAAAAGCTAAGAGGAAAATACATACTTTCTCAAGGGAGAGGTGGAGTAAAGAAGGGGTTAACAGTAACGCTGTAGAAGGTGCTAATGGTGTCTTAAAAACAGCCATGAGGCAATACAGATGGTTTAATTGTAAGTACTCTCAGTTATATTTGAATGAATTTGCGGTGGCTAAGAATCTAAAGTTCTTCAAAATGGAAAAAAATATAATTTTCGGTGTAAATTCTGAGAGGGATTTTTGCGGAAATAGGATAGGAGAGATAGAACATAAAAATAGAAAAGAATTACTGAAAAGCTTCCTTTATACACCAATTAATTATTCAGAACGAAAGTATCTCGAATCTTCAAACCTTAAAAACTCACTCACTCAAGACGAATTAAACAAACTTCCTAAAGTATTACAGTCAGCGATTAAATTAAATGATTATTCAGTTAATTACTTAAGAGGTCATAGGCTAATCAGAGAACGGAAATATAGATTTATTTATAGAAAGGTATATAACTACCTCAATAAAAACCAATGGACTGACTTAAATAATGTATCAGATGCCATTGGAATATCTAAATCTGAATGTTTACATATCATTAAGAAAATGACTCTAGCGAATTTATTGGAGACAATAGTATACGATGAGAAGGGTAGGGATAAGGTAAGAATTAAATTAAGATATGAATCATTTTACCAAATTCTATTAACCAGTGAAAAAGAAGAATTAGGAATCATAGAAAGTAAGTTTAAGAATAAAGCGAAATTTAGGAAGAAAAAATCCAATTATACGGGATTTAAAAGAGGATCAAAATATGAGTAAGAAAGTTCAAACTAAAAAATTTACGACAAAGTTTATAAGGGAAAAGTTAGAGGAACAAGATTTTAAATGTTTTCTTTCGGGTTTACCTTTAGAACCATTTAACACGGAAGCCTCCCACCGAATCCCATTAGGAGAAAAGCATAGAGGGAAACATGAGCCTGAAAATATCGTTTTTATTCGAAAAGAATTGAAATCACTAAAACGAGAATGTTCAATCGAAGAGATAGTGTCAATATGTAAGGCTATAATAAAAATTCATGGATAAGAAAGATTTTCATGTTCAAATTCTGAAAAGGCAATTAGATATTCGATCCTATTTAATTCGTCGAGGTAGGGTTCAGGGATACTATACTGATTGGAACGAGTTTATTAATAAGAAATCATTTACTTTGAGCAATTTTAAACCTTATTCCAAAGTAGATGAATTTACTACCTTTGTAAGATATGCAAGGACTTGGTATCTTAACCAGGGATTACAATGGGAGAATCGATTATATGAGTTTTTTCATTCCTTAAATTATCCAAAAAAGAGGAAGGAAAAGGTAGGGTATATGTCCTCACTGCGATCATTAACAGATTACTATAGGAATAATCATGATTTGGAGATTCTTCTATATTCTAAACTTAATAGAAATAGAAACGTAGAATAGATGCTATTTTTTCTTAAGCTTCTTTAGAAAGTCATCCATTGATTTTTGTATTTTTCTACCGTCGTCACCTGAAAAAACAATGGTAGCATTACAATGAGGGCAAGTCATACTTTTCCCTGGAATTAACTTTTCTACTTTGGTTTTGGTCTTCTTTTTGCAATTTGCACACGTTACATCTACATCTAGTTTCATAAGCAATTAATGGCAGTTAGATTGAATTTTGTGAAGCATTTTTTTGACTTACTTTCCATATTAATGATAATGTCTCGTTATGTCTCTGTGTTAGGTGTTGACATTTTAGTTAAATGGAGTATAATCTAAAGTTTTAAGAGGTGATCTATGTCCGAACTTTTACGAACTGATCTTCAAACTATTATAAGTGAAATTGAAAGTAAATTTGAAGTATATGATAAGATAGTAATTTTCTATTTAATTTTAACTCCCGATTTAGGAATCTTTAACGGTAACTATATTTTTTCAAAGTCTATTTTTAGAAAAATACCTTCGTTTATAAAAGCTATTGATACATCGAATGCAATGGTTAGAATAAATGTAGAGTATTTCGTTCGAGGGAATAATTACATTGAGTTATCAGAGCAATTTGAAAAAACCATTACTTGAAATACATCTTGTTAGAGTCGATAGAGAAATACATCTCTTTAGTTTATTGGAGGAGGGGGTTATACGTTCCTACTGTGGATTAAATTCTACTCCAGATTACACCAAGAAAAATCTTAAAAATATATTCTATAATAAAGTAGAACTTAGTTACTTTATTGAAAACGGACAAAATATAGTATTATGTGACTTTTGTAGAGTTAAGTATTATAATGAGCCATAAACTATACGCTATAACTCATTAATCGACTTTTTAAAAAGGTGCCCCTTTTTTTCGTGGTTTTTACCTCCCAAAATAAAATAGTTAAACCGTCAAAAAAAAATTGATACACATTCAGAAATCCCTCATACTGACGGTTAGAACGGAGGACATTATGTCACAAGTTTGAAAATTCAGTATAAGGAGGAAGTGAAAAAATGGTGCATAGAATCAAAACTAAGACCAGACGGATCACTTTGAACCTGGACAAGTTGGTGGATTTTGCTACAAAACTACTTGCTTTTCTGGTTCAAATAACACCCCTAATTCTAACCCACTGCTTCAAGTAGGCTAGAATTAGAGCAAATGAGAACCCTTCAGAATCGCTATCTTTAGGATGGGATGCGGTTCTGGAGGTTACACACCCATAGATGTATAACAATGTTTTACAATGTCAACAGATTTTAAAAAAATTTAAAATCAAAAATCGGTATAGATTTTCGTTTCTAAGCTCGTTTTTTGATCTCAATATCAAATGGGTTAGGTTCTGGAAAGGTCTTTCCTAAGCGATCTTCAATTCTAGTGCCATTCGCCTGTATAATATCTTATTGGTTCATAATGTGAATCAATACAGAGCCGATACCCTATCTCTATAAGAGATGTATCTTTTAAGACTAACTAGAGCTGTATCGAATTCCGCATCGTCATAGAAATCGTCCCTAAAGATATATTTTTTGAATTTTCCCTTTAGAATCCATCCGATCCGTATCCAGGAAAGCTAATAGCTGGAAAATCAGTAAGAAGAATGTTTTTGAAATAATAGTAGGTGGCATTCATTCCGCTATAGAAACAAGGAATCCAAGCAAAGGATTGATATTTCATTCTGATAGAGGATCTAATTATTGTTTTGGTGAAGTCCGCAAAGTATTAGCAAACAATTGGATTAGGAGAAGTAATAGCCGTAAGGGAAATTGTTGGGACAAGGCTGTTACAGAATTCTTCTTTTCTACTTTAAAGAGAAAAATCGAATTCAATGTATTTCAAAAACTAAAAGATGCCATAAACAATCTCTCTGAATACATTGAACTATTTTATAATCGACAGAGATCACATTCTCTTCTAGGTTATGTGAGTCCTGAAAAATTTGAGTTAAATTGAATTAGTAAAGTGCCCGAAAAAACGTGATCAAGCTAAATTAATCATTAGTCGATATTCTCGATTATTCTCATTGGCAAAATTTCCTCTGCTTTAATAAAAATTCTGCTTGTCTGGCAATGCTCTTCGTAGGCATCTGTTTTACAAAAAACTGTAGTTTCAAAAATTAGTTCAACTTAGATTACTTTTCAAATTTAATTCAAGTTTTAATTATGCTGTTTTCTTCTTCTCTTTCCATCTAGGCTCTATGTATTTGCGGTAGATGAATTTCCTAATATCATCAATTTCATCTTGAACGAAATCCAATTCATACGTAAAATCGACTATTGATTTCCAGTAATATTTTATTCCATTTTCATCCACTTTCACAACTTCGCTTGCGAGATAATTATCTATTTGAATTTTATAAAAACCTTTTGCCTTTGCATATTCTTCAGTTACCAATTCGTCCTCATGGTGACCCTCTAATACATGAATAAAACTTCCCATCAAATGTTTCATATTTTCAAATTATTCCTTTTTCCATATGCTTATTTTGACGTTTGGAAAATTATAAAAAACTGAAAAAACTTCGATTTTATTAGGAAAATATGAGTTTTTTCTAATTTAGTCTTTGTTTCTGTAAATTTGTTCTTAGATAGCACGGGTTATGTTGTTTATGTCTCAACTGTTCTACTTCGTCATGAATTCTATTCATTTTCATTTGGTTAATTTATTGAATTCACAAAAGGAAAGGTTATATTCTTTTTTGTAACCCTTATTTCTTCGAGTAATTGGCTTCTCTTATGGTTTTAAAAATCCTTCAAAAACTAGAATAGAAGTTTAATCGAATTTTTGATATGCAGATACTGTTGTATATTGAAGAAATTTACTTGGATGCGTTTAAGTAAGGAAAACTCTATTAGACTTCTTCCAAATTTTGATTATCAAAATCTAAATTATTCTGTCTTGCATAAGATTACAAAATTATATGATGAGGCAGAATTTGCCTCATTAATCCTAGATATTCATTATGGTTAAGTAATTTTTAATTACTATTTTCTCTAAGTGAATTTTCATATTGCTAAGCCCATTTGACAGTTTGATTCAAGTGATTTGATTTCTCTTGAATGTTTAGATTCGAGTTTCTGTTGTAGTGAGTTATCTATTTTTGATTTCTTGTAAATAAGATATTTGCGTACACCTTTTTCTCTCATTTGAAAGAAGCCTTTTTTCTTCATAATTTTTCCGACTTTATCTATCGTTAGCAGTCTTTTAACGGTTTCGCTTTCAATCTGGTCGATAATTTCAGAAGCTCCCAAAATTTCCTTTGTATCGAAATTTACGTCTTGTTTATTACTAAAAAATTCATCGACGTATTCTTCAAATGCTTCTATTTTTCTGAATTCTTCGTTTATCTCCTCAAACATTCTTACTTCTTCTTCGCTAAACGTAGTTGGCTCTTGGATTATTTCCGTAATGAATTTTATTTCACCCCAAATTTTCACGGTATCTAGAAGAAGGAGTTCATTTAACATTATTGATTTAAGTCTAAATGTTGGAAATCGTCTGTTTCCAGAATCGTCCATCAGAATTGATGTATCAGTATTGATTGAGGCAATGAACGAACATCGACGTTCTAATTGAGTATCAAGACGACCATAAGGGAGGCGATCAGTAAATTCTTTGGAAGTGATTAAACTTTTTAGGGACGATGTATCACTTTTTCCAGTCGTACTGTCGAATTCATCCAGGTGGATTACTGCCATGGTAGCCACCCGTTTTCTTGAGTCCTTGTTATCCGCTTGAATTGCACCTGTATAAAAATATTCTCTAGGTATTGTCTCGAAAAGTTTATCCAAAAATCGATTTTTTCCTATTCCTTGCTTGCCTGAGAGAACTGGGCAGATTTCGTTATGCTTGGTTCTTTTTGCCAATAAGGAATAGGTTGCGACTAGCCAGCGTCTTATAACCTTTTGAAATAGATGACTTTGTTCTGGTTTTTCTAAAACAAAATAGGAAAGGAATTTTTCTAATTCGGATTCCTCGCCTTCTTTTACTTCAATGACAGGAATGTTCTGTGTCCAGTCAATGAACGGGTCATAATCATTACCTGAGATTGACTCCATAGAAGCTTCAAGAATATCTTTCTTTATTAATCCAATTGAATCGTTTAGATTTTGGTTAATTTCCTTCCATATTGTTAAAAATAATCGATCAGTAACTGGTAACCATTCTTCTGAATCTAATTTTCTTATCTCAGCTCTATTAAGCACAACATTATAACGTTTTTTGTATATATGCTCAAATACAAGATCCAAGGCAGTGAATTTATCCATTCCTATAGTTAATTTTTTAATATTCTTCCAGGTTAGGGAAGAGTCAGAATTTTCAAATTCCTCTGATTTCTGTTTTTCAATGTTACATGCACTTATTAGGTCTTCGAATGATTTGCCTGATTCGATCCAGTTTTTCACATCTTGTTTTTCTGAAATTAATTTTCCATTCTTGATTATTGCAAGTTCCTTTAATCCTGGCAATTCGACAATATATGAATCGATTTTTGCTTTCCGAAGAGATTTTAAAACTTTCTGAGAGAATTTGGAACCTGCATCATCATTGTCTGGAAAAATATATACTGTTTTGTCTTTTAGAAAACTAATAGATTGGGCTTCAATTTTGTTTGTCCAGGACTCCGCACCTCCACTTGTTGTTGCAGAATAGTCTGAGTGAATGCATATATTTTGTACACACTCTGCATTCCCCTCACCCTCGCAGAAGAAAACGATTTTGGATGGAACCACCTTGTGTAGATTATAGAGGGTAGGTTGAATACCATTCTTCCCTTTTTCCCATGTTGCACCATTATCTTTAGAATGTTGCCAAATGAATTGTTTATTCTCCGTAACGTTTCTATTTCTTACTAAGCGTAACCCTAAAAATTTCAAATTTTCGTCATACCATTCATCGTAATAAAATATATTGCTCTCCAAACTTTGAGGAAATGATTCACCGTAAACTATTCTACAGGCTTCCTTCTTTGTAAAACCTTTGTTTACAAAAAGATCAATTATGCTTCCGCCTTCACTCGTTGCGTGATCTATGTAGCATCCTTTTGAAGCAGAAATATGGAATGAGCCTATGTTTTTATCGAGACGCAAGGGATTCAATGTATAATACTCATCTTCTCTCCAGTATGAATTCGGAGTGCTGAAATATTGTTCTATAATATATTTATCTATTTCAGGCATTTTGATAACCCTCTTTTGATGCATTTTCTGGAGTTATCTTCAAATAGAGTGAAGATTTGGATTTATCATTCTTTAACGTCTCGATTCTGATTCCAAAACTGAAATCGAATGCATTTAAAGTCCCAATCCATTGGTTCTTGATTTTGGCTAACTGCATTATCTTTGTTTCGTTATCCATTCCCAATTCGATACAAGGATGTAAAAGGATATCCCCTAAATTTAAGTAATCTTTTACTAATGTCTCATCTAATTTTATTTGTCCTATAGTAATGGTTTTACCATCGTCTATAAGCTTATATTGCAATCCTTCCATTGAGGCACCGCCTAAAGTTATTAGCCAAAAGTCTGAATTTTGGCTTAATTAGTTAGTAGAGGCTCAAAAAACTATTTTCACTTTAAGTGACAGGGATTATCCCATCTATATATTCATATTAGGTTTCATATACTTTTTGGGTGAAAATACCACCTTCTTCCACGTCTGGCAGGGATATCGGTAATTGATTTGAAGAGTATCATAACGAAGTTATGAAGTAGATATATACTTTTTAATATTAGAGAAAAGGTGGTAAAGGTGGTATATTATAATGTAACCTTCGTCTTAGTACTAAATAATTGAGGATATCAAATTATAAAGTTATTCCTTTCTACATAAATTTACAGATTTTCTTTAATCTCGACCCTTCGTTTAATTTCTGATTCCTAAATAGGTTACACAACTAGTAATTATGTAACCTTAATATACAATAAGAATTAGATAAATTCTTGACAAATGTTCAACATTTGATAAAAACAAGTCATCGAAACATTAAGAAAACAATCTATAAAACTTCCTGCTACATATCAATATCGTGTTGGAGTAATCAGATTCCAGGAATGGATTGGTAGCAAACCAGTCACTGAAGATATCCTAAGGGAATATTTCCAAACACTAAAGAAGCAATACTCTCCAGCTACGATTCGACTAACAAAAACTTCCATCAAGTTGTGGATACTAAAGAATCATCCACAGAAAACGGATATTATCTTCAGGAATGGTATAGAGAGCGTATTTAGAGACATTAAAGTTCCAAAACCTAATATATCTATGACAGATTCCAAATTTTTAAGTGAAAAGGAGGTTAAAATACTAATCGATAAACTACCAGGCAAATATAGTCTGATTCTACAGGCACTTTATGCTTCTGGTTGCAGGATTTCAGAATTGTTATCCATAAAACTAAAAAATTGCAAGATATTGAAAACCCATATTGAGGCTAAAGTTTTAGGTAAGGGGGGGAAAGAAACTAGTCTAATTCTCTCGAAGGTTCTTTATGCTAAAATAAAGACACAATTCAATGGAGATGTGTATTTGTTTGAAAATACAAATACTGGGAAGCCTATTACTAGACAGTTAGTACATAGAACATTGCAAAAGATCGGGCAGTCTGAGTTAAACAGAAATGTTCACCCTCACCAGACTAGGCATAGTCGTATCTCTCATCTATTGAAAAATGGTAAGCCATTAGATGCCGTCTCTCGTTTTGCTAATCACTTTGATCCATCATTCACTGCAAAAGTTTATGGGCACAACAGACTAAGCTCAAAGGAAATCTTGGAATCATCGATAGATTAGAAAATTAATTTTTTAAAGTTTTTTTCACATCGGCTTATTTGCTCCAGATTGATATTTTTATTATCCATTTCATTTACCCCGAAATCCTAGTTTAGATTTTAAATCCTTACTTAAATTAGTAGTATTCTGAAAAAATGTTGACAAACGCCTATTGGTGATATATTGAGCCACAGAATTAAATTTTGTTTATAAGAGAGGTGATGCTGTATGGAAATAGATTGGGATGAGGCGATCAGACTAGATAATGAAATGAAGGCTACGGAATATTATAGGAGAGTTCAAGAAGCTCGCCAGAAGAGATTGGCTGAAGAAAAAACTGAAGATAGACCTGATAGGGAAGAAAACTAAAGTTCGTATTAGTATTGAGACTATCAGAAATAATGAATTGTTAACAATTGTATGCGGGGAGATATAGCGTTTTTATAGTTTAATTAACAAATTGTACCGTTTATACGTTAGGAGGTGACACCTATGAAAAAAATTATTACATCTTATGGTTTTATTAATTCAATAAAATGGAATGGAGAATGGTTTTCTGATCAGGAGAAAGGCTTCTCACGTGTAATTTTACCCCAACAATTGATTAAGCAAAGATCCCTTGATGAGTTAGGTCTTCTCTCGATTATTATAAAGAATTGTATTTTTTTAAAAACCCATAAGGAAGATTCATATATTTTTGATTCTTCTTCCTCTGTTTTGAATTTAAATTCAAAATTTCTTGTGCTTGATAAACCAGAATTTAAAGACTTGGGATTTCTTTGGGCATTTAAAGAAGGGAAAATATCATTCATCAAATATTTCACTTTAGAGGAGGTAAGTAAACTATCAAAGAACTAAATAATACTGAAAATCTCTGTGAAAAAGATGATTTGAAATATGAAAAAACAATTGCAATTGGCGATGTCCATGCTTGTTCAATTCAACTTAAAGAGCTATTGTTTAAATTAGAAATCATTCCTGACGCACTTCTTCTCTTCATGGGCGATTATATTAACTATGGAACGCAAAATAGAGAGACTATAGATATCTTGCGGTCTCTGAACAGAAAAGCAATATTTTTGTTTGGTAATCATGAGGAATGGCTCTTGAAATTGTGGGAGGAAAATGAAGCTCATCCAATCAAGAGAAAGCAGATACTAAAATATTACAATTTTACTGAAGTTCATTTGAATTGGTTCAAAGAAAACTTAGTATATTCCTATGAAAATGATTATGCTTTCTTCAGTCATGCAGGTATTGACGATCGAAATAGTTTAAAAGAGCAAACAAAATACGACCTATTGAATTCAGCATTTCGAGAAAATTTAGATCATGTGACCTCCAAATTAATCATTCAGGGGCATATCCCATTTAATAAAGTAGTAAATTATGGAAATCATTGGTTTTTAGACACCAAATGTGGGTTAGGTGGTAAATTGAGTGCTCTCGTTGTGCCTAGTATGCAGGTAATAACAAGTTGAAATAATTAAGTGAAGAGGTAGGAGCTTATGGAAATAATAATAAATAATAGTGCAGGTGTATTGCGAATATTCGTTACGAGAATAGATCCAGAATATAGGAGAATAGAGTATTTTCTAGATTTGAATCAGGACATAGATTGGGAGAAGGTTTTTTTGAAGTTGGAAGACGTTCCTCGTAACGATTTAATTTATCACTGGGTGAAAGGCTATCAAGAAAAACTTGGCATAATTCGATTTGACAATGGGAATACAGTGTTTTCGGGATTGAGAGATCTTGCGATTTTCACAAAGAATCTTAAAGGTAATATTAGCGAGGAATTCGGGGATGAGTATTTTCAAACTTATTTGGATTCATACATACATCGAATGATCTATTTAGAAGAAATTATAGATTCTTTAAATTTAGAATGCTAAATTCGAGGAGAACAAATTATGCAAAAACTTAGAATGAAGACTAAGAACCTGGATGTATTAATCAGATACATTGAGTCGGCAGAAACTAGGGTCAAGGGGCAGTGGGAAACATTGTTTAACGGAATTATTACCTTTAAATTAAGGTATCCCTATTTAAATGATAAGCTTTTGCAGAAATATAAAGAGAAACTTATTATCGAATTTCAAGAAAATCAAAACTCTGTATATTTTGCTTCTTCACCCAATATAATGCTAGCTTCTCGAAAAGGGGGGGAATATAAGTCAACATTCGTTCATCCAACGTATGAGGATGATATTGTTGATAATATGAAAAGATATGTTGATCTTCTGACAGATCTAGATGACCTAATTAATAAAGGATTTATGGAACTTTCAGCTAGTGAAATTTCATTTTGAGAATTTGTCTTTTAGGTAATTCAAATAATCAATTCGTAAAGTATAGGGAATGTTCGTCTGTGTAAGATTATCGAAAAACTGTTTTTCATGGGCGAAAATTTCATATTCTAAGTCCTTAATAAGTTTATTGATTGGCGTTATAGTTCTTTGGTATTCGATCGGACTTATGATATGAGATTTCATTTTTCGCTTCTCATCAGCTAATGATCGCTTGCAATCTATAATGCGGGAATGCAATTCGTTTCGTTCTCTTATGAATGCGGGATAAAAACGGTCAATCTCATCAGATTTACTCTCTAGGTTACTCAACTGCTCGTATAATTCGATTAATAATGATTTGGCATAGTCCAATCCTTCTTCATCCAAATACGAAGTTCAAGGATCAGCAAAGTAGGGTTTATGAATTCCTGTTTTAAGACCATTGTATGGCGAGTTCATTTCAATCACCAAATCTCGTTTTGTTCGAATTAAGATTTTGCCTATTTTTTGATTGCCTTTGTAGTTACACTGGATCGTGTCGCCTGCTGGTTCAATGTTAGAGTCTGATTGGGTAAGAGAATTCATCAACGCCTCCGTTTTAGCAGTTTATTTAATGACGTCTGCAAGTAGGGGGGTAATCCCATAAATCACGTCTAGCTGTAGGATATTAGACTATGAATTATACAAAAAAAGAAAATTACGATATTTTAGTTCGAATTTATTTCTAGTATATTCATTGCGTAGCAAATAATCAGAAAATGATTTGAGATACTAAGTTTTCTTTTGAAATAAGACTCTGTTATTTACTAGACCAATTTTGTTATGAAAAGAGTCTTTTAATAATTTTTGCAATCATTAATTTATCTAGGCTTATATATTTGAAAATGGAAAATTTTAATACTATTAATAAAAAAAAATTCTTCGAATGTAAAAATTTCAAAAAAAAATGTTTTTTACCTTTTATCAAAAATATTTCGTATAACGTAAACAAATGGTTGAAAATTTATTCTTTATATTTTATACAAAATAATTAACTAAATACCAAGTATATCATGATATTGCTTATATACATTATTTATATTGATTTAGGCTAATTTTAGAAAAAGTATAAATTGTAGAAAATTGTTTTTTTGAGAATAGGGGAACAGGATGTCTGAAAAAGTAAGAATGACACTTTTTAGCGAAACTACAGGCAAAATCATTACCATTTTTGGATTTGCATGTATTATTGCCTCCATCGTTGTATTTCTTAGTTTTGGCAGTTGGAAAAAATCAGCCATAATAGACGAAGAGATTATTGGACAATTTGGCGATTTTATCGGAGGTTCCGTAGGTACATTATTTTCGTTAACAGGCGTAATACTTTTCTACGTTGCATTAAAAGAGCAAAGGAGAGACATAAATATCAATCAACAAAATCTCGGATTACAGACTCAAGCTTTACATAGTCAAATTGATGAATTTAAAGCACAAAAGGAAGAGTTAGAAGCAACTAGAAAAATTTTTGAAGAACAGACAAATTTGATTCGAGAGCAGATAAAGTTATCAGTATCTCAAAATGAAGAAGTTCGAGAGCAATCTGCCATAGCACAATTGAATTATTTTAATAGTAATTTTTACGCATATTTAACTCTTTTAAACAATTCTAGAGAATCTTTGGAAAATGACAATATAATCGAAAAGATAATCGAAGAACTAATTATTAGTACAACTAAGGAAGATCCGATTAACGTAACATTGGAAAAACTTAAGAATAAATTTCTTGAACTTTTTGAATTAAATCGAGAAAAATTGTCTATTTATTTTCGAACCCTTTATAGAGTGATGCTACTAATTGAAAATAGTGGCATTGATATTAATAAAAAAAAGGAATATTTTAAACTCTTGAGATCTCAAATAAGTGAAAAAGAATTGGTGATGCTTTATTACAACTATATATCGAATTTAGGTATTAAAGTTAGATCTATAGTAGTGAAATATCATTTTTTGAAGCATTTACGAAGTGTGAAAAAAATTGAATTTTTTCATGCCTTGAATAAATTAAATATTAATGAAATTAATATTTTTTTAGAATATTTAAGTTCTTCGCTTTATAAATTTATAAATAGATTATCTGACCTAGAGGAAGAAGATAAATATTTTTCTGAAAAATCATTTTTATTTGGAATGGAATTTCTAATCAAAATATTTTATGATGACAAGGTAGTCATTGCACTCTCCTTTGATGAAATTGAATTTAATAAAGCAAATATTCTGAATCATTCTGAGATGCAAAAATTAGTAAATTTAGAAATCTATTCTACTCTTTTTGTTTCAATATTTAGATCTATTATTGGCAATGAAATCGTAAATTCATTAAGTTCTGACGAAGGCAAACTTGAGTTTCGTTTTGAAATAAATTACAGTTTTTAAGGGCTTAACAAATGACATCAAACGGTAAGCAATTTATTCAAATTTTTAAAAATAGTTTAAAAATAACACCTCGCACTATTTCAATCAAAACACTTTTAAGTGAACGAAACTTAAGAAGAATTGATTATAAACCATATTATCAAAGGAATTATGTATGGGATAATGTAAAACAATCGTTCTTTATTGAGAGCGTTATCTTGGGTACTGAGATACCTCCTTTAATATTGTTTAAATCAGGCACAAGGGTAGAGGTAATTGATGGAAGGCAAAGATTTGAAACCTTAAAAAAATTTATCGAAAACGATATATCATTAACTGAAAAAGGATTATTGTCATTACCAGCTCTAGACAAACAAAATTTTAATAAACTGAAAGAGGAAGTTAAGGATATTTTTTGGAATGCAAATATTCGAGTTTTCGAATTCGAAGTTTTGGTTGGAATTGATACTACAATAGAAGATAAAATAAAAAAGGAAATATTTAGGCGATATAATACTGGTATTACGCCACTCACTTCAATTGAAGTTGATTCGGCGAAATATGATAATGATGATCTGTCCGAAATTATTGAAAAAGAGTTAACTTTTAATGTTCAATTATATCAAAAAATAAGAAAAAGTTTTTTTCCAAATGAAGTAGAAAGTGAAGATTTAAAGGAAAAAATAATTGATATTTTGAGAAAAGTATATGTTCTTCCGAAATTTCCAATTTCCAGATATGCAAGAGGAGCACAAAGAACGGAGATATTTAACATACTATATGAAACAGCAGTTAATAATAGCGATGATTTAGTTTCAGATTTTCAAAGGCTAAAAGGATGCTTAAATGTTCTTTTTGATCTTCAGTCTTCTATTGAGGAAAATATTCAGATATCAGGGAATAAATTATTGAGTGAATGCCTTTTGTGGGCAATATTGATATTGGAAAATGAAGGGAAGTTAATTGATTATACTAATTTTTTGAATCAGATAAATGAACATTATAAATTAAATTATATAAAATATTCGGATGAGAATTCTTATTTCTATAAAGCAATTATTACAAGATTTGAAGACACGGCAGAATTATTCTCTAAAATTAGTGGCTTAAATTTTGATATTTTTTTAAGAAAAAATGATTTTGTACACGATTTAAAGAAAATAAGGCAATCTGATAGTGATGCAAAAGATATTATTAAAATTCTCGAGAGCTTAAGAATTAACAAACCTTCCCCAGTGTCTAGACCTATTGAGGAAATTCTTTCGGATGTAATAACAAATAAATATTTAATTAGACCTTCGTATCAAAGGCAAGAAAAGATTTCAGAAATAAAGGCTTCTTCAATCATCGAAAGTATTCTTTTGGGAATTTATTTACCTCCTTTATTTATTTTTAAAAGAAAAGATGGAACAAAAGAAGTAATAGATGGTCAACAGAGGTTGCTTGCCATAATTGCTTTCGTTGGTAAGCAATACCGAAATGAAAATAATTTATTAACATATTCAATGAATAATAATTTCAAACTTAAAAAATTGAATATTTTGGTTGATAGCAACTCATCTAATTATAATTCTTTGTCAGAAATAGAAAAGGATAAAATCCTCGATTTTGTTGTTGATGAAATTATTATAGAAGAAAGTTTAAATGAAGGATTCGAGCCAACGGATCTCTTTATTAGATTAAATCAAAAGCCTTACCCAATAAACAACAATTCATTTGAGATGTGGAATTCTACAGTGGATAAAGAAATTATAAACAGGATTAAGGATGTAACTGGAAAATATGTTTCCTGGTTTTATAGTAAAGAGAATGTTGATATTAGGAATCGAACCGATCGAATGGAGAATGAAGAACTTGTTACAATATTGTCTTATATAATACATGTAATAAATAAAGAAGGTTCTTACGAAAAAGCTTTGGGGTTATTTCTTAGGAGTGATAGAATTACGTGCCGTTTGAAGAATAAATCAGCAATCACGGATTATTTAAATAAATTAGAAGATAATTATCATGAAAGAGAGAGTTTTTTAAAAAGTATTGATAGAACGGAAAGTTTAATTGTTAAGTTTGGCGAAATGATTGGGGGTGAGTTGAGTAAGGAAGCTGTAAATACTTTCTTTAATGTGAAAAAATCCAAAACCTTTCGTCGATCGTTTCAAGATTTCTATATAACTTGGTTGATTTTAGACTCCTGGGAAAAACGTAATAAAGATGGTAATCTAGTTGATGTTAGAACTGATATTAGGGATTTGCTTGTTTTATTGAAGAATGTAGATTCGGTAAACGTAGACGAAAGTTATTTTAATAGTTTTATTATTAAATTAAATAGTAAAACCATTTATTGAAGTATATTCTTGATTAAGATCTCTAAAGCTTACAGTCTATGAGTCTTGGTATATTTTGTTTTTAAAGTGGAACTTTATTCTTGATGGCTATGCTTTTAAATTTTCCTACGCCATTTTTGGAAAACTTCATGAGCAGTTTTTTTTCGGTGTCAATAAATTCTTGAATCATCTGCCTTAAGTCATACCATTATTCAAATTCTGAATGAATATATTTAACATTATTTTGGCAAATTTGTTTAAAAATCTCTCATCATTCAAGAGTTTTGCCGAGATGTCTTTATTTGAATTCATCGTATTCATAATTGCTTCTGTTAAGGCTTTAGGATAGTCTCCGAGCATAATTTGTTCAATAGAATTGCCCGCCTTCATTTGATTTTGAACTTCTTGGTTTTTTAAAACTTCATTTTCTAAAGACATACCGAAGTTATACATTTTTTCGACAGCATCTTCTTCAGATACTCCTTCGCCAAAAATCTCATTAATACTATCGATAATATCAGATAAGAGTTCCTTTTTCTTTTCCATGATACCGCTTCCGATCACAACTTTTTCTGGATCAAGAATGGTTTCTGTTAGGGTTGGATTATGTACTTTCTTATTATAAATTTTGTAGTGGGAGAGTTCAAGGGATAGAGTAAGCGATTCAGAAGTATCTTCTACTTTTAGAACTTCTTTGAGATGCTTTAGAAATACATAGAGTTTTTCTAAGTCTTCATCTTCATAATCAACGATATTGCTCATGAAATCGTAAAATTCTGTAAACTTGGTTACTCCTGCTTTAAAATGATCTAAGTCGGCTTTAACCTCTTTAGCTGAGTGTAGATTCTTTTCTGCCTCTCGAATACTTTGATCAATCTTCGATTGTTTTGCTTGAGAGAGAATTTCCATAGCATTGGATATGATTGAGACAGCAATTTTATATCTTTGTTTAAAGGTGTTTTGAGGAACTGAAACGATGGAACTTAACTTTTCTTGGGTAATTTTAGACTGTTTTTTGTTTTGGATATTGGCGAGTTGTTGAAAGTATTCTTTTGAAAACTCTTCTACATGATTCATGCTAAAGATTTGGGCATCGAGAAGTTTATTCTTAATTAGAAATATATCATTTGGATCAGAGTTATTCGAAAGATTTGTTACCTTATAAAAAGGAGAGAATGCTTCGATAATCTCTTCAACTGTATTAACAAAATCCAATATAAAGGTTTGGTCTTTATTTGGATAAATTCGATTTAATCGTGAGAGTGCCTGAACACAATCGACTCCAGATAGTTTTTTGTCAACATACATGGCACAGAGTTTTGGTTGGTCAAATCCAGTGAGAAACTTATTGGCAACGAGCATGATTTGAAATTCGTTCCCATCGAAGGCTTCCCGCAAATCCTTACCATCAAGATTTGGATTCATATTTTTTTCTGTAAAAGGTTCAACCCCATATTCTTTGTCAATTATCTCACCAGAAAAAGCCACTAGTGCGTGAATATCAGGGTATTTCTTTTCTTTGATGTATTTATCAAATTCGAATTTGTATCGGACTGCCTCTTTTCTAGAACCAGTTACCACCATTGCTTTGGCAGTTCCATTTAGCATATGTCGAACATGTTTTCTATAGTGTTCGATGATGATGCTAATTTTTTGAGATATGTTATGTGGATGGAGTCGAACCCATTTATTAATCTTATTTTTTGCTTTTTGGGTATCTACTTCCTTGTCCTGGCTTAAGTTTGCAATTTTATATGCCACGTCATACGTTATGTAGTTCTTTAGAACATCTAGTATGAATCCTTCTTCTATGGCTTGTTGCATTGTATAGGAATGGAAGGGAACAGGGGTGTTCTCTTTAGATTTAGGTTGATTTGGGAATTTTAATCTACCAAAGATTTCAAGAGTCTTCGGTTTTGGTGTAGCCGTAAATGCAAAGTAACTTATGTTTTTTGAAGATTTCCTACTTTGTAAGCTACTAGCGAGTAAGTCTTCAGCTGTGAATTCCTCATCATCAGATAAATCGGTCTGAAGAACGTCCTTTAATTTTGATGCCGTCTTTCCTGTTTGAGAGGAGTGTGCCTCGTCGGCTATTACAGCAAAAGTATAAGTTTTTAAAGAAGTTTCGTTTTGGATTGCTTCTAGAATAAATGGGAAGGTTTGGATTGTAACAATAATGATTGGTGAATTTCCAAGCAGAGCATAGGCTAATTTTTGCGATTTTGATCCAATTCCCTCATCTCTGGAAATCCTTTGAACTACACCTGCTTGGTGATCAAATTGGTAGATGGTGTCTTGTAATTGACTGTCTAAAACAGTTCGATCCGTTACAACGATTACATTTCGAAAGAGTCGTTTCCCTTGGTCTTTGCCTTCTGGAATGGTAAGAGAAGCTAGTTGGTGACATAGCCAAGCAATTGAATTGGATTTTCCTGATCCTGCACTATGTTGGATGAGGTAGTTGTGACCCGCTCCTTCCATTTGTGCTGTTTGTACAAGTTTAGTAACGCAATCCAATTGGTGGTATCTAGGAAAAACCATATAATGATCTTCTGGCTTTAGTTTTCGCCCATCTTTATCTTTATCCTGTAAATGGATGAACCTTCCTATGATTCTAAGCAGAGTTTCTTTTTCTAAAACTTCCTGCCATAAATATGCTGTAGCATGACCATTTGGATTTGGAGGATTGCCAGAAGCCTCGCCATTTCCTTTATTGAATGGTAAAAACTTTGTTTTCTCTCCTTCTAGCTTAGTAGTCATGTAAACTTCTTCATTGGAGACAGCAAAATGAACGAGTGTCCGCCTATTGAATGCTAGGATTGGTTCTGGTTTTTTTGTGACAGAATTGATAGGATAACGATCAGCTTTATATTGTTTGATGGCATGATGAACGGATTGAGTGAAATCTGTTTTTAATTCTAAAGTTGAAATAGGAATTCCATTTAAGAATACCACCAAGTCGAGGATTCCACTACCATGACCTGTCCGTTCTAGCATCTCATGGTGAAATGGTGAGTAACGAATTTGACGTACAACTCTAAGGATATTCGCATCATATTGCTCTTTAGCTTTCTGGTTAGATTGATTGTCAGGTTTGAAATAAGCTAATTTGAATTTTGATCCAACAAACTCGATACCTTTTCTAAACGAACGAATGGAACCATTTATATCAAGATACTTCGCTATTTCACGAGAAAGAATTTTGTCAGTTTCAGTTCCATTTTTCTTAGCTAGTTTTTCATATTCATCTAATTGAGTCGTTTTGATAAATGAAATCAAATCTTCAGGATATAATCCTAAATCAGCATCGTATTGGTCTGGATCACCTTCTTGGTAAGGCTTGGAAAATAAGGTTGGGGTAATTGAGGTAAGGTCTCGGACAATGTCATTTTCAAATACGATTTCGTTATGTGGTCTCATATTTTATTTTCATAGGAACGAATTCCCAATCCTTTGCAATGTGTGCTTTTAAAAGAATGAATTCTATTTTTAATTTTCTCTTTTATATTAGAAAAGGTGTTGGAAAAACTTTGATGATTCTTTTGTGTCACATCACCCTTGATTGCTTTTTCCATTTCTATCAATTTATGATTTAATCTTCCTAGAGTTTCTTTGATCCCGACAGCTGTATGTAGTTTTTTTTCATTGATCATTTCATTGGAAATCAATTCTAAAAAATGTATTGCAAAGGAAAGTAGCTCTTGAAAGTTTTCGAAACTCGAAAAAACAAAAGTTTCGTTTTGGTATGCTGTTAGTTTAGTTTCTTTTTTTGAAGTAATTACATTGCCTTGAGAATTTGATTTATCAAAAGGATACTTCCCCCAATTAGTGACATGGTTTAAGAATTCAACGATATCTTGATGATTTTCTTTGGAGAAGTGTAATTCAGCTTTTTCAAATAATTCTTTCTTCAGGTGGATTTGATATTTCTTATCCAATTGAGTTAAATTCTTTTTAACAAGAATGTAGCCTTTTAATAAATTTTCCAAAAAATACGCAAAAAGAAGCACAGTAGGTCTGGTTATCGTAGAACGATTCGCTTTTAAATGAAAATCTAGGAGATTTTTAGAATCTTTCAGATACTCTTCAGCAGTTATCAGCCATTTCCGAACAGAAATGATCTGCTTCGATTCTTGATCCATCACACTAGCTCCCTTACGTCAATCTTACCCGTCACAGCAGAAGAAATCAATGCAGATCGTTTCTCATTGAGAAGTTCGATAACAGAAAATGCCTTTTCTTTTAATAAATCGATTTTTTTTGTTTGTGCATCGAGATATTCTGCAATTGTTTTTTGTTCTGTAATCGCTGGTAAAGGTACTTTTAAATTCTTAACGGTTTCTCCTGTAATTAATGGTTGTGCTGATGTACTTGCTAGTCTGTTTAATTTTGCTGAGTAAATTAAGTAAAAAAAATATAGATTTTCAAAATCGTTCCATTTGCTAATCTTTAAGGCATTATCTGTTATCCATGCAGGATAATTAATAAAATGAACATTGCCACAGAGTGCCCCTACACGTCCTATTGCAAAAGCATTTTTCAATGTATTTGGTGAGAGAGTATATCCCATTATCCCATTCCCTCCGATAGAAGGTATGCTGTGTGTTTCACTCTTTTGTGCTTCGACCAAATGATTAGAAATTCCATCACCACTAGCAATTTTTATTTTTAACCTAAGACTAACAACCTCCCATCCCTCAGGAATCTCTCCTAACCATTCCACTCCGCTGTCTTTCATTTTCGCCTTAGGATCAAGACCTTTCGTAACAGCATGAGAAATCAACGCCTGTCTCTTTTCTTCGAGTAAAGCTATGAGTAGCTCTTGTTTGGCGATGAGGTTGTCTATTTTTTTCGTTTCTCTGTCTAGGAAAGTTGCTATTGCTTTCTGTTCGTCTAGGGGGGGGGTGCTGACCCTAAGTGAAGCAAGTTTTTCTTGGTTAACATTTGGTTGACCTCCACCAGAAGAAATTCTTATTAACTCATCTCTAGTTGCATATAACCAATAGAATAAATATCGATTAAATAATTTAGTTTTAGAAAATAATGCTAAGCATGCTTGGTTAGAAACTGCTTCTTTGTTCAGCATCCCCAATCTGCCTATAGTAGCTCCATACATTGCAATTAATACAGAACCTTTAGGATGGAAACTTAATGCAGAATACGTCCTAAGAGCTTTTTCGTTAACTTTTTTCGCTGTATCTTCTATGAAACTTTCTCGAAGTTCACCAGTTGTTACCCATAATATTGAACCGCCATAAAATTCCTCTGAGCTACTTTCTGGAGTCGTACCGCTTTTTATGTATTCACATGCATGTCGAATTTTTAATGTCTTCCATTCTGTAGGAATTTCTCCTATCCATTCTATTCTGCTGTCTTTATATTTTGGGTACGGTTTAAACTTGAATTGAATAGAATTCTTATCTTTTTGTTTCATATTTATAATCTCTTAATTTGCTAACTGCTTCATGTAATCAAGTTGATTCAATAGCCATCTAAAAATATCATCAGAATTTATGACTGTTATCTCAGTATTTTGATTTGATAGTTTAGGATTTGAAGAGATATAGACTAGATTTGATTTATACTGAGCTAAACTTTGTAATTTATTTTTATCATCACCTAAGTGTGTTACTTGAACAAAGACTGACTCATTATTCGTGTTAAGTGCATAGATATCGATATCTTTCATGGTTCTTCCTATTGGCATGAGTAGATGCTTGATTTTCCAGCTATTGATGCCTACATTTCGAAGATATTCATAACTTACAATTTCCTGAAGGTCTGGAGTCAAATCAGTCCATTCTTTGATTTCTTGTGATATACCTTGATCGATAACCTTTGTCAATTTTCCAAAGCAATTTCTCCATCGGACAAACGTTCCTTGTCTGGGTCTTCTTGCCTTAAGCATCAAAAGTTCTTGAGGGCTAATTTCAAGGAATTTAGAGAATTTTAATGTCTTTAGAATCAGCTTTCCATCTTTATTATTTAGATCCTTATTTGGATCGAGACTAATGAGTTCTATTTGGGTATTTGGCTCAACATAACCGATCATTATTTTTTTGATCAAACTGTATTCTGCCCAGATATAACCGCCATTTTTTGCAATATCAAGTAGATACCGAATTGCAGTTCTTCCTTGCGGAGTGCTATATTTCTTTTCTTCTAAATAGTCTTTTTTGTCTTCAAAATTGGATTCAAAGTGAAATCCAAATCTTTGATCATCAAAAAGAGCTTGGATTTGTGAATGATTCAATTCTAAAATCTCAGTATGTCTAATGAAATATTCTAGAGATTTCTCAATCATAAAATTATTCACTCCATACAATCCAGTAAAAAGGGAGAATCATGAATGAACCTCTTGGAGGAGTTCCAGAATCTCTTTGGTAACCTTATCTAAGTCAGCATCGATTTCTTTTAAATCTCTTGGTGGTTTGTATTCATAAAAATGTCTGTTGAACGGAATCTCATAGCCTACAATCCCGACTTGGTTATCTTTCTCGTCTTTTTTGTCTCGGTCAATCCAAGCATCTGGAACGTGGGGCAATACTTCACGAGCAAAGTAGCTATCGATGTCCTCACTAAGTGGAACGTTCTCGGAATCTCGTAAGTCCGAATCTGCTTCGGTTTCCCCTTTAGCATTCTTACAGTTATTAGCTGTTTCATCTTGTTCGCCGATGATTTTAACCAATAACTTTTCGATAGCGGGAGTAAGTTTACGTTTGGCTCTAATTTCGTTTAGGAATACTTCTCGATCATTGTATTTTGATTTGAGTGATGACAGCATTTCGAGGATTGACTTTTGCTCCTTTGTATCAAGTTTAAGGAATCCTATATCGTCTTTTAATAAACTTAGCTTGATTTCATCATGAGGATGAAAGGATAACTTCAAAGGTCTTTCGACTGTAATACGGCGATACCCAAAGTCTGTAGTTTTGAAAATCTTACTCGTTTTATTCTTAGCCATAGAACCATAGAGCTTCACAATTAGTTCGATATGAGCTTCGGTCAGATATTTACGCTTTGATCCAAGAGACTTTCGCATTTTATCGCAAAACTCATCACTATTCGCATTGATGAGTTGTACCTTACCTAAGCGATCTTTATCTTTGTGATTGGAAAGAATCCAGATATAGGTAGCAATACCCGTGTTATAAAACATATCCGTAGGAAGAGCAATAATTGCTTCTAACAAGTCTTGTTCTAGAATGTATCTTCTGATTTCAGATTCACCAGAACCAGCACCCCCAGTGAAGAGAGGTGAACCATTTAGAATAATTCCAATACGACTCCCACCCTTACTTGGATCATTCATTTTTGAGATGAGATGTAGGAGGAAGAGAAGACTTCCATCTGATACTCTTGGAAGTCCCGCACCAAATCTCCCCTTAAAACCTTTCTTCTTGTGTTCATCTACTATTGCTTTTTCTACCTTTTTCCATTCTACACCGAAAGGAGGATTCGATAACAAGTAATCAAATTTGTCGTCTGGATGCTGGTCATCACTTAAGGTATTACCCAATTTGATTTTCTTTACATCCTGTCCTTTGATTAACATATCCGCTTTGCAGATAGCAAACGATTCAGGGTTTAGTTCTTGTCCGAAGTTTGCAATTTTAGCCTTCGGATTCAATTCATGGATATATTCAGTACTTGAGGATAAGAACCCTCCCGTTCCTGCTGTCGGATCATACACTGATCGAATAACTCCAGGTTTGGTCAGTGCATCATTGTCATTACAGAATACGAGTGAGGTCGTTAGTCGGACAATATCACGTGGAGTGAAATGTTCCCCTGCAGTCTCGTTACTCGATTCTGCAAATTTCCGAATCAGTTCTTCAAAGACGAGACCCATTTGATAATTATCTACTACATCAGGATGAAGATCTATACTCGCAAACTGTCCGCAAACTTGGAAGAGTAGGTCTGCCTTATGGAGGCGATCTATTATATCTTGAAAATTGAAGTTCTCGAAAATGTCTGAAACGTTTTCGCTGAAAGATTCGACATAGTTTTCTAAATTGGATTTAGTGTCATTCGTTCCTAATCTATCGAGTGCCATATTCGAAATGTTATAAAAGCCGAATCCTGACGCTTTCTCCAGAAATGGTTGAAGTGGAACTTTACTTCCCTTATGTTTCTTCTTTTCAAGTAGAACTGCCTCTCTCGTTTTCTCTAAAACACATTCTAAACGACGTAAAACAGTGAAAGGCAATATGATTCGACCATATTCGGACTGCTTAAAATCACCTCGTAAGGTTTCTGCGATTGACCAAATAAAAGATGCTAAAGATGAAAATGATTCGGGTTTGGAAATTGCCATAAACTTTGGATAATTTTAATAGATGGCTCGGACAAAACAAGAGTATTTGAAAAAAAATAATAAATCGAGATTTCTTAGAGTAAAAAATAGCAGAATATATTGGGAGGGTAAGGGCAGATATTTAAAAATAAAAAAACATTTTAAAACCTTAAATTTGCAATAAAAGTAAGAATTTGATCAATATATTTATTAGGTTCATCAGCATTCTCTTATTTACTTATTCGAAAAAATGAATGATGGAAATTCTAAATTAATTAGGATTTATTGTGAGATGATAAAATGAAAAAAAGTGAATCTGGCTGTTGGCTCACACCTAAGAGATTTTTCAAGGGAGTAGTTGTTATAATTGGTGGTCTATTTTTTCCTCCTATTGGATGGATAATTTCAGTTGTAATAACTTTAATTCTTATTCATCAAATCAAAAAATGCTTAGAGTATGAGAAGATGATTTAGAGGATAATTTATTGATTGGTTCTTGAATTAGTTTCGATAACAGAAAGTTTTATCTTTCGAATATGTTTCACTTTTACTTAAAATATTTGTCTTTAATTTTCTTGAATCCTAAGTTAAATATCTTCGAACGTGTGCCATCAAAATAGGTAATAAGTTTTAGAAGTATTCTACCTTAAGTGTGGTAGCAGTTTCTGGTTTATGAAGTTTTGAATCTGTTCATCAAAATAACAGTGCAATAATTTCACACCATTGTTATGACATAGATTTAGTTTTATTACATCTCTTCTTATTTGCTTTTTGAAAGACTTCTTGCCACCGAAAAAATCGGTAGGTCGGACATGCTGTGCACCTTGATACTCGATTCCATACCGTTTCCCATCCAATTCAAAATAGAAATCGAGTTCTAGTCCACCTAACCACTTGGGTCGATACCACCTTTTGATTTTGGAAGGATCAATAACTTTGGTTAACTCCCTGTATAGGTTATGTTCTTGGATGTTCCCTTCGCCAATCCTTTTGTATCCCAATTTTTCTCTCAGTTGGTTTTCTGATTCTCGTAGACAGTCTTTTATTTTTTCTCTTAAGAAGAGGTAGTGGAAATGTTTGTTATGTTCAAAAGAATTAAGTTTTGGTGCTAAATATTCGTCATCTTTGAATTCAAGTGCGTAATGATTGATTAAAGGAGTTCTATATTGCGATTTGTATTTAGGTAGGTTCTTCTTGAGGATTCTTATGAAATAGTCAATGTTATTGATTACAATATCCGAAAGGTGGTAGTGGTTTTTAAATGAAAATAAAAATACTTTGTAATCGATATCTTGTTTTTTTTTCGACTGCTTTTTTATAAAAGAAAATCCAGCAATATTTAAAGAATTTAGACCTACCTTGCCTTTATTTAAAATATATTTGTAAAGATAGTCTTCCCAAAGTTTATTTTTAAAGTAAGGTTTTAAAGTCCTAAAAACGTGATAGATAAATTCTTCTTTTGGTGATAGCTCAAATTTTCTCAGGTATATGTTGAAAGAATTAATTTGTAAATATAGTAACTGGTTGTTCCAGGATATATTTTCTGGAATGTTTTCAGGTTCAATTTTGTATTCGTTGATTTTATAAAATGCAGTGTTGAATTCTTCTTTGGTATTAGAAGCTGATAATTGCTTTTTGAGTTCTGATTTAATCCGATCTAATTTTTGTTTTTGAGAATAGTTTTCGATTAGAATACCCTCGTAAAAATTAGTCTTATTATCTGCTATAAGCCTTATAAGCGGATAGAGATAATATCAGGATAGTTAAGTTTTTGTCAAGTTTTAGATTTAAAATCATATTTAAATAGAATTGTGCTTGTTTGAATATTTAGTTCTTTCTTCTTTATTTTAATCTATAATCGAATGGAAATACATTGCTATACAGTGTATCCGATTTATTTAAGGAAGAAGCTAGAATCTAGAATTAATCCTGAGATGGGTTATTGATAATCACTGATAATCATAAATCTATCAATTACCGACTTTGTTTCCCTATTAATATCTATTTCTATTTTATTTTCAAGATTCTCGTTATAGATTTCAAAGCTTGGCTGAACCATGGTACAAACGAAGTTTTTATCATAGTCAGCTATTTTTGTAATTGAGTATTCAAGTTTTCCTTCGCCTTCATTAAATACATTGAATTCTTTTGCATGGCTCGTATCAATAGTTACGTCAAACTTGTTTTTTATCAGCTCTCTTAACGTACTTGTATTTAATACCTCTACTATAAATACATTTTCAACTAAGACCTTTTTAATAACACCAAGAAGTTTAAATTTTTTATTATATCGACCTATTTCTATTCTGTCTTTAATGTGAGAAACCAATTCACCTTCTTTGAATTTTTCCAGACTCCCAAAATAATACAAATGAGGTATTCCAGTATTTTTCCTTTCTCCTTCGATAATATCTAACATTATCGAAAAAGTATTCATTCTTAAATTATTAATAGCTTGTGATTTGATATTGTTCTTGAATTCAAGATTATCTATATTAGATTGAAAAACTTTTCTATTTTTCCAAGTTCTTATTCTTGATAATAGAATCTCGGTTACATCTTTACATAAATCAAAAATTATTTTACCAGCATTATAGATTATATTTGGTATTGTAATCGCCGAAAGTACAGGTAGCCAGAAATCACACGACCAAAAATGAAAATTACTTACAAAAATCTCAATTGCATCTATCTTATCTTCAGTGAATTCTTCTCCAAGTCCAATAAATAGCTTTGTTAAATCTTCAAAATTATAAAAATAGAATGATAATACAAATGTTCCAATATAAGGATGGTTTAATTTATCTTGCAAAAATTCTAAGAAGAAATTCTTACTTTCTTTTTGCAAATTATTAGGATCATCTTCAGCCATATTTTCACCTCTCAAGACATAAAAAAGCGAGGGTTTTATTCCTCGCTCTCAATCAGCTAACATAGAGTTAATTCTGTCTAGTTATTATTGTAATCTAAGCCTAATTGGATATCCAAAGATTCTGCTTCAGCTCTCCTCACTTTCTTTTCCAGTTTTAAGATTCTACTAGGGTAATTACTCCAAAAAGAGGTAACTAAGAAAGGAATGGAGTCAATATAGATTTCCTGTCTGTTTTCAATAGCTACTTCATCATAATATACAGTTTGACTCTTATCTGTGATCCTGACTTTCAACTTGTGATTGAATCCTCCAAGTAAACTTTCTCCTTTGGAAGTCTTTAAGCCTAAATCGATCAATACAGAAGGGTTCTCCATAGATCTCCTCAGCCATGCCTAGAAGCTTTAGCCTCGAATACTTTGGTTAATGGAGCGAAGTCGTAACCTTCTCTGTATACGAAATCATAAGTCTGATTAAGCTTGTAATCTTCGATTCCATAGGAGGAGATCTCAGTTTTAACCGTTGATTGGCAGTTAAAAAGTAAGGTTAAAGTGATTAGTGTAAGTAGTGTTTTCATAGGTAATTAGTGGCTCTCTTGTATTTGGTCGTTACAGTAACAAGTGTAAAAAGAACAATACGGATGTATCGTGCAATACAGGTGTGTAGTATTATTCTTGAAAATGGTTATCAAATGAGTAGTGGAATTGAGGGTAAAATGACTCAAAAAACTTGACTTATTTGTCTTTCTAATCAAGAAATCTTAATTATGTCTCGTTCTAGATTGGCTGAAATAAGGGTAAAAAGTGTGATTCCTGACAATGATACAGGGAAAACAGATTCTTGTCTAAATGACTCAAGGAACTTATCTCGTTTCCGCATAAATTCCTCTCCGAATCTCTCACCTGTAGAAAGTCTACTAGCTTCATTACAAAACCCTTCACAAGTAGAGGCTATTAATCATACTAACATTCTAGAGACGCATAAAATAATAAGTGACCACTATAATAATCTCACTTATAACATCTTAAAATCCTTCTATCCTAAGTTCTGTAAAAATCATCCCGACATACACTTAGAACCTTCCAAAGTAAAGGGTAGGCAGTTAATGGGAAAGTGTCCTATCTGCCATAGCCAAAGATCATTAGCGAAGAATACACCACTCCAAGGTTTACATTTACCCCTTAGCTACTTCTCATATATCTTACATGAGATAATACTTTCCTATCCTAATGTTATTACTTCAAAAGCAATTCAAAGAAGGTTAAATCTAAAATCTTATCCCTCAGCGTGGTTATTGAAAAAGAGAATACAAGCTTTTATGAGCCAACTTAATGACAGTTTCTTAAGACAAACTAAAGAAGCCTTAGAGCTTGAAGCTAAACAAAACAATAATGAGAAAATGCCATTTAGAGGAGATGTATCTAAGGCAATAAAACAAAGGGTAATCGTTAATATAGATTCACTTGCTATCTTTTCTGTAGGGGTCTCGGCAAATAAATATAGGTCACGTTATAGACATGGTGGAATTACTTCCTCAATATACAGGTCTGTTAAAAGTGGAGGGGAACAAGTAGGCTCACTAGCTTCTAACATAACGATTAAAGGGTGTCTTAGCTTCTATGAATCTCACCCTCTCACTACTTCAGATTATGCAATAAGTCACCTCTCTAAAGTTCTTTCTCCTTATAATGTGTTAATGGCAGATGAGGCTTATAGTTCTCTTTTTGGGAAATATAGAAACGTAAGGTTAATTAATCACTCTCTAAAAGCTAAGAGGAAAATACATACTTTCTCAAGGGAGAGGTGGAGTAAAGAAGGGGTTAACAGTAACGCTGTAGAAGGTGCTAATGGTGTCTTAAAAACAGCCATGAGGCAATACAGATGGTTTAATTGTAAGTACTCTCAGTTATATTTGAATGAATTTGCGGTGGCTAAGAATCTAAAGTTCTTCAAAATGGAAAAAAATATAATTTTCGGTGTAAATTCTGAGAGGGATTTTTGCGGAAATAGGATAGGAGAGGGTAGGTCATGTCCCGTCCTTTTAAAGTATTAGGAATCCAACAAGTTGCCATTGGTGGTGAGTCAAAAGAAAAATTATCCAAGTTTTGGGTAGATGTTATGGGACTTACGAAAGTTTCAGATTACAAAAGTGAAAAAGAAAATGTGGATGAGGACATTTTGTCAATGGGGAATGGTCCATTTAAAGTAGAGATTGATCTGATGCAACCCATTGATCCAAACAAAAGCCCTAAAGTACATGATCCAAAACTCAATCATATTGGTTTGTGGATTGATAAATTGGAAGAATGTGTAGAATATCTCACCAAACAAGGCGTTAGGTTTACTCCTGGTGGAATTCGTAAAGGTGCTGCAGGATATAATGTTTGTTTTATTCATCCCAAAGGAAATGAAGAGTTTCCACTTTGTAGTGAAGGGGTTCTTGTGGAACTTGTACAAGCACCGGATGATGTGATTAAGGCTTTAAGTTAGGTAGTTAATTCGCAAAATGATTGCAACTAATCGGTAAAATATCCGATTGATTGTGCATATTGAAAGTAAGATGTTTCCACCCCATCGGAAGAAAATCTGATCTAAAAAAAAGCCAAAGAAAACCATCTCTCTTGAGTGAGGGATGGTTTATACTAAGGGAATTAGAATCTTTTGACTTTGGATTTTTTTCCTTCTGTCCACTTCCAATAAAAATAAGCCACAAGGGCTAAACTCGTGGTAATGATAAACTGTGTTAGGTGAACCACTGTAGCATAGACGAGTCCTTCGCCAGGGTCTCTTCCAAGGATAATAAAACCCGAGATGATTGCTGCATGGAAAACTCCAATCCCGGATGGGGCCGAAGGGATGGCGACTCCCATTCCTCCCAGGAACATAAAAAGTAGGGCCTCTGGGAATTTAAGTGGCATGTCTATCAGTAAACCAGCCAGATAATAGGAAATGGCATAACCTAAAACCCAAGTAGGAATAGAGTAGAGGACTGGTTTTAATAATTTGTCACCTTTTAAAAAAGAGGAAAACTCAACTAAATGATGATCTAATTTTTCTTCATATAATCCGTGTTTACCGATAATTCCAAAGATTTTTTTGGCCAATTGGCGTAAAGGTTCTAAAAAATAACGAACTAAGACAAGGCCCACAATCATTCCTAAAATGACCAAAGTGGAGATAAGCAAAAGACTTAAGTTTTTAGATTGTCCGAGTCCCATATAAAAAAGGGCGGTAGCTCCAATCACAACAACAGATCCCAAATCCATTACCTTCTCTAGAAAGATACGACTGAATAAATGCGTGAGTGGAAGTTCTGTATCTCGTTTGTTCATAATCAGTCGGACAAGATCACCACCTCTAGCAGGAAGCACCATATTGAGTCCCACTCCGATGATGGCTGTGGTGAAACTTTCAGAAAAACTAATTTTTTTCTCTAATAGATAATACCAACGGATAGAGAAGGGAACAAACGCCCATAAGTTTGAAAGAAAGAGTAATGGAAAAATCCACCAATTGATTTTTCCTTCCAATCGTTCAAATTCAGTTAGGTCAAAGTTTTTCGAAAGGAAATAAATCGCAACGCCCGAAACTATGATTCCAAATATTAATTTTCTCATTCTATCCTTTTAACCTGGTGGCCATTTTAGATGTCGACCACCTAGCAAGTGAAAGTGGATATGGTTTACCGTTTGGCCACCGAAATTTCCACAATTGTTTACTAAACGATATCCTTTTTCTAAAATTCCATTTTGTTCTGCAATTTTGGGTATGGTTTGAAATATTTCTGAGAGTATTTTTGGATCCAATTCTCCAATTTGATTCATACTCGATATATGGACTTTGGGAATGAATAGAACATGGAACGGAGCTTGCGGAGTAATATCATGAAATACTAATATATTTTCCGATTCGTATTCTTTTTTGGTTTGGATTTCTCCACTGGCAATTTTGCAGAAAAGACAATTTTCCATTCTATACTTTCTCCTTTGAAAACACGAGAGAAGCGGCACCTAATGCACCAGACAAACTCCCTCCCGGACCAATTTTTAATCTTTCATTTAATACAGGAAAGATGGAGGATCTGATTTCGGATTCTAGTAATTTTCCAAAAAGATCGTAAGATTTTGTGATTCCACCAACAAAAACAACTGCTTCTGGGTTTAGTAAATGGATTGCGTTTCTTACCGCATGGGCTAAGGCCAAGGTTCCAAAATCCAGAATTTCTTTTGCTATTGGATCATTTTGTCTGACCAAATGAAAAAATTCCTCCGCATTTGCCAAGGTTCGACCGGACTTATCTTTATACCTACCAAGAAATCCTTTGGTAGAAAAATAACTTTCCACACAGCCACAAACCCCACATCCGCATAAGGCTCCCCCAATGACAGAAGTGGTATGACCTATTTCAATTCCATTTCCAAGATATCCAGAATACAAAATTCCTTTGTTTACAAAACCGCCACCAACACCAGTTCCTAAGGTAAGGATCAGTTGCGATTCAGCATCTTTATAATCACCGAAGTATGCTTCACCTAAGGCGGCACAGTTGGCATCGTTTTCATACCAAACGGGCAGGGAAAATTCTTTTTTGAGAGATTCGGAGATGGGGAGGTTTTTTAAACCTTGCATATTTGCACTTGCAATCAAAACCCCGCGTTCATTGTCTAGGGGACCGGGCGAACCTACACCAATTCCAATTCCATCTTTTGCGAGAGGACGAATGGTATCTTTTAGGATTTTTAAAAAACTTTCGTTGTCTAAATGAATCGGTGTAGGAGAAACTTCTGTTTCCAGTTCCTTTCCTGTTTCATCGAAGAGACTAACCCTTATACTTCCCCCTCCGATATCCACTCCCAATGCTTTTCGCAAATTCATTCCCCTTTAATGACCTGCGCAAACTTTCCATTTTTCATTTCGTAAACAGTTTGAGCATCGAATGCTAGTTTCATATCATGTGTGACAAGGATGATGGAATGGTTTCTTTTATTATACTCAGCAAGGAGGAGTTGGACAAGATAACTGTTTTCTGGATCTAAATCTCCCGATGGTTCATCGGCAAAAAGAATTGCCGGATCGTTGATGAGAGAACGGGCGATGGCTGCCTTTTGGATTTGTCCCCCAGACAAGGTTCGAGGAATGGCATTTTGAATATCACCTAACTTTAAATGTTCGATCAAATAATCACATTTGCGAATGTAGTCTGCATTGGAAAACTTTCGAGTGAAAAGTCCCGGTAAAAGAATATTTTCTCTGATTGTCAGATTTCCTACTAATTCTGAAAACTGAAAAACAAGTCCGAGGTCTCTTGCGCGAATTTCCGCTAATTCTTGTTTGGAGATTTGAGAGAGTTTGATTTGGTCATAGAGAATGTCGCCTTCTGTGGGAGATAACATTCCAGTTAACATGGATAACAAAGTAGTTTTACCCGATCCAGAAGGTCCAATGATAGCAACATAGTCGCCTTGGTTTACGTCGAAACTGACAGAACTTACTGCTTCGTCTTTGCCGAATCGTTTGGTTAAGTTGTGAACACGGAGTAACATTATTTCTGTCTCCGTATGGATTTATAAGGATCGATATAGGAACTGATTCCTATAGTGGGAACAGAAACCAAAAGTCCAAGGGCAATAAAAAGAACCAAACAGGTTGCTATGGATTTTAACTCGTTTGTGAGCCCAAAGTTAGCAGGTGGGTTCATATATCCAATGTTAATCATGATTGCCAGTAGGAAACTTGGTAAAAATAGGAAAAATAAGGACAAAGAGTGAAGCCAAATGCAACCCAATCGGTTTCCGCCTATGGCCATCATCACTCCGATATCACCCAGTCCATGTAGGCAATGGAAGAAAAAGAGGGTCATCAGTGCAAAACTCGTGGAATAAAAAAGAATCTGCGGAGATTGGTCAAAGGAAACGATACTAGTAAGGGACACCCCAGAATACAAATGGAAGTGGATCCTTATAGCGAGTAAAAAGAATGTAAAAACCAGGGCACCGACGAGGCCATAGGCCACCGAGTAAAGTCGATCCCGGAAGAGAAGTCGTAAAGCAAATGAAATGTAGGTGAGTTGTATCACTTCCAGGACAGAATTGACGTAAGACTCTTTTTTACCAACTAAAATAGGAAAATAGGAAGTAGGCGAATTTGGCATTTTTTATCTTTGTAGGAGCAGCAGTGATTATGCTCGGGTTTCTCTTGACCTTCATTGTCGGTCAGAGACGAGATAGTTATGCCAAGGCCTTGAGCCTTGCTACGCTCGGGAATTTTTTAGATGCAAGGGCTCTTGTTCGGGAAAAACTCGAAGAAGACCACCAAAATCCCTACGGTCACTACGTCATGGCAAAGATTTACGCTATGGAGAATGACCCCTTAAATGAAGCCAAACACCTAGAAATTATAAAAAAAAACAACCGGTATACAAAAGAAATCGATGCCGTAACTGTTTCTAACCGCATCGCAGATATTTATTATAATAAGGATTTTTTTGAAGAAGCTTTCTTTCATTATTTGGACACCATCCAAGTGGATCGGTCAAATCCCGTGGCATGCCTGCGTTTAGGGTTTATGGCTCTCGGACAAAAAGAATTCAAAATAGCAGAACATTTTTTTTCCCGGATTCCAGAAGAGAAAATTAATCTCTCTGCTTACTTCATTGCCCGAGGTGTGATCTCTGGTGTGACTGGTGGGGGAAAGGAAAGAGAGTATTTTGAAAAAGCCTACAAACTAGAAAAATCTCCTGTTTCTGGATTTTTATATGCTCTTTCTCTTTCGAGGGAGAACAAACACAAAGATGCTGTGAAAACGGCTGTTGCTGTCAGCGAACAGATCGAAGACGAGTTTGTTCGCTTTACTCTCTTTCAGTTTTTAATGACGGAAGCAATTCTTATGCAGAACTTTCCAGAAGCGTTAAAGTATGGACGCCTTTGTATGGAGATGGCAAGACTCAATGCTTGGCCAAGCGAAATTATAGAAACAAGCATTCACTTTGCAATGATTACCATTTATATGGGTAGGCTCGATGATGCTTCCGAATATTTGATTGAGGCAGAAGCGGAACGTTTGGATGACCCAGATGTAGTGGCACTTGCGAATTTAAAATATAGGTTGGAACGAGGGACAGGTACTGTAGAATCCTTAACCCATGAATACGACCTAACTCGAGAACTTAATTTGTTATCAGTGAATTTATTTCCCAACTCTCGTTATTTTGAGTTAAGTGGTATGCGTTCCTCCAAACCCTTTAATATCAAAGGTATGGTGGATGACAGTGGAAAAAAACTTACCTCTAAACTTGATATGTTGGGATTGGATAAATTTGAAAAATTCATTAGCCTTCCTGGAACCAATTTTAAAAACCAAGCCACTCGTATGGTCATGAGTATGGGATATAGAGTCACAAAAGAAATTTCAAATCCCGAAGCCGATGGAGTGAATTTACTGGCATCTTCCAAGGAAGATGTAAACAAAAGAGCACTATTTAGAGTTCGTAAATGGAAAGACGCAAAAGTTTCAGACGTATTTCTTCGAGAGATGACAAACCAAATGGAAGAGTTAGGTGCCTCCAAAGGATATGTGGTTGGAAATTTTGATGTCACGGAAGCTGGTAAAAAAATCATAGCTGCAAGTAATGGTGCCCTCGAGATGTATAGCGGAGATTTGTTTGAGGATCTTCTCAACAAAACAATGTAATGGGATTTCAGAACAAACGAATTTGTTATTTGGTTTTATTCATAGTGGTTTTCTACCATTGCCAAATCCAAACAACTGGTTCTGAGCCAAAAGAAAACAAACTTTCACAGAAACTTGAAACTAGAGACTTAAGTTCTTCTCCAATTTCTGAAACGAAAGAACTCACTTGCCCCATTCCTCTGACAATGGGAAAGGTTTATGGTACAGGTCTTTCTAAATTTGACCAAACTCAAATTTTATCCGAATTAAAGGTTTTACTTGGAGATCTTTGTGAAAAGAAGTTTGACCATCTAGTTTCTCTCATCCATCCAAACCTAGGTTTGTATGTGGATGCTAAAGGGTATTGGACCATTGAGGATGTAAAAAAAGACCTAAAAGATCCGAATGGGTATTTTCAGGTTTATTACTTCGACTCAGAGAAATTGGACCAGAAGAAGGGGAGTTCTGGAAATTTAACTGTCCGTGCTGTATTCGCTTTCACAAAGCAAGTGTTTGTTGATATTTACGTAGCTTCTATTGAGGAAGTAGAGATAAAGTTTCGGTTTGAAGAAAATCCGAAATTAGAAAGGTATTTAATTAACCCAAGTTTTATGAAATCGGAGGGGAATTGGTATCTCCTCCGTATGTTTTGATTTAGCGACTTCCTGTAATCACTTGTTTGACTATTTCGGAAGCAGTTGCCAGTGGATTTATTTTTTTTGCATCTGATACTTGTTTTGTGGCAGTCTTCTCGTCGAATCCCAGTTGGATGAGGGCAAGGGTTGCTAAATCCGTTTCTCTGTCTTCTCGGTCTGGTTTTTCCGATTCATCACTTAAAAAGATTTCTAGTTTTTTAAGGTTTTGTTTGATTTCAAAAAGAATTTTTTCAGAAGTTTTACCTTTCACTTTGGGAATTTTTTCCAAGGTCTTTCGGTCATCCTCTTTTGCGATTTTATACAAATCATCGGCTTGAAAAAAAGATAATATTTTTAAGGCGGTAAGTTCTCCAATTCCATGTAAAGATTTGATGAGTTGGAAAAGTTCTCTGTCTTTCCTTGTGGAAAAACCAAATAGACGTTCTCCTCTGTCTGTGATGGAATGAAAGATATGTATAAAAACCTCTTCTTTCATTTTATTTTTACATTCTAAATGCAAAGGAAATGGAATATGGACTTCGTATCCTACACCGGCGACATCTAGGACCAGATGATCCATTTCTAATTGAATTAATTTCCCTCGTAAACTTGCAATCATCGTATTGGTTCCACTTCCAAATTCTAGGAATCCACCTCTTTGGCGACAACTCTTTTGTTTCAATTCCTCTAACTAGGAAAATCTACTTATGAATCATTATATTTGGTCTGTTTTTAAAAAGAAAAGGAGGTTGAAATTTTGTAACCATTTAGTAAAACCAATGAGGTGAAACGAATTCGGTTATCGAAAAATCCAAGTCTTTCGCAGTATCTCACTTTGGCTGATCTGTTCAAAAATTTGCCGCATACCGTTCTTCGGGAAATGAAAGACCATACCGTTCGGGAATTTTTAGTGGGAGGTGAGGTTTTATTCGAAGAAAATTCAGATGGTAATGATTTATATATATTAGCTGCGGGTAAACTTCGTTTTGAAAAGAGGGGGAATGACGGATCCATTCGCGATGTTGGAGAATTCAAAAGGCTAGACATCATTGGAGAGCTCAGTTTATTCACTGGGGAAAAACGTTCGGCAACTGTAAAGGCAATTCGAGATTCTGAACTCATTCGGGTTCCGAGAGATGTGGCTTTGTCAATATTACTCAAATACCCAGAAAGCCTTTTGCAAATCACAAAAATTATAGCGGAACGTTTGGCTCATGCGAAAAAAGAAACTAAAGGTTTTGTTCCTCTTTCTCGTACTTATTCAATTTTGTCTATTCTTCCTAAAAGTATTTTAGATGAAATCATTCATAACCTAGGACTTGTGTTTCTTAGGTATGGCTCTTTTTGCGTTGTGGATGAAAAAGTTTTTTTAGATAGAACAAACGAATTGCAAGCGTTAGCTGAAAATGATAGAGAACCTTGGATCATTCGCTTTTTTTCTCAAATTGAAGCAGAATTTGATTTTGTTTTTTATCTAATAGAAGACAAAAATGAAATTTCCACTTGGTCAGAGAGAGCACTTAGGCAGTCCGATTCAATTCTATTTATCAAAGAGGCTACGGCAGATCCCAACTGCATAGAGTTAGAATCTCTTCTAGATAAAAAACAAATGAAAGATAGAAATCAAATACTGATCCTCCTCCAACCAAATCCTGAGGAGGTGGTTCCAGGAACCATCAAACATTTGCGTAAAAAAAATTTCCATCGCCATTATCATGTACATTTTGACCGGTTAGACACTTGGGAAAGATTGGGAAGGGGACTTCTTGGAAAATCTATTGGCCTAGCACTCGGAGGAGGTGGAGCCAAAGGATTTTCTCATTTAGGAGTTTTGCGGGCACTCGAAGAAAACCAAATTCCCATCGATATGGTTTCTGGCACAAGTGCAGGTGCTATATTTTCTGCGCTCATTGCTATGGGTGAAACGAGCGGAGGCAGTGAAGAAAAAGCAAAAGCATTTTGGATCTCCAAAGACTTGTTAAACGAATATACAATCCCCGTTTTATCACTCACCACTGGGAAAAAATATACGGAAGCCATTCGGAAATTTTTTGGATCCATTCAAATCGAAGATTTATGGATTCCATATTTTGCAATTGCAACCGACTTATCACATTCAGAAATTCGTGTGTTTGACAAGGGAGATTTGTGGAAAGCAATTCGAGCCAGTACATCCATTCCAGGTGTAGTCCCTCCATTTGTGGAAGAAGGTGTGGTATATGTGGATGGAGGCGTACTTGACAATGTTCCAGGAATTGAACTGAAAGAACGTGGTGCTGGGAATATTATTTCTGTCGATGTCTTTGGTGATATTTACCCGGACCAGGACCGAGAGTTATCATCCTATTTTGATAAAACAAATCCTGGAGTCATGGCAAACCCACTCACTCAAATGACTAATTTGATTAACTTTAATGAAATACTGAGGCCAAAGTTCCCTCCTATAGGGGACATTATCATTCGTTCGGTTCTTGCATCTAGCAGGGAACGTATTCGTCAAACAGAAAAGATATCAGATCTATTTTTGCAAATTCCGACCAATAATTTTGGCCTTTTGGATTGGCCTGCTTACAAACGTCTTATTGAACTCGGATATATTTCTTCCAAAGATAAAATCAATCACAATAAAGAGAAATTTCTAAATCCTACTTTACAATAGATTCGATTCGTTATCATACAAAGTATGTTTCAGAAACTTTGTTTTCGATGGGTTTTTATTTGTATTTTCTTTCTTTTGTCAGTGAGTTCTATTTCATCACAAAACATAGATTCGCTTGTGGAATCAGTTTATAATAAACAGGAATCTCTTCTGATCCGAAATGAAATTCGTAAACGTATGGGAGACCGAGCAAACGACCCCGCTATCAAAGAAATTGTAAAATCCTTACGAGTTTGGGCGGCTTTTGAATCTATGCCACCAGAAGAGTTTGCAGCAGAAGTCGAAAGGTTTGTCATTCTAAAAGATTATGGATTTAATTGGGAAGAAACAGAGGAATTAATTCCTTATTTTATCACAGCAAAACCAAGTAAAAAAGACATTCCTTACCTGGGTAAGTTCTTTAAAGAAATGAATCTTTCAAAAGTTTCTGAAGATACCGTACTCGAAATTTTAAGAATTGCCAATTTAAAAAAATGGAGTGGTGCCTCCGTTCTTGTGGCAGGACGTTTGGTAGTATTGTCTAGAAAAAAAGAATCCAACTCGAAACTCACGCTAAATAATTTGGAATCTAACCTTCCCAAACAATTTGAAAATCTAAGTGATGAGAAAAAGAACAAATTTTTCAAAAATTGGTATGAATCTTCATTAGGAAAAATTGACGAAACACATTGGGAGGCAATCAAAACCGATAGCATGCAACTGAGTTCTAAATCCGTTCCGATGGAAAACTTTCAAATCTCAGAAAGGCGAACAGAGATCATTTGGAATGAACAAGGGGAATGGGTGACCAAGGAAAGACCCAAACTTGACCCCAATGTTATTTTTATGGAAGAACAAACTTTAGACCCCAAGATCAATTCCTCTAGTGAAAAAGATAAACGAAAATTAGTCGATCCAGTGGGACGTCAATGGATTGGAACACCTTACCTTTATGGAGGTTATTCGAGAAGGGGGGTGGATTGTTCTGGACTGACAAAATCAATACTTACCGATTCAAAAATAGGAATGAATGAAAGGATGATTCCACGGTCAGCAAGAGACCAAGCACAGATTGGAAAATCTGTTTCAAGAGATCGTCAACAGATTGGAAACTTGGTATTTTTCTCTGCATCACCAAACACTAGTAAAATTACTCATGTAGGAATGGTTTTAGACAATGGTAACTTCATTCATGCCTCCACAAGCCGGGGAGTGGTCATCCAATCCCTAAATGAAAAATGGTGGAAAGAAAGGTATGTAACTGGCAGAGATATTTTTACGGTGGGAAAATAGTATGGGGAAAAAAAGAGCATTGGTATTGTCTGGCGGTGGCGCAAGAGGAGCGTACCAAGCAGGTGTTTTGCGGTATTTAGAAGAAATTCATTGGAAACCAGACATCATTTGTGGGACTTCTGTTGGCGCTATCAATGCCTGTGCTATTGGTTCGGGAATGAATTCGAGTCGTTTGGCTGAGTTGTGGCTTAGGCTCAACCAACGAAATATCATGCGATATTCGATTTGGAATATGTTAAAAGGATTATTTAGAAGGAGATACTATCCTTTGGTGGAAACGTATCCATTAAAAAAATTCATTCATGAGAATTTGGATTTTTCAAAGTTAAATGAATCCAAAACAAAAATAATTATTTCTGCTGTGAATATTTTAACCTCAGAACTTAAATTTTTTGAAAATCCAAATTTAAGAATAGAACATATTTTAGCATCTTCTGCTATACCAATGATCTTTCCTTGGCAAATGATTGACGGTGAACCTTATTGGGATGGGGGAGTGATGGCTAACACTCCGATCCTTCCGGCACTTACGCATGAGGCATCAGAAATAGTAGTAGTTTTACTTTCTCCTGTTGGAGGAGTGCAGATGATGGATGTTCCAGAAACAAAAGACGAAGCTTTAGAGCGTTTATTTGAATTGTATCTTCTTGGTTCCTATAGAAGCGTAGAACAAGGGTTAGAATATAGGAAATCAGTCATGAAAGGCCTTACGCCAATAGAAAACTTTTTGTTGGGATTACGAACTCAGTTTAAAAATGCAAAAATTTCAGTGATTGCTCCCAAAAGAATGTTGGGACTTGTGAGTATTCTTAATTTTAAAAAAGAACAGGCTGAAGTTCTACTACGTCATGGTTATGAAGATGCCAAAGAATTTTTTATGTTGAACCCAAGTTCAAAGTAAAACTTTTGGAAAAGTTAATACAAAGGTAGATCCTTTTCCAAGTTCACTTTTTACTTCAACGGATCCGTTCATGGCTTCAATTTGGTGTTTGGCTAGAAATAATCCCATTCCTTTGCCTTCAACGTCCTGTCGCAAACGGAAATTCATTTTGAATAACTTTGTGCCATGCCGATTGATATCAATTCCTGTCCCATTATCACTGATTGCAATTTTCAATAAATCCTTAGTTTCTTCATGTGAAACTGAGATTTTACAAACTTGATTTGGATTCGAATACTTGATTGCATTACTTAGAATATTGCTTACGATACTATCGAAGTAGGCTTGGAATCCTAAAAGTTTTATTTCTTCTGGGATTTGATTGATAAACTCTATTTCTCGGTTGGCACCATTCTTTAAGAGTAAAAGTTGTGAATCGATACTTTCTTTGATTAAAATTTTTGATTTGGGAAGTTCTTTTGTATCTTTCTCAATATTTAAAAGTTCATTTAAGTTTCGAATGATTTGATCTAGTTGGTAAGATGAGGACTCAATTAATCCAAGTAGTTCCATATTAGTAGGAGTTTCTTTTAACATAGTCGTAAGACTAATTAAGTTGGCAATCGGTGCCCTTAGGTTATGTGATGTAATATAAGTATATTCTTTTAGTCTTTCGTTTTGTTTTTTAGTAATTTGAACTAAAGATTCCAATTCTTTATTTTGGGCCAAAAGTAATGTTTCTTTTTCTAGCAGGGAGTCTTGAATAAGTTTTTGGTCATGTATGTTTTGAATGGCTCCATAAAAACCAATACAAGTATTTTCCAAAAATTTTGGTGTTGCTATGATTCGAATCCAAAATTCAAATTCTGATCCAGCACGAACGAGGCATTCTAAATCAAAATTTTCCTTTGTTTTGATACAATGTATTTCTTTTTGTTTGATGATGGAACTAAACTCTTCTATTCCAAAAAAACTTAAATCTACCCCCTCAATATGATGGGAGGATTGGACTAAAATTTCTGTGGCCACAATGGAAAGAGTGATTTGTTTTTTTGTTAAATCATAATCAAAACTTCCGACTTTTGCCAGACGATTGGTTCTGAGGAGAAGTTCTTCCATCCTCTTTCTATCCGAAATATCTCGGTTTTGAATCACAATTCCATCGTTAGTGGGAATGACTTGATGGTAATAATATCCCGGTGCTACATAGCTACCTGGAATTTGGAATTCTTCCTCTAAGGCAACTTTTGTTTCTGCCACTTCTTTATATTTTTCAAAGAAACCATTCTCTCTGTTGACTGGAAATAGTTGGCAAATTCCTTTTCCCAGTAGTTCCTCTTTTTTCATCCCAAGTTGTTCTTCTGCTTTTTCATTTACGTCGGAGATGATGAAATCAATGATTTCTCCATCTTTGTTTTTAGAAGCAGCTAAAAAGTAAATAGCTTCTAAGGCAGACTTCATTGCAGCTTGGTATCTTTGGCTACTGGATAAGTATTTTAATTCTGTTTCTTTTTCAATTGTGATGTCTTTGACTGCACCAATGATGGATGTGATTTTACCATCCCCGCCTGGAATAGGACGAGTGTAGTCACGCAACCATTTGATTTTTCCTGATTTGGTTCGGATACGGTATTCTACCACACCCGTTTCTCCCTTTAAAATTTTTGTCATACGTTCGGCTAAATTGGTTAAGTCCTCCTTTAGAATGATATTGAACCAACCACCTAACTTACCTATTTCTTCAATAGAATATCCTGATGTAGTTGTGAGTTCCTTAGAACTCCATTCTGCAATCACTTCGCCACTCGTTATTTTTGCGGTATAAATATAGTCAGAGGTTAATTCTGTGACTAATTGCAATCGATCTTCCAAAACCAATGTTTCGGTAATGTCTCTGGATACCCCGACGATTTCTTTGATAGAGCCTTGCCCATCTCTAATTGGATTTTTTACAGTCTCAAAAATTCTTGTGATATTATTTTTATTGATATTAGGTTCTTTTCTTATGTAACTTGTGATTCCCGTATCAAAAACCTTTTTGTCTTCTAGATGATATGCATTTGTGTATTCATTTTTATTATAATCGACATCTTGAATTCCTATTAACTCTTGTTTGCTTACTCCATAAAAGTCAGCACAAGCTTTATTGGCATAGGTGACCTTAAAGTTTTTATCCTTACAAAAAACTAAATCAGTAATTGAATCTAAGATCTGGGAAAAGTAGATTTCTCGTTCCTTTTGATATTGTTCTAACTCTTTTGTTTTGGTAAGGTCTGAGAAACTAGCAAGGAGGTGAGTTATATTGCCTTGTTTGTCTTTAGAGCTATAAGCAGTGACAGCTATGTCGAAAGTGGAGCCATCTTTTCTTTTGGCAGTCAATTCACCTTTCCATTCTGAATGGGTTAGTATTTCGGATAAAATATGTTTTGTTTTTTCAACTTCATCGGTGAACTTGAGTGAGTTTTGACCGATTACTTCATCCAAATGTTGATAACCCCAAAGCGAAAGGAAAGCCGGGTTTACATACTCAAGGTTACCTTCTAAATCGGAGATCACAATCGCATGAACCGATTGTGATAAAATGGTATTGATTAGTCTTTGGTCAGTAAGTTCCAACGCCATCACCTTAAAATTGGGAGATGGATACAATTGGACAAGTAAAATATATTAATTCCTAGAACTTACCATAAGGTAAATGGAATGAGCGCTGTATTCAAATGATTGTGCAAGTGAGTTAGGATCAATACGAGAATTTCCATATCCTACTTCTCTGATATAAGTTACAGAGATGGATGACTTGGATGTGACCCAAGAAAAACCTAAACTTAGCCCTTTGTTTCGGGAATATTCATTTCTTGGATTGGTTCCTGACCTGGCTACTTTGTAAATCACACTCGAGTCGCCGGAATTTGCCTGCACTTGGTTTCCGTAAGTGTTTTGTAAATACAAATCGACTGCCGACTCTGTCCAAGATATTGGTTTTGTATTGGGTTCGTTCGTGTATATGCCACTTAACACTGAAAATGTGTCAGTAAGGTAGTATTCCATACCTGCAGCAAAATTGGTGGTAGATACTCTTGTCAATTCCCTGACTTCGGTATCATTTATGGTGTAAGTAACTCTTCTTCCAAATGAACTGATTTCATCTTGGTTCCTTCGCGATTTGTATCCAGTGGTATGAATCATATCAAAGGATGCTAAAAACCGGGAAGTTGGAAAGAAGGCAACTCCAAACCGTAACTCAGAAGTTTGCGGAATGGATGTGGTAAGTTTCGGTCGTTGGTTTAAAACTCCGGCCTCTATAGCGGAGGCACCATCTCCTGTACCCTCAATAAAATCGATGGCGGAGGTTCCGGGTCTTCTTGTTGAGTCAGCATATACTTCGTTGTAGAGACGGTTACCTCCCGTCACAAAGGTTCTGCGGTAACTCATTCCGAGAGAGAGTTTTTGGATTGGTTGGTATTGGATGCCAAGCACTGGCATAATGGCAGATGTTCTTCGATTGTCCACATAAGAACGCATTACATAACTTAGGTCGGAGAATTGTTGGAATTGTGTTCTCGAAACTTCCTTGGTATCATTCACGTAATAAAGTGTGGCACCAAGCGATAGTTTGTCGGAAAGTAAATAGGCAGCACTTGGTCCAACAAGCAGTTGGTTGTATCTTTCTTTGGTATAGTTTCTTGTTGAATTGATTGTGGGAGATATTAGTGGGTAGTTGACTTGGTCCACACGGTTATAAGAGTAATTGTATGTGTTTACGATGGAGAAGGCAAACTTCCAACGATCAAAGTTTTTTAGTAAACCAATAAAGTTTGGATCAAAACCTTGGTGTGTTTGGTTATAAATTTGTCCTGGAGTATCTATGTTGATATAACTGCGTTTTACGTCTTTGAAGTTGCTTGCGGAAATAGAAATTCTATCGTTGTAAGTAAATCCAAGTCCAGCCGGGTTATAATAGGCACCAGAAGGGTCATCGGCAATAGCTGTAAAGGCACCACCAAGTCCAGCTGCTCTTTCTCCGTAGAATCCTTGGATATTATGAAAAGGTTCCGAAGAAAATAAAACACTAGGACTAAACAAGGATATGGATATAAGAAGGCTATAAATTTTAATTTGTTTTTTTTCTAACATATTGGGTTTCAATTCTATTTTAAATTTGTACTACTGTATTACTTGCTGCGACTGAAACATATTGTTCGTTTCCACTGGAATCGATATAATACCGCCAAACTTCTGCAGTTGGAATTTGATCAGCGGTTCCGTAGAAATCTATGTAATAGACGGGACCTCCACTATTCACATTGTTAAAAAACTCCCCCCAACCAATGTATTCGTCAGGATAAATATTGGGATCTACGCCAGCTGGCATCAAAACGTAAGCGTCGTATTCATTGAAACCCGCATCAATGCCAATTCCTGTAGCTCCAGGAATAGCACTTGAAAAATCAACAAAGGCATCCCATTCAAATTGGTAAGCATTGGTTCCACTTTCATAAAACTGACCATAAAGATCAGAATCATAATATCCTAATTCTTCATAATCATTTGTTGAGTTTCCAACATCATAATAATCTACAGCAAAATAACCAGTGTCACCATTTTCATCATAGGTTTCTTCTAGGTAGTATTCTTCTTCATTATAATTATCGATGTATTCTGTAGTTACATACCCCCCGAAATCATTGGTTTTTCCTTTGACTGTCGTTGTAATTTTATCTCCTGAACTTGTATCATACACGTTACTATAACTAAGTGTTACGCATTTATTAGTATTAGCATTGGTATCATTTTCGCACTCTTCAAAGGTAAACCTAGTTGTAGATTTATCAACATTCCCCGAACCTGAAGTGACTTGTTTGATATTTAAAATGGCTTTGTCTTTTTTTCCTTCTTGGGTAATGTAGGTAATGGATGCATCCACACTGAGAGAAATTCCAAAAACTTTTAAAGAGCGGGTAATGGAGCTAAAAATTTTTGATTTATCCGATTTGAATTTGATACTCTTTTGAAATTTATTATTAGCCGGACAAGGCTGAGGTGTTCCAATGGAATCAGCAAAAGAATAGTCTACTTGCACATCATACTCATTGGAAAGTTGGCGATATACCATTGCTGGGGTTGGTACCGCTTGGCCAATAAGAGGTAGAATGCCTTCATTTTGAAGGCTTATCAGTTCGCCTCTTGCTTCGTCAGCACTTAGACCCAACCTTTCCATTCCCTCTAAGAATTCGTCTTCCATTGATTGTGTGATTCGTACAGTAGAAGTTCCACCGGGAATACAAACACCTGGTTTAGATTTTGCAGTTTTGTAAGCACCACTGATGAGAACTAAGTCTCGTTTGGAATCTCGTAAGATTTCTGATACGATGGATGTACCTTCTGTAAGAAAGGCTTGGCCTGTAAATCCTGCGTCAAAAGTATCTTGAGCCACTCCTTTTGTTTGTGAGAGTGATTTTACAGATTTGGGTGTTTTACCAAGGGAAGCTCCAAGCCCAGAAGAAGGTTTTCGAATAGAACGAGGAACAGCTACACTCAAATTGGAAGGAAGTTCTGAGTCGATATTGGAGTTTAATAAACTTCGGATTAGAAAGCGAGTGATTAAAGCTTCTAAGGAATTACTTTTATCTTTCTCTTTTTTACAGCCAACAAAAGCAAAGGAAATGAAAAAGAGAATTAGAAATAGACGATTCATCTCGCGATCATTTCATGTATTCGAAAGGAAATGTCAATTCTAAAGTCTTTCTATAAAAAAAGAGTTTCCAAACTGCTAGGAAAAAACATAATTTCTTGAATGAGAGCGCTATCTCACTTCTTTTTGATTCTTATTTTTGCACATTCTGTTCTGTCCAAGGGCAATGTATACGTACAAAGCACAAAGGCAAAACTTCTTTCTCAGCCAAAACTGAATGCAGATGGTTCCCCTTTGCAAATGGGGGAGAGTCTATCACCGGTCAGCGAACAAGGGCTTTTTGTTCAGGTACGAGCGGAAGGGAAGATGGGTTGGGTATCAAAATTATTTGTTTCTCCACTTCCTCCAGGAAACCAAATCAAATTGGGAGTTACATCCAATTCTTCTGAAGCAGTCGTTGCAAGACAAAGAGCCTCTGATTTTACAAAAACTGCTGCAGCAAGAGGGCTTTCGGAAACCCAAAAAATGCGTGTTCGTGGGGAAGGAGATCTGTATGATTTCGAATCCTTACGTTGGTTAGAGTCCGTACCTTTTGACACAGAAAATACAAACACAAATGGGGGATTTACTAAGTTTGAAAATTCGAATATCCGAAATTTCTTTTTTAGTAATTCTGAGCCAGAGGTCCTAAAAGAAACAAAAGCGGAAGTTAAACTAGGCCGATCTCTTGCTGCTAGACTTTTAAAAAAATACACTCTAGTGAAAGATGAGGAGTTAACCGGCTATTTGAATGGTATCACCTCCCAATTAGCGGCCGTTTCTTCTAGAAGGGATTTGAACTTCCGGGTGGGAGTGATTGAGTCCTCAGAAATCAATGCTTTTGCTTGTCCTGGAGGGTATATTTTTTTAACCACCGGAAGTCTTAAAAAAATCCATTCAGAAGCTGAACTTGCCGGAATCATAGGGCATGAAATGGGACACATTGTACTCTTTCATAATGGAGAATTTCAAGGATCCAATGAATTGATCGATGTCATTTCAAGCCTTCTTGCTCCACCAGGGACAGAAGTCATCAATGCGGCAACTTCTTCGCTTTTGGACGAAATGGAAAAACAACTGTTTGAGACAGGACGAGATATGAAATTGGAATTGGAAGCCGATGAAGCAGCGGTGGGTCTAACAAGCCAAGCTGGATTTTCTCCAGTAGGGTTATCGAGTTATCTTAACACTTTGTCCAAATCAGAAGGCACAGATTCTTTTAAAAAGACCCATCCTGATACTACAGTTCGCATCGCCAAATTAGTGTTTTTCGAATCTTCGACTTCTGCAGAGAGTCGCGTTAATGTAAAAGATCGTTGGCAAGAATTCAAATCTAAATTAAAACCATGAAACATAAAAAATTTCTTTTTCCATTTTTCTTAATGGTGATTGTACCTGGAATCATTTTAGGTATCATATCTTTACTCGGTTTTTCCCAAACATTAAATCGAAAAATATCCGACTCTTTTTTTCATTTACTTCCCTCTCATCATAATCTTTCTAAAGACGTTGTCATAATTGATATTGATGAACAAAGTATTGCCAAATACGCAGACCATCCTGAGCTTGGGCAGTGGCCTTGGAAAAGAACGATTTATCCCACACTTATCGGTTATACCAAACTCATCACCCATCCCAAAATTACAATTATTGATATTATGTTTACGGAAAGGTCAGACTACGATGATGCATTAGTTGCAGCAAACATCAATTTGGGTGAAATCTCCCATGCGGCAAATTTTAGAGATGGTGGAATCGTTATCCCAAGAAAAAATGAAGAAGATTTAAGTGAAAGGTTTAATGTTCCTATGCCTTTGGATATCCCTTTTCCAAGGTATGAAAATGTTTCCTTTCCGATTGGAGAAATTGGGGAATCGTCTCCAATGATTCATGTTGTGAATGTCATTCCTGATGGAGACGGAATCCTTCGAAGGTTTACTCCATTTATCCGTTGGAAAAATAAACATTTCCCGACGGTTGCCGTGCAGGCGTTTGTTGCTGGTGAACCATACAAAACGGAATGGAAAGACGGTCGTTTTTTTCTCGAAAAAGGAGATATAAAGAGGGAAATCCCACTCGGAAAAGATGGGCTCGTTCGAGCGTATTTTTATACAGAACAAGAACTTCGAAACATTCCACGTTTTTCCGCTGCAGGTATCATTGAATCATTAAACCAGTTGAACGCAAGTGAGGTGGAGGACCCAGAAAAACTCCTTGTACCACCTTCTGTTTTTGATAATAAAATTGTTTTAATTGGAACCTCTGCTGCTTCCACTCATGACGATGTGGTGACACCCCACGGACTTTTTCCAGGTGTGATAGGACAGGCTGTCTTTGCTTCCAATATGATTGAAGGGCATATGTTACGGGAGTTACCGGAACTATATGGAATCGCATTTACTTTGTTGGTTCTTTTTATCGGAGTTCTTGTTTTATTTATCAATCAATGGCATCTATTAAAGAATTTATATCCCATTTTTGCTGTATCGGTGTTTGTGGGTGTATTCTATTTTTTATATCGTATGGATCTGGTTCTTGCTAGTTCTTCGTTTGTGATAGCTTTTCCTATTTCTTACTTACTCGGATTTGCATATCTCACGTATACAGAAGGAAAAGAAAAAAGAAAATACAACAGTATCTTAAGAAACCTAGTTGATCCAGGTGTTGTGAGTGAAGCCTTAGAAGATATGGATTCCTTAAAAAAAGGAGGAGAGTGGGAGATTACTGCTTTTTTCTCCGATGTGGCTGGGTTTTCATCCATCAGCGAAGAATTAAGTGCAAGTGACCTTGCTCGTTTGTTAAATGAATACCTTTCTGCCATGACAAAAATTCTAAAATCCAATTCTGGAACTTTGGACAAATACATCGGAGATGCTATTGTTGGGATCTTTGGTGCTCCCATCCAAAACGAGGACCATCCTAGGCTTGCATGTAAAACCGCATTAGAAATGTTAGCTGAATTAGAAAACCTCCGATTTAGTTGGCAGGAAAAAAAGGATTATACGGAGCAAGCAAGAAACATGGCTTTCCGTATTGGTCTCAATTGTGGACCAGCTAAGGTTGGTTTTATGGGAACCGATAGTTTAGCATCCTATACTATGATGGGTGATACGGTAAATTTAGCCGCAAGGTTAGAAGCAGCTGCGAAAGATTATGGTGCTTCTATCTTGGTCTCCGAAAGCATTGAATCAGTTTGTAAGGGTGAGTTTCATTTCAGGTTTTTAGATTGGATTCGGGTGAAAGGAAAGGAAGCACCTGTAAAAATCTATAGTTTGGTTTGTTTTTTATCGGATATGAGTCCAACCATGTTCGAGGCAGAAAAAATCTATGAAGAGGGATTTCAATATTATTTGAACCGAAATTGGGAAAAAGCCATTCATTCTTTTGAAAAAGTGTCAGAAATTTATGGACAAAGAGATGAGGCAAGTAAACTCCTCATCGAACGATGTAAGTCTTTATTTAAAAATCCGCCTGCAGTGGATTGGGACGGTGTTTTTACCAGAACCTCAAAATAAATAGAATCGTTCTAAAAAAAATAAATAGAAAAGAACTAAGATTTGAAAAGGAAATTAGCACAATGGATGAAAAGGAAACAAACTCGATTTGTTGGCGATTAACATTAGGTTTAGAGCTACTCACTTCTATACTTGCAGTGCCGATTGCTGTTTTGTTTATCGTTTCTGGAGGAGAGTATAACTTTGAAAAGGCGATCTATGTAGTCATTGGTGCCACTATCGCCCTCACTGTATCCTATATCATTCCAACCATTCGATTTTTTCGTTTGCGTAGGTTAATTCTAGAAACAAAACCAATGTATTTTTCGAAAAAAACATTGGAAGAGAAAAAGGAAATTAAAACGAGACTTCTTAAGTTTCCAAGGAACAATCTTGGATATTTTTTGGTACAATGGTCGCTCGGTATTCCATCCGCAGCATTGGTTACTTTTTTATTTTTCACACCTACACTTATCGAACTCATTCCCTATATGATCTTACCTGTGATTATTTATCCGGTATTAGGTGTTTCTCATTTTTTTCTTACAGAGTTACGATTAGCACCTGTTTTATCTTTACCTGATATAAAAAGACTTCCTTTGGATATTGAAAACATTCCCAAAATTGGCATTTTCCCTCGAGTTTTTTTTACAATGCTTGCCGTATTTAGTATGAGTATGACTACCCTTGGGTATTTGCTCGGGGCACAAGTCACTGGTATCATTCAATTAAAAAATGCGGAGTTAACGATCGGTCTTCTTGCTTTATTTATTTGTATTGCGATTTATATTTTGACCTCACTATTTGTTCGTGCATTGAAAATGAATACTGTGGAAATGGTAAACCGCTATAAAGCTTTAGCAACGGGAGATCTACGTGATCATGTTCCTATGATATCCACAGATGAGTTGGGTCTTGGGACAATTTCTCTCAATTCCTTCATTGATAGTATTCGAAAAATTACCGCAGGGGTGATTAAAGAATCGGAACGAGTGAGTAATGATTCGAAAGTCATTTCGACACAAACACAAGGTTTGTCTCAATCTATGATGGAACAAGCCTCTTCAACAGAACAAATGTCTGCTGGTATTGAGGAGATGTCGGCAAGCATACGTTCAACGGCGGTAGGGGCAAAAACACAAAATAAAATTACAGGAGAAGCGCTCCAATCTCTTGTGGAAATGGAATCTGTGTTAGTGGAAGTGCATTCTTCTATGGAGAGGACCGAATCCGAAACCAAAAAAATGGAAGAAGAAATAGTTTCTGGTCAAAACACATTAAAGTCAACACTTCTGGCTATGGAGGAAATCGAAACTAGTGTAGAACATACTGCAGATGTTATACAGGTGATTAGTGATATTTCCGATAAAATAGGACTTTTGTCTTTGAATGCATCTATTGAAGCGGCTAGGGCGGGAGAGGCAGGTAGAGGTTTTGCTGTCGTTGCCAGTGAAATTTCTAAACTGGGCGAACAAACACTGCAAAATACAAAACGAATTTTAGAGGCAGTTGATAAAGCATACGAGGCTTCCAAACTCGGAAGAGCTGCTGTTTCCAATACCGAAAAAACATTTTCACAAATTGGTAGTGCAGTAGAGATAGCGGTTCATTTGATCCAAACTTCCTCTGAAATGACAAGAAAACAGATGTTAATCGCTAAAGATGTAAAAGACGGATTTTCAAACTTAACACGTTCCGCTTTAGAGATTGAACAAAATACGGAGGAACAAGCACGCACTTCTTTTGAGTTGTCAAAAAGTATTTCTACCATTTCAGAGGGAACAGAATATCTAAATCAATTTGTCGGCGAAATCGATAAACTCTGTTTAACACTCGCAGAACAAGCGGATAATCTCAAAAAAGGGATTGGTTTTTTTCAAATCGTATGATTTTTTGGGCGCCTCGCCTTGAGGCGACCGCGCTATCTGCTATTCGATTAAAGTTTTTCTTTTTCCTCTTGTAAACTAACGGCAGTTCTATTTACAATTTCGCAAACTAGATTGTCTAATTCCTTTGCCGATTGTTTTAAATAGGTATATATTTCGTTAGTGGTATCAGTAGCCAATCCAGATTCCAAGAGATTGATAAGGCCTAAGATATTGGCAAGTGGACTACGTATTTCATGTGATTGGATTCTTGCTATTTCTTTTAATTCGAAAATTTGTTTTTGAATTTTATTATCAGCTAAAACCTTTTCTGTAATGTCCACGATGATGGCTGAAACATAATTGGTTTGGTTGACAACAAAACTATTTAGGCTGACTTCTACTTGGATTTCCGTTCCATCCTTTTTGACTGCTGAGGTTACTTGGTTTTTTCCTATTCGCATCGGTTTTGGAGCTTGGAAGTAACCTTCAAGTAATCTATCATGTCCTTTTCTGTGGTGCATGGGAACAAGAAGTTCTACTGGTTGGTTTGTGAGCTCTTCTCTTGAAAATCCAAAGGTATTTTCTGTTTCTAAATTACAATGGATGATTTTTCCTTCGCGGTCGACAATGAGGATCGCATTCGGTGCCGATTCAATTAAGTTTCGAAATTTTTGTTCGCTTTCGGAAAGGGCAATTTCCATTTTTTTTCTAACATCAATATTTTTTCCCCTAAGACAAACGCCCATTAGTTTCTTATCTTTATCATAGGTGGGATTCATTTTGTATTCGAACCAAATGGATATAGCATTGATACTTGCGATTCTTTCTATGGTTACACTTTGTCCTAAAAGAGACTTTTGAAATAGTTCGAAAAATACCTCTTTGTCACCTGCTGTAACAAATTCTCGATAATCATCTCCAATTTTAATCGTTTTTCCAGAATAGGCAAGGATGGTTTCTTTCAAATTCTGGTTAAAGGCAAGAACCGAATAATCAAGTCCCATAAGCACAATGGCATCGGTAGAATTATCTAAGATCATTTGTGCGTAATTAGAGGAATCTTCGGGAAACATTGGCTATCTAGGGCATTTTCCCCTTTTTGCTAAATCAGGAAAGAAAATTTAAGCGGTTGGCAATCGCAAGTTTTGATCAATACAAGAATCTCCTAAGTTTTTTTTAGATACATTCTAAGAATGGAAAAGCTAAGTATTTTACACTCGTTAGCTTGGTTCTTTTGGATTTGGTCTTTTTTAGAATCCTTCTGATCATTGATTTAGTTTTATTTGCTTTGAAAAAGTGTAAAATTCGAAAAAATGAAAGATATTAATAGAATTTTGCATTAAGTATACGGAATTTTTTGCACATTCAAGATGAACTGAAGAAATCCGATTTAATTTTGGGGCTTTGACGAAACAATATTAGGGATTCTAAATATGCCCTTTTGAAAGGAAATTTATGAAAAACAGAATACTTGTATATTATGGTTAACGCTTTATAACCAGTGCAAAAATTGATAAAAAATAATCGCCAAACCGCAGTCATATTGTTAAGTTTGTTTCCTATAGGAACTTTTATTTTTTGAAAAAGTTTATATTTAGTTTGGTTTTCGTATTTGGTTGTAATGGAATCGGTGGCCCCTCTGTCCTACCTTACGAAAATTTTAAAAGCCAGGCAGAATCTTATTTTTACTTAAAAGCCATCGAATGTGGAAGGATTTATGCTACCAACTCAGCCAACACGCTAGAAACAGAAAAATCGGCAAATGATCAAGGTTTGTTGGGTATTTTGGTATCAGGAGCTGCCAAGTCTTCTGAGATTTTATCCTTTTCTGGACCAAGCTTTGTAAGAAAGGATGATGCTGGTTTTTGTTTTAGATCTATATTGGCAGTTCCATGTGGGAATCAATATTCGGATTTTTTAGTTTCACATAGCGTAGCCTATGCGATGCATTGTTCCCCCAAGAAAGCATGTATGACCAGCCATCAAAATTTCCTGCAAGGAGATTTTTGCAATCGTTAACTTCTGATAAATCGGGAGTGATTTGCTATGGAACTTATGAAAAAAACTGGTATATCGGCTTGTATAGTTGGAATTAAGAAATTTTGTAGGTTGATAATCTTGATCTCTAATTTGCATTGTTTTTCTCCTAGCATTTCTGGTATGCGTGCGTCCTGTAAAGAGTTTTACACAAAAGAAGCTCCGTTGTTAGTGGGAGCAGCGGGTCTTACAAATGAAGAACTGAACCGGATGGTAACAGGGTATTTGACCGGTTATTTAATGTGTCTTGATAATGCAGAAAGAAAGGGTGATCCAGGACCAAGGTTATAAATTTGGTAGATTTTGCGCGAGACTATTCCTTTTTAAAATAACAATAGATGGCCTGATGAGTTATGTCTAAAATCATTAGAATTCCTTTAGAAATGGTAAGGCAGAAATTACGTAGGAGCCACATGGGCGTTGTTAAATTATGGAGCTGGAAAACTGATGCAACGTGATACAAAGTTAAGAAAGTAAATGGGGGATATGTAGTCCAAGGTGGTCCGCTGATGCCAAACTCTGAGGGTCCAGGGGTTACCATAGGTCAATTTGCCGTTACCAGAGGAACTGATGAATCTACATTAAGACATGAAACAGCGCACTTGCAACAATATAAGGAATGGGGGCCTTATCGGTATTTATCTGTATTAGGATCATCACCGGCTGGAGGTGGTGGCGTCGGAGAAAATGATGCTGACCTTCGTGGTGGTACATTTGCATACAATGCAACTTATACAAACAGGATGCTTTCGGGTTTCGCTTTAGCATTTAGGCCAGGTGCATCTTATGATTACAATAGTCGACAAGCCATGACACTTTTCATTTATCTGGGTTATATGCCGTGAATTTCATTATTAAGGAAATAACTATATTCGCACTGATTATGACTGTAATTTCTTGTGGACGTCCGAAGGATGTCATGGAAAAAGAATGTGCATACTTATTATTGGCACCCCTTCTATTGGAACAGAGAGAGGGTGAAAGCATACAAGCATTTAATGAAGAAAGATTTTATTATGTGGGAATCTACGGCGGATGTATGATTAATGCAAAAAGGTTTGGAACTAAAAATCGAAGTTTATAGATCTATTGTATATATACAGTAATTCACTTTGTGAAATTATCTAGCTAGTGTTAGGTTATCGATTTTCTTCCTTTTCTAATTCTAGGAATCCATCGAGGAAAAATTGATAAGGAGTTCTGCCATTCCTGTACTTTCCTGGTGAGATTTCTTTGTTGAAATAGGACTTTTGATAACCTGAAAATATTTTTCCATCTCATCAACCATTTATAAAAAATCGTTTTTCCCACGAGAAGGATACGTCGGGCTTGGTCCGCAGGACGGGAGCGAACTCAGGACCCCAAAGTAGCCTGATCCCGACGAACACGGGAAAAGTGATCGCCAAACGTTAGATATGTTGTAGACTTGGTTCCATGTTCGGGACTCGCCCAAAAAAGACTACGACCCACAACGCCAGAGTGGAAGGGATGTATTTTTACCATCCGGACCATTTGGGTAGTATTACCATGATTACCGATGGTCATGGGAATGTGCTTGCCGGTGGGGAAAGAGGCGGTAAAAGTCATATCACGTATAAACCGTATGGGGAGATATTCCGAACGGACTCGTATGGACCAGACATTACTAAATTCAAATATACGGGACAAGAGGAAGACCAGGAAAGTGGGTTGTATTATTACAAGGCCAGGTATTACGATGCGGCTCTAGGCAGGTTTGTGAGTAACGATGGTATGGTATTTCCTGATAAAGCACAAGGGATGAACCGAATGATGTATGTGGAAGGGAATCCGGTAGCCTTTGTCGATATTACCGGGCATAATCCAAAGATGCATATGATTAATCAAATGATAAGACATACAGTTGCGGCTGCTAGAGTGATAGGGCGAAATATTGATGGTGGTGCTAGATGGCTTGCCAGTGGTGGTAACTTCTCAAGAAATAAGGGAAATGATTTAGACAAATTTTTTGGCTTGTCAAATATGCATTCACAAATTGAAAAAGGAGATATAGGAAGATTGACAACAAAAGTATGGCAGGATTCAATAAAAAGAATGCAACACCCAAGTACACGAACTGGACGTGCAAAAAACAGAAGTAAAGAGTCAAACGAATATAAAAGAACAGAACGACATATTGGTATGGCAGTCATTGCTTTTAGTCTTTGTAAGGGAATTGTTATAAGTTCATCGAATATACCTAGTTTTCCCACTTTGCCTGCTTTGCCAGAGGATGGTAATTGCAATGATCTTGGAATTTGCACAGATTCAATTGGAAATAATTGTACAGAAGATTTATTGGGTGCGGATGGTTTATGTGAAACTCCTTAGTATTGTAAATTCATTATTTTTTATTATTTTTCTATCATGCGATACAAATTCTAATTATAAAGATGGATATAAAAATTCGATTTTGTATAATCTTGTTTTAATAGATGCACTCGCGAATCAAAATGATAAATTTACATTTCAGAATTACCGCTTTAGTTATTCTTCAATGATTTCACGTAATATCAATAGTTCGAACTATTCTATTTGCGTAGATATTTTTAAAAATGTGACATTGGATGGAAATAAAATAATTACAGGCTATGAAGGTAGCGAGATGCCAAATAGATGTCATACATATATTCCAATTCAATTTCGTTGTATTAAAGATGTATTGCTTGTAATAGAAGTTCAGAATTTTCCTAATGAAGTAAATACAAGTCTTAGAGATTATTGCAAAGATACTTTGAATGGCGTTATTGCGTATTAGCAAATTTTCCTAAGTTGTAAAGATACAGTAATTACTTTACGCAAGCATTTAACTTGGTTTAGATTGTTGATTTTCGTCCTTTTCTAATTCTCGGATACTATCGAGGAAAACCTGATGGGGAGTTCTTTCATTCAAATTTCTACCTTAGTGTGATCTTTCGTCGTTATAGAATTTGAGATGAACCAGGGCAAGGTGGTAGTGGAGGCGGGGGAACTTCTACAGGCAATGCCAGAGTGGAAGGGATGTATTTTTTCCACCCAGACCATTTGGGTAGCATTACTATGATCACTGATGGTCATGGGAATGTGCTTGCCGGTGGGGAAAGAGGTGGTAAAAGTCATATCACGTATAAACCGTATGGGGAGATATTTAGAACGGACTCGTAGGGACCAGACATTACTAAATTCAAATATACGGGACAAGAAGAAGACCAGGAAAGCGGGTTGTATTATTACAAGGCCAGGTATTACGATGCGGCTCTAGGCAGGTTTGTGAGTAACGATGGTATGGTGTTTCCAGATAAAGCGCAAGGGATGAATCGGATGATGTATGTGGAAGGGAATCCGTTGAAATGGGCAGATAGGAGTGGGAATAAGATATCTACGCCACTGGCATGGGGTTTAGTGGGGGCTGTCGCTGCCCAAAATTTAGGACTATCTATGCAGCAGGGTTTCGCACTGGGATATGGGTTCGGCAAGAATCAACAACAAAAGAGTAATAACTCTAAGCTAAGAAATACAATGGATAATACTATCGGAAAAAATGGTTTATTGGGTTGGACGGCTAATAATGCATTAAGTATAAGGAAAATTAATCACTATTTATTTAAGTTTAAACATACATATGCTCAATCGCGTATGGGAGAACGAAGGAAAAGTTTGTCACAATTTCTTCAGGTTGCTTGTAGCTCAAAATCTGCAGATAAAGCTACTTGCGAGAATTTAATACTTTGGAATGGTATAATGGCTGAAAGGGAGACTGCGAAATTTAGCACAAATACAAATGAACCATTTTTAGGTATGTGGGATTTTAATATTAGGCCAATTAATGAAAGTCGAGTTACAGAGGAAGATGTAGGCTATAAAAAAACTGCTTTAATTTGGAATTTTTATGAAGCAGCTGTTTCTTGTTATAACAAAGAGCCTGATTGTTATGGAAATGGTATGATTAGAGGTTGGTATATTGCTAGTATGAAATGGTAAGGGGTTTTTTTAATTACGCTAATTATTTTCCATAGCATGTTGAGTGGTTGTGCTAAAGGTGATGAAGGATGTTTTGATTTTTTTGGAATGCCAGCGCTAACAGATTGTGACAAAGCAATAAACGATCCGGCAAAACAAGATTTGTGTTTGTTATGGTTAACTTTATATCAAAGATGTAGAAAGCGATGATGGCATTGTTTTCGTAGTATTTTTTTCCGTAAAGTATCTGACAGCTGCTTTAGTTTGTATTTTAAAATACCGTAAATTTTAAACTTTATTTAGTTTTGGTCTGTCTCGTCGTCATTAAGTATATCTAGAGTTGAATATCCGACGATTAGGTCTAGCAATTCACCAAGATTAAATCCAAACCTTACTCCGAAATATAATCCGAGAGACCCCTCAATTTTTACAGGAGAGTTGCAGTACGCTACTTTTCTCTTTGATTCGGGTATTGGTGGTATTGGAAAAATGGTTAAAAAATTTACAATTTGGTAATCTTTTTCTTTTGTTCTCTCTTGTGGGTGTAATTGTTTATGACCACTGGAATTGATTAATATATTTGAAATCCCAATTTTGTTAGCGGGCGAATCTTTTCTGACTAAGGGGAATATATCCAGGGTTGAATTGTCATTTATTTCATAGATGCCAAAATGTCCATCCCTCATACCGATCCCGCTTGTCCTACTGCTAATGGTTAAACCTCCCCCTAGGCACCAGAAAAAAAAATTTGCTCCGATATTCCCCCTTTCGATACCAATGGTAAAAAGGTCTGCTGTGTCGTGAATTCGATTACGTGAGTATCTTTTGACACTTTCACATTGAATGAGAAAAAGGATTAAAAATAATTTAAAAATTAAAAATGATTTTATCTTAACTATTTTCATAGATATACTTAATTGATTGAAATGACGACATTAATTATGTTTACGTTGTATGAACAGTTAATTGCTTATATACAAAAAAAATGTACAGATACAGTATTCATCTTACAAAATCCTCTAACTTAATTTAGATTATTGAGTTTCTTCCTTTTCTAATTCTAGGAACCCATCGCGGAAAACTTGATAGGGAGTTCTGCCATTCATATTCCTTCCTGGTGAGATTTCTTTGTTGAAATAGGACTTTTGATAACCTGAAAATCTTTTTTCATCTCATCAACCATTTCGTAGCAATTCGTCCTTCCCGCGAGAAGGATACGACGGGCTTGGTCCGCAGGACGGGAGTGAATGCGGACCCCAAAGTAGCCTGATCCCGACGAACACGGGAAAAGTGATCGCCAAACGTTAGATATGTTGTAGACTTGGTTCCATGTTCGGGACTCGCCCAACTCTTTATGTGATCGGAGCCGAAGGGGATATGGTGGCTCAGTATAGCCGAGGGGATGCAATTCTTTTGAACCAGATGGCATCGAACGATTGGCTCGTGAATCCATTTTGCAAAGATGTAAACATTGATTGTGATACCTACTGGAAAAACAGGGTGGGATTTCTCTTCATAAAAACATTGGAAGATACCAATATCTATATGGATGGAAAGTTAAGAGAAGGTCATAGAGGTCTTCCTTGGGTGGTCCTGCTTGGATTTTTATTCTGGGTGGTGTATAAGACAAAGGATCAAGCAGAGGAAGTTAATGTAGAGATGACAACCTTCGACTTGTTTGGAATCTCCCTTCTACCAAGTCTTACCAACAAAATCCAAAAGCAGGTCCCTAGATATGGAACGGCACTTCTTGTTGTTGTGTTTTCTTTTACTACGACCTCAGGATGTTTTCCTTTGTTACTAGGTGGTGGGGAAGCAGAGTCGGGAACACCGATTTGGTTACTGGGACTTGGGAATGGAATTCCTGCAGACACACAGTCTGTTGCCGATGAACCAGGGCAAGGTGGCAGTGGAGGCGGGGGAACTTCTACAGGCAATGCCAGAGTGGAAGGAATGTATTTTTTCCACCCAGACCATTTGGGTAGCATTACTATGATCACTGATGGTCATGGGAATGTGCTTGCCGGTGGGGAAAGAGGTGGTAAAAGTCATATCACGTATAAACCGTATGGGGAGATATTCCGAACGGACTCGTATGGACCAGACATTACTAAATTCAAATATACGGGACAAGAGGAAGACCAGGAAAGTGGGTTGTATTATTACAAGGCCAGGTATTACGATGCGGCTCTAGGCAGATTTGTGAGTAACGATGGGATGGTATTTCCTGATAAAGAGCAAGGAATGAACCGGATGATGTATGTGGAGGGGAATCCGGTAGCCTTTGTAGATCCAAGTGGAAATAATAAGCACATACATATGTTGAATAGAATTATTGGACATGCAATGGGTAAGGATTTTGGAGGGCAAGGAATAAATAAAATAGGTAAGAATATCTCCACAGGTATCAATAAAGCTGCAGTTAGAAATACTATGTGGGTTTCCGATCGACTCTCAATCAGAAGGCATGTAAAATACATTGCCCGCGAGGGAGCTGAGAAAGGAATTGGTCATAGAGAGGAACGATTTAAGGATTATGCAAAGGAATATATAAAGGATAGGTGGAAAAGCCTCGAAGCTAAAGTTTTTTCTGCCTGGTTTTCCAAACAGGATGTTAAATTTGAACAAAATGACTTTGAAATTGATGCTGAAGATTTTTTGAGTGGATTTGTTCAGTCTGAAATTCGTTATTATGCAGGGCTAACTATTGGTTCACGTCTCGGAGGAGACATTTTAACTAATATAAAAGATAATCCTTGGGATATTTTTAAATACTACCAAAGATATCGAAAATTCAGAGAAACAGAGAAAACCATAGAGAATGTCGGACTAATGAATTCGATATATGAAATTGGAAGAAGGAATCATCGATGAATCTAAGATTTTTCTTTCTTATACTAATGTTTTTCTCCTGCTCATTCGATGGTGGAAAAGTTAAAAATTTAAATGATTTTTTAAAAGAAAAAAGAGAAATTATCAATTTGAAATTAATTCAATGTGGAATGGGTGAAAGAGAAAATAAAGAAAACTCAGATAATAATCTTCTCCTTCTTCTTCTTTTCCCAGAATCGTCGTTCTATGAACTTGGTCTTTTTAAAAGTCATGTAACCAATAAAGATGCCCATTTTTGTTATGATGCATTATACAGTGTCCAGTGCGGAAGAACTGCCGAAGAATCTGCTCAAAATATAATAACGACAAATTTGCTTTATTGTAATCCAAAAAGTGCATGCATGGGTGATAAACAAAACCTAGGCCAAGGAGAACTTTGCATTTCGGGTGAGTGAAGCGGACCTGCGAGCAGGAACATTTGCCTATAGCGCAAATACTAATATGCTAGACTCTTCAATTTTCTCTAGTTTTTCTTCGAACGATTACAATCCACAGCTAATGGCTCTTTATTTACTTAGGCTACTTACCGTGAACATAATAAATAAAATAGTAATTCTAAGTATTGTATTCTTTGGGATTTACTGCGGCCGGTCTAGGGATGTTATGGAAAACGAATGTAAATCCCTGTTGGCACCACTCTTTGTCGACACAAAAGGTGAGCAAAGCTCGCAAGTATATGATGATAAAAAATTTAGCCTAATTGTATTTTATTACGGATGTATGGCAAATGCAAAGAGGTTTGGAGGAGAAGGTCCTTTCTGAAAATTTGGAGCAATTTGTTATCAAGTATAGTTTAAGTTTCTAAATCAAATAAGTCTTCTTCGATATCTCTTTCAGAACAAAAAGCCTTCTCTAGAGATCAGTTGTTGATAAAACAATCCATCCCCCCAAGAGAGAAGGATACGACGGGCCTAGTCCAAAGGACGGGAGCGAATGCGGACCCCAAAAAGAAAGACCCTAAAGCTGCAATTTAGCTGAGTTCCTCTTGTAATTTGGCTACGACCGTTTCTAAGACTTTGGTTCTTGCAAAATATTTATCATTGGCTGGAATTAAAAACCAAGGAGCTTTCGGGGAGTCGGTTTTTTGGAACATTTGGTTTGCTGCTTCTTCGTAAAGAGGCCATTTTTCCCGATTACGCCAATCTTCCTCGGTCAGTTTCCATCGTTTGAGAGGATCGTTTTTTCTGGATTCAAACCGTAACAGTTGTTCGTTGGAATCAATATGGAGCCAAAACTTAATGACAATAGTACCAAAACTTATCAATTGTTCTTCAAATAATGCGATTTCCTCATAGGCCCGTGACCATTCTGTTTCGGTAGCAAATCCCTCCACTCGTTCGACAAGTACACGACCGTAATAGGAACGATCAAATATGCCTATATGCCCTTTTTTAGGAATTCGATTCCAAAACCTCCAAAGGTAATGGTGTTGGATTTCTTCTGCGTTGGGTGCGGAAATATTATGAACTTCGAATAATCTTGGATCGATTTCTTGTGTGAGTCTGCGAATGGCCCCACCTTTACCTGCTGCGTCCCATCCTTCGAACACAAATAAAATAGGCCTTTCTTTTTCTTTGGAAAGAAAGGTTAGGTCTCTAATTCGATTTTTTAAGATTTTCATCTTCATTTGATATTCGTCAGGTGGAAGTTTCTTTTCCTGATTCAATTGGTCTAAATGTAAGATGCGGCTAACGGAAGAACTTGATTTCATGGGATAAGCTCCATACCATGATTGATCGATTGTAAGGCGGTTCGGGAATCATATTGCAAAACTCTCTCTAATCTTTCCAAAATGGATTCGAATACCAGAAGCTTTGTATCTTCTTTTTTATCACTGGTGATGATTTGCCAAGGTGAATCAATGGTTCGGGAAGAACTCAAAATAGAATCAAAAATCTCAAAGTAACGATTGTAATGTTTTCCTTGGTCTTTGTCAAAAGCAGAGAGTTCCCATCCCTTTTTCTTTTTTTTAGAATCTTCCAAACGTTTTTTCTGGTCTTTTTTCGAAATGTGTAAAAAGAACTTATGAACGATGATTTTGTCTTTCGATAAGATTCTTTCTGTATTTAAAATGGAGAGAAGCCTGTGGTCATATTCTGATTGGCTGATTTTTTTCTCGGACCGAAGAAAGGCTAGGCGACTATAGTAAGTATTTAGATAAAACAAAAACTCTCCGTAACGAGGAACCACACGCCAGAAATTCCAAAGAAAAGGATAACCTCTGTCTTCGGATAAATGAACATACGGTGAATAAACTTTAAATTTCCGTGGATCTAAACGAATCGTTAATGACTGTAAGATGGAGCCTTTTCCGGTAGAGGAAAATCCCTCTAACAAAAATATATGAGCTATTTTTTGTTTGAAACTTTCGCGTTGTAATAAAAAGAACCTTTCTTGTAGATCCGTCAGGTCACTTGCCGAATATTTGGGAATTTGGTTGGAAGGATGTCTATCTAAAACCACAGAGAAAAGTTATAGGTAAGTTTTTTAAAAAACCTACCATTTTTTTATTTTATTTTGACTACATGGGTTTTGGAAATCCAGGTCCCGTAGCTTTTGCGATATGTTCCAAACCTTTGTCTTGGTTTTCATACCGAGGAATTAGATGCACGTGCAAATGAGGAACTCTTTCGGCAATGGCAACAATGTACATTTTTTCTGGATTCAATTCTTTTATCATTTCTGTAGCTTTGTGTAGGGCACGACCGTAATTTTCAAACTCTGAAAGAGACAATCCAAACCAGGAATCCACGTGGTTGCGGTGTTCCATATATAAATACCCTTCTAAGTTTTGTTCTGCTTTTCTGAGTATCCAATTTTGGTTTTGGTAGACTATTTGAGATTCATTTTTATGCGCATCGCAGATGGGACAGTTTATCATTCTACCCAATTTGGCCGATAGGTAAAGAGATGAGAATCTATTTTTCTGTCGTTTTATTTCTAATTCTTTTTGGTGCAGAAACTACCTATGCGCAACCAAAGTTAGATTCTTCTTTGCCCATTACCGAATTCATTTATTCTTTATCAGAAACTGTTTTTGCAAATCCCTTTCGGAAAGAAGAAACCGAGATCCAAAAGCGCATCCATGAAGCAAATACCGCAGAAATTCGAAAGTTAAGAATCCGTCTAAAAAACAACTTACGCACCCTTAGTCTTACAAAAACCGATCTGCAATGGAAAAACAAAAATCGAGAGGCTCTAGAGGAATCTTTGGAATCTTTCCCGAGTCTCGGAGGATTTCTTTGGAAAGAAGAGGAGAAAACAATTTACCAGTGGGGAGACTGGTCCGATTTTTATGAAGATGGGTTTAGCCGGGATAAACTAAGGCTTGAAGGCCAAATACCTTCTTTTCCTTTTGATGGCGGCACTATTTATTTTTTTGTGAAAAATCCTCCCGGTTCTCTTCCCGCAGAATTTGGATTTTTAGGTTGGGAATCTCATTTTTATGCCTTTGGGGATGAAGGTTCTTTGCGTTATACCAATGACTTCCATTTAGATCCTTCCGAAAGATTGGGTGATTTTCGTAAGGCATTCGACTCGATTCGAAAAAAAATCCCCGGCTCGCAGATTGTCACTGCCAATGATTTAACTATTTTTATTGTTCCAGGGGAATCCAAACCCATTTACTATATCTTTCTTTTCCTTCGGTTTTTTCTCATTGGATGGACCATCCTCCTTTCCGTATACATCATCCGCACAAGTCTCTCTCCTCCAAAAAATCATTTGCCCGAAGACAGCCCCCGCCTATCCTGACAATACATCCATCACCATGCCCTGGTAGTTCAACGGATAGAACATCGGTCTTCGGAACCGACAGTGGGGGTTCGATTCCCTCCTGGGGCACCAGGTCAATTTTCTAAAACTAAATACAACTAACAAAAGAAAGTCGGGGATCGAACAGTTTTGTGAGCCAAAGTGTTGCGACCCATAGGGAGCAATGGTTTGGGCAAGCCGACCCGGATGGGAGGCGACGAACAAAGCCGTGCCTCAAAGCGTAGCCACCACAGGAAGTGTTGGCAGCGGCGAGGTCGATTCCCTCCTGGGGAACCAAAATTTTCTAATCAAAAAAATCAAATCCAACTAACAAACCAAATCCGTAATTAAACACCCTGGCAAGTCCCAAATATAAAACGAATCTTTAGAACCTGACACATGCTTTGCGTTCTTTTCTTAATGCGGGACCGGGTTACTTTGGGGTGCGCATTCGCTCCCGCCTGCCTTTTGCAGACGGGACCGCCGTATCCCTCTTGCGGGTATAAATCGTTTTTCCGTATTTAATTTCCTTGACAATAGTTTACTAGGAAACTATTGTCATTCTATGCCCAAAAAGTTAGATGTAGAGCCAAGCCACTTAAAATCTCACCTGGGATACCATTTAAGAGTAGTTTCCAATGCTGTTTCCCATTCTTTTTCCGGGAAACTTGCTTCCTTGGATGTAACAGTTGCCGAATGGGTGATCCTTAGGGAAATGTATTCTTACAAATCAAATACCGCTCCGAGTGTCATTGCAGAGACGACTGGACTCAGTCGAGGAGCCGTTTCCAAACTCATTGATAGACTTTTACATAAGGGACTTGTGAGTCGCGAAGAAATGAACAAAGACCGTCGTTACCAAGAAATCAAACTTACCAAAGAAGGAGTGAGGCTTGTTCCTAAACTTGCTGAGATTGCCGATGAAAACGATTCCCATTTTTTTTCTTTTCTCTCGGAAAAAGAGAAAAACCAACTCAGAAAGACTCTTATCAAACTAACAACATTAAACAAACTAAACTTAAACCCCATTGAATGAGGAGTACCAAATGGTCAACCTAACAACAAAACTAACCGAAGCCCAAAAATTGGCGATGTCCGTTCGTCCGAAAGTGGGAGGGTTTCCTACCTTGGCAGAAGTTCTAAGAGAAGCCGGTGTCATTATGAATCGTTGGTATCTACCTTCTTGCCAAGCCGTCTACCAAATGAATGAAGGTTCTGTGGTCCAACAAGGAACTCCACTTGTCAGTGGAGTCCATGTGATCCCGAAGTTTCAACGCGAAGCTTTAATCAAGGCACTCCGCGCCGACCAAGAGGGCAAAAGTACATTTCCTGAATTTCTAAAGGCAGCCTGGGAAGCTGGAGTGATTGGGTATGATGTTGATTTCATTTACCGAAAAGTGATCTATTACGGAGCAAATGGCGAAAGTTATTTAGAGGAATATCCTGCAGTGACAGTGGAGAACTAATAACAATTGTCTAAAATAGATATGGAACTTAGAACAATACTTGTTTGCGGAGATGCCTAATAATTTCCCCCTGTTATTATTGGGCCATTCGAATAATCAGCCAAAAAATTTATCCAAGATTATTTGAAGTTCATGGTTTTGGCGCACCCATTCGATTTAACCTATAACTGTTATGTTTTGGTGATAGATAAACTGACAGCAAAAGCACCTTGGAATATAGTTCCCACCTGCAATTTTTATTTCACAAGGAAGACCATATTGAAAACAGTTTTCCACTATTCGAATGAAAAAACAGTTTGGATAGACGAATTCAATAAAACTACAATAGATGTGGCATATTACAAATTTTTGCATAACAAGGAATACATTCCTGAAAAATGGATTCGTCTGATTTTTCAGGAGTCTCTCTAGTTTTTACTAAATAACAATTGAGAAAGGATTCTCCTCGTCTTTCTGAAGTTTTATCTTCGTCTTTTTCATTGAAACAATGAATAAAATGAAATGTTACAAAAACAATACAAATACAAGTGCGGATAAGTCGATTCATCGGTCGATATCAACTGGTGAATTGTTTCTTGTCAACCTGACAAGTGGAAAGAGAGTATTACAAATTGGTTACTCAGTCTTGTTAGGTGTTACAGTTATTGATAAGGTTTTTGTTTGATTTGAAAAGTGTACGTTCTGTCCTCAGAGTGAATGAGCACTTGAGAATAAAATCCTAAATCCAGAGAACGAAACTTAGACCGAAAGATAGAGGCTTCTTCATCAAAAATTTCCTTCCGGCAATCTGCAACTAAGGACTTCCATTTTTCTTTCGAAACCGAATGGTATAAAAATCCATTGGCATTAGGGGGGATGTTTCTACTTTCCCAACGGATATCCTCTTGGAAACATAAAACCCCTTGTCTTGTTTTGATTCGAAACTCGGACTTCCACTTCGTGTTTGGAACCTGAAGTGGATTTTTTGTATTATTTTCTATAAATAAAAAATAACCTTGGAACTTTTCATCTTCTTCGCGGGATAAACTTAAATAAGTAGGGTATCCGTCTACTATCTGTTTGTCGGACTGAGTTCTGTTTTGGAAACTTCCTGGATTTAATGCTCGAAACCCGATATAAAAAATGAGTACTACTAAAACCAAATCGATAAGAAGGACAATTTGTCTCCATCTTGTTTTTTTATTTTTATCACCGATCTGTTTTAGGTAATCGCGAAATTCTTCGGGCGAACGAGAATGGTATCCTTTTCCCATCACACTAACTCCACAAGTGATTTTAGGATTTGGTGGGCAGAAGGATAGGGTTCTTCCAATTGTTTGGAATGGTCTAAAAAGGATAATGCCATGTGTACAGATTCTGGAATGGTTAAATCCAAACTTAAATAACGTGCTAAAATTCCTGATAATAAATCTCCCGTACCCATTGTGGCAAGTTTCGGATTGGGTGATTCCCAAACATATGAAGAACCATCAGGGCAAACAAGTAAACTTACGAAGGATTTGAGTAGCACATAAACATAGTTCCCGGAGCAGTAGTCGATTAAGGTATCGTAGGCGGCCTGTACAGAGTGATGAGTTTTTCCCGTCATTCGGTTCAGTTCTCCCACGTGAGGTGTGAGTAGGATTTGGTTTCCCTTAGGAAGGGGACTTCCTTTTGTGGGAATGGCACCAGCATCTAAAACCAAACGTAAGTCCTCCGGAACACTCCATCCACTTAGATCATTTGGGTATTGGGTAAGGCCTGGACCCACAACAATGGTCTTTGTTTTTTTTAAAAACGGATCTTCAAAAGTTTCGGCAAGAGAACTAGTTTTTGTCATTTTGGAAAGATCTTCTTTTAAAACCAAGGAACTGATTTTTAAAGATGGGGAGAAAATTTTACTAATCCCTCCGCCGAGTCTAGAGAAGGCCTGTTCTGAAAGGAGGATGGCTCCTTCCATTCCATCGGAACCCCCATAAAATAAAGCAGAACCTGCGCTATATTTATGATCTTTATTTTTTCTTTTTAGGGTTTGGATGGCCGTTTCTGGATCAGCTTCTAAATAATAACGATTGGAAAAGGTAACATTACTTAGATGAGTGCGGATGGGAAATCCAATGGCTTCATAGTATCTAGGAATGACGGAATCTTTTTCATAAATGAATCCTACGTTTTCCCATTTCCTCGTCCCAAGTTCTTCAATCGAATCAGCATAAACAAAAACATTGGTTTCTTCTTTTTTTCCTAGATTGTATGGATTCCAACCACTAGCTGTGTCGAGTGACAAACGATAAAAAAAGACATCAGAATCATTGATGGTTTCGATAAGATCCGCAAGTTCTTCCGAGAGATTCCCTTGAAATCCTGTTCCAAGAATGGCATCGACAAGTAAAATAGAATCTTCTTTTGCCTCTTCCCATTCTTTATAAAAATCTTCTACATTGCCGACGGCACCTAAAACGGAAGTTACTAAAGATTCATAAAACTTTCCCGCCTCGGATTTGTTTGGTGCAGTGGAAAAACATCGGACATTGTATCCTTCTTGGTGTAAAATGTAGGCTAAGGAATAGCCGTCTCCACCATTCCCACCAGTGCCGCAGAGAATCCAAATGGATTCAGCTGTTTTCCAAAGATCTTCATTGGCATGGAAAACAGAAAGGGCCGCCATCCCCATAAGAGTTTCTTCCTGAAACCCAAGTTCTTTTATGGCAAGAGAATCAATTGCTTTGGATTCTTTGTTTGTGAATAAGGGGTTATATTTCATTTATATCCAGCGATAGACTTCTAAAGCACCTTGGCGGATGCGAACTGAATAGATATTATCAAAAGCATCTGTGTAGGTTTCTCTCCATTGTCCGCGGGGACTGGAAAAAGGAATCCTTTTGTTGTTGATATGGTTTCCCTCTTTGTCATGAACTTGGAGTCTTGCTGCATTCCCACCATCTTCGGTTTCCCAAATATAAAACTCACCGTTGTTACGAATGGAAAATAAAATCTCCGAAGGGTCTTGGATTTCTTTTAAAACTTGCGAACTTTTGGAATCAAAAACAAATCGAAAGATCCTACGGAACTTAAACCGTTTGTCTTTTTTGGAATAATAACTAAAAGATCCGAGGACATATTCTCCTTCTGGATGAGGAAGGAGTTTATCGAGAGTAATATCATATTCTTTGGCATCACCACTGGCAAATACATCTAGTCCTGATTCTTTTAGGTTTCCTTTCAGTTCCCCTTCTTCAAAATAGGAAAGTCGCATTTCCTCTGCAATCCGGTGGTAAACAAATAATTTGTCTCCCTCTCCTGGTAAAATGTATTCGATGTAACGGAAAGGCTCTGAATTTTTTCCAGAGGCCCCTAACATAAATTTCACGACACCTTTCTGCGATATTTGTACAAGGAAGGAAGGTAACACCGTTGTTCCTTGGGTCGAAAACGCACCACTATAGGTTTTGTATAAGTTTTCTTGTCCTTGGGGTAGTTCCATACCTTTGGTAGAAATTCGGTTTTGGACAATCAGGTCGCCGTCTTCATTCATAGCGACAATGCCGATCCCACCAAAACGGAAAGGATAGTGCGGAATTCCTGAAATGGATTTAAAATCGGGGTTTCCGAGTGTGGCATCGAGCCTACCGTTTCTGTCAAAAAGTTTGATTACGGCTTGTTTATTGTCAGCCAGTGCGCTAATATTGGAAGAATTGGGAATGGTCAACGGAACGTTGGTTAGTACTTGGTTTACCACAACCCCTTCAAAACTTTCGTTGGTTCCACCAAGAGGGATACGAAAGAGAATTTCTTCTTTTAGGTTTTCGACGCGAAACCTAAGGCAGGAAGTGGAAACGAATAAGGTGAGAAGGAGATAAAGAGTTCGCATGGTGCAACATCCATTCCCTAATTTTTTATTTACAGGACAACTCGCTTTTCCTAGCTTGTCTAGAGACGTGCTAAATTTTAGCATGAGCTGGGTCTCTTATACGGATTCCTATGGGAATCTTTTGGAAATGGTTTGGTATATACCGAGGAAAACATCAGAGAACTTATTTTACGTGTTCTCGCTCCACCTCTAGCGCTTTTTTCGCTCCAAGTACAGAATCGGAAAAACCACGCCCTCATTGAGATAGAACTTGATCATCTTACAGACAAAACTGGCTCTGCTAGTTTGGAAGACTGTGAGACTGTGTCTAGGAGACTCAAAGAGGAGCTGGATTTATGGGGAGAGGAATTTGATTTCACTCTCCAAGTCTCCTCCGCGGGAGCAGAACGTGTTTTACGACTGCCGGAGGATTTAAGTCGTTTCCAAGGACTTTTAGTGAAACTAGAAGTGCCGCTGGAAACAGGGAAATGGGACAAACGATTGTATCGTTTGGGACCGGTTTCGGGGGATTCTGTTGAGCTTACGCTTTACGATCGTAAAACTCGACACAAAAAGAACCAAAAATCGGTACTAATGCCCATCGCAGAAATACGAAAGGGAAATTTGTATTTAGAAATTTAAGACTATGGCGACAAAACAAGCAACGAAAGAAACTGGGCTATTCGAAGCCATCCAACAATTCTGTCAGGACAAATCTCTTGATAGAGAACTCGTACTCGGTGTCATCCGGGACTCACTTCTTGCCGCCTATCGCAAAAAGGTCGGTTTGGAAGCAGAAACAGATGATCGTTGCCAAGTAGACTTTGGATCCGACAACAAAAACGAAATTATCATTTCCGTATTACGTGATGTGGTAGCAGAAAAAACAACAAACCCTCTCGAGATCTCTCTTGAAGATGCACAAAAATTGGACCCAAAAGCAGAAGTGGGAACCCAAATGAGAGTGTTTGAAAAACCACAAGACCTTTCTCGGGTTCTTTCCAGCCAAGCGAAACAGATGGTGTTCCAGCGCCTTCGCGATATGGAAAAGGAATTACTCTACCAAGAGTATAAATCCAAAGAAGGGGAACTCACCCACGGATATTTCCAACGTTGGAAAAAAGACATCATGTCCATCGACCTAGGTAAGGTAGAAGGGATCATGCTTAAAAAAGACCAAAACCCTGGGGAAAAATACCGCCAAGGCGATCGTCTGAAAGCTATCATTTCAAGGGTGGAACTTCGCCCCCGCGAACCAATGCCTGTCATCACACTTTCTCGTGCTTCTGGTGACTTTGTCAAAAAACTCTTCGAAATGGAAATTCCCGAAGTGTATGATGGCATTGTGGAAATCAGAGATGTTGCACGAATTCCATCTTACAGAACTAAGGTGGTTGTTACCACTAGTAAGTCTGACGTGGATCCTGTGGGAGCCTGTGTGGGAATGAAAGGGGTTCGAATCCAAGCCATCGTTCGCGAACTTGGAAACGAAAGAATCGACATTGTCCTTCACTCAGACGAACCAAGTGTATTCATTGCCAACGCCATTTCACCGGCAAAACCAGTGGAAGTACATGTGGATAGAAAAAGAGGAGATGCTCTTGTCATCGTTCCTGATGAATCTCTCTCTCTTGCGATCGGAATCAACGGATCCAACGTAAAACTCGTATCCCAACTTTCTGGTTTCAAAATCGACATCAAAACTGTATCACAATACAACCAGGAACTGGCTTCACCAGAAGCTCGTGAAAAACTGGATCGACTCTTCAATGCCCAACAAGAAGCAATGGAAGAATCAGAAGACCAATATGATGGTGGTTCGGAAGAAGGGGAAGACTCTGGATTCACTCCACTTTCTGAAGTTCCAGGTCTTACCCCAAGGATCGTCGGCCTTCTCGAAGCTGGCGGGATCAAAAACGTGGAAACCCTTCTCGAGTTCAGCCAAGAGGAACTTTCGAAAATTTCCGGAATCGGGAAAACGACGGCAGAGCAAATTTTACGTCTGCTTCGTGAATCTATCGAATGGGTAGAAGAGGGTTAAGTTTTAAGGCATAATATGGAAGAGCAAAAATCGATTAAAGAAACCCTCCAGCAGGGAGCCAGTGGTGACAAAACCAAGAAAAAGCTTGTCATCAAGAAAAAATCGGCACCTGCAGATGAGAAAAAAGAATCCAGCCCTAGCACGCAAGGCGTAGAACCGGCAAAGCCGATTTCTTCTACCCCTTCCGCTGCTCCGGAAAAAAAGAAGGATTTGAATGAACTCATTCGTGAGGAAGCCAAAAGACAGGGACTCGGTTCCGGTCCGCAAGCTCCTTCCCAAGCATCACCCATTGTGTCCCGGCCAGAAAGAAAGCCGGAACCACAACCGGAACGTGAAAGACCTCCAATGGATCGTAAACCTGAATCCATCCTTTCCGGTGATACTTCTTCTCCTAACTACCGTTCTGGTGGTGGCCAAGGTGGCCAACAAGGAGGAGGGAACCAAGGTTATTTTAGAAAAGAAGATCGTAACCCAATCGTTTCGCGTCCGACCACTCCACGTCCCCAAAGATCGGATGGACAAGGTGGTGGCGGTTACCAAGGAAATCGTGGCCCAGGACAAGGCGGTGGCGGCTACCAAGGAAATCGTGGTCCAGGACAAGGCGGTGGCGGTTACCAAGGAAATCGTGGCCCAGGACAAGGTGGTGGCGGTTACCAAGGAAATCGTGGTCCAGGACAAGGTGGTGGCGGTTACCAAGGAAATCGCGGCCCAGGACAAGGCGGTGGCGGTTACCAAGGAAATCGCGGCCCAGGACAAGGTGGCCCTGGTGGCTACCAAGGAAATCGTGGAGCAAGACCTATAGGCCAAGGCGGACCAGGTGGTGCAGGAAGACCTCCAGGGGATGCTCCGTTTGGTGCTCCCGGTGGACCTCCTGGTGCTGGTGGTGCCAGCGGTGCCAAAAAGAAAGTATTTGATAAAGAAAAAGGCGGAAGAGAAGAGAACGAAAACACAAAGTTTTTCAAACAATCTTTTCGCAAACAAAAGGCGCAGGCTGCCGCTCTTGCGGCTGTCCCCAAAGAAATCTCCATTTTGGAAAACATCCAAGTGGGAGAGATCGCCAAAAAACTGAATTTAAAACCAGGAGAAGTCATCAGTAAACTCATGAAAATGGGTATGATGGTCACCATCAATAATGTGATCGATGCTGAAACTGCATCCATTCTTGCCGATGATTACGGCTGTAAGGTAAAGATCGTTTCTCTATACGACGAAACGGTCATCGAAGAAGAAAAAGATGATCCAGCAGACTATATCACTCGTCCTCCTGTTGTGACGATCATGGGTCACGTGGATCATGGTAAAACCAAACTTTTGGATACCATTCGGTCTTCCAGGGTCGCAGAAGGGGAATCCGGCGGGATCACTCAGCACATTGGTGCCTACCAAGTAGAGACGGAACGCGGAAAAATTGCCTTCCTCGATACGCCAGGTCACGAAGCTTTCACTTCGATGAGAGCACGCGGTGCTTCTGTTACCGATATCGTCGTGTTAGTGGTTGCTGCTGATGATGGGGTCATGCCTCAAACCATTGAAGCGATTAATCATGCTAAAGAAGCAGAAGTTCCTATCATTGTTGCCGTTAACAAAATTGATTTACCAGCAGCAAACCCAGAAAAGGTAAGACAAGAACTTTCTAACTACGGATTACAACCAGAAGATTGGGGTGGTACTACCATCTTCTGTGATATATCCGCTAAGAATAATATTGGTATCGATAAACTCCTTGAGATGTTAATCATCCAAGCGGAACTCCTAGATCACAAAGCCAATCCGAAACGAAAAGCAAAAGGAACCATTGTGGAAGCAAAACTCGATCCAGGTCGTGGTGCTGTTGCTACAGTTCTCATCCAAAACGGAACCCTACGTGTGGGTGATGCCTTTGTTGCCGGTGTGCATGCGGGACGTGTTCGTGCGATGTATGACGACCTTGGTCGTTCCATCAAAGAAGCGGGTCCATCCTTCCCGGCACTTGTTACGGGTCTCGATGGTGTTCCTGATGCAGGTGCTCCATTTGATGTGGTGATTGATGATAAAGAAGCACGAACGATCTCTCATAGCCGTCAAGATTATGAAAGACTCGGCCAATCGAAAAACGCGGCCACTCGTGTCACACTCGACAATATGAGCGAGATCATCAAACAAGGTGCTCTGAAAGAACTCAAAGTCATTATCAAAGCAGACGTTCGTGGATCTACGGAAGCGGTGAAAGAAGCACTCGAAAAACTTTCTACAGCGGATGTTCGCCTCAATGTAATCCATGCGGGAACAGGTGCCATAGTTGATTCCGATATCATTTTGGCTTCGGCATCTAATGCGATCGTGATTGGTTTCCACACTCGTGCGAACCCAAAAACGGTTTCGCTTGCTGAAAAAGAAAAAGTCGAAATCAAATACTACAGTATTATTTACGATGTGGTGAATGAAGTAAAAGCTTCGATGGAAGGAATGCTCGAACCGGAAAAAGTAGAAAACATCATTGGTAAAGTTGAAATCAGAGATGTATTCAAAATTTCCAAAGTGGGTAACATTGCCGGTTGTATGGTGAAATCTGGTAAGGTCACTAAACAAGCTTACGTTCGTGTGGTTTCCAGCGAAACAGGTGAGATCACTTGGGAAGGGAAAATCAAAAACCTCAAACGTATGAAAGACGATGTGGCTGATGTTCTCACTGGTTTTGAATGTGGTATCTTACTCGATGGTTTCAATGACTTCTCGGTAGGTGACGAAATCGAAGCATACGAGATTCGCGAAATTGCTCGTAAACTGTAGGCGGCCTAAATGAATCCTATTCGAATGAAAAAACTCGAATCGGAGATCATTCGCCTTATCTCTACGGCCATTTTGGAAGGCAAGGTAAAAGACCCAAGAGTCTTTTTGCCGAGTTTCCATCGGATTGAGATCAGTGAAGATCTAAAGTTTGCGAAAGTTTACTTCACAGCGCTCTGTAATAACAATGAAAGAAAAAAACTCACACAAGGACTTGTTTCTTGTGCCGGTTTTCTTTCTTCCCTTGTTGGGAAAAATCTTCACCTTCATACGAACCCCAAATTTACGTTTGTCTGGGATAATAATTATATCAAAAGTTTGGAAGTGAATCGTCTGATTGATGAATCGGCTCCGAAAACTCTTTTTGAAGAACTACATCCAGAGGAATCCGAATCGGAAGAACCAAACGATGATTCCGATATAGATTCAGATTCTCCAACCTAAACGAAAGTCGCTAGTGATTTTAAGGAAGGAGAGTAAAAGTCCAGAACTAAGGAAATTTTTTCTTCCTGTGAGTGTTTTTACACTTCTTGCAACTTGCTTTGATTAGGTGACCTTTTTCCTATGTCTAAACCATACCATTCGGGATTTTTATTTGTCTACAAACCACCTGGGATCACAAGCTCCGATTTGGTTTTAAAAACCAAAAGAATCTTAGGTCAAAAATCAGTGGGACATACCGGTACTCTTGATCGGTTTGCAGAAGGCCTACTCATTTTGCCTTGCGGAGACTACACTGCTTTTTCCCAAGTGTTTCTTGGAAAAGATAAGTCTTATTTTGCGGAAGTAACTGTAGGATTAAAAACTGATTCTGGGGATCCAGATGGAGTAGTGGAAGTAGATGAAAGAGAAAATGCCATTCCCCGTTTTGAATCCGATTTTCCTTTGTTACGATTACAGGAGGAGTTAAATCATCTTACACGGCTCACTTCTCAAAAAGCGCCTAAAATTTCCGCCTTGAAAGTGGGGGGAAAGCGCCAATCGGATTTAGTCCGGGAAGGTTCGGCGGTGGAAGAAAAAGAAAGACCGATTGTGATCTATAAAGTAACAGACATCGAAAAAACTGAGTTTGGATTTTCCTTTCGGATTCACGTTAGTTCTGGAACCTATATTCGTAAAATCATCCTCGACCTTTCCGAGAAATGGGGAATTCCATTGTCTCTGCAAAGACTTGTGCGGGAGTCTATCGGTACCTACGACTTAGCACGCGCAAAAGCCTTGGATCAGATTTCACCGAAGGATCTCCTTCCTTGGAAAGAAATTTTTCCGCTTCCAACCCGCATCGCAGAGGAAACTGAAAAAAAGGCCGTCATCCACGGGGGATACCTTTGGGACAAACTCCCAAAACCGGCTGAAAACGGATTTTTTATTGTGGATGCAGATGAAGAAACAATCCTTGCTTGGTGCGATTACGAAGGGAAACCGGACCACATTCCCTACCGTTACAGAAAAGTATTTTTTGACCCTTCTGCAAAAATTATGTTTTCTAAATGAGTCCTTCTTAAAATCTGGACACTAGTATGATCACAAAAGAACAAAAACAGCAGATCATTGCTACATTCGGTAGCAAACCAAACGACACAGGTTCTGCAGAAGTACAAATCGCTCTTCTCGACTCTCGAATCAAAGACCTTACTGAACACTTCAAAGCGAACAAGAAGGACTTTCACTCTCGCCGCGGTCTAATCGCAATGGTGAACCAGAGAAAGAGTTTGTTGGAATACCTTAAAAAGTCCAACGTAGAAAGTTATAAAAAGCTGATTGAAAAACTCGGCCTTAGGAAGTAATTCCTATGGCTACAGAGTTCACTGGTTCTTGGGGTAGAGACTCTATCACCATTGAGACCGGCAAGTGGGCGAAACAAGCTCACGGGTCGGTTGTATACAAAACCGGAAATTTGGTTCTCCTCGCCACAGTTTGTGCCGCTGACGAACCAAAAGAAGGACAAGATTTTTTCCCACTTACTTGCGAATACACAGAGAAAGCCTACTCTGTAGGTCGTTTTCCTGGTGGTTACTTCAAACGTGAAGCAAAACCAGCAGAACACGAAGTATTACTTTCTAGGATTCTGGATCGTCCCATTCGCCCAATGTTCCCGGAAGGATACTTCTCAGAAGTACAACTTCTTGTTCAAGTATTATCTGCAGACAAACAAGTATCTGTCCAAGGCCATGCGATTAACGCAGCTTCGGCGGCTCTTTCTGTTTCTTCCATTCCTTTTGCAGGCCCTATCGCTGGTGCTCGTATCGGTCGTATTGGTGGAGAATTTGTTCTCAATCCAACGAACGAAGAAATTACAAAATCTGATTTGGATTTGGTAGTTGCGGGAACTAAAGATGCCATCGTTATGATCGAAGGGGAAGCAAATGAAATCTCCAAAGAAGATATGATGGCGGCTCTACGTTTTGCACAAGAACAACTGAAAGTTGCTGTTGCAATGCAAGAAGAATTAGCTAAGAAAAACGGAACCGTAAAAAAGGAAGTAGTTTTAAAAGCTCCTGACAAGGAGCTTCACGCAAAAATTCGTGAGTTCGCGTTTGACCGTTTAACTGCTGCTAACAAAAATGCTGACAAAGCAAAACGTAACGATGACATCAAAGCCATTAACAAAGAAACAGTAGAACATTTTAAAACTCTACTCGCTCCAGAAGACAAATCGAAAGATATCAAACATTTCCTACATGAATTAGAATATGAAGTGGTCCGCGAACTAGTGCTTGGCGAAGGAATTCGTTTTGACGGTCGTAAAACCAACGAAATTCGTCAAATTTCTTGTGAGATTGATGTGCTTCCAGGACCTCATGGATCGGCAGTTTTTACCAGAGGACAAACGCAGTCCCTTGGGGTGATGACTCTTGGAACTACTTCTGACAACCAAAGGTACGAAACTTTGGAAGGTTCGAAAGAGAAGAACTTTATGTTGCACTATAATTTCCCAGCTTTTTCTGTTGGGGAAGTGCGTCGTAACTCAGGTCCTGGTAGACGTGAAATTGGTCACGGAAACCTCGCAGAACGTGCGATTAAAAAAGTCCTTCCGACGCAAACTGACTTCCCTTACGTGATCAGGCTTGTTTCTGAAATTTTAGAATCCAATGGATCTTCTTCAATGGCCTCTGTTTGTTCGGGAACCTTGGCTCTTATGGCTGGGGGAGTTCCGATTTCTGGTCCAGTTTCCGGAATTGCGATGGGACTATTTAGTGATGAAAAAGGCCGTTTTGCGGTACTTTCTGATATCGCAGGAATTGAAGATCATTTTGGAGATATGGATTTCAAACTCGCAGGAACCAAAAAAGGGATCACTGCCTTCCAAATGGATTTAAAAGTCAATGGACTTGGTTTGGAAGTTTTACAAAAAGCCATCGAACAAGCAGAAGTGGGTCGTGACCACATCCTTGGTGAAATGAACAAAGCCATTTCTTCTGTGAAAGGTAATTTGAGCCTCAATGCTCCACGCATCACTCAAAAACAAATTCCAAAAGATCGCATTGGCGAGCTCATTGGCCCGGGTGGTAAAATGATCCGTGCGATCATTGAACAATCTGGTTCTGAAATTTCTGTGGATGACACAGGTAAAGTAACCATTGCTTCTCCAAGTGAAGAGTCTAAAGCAAAAGCCATCGCCATGATCGATGGGATCTTTGAAGAAATCGAAGTAGGTAAAATCTACGACGGTGTCATTAAACGAATTGCTGACTTTGGTGCTTTTGTAGAAATTCTTCCAGGAAAAGAGGGCCTTTGCCACATCTCTAAACTAGATGTGAAACGAGTGCAATCGGTTCGTGATATTGTTTCTGAAGGGGACAAAATCCAAGTTAAGGTGATTTCCGTTGATAAAATGGGAAAAATCGACCTTTCCCGTAAGGATGTTCTTTTAGACAACTAAACAGTCCCCAAACGACTGTTTGGGGGGAGTAAAACCAATGGCATCCGTCATCGAGTGCAAACGAACTGTTTTACCCAATGGGTTAACGGTTCTCTTCCAACCTATGAAACACGCATCCTCAATGGGGGTGGGTGTTTTTTTGAAACAAGGCAGTCTTGCCGAAACTAATTCTGAACACGGATACTTTCACTTTTTAGAGCACATGCTCTTTAAAGATACAGAGCGTAGAACGAGTAAAGAAATTGCCGAGTCGATTGAACGAGTCGGTGGAATTTTGAATGGTTCCACTGGGCGGGAATACACTCAGTATTATGTAGTGGCAATCAAAGACCAAGCTGAACTTGCTTTTGATATTCTTTCCGATATGTTATTTCGTCCTCTTTTTCGTAAAGAAGACATCACAATTGAAAAGGGTGTCATTATGGAAGAGATGCGTTCTTATGAAGATGCGCCCGATGATTTTGTTTATGATTTTTACTTTCGTAATATCTTTGGGAAGTCACCTTATGGCCGTGATATTATAGGAACTAAAAAATCAGTCACAGGTGTAACGAATAAATCCATCCGCAATTTTTTTGAAAAACACTATTTCCCCAAAAATATGGTGATTTCCGTTTCAGGAAATTTCACCTGGGAAAAAATTTTGGACCTAACCAACAAATATTTTTCTTTTGAAAATCCTAAAGGCAAAAATCCCACTGAGCTTATCATTCCAGCACCTAAAAAAAGTTATTCGAAGCATTTAGAACGCCGTAAAATCGAACAGTTTCATATTATGCTTGGTGTGAATGGAAACAAAAGAGATTACCGAACAGTGACTGTCACCCAACTCATTTCTACCATCCTTGGTGGAGGAATGGCTTCGCGGCTTTTTCAAAACATCAGAGAAAAAGAAGGTTTATGTTATAGCATTTATAGTTTTCCTTCGTATTACAAAACCACAGGACTTTTTTCTATCTCCTCTGCGACTTCCAAAGAAAAAGCAGCACGGTGTGTTGAGCTTATCCTAAAAGAATTGGAAAGTATTTCTAAAAATGGTTTTTCTAAAACGGAACTAGCTGATGCAAAATCCAACCAAATGGGTTCGATAGCCATCGGGTACGAACTTCCCGAAAACCGAATGAATAATATTGGCCTTCAAGAAATTTATTATGGTAAGTATTTTTCATTGGAAGACCGAATGAAATCGATCAAATCAGTTACCTTGGATGAAATTAATGAAACTGCAAAACAATTGTTTGATTTAAAGAAAGTTCATTTGTCTTGTGTGGGCGATATGTCAGAAAGTCAATTTGCCAAAATTCCCGTCCAGTTTGGTGTTTGATAGTTCAAATGCTGCATAGAATCTGTTTGTAAGGATGATCATGAACCAACCGAATTTACACATTCAAATTTTAAGAGAGGGAGCGGTTCTCCCCGAATACAAAACTTCCGGTTCGGCGGGGATGGATTTGTCTGCTTGCCTCACTGAAAACCTAATCCTGCCAAATGGAAAAGTGGTGTTTGTTCCCACAGGCCTTGCGATGAGTATTCCTGAAGGGTATGAAGGCCAAATTCGACCAAGAAGCGGATTTTCTACAAAAAATTCCATCATCATGCCAAATACCCCAGGCACCATCGACTCGGATTACAGAGGAGAAATTCTCATTCCACTTCTGAACATAAGTGGTGCGGATTTTGTTTTGGAGCCTGGGACAAGGGTTGCCCAAATTGTATTTCAAGCGGTGGCGATTCTTCCTGTCCAGGTGGTGAAGGAACTTATCCCCACAGAAAGAGGAACTGGCGGATTTGGGAGCACGGGAAAATAAGACATAATTAGAAAAAAAGACACTTAGCTTTTTTCGGGCTTTACCGATAGAAAGCTGTAGAGGTGCCTTTTTATGATGCGATCCCTTTGGACCGGTGCTACCGGGATGATTGCCCAACAATTCCATATTGATACGGTTGCCAATAACCTTGCGAACGTAAACACCACTGGTTTCAAAAAGAACCGTGTGGACTTTGAAGATTTAGTTTACCAACACCAAGTGCTTGCGGGAACTCCAGCCACCTCTGTTTCCGAAATTCCTACCGGTGTGAATGTGGGTCATGGTGTGAAAGTCGCCGCCACACAGAAGTTATTCGAAATTGGATCTTTCCAAGCTACAGGAAATAAATTAGACCTTGCCCTTACCGGTGAGATGGCATTTTTTAAAATCCAAATGCCAGATGGAACCTTCTCCTATTCACGGGACGGATCTTTTAAAATTGACTCCAACCAACAAGTGGTTACATCAAATGGATACCTACTCGAACCACCCATCATCTTACCAGAGAATGCCATCCTCAATACATTAATGGTTTCCGAAGAGGGAGAAGTGACGGTAAAAATCGGAAACGATATCCGTCCGACTACCATCGGCCAATTGGAACTTTACCGATTTGTCAACCCAGCGGGTCTTCAAGCGGTTGGTAAAAACTTATTTCGAGAAACAGTCGCCTCAGGTCCTGAAATTCCGGGAATGCCTTCACAAGAAGGATACGGCAGTGTCTTACAAGGATTTTTAGAAATGAGTAACGTTAAAATCGTAGAAGAGATGGTGAATATGATTGTGGCACAAAGGGCTTACGAATCCAATTCCAAAACTATCCAAACCTCAGATAACATGCTTTCGACGGCCATTGGACTCAAACGTTAATGAAAGTTTGGTTCCTTATCTTTTTTAGTTTGGCTCTTTCTTTGCCTGTTTTGGCAAAGGAAAATGATTTTCGGCTTTACCTAAAACCCAAAACCATTGTGGGTACAGGGGAAATCCGTCTTTCTGATTTTACCAACTGGAAAGGAAATTGGAACCCGATATTATTTCAAAATTTACAATCACCCAAAGTTTTGACACCGGAACAATTAGTGGATGTTTTAAATTCTCGTTATACGAAAGAAATAACTGAGACGGGAGAATCTGTTTCTTTTGAAGTAATGGGAAAAGAGGGGATGATACTACCCAAAACCACAATGGTTTCCAAAAAAGATCTGGAACGTTCTCTTTGGAAGGATTTGAAAGAATCCGTGGAGCAGGCGTTAGGTGAAGATGGAGAAAGGTATCGAATTAGTTCTGAAAAAGAATTTTTACTAGCGATCTCTGGAACTAAACTCGTTTGGAGAAATACGGGTCGCACCCTTCATGGAGGAAAAAGACTTTTTCCTTTGGATTATTATTTTGAAGGAAAAATGGTTCATTCGGAATCTGTGCCTTTCTTAATTGAAGAAAAGAAAAACGCTTACTTTACAACGAGAGAAATCCCTGCAAAAACTGTCCTAACAGAGGAAGATGTAGAAATCCGTTCTTTTTTTACAGCAGACCATAACCGCGAGTATGTGGAGGAAAGTCCCGTTGGGAAAACAGCCCTGAATGCTCTTCTAAGTGACATGACTATTGAAAAAAAACAAGTCCGGACCCTCCACACCATTGAAAGGGGACAAGAAGTGCAACTTGTGTATACTACAGGAAATCTTTTATTAAAAATTAAAACAAGAGCTCTGGCATCAGGAAACCGTGGAGATGAAATTCCAGTCCTTAACTTAGCTTCGCAAAAAATCATCAAAGCCAGAGTCCAAAATGAAGGGATCTGCCTTCTGGAAGAAATTTAAGGTCCCCACAATGATGATGAAGAATCAAAACTACCTACAAAATGATCATTCCCGTTTCAACCTCGAAGAGTGTTTGCCCGTGGATTTGAAATCCATTGTTGCATTGGAAGATACAGTTAAAAAGATTCCAACGCTTGTTCGCTCTTTTCTATTTGTATTTGTCGTATCTATTTTCTTTCCTAACTTTTCTCTTTTGTTTGCGGATTCTCTTTGGAAAGACAAAGATCCTTACTCTTATCCCAAAACCATACAACCAGGAACTGTAGTAAAAGTAGTTTTAAAAAACGGACTTCGTGTGGAATATGAGTCTGAATACAAAGCTACTTTTGATAATGATATCAAAACCGTTCCCGATAAAAAGTTAGTCCCTGATCTTCCCAATTATAACTCGAATTCCACATATATGAGATCAAAAGTGGGAAAATCGAAATCCCAAGGAAAAATTGTGGGAGTGATGGCAGTCCTTGTTACAGGTATCGATCCTGGAACAGGAAACTTGGAACTGGAAGGAAGTAAGGTATTTAATTTATCAGAAGAAAGAATTAACCTTCGTTTGTCGGGAACTATTTCTCCAGAAGATTTGGATAAAAATCGATTTATTTCGAGTGATCTGATTGCAAACCTAAGAGTAGAATACCAAGGAACCTTAAATCCTAAAGAACTAACGAGTCCGAATGTCCAAATGAAACGGATTACAAATCCAGATGGAACAGTAACCGAAAAAGCGGAATTATCGGAATCAGAAAAACAGGAAATCATTTTAAAGAATATCAAACGACTCTTAGGTGAAAGTGAGTAAATAACAATGACTGTTTTATATAAAACTGTATTTAACCTAGAGTGTAAAAGAGGATATCTCCAAATTTTTGGAAATCCACTTGTTGCTGTTGTCATTTTACTTTTTGCGACTCTCCCTAGTTTTGCGGTAGAAACAAAACTAAAAGATTTGGTGCGAATTGATGCCGTTCGTGAAAATCAGCTCACTGGATTTGGACTTGTGGTGGGCCTGAATGGAACAGGAGATACAAAAAATCCCCTCACAGAAGAAGCCTTACAGAATTATTTGGCAGGTCTTGGTGTGAATACCAAAAAGAACCTAAGAGATGCCAAAAATACAGCATCTGTTCTCATCACTGCCAATGTTCCCGTAAACCTTAAAGAAGGGGATAAAATCGATGTTTTAGTTTCTTCCCTTGGGGATGCACGTTCTCTTGAGGGAGGAGTGCTTTTGCAATCACCATTAAAAGCAGGGAATGGAGAAACCATTGCCGTTGCTTCCGGCGTACTTGCGTTTGGTGGAAAAGAGAAAAAACGAGGCGGGGCTGATAAAAAATCAGGATCCAATACGGCCCTTGTTCCTATGGGTGCCATTTTGGAAAAATCGGTTCCGAATGCCCCTGTGACTAAATCAGTCAAACTCACACTTCTGGAAAAAGATTATACTACGATGGGTTCCATCGTTGATGCCATCACTGCCGAACTTGGAGTGGTTCCCGAAGTGGTTTCTCCTACCGAAGTCCTAGTTCCCTTGCCACTAAAAAATTCCGGCCAAAATCCCAGTGGGGAAATGGCTGCGGGAGAACCTAAACTCGATTTGGCCTTCCTCTCTAAGTTAGAAAACCTAACGGTGAATTCTTCCCCCGTAGCTCGCGTGGTGATCAACGAAAGAACAGGGACCATTGTGATGGGAGCTAATATCGCCATCGATGAAGTGGCCATTTCCCAACAAGGACTCACCATCCAAATTGCGAGTAGGGACAAAGCTCGGTATTTTTTTCCCATCCAAGAAGAAGGCAAAGGAGAATCCGTTTTTGTTTTAAAGGAGACTACCCAAGTTTCGGATGTAGTGGCCGCTTTAAACAAGGTGGGAGCATCCACCCGGGATATAATCTCGATTCTCGAGGCTTTAAAAAAACAAGGGGCCTTAAAAGCGGAACTTGTGATTCAGTAATTGGAAAATCTGCCGATAGATTTAGAAGACATAATATGGACATTCACAAAATCCAAGACTATTCGAATCGCCTGAGCCGTTCCCAGGACGAATCCATCCTAAACCGGATGAAATCCTATTCGGATGAAATGAAACCACCCAAAAAAGAAGGTGTGTCTGATTTCCAAAATTTACTCGAAACCCATGAAGAAATTATGGGAAAGGTGAGTTCTTCATCCCTACGAGTTCCACAGAACATTCGTGAGGAGATCAAAGAAGATCCTTACAGAAAAAAACTCTATGATGCATCCGTAGAATTTGAATCTGTTTTTGTGAAGATGATGTTAAAGGAAATGAAAAACTCCATCCACAAAGAAAAACTCATCGATGGTGGTTATGCAGAAGAAATTTTTGAAGATATGTTATACGATGAGTATGCTAAAAATATTTCCCAAAACGAATCGATGGGACTTGCAGAAGAGATTTACAAACAAATGTCAGCCTCTCTTCCGCCGGTGAAAAAAAATCCCTATTTCTAAACTAAATCTTTAAACGAGATTTTTTGTAGTTCCTCTTTTAGTTTCAATTCTAACTTAGATAGACTTTCATTTAGTTTAGGAGAAATTTTATTTAGCTCCTTCGGCGCTCCGAGTTTAAAACTGGAAGTTTCTTCGTATAACGTAACCAAATCAATTTGTTCTTTTAGTTTTACAGGTGCTATCCTTTTATCTTCAGTGATTTCTAAAAGTTTTGCTCCATTCAGTTTTTCTAAAATATCATTTAGTTCTTTTTCTGGCATCAAAAGTGTTTTTCTGAGATTTGATAACTTGATAAGCTCTCCATTTTTTAATTGGTGGTCATAGGTGAGCGCCAATACTTGGATGGTTTTATAAAACTCATACGATAGATTACTATCAATATCTTCAAAGGGATGCTTCGGAAGTAAGTATCGATCAGGGAATTGTAGAGTAGCCGTAACTTCTGCACCATATAAAATGATGAGTGATATGGAATAAATGGCAAGTAGGGCAATGGGAATTGCTGCTAGAGCCTTGTATACCAACATAGTTTTTTCGGTAAAGGAAGTTAGGTAGATATTGATAAATCCCCAAAAGAAAATGATAAGAATCACTCCTGTAACCGCAGCACCAATTGACGATGCTTTGATCGGAACCTTTGTATTCGGAATGATGTTAAAAATTAGTAAAAAGAAAAGCCATAATGCTAATAAGGGGAGAAGAATTTGAAAAATGGAATACAGAGAGAAAAATCTTTTTCCTCCTTGGTATTTTTTCCAAATAGTTTGGCCCTTGTCATCTTCTTCGACGCGAATGATTTTGTTGAATTCACCTACACCAACAATTCCTAACATTCCTTCGTTTAAAGTCTTGGCTTCGTTTTGCGATTCGATTTCGATACTTTCCTCTTGAGTTAAAGCGGAACTTTCCAGTACAGATTCGATTTCTTTTGTTTTTTTCGAGAGTAAGATCATATCTAGAATCATCCCCTCTTTACCTTTGTAAGCCGTTGTCCAATTTTCACCTTCGTCTTCTGATAGAAGTATATCACCTAATGATGTTAAGATGAAAATGTCGTAGTCTTGTTTTTTGGGAGATGTAAATACCCAAACTCTTTCATAGGAATATTTTCTGTGGCTTAAGTCGTTCCAAGTATAACCACCGTCTATGGTTTTAAATATGGCTCCATTATCACCTACGAGAAACCCAACATTTCGATTTAGAAAAGCAATGTCATTTAATGGTTTAGGTGAAATCTCTTGTGGAAAAAAAGTGGAACCTCCATCGCTTGTTTTCCATAACCGTCCTTCCCGGTCCAAGATAAAACCGTCTTTTTCGGTAAAGAACCGAACACGGATGGGTGTAATCCCGGGATCAGTGAATCGTTTGATTTCTTTTAATGTTTTTCCGATTTCATAGCGGAGTGTGCGAGTGTCTTTGGTGAGAATGAATATTGTATCAAAATCAATGGCACCAAAGTCTGAAACTGCGATTCCTTTTAGCGAATGAAGTTTCCAGGTTTTTCCTAAATCATTAGAATATAAAAAAGTTCCATCTTCGGAAATGGTAAATAGGTCATTTCCAACGCTTCGAATACGGAAAAAATTTTCTTTTGTGATGTCTGGCTTTTTACAGGTCCCTGTTTCCACAGTATCAAAATCTACGCAAAGCATGTTTTCAAAATCAATGCTTGAATTTGGAATAAAAGATATGGATTTGTTGAGTTCTTTGATAGTTCCAATATTTCCTTTTTCTCCGGCAACCCATAGCTCTCCTTGTTTGGTGGAAACAATTGACTTTAGGTGGGGTGGGCGAACGGAATCAGAAATCTTATCTGTGATATTTTTCCCAACCACAAAAAGAAGTGGGCCAAAGGAAATTAGAAAGAAATAAAATACAAATTTATTAATGACGTTCCTGTGAAGGTCAATTTTCCAAATGATATGGAAAGCCTTTTCTAGAGATCTTAAAACGGCAGTTGCCGAAAAAATAAAAACGACAAAACCTACTGCTCCAATTTGAGACGCAGTGGAAATAATGTCCGTTAGTGTTTCTAAATAGGGAGTGATATCAAATTGGATATTATTTCTAAGTAAGTATGCGTTGATATCATCAACCATTTCCCCTTGCCGAGTTTGGATTCCTGAAGCTACGGTAATGAGTGCTAATGCAACCGTTAGAGTGGGTATGAGAGTAACAATCGTTGTATAAGCAAGACTTGATCCTATGATCAAACAATCGTCTTTCATAAACCGGTGAATCGAAACCAACAAAACTCGAACGCTGAGGATGAGTTTTCTTTTCCAACCATTTTCTTCTGGAATGGCTGTCAGTCGGACAGAAAGTGACGATTTTGTTAGAGCATTCATAGTGGTTCCTATTTTTTAAAAGCGTATAAAACGTAACTAGAAGTGATTGGATATCCGTTTTTTTTCCATTTTGACTTAAAATGGTAAAATGAAATTCGAATCCATTGCAGGTAGTCTTTCCAGTTTTGAAAAGAACCCCTTGATTTTTTTAGTTTTGCGAGCAATGGAAAATCCACTCCGAAGTAAGATACAAAATGACCAAATCCAAGGTTCGTCAATATTTTTTTTAAGATGGTGTCTGAGTAATAAAAAACATGGCCAGGCATATAATAATGATATTTTGAACCTTCTATTTTTGCCTGCCATCCATCAAAATTAGCAGTTTGCAAAAGGAGAATTCCTCCCGGTTTCAAAATTCTTGTTAGCTCTTTAAAAAAGAGATTCGGATTTTCTATATGTTCGATTACTTCCACAAGGGTAATGACACTAAAGTGATCATTGGGGAATTTTGCATCTGTTAGGTTTCCATTAAATGTGGGAATACCATTTTTGTTTGCATAATGCGATGCATATTCTGAGATTTCGACTCCTTGGATGGAAAATCCTTCTTCCCGGGCCATTTCAAGGAATCCACCAAAGGAAGAACCTATGTCTAAAAAGTTTCCAGCCCTTATGAACTTCTTAATATTTTGAATCCTTGCCTTCCATACATACTGAAAAAACTTTTTATGAGCCCTTTCATCTATATAAGTATAATCTGCCTTTCCTTGGTAATAATCTTTAGAATAAAGTTCCTTTTGAATTGGGCGCGGGGAGAGTGCTTGGAGTTTACAGGTTTTACATTCTACAATGGACAAACCTGAATATTGACCCGTAGTAGTATAAAGTGGTACCCAATCACAAGTTTGGTCTAGTGGGCATTCTTCGGACAAAGAAAGTTTTTCATTCATTATTTTTCAGCGAGAAAAAACCAGTGACAGATACGTTCCTCTAGTTTTCCCAGTGGAGTTCTTTCCGAATAACCAATGGAAACTTTGGAAAAAATAGATAAAAATGATTTTAAATCTTCTAGTGAATAGGTTTCCGCATAACCACCGTTCAAGTCCTTTAAGTTCATTTTTCCTTGTCTTAGGCCAAGATGAGTATCCCCATCCGCACGGATCGAACCTAAAAGATACCCGCCAGTATCTAAGGAATCATATAAATTAGAGAGAAGGTTTTTTGCATCTTCTCTTTTGTTGTAATGGAAAACGCCCCAGCTCACAATGAGTCCAAACTCCTTCGGGGAAAAGGGAAGAGTTGTATTTGGGGTATGTAAAAAACGAATGGAAGGACTTTCTTCATTGAGTTGGTCAATTGTCGTTTTTGCATTGTCGCAACCGGTAACAAGATAACCTTCTTTTTCCAGGAGATAAGAATGCCTTCCTGATCCACACCCAAAGTCTAAAGCTTTTCTGTTTTTGGGTTGGATTCTGGATAAAAGACGGACTAAGTTTTCATCAGGAAAGGCCAATTTTGACTTTGGTCTTTCATAGTGTTCATCCCAGACATTTTTCATGAATTGATTCTTTGAAAAATAGAATCCAACCAATCTTTTGTGTCGATGGTTTGTTTGGTGGAGATACCAAACACTTGGGTTCTTTTATGGTTTCCTTCTAATTTTTCTAGGTTTGCGCCCGTTTCGACCAATTGTTTTTGAAAAAAAACGATTTCCCCTGTGTTTGCTTCTAAGGTCACAGGTTCTCCCATTTTTTTTTGACGTTCTTTGGGGAGGGTGAAAACTAATGCTGATTTGGTGATACCATCTTTTGCTTTCTTTAAAAAACCTGGTCTAGTTTTTTCACCAATGGTTACAGATAGTAAATCATTAAAGTATTTATAACCGTAATGCTCAGGAATAAGAACATCGGCTAAGAATTCTCCACCCACTTCAGGAGCCGATTCGATAAGAAGGCATTCTTTATTTTTGGTAATTTTGAATTCTGCAACAAATGGTCCGGTTTTTAGTTTTGTTGCAGTGACAACGGCCTGGCAAATCATCTTAATTTCCCCCGCCATATCGATATGACGAGAGGGCGCTACATGGGCCACCTCGATAAAGTTAGGTTTTCCAGTTGTAATTTTATCTGTAAGTGAGATCAGGTAAAATCTTCTTGCGATCACAAAACCAAGCACTGTTATTTCATCACCAGAAATAAATGGTTCTAGAAGATAACTTTCGCTAGTTTTTAAACGAATAAACTTTTTATAATCTGTATCTGATTCGAGAACAGAAATTCCTTTTTTTCCAGAACCTTCTTTAGGTTTAGCGATGACTGGAAAAACAATTTCAATTTTCTTTTCTTTTGATTTGTTTGATAAACTGGATTGGAGTGATGGGGGAATCGGGATACCGAACTTTGTAACTGAGTTTTTGAATCTCTCTTTATCCAAAAACAGATTCACTGTATCGCGCGGATTACCTCGAAGTTTTAATTTTTCTGCTAAGTAGGAAACGGTATAGATGGCTTTTCCAAAGGATCTAGATCCGACTCCCAGCAGTTTAAAGGGAAGAGGAACTCGGCTCATGGCATGATGAATTTTTCTATACTCATGAGTCGATTCTAATATACGTATGTCTGATCCCAATAGACCTGGAGCCTCAGGATTTATGTCCACAGAGATGACTTTGAGTCCTCTAGCTTTTGCCGCTTGGATGAGAGGGATTTGATTCTCTCCGGCTCCAATGGAGAGGTAACTACCGGTCAGTTGTCTCATCTATGAACCGCGAGAACCGCCTCTCCTTTGCACTCCGGTATTTCCACCACCTGTGGTTTGGTTTCTGCCAAAGGTTGGTTTTGCAACCGCAGGGCTTCCTTTCTTTTTGGCTGCTTCGTTTTGCGATTTGGTTAGTTCTTCTTGGTTGACGAGAACCAATTTTTTACCTTCCATTTCTTTGCCATTTAAGGCAGCAATGGCTTTGGAAGCATCGGCATCCGCCATATCCGCGGTTCCATAACCAAGGGAGACTTTTGTGATTTTGTCCCGTTTGATTTGGAGGTGTTCCACTTTTCCATGCGCAGAAAGAAGTTTTTCGAGAGCTTCTTCAGTAAGAGTCTGGGGTAGGTTTCCGATGGATAACTTCATGTCCTTCTTTTCTCCTAAAAATTAAAGAAAACTTCAACTCTTTTTTAACTATGTCGCATTTTCTCTTGGGGAATCTCGAAATCTGACCGAAAGAAATGATAGGTAGGAAAGTTATGTTACGAGGTCTCTATACTGGTGCCAATGGGATGATTTCCCAACAAGTAAGAATGGATGTGATTGCCAACAATTTGGCCAATGTGGATAAAACTGCATTTAAAAAAGATACCACAGTCTTCAAAACCTTCCCTGAAATGTTACTCCATCGTTATTCAGAAGATGGGATCGGAAAAACGCCGATGGGCTCTTTTGATACTTCTCCTGTCGTCGGTAAACTTGGATTTGGTGCCGAAGTGAACGAAGTTTACACTCGCTTTGAACAAGGTGCTGTAAAAAAAACGGATAATATTTTTGATTTGATGGTCCAAGACCAACCCGGAATGGAAAAACCTGCTTTTTTTTCTGTCCTTACCAACCGGGGGGAACGCCTGACTAGAAGTGGCAGTTTTGTTTTGGATAAAAATGGATTTGTTGTGACCCCACAAGGTTTCCCACTGCTCGGGGAAAAAGGCCCGATCCAAGTCAACCAAGGCAATTTCCTTGTAAAGGAAAATGGAGAAATCTATATCAACGCCAAACTCGGGACCGCTCCCAAAGACGGAACCAACTTTAGCGAAAATAGGTTCGAAGACCCAGTTCTCCTCGATAAATTAAAAATTCGAACTGTCGAAAATCCGCGCCACCTAGACAAAGAAGGGGACTCGTTTTATTCCGACACCCCGGAATCCGGTGAACCAACAGCATTTCCAGAACTACTCGCTCCACAAGTGTTACAGGGTTATTTGGAAGCCTCGAATGTTTCTGTTGTGACAGAGATGGTGGATATGATTGAAGTAAACCGCGCCTACGAAGCCAATTCGAAAACCATGCAAACCCAAGATAGTTTACTGGGTCGACTATTTGAAATTATGCGATAAGGGTTTTTTATTCATCTTAAAATCTTTCTTTGATCCCAAGTCGAGTTTCAGTTGCTTCTCGTGTGAATCCCCGAAAGGACTTTTTGTCTTCTCTAATCATAGGTTTCTTAGTTATCTGCAAGATCCAAACTTTCGGGGCCCGGGCTGCTACGGGGTGCGCTAACGCTCCCGTCTGACATTCGTCAGACCAAGCCCTTCGCATCCCTTTCACATAGGAGCCATTATAGTATCTTAACTCCTTGTTCCCCCGTCCACGCGGTAAACGGAACCTGTAATAAAACTAGATTCCTCTGATGCTAAAAATCCAATCAGGTTTGCCACTTCTCTTGGTTTACCGAGCCTACCCATCGGGATATTTTTTTCCATAGCATCTTTTCCCCGTTCTCCTGCAACATCTAGGATTGCTGTTTCTGTCCAACCGGGGCATACTGCATTGATCCGAACACCAAATCGTGCGACTTCCAATGCACCTGTTGTTGTTAGTTCAATCACTCCCGCTTTGGCGACACAATAAGGTCCAAGACTTGGCGAGGCACCAAGTCCTGCGATTGAGGCAACATTGATGATGGATCCACCGATACGATCACCAAGCATAAGCTTTGTGGCATACTTTTGGCACCAGAAGACACTTGTTAAATCCATTAAAATCAAACGGTTCCAAACTTCTGTTGTTACTTTATGCATAAATGTCGGTTTGTTTGCAATCCCTGCATTGTTTACCATAATATCCAAACGTTTGTTTCTAAATTTGAATGTTTCTACAAGTGTAACGATTTCTTGCTCACAGGTAACATCACATTTGATAAATTCTGCTGAACCGCCGAAGGACTCAATTTCTGTGACAACTTTATTTCCTTCTGTTAGATTGATGTCAGATACAATGACATGGGCCCCTTTTTTTGCGAGTAATATGGAAGTTTCTCTTCCGATTCCGAGAGCACCTCCGGTAACAATGGCATTTTTCTGATATAAACTTTTTTCCATACCAAACCTTTTTGTTTTAGAGATAAAGGTGCAAGTAAATATCTTAACTTTATGCGTTGTAATTAAGTCAATAGTGATCCAATCGGTCTATATTTTTGTTTGGGTAATAAGTAGTCTAGTCGGTCTTTTGTTATAATTAGCATACAATTGAATTATTAAAATATTATACTATTCTTTAAATATGGAACTGCTGTCAGGTATATCTTCTATAGCGAAAATCGCTATAATTCGGAATTTTCATCTCCTATTTCTCTTCTATTTAGTAATAGTACTTAGGTAAAAAGTATTTTTTTAGAATCCATCTAATTTAGCGAGTATCCAAAGAATCCTGAAATAAAGGATAGGATTTAGTTACATAAGGAAACGACAAATGGGGATCGAATCTCTAAAACATTTTTTTATATTAGATGCTGACCAATTGCTTTTTGTCGAAGGCACATATAATTATTGGTCGGTTTCTCTTTCTATTTTAATTTCTATATTTGCCTCCTGGATTTCATTATACATGCTCAGTCGTTTCTCAAACGTTGAGAACAAATTCTCTCGCTTAGCCATTTTATTTACATCTAGCCTATCAATGGGTGGGGCTGTTTGGTCCATGCACTTTATCGGTATGATGTCTTTTGAGCTCTGCACAAAAGTCACTTATCACAAGTTAATCACAATCCTTTCCATCCTTCCCAGTCTATTTGCATCTTATTTCGCGTTGCGAACGTTAAATAAAAAAAGTATTACTAAGAAGGAGTTGATCTTTGTCGGGATACTTGTTGGTGCAGGAATTGGATTTATGCACTATATGGGAATGGCCGCTATGGAAATGCGGCCAAAATTACTATATGATCCGTATTTATTTTTGATTTCACTCGTTGTGGCGATCTCCCTTGCGATACTTTCCATTTTGATTCAATTCCGTCTAAAGGAAACAAAGTTAAAAATAAAAACCAAGTATTTAACTTTGATTAGTGGGATTGTGATGGGCAGTGCGATTTCTGGAATGCATTATACGGGAATGGCCGCCGCTCGATTTGTCATTGAACCTACCCAAAGTTTGGATCAAACAAATTCAGACCAATTATTTTTAGCCGCCCTTGTGAGTTTTGGTAGTTTTTTTGTGATTGGATCTGCTGTTGTTACGATTGCCTTTATTAGTTATAAAGATCTTTTTCAAAATCTTTTAAAAAGTGAATCCAGGTTACGAGCGATTATTGAAACGGCCGCCGATGCCATAGTTTTGATTAATACTAAGGGAATCATTCAAGAGTTCAATATTACTGCAGAAAAGATGTTTGGTTGGAAGGCCAAGGAAGTCATTGGCCAAAATGTAAAGATACTCATGCCAGATCCCTTCCAGAGAGACCATGATCATTATCTTTCCAATTATCTACGGACTGGGGAAGCAAAAATAATTGGTATTGGTCGGGAAACGATTGCTATTCGAAAAGATGGCACAACTTTTCCGATTCGTTTGGCAATTGGGCATACCAAACTTCCGCAAGATGATATATTTGTGGGTTTAATTAGCGATATTTCAGAAAGGGTCGTCATTGAAAATGCGCTGAAGGAAAATGAAGAACAATTAAAATCTTTTATACAAAATATTCCAGGGATTGTATATCGCTGTTTGGTGGATGAACATTGGACGTCTGTTTTTATAAGTGACTCAATTTTTAATTTAACCGGTTACCCTGCGAGTGATTTTCTTTTACCAAATCGGAAACGTACGTTTAATGATATTATCCATCCCGAAGATCGTATTCATGTTTCCAATATCATTCAAAATGCGATCGATACTTCCGATACGTTTGTTTTAAACTATCGGATTGTCCAAAAGACAGGTGATGTCCGCTGGGTCCTTGAATACGGCGGACTTGTTTTAGATGAGAGCAAAAAAGTTAAATTTTTAGATGGTGTGATCTTAGATAATACAGATCGAAGAATGATCGAAGAAGCCTTGATAGAATCGAAAGAAAAAGCGGAAATGGCTGCGATTACCAAAACAACTTTTTTGGCTAACATGAGTCATGAAATCAGAACTCCTATGAATGCGATTCTTGGTTTCACGGAAATTCTTCTCGCTGGTGATTTAGTTGGTAATCAAAAAAAACAACTCGAGACTGTAAAAAACTCAGCAAAATCCTTGTTACGTTTACTGAATGATGTTTTAAATTCTGCAAAGTTAGACAAAGGAGCAGTGGAACTAGAGATATATGACTTTTCACTTGTATCTCTTGTTGATCAAGTTTGTTCTGCGATGAGTATTGAAGCAAAGCGGAAAGGTTTACGTTTCCAATTCAAAATCTCAGAAGGTATTCATGATTATTATAGGGGAGATAGTCTTCGTATTAGGCAAATTTTAACTAATTTGATTGGTAATGCTATAAAGTTTACTAAAGACGGATTCATTCAGCTCAATGTCTCCCTTAAGGAAGGTGAGGTTTTATTTCATATTGAAGATAGTGGTATTGGTATCGCATCAGATATATTAGAAAAAATATTTGATCCATTTACACAAGCTGATGTATCGATGAGCCGAAAATTTGGCGGAACTGGTCTTGGGACAACAATTTCAAAACAATTAGTAGAGTTAATGAAAGGTAAAATTTGGGTTAAAAGTGAGTTTGGAGTTGGTACTCATTTCTTTGTATCTTTACCTTTGGAGAAAGGGAACCCTGTTTTAGAAATAAATGAAACGATTCAATTTGAATTACCTAATTTAAAAATCCTTATTGTTGATGATGTGAAACAAAATGTTGAATTAATTCAACTTCTTATGACAGCCAATGGTCATGAAGTAGAAATTGCTAACAATGGACGAGAAGCATTGGAATTTTTTAAATCAAAATCTTTTGATTTGGTTTTAATGGACATTCAGATGCCGGAGATGGACGGTTTGGAAGCAACTCGTCAGATTCGGTTGTTTGAAAAGAATAAATCGATACGTATACCGATCCTCGCTTTATCAGCTAGCGTTTTTGAAGAAGATCGTATTTCGGCAAAGGATGCCGGTATGGATGGTTTTGTATCCAAACCGATAGATATTCAGGATTTATTTTTAGAAATTAGAAAAGTCATTAATGTCCTTCCTTTGCCAAATTCGCTCACTCGAACGAATCAAACGTTAAATGACGAGGTATTTCGATTGGATAGGGGAATTCAATTATTTGGATCAATTAAAAAATACAAAACAATGTTAAATGGATTCTTTTTGGATTTCCAAGACGATGTAGAAACTTGGATGCAACCTTCCCTGGACCACGCAGGCAGGCAAACTTTTTTGCATAGATTGAAGGGAGTCTCCTCTAATCTTGGAATTGTCCCACTTTCCAATGAAACCATTCGCTTAGAGAAAAAACTGCATTCTTCTGAACTTACCAATGAAGATTTAGAAAGTTTAAAGGAGATTTTTTCAGAAGTTTACCTTCAATTTCAATCTCAGTTTTCTCTACAGCAAGCGAAGGATAATCAAATAGAAGAAAATCATAACAAAATACCAAACGAGAATTTAGATCAGATCCGAAACGGGATAAATACATTAAAAAAATCCTTTTCCAAAGGATCCTACCTTCAAGACGAGTGGAGAATGCTCCATGAGTTACTTCATAATACAGAATTAAATCAACTTATTATAGATATTGAATCTTCCATTAGTCAGTTTGATTTCGACACAACGGTAAAGAAGTTAAACAATTTGGAATTTAAGATCTTTGGAGAATTATATGGAAATGAACGCTAAACCAAAAATATTGGTAGTTGATGATGAGCCGGCCAACTTACAGATTTTAAACGATATATTGCAAAAAGATTTTTCTTTATTTTTTGCTAAAGATGGAGAGAAAGGAATTGAACTCGCTATCACACAATTGCCTGATTTAATTTTACTTGATGTCATGATGCCGAAGATGACTGGGCATGAGGTTTGTAAGATTCTTAAATCAAACGAAAAAACAAAATACATTCCTGTGATTTTTGTAACAGCTTTAACCGACATTGGTGACGAGGAAATGGGTTTTCAGTTAGGAGCTGTCGATTATATTATAAAACCGGTAAGTCCTCCGATTGTGAAAGCAAGAGTTAGGAATCATTTATCTTTAGTGAATGTAAATGAAGTCAAAGCTACCAGATTACAAATTGTACAAAGATTAGGAATGGCATCCGAATACAAAGATAATGAAACAGGAATGCATGTGATTCGTATGAGCCATTATTCGCAAACTTTAGCACTTGCTATTGGTTACAATTCTGAACAAGCAGAAGAAATTCTCAATGCAGCTCCGATGCACGATGTGGGGAAAATTGGTATTCCGGATTTTATCATTCAAAAACCGGGAAAATTAACTCCTGAAGAATGGGAAATTATGAAACGCCATCCCGAGATCGGGGCAGAAATCATCGGGGATCACCATTCTAGTTTACTGAAATTGGCTAGATCCATTGCCATTACCCACCATGAAAAATTTGACGGAAGCGGATATCCTTACCAATTGAAAGGAGAAGAAATCCCTTTAGAAGGCCGAATCATTGCGATAGCAGATGTTTTTGATGCTTTGACAACAGTTAGGCCTTATAAAATAGCCTGGGAAGTTCCGGATGCCGTTGACTTTTTAAAAAAAGAATCTGGGTCTCATTTTGATCCTGTTTTAGTCGAAAAGTTTATCTCTGTTTTGCCTAAAATTCTTGAAATCAAAAACCAATGGCCGGAGAAAATATAATCAATTCACAAATTTTAGGTCTTCTTCAAATTGAGTTAATCTTATGGACTATTATGATCATATAGAACTTGCCATTCGTTTTATGGAAAAAAATTTAACAGAAAATATTCGAGTGGAGGATGTATCGAAGAATGCCTTCCAATCGAGATGGTATTTTCAAAGAATTTTCCGCTATGTGACTGGATATTCTGTATATACATATTTAAAAAAACGTAGATTAACAGAAGCCGGAAATGATTTGATTTTGGGAAAAGAAAAAATCATAGACATTGCTTTAAAATATCATTATGCAACACCGGAATCTTTTCTTCGAGCATTTCGTTCTGAATACGGAGTCAATCCTTCCGATTTTCGCAAGTCATCAGACCATATCAACTTTCCGAGACTTGCCATTGAACCCCTAAGAAATAAAGTTCGTATCGATGGATCGCAGATTAAAACTACAGTCATTACCAAAAATGAATTCATTCTGATTGGAAAACCACACAGAACTACGATGCAGAAATGTCAGAATGAAAAAGACATTCCTAAGTTTTGGGGTGAATTTATGGGGAATGCTTTGATGGAATCCATTCCCAATCGGATCAATCATTCTTTAATGGGAATCTATACAAATTGGGATTATGCGGAAAATTTTGATGTGATTATTGGCGCACAAGTGAAATCCGATACGAAAATCCCTGACGGATTTGTAATCCATCGAATGAAGCCCGCAAAATATATGGTTTTTACTGTTCCTGGAAATACGAATGAAGACATCCTAAATGGTTGGAAGTATATTTATGGAACTTGGATGCCAAACACTGGATACGAAAGAGAATTTAGCGATGATTTTGATTTATTTGATGACCGTTTCCAATCAAATGATAATCCAGAATCAGAAATCTACATTCCGATTCAGTAGGTTTCTTGAATCGATTCTCATTTAGGAATTTCTGCAGAAACTAGGTATCGTTTCGATTTATCTTCTTTCTCCTACAATAAAAAAAGCACAAATAGTCAAGAGCCCAAATGCGATTTGCGTTAGGATCTATTTATGGAACATACTTTACTGAACAAAATACATTTAGAATCAATGGTCCTTGTCGGGATCATAGCACGAACTTCCAATGCCAAAGAAATGGCTGGAAAGGGAAAAATTGCCGCTCTTTGGCAAAAGTTTTGGGAAGAGGGGATACTTTCCCAAATTCCCAATGCTTTGGTTCCTTCCGAAATTGTTGTGGCTTATACAGAATTTGAAACGGACGAAAACGGAGAATATACCATCTTAATTGGAACGAAGGTCGGTACTGCCCAATCCCTTCCTCCTCATTTAACGGCAATCAGTGTTTCTGCATCTGACTATCTCCAAGTTCCCACGGAATGGGGCCCAATTTCAGAAATTGGAATTGCTACTTGGAAAAAGATATGGTCGGAAGAAAAATACCGCAAAAATCGATCTTACAAAACTGACTTGGAAATTTACGGTGCCAATGCAAAAAACCCCAACCACTCCCAGTTTGATATTTACTTAGGGATTCGTTCTTAAATTTTTGCATTAAAATTGTGTTAGTAAGCCTTAAACCCAGTTGGCCTTTCACCACGGGCATAAGCCGCACTAGCTTTTTTTTCATCTTTAAGTAGTCTACTTTTGGCAATAAAACGTACCCACCAAGGTATGTTTCGGATCGGACTTCCTGTGGAGTGCGCCAAAAGATAGGCTTTGGAACATTTTTCAATCAACTCACAGTTGTATATGGCTTTCTCCCGGGTGACACTCGTGATGACCACTGCGTCTTCATCCAAAAATGCATTGGCACCACTAAGGACAAGGGAGCTTGGTTCGACGGTTCCATCAATTCGTTTGGGAATGGGAGAAACGGGTGCTCCTAATTGGCGGCACTGTTCATCAAATACTAATGGAAGCGGATGGTTTAGTGTCTTCAGTAAAGAACTCCACTCCGGCCGAAACGAAGCAATAGCACCGATATCAGACCTTAATGAATATAAACTGGCATGGAACCGAATTTGGTTGAGAGTTTCTTCGTCTTTGGACTGAATTTTTATGGAAGAGGTTGGATTTTGAATTGGGTATTCCGCTATTTCCACTTTTGTTTTTTTTCCTTCTCCTCTATGGATGAGAAGAAAACTCCCTTTGCCTGGAAGACGAAAGGAAAGATCGGCTTTATGGGTTTGTAATAAACCTTTTGTATCTAAGCGGTGCCATAAATGATTTAGTTCTTCTGCATCAGTTTGTGTTTCTAATTTTGGATTTTGTTTTTTGGTTGTAGACGATTTCATTTTTTTCCTTAGATCGAGTTCACAAATTCATTTTAGAGCGCTTCAATTAACTGTGCTTTCATTTCTCGTGGCATGTGGGATAATTTTGGATTTTTCTCAATTCTTGTTTTTAAAAAACGAGCAGCTTCTTTTTCTAATAACTTTACATTTGCGATTGCTTGTTCCAAAGTCATGGCTCCGCAAACCAATCCGTGATTACGCAAAAGATAAGCATTGGTTTCTTTGATAATTCTATTTCGAAATGCTTTGACAAGAAAGGAAGTGCCAGAAGGAGCATAGGATACAATTCGTACATAATTGCCTATATTTTTTCTGCCTTCCACGGATTCAATGTCCATATCCAATCCAAGTAAAGAAACAGCACTGGCAAGAGGTTGGTGCGTGTGCAAGCTCACTTGGATTTCTGATCGCAGACTAAAAAAAGAAGCATGAATTCCACTTTCGGTTGTAGGTTGTTTTGTTCCATCTACCATCTTTAGATCTTTGATTTGTAAAATACAAAGGTCGTCTGGTTTCATTGTATAATAATCTGTTGCCGAAGGTGTGACTGCCATCAGATCCGAATTGATCCGAACTGCTAAGTTTCCACCGACCCCTGCTAAAAAACCAAGATCAGCTAACTTGATACAAGCGGAAAGCATCGCCTTTCTTACGGTTTCTATTTTTGAATCTTTCATCGCTTGGGTCTCCTGTCTCGGGTAAAGTGATTAACCGACATCTGTCGATTATAATTTTTGCAATTAGGGCATATGTCGAATCTTTTTTCAATATTTGAACAATTTTAACTTGAAATTGGATAAAAACTCGGCATTTGTCGGTAGGAATGCGAAAACAAGCAAAAACTCACGTGGAGAAGACGGATGACCTGGGACGGCCTGCGATCCTTGTCCAAGCTTTGCGAGAGCTTTTGCGAACTGAATCACCGGAGTCCATTACCTATGCAAAGGTTTGCGAGAGGGCAGGGATTCCACGCGCATCTGCGTATCATTTTTTTCCTAATTTGGGAGCACTCTATCTTGGACTCCGTTTGGTACATTCGGAACTTGTCCAAGAACGGCTTACCAAAGTGGATACTACAGTCTTTGGCTCTTGGCAGGAATATGTGCATTGTCTGGCAAAAGAAGCTGCGGCAGTGGTCCGAGAAGACCCTGCTTTGGTTCGAGTTGTTTATGGAGTTCGCAATGAAGAAACCATGTACATTGGAAAGGCTTTGGATGAGAAAATCGCTACCCTCGCTTTGTCTCAAGTGGCAGAACGATTTGTTCTTCCTGATTGGCCGGAGGCAGCGCGAAAGGTTGGGATTGCTGTTTCGATCATCGATTCCGTCTTTCGATTTTCCTTTCGTGAAGGAGGTGAGATTACAGAAGAAATGGTGAGGGAAGCTGGCAGGGCCGCAGTCGCCTATTTACGATCTTACTTACCTGAATATCTAAAAGACCGGAAGTAAATTCAAAACGGCCAGGCAAAACAGCCCATTTCCAAAAAGAAATCCTTCGTATGCAATTTCAGACAAACACTTGAGTCAAAGTTGGTGGTCCAACTCGTATCTTAAGGGTTAGGTGAATTTCTTTCCGCAACTTTATGGGTGATGCGATTGAAATTTTACAAACATTCTTACTAAAAAAGAATCATTTTTAAATAAATTACTTTTGAGTGATTCTTCATCATAAAAATGAATTTACTTTTAATAATCCAAGCTTTGTTATCGTTCCCAGAAGGAAGATTTTATACTATCTTCATAAGGTTACATGTATGGAAGAAAACGAAACAATAGAAATTCCACAGATTCAAGAAGAACCTGCTCCGGAAGTAGTAGTTGTGGTTAAAAAAGCAGCTCCTAAGAAGAAAAAGGCCGCAAAAAAGAAAGCAGCAAAGAAAAAAGCTAAGAAACCGGCAAAAAAGAAAAAGGCAGCTAAGAAAAAGCCTGCAAAGAAGAAGAAAGCTGCGAAGAAAAAAGTAAAAAAATCAGTTTCTAAAAAGAGACCGGCTAAGAAAAAAAGAGCTGCTAAGAAAAAAGTAGCAAGAAAGAAAAAAAGACGTTAATTACATAAGATTGGGATAATAGAGCCGCCAAATCGTTTGGTTTGGTTTTGGAACTATTATCCCATTCATTTACTTATTTTCGCCAATCTTATTTAACGTACCATTCACCAACATTTCCTGACAAATGACTATTTCTAAGTATTTTTGCTATCTGGAATAAGCAAATCATCAGTTGATTATTTGATTGATCCCTTTTGACTTTAACCACTTTTGTTTCTGAATTTCTCCATACCATTTGAGAACAGGAGATAATTTCCCCATAAGCCAAGGGAAAATGGCTACAAGTCTTGAAACGAGCCCATCAGAATAGGGTACATAGATCTCCAAAGTTCCCTTTTTTATTCCTTTAAGAACTGCTTTTGCAACAGCATCAGGAGGTTGCACTGCATTGATCCAATTGAGAACGGTTCCACCGTTCAATGCTTCATGTAAAAGCATAGGTGTGTCTACAGCAGCAGGATAAACTCCAGAAACTTTTATATTGGAATTTTTTAGTTCTTCATACAGTGCCGTTAAAAAACCTCTTAGGCCAAATTTGCCTGCAGAATAGATAGAGGAATCGGCCAAAGCGACGATACCACCGATTGACACCACCGATACAATTGACCCTCTGCCTTGTTCTAGCATGAGTGGCAAAATTCCATGAATGATTTGAATCGGGCTTAACAAGTTGATCCACATTTGCCTATTTACATCCTTCAATGATTGGTTTGTAAATGGCCCTTCTTTTGTATACCCAGCATTGTTAATCAATACATCAAGCTGTGGACAGTCTCTTTGGATATTTTGTACTAAATTTTGGATATCATCAGGATTTGTTTGGTCACAGATATAAAACTTTGGATTTCCTTTCAAAAGCCCTTTGATTCTTCTCATTTTCTCTAAATTAATATCAGAAAGAAGCAGTTGGTATCCTTCCTTTTCTAATCTAAGGGCAATTGCTTCCGCGATGGCACCGCCCCCTCCCGTGATCAGAGCGTATTTATGATTTGACTTCACTTTGATTCGCCTCTTGAGGTAATTGAATCTGGTTTGATATCCAATGGATTTGTTAATTTTAAGGAATTAAATTGACCGGGTTTGAGTTCTTTCCATCCCATTTTTTTTTGAATTTTTGCTCTGTAATTTTTATATGCGACTTGGTTCACATAAACGGAATGTCTGCCAGTATTTAAATAGTGAATGTTTCCGTTTAACTTAGGCGCATCAGATTTTATATATTTGGAAAATCGAACGGCTGATGGCATCGATTTCCGCTTTGAATCAATGTAAGATGCAATTAAGTTTGCCATTTCATCAAACATTTTGTAGGCACCCCCATCTGTTTCCATATATCCTAGAGCATACAAATTTTCGTAATTTCGGTTAAACAAAGTTAGGTATAAGTCTGGCCTTCCATTTTTCCATTCAAAGTATTTTAATTCCATGTAGGGGATCGACCAGTTGTAACCCGTGGCAAGGATGATCAAATCGATTTTTTCTTTTGAGCCATCTTTAAATAAAACATAATCACCTTCCAATTTTTGAATATCGGGTTTTGCAATTACGTCACCGTGTCTCAGATTGTGTAGGAGTTGGTCATTGATGATGGGATGGGTTTCGAAAATTTTATGATCAGGGGCAGGTAAACCAAGTTTTGTTAAATCACCAACAATCAGTTTCAACAATTTTCCAAATACCCATTGTGATATCCAATTTGGTATCCAATGAGCACCATCTCCAAACACATCTGCAGGTTGCCCGAATATATGTTTCGGAATGAAATGGTATCCTCTTCTAACACTAATATATGCTTGGTTGGCATTTGCACCGGCGTCACAAGCGATATCGCAACCGGAGTTTCCAGCACCAACGATTAAAACATTTTTCCCCTTAAATAAATTTGGAGATTTATAGTTTACACTATGTAGAATTTCTCCCGAAAAACTATCAGCTCCCTCTAAGGTTGGCTTACTAGGTGACCAAGTGATACCACTTGCGCAAATAATGGCACCGAATATGTAAATTTCATTCGAGTCTGTCTCTACAAGCCACAACTCGTTATGTTTTTCAATGTTTTTGATAGTGGTATTGAATTGAATATTAGGATAGAGGTTAAAAGTTTTGGCAAAGTCTCGATGGTAGTTCAAAATTTGTCTATTGGACGGATAGTCCGGATATTCTTTAGGCATTGGAAAGTCAAAATAACTGGATAAATACTTTGAAGAGATAAAGTGTGCACTTTCATACATTGGTGAACCTGGATTTTGTATATCCCAAATACCGCCAACATCGTTATGTTTTTCAAATACTAGGAATGGAATTCCTTTAGATAACAACGATCTTGCCATTGCAAGGCCAGCTGGACCTGCACCTACAATACATATTGTATCAGACTTATCGATCCAATTTGAAGAATCGGATTTACCATGATTTTTACTTTCCATACATACCTTCCATAAAATGATCAATGCTCATTTTATGGTGAGCATTGATCATAATTTAGAATTGGTCAAGTTCAAATTGGGTGATCATGGAAAAAAAGAAGTGCAAATTAAGGGATGAGAATTCTTCTTTTCGTATGGGTCTAGAGTTGAAAATCCCAGTCCAAAGCAGAAGTCGCGATAGAGTAGAACTCATTCTGAAAACGGCAAAAAAATTGATTGGTGAACATGGAATTGATGCGGTAAGTATGAGGGAAATTGCAAATACTGCAGGAATACAAATTGGATCCTTGTACCAATATTTCCCAGGGAAAAGTGCATTGTTATTAACAATCATGAATCAATATTATGATTCCTTGTATGACGAAACTAAAAGAATTTTAGAACCTGTTCGAACCATCGAAGAATTAGAATTCGCTGCAGAAAAAGCATTCAAACAATTTATTTCTATTTTTCAAAAGGATCCGGCGCTTGCCAATCTTTGGGCTGGGGCCAGGGCAATCCCAGAATTAGTAACCGAAGACAATCGTGATACCTTTAGAAGTGCCGATCTCATTGTCAAAACTACGGTTCGTTGTTTGCCAAATCTTAAAGAAACTGAAGTTCGACCATTTGCTCTCTACTTTAGTCATACGATCGGAATGATACTTAGGTTTGTGCAAGAAATTGATGCAGAAAATGGTAAATCTGTCTTAAAAGAAGCTTTGGAAATTTTAAAATTAAAACTGAAAGAATTTGAAAAATTATCAAAGTTAAAATCGAAAAAGAAAAATTCTTAATCGGATTTAAGATTTTAATTGTATACAATTGGTTCAAATTTTTTTGTTAGGTTTTTGAAAATTTAATTCTTGTTTAATTGTTTTTTGTTATATGATGTAACAATGAAAAAACTCATTCCTCTATTCCTATTATGGGCTCTCGTATCTTGTTCCAGTTTGCCCTACACCATTGAAGATCGTAAATTCGACAAAGCCAAACAAATGATCGAAGGAGGAGCTGATGTAAACCATAGTTCCGACTGTTTTCACCCTCTTACCATTGCTGCAATGGAAGGTGATGAAGGTCTTGTGAAACTACTTCTGGATAAAGGTGCCAAAGTAGACAATCGATCCAAAGAATGTGATTACACTGACCGGATTGGACCGTTCCGAATGAAATTTCGTTGGGGTGCAAGGACAGCTCTTGACCGAGTGGCCAATGCTAAAATTGCAAAATTACTTTTGGCAAAAGGAGCTAATCCCAATATCGCAGGATATCGCGAATATACTTTTGCACCAGACTTTGATGTGGCTTTATGGAATGCAGTACGTATCGCCGATTTAGAATTGGTAAAGGTACTTGTTGAAGCTGGGGCCAATGTAAACGTTTATAATCATTCTGGAAAAAATGCCATTTGGGAAATGGCCGAGGCTAGAAAATCTCAAAAAAAAACAGAATTTCTTTCTTACCTACAATCCAAAGGTATGAAAAAACTCGAAATTACTGATGCAAAAGCAAAAACAACTGATGGTAAAATACTCACTAAATACAAACACATTGCCACAGGAGCGATAACAGAAATGCCGTCTGATATTGCAAAGGGTGTATATGAGAATCCAAAAAATTATTCAGCGCTAACGATAAACGCAGCAGATGGTGCTTACTACCATTATGCGGAATTTGTTTGGGAAGAAACTGGTCAAAATTTGTATGAGTGGTATTTACTTCGCAGAAAGAGAACGGGAACTTTGAAATAAATAGGCTACTAACAAACTATTAACAATTTTGATTTCTACTTTTTGTTTTTCTGTTTTTAACTTTGAATGTTTTAACAATGGAAATCTTAAGTAGAAATCAAATTAGATTTTTTGGTATTTTTTTGCCTGTTTTTTATTTTCGGGATCTAACTCTATAGCCTCTGGATGAAAAACGATATTCCAATACCGAACCATATAAGCCACAACACCTGCACTTAGTACAAAAAGTAAAACATACGCCGAGATCACAGGATGGAGTAAAAAAGAATAAGGAGCACCAAACTGTAAAAAGTATGGCAATGACATATACCAAATTACCGAAACGGCCACAATCCCCACACCAAATTTTCCCCACCAGTTAGGCCGGCCTTGTAAACCTCGTTTTAAATACAAATACCCACCAAGCCATACTCCGAGGATCTCTCTGATAAAATATACAATGAGAATCCAACTGGGAAAATCAAAATGAATGGTCACCACAAAGAGTCCACCGAGGGTTACGAGTTTATCACAAACAGGATCAAGGTATCTTCCAAGAGTTGTTTCTTGGTTAAGGAGACGAGCAAAGAGTCCATCGAGGTAATCACTGATAACAGCAGCAAGTGCATAAAAGATTGATGCAGAGAAAGCACGTAAGTTAGCCGGATCATGTGCATAAGCATATGTGCTTTGGAAAAAAAAGGGGAGTAACAATACCCTAAACACAGATAAAAAATTGGATAGGGTAAAAATTCGATCCTGGAAAAGGTCTTTGGCTTTTTTTTCTTCGATTTGCATAGAACCAGTACCAGATTCTAAAAATTCTAACGAAAGGCAAGAAAACAAATGAAAACAGTGTTGACTCTCGGAGTCGATTCTATAGTTTGGTTTTTATTCCGATGGAGTTGTAGCTCAGTTGGTTAGAGTGCCTGCCTGTCACGCAGGATGTCGCGGGTTCGAGCCCCGTCAACTCCGCCATCGGTTTTTCCCCTTTACTCAATATACTCTTCTTTTTCTTTCTTAAACAAAATCTGATTCTCTTCTTCTAATACTCTTGCCACTTGCACAATTTTACTTCTGGCTTCGTTTATTTCTCGTAAGGTGACTCGCGGTTTCATATCCAAAGCATCTAAAATATCTTCTGACCTATTTTGGCTCATATTGTTTAAGAATTTTTTCCTGATTTCATCTCCTGCACCACGGATGGCAAGTGAGATGGCTGTATCATCAGCCAAACGATTGATGAGGATTCGCATTTCTTTGTTATCAAGAGAAAGGATGTCTTCAAAGGTATAGAGTTTTTCACGGACTTGGTCGGCAACATCTGGAGAAGATTCTTCTAGTTCCGAAAGAATGGTTTCTTCAGCACCTTTTTCCATAAAGTTCAAAATGTTTGCAAGAACGTGGGCACCACCCGCTTCCGAATATTCTTGTTTGTCTCTTTCTTCGTATCGTTTCTTTAAAATTCGCGCAATGTTTTGGATCACATCAGGATGGGTTTTGGATGTGGTGGCAAGTCTTACGGCAATTTTTGCTTGTTCTGGTTTGGGAAAGAGTTTCAAAACATCGGCGGCCTTTTTGGGATCTAGATGGGAGAGGGTGACCGCAATGATCTGGGGAGATTCCGTTCCAAGCATCCCTTGCAAAACACCCGGTTCTACTTGGTTTAGAAATTCAAAATCGTTTTTGGTTTCTTCTTTGTGGATTTTCTTTAGGATCACATTGGCTTTTTCTGTTCCGACAGTTTGTTCCAAAAGAGATTTGGCGGTGGAGAGGCCACCGGATGTGGTTTCGTTCAAATCTTCAATGGTATTATGAAATTCTTTTAAGATGACTTCTCTTTCTTCTTTGGAAATGGACCTAATTTTTGACATTTCCAGAATCACTGCTTCGAGCATGGAGTCGTCGAGATGTTTCAGAACATCGGCAGCTCTTTCTTTGCCAAGGGATAAAAGGAGGAGGGCGGCTTTCCTTACGCCAGGAGTGGCGGATGTACTGTTCTCAGGCTTCATGTGACATAATTCTCCCGGTTTCCTGTTACTGTCAAAAAAAACTTACGTAATGAGACAAAATTTTCTAAAGGTCTCATAAATTCGTACGATACCCTTTGTAAGTTACAAAGATAAGGGAAACAAAACCAGATGGACAAAGCACACAAATTCAAAAGCACACTCGAAAGATACATCCACTACCGAGGAATCGATATCGTTCTTCACTTGAAAGACGGACAAAGCATTGAACTCGATAAAAATCGCCAAATGATGGACGATGTAGTGATCGGGAATTTAGCGAGTGGTGTGGTTCGCATTCCCGTCGCTGACATCCAAAGTGCCGATTTTTTCGCTGCTTAAAACAAACCTCGCCATCTAAAGATTCAAATCACAGCCGCCAAAAGGTTTGGCTGTTCTAGAAGGCTCTTTAGAGTTCTTAAGAATTCGGCCCCGACGGCACCATCGATCACTCGGTGGTCGCAAGAAAGGGTCAGAGATAAAACCCGGCCAGCTACCACAGCCCCGTTTTCCACAACCGGTTTGTCTTCCACTGATCCGACCGCAAGGATTCCACTTTCTGGTTCGTTGATGATGGCTGTGAACCGACTGATCCCATACATTCCTAAATTGGAAATGGTAAAGGTTCCATTGGAAAATTCTTCGGGTTTCAGTTTTCGTTCGCGGGCACGTTTGGCTAGTTCCTTCACCTCACGAGAAATTTCTAAGATGGATTTCCCATCTGCATTACGGATAACGGGCGTTAATAGTCCTCCATCCAAAGAAACGGCAATCCCTACATCCACTCGACCAAATTGTAAAATAGAATCTCCTTGGAAACTCGCATTGACTTTGGGATGAAGCTTTAGGGCAGCGGCAGTGGCTTTCACTATGATATCGTTTAGGCTCACCTTCACTTGTAATTCTTCATCCAAATGTTTTTGAAATTCCGAAAGTTCTAAACGAAAGGATTCCATTGCTTTTGCATTCACATCCACATTCAAATAGAAGTGGGGGAGATTTTGTTTGGATTCGGTCAAACGTTTGGCAATGGTTTTGCGCATTCCGTTTAGGGTGACCACTTCATCGGCACGGGTTATCGTTTTACTGGCGAAGTGACTAACACCTGAGCCTTTGTTTAAAGTATCCAAAACATCTTTTTTCGTGATCCTTCCCTCAGGTCCCGTTCCTATCACAGTGTGTAAATCGATTCCTTGTTCGATGGCAATGGATTTGGCAAGGGGAGAGGCAAGGACTCGAAGTCCACCTCGGTTTGTCAAATTTACCCCAGTAACCCCAGTGACTCCGACTAACCCGGTAACCGAGTTCATCGAGGTTTTTGTTTCCGTTGGCTGGCCTGCTGTGGCAGTGGGTTCCGAAACGGATGGTTTTGTAGTTTGGGTTTCGGCTTTATTTGCCTGTGGTGTATCCACTTTGGTTTGGCTTGGTGCAGATGCATTTTTTTGTGGAATTCCTGCGAGGAGAGTTGATACGTCTTCCCCTGGTTTTCCAATCACAGCAAGAGCTTGTCCTACTTTTAGTTTGGCGCCTTCGGTATGAAGGATTTTCAAAATCACTCCCGTTTCAAAGGCTTCCATTTCCATCACAGCTTTGTCTGTTTCTACTTCAGCAATGATGTCACCGGGAGAGACGGAATCTCCTTCTTTTTTCAACCATTTCACAATCGTTCCTTCTTCCATAGTAGGAGAAAGTTGGGTCATTTCTTGAATTTTTGCCATTGGCAGTTCTCCTACTGTAATATTTCTCGGATGGTATCGGCAACTCTAGTTGCGTTCGGCAAACTCATACGTTCTAAGTTGGCAGCGTAAGACATGGGTACATCCATTTGTGTGACTCGTTCCACTGGATGGTCAAGGTAAGCAAATGCATTTTTTTGGATGAGGTATGCAATCTGGGCTCCAAATCCGGCCACTGGCCATCCTTCTTCCACAACAACCGCTCGGTTTGTTTTTTTTACGGATTCATAGATGAGATTTTCGTCTAACGGGCGCAAACTTCTGAGGTCTACAATTTCCACAGAGATACCTTCCTTTTCAAGGATGAGTGCTGCTTCTTCGGCAAACCCAAGTGCTCTGGACCAAGTCACAAGAGTGATGTCTGTACCTTTTCTTTTGATTTCTCCAAGTCCTAAAGGAATGGTGTATTCTTGTTCTGGAACTTCCCCTTTAGATCCGTATAACACTTCTGATTCGATAAAAATCGTTGGGTTATTGTCTCTGATAGATGATTTGAGTAGACCGTAGGCATCTTTCGGTGTGGCAGGACAAACGACTTTAAGTCCAGGACAATGTGCATACCAAGACTCGAAGGCTTGGGAATGTTGGGCACCGAGTCTTCCCCCAGCTCCACCGGCACCACGAAAGACAATCGGCATAGGAAATTGGCCCCCACTCATATAATTCATTTTGGCTGCTGAGTTGATGATTTGGTCAATGGCAACAAGGGAAAAGTTCCAAGTCATAAATTCAATGATAGGACGAAGGCCCACCATCGCAGAACCCACACCGATCCCGGCAAATCCATTTTCGGAAATAGGTGTGTCGATCACTCTTTCTTCCCCAAATTTTTCGAGCATGCCTTGGGAAACTTTATAAGCTCCTTGGTAATGGCCAACTTCTTCTCCCATCAGGTAAATCAATGGATCTTTTTCCATTTCTTCTACCATCGCTCGGTTTAATGCTTCTCTATACGTTAGGATGGCCATTTATTTATCCTCCGCATACACATACTTGTGTAATTGGGAAAGGGGAGGTTCTGGTGAGGTTTCTGCATACTCGTAGGCTTCATCAATTTGGGATTGGATTTCTAAATCCATTTTATCTAATTCTTCTGTCCCGATTCCACCTAACTCTAGTTCGTGTCTTGCACGCATGAGGGGGTCTTTCTTTTTATAAGCATCCAATTCTTCTTTGGTTCTGTATTTTGCCGGATCGGACATGGAATGGCCTCGGAACCGGTATGTGGAAACTTCGATAAGAGTGGGTCCTTCCCCACGCCTTGCTCGTTCTACAGCCACTTGGACATGGTCACGAACTTTTCTTACTTCATCCCCTTCAATATGATCCCTTGCCATATCATAAGCATAAGCTCTCACGGAAACATCTTTGACTGCAAGAGCGCGGTATTCGGGGGTTCCCATCGCATAATGGTTGTTCTCGCAAATAAAAACTACGGGAAGTTTCCAAATGGCAGCAAGGTTTAAACCTTCATGAAAGGAACCAATATTGGCAGCACCTTCTCCAAAAAAACAAATGGTGACAGAGTCTTCTTTTTTAAATTTGGAAGCAAAGGCGATACCTGCGGCAAGAGAGATATGGCCTCCCACAATTCCATGCCCACCCATAAAGTGCGCGTTACGATCGAAAAAGTGCATCGAACCGCCGTTACCTTTTGAAATGCCGGTTCCTTTTCCAAATAACTCTGCCATCAAAGGTTTTGGACTTAGTCCTCTGGCCAAAGCATGACCGTGGTCTCTATAAGTGGAAACTATATAGTCTTTAGGAGTGAGGGCAGCAATAGAACCAACTCCCACTGCTTCTTGACCGATGTACAAATGTAAAAACCCACCAATCTTTCCTACACTATAGGCCTTGGCTGCGGCTTCCTCAAACTTTCGTATAAGTACCATTTGTCTGTAGAACTCTTTCAACTCGCTCACTGATTGTGAGTCTTTTGGGATAGAAGAAACCAAAGAGAACCTCCAAAACGACTAAAAAACTACACTATTTAGACGCAGAAGGAAAGCAAAAATCTTGCTCTCAGAAGGATCATAAAAGACAGTTTCCTAAGGACCTTTATGAAAATTACGAATGCGGGAATCGAATTCTTAGAATTCAATGAATTTAAAAATTTTGCTGTTGATTATGATTTGTTAGGTTCTGTATCTCTCAGTGAACCCGTTGTTGATAAAAATGGTAGTATCCTCATCAAAGAAAAAGTTGCCATCAAGGAAAATATTTTAAAGAAACTGGAAGGTATGGAGGGAAACTACATTCCTTCCTTTAAGTTAGCAATGTCCAAAGATTTGATGAGAATGCTTCGGATGGTTCTTTCCAAAGCTATCTTAAGTCGAATAGAAGACAGATCTAACGAATTCATCTATCATTTATATGAACAAAATGCGGAGAGAATGGCAAGTCTCAAAGGAATCATCCAAAACTCCTTTTATTCGAAATCTCTGGCATTATCTTTTTTTCGTATTTTATTAAGTCACAAAGAGTTTTTTAATCATCTTGCCGATTTTGGTCTTTTAAGTTTAGGATCGGTCATTCAAAAACAATATGGTTTTAAAATGGTCAACCGGTTTAGTTTCCTTGCCGGTCTCTGTGCCGATATCTCTGTATCCAAAGAGGGTTTATACAAACAAAGTTTTTTTGGTTCATCATTAACCTCTGCAGTGAATCTTTCTTTGGAGATAGCAAGAAAACTAAACTTACCAGAGGAAGTGATTAGTGCGATTAACAATCATGGCTCGATTGGATTTGAAATTCCAGGTGTCGTTGCTGCTACGGTGAATGTCGAAGATCTTCGAAAACACCAATTGAACCTAGATCTCCTAGCTGGCAGCGGTATGGAAGATGATGCGAGTGATGATGAAGAAGAGGCCGGTGAATATGCAGATGATACAGCCGCAGTTACCTTGGATGCATTGAAAATTGCCCGTTATATTATGGAGAATTTGAAAGTTTCTACAGAGAAAGAACATGTATCAGAAAAACTCCTTGTGATGTTTACTTACAATGCAGAGAAGGGACTTTTCCGAAAAGATCTAGCCGATCCAATGACAAGCAGGTTCAAAGAATTTGACCAAGCCATCAAACGAATCCGCACCATTGCAGAAATTGAAAATAAATGTAAGTTCCAAACTTCTGCCTGGGCCTATCCTAAACCAAAAGCGGCACAAATTCTTTGCCGTGATAAAAATTACCAATGCCCTTGGATCGTAAATGGTTGGGATTTACGAATTATCTCTCCCCAAGATCCTTTTGGTCATATTGGAACTTCGTTAGATATTGGAACCTATCCAAAATGTGCCTTAGAGGAAGAACTTCATGCCAAAATTAAATACACAGAAAGTTAGAGAGGAACGATTCGTATTTTTTGGTTAGATGCTTTGGTGGAGGCTTTTAATGGAAGTTTTAAAGAAGAATTCGATTTTAATTCCTTTTCCTAGAATACAAGAAAACCAACCGAAACTTCGGTTGGTTTTCTTGTAACAGAAAAAGATGATTAGAAACCAGCTGGTTTTTTAATGTCTTTTGTTGCGTCTTTGATCGCGCCTGTTGCTGCTTTTTTAGCTTCTGCTTCTGCCGTTTTTACTGCTGCATCTACTTTTTTCTCTACTTCTGTAGTTACTTTTTTCGCTGCATCTTCAACAGATTCGATTTTTTCTTCAACAACTGGCTCTTCTTTTTTGCAGAAAGCAAGTCCAGAAGCCATAGTCACACCAAGAATTAAAACGAGTAGTTTTTTATTCATTGAAAGTTTTCTCCTAAAATCTTTTAATTCTGCCAAAACTAATAGATTGAGATTTCCATTGAAAGAAATTTCTTAATTTGTTTCGAAAATTATGACTTAGGAACAAATGTAAGAAATTCTTCTACTTCCTTTTTGCTACCAATAATGAGCGTTGTTCTTTCATGAAGTTCCTTCGGGGTTAGGTCGAGGATTCTTTCTCCCTTCACTGTTACCGCCATTCCGCCTGCTTGTTCTGCAATAAATGCCATAGGGGCTGCTTCATACAATAACCTTAGCTTTCCATTGGGGTATTTGGAGGATTTGGTATCGTTCGGATAGAGGAAAATTCCCCCTTTCAGAAGGTTTCTATGGAAATCGGCAACAAGTGATCCTATATAACGAGCTGTTTTTGGTTTTTTTCCACCTTCGATGGATTTGATCTTTTGTAAGTAGGCTTGTACTTCTGGAGACCAATACGAGGCATTTCCTTCATTGGCAGAATAAATATCTCCCGACTCAGGCATTTGCATATTGGGATGAGAGAGTAAAAATTCGCCAACACTCGGGTCTAAGGTAAAACCAGAAACACCTGTTCCCGTGGAAAGTACAAGCATCGTAGAAGATCCGTAAATGATATAACCTGCGCAGCGTTGCAAGTGGCCTTTTTGTAAGAGGTCGCGTTCGTCCCCGGCTTCTTTGGAGTTTGGTTCTAGTCTTTGGTGGATGGAGAAAATCGTTCCGATGGATACGTTGGTGTCGATGTTGGAGGAACCGTCTAAGGGATCGATTGCCATCGTGTACTTCCCGATATTGTATCCACCAGGAATCGGAATGATATGTTCATGTTCTTCGCTGGCAAGGACACAAAGGTGGCCACAAATCTTTAGGGACTGGTTAAAGGCATTGTCTGCATATTGGTCCAGTTTCATTTGTGTTTCACCCTGGACATTGGTATCATCCGTGGCACCGAGAATATCATCCAAAAGTCCGGCTTTTCTGACTTCGCGGCCTACAATTTTGGCTGCATAAACGAGATGGCTGAGGAGAGCTGTAAATTCTCCAGAAGCATGAGGGATTTTGAGTTGCTCTTCTAGAATGAATTGCGAAAGAGAGATGAGTTTTTTTTGTTTCGGTGTTGCGTTCACAGGTTCCCCGAGTCGTTTTTACTCCATTTTGGGGGCATAACGCCAGGGGCAATCCTTTCTCCTTTTGATTGAGCTTTGCTTTACCGATACTAAAACCAGATTCCGATGATAGATCCAACACAAGTAAATCCATCTCCTTCCATGCAAATGACCGATTACCATTCCCGAAGGCTTGGCATCAGTTTTGCCAGTGTCGGTGCTCATTTAGGTTGGATTTATCTTTCCACTGAAATTGTTTATGAATTTGGCAGGACAGAGAAAGAAGAATGGTTACGAAACCTTGTTTCTTCCCAATATTCCGAACTAGTCAGCCATTTAGAACCAATGGATCCAAAATCTTTGGGAACTTTTACAGAAAAGGGAAAAAATTTTAAAATTAACCTGATGCGTCTACCCGAAGGCGAGATTCCAGTTTTTGTACTGGTGGTTCAGGAAATGGAACCAGAACTTTCCAAACGCAATTGGGAAGATCTTTCCAATCAGGTTCTTACTTTCTGTGCCACAGGAATTTCATTGCGGGAAAAGAACATTCTCGATTTCCAAACCATTACTGATCCTATTCGAAAAAAAATGGACCGGGCTTTGTCTGGTGATACGCATTCGGGAGTCATCGCTTTTTTCCACCTCCAAGACCTTTCTCCTTTTTTTAAACCACTAGGTGTGGTCAAAAGCAGGGAAATCCTCCGGGAGGTGACTGCCACTCTGCACAAAGAAACTAAAGAAAATGAATTCAATTTTCAATTGAACCCAAGATCTTATTTCTTATTTTGTCCGGGTGAGACCTTGGATGGGGCAAATCATAGGTTTGGATCTCTTTACTTTCCCTCCAAACATTTGATTTTGGACTACAAATTGAAGATTTTTCCCATCGATCGGGAGATTTTAGCCGATGATTCGCGCTTTTCTTCTATTTTCATCGAAAATTTCTGATTTGTTTTTCGGCTGAATTGACAAATCAGGGCGGTTTCCGATACCGTCAAAACTAGACCATTTTTACAAAAGGACAGTTGTTTGTCTATGACCCCACAAGTAGGGATTTATTTAAAAGAAGGGGAATCCATTGAAGCGGCGCTTCGTAGGTTCAAAAGAGATTGTGCAAATGCTGGCATTATGAGCGAAATCAAACGTAGAGAATACTTTGAAAAGCCTAGCGTTGTGAAAAAGAAAGCTGTGGAAGCAGCAAAACGCAAACGAGACAAAAAGAAAAGACTATTCGCTAAAAAAGATAAACTTTAATCTTTAAGTCGGTTTTCCAATGACCCTGCAAGAGACGATCAATACCGATCTAAAGACGGCGTTAAAGGCCAAGGATGAAACAGTCCTCGGCACTTTGCGTCTCTTGAAAGCGGAAATTCAATATGAATTAACCAAAACCGGTGCTTCCGAACTTTCAGATACTGCTGTGATGCAGATCTTAAAGTCCAATTTCAAACGTAGAAAGGATACGGCTGTCGAATATGACAAAGCCAATCGTCCCGATCTATCGAGTAAAGAAATTCAGGAAGCCGAGGTCATCTCTCGTTATATTCCAAAAGAAGTGTCCGAAGAAGAAATCTCAATCGCAGTCAACGAAGCCATTGTAGAATTAAATGTTAGCGGCGCTCAGGATATGGGAAAGGTGATGGGTAAAGTAATGGCAAAATTTAAAGGACAAAATATAGACGGCTCCAAGGTATCCTCTCTCGTTAAACAAGCACTTACCGCCCGTTAATACTGTTATACTGTGAATCCTTACCAAAGTTTTAAAGAAAGAGTTCGCAGAGAAGTCTCCATTGATTCCTACATCAACCGATTTGTACCTTTACGTCGTATGGGAAGAAACCTCGTTGGAATTTGCCCCTTTCATAATGAAAAAACACCATCATTTAATGTAAATGCCGAAGGTGGATTTTACCACTGTTTTGGTTGTAAGGCCTCGGGAGATTTGTTTCGGTTTGTGATGGACTACCAAAAGGTAGACTTTCTCAAATCACTCGAAATCCTTTCTGATTATTCCGGCATTCCTCTTGTCGAAAGGACCAAAGAGGAAGAAGAATCTGAGCGAAAAAAAGAAGCACTTTACCAAGTTTCCCAAAAAGCTTTGGAATACTTTCAAAGAAATTTAAATACCAGTGCCGGAGAAGTGGCTTTAAAATATTTGGAATCTCGCGGGCTGTACACAGAAGATTTAAAAGTTTTTAAAATTGGATTTGGTCTTCCTGGGTTTGGAAATTTACGGACTGAGCTTTTTAAAACAGAAGCCGAAGTGAAACTTGGGGAGCAGTTGGGGCTTCTCAAAAGACAGGACCAAAACAAAGATCCTTATGATTTTTTTCGAAGTAGGATTATGTTTCCGGTGATTGATACTCGCGGGCGAGTGATTGCTTTCTCTGGACGGATTTTGGGTGAATCGGAAGAAGCCAAATACATCAATAGTCCGAACTCTCTGATCTACGACAAAAGCCGTACTTTTTACAATTTGAATTTAGCCCAGGACAGCATTCGAAAAACAAGAGAAGCCGTCATCGTAGAAGGTGTGTTTGATGCCATTGGACTTTTTCGTAAAGGAATTGAGTTTGTAGTCGCACCCCTTGGAACGGGTTTTACCGAAGGTCATGTTAGGATCTTAAAAAACATGGCGGACAAAGTGTATTTAATGATGGATTCTGATAAAGCAGGAACTAAAGGAGCTTTTCGTGCGGTGAATCTCCTTTCGAAAGAAGGGGTCGTGGTGAAGGTCTGTCATATTCCAGAAGGAAAGGATCCTTTTGATTATTCCCTTCATCACAACAAACAAGAAATTCGAGATTTATTAGAATCGGCAGCCCCTGCGTCCCAATTTATGATTCGTGAGATCCTAGGTGGTGCAGGCCCTTCCTCCTTGGCGGAGGAAAAACAAGCAGGTATCAAAAAACTCTTCGAATTCCTAAAACCCCTGGAAAAAGAAACAGACAAACAGGTCTACTTAGAAGAGGGAGCACGCCAACTCGGACTTTCTTTTTCTTCACTTTTTCAGGATTTTAGAGGTAAGCCGGGTGTAACTTCGACCCCCTCTGTGGTCGATACTAAAAAAGAACGAACTCTTGCCAAGCAGGGGAAACCTTCCCCCATTTTGGTTTGCGAACGTAAGATGATCGCAATGCTCATTCAGAATATGGAACTATTTAGTTTTGCTGATGATTTGTTGTCACTAGAGTTTCGAGATGAGGTATCCGCTTTTCTTTGGGACTATTTATATACGAAATATTTGCAGAATGAGAACCTAACAGCTGCAGAAATTCTTTCGAGGGAAGAAATTCCATCGGAATACCTGGGAATGATTGCCGAACATTTTACGGCCGATGATTCGACAAGCCCAGGAACGTTTAAAGGGATGTTTCTTTACCATGCGGATTTGTTGGATGACGCAAGGATGGAAGAACTTGTCAAAGAGATGGCCAAACCTGATTTAACGATTGAAGAAAAGAACAATCTTTTGTCAGAACTTTCACTCCTTAAAAGTGAAAAAAATAAGAGATCCGTGTATCTCCGAACGATCCAAACGTTAGAAGTATAAAAAGGATATGGGTAGAATGGAAAATCTAGCAAGCCTACCAGAAGTACAAAAGATCATCTCGATCGGAAAAGCAAATCGAGAGGTATCTTATGATGAAATCAATGAAATACTTCCGGATAAAATATTAAATTCCGAAAAGATTGATGATGTCTTTACTTTGTTACACGAGATGGGGATTGAAATCGTAGAAGAATATTCTAAAAAATCCTTGGAAGAATCAAGTTCCCTAACAACTACCAAAGAAGAAACTACGAAAGAAACAAAAGAGAAACCGGCACGTAAAAAAAGAGAGTCCAATGTTTCCTCTAGTTCTGAAGATCCTATTCGCCTTTATTTAAAAGAAATTGGTAAAGTATCTCTTATCTCTGGAGAAACAGAGGTGTTTCTCGCCAAACGGATTGAGAAGGGAGAAAAAATCATTGAAGAAACCATACTTAGTTCTTCGATACTACGCCAAAACTTTGCAAAACTCATTCCCAAAATTAAATCCAAAAAAATCAAAGTTTATGACTTGGTGAAAGTGGATAAAATGTACGCACTCAACCAGGAGCAAGCGGACAAATTAGAAAAAGTATTTTTTGAAAACATGGAACTCATCCAACAGGATGAAAAAGTACTCAACGAATCCACAAACCGCATTCGTAAGTACTCAGAAAATTCTAAGAAGTTCAAAGAACTAAAAGAAAAAATCGATTTATCTACTGGCAAAATTGATGAAGCCATTCGAAAAATTGGAGTTTCTCAAAAAGAAATCCAAAAGATCTCACAAAAGATCAAATCAATGGTTTTCCGAGTTAAGGAAATCGAAAAACATTTCCTAAAAATCAAAGCCAAATACGGACATGATGTTCGTGAAATCAAAGCCCTTAACCGTTTCATCGAAAAAAATGAAAACCTAGATGAAATCGAAAAAATGATGGGTTGTGATATTGATGAAGTTAGAGAAGTCATCAAAGACATTCGCAATAACGAGAGAAAACTCCGTCGTATGGAACAGGAAGCAGGTTCGCCTGTTGGGGAAATCAAAGACTGGGGTGAAAAAATCATCAAAGGCGAAAGGGAAATTGCACAAGCCAAAAGAGAATTAGTGCGAGCAAACCTTCGTTTGGTGGTCTCCATTGCGAAACGTTATGCGAACCGTGGTATGCATTTCTTTGATCTCATCCAAGAAGGAAACATCGGTCTTATTCGCGCCGTAGATAAGTTCGAATACAAAAAAGGTTATAAATTTTCTACGTATGCCACTTGGTGGATTCGTCAAGCCATCACACGTGCCATTTCTGACCAAGCTCGTACAATTCGTGTTCCGGTACACATGATTGAACAAGTCAACAAAGTGATTCGCGAAACAAGACTATTTGTCCAAGAGTTTGGTCGTGATCCATCTAATGATGAAATTGCAGAAAGACTTGGTTGGCCGGTGCAAAAAGTAAAAGCGGTGAAAAACGTAGCAAGGGAGCCAATCTCTCTTGAGATTCCCGTTGGTTCGGAAGAAGACTCGGAACTTGGAGATTTTATCGAAGACAAGGAAGTGATTTCCCCGTTAAACTCAGCGGCGTCTTCTATCCTTTCGGAACAAATCCGTCAAGTTTTACAAACGCTTCCTGCGCGGGAACAAAAGGTCATTCGTATGCGATTTGGATTGGATGACGGATATGCGCAAACCTTAGAAGAAGTAGGTTATCAGTTTAAGGTGACTCGAGAGCGGATTCGTCAGATCGAGGCAAAAGCTCTTCGTAGGCTCCGTCACCCTAGCCGGTCCAAAAAACTCAAAGACTATATCGATTGAGTGAATTTGTTTTTCGCTTGATTGAAGTTTCGTTCAGATTCATGGTTTGAAAGTCCATGAGTCTGAACCGCTCCATTTTTTTTCCTTTAATTCCCTTCATAAGAAATTCTTTTCGAATCTTATTCCCATTCATTCTAGTTTTGGTTTTCCTTTTTCAATGTAAGGGATCCGAAAAACAATTCGATTACAATCGGACACAAAGTGTTGGCCAGGTAAGTCCTGAAGAGCCTTGGAAGTTCAGTCCTGAATTTGCATTGGATAACAAAACTACCACTGCCTTTTGTGCCAATGCAAAAGAAGTTGGTTCTGGATTTACTCTCTATTTACAATCCTACTCACAGTTCTCCGCTTTACAGATACTGAGTGGATTTCATAGATCAGCTCTTGATTTAAAATCAAATGATGCGATTAAGAAACTTCGAATCACAACATTCGATATGGAAACAGAAGATCTAAAATCCAAACTAAAAATAAAATCAACAATCGATTTGGAATTAAACAAACCCAAGTTTGGAAAATCTGGATTTCAAGTAATGGATTTGGATTCCAAGTTCCAAGGAAATGTGATTCGTTTGGAAATTTTAGAAACCTATGGTTTGGGTTCGACTGGACGTGTTTGTATTTCTGAACTTCAATTTGGAGAAATCCAAAAGGAAAATTTTGTATCCTTTCCTTGGGTTTCATTTGATAAAATCAAAAGAACCATTGAACAATTTGGAAAAGCAGAAAGACATTATGCCGGATTTAGGCAACTTATTTTGGCCAATGAAAAGGGTACCATTTTATTTTATGACCAAGGAACCATCCTTCCAGTTTTTTTTAAGGCCGATCAAACCTTTAGTTTTTCAGAGATGTATGGGGAAGGTGATCCTTTAGGTTTTTTACCATCCATTGTGGGAACTTATACCATCCTACAATCTTCGGAAGAAGGACTAGAGTTAAATTTGAGTTATTACGATGGGGGTGGAATCGAAAGAAACATCTCTTGGATTTTTAAACGAGCCGAGGTGGGGGATGAAGATTATGAAAATTTCAAAACCAAACTGGGGACAAGATTTTCTGAGGTGTTTAATCCCAAAACCCATTTTCTGTTAGTTTTAAAAGAAAAGGAATCAGGAAGGACTTTTTATCATTATGAACTTCCTAGACCAAAGTAGATTGGATGAACTAATCCATCCAATCAGGTGTGATTCAAATCTTTTGTTAAGCGATTGTTTTCTTTAGGTCTTTGATATGACTAAGTAGTTCATTTAAAGAGGATTTTTTTTCCGTCTCTTTCCAACCTAATTCTTTGGCAAGCGCATTGGCCACAGGAACCGCTAAAGACTCCGCTAGTTTTAAGTCCAAAAATACAAGTCTCCATCTTCGGGAAAGGACATCGGTAACAGAGAGTGCAAATTCCTTTTTTACAAAATGTTTGATTTCTTCGACAAAGTAACCTGTGCCTTTTTTGATTTCTTTAGGCTGTTTTCCAAGAATAAAAGAAACTTCACCACCGTATGCGTCCACCAAACGAACTGCTGTATCATAGGAAAGGTCATACATGGTTTGGATTTTAGCAACTAAGTGTTTGGAATAACCTTCTGCTCCGGGGAAGGCAAAACTTGCCGTCACACAATTCCTTTTAGGTGGAAGATTTCCCACAGAAATTAGTTTGTCTGTCAGATCTTCCGCCATTTTTCGAAAGGTAGACCATTTCCCTCCCGACATCGTAACAAGGCCAGAATCAGAAACAAGAATGGCTTCTTCTCTTGAGATTGATTTCGTATCTTTTTTATCTCCTGTGGAAATGAGAGGGCGTAAACCAGAGAATACAGATTCAATATCCTCTTTTGTTAATTTAGTATCTAAATAATCATTTCCTGTTTTTAATAAAAATTCTACTTCTGCCTTAAGAGGAAGAGGTTCTTCCTCTATTTTTTGAATGGCTGTGTCTGTGGTTCCTAAGAGAACTTTTCCTTCCCAAGGGATCACAAAAACGACACGTCCGTCTGCGGTTTTTGGGATGATCATGGCAGTGCGACAAGGTAACCTGTCTTTGTCGAAAACGAGATGGATACCTTGGCTTGGGGCTAGGACATTTTCAGCATTGGGATCATCTAATTTGCGAAGAGAATCAATCCAAACCCCTGTAGTATTAGCAACCACCTTGGCTTTGATTGTAATTTTCTTTTTGGTGATTAGGTCTTTTGCTGTCACACCGATGATTTTTCCTTTTGTATCTTTTAAAAAGGAAATCACTTCGATTCGTGAAAGGACATCTGCTCCATTTTCTTTTGCAGCTCTTATTGTTGTGACATTGAGTCTTGAGTCATTGAATTGAGCATCGTAGTAAGATATTCCTCCTTTGAGATTTTCTTTTTTTAAGGAAGCAAAGTAATCTAATGCAGTTGCTTTGGAAATCCTTTCATGTCCTGGTACAACTGACCTACCAGCAAGAATATCATACATGGTAAGACCAATGGAATAAAAAGGTTTTTCCCACCATACATAGGTTGGTAAAACAAATGGGAGTGGCTTAACAAGGTGGGGAGCATTGATGAGAAGCCGTTTCCTTTCTGAAAGTGCTTCGTAAATCAATTTGAAATGGAATTGCGCTAAATAGCGAACACCACCGTGGATGAGTTTTGTGGACCTAGAACTGGTTCCCGCTGAAAAATCTTGTTTTTCTAGGAGTGCTACCTTATAGCCGCGAAGCGCCGCATCGAGTGCCGTGCCGGACCCAGTGGCTCCACCGCCAAGAACTAAGATATCGTAGTCCGTTGCTTCTAATTGTTTTAGGGTTTGTTTTCTTTCATCTAAATGATTCATAAGGGTTTTTACGTACTTTGGTGGTTGCCTATAGAGATTATACGGTTAGTATTGTCAAAAGTCACCATTTCGACCATCGAAAATTTTTGAATTTGTTATGAAAACTGAAAGAGAATTGAACCAAGAATTAGACATCATACGCCGAGGAACTGTTGAGATCATCAGTGAGGCAGAACTTTTAGAAAAGCTTAAATCCAAACCATCCCTTACCATCAAAGCTGGCTTTGATCCGACAGCTCCCGATTTGCATTTAGGCCATTTTGTATTATTACGAAAGTTGAAACATTTCCAAGACCTCGGTCATGAAGTTTGTTTTATGCTCGGTGATTTTACGGCTATGATTGGTGACCCAACAGGAAAATCAGAAACAAGAAAGCGACTTTCAAAAGAAGAGGTATTGGAAAATTCCAAAACCTACCAAAACCAAGTTTTTAAAGTTTTAGATCCTAAAAAAACAAAAATTGTTTATAATTCTCATTGGTGTTCGGAAATGAAATTCGAGGATGTTTTGATTTTAACATCAAAATATACAGTTTCTAGAATGTTGGAAAGAGACGATTTCACCAAACGTCACAAAGCAGGAACTCCTATCTCTATGATTGAATTTTTATACCCGCTTGTCCAAGGGTATGACTCGGTTGCGATGAGAGCAGATGTGGAACTTGGAGGAACCGATCAAAAGTTTAATATGTTAGTCGGTCGCGACTTACAAAGAGAATACGGACAAAAACCACAATCTGTCATTACCCTACCTCTACTTGTAGGACTTGATGGAGTAAAAAAAATGTCAAAGTCTCTCGGAAACTATGTTGGTGTCACAGAGAAACCCATTGACATGTATGGGAAAATCATGTCGATCTCCGATGACCTCATGTGGAATTATTTTGAGTTACTGACCGACCTTCCTGTTACGGAAATGGAAAAAAGAAAGGAAGGGATTCGTTCGAAAACCCTCCATCCGAAAGAAGTCAAAACGGAACTGGCTCTCCTAGTGATGGACCAACTCCATCCAGAAGAAGAAAATAGGAAAGCAGTGGAAGAGTGGACTGCCATCCACAATACGAAAAACAGAGCTCTTCCTGATGAGATACCTACAGAAACTTTGGATCCTTCTTATTTTTCTGAAAAACCGCCACTTCTTGTTTATATTCTTTCTCAATTAAAATTCATTCCCAGTGTGTCGGAAGGGCGCAGGCTCATTCAGGCCGGCGGCTTGTATTTGGATGAGGAAAAAATCACTGATATTGGCTTCACATTGGAACCAGGGAAGGAATACCTAATCCGCCAAGGGAAGAAAGGAAAATTTTTAAAGATAAAGACTTAAGGAATTTCGGCCTGTTTTAGAACGACAGGTCAAAATCCGATATTAGAAAATAAGGAAAACTAAATACCCTCATGTCCCTCGATCCGACAGACGAAGAAAAGGAAATTCAAGATATTGTTCATGAACTTTCCCAGGATATCGAGAAAGACCGGCTGTTTGCAAAAAAGTTAAAGAAACTAGCTCTCATTTCCGCTCTGAGTTTTGTCGGAATCACGGTCCTTGTTCTTTGTGGGTATTTACTTTATTTAAGTCTCAGTGTTACCAAACTAGAAACAGAAGTTAAAGAAAAAGAAAAAAACTTAAGAGAATTAGAACAATCGCTTTTTTCTCTTATGTACCAAGAGCAGCTTCGAGAAGAATATGCACTGGCGGGGGATACCGAACCTGATACAGAACTTGCCAAACAAGTCGAAGAAAACATACAGTTTTTAAAAGAAGTCAGTCAAAATTCGAAAGGCCGAAATATCCTTCGTGGAAATGAATCCCATAAAGAAATTGCCCTTACCTTTGATTTAGCAACCGGAGAAGAGCTCCCTGTCTTATATAACTATATCAAAGATCATAAAATCAAAGTGACTCTTTTTCTTTCGAATGAAAGACCTTCTGATATTAACGGTTCTTTCTTTATTCGGAATAATTTAGATTATATTAAAAAAATGGCAAAAACAGGATCGGTGGAATTTGGCAACCACACTTGGTCCCATTTCAATTACCAGAGATCTGTAACAGAAACCTCGTTAAAAAAGAGGTTGGTACTTGAGTATTTATCCAAATCGGTTTTGGATCTCCCTCGTATGGCAGAAGAGCTAAAACGTGTGGAAGATACCTTCTATTCACTCACCAAACAAGAATTAAAGAAATACTATCGTCTTCCTTATGGAGCCCTTAGTCAATTGATTTTGGATGCTCATGCAAGTCTAGGTTATACCGACCATATTATGTGGTCCAATAACTCTAAAGGATCTCTTGATTTACCTGATTATATTAGCAAACAATTCTTGTATAAAAAAACATCTAAAGGTAAAAAGGAAGTGGTTCGAAATCCGCACTATAAAACAGGTGAGGAAACCTTAACTTTTTTAGACAATTGGGAAAAAGTAGATCCGAACGGAATGAACGGTGCTATCATCTTGATGCACTTAGGTGGACCACGAAAATTTGATAAATTGATTTATATCCTTCCCACATTCATTGAGCGAATGAAGGAAAAAGGATATAAATTTGTAACTTTATCCGAAGTTCTAAACGATAAAAAAGATTAAATTCTAAGAAAATATTTTTCTAAAAATGTAATTAGTTTCTAAATTTTGCAGTTGCCAAATAAGATTTTCATATGCTAGATTTTCTTGGTTTACTGCTGAAGAATTCAATTTAGTTGCAGTAAATTAGTGAAAAAACTTTTTCTTATGCGAATCATTTTTTTCTCGATTGTAATTTTGCAACTATCGCATCTTTAAATGTATATAAGTTTAGGTAGAAAACTGGCACCATAATGAGTGTGATAAAAGTTGCAAAAGCAAGCCCCCATCCAAATGCTAAAGCCATTGGAACAAGGAATGGGTCTTTTCCTCCGATACCATAAGCCGTAGGCAGAAGTCCAAGCACTGTCGTAACCGTGGTAAGCATAACAGCTCTTAGTCGAATACTTCCTGCTTCCACTAGTAATTCAAAAGTTGATTTGTTTGGGTTTTCCAATCGCAATTGATTTGCACAATCCACAAGGACAATGGAGTCGTTGACGACCACCCCGGCAAGCCCAATGATTCCTAGAAAAGCAAGAAAGGAAAAAGGTTGCCCGTGGATTAAAAAAGCAAAAATCACTCCAATGACAGCAAAAGGAATGGCGCTCATTACTATGAGTGGTTGGGCTAAGGAACGAAAGAGTGAGGCAAGAATCATATAGATGATGAGTAGTCCCACAAGAAAGGCTCTTCCGAGGGAGGCCATTGATTCTTCTGTGTCTTTGTTTTCTCCTGAAAAACGTACGGAATAGCCAGGGTATTTGGTAATGATTCCTTCGGTAAGTTTTTTGGCTTCCATATTGACTTGTCTTGATGTTGAAATTGTTTCGTCAATATTGGATGTAACCGTTAATAACCGTTTGCCGTCAAGGTGGTTGATGGAGGCACGTCCGGGGTTTCTATCATAACTAGTAAGTCTAGAAACAGGAATTAAATTTCCTGTTAGGTTATTGACGTATACTTTGTTTAGATGGGCAAGAGAGGAGCGGTATTCTTCTGGAAACCGAACCCGGACATCCACTTCTTCATCAGCACGTTTAATTTTTGTGGAAACGGTCCCTTGTAAGGCAGTATTGATGGCAAGGGAAACCGATTGAACGCTGACACCGGCAAAGGAGGCTAAGGTTTCATCCACTGATACTCGGATTTCATCTTTTCCTTCGTTAAAATCATCTCCTATGTCTGTGACTCCATTGATTTTTGCAAGGGCAGCTTTGTATTCAGCACCAATTTTGAGTAAAGTGGCAAAATCATCTCCTTTGATTTCGATGGCCACAGGTTTTCCAACAGGAGGACCACCTGCTAGTTTTTCAAATTCTAGGTTTACCAGTTTTCCTTTTAATGGAAGATATTCTTTTGGTATTTCAGAAGTAGGTAAGGGTTCCTCTTCTTTTTTACCGAGATTCTCTTTGGCTAATTTTTCTTCTAAAATTTGGAGTGCCTTTTCGTTTAACATAAACTTGGTGTTTTGTCGCACCACTTCGATGATTTTTTCTGTCGACCTATCTCTATTGTCATCAGGGGTTAAATACACCATGACTTGTGCATAATTTTTCCCTCGTTTAGTAAAAGGATCATTGGGATCTTTTTGAATGATACCCACTCTTGAAATGTAATTTTCCACTTCCCCTTTCGGAAGTTTTCCGACGGCATCTTCAATGACACGAATGAAACGGTCTGTTTCTTCCAGTTTCAGTCCTGTTTCTGCTGTAACTCTCACTTGGAAGGTTTCAATCGCTCCTGGGAAAAGTTTGAATTTTCCAAACTTTACTTGGATGGCAATAGAAAATACAAATAGACCCATAAGGAGTCCAACCATCTTCCAGCGATTTTTCAAAGCAAAACTTAAGAGGGGTAAGTAAGTTCTTTCTTTAAACTTAATGAACCAATGTGACTCTTCTTTCACTTCTCCCTTCATATCACCGGCTTTACTCACATCATATAAATGAGAAGGCAACATAAAGAAAGCTTCGAAAAGAGAACTACATAAGGATAAAATCACAACTAGGGGAATGGAGTGGATAAACTTTCCAAAAATCCCTGTCATAAACAACATAGGCCCAAATGCGGCAATCGTAGTAGTAACTGTAGCGGTTACGGGTGCGAGTACTTCGCTTGTCCCACGCATGGCCGCTTCAAAAGGTTCTTCTCCCATTTCCAAATGGCGGTAAACGTTTTCACAAATGATGATGGCATCATCAACTAAAATACCCACAACAATGATAAGTCCCATCATTGAGATTAAGTTTAAAGTAAGTCCCATATAGTTCATGGCAACAAAGGTCATGGCAATGGAGATGGGAATTCCAAGTGCAGTCATTAGTGCCATTCTCCATCCTAGAAAAACGAATAGAGATGCGGTCACAAGGAATAGTCCAGATACAGCGTTGGAAGTTAAAACCCCAAGCCTTCTTCTAATGTATTTTGATAAATCATTTACAAATGCGTGTTTGACAGTTCCGCCTGTAGACTTTATAAATTCTTCAACCACTTGTTTTGAATCATCTACGACTGTGATGGCATCTGCCTTTTCTCTTTTGATAACAGTTAAAGCTATGGCGATGTCACCATTGGATTTGTCTAAATATTCAGAGTCTTCAAATCCTTCCGTTACTCGAGCTACATCTCGAATTCGCACTGACCTTCCTGCATCGTTGGAACGAACAAAAACATTTTCAATTTCTTCTGCTGTATCAAATTCGCCCACTGTTCGGACAATGATTTCTCTTGTTTTTTCATTAATATTCCCTCCGGGAAAATTAATGTTTCGTAACCTAAGGGCATTGATGACTTGAGTAGAGGAGAGAGAAAGGACTCTAAGTTTGTCTGGATCTAAGTCCACTTTCATTTCTCGTTCTCGCCAACCGCGTTTCGTAATCCTTGCGACAGAAGGGAGATCTTTTAATTTCTCTTCTAAAATTTTAGCCTGGTCTCTCAGTTCTTTTGCGTTTAATAACGGTTTGCCATCTCTCGTGGTAGAAGACAAGTGAACTTCTATGACGGGTTGCCTTGCTGTTGTGATTTCTGTTACGATGGGATCATCTACATCTTCTGGTAAATCTTGAATTCGGTCAATGGCAGACTTTAAATCATCAACTACTTTTTGTGTATTCTTTGTATTAGGATCAATGGTAACGATGATACCGGATCTGTTTTCTAAGGAAGCAGAACGAAATTCTTTGATTCCATCCACTTCTTTAATTGCATCTTCCAAAGGTTTTGTAACTAGTTTTTCAACATCGGCTGGAGCTGCTCCTGGATAAACTGTAGTAACACTGACAATGTCAAAGTTGATATTGGGGAATGCTTCCCGATTCATTGTGGCAGCTGTAAACCCACCGACAAGAATGATGAGAAAAGTTAGAAGGTTTACGAATAAACTCTTGGAAAGAAAATACTGAACGATGGATGAGCCCATAAAACTCCTTAAGGAGAAAACTTTTTAATCTAACAATTTACCTGCAGTATCAATGTCTTCGTTATAACCAAATAACTTTGTACTTTTGAGGCGATCTACATAAAGAACACCGAATAGGTGGTCGCACTCGTGTTGTAATACGATGGCCCTGTAACCTTCAATGATTTCTTCATGTTCCTGGAAATTTTCATCCCGCCATTTCATTTTGATTTTACTGGGTCGTTCTACAAATCCGCGCATTCCCGGAACTGAAAGACAACCTTCCCAAAAACCTTCCCCTGGAGGAGAAAGTGGAGTAATTTCTGGATTTAAAATGATTTGGTTTGGAACTTCTGGAGTTCCTGGGTATCTTCCGTTATCATCATCCTGTCCAACAACTACTAGTTTTTTTAAAACACCAATTTGCGGTGCGGCTAAACCAACACCATCTGCATGACGCATGGTTTCAAACATATCGCGGATCAGTTTTTTGAATTCCTTGGTTTGGATTTCGGTTTCAGTTACGTCTTCGCTTGTTTGACGGAGTAAGGGATTACCAATCTTGAGGATTTTTCTAACAGCCATAATCTAATATGGAATAGATTGAAAAAGGTCACTGATTGATCAAGTGATCTCCAATCCAAATGAAAAAGAATTTGACAGGGGAGGCTTTGAACTGTGAAATTCCGGGAGGGATTTTGGAGACGAGGGGAATCGAACCCCCGACCTTTTGAATGCCATTCAAACGCTCTCCCAACTGAGCTACGTCCCCTTGTGCTAATCCAAGGTGAGAGAACGCGTTTGTCTGTCAACAGAATCCCAAATTGGCTAAGGAACCAGAGATGTTATGGGACAAGATACGGTAGAAGAACTGACTAAAAAATTGAAAATCCAATCGGATATCATCAAAGGCTATGAAAAAGTTCTTAGACTCAATGAACAAGAATTAGCCAATGCCGATGAAATCATCCGTATGTACGAACAGATTATTGATTATTCGCGTATGGAACTTCGGGAAGCGAAAGAAACTGTACAAGCCAGTTCCATGGTATCCAATCTTAGTCGAGACGAGCTGATGTCAGCCTTCGACAAAATCAAGTCTTTGGAAGATGCTAATCGTAAACTAAGAGAAGAATCACTCAAATTTAACAAAGATTAAACCATTGAAACCAAGCTCTCTTCCGCCGATCATTCGAAAACATAACGAAGGCGGATTTTACCTTTCCTCATCTTCCGAACTGGATGACTTGTACCATTTTATCCTTGGTCAAGCAAAACGCTTAGTTTCGGCAAAATCTGCGGCTTTTTACTTCCGAAATGAAAGGGGAAACTTGAGCCGTTTGGGTTTGGTAGGTGACAAATCGAGTGCTGGTTCTATTGCTAAACATGTTTTTAAAACCAGAAAAAGTATTTTAATTAAAAAAGGATCTCATATCAAAGATTCGGACGGACCTGTTGCCGAATCGTATATTGCCTGTTATGTGGGAGATGAGATAGGAGATTTGGCGCTCGGAGTTTTGGTTCTTGAGGGAATCAAACATTTCCAAAATTTTTCCGAACAAGATTTAGACTTAATCAACTATTTTAGTGCCAATCTCAATGCTCTTTTTAAAGACACTGTCCTTTCAGAAGCGGAACCTCAGTTTTTTAATTCTCTTACTACCTCAATCCTTCTTCTCATTGATAACGCCAATATTCATAATAATAACAATCGACTTCAGTATTTTTTAGAAGAGATCATTCGAGTGGCTGTTCTTATCAACACCAGTGTTGACTTGGAACATGTTCTTGTAATGGTAATGGAATCAGCGAAATCGGTTTTTAGAACTGAGGCTAGTTCCTTGCTTTTGTTAGATGATAAAAAAGAGTATCTCCTCTTTCATACAGTGACAGGTGAGAAAAGAGAAGAAGTTGCAAAAATAAAGGTTCCTGTAGGTCAGGGAATTGCAGGAACAGTTGCTGTAACAAAACAGCCCATGATCATAAATGATGCGCAAAATGACAACCGTGTCTTTCGGGATGTAGATAAGGCTTCCAATTTTATTACCAGAAATATTTTAGCAAGCCCACTCATTGTGGGAGATGAAGTGATCGGAGTCATTGAAGCGATCAATACCATTGACAGAAATAATTTTAGTCAAGATGACATTGATACATTTTTGTCTTTTTCCAGTGCATGTGCAGTAGCCATTCAAAAAACGAGACTTCTCGATAACCTGAATGTGACAAACCTTGAACTCAAACAAAAACTGAGTACTTTAGAATCCATTTTCGATTTGGGACAGGCAGTACTAGAATCCCATGATGAACTGGGTCTTATGTCAAAAACTCTGAGTATTCTCACCAAAGAATTGTCATGCGAAGATGCGGGTATGGTCATCATTGAGGAAAAAAATAAAAACCGAATCCAAGTGTATGCAAGACAACTTGGCATTGTCCGGGAGTCTTTTTTTCCCATGCAAGAGAGTCGCCTTTTTTTAAGCCTTATGGAAGCTGGAAATCCTCGGATGGCGGTGGTTACTACACAGCTTGAGGAATCTTTTTTAGAACTTGAGTTTTATACCTTAAAGAAAAATTTTTTGATTTTGCCGATCGCTCCCAGAGGAGGGAATTTACGTGCTGCACTTTATGTCAGCGGAAAACAATCGGCCCATTCTTTTAATGAAACTGACCTAAGAATGTTGAAGACTCTTTCCTCTCCTTTAGCGAAAGCTTACGAAAACCTTCGTTTGAACCAGGAAATCATTACAAAAAAATCGATCGAAAAAGAGATCGAAATTACTAGAAAAATTCAAAATAATATTCTACCAAATTCTTTGTTACAATCGCCTTTATTTGATTTGGGAGTTATGTCTGTTGCCGCCAAAGAAGTGTCAGGTGATTTTTACGATTTTCACTCCTTTGGGGAAGATCAGTTCTCTTTTCTAGTTGCTGATGTGTCTGGAAAAAGTTTGCCTGCGGCAATCTTTATGGCAATGTCTAGTTCCATCATTCGAACTTTATCTCGGACTACAGACATTTCTCCCTCTGAACTTTTGTTTCGTGCCAACCAATTGATTTATGAAGATTCGCAGTCCGGAATGTTTGTAACTTTGTTTCTAGTCAATTACCAAAGGCGAACTCGGACTTTAAAATTTGCGTCAGCTGGCCACAACGACCAGATTTGGATTCGTAGCGATGGAAGTTTCGAACTTCTGAAAGGAAAAGGGGCCCCACTTGGAGTCGTTCCTCAAACAAATTACCAAGGTGGAGAAATCCAAATCGAACCAGGCGACATTTTGGTATTTTACACGGATGGTGCCATCGAAGAAAAAAATCCTGATGAGGAAGAGTATGGACTGGATCGTTTTATTGAGTTTATCATCCAAAGAAGGCTTGATTCTTCTCAAAAAATTGTTGAGGCAGTCTACGATGATATCCGGAAATTTTCGAGGTCGGAAGAGCAATACGACGATTTTACTGTAATGATTTTAAAATTTGCAGAAGTCACGAGCTTTGAGGTTTCTAGAGTGTTTCCTGCTCACCCAGATGAAATTCCTCACTTACGCGACTTTATTTCTGAACATTTAGAAGGGAAAATCACAAAACCCTTTGCATTCGATGATATTCTGATATCTTTGGATGAAGCCGCGACCAATATAGTCATGCATAGTTATAAGGATACGGAACTAAGTCATCCAAGTTTTGAATGCAGGTTGGAACTCCTTGGAGACAATCTTAAAGTTGTACTGATTGACGAAGGCAAACCCTTTGACAGAAAAAAAGTTCCTAAACCTTCTGTAGAAGCCAATTTAAAGGGCGAACGGAAGGGAGGATTTGGCGTTTATCTTATGGAGACTCTGATGGACAAGGTGTCCTACGACTTCAACGGGAAACAAAACATAACCTATTTGGAGAAAACTATCGTATGAACGAAGATAAAATTGGAATCCATTCGGAAGCGGTTGGGGAGAAAGTGATTGTTCATGTCCAAGGTAATTTGGATGTACACAACACACATAAAATTGAAAAGGATTTAATGGCTCTTGTGAGTGCTGCAAGAAAACCAGTCGTTTTCAATTTAAGCGATGTGCCCTTTATCTCTTCTGCCGGACTTCGGTTGCTTGTGACAACTCTTCGCCTTTGCCAAGAACAAAAAATAAGCATTTCTATCTGCGGATTACAACCTGCGGTAGAAAAAGTATTCGATATCATTGGAATGCAGCAGCTATTTACAATTTATCCTGATTTAGACTCTGCTCTGAATTAAAAATCACTTTTCTAAGTGATCCTAAACAAAACATTGGAAAAAAACTTATGGAAACCAAGCAGTATTCCCTAAACAACCCGTTCAAAGAATCCAAGGCTCCGGAAACCCAAACCGGAATTTATGATGATGCTCTCAAACTGGGAAAGGAACTCATTGAGAAACCTTTCCTTGGTGGCGGCGAAGATAGAATTCGCGTCCAACACTCCAAAAACCGTATGACGGTTTGGGAAAGAATCAAAGTCCTTACTGACGAAGAACCTAATATCACTTATCAGAACTGGGGACCCAACTTAGATGGGGCCTCCATTGTAACCGGAATTTTAAATATCAAAGGCCGCGATGTGGCGGTCTACGGACACGACTTCACCCTTCGTGCTGGTTCTATGGATGCAACGAACGGAAGTAAACTAGCTCGCCTCATCCAAATGGCTGGAACCCACGGAATTCCACTCATTGGGATGAACGACTCTGCAGGTGCTTATGTTCCTGCGGGAGTGGGTGGACTGGACGGATATTCCGAAGCCTTTACCGCACTTCGTAAAATCAGTGGTGTGGTTCCTTCGGTCATGCTTATGTTTGGTTTTAATGCGGGTGGAGGGGCTTACCTCCCACGCCAAGGATCTTTTATGATCCAATGTGATGGAACTTTCTTTGGTCTTACCGGACCTGGTGTGGTTAAGTCTGTATTGGGTGAAGATATTTCCGCAGAGGATTTGGGTGGGCCAAAAGTTCATGGCCAATCAGGAGTAGTTGATCTTGTTACAGGTGATGAATTAGGATCGCTTCGAACTGCCATTCGTCTTTTATCGTATTTACCAGATAATAACCATAGTTTTGCGCCGTTTTATCCAACTTCGGATCCGGTAGACAGGTTCATTTACGAAGAAGACATTCTTTTCAGAAAAACTTTTAATTCCCCAACAGGGATGAACACTCCTTTTGATATCACGCTTTATTTACAACAAATCTGTGATCATGGTGAGTTCTTTGAATTACAACCGCAAAGAGCAAGAAACATCGTAACTGCTTTTGGTCGTATCGGCGGTCATGTGGTTGGTTTTCTTGCCAATAACTCTGCCGTATCTTCGGGACAGATTGATATTGGAGCATCTCGCAAAGGAACTCGTTTTGTAAGATTCTGTAACTTATACAATATTCCAATGGTTTTTGTAGAAGATACAACGGGATTTTTACCAGGTCGTGACCAAGAACATAATGGTATCGTTCTTGAAGGTAGAAAACTTCTCGATTCAATCATTGACCTTAGAACTCCAAGACTCACTCTCATCATTCGTAATGCGTTTGGTGGTGCTTATGCAACATTTAACTCCTATTTTACGGGAGCTTCTATGGTGTTTGCGCTTCCGACTGCAAGGATTGCGGTTATGGGCCCTGCTGGAAAAGAGTATGTTTATAAAGATGAAATCACCAGTATCCAAAAAGAGTTTTTGGCTAATGTGAAAAAGGGAATGAGTGAAAAAGAAGCCGCCGCCGTTCGCGATGCTAAACTTTTTGAAATCGGACAACGATACGAAAAAGAACTCATGAATCCGAAAGAAGCACTTTCTCTTGGTTCTGTTTCCTCCATCATCTTACCAGGTTATACAAGAAACGTATTATCGAAAAACTTGAATTTCCTAATGTCAAAATACAAACCGGCGGAAATGTCCGGTCCTCAAAGGGAGTTTGAATAATTTCCATGTTAGATAAGAATTTAAAACGCATTCAGTTCCAAGAGTCCGAGTCCGCATGGATTCGTTCCTTTAGTGTGGAATCCATCAAATGCCTCATCGTGTGCCGTGGACCTGTTCGTAAAGAAACTATGGATGTCTTTGATGCCATTGGTGTAAAAGAATATGGAATTTTACTTTCCGAAAAAGATTCTATTGTTTATCCAAAAGCCCTGGCTCCAGAGCTTCGTAACTTTCGATTCCCAGAAAACATCCACCGAGTTCCCGATTATATGGGAGCAGGGAAAGAAGAGAAAGAACAACGCATTCACCAAATCATTGGAATGGCAAAAGACAATGGATACACCCATATCTTTGCTGGTTACGGATTTATGGCTGAAGATGCGGAATTCATTGAAGCCATCGAAAAAGCAGGCATCGTCTTTATGGGACCAAGTTCCCATGTTGCTAAGGGTGCAGGTGCAAAAGATGAAGCAAAAAAACTTGCAAGAAGTCTGAATGTATCGGTAACGCCTGGTGTTGATAATATCACGGCCCTTGCCTTACTTCGTAAAACGGGAAATTCCAAAGATGGACTTCTTAAAGTTGCAAAGGAAAATAATATATCTTTTTCTTTTAACGATTCTCGCTCATTGGAAGACAATGCGGAAGACTTACTCCAACTATCCTATGAAAAAACCATAGACATCACTTCCATTCCAGACTTACAAAAAGAGTCTACCATACTTTGTGAGGATATTTGGAAGAAATATCCTGGCAAACGAATCCGATTCAAATACATCGGTGGTGGTGGTGGAAAAGGGCAACGTGTCATCAGCGATAAGTCAGAAATTGATGCTGCCGTTATGGAAATTCTTGCAGAATCAAAAGTGACTGCTGTTGGTTCGAACAGAAACTTCCTAATCGAACTAAACATTGAAAACACCCGCCATAACGAAATCCAACTTATCGGTAACGGGGAATGGTCATTGTCTCTTGGGGGTCGTGATTGTTCTTTGCAGATGCACGAACAAAAACTTTTGGAAATTTCCCAAACGGTAGAATTACTTCAAAAAGAAGCTGATTTAGTTCGTTCCTCAAATTCAAAAAAAGCGGCCATCCTCGACAAAGATGTACAAACTTTAAAAGATATGGAACACCAAGCTGAAGTGTTTGGTAAAGCCATTCGTTTGAATTCTGTTTCTACTTTTGAGTGTATTGTGGAAGGAAATAGTTTCTTCTTTATGGAAGTAAACACAAGGATTCAGGTGGAGCATCGCGTTACGGAAATGGTGTACAAAATGAGGTTCACCAATCCCAACGATCCAAATGACTTTTTTTACATTGACTCTCTAGTGGAAGCAATGGCAGTTCTTTCTATCCACGGACCTAGGGTTCCAAAACCTGAGAGAATTTTACGAAATGTATCTGGTGCTGAGGTTCGGATCAATGCCACCAACCGTGCTCTTCAACCGCATGCGGGTGGGATCATCCAAAACTGGTCCAAGGCACTTCCTGAGGAAATCAGGGATGACCAAGGTATTTGTACCCGTAACCCGGATACAGGGGCCTTTGTACATTATAACCTAGCGGGTGCTTATGATTCGAACGTGGCTCTCATTGTTTCTTATGGAACTAGCCGAACAGAAAATTTGGAAATTTTGGGAAACATTCTTCGCAAAACAGAGCTTAGAGGACAAAACTTAGAAACCAATTTACTTGTTCATTATGGACTCATCCAATGGATTTTGGGTAAAGACGCGATGTTCAAACCATCTACTGCGTTTATGATTTCCTATTTGGCAGGAATTGGAGCTTTGCAATCCATTATCAATGATTTGGATTTAGAATACCTTTGGTCCGAAAAAACGAAGGCTTCTGACCCAGATCTAAAGAAAATTCTAAACAAAAAGATGACCCTTGTCATTCGACCTTTAGAACGCCTTCTTGCAAACCCTCATCTTCTAGGTGGATTCCTTGGCTATTTCGATGGAAAACTATGGACCCGTACTGGGAACAATGTGGCTTTCTGTGAGAACCCAATCCAATTTTTGGATTCTTTGTATTATTATTTGAATCTAGATACAACGGAAGAAAAAGCAAGTTCGGAAAAAATTTGGGATCATGATGCAAGTTTGCTAAATGAAGCGAAAGCTTTCTATTCCGAACTATCGAATCGAACAGGGCTTAGTTCTTGGAAAGAGTTATCAGAAGCACTTGCTAAAGGTAAAAATCCTTCTAAGTCACTTTCTGATGATCTTTGGAATGCTTCTGTGGCAAGCCATAATGGATTTCAAGCTGGTCTTGAAACACTACTTTTACTTCCCAAAATCGGAATCAAATCCAATTTCTTTGGTTTGGATGTGAATGCTGATTTGGAAGGTGTAGTACCGGATGAATTCAAAAACAAAGATACAAGGGATGCATACATCAAAACATTGAACCCTCCGCCAAAAATGTCTGGAGATGAAATTGTGGCTCCGATGGGTGGAATGTTCTACTCGAAGGAAGCACCAAATCTTCCACCACTCATTAATGAAGGGGATCACTTTCAAGCAGGCCAACCACTCTTTATCATTGAAGTAATGAAGATGTTTAATAAGATCTTAGCTCCAGTGAGTGGTACGGTTGTGAAAAATCTGATGGTAGATTCTGACGGGAAAATTGTGACGAAAGCACAACCCATCTTCAAAATCAAACCAGATGAAATTCTAAAGGAAGAATCACCTGAAGAAATTCGAACAAGAAAAGTAAAAGTGACAAAGGAATTGGGTCTCGGCTAATCAGCCGTAACCCACAATTGTTTTGTAAATTTCCGAAAGAGGGAGGATGTGGTTTACACCTCCTCTCTTGATCGCTTCCCTAGGCATTCCAAACACAACGGATGTTTCTTCATTTTGAGCAATCGTGTCGGCGCCAGCTTCTTTCATCTCAAGAAGTCCCGAAGCACCGTCATCTCCCATTCCAGTCATGATGATCCCTTTCGAATTTTTACCAGCTTGTCTTGCGACAGAGCGAAATAATACATCCACGGATGGTTTGTGTCGATTCACTAGCGGTCCATCTGCCACTTCTACAAAGTACTGAGCACCAGAACGTTTCACTGTCATATGTCGATTTCCGGGTGCAATGAGTGCAAGTCCTCTTACCACACGGTCTCCATCTTTAGCTTCTCTAACGTTAATTTCACAAATGGAATCTAAACGTTTAGCAAAGGTTTCTGTAAATTTTTCCGGCATATGTTGAACGATCACTATCCCTGGCGTTTTATCTCTCGGAAGTTTTGTGAGAACTTCTTCTAACGCGATCGTTCCTCCAGTGGAAGTTCCAATCGCGACAATTTTTTCTGTAGCTTGGAGTTGGGAGATATCTTGTTTTTTATCTGATTTAATAGTGAATTGTTTTTGTGAGGATAATGATGGAAGTGCTTTTAAGGAAACGGATGCTGCTGCCAATACTGCATCTGTGAGTTCCATCGTACTTTCATTTAAAAAGTCTTTTAGTCCTATTTTCGGTTTTGTAATGATATCACAAGCTCCGAGACTCATTGCAAGCATTGCCGTATCGGAACCTTCGGCGGTCAAAGTGGAACAAATAACCACTGGTGTTGGCCTTTCTTCCATAATTTTTTTTAGAAAAGAGAGACCATCCATTCTTGGCATTTCGATATCTAAGACAATCACATCTGGCCAATGATTATTCATTTTATCTAAGGCAAAAATAGGGTCAGAGGCACTTCCCAAAAATTCAAAATTAGAATCTGATTTGAATATTTCTGTTAGAACCTGTCTTACGACAGCTGAATCATCGATGACAAATACCTTGATTTTTTTCATATGATTACTTTTTTTCTACCCAAACTTCGCCGTCCCAGACGCTAAAATAAATCTTTCGCGATAAGTTTCCGCCAGTATCCTCTGAAATAATTTTTATACCTTTATCATCTAAAATCTTTTTAGCAAATTCTGCATTTCTTGCACCTACATGAGAAGCTGAATTATTTTTTAAAATTTCCCTTTCTTCGTGAAGAAACATATTTGATCCACCAAATACTTTCGCGTAATATTCGCTTGGTTGTGATCTGTATTTTTTAATTTCAGATAAAAAAAAGGAAACGGCATCAATGCCATATTTATGCGTTTTTTCTGAGTGAATATCAGCCGGCATGGGGAGTAGGTAGTGACACAACCCCCCAATATGACGATTCGGATGCCATAAAACGATGGATACACAAGAACCAAGTAAAGTCCTTACCCTAAATTCTGGTCCACCGAAGAAAATTTCTCCTGGATTTAGAAAACGGTCAATAACTTCCTTCGGTGCTTCCATTTAATTAACATTAACTGATGTTTCTTGAATTGCCTGTAACTCTGAAAGTTCCAAAATTTGATTCACTTTTAAGATGATTACAAATTTGTTCTCTAATTTTCCAAGTCCTTGGATAAAATCCAATCGAATCTTGGATCCAAAACTAGGAGGTTCCTCTATTGATTCAGGTGGAATATCTACCACTTCGTTTACTGCATCCACTAGTAGGCCAACATCAACAATTTCATTTTCCAATTTTATTTCTGTAATGATGATACACGTCTTGCGATTAGTTTCTGTTTTTCTTTTGTAGAACCTCATATTGAGATCGATGACAGGAACAACATTCCCTCGAAGGTTAATAACACCAGGAATGTATTCCGGCATCATAGGTACATGGGTCACTGATTCATATTCAATGATCTCTTTGATGTATAAGATTCCCAAACCAAATAGTTCCTCGGAAATCTGGAAGGTTAAGTATTGGAGTTCCTGCATATTGGTAACCTACTTAATACTTTTGGAACTTATTATGTTCATCTGCCGGTTCCGTTTTTCTGGCATTTGGAGTTTGTAATCTCGTAGTTGTTTTTACCTGTTTAGAGTGTTTTGAATCTACTACCGATTGGAATCCTGCCTGTTTTCCTAATTTAAAGAAACTAATCGACGAGAGAAGTTTTTCTGCCTGTGCTTGCAATTCTTCTGCAATGGCAGCTAATTCTTCCGAGGCACTGGCTGATTGTTGAGAAACCTGGTCGAGTTGGCCCATTGCTTTATTGACTTCATTGACACCAGAAGATTGTTCCTGGCTTGCTGCAGTGATTTCCTGGACAAGGTCTGCTGTTTTATTGATAGCTGGAACAATTTCTTCGATAAGTTTTCCTGCGGACTCGGCTATTTGTACCGAACTCCCAGCCAAACTTCCAATTTCGTTCGCTGATTTTTGTGAACGTTCTGCCAATTTTCTCACTTCAGAAGCAACTACTGCAAATCCTTTTCCATGTTCACCAGCTCTTGCCGCTTCTATGGCAGCATTTAATGCGAGTAAGTTGGTTTGGTATGCAATGTCTTCTATGATAGAAATTTTATCTGCAATTTCTTTCATTGCAGAAACAGTATTTTTTACTGCTTCTCCACCTTGTTTCGCATCTTTAGCTGATTTCGTTGCAATTGTATCTGTTTGTTTAGCGTTTTCCGCATTTTGGTCTATCGAAGCACCCATCTCTTCTAGTGAAGCAGAAGTTTCTTCTACCGAGGCAGCTTGTTCACTTGCCCCTTGTGAAAGTGTACTTGCAGTGGAAGCAACTTCATCTGCTGCATTGACAAGTGCGTCGGTATTAGTTCTTACATCATTGATGATATCTACCAGTTTTTTTGAAGTATTATTGAAGGAATCTCTTAGTCTTGCAAACCCACCATCGTATTCGTTAGTGATAAGTTGTGTAAGGTCTCCATTTTCTAATGCGGAAAGTCCTATCACAAGATCATCAACAATTCTCGCTGTTTCAATGGCGATATTCTTTTGTTCCGTAATATCTGTTGCAAATTTGATTACTTTGTAAGGTTTCCCGTTTAAATCTAGAATGGGGTTATATGTAGCTTGTAACCAAACCGCTTTTCCCTCTTTACCAATTCGTCTGTATTCAGCCGTTTGGAATTCTCCTCGATTGAGAGCAGCCCAAAACTGACGATATTCTTCCGAATTAACCATAGCCTGTTCCACAAACAATCTATGGTGTTTTCCAACAATTTCTTGTAACCCATATCCCATAGTTTTTAAGAAGATATCGTTGGCAGTGATTATGGATCCATCCATATTGAATTCAATGGTCGCCTGTGCTTTGTTAATTGCTTCGATTTGGCCGATAAACTCTCTTACAATTTTTTTATTTTCTGTGATATCAGTCGCAAATTTGATTACTTTCATTGGCTTTCCATTTGAGTCCAAAATTGGTGTATAAGTTGCTTGGAGCCAAACTTCTTTTCCATTTTTACCAAGTCGTTTGAATTCGGCAGATTGGTATTCTCCCCGATTGAGAGCAGTCCAGAATTGACGATAACTTTCTGAATTTGCCTCTTGGGTTTCCAGAAATATTCTGTGGTGTTGTCCTTTAATTTCTGCCAAACTATAGTTCATTAAATTTAGGAAATTTTCATTGGCCGCAATGATAGTGCCATCCATTGTAAATTCGATGGTTGCTTGGGATCTCTCAATTGCTTTAGCATTAGCATTTGCTTCCGTTACATCGGCCCATTCCACAACACTTCCTAGTCTTTCTCCAGAATTTGTGATGATAGGATTTGCAATTAAATTAAACTCTCTGTTTCCAATCTTTATGCTTGATTTATGTTCTGATGTAAAGTTACCGAGAATTCTTCTTTGGTGACTTGGATCCTTGTGGTAACTATCAATGTTGCTTCCCATTAAGTCATTCAGTGAAAAATTTCTAATTTGTGATTTTATATCGGATTCCGATTTAGCAAACATGGACCGAATAGCTTTGTTCATATAAACAACATTCAAGTTTAAATCAGAAATCATTACATAGGTCGATACACTATCTAATGCAGTTTTGATTTGGATAGCATCTTTTAGCGGCTTATCAACTTGTTTTAGGAGTAATAAAAGAAGGCTTGCTGTGATAATTAGAAATACGGCAGCAGAAATAAAAATAGGGAAAATTTTTTCATTTGATGTCTTATTGTCTTTTGTGACATCATAAATACTTTCTTTATTGAGTTGTGAGTTCCATTTTGAAATAGAACTAGAATAAGGTTTCCAAGACTTAGAGAGATTTGTTTTTAGGTTTTCTTTTTTATTAGAATCCTCTGGTTCGTTTATGAAGGTTTTAATTGAATTTAGATATTCATCTTTTTCTGTTTTTCCAGTTTTTAAGATATTCAACTCTTCTGTAGAGGAGGGAAGAGAACCAGCTTTTTCCCATTCAGTGTTTAGTTTTTCTATATCATATTTAATTTTTGCTACAGATGTTTTATCTATTTCTTGTGACTGAAGGATAGAGGATATATCTGATTGAATCGATTGGCTTAGATTCCAAATGGCTGTTAGATTCTCTGTTTTTTGTAATTGTATTTGTTTTTTTTCCTCCGAAAAACTTGAATCCGTGAGTATTCCCCAGGAGTAGGCCAGAGTCCAAATTACAAATATTAAACCTGTCAAAAAAAAGCCTATTAGCTTTGTGCTTATCTTTATATTTTTCATATCATCCTCTTCTTCATTTATATAATTTTTCGTTTTCTACAGCGATGGTTCTTTCAAAAAGCGAAGGAATGTCTATTATGAGTGCCACATTCCCATCTCCTAAGATACTCGAACCACTCACACCTTTTACATGGCGAAATACAGAGCCCATAGGCTTTATTACCGTTTGGTATTCTCCGAGAAGTCGTTCTACGACGATTCCGGCTTTTTTCTCTCCATTGCGGACAATGACAATATTTTCACGGGGAGTTTCCTCTTTAGCTTCTGTTGGATAATAATCTCCTAGACGAAGGAATGGTATTAAATTCCCGCGTAGCGGAAAGAACTGGTTGGCATCAGTCTTATTTTCTTCCGTAAAGTGAAGGCATTCTAAAACCATATCCATTGGGATAATAAAATGGTTTTTTCCTACTTCCACTAAAAAACCGTCAATGATGGCTAGAGTGAGTGGGAGTCGAATGGTGAAACGACTACCTTGACTTGGTGTGGATTTAACGGTGATTGTGCCGCGTAGGGATTCTATGTTTTTTAGGACAACATCAAGTCCCACACCTCTGCCGGAAACGTTAGTTACCTTGGTTGCGGTAGAAAAACCTGGAAGAAAAAGAAGTTTAAAAATTTCTTCTTCCGATTCAGGTAAAGGTCCTGATACAAGTCCTTTATCAATGCCTTTTTGCCAAATTTTTTCCTTTTGTATTCCATTTCCATCATCAGTTATCTCAATAATAACACTTCCTGCTTCATGGAATGCATTTAGTCTTATCGTGCCTTGTTTTGGTTTTCCTTTTTTGATTCGTTCTTCTGTTGTCTCTAATCCGTGGTCGCATGCATTTCTAACTAAGTGAGTGAGTGGGTCACCTAACTTGTCTACTATGTTCCTATCAAGTTCCGTTTCATTTCCTTCCGTAATTAGCCTAATCTCTTTACCGAGATCTTTACCTAAATCACGAACTGTTCTAGTATATTTTTGAAAAGTATCGCCAATAGGTACCATTCTAAGTTTTAAAGAAATTTCTCTTACTTCATTGAGAAGTCGCATTGTATGCATTGATGATTCTTGTAAAATAGAATCTTCCAAGGTACTTATGAGTTGATTCATGTTTGCACAGGAAACAACTAATTCTCCAACACGATTGATCAAATTATCAATTCGTTTTGAATCTACTTTAATCGTTGCAGATTTATTTTGGTCCTTCAGGTTGGGGATTAATTCTCCATTTTCCTGAACTTGGGTTAATGCTTCTTTCGGAGAGTTTTCTGCATTGATTTGTGAAGAGTTATTTTTGATGCCAGTTTTTCTTGATTTTAACTCTTCAAAGTAATGAATTAAACTAGTATTTGTTAGAATATCGATTTCTTTCCAAAGATTTCCAAGAAGGATTTCTTCTTCTGGAAGTTGCATGGAAAGATCTGCTAAATCTGTTATTGGAGAACCGGGAGGTAAAATATGGAGAAAGGAATCGTTCTCAATAAAGTTAAATACTTTTCGGATTGTATCAATATCTGAATCCGAAACAAAATGAATTTCAAAACCTAAGTAACAGGATTCAGGATCAAACTCATTTGAGTTTGGTATTTCTTCAGTCATTGTTTTTAATGAATGAATAGTTCCAATCTTTTTCAAATATCCAATAAAGGAAATGGGATCTAAGCCTTGTGAAAAAACATTCCGATTGGGTCGAAAAGAAATCAGATAATTCGGAATGGAGTAGGTTTGGCTGTTTTCTCTGCCAGGTTTATCTATTTCGCCAAAACCTAACGAATCCTTTGCCTCCGCCTGTTTTTCTTTCTCTGTAGGGATTTCCTTTTTTAAAGAATTTTCAGGATCAGAATTTTGAAACGGTTTCATTGATGCAAGGATAGAATTCCCTATTTGTATTTTGGATTCAGGAATTGTACCTTTTGTTTCTTCATTTACTAAATAAGAAAGATGGTCTTTTGCATTGAGAAGTATCTCTGTTAAATCCTGATGAAAAGGAATTTCATGGGACCGTAACCTGTCCAAAAGGTTTTCTACTACATGGGTAAACTTTACGGTGGATTCAAAACCAAACATTCCTGCCGTACCTTTGATTGTGTGCACTGCGCGAAAGATAGCATTTAAGTCTTCTTCTGTGGGAGAAGTCTTTTCCGTACGTAAAAGAATAGCTTCCATATCGCGAAGGAATTCTTCGGATTCAACTAAATAGGCATCTATAACCTCTGTTAAATCCATTAACTAATTTTCCTTGTTCCATAGCGGAATTCTACTTCATTCGAATGTTCTTTTTTTACTTTAACTCTATCTCCGAAAAAACTAACAAGACCTAATAAATCGAGTATCTTTAGAATAGGCAGAGAGTGATTTCGTAATTTGATCGAAAAATGATTTTTTTGGCTCAAATTTTTTAGATACACTAAAAGTTGAATACCTGCAGAATCAACCCGTTCGATCCCGTTTAAGTCTAATTCAATGTTTTTTCCTTTGGAGGCGTCGGTCCAAATTTCGGATTGTTTTTTCCATTCTTTAATAAAAGGTACAGTTAAATACCCATTCCAAGTAACTTCAAAACTCGAATTTGTTTCCTTTGTATTTTGGACTGGTTCCATGATTAAGGTAATAGTTTCGAAATAGTATCTAATAATTCTTCTGGAGAAAATGGTTTCGTAAGCCATGCTCTTGCACCGGCATCCATTCCTTGCTGTTTTTTCTCCGGTTGGGATTCCGTTGTTAACATTATGATGGGCGTAAATTTATATTTTGCATTTTCTTTGACCTTTTTGATGAAACTAATTCCATCCATATTGGGCATATTCATATCGGAAACGATCAAATCTACTTCGTTAGATTCTAATTGTTTTAACCCTTCCAAACCATCGCCTGCTTCAATCAAATCAAAGTTTGCATTTTTGAGATGCACTGAAATGATTTTACGGAATACCGCAGAGTCGTCAATGATCAAGATCTTTCTATTCATGTTTTGTTCCTTTATCGTGTTGGATTGGTAAAAATATTTCTGCGATGATACAGTCCTCTTTGACTTCGGTCGTATGATCGATTGCATTTCGAATAAAAAACATTCCGTTATGCCGGTGAAGTATGAAATCTACCATTGTTAGACCTAAACCCAAACTGAATTTTTCTTTTGAGTGAAAACTTTCTACAGGAGGGTGGATTCTGTAAAATGGTTCAATGAGTTTTTTTTCAAACTTTGTTAGGTGTTTAGCATATTCGTCTTCAATGATGTTGTTTTTTGCAGATAAACAAAAATATCCATCTACGAATGTTACAAAAACGTCGAAATGAGATTTTCTTTTGGAATACTTTAATCCGTTTGTAATGATTTCATACAGAGCTAACTTCATCGACTCCATATCGAGGTCTAAATAAACTGATTGTTTTACTACAGGAAGGTTTACCTTTAATTCTTTTTCCGCAATTTCCTCGCTAAAAATATTTACGAGTGTTGGTAGAAGTTGAAGTAGGCTTTCGCTTTTTGTTCTTATTAGTTTTGTTTCGTTTTGGATTACTTCTACAGCATGGTCCAAACCTTTCATCATGCTAGTGTTGTGTTCATGGTTTTCGTACAATAGGTCCCAAAATTCTTTATTAATCAGGTAATCCTTGCCAGAATCTACTTTCATTTGTTGGATAGAATCGATAATGGTCGACATTGCTCCAAGCCCTGATCCCTGCATTAAGGTAGTTTTTAGATTTAAAATAGAATGGAGCTCTGAATTAATTTCGTTTGTTTTTCGGTGTGATTCTTTATAGTTAAGCCATTCCAATTGGCTTTTTAATTCTTTTGATTCTTCGTCAATAAGAAGAGATTCCATTCTCTTTAAATAGACGTATTCTAATGCTTTTTCCAAACGATCCGCCACAATTTCTACATGCAGGGGTTTCAAAAGATAATCATAAACCCCTAACTTCATTATCTCTATGATTTCTTCTGTTTGGTCGACGGCAGTTTGGACTACGAAAACTGCGTTTGGCTCTCTTTTTTTTTGTTCTTGGATGAATGACTTTCCGTCAAGAACAGGCATCATCAAATCCACCAAATAAAGGCTATATGAGTGTTTTGTAGCCATCTCTAAAGCTACTTTGCCGTCACAAGCTATGGCGGTTTCCATACCAATCTTTTTGCAAATGGCTTCTAATAGAACCTGGTTTTCCTTTTTATCCTCGATGATGAGGATTGGTTCTTTGGGACGCCTTAAGTGTTCCTTGGCCTGAGCCGGAGAAGATATATTAGGATTTAAGTTCGATTCCACCATATTGATTATCGGAAATCATAAGGGGGAATTCAACAGGGTTCAATTCCTTTATTTTAATATTTTAGGTAACTTGAGTTTAAAAACAGAGCCTTGCCCCAATTGGGACTGGAGCTCTAAGGTGCCACCAAGCCGAATGGCTAGCCCCAGGGAAATGGTGAGTCCAAGACCCGTTCCTTCAATATTTCCATCGTCGTTTAACCGGGTGAAGGTATGAAAAATTCGGTTTTGGTCTCCTATAGAGATTCCCGGTCCAAAATCTCTAACGGAAATTTCCAGGGAATCAACATTCCATTCACAATCTAATTCAATATAAGGGTGATTTGTATATTTGATTGCATTTGAAAGTAGATTTAAGAGGATTTGCTGAATTTTTCCAAAATCAGAAGTCACAGATTTTGATTCTTTAGGGGGGCGAAATCGGATTTCCATTTTTTTAGCATTTGCTTGAGGTTGGATTAATTCTAAAGATTGGCGACATAGATCTTCTGGTCTAAACGTTGTTATTTGGATCTTGATTTGACCTGACTCAATTTTCATTAAGTTCAGGATTTCGTTGATCATATTAAGGAGTCGGGTTCCGCCCGTGTATATATAATTCAAATATTCTTTTCCCGTTTCATCTGCTTCTGGTAATTGAATGAGTTTCGAAAACCCAATGATTGAATTTAACGGTGTTCTTAGTTCATGACTCATATGGGCTAAAAATTCAGTTTTTGCTTTATAGGCGCGTTCCAATTCTTCTTTGGTCTTTGTGAGAGCTACGGTTCTTTCCAAAACTAAAGATTCTAAAGTCGACTTGTATCGGTTAAGCTCTGTTAGATCCAAATCTCTTTGGACAAACAATCCCATCCAGCGACTTACCGTCTGATAAATTAAGAGATTTTCCTGTTGAATCGGTGAGTTTTTTTTATACTTTATAAAACCCATGATACCCAAGAATTTATCTTCAAACTGAACTGGAATGAGAAGTAAGGTTTCTGCTTTGGTTTCCTTAAAGAACCATTGTTCTCTAGGTAATGCGATGTTCGGAGCTAAATAAATGGTTTTTCCTTTTTTTAGTTTATGAACCCAGCGTCCTAATCCTAGATCATACCAGTTTTCGTTTTCACATTCTTTTGGAATAAGTGGATACTTTGTTGTTTTTCTTTCATTTGCCCAAATTTTAAATTTTTCATTCTCAACCTCTAATTCGTATTTGAGAAAAAAAATCGAATCCATCTCTGTAAAGTAAAGAAGTTGGTGTAATGCATGAGGTAAACCTTCTCTAATGGAATTTTGTTGGATGAGAATTTGAATGGAAGAAGCAACTCCTAATTCAAAGCGCAATCGCCAAGCAATTTCTTCTTCTTGTCTTTGTTTGGTGGTAATATCCTTAATAAAGAACTTAGTATATTCTTTATTTTTAGGACCTTCTGGGAATTGGAACTTACCAAAAGAAGTTTCAAGAATGGTACCATTTGTTTTGTATATAAGTTCTGTAGAATAGTCTGAGTGATTTATTTTTTTTAAGAGAAATTCTTGTAAATCAACGCCTGATTCTAAAACTTCAAAAATCTGGTTTTTAACTATAAATTCAAATTTTTTAGAAGACCGATCGATGGATAAAATGCTGGTCCCTGAATCATCACCTTCTAAAGAGGCCTTTAGTAATGAACAAGGATCCAAATCCATATTAATACTGTTTGAGTAGTTCTTTTGGTAATTTGAAACTCATGGTATCCTCTCGGCTTTCAGGGAATAAGGACACTTTGGCATCAGGAAAATGTTTTAATATTTCTCCCACAATTTCATCCACGAGAACCTGTGGGCTTGAGGCACCAGCAGTAATTCCAAGTGTTTTAATTTTCGAATTTCGAATATGTTCCGGATTTACATCCTCTTTTCGAGAAATCTGGAAACTAGAAGGCCTTGTTTTTTTTGCTAATTGACAGAGCCTTACGGAGTTAGAGGAATTTTCAGCACCAATCACAAGCATAGCATCCACTGATTCTAACATGGACTGGACTGCTTCCTGTCGTTCTGTTGTCGCGTAACAAATGTCATCTTTTTGGGGATGTTCTACAAAGGGGAAAACTTCTTCAATTTTTTTAACTACATTCTTTGTATCTTCCACGGAAAGTGTGGTCTGCATTAGATAAGTAAGAGGTTTTTCTCTAGAAATTTTATCTATCAGGTTTTCTACATCTTCCGGAGATTCGACAAGAAACATCACTGCCTCTCCCATTGTGCCTATGGCTTCGTCGTGGCCTCTGTGGCCAATATAAATGATTTGGTGTGTATCTTTGATATTGCGTGCTTTTTTGTGTACTCTTGTGACTAAAGGGCAGGTGGCATCTCCGATTTTCATCTTCCTTTGAGTAGCTTCTTTTACCACTTCAGGGGAGACTCCATGAGCCGAAAAAACAACGGTGGCCCCGTCAGGGACTTCTTTTAGTTCATTAATGAATTGAATCCCTTTTTTCTTCATTTCTTCCACAACTCTCTGGTTATGTACAATTTCTTTACGAACATAAAGTGGGGTTTCCGGATTTTCTTGGAAGGCAGTCTCCACATAGGAGATGGCATATTTCACACCAGCACAAAATCCACGGGGGTTCGCCAAATATATTGTTTCTAACACTTAAAAAAGCCTGCCTTTTTCTAAAATCCAATTCCATAGAAATTCTAGGACATATTTTAGAAAAGGGGAAGTTCTATTTTTATTCAATTTTTATTTCATTTTCCCTATTATCCTCCCTACCGGAATGACCGATTCTTATCTTGAAAAGGCCAAGGATGGCCTCTTCGAAAATTCATCAATTTCTCGGGCTTTCGGTGAAAACCAAAAGTGGCGAGGGAACGGATTCAAGGAGGAACCCGGATGATTATCAACCACAACGTAAGTGCGATCTTTGCACACAGAACTTTGAAGTCTAACGACGCGAACCTGAGCAAAGATATCGAAAAGTTGTCTTCTGGTATGCGTATTAACAAAGCAGGAGATGACGCATCTGGACTTGCAGTGTCTGAGAAAATGAGAACTCAGATTGCTGGTCTTCGACGTGCAGAACAGAATACTGAAGATGGTATGTCCCTCATTCAAACGGCGGAAGGATATCTTCAAGAAACACACGAAATCGTTCAACGCGTTCGTGTACTCGCGGTGCAAGCTGCGAACGGTATCTACTCGGAAGAAGATAGACAACAGATCCAAGTCGAGGTTTCACAGCTAGTGGACGAGATCGATCGTATTGCTTCTCAAGCAGAATTCAACAAAATGAAACTGCTTACAGGAGCTTTTGCTCGTCTTAACCCAACTGCTAGTATGTGGTTCCATATTGGAGCTAACATGCACCAAAGAGAGCGCGTGTACATTGAAACAATGAACACTGCGGCATTGGGATTAAGAAACCCTACGGTTCTTACTTTCATCTCTCTTTCGACTGCAGGTAAAGCAAACTCCGTGATCGGACTTTGTGATGATGCCCTAAGAGTGATCTCTAAACAAAGAGCTGACCTTGGTGCTTATTACAACCGTATGGAGCATGCTGCGAAAGGACTTATGAATGCTTATGAAAACACACAAGCTTCTGAGTCTCGTATCCGTGATACTGACATGGCTGAACAAATGACCAGCTTCACGAGATACCAAATCTTAACTCAGGCTGCAACATCAATGCTTGCGCAAGCAAACATGAAGTCTCAGTCAGTGATGAGATTGCTCCAGTAATAGGATAAGAGAAACTAAAGGCCTGGGCAGGGTGGTTGGGGCCTGGTCTTTGGTTTCTCGATTTTCTTTTTTTAACTCACATCGATCCAGTTCTGATTGATCTCTTCCTATAAAACATTCTTCCCTTTTAGATTCTTTTTTTCGTTTGACAACGTTAGAATTTGCGAATCTTTTATGATATGAAATCCTTCCTAATATTCCCACTGATTCTTTTGTTTGTTAGTTGCAAGTCTGTTGCAAATTTTCAAATTATTGAAAATGTAAAACCAAATCCAAAATGTAAATTCAGTCAGTTTGTCGTTGTTGAGCCTGATTTTTATATTTCGACTGGCGCTAATACTTTGTCAGGATGTATTGAAAAAATTGATAAAACAAGTGCGATGATGTTTTTTTATTTTAGTCGTACCATAAGTAAAATCAGTGCGAGTGTCAATTTGACAACAGGTGAATCTAGTAAAACGCAATCGTTTTCTGGGGAGAGTGCAACTGCCAGAGGAATGATTCCTTTAAATACTAAAACTTCCTTAGAAATTCCTACTGCTGATAAAAAGGGATCGTTTATGTATAGTATTTTATATACTTACAAAAATAATCAGCCTTCGATTGAAATTTATGATGTAACTCGCGAAGAATCTTATGCACCGAGACTTGCTTTCCAAGCCATTTCAAAAAATGATTTATCCAAATTGAAAGAGCTTTTTGCAAGCGGAGCGGTTCAAAAAGATACCAAAATCATTTTATATGATGGAAATGATACATCGGATTTGAATTTATTTCAACAAGCGTTAAATGTTCGCGCTAATAAAGAAATCTTTGAATACTTATTAGAGAAAAAAGTAGATTTTCAATATAGAGACAAACTTGGATTTACTGCTCTTACATATTCAGTTTTTTTTAATGATTTGGAATTATTAAAATACATAGATTCCCTAAAAAAATGGAATTTAAATGAAACAACAAACCAGGGGGATACCATTTTACATTGGGCTGCAGCAAATAAAAATAAACCAATCGTTGATTATTTATTAAAACGAGGAATTAGTAAGGATATAAAAAACAACCAAGGCCTGACCGCTTACGATATAGCAAAATCCAAACTTTCCTATGAAATCATGGAGATATTACAATAATCATTGAAGATGAAGATATATACTAATCTGTTATTAACATCTGAAAATCTTTTGTCATTGGGATTTGAATTGAATTTTCATCCGGCATAAATTTAGATCCAATGAATTTAGATATCGAATCAGCTTATCAATTCCTAAAGCCAGTTGTAAATAGAACTCCAATACAATTCCATTCTCGTTTATCGGAAATATATGGTGCGAAGGTTTATCTGAAGCGGGAGGACTTACAAGTGGTGCGCTCCTATAAAATTCGCGGTGCCTATTATTTGATCCAGAGTTTGTCTTTGGAAGAACGTAGAAATGGAATCGTTTGTGCAAGTGCTGGAAACCATGCACAGGGCGTTGCATATTCCTGTAAAGTTTTGAACTTACATGGTGTGATTTATATGCCTGCGATCACTCCCAAACAAAAAATTAATCAAGTCAAAATGTTTGGTGATAAGTGCGTAGAAATAGTGTTAGTCGGTGACACGTTTGATGATTGTCAAACTTTTGCTCTAGATTATGCTAAAACTCATAATATGGTATTTGTTCCGCCATTTGACCACATCAAAATTATGGAGGGACAAGGTACTGTTGCTAAAGAAATTTTAGAGGAAGAGTCTAATATCGATTATGTATTTGTTCCCATAGGTGGAGGTGGACTTTGTGCAGGAGTGGGAAGTTATTTCAAAGAAAAGTCTCCAAACACCAAAATCATCGGTGTAGAGCCATTCGGAGCTCCCTCGATGAAAGAAGCTCTCAAACAAGGTAAACCAGTAGCTCTCGAGAAAATTGATAAATTTGTCGACGGCGCAGCAGTGAAAAAAGTGGGTGATCTTACCTTCCCAATCTGCAAGGAAGTCCTCTCCGATATGTTACTTGTCAAAGAAGGAAAGGTTTGTTCCACACTATTAAATTTATACAACGAAGATGCTATCGTGGCGGAACCTGCTGGTGCTCTAAGTATTTCTGCTTTGGATCAGTATGCCGATCAAATCCGCGGGAAAAAGGTCGTTTGTATCCTTAGTGGTGGTAATAACGATATTGATCGGATGCAAGAAATCAAAGAAAGATCACTGCTTTATGAAGGATTAAAACATTATTTTATAGTCCGGTTTGCTCAAAGACCAGGCGCTTTAAAACAATTTGTAAATGAGATACTAGGTCCAAACGATGACATTGTCCGATTTGAATTCATCCAAAAAAATAATAAAGAATCTGGTCCTGCCCTCATCGGAATTGAGTTAAAATCGAGAGATGATTTTCAATCATTGTTAGAAAGAATGGATGCCTTTCATTTGAATTTCACATTGGTCAACCAAGATGAAAATTTATTCGAATACTTGATTTAAGTAATGTACACATAACTACTGAAAGGTGTCATTTTTCTTCCAATCTGGAAAAAAGATTTAAGCTTTACACTGGTTCCATTTTTTTCTTTTTTTATAGGTATTCCCTAAAGGATTTTAAAAACCGTTCGATATCTATAGTGATTGAATGATCGTCGTACAGCTAAAAAGCCCGGGGTGATTGCCGGGCTTTTGTATAACTATGAACTTTTTTAAATAAAAAAATATCCTCGAAGTATTTAAATATTTTTTTTGTCGTCCGTATGGTAAACAGGCGTTATTGGGTGGCGGGTGGTTAACCCCACCCAGTTCGATCTGGGCGGGGATGGAATACCGTTTTATATACCCGACATACGAATCTTTCCATTTCTAAATCCCTCTCGCTTTCAAAAAACTTTGATTGTAATCTCTCGATTCGATTATAGTGTTGCTTCGGTGGAAAACGTTTTCTTAGGTAAGATGAGTATCTATCGTTCAAAAGGGTTTTTTATCCTGGGGATTTTCCTATTCAATCTTTTTTGTTATCAGGAATGGAAACACAATCCGGGGGATCCGTTTACCAAATCATATTGGGAAAATAGATTATTAGAAAATGATATGATTGCTTTCCCTCGTTTCTTTTTTGTAGAGGGCTTGGTCACTGGATTAAACCAAACACCATTAACGATCTTTTCTCCTTAAGATGGAAGTTCGATCACTGTTAATGGAAATGGTCCATTTCAGATGTTCGTATTTGCTTCTCCCAAGCATTTGCAACTAACATTTCCAACACAACCTTCGAATGTGCATTGTATCGTTTGGGAAAGAGGAGATTGGGATGGATTCAAATTAATTAACGTCCGTATTTCCTGTCCTTTTGCTAAATCCATTGTGTCTGGAAAGACGATCCTTTGGGATAGATGTACATATGGTTCTTCTTGGAATCCTTTAGGTAATAGTGTAGGTGAAGGTCTTGGCGACTGTTCCATAGGCAATCCAGAGCCATTAGCATTTTGTACAGCAACAGATGGTTACAATTCATCCACAAATCCCAATGCTTGCAATGGAGGAAGTAATACCGAGTTCGTAAATTCTGGCGCTGTATTTAGGTCCTGCGGAAACCTTAATAAGGCGAAAGCCTACCAAAGAGAGAACTGGAGGCTCCCTTTATATACAGAAATGTTTTCTGTGATTCGTTGTAGCGAAACTAACAATGGTGTCATTACCGGAGAAGACGGTTGCTCTGCAGTGGGAAATGGAACAAAATATCTAGGGGCAACAGCAGACCCGATCCTATATCCTAACACGCAAGCTACCCATTATTGGGGACCTCAAACATTTCCTGGTTTAGGAGATGTCCAAGTAATTACTGTCAATTTTGGTCCTGGGAATGAATCCTATTTGAACAAAGATTTGAACGGTTTTGTTCGCTGTGTTTCCGATTTATAGATTGTTAACCTTGAATTTGTGATGGTTCAAATTTTATATTTTAAATGGAACCGAAGAATTGAAAATGATACTTCCTACCTAAGCTCTGATTACAAATAAAGCTAAAGTGGCAAATAAGTTCGGAAAAAGTTTGATTTGTCTTGTCCGATTAAAAAAAGCTCTGTGTAAAACTTTTATCCTTTCAAACTCGCAAAAATCCTCAAAATCCTTGCCTGACAAATAATGTAGGTTAGGTGTATCATACCAATGGAATGGCATTAAATCGGTGACAGGCGTTTTCCCACTGAGTAGGATGGAGGCACGAATTTGCCAATGAGAGAAATTGGGAAAGACGATGATTACTTGTTTACCAATACGTAAACATTCTTTTATAATCTCACCTGGATTTAATGTCTGTTGAATGGTTTGGTTGAGTATGACAAAATCAAAACTATGATCTAGATGGTGTTTTAATCCATCATCAATATCACCATGATGCACATATAAACTTTTTTTAACACATTGGATAATACATTTATCATCCTTTTCAATCCCTTGGACACGAACTCCTTTGTTTTTTAAGATTAACATGAGTTCGCCGTATCCACAACCAAGATCTAAAACTCTCTCTCCAGGTTTGACTAGATTGGCAATATAAGAAATGTCTGGTCTATTCTTTAAATCTAAACCAAGGGCCTCGTTAGTATGAATATTCAAAGGAAAACTCCTTCGTCAGTAGAACTTAAGAAATCCCTAAGGATAGAATCTTGTTGTTCACTCGGTAATAAAAAACTATCATGACCCGCAGGATTGTTGAGTTCTACAAAACTTACAGGTACTGCATTTACTTCTAAAGATTTGACAATCTCTTCTGATTGATATGGTGGATATAGCCAGTCCGATGTATAAGCGACTACCAAGAATCGACATCTAACCTTTGCTAGGACTTTTGTTAGTTCTTTTCCTGTTCCTAAGCTAAAGTGGTCTAGTGCTTTGGTTACATAAATATAAGAGTTTGCATCAAAACGGTCAACAAAGGATTCCCCTTGATAAATCAAATAACTTCCTACCGCAAAATCTGTGGACTGAATATTCCCTTTGGGTGGTTTACGACCAAACTTTTCCCTCATCATTTCATCACTCAAATAAGTGATGTGTCCCATCATCCGGGCAAGAGCTAACCCTTTCGAAGGTCTATTTTCCTGAGTGTACAATCCTTGGTTCCAGTTTGGATCAGAAAGTATGGCTTGTCTTCCCACTTCGTTAAAGGCAATTTGTTGTGCAGAGTGTTCCGATGACGATGCCATCACAATGCAGTTTTTCAGTCGGTCTGGATAGGCCACTGACCATTGTAAAGCTTGCATTCCACCCATAGAGCCACCGGCTACAGCAAATAATTTGTGAATTCCAAAAAAACTAATTAATTTCTCTTGTGCGTTTACCATATCTCCAATGGAGACAAAAGGAAAGGTGGATTGGAAAGGTTTCCCCGTTTTGGCATTGGTTGTTAGGGGACCGCTAGAACCCTTGCAACCTCCAATTACATTGGATGAAATAATAAAATATCGATTGGTATCGAATGCTTTTCCTGGACCAACGTAAAAGTCCCACCATCCGGGTCGTTTGTCACCTTCGTGAAAACCAGCAGCATGCGCATCGCCCGATAAGGCATGACAAACAAGGATGGCATTATCCTTTTTTTCGTTGAGTGAGCCATAGGTTTCGTAGGCTATTTCAAGAGGAGTGATGGTCTCACCCCCCTCTAAAGTAAAAGAGTCAAATCTGACGACTTGCGTCTGTACGACACCTACGGATCCGCGGGAAAACTCGTTCTGTTCGGAGGTAGGCATAGTCTTAATCAGATATTTTTTAATGCCTCTTCCAAGTCTACCAGAATGTCATCAATGTTTTCAAGTCCTACACTTAACCGAACAAATCCTGGGGTTACTCCCGCTGAAATTTGCTCAGGTCCAGTCAACTGTTGGTGCGTTGTGGATGCTGGGTGAATTGCAAGAGACTTCGCATCACCGATGTTAGCGAGAAGACTAAAAAGCTCCAATCCATCAATGAATTTCTTTGCCTTTTCAACCCCACCTTTGATTTCAAATCCAACGATGGCACCAAAGAGTCCACGTTCATGGTATTTTTTGGCAACGGAGTAGTTCTTATCCGATGGAAGACCAGGATAATTGACCCATTCAATTTTGGGATGTTTGGATAAAAAATCTGCTACTTTTAGTGCATTTGCAGAATGGCGCTCCATTCGGAGAGGGAGAGTTTCCACACCTTGTAAAATTTGCCAAGCGTTGAATGGAGAAATGGCGGGGCCAAGATCTCTTAAACCTTGCACTCTTGCTTTTAGGATAAAAGCGATATTTACTCCGCCAAATGGCTCGAACTTCCCGAAGACTTCCCAAAATTTTAATCCGTGGTATGAAGGATCAGGTTCAGTAAAGTTTTTAAATTTTCCATTACCCCAATTGAAACTTCCACCATCGATAATGATCCCGCCAATCGAAGTTCCATGTCCTCCTAAAAATTTCGTGAGTGAATGGACTACAATATCAGCACCGTGTTTGAGTGGGTTCACTAAATATGGAGATGGCATTGTGTTATCGATGACCAGAGGCACTCCCACCTCTTTCGCCACTTTGCTCACCGCGGCAATGTCTAAAGTATCTAACTTGGGATTTCCCAAAGTTTCTGCATAAAACGCTCTTGTTTTATCGTTGGAAGCTTTGCGAAAGTTTTCTGGATCAGATTGGTCAACAAAGTGGACTTTGATTCCGAGTTTGGGAAACGTATAATGAAGTAAATTGTATGTCCCACCATATAGGGAAGAAGAGGCGACGATTTCTTGGCCAGCTTCTACAATGTTTAAGAGTGCTAACATTTCCGCACTTTGTCCTGATGCTGTGGCAAGGGCCGCAACACCACCTTCCAAGGCCGCTACTCGTTTTTCTAAAACGTCAGTGGTTGGATTCATGAGGCGTGTATAGATATTTCCAAACTCTTGGAGACCAAAAAGCCGTGCAGCATGATCGGTGTCTTTAAATACATATGATGTGGTTTGGTACAAAGGTACGGCTCTCGATGTAGTGGTCGGGTCCGGTTCTTGCCCCCCGTGGAGTGCGATGGTTTCTGGTTTAAAATTACGTGGCATAGATTCCCCCAAATGGTCTGACCTAGTGTGATCCTCCTATCCAATTCGTCAAGAAAATATCCAATAAAATAGAAACTTGTTCTGTTTTATTGGATAAGGTGGTGCCCAATAGATTATTTCTTATTTTCAGGGTTAAACCTTACGATAATGATCGTATCGTGATGCAATACCGTCTGATCCAAGGCCTGGGAATTTTTTTCCTTCTGCCAATCCTTGCACTGGAAGCCCAAGTTTGGGTGCCCACGGGAACTGAGTCTAGACGTGCTTCCGCCTTACAGTTTGATGCCGGTGGAACGAGTTTCCAGAAAGACTATTACGGTTATGTTTCCCCTAATTTCACCTACAACCACGGTAGTAACTTTGGATATTCATTTTCTCTTCCGATCAACGCACTTGCTGTGGATAAAGACCCTTTGCAACTTGATAGTAAAGCTGGAAAAATTCGGGAGATGGATTATAACAGTAGAAATGATTACTCGCGAGTATTGAACTATATTTCTTATGGGACTTACAACCAACAGATTCCAGGAAAGGTAACTTATTCAGCTTATACAGGTAAGATGGTCGATGGGTATATTGGTCATGGAACCATCGTCAACAAATACCAAAGTTCTTCTCGTTTCGATGCTTACAATCCCGGTGTTATGGCTGATTTAAATACGGATTACGTGGGAGTGCAATATTTTGCTAATTCCGTTGTGAATTTTGAAGTAAACGCAGCACGAGTTTATATAAAACCTTTAGCAATTGGTAAATCGCTTTTTTCGTTATTTGATAAATCATCTGATTTAGTTTATTTGATGAATCTGAGAGGAAATGTCTTAGATGAGTCAGGGCGACTTAGCGTTGAGGAAGAAGCAGGAAGTGAAGAATTAAAAAACAAAAAAGCAGAAGAGGCAAGAAAAAAAGAAGTTCGACCCATTAGTAAAGATTCTCGTATGGAACTTGTCGATAACGACCCTTGGTACAATCGATTAACAATTGGTTATACAAAAGCTTGGGACAGGGCTGCTCCTGTTCAAATGTCTTATAATACGAATGGATCACCTGTTACAGAAAAACATTTAGACAATCCCAAAACGGCTCAAGTGACTCGAGCCTCCATCGAAGGAATGGATATCGAATACCGACTACTCAATTTACCTTTTGTGGAATTTACACCTTATTTAGACTTTAACAAAATTAAAGGTCTCGATGGGGCTCAAGGTACACATTATGGAAGTATATTTCGGTTAGGGACAAAAGATTTAAATATCATTTTGAAACCAGAGTTTCGCCAAATGACAGCCAACTATGCTCCCATGTATTTTGATAGTTTTTATGAAGTAGAACGATTTCAAAAATTTCCCATTTCTTCGCCTCTTCGCCCTAAATATGAATACTTAGAAAACCAGTCTAACTCCAAAGTAACGGGTTATTATCATACAGTTTATATCAATTTTTATCACCTTGGTTTTGAATTTGCACTTGAAGATTATGGTTTAAAAGGAAACAAACGTGTGTTTGCTGCCGCTTATATTCCACTAGGATCCTCTTTTTTAATGTCTTTTTACTATACTAAAAAAGGATTCGAATCTCAGGGAAAAGCCTTTGATTTGGACAATAACACACAGGCTGCTGCGGAGATTTCTAAGTCGTTTGGTCCTATAGTTTTGCGATTACAAAATTATAGAAAATACTATTTAGATAGCAGCGAAAAATCTTTCGTAAGCATAGATGAAATTCGATTTTTAGTCTCAGGTGGAATTAGTTTTTAATCGAAAACAATTGGTGTAATAGAGCTGAGTAAGCAAATTCTGTCCTAAGATTGATTTTTCCCAAACTGATCAGAGGGAAATTGTTTTCGCGGAAGAATAAAAGATCCTCAGGTTTCCATCCTGATTCGGGACCAAATACGAACAAAGATTGATTTGAAAACTCGGTTTGAGTTTTTATAATGGACTGGAAATCTATCCCTTCACGGTCTAAAACAAAAATTTTTCCATCCCAATCTTTTAGAAAAAATTTCCATGAAATAGTCCTCTCCCTGACCACAATAGGAAGCCGAGAGTTTCCTGTTTGGCTAAGGCCTGTCTCTAAATGAGATAAGGTTTCTTTCGTGTAAACTGGCGAGGTCCAGTATTCCTTATTTTTTGTTTCCGTAGCGTAAAAAAATACGGACTGTACTCCATACGCCCCGGCCAAGTGGAGAAGTTTTTTTCCAGTTTGGGGTCTAGGTAAAGAAAAGAAGGTATGGATGGGGAGTGGTTTTAAAGTTTCAGGAAGTAAAGACAACTTTTCCAGAGTTGTAAAAGAGTCTGATATGGTTTTAATTTTAAAAAGAAAATTACCTAAGTTTGGGACGACAACTTGAACCTGGTCTTCCGATTTCTTTTTTAAAACCGTTTGAATATGAGTATGTCTTTGGTCTGTTAGGTTTACAAAAAGGTTTTGTTGTAATTCTCTTTCATAAACAAGAATCCAATTCAAAGTTTATATCTCATAACTGGGTTTTGCACCTGGATCTGATTCTTCCGTTGAATCTTCTGGTATGGATTCTTCGTCTGGTCCTATCATTGGAGCTGGAAGTTGTTGTTCTTCTCTTAATTCCGGGTTAGGAGACTCAGGATAGGTTGACCACTTCCAAAAATACAAAAGTAAGATTGTAATTAATAGTATGGGAATGAATTTAATTTCTCTTTTTCTTTGACCTTGTTTCGATTTCAAATAATCAATAGGTGCATAGAGTAAATCAAGGATTAGTTCTTTATAACTTTGAAAAGAAGGTTTGAACTGAAAGGAAGGAATTGGCTCGGAGGCGTTTTGAAAATCCTCAGTCGAATCCAAATCGGGTACATAAGTAAAACGATGAGAACAAACAGGACATTGTACCAAAATGGTTCCCTGTGTGGCAGGGAACCGTAACATCGTGGAACAATTCGGACATTGTTTAACGAGATTCAATGAAGAACCTTCGTTTTTAGTATTTTAAAGAACTCTTCAATGCTTCTACGTTTTTCTTGTAGTGTTTATTCGAGTCTCGGTCGTTATAATCGAAAATCTTTGTAAAAAGTTTATCGAAGTAGTCCAAGTTTTTGAAATAGAATTGTTTTTTGAAATTATTTCTAATTGGGTTTGTTTTTGTATTCTCTACGTTTGCAAGAATGTATTTACCAACACCTTTTTCAGAAGGAGTTTCTGGAGTTCCCCACACTGGATAATCATCATGTTGGTAGAAGAGTTCGATTTTATCATCATGTGCTGGCGTTCCGTTAGGTGCAACGTCTGCAATGACCGAAATGATTTTATCTTCTAAAACAAAATTGTTTTGGTAAATATAAGTTCTTATTTTTGTAATATTTCTTGGTTGTTCTTTTCTTGGATCTGGATCAGCATTGTTAGCACCTTCATAAAAGAGTTCCATCTTTTTAAATTTGGCACCAAGGTTTTTTCCTGATCTTCCATCTTCACTACCAACAAAGTCAAAAACTTCTAAATGCAAACAAGTGTTATCTTGTGCTTCTTGTTTATCAGTGGCTTCACATCTTTCTCCATCAGCACTTGGTTTTCCTTTGTAAAGGACAGTGCGGTGAGGAAGAGTTCTCACTTTCATCTTAAATAAAACTGTGTGCAAACGAAGGCGTTTGTTCACTTCAGAAATATTATCATCTAGTTCTTTTTCCGTCTCAGTAATGGATTTACCGGATTGAGTGGGATCGATTCCAGCAGAAGTGGAACCTGTTTCCGAACTACCAGTTTGAGCGAAAACCCCAAAGTTGAGCAAAAGGATGGGGAGAATTAATTTTATTTTCATGTCCGAATCTTCCTAAAAGGTTAATTTGAGGATACCAAAGAACGACCAATGGTCGTAAACAACTATCCTGTAAAAATTATCGGTAAATCACCTAGAAGATTGAAGCCGAAACTCTTACTTTTTAGCGTTTCCATCCAAAATCCGGGAGGGACTCTAAATAAAAAGAAATTTCGGGGGGATGCAGAATTTCACCCGATTCCCAGTTTTTTGTGATCCATCTGCGTTCCACATAGTCACAATAGTCCTTTAGGTTTCGGCCAGAAGCTCCCTCCAAGGCCTCTGCCAGTTTTCTGTGGTCATTTTGACTTAATTGTTTGGCATATCCTTCCAAAATCTGAGCCCGCTCCTCTTTATTTGGCAAAGGAAAGTAAATTTTTCTGTCAAATCGGGACAAAAGGGCAGAGTCTAGGTCATGTTTTCTGTTGGTGGCACCAATCGTAATGGTTCCACTTCGTTCGGCAAACCCATCTAGTTTACGGAGGAGAACACTCAGTAGGTTTCTTGTCGCCTCAAAAAGCCCGTCCTCTCTTGAGGTTGCTAAAGAATCAATTTCATCTAAAAAGAGCATACATTTCGGGAAAAGTGCCGCTGCATCAAAGACCATTGCTAGGTTCTGTGAAGATTCTCCATAGTATTTGCTTAAGATGGATTCAATCGGCACATAAACCATAGGAACTCCACAGAGATGGGATACAATTTTGGCCATACTTGTTTTTCCCACTCCTGGTTCCCCTTCAAAAAGGACGGCACGGGGGAGGTTGGGGCTTGGTTTTTTACGGGTGAGTTTGGTGATCTCAAAAAAAGGTTCCGGTTTCAAAATGGGAAATACCAAACTTTCTAAAATCTGGGCCTTCACCCCATCATAACCAAAAATAGAATCAAAACCTAAATCATTTCCTTTTACTTTTTCTATATGGGGATCGTAAACTTCCGCACCGAGTTGGTGGAGGATGATTTTTGGATCTTTTGTACCTGTCCCTTCGGCTTTTAGAAACTGAAAAAGACTAAGAATGGTTTGGATTTCCTTGGTGGAAAAATCTCCCTGTTTGGAACATTCCATTTTTAAATCCGATTTAAAGGAAAACCGAATCCGAAATTTTCCAGATAGGTTCTTTTGGGGTTCAAATAGATTTTCATTTAATGCTTGGATACTAATGTATCCTTCTTCAAAATTATAAATTCGGAAGTTTTCGATGTAGTTTCTCACAATTCCAAGGCAGTCTAGGATTCGGTCTTTACCGACATTTTCAGTCCGAAACCGAAAAAGGGTTTCCTCTTTCTCCTGAACAAACTGGTAATTCGCATTCTTTAGTTCGGAAGCGAAGAGTTCCTTGGCCTTAAAGTAATCCAGAAGGGATTGTGAATTGGACATAAGGAACAAAATGCGGATCTTTCCCTTTTTTTTCAAGGAAGGATTTTGATTTCCTCCGACGAATACATTGGAGAGGTTGTACTGAAAATGGGTGAAGGTTCACTATCACAAGAAGACATAGACGCATTACTCGGTGGATTTAGTGGTGGAGCCAGTACCCCTGCTGGAGGTGGCTCTGGAGGAGGCGGTGGACTTGATGATTTGGATGCCCTCGTTGGTGGTGGCGGAGGCGACGACAATGGCCCATCTTTTGCTGATATTGCTGCTGCCTTAGGTCCGAGTGCCACTCCCGCACCGGCTAGATCCGGTGCAAAGGCGCAATCTAGTTCAGGCAATAATACCGCAAACCTTAATCTACTTTTAGATGTTACACTTCAGTTAACCATTGAACTTGGTCGAACCACAATGTTCATTAAAGATGTTCTCCAGTTGACAGAAGGAACTGTTGTCGAGTTGGATAAAAATATTGGGGAAGAATTGGATATTCTTGCCAACGGAAAACTGGTTGGAAGAGGAAAACTCATAATCTTGGATGATTATTACGGAGTTCAAATCACACAAATCGTGGATCCAATGGAAAGACTAGGTGGTCCAGCCTTCTTATAACGATTTGATACAAAGTTGGGATATGAAGAAGTAGGAAAGATTCCAAATTACCCTGAAGGACAGAATTGTTACTTTCTATGCAAAAAATTGACTGTTGATTCTCCTTGACACCAATCCTTTCCCTATCAAATTGTTCTATATGTTACTTCTAGCCATTGTGTAGACCGCCAAAACGGTGAACTTGTTTTGGATACCCCGCCTAAATTTAATTAGGAGGCGGCTATCTTCGCACAGGCGGTCTAATCCCTCTCATCCACTGTTTTGGTCTCCTCTTTTTGTTTTGCCGCAAAAACTGGATATGGTACGTGAATCAGAACTATCTAAATTTCAAAAGTTCTCAAAGAAAAAACGTTTTGATGAGGAAGACGAGGAATTTTCATCTTTAAAACCAAAAATAAAATCCCATCGTTTCCGTTCTGACGTAGATGAATTTCGTTGCATAGAATGCAAACAAATGGTTTTTCCCCCTGGGTTTGGAACTGACCAAAGAAACCACTGTCCGAACTGTTTGACGAGTTTACATCTCGACAACTCACCTGGTGATCGAGCGGCCACCTGTGGAAGTAAGATGGAAGCCATATCCATTTGGGTCAGAAGAGGGGAATGGGTGATTTTGCATCGCTGTAAAGGATGTGGGGTGATCCATGCCAATCGAATCGGGCCAGATGATAACGAAGCGCTACTTCTTTCACTTGCGGCCCAAGCGATGGCAAAACCTAGTTTTCGATTGTTTAGAGAAAATCCGGTGGAAGACCCACCGGATGACAAGTGCTAGACTGTGAATTGGGCACTCTTCGTTTTTGATTACTGTGCCTTTGTTTTTTTCCCTTCCGTTAAGTTGGCAATGAGATTTGGTAGGTTCATCACATCCGCAGGGATGAGGATTTCCGTATTCTCTTTGGCAACATTGAGGAAGTTATGGATAAAGGCTTTAGTGATTTGGAGTTTGATCGCTGAGGCACCACCTTGGTCAGAGATGGCCCCTGCGATGGATTCAATTCCTTTTGCTGTCGCTTGCGCAAGTGCTTCAATTTCTTTTGCCTTTCCTTCCGCAGAGTTAATCCTTCTTTGTTTTTCTCCTTCCGATTTGTTCACGGCTTCCTCCTTAAAACCGAGGGAACGGTTGATTCTAGAATCTCTTTCCCCTTCAGAAAGAAGCACTTGGGAACGTTTGGCGATTTGTGCTTTTTTTTCTTTTTCCATTGCATCGAGAACGGACTTCGGTGGAACAATATTCAAAATTTCATACCGATTGACTTTGATTCCCCAAGGTTCAGAGGCTTGGTCGATCGCCGCTACAATTGTGGAGTTGATTAAATCTTTTTCCCCGATGGTTTTGTCCAGTTCCATAGTTCCAATCACGGAACGCATCGTGGTTTGTGCTAGTTGGATTGCAGCAAATTGAAAGTCTTCGATTCCATAGGAGGCACGAACTGGATCAATGATTTTTAAATAAATTACTCCATCCACTTTCACCTGAACGTTATCATGTGTGATACAAATTTGTGGTTGTACATCTATCGATTGTTCTTTGAGAGTATGGTAATATGCATCCCGATCGATAAATGGAATGAGGATATGAAATCCGGCCCGCAATGTACGCGAGTATTTTCCCAATCGTTCCACAATTAAAACATCCTGTGCCGGGATAATACGGATGCAGCGAAATATTTTATAAATCAAATAAATGGCTATGATCGACCAAAAGGCTAAGTATACAAATTCCATACTATTCTCCTACCTGTGGGATTTTTGTTGTTATTTTGGATAGGCCTTCAAACACTCCACCGATGTTTGCCAAAGTTTCCGGAACCACTGTGGTTTTCGATGTTTTTAGAATTTGACCGAGAGCATCCAAATACTCTTGTGTGATTTGTAAACTAACGGCTTCTTTCCCACCTTTTTTGCTAATGGCTTCGGAGATGAGTTGTAAACCTTTTGCTGTTGCATTAGAAATGAGTGTAATTTCCTGTGCTCTACCATCTGCTTCGTTGACCAATCGAATTTTTTCCCCTTCAGAAATGTTAATTGATTCTTGTCTTTCTCCTACAGAATGATTCACCCGAGACTCCTTTTCCCCTTGGGAAATGGTGATCTCTGCTCGCCTTTCTCTTTCTGATTTCATTTGGTTTTCCATCTCAAGAAGGATTTGTTTAGGTGGAGTGATATTACGAATTTCGTATCTTGTGACTTTGATTCCCCAAGGATCGGTAGCTCGATCGATATTGGAAACCACTCGTCCATTGATTTCATCTCTTTCGGAAAGTAGATTATCAAAGATTAATTTTCCAATTTCGGAACGAAGAGTGGTTTGCGCAAGTTGTGTTGTTGCCAACATAAAGTTATCAATTCCGTAAGATGCTTTTTCTCCATCGATTACTTTTAAATATAATACTCCATCTACTTCAACAGATACGTTGTCTTTAGTGATACAAACTTGTGGATCAATATCAATAGTTTGTTCTTTTAAGTTTTGACGGTAACGAATTTGGTCTACAAAAGGGATCATAAAATAAAATCCCGATTTTAAAACCCCATTGAGTACACCTAATCTTTCTTTAACATAAACACTTTGTTCTGGAACAATGATGATTGTCTTTTTGATGATATATACAACGATCAAAAAGACAACGATGACGGTCGCGCCCATAGTTTCTCCTTTGTGACGTTTGAGCCTATTCGAAGAACGAAAAAGAGAAAAGGGTTTTTTTATCTAAGTTTGAAAAAAATGAAACCTTTCTTAGGACTCTACTCTTTCTACAGTGAAGGTAAGGTTTTCCCGAGACAAAATTCGCACATAATTTCCTTTGGGAATTTTTGAATCTTTAGAGACTGCATCCCAAAGGGTTCCTTGAAATCGAATTTTTCCTCCATGTCTTTCTACTAAAATATCAATTTCAACAGGCACGATCTGATTTAGATAGTCATCTTGGATAAAAGGATCTACAGAGGATTCGGATTTAAAAAAACGTTTTACGGCAGTTCCGCCAACTAAGATAGAGACAAAACTAGAAATGACCCAAACAATCACTTGGGTATAAAATTCGATAGGCAATAAACGAGCTAAAATTCCTGTAAATATGGCTCCTATTCCTAAAAACATCACAAAAGTTCCCGGAAGGAGAAATTCAGAGAACAACAAAGTAATTCCAAGGAAAATCCAGACATAAGGTGAGTTTGCAAAAATAAAATCCAATGGGAACCTCTAAAGAAAAGGAATATCGAATTCTGGATAAGGCAAGAAAAATAATACTTTGATTTCGGAGGAAGGCATGGAACCTGTCTTGTGTGAAACGAATTTTCCTTATTTTACTAGGAGTCTTTCTCCTCCTTCAATTTTTCCCCATCAATCGCTCGAATCCCCCAGTCAAGTCTGAGATCCAAACGACTAATGAGATCAAAGAAATCTTAAAGCGCAGTTGTTATGATTGTCATTCGAACGAAACAGTTTGGCCGGCTTACTCCTATATTTTCCCTGCCTCCTTACTTATTTCTCACCATGTGGAAGAAGGAAGAGACGAATTGAATTTTTCGGAATTTGGACTTCTCTCAGAAAAGAAACAAAACAAAAAAATCTTCGAAATTTGGGAACAAGTTGAGGAAGATGAGATGCCTCCTAAAGACTATCTTTTATTGCATCCAACGGCAAAGTTATCAGACAAAGATAAAGAAGTTTTGAAAAAATGGTCGGACCATTTAAGTGAGGATTCCGAATGAAAGAGAAAAAATTGTGGGGTGGCCGTTTTGAAGCACCTCCTTCTTCTCTTATGATTCGGATTGGGGAGTCGATTAGTTTTGATAAAGAACTTTATGCTCATGATATTGAAGGTTCCATTTCTCATTCTCGAATGTTAAAACGAATTGGAATTCTTTCCGAATCGGAACAACGAAAAATCGAAACGGGTCTAGGCCAGATCAAAAAGGAAATAGATTCAGGGAAGTTTGAATTCAAAATCGAAAACGAAGACATCCATATGTCTGTTGAGTCTCGCCTAACGGAGCTTCTGGGTGATTTAGGTAAGAAACTGCATACGGGGCGAAGTCGAAATGATCAGGTTTCCCAAGATGTGCGATTGTACATTAAATCTGAAGTTGAAGGTATTTTGGTTTTATTATTGGATTTACTTTCTTCTTGGATTGTGAAGGCAGAAGCCCATACTAAAACCATTATACCTGGTTATACCCATTTACAAATTGCCCAACCCATTCGTGCTTCTCATTATTTTTTGTCTCATTTTTGGGCAAACGTTCGGGACTTTGAAGATTTTTTTGCGGCTTATGAAAGGGCTGACGAACTTGTGTTAGGTTCTGGTGCTTTGGCCGGTGTAAACTATGCCACCGATAGGGATTTTTTGAAAAAAGATTTGTCTCTTTCTCGGATTTCCGAAAATTCGATGGATGCGGTGAGTCAAAGGGATCATATTTTTAAATTTCTTTTTGCGGCATCGCAGTTTATGATCCATGTCTCTCGTTTTTGCGAAGAGATCATTCTTTATACTTCTCAAGAATTCAGTTATTTTAAATTGCCTGACCATTTAACGACAGGTTCTTCCATTATGCCACAAAAGAAAAATCCTGACGTGGCAGAACTCATTCGCGGGAAAGCGGGGCGTGTGATTGGAAGTTTGACCCATGTTCTCGTAATGCTCAAAGGTACTCCTTTATCCTATAATAGGGATTTCCAAGAAGACAAACTCCCGTTATTTGATACTGTCAAACAAATCAGGCTTAGTATTGAAGGGGTTCGAGATATGGTTCAAGGCATTCAAGTTTTTCCTGAAAATGCAACAAGAAGTCTTCGTTCTGGATTTTCTACGGCGACAGACCTTGCCGATTGGCTTGTCAGTGCAAAAGGAATTCCGTTCCGCTCGGCACACGAAATTGTAGGCGAGTTAGTTAAAAATTGTTCGAGTAAGGGTTATGATTTATTCACCATCCCGAGTGGCGAAAGGGGCCAAATCCATGCAGTCCTTACTGATCCAGGTTATGAAGCGGCTATATCACTTGAAACCTCTTGTGACAAAAAAGACGTGATGGGAGGAACTGCATTCCCTCGTCAAAAAGAACAAATCAAACGTGCTAAGGCAAAAGTAAACGAATTGACCAAAAAGCTAAAATCAATAGAATCTAAGGTTAAAAAGTAAATATGAAATCCAAGTGTATCAATAAAGTCATTTTCTTCTCCATTTTCTTTTTGTTTGTTTCGCAAACAATTCAGTGCAGTGACCAAAGATTTAAAAAAATTACATACGAACCGATTTCGTATTCGCCTGCGAAGGTCATTGTGAAACGCCAAGATGTGACTTCAGTCAAGCTGCCTGAGAAACCAGCCATTTACGCTGTATTCAATACCACAGTCGGTGATTTAGTGTTAGAACTTTATGATACGGCTGCTCCGAAAACGGTACAAAATTTTATCGATTTGGCCCAAGGGGAAAAAGAGTTCAGAACCGACAAAGGTTCCGAAAGAAGACCCTTTTATGATGGTCTTAAATTCCACCGTGTCATAGATAACTTTATGGCACAGGGCGGATGTCCAAGAGGCGACGGAACAGGTGGTCCGGGATACCAAATCGAAGATGAAATCAATGCGAAGGCTCTGGGTCTAGATAAATTAAAAATCAAAGATGCTCCCCAATACCAGTCGCAATTACAAAGGGCAGTCCTTGCTGAATTTAAAATACAATCCAGAGCTGAGTTTGAAGAAAAAAGAACCGAGGTAGAAAAAGCATACCAAGAGGCTATGGAATTACCTGTTTTAGAAGTCTTACACCGAGTCGGATACAGGTATAACGAAGTCCTTCCTAGTAAAAAAGCACTTCGTGGTTCTCTTGCTATGGCCAATGCAGGACCCAATACCAATGGATCACAATTTTTTATCAACCAAGTGGACACTCCGCATCTGGACGGCCTTCATACGGTATTTGGATTTTTGGTTTCGGGATATGATGTCCTGGATCGAATCATTGAAAAAGGAAACCTGCAGACAACCATTCGTAAGGTTGTCGTTATAGACAAACGCCAATGAACTACTTAGAAGGAATTGAAGTCATACAGAAATACACATCCGGTTCCTCAGTGGAACCGGTGTTAAAATTTATTATGACTGTTCCTCATAATGAAGAAGCCTTTGCAAATGCTTTAGATGAAATTGGGGGAATCAATCGTTATCCGGATACCTTTGTTGGGCTTCTTAGTTTTATCAGTTTTATCCTTGGCCAAAAGTCAAAAATGAGTCAACTCTACGAGACGGCCCTGGAACGATACGAGTCTTTAAACCAAGTCACATCCAAAAGGCGGCCTACCGAGGAAGAATCAAAAATCAAACGCACTTTAACTGACTTTATTTTAAAAATTGAGAAGGTTTTTGAAATTCAGGATTTGACGGACGAAAGTTTGGTAAAGGAACTTAACCGTTTTGTTTCCGAGGCAAACCTCTATGGGGTCACGGAAAATGAGATCAAAAATCTGAAGGTATCTTCAAAAACGGTAGCCCTTGTGGAACCGCATTTGGACAAACAGCGGGAAAACTACTACCAGTACAAAAAACTAAGTTCTGTAATGACAAGACTCATTCGAATTGCCGATTACATTTTGGCAGAAGCAAAAATGGGTGCTAGTTAGGGTTTTTATGTCCTAAAAATTCTTTCGGAAAATCAAAGTCCTGCCGAAATCTTTAAGTGTATGCGGTCTTTCCGAACATCTGTTATTTTAGGCATTTTTTTGGTCAGGTCCCTTGCGGCCTTTCCTGATCGTGATGCACGAGGGGAAAGGATCGATAATTTTGTCTCCCTCCAATCCAAAATTAACCTTTCGCTTACCAAAAGGAGTTACCAATCAGGAGAAAGAATTCCGCTTACCTTTACTGTCACCAATACAGGAAAGGAAGTTGTCCGCATATTTCCTTCTTTTGATTTCCGTTTTTCTTTCCAAATCATAGTGAAAGATGAAAATGATCGTATCCTTACACCCATAGAAGACCCTGAATTTCCGGATCCAGTCCTCAAACGTAGGACGACCATCGTTAATTTAGTGGGTGATGAAAATAAAGAAATTAGTCTTCATCGCAATGAATCCTTTTCTAAAACCATTTATTTGGATGAACATTATAGTTTTTTACCTGACCAAAAGTTTTATGTAACTGGTTATTTTTATCCTAATTATACAGAAGATAAATCCGCCTTCCTCCGTTCGCAGAATACAGTAGGATTTCTATTTCAAAATCCTAAAGCAGATAGAAAAGAAACCGTCACTCGGCAAATTACGGAAAATGGAGGACTATCTCCAGAAGAGACCATTTTTCTTTTCCTTGGTGCCGAAATGAAAAAACATTGGGAATACCACTTTAAGTGGATCGATTTTTCGGAATATATTTTGGCGTATGATCGTTTTAGCAGTGCTTATACCGAAGCTGGAGTAGGAGAGCGTGAAACAATCATTGAGGATTTTAAAGAGTATTTGACGGAGACACCCTCCGGTGTTTTAAAATACTTTAAGGTGATGAATGTGGACTATCCTTCTAAACGAGATGCGAGAGTCCAGGTCTATGTCGAAAGAATGATGGGTCGGTTCAAAACAAGGTACGAATATATATACACCTTGCGACAAGAAGAAGGAAGCCGTGTTGGATTTTGGCAGATTAAAAACTTACTCGTAAAGGTAAAAAAATGACGGAAATCCTTTCCCAAGACGAAATTGATGCCCTGTTAAATGCCATCTCCTCAGGAGAAGTCTCCGAGGATGAATACTCATCGGTTGGGGAACAAAAGAAAGTCAAAATCTACGACTTTAAACGTCCGGATAAATTTTCAAAAGACCAAATTCGTACATTGCAGATGATGCACGAGACATTTGCTCGTTTGGCAACAACAGGTTTATCTGCTCAGTTACGCGCTTTAGTTGTGGTGCACGTGGCATCGGTGGATCAGTTAACTTACGAAGAATTCATTCGTTCCATTCCTAATCCTACCACTCTTGCTGTGATCAATATGGACCCACTACGCGGTTCTGCTATTTTGGAAATTGACCCTTCGATTTCCTTTACCATCATCGATCGTTTGTTCGGTGGTAAGGGGGAATCTTCTAAGGTCAACAGAGAACTTTCTGATATCGAGTTGTCTGTAATGGAAGGTATCATCGTCAGGATTCTTGGAAACTTACGAGAATCATGGTCTACTGTAATCGATTTGCGTCCAAGACTTGGAAACATTGAAACAAACCCACAATTCGCGCAAGTAGTGCCTCCCAATGACATGGTGGTATTAATTACCTTAGAAACCAAGGTGGGCGAAGTGGAAGGGATGACAAACCTTTGTATTCCCTATATCACAATTGAACCTATCATCAATAAACTTTCTGCACAGTATTGGTATTCCTCTATCCGTAAAGGGGAAGTGGACGAAAACCGTGCTGTCATCCAAGAACGACTCGACCAAGTGAAAATCCCTCTAATTTCCGAAGTAGGCAGTGTTGACATTTCTCTCAATGATCTTATGAACCTTCATGTGGGGGATGTAATTAAATTGGAAAACACTCCAATCAAAACTGACCTTATGGTAAAAGTTGGGGATCGTAGTAAGTTCAAGGCCACACCAGGCCGTGTCGGGAACCGACTTGCCATCCAAATTGGCGATAGCATTGAGGACATTCCTGATGAACTTCTTGGATCCACAAGATCGGAACAAGAATATTAATTTTCGCTAAACAGAGTTTATGCGAAAAAATATTCAATTTGTAGTATTATTAAAGATTTTTACTTCTCTTCAATTTGTGACTCGTATCATCTCCGCTTTCGGGATTTTGGTATTTTTCATCTTTAGCGTTTCTATTGATGCTAAAACCAAAAACACTTCGGAAAAACGTGCGAGGAAATCCGCTAGGGTTCACCAAACCATTGTTCTTTCTATTGATGGATTTCCTGCTTACTACTTATCTGATTCCAAATACCAAGCTTATTTTCCCCATCTAAGCGAAATCTTCCAAAAGTATGGAGTTTCTGAAATTAATACCATAAATCCGTCTGTCACTTATCCCGCGCATACTTCAATGGTGACGGGAAAAGATCCGGCAGAACATGGAATTTATAACAATACCTTATCCGATCCTTTTGAAAAAAATGATGGGGGATGGATGTGGTATACCGAAGACATCGTTAGTCCAACACTTTGGGATTTGGCAAAAGAGAATCACAAAACGACTGCCAATGTATTTTGGCCCGTCACTGTGGGTGCTCATATAAATTGGAACCTTCCCCAATATTGGAGAAAAAAAATTCCAGAAGATGACAAACTCCTCCGAGTTCTTTCCACAAAGGATCTTCACAAAGAAGCGGAACTCGCCGTTGGATCTCCGTTAAACGACGTCTCTAAAGATGAAGTGAAATTAAAAACAGCCACTTGGCTTTTTCAAAATAAAAAACCGGATCTGATGTTTGTATACACTACTGATTTGGATACCAACCACCACGGGTTTGGCCCTGGGTCTGACAAAGCCCTTAAACGGCTTTCGGAATTGGACAAAGCCATTTTTGAATTTTTACAGTCTGTGGGTGCTTTTACACCCAAAGGTCCGGGACTTGTGATTGTTTCTGACCACGGGTTTCATTCCGCTGAATCTGTTTGTGCACCAAATGTGGTTTTAAAACAAAAAGGTTATATTCAAGACGAGGCCGGTACTTACCAGCTTACTTTTAAAAGTTCTGGTGGAACCGCGATACTTTTGCCGGGGACAAGGGCAGAGATTTCCGTAGAGGAATTGAATTCGATTGTTTCTGAAATTCTTACTGCCTGTCCAGGATCTGAGTGGATACCTACCTCCGCCAATGGAATGTTAAGTGATACTTCTTTCTCTCCAGAGGATGAGATTAGTTCTATTCAAAAAAAAATCCATCCGAAAGCTTTGGGACTTTTTCGTACTAAGCAGTCCATGTTTTTTAGTGGAACCAGAAAAGGGGATGTGTTTACCAAGTCCCAAACCAAGATCCACGGACACGGGTATTGGAATGAAAACCCTGAGATGAAAACCATTGGATTTGTGTATGACCCAACGGGGAAAAAACACGAGTTCCTATCGGTTAAAGATGTTTTTGGGATCGTTAAAGATATGTTAGGTCTTAATGAGAAAAAAAACAAAGGGATTCGTGTTTCCAGAAAACCCTGATCTAGAATCAAACTGAATCGGATAAAACAGTGGTTCTTATTTTCTTAGTAAACTAAGAATGGCCTCTCCAACGGCCTTTGCCGACTGCGGATTTTGTCCCGTCACAAGCCTATCGTCCACTTCTACATGAGAGTTCCAAGGAGCTGATTTGGAATACTGACCACCGGCAGCGATCAGTTTTTCTTCCAAAAGAAATGGAACCACTCCTTCTAGTTTCACAATTTCTTCTTCTTCGTTGGAAAATCCATTAACTCGTTTCCCCGCAATTAGTTTGGAGCCATTGGACAAAGTGACATTGACGAGGGCCGAGGGACCGTGACAAACGGCTCCCACAATCCCACCTGATTCATAGATGGATCTTGTGAGGCCTTGTAGTTCCTCATTGTCTGGAAAGTCCCACATGGTCCCGTGTCCCCCAGCAAAATATATGGCAGAGTAGTCACTAGGATTAATTTCTTTTGGAGACTTGGTATGAATCCGTTTTTCCCGGTAAAGGGGATGGTTCCAAAATTCTTTGTTGGCTGCATCCTCCAAATCAAATCCATCCACAGGAGGTTCACCCCCTTTCGGACTGACCAAATCCATTTCCACTCCGGCATCGTGTAAGACCTTCCATGGGTGAGCTACTTCACCCAAATGGTAACCAGTGGAACCGGCGTTCCCTTTTTCTCCGTGGCTTGTTAATACAAATAATACTTTTTTCATTGGGTCCTCGCTTTGTTTGCAGTCTCTAAATACCTGCGATTGGGAAAATTTTTTCCTACCTGATTTTTTAGACAAGAGAAACAAGTTATTAGAATAATGATGGTGCTTATTGTTAGGTATTATAAAATTAATAGCAAAACAAAATGAATCCGATCGAATTGTACCAAAGTTTTTATTTTATCTATCGCGAGAGGAATTTAACAAAGGCAGGGAAAATTCTTGGTTTGTCCCAACCGGCACTCAGTTTGCATTTACAATCTTTGGAAAGGCATCGAAAAGAAGTTCTATTTCGCCGTACATCTAGGGATTTAATTCCCACTAATGCCGCCAAACGGTTGTATGTTCAAATCGCAGGCCCAATCGAAGAATTAGAAAAAATGGAGGGGCAATGGAAACCGAAAGAAAATATTCGTAAGTTAAGGATTGGTTCCGCCAAGGAAATTTTTTTAGAGAAAATTTTGCCTAAACTTTCTGCATCGAGGGAAAGATTTCATGTTCAATATGGTCATCCTCCCGAACTTTTGGATTCTTTGGAAAAAAAGGAAATCGATCTAGTCATCACCAATCAAAAGTTAAATGTTCCTGGAATTTTGTTAGAAGAATTATACAGTGAAAAATTTGTTTTTGTCGCGTCAAAATCCATCAGTTCTGAGGCGAATTTTCCATTTCGTGGAGAAACCAAACCTAAAAGCGAAATGATCAAAACTTGGATGGAAAACCAACACTGGTTTGTGTATAGCGAAGACTTTGCGATTGTTCGAAGGTTCTGGATGGTGAATTTTGATTCTCGGCCGAAATTAAAAGAGTATTCCGTTTTACCGAACCTTCATGATATCCTGACTGCTTTAGAACTCGGAAGCGGTGTTTCTGTTTTGCCTACGTATTTACTTGGAAAAAAAACTTCATTGTATACGAATCAAAAGGATTGTCTGAGTTTTGAGAATCAACTGTACCTTGTTAGTCGAGAGGAGGACGTCGATTATTTAGAGGAAAAATTCCCAAAACTGTATGATTGGATGAATATTTAAAGGTCTAAATTAATTTTTTTTCCAGTGGATACATTCCCCTGGGCATTCATCCATTTCCTTTTGTACCTTTTTTTCATCTTCATCTGGGATCAATGCATCGTTGATCGACGCTCCTCCGATATGTGTTTGAGAAACATCATCTTCATCCATCATAAAGTATTTGGGAAGATTATCAGCACATTGGTTACAAGAAGTACAATTGTCTTTGTCTACATAAGCCTTTCTCATGTTTTGTCCTCAGTTTTTAGTTTATAATATAAAATAATAGATACAAAAAAAATAGTGACCGCATTTGCGAGAATGATGGGAAAATCGGACTTTAATATTCCATAAATAAACCATAAGAGTACACCTAAAAAAAACAGAATGTACATATTCCTACTGATATCTCTCGTTTGTTTCGTCATCACCACTCGTAAAACTTGGGGTAGAAAAGATACGGTAGTCAAAAAAGCTGCGATATAGCCAATGAGATTTTCCATTTAGGCTTTGTACTCTCGTTTCACAATGGTTTTTACGCCACCTCGAACATTATAATCTCCCACTACTTTGACATACACTGGATCCACTGCTAAAACAAAGTCTTCAAGGATTTTGTTCACAACATTTTCATGGAAAATTCCTACATTGCGGTAAGACATCATGTATTCTTTCAGTGATTTGAGTTCTACGCATCTCTCTCTGGGGATATATTCGATATAAATCGTTCCAAAGTCGGGAAGTCCGGTTTTGGGGCAAACGGCGGTGAATTCTGGAATGGTAAATTCGATATTGTATTCTTTTCCAATATACACATTGGCAAACCATTCAATTTCCGGGGTTTTCCAGGACGGGATATGGTCTTGTTTGTCCTCATAGGAAGATTCTGATTTTTTTTCCGACATTTGTTTACCCTGACAATTGCAAAATTATTTTGGAATCATCCCATGAAAAGTGATAAAAAAATTGCAGTCGTCGATTTCGGCGGTCAATACGCTCACCTCATCGCATCCCGAATTCGTAGGCTTGGTGCCTATACGGAAATTCTCTCCAACGAAGAACCTTTGTCTGTCTACGAGTCCTATGCTGGAATCATTCTATCTGGTGGCCCAAGTAGCGTTTATGAAAAAGGTGCTCCACTTCTACCGGATGGATTTTTCCAAACGACAGTTCCCATTCTCGGAATCTGTTATGGCCATCAACTTTTAATGAAGGCTCTTGGTGGCGAGGTAGTCTCTTCTAATTCAAAAGAATATGGTCCGGCCATTTTAGAAATTGAAAATCCAAATTCTTTACTTTCCAAATCGCTTTCTCCTAAAACAAAAGTTTGGATGAGCCACGGTGATGAAGTAGTTCGTATGCCGAATGGATTTCAAATTGTGGCTTCTTCCGATAACTGTCGTTATGCGTTTGTTTCAAATGAGTTGAAAAAACAATTTGGAATCCAATTCCATCCAGAAGTCACTCATTCTGAAGAAGGAGAAGTTTTACTTCGTAACTTTGTTAATCTTTGTAATGCCGGTGCTAGTTGGAGTATTTCTCAGTTTTTAGAAGAACAAATTGCTGAACTCCAAAAGAAAGTTCCGCCTGGTAAAAATGTTTTTTTACTCGTTTCCGGTGGCGTGGATTCATCCGTTGCTTATCTACTCCTTGCGAAAGCTCTTGGGAAAGACCGAGTGAAAGGTCTTCTTGTGGACACGGGGTTTATGCGTAAAAACGAAGTGAAGGATCTTATGGACAACCTCCACCACGTTGGATTCGACCTCACCATTTGGGATGAAAGTGCCATTTTTTATAAACACCTAGAATCTGAGTTTGAACCAGAAAGAAAACGGCGTATTGTTGGAGATTTGTTTTTAGAAGCACAAAGTAAGGCAACAGATTCCCTTGGCTTGGATTCAGAACATTGGCTTCTTGGCCAAGGAACCATTTACCCTGACACCATTGAATCTGGGGGAACCAAACATTCCCATAAAATAAAAACCCATCACAACCGTGTCCCTCAAATTGAAAAACTCATCCAAGAAGGTAAAATCATCGAACCTATCGCTGATTTGTATAAAGATGAAGTGAGAGAACTGGGAAGACTTCTTGGTCTTCCTGAACGTTGGATCGAAAGGCATCCTTTTCCGGGGCCAGGGCTTGTCGTACGAATGATTGCAAGTCCAGAAACCAAACCGCCAGTCATCGATTTTTCTGATTTAGCACTTTCTCGCAAAAAGGCAGAAGTCAAAATTTTACCAATTCTTTCCGTGGGAGTCCAAGGCGACCAAAGAAGTTACGCTCACTGTGCTGTGTTGAATGACTTTACTACCAATTGGAAAGAGTTAGATGAATGTGCCGTCGAAATCACTAATTTTAAAAAAGATATCAATCGTGTGGTTTTTGCACCTGGGATTAGTCAGTTTAATGGAGCCTTTCATTATACTAAACTGACTTTAGACAAAGAACATTCAGACATTCTACGGGATGCCGATGCCATTGTGAATCGAATCCTTTATGAGGAGTCCATCCATACATCCATCTGGCAAATGCCTGTAGTTCTTGTTCCCGTAGGTTTACGCGCCAATTCTTATGGAGTAGTGTTACGGCCAGTGGAATCAACAGAAGCTATGACAGCTAACTTTTACGAGATGGATCGAAATATTTTAGATCGCATCACCAAAGAACTATTGGCATTGCCACAAATTTCTTTGGTGTTGTATGATCTAACTCACAAACCGCCCGGAACGATTGAGTGGGAATAAGTTTAGATTTTTCTAATACTTAAATGGATACCAAGATTTAAGGAAGAAGAAGCCAAAGCAGCGCCATTCCCCCCATAGCCAGTTCGGGAAGTTTTCTTCTGAAAAAACTTTGGTTTTCTGGATTTTCCTTAGACTCTTCGGATTTTGTTTCCGGAGCCTTTGTGGTCTCCTTTGTTTCATTAGAAGCAAAGAGAGCGCCAAAAAGGCCCGGTTTCTCTTCCTCTTTTTGCGGTTCCCAAACTACAGGAAGACTAACGACTTCGACGGAATTCTTTTTATAGGCTTGTTTCGTGCCGTCTTTCGATTCCACGAGAACATAATTGGCTGTCGGCGAGGAAGTTTTTACGTTTTCCAAAACCTCTTTTGTTGCTTTCACAGTCACAGTGTCGGCATAGGAAACTTGAGATAAAATCATTAAAAAAGATAAGGTTAGGATGTTCTTTACATTCATATCTACAGCCCAAACGTAAGAAAGGGATAAGCAATTTGATTTTTGAGCGAAATGTTACAATCCGATGAAAATTGAATTTTACTTTCCATTTGACACCAGACCTTCCTATTTTAGCCTATCCAAAGTCACGATTGGCGTCGTGGCCAAGTGGTAAGGCATGGCTCTGCAAAAGCTTGACCGCCGGTTCGAATCCGGCCGACGCCTAATCACGGATCATTCGCCTGGATGGTGGAATTGGTAGACACACAGGACTTAAAATCCTGTGGGAGTAATCCCGTGCGGGTTCGATTCCCGCTCCAGGTATAAATCGAACGTTGGCTACATTAAAAAAACGTAGCGACTCAGTAACAGTTAGCTAATCACAGTTTTCTGATATTTCAATTCTTGGAAGGATTGGTTTTTCACCTTGCCAAGAAAATAAAAATCCAAAATCAACAAATTCAATTCCCTTTCCTAAATACTCATTCGGATGGACTTGGATCTTTTGGATTTGTCTTGGATTGAAAAAAATATCCCTTTTCACGATTCTCTCTTTTTGGACACGATATTCTTTGTCCTGGTCGAAACTCTCTCGTTTTCGAATTTCCAAGTTTAATGTTTTTGGGAGGTTACCTTCCGGACTATCTTCCCAATGAATATGAAGCTGAATGGGTGAAACTCGCAGCTTAGGATTCGAATCAAAATTAACCTCATGGTCTAAACAGCCAACGAGTTTAAAATAAATTTCCTGAGTTCCCTCTGGTAGTGGCACGGCATTGTTAGCATTGTTAGCATTGATGGCAGATTGTGCTATTGGCATTGGAAAGTTATGTTCTGTGCGAGCCCTATGAAAAAAAAGTTCCTTAGCTGGGATTTTTGTTAAATATAAAGCTCCTAAACTAGAAGTGAACATCCATAAAAGAAGAATTCCAAACACTTTATTTTGGTTTCGTAGGTAAGGATTTTCAGTCCTTGTTTTTTTTTCTTTCTGAGTCGCAGGCAGTAAAACTAAAAGTCCCAAAAAAGGAAGTAGAACTTCGTCATCTAACAGAAAACATTGGAAACTTCCGGCAAAAATGATACTGAAAAAACCTAAATAAAAAAGATTACTTTTTCCAACTTGTAATATTTTTTTTGTGATCAAATACAAAAAACTAAGATAAGCAAATACTGAAGTGAACCCGCCTAAAATCCAAAAATGTAGAAAATCAAAATGTGCATGTGATTTGGGAGTGATCGACAAATCATAATATAGTTCTGGTGCTTCGAAAACCAAGAATGTTGCTCTTTTGATGAATTCTGTTGGATAATTTCCACTGCCAACTCCCAATAAAAATGAATCTTTTAAAATTTCAAAATTCATTTTATGAATCCAAATCCTTTGGTTTTCTAACGAACGTTTAGCGAATAATTCATCAATGGCTCTTTGGAATAACCAGTTGTTGTGGTAAAATAGATAGAGAAGAACCGCTATAAGAAAAAAGCCAATGCCTAACCAGGGTAGATATTTTTTTATCGATACTTTTTTTTGGAAAGATAGAAGGAATAAACCAAATAATAAACCAAACCAAACCGATCGGCTTTGGTTCAGAAAAAGTAAAACTAAACCTAAAAATGCTAGGATTAGTAAGAAAAAAAATAGAAACTTAAATTTTTTTTTCTTACTAAGGGTTGGAGCACTTCTGTATGCCGTTAAAAAAATGGATGGAAGATAAATAGCAAACATCCCCCCATATGTTAGGTGAGTGCTTTGAAATCCAATCGGTAAATAAAAAGGGAAAATCCCGAAAAGAGTTCCCAGCTGATGGGGCAAACGGCGACCTTCTACGTATTGGAATCCATCCATCACAAAAGGGGCTAATCGGTAAGGGGAAAAAAGGGATAAAATCCCTGAAAGGATAAGAAATACGGCACCGATCAATACGGCTTTTTTTAAATTTGTTTTTTCAATGCGAGAAAGTCTCGTATGGTGTAATAGCAAAAATGCCATCCATACATCCCCGAATTCTGTTTTTAAAAAGATATGTTTCCATCCAGAAGGTGAGGGATTTAAGAGAGGGTAAATTAAGAAACCCAAATAAAGAAGGATCCAAAAAAAGAAATATGTTTCAGGCCTCGGAGTTTTTTTTTGCCAAAGAAAATCGAGTAACCTAAAAAATACGGATGCACCGGCAAAAATTTGAGAAAGGCTAATGGAAAATGGAGATAGAACAAAGAAAAGGTAGAGAAAAACAATAGAAATCTTATGAAATGTTTCTTTCCCAATCATATTTGGTTCTCAGAATAGGTTTTAACTCCTATGGAAGGCAAGAGAAAAAGAAAATTGTCGGTGGCAATTATCACCTTCAATGAAGAAAAAAATATTGCGGACTGCATACGCTCTGTCGAAACAGTCTCCGATGAAATTATTGTTTTGGATTCCTTAAGTACAGATCGTACAAAAGAAATTGCCAAATCCTTTTCCAAAGTCAAATTTTTTGAATCGCCATTTCCTGGACATGTAGAACAAAAAAATAAAGCCATCGGTTTTTGTTCTAATGATTGGATTCTCTCTTTGGATGCTGATGAACGAGCTGACGATAGTCTTATCCAATCGATTGAAGCCTTTTTAGAGTCAGAAAATGTTTTGGCAGATGGATATAAAATTGCTAGATTGACCTATCATTTGGGACATTGGATTCGTTACAGCGGTTGGTATCCTCTTCGTAGGTATCGATTGTTTCGAAAAAATGCTGCCACTTGGGTGGGAGAAAATCCACATGATTACATCGAATTAAAATCTGGCTCTGTAGGCAAAATAATGAAAGGAGATATCCTTCATTATAGTTTTATAGATTTTAGTCACCAAATTACCACGATCAATCAGTTTTCTAGTATTGTTGCTTATACTCGTTATGCGAAAGGTGAACGTTTTTCTTTTTTTAAGACTATCTTTAAACCTTTCGGGAAATTTTTCGAAATATATATTTTTAAGTTCGGGTTTTTGGATGGAATTCCTGGTCTTTGGATCGCGATTGCATCTTCGTTTTCTACATTTCTCAAATATGCAAAATTATATGAACTAGACAGAAAACAAATTGAGCGCCCGTCCAATATAAGAAAAGAGTATGGCAAAAACTAAAAAGACGTCCCAAAACAGTTTGTTTGCTCGGATCTTTGCATTTTTTAGGTCCGAACGAAGGGTAAATGATAAGGACGCTGTCACTAGAAAAAAAGAACCCAAATCTTTTGCTATAGAATGGTCGATTGCCATTGAAAATTGGAAAAAAAAACTTCGTACGAAACAAGTTTCATCTGGTGTAGTCATTGAAATACCCAAATTTCGCCTAACAAAAACAAATGAAAAATTATTTCGTGCAGAGGGTGAAAACTACTCATTGATTTTGATTACAGGAAACCATTTATATAGAAACAAGGAAGATAAGTGGGGTGGGGTTTTGTTTGTTGACGAAGGTGTCTTAAACCAAAATCTCACGAAAGATTTGGCTTCCCTTGATACCTTACTCTCTGCTTTTTCAATTCCGAAAACAGACTTATTTTTAGATGCGGATGCACCCAAAGAAGATTGGAGATTGGTTCTTACATGGGAACGTTTTTGGAAAGAACAAATTATTTTGCAAATGAAACCAAATTCTATGGCTCTAGTACTACTTGCCATCGGTGAAGAATGCCGAGAATTTTTTGAATCTGTGGCAACGGAAAGACAAAAACGATTGGTGAGGGACGAACTGTTTTATTTGAATTTAGGAAATGGGGTGGAAAAGAATCCCTATACGAAAGCTAAAAACCTATTTGGCTTTGGTTCTGCACTAGTTGAATTTGGAAATACAATCAATACCATAAAAGAAAGAAGGGAAAAGGAAATGAATCATGGATCATAAATCACTCATACAAACTCAAATTGAGGATTCAATTGCTGTTAAACAAAAGTTATTACCACTTCTTTTGCCATCCATTGAATCTGCAGGAAAACTCCTTACAGAGTCTCTCAAACAAGATGGACTTTTATATTTTTGTGGTAATGGCGGATCCAGTTGTGATGCTTCCCATATCGCAGCTGAACTTGTCGTTCGTTATAAATCAGGGAACGAAAGAAAAGCAATTCCAGCACTTGCCTTAAATAGTGATCAGGCCGTCCTTACTGCTTGTTCTAACGATTATGGTTACGAATATGTTTTTCAAAGACAAGTGCAAGCCTTTGGAAAACCAAAGGATGTTTTCGTGGGTCTTACCACTTCTGGAAATTCGCAAAACATTGTTTTGGCGGTTGAAGAGGCTAGAAAAATAGGAATGAAGGTTGTCCTTTTTTTAGGTGGTGATGGTGGGAAATTAAAGGGTAAAGGTGATGTGGAAATCATTGTTCCATCGAAAGTAACTGCGAGAATCCAAGAATGTCATATTCTCATTGGTCATATCCTTTGTAGTATCATTGAAAAGGAACTCTTTGGGCTCGATTGATCCAAATGTGATCCAAATCAAAAATGCGACCATCGGAACAAAGGATGGGCAAAAGATATGGAAAGGGATATCTTTACAAATTCAAAGAGGGATCGTTCACGGTATCATCGGTGAATCGGGGTCGGGAAAGTCAACTTTAGGATTCTCTCTATTTGGAATGGTTCCGAAAGGTTGTACTTTATCCTACGAAAAATTTTTGGTCCTGGGTGAAGATGTTCTTTCCAAACGGCTCGGTACAAAGCTCTTTATGGTTCCCCAAAATCCCAATTCAGCCTTTCATCCTTTTCGAACCATCCGGGCACAGATCCAAGATTTTTTTAAATTATCTGGTTTGAAAAACATTTCTTATGATTCCTTATTTTTGATTTGGGATGAATTGTCGATTCCTCGGACCCATTGGAAAACTTATGCAAGAACTTTGTCTGGTGGTGAAAAACAAAGAATTCTGCTTTCCTTAGCTTTTTTAAGAACACCTGAGATTTTAGTATTAGATGAGCCTACTACGGGTCTCGATGCCTTTTCTGAAAAAATTGTCTTGGAAACAGTCCAAAACCTTGCAAAAATGGGGATGACAATAGTTTTTATTACACATGAACTCCGGATCGTCGAAAGTCTGGCATCCCAAGTTACGATAATGAAACAAGGGGAAGTTTTAGAAACCATTTCGGTTCTAAACCAAAACCTGGAGCCAAAAACAGAATATGGAAAACAACTTAAGGAAGCCTCTCTACTTTTTCAGTAATTGGACACTTCTGTTTTTAGTTCTGATTCCTGCGGTTCTTTCCGCGAATCCAAATTTGAATCTTCGTTCAGTGGATACGGGTTCGTATCCAGAAGTCAAAATTCGATTTCACTCTAACCGATCTTTTGATCCCCAAGGATTAGTGATTTCAGAGCAGTTGGGTTCAAATTCTCGCCTTACAGATTCCTTTCGGCTTCAAAAAACTGAGGCGAAAAATCCAGTGCATTTATACATTTCAATTCCCAGTTATTCCAATGCAGAAGATCGTCGTTGGCTTGTCCAATTGGCAAATCAGCTTGTGAAAGTGAGCGAACAAAGTGGTGGGACTTCCAAGCTACAAATTCAAGCCGATGAAAATAAACATTCTATTGAACGTATCCGCTCAAGTGTACTTGACGTTTCCTTTCCTTTTCCGAAGGTACCTCCGCCTAACTATCCCATTCGAAACTGGGAAAATTTCCTTACGGGGATAAAGAAAAACCAAACTACAGAAGACAATATCCTTGTTTTTGTAAGTTTTTCACCTGAATGGCAAGATCGATTTGAAATTCCAGAACTTGCCAAAAGAATTCGGGAAAAGAACTTACAATTGATAGTGCTTGCACCCAGCAGTTTGGAAGCGACAAAACTTGCTAGTTATGCGAATGGAAGGCATTATCCAATTTCCAAACCAGATAGTTATTCTGAGTTGTTTTCCTATTTACGTGCGTTGGGTGAGGAAGATTACGAACTTATTTATCTTTCCCCTTGGAAATTATCCAGATGGAAAACAAACATACTTTCGGGAGGTTTTGCATTTGGCGACCAAGGGTCCCACTTAGAATTTCAATACGAACTTTCCTTTTTAAAAAGTCTATACTTACTGATATCTGATCCAATGTTTTTTTTTCCTGTTAGTTTTTTTCTCATTTTTCTTTGTTTGGCGGCACTTTATTATTTACGTGGGTATGAAGAACCAAATTCTAGTTTGGCAAAAGTTATAAACATTGAATCTGATTTTTCGGAAAGGAAGGAAGAACTTCAAGTTTACGATAGGATGTATGGAGAGACCTTAGAAAAAGCAGCGAAGGATCGAGAAATCGCAGTCGCCATTGCTGAGAAAGAATCGCTTCCTGGTGTTTCCTATTCCTATGCCGTTCTTATGCGAAAAGATTCCAATCATAATCCCATTCAGTATGCTTTGCAGTTTGATGAAGTGACCATAGGGAGTTGGGAATCTAACCACTTGGTGCTTGATGACCCTAATGTTGCAGGAATCCATGCAAAGATAAAAAATAAAAAAGGGAAATATATATTGTTTGATTGTGTTTCAGAAAGCGGGGTATACTTAAACGGAAAAAAATTACTTCGACCAAAAGTTCTTCATAATTTAGATGAAATTCAGATCGGAAAAACAATCCTTTCGTTTCGAGGCAGGTAGAGATATGATTCGGTTGATACAAATAAAACTCGTTTTCCTGTTAGTTTTTTATTTGATTCTTTCTACACTGTTTTGTTCAGGAAAAACAGGGAATAACGATGCCACAACTTCACTTTTACTTGCCAAAGAATCTGGTGAAAATGGATGTACTGTAGCGGGACTTGGAACACAAATTAAAGCAGGGTATACTGGAATTACAACTACTGCTAAAACTGTCTCCTTCGCAGTTTCAGGTGATACTCATTATGCAGTGATGCAAATTGCTGGAGCTCAAATTGCAACTAGGGTCGTACTTTCTCGTTATGCGAAAGTTGCTGTTTATGTTTCGAGCAGTTGTCCTTTGGATTTATCCTCAGCCGTTTTAGCTAAAGAAGGCACAGAATATACAAAGGTGGACTCACCTGCTACCATCATCAATTTTACAAAATCAGGAAGTTATCTAATTTACCTTTACCAAAAGGAAGATCCGAAGTCCAATCCTCTGACTGTACTTACCGATGGGACACCGGTTCAGGCAATTTCCGATTCGGATTTGACGGACCTTTTAAACGGAGGCTCCACAAAAACATTTAAGTTTGCTTGTAATTTAGGTTCGGGTGTCTGCCAAAATTACTATGGGTTTCTCACTAGTTGTCTTTCGGGAACGAAACAGACATCCAAATGTACGGAGACTAGTGCTGTCGGTTCTTGTAAGGTCACTCAGTCCAGTGTAGGATTTATCATTAGCGTATACACGGCTCCTTTAACTGGCGGCGGCGGTGGGACTGCGGCAACCCATTGCACGGGTCTTTCCGGAACCTATGTGGATGGGGCTACCATCCAAACCCCTTAGAACTTATCTATTTTTTCAAATTCCCTGGACATACCACCCCATGTCCGAGTTATGACTGGAAGTGGGGGAGTCTAGTTATGAAAACCATGTTTGAGAAGATTTGGAATGACCATTTGGTCCACGAGGAAGATGGAACCTGCCTTATTTATATTGATAGACACCTTGTTCACGAGGTAACAAGCCCACAAGCTTTTGAGAGTTTAAAACTAGCCAACCGGAAAGTGCGCCGTCCTGATGCAACTTATGCTACGATGGATCACAATGTTTCGACAAGAACTCGTGATTGGAAATCTGTCGATCCCATCTCTGTCCTTCAGATGCAAACTCTTATGGACAATTGTAAAGAAAACGGAATTACATTATTTGATATCAACCATCCTGACAATGGGATTGTACACGTGGTGGCTCCCGAACTTGGACTCACCCATCCCGGGATGACCATTGTCTGCGGGGATTCTCACACGGCAACTCATGGTGCTTTTGGAGCACTCGCATTTGGGATTGGAACTTCGGAAGTAGAACATGTTCTTGCAACACAAACTCTTGTTCAGAAGAAACCAAAAACTTTAGAGATTCGAGTGGATGGTAATTTATCTCCTCTTGTTTCTGCAAAAGACATTGTTCTTGCTATCATCGGTAAAATTGGAACGGACGGTGCCACCGGTTATGTGATCGAATTTACAGGAGAAGCCATTCGGTCTTTGAGTATGGAAGGTCGTATGACCATTTGTAATATGGCCATCGAAGCCGGTGCACGCGCGGGCCTCATTTCTCCAGATGACACTACAATCAATTACATCAAAGGTAGAGACTTCGCTCCTAAGGGTGAAGCATTTGAAGTGGCAGCTGCAAAATGGAGAGCTTATGCTACCGATGCTGGTGCTAAGTTTGATAAAACAGTGATACTCAATGCAAGTGAAATCGCACCTATGGTTTCTTGGGGAACGTCTCCCGGCCAAGTGATCCCTGTGACAGAAACAGTACCAAGTCCAACTGATTTCACAGATCCAGTGCAAAAGAAATCGGCAGAGTCGGCTCTTGCTTATATGGATTTAAAACCTGGCCAGAAACTTTCCGATGTCAAAGTGAATAAAGTGTTTATTGGTTCCTGTACGAACTCTAGGATCGAAGACCTTCGCGTAGTGGCAAGTACCGTCAAAGGAAAGAAAGTCAGTAAGGAAGTAGAAGCTATCATTGTTCCTGGTTCTGGTCGTGTGAAAAGACAAGCAGAACAGGAAGGACTAGATAAAATCTTTTTAGAAGCTGGATTCCAATGGCGAAACCCAGGTTGTTCTATGTGTCTTGCTATGAATGATGACGTTCTCTCTCCGGGTGATCGTTGTGCCTCTACTTCTAACAGGAACTTTGAAGGAAGACAGGGAAAAGGAGGTCGAACGCATTTGGTTGGACCTGCAATGGCTGCCGCAGTTGCGGTGGAAGGACATTTTGTAGACATTCGGGAGTGGAATTAAGATGAAAGCATTTACAAAGTTAAAAGGAATCGCTGCACTTTTAGATAAGGCAAACGTAGATACGGACCAAATCATCCCTAAACAATTCCTTCGTAAAATTGAAAGGTCAGGGTTTGGCCAACATCTCTTTCACGACTGGCGATTTTTAGATGACGCCGGAAAAAAGCCGAATCCAGAATTTGTTCTCAATGCAGAAAGATACCAAGGTGCCAATATCCTTGTTACAAGAGATAACTTTGGCTGTGGATCTTCCAGAGAACACGCTCCTTGGGCCTTAGAAGATTACGGATTTCGTTCCATCATCTCTCCGTCATTTGCAGATATTTTTTATAATAACTGTTTTAAAAATGGAATGTTACCTATCGTTTTACCGGAGAATCAGGTAGAAGAAATTTTCCAAGCCATTGATAAAAAACCAGGTGCGAACTTGGAAATCGATTTAGAAAATCAAGTGGTTGTGACCGAAGAAGGTAAAAAATACCCATTTGAAGTGGATGCTTTTCGCAAACATTGCCTTCTGAATGGACTTGATGATATTGGACTCACTTTACAAAAGGCAGATTTTATTCAAAAATTTGAAGAAAAGAACCAAAAAGAAGTTCCCTGGTTGTATGCAAAGACTGTATAATCGCCGTATGAAACTGTTTTCAATTTTACTCGGATTTTTACTCGTATCAACCAGTCTTTTTGCTGATGAACTTTTGATCCAGGACACCAAACAGGGGTTAGGGAGAGAAGCCATTCGCGGAACTACGGTTGTGGTTCATTACACAGGAAAGTTAACCAATGGAAAAGTATTTGATTCTTCTCTTGATCGCGGCGAACCTTTTAGTTTTCAATTGGGCCAAGGACAAGTCATCCAAGGTTGGGAAAGAGGCATCGTGGGAATGAAAGAAGGTGGGAAACGAAAACTGACGATCCCTCCACAATATGGATACGGCGCACGCGCAGTTGGTCCCATTCCTGCCAACTCAACTCTTGTATTTGATGTGGAACTGATTAAAGTAAAATAAATGATAGATCCAATTTCCAAAGGCATCGATGACTTAGGCAACAGCTTACTTCAGGCTTTGAACAATGTACAAGGTATCTTTGGAAAGGAACTTTCTGTTGCCAAACCCATTGTAGACAATGTCCTCCAACTGATTGGCAATACCCCTCTCATTCGGTTGAATCGGATTGGTTCTGAATATACAGGGGTTCAGTTTTATCTAAAAGCTGAATTTTTAAATCCTACTGGCTCTGCGAAAGACAGAACTGCTATTGCGATGTATTTGGATGCCGAAAAAAGAGGGAAACTAAAAAAAGGAATGTCTGTAGTGCTTGTTGGTGCTGGATCTTCCTCGGTTAGTTTCACTTGGATTGGAAAAGTAAAAGGATATCCTGTATTCTGTTTGGTTCCACTCCAAACTTCCCCAGAGCGCATCCAGTTATTACGTAGTTACGGGGCAGAAGTGACTGTCACCAATGAATCAGATTTGGGCCGTCTTTCTGAACTTGCAGAAGATAAAGCTAAAAAGTTAGGTGGATGGATTCCTGATGAAGCATCCAATCCAGCAAATCCCAATTTTCATTTCAAAACGACAGGTCCTGAGATCTGGAGAGACTTACAAGGGAAAGTGGGAGCTGTGATTTCGGCACCGGGATCCGGTGGAGCGATCACTGGAATTGGGCGATTTTTAAAATCACAAGACCGCCGGGTGAAAGTCATTATTGCGGGAAAACAAAACTCGCCTTTTATGGAATATGGAAAAACTGACAATCCAAAAGAAAGAGAAAGAATCCAACTTCCTGCCGTTTATGATCCCAAATTAATTGATCATTATTTTCATGTGACGAAAGATGAAGCCTTACACCTGCAAGCTGACCTTTACGAAAAGGAAGGAATTTTTGCAGGACTTACCACGGGGACAGTCATCACAGGAGCTCTTAGGTTTTCGGAATCTATTCCTGAGTCCGAAAGAAACGAAAGAAATCCTTTTAATATCGTGATTTTATCCCCTGATCGGGATTAAGGTTTTTCGCTAAACAGTTTTTTTAGTTCTTCAAGAGAACTTTTTGCTACGGTTTCGCCTAATTGGATAAATTCCGCACTCCGCCAAAACTCAAACCAATTGGAATTGGGTAGAATTGGATTCAAATACACATCTGCTTCCTGTGCACTGTATTTTCCAATTCGATACTGCAGGGAATACAAACTATTTACAATAATATCGAGAACATTCAAATTTAATAGTTTGTTTGTTTTCATCTCATCTTTGGAACTAGGCATGGAATTGATGGCGATGATTTTCTGAATTCCTTCCTGGGTAAGAGCAGAAACGGGGAGAGGATTTACGATCCCTCCATCTACATAGGTTTTTCCGTTTTCTTGGGGTTGGGGTACAAACACTCCTGGGATAGAGATACTTGCCATCACTGCATCTAATACCTTTCCTTCGGAGAGGACAATCTCTTGTCTTGTGGAAATATCACAACTAATGAGTCTTAGTTTAATCGGTAGGTCTTCAAAATATAAATCCCCCAAATATTTTTCGAGAAGTGACCTAACATGTTTTCCATGTAAAAGTCCTTGGCCTGGAAAGGATAAGTCTACGAGTTTAAACATTTTAAAAATACTATCAATTTCACCAAGCAGTGGTAAAATTCCTTTATAACCAAGGCCACTGGCCCAGAAAGCACCAATGATTGCACCAATACTTGTTCCTGAAATCATATCTGGAATGATCCCTTCTTCTTCCATGGCTTTCATGATTCCCACTTGGGCTAGACCTAGTGCGGCACCGCCCCCGAGGGCCACACCCATTTGGACTCCGGAAAGTTCTCTTGCTTTTCGTCGGATATAAATTTCCCATTTTCCGTGATCGACGATATCTCTAATATTTGTTTCATGGTAGAGAATTTCGTTTTCTTTCGATTCTTTGGTAATCGAGTTACAAAGATTAATGGTTTTGTCACTAGAGAGATAGTTTTCAATATGATCGGCTTCTTCGATTAACAGTCGTTTGAGTTCTTCATCCGTTTCAGGAAAAACTTCCAAAAAAATAAAAGAGTGACTGGCATAATGTTTTCCTAAGGTTTCTTTAATACGTTCCGAATCTTTAAATTTATAAGACTTTTGGTATGGATTTTCAGTTTGTCCATTTTGCGTAAAATGGAGAACCACAGATTTTTTTCCTGATTCCTCTTCGATGGATTTTACTAAATCTTTTGCTAAATGGTCTTTTGCCATCGGGTCAGAATGCACCAAACAAACGACGGAATTACGAAAGTATTCCCTTCCTCCAAGTAGTTCACCTCGAAGAGACTTGGTTAACATTTTAGAAAAGGTGATCGATAAATAAGGTATTTTTTGGATTAACTTTTGAAACTCTGTTTGGGATAAAACTAAAAACCTAGATTCGGAAACTGTAACTGCTGTATGACTATGTTTTTCTCCAGTGAGTAGGGATTGGATTCCAAAATACTCCCCTTTTTTCAGGTATTGTACTTCTTCTTCGCGTTTGCCTTCTCCTTTTTTGGGAAGAAACAGTTTAATCCCACCAGACAAAATTAAAAATAAACTTCGGTTTCCATCTCCCGCACTGAAAAGAACCTCTTCGCGTTCGGATTCGACAATATGAACCGCCTCGGCCACCCAAACCTTTTCTTTTTTCGATAAACTTCGGAATAGGGGTAAGCTGGAAACGAGGTGAATTTTCCCTTCTAAATCTTTCATAAGGACCTTTTCCACCAGAGTTTCAGATAGGAAAGAGAGAGAAATTTCGTTTTTTATACGTTTCTAAAAATTTTCGTTGACTATCTATATGTTAAGTAGTAGATATATGTTTAGTAAACAGGAGTCTATATGATCACACATTTGAAAATTAAAGATTTTGCACTCTTCGAATCCTTAGAACTTTCCCTTTCGGATGGTCTCACTGTCTTCACTGGTGAATCCGGTGCAGGAAAATCCTTAATTTTCGATGCATTGGCTTCTCTCTTTGGGGGACGGTGTTCGACAGCGAACATTCGCCAAGGAAAAGATCGTTATTCATTACAGGCAGTCCTTTCCCTTGCGGGGCAAAACTTGGCCAAAGATTATTTGATGGAACAAGGCTTTCGTTATACAGGAGATGAAATTGTCATCACCAAAGAACTGATGAAAGATGGAAAAGCAAGGGTTAAAATTGGTGAGAGTTTAGCATCTACCTCTCACTTACGTGAGCTTGGGAAAACTATGGCAGAGATTCATTGTCAGAATGAACAACTCTTTCTACTAGAAAAATCCAACCAATTAGAATTTTTAGATCGTTATGGCAATTTGGAATCTTTAAAATTTAAATTCAAATCTGCCTTACAGCAATATCGACATTGGAAACAGAAACTCATAGATTTTGAAGAAACCAGAAGGACTATGCTTAAACGGAAAGAAATCCTCGAATATGAAATCGAAGAGATTGAATCCGTTTCTCCCAAAGAAGGCGAAGACGAAAGTTTATCTACTGAAGAATCTCTATTAGCAAATGGAGAAAAATTAGCAGAAAACTATCGTTTGGTGTTAGAGGAGTTGGTAGAAAAAGAAAATTCCATTTTGAAAGTTTTTCCAACCTTAATCCACGCCATCCAAAAAGTTTCCATTTTAGTTCCAGAAAAAAAGGAAATGTTAGAAGAATGGGAAGAGGTATATGACAGATTAAAATCCCTGAAATCAGTCATCAGGGAGGAAGAAGAAGAACTTTTTTTTAGCCCGGAGAGATTGGATATGGTTCAGTCTAGACTCCAAGACATAAAAAAGCTTAAGAAAAAATACAATGTTAGTCTTGCTGAAATTAATCTTTTGTTAGAGGAAAAAAAATCCGAATTGGAACGTTGGAATGAGCAGGCTGGGGATGAAGATTTTTTGCGAATCAAAAAAGACCAATGCTTAGCCGAGTTGAAGGATCTTGGATTTCAACTATCTAAGCTACGCCGAAATGTGATTTCCCAATTTGAAGAAGATGTCCAGAAAGAGATGGCTGATTTGGGACTAGAAGGTGGAAAACTCCAGGTAGTCCTTCGTTGGGAAGAGAACCCTGAAGGCGAGGTCGAAGAAGGTTCCAAGTCTTATTTCCTTTCTGAATCTGGACTAGATCAAATCGAGTTCTATTTTAGTGCCAATCCGGGAGAAAAACCACGCCCACTCAGAAAAGTGGCTTCGGGAGGGGAGTTATCTCGGGTTATGCTTGCTCTTCGCAGTGTCCTTGGAAAACAAGCACCTTCTCCACAAATGTTAGTTTTGGATGAGGTGGATACCGGACTCGGCGGTGAGGCAGCTGAGGCAATGGCAACAAAGCTTAAAAAACTAGCAAGAAACTCGCAAATTCTTCTCATCACTCATACACAGCAAGTGGCGGCCTCCGGCCACCATCAAATCAAAATCGAAAAACGTCAGGAAGGTGGTAGGACTGTGTCGATTGCCTCAATTCTTGATTTTGAAGAACGTAAGAGGGAACTGGCTCGGATGATCGGTGGTAAACAACTGACCTCTGCGGTGCTCAAAGCCGCCACCGATTTGCTAATGAAAAAAGCGGGGTGATGTCGTAAAAATAGTATTTGGCGAAAAAGGGAAGACTGAAAACTCTATTCGTAATCCTTCAATGGGGTCCCATTCATGTTTTTTCCTTTCGCCAAATCAGACTCAATCATTTCTTCGGTTCCTCCGCAAACCATCCCTATTTTAATTATCTTTGTATCCATCGTAGGTTTTACGATCATTGTGGAGCGACTTGTTTATTTCTTTCGACTGAAAGCCATTCCTCAGGATCACTTTCGTCGTGTCAGGGAGCTTGCTCGTGAACAAAAATGGGATGAAGCCAAGGACATACTGGGTCATGACGTTCAGTCTCCAGCAGCAGTTCTCTTACGTATGGCATTTGATCTGAAAAGACGCGGAGTCCAGTTTTGGGAAGAGGATATTCGCCAAGAAGGCTTTCGCCAAATTTATCTAATGGAAAGATATTTAACTGGTCTTGGAACCATTGCCACTATTGCTCCATTACTTGGAGTTCTTGGGACAGTGATCGGGATTGTCCGTTCCTTTGCTGAAGGTGCTGGAACCCAAGGTGCGGAAGTTGGAATTTCAGAGGCTTTAATTACCACTGCGATGGGACTTGGAATTGCCATTCCAGCCTACATTTTTTATAATCTTTTCTCTCGTATGAAAGAGGAAAGAATTACGGAAATGGAAAACGTAACAGATTTGGTGTTACCACACCTGAACAAATAAACAAATCAAATGAAATTTCGCAAAACGCAAAAATCATTTAATAACATCGAGCTTGCGCCTCTCATTGATGTTATCTCCTTTATAGTGATTTATTTTTTGATGAATGCAACTTTAGAAAAAAACACTGCTTTGAAGGTAGAGTTGCCTCGCTCCTCAAGTGTTGCTAAAGAGAAACAAAAAGACGAACTCGTGATAACTGTGGATAAACAGGGAAAGATATATTTAGATCAAAATGCGGAAGCTGTTCCTCTGGAAGGACTTACCGAAAAGATCAATGGATTTCTTGGTCCAGAAAAGGAAAGAGATCCCAAAAAAAACAAAGTCATTATTCGTGGAGATGGTGGTGCGTCCTACCAAGTTGTTGTTAAGGTAATTGATGCAGTCAATGCTGCCGGTGTTAGCCGCTTTAACTTAGCGATGGTAAAAGGCACATCTAAGTGATTCTTTGAATATTCGAAAAAAAATTAGATCAGTTAGTTTTTTTGTTTTATCTCTCCTATTACTAGTTTCGGCAGAGTGGGTTTCCCTTTGGTCAAATCGAACTGTATATTTAGATAAAGTCATTACTAAGATTGAGTTTAAAGGAAATATCAATACTTCCTCAGACGATATTTTGGATTTGATGGATATGCGTCCAGGGATTCAACTTTCTCAAGGATTATTAAACGCTGATATGCGTACCTTATTTGTTTCTGGATATTTTTATCATATTGATATCCAAGGGGAAGCCGACGGTGACGGTGTAAAAATCCTTGTTGTTGTAAAAGAAAGACCCCGTGTTAAAGATATTGATTTTATTGGTGCTGACGAAGTGTTTCCGTCTGACTTAAGAGATAAAATTCCCTTAAAAGAAAATGAAGTCATTACGCCGAAAAAAGTTACTCTTTCAAAAGAAGTAATTCTAAAAAAATACCGTGATGAAGGCTTTTTTCTTGCTTATGTTCGTTTTGAGACTGAACCGGTAAATCCAGAAACTAATACTGTAAAGGTGAAGTTTATTATCGATGAGGGTGAGGAAATCCCTGTCAGTAAAATTAACATTTTTGGAAACAGTGAAATAGATACTTATGATATCCAAGGTATCATGGATCTAAAAGAAAGTGGTATTATCGAATCGGGAGTATTTAAAGAATCTGCTTTTGAATCTGATAAACAAAAAATTGCTGCCTATTTGAAATCCCGAGGGTATGTCGATGCTGAGCTAAGTAATGAAGGTACTAACTGGGAAATACGCTGGGAGAATCCTCAAAAAAAAGACAAACGAGTTGTTATCGTTAATTTTAAAATCATAGAAGGTGAACAGTATTTCTACAACGGTTATTCCACAAGTCATGATATGACTATAGCGCCCAATGGGATGCCGCAATTTTTGAATAAAGAAAATAACCCTGTTGGTACACCGAAAGAAGAATGGTCGCCGGTTTACCCTATTAAATATTTGGAAGACCAGTATGAGTTTGCACCTTCCGATGTGGGGGAGGTATTCGATGAAACAAAATTTCAGAAAGATCGTGCCTCTATTAACGAAGCTTATTCGGCTAAAGGTTATTTATTTGCACAGGTAATTCCAAGGAGAAAAGTAGTCGAGCTAAGCGACGGCTCTTTGTCTCGTTATGAAAATTGTGACAAACGAGGCAGTGCCGATGCCATTGCAGATTGTCATGAAGAACATAATCGCCTGAACGTTGCAAAACTAAGAAAGATCTATGAAGAGGAACCGAAGTTAAGAGGAAAAAAATTCATTCATGTGGATTTTACGATTCGTGAAAATAACTTAGCATTCATTGAAAATATCATCATCAAAGGAAATAAAAAAACTCAGGATAGAGTTGTTCGTCGGGAACTTTTATTTAAACCAGGCGACCTTTTTAACTCCACACTTGTAAATAGATCAAGGGAACGTATTTTTAATTTGGGTTATTTTAAAGAAGTAAACTTTAATATGCGCCCCGGTTCTGATGAAACCAAGATGAACTTGATCATTGAGCTTGTGGAACAACCTACAGGAACTGTCTCAATGGGTGGTGGTTATGGAACCATAACTGGATTTTCCATTTTTACTCAGTTAGGCGAAAATAACTTAAACGGAACCGGTCAACAAATCAATGGTCGCGTGGAATTTGGACCGATCCGAAGATATTTACAAATTTCTTGGACAGAACCTTGGTTTATGGATAAACCTTGGTCCCTTACACTATCTGCATTTTATTCTTCCAGAACATTGTTTGTGGGTGCTACTTCCATTACAGAAAACAACAACCAAGGGATCAAAGAAGTCGCATCTTATGAACGCTCTGGTGTGGGTGTTAGTGCTGGTCTTGGTCACCGTTTTCTCATTAACTGGACTCACTTTCATCGTTATTCTCCTTCCTTTTTTGCTTCAACGAGGCCAACGTCACTTGTATCAGATCAAGTGTTAGCAGAAGTGGATCGTGGTTGGCAATTTCGTTCTCAGTTAACCAATGGTATTGCTTATGATAGTCGCGATAACGTATTTAACTCTACCCAAGGTTTTAATTTAATTTTTTCTGTAGATAACGTAGGGCAATTTCTCGGTGGAGAATCCCACTTCGACCAATTTAGTCCGATTTTAGAATATTATCATACCTGGTTTGATTATACGTTTTTTGGTCTCATTCGCAAAAACGCTCTTAGGCGGTGGCGTGTGGTCCAACAGTTCAGAACTTCTTCTGTCTTTACTTTTGAAAGGACACCGAAATACAAAGTGCAAGATAAAGAAAGAATTCCTTATATTCAAGTTCAAGATCGTTTGTTCTTAGGTGGATATGAATCTCTTCGTGGTTGGTTCTTTGATGACAAATATTACCCAGACGAATGGAAGGATGGGGCTTCAAGTAGGGTACTTTTCACTTCGGAACTTCGGTTTCCTATTGAACCTTCGTTACTATGGTTTGTCGTTTTCTTCGATGGCGGTGCAATGTATGAACAAATCAACAGGGCTGTAGGGGAAAGAAAAGAATTCTTTAAGAACTATGACTCCCTTGTTCGCGCACAGCGGGCTTCTGAGCCAGTAGAAACTTATTTATATGAAAATTATAATTCATACGGACAAAAACTTCCCGAATCGCCACTAGTGGTCAACGATCCTGGAAATTTGGTGCTTTCCAGTAAAAACTTATCTATGCAAAACTTCCGATTTTCTTGGGGTTTTGGACTTAGGATTCAGATTCCCGTATTACCGCTACGTTTGTATTTTGCTCAGCGAATTCGTTATACGGGTGTTGAGGACAGACCCTTCGGACTTTATCCCGACAATAACAGTTTTCAATTTGTTTTCGGTATTGGGGATATGCGGTTTTAAGTGGAGTTAGTTGGACTCAATTCAGAACAAAAAAAGGCTGTTGAGGTAGTAGAAGGGCCACTTCTGATTCTTGCTGGTGCGGGTTCGGGAAAAACTCGGGTGATTACTTATCGGATTGCCAATTTAATTTTGAACCATAAGGTTTATCCCAATCAAATCCTTGCTGTAACCTTTACAAATAAAGCCGCCGAAGAAATGCGTAGTCGGTGTCGAAGTTTGTTGCCCGAAGGAAACAGCGAACCCTTTGTTCGAACCTTTCACTCACTTTGTTTATATTTGTTAAGGCGAGAAGGAAAGGTTTTGGGACTCGGAAATAACTTTACTGTTTACGACAGTGATATGCAAGAATCCTTGATCAAAGAAATCTTAAAGTCCAAAGACATGGACACAAAAGAATTTCGTCCATCGAGTTTATCTAATATTTTTTCCCAAGCAAAGGATTCTTTTTTAACTGCAGAAGATTATGCTAAAAAAAAGGCCGACGATTCTTATACAAAAACCATTGCTTCCATTTTCTTAGAGTATGAAAAACGAAAAACCTTACGAAATGCTTTAGATTTTGGAGATTTGATCCTAAAAACTGTAATTTTGTTTCGTGATTTCCCGGTCATTTTGGAAAAATACCAAAGACTTTGGAAATACATTATGGTTGATGAATACCAAGATACTAATAAAATCCAATACCATTTAGTCCAATCACTCTCTTCTTTACATAAAAATTTATGTGTTGTTGGGGATGATGACCAATCCATTTATTCCTGGCGTGGTGCCGATATTTCGAATATTCTAAATTTTAAAAAAGATTATCCCGACGCAGTTGTTGTAAAATTAGAAGAAAATTACCGGTCTACTAAAACCATCATAGAAACTGCGGCTGCATTAATTTCCAATAATAAACAAAGGACAAATAAAACCCTTCGGACAGAAAATCCATTGGGAGATAAAATCAAACTAACTTCTTACCAAAATGAAATGGAAGAAGCGGAAGGGATTGTTCAGAAAATCCAAATGGGTGTTCGAAAAGGGCAAAAATATTCCAACTTTGCTGTTTTCTATAGGACCAATTCCCAATCCAGATACTTTGAAGAATCACTTAGAAAAAGAGCCATTCCCTATAAGATTTTTGGTGGTTTTCGGTTTTTTGACAGAAAAGAAGTAAAGGATTTAATTGCTTATCTTTCTGTAGTTGTGAATCCAGTGGACTCCACATCTCTTCTTCGAATCATAAACTCACCACCTCGTGGTATTGGTGAAACTACTGTAAGTCGGTTGTTATCTCATTCGGTAAACGAAGGTATATCCTTATTTGAATGTTTAGGAAAGGCAGTGCCGGATATCAAAAAAGGAACACTGCAAAAATTAGTTTCATTGCATAGAATGTTTGATTCCGCAATGGAAGACCTTGGTAAAAAAACTCCTTCAGAGATTGCTTATGAAGTTTTGGAACACTCAGGCTATAGGGAATTTTTAGAAAATGAAGGAACAGAAGATTCCTTTTCTAGGCTTTCCAATTTAAATGAATTTGTAAATGCGCTGAAAGAGTTTGAAGAAAATAATCCTGAAGCGACACTTGAAGAATATCTTGCTAACATTTCTCTCATCACAAGCGAAGATAATACGAAAGATTTACCAGATTATGTAATCCTTATGACGGTTCATAATGCTAAAGGACTCGAATTTCAACATGTTTTTATGGCAGGAATGGAAGAGGGTACCTTCCCCCATTTTTTGTCCATAGATTCGCCTGATGGATTAGAAGAAGAGCGTAGGTTGGCTTATGTAGCGATCACTCGAGCTCGTAAAAATTTAGAGATTAGTTTTTCTAGATTTACCAGAAAATTTGGAGATGTAGAAGCAAGACTTCCGTCACAATTTTTAGAGGAATTACCGAGCGAATTCATCGATGGTGAGTTTACCGAAAATCGTTATGGTGTGAGAAGGCCGGAATTTTCACCAAGGGCGGAAAGGTTTCAGAGAACGGAAGAGAAGTTTGAAACTGTGCAGGCAAAGGTGGGTGATGGAGAATACCAAGTTGGAACCAAGGTTCGTCATAAAGTTTACGGAGAAGGACGAATCCTATCTGTTTCGGGTTCAGGAGACAATCGAAAGGTGGAAGTTCGATTTGGATCTCATTTAGATAAAAAATTCTTATTGGCATATACACCATTAGAGATAATTTCATAAACTAGAAGAGGAAAAACGATGAAAAGATTTTGGATTTTAAGTATGTTTGTATTGTTTCCTGTAACGACGGTTTTTGCACAGCAAAACTCTGGTTTGGCGGAAGAGTTTACAAAGTTAGAAGACTATCTTAGAAATCCAAAACTTACGGAAGAACAAAAGAAAAAGAATTTTGAAGCCAATATGGTTAGTTCTGTTCGGAGTACTCTTTCTAAACGATTGGCGAATCCAAAAAAGGATTTAAAAGATCTTAAATTTCAAGATTTACAAACGGAACGTCCAGAAGGAACGAACACATTCTTTGTAAAATATAAGAATTATTATTTTCAATACCAATTTCCTGTTGATCCAGAAACTTACGTTACTTCCCCATCTGAAGAAATTGTCTTAGAAAAACCAGAAGGTTTGGATTTAGGTTCCAACGCTCATAAAGAAGAAAAAAAGAACTAAAGTTAGTATCAGGACGGAATGGAAGAAAACGATTTTAGGGAAGTTTGGCGGTGGGTTCTATCTGTTGGAGACTCTATTCTTTCCATTTACAAATCGGACTTCCAGATTCGTGATAAAGGTGGCAATGATCCAGTTACCGAAGCGGATTTATTTGCCAGCGAATTTTTATTTGAGAAAATTTCCTCAAGGTTCCCAACTCATGGTTTTTTGTCAGAAGAAAAAACTGATTCAGATATTCGTTTGGATAAAGAATGGGTTTGGATTCTTGATCCAATTGATGGCACACGCGAGTTTGTCAAAAAGAATGATCAGTTTGCTCTCAGTTTGGGTCTTGTTCGGAATGGGGAAGCCATTTGGGGAGTGATCTTCAATCCGGCAACGGGAGAGTTTTTTTCTAAAAATCAAAATACATTTTTTGCAAAACTTCAGCCGCCTTTTGCAACAGAAGAGAATTTTAGAGCTTTGGTTGTTGGAAGTACCTCCGTATTACATCCGTTAGAAGAGGCTAATCCGGTTGCAAATAAGCCTGTATTACTGGTTTCTTTATCAGAAATGAAAGAGGGTTTGTTTGCTGATTCATTTTGGAAAGACGATTTCCAAATTCGTTCTATGGGTAGTATTGCTTATAAGTTAGGTTTGCTTTCTGCTGGTTTTATCGACCTGATCGTTTCCTTAAAACCGAAAAACGAATGGGATATTTGCGGCGGAATCGCTCTACTAGATGAAGACAATTTTACTTGTTTTCCATTGAAAGATAATGAATATCATTTTAATCAACCGAATACACTTTCCTTTGGTTTGGTTGCGGGGAAAAAATCTGCGGTTCAATATTTAGAATCGAAAATTGACTTTCACCAATTGTCACTCAAGGTAAAGGAACGATGGTAAAGACAAAACGTATTGGCTTAGATGCAAGACCTCTCTCCACCCGAGTCTCTGGTGTTGGACGGCTCATCGCAGAAACCTTAAAGGCATTTCCACATAAAGAGGAATATGATTTCTTTCTGTTTTCCCATTTACCGATTCATGATGACCATAAAACTGTTTTGGATCTTCCTAATGTAACTTGGGTATCGGGTGGAGGTTTTTTGAAATGGAAAGGCGGTTTGTATTATAATCTTTTTGTTCCTTTCTATTTACTAAAACATCGATTAGATTTGTTTTGGGGTTCCCAACAGGTGTTACCGCCTTTTTTGCCTAGTGCACTTCGTGCGGTTTTAACTTACTGCGATTTAGTTTTATATTTATACCCCGAAACTATGCGTTGGATTGCTAAATTCCAACAAAGACTTTTTCAGAGTTATTCTGTTAGACGGTCAAGTTTCATTCTTTCCATTTCTAAACAGACGAGTGATGATATGTGTCGTAAGTTTGGATACCCTATAGAAAAAACAGGTGTATCTTATCCTGGTGTGAATCCAAAGGAGATGTTGAAACTTTTGGAAGTAGAGCCTTCTAATTGTGTAAAGGATTTAGGTAATGATTTTTTGTTATCTGTTTCAACAATAGAACCAAGAAAAAACTATCCATTCTTATTAGATGTATTCCGCGAATATCGTAAATTGGATCCTCATCATTATCGTCCTTGGGTGATCGTAGGAAAAATTGGTTGGGAGTCGCCAGAATTTATTGAGGAATTGTTGCAGGAACGCGCTTTATACAAAGACATTCATATTTTGGATTCAGTGTCTGACTCCGATTTACAGCATATTTACAAAAAGGCAGGTCTGTTTGCCTTTGCCAGTAAATATGAAGGTTTTGGGATTCCTATGGTAGAAGCGATATTCCACGGATTGAATTGTATTGTCTCGGATATTCCTACTTTCCACGAAATTGGAAAACAAGGTGTTGTCTATTTACCTTATAAAACTCATGAAGATGCAAAACTTTGGGCTGAATCCATTAAAAAATATTTTGCAGATCCGAAACCTCAAGAAGTAACGATTTCTGAATTTACTTGGGAAAATGCGGCCAAAATTACTGAAGAAGTTTTTAGAAAGGTTTTAAAGGAAGGAGAGTAGACCAGTCTTCTTTGTGACCACACCCGAGTATAGAATTTTCGATTTATCTGATTGGGGAAGTACGTGCAAATGGAATCTATCCTTTGTCATGGCTTGGATTTCGCATTCCCAGTCAGCATCTTTTGCAATTAATTTGATTCGATCACAAAGGACATCTGATTCCAATAACCAAATGAAAGAAAATTCTGATTTACCACGTTTAAAATAAGACTTGATTTCCTTTGTATTGGCTTTCCAGATAACGGTTGTTTCATCTCCTGATTCATAAGGTTGGACTGTAGACGGAATCATAGAAATTCCTTTTCCTCTCCAGTTTCCCTTTACGTAATCATTCCATTCGTCTAAGTTGGAAAAGTAATTATAAATTAATGAATTCAAATAGGATGACCCAAACTTTGCGACACGTTAAATCCAGTTTTTATCTGATCTTTCTTCTTTCTCTCTTTTTTTGTAAACCAGAAGGGGAACAGAACGATTTTTATACAGGACCCTTAACCACAGTGGGTGGCGATGTCGAACGTTTGGAATCTTTTCAAGGGAAGGTTCTTGTTTTGGATTTTTGGGCCACTTGGTGTGAGCCTTGCGCAAAAGCGGTTCCCACCATCAACCAATGGAAGTCTTCCGTATCCGAAAAGGATTTTGTCTTTCGAGGGATTAACACTGATACTTCGGAACCCATAGAAAAAATCAAAAAAGATATGGAACGACTTAAGATGAGTTACCCCACCTTACTGGATAAAGACTGGAAATTGACAGATTTTTATCACGTCGAAGGAATTCCTTGCCTCCTTGTCTTCGATCGGTCAGGTAAGATTGTATACCGCCAGTATGGACTTGTTGGATCTGACCTATCGGGGCTTGTCATTCGCTCTCATGTGTGGGCTGCGTCCGAACTGCCATAATTGTGCAATGCGAAACAACATTTTGAATTTCCTTTGATTTCAATGACAAGATTGAAAATGTCTTGACTCATGTTCTTTAAAAAAGTCCATTAAAGATACCTTTTTACGTTTTCTTTTGAGAAAGGAGTCAGAATAATGCCAGCCAATTTGCCCGAACTCTTCCAGCAGAGTGCTGAAAAATTTGGGAACCGCCCCGCGTTCGTCAGTAAAGACGAATCTAAATCCTATCAACCCGTCACTTTTAAAGAAGTATATGATCTTGGTATCAACTTAGCAGAAGCTCTCATTGATTTGGGTGTTGCTGCCAAGGAAAATGTTGCCTTGCTTGCTGATAACCGATTGGAATGGATCGTTTCCGATTATGGAATCCTCATGGCAGGTGCAGCAGATGTTCCTCGTGGAACTGACATTACCGATTCAGAAATTGCTTATATTCTAAACCATTGTGAAGCAAAAGTGATTTTTCTTGAGAATGATAAAATGCTCGAGAAATTTCAAAAGAACCGCTCTCAATTAGAATTTGCCAAAACACTCATCGTTATGGATAAAAAATCTACTGCGACTGGTGTTCTAAAGCTGTACGACTTAATCGAAAAGGGAAAAGAGCTTCGTGCTAAGGGGTCTAAAAAAGCAGAAGAGCGAATGAAAGCAATCGCTCCTGATGACCTCTTTACCATCATTTATACTTCTGGAACCACAGGGATGCCAAAAGGTGTTATGTTGAAACATAGCAACATGATTCACCAAACGTCTGTCATTTTAGGAAGTATGATCGATATTAAGGAAGACGAAAGAATGTTGTCTATCCTTCCTGTGTGGCACGTATTTGAAAGGGTTTTTGAATACTTAGCCATTGCGGCTGGTTGTGCTACATATTATACCAACGTTCGTGACCTTAGAGATGACATGAAAAAGGCAAAACCTACTTTTATGGCTTCTGCTCCAAGACTTTGGGAAAGTATCTACAACGGAATTTACACAAGAATTAATGATCCAAAACAAACTCCGGCGATTCGTCGTGGTTTGTTCAACATGGCTTATTTTTTCTCGAAACACTTTAATGCAGCTACAAGGTTTTTAAAAGGAAACCAAGTCGACTATGTAGGAAGAAATCCAATCGTTTCCCTTTTCAAAGGTTTCTACTACTTGGTTGTAGCTATCGTTTTGGCCATTCCATACTTCTTATTGGATTTAGTGGTTCTGTCTAAAATCCGTGAGGCTACTGGTGGGGAATTAAAAGCCTCTGTTTCCGGTGGTGGAGCTCTCCAAAGACATGTGGATGCTTTCTTTAATGATATCGGAATCAATGTTTTGGAAGGGTATGGAATGACGGAAACTTCTCCGGTAATCTCTGTTCGAACTTTCAAAAAATTAGTCCAAGGTTCTGTTGGGGTCATCACTCCTGAGACATCTGTGCAAATCCGGGATGATTTGGGCAATGTTCTCACTCACATTGATGCTAACCAAAGACTCATTTCGGGAAAATACGGTGCTCGTGGAGTCATCCATATCCGTGGACCGCAGGTGATGAAAGGCTATTACAAAAATCCTGAAACTACGGCTAAGGTTCTAAAAGATGGTTGGATGGATACAGGAGATATTGGAATGTTCAATTTCAAAAAGACCCTTACCATCACTGGCCGTGCGAAAGATACTGTAGTTTTACTCGGTGGAGAAAACGTGGAACCGGTTCCGATCGAAGACAAACTCACAGAGTCTCCTTTCATAGCGCAAGTTATGGTGATTGGCCAAGACCAAAAGAATCTAGGTGCTCTTGTTGTTCCTGATTTTGACAAGTTGACAGAATGGGCAAAAGAAAACGGAATTTCCGAGACTGATAAACAGAAACTCATTGAAAATCCGAAGGTTCTTGATTTCTACAAAAAGGAAATCAAAGCTTTGAACAATACCAAAACGGGATTTAAGTCTTTCGAACAGGTAACACCTTTTATCCTCATTACCAAACCGTTTGAAGTTGGTGATGAATTGACAAACCTTTTCAAAATGAAACGACACTTGATCACAGAAAAATACAAAGATAAGATTGCTGCTTTGTACGCTGCAGATTAAGAAAATTTAATCTTCAACCGCCTGTTCTCAGGCGGTTTTTACTCTTCTCTTTTTTATCTTCCGTCGATATTCTAATTGTGAATCGATCGGATGGATCATTAGTTTCGTCTTCTACAGGCGTTTTTTACCCCTACCAACACCAGGACTTTTATGCGATGGATTCCTTGTTTTTATCTCCGTTGAAACAGGAAGAAGTTTGGGATTTTCAATCAGTGACCCAAGTTCATTTGGGTTTTTTAGGATTTTTAACTTTGAGAGGTTTTTTAAGAGAGAGTTTGTCTTTGCCTAAACTCCAGGTGAAAGGACTTTCTAAGTTTTGGAAAACTTACTTAGCCAAAGTGAATTTTTTAGGTAAAGGAGTTCCTTGGGAATCCCAAGAATTCATTCCGAATTTGGTTTCTGATTCTCTTGTTCCCGCCCTTACTTTCAGTGGAAAAGGACACTGGACTAGCGAGTTCCATTGGGAGAGGCAAGATAAAGATACTACTTCTGTCTTTTTTTCCGCTACCAACAAACAAAGTGAAGGCGATATTGCGATCAGTGATTTGATGAAAGATTTTTTGCAATATTCTCAGGCTCATCACTACTTGGAACGTGCTTATATTCGAAAAGAAAACTCTAGTTATTTGTATCTAAATTCTAAGGAAACAAACCCGCGGGTTTTCTTTCGTGAAAATCCTACTGATTTACCTGAATTTCTATTTTTGGTAGCAGAGTTAAAAATAAAATCACCTACTCACCCAAATTAAGCCCAAGTAAAACCGATTTTAAAAGATCGGCTTTGGTTTCTAAATGAGTTGTTTCTAAAATGTTTTGTTTAGTTTTGAAGTCAAAGTAGATGAGTGATGCTATAAAATCTACAGGATAGGGATGAACTAAAATTTGGTTCATTTTTAAGATCAAATCTTCTTCGGCACCTTCGGCAAGTAAGATCCGTTTGGTGAGAACAAGTAATTCTTCAATTTTTTCTTTTAATGCTTCTGAAACGTTTTTGTTTCTTTGGTGTTCCCTGCGAACAATTTGTGCGATATAAAATGGATCTGTGGAATCCAAACTTACAATTTCTGCGGTGCCAATTCCTTCAAGGATGATATTAGACCTCCCATCCGGTAAGGATTCTTTTTGGATGATATGACCATATCCCACAACTTCTGGGATGGGTGGAAGTCCTGCACCAACCCAATTTTTGGGATAGGGAGCCATACCCATTTCCCCACCATTTTCCATACAAAAATCGAGCATCATCCGATATCTAGGTTCAAAGATATGGAGAGGCAAAAACATTCCCGGAAACAGAAATACATCTGGTAGGGGGAAGAGAGGTAAGGGGAAGGTTGACACAGAGAAAGGTTTTAGATTCTATGTTTAGTTGTAAACCAAATCAAGGATCTGGCTTTGTTGAAAATAAAGAAAACTTCACTTCATAAATCTTTTGAGGATTTAGGCAAAATCAAAGTGCTTGTGATTGGTGATTTGATTTTAGATGAATATTTAATTGGTTCAGTAGAACGAATTTCCCCGGAAGCTCCCGTGCCTGTAGTTTGGGTTCGAAACGAAAAACAATCCTTAGGTGGATCTGGGAATGTGGTTCAGAATTTATCAGCGATTGGAGTCTCTGGAGTCGTTTTTGGAAGGATTGGAGAAGACAAAGCAGGGGATTGTTTAGAAGGACTGTTGCTCTCCCATTCCGTTTCCAAAGAAAATTTAGTATTATTAAAATCCAAAAACTTACCTACCATTTTAAAAACAAGGATCATTGCCTCTCACCAACAGATATGTCGGGTAGACCGGGAAGAGGTGGTTCCCCTTACGAAAGAAGAAGAAAATACCATTCTTAACCAATTGGAATCCAAATTAAAAGAATGTTCTGCTGTAATTTTATCAGATTATGACAAAGGGTATCTGACTCCATCTCTCATTCAGTCGGTGATTCGTCTTTGTAACCGGGAAAATAAAATTGTGACGGTAGATCCACAGGTAAGTCATTTTTTTCTATATCAAAATATCCATATTATGACTCCCAATCATCATGAAGCAGGGAAGGCTTTGGGTAGAAAACTGAATAGTGATTCCGAAATTGAAACCGCTTGCAAAGAAATCTCGGAAAAACTCACACCCGATGCCATGATGATCACCAGGGGCGAAAAAGGAATGTCTATTTATGAAAGAAAAACAGATTCCTTTTATCATATCCCAACTGTTGCCAAAGAAGTATTTGATGTAACCGGTGCAGGAGATACAGTGATTACCACTTACACTGCCTTTGTGGCTACGGGAATGTCCATTGCCGATGCGGCTCTCATTTCTAATGTCAGTGCAGGTATTGTTGTGGGTAAGTTAGGTGCCGCAACAGTTTCACAAAGCGAAATTGAGGAAGCTTTACAGACATTGGGATATTTGGAGGGATAACATGAGTTTTTACGATCAATTAAATTCCAAAATCATCCCTTGGGATCAGATTGAATCCAAAAGAAAGACTCTCGAAGGGAAACGAATTGTTTTTACTAATGGTTGTTTTGATATTTTACATCCAGGTCATGTAAGTTACTTAGCACAAGCAAGGGATTTGGGAGACTTGTTATGGATTGGGGTCAACGAAGATGCAAGTGTTAGGCGACTCAAAGGCGAATCTAGACCAATCAATTCTTGTGAAGATAGAATGATCGTTCTTGCCGGGCTTTCCTCTGTGGATTTTCTTTCTTCATTCGGAGAAGATACACCACTCGAAATCATAAAAAAAGTAAAACCTTCTGTTCACTCCAAAGGTGGAGACTACCAAGTAGAAACCCTGCCGGAATACCAAATTTTAAAAGGGATGGGAGCGGATATTCAAATTTTGCCTTTTGTCAAAGGAAAATCCACTACCAAGATTTTAGAAAAAGCCAAATCACCTTCCTAAACGTATTGATTTTGGACCCAAATCCCGCCACTCTGTAAAAAACATTCATTTTTGAGGTCCATTTTGTCCAAGACCAGATACATTTTTATTACCGGTGGTGTTTCCTCTTCTTTAGGAAAAGGCGTTACCGTAGCAGCTCTCGGTTGTTTGTTAGAAGCCAGGGGTTATACCGTCTCTTTACAAAAAATGGATCCCTATATCAACATTGACCCAGGTACAATGAGTCCGTACCAACATGGGGAAGTGTATGTAACCGAAGACGGTGCAGAAACAGATTTAGATTTAGGTTATTACGAAAGATTTACAAAATCTAAATTTTCTAGAAAAAATTCCGTATCCACAGGCCAGATTTATCATGCGGTAATCGAAAGAGAAAGAAAAGGTGATTATTTAGGAAGAACCGTTCAGGTTGTACCACATATCACCAATGAAATTCGTAATCGGATTTATAACCTAACACGCGATCAAGAAACAGATTTTGTGATTGTGGAAATCGGTGGAACGGTTGGTGACATTGAGTCAGTTCCCTTTCTCGAGGCCATTCGGCAAATGCGTTATGAACATGGTGCAAGCCAAGTATTGTTTTTACATTTAACTCTTGTTCCAACGATTACGGCTGCTGGGGAAGCAAAAACAAAACCAACCCAACACTCGGTGAAGGAACTTTTAGCTCTTGGAATCCAACCAGACATTTTAATTTGCCGAATCAATAAACCTATGTCGAAAGAGATGAAAAACAAAATTTCTCTTTTTTGTAACGTAAAAGAACAAAACGTAATCTCTGCGGTTGATATTGATACTTCGATTTATGAAATTCCTCTCATGTATCGGGAAGATAAATTAGATGAAGTGGTTTTAAATGCACTTGGTATGGATCTTCGAAAACTCAATTTTTCCCAGTGGGAAAATATGGTCAAAAAGATTCGTAATACAAAAAAGACCGTAAAAGTGGCGTTAATTGGTAAGTATATTTCCTTACAAGATGCTTATCGTTCTGTTTATGAATCTCTAGCTCACGGTGGGATTGCAAATGACGTAGAGGTAAACGTTGTTAAAATCAATCCAGAAGATATTGATTCTAAAAATATTAAAGAACTTCTTAAAGGGGTTCATGGAGTTTTGGTTCCTGGCGGTTTTGGAGAACGTGGAATTGAAGGAAAAATTGCGGCGATTCATTATGCAAGAACCAAACAAATTCCATTTTTCGGAATTTGTCTAGGAATGCAATGTGCGGTAATTGAATTTGCAAGAAATGTTCTTGGTTTCAAAGATGCAAACTCTACAGAATTCAAACCCAATGTAGAATATCCTGTGATTTCTATGATTGAAGAACAAAAAGAAATCGAACGTATGGGTGGAACCATGCGTCTAGGTGCTTACCCTTGTATTCTCAAAAAAGGAAGTCTTGCCTTTTCGGAATATAAAGCAGAACGGATTTCTGAAAGACATAGACATAGGTTTGAATTCACTTTGCGTTACAAAGATGATTTTGAGAAAAAAGGTATGTATTTAACCGGATTTTCGCCTGACGGAAGTTTGGCGGAAATTGTGGAAGTGGCTAACCATCCTTGGTTTGTAGGTGTACAGTTTCATCCTGAATTTCAATCGAAACCGACGGACCCACACCCATTATTTGCCGGATTCATTCGAGCCGCATCCAAACTAGCTAAAAAAACGGAGGATTAAGATGTACGATTTAATTGAAGAAAGAGATTTTTTCGGAAAAAAAATCGGAGGTCGCAATCCCTTCTTTTTGATTTCCGGACCTTGTGTCATGGAAAACAAAGACCTACTCGACAGAGTTTGTGGAGAGATGAAAGCCATTTGTGATGACTTGGGGATTGTGTATATCTTTAAGTCTTCGTTTGATAAAGCCAATAGGTCTTCTATAAATTCTTACAGGGGGCCTGGGTTGGAAGAAGGAAGGAAACTTCTCGATTTTATCAAAAATAAATACAATGTTCCTGTTCTTACCGACATTCATGAAACCATCCAAGTGGATCCTTTAAAAGATACGGTTGATATTTTCCAAATCCCCGCTTTTCTTAGCCGCCAAACGGATTTAATCGCAAAAGCAGCAGAAACCGGAAAATGGGTGAATGTTAAAAAGGGCCAATTTATGGCACCGGATGACACCCGTCATATCAAAACAAAAATCCAAGAGTCTGGTTCTGAAAAGTATATGGTGACAGAAAGGGGAGCCAGTTTCGGTTACGGAAACTTGGTGTTTGACTTACGTGGGATACCTATGATGCATAAACATGGGATTCCTATCGTATTTGATGGAACTCATTCGGCCCAACTTCCAGGAGCGGCAGGAAATATCACCGGGGGTTTAAGGGAATTCATTCCTCATATGATGCGAGGGGCCGTTTCAGTTGGTGTGGAAGGACTTTTTATGGAAGTCCATCCTGATCCAGAAAAGGCACTTTCCGATGCCACCACGCAGTTTCCACTAGCAAAGGCAAAAAATCTTTTAACACAGCTTCTTGAACTTGATCGTTTGGTTAAAACCAAATTTTTAGAGGACTAAAGATTCCTTTATGTTGCGAAGGGTTCTTGTTCCGTTATTTCTTTTGGCAGTGGTTCATTGCAAAGATAAGGAATACCTTCGCATAGAAGTTGAAAAAGAATCGGGTTCTATGATCTCCATGAGAAATTTTTCTCGGGCTTCCTATAAAGAATCAGGGGAGCTTGAGTGGAAATTGAAAGGTACAGAATCATATATATTTCCCAAAGAAAATAAAACGATCGTTTATGGATTTGAGTTTAAACAATTTGAAAAAGGGAATGTGACTTCTGCGATGACAGGAGATCGAGGGGAAATCAATCATTCTACAAAAACAGTGGTTTTAAACGGGAAGGTAAAATTAAAAACCAATGATGGCAAATATATAGAATCAGAATCGTTAACGTATAATTTGGATGAAAAAACCTTATCATCTGAAGATGATGTATTAGTATATTCTGATGGAACTACCATTCGAGGAAAAGGTTTAAGGGCTGATAAAAGTTTGAATAAATTTACCATCATTCAACCGAAAGCGGTCACAGTTGGTGGGAGTAATCCACTGAAGGATAAACCATGAAGAAAATTATATTTCTATTTTTTCTTTCCGGTTCTTTACTCCAAGTAAATCCTTCACCTATACCCTTGTTATTTGGCTCGGAAGATCTTATGAAAAAAGAAGATTCTATCCTTACCCCAGATAAAAAAAAAGAAACCAAAGATAAGATACCTGTGATGTGGGGTGGGAGTAGTCTTACCCAAGAAGAGAGGACCATCAATGGAATTCCTATGAAGGTTTTTATTCTCGGTGGCGGTGCTTACATCATGCATAAAAGTATAAAGCTCAGTTCCAGAGAAATTGAAATTATAGGGGAAGATGCCCTTGTCGGAAATTTAAAAGGTCAAGTGGTAGTGGAAGATTTTCAGAATGGGGTTACTTTAACTGCTTCAAAAGGCATTTATAATAAAATGGCTGGAACGGTTAGCTTAGAGAATAACCCGGTTCTTCTGCAAAAAAAAGATGGCAAGATAGTTAAAATTCAATGCCAATCCATTGTTCGGTATTTGGAAGAAGCCAAAACGAATTTAGCAGGGAAGGTTGTGGTAACATCTGACGAATTTCAAGTATTTGGTGAGGATGCGGTATTTTTAGAAAAAGACGATCGTATGGATTTATCGGGAGAACCATTTCTATTTTCCGACAATCGTTTTTTAATTGGTCAAACATTGACCTACTTTGTTAAAGAAGGTAGCATCCAACTAGATGGAGATGCCTCCATTTACCAAGTGTCATATGAAAATAAAAAAGATAAAGAAAAGGATACGAGTACAAAAGAACGAGTAGTCACTCTCTTCACTGGAAAAACTTTGACCCATCAGAATAAAGGGAAAGAAACCGTAACTTCTATGAACGGGGATGCTTTTATGTATCGAAAAAATTCGGAATTTAGAGCTAACACTTTAGAAAGTCGACGTAATAATAAAGATATTAAAGCGACTGGAAATGTGAGTTTTTTAGATAAGGAAAACGGTTATCGTATGGAGGGGGGACTTTTATCTTATGATAAAGATAAAGGTTATTCCTATTTAACAGATAATCCTCGTATTGTTTTTTTAGATAAAAAAGAAATGAGTGAACGTGGGCAGCTAACGGCTGTCTTTCTGGAGAGATTTGATGAACGTTTTGAGACCGTCGCTCGTGGTAACGTTCAAGTGGAAACCCAAACTGCAACGGCAACTGGTGAGTATGCAACTTATTATGAAAAAAGAGATGAATTAGTTTTGGAAGGTAATCCGACACTGGTAAAAGACAGCACAAAAGTTTCGGCGGGGAAAATCATTCTTTTTCCTAAATCAGATAGAGCCTACCTGACAGATGGACTCAAGGTAATACCGAATGGCGAAAAAAAGTAAGACGCAATCTGTAGAGAAGGTAATAGATCCGAATGTAAAAACATTTCGGATGGAAAATTTAGTAAAAATTTATAACAAACGCAAAGTAGTAGATGGTGTTAGTTTTTATATTAGAAAAGGTGAAATTGTAGGACTGCTTGGTCCTAATGGAGCCGGAAAAACAACCAGTTTTTATATGAGTGTTGGTTTTGTGACTCCTGATGAAGGTCACGTCTTTATTGATAATGAAGATCTGACGAAAGCCCCCATGCATATCCGAGCGCGAATGGGTGTGGGTTATTTGGCACAGGAAGCCAGTATTTTTCGTAAACTGACTGTTGCAGAAAATCTAGAGGCCATTTTAGAAACGATGAATCTCCCTGGGGATGAAATCATTCGCCGTAGGGACGAACTACTAATGGAGTTACAGATCATGCGAGTGGCCAATCAAAAAGGGTACACTCTGTCCGGTGGAGAAAGAAGGCGATGTGAAATTGCACGGGCACTGGTTACCAATCCCGACTTTATTCTCTTAGATGAACCTTTCGCAGGTGTGGATCCTATCGCTGTAAAAGATATACAAAATGTTATTCAATCATTAAAAGAGCGTGGTCTTGGGATATTAATCACTGACCATAACGTGCGAGAAACTTTAAAAATTACTGATAGAGCCTACATTATGTATAGTGGAAGGATTCTTATTTCCGGTACTGCTGATGATTTGATTAACGATCCAGAAACAAGACGAATTTATTTGGGTGAGGATTTTAAACTCTAAATGAAACTCGGGGCCTCACTTTCACAACGCCAAACGCAGAAATTAGTGATGACCCAGGACTTACGTCAGTCCATTGAACTTTTGTCATTATCCACTTTAGAACTTTCCGATAAAATACAAAATGAATTATTGGAAAACCCTCTTTTAGATGAAGTGGGTGTAGATGAAAAAACAAAGATGCCAGAACTTTTTTCTATCGATGAAGTGAAACGTTTAGAAAAATTAAATCATGAAAAAAGCACAGATGTCAATTGGCAAGATACCTATTCCTTAGAGGGTCCCCGCTCTTACGATACAGAAGCAAGTGATAGAAACCAAAAGTATATAGAATCTTCTACCCGTGGAGAAACTCTAGAAGAACATCTGCTGAGCCAATTAAGAATGATCAAACTGACCAAGTTGGAGTTCGAAATTGGAGAAGTCCTTATCAGTATGATCGATGATAAAGGATTTATTACGGATGACCTAGGTTTGGTTTCTAAGGAAATGGGTTACCCAGAGACAAAAGTTAGGCGAGTATTGCAGGTAATTAACGAACTTGATCCCATTGGGATTGGTGCTCGCGATATGCAAGAAACCTTACTGATCCAAGGTAAAATTCTTTTTCCCGATAGTATACTTCTACACCAATTGATTGGGGAATTTCTGTCGGATCTAGAAAAGGTCGATTATAAAAAAATTGCGAAAAATCTTAAGATTACAGAGGAAGAGATACTCTCTTTAGCAAGGCTCATTAAAAAATTGGAGCCTTATCCTGCAACAACCTACCAAGGAAGAAAAATCGATTACGTAGTGGCAGATGTTGTTGTGAAAGAAGTGGGAAATGAGTTTAATATATTTATCAACGATGAGTGGTTGCCTAAACTATCGATCCAAGAAGAATATAGAGAGCTTTTAAACCATAAACTGCCTCCCAAAGAAAAGGAATATTTCCAAACAAAGTTTAGCTCTGCACAGTGGCTCATTCGTTCTATCCAACAGAGAAGACAGACCTTACAAAGAGTAGTAAGCTGTATTATTGATTTCCAAGTGGATTTTTTCCGAGGCGGAATCGGATTTATTAAACCACTCACTTTAAAAGAAGTTGCTGAAAAGTTAAATTTACATGAGTCTACTATTTCTCGCATAACAACGAATAAGTATATTCAAACCAATTGGGGAATATTTGAACTCAAATGGTTTTTCTCATCTGGAGTTAAGTCGGCCGAAGGCGGGAAGGAAAGTTCCAAAAAAATCCATGAAATCATTCGTAATTTGGTCAAAGATGAAGATGAAAACAATCCTTTGTCCGACCAAGACATCGTTGAACTTATGGAAAAAAAAGGAATTGAAATTGCCCGTCGTACGGTCGCAAAGTATAGAAAGGTCTTAAGAATCCTGCCTTCGAATGAAAGAAAGCGGATTAGTTCTCTAAAGGGGTAACCTATGCCAGTTCCTGGGATCACTGTTGACACAATTTTAAAAGATCATGAAGATCTCCAGCTGGTTTTGATTACTGGCGAAGCCGGCCTTACGAACCGTATTAACAATGCAGAAATCAATCGGCCCGGTTTATCACTTACTGGATTTTTTGATTTTTTTGCTAATGATCGAATTCAGATTTTAGGCAAAGGTGAATGGGCATATTTAAATTCGCTTTCGGAAGACAAACTACAAGAAATCACTGATAAGTTTTTTGAGTTTCATTTAAATTGTATCATTTACACACACGGAAATGAACCGCAGATTCCTTTCGTTGAAAGAGCAAAAGCAAAAGGAATTCCCCTTTTTAAAACGGAAATCGCCACACATAGATTCATTACACTGATCTCACAAATTTTGGACCGTGCATTGGCGCCACGTACGATGCGTCATGGAGTTCTGATTGAGGTGTTTGGAATTGGAACTTTACTCACTGGCAGGTCCGGTGTAGGGAAAAGTGAAACCGCTCTGGAACTCATCGAACGCGGTCATAGACTTGTTGCCGATGATATGGTTGAGATTCGCCGGTTAAGCGAAAGTTATCTGATTGGGTCCTGCTCTGATTTACTGCGGCATCATATGGAAATTAGAGGTCTTGGAATATTGAACATAAAAGATTTGTTTGGTGTTGGTTCTGTAAGAGATCATAAACTCATTGAACTCATTATCAATTTAAAAGAATGGGAAGAACAAACTGCGGGCGAATATGAAAGAACGGGAATCGAACAAAGTATGGAAGAAATTCTTGGTGTTTCGGTTCCTTATATTGAAATCCCCGTAAAACCAGGAAGGAACATTCCTATCATTGTGGAAACTGCAGCTATGAACCAACGATTGCGCAAAATGGGAAAAAATAGTGCAAAAGAATTTTCGAATAAACTAAATACCTATATCCAGCAGAGCACCATTGAAACAAATCCAATTAAAGATTAGAGAAGATAGTAGTGGGCTTCATGCAAGGCCCGCTTCCTTGTTTGTAAAGATGGCAGCAAGTTTTCCTTGCGAAATTTTTGTAGTCAAAGATGATATAGAAGTCAATGGAAAGTCGATTATGGGACTTATGATGTTGGCGTTGGGGCCTGGCTCTATTTTTTCTGTAAAAGCTGATGGGAAAGGAGAAGAGGAGGCTCTTCTTGCTTTAGAAGCTTTGGTTGATAGAAACTTTGACACCAATGCCAATTAGATTTTTTAAGTTTCTCCCTCGGTTGTCTGATGAAAACAGGTATTACTTACGAGATATTTTTATTTTTTTTCTGACCATTGGAATCTCTGTCGGATTTTCTGAGTTAGTTTTCTTTAGACAAGAAGAGGATATTTCTTTTTTCTCAAAATTAGATACCTACTTATTTATACTAATCCCTTTTTTTATACTATCCTTAATACTTAGTTATGTATATAGGAATCGTCGGAATAGGGAAACTGGGAAAATTCGAAGTTCCATTCGATATCGCCTAACTTTAGCCTTTCTCTTTGTTGCTTTGGTGCCATCATTACCCATTTTTATTTTGTCTTCAAATCTTACGGGACGACTCATCGAAGGTTTTTACCGAGTCGATATATCCAATGCCCTTCGTTCAGCTAATTTAATTGTGCAATATGAAGAAAAGGAAATCGAATCGGAGTTCTTAGAAAAAATAAATATTTTGCATTCACGGTTAGGTGATGGAGAAAAAAACGATGGGTATACTGTTTTTCAAAAGGCATTAGAAAACGGACTCCTCGAAAAGAATGAATACTACTTTGGATATGTGGATTCAAAGAAACTACGTTTTGAGTCAAGGGGACTGTTTCGTAGTATCGAGAAACTGGAGTTTTTAAATTCAAAATATAAAGATATTTTTGTGAGTCGTCTCTATCTACAAGATAGGTCTTATATACTTTCTAAATTTAATTTAAAAGATGGAGTAGAGGTTTACGTTGGGCAACGTATCCACCAGGGGATGGAGGCAGATGTTCAAAACATTGTAAATGCAACCTCCACCTATGAAAAAGTAAGCCTTTGGAAAGAAAAAATCCCTTTTAGTGTTCGCATTACGATTGCTACTTTTTCTGCAGCAATGTTTCTAATTGCGATATTGTTCTCGTTTTTGTTTGCAAGACGGATATCGAAACCTATTATTAATTTGGCGAATGCGACAAAAAAAGTCTCTTTGGGTGAATCAGATATTCGTTTGGAAAAAACGGAAGAGGGCGAGATGGGAATTTTGATTGATAGTTTTAATCAGATGGTGAGTGATTTGAACGCAAAATCGGAAGAACTGATGCATACCCAAAGGATCGCTGCTTGGAAGGAAGTTGCGCAGCGGATGGCTCATGAAATCAAAAATCCTCTGACTCCCATTCAACTTTCTGCGCAGAGGATCCAAAGAAAGTTTCAGAATCCAAAATCCGAAAATTTAGAATCGGTCATTTTTGATGCAACAGAAACTATCATTGGTCAAGTAAGAGTTTTAGAACATTTGGTCAAAGAGTTTAGTGAATTTGCTCGTATGCCTGTTCCTGTACTTATCAATCAAAAATTAAATCCTATTTTAGAAGAAGCTGTGGCTCTTTTCCGAGATACTACTGATATTGAGTTTGAATTAAAGTTAGCTGATAATATACCAGAGGTATTTCTTGATAAACGTTTGTTTCTTGGTGTGGTCAATAATCTGATTAAAAACGCAGTTGAGGCGATCCAGTCAGCCGAAAATCCCAAAGAGGAAATGGATATTCTTAGTCTCAAACGTAAAAAAATTCGAATCATGTCAAAATTACAAAAGAAAGCGCTTAGAAAATCCATAGTAATTGAAATTGATGATTCTGGGCCTGGTCTGAAGCAGGAATGGAAAGAAAAAGTTTTTGAACCGTATTTTTCCACAAAAGAAAATCATGGATCAGGAATCGGACTTGCGATTGTTCAAAAAACTATTATAGATCATCATGGACATATCGTTGTAGAAGATTCTAAGTTGGGTGGTTGTAAGTTTCGAATTGAGCTCCCATTGGATAGTCATTGATGCAAAAAAATATTTATATACTGGATGATGAAAAAGAAATTCGGAAATCGCTTCGTGTTATTTTGGAAGATGAGGATTATATCGTTGAAGATTTTGCTAATGGTAAGTCTTTATTAAAAGCATTAGCAAAAGAAAGGCCGTCACTTGTTTTACTCGATGTTTGGGTTGATAAAGAAGATGGACTTACAATCCTAGATGAGTGCAAAAAACTTTATCCGGGATTACCGATTGTGATGATATCTGGTCATGGGACTATAGAACTTGCAGTCAGTGCTACCAAAAAAGGCGCAGTCGATTTCCTCGAGAAACCCCTCTCCATAGAAAAGGTCATTCAAACTATTGAATCTGCTATGGAAAAAACCAAAGATCATGAAATTCCAGAGTTTCAATTGGAAGTGGATGAGATTTTAGGTGAATCGTTATCTATCAAACGAGTTAAATTTGCCATTTATCAAGCAGCTCAAACAAATGCTCGTGTTTTTATTACTGGTGAAAATGGAACAGGAAAAGAGTTAGCTGCAAGGGCCATTCATCAAAATTCTAAGAGGAAAAATGACCCATATATAGAATTTAATTGCGCCTCTGTTTTGGAAGAAACCTTAGAACAAGAGTTATTTGGACTAGAAATCAGTGAAAACCAAAAAGGTGAGATTAAAATTGGAAAATGGGAATCTGCGCAAAATGGTACTTTATTTTTAGATGAAGTCTGCGATTTACCTCTCTCGATCCAATCCAAAGTATTAAAAGTAATCCTTGAACAGAAGTTGGAACGTATCGGAGGAAATAACTCTGTTCGCGTAGACGTTCGGATCATTGCAGCAACAAATTCCAATGTGGAGGATGCCATTCGAGAAGGACGGTTTCGAGAAGATTTATATTATGCCTTAAGTGTCATTCCACTTGAATTACCTCCACTGCGTGACCGAAACCAAGACATTCCTTTGTTAGTAGAGTTTTATTTAAAAAAATCCATTTTAGAGAATAAACTTCCACCCAAAACCATTGATAGGGATGGACTTGATGCTCTCACATCCCATTTCTGGCCAGGAAATGTGAGAGAATTAAAAAATATTTTAGAACGATTGAGTATTCTGGTTCCTGGAGAAACCATCCGTGCTAAAGATGTAAAGGAAGCTCTTCATGGATTTAAAAAGGCCAATGAAATGGTTGCCCGGGGTGATTTAAAGCACGCCAAAGAAGAATTCGAACGCCAATATATCATCAAAACCTTACAAATTTGCGAAGGAAACGTGACAAGAGCTTCGAAGGCTTTAGGGATTGAAAGAACTCATTTATATAGAAAATTACGTTCCTTAAATATATCTGTGGAACAGTTGAACGAAGGTTAGTATGAATCAAAAATCAATTTTAGAAAGATTTACTGACATTCTTAAAGAAACTAAATTTTTAATCCAAAACAATTCTATTTCTGTTTATAGGTTTCAAGAGGAACAAGATCCAAACGACTTTGTTTTTCCTTGGAAATCAAAAGTTCCTGAATCTATAGAAATTCAAAAGAAACAACAAAAAGAAAACCAAAGAAACAATAGAGACCTTGTTAATTTTTCATGTACCCTTTGCCAAGGGAAACTCAGCGGAGTCCGCCAGTTTCTTCATAAAGGAAGAAAACCTGTTCTCGTTTTGCATTATTCAGGTGCAACAGGTCCAAAAGAAAAACCTTTTACTAAAACAAAACCCAACCAAATTTTTAAAGACAAATTAACTGAACTTAGCTGGGGAGAGCTTGTTCAAAAAGTATTTGGTTTCTCTTTTGAAGAGTTTTATTACCAAGAGTATCCTGCCTGTAACTTTTCTAATACCGATTCGAAGGAAATCGATTGGCAGTCTAGAGTAGAAAATTGTAAATTTCATGTAAAGGAAACAGTGGAAGAATTTGGAATTAAAGCCATTGTAATTTTAGGTTCTTCCGCTAAATTGTTGTTTGGTGCTGAGAAAGCAAAAGAATTTCTTGGAAAACAAACAACGTGGGATCTGTCAGGACTTTCCATCCCCATTGTCACCACAAGGTCTCCAGAAGCTTTAGTTTTTCTTGGTGAAAAGGCTAAAAAAACGGATTCGGAAAGTAATCTTTTTCAATATGGAAAAGAAAAACAGGAATTAGAAGAAAGTTTTATTTCTCACTTATCTCTTGTGAAACCATATCTCTAGTATGATCCAATTTGCGGAAGTCGCCCTCAATTTATCTTGGGAAAGTAGAACGTTAACCTATGAAATTCCCCACGAGATCCGTAGTTTAGTTAGAGGGGTTCGTGTCCTTGTTCCTCTCAACGGAAAGGAGTGGGAAGGTGTGGTGATCGAGGTCCATTCCAATGAACCAAATTATGAAACTTTATCTATTTTAAAACCAGTGGATTCAGAACCGGTTCTAACCGAAGAACAACTTGAACTTGCCCATTGGATGGCGGAAAATTATTTGTCTTCTCTCGGAGAAGCTCTGTTTCTTATGGTTCCGAAAGGAAAAAAAAGGAAACAGGAAAAATCAACTCCAGTTCATATCCAGTTTGATCTATTACATCCTTTAAATCCGTCTCAAAAAAAGGCTTTGGATGAAATAAGATCTAATCAAACATCTAACACACATTTGTTATATGGGATTACGGGGAGTGGAAAGACCGAGGTGTATTTGCATCTGATGGCAGAGGTTCTTTCCAAAACCAAAGGGACTATTATTTTTCTTGTCCCTGAAATCTCCCTGACTTATCCTACCATCACAAGGATTGAAAGAATTTTCCCTGGTCAAGTTGCCGTATTACATTCTCATCTCAGAACTTCAGAAAAATTTCAAAACTATTTGGATTTAAAGGAAGGTAAAAAACGAATTTGTATAGGAACTCGTTCTGCGGTTTTTGCCCCTTTGTCCGATATAGCTTTAATTATTTTAGATGAAGAACATGATGGTTCTTATAAAGAACATAGCTCTCCGCGTTACCATGCGCGCCAAATTGCTTTACAAAGAATTTTAAAATCAAACGGCAAGCTATTGTTAGGTTCTGCTACACCGAGTGTCGAAATTTATTATTTGGCAAAAGTGGGGCAGATTGGGTATTCGGAATTAAAAGAAAGAGCCAATCCTTTTGCTTCCCTTCCTTCGGTAGAAATCACAGCGAAAAAAGAAGACAGTGAATTATTATCAGGAGATTTACAGTTCAAAGTTGCTGACAGATTAAAAAAGCAAGAACAAACTATCATTCTTCTCAATCGTCGGGGTTATAATCCCTTTATTTATTCCACTGTCACGAAAGAATTCATTCATTGTCCTAAATGTACGGCAACACTTTGTTATCATTCTGACAAAACAGTTCGTTGTCATCTTTGTGGATACAAATCTACCTTACAGAATTTAAAACAGATTCATGGCGAGGAGCTGGATTTGTTTGGCGCAGGAACTCAAAAATTAGAAGAATATTTGTTGTCACATTTCCCAAAAGCTCGGATCGAACGACTAGACCAAGATAGTTCCAAAAATAAAGAAGTTACCCGTGATGTACTCGAAAAGTTAGGGGAAGGAAATTTAGATATCCTTACTGGAACCCAAATGATTGCGAAAGGCCTCGATTATGCGAATGTTACACTTGTTGGAATTTTAAATGCTAATCATGGTCTGGGAGTTCCGGACTTTCGCAGTAGTGAAAGGACTTATTCCCTTATTTCTCAGGTAGCAGGAAGAGCCGGTAGAGGTGAAAAAAAAGGCGAAGTCCTCATCCAATCCAATGATCCCGAACACCCCGTTCTTAAGATGGCTATGGAACAAAATTATCCTGCTTTTTTCGAATGGGAGCTAAATTTTAGAAGGGATTTGTTTTATCCGCCTTATTCTCGTTTGGCGAGACTTGTTTTCAGGTCAAAATATGAAGAAATTGCGAATAAACAATCTGTGGTTTATGCGGAAACTTTAAAAGAAAATATGGATTCATCCATTACCCTTCTTGGACCGAGCCAATGTCCATTTTATAAAATTGATAATAACTTTCGGTTTCACATTCTTTTAAAATCCAAATCCATCACTGCTTTACGGAATCTATTGCGAGAAACCAAAACTAAATTTAAAGTCGATTCCAAATGTTATATTGAATATGATTTGGATCCTTTAGAACTTGTGTAATAGGATAAAAATATGAAACTTTCAATTGGATACTTTGGATCCCCTGAACACTCAAAGGAACTACTTTCCATTTTACTAGATGCTGGAATCAAAGTGGATTTTGTCGTTACCAATATTGACAAACCCGTGGGAAGAAAACAAATCATCACACCAACTCCTGTAAAAGAATTGGCAGTGTCGAAAGGCATCCCTGTCATTCAATCTCCGAAACTCCGAACTGATGAAGAAGCTCAAAAACAAATTTTATCTTACGGTTCTCCTGTTCATATCGTTTATGCTTATGGATCGATCGTTCCAGAAAATGTGTTCCAAGATCCGAAATTTGGCAGTATCAATCTTCATGGAAGTTTGCTCCCGAAATACCGCGGCGCTTCTCCGGTGCAAAGTTTTTTACTCAGTGGGGAAGAGTACTCAGGATTTACGATTCAGTTTTTAGCCAAGGAAGTTGATTCAGGAGATATCATCTCGCAAAAATCCTGGAAAGTGGATCCCACTGAAACTACTGCTTCGCTTTTGCAAACCATCACCAAGGAAGGAGGAGCTGAACTCATTCGGCTTCTATGGGAACTAGAATCTAAAGAATCCCCTTGGGTGGCAAAACCGCAAAATGTTACGGAAGCGACCCACTGCAAAAAAATCACAGCAAACGACCGTCCCATCAATTGGTCGGAACCGGCAAAAAACATCCATAACCGTATCCGAGCCCTATTTCCCGATCCTTTGGCTGTGACCGAATTTCGAGGGAAAAAACTGATCCTTGTCACCTCTTTTCTTTTGAAAGAAGGTGAGGAACCAGTGCCGATACCAGCGGGCCTCAGTCCTGGTTCCTTTTTCCTATACCAGAAAAAAAGGCTTTTCTGCCTCTGTGGAGACGGAAACCTGCTTGGTATAGATACCTTACAACCCGAAGGGAAAAAACCCATGAAAGGATTTGAGTTTTTCAATGGGGCGCGGGTTTTAGCCGGAGAATCATTTACGTGAAAGAAAAGTTTCTAAAAATCCTACCTTACAGTGGTTATGTTCTATTTGTTGGTTTGGGACTCCTTGTTTTTTTTGTGGCAGCCTTTTTGGTAGTGGTTGTTCGTACCAAAGAAGAGCAAAAAGTCATGATGCCTTATGTGATTGGCAAAAACTACATTGAAGTTCATAATGAATTACAAAGACTCCAACTCAAAGTCCGATTAGAAACGCAAAGGATCCCTGAAAAAACAGATGGGATCATCCTCGCACAATCCATTGATCCCGGTAAGGAAGTGGAAGCAGGATCCAAACTCTATCTCACTGTCAATATTGGATTTGATCGGGTCACAATCCCTGATGTGAAAGGCCAAGATCTGAAAAGAGCCAAAGCCATTTTAGAAAAAGTTCTTTCTGGTGAAGTGTATGTACCTCTCCAAATTGGTGGGATCACTTATGTTCCTGCAGTGGGTGATGAGCCACAAGAAACCATCATAGACCAAATACCTGCGCCTGGAAAGGAAACGCATTCCGGTGAAAAAATTTACTTACTCGTAACAGAACCGAATACAGAAAAAAAATCCAACCAGTCAGCAAATGATCCATTGGATTCCACAAAGTTTGTAGGAACTCCCGTTCCTTTTGTTGTCGATTTTTTACAAAGAAAAAAAATTCCATACCATTTGAAAGAAGCCACCAAACCAGAGTTTCGTGATTCACATGGCCTTACTTCCTCTTTTGAATTAAAACAAACAGGTGCGGAAGTGGGTGCTTTCTTTTTAAAACCTTCTGAGTCTCTCGTTCAGGATTACGAATTTTTAGAATATGAAGTGGATGATGATGATCTTTACTCAGCAAAAATCAGTTATACAAAACCTGGGGAGGATACAGAAATCGAAAAAGAAATTTTAACCAACCAAAAATTAAAAGAGGATGAACCAGTACGTTTTCTCATTCATAGAGCGGGAAATGTAAAAGTGACTCTAATCGGAAAAGAAACCGGTGTGGCCAAGGTTTGGAAATTAAAAGGTACTTATTAATATGAAAATTTCTGCATCCATCCTTGCGGCAAAACTTACGGGACTCTCACAAGAGCTTCCCACTTACAAAAAAGAAAATATCGATCTCATCCATATTGATGTGATGGACGGAAACTTTGTCCCTCAAATTTCCTTTGGAGAGGCATTTACCAAAGAAGTCAAATCCCATACGGAGATTCCTCTAGATGTACACCTTATGGTCTCAAACCCAGAGCTCCACGTTCCCAAATACTTTGACCTAAATCCTTATTGTATTACTTTTCATATTGAAACCACAAACTTCTCGGTAAGGCTTGCAGAAGAGATCCGAAAGGCCGGAATTAAAGTGGGAGTTTCGCTCAACCCGCAAACTCCACCGGAATCCATCTCCCAAATCCTTCCTTATTTGGATCTTGTCCTCCTGATGACTGTTGACCCTGGCTTTTACGGACAGTCCTTTGTAAAATCAGGATTTGATAAAATTGCTGCCGTTAGGAAACTTACCAAACCTTATAATATTGAATTGGAAGTGGACGGTGGGGTAAACGAATCCAATATGGAAGAGCTCGCAAAACTCGGTGTGGACATCACGGTTGTGGGTTCAGGGCTCTATAAAACAGGGGATCCAAATGCTCAGGGTAAAAAATTAAAGGATCTCGCTGCCAGTGTCAGAACTCGCTCTTGACATATCGTCCCTATTTAAAAAACTCGCTATAAAAGGGGTATTTTTCCTTGGTTAAATTAAGATTACAAAGAACGGGAACAAAAGCAGACCCGCACTATCGTATTGTAGCAGCAGATATTCGTGCTCCTCGTGACGGAAAATTCATTGAAGCGATTGGGCATTTCCACCCATCCACTTCTTCTGTTAAAAAAGCAACTTTCAATGAAGAAAAAACTCTTTCTTGGCTTAAGAAAGGTGCACAACCTACTGATACAGTTCTTGCTCTTTTGAAAAAAGACGACGTTTGGTCAAAATTCAAAGGTTAATTGATACATGGAATCCTTAGTTCGTTATATCGTTACATCTCTCGTTGACCAACCAGAACAAGTTGCAGTCAACCAAGTCCCCGGAGAGGAAGAAACTGTGATCGAACTTCGGGTAGCTGCAAAAGACCTCGGTAAGGTGATCGGAAAAAACGGAAGGATTGCAAAGTCTTTGCGTACTGTTTTACAAGCAGCCGGAACCAAACAAGGCAAAAATTATACTTTAGAAATTGTCGACTAAACCAAGTTTAGTGAAAGTGGGGGTCATCGGATCCTCACATGGAATCAAAGGGTTCATCAAGGTTTTTACAGAAGGTGACACCCTTTTATCCGCCAAACCACCGTTCCTCTGCACTGTAGAAGACCCTCGTGGAAACCAGTCCACAATCCAAATCGATGAGATTCGGCCCAATGGGAATCATTTCCTAGTCAAACTAAAGGGTTTTGAAACTCCAGAAACTGTCATCAAATACCGCGGGTTCTCTTTACTATGGAAAAGAGAAGATCTGCCAAAACCAACAGAAGGCGAAATTTACACAGAAGACTTAGTGGGTCTTCTTGCCATTTCGAAAGAAACCAATGTTTCCTTGGATTATCTTGTGACCCAAGTCATTGACAATCCCGCACATCCTATTTTGGAACTAAAACCAAAAAACGGCGAAGGGGAAACTGTCCTCATTCCTTTCCTCCATCAGTTTGTGGGAGATTGGAACTTAGAATCCAAAACCTTAGAAATCATTGGCTGGGAGCAGTGGTTTGAAGTTTAATTTCATCACTCTTTTTCCAGAAAAAATAACCTCCTATTTTGATACCGGAATCCCTGGAAAAGCAGTAAAACAAGGGGTTGTAGATATTAATACAGTCCACCTCCGAGACTTTGCCGACAACAAACACCAAAAGGTAGACGATACCATATATGGGGGCGGACCGGGAATGCTTTTGCAAGTGGGCCCGATCTACCGTGCTCTAGAATCCCTTGGTGAAAACAAAGGGAAGGTCATCCTTCTCAGCCCCTCGGGGGAGCTTTTCAACCAAACCCTGGCTCGGGAAATTTTTGAGTCCTCGGATACCATTACTTTGATTTCTGGATACTACGAAGGGGTCGACCATCGAGTCACGGAGCATTTAATTGACAGGGAAGTGGCCATTGGAAACTATGTTATTTCATCGGGGGATTTAGCTGCTCTCGTTGTGGCCGATTGCCTTTCTCGGTTTGTTCCGGGATTTTTAGGAAAAGAAGAAAGTCTTCTAGAAGAGTCGCACAACGAAACGGAAGAATTAGAATACCCCCAGTATACAAAACCCTATGATTTTATGGGTTGGACTGTTCCAGATGTGCTCCTTGGTGGACATCATGAAGAGATCCGGAAATGGCGGCAAAAAAACCGCAAAACAAGAAATCATTCTTAGAGGAAGCCATGAATCAGATTCTAGAAACAGCACTCGCAGACGAAGCAAAGAACGAACTTAATTTCGAAATTGGTGATACGGTAAAAGTTCACTACAAAATCGTTGAATCTGGAAAGGAACGTGTTCAGGTTTACGAAGGTATTGTGATCTCCATTGCAAACAAATCACAAAGTAAAACCTTTACTGTAAGACGAGTGTCTTACGATATCGGAGTGGAAAGAATTTTCCCACTTCATAGCCCAAGAATTGCAAAGATTGAACTCGTTCGTAAAGGATCTGTTCGTCGTGCAAAACTTTTCTATCTTCGTGATAAAAAAGGAAAAGCAGGACGTATCAAAGAAAGAAAGGGCGGACAAGCAATTGTTGCCAAAGACAAAAAGAGACAGGATGAGGCTTCTAAAGCCGCTCTTGCACAAGCAAAAGCTGCCGAAGCACCTAGCGCATAATCTCTTTCGACAAAACGGCCATAAAGAGGCCGTTCTTTCCTGAATTTCAAATTCCCCATTTGACCTGCTACTCCCTCGATGAAGCGGGTCGTGGTACACTTGCAGGCCCAGTTTCTGTGGGTTGCGTTTCCTTTGATCTCAAGACTTTAGAGAAAATCAAAAACGGCGAAATCCTAAAAGGGCTTCGTGATTCTAAAAAAATTCCAGAACCTAAACGGACCGAACTACGCACGGAAATTTTAAAGTATGTTTCCTATTACCGTGTCACCTTTGTTAGCGCAACATTCATTGATCGTTTCAATATCAACCAAGCTATTTTTTATGGGATGAATCGGTGTTTGCCGACACACTTTTCTCCTTCTGTATCCAATTCAAAGGAGAATGAAAATTCTAATGCGACCACTTCATTTGGAAAAGAAAAGGGAAGTCATATCTCAGACCAAAGGCCAGGAACAAAACCATTTCTTCTCGCCGATGGAAACTATAAACTAAAGATCACAAAACCCATTGAAGGTTATTTCTCTTTACCCAAAGGAGATGATTTGATTCCTTCGATTTCTGCCGCATCCATCCTTGCTAAAACCTACCGGGATGAATATATGGAAAAGATGGATGCTAAGTATCCCGGTTATGGGTTTGCCAAACATAAGGGATATGGAACCGAAGAACATAGAGGTGCTTTGGAAAGACTTGGAATTTCTCCCATCCACCGGTTGAGTTTTTGTAAATTTCTCCGAAAGGATGGGAGTGAGCCCTCTCTTTTTTAATCAGAATCCGAATCATCCGTTTTACGCTTTAGGAAAACTGACCTCTCAGAGAAAGGATCCGTTTTTTTTTAAAGAAACTAACACTAGGGAACTGGGACTCCAACTTTGGGAAGGCAATCGCTCCCAGTCCAAAACTAGACCTTTGCATACGACCATTCCGAATCATTCTATTTCTCTCCAAACAAAAGGAATCGAAAAGGAAAATCAAATCCACTCAGGGAAGTCCGAGAATCGTTTGCGTTGGGCCCAGTGGATGGCAGTACAATCAGATTCAAAATCAGTGGATGTTTCGGATCTAAAACCCCTTTGGAATTATCTACTTGGAGAAACCGGATTTTCTGACCTTCTTTCTTACATTGATCCTGATGCGAAAGAATCATTACAAATGGTTGTCGAACCGAAAAACAAAGGTTTGGTTCTCTATGTATATTGGGAATCTAAAGAAACCGGTGCGATGGGAATCCAGTTCCATTATGATCCTGAAAAAGAAAAACCGATCTTCGTACAACTCACTACGGAAAGGTCATTCCAAGGTGAAGACTTTACCAAATCTTTTGCCAACCTCATTCGGGACTTTCCCCAAATTCGTTCCGTACAGATGGAAATTTGGAAGGATGAATCCTTTAACGGAGATTATAGATGAAACAAAAAATGGCGGCCCTTGCTTATGATCCGGCGCGAAATGCGGCACCGAAACTAGTAGCAAAAGCAGAGGGAAGACTTGCTACGAATCTGATTCAGATTGCTCGTGAGTCTGGAGTTCTTGTGATTCAAGATGAAGTGATGATGCAAACCTTAGATCATCTCCCCAATGGAAAAGAAATCCCCAGGGATTTGTATGAAGTTGTGGCCGCAGTGTTTCGAATCCTTGTTTTAGAAAGGCAAAAGAAAAACAATTGATGTTTCTACGCTTCTTACTAGGATTTACGCAATTATGCGAAAAATCTCCATACGTGACTTAGAACCTGGATCCAAGTTTACTAAGTCAATTTACCTGGATAAAGACACTGTTTTTGTTGGCGCAGACCAACCCATCACACAACAAGACTTAGACCGTTTGGTTCAATTTGGTATTACCTTTGTATTAACCGATGGAGAAAAAGTAACAGCCGATGGACTTGATAAAACTGCTTCTGGGGCTGGGCCAGGTTACTTCGATACCAACCTTCCTTTTTACCAAGATGATGAAAACTCAACCAGGTTTAAGTATCTACTAGAAAAAGCCAATACAGCAAAGGTTGAGTTCAATGCAGTATTTAAAGATTGTTTTGATTTAGTTCAAAAAACTTATCGATCGGCATCAGAAGGTCGTTATACTGAAATTCGCGAGTTTCGGGAAATTGCGGAACGTATCGCAGATCATACTAAAGCAAACGCTCAAATTTCTATTTTATTATTATCTCATTCTCATTCAGGTTATTATCTATATACACATATCTGTTATGCGACTTTTTTCTCTGTTATGCTTGGAAATTTTTTGGAGTTTTCTAGACCTAAGCTGATTGATTTGGCGCTTGCATCTCTTTTTGCAGATATAGGAATGGTAACAGTACCGGAAGAAGTATCGGAAAAAAAAGGTGTCCTGTCCGAACTAGATTTAAAAACGATCAAACGCCATCCTGTTACTGGTTACCAAATCCTTACCCAAAGATTGAAGTTAAAAAACTCTCTTGCCATAGTTGCCTTACAACATCATGAAGCAGTAGATGGTTCTGGGTATCCACAGAGAATTCTCGCCAACCAAATTGAAGAACTGACTAAAGTGTTTATGATCGGTGATCAGTTTGCTGCCATGATCCATCCAAGACCTTATAGGCAAGCCATCCTTCCTTATGATGCGATGAAGATTATGATTAGTGAAAACGTGAACCGTTTTGATTTAAAAATGGTAAGACTCTTTTTAAACAAACTTTCCATGTTTCCTGTAGGATCCGGCGTGGTTCTTTCTGACCTAAGAATGGGTATGGTAATCGAATCTAATAAAGACAAACCTCTTCGTCCCGTCATTAGAGTCACAAAAGATGCAGAGGGCAAACGCCTAAAACATTTAGAATTTGTGGACCTTATGAAAGACCTCAATCTCTATATCCAACAAGCCATTCCTTTTTCCCAGATTTACTGATCCTTACGGTGATAGGGGATCAGAGATGCAGAAAAAAACGGATCTAGGACAGTCGGGAGAAGATATGGCCACGGAGTATTTGATATCAGAAGGTCATACGATCCTGTTTCGTAATTTCCGAAAATCTTTTGGGGAATTAGACATAATTAGTATTTCGAATGATTTGCTGCATTGTTCAGAAGTGAAGTTTTGGAAAGAAAGTAGCGGATTTCACCCTTTAGAATGTTTTCATGAGACAAAACGTAACCGAATGCGGAAGGTATATTTCTATTTACTAAAAGAAGTTCCTGCCTTTTATCACCTAACACCTTCGTTTAATTTGATCCATATCACAGAAAAAAAGGAAGTTCGTTTTTATTCGTCAATCTTCTAAAATACTTCATCAAGGGATTTTTGTACTGGGCCGATTGGTTTTGTATCCCTAAAGGGAAAACGCTCTCAAGGATGAGAGTTTGATTGTTACAAGGAAGTAACCGTATGAGACAATTTAGTATTTTTGGGAATTTGGCAGAAACCGACGAATTTGGTCCAGATCCGGTATTACTCCGGAAACGGGGAATGGCCTCCACCGTTCAGAAAAAATTCGAAAATTACAAAAAAAAGATCGATGATCCAGCTTACATGGATTATGCGATTAATAAAATTGCGATGGAAATTTCGCATTTTATTTCAAAGTAGTTAACCTAGGCTATAAATCCACTGGTAACCGATACAATATTCAACTGCTTCCCGGATATGTGCTTCCTTTGTTCGGGAGGATAAATCCCAATCTGCTATGGTCCGAGCCAGAGAAATGATTTGTTTTTTCTTTCTTAAGGAGAGTAGTTTGGTTCGGTTTTCTGAATCTAAAATTCTTTGAATTTTAGATTCTTCATCTTCTGGAGTTTTTCTGGTTTTTCGAAATATGATACGATCTAGAAGAATTTTTTTCATTCTATATTCTTCTAGTTGAATACACCTTTCATTCGTTGTTTCGAATAACGTTTGAAAGATGGTAATTCGGTCTAAAAAAGCCCCACTTATTTTTTGTAAATACAATCGAATCTTTTGTAAGGAACAGTGACAGGTATTGTTACTGTGGTAGTTTCCACAAGGGCAGGGGTTGGCAGAAAGCATTAGAGTAAAATCCGTTTTTATTTTTGTTTTTTCGTTCAATCGTACAATTTCTAAATACGAATCTTCCATAGGCATCCGTAGGCTTTCCAAAATCCGATCTTTAAATTCTAATGCTTCATCTAAATATAGAACTCCGCCGTAAGCTTTAGAAATTTCGCCAGGTTGAAAAGGTAATCCACCTCCTACGAGTCCTACTTCTGTAGCGGAATGGTGCGGGGACCGAAAGGGTCGTTTTTTTGTCGGGATTTCAAAATCTCCACCGAGTGTCCAGATTCCTTGGTCGTTTGGGTCTCTTGTTTCTTTAAGAGGGAGGAGGGATTCAAGCATGCGGTGGAGCATGGTTTTTCCTGAGCCAGGACTTCCGAGGAGTATACTATGGTGTTTGCCAAGAATGGCATAGAGAAGACCCTGAAAGGTTTTCATTTGAAAAGGATCTAAAAATACTTTTTCCCAAGTTTGCGATTCCGAATTTAGAGGGGAAACTTCTAGGATTTGAGGTACGGACTGGTTTATGATTCTTAGCCCATCCAAATGTTCTAAAAAATAATATCGGCCTTCGGGTAAGTTTTCTTTTTCTAAGGATTTGGGAAGGCAAAGGGTAACATCTTGGTTGTTTCTATTTTGCCAGAGATAGGGTAAAAGTTCCTGTCCACCAAGAACCGCTCCATCTAAGCCGAGCCCACCTAAGAAGAGGATAGGACCCTCAGGAATTTGGATTTGTTCTGTTGCTTCCAAGATTCCCACAGCAATGGCAAGATCCAAACAAACCATCCTTTTGGGGATATGGGCCGGTTTTAAATTGATTATGATGGTCTCGAGTGGGAATATGAATCCTGACACCTCTAAAGCCAAACGGATGCGGTCTCTGGACTCTTTTGTGAGGGAGGAGGCACAACCTAGAATTTGGAAATTGGGAAGACCCCTTCGAATGCCTACTTCTACCTGGATTTCTTTGGTTCCATTCCATTCGTATAACAGACTTCCGACTTCGGCGCGTTTGGGGATCACAAATAAATCAGGTCCTGTTTCTTCTCTTTTGGGCCAAAAAATAAAAAAGACTTTTCATAATTGAGGCATCATGGTGACTTTTCCTCAGAGTTTGCTTTGAATTGTAGTGTCATTCGTGTAATTCCCTTCGTTCTTCTCCTTGTGTTCAGCCATTGTTCCCAAAGGTTGATTAAAAAAGAAAGATTAAGGGAAATCAATGAATACTATGATGGAAAAACCTATTCCTTACAAGAAGAGATCAAGTTCTCGGAAACGGAAGTTTGGAAGAAAGGGACTTTGGTAAAGATTTATATTGAATCTACACCTTCTCTTTTGAAATTAAAGGTGTATCCTATTGCAGAGTCTAGAGAGTCTTCTGTGGGAAAGTTGGCTGCTTATATCATCAATGATGATGTGAAGAAAAAGCAGTATGACCTGGAAGACGTCGAAGAGTGGGTTTCTAGAAAGTTCACTCTGGTAGAACCCAGTGTAAAAAAAACAAAGAAATAAAGGTTTGGGAAGTCTCCATTGTTGCAAGTTTTTCGTTTTCATTCTTTCTTTGTTTCTAGTTCAAGATTTCTCCCCCTAATTCCCGATATTTTATCTGTGAAGATCCTTCGGTTGGTTATGATTTCCCATTTGGTCCTTTCTGGAACCGGGCTTTTTGCCAATCCATTCCAAAAAATTCACTCAGAGATCAATGAGTCTATTCCGGGAAACGAATCCGCCATGTTTCGTCTCTTTGGTTCTCAATCCCAAGAATCGGAGATTCACAAACTTTTCTCAAGTGGAGTCAATCCTTCCGGTGAAGAGGAAGAGGTGGAACTAGCTTCTCTTGATCTGCCCAAATACATCGACGTATCACCTGTAGTCAGCAATACCGTAGTTCATGAATCTGGTATCATCATCAAAAAATACGCGGTCCAAAAGAAGGACAATCTATCGAAGATTGCTAGGTCTTTTTCTATTGAGTTGGCTAAACTAAAAAAACATAACGGACTCACCAGTGACCAGTTAAAAATTGGGCAAGTTTTAGAGATTCCCGTCCAAGTAAAAAATGCCTCCTCGTCTAGGGTCGTTCTAAAAAAGATTTTCATTTTGCCTGTGCCTCAAAGTCGAGTGACTTCCCGGTTTGGAAGGCGAGTTGATCCATTTAATAAATACAATCGTGTCTATCATACCGGTCTTGATCTTGCGGCCAAAGTTGGGGCACCTGTTCTTTCGGCAGCAGATGGAGAAGTTGTTTTCACTGGTCGCAATGGGGGATACGGCAATTCCGTTACGATCCAACATAAAAATGGTTATAAAACAGTTTACGCCCACTGTTCACAGATTTTAGTTGAGGTTGGGGAAACGGTGAAAATGGGTCGTGTGGTGGCTCTGGTCGGACGGACGGGAACTGCCACAGGAGCGCATTTGCATTTTGAAGTGTTTCGAAACGGGAAAATAATGAATCCCGAGTCAGCTCTTAGCATCACGGAAAAACAAGTCACCAGGCTCCCTAAATCTGAAGTAGCTGGAATGTAATCGGAGCCAACCTCCGGTTTGTGGGGAGCATGAATTTAATCCTTCAAAGAATCCAATCGAGTCAGTTTTTGACATTGATTCCGGCGGTTTTACTTTTTTCCTTTTCTTTAGCTTATCTTTTAAAGTTAGTTTTGCTCCTTTTGTTTTCGACAGAAACAGGGATTAGTGTCGCAGGAGCCAAACCCAAACAGATGCGCCAAGAAGTGATTTTGGCTGTAAGTACTTATGAAGACATTGTTACCGGAAATCTTATCCGTGGGCAAGTTTATGACCCTAATGATGCCACCAAACGGGGGGCAGATGGCACACCACTCGATCCAGAAATCGCTCAGGATAATGGGGACGATGACCAAATGCTCATCACTGGAACTCTTTCAGGACACTGGTCTTTTGCTCGGGTCACAGTACGCGAAAAACAAAACAATGACTCAGAAGAATACGCAACAGGGGAAATGGTCGGTGGATATAAAGTCCAAGCCATAGAACAACATTATGTGGTATTGAAAAAAGGTGGTTTAAGCCTTCGAGTCAATATCGGGGAAACTCCCGCACAAGCGAAAGAACGAATTCGACCAAAAGATGCGGCGGCTGTTTCTAATTTGGGACCATCGAGCCAAACCGTCCAAAAAGTTCTTTCCCGTGAGGACGTGAATCGCAAACTAAAAGATCCGAATACTATCTATAAAAATGCAAGGTTTGGCCCACATTTGGTAGACGGAAAGATCGAGGGTTACAAGATCTATCAGGTGGCAAAAGACCATGTCTTTTATGCTCTCGGTGCGCGCGGTGGGGATATCATTAGAAGGGTCAATGGAATGCCGCTCAATGAAACAGAGAAAATGTTGGAAATTTGGGGTTCGATCAAACAAGCTCCAAAAATTACAGTGGATTTAGAGAGACAAGGCAAAATAATCACATATGAATTTATCATTCGGAATTAAAATGAGAAATCGTCTTCCTTTAGTATTACTTAGTATTTGCCTTTATGTATTTGTTACACCTGGTTTTTCCCAAGAAAAAGGGAAACCTAAGACCAAAGCCACGTCACAAGAACCTGCCAGTTTTACTGCTGATTGGAGAGATACAGAACTCAAAGACTTTTTAATGGGGATGAGTGCTATCATCAAAAGAAACATTCTCATTGATGATGCAGTAAAAGGGAAAAAAATTACTATCATCTCGCAAAAACGAGTAAAAATTGATGATGCTTATGGATTTATGAAATCCGTTTTAGAAACGCAAGGGTTTGGTCTGATTGAAGAAAACGATTTAATTAAAGTTGTAAAGATCAAAGATGCCTTAGCAAAATCACCGATTGTCCGAATTGGAAAAGATCCGGTTTCTGAATCAGAAGTTTCTCTCAATAAAACTATTACACAAATTGTTCCATTAGAATATTCGAATGCTGCTGAGCTTGAACCAATTCTTAAAAGAGTAACATCTCCTGATACTGATATTATCATTCCTAAAAACCAAAATACTTTGATATTTTCTGGTTCTACATCTGATATCAATAAGTTGCTTAAGTTAGTTGATAATTTAGATGTAAGAGTGGATGGTCCGGGATCGATTTCTTCTGCAGGTGATATTCATATTTATACTTTAGAATACAATGAAGCAGAGAAGTTGGCTGCCATTTTAGTAAAGTTGGATATGCCTGATGCCCCTGTGGCACCTACTCAAAATGCTCAACCGGGGGAACCTGGTCCTGATGGAAAACCAAATCCACCTCCGCAACCAGTGACCCAGGCTCAAAAAATTCCTGGCAAACAAGATAAAATCAAAGCTGTTGCCCACAAGGAATCCAACTCACTTATTGTGACTGCTTCGCCGCAGGAATGGGAAGAAATTAAAAAAATTATAAAAATTTTGGATACTCCCAGAAAACAGGTGTTACTGGAAGTTTTGATTGTGGAATTAAGTTCTACCGATCTCAATGATTTTGGTATCGATTGGCGTTACCAAGAGCTGGCTTATGGTCAGTTTAATACTGGTCTTGCGGCGCAAGGGGGAGTCATTGATAAAAACGGTCGGCCCACTAACGTAAATACTTTATCTGGGTTCTCTCTTGGATTCATTCGCCGTGGGGGACAACAAATCATTGGTATTTTAAATGCAAACTCCACCAATGAGAATTTTAACGTATTGTCAGCACCTCAAATTTTGACTTTAGACAACCAAGAAGCAGAAATCAATGTGGGTCAGGATGTTCCCGTTCGAACTCAAAACCGTAACGCAGGTCTTGGTGGTGATAATGCGGTCACTGTGGCAAACTTCGAATACCGTCCCACAGGTATTAAACTTAAGTTCACACCGCATATCAATAAAAACAACCGCATCACTTTAGATCTTTACCAAGAGATCAAAAACGTTGCAGGGATATCTTCGGAAGCTACCGGGGGAAACCCAACTTTCAACAAACGAGATATCAAAACAACCATTGTGGTCGATAATATCCAAACCATCGTGATTGGGGGGTTACTTTCCAATGACAAACAAAAGAAAGTGCAAAAGATCCCCATTTTAGGGGAGATTCCACTTCTGGGAACCCTATTCCGAAGAACTACCAATCAAAACCGAAAAACCAATTTGATGGTATTTTTGACTCCTCATATCTTAGACGACCGTGACAAATCGGATCGTATTACCATCCAGAAGAAAAATGAACAAGAAAGGATGGTGGATGAACGAGAAAAGAAATTACGATGAGAAAGAGTTTAGGCCAAATCCTATTAGAAGATGGGATTCTTACCATTAAGGATCTCGAAGATATTTCCAAACAACAGGAAAAAACAAATCTTCCCATCACTCATATCATCCAAAAAAAAGGTCTCGCTTCCGAAACTGATATATTAAAAGCACTAGCAAAACTTCATCGTATGGAGTTTATCGATAAACTGGAGTTTGCTGGTAATGAAGATGTTTTTGGCAAAATTCCCTTAAAACTTGTCCAACGATCTAAAATTGTACCAGTCTCTGTCAAAGGCAAAAAGGTAGTCGTTGCCACTTGCGATCCAACGGACCTCCATCCAATGGACGATATGAGGTCCTTTTTAAAAGGATACGAAATTCAATTCGTTCTCGCTACTGAAAACGAAATTATGAGAATCATCCATTCTCAGTTCGACAAAACTACTGCCGAAGCAAAAGAGATGATGGATGAAATGGATGGAAGTTTCGGTGACCTCTCCGATGCTTTTGAATCCGATGCGCTAGATTTATCCAATGAAGCTCCCATCATCAAGATGGTGAACGTAATTTTGTCACAGGCTGTATCGGAAAGAGCTTCCGATATTCACGTGGAACCATTTGAAAAATCCGTTGTTGTTCGTTATCGAGTGGACGGAGTTTTGCAAAAAGTCCTTAGTCCTCCTAAGTCTTATTTGGCGGGAATATCTACCCGTATCAAAATTATGTCGAATTTAAATATTGCGGAAAACCGTTTGCCGCAGGACGGAAGGATTAAACTCCGGTTAGCTGGGAAGGATGTGGATGTTCGCGTTTCCATCATTCCTTGTCAGTTTGGAGAACGCATAGTAATGCGTATTCTAAACAAAACGGACCAAAAGTATTCTATTGAGACAATGGGTTTTAATAAAGAAATCCTGAGTGAGTTTAAAAATTTAATCTACAAACCTTATGGAATCATTTTGGTGACTGGTCCCACAGGTTCCGGTAAATCGACGACACTTTATTCCGCACTTTCTGAAATCAATACTGAAGAACGAAATATCATTACTTGTGAAGATCCCGTGGAATACCAGATGGATGGAATTTCCCAGATGCAAATGAATGAAAAAATTGGTCTCACTTTTGCTGCAGGTTTACGTTCTATCCTTCGTCAAGATCCGGATGTGGTGATGGTGGGGGAGATCCGTGATGAGGAAACAGCAAGGATTGCTATCCAGGCTTCCCTTACCGGCCACTTAGTGTTTTCTACCTTACACACCAATGATGCTTCCTCGGCTGTAACAAGGCTTGTAGACATGGGAATTGAACCATATCTCATCACAAGTTCTGTATTAGGTTTTATGGCGCAAAGGCTAGTTCGGGTCATTTGTAAGGATTGTAAGACATCTTATAAACCGACCGACAAAGACCTCGCCGGTCTTGGAATCCAAAGAAAAGAATTAAAAAATGGTGTTTTGTACCGAGGTAAGGGTTGTCCTTCTTGTCTAAACTCTGGATATAAGGGCCGAACTGGTTTGTATGAACTACTTACAATGAATGACGAAATCAAACGGGCCATTTTGCAAGGGGCAGATGCAAATCGCATCAAGGAACTTGCCGTCAAAAATGGTCTATCCACTTTGCAGGAATACGGTAAATATAAGGTGATCGAAGGGGTCACTACTCCAGAAGAGGTCCTTCGGGTTTCTTAATTTTTATGCCACTTTATACATACGTTGCATTCAATAAAAAGGGCAAAGAAGAAAAAAATATTATCGATGCCCCAAATTTACAGGCGGCGCGTAACAAATTAAAAGCGAAAGGCCTTTATGTTAGGTCTATCCAAGAAGATAGGGAAAAGGAAGAAAGAGAGCTTTTTCCTTTTTTGTCTAAATTGTTGTATAGGATCCCTAGAAAAGAAGTGGGTCTATTTTGCAAACAGTTGGGAACTCTTCTTGGTGCGGGTATTCCACTCGATAAATGTTTGTTATCGATCATTGATCAAGTGGAGAACATCTATTTCAAAAAAGTTTTGATTGAGATGCGAGCAGACATCACGGAAGGAATGAGTCTCTCCGAATCCATGAAAAAACATAAAACTGTTTTTCCTGACCAATATCCTAGTTTGATTTCCGTTGGTGAATCCACTGGAAATTATGAAAATACCTTACATCGTTTGGCTGAGTTGGAAGAAAAATCTTCCGAGCTGAAATCAAAAGTTCAAGTGGCAATGATTTACCCCATGATTATGGGTTTACTTTCTCTAGGAGTATCTATCTTTCTTCTCGTTGTAGTCATTCCGCAGATTGAACAGCTGTTTGCTTCCTTTGATGCGAAACTTCCTCTACTCACAAGAAGTGTGATTTTTTTATCTTATGTTTTAACCAATTATTGGTTTTTTATTTTGGGTGCCCTAGCCGGTGGGTTTCTTGGATTTATGAAATGGAAAAGTTCTGGGGAAGGAAAAAAAACTTGGGATAAATTTCTTCTAAGATTACCGGTGATTGGAACCTTACTTCGAAAAATCCTGGTATCTAATTTTGCAAGGAACCTATCGATTTTACTTTTGAACCGAGTGCCCCTCATTGTTTCTTTGAATATTGTTTCTGATGTTGTGGGTCATACCGTTTTTAAAGAGGAAATAGCATCAGCTATAGTCAAAATTAAAGAAGGGGGAAAACTTTCTGATTCTTTACAAGGATCACAGGTCCTTTCGCAAATGGTGCTTGGGATGCTCAGTGCTGGGGAAGCCTCTGATAAAGTCCCTGAAATGATGAATAAACTCTCGGAAATCTATGAATCCGAGGTAGACACGGCAATAAAATCTTTGACCCAATCCTTAGAACCCATGATGATCATTGTAATGGGTGGAATTATTTTTACCATTATGGCGGCGATTATGACGCCAATGTACAAACTAACTCAAGAAATCCAGGGGATGTAGAGTTTATGAAAACTAAAGGGAAACACAGAAAGATTCGTGAGGGACTGACTCTAATCGAGATTACCGTCGTAATGCTCATTTTAGGTTCACTCATGGCGATTCTTTACTCCAGTATCGGAAACCGGGGTGAAGGCGAAAAAAAATTGAAGCTGAAAAATGACAGTGCGGTTTTAAAAACTGCATTGGAAAGATATTTGGAAGTCTATGATAAATATCCTACCGAAGAACAAGGTTTACAAGCTTTAATTGAAAAACCAGATGATGATAAAATTGGCGATGATTACGAACCTATTGTTCGTGAAAAAGCTGTTTTAAAAGATCCGTGGAAAACTCCTTACGTATTGAAGTTTGAGGGAGCTGTTCCTCAGATTCTTACTTTGGGTGAGGACAAAAAAGAGGGTGGCGAAGGAAAAAATAAAGATTTTAATATCCTTTCACCGGATGATTACCCGGCAGCCTTCCGATAGAATTTCGGTTTTGAAAACCAAACGGAAATTACGCGACGGTCTCACTCTCATTGAGATTGCCGTTGTAATTTCCGTTCTTGGTCTTATCATGGTAATTGTTGGGGGAACACTTCGAAACCTAATCATTCCATCAACCGAAGATATCGCTGTTAAATTACAGGAATCTTTTAAATTCGGATACAACAAAGCTCAGTTAACAAACCAAGCAGTTCTTTTTAAATACGATTTTGAAAAAAGGGAATACCAATTTTTTCTTTTGAAAAGAGAAGAAGGCGGCCTGGAAGAAGAAGCCATTTTAAAAAAAGTTACACTTCCTTTTTATTCCAAAATTGTGAAAGTGAGAGATGTAGCCGGAAAACCAAGATCGGAAGGAAAACTACATATTGTTTTTACCCCGCAAGGCACAACCACTGATTTGTTTTTATATGTAGGATCTGATACGGAAATTAAAAGAACCATCCAAATTTATAGATATGGTGGAAAATTTAAAATCCATAAAACTGAATATTTCCCAGAACCAGAATCGACTCCCATTCAAAAAGTTTCTTATGGCCTCGATGAACGTGATGAACAAGTAGATTCCAATGCAAAACCTCAGTCGAAGTAAACGAAAATCCAGAGGATTCACTCTCTTTGAAGTAACGATTGCAATGGCTATGGCTGCAATGGTGATGACTTATACGTATTCACTGATTGCAGAAGGGATCTCGTATCAGAAAAAAGCTGTTTTACTTGCGAATGCTGTGCACCTAGCAAAGATAAAAATGGCCCAAGTAGACTCCTCCACTACTATGCAAACAGACACAACGCGTGGCTCGATTGATGCATTTCCTGGATATACCTTTGAAACAGAAATCAAAGAAGAAGAAATGGATTTACTGAAACTTGCTGGTGGACCGAATGCCGAGGAACTCCGAAAAAAAGCACCAAAGGATATGTTAGGTGATAAGGATGTCGGTTTTAGTGATCTGATGAAAAAAAGAGGTCAGAAAAAAAGTTTTGAGACTGGGGGAGTTCTTAAAGTATTTAGAGTTAAGGTTTCTATTTTTTATTTGGATGGAAATAAAAAAGAAACCTACAGTGTCGAAACTTTCAGGAGTACAAAATACTAATGAAAGTTTTGCGTGAAGATTTTCCATCAGAAAACAAACGGAAGATTCGCAATGGCTTCACCTTGGTAGAAATATCGATCGTTGTGATGATTATGGCAGTGATATTCACTGGAATTTTTTCTGTTTTTTATACAGCCAATAAAATCTCCAAAAAGGGTGCCTCTAATAAAGGTGCCAACAGAAAGGACATTTTATACGCAATGGAGAACATAAGGGGAACTCTGGCACGAACTTATTTTATAGATAACCAAAAGCGAATATTGTTTGTAGGGAAACAAGATGGTGTCACAGGGTCAAGAAATGACCGAGTTGTATTTGCTACTTCGAATCCGAATTCAGAAGAAGAGGGGCAAGCATCTGTCAGGGAAGTTTCTTTTTATTTGAGAAAAATGCCAAATCCAAAAATGGAAGGTTTGTCTTATCTCATTCGCAGAGAAGATGAAATGATTGATACCTTTCCTACACAAGGTGGCGTTGAACATGTATTACTTGAAAATGTAAAAAGTTTTCAGATGAAATTTTCTGAACGTGGAGACAAATGGGTCGATGATTGGAATTCTCGGACTACAAAAAAAATTCCAAGGCTCATTCGTTTTGAAATTATATCACTAGTGGGGAATGCCTTTGTTAAATATGAATCGCTTGCGCATCCAGTCATTCTCTTCAAATAAAAAACTAAAAAGAGGATTTATGGTCTATCTCCTTGTGATGGCCATAGGTACAGCTTCCATGTTTACAGCCTCTAAATTTTTTGAAGATGCTGCTACTGAATACCGGGTAGCAAGATCTCAAGCGGATGGATTTAAGGCGCATATGTTAGCCAAAGCTGGGTTTATGGGGGCAGTGGGGGCACTCAAAAAAATACCGGAAGAAGTATTATACCAATCGGGTTTGGCGATGGACCCTCCTCCGATTCCGTTAGGGGGTGGTGTGATCTATTACACAATGAGTCCCGAAGATGGTAAAATTAATATTAATTCCCTTGTAAAAATTTACGATGACCAGCCGAACCAGAGAACGATTGAGATGGTCACTAGACTTTTTTACCAATTTGGTTTAAAACGGGAAATGATTTTCCCGATTTTGGATTGGATCGATGAAAACCACCAGGAAACGGGGGGAGGCGCCGAACAGTATTACTACAGTAGGCTTACTCCGCCAAGAAAAATCAAAAATGCACCCCTTTATTCCCTTTCGGAACTTCTTAGTGTTAAGGGTTATGATCGTTCTATTGTATATGAGAGTTTGAAGCCCAAGGATTATGATAAAAATAACTCGAAGGACTTTATGACGGAGGAGGAAAGAGCCCTTCGTTCCGATAAAGATTATGTGCTTTCCAATAATATCACTGCCTATTTACCTGCGGGTGATTCTTATGACGACCGAATCAATATCAATACTGCACCCTATTTTGTCCTCATCTCCCTTTCTGACTTTATGACCAAACAAGCCGCTATGAAAATTTTGAAACTCAAGTTGCAGAAAGGAGGCTATATTAAAGAATTGAAAGATCTGGAGACCGAACCGGAATTCCAAGTGAAGACTACAGGAGATTTAACTCTGTATAAGGAACTGGCAGGAGAAGGAACAGATGTTTCTGGTGGGCGTATCAAAACCAAAGGCGAAGTGTATAAAATTACAGGGGTTGGGATTATAAAGGATAAAGTGGTTCGAAAGGTTTCTGGTCTTTTTGACCTAACCAACAACCAAATGTTATACTATACTGAAGATTAATTATGTTATCATTTGACCAATACCTAGCTATCGATTATGGTTCGACCTTTCTAAAAGGGGTCCTTTTTAAAAAGGTCCTCGGGAAAGTAGTGATCCTTCGGACAGAAAGTCTTCCCGTAGTGGAACTTGACGAATCAGAAGGGGATCCCTTCGAATACAATATCATTCGTTTCATTCAAAGTTTTTTTCCTGAAGAAAATAGGTTTCTTATTAATTTAGGAATCCATAATTTATTTGTTCGTGATCTGACAGTGCCTTTGGTTTCGGAAAAAGCGATCCAAGAAGTACTACCGTTTGAAGTAGAAAACCTGGTTCCTTATCCTATGGAAGAATTAGAGGTAATTGGTAAAACTTGGAGAACTAATAAAGAAAATTCTGATGTAATTTCCTTTAACGTTCACCATTCGGAACTTCTTCGTGCGCTAAAACCATTTGCGAAGGGTGATCTTTCTCTATCTTGTTTATCTCTTGATTCGTTCGCTTTATCTTCTCTTGTAACAAAAAACTATCCATTATTAATTGGTGAGAAAACTATACTACAGCTGGATCTTGGCGGTAGATACAGCATTCTTAATGTGTTATTTGAAGGAAAACTTCGTCACACGCGACAAATCTATATCGGTGGAGAAGATGTTAGTTTAGAAATTTCTAATTTACTAAAAATCGAATTGGAAGAAGCAAGAGAAATTAAAGAATCTCTTCCTTTAGGTTTTCTTTTTGATGAATTAGATAAAAATGAAGAATCAAAATTTCTTACCAAATTTCATATTTCGCAAGTGCAATGGAAATCTCTTCGAAAGTTTATATTAGCTAAAATTGAACAACTGATACATGAAGTAGAAAATAGTATCTTTTCACTTCCAGAAACGGAAAGGCCGAGCCTGATACTTCTTTCTGGAGGAGCAAGTTTATATCCAGGGCTTACCGCATATTTGGAAGAGAAATTAGGGATTAAAACAGGACGTTACGAATTTTTAGGAATTGCTGATCCAAATTTTGTGACAGCCGTTGCCACGGGAATCCATTTTGAATCTCGGAACCGAGTGAATTTTTTAGAGACTGGGTTTGCCAAAAAAATTCATACCAATAGGTTCAAATTATCTGCTTTTAAGCCTCATTTAATTCTTGTTAGCATTTCTTTGGTTTTGCTTTTAGGGGTGTTTATCATTGGAATCATTTTAGATAAACGTAAGATTTCTGCTAATAAAAAGGTATTACTAGAGAAATACAAAAATGGCATTGGTGGAGAACTAGGTGAAGACGAAGATCCACTTACAGAAGCCAATAAAAAGTTAAAAGCGGAACGTAAAAAAACGGAAATTTACCGTTTGTTTCTCTCCCAGGAAAGTGTTTTAGATGTTTTGAATGAAGCTACCGAACAGTTTCCTTCCCCAGAAGTTTTACCGTTTATTTTAGATCAGTTTAATTTTGAAGAAAAGGAAATTCAAATTTATGGTCGGGTAAATGAATTTGGGGAAATTGGAACCATTCAGTCAGCTTTAGAAAAATCTGAAAAATTTACCAATATACAAATTCAAAACAAAAGGCTGATCACTGGGGTAAACAAATACAAAGTAAGCTTTAAAATCAAAATGGATGTCGTGACTCCGAAGGAAGAACCATAATGTTTGATCGTTTAAACGATAGGGAACGCGTTTTAGTTGTTGGGCTTATTAGTTTTGTGGCACTTCTTGGGATTTATACCATCGTTACTCTTTTTTCTGATTTAAGAAATAGTCTTACGGAAGAAATTTTTGAAACCAGATCTCAAGCGACAGAACTTGACCGCATCATTCGCGAATATAATTATTTACGTGGCTTACAATCGGGTGGGAGCGAAGAAGATGTAAGTGTAATGTATTCGAAATTGGATCAAATTTTAGTTCGATATAACCTGAAAGACAAAGTCCAAACTATGAAGGATACAAGTAATGTGATCCAAAAGGATTATAATAAAATTACGATAGATGTATCCTTTCGTTCTGTACTTTTACAAGATGTTATTAAACTTGTTTATGATATAGAAAAGAATAAACAAATCCAAGCCAAAGTGGATTTACTCAGTTTTAGAAAACCATTTGCTGAAAAAGAAATTTACGATGTGAATCTAAAAGTTTCTTCGTATAGTCGTTTATCCAAAGGGAAATAATATGCCAAAAGAAGAAGAATTGGAAGAAGATTTCCTAGCAGAAGAAGAAAAGGAAATTCAAGAAAGTCTTTTAGAGGACGAAGATGATTTGTTTGATGAGGATGGTGATGAAGAACATTCCAAGGTCAATCGTAAACAAATATTAACTTTAGTAGCCATTGCAGTGGTTTCCTTTTTGGTTTTTACTCTATTTATTTTTCCTTTAAACGAAATTGTTCGTTCGATTCTCATCAAAACGGGAAAGGAAACTGGAATTTTTATGGATGCGAAGGAGATCCATTTTCCTGTAATCGGCCGCAAGTCATTTGATAGTTTTATTATTAGTTTTCCAACAGGAACTTCAGTCAAAGCCGAGGAAATTAGTTTAGGTGTATCTCTTTTTGGACTTCTTCAGTCAAGATTAGAAGGTGATGCCAGTATTGGTTATTTTAGTTTTGAGGGTAGTGAGTGGGCTATGAGTATCCAAACTTTGGACATTCCTCTTCGATTATCACCAATCGATGATAAAATTACTAAATGGAATGGAGAAGGGGAGATTGACATTTCTGGCGGAAAAATTAAAGAATCTGCAGAGATTCCATTTCTAGGAAGTTTAAAGGGAACTGACATCCGTAAGGCGAATCTATTGTTTAAAATTCGTTCAGGTAAGTTACTTTTGGAGCGAGGAAGTTTGGAATCTTCTCTTGCTAAATTTCAATTCCAAGGTGTGATTCGACTTTCAGACACTTTATCTTTTTCGCAGTTGGATCTAAAGGTTTGTTTTACTTTAACTGAAAAATTTGCCCAGGAACGCCAAGATTTAGTGGGTATGGTTGCCTTACTTCCACAGGAAGGGGGCAAAACTTGTATCCCGATTCGAGGAACTTTTTCTTCTCCAAAAGTGGATTTACCCAACTTGAATCAGTTAGGTGGTGGGGCACCTAAATCGGAAGGCACTTCCATCGAACCAGCCCCAGTCCCTTAAGTATAACTTCGATTGATCAAAATGGTCGCTCATTACCACTATTAAGTAAGATCTCTCAGGTATCTTTCTTTCAATGTTAACTGTAGGTGATTTAAGAGTAAAAAAAAGATCTCAAGGATGATTCCAAGAGATCTTTTTTTATTAATTCTAAACTCTAACCTTAAAGATCAGAGTTCGGTCTTTAATTTGTTTGTTTCTTACGAACAACCAGTAGTGGACCCACAAGAGATACACTTGAGGCAAGCTCCGTTACGAACCATTTGGAAGGAACCGCATTCAGTACAAGAATCTCCTGTATATCCTTTGGTTCTTGCTTCTGCAATGATTTTGAGAGTAGCCGCTGCCGATTGTGCTGCTGCTTGTGGCGTAGCACCTGCGACTGCAACGGCTTCCGGTTTTTCTTCCAACACGGATTTCATAGAAATGGGAGCCACCTGTATCGGAACTCTTAACCCGCTACTTTCCTGTTTTCCCCCGAGGTCCTTTGTCGGTTCTGTAGCCTTTCTGCCCACTTCGTCTGTTCTTAAATCTTCTGGAGATACTTGTGCCAAGTCGTATCTACCAAGGTAAGTGATGGCAAGTTCCCTAAAGATGTAATCGATCACTGAAGTTGACATCTTAATGTGAGGGTTGCCAGAAACCATACCGTTTGGTTCAAATTTGAAGAAAGTGAAAGCTTCTACAAATTCCTCTAACGGAACACCATGTTGGAGACCCAGTGAAACTGCGATTGCAAATGCGTTCATAAGAGAACGGAAAGCCGCTCCTTCTTTATGCATGTCGATAAAAATTTCACCGAGTTGGCCATCTTCGTATTCTCCAGTGCGAAGATATACTTTGTGACCACCCACCATTGCTTTTTGTGTATAACCAGCACGGCGGTGTGGAAGTTTTCTCCTTTCCGCAATGTATTTATACACAAGTTTTTCCGCCACTTCTGTGACCGTTTTGGGAGCAGAAGAGGTTTGAAGTTCTTCCTCTTCTTCACCCACAGCACTTAACAACTGGAATACGGAGTTAAGTGGTTGTGAAAGTTTGGAGCCATCACGGTAAAGTGCGTTTGCTTTGATCATCACTTTCCAAGACATGAGGTATGCATTTTTTACATCCTCAATGGTTGCCTCCTCGGGAAGGTTGATCGTTTTGGAAATCGCACCCGAAATGAATGGTTGTGCCGCAGCCATAATTCGGATATGTGATTGATAAGATAAGAATCGTTTTCCGTATTTTCCACATTTGTTTGCACAATCAAAAACTGCTAGATCCTTCTCTTTGATAAAAGGTGCGTTTTCGATAGTCATTGTTCCACAAACATAATCATTTGCTTGTGAAATTTCATCTGCGGAAAAACCCAATGTTTCGAGAAGATTAAAACCCATTGAGTTGTAAACGTTTGCATCAATTCCCAGTGTTTTAGAAAGGAAATCTTCGCCTAGCGTGAATTTGTTGAATGCAAATTGGATATCAAAAACAAATGGAAGTTGTTTTTCGAGTTTTTCCAATACATCTTCAGTAAAACCTTTTTCTTTCAAACGGGCAGTGTTTACCCCTGGTGCTCCGTTAAAAGTAGCATGGCCTTTACAGTAGTTTACAATTGCGTCTTGTTCTGCTTGGCTATACCCAAGTTTTTTGAGTGCCGCAGGTACGGATTGGTTGATGATTTTGAAGTATCCACCACCAGCTAATTTTTTGTATTTCACTAGAGCAAAGTCTGGTTCGATTCCTGTTGTATCACAGTCCATTACAAGACCAATGGTTCCTGTTGGTGCAATTACAGTCACCTGTGCGTTACGGTATCCATACAATTCACCTAGCTCCAAGGCTCTGTCAGAATCTTCTTTTGCTGCTTCCAGTAAGTAAGATGGAAGAAAAGACGGATTGATTCCCACCGGTGTGATGGTAAGGCCTTCGTATTCTTCTTTTGGTGCATTGTAAGCGGCACGTCTGTGGTTACGAATGACACGGAGCATATGGTCTTTGTTTTTTTCGTATCCAGCAAATGGTCCAAGTTCCTTTGCCATTTCCGCTGATGTTGCATAAGCTGTCATATGCATGATGGAAGAAATGGCTCCAGTCACAGCCATCGCTTCTTGTGAATCATAAGGAATTCCCATGATCATAAGAAGAGAACCAAGGTTGGCATATCCAAGTCCTAGGGTTCTAAACTTGTAAGAAAGTTCTGCAATTTCTTTGGAAGGGAACTGCGCCATAAGGACAGATACTTCTAAGATGATGGTCCAAATTTTGTTTAAATAACGGTATCCCGCGACATCAAAACTTCCATCTTCTTTTAAAAACTTAACGAGGTTTGCTGAAGCCAAGTTACAGGCAGTATTGTCGAGGAACATATACTCGGAACATGGGTTGGATGCATTGATGGCACCATCTTCTGGGCAAGTATGCCACTCGTTAATGGTACTGTGATACTGCGTTCCTGGGTCTGCGGAATTCCAAGCGGCATTCGCAATTCTTTCCCAGAGGTCACGAGCCCGAAGGGTTTTTGCAGGTTTTGCTTCCCTGTTTTGTACCTTCGCTTTTTCTTTTTCGGTTCTGTTGTAAAGATGGAAAGGGAGGTCTTTTTCGACGGCTTCCATAAACTCATTTGTGATTCGCACTGAGTTATTGGAGTTTTGTCCAGAAACAGTATTATAAGCTTCGGATTGCCAGTCAGTGGTTAATTCTTCAAAGAGTAAGTCTTTGTAACCTTGTTTGGAAAGGTCAATGACTCGTTTGATATAGTTGTCTGGAACAAATGCCTTTCTTGCCTTTTGGATCGCTTTTTTTAGATCTAAATTGGCAGTCGGGTCGTAGGCATCTTCACCAAGTGTTTGTTTGGCGGAAGAGCAGGCACTCATAATATCATTGAGAAGGCGGTTATTGAGAATGGATCCCGTAACAAGGGAAGCCACTTTTTTCTCTTCTTGTACTTTCCAATCAATGAACTCTTCGATGTCTGGGTGGTCCATATCAAGACAAACCATCTTTGCTGCACGACGAGTGGTTCCGCCGGATTTAATGGCTCCTGCGGCCCTATCTCCAATTTTCAGAAAGGACATCAGCCCAGAACTTTTACCGCCACCAGAAAGAGATTCATTGGCGGCACGTAAGTTAGAAAAGTTTGTTCCTGTACCTGATCCGTATTTGAAAAGACGAGCTTCACGAACCCAAAGGTCCATGATTCCCCCTTCATTCACTAAGTCATCATCCACCGATTGGATAAAACAAGCATGGGGTTGTGGGTGTTCGTAAGAAGAGGCAGATCTTACTAGTTTTCCTGATTTTGGATCCACATAGTAGTGGCCTTGTGATTTTCCATCAATTCCATAAGCCCAGTGGAGTCCTGTATTGAACCACTGTGGGGAATTGGGTGCAGCCATTTGGCTTGCGAGCATAAAAATAACTTCTTCATAGAAAACACGGGCACTGTCTTCATCGGAAAAATACCCGTATTTATAACCCCAATAGGTCCAACATCCCGCAAGGCGATGGAACACTTGTTTGGAATCTGACTCTCCGACAAATCTGTCCTCAGGATTCAGAGCAGAAAGTTTTTCATCATCGGGAACCGAACGTTGTAACCATTCCGGAATTCCTTTTTCTGCTACTTTCTTTAAATATTTTGGAACACCTTTCCTTCGAAAGTATTTCTGCGCGAGGATATCTGTAGCTACCTGTGACCAAAAATCCGGAACTTCCACTCCGTTGGCCTCAAATACAACTGACCCGTCAGTATTCGTAATTTTAGAATCCTTACGGACCCAAGTTAAATTCGGGTAAAGACCCTTATTCCCTTTGGTAAAATGCCTCTCAATTTTCATGCAGACCCCATCTACAACAACATATACAATTTCTATTTTTTCCTCTACCAGAAGCGGAGAGGATTATGTCACAATGAAGGTATCTTTCGTTGGAAACATCCATTTTTTCTCTTAAGCTTCCTTCGAATCTTAGAATTTTTTCAAAATTTCTGTAAGCTCTGTAAGTTTTTTTTCGTTGACCTAGCGACCTTCCTACGTAGCATGGTCACAGATTCGAGATTCCCCTTTAGCTCAGTCGGTAGAGCAAATGACTGTTAATCATTGGGTCGCTGGTTCGAGCCCAGCAGGGGGAGCAGTCTCGTGGTTGTTCTCATTTTGAGTGCCTACCTTATCCATAATCTTCTTTCAAAAATTCCAAAATTCTTAGATTTTTCCCTAAAAATTTCTGCCTTTTCTCATTTATCTATTCTATTTTTCCTGATTGTTTCGGGTTTTCCCTGGGTTAATATGGGACTGTCCGCGGACGAAGGTCCTCTTTCTGAGGCGAAAACCCTTCTGACTGATTCAGAACAGATTCTATTCGTCACTGCCAGTCTAGGGGAAACAAAAGGAAATTTATTTTTTTACAATCTCGAAGATGGGGAGTGGATTCCGATTTTCGAAAATATTCCTGTGCAACTTGGAAAAAATGGAATCATACCAGGAGAAAAAAAAAGAGAAGGGGATGGCCACACTCCAAGCAATATTTTTTCCATTCAAAGGGTTTTGGGTAGAGCAAAAAGAGAAATTAGAAATATCGAATACACTAAAATTCAAAAATATCATCATTGGAGTGATTCTTCTACCTCAAAAAATTACAACCAACTCATAAAACATAAAGAGAAAGGTGCAGTCTCTCTTTGGGATTCTGAAATTTACGAATTATTGATTGTGGTTGAACACAATACAAAACCGGCGATACCTGGTTTTGGAAGTATGATTTTTTTACACCCTTGGTCTTTGGACAAACCAACTTCTGGATGTGTGGGAGTTTCAAAAGAAATTTTAGAAACCATTGTTTCAAAGTTAGACGGTAAAAAGTTTCCTAGTTTAATCATTCAAATGGTAGAATAAGATAGAACCATCGCCACCGATCGCAGTGGAAATCCTTTGCGAATGCAAAGATTGGAACGGAGAGCGGGATCGCTTTTCCGATGGAATTTTTTGTTGGGAATTAAATTGCGAGGCACAAAAGAAAAAATCTTTGGTTTATATTGAGTTTAAGAATTCTGTTGGATCAGTTCAAAAAAAGCCGGTATGAAAAAATATACCGGCCAAAATGTTGTTTAGGATTTTAAAAAAATTAGAAAGAATTCAAAACAAAGTCTTTGTAGTTAGGGGTTTTCATTTCTTTTTCCCAACGGCTCCAGGTATAGGGCCACATGGCAGGATCACCATCTGGATCTAAATACCAACTTTGGCAACCACCAAGCCAAACTGTACTTCCCATACCTGCTTTGAGATAAGCGGCAAAATTTTTAAGTGCTTCTTCTGTAGTTTCAATTTCGTCGAATTTCTTTTTTCGCCAATCATTGATCACTTTCAATACGTATTTAGTTTGTACTTCACTCATCGCAATGACGGAAAAATTTCCAATTGGTGTATTGGGTCCTAACATCAGGACAAAATTTGGGAAATGCGGAATAAATAGGGACCTGTAGGCTTGGACTTTCTTTTTCCAAACTGTATCGATAGAGACTCCATCTTTTCCTGTGAGGTTCATCGGTCTCATAAAATTAAACGGGTGAAAGCCTGTTGCAAGAATCAAAACATCCAGTTCGTGGAGTTTTCCATCTTTAGTCACCACACCTTTTTCTGTAATTTTTTCGATACCTTCTGTCACCAAATCCGCGTTCGGCTTTTGTATCGCTTCGTAAAAAGTAGAGTTTACAATGACTCGTTTACAACCCACGCGGTAGTTAGGTGTTAGTTTGGCTCTAAGGACAGGATCCTTAACAGAATTTTTTAGATTCCTTTTACAAAGAAAACTCATAAGCATATGTGGAATTTTTTTACCAATCACTGCTTTGGAAAAAGTCTGTTCTACGGCAAAAGTATACCATTTATGAAATCGTTTTAGTATGTTATTATTTTTTCTCCAACGTTCTTTATCTTTTTCGGTATAATCGGTGTCGGGAACTCGGACAATCCACTGAGGAGTCCTTTGAAAAACAGACACTTTTTTACCTACTTTTATGATTTCAGGAATGACTTGGGCAGCTGTGGAACCTGTGCCAATGATCCCAATTCTTTTTCCTTTTAGATCCACGGAATGATCCCATTCCGCTGTGTGAAAACATTTCCCTTGGAAAGTACCTAGTCCTTGGATGTTCGGACGGGCAGGGTGGTGCAAAATTCCCGTTGCTGAAATGAGAAAATCAGATACGTAAGTTTTACCCTGATTTGTTTTTGTTGTCCACTTTCCATTGCGATAGGAGGCTTCTGTTACCGCTTCATTAAAATGGATTTTTGGGGTAACTTTGTACTTATCACTCACTCGTTTGAAGTAAGCTTGGATTTCTTCACCATGCGCAAACCTGTGGCTCCATTCTGGATTGGGTTCAAAACTGTAAGTATACATGTGCGCGGGGATGTCGCAGGCAACACCCGGATATGTATTTTCTCTCCAAGTACCACCAAGGTCGTTTTTTTTCTCTAAGATGGTAACGTCTGTGATCCCTGCTTTTTCTAATTCAATCGCAAGTAGGATTCCGGTCATACCGGCACCGATGACCACAACGGAAGGATTTCTCAGTATGGGTGCTGTCATTTGTTTCCTCATTTCGTAATTTGTTCGAACTTTCTTATGAGAACATTGTTCCGAAATTCGCAACTGAGAGAGAATGACATCGGTTTGGGAATTGTTTGCAATAAAAAAAACATATGTGTGATAAAAAAGGAAAAACAAATTTTAGATTTAGAATCATAGTGATTCTAGAAAAAGGCAATTTGAACAAGAATGGGTTTGGTTCAGATAAGTTGCAACTATATCATGTTATGCGGTGGCACCAGAAAATCTTCATTTTCATTGAAAATTTTCTAATTTTTTAAGATTCAAAATGTAAAAAAAATATCGAGGACCTTATCCGCTAAAAACTCGATTTTCTTTTTATATTTAAGTGATTACTTAAGTAATGTTCTTATGAATACTTTTGCAGCCTTAGCGGATGATACACGAAGAGATATAGTCAGACTTGTTGCAAAAAAAGGAGAACTGACTTCCTCTGAAATCAGCCAAAATTTCCAGATGAGTTCACCTGCCATTTCTCAGCATTTGAAAGTTCTAAAAGAGTCCAAAGTGCTTATCATGAAAAAGAATGCACAAAAGCGAATTTATAGTTTGAACCAACAAGGTATGCAGGAAATGGAAGATTGGATTTTGGAGATAAAAAACCTTTGGGTGAAACGTTTGGATCGATTAGACAGAGCCAGAGCATCTTTCTGAATGGTGGGGACCGGATGGATTTACCTTAACAATTCAAAGTTTAGATTTTTCCAACGGTGGTATTTGGGAGTTTGTGATGCATGGTCCTGATGGACATGACTATAAAAATAAAATTCAATTTATCGACATTCAAAGACCTCATTTCATTTCGTATAAACATTTAGGGGATGGAGAGGGAGATGAAGATGTAAATTTCCTATCAAAAATCATATTTGAAAGAGTTGGCAATGGAACTAACCTCGTTATGGAGCAAAAATTCACAAGCAAACAAGAGTTAGAAAGAGTCAATGAGAAGTATGGTGCCATTGAAGGTGGAAAACAACATCTGGAAAATCTAGCAAAGTATTTGGTAAAAATTAATTAGAGGATAACCGATCAAAATTTATATTTGGAGCTGATATATAATGGGATCTAAAAACATCTATAAAGCATTTAGAATTCAAGTGTGCCAGTTGATTACTAGAAATCCGAAGGAGTCGACTTGATTCAAAAAAATAGAATTCAAACGTAGGATTGTTTCTTTGAAACTTTAGTATTCAAAGTTAACAAAGATCATCCTAATGAGGATTATCATTTTTTTTATAGGCTCTTCCTCGGGTGAACTCTAGTTTGCATTTTTCTTTAAACACAAAAATAGTTTCATTTATGAACTCAGAGCGCCATTATCCGAATGCAATCCTTTCAATGGGAAAGGAAACGAGGATTTCTTTTTAATCAATGCTTTTTGCATTTGATTAAAGAAGAGGTAGAATGTTACTTCGAATACTATTCCTATTGAAGCATTATTTTGATTTCAGATACTATCTATTTTGACGCAATATGCTACTTCCCATAATTAGTATTATGTCGCATTAGTTTTGGGTTTATTTTGAGTGTACTCGTACATCCTTTACAGTTTTGTCCTGGTACATACTTTACAAAAAGTATGATGAATATCCTGATTCAGACGTTAATGAGGATGGCATTGGAAAAACTTACCTTTGGAACATGTTTTGGCTCTTAAATATGGACGGAAAATGATTCAAGGATACGATTTTTCTCAATCCTTCCTCGACTGCCGATTGGATGCTAGATGCGATTTTTTCTTTCGATTCCGTGTCTTCTGAACTAAATGGGATGGTCTTTGAAGTGATTTGTTCTGAACGACCTAAGATGCGCTGTTGTTCCCCCAAGGGACTTACAACTAAAAATTCCACTACCGAGGCGAAAGTTGCCTGACGGAATTTGGTGGTGCCTTCTTCAAACTCCAGAGTTCGATCCACTTGGACTTTTCTTAAAACAATGGCGCCAGGTTCCAGGGGTTCGTTTGATTTGAGTGGCGATAAAGAAGTTACGCTTAAATACCGAGGACTAGCGCTCGATAGAGATTGGAGTGCAAATTGTCCAATGGAGATTTCTTGCGATGGGCCAACTTTTAGAACTTTTGTTTCCAGGTCTTCCGCATACTTTAGCCGTAGCGAATTTTCTGATCTTTCGCCTGCGGATGTCGTTTCTGTTTGAATTCTTGACACACAATGAACCAACAAGAAAACCAAAATTATAGCGTATCGAAATCCGAATTTCATAGGCTAGACCTAATGATTAATTCCACCAAACAAGACGTTTATTGCAGACATTCGGAAAAAGGAAAACCTAAAGTTGGTTTTTTCCTGATCGATATTTAGAATCCTCTGAAAACAAAGTGACTTTCTTTTTGTTTCCATTAGAATTCAGAAATCGCCCTGGATTTTATGATAGGCGTTTTGTTGGAAATTCACTGATACAAAGGAAATTGGTATGAAAATTGCTTATTTAGTGGTCAGGATTTTGCTTGGTGCATTATTCCTTTTTTCATCTGTTGTTGTCCTCTTCAACTTGGTTCAGCAACCTGAAACAACTGGAGATTTAAAGGTATTTAACGATGGACTCAAAGCTTCCGGTTATTTATTAACTCTGATCAAAGTTACAGAACTTGTTTGTGCGATAGCATTTTTGTCTGGTAGATTTGTTCCACTCGCTTCTATCGTGATCGCTCCCATTGTTGTGAATATTTTACTTGTTCACTTGATGATTGCGCAAGAAGGAATACCTGTGGGGATATTTGTTGTTGTTGCTAATGCATTTCTTGCCTATGTCAATCGTAATGCTTACAAACCACTGTTTGTGGCAGTATACAAATAATCTTTTTACATTAACCCAGGCAACGAGTATTCAAATTCATCGTTGTCTGGATCATATAAAAATCGATATTTATCGTTTGATTAGTTCTTTCTTAAGGTTTTGATTCAAGATTTTCGAAAAATTGCACTTCTCCTGAGGAAGTATCATAAAACCCAGAGACAATTTTAATTTCTTTTGCATTTACTTTTCCAAATAAAAAAGGGCTATGTGTTAGGATCTCATTGATTGAATTCTTTACATTTGCCTTAACCACGTGATTAAAAATATGTTCATTTTGTTTTTGGATGGGATGGATGATCTTTTCTGATTCATCTATAGCCTTTTGGATTTTGTTTGTGATACTTGAGATATTTCCTTCTCGAAGTGAATACAAAGCACTGGAAACCGCTCCACAATTAGAATGCCCAAGTACAACGATTAACTTTGTACCAATTTTGTCACAAGATAACTCCAAACTTCCTAGAATTTCCTCGTTTACGATATTGCCTGCAATTCGAATGGAAATAATATCTCCTAAACCTGCATCAAAGATAATTTCTGGGCTTGTCCTTGAATCAATGCATGACAAAACCACTGCGATGGGATTTTGTCCAAACGCCGTTGCATTCACTTGGTGTTTGAAATATTTTTCAGACCATTTTCCTTTAACAAACCTTTCGTTTCCTCGTTTTAAAAAATCCAAAATTTCATCTGGAGTTAGTTTTTGTTGTGCTTCTTTATCTAAAATATTGACAAATTGAACTTGGTCACTGAGTTCATAGGAATCTTTTAAACCAATTAAATTCAGTTGGATTTTTTTTTCGACTGAGACTACTGTTTTAAATTCTTCTAAGACTTCTAAAATATCATGATCAATGAAATTGCAGTTTGAAGCATCTATGATCAATTTAGAGTTTTCAGGGATCGCCCAAAGAGTATCTTTTATAGAGGCTTTATTTAAAAAGGAGACTTGGTTTGGCAATTCGATACGAACCGTTTCCCCGATGTTTAAGGTTTCCGTTTCCACTAAGAACGGGTTTTTATAGTTGTTTTTTAAGATAAAAATAAAACTGATTGAAAGTCCAATTAAAACGCCTGTTAGTAGGTCAGTAAAAATAATGGCAAAGATTGTAGCAATAAAAGGAAGGAATTGATAAAATCCTTTTTTGTAAATCGATTGGTAAAGATTAAAGTTTGTCAGTTTGAAACCGGTTACGATTAAAATGACAGCTAAAGAAGATAAGGGAATTAAATTCAAAAACGATCCAAAAAAAACTACACTAATGCACAATAAAATTCCGTGAAAAATTGTGGATAACTTTGTCTTTGCACCCGCATAGATGTTGACCGAACTCCGAACTATCACTGATGTTATAGGAAGTCCACCAATGAGTCCAGAAAGTGAATTCCCTACTCCTTGTGCCACAAGCTCTCTGTTGGGAGAAGCTAATCGTTTATGTGGATCGATCCTTTCTACTGCATCTAAATTGAGTAAGGTTTCCAGAGTGGCAAAAGCAGAAATGGTAAAGGCAAAATACCAAACTTTGGATTCTGTAATGGCCGAAAAGTTAGGAAAGAAAAAAACAGATTCCCAATTCTTAATATTAGGAATGGTTACCAAATGTTTTTCAGAAAGATAGAGATTTGGAAAAAAAATTTGAAAGATCCCATTCAATAAAACCCCTATGAGGATGACTAACACAGGAGAAGGCAAAAATTTTAAAGGTTTCCATTTTGTTTTGTCATAGCCAATCATCAGGGCTAGAGAAGAAAATGCGATGAGAACTGCACCCCAAGAAAAGAAATTTATAATATTTAATAGTTCGGAAAAAGTATTCTCTCCATCTTTTTGAAAGAAGATAAAATCCTCTTCCGGATCAACGTCGAAACCTACAGCATGAGGAATTTGTTTTAAGATCAGGATGATTCCGATAGAAGCAAGTAGACCCTGGATTACGTTGGAGGGGATATAATTTGCGATAAACCCGCCCCGTAACATTCCGATGGCAATTTGAATGAGCCCTGCCAAAAAAACGGCGAGGAGAAAAGTGGGATAATCGCCTAACCCTGAAATCGCAGCTAACACTAAAGTAACGAGTCCTGCGGCAGGCCCGCTCACACTTGTACTTGAATGGCTAAGAATTCCGACAATAATGCCTCCTATGACACCTGAGATCACTCCAGATAATAAAGGGGCTCCACTGGCCAAGGCAACTCCCAAACAAAGAGGGAGAGCCACTAAGAAAACCACAAGGCCTGAGGGAATATCTTGTTTTAAATTGGAAAACATAAATGTGTGGTGAGCCTAAAATTAGAGTGAGGAAATGTCAACCTGAATGGAAAAAGTTCCCAAGGATTCAATGGAATACTTAGGGAATATGATTAAAAAGGTGATTTTTACAACCATACAGTCACATCATCTAGATCAGCTTCACTAATGACGTGGCGCACTTGGTCCGCTGTAGTAAAAGAAATTGATTGAATATGGATCGAAGACCAAAGGTTTGCATATACGAAAGGCCCCACATGGCATTTGAGAATTACGTTCGGCAAAATTTGTTTTTCGATCGAACAAATCAATTCTGGTGTTTTTTTATCTTCCGGTATTAAAATCTGTTTTTGATCATCTAAGGCAAAAAATAAAATTTGGAACTTCGAGATACTAGTATTTGTTAGGTTTTCCGTTTTGATGAAGAGTTGTAATTCTTTTGATTGGATTTTATGGCGAGGACGAATGGTAACAAGAATTGGCAATCCCACTTCCCGCAAATAGGTCTTTCTATTTTCAGTATAATTTCCATTGGGATGCAAACAAAACCCATAGGAGACCCAAAAAAGGACAAGAAGGGGAATTTGACTCCATCCATTCTTAATTTCCAAGTCCATTTGTCGTTTTCGTCGCAAGATTTAGCAATAATGGCTTAAGAAAGGCCTAGGCTCAAGCCTTTTCCTCACCCTGTCTACATCCGGTTTTTATTGAGAAACAAACTCAAAATACTAAGTTGGTTGCCAATTGATTTATGAATTTACGAGAAGTGGATTCTGTCTAAACCTGGACGTAATAGAAAAATTTACACCTATACTCTATCAGGAGCTCTTCAATGACGTTGAGTCTAGACTTCTTTCGGTCCTCAATTGGAAAGAAGATCATAATGGCCATTACTGGATTTATCTGGTTTGGGTTCGTGATCCTTCATATGGTCGGAAACCTTCAAGTTTTCCAAGGACCAGAAAAATTAAACACCTACGCAAAGTTTCTCAAGGATTTAGGTCCCCTATTATGGGTAGCAAGGATTGGACTGATTGTGGCCTTTTTTGGACACGTATGCACAGCCATCCTCCTAAAAATTGAAAACTCAAGTGCTAGGCCAGTATCTTATGCTAAAGGTTCTACGATCCAAGCCTCTGTAGCATCTCGGACAATGGCCTATAGTGGACTCCTTTTGCTTACGTTTCTTGTGTATCACCTTGCACATTTTACTTTAGGTATCACGAATCCAGAACATTACAGTTTTGAATACATCCTGAAAAACGGTGATGTGGTTCATGACGTTTATGCAATGGTGATTCTAGGGTTTCAAGATCCCATCATTTCAGGAACTTATATTGTCTTTATGATTTTCCTTGCTCTTCATTTTTCCCATGCATTGGGATCTATGTTTCAGACTTTGGGGATCCTTGCACCAAAACACAACCCCACCATTCAGAAACTATCTACAGGACTTGGTCTTATCATTTTCCTGGGAAATTGTTCCATGCCAATCTCGATTTTACTCGGGTATGTCCGTTAAGGGTTTTTAGGAGAAGTTATGAAATTAGATGCAAAAATTCCATCGGGTCCTTTGGAACAAAAATGGGACAAACACAAACAAGATATCAAACTTGTAAACCCAGCTAACAAACGTAAATATAAAGTTATCATCGTAGGAACAGGTCTTGCTGGCGCTTCTGCTGCTGCTACACTCTCCGAACTTGGATACCAAGTTTCAGTTTTTTGTTTCCAAGACAGTCCAAGACGCGCCCACTCCATTGCTGCCCAAGGTGGGATCAACGCGGCGAAGAACTACCAAAATGATGGTGACTCCGTTTATAGATTGTTCTACGACACCGTAAAAGGCGGGGATTTCCGTGCCAGAGAGGCAAACGTTTATCGTTTAGCACAAGAATCCACAAATATCATTGATCAGTGTGTCGCACAAGGTGTTCCTTTTGCTCGTGAATATGGTGGAACCCTTTCCAACCGGTCTTTTGGTGGAGCACAAGTATCCCGAACTTTTTATGCAAAAGGACAAACTGGACAACAGTTGTTACTCGGTGCTTACTCAGCATTAGAAAAACAAATCTCTCGTGGTGCTGTAAAAATGTATCCAAGAACTGAGATGTTGGAACTAGTTCTTGTGGATGGTCATGCGAAAGGAATTGTCGTTCGTGATCTAGTCACAGGTGAGATTTCTTCTCATGCAGGAGATGCTGTGATACTTGCATCCGGTGGGTATGGAAACGTATTTTACCTTTCGACAAACGCAAAAGGATCGAACGTAACAGCCACTTACCGTGCCTATAAAAAAGGTGCCGGTTTTGCAAATCCTTGTTATACGCAAATTCACCCAACATGTATTCCTCAGGCGGGAGACTACCAATCAAAACTAACTCTTATGTCTGAATCTCTCCGTAACGACGGACGGGTTTGGGTTCCTAAGAAAAAAGATGATCTTCGTGCTCCTCATGAAATTCCAGAAGACGAAAGAGATTATTACCTCGAAAGAAAATACCCATCTTACGGAAACTTAGCACCTCGAGACATTTCCTCACGTTCTGCAAAAGAAGCTTGTGACAATGGGCTTGGAGTTGGTCCAAAAGTTGGTGATAAACGACTTGGTGTTTATCTAGATTTTTCTGATTCCATCAAACGTTTGGGTGAATCTGTAGTGGCTGACCGTTATGATAACCTCTTCCAAATGTATGAACGCATTACGGGAGAAAATCCATATAAAGTGCCAATGCGCATTTACCCTGCGGTTCACTATACAATGGGTGGACTTTGGGTGGATTACAATTTGATGTCCAACATACCAGGACTTCACGTACTTGGGGAAGCAAACTTCTCTGATCATGGTGCCAACCGTCTCGGAGCTTCTGCTCTGATGCAAGGTCTTGCCGATGGTTACTTTGTAATACCTTATACAATTGGTGATTACTTTGCGAAGGAAGGTCATAAAAATATTTCTACTGATAGACCGGAATTCAAAGAAGCAGAAGCCCGCGTTCGTGAAATGACAAACAAACTTCTTGCGATCAACGGTAAAAAGACTCCAGACGATTTCCATAGAGCCCTTGGTAAGATTATGTGGGATCAGTGTGGTATGGCTCGTAACGAAAAAGGTCTCAAAGATGCCTTGAAAAAAATTCCTGAACTTAGAGAGGAATTTTGGAATAACGTAAAAGTTGCCGGATCTGGATCGGAGCTCAACCAAGAGTTGGAAAAAGCCGGTCGCGTTGCCGATTACTTAGAGTTTGGTGAACTACTCTGTTTGGATGCACTCACAAGGGAAGAATCTTGTGGAGGTCACTTCCGTGAGGAACACCAAACTGAAGATGGCGAAGCAAAACGTAATGATGAAAAATTCTGTCACGTAACAGCTTGGGAATATCAGGGTGAAGGAAAGGCTCCTAAAGAACACCGCGAAAAACTTGAGTATGAAAACATCCACCTTGCCGTAAGGAGCTACAAATAATGGATACAATGAAGTTACACCTTAAAGTTTGGCGACAAAAGAATAAAAACGATAAAGGTCGTATGGTTAGCTATGAAGCTAACAACATCAGTGAACATATGTCTTTCCTTGAGATGTTAGATGTCGTGAATGATGATCTAATCAAAAAAGGTGATGAACCGATTGCATTCGATCATGACTGCCGCGAAGGAATTTGTGGGGCTTGTTCTATGGTGATCAATGGTGTTCCGCATGGTCCAGAAAAAGGTACCACCACTTGCCAATTGCACATGCGTAAGTTTAAAGATGGAGATACGATTTATATTGAACCGTGGAGAGCCAAGGCTTTTCCAGTGGTAAAAGACCTTTTGGTAGATCGTTCTGCCTTTGATCGTATCATCCAAGCGGGTGGGTATGTTTCGATCAATACAGGGGGAGCTCCTGATGGGAATGCCTTACCAATTCCAAAGGTAGATGCTGACCTTGCTATGGATGCTGCGACTTGTATTGGATGCGGGGCTTGTGTGGCTGCATGTAAAAATGCCTCGGCAATGCTCTTTGTATCAGCAAAAGTATCGCACTTGGCACTTCTTCCACAAGGTGCTGTAGAAAAGAAAGAACGAGTTCGTAAAATGGTAAAAGCAATGGACAAAGAAGGATTTGGAAATTGCACAAACCAATACGAATGTGAAGCGGCCTGCCCGAAAGAAATTTCTGTAAACTTTATCACGAGGTTAAACCGAGAGTATATCTCTAGCTAAGCCACTTGGTGAAATAGTGAATACTTTTTGTTAAAGTTACGGCATAAACAATTATCGTTTGTGGCCAAAAGTATAAAGACCCGATTGGAAACAGTCGGGTTTTTTATTTGTCCTCTGGATTTTTTTTAATCCTTTAAACAGACTTTAGCGGACGACTAAAAAACAAAAAACTGTTAGTAGATGGAAAATTAAAGATCGGTGTCGGAACATTGATTCCAACTTTTTTCAGATTAAAATAAAGAGTCATCTAACAAAGCTGATCGTTCCACTTTAGAAATTGGATTTTCTGATAAAAAATCGGTAATTAACCTTTCGATCCATTTTGCATCTTTTCCGCGTTTGAATCGACCTTGGAGGATGGTGTCCATCCGAGATTTGATGGCAATTTGAAAAAGATATTTATGCGCTGGCTCTAACAAATCCCATTTTCCGTTTTCACTTAATTCTTCTTTTGTTAGCAAAAGAGAATACAATCGAAATCTTTCGAGTGCCTGATACTGGTTGGAAAGTTGGTCTTCATGGCCACCATAACGAACCATTAGGTTTTCTTCGATTAGCCCTATAGGAAATCCAGCGAAAAGGATTCTGTTCCATAAATCATAATCTTCGCATACTAATAGTTCGGTGCGAAATCCACCTATCTCTGCCAATGTTGGCTTATGCGCCATAAAACTGGAAGATGTCACCATACAAAGTTCTAAGGATTCTTTCAAAAACCATCCAGAACGTTTTTGGTATTTGCCTTTGGGTTCCATCAAATTTCCTTTTTTGTTCCAAACCTCTTTGGTTTGAGAAAAGAAAAATTCTGGGTTTGATTTATGAAAATCCATTTGTTTGGAAAGTTTCTCTGGATACCATTCGTCATCGGAATCCAAAAATGCAATCCAGTCACCATTGGCTTTTTCCATCCCAAAGTTCCTTGCCCCACTCACTCCCTTATGTTCTATTTGGTGGACTTGGATGGATTTTTGATTTCTACCAAATGATGATAGTTTCCCTTTCCAACCGGTGAGTTTAGAAAGTAAGTCATTCCAAGTTTCATCGGTTGACCCATCATCCACTATATGGAGTTCCCAGTGGGGATAAGTTTGCGAAATCACTGATGTGATGGCTCTATCCACAATGTTTTTGCGATTAAAACTTGGAAGGATAACAGAAACGAGTGGTTTTTCCAAAGGATTCATTTCGATTCTTTTTCCAAAATCAAATTTAGATGTTGGATTTGGCCCCCTTGGTGGAGATAAAAAATAGGAGGTGGAATTGTTTCCAATACAAAAGACGGAGATAATTGCATTTCGTATATTTCCCGCAGTAAGGGTTTTATCGTCATTCCACTATATATCGGCTCTAGTAGAATATCTGTATTTCGATAAAAATCATAAATCCACTGTTTTTGGACTTGTGTTTGTTTTCCAAAGGATATCGGCTTTGTTGCCTTATTCTTTTCTGGTTCTACTTGCGATTTGTTTTCTTTCTCGATTTTCAAAATCTGCTCTTCTTTGATCGCAATGGATCTAAGGCTTAATTGTTTTTGTAAATCTTCCGTTTTTAATATCCAAGTTTCTTTTTTTTCTCCTACCATCACTCCTTGGACAAGGATCGATGTTTCATTAAAATAATTTAAGGCAGAAAGAAAGGTTGCTCCAGATCCTATTTCCATTCGAAGGATGGCATTGGTCCTTTGGTATCTCTGTGAAATTGGATCCATCTGGGCTTTTGAGGCATCTATAGACTGAAATATTTTTTTCTCCAATTCCTGCCAAAAGGAACGGAGACCGAGGTTTTGTCCTTCGTGGATTCCAAATTCTGGTAAAGCTAAACCTCTGTAATTTTTTTTCTTTTCTAACCAAACTGCAAGTGCATCTTTCCTATTCGCATAACAGATTAACGTATGCGAATGGCCTCTTACCAACCTTTCGTTATACGAGTGAAAGTTGGGATCCTTTGTGTAGGTTATCGTATCGACAGTGATTCCGCTGCGACGAAGAATATAAGTAAAACTTGCCAAATAATTTCCATGAATGGCTCCCCAAAGAAGGACTTTGCAAATCTGATTTTTTTGCAAATACTGGAGGATACCAAATGCCTTCCGCCACTTTGTTCCAAAACCAAAAGGAAGTAAGTCATCACGAATGATATGGAGTCTTGGCATTGACTGAGTCACTAGATTGTGTGAGGAATTCGCCTCGGTTAGTAGTAATGGATTCAATGTAGCTACCAAGTGGATTTCAGAAATTCTAGTTGGAAGATCGGGGAAAAAGCGGGAATGATCAAAAGGATCGGAAGGGACAAGATTCATTTGGTATCAACCTTGTTTATAATCGTTCATCAGATAAGGGGAGCTTGATTGTTTTGAATCTGCCAATGGTATGATTGGCAGATGTTTAAACTTTATTGTAAACTTCTAATCTCCGGTTTTCAAAATGGAAAGGAATGCTTCCTGTGGAATTTCTACGTTTCCAATTTGTTTCATTCGTTTTTTACCTTCTTTTTGTTTCTCGAGAAGTTTTTTCTTACGAGATATATCCCCACCGTAACACTTTGCCGTTACGTTTTTGCGAAGGGCAGATATACTTTCCCGAGCGACCACTTTCGAACCAATGGCCGCTTGGAGTGGGATCATAAATTGATGGCGTGGGATGAGGTCTTTTAATTTTTCAATGATGACTCGTCCACGTTCTTCTGCTTTGGATTTGTGTACAATAGAGGATAGGGCGTCTACCGGCTCTCCATTCACAAGGATATCCATCCGTACCAGTTTGGAATCTCTATACCCTACTTCTTCGTAATCCAAGGAAGCATAACCTTTGGTATAAGATTTGAGTTTATCGTAGAATTCAAAAATAAGTTCCGCCAAAGGCAGTTCATAAGTGAGTTGGAGTTTGTCTTTAGAAAGATAAACCGTATCCATATGGATCCCGCGTTTTTCAATCACAAGGGACATGATATTCCCCACATACGCTTCGGGTGCAATGATCGTGGCTTTGACAAATGGTTCTTCAGATTTCCCAATTAAAATGGGATCAGGCCATTTACTTGGGTTGTCTACTTCGATCACATCCTCCTTGGTCGTAGTGATTCGAAATTTGACAGAAGGTGCTGTTGTGATCAGGGCTAAGTTAAATTCTCTTTCTAAACGCTCCTGTACTATTTCCATATGAAGAAGGCCAAGATACCCCACCCGAAATCCAAATCCAAGTGCAGCGGAATTTTCTCTTTCGAAGGTAAGTGCCGAATCGTTTAACTTTAGTTTTTCGATCGCATCCACAAGGGCATCGAAGTCTTCCCCGTTAATGGGAAATAGACCAGCAAATACCATAGGTTTTGCGTCTTTAAATCCTTTTACATCTTCTGCTGTTTGTCTATTGGCATGAGTGATGGTGTCCCCAGTTTTCGCATCTCCCATCTTTTTCATCCCAGCCACCACATAACCTACATCTCCTGCTTGGAGTTCTTCACAAGCTACCATAGAGAGACGATTGATCCCAACTTCAGTCACAGTAAACTGGCGGCCTATGTTCATCATATGGATCACTTCCCCTTTGCGAAGTTTTCCATCAAATAACCGAACTTTGGCGACCACGCCCATATAGGTATCAAAAAAGGAATCATAAATGAGTGCTTTGAGGGGTGCATTGACATCCCCTTTGGGTGGAGGCAGTAAATAACAAATGGCCTCTAAAACATCTTGTACATTAAGACCGGTTTTTGCCGAAATGGGAATGGCTTCATCCGGATTGAGGCCGAGTGACTCTTCAATCATCAATTTACATTTGTCAATATCAGCAGAAGGTAGATCAATTTTGTTAATAACGGGAATTATGCGAAGATCAAGATCCATTGCCAAATATAAATTGGCCAAAGTTTGTGCCTCTACCCCTTGACTTGCATCCACAATGAGTAAAACCCCTTCGCAGGCAGCAAGGGAACGTGACACTTCGTAGGTAAAGTCTACGTGGCCGGGAGTGTCGATTAAATTGAGATGATAAATATTTCCATCTTTGGCATGGTAATCGAAGGACGCATTGTTAGCTTTGATAGTGATCCCACGTTCCCTTTCGATGTCCATAGAATCGAGGATTTGGTCTTTTTTAGTCCTTTGGTCGGTGACAAGACCAATCTCAAGCAAACGATCCGCTAGAGTGGACTTCCCGTGGTCGACATGGGCAATGATGGAAAAATTGCGGGTGAATTGTTGGCGTTCGTTCACGGTTCCCTCTTCTTTTTAAGTCATTTTTCTGGAACGAGGCTCTTTGTCGAAAAAGTTTATTGTCAGAGGCTTAAATTTCCTAAGACTGGGAGTAAATTATCCCTTAGGAGAAACAATTCCCGATGTCCCAAAAAGATAGCATTCGTTCCGTCAAAGCCCGTGAAATCATGGATTCCAGAGGAAATCCAACCGTTGAAGTGGATGTCACACTAGAAGACGGTTCCTTCGGTCGTGCGGCGGTTCCCTCTGGTGCGTCAACTGGTGAACATGAAGCCGTAGAGCTTCGTGACGGTGATAAAAAAAGATACTCCGGAAAAGGAGTACTCAAAGCCGTTGAAAATGTAAATTCTAAAATCTCTAAATCCATCTTAGGCCTTTCGGCAACCAACCAACTTCTCATTGATGGAACAATGATCTCGCTCGACGGAACTGCCAATAAATCTAAGTTAGGTGCCAATGCGCTTTTGGGTGTTTCTATGGCTGTGGCAAAAGCGGCGGCGGCCCATGCTGGCCTTCCATTATACCGTTATATTGGTGGAACTTTTGCTCGTGAACTTCCAGTACCAATGATGAATATCATCAACGGTGGTGCTCATGCGGACAACAATATCGACTTCCAAGAATTTATGATCCTTCCTGTTTCGGCTCCCAACTTCAGCGAAGCTCTTCGTATGGGTGCTGAAGTATTCCACAGCCTAAAATCAGTTTTAAAAGGTAAAGGTCTAAATACCGCTGTGGGTGATGAAGGTGGATTTGCTCCCAACCTAACAAGTAATAGCGAAGCCATCGAAGTGATCCTTACTGCAATTGAAAAGGCTGGATACAAACCAGACCTAGACATTAAAATTGGTTTGGACTGCGCTGCTTCTGAGTTCTACGACGAGAAGAAAAAGAAATACGTTCTCAAAGCAGAGAAAAAACCGGAAAAGACTGCCGAAGAACTCGTAGAATACTACTCAAATTTAGTGTCCAAGTATCCGATCATTACCATGGAAGACGGTCTGGATGAAAACGATTGGACAGGCTGGAAAAAACTTTCCGAAAAACTGGGGAAAAAGATCCAACTTGTGGGGGATGATTTGTTCGTAACCAATATCAAAAAACTCGCACAAGGGATCGATAAAGGGATTGGTAATTCCATTCTCATCAAAGTGAACCAAATTGGAACTCTGACAGAAACCCTGAGTGCCATTGAGATGGCGAAAAAAGCCCAATACACTGCGGTCGTGTCTCATAGATCTGGAGAAACGGAAGATGCGACTATTTCGCATATTGCCGTCGCAACAAACTCAGGTCAGATCAAAACTGGGTCACTTAGCAGAACGGACAGGATCGCAAAATACAACGAGCTCCTTCGCATCGAAGAAGAACTCGGAAAAAATGCAAGCTTCAGCGGAGTAAACACTTTTTACAACTTAAAGTAATATGACACCAACGAAAGCCTCCCTACTCGTAACGTATATTTGCGCTGGTATCTATCTTGGACTTTTGTCCGAGTCTGGGATTGCCGAACGTATGCGCCTCGAGAAGGAATTACAAAATCTCAATGCGGAAGTAGAGAGGCTTGTGGTCGAAAACCAAGGGTTGGAAGAAAAGGAACGCCGCCTAAAAAATGATGTTTATGCCTTAGAACAGGAAGCAAGGAAGTACTATTTACTTTCTGAAACTGCTCATGTATTGAAATTCGAAGAAATGCCTTCGCCTTTGACGCAAAAAACAAAAGCCCTTCCGGCTTCCCTGCATACGGCAGGGCTTGGCGGGGAATGGAAAGAGCCTCCGCTCTTTTTGTTACGTTTCTTTTTTATTTCTTTCAGTGTTTTCCTGATTCTAGGCGTTTACTTCAAGCTGAAACGCTTGCAACCTATGTCTAATCACAAAAGACTGAATTAATATGCCAGAAGAAGAAACACCAGAAAAAGAAATCACCGAAACCATCCAAGATCTCATTAGCGACAAAAACATGGGTAAGAAATTCCTGGAAAAACGGAAAATCTTTCTCTGGGGTCCAGTCACTGATGAATCTTCCAAGGAACTCACTGCCAAACTGATGTATTTGGAAATGGTAGATCCTGGAAAACCAATTACGTTTTATATCAATAGCCCCGGTGGTGTTGTCACCTCTGGACTTGTCGTTTATGACACCATGCAAATGATTTCCTCACCAGTACATACAGTCTGTATGGGAATGGCTGCCTCAATGGGTTCTATCCTTCTCATTGGTGGAAAAAAAGGAAATCGTTACATTTGGCCGAATGGTCGAGTGATGATCCACCAACCATCCATTGGTGGACAAATCCAAGCACCTGCTACGGATTTACTCATCCATGCACAGGACATTGTCAAAACCAAAGAAAAACTCAACCAAATGTTAGCGGATGCATGTGGCAAAACTTACGAACAGTTGGTAGAAGACACAGACCGCGATTATTATATGGATGCCGACCAAGCTTTGGCTTACGGGATTGTAGATAAGATCGTAAACACAATTGACGTCGTCTAACAGAGAATTCAAACCTAGAAGATTTTTAGAAGGTAGGCATTTACAAACTGTCTACAACGTACTCTTTCCTCCAGACAATTCTTTGGAGGATGAGTATTATTCAGAGAGTATCCTCATTCCCACAAACGATGGGTCTGGGGATTTGCTTTGGTTAGAACACAACCCCCCTCTTTCTTTAGTTCGAAAAAATGCCTCCCAATGGAACGGATACTATTTACTTCTCATTCATGGGATGGAAGGAAGTTCTGAATCCCATTATATGGTCAGTGCTGGAAAAGAAGCGCTTAATCGTGGTTATGGGGTGGTTCGTATGAATTTACGGAACTGTGGTCGCGGGTTCGGTATTGCCAAAAAACCTTATAATGCCGGCCAATCGGAAGATTTAGAAGCCGTATTAAAATACATATATAAACATTTTACTAAATCCATATTTGTTTCTGGATTTTCCTTATCTGCCAATATGGTGATCAAATTTTTTGGAGAAAAAAGGGAACATTATTCGAAGGCATTTTCGGCCACATCCCCTCCATTAGATTTAAAACGGAGTTGTGACTTTATTGATTCGAGGGCAGGTAATTTTTACCGCGATCATTTTTTGGATACCATGAAAGAAAAGGTAACCTCAGGGGTTTATGAAATCTCTGATAAAATGAAAGAAAGAGTATTGCGAAGTAAATCATTTTTTGATTTTGATGATTTTTTTACAGCACCAATTTCTGGTTATGCGAATGTATTGGAATATTACAATATTTGTTCCAGTGTCAAATATCTCGGTGGAATCAAAGTTCCTGGACTCATTGTCCATGCGGATGATGATCCAGTGGTTCCTTCTGAAGTTTGGCACGAAATTCGTTGGAAGTCCTATCCCCTATTACAAACCGTTCTTACGGAAAAAGGCGGACATGTTGGATTTATCAGTGATCCCTCTCCGGACAATCCTGAAGGAAGATGGCTTCCTCGGATTCTACTCGAATTTTTTGATTCGCAAATCAAACCATAATTATCGTCATTAAAATATAAGGAAGGGAAGTTATGCGAAACCTATTAAAAGAATGTTTGGCCGAAGAGTCCGGATTTGTCGAACTAAGATACCACCATAAAGAAAGTCGTTCCTTCTTTGCCGAAAGGGGACGAGTGGAATCTACGGCACTTCGCAAAAGAACGGGAATTGGGGTTCGGGTTTTGGAAGCCGGAACTTGGGGTTTTGCATCCACCAGCGAAATTTCAAAGTCTTCCATTCAAAATGCCATTCAAGTGGCTAAAAAAGCGGCTCGCCTATCCTCTGCTCTGCGAAAGGACAAAATCCCAAACTTACCAAAAGCAAACTTTGCCATTGGTGATTTTATTGGGAAAGGGATTGAAGACTTTCGTAATCGAACGGTAGAAGAAAAATTAAAACTTGTTTTAGACATCCAAAATGCTGCCGCCAAACAATCGGCAAAACTCCAATCGGTTGGTTGTGGGTATTCTGAAATTTATGAAGAAAAAGCCATCGTGACTACCGATGGAGCGGATAGTTTTTTTAGTATGGTACGACCAGAATTTCGAGTCTCTGCTGTAGCCAAAGAAGATGGAAAGATGGAATCCGGCTCTCATTCGATTGGTGTGACAGGAGGATGGGATTGTCTCTTTCGTTCCCAGTCACCCACTGAAATTTCTGACGAAGCATGTAAAACTGCTGTGGATTTACTTTCCAGTTCTCTCCCCGACGGTGGCCTTTCCACTGTCATTTTATCTCCTTCGATTGTGGGTCTCCTGGTTCACGAAGCCATCGGGCATACCGTAGAAGCAGACTTTGTTTTGTCTGGATCTGTAGCCCAAGGAAAAATTGGTCATAGAGTTGGTTCTGACCTCGTTACGTTATGCGACTCAGGGTATTCTGAATATTATGAGGGTGCCGGTGGTTCCATCCCTGTGGATGATGAAGGAGTCATTCCCACAAACACAGTCATTATTAAAAATGGAATTCTTTCTTCTTATCTTCACAATCGGGAAACCGCAGAACGATTTGGAGTGGCTCCAACGGGATCTGCAAGGGCTTGGGAGTATGGAGATGTACCCCTCATCCGTATGCGTAATACTTTCCTTACGCCTGGAGATTCCAGTTTGGAAGAAATGATCGCAAGTACAAAAGATGGATACTATTTGGACGGAGCCAAAAACGGCCAAGCCGATGCGACAGGTGAATTTATGTTTGCCGTACAAAAAGCCTATCGCATCCAAAATGGTAAGATCACTGATCTTTTGAAAGGTGTGACGGTTTCAGGTCTTGCTTTTGATGTTTTGCAAAATGTAGATATGGTATCCAAAGAATTCAAATGGGATTTGGGTTCGGGACATTGTGGAAAAGGACAACCTGCCAAAGTGGATGCTGGTGGGCCTTATGTTCGCACAAAAGTATTACTCGGTGGTAAATAATGGATCGTAATTCAATTGAAAAACGTTTGAACGACCAAAAAGATTTACTTTCTAATTTAGTCAAAAAAGCAAAAACAAATGGAATCGACCAAGTCGAAATTTATTCGAGTTATGGATATTCTGAAGATGTCAGTTTAGAAAAAAATGACTTAAACAACTGTACGGCGACCGAAGAAAATATGTTTGGAATTCGTGTGATCCACGAGGGAAACCAAGGTTTTATCATTTCCAATCATATCCCAAGCCTTTATCAGTCGATTGAAGAAGCTTATAGTTTAGCAAAAAGCCAATCCACGCCAGATTTTGATTTGGGACTTCCGGAACCAGAATCCATTTCGAATCATTTCAATCAATATGATGAATCCTTAGATACAATGGGAATTGAGGATTTAGTCAATACTGCAAAAGAAGCTCTTAGTTGGAGAAATGATTTGTATTCCAAGGTCAATATTGACTCGGGAGATTTTTCGATTAGCAAGGGTTACAAACTCATCGTTTCTTCCAAGGGAGTGATGGCCCATGAACTGGGTGCAGAACTTTCTGCTTCGGTGATGGGAATGGGTGTGGATGGGGATTTAGTCGGAAGTTTTGATTATGATTCTGCCAGTGGGTTTGACAAAAACCAATTCCAAACTCTGTGGAAAAAGGCCTTTATGAATTTTGGAGACAAATGTATGGGAGCGCTCTATTCCAAACCCATCTCTGGATTCCAAGGAAAGGTTTTACTTCCCCCCGATGCTGTGTATTCATTTTTTCTCGGACTTTTTGTTGGTTCTTTAAATGGAACCAGTCTCCGGAAAGGAAAATCAAAAATGGCAGATAAACTCGGCAAAAAAGTTGCCTCTTCTTTACTTTCCATTTGGGATGATCCAACGAACAATAGTTTGATGGGTTCAACTGGATTTGACCGCGAAGGCCTTCCAACTTCAAAAAAATCAGTCCTAACAGAGGGAGTTTTAAATACCTACTTCTACAATACATATGAAGCGAAAAAAGCAGGCCTTCCAAAATCCAATGGGTCTGCGAGCGGTGGAGCCCAAAGTCTCCCTGGTTGTGGCCCAAAACAACTCCAGATTGCACCAGGCATATCCTCTAAGGATGAGTTTTTCAAACTCCCGGGAAAAACGTTATTTGTGAACCGAATTTCGGGAACTAAAGATGGAGCCTCCGGTGATTTTTCGGGAGTGATCAAAGGGGGATACCTTTTGGAAAATGGAGAGAAAGTCCCCGTCCGAGAGGTACAAATTGTGGGGAATGCATTTGAAGCATTAAACCAAATCGAAGCAATCTCCAAGGAAGGAGAACTTCTGGGTGAATCGTCTTTTGTTCCCTATATGTTACTCGATGGATTTACCATTACGGGAGTGACAGAAGAGTAACCAAATGCCACAAGAGATTTTAGAAAGGCCGCCTGGCGCATCGTTTTTTGTCATTCTTTCCTACCAAGAGGAAGACATTCTTTTTGAACTGAAGGCGATGGCAGAGAAACGGTTTTCTAAAATCCTCTATGAATCTGTTTTACTTTCCAAATGGACTCCTGATGAAACAGAAAGGGAATTTGCCTATCCAGGAAGATTTACAAAAGTCCTTTCTTTTAAACAAAGAATTCATAGGGAAGAATTAGTAGAAAAAAAGAAAGAATGTTTAGAATTCCAAAATCTATTACAAAAAAAAGACCAGAGTGTGCTTCTTATTCCGGGATACGTTACTTCGCATAACATCATCATTGCGAAATCAAAGGATGATTTCCATCGGACATACTTATTCCAAGGTGTTTATGGAGAAACAGTCTATTTTTTTTCCAGAAGCCAATTGGTGGTAGCTGAATCGGCCCAAAACTACTTCCGAGAAAGAGAGGTAAGTTATTTTTTTAACACTCTAAGGGAATCCTATGAATTTAATAAATTCAAATCCTAATCCAACATCTATTTCTCAAATTTTCACCAATAGAAAAGCTAGAATTTTAAATCTGGTTTTCTGTTTTTTGATTTTAGGATGCGGCGGGTTAGAAACGAACTCATTTCAATTCTGTGATAATTTTAATGAACCTTTAGATTGTACAGAACCCAAAACAGAGAAAGATGTGATTTATCTGGATCAAAAATTATTCAAAAAAGTAAATCCCTCCTTTGAAGATTTTGGAAATTTTTTGTATTTTACGGCAAGAGAGACACCCGGGTTTCGATTGGTACTTTCCAAACCTTACAATGGACTTGGAAAAGAGACGTTTCGTTCTGGTTATGTAGCGTACTTAAAATATGGAAACTCTTCGGAACGGATGGAAGGGAATTTATTCCAAAACAGCATAGTTGTTTCCTTTCATTATTTAGGGGCCCTTTTGAAAGAAGAGTTCCGACATAAAGGAATAGAGAAGTCCCCTTTTCGATTAGAGGACTTAGGACCCATATCTTTGGAATATAAGGTGATGGTACCTGGAATGGAACCAATTACGAAACAAAGAGTAGTCGAACTTCGCTGGAAATAATACCTTTTTGGTTTTGGCTAAAAGGTTTATTTAAATTTTTTCTGGCGCTCCGTTTTTGTATCACGAAAAGCCATTGGATTCTCAAATTATTTTTGAATGTAAAGCGCCTTTGGGTCGAAGAAAAAGTCCATTGGTGTATAATCCAAATATAATAAGGATAAAACGGATAGAACCACTGCACCAACAATCGGAATGAGCAGGTTATCATCCACAAGTCCCTTGGCAGTTGTATTTGCAAAAAACTCAGTCACACAAGCAGCAATCACCGAAAAAAACACAAGATATATCGGCGTCCAGAGAAGTTCTCCCTGGTTGTCCAAGATGGCAAGGAAACTGCCTGGATGAGATTTTGTGATAAGTAAAAGTGCTAAAACTGAAAATAAAAAGGCTGGGACTAAAAACCCAATGATTCCCTCGAGAGATTTCCCATTATAGAATCTATGTTTTCCATACTTACTTCCGACGTAAGCCGCAAAGGGATCCCCAATCACTAAAAACAAAATGGAAAGAATGGCTACTTCTGCGGGGAAAAACAATACCACGAGGAAGTTGGCAAAAAAATAAGGAACCGTTCCATTGAATCTTTTTCTTTCCGATTCTTTCATTAAGAACCCAAAGTATTTATAAAAGAAGTTTTCAAATCCGGTATGGCTTAGACGTACCAATTCTAAAATAAACAGTCCAAGAAGGAAAAGAGCAAGTAATGTAACAAGTATGGCACGAGTCGCATACACGAGTCCGAAGGCATCTTGGAAGGCATCAAAAAATAGAGTCACAGGGATGATGAGTCCGAGCACATGCCAGATTTTACGAAAAAAATTAAATCCTGAATTCACGGTTTACCTACTGGGTCTCGAAGCCATTTTAAATGCGGCCTCTTCATTGTTTGCTATGGGAAATAAATTACGAACGCCTGCCATTAAAAATGCTTGTCTAACACTTAACGGCAGATTGATTAAGATGATTTTGTGTTTGTGAAGGAAAGCCTCTTCACTGAGGGTTTTGAAAGCGATGATTCCTTGAGTGGTGACCATATTCAATTCCTCGAGATCTAAGATAACGGATCCATGTTTTAAGGAATTGAGCACAGATTTGATGCACTTCTCCGAAGTAAAGTTGTTTAGGTTCCCCTGTAATTTGGTCACATACACAGTGTCTATTTTTTCCGTGGAAACTACTAAATCATCTAGGCTCATAAAAATTGCTATTTTTCTTATTTCATTCTTGCACTCTATTGCAAGTAAATAAAACTTTTGGAAGGAGTGGTGTTTGAAGGTAACTGTTGCCCATTTATACAAAAAACTGGAAGAGTTGGATCGGGATGTCGTGGAACTTAAAAAATTAACCGATCGACTTGCCTCGGACAGGGAATATTCCCCCATCCTTAAAGAAACTTTTTTATCGGAGATGAATAAGTTAGAGGATCAGAAATCGGAAATCCTTAAATTAAATGTTTCGAGTACCGAGTCCGTGACAAAAAAAACTGCAGTAACTTCTGAAAGTAAATCCCCAACTCCTCCCCCAGCTCCCGAACCTAAAAAGTCGGAAAAACCCATTCGCAAATATTGAATAACACTGAAAAATAGACAAGGAAATCCAATGAATCTAAAAAAATATCTCTCTCTGAGTGTTTCACTCGGATTGATACTCATACCAATTTTGAATTGCTCCAAGGATTCTGAAATCCTGGCGACGTTCGATGGTGGCACAGTCACTCGCAAAGAAATGAACTTTGTGATTGAGGCTTCTAAAAGAGGCAATACGGAACCGCAACCAATCAGTGCCGATATCCAAGCAAAAATTTTAGAGAGTATCGCTTTAGAGAAAATTTTACTCAAAGATGCAATTTCTTCCAAAAAAGTAGCGGAAGAAGATGTTCAAAAAATAGAATCGCTAGTGAACCAATTTTTGAAACTAAACGTTTATATGCGTGAATATGTAAAAATTGGTTTAAAAGAAAAACCTTTAGAGTTTGTAAATCTTCAATTAGCACTTGTTCGTGGTGAAGATGAAGCCACTAATCTAAAAAAAGCGGAAGAATTGGCGAACAAACTTAATTCTTTATCGGATAAAGAAATTGCGGAAGAAATATCCAAAGTGACTGATGATATCACGAGAAGACCCATTGCTGGAAAATTGGAACCATTTTGCACAAATTGTGCAGAGACTCCTTTGGAAGATATCTTAGCAGAAGTAAAAAAGGCTAAAAAAGGTACATTTATTTCTTATGCAAAAGCTGGAGAAGGAAGGATTGCTTATGTCGTTCGTTCCACTGGAACAGAAAAAGTCCACCCAGAAAGGCTAAGAAAATACTTCACTTCTATCTTTGATGAATTTAAAAAAGAAGCAACTGAGTACGGAAAAACTCACGAAGATCAAGAATCTAAGGCCTCTGTTGCTTATTTTACAGAAGGTGAGTCTGCAGACAAAGCCGGCCAATTTGCTTCTCATACAATGAAAGAATACGAACAAGGATTGTATCAAAAAGAACTAAAAAAGATTACTGAGGAAAGTGGAATCACTGTAGCAAACCTTCCTCGTTTTACAGGTCCGAATGACATCGATCCTAAAATCTTTACTCCAGACTATTCTCTATATTCGAATCGAGAGGGAAAAAATTACACTTGGAAAGATTTGACTCTGGAATTTGAAGCCATTCCCAATGTTTTGAAACAAGAATATAAGGATGAAAAATCAAAAACTTGGGATATGCTCAATTTATTCCAATCTACTATCCTCCAAGGAAAAATTGCAGAAACTTCTGACCGAGTTCAAGATGTTGGATCTGAAATTGGGTATTTGATGCAAATGGATAAAATGAAAGTTTCATTGGCGTTAAAATCACTTCAAGATGAAATCAAGGCAATTCCAGTAACTGTTACGGAAGCACAAATGAGAGATGCTTATGAAGCTGGAAAAATGTATGCTTATGCTGATCCAGATCCTAAAAACCCTCAAAACCGCATTCCTAAGCCTTACGCAGCAGTCCGCGAGAGAATCAAATCGGAAATGGAAGGTGCTCAAAGGAATTCCTTTATTGAGCAAAAAGTTTCTGGTTTAAAAACTACCTATAATTTAGTGATTGCTGCTGATCGACTAAAAGAAGTTACACTATAAGGAAAATCTCCGTTCAAGATTTAAAATATGGCAAAATTTTTTTATTGAATTTTGCCATATTTGACATATTTTGACTGTTAGGGGGGGATAAATGAACAATCACATTTACATGCTTCGAAAGAAGAGAGGTATCAAACAATACGATATGGCAAGGGCGCTGGGAGTTTCTCCAAGTTACCTATCCAAAATTGAGACAGGTGCCCAAGATCCGACTGAAAAATTTAAGTCATCTTGTGCTAAATATCTCAAAACGTCCGTTGACAAACTCTTCAACGATAGCGCTGTGGAAGACATCTACCCTGAGTTTTCCAATGGATTGAAAAACAAACTTTGGGCAGTTCGACGTGAGTTAGGAATTAAACAATACGATTTCGCAAAGAAATTGAAGGTTTCCACTCCGTTTTTGTCAAAAGTAGAACTTGGACTTTTAGAACCACCAGAAGATTTTAAGAATCTGGTTTCTAAAGTTCTGAAAATGGAAAAAAACGAGCTATTTCTCGGCTAATTTGAAAAACAACAAAGCAAGGTGTCAAAACCTTGCTTTTTCTCAATCTTCTACAAAAAGATTTTGTCACATAATTCCTAATACTTTCAATAGTCCCTGATGCAAGAGAGACAAGTGGAAAACCACGATGGTTGGGCCAGTCGTATCGGTTTGATATTGGCTGTTGCCAGCGGTGCCATTGGACTTGGGAATTTTTTACGATTCCCTGGACAAGCAGCACAAAACGGTGGTGGCGCCTTTATGGTTCCCTACATCATCAGTTTTCTAATTCTTGGAATTCCTGTTTGTTTGGCGGAATGGACAATGGGTCGGATGGGTGGCAAACACGGGCATAGTACTCCATTTATTTTTCGCGAGTATCTGAAAGGTTTCCCTTTAAAGTTATCTGGAAGTATCGGTGTGATGATTCCGGTCATGATCTATGTTTATTATGTATTCATAGAGTCTTGGTGTTTAGCTTATGCTTATTACTTTCTGACAGGCCAAATGTCACTTGTAGGATCTACCCAGGAGGAGATGACAATTCAGTCTTCTGCTTTCTTTTTGCACCTAACGGGAGCCGAAGCAAACGGGTCTAGTTTCCAATCACCGATTATTGTTTTTTTTCTCCTTTGTGTTTTATTTAATTTTTTACTCGTATACCGGGGACTTTCCAAAGGCCTTGAGGCTTTTGCCAAAGTGGCTATGCCACTGATGGGAATTTGTGCAACAATCATCCTCGTTCGGGTTTTGACCATTCCTGGAATCGAGTCAGGTCTTGCGGTAATGTGGAACCCAGATTGGTCAAAACTAACCCAACCTAAGGTATGGATCAGTGCTGCCGGCCAAATTTTCTTTTCCTTATCGACTGGATTTGGGATTGCTCTTGTGTTTTCTAGTTTTTTAAAGAGAAAAGATGATGTTGTTTTATCGAGTTTGTCTTCTGCTTCCTTAAATGAGTTCGCAGAAGTTGTGTTTGGTGGGATGATTACCATTCCCGTTGCCTTTTTATTTTTAGGAATGCAAGCCACATCGTTCGGAACCTTTGGAATGGGGTTTATTGCACTTCCCTCTGTATTTGGAATGATGCCAGGTGGGAATTTTTTTGGCGGTTTGTGGTTTCTTGTTCTTTTTCTGGCAGCGATTACTTCCTCTGTAACTATGTTGCAGCCTGGAATTCTTTTTTTGGAAGAGGGATTTCGCATTGGCAGGAGAAAATCTTCTTTATTGTTGTTTCTATTTACTTTTGCATTGTGCCTTCCTATTATTTATTTTAATAAAGATTTTGCCGCACTTGATATTGCTGATTTTTACATTGGAACCATTATGATTTATATTTTGGCTTCCATCCAAATCTTTATATTTGTATTTAAAATTGGTGTTGAAAAAGGGGTAAAGGATGCCAATGAAGGAAGTCTCATCCCCTTTCCTAAATCCATTCAATTTGTTTTAAAATATATAACCCCTTGGTTTTTACTATTTATCTTTGTTTCTTTTTGTTATATGAATTTGCCTGAATATTTAGATAAAATGAATCCTGAAGTTATGGGTTTACTTGCAGAAAATAAAGGCCAAAATGTGGAAGATGCGAAAACAAAAGCTATTGTTGCTCGTTCTGTTGTTATAGGACTTGTTTTGATTTATGGTTTTATATATTTTTTGGTGTCCAAAGCACTTCGAGAGAAAAAGGAAAAGGTTGTCCTATGAATTCTTCTGGAGAACTCAATTGGCAGGGGATACTCATTATGACTGTCTCCCTACTTTCTGTAATCAGTTTAACCGTTGTTTGTATCATTCTTCTTTTTCGCAATAGGCATTAACGATTGGACGTTCAAACCGTTTTCACAAAACAACTTCCAAAACTTTGGAAGGATTATGAAGCTAGAAAAGAACAGATGGATATGTCTACATCCATTGAATCGGCTTTTAACACTGGTTCTCATTGGGCCATTGAAGCAGGTACGGGTGTAGGAAAGTCTCTTGCTTATTTAATTCCTAGTGCCCTATTCTCTCTTGAAAATGAATGCACTGTGGTCGTATCTACAGAAACAAAAGCCTTACAGGATCAATTATTATATAAAGATATCCCGCTTGTTTCTGAAGCACTTGGTGCCCCTGTCAATGCAATGGTTGCACTGGGTGCAAACAATTACCTTTGCAAACGTAAGTATAACCGTGTGATGGAACGGGGTGATTTTGGTCCCGAAATGGAATCTTCCATCCAATACTTTGTCAATTGGGAAAAACAAACTACTGCTGGGATCCGTGCCGAGTATGACGGGTTTTTATCAAATTCTTTTTGGAACTCTGTAGCAAGGGAGTCTGACAATTGTTTGGGGAGGAACTGCCCTAACTTTAGTTCTTCTTATTACTTTCTAGAAAAAGAAAAATGGAAAAAAGCTAATATATTAATTGTTAACCACCATTTGTTAGCGAGCCATCTTGCGGGCGATTTTAAAATACTTCCCTCTTTTTCGCAACTCGTGATTGATGAAGCTCATGCGTTTCCTGAAATTGTGGGACGCGCTTTTGGTTCTGAGATTCGTTATGATCTATTGATAAATCTCCTCCATTATCTTTATTTTCCGGAAAAACGAACCGGACTGGTTTTAAAACTGAAAAACAGTGAAAAAATAATCAAATCAATAGAAGCTTCTATTGGTTATGCGAATGATTTTTTTCGTATGTTGCTTTCTGCGATTCCATTACAATTCAACCAGTTTTCTACACGTCATACAGAGCGTATTAAATTAGATAATGGTGCTTTAGAAGATACATTGGCAGATCTTGCTTCTCAATTAGAAAGTTTACTTTCTAAATATAAAAAAGATAGCGAAGATATGGAAGAAAAAGAAATGGCTCTAGGTTTAGAGATGGTTTCCGGAAACTTAAAAAAAGCCTCTTCATTCCTAAACGACTTTCGATTAAAAACCAATCTTAATTTGGTGTTTTGGATTGAACCTCCACCACAGTCGGCCAAGGATCCTTTTTATTATCTTTTTTCCCAACCGAAAAATACAGATGAGATTTTAGCCAATTCCTTATTTCCCAATATGGATTCTGTTGTGATGACTTCGGCTACCCTCTCTCCAACGGCTGGTAACTTCCAATATTTTCTAAAAGAAGTTGGTATCTCAGAAGTAAAAACAAAAACTTTAGCTTCTCCATTTGCTTATAACACTCACTCTCTCCTTTTTGTCCCAAAGCAAGTTGCTGATCCTGTCCAAGATCCCAGAAGGAATAAATCGGATTTATCTTATTGGATCACTCGCCTTTTGAAACTTTCAGAAGGCGATGCTTTTGTATTATTTACGTCCAATAAATTATTAACGGAACTTTACGAAGAGTTAAGGAACCAAGTTCCCTATCCCATATTCTCGCAAACAGAACTTGGTCCGATTGCCGCCAAACGCGAGTTTCTTGCTACAGAAAAAAGTGTTCTTTTCGGAGTTTCCAGTTTTTGGCAAGGTGTGGATATTAAGGGTGACAAACTTCGTAATGTCATTGTGACAAAACTTCCTTTCCAAGTACCAACAGAACCAGTATTACAAGCCAAAATGGAAGATATGGAAAAAAAGGGGAAAAGTCCTTTTTGGGAGATGCAGGTTCCCAAAACTTGTTTGCTTTTGCGGCAGGGATTTGGTCGCCTCATTCGTTCTCAATCGGATACGGGAATGGTGAGTATCCTTGATCCAAGAGTCCATACGAAGTCTTATGGAAAAAACGTGTTGCAAAGTTTACCGAAGGGAGTTCCGCTCATAACTGAATTTAACGAATTGGAAAGAAAATTCCAACTTTTGCCGAAGTCTTAATTATGAAACGAATCTATCTTCTTTTTGTATTATGTTGGGGTGTTTCTTTGGGTTCAAAACCCATTGAAGATAAAGATATCTATTCTTCTGTGGTTAATTGGACTAATCTTTTGATTTCGTCTTCAGTCAAAGAAACCATCCCAAAAATTGTTTTTGATGAAGATGATCCTGAGTTCTCAGGAAAAAATACTGCCACAAGCCAAGGGAAAGCTCATTCTCTAGCTCGGAAAAAAGCGAAAGAAAAACTTAAGATCCGTTTAAGCCAAAGGTTAGAATCAATTTTATTTAACGCGGATTATACGGTTTATGAATACACCCAAGTAAATCCACAGGCAAGACTTCGTCTAAATTCGTATATTGGTTCTGAAAAAGAAGAATATGATTTCCAATTTATTAAAAATGTATTAGAAGCAAAGGCCAGTTTGACTCTGAAAGGTAAAGAAGGAATTCTTTCTCATATTCCTATTGAATATGGTAGAGAGTCTATACCTGAGTTTAGTGAAGAAGTGGTTCCTGTCGAGTTTTCCGGTCTCGTTATAGATGCACGTCATCTGAATCTAAAAAAAGCATTGTATCCAAAAATACAAACCGACCGTGGACTTGATATTTATTCTCCGTTATATGTGAAAGAAGCTTACGCGATTGAAACTGGCTATATTGTTTATAAGGAAGACCAAACAGGGAAAGGTGTTGAAGCTAAAGTCGGAAAAAATCCTTACTTTGTTTTGGCACTAGGTACCGCAGGGAAAAATCAAACAGATCTTGTGATTCCGACGGATGAGGCAGCCAAATTTCTTAGCCACCCCGAATCTAGGAAAAATCTTACACGTTGCAGAGTTTTGATTTTAGTTTCTCAGTAAGAGATAAAAACATCTTTTCTGCTTTTACATAATCGCCGTGAAAAAGGTAAGCAAAACCCATATCTTCTAAATCTTTATGATTTAGTGAACTTGTTTTTGCCTCTAATTCAGAGATCTTTTTATAAACAGAATCATACATCTTTCTCTTTTCATCAAAACTTGGAAGATTTAATTTACCAGGAATGTTTTCAAAAATTAAATTTGCTTCTTTATGGCGATCTAAAAACAAAAGTGCCATACCGACCAGCTTATGAATGTCTGAATCGTTCAACAATTTCATATTGTCACGAAAAACTTTGATCACTTCATCATATCTTTTTAAGTAATAAGTGCAAATTAGTTCCTCTTTAATAAAGGAATTATCATTCCACTGCTTCTTAAAACGAGTGATTACCGAATTCGCTTCCTCATATGCTTCTGCTTTAAAGTAGATTTTGATTGCAGTTTGTATGATTGGGAAACAAAGAGGATTGGTTTGTGTAATAAAATAAAGGTTTAAACTCTTACTTGCTTCACTAGTTTTTCCCATTTCATAGTTTTGAATGGCTTCGACTAGCGGGGCTAGGTTTGAGATTCCCTTTGGAGGTGTAATGGTCACTCTTCCAGTAAGTTCATAAAGGGCTAAATAACCAAGGTGTTGGATATAAAAGTTCTCAGGATGACGTTTTGCAAGAACTACAACATCTTCGTTTGATCCTACTTCATAAAGATCCCAAGCTTCCTTTTCGATGGATGTGGTTAAAACTTGGGTTGCTTGTTGTGCCATAAGAATCCTCTCTTTCCTTTAAAGGATCGGATTATGAGCAAAATTTCCTTTAAGAAAAATTAGGGACTCAGTCTGTAAATCATCCTTGGGAATGGAATGCATTCCCGAATATGGGATAAACCACAAATCCAAGCAATCACCCTCTCTAAACCCATTCCAAATCCAGAATGTGGGACAGAGCCATATTTACGAAGGTCCAAATACCAAGAATAATCCTCTGGAGGTAACTCCTCTTCTTTGAGCCGTTCCACAATTTTTTCGTAAGATTCTTCCCTTTCCGAACCTCCGATGATCTCTCCGATGCCATCAGGTGCAATGAGGTCTGCAGAGAGGACGGTTTTCGGATCGTTTGGATTTTGTTTCATATAAAAGGCCTTGATGGAACGTGGAAAATTTTGGATAAATATTGCTGTTCCAAAATGAGTTGTGAGAATTTGTTCTCTATCGGAATTGATATCTTCTCCCCAAGTGATCTCTTCGCCGGCGGTTTGTAAAATTTGGATGGCTTCTCCATAATCGACACGAGGGAAGGTTTTTGCCAGTTGTTCTAAAAGAGGCGCGGGATCCCTGTCCAAAACCTTTAGATCTTCTAAGGTGCGTTCGATGGTGGTCTTTAGGACTGTTTTTACAAATCGTTCTTGTAGGTCTAAATTTCCATCTTGGCCAAGAAAGGCAGTTTCCGCTTCCAACATCCAGAATTCTGTTAAGTGCCTTCTTGTTTTGCTTTTCTCTGCACGAAATGTGGGGCCAAAACAGTAGACTTTCGAGTGAGCAAAGGCTGCCGTTTCTAAATACAATTGTCCCGTTTGGGCCAGATAAGCCTGTCCTAAATCGAAATATTCTGTGGAAAAAAGAGTTCCGGCTGATTCGCCAATGGAGCCTGTGAGAATGGGTGTGTCGATGAGGGTGTATCCGTCATTACGAAAGAATTCTCTGATGGCAAAGGACAATTCGGATCGCACTCTTTGGATGGCAAGTTGGCGTTTGGAACGTAACCATAAATGTCTATGATTGTGTAAAAAATCGGGTCCATGTTCTTTCGGAGTGATCGGGTATTGGTCGGACTCACCTACTATGGATAAAGCGTGTAAAAACAATTCCTTTCCGCCCGGTGCCTTGGCATTCTCTTGTAAAATACCCTCTACCACAAGTGAGGTTTCCTGAGGAAGGCCTTTGACCTGTTTGAAGATATCTTCCCCTAAAAATTCTTTTTCTGCTACCACTTGGAAGATTTTTCCCTCGGAGCGGAGTTGGAGGAATTGGACATGGTTATTTCCTCGGAGTCCTTGGACCCAACCTTGGAAGCTATGAGTGGAAGTGGGATGAGAATTGGATTTTGATGGATCTAAACTTGGAATCATTGATGGTTTTTTCTGTTTGCCAGTTCAATTTTCTCTGAAAATTTGAACTTACAGAATGAAATCTAGCATCCTATTAGACGGTAAAGCGATTTCCGAAAAAATTCGAAATCGAATCGCAGAAACATTAGCGAAAGCAAAATCCGAAGGCAAAGGGGTTCCCACTCTTGCCACCATCCTTGTTGGGGATAACCCTGCATCGGAAACTTATGTGAACATGAAAGTAAAAGCCTGCGAAAAAGTGGGAATGGGTTCTCGGTATGTTCGGATGAAAGAAGAAACAACCACAGAAGAGCTGTTAGCCGAAATTAAAAAACTGAATGCAGATAATTCAGTTCATGGAATTCTTTTACAACATCCAGTACCGCACCAAATTGATGAACGTTTGTGTTTTGATGAAATTGCTTTAGAGAAGGATGTGGATGGTGTGACTACCATTTCCTTTGGAAAACTTTCTATGAATAGTGAAGCATATTATCCGTGTACTCCTTATGGAATGGTTTTACTCCTTCAAGAATATGGAATTGATGTAACTGGTAAACATGCAGTCGTTGTTGGACGTTCTCCTATTCTTGGAAAACCTATGGCAATTATGCTCACAAATTTAAACGCTACAGTTACTTTATGTCATTCGAAAACTAAAAATTTACCTGACCTTGTGAAACAAGCAGACATTGTGGTAGGTGCAGTTGGAAAACCTGAGTTCATAAAGGCTGATTGGATTAAGGAAGGAGCAGTGGTTTTGGATGCTGGCTATAATGTTGGCAATGTAGGAGATATTGAAATTTCCAAAGTAAAAGACAAAGCTTCTTATTATACGCCAGTACCTGGTGGAGTTGGTCCAATGACAATTTCAGTTCTTCTTTTACAAACTATGTATAGTTTTTTAAATCAGTTTTCACCTAAGTTGGATTCCCATGCCTCAAACCGTTAGTTTTGATGAATGTTTCCAGACGGTTCCAAAACTTGATCCTCCTTCGGATTTAGATAGTTTTTGGAAAGAAGGAATTTCCGAATTAAAAAAAGTTCCCATCAAAGCCAGTTATAAAACCGTTCTGAAAGGTTCTTTTATTTGGGAATCACTGAACGATGTGAGTTTTCAAAGTATCGGCAATCATGTGTTACATGGGAAATTGGCTATCCCTAGAAAAAGGGGAAACAGGCCAGTCATTGTTTATTTTCATGATTATTTAGCGCTTCCAGAAGAAATTCAAAAAGGGTATTCTGATTTGGGAGTGGCACAGCTACATCTCACCTTACGTGGTCATGGTGAAGAAATGATTCATGCACCCATTGATCCGGTTACAGGAAAAGCACCAATTGGCTGGACTCCTAATTATTTTGCGTATGGTCTCGACCAAAAAGAAGAGTTTTATATGCGTAAACTTTATTTAGATGTAATTCGTACGATTGAATTTTTACGTTTAACCGATGGAATTGATGGTGATCAAATTATTTTGCATGGGAAGTCATTAGGATCCGCACTTTCTGTCTTTGGAGCAGCTTACTCAGATAGAATTAAAGGACTCATTTTAGAAACACCTTCCTTTTGTTATATAGACAAAGACCAGATTTCTTTAAAAGGAAATCCTTGGGTGAGAGAGCTTACACCTTTTTTGGAAAAGAGAGCTACTAAAAAAATAGATTATAAAAAGGAACTTGCTTATTTTGATGCATTAAACTTTGCAAAAAAAATAAAGATTCCGGCACTATTCTCTTGTGGTATGGAAGATGTGATTTCCCATCCAAAATCTACATTTGCTTTGTTTAATCATATGAATTGCGATAAACGAATGCAGTTGTATCCTACAGAAGGAAACGAAGCAGGAAAAGATAAACAACCTCAAGCCAACCTTGAGTTTGTTAAAGAAATTTTTGCCTTATGACAGTTGTTCCTTTTGTATTTCAAAATTCAAAATCGGGTAAAAAAGAAAAATTTTTACCAAAAGATCCTTCTAATGTGACCATTTACTCGTGTGGGCCAACGGTTTATAACTTTGCCCATATTGGAAATATTCGATCTTTTTTGTTCGTAGATGTTCTTCGGCGCTCTCTTTTGTTAGGTGGTTATAAGCTGAATCAGTCAATGAATATCACTGACATAGATGATAAAATTATAAACGAATCAATAAAAAGAAAAATAAGTGTAGAAGAATTCACAAAACCTTGGACAGAGGCTTTTTTTAAAGATTTAGAAACTCTCCATGTTCAGAAATTAGAACATTACCCGAAAGCCACTGAATCCATTGACGCAATGGTTGGACTTGTGGAAACATTGAGTTCCAATGGACTTGTTTACGAAAAAGATGGAAACTTATACTTTTCGATCCAGAAATTTAGTCGATACGGGGAACTATCTAAAATTGATGTTTCTGGTATGAAGGCAGGGGTTCGTTATGATGCTGATGAATACGAAAAGGACGACGTAAGAGATTTTGTCCTATGGAAAAATCAAAAGAGTGAAGAAGAAAAATGTTGGCATACTCGGATTGGAAACGGACGTCCTGGTTGGCATTTAGAATGTTCAGCAATGATTCGAAAGGTTTATGGTTCTGGTGTTGATATTCATACGGGAGGTATTGACCTCCTCTTCCCTCATCATGAGAATGAGGCGGCTCAAAGCCTTGGTGCCTACCCAAATGAGGAATTTGTTGGAACATGGCTTCACTGCGAGCATTTGTTAGTTGATGGTGAAAAAATGTCAAAAAGCAAAGGTAACTTTTACACTTTGCGAGATATTTTAGAGAAAGGATACGATCCGAATTCAATTCGTTATCATTTGATTTCTGCACATTACAGAAGTAAGTTGAACTTTTCTCTTGGCAAATTGGAAGAATCAAAAATTGCTATGGAACGAATTCAGAATACGATTTACCGCGTATTAGAAGTGGGAAATTTATGGGATACTGTTCCCGAAAAGTTTGAAGAATTCCAATTTTCTGCTTTAGATTTACAAAATATAAATTTGGAATTTATGAATTCTTTGGCTGACGATTTGAATGTTCCGAAGGCTCTTGCTTCTGTATTTGAACTTGTTCGCATTGTGAACCAATATTTGGATTCTCATGTTTCAAACATTGATACTCTGTATTTAAAGGAAATAGCTCATTTGTTTTTTAAAATCAATGAACTATTTGCTGTATTTCAGTTTAAAAAACAAAGTCAGGATTTGGACGGACTTTCGGAAGAATGGATCTTAGAGCAGATTGCAATAAGAAAGACGGCCAAACAAAATAAAGATTTCTCTTCTGCAGACAGAATTCGTAAAGAATTGGAAGAAAAAGGGATAGTTCTTGCTGATACAAAAGATGGAAAAACCACATGGAAAAAAGCCCAGTAGAAATCCTTTTTGGAAAACGTAATTTTTTTGAATTTTTGGAATCCTTAGATCAAATGGCTCCCGAACGAGGGATTAAAACCATTCGTGAAGTCATCATTAAAGATTCACTTGGAAATGAGGAAAAACAAAGAATCCGAAGTTACCTTCCTAATTCAGTTAAATTTACAACTACATCTACTCGAGAACTAGATCGGATTGCCTCAGATAAAAATCACCAAGGTTATGTAATCATTCGAACCAAACAGAAAGCTTTTTCTTCATTAAGTTTTGAGAATTTTAAACAAAACGTTGAAGCAGGGGAAGGTCCTATTTTAATTTTAGATAGGATACAAGACCCAGGAAACTTAGGAAATATTTTGAGAACCGCCGAATGTATGGGAGTAAAACATGTATTAATGTCTGATAGGGATACTTCCCCTATTACTCCTGTTGTGGAAAAGGTTTCTGCCGGAGCGGTCCACCACTTACAGATTTATCGAGTTGCCAATCTTATGCATGGAATGGAGTTTTTGAAAAAGAACGAATATTGGATTCTTGCAACGGATGAGGAAGGAGAAGAATCCATTTGGGAAACTTTACCTGAGGCATCGCAGATGGCTGTCATTATGGGAAATGAAGGGGAAGGTGTGAAACGTTTGCTTTTGGAAGAAGCAGATTATGTAGCAAGGATTCCACTTTTTGGATCTGTCACTTCTTTGAATGTTGTGGTTGCTTGCGGAATTACTTTAGATAGGATACAAAATGTTTCGCGTTAGGCGAAATAAACTATCGACTTTCGTATTTTTCTTCATTGGGATTTTTGTATTCCAATCTTGCATTTATGATTTTTATAGAAAGGAATTTGTTTCTGAAAAGAAAAAGAACTACGAATTGTTACTTCTCGCTTGGCTTGGTCTTATGCAAAATCCAAACCAAAAACTTTTTGGTTTTGTTCCTGGATTCTCTAGAAATTTGTCTGATGCGCAATTTGTATCATCTGATTATTTTGCAAAGACCGGCAAAAAAAAGATAATTTTTATTCATGGTTGGAATCCAGCAGAAAGAGATTCTGATCCTGTTACAAACGACGAAAAAAAGATCCAGAATATAAAAAATACTTTTTCCAACGGAATGATTCATTTCCAGGAAGGAAGGGAGTCTGCCATTAGTGAGTTTGATCTTTATCTTTACACTTACCGAACATCCAATAGTATTCTAGTGAATGGAAGGCAATTTCACTCTACTCTACGTTCTCAGTTTTCAGATTCTGACCAAGTATATATAGTAGCACATTCAATGGGAGGACTAGTGACTCGGATGGCTTTGGCACCAGAAAACGGATTTTTACCTTTTGTTCGTTTGGTAGTAACCTTAGCAAGTCCTCAATTTGGATCCCCATTTGCTACTCCCAGTTTTTTAAACAGTAATCCCTTTTTAAATGAGTTAGGAAGTTATCTTGTGGGAACGCAAGGTGGTTCGGAGCTTGGTCATACCAACCAAGGCGTAGGGCAAACTAATTTGGCGGGAGCAAACAATCCGGTTTTAGATGCTTTGAATCAATCCTATTTAAGTTCCGGTTTGAATGGAAGATTTGTGAGTTTTGCCGGAGTGATGAGTGATTGTAATGTCGGAGAAGCCGAATATTACAAGGCAGGTTGTTCCATTTTGAATAACGCTAGTTTTACGCAGTCTGATGGGATTGTACCCATCAATAGTGCTTTACTTGGGAATTTATCCTACAAACAGATCCAAGTGGCAGACGTTGACCATTCCATGATGGCCTTCCAAACAAAAAATGTTGATGATACGAAAAGCAGAAATCTATTTATGTCAGTGATATCTGAAATCAGAAATTCCCCTTATTAAATTAGATTCGTGAAAGATTTTTAAGTTTTTTCTTGTAACGATTGGATTGAAAAATATAAGCCAAAGAATCCTAAAAGAAAGGTCGGTAAACCAATCAAAATTTCTCCTTCTTTCCAAACCAAACATTGGATCGAATATAATCCCCCAAATACAAAACAAAGACCGGAAATAGTCCCTAAAAAAGAGACAATCAAATGATTCGGATAAATGATTTGTTTTTGCTCCTTTTCTTTTTTAAATAAACCTTTCCAAAAGAAAAAAGGAGGTTTCGTTGTTTCATAAAATCGAACTAAAACATCTTGTTTGGTAGTAGGTAAAACATAAGTAGAAAGAATCAGAATGATGCTAGAAGTGATTGCCGTATAGAAAATAGAATATGGAAATACTGCTTTTAGATAAACAGCAAAAAGTAAATATAAAATCGGGGAAAGGATAAAGGCCAAAATTTCTGTCCATGCAGAAATACGCCAAAAAAACCAACGGGCAATTAAGATAAAACCAATCCCGGAAGAGGCCTCAAGTAAAAATACCCAAGCACCTTTGATGGTTTCCATTCCATAAACAGCAAGAAAAAAGGAACAAACCGCTGTTAGGATTTGGATTCCATAGGAGATTTTGAGATAATAAGAATCTGGTTTACCAACTTTTGTCATTGGTTTTAATAGGTCATTGACAAGGTAAGAGGCTCCCCAATTCAAATGTGTTGCTAAAGTTGATAAATAAGCCGCAAGAAAGGCACTTAGCATAAGACCCATCATTCCACTAGGCATTCCTTCTTGTAGTACCATAAGGAATCCTTTCCCACTTTCTGCTTCAGAGAGATTGGGATAAAGCACAATCGATACGAGAGCAACTAGAATCCAGGGCCAAGGCCGAACAAAATAATGGGCAACCACAAACCAAAGAGAACCTTTTAGTGCAGCGTTTTCATTTTTTGTTGCAAGGATTCTTTGGGCTATGTATCCTCCTCCGCCTGGTTCCGAACCGGGATACCAACTTGACCACCAAAGTACTGTTAGTAAGATTAAGAAATGATCCCAAGGAAGGGTTCCCGATTTCCCATTCGGAAGGAATAAAATTTTGTTTGCATCTAACTTATGTTTTAATCCTTCCAATCCACCAACGGAAGGTAAATTTACTGCGAAATAAGCAAAGAGGATACACCCTATCCATGCTAAAAAAAACTGAAAGACATCGATATAAGAAATTCCACGAAGTCCCGCAATCGAAGTATAAAACACTCCAAACAGTAATAAATATATGAGTAATTGTGGGCTTGTTAGATTCGGGAAAAAAACTGGAATGATTTTTAACATGGCTAAATTGACCCAACCGAGAATCACAAGATTGAGTAAAAAACCAATCACAAAGGCTTTGAATCCTCTTAAAAAATCTGCTTCTTTTCCGCTATAACGTAGTCCTATTAGTTCTAAATCGGTCGTTGCGCCGGATCTTTTCCAAAGTTTGGAAAAGAAAAATACTGTGACAAATCCACCCACAGCCATATACCACCAAATCCAATTACCAGAAATTCCTTGTCCTCGTATAATTTCCGTTACAGCAAGTGGTGTATCTGCCGCAAACGTGGTGGCCACCATTGCTGTACCTGCCACAAACCAAGACAAACTTCCTTCTGCTTGGAAGTATTCTTTAGTGGATTTTTGTTTGGAGCGAAAACGAAATAAAAGAAGGACAATAATGACAAATGGAGAGAGGAAAAAAACAAAATCTAGAAAATGGAACGGAATCATAATCTCACTTTGATTCCCATCTCTTTCATTGTTTGTTTTGTTTCTTGAATTGAAAATTCACCGAAGTGAAAAATGGAGGCGGCAAGTACGGCATCGGCACCACCACGAAGGATGACTTCTGCCATATGTTCTGGATTCCCTGCACCACCGGATGCAATGATTGGAATGGAAAGATTGGAAGTAAAAGACTTCATCAGTGTGATATCAAAACCATCTTTGGTTCCATCTTTATCCATTGAAGTCAGTAAAATTTCGCCGGCACCCATTTCAAAAGCTTCCTTACCCCAATCTAAAGCTTCTCTACCAGTTTCTAAGCGTCCGCCATTGAGATATACTTCATAACGTTTGCGTTCTGGATGAAATTTTACATCAATCGCACAGACGATACACTGAGATCCATAAATTTCACTAGATTCCTTCAGTAGTTTGGGATTTTGAAAGGCACTTGTATTAATGGAAACTTTATCGGCTCCCTTGTTTAAAACAGCCTTTACATCCTCAACGGTTCGAATTCCGCCACCTACCGTGAAAGGAATAAAGAGTTTATTTGCCACTTGTTCTACTAAATGTAGAAGAATGTCTCTTTTATCAGAAGAGGCAGTAATATCTAAAAAACAAAGTTCATCTGCTTTGTTTTCTTCGTAAGCGACTGCGCAAGATACAGGATCACCAGCATCGATTAGGTTTACAAACTGTACGCCTTTTACGACCCTTCCCCCTTTGATATCCAAGCAAGGGATAACTCTTTTGGTAAGCTCGTCCATGTTAGGCGATCTCTTGGGGAAGTGCCAACTTACACAATTCTAGTTCCGAAACTGATTTTGCGAAACTTAAGAGTTTTGTTTCATCAAAATGTTCTGATGTAATCTGTAAACCAATAGGAAGACCATTTGAATCAAGGCCCGCAGGACAACTGATCGCAGGAACCCCTGCTAAGTTCACAGATGTAGTCAAAATATCCGCCTGATACATTTGAATTGGATCTTTTGTTTTTTCTCCTACTTTGAATGCAGTTGTCGGAGATGTAGGTTGAAAAATAATATCTACCGATTTAAAAAACTCTGCATATTGTTTACGGATAAGAACCCTTGCTTTTTGAGCTTTACCATAATAAGCATCGTAATAACCAGAACTGAGTGAGAATGTTCCAAGTAATATACGGCGTTTGACTTCAGCACCAAATCCTTCGGTTCTAGATTCAGAGTATAAATCTTCTAGTTTCCCAGCACCTTCTTTTCGTAATCCATAACGAATCCCATCAAATCGGCTTAAATTTGAAGAACATTCTGCTGTTGCGATCAAATAATAAACGGGAATGGCATACTTTAACAATGAAAAATCAAGTGGAACTAATGTTGCCCCTTTTGATTCTAAGTCTTTTAAGATATCCGTATAACGTTTGTTTACATCTGGTGAGAAGTTGAATTCTTCTGACTTCATCACGCCAATTCGTTTGCCTTTCCAATCAATGGAGGAAACAGAGTTTGCTTCAAATGAAGTTACTTTGGCAGTAGTTTGGTCTTTATGGTCTAGACCTGAGAGGATCTCCATAAGGTCGGAGATTCCTTGTAAGTCATTCGAAAAGGGACCAATTTGGTCAAGACTAGATGCATATGCGATAAGTCCATATCTAGAAACTCTTCCATAGGTAGGTTTTAAACCCCAAATACCACAAAGGGCGGCTGGTTGTCTGATGGAGCCACCAGTATCCGAACCGAGAGAAACTGGTAACATAGAAGCTGCCACAGCTGCCGCCGAACCACCGCTAGAACCTCCTGGAATTCGATTGGTATCAAATGGATTTTTTGTCGTTTGAAAGGCACTATTTTCAGTTGAAGATCCCATTGCGAATTCATCCATATTCAAACGCGGGAATAAAACGAAACCCTTTTCTTTGAGTCTTTGAATGACTGTGGCATCATAGGGAGAACGAAAGTTTTCCAGAATTTTAGAAGAACAAGAGGTGATCTCACCTGTAATACATATATTATCTTTGATTCCGATGGGAATTCCATCAAATTCAGAAAGTAACTTTCCCGATTTTCTTCTATTGTCACTTTCTTCCGCTTGTTTTAAGATATTTTCTTTATTTAATTCAAGGAAGGCTTTTACTACCTTGTCAGTAGCTTCAATACGATTGATATAAGCGGTAACTAAGTCTCTCGATTTTAAAGATCCATCATTAAGTTTTGTTTTAATTTCGGAATATGTTAAAAAAATTAAATCTTTCATGTTTCAATTACCTTTGGAACTACAATGTATCCATTTTCATAAGATGGTGCAATTTTTGATAAATCGTCCCGTTTTAGATTGTTTTCAGCAAAATCCTTTCGTAGTTCATAAAAAATTTGTTCATAGATTTCATCATCACCGACTGCCGAAGTGTCTAGATTTTTGATTTCATCTACATATTGTACAATCCGAGAAAAGTCATTTAACATAGAAGAAACTTCCGCATCATCAATGTTAAGTTTTGCCAAGTTGGCAATGTTTTTTAATTCTTTTTCATCCATAATATTTCCTCAGTATGCATTCCTATCAATAATTGCCTTAAGCGGTGTTAATAAAATGATTTTTATATCGAGAAGTAAAGACCAGTTCTCAATATAAAATATATCTGCTTCAATACGTTTTTCAATGGATGTATCTCCACGAAAACCCTGAATTTGTGCCCAACCAGTGATTCCTGCTTTTGCTGCGTGGCGTCTCATATATTGTTGGTGTTCATTTCTAAATTTTTCTACATAAAATGGTCGTTCTGGCCTTGGTCCGACAACGGACATATCTCCTAACAAAACATTGAAAAATTGAGGCGTTTCATCTAATGATAGTTTTCGTAAAACGGAGCCAACGACAGTGACACGAGGATCATCCTTAACTGTCCAAAGTGTATCGGATTTTTCTTTGGTTTGCACGATCATGGATCTAAATTTTAGCATTCCAAAAACTTTGTTATCGAGCCCCACCCTTTCTTGTTTGTAGAAAATTGGCCCTTTACTTGTTAACTTCACAAGTAAAGCAATGATTAGATAAAATGGGCTAAATAAAATAATGAAAAATAAAGAGAATAAAATATCAAAAATTCTTTTTAAGACCAGATTATATCCGAGTCGTAAAGGAATATTCCGAATGGATATGATGGGAATTCCATCCAAAACTTCCACTCTTCCTTTCGCTGTCACTATTTCTTCATAACTCGGAATGACTTTTAGGTCGATGCCGTAAAAATCAGCAATGTCAATGACTTCTTTAAGAGAATCACCTTCTTCATGCGATAAGGCATAAACAATTAAATCTAAGTTGTTATCTTTTACATAAGATTCTAAGTTTCCGGTATTTGTTACTGTTTTTAGTTTTTTTGGAGAAAGATTCTTTTTTCCTGCTGCAAAACCTTTTACCGTATAACCATAGATAGAATGTTTTTGGATTGTTTCCGAGAAGTTAATAGCGGATTTACCTGTTCCAATAATTAGAACAGATTTTAAATTGAATCCTCTGCTGCGTAAGTATTGCATAAAGGATCTTAAAATATAATGTGAAAATGATGTTAGAATCACTGTGCATATTGCAAAGTAACCGATAACCAATCTTGAAAAACTTTCTCCTCGAAAGAAAAACAAAAGAGATAATACCACAAGGAGGTTTAATATGACACCGGTAATAATTGCGAATAGTTCATCGGAAAAAGATAATCCTCTTCTTGGATGATATAAATCGATAGATAAAAATGATAAAACTTGAGAAAACCCAAGTACGATTCCAAGAATTATATAATTGATGGGATCAATTGTTTGAATTTGAAAAGCAGAATCCGGCGAAAGATAATAACGAATGACATAGGCGCAAACAAAACTTGTAAGAGCAATGAAGAAGTCTGTTACAAGGAATAGGAGTTTGAAGGATTGGCTTCTTTCTTTTAGCATTTTTAACTCTCTTAATCGGTTAAGTCTGTTGACGTTCCATCAAGTGGACGTTTTCTAAACCTATACAATCTGACTCTTGTTGCCTGAGCAGATGCGGAATCTCCAAAACTAAAATTAGTTAAGTTAACAGAAAAGTACACGGACTGATCGTAGAAAGTCAATTGGTTGTTCATGGTTAGCCCCCCAGGAAGAGCTCGTAAATTCATACTATAACCCAAACGATATTCCCAGTTGTGTAGATCAAGTTTTAAGGTCATCATAAACCGATTGATATTAAATACTGTTTTTTGCCTTTCATTTTGGCCTTTCGCACCTGTGCCCGACGCCAAATCTTCCCAAATCGTTGTTTGGTCGTAATTGGTTCCAGTTTGAGAGGTATACAATTCAGGACTAGTATTCATTGCATAGAATTGACCTTGAGCAAGCGCTGTCAGTCGCCAAGGTTCAGTGACACGTGAATCAAGTTCTAGTTCGATTCCTGAATATCTTGTTACCTTTACATCAGTTTTAAAGAAAAATCTATAACTATCTAAATAACTGTCTTTATAAACGTGATACCACGTAGATCCAATTTCTAAACTTCTAAAAGCGCGAATGATTGGCCAAGAGAATCCACCCATTTTATAAGAAAGAGTGAGGTTGTTTGATAATGATCTATTTTGAGGAGTGTGGTGGACGTAATCATTATTAATAAATATACCAGAGTAAAAATTTCTTTTTCTTTCTAAAAGGCTTGGTCTACGTGTTGTAAATCCATCTACAAAATCAAAAAATCCGCCTACTCTAACTACGGTATAATACCATCTTTGCATATTGGTAAGACCAGGATTATATGAACTTGAAAATTGTCTTAAATCTCTTATCGTTCTTACAGAGACATCCCAATCATTGAGTGCATAACTTTCCAGGGAAACTTCCGCCTCGTGTTGGCGTAAATTTCCAAGAATAGGATCTTTTGCTTCCGCTTTATCTGCATCCAAACGTCGGTAGGTAGTGGATAAGAAAATTTCAGGAATACCCATTCGAACCGTATGCGACTGCCTTACATATTGGTAGGATTGTTGTTTTAATAGTGTAGCGTAGGCTTTGTTTACGTCGCGATCTGGGCTATTCAAATCATTACCCGATCCCGGAAATTCCACAGTTTGTTTGGTAGCACCCATATAAACCGACGGTGTAAATGACATATAAGCACCCATAGTAATGGGAGATCGAAACCCGGTTTCACCAATTACGTTCGTTTGCGATCTTAATACAAAATCTTGGTATTGGCTTCTCGGATCCACTACACCAGTGGTTGGATTGGTCCTTTGTTGCGGAGGTCCATAAATTCGATTTATATTAGTTTGAAAAAACAAATCCCAATATATCGGACTACTGGTTCCTGGCACCAAACCAATGTTACTGGAATTTCTGATCGTGACGGCAGGTAACGTGTCTTGTGCAGCAAAGTATTGATTGGCTTGGATTTGGTAAACGAGAGTTCTACTCATCGCAATTCCAACACTCAAATCTCCACGGTTTTCCGTGTAGTTTAAGTTCCAGTTTAATAAGTTTCTAATTAAACCAAAACGAACATCTCTATAGGAATACAGAGACTGAAGGGAGTTTGATGGTTGGTAGCGGTTTCCAAATTCGTAATCAAATTGGCGATTACTATAGTTTTCATATTGAACTTGAACGTTTCTCGTATAATCGCGAGAAAAGTCGTTAAATTTTGCGTTTAATCGTAAGTCTGTTTTCCACCAAGGATCGTAGTTAACGCCTGTATTACGGTAAGGTAATCCAGTATTTGGAAACATTTCCCCTCGATCTACGTTATTTGTGACAGCAACGTTTCCAAGTCCACCATTACGAAACCTGTCCTCATATACTGGTGTGATCGTATTATTCTTATAATTTGCATAACCTAGATTGATATTGTAATTTAGGATGGGAGATACTTTCCACATCTCTAACTGTGCGGCTTGTCCCGTTTTTTCATACATGTCAAAACGAAACTTATATCCATTTGCAAGGAAAATGCTATTTGGATAGGAATCCGACCATTGGTAAGAGTTTTGCCAAAACCAACCTTGTGTATTGTTTTTACCAACTTGTGTTGTAACTCCGTTTCCTGATTCGGAATTGTATAACACAGGAAGCCAGAACATGGTTGTTCCACCTACCTTATATGAAACTCGGTAAGCAACAACGGATTTATCATCATGAATAATAATCTTTTTTGCTTGAAATGATTCGTGGGGAAGTTCCGCATTACAAGCAGTAAAGTATCCCATCTCCAAGAGGTAACGTTTTTCATCCAAACGTTTGATCTTTTGCCCAATGAAATAGGATGGGAACATACTTAATTTAGAATTATAAACAACACCTTGGTTGATTTTTAAGTCATAAATCATTCGGTCGCCGTTTACTTTTGCGGTTCCGTCTTTGTATTCAACTCCGCCTTCTGCATAGATCTCTTGGCGACTAGCATCGATGGAAACTGAGTCCGCGACTAATTCTCCCGAACGAATTTTTAATCGGACTTTTCCGCGAAGTACAAGAACTCCACCTTTTGTTTTATCGATGTTTAAAAGTTGTCCTTCTGCTGCGTTTTGAATCTGAATCGGCGGACCTTTTTTGGTTTGTGTACTGAGAAGAGCTTCTGGAGTTAACGCCTGTTCTTCTTCTGGCACAAGGGCTTCTCTCAGTCTTTCTCTTTTGGTATAAATGGTTCCTGATGGATTCAGTCCTAAGTTTCTGAGATTGTCTTCTACTTCCCTGTCCGTCATGGAATCCACAGATTTTCTGACGAGTCCACGTTGTACTTGAGCTGTAGTTTGTTTTCTTTCTTCTTCTTGGGAGTTTTTGGGGGCACCAGACTGGTCTGGAAATATAAGTTTTAGGCTATTGATGTCCTGCGCCAGAATTTCCATTCCGAAGAGAAAACCATAAAATAATATAAGAAAACGAATGGATTTTTGCACAGTGGGCTTCGAAAGTATAGAACGACAGTTTTACACCTGTCGAAAAAATCAATGGAAAACCAGGCAGAATTTCCCTGGGGGATCTTGTATTTTACCGGAAAAAGAGGTTGCATAAGGATTCGTGTAATGGACATAATCAAATGGCTCAATCCTTGGGCATCCGGGAGTTTTCAATGGCAAAAACCTACTCTGGAGAGCGTATTCCTGGTACTTTGCGGTACAATCTCAAAGTGAGAGAGGGAAACACGGAACATAGTTTCGTAGTCCCAGAACCAGCAATCCAAATTCCCACAGAAGGTTTCGGACCAGATGAGAGTGCAAACAGGTTAGCTCTAGCAGTTCTTTTAGATTTCACCAAAAATCCGCAATTGTCTTTTTTATATTATAAAGATTTTAATTTTTTTTTGGCGGGTTTGTTTTTAGAAGACAATTGGATGTTACATTCTAGCCGAATCGAATTATTCTTCAAAATATTAGAAGAAACTCCTCATGTTTCAAAAACATTAGTATCCGGGAAGCGTTAACAATCGTTAGAGTGGTTTAATGATAGGAAGGGTAAAAAACCAGGAAGAGGATTCTTCATCCCTGTACATTTTGCCCTTATGTTCTATAACAATACTTTTTGTTACTTCTAATGAGTTCATTTGAGAAATTCCCTTCATTAAATCCTCTTCCCCGTTGTCTTTAATTTGGACGAGAATATGACTCGATCCATCTTCCTCTATTTGTTTCAAAGTGATGGTAATTTTTCTACCAATTGTATCTTCTCTTGTATTGACTCGGACTCTCGCATCTTGCATGAGATTGAGTAGGACTTGTTTAATTTTTTGTGGTTGGCAATAAGCCAAGGGAACATCACCCAACTCGATTTCGCATTGGATTCCTTCTTTCAAAAAATATTGGTGAAGGAAAGAACGAGTATCGTTTAAAATGGTCCCTAAATTGGAGTAATTCCACTGTGAGGAAGTGGATTGGGAATAGGAAACTAGGTTTTTGATAATTTTTGCGATTCTTTCCGATTCTTCTGCAATCTTACTTGCTTTTTCTCCCAAGGAAGGATTTCCCAATTTTTTAGCTTCCAATGAAATTAAATCTGCCAAATTGATAATTGATGTGAGTGGGTTATTGATTTCATGGGAAATTCCGGAAGCAACCAGTGCAATTGTTTCCCATTTTTGATTTTCCGCAAGGCGACTCTCCACATTCCGAATGTGTTTTTGTACTTGTGATTTATAAATAGCCATTTCTACAGATATATACAAATCACGGCTGTTAAATGGTTTAATTAAATAACCAAAAGGCTCCGTTGCTTTTGCACGGTTGATGGTCGCCTCGTCCGAATAGGCAGTCAGGTAAATGACAGGGATTTCTTTAGTTTTTTTTATGATTGCAGCAATTTCGATCCCATCCATAGGACCATTGATCATAATATCCATTAAAACTAAATCAAAGTGTTCGTTTTCAATATGTTCGATGGCTTCATTGGCATCCGAAACATAAATGGCATTATATCCATATTGTTTCAATGTGGAACAAATATTTATGGCTATGATCCTTTCATCCTCAACTACAAGGATTCTTTTAACATCTGTTCCTTTATCTGTACCCACAACTGTTGTCATATATTTTTAAACCGGATTCATCTATCAAATACAATAATAAGAGTTTGTCAACAGAATCCGTACAACAAATCTCTGTATTGTGGATGAGGATTTAAACAACGCGCAAAAGTCTGTGATTTTATCCCCCGATGGCCCGATCCTAGTCGTGGCAGGTGCAGGTACAGGGAAAACAAACACACTTGTCAATAAATTGGCGACTCTCGTTCAGAACGGTTTTGAGCCTAGTTCACTACTCCTTTTAACTTTCACGAGGCGGGCCGCCAAGGAAATGTTGAACCGTGCTTCAAAAAAACTAGACACAAGGATGATGGCAGTCAGGGGCGGAACCTTTCATTCTTTTTGCCACCAATTCCTTCGGAAGTATTCCCTAGCTGTTTCCCTCAATCCTAATTTTACCATTTTAGATGAAGATGATGCCACAAGCCTTGTTGGGATGGCTAGAGACCAGGTAGTATCCAAACAATCGAAAGTCCGGTTTCCTAAAAAAGAGACACTTACGGAAATTTTTTCCACTAGATTTAACTTACAAATATCATTAGAAAAGGTACTTCAAAGAGATTACCCTATGTTTCTTGGTCTAACGAAGGAAATTCAGGAAATTAAAACAAAATTTGGTGAACTCAAACTAAAACACAATTCTTTAGATTTTGATGACTTATTAGATTTCACACGAAAGATTTTAATGGAAGAGGAGTCGATCCGCGAACGTGTCGGAACTCAGTATAAATACATATTAGTTGACGAATACCAAGATACAAATCGTATCCAGGCACATATCGCATGTTTGTTGGCAAGTAAACACCAGAACATCATAGTGGTAGGAGATGATGCCCAATGCATTTACGGATTTCGTGGAGCCAACATTCATAATATGTTGGATTTTCCAAAGATATTTCCTAACACAAAAACAATTCATTTAACAGAAAATTACCGAAGTCATCAATCCATTTTGGATTTGGCCAATGCTATCCTTGATCAAAGCAAAGAGAATTATAAAAAACATTTAATCTCGCATAACCAGATTTCTTTTGAAAAACCCAAACATATAAAATTTGAATCGGCTGAAGAAGAAGCAGAATGGATCACAGATAAGATTTTGAAACTATATGAAGATAATGTTCCACTTTCTGAGATGGCTGTTTTATTTAGGGCAAGTTATGTTTCCAATCTTTTGGAAGTAAAATTAAGTGCGAAACAAATTCCTTTTCGTAAGTTTGGAGGAAAACGATTTTTAGATTTGGCACATGTTAGAGATTTACTTGCCTACCTTCGGATCATTGATAATCCAAAAGACATTCTCTCCTGGAATCGGGTTTTACTTTTGGAAAAAAATATCGGAAAAAAATATTCTCAAATTCTATATAAAAATCTGGAAAATTTTGATTTTTCCTGGCAAGGCATCGAATCCTCTTCTTCCTTTTATTTGGGCATTTCTGAAGGTGCAAAAGCCTCCTTCCAGAATCTAATTCGTTTGGTTCAACCACTGTCCAATCTCTCAGGAAATAGTATGGATATCGTGGAAAAAGTTTTATCCCACTACTTTCCAATTTTAGAAACGGAGTATGATGACTTTGAAAAAAGGAAACAGGATTTAGAGTCTTTGAGAATTCTAACAAAATCGACTCCTAATCTTTCCGATTATTTAGCCAACCTAACACTTGATCCCACTGAAAAAAAAGACACAAGCCCTATCGAAACAAAAGAAGATGAGTATTTAACTTTATCAACAATTCACTCCTCCAAAGGATTAGAATGGAAATATGTTTTTATTATGCAAGTGGTAGAAGGTAGTTTACCGAGTGCGAGAGTGAAAACAATCCAGGAACTAGAAGAAGAAAGACGATTGTTTTATGTAGCCATCACTCGCGCTAAACAAGGACTATACTTATCATCGCCAGTTTTTTCTGATAAAAACCGATTAACTACCATCAGTCGCTTTCTTTCTGATTTATCCAACCTTCGAGATTTGGTGGAAGAGATAGCCCCAGAATTCACAGAGAAACCGAAGGAGGAAAAAAAGTCAAAGATAGAAAACGACCGGTTCCAGGATATACAAAGATACTTTTTGAATTGATTTATAAAAAATTACCTTCTAGAATGGGTTTATCTTTGGGGGAATTATGAAATTTTCTTTTTGCAGTTTTGTTTGTGGAGTGGTTCTTTTGCCGATGTTTTTCTCTTGTGCTTCGCAAGATACGAAAGATGTCTCTGACACTGCGAACCAAGATTCGAAAACGAATTCACGAGCACTGAATCTGGAAGATCCCGAAAAAGGTGGAAAAAAATTCGGATGTATCGAAGGAAACTGCGTTAACGGCATTGGAAAATATGTATACGATAATGGCGATATTTACACTGGGTCTTTTAAAAATGACCTTAGGGATGGTGCCGGTAGTTTTCTCTATTCAGACGGAGAAAAATTCAGTGGTACCTACTTAGAAGATAAAAAACAAGGTCCCGGTGAATACAGTTTCAAAAATGGGGACAAGTATGTGGGAGAGTTTCAAAACGGACAAATCAACGGAAAAGGGACGTATAGTTTTAAAGATGGTAAATCTGTTTCTGGTGATTTCACATCGGATGGTCAAGAAGGTATCGGAGTTCTGACCGATGACGGTAAGGCAAGAAATTGTAAAATCGCAGGAAGAAAACTTCTCTGCGAATAAGCTTCACCTTACAATTGGCAGTTGGGACGTTTCCCTTCTGCCTTCGCCTTTTCCCATAAAACAAGTGCATTTGGCATAGCTGCGTTTAAGTTTTTCATTCTAGTGGCGTCAGAGGGATGAGTAGAAAGAAGTTCATTGGTTTTACTTCCACCAAGAGCACTCATATTTTTCCAAAGTTCCACACTTTGTCTTGGATCGAATCCCGATTTTGCCATAATTTCTAATCCAATCAAATCAGCTTCTGATTCGTGTTCTCTGGAAAATGGTAATAAAACGCCAAACTTAGCGCCTAGTCCAAGAGCTCCTGCCACAGTGGGTTTTCCTAGGCTTTCCAAAATTTTTACCGATCCACCGGCTAATTGGTTTTGCGAAACTCTTTCATTTCCATGACGTGCTATCACATGTCCAATTTCATGTCCGATGACGGCTGCTAGTTGGTCTTTGTTTTTTGCTACGAAAAACATACCTGTATAAACACCAATTTTCCCTCCAGGCAGAGCAAAAGCATTAGGTGTGTTGTCTCTAAACACAACCACTTCCCAGGAATCTACCCCCGTGGTATCTGTTGTGACTGCTAACTCAGCAGATACGATGCAGTTAACATATTGGTTGGAAGTGGTAGCAGAATCGATCGGAGTTTTTGTTTTCATTTCTGAAAAAGCAACAATCCCCATTTCGTTCATTTCTGCATCATTTACAAGGATGATTTGTTTTCTTCCCGTGGGTGAAGTGCTACATTGATTTAGGAAAGTAAGTGCTAAAAAAAATACTAATTTTCGAATCATTTTGCTTCCTGTTTGGCATAAAATTGTTTGATAAATGGGATTACATCTTCACTTCCAATGGGTTTGGATAACCAATAACCTTGAATTTTATCGCATTCGTATGACCTGAGAAGTTCTAATTGTTCCAACTCCTCTACACCTTCAGCAACAACCGAATAACCAAGGTCATGCGCCATATTGATAATAGAAATTAATAAAAAACTTTCCTTAGATCCTTCTTCCACGTTACTAAGAAAGGACTTATCTATTTTGACAATTGATAAAGGTAATTTTTCTAGATAGGAAAGCGAAGAAAATCCTGTTCCAAAATCGTCCAAAGCAACTTTAACTCCAATATCAATCAGATTGGAAAGAATTGGAACGGTCTCCGATAGATTTTTCATCGCTAAACTTTCAGTAATTTCAACTTGTAAAGAGGTGTATGGAATTCCTCTGCGATTGTGCAGATCCACGATCCAATGGAAAATATTCTGATCAAAAAACACTTGAGGACTTAAATTGACGGCAATGGAGATGGGAAAACCTTGTTTGATTTGAACTTCCTCTATTAAATTAGCTGCCTGTTCTAATACGAATCTTGTGATAGGGACAATTAAACCTGAATCCTCCGCGAGTGGGATAAATTCAGCGGGAGAAACCATTCCCCTTTGCGGATGTCGCCAACGAACCAAAGCCTCCCAATGCCCTATTCGATTTTCTTTTAAATCTAAAACAGGTTGGTAAAAAACAAAAATTTCATTATGGGTTAAGGCTTTCTTTAAATCATTTTGAATTTCTAATTGGAAATGGATTTTTTCCTGCATGGCTTGGTTGAAAACGGATACCGTTCCCACTTTTTGCGATTTTGCATGGAACATGGCAATCTCTGCATTTCGTAAAAGTACATCAGCATCTTTACCACCAAGTCCAAAGGCTGAGATTCCGCAGGAAGCAGTTAGGTATATTTCGTAACCACCCAGTGGAATGGGATCTCCTAACCTCTCAAGAAGTCGCATTGCATAACTAATTCCTTCATCAATAGCCAAAAGATGAGTTAGCAAAATCGAAAAATTATCGGCACCGAGTCTCGTGATGATAGCATCACTATCAGAAAATTGTTTTAGTCTTTCCGAAAAGATGACTAAAATTTGGTCTCCCGCCTCATTCCCTAATGAATGATTGATTCGTTTGAAATTATCAATATTAATACAAAATAAAATCGGATAACCAGTATTTTTCGCATTGTAAGCGAAAATTTTTTGTTCAATGCGTGCAAGAAATAAAGCTCTGTTGGGAAGTCCTGTTAGATTATCATAAAAAGCATCGTGGGTTAATTGTTGTTCTGCGAGTTTCCTGTCCGTAATATCATGATGGATTGCGATATATTGAAAGATAGAGCCGTCTTGCCTAGTAAAAGGAACGATCGTAGTATCCGCCCAATAGTCGCCGCCGTCTTTTTTTATATTTCTAATTTCGCCACGCCAAACGTTTCCTTTTTGGATTGTTTCCCAAATTTTAGCCCATTCTTCTTTTGTTTTGTCTGCCGATTTTAGAATTCTATGATTTTGTCCTATCAGTTCAGCGGTTGTATATCCAGTTGCCTTTGTAAATGCTTCATTGACATAAGTGATGATCCCGTTTGCATCAGTGATAGAAACAATATTGGCTTGGTCTAATGCAAATTTTTGGAGTTGGATTTCCTTTAAGGATTGGTATAAAAAAGTTTCTGTAGTGTTTTTTTCTTTTCTGTATACCAACTCCCTTCTTTCTCTTTCTAAAACTTCCGCTAGGCGAAGTAAGTTCTTACGATCAATGAGATCGTTAACACCCGACTTCATATAACTTAAGTTTTTTGTAAAATCTTCAGGGTCGCTGAGTAAAATAACAGGGATGTCAATTTTTTTATCATTTAGGTATTGGAGGTAAATGGGAATTTCCGAATGAAAAGGTTCTCTTGTGCTACAAATAATAGCATCCCAATCTTCTTCATGGACCGTTGTTTCCCAAGATGTATAGGATTCAACCACACGGTAAAGAGGACTTAGACCATTGGCCTTCATTTCTCTTACTAAATCAAAGACACTGTTAGAATCGTTTTCGAGTATTAAAACGCTGATTGGACTGCCCATTTTATTTGCCGAACTCGGCTATCTCTACATTTATGATTCGTAATTTTCTTAAAATCTCAACCTAAAAATGATTCGAAAAATCAAGTAATTTTCGTCCGATATGCAAAGTGCATCCGAAAACTTTTGAAACTACTTATATCAGAAAAGATTATTTAGAGCATGAACTGAGGAAATTACTCTTGGACATGAGTGATTTGGATTATAAAGGACTGAATGATTATGACAAGGGTGGTTACGATGGTTTTAACCAAGCAATCACTTTGGTTTTAAAAAGGCTACAAACCTAGGGTTTTTTCTAGTCAAAAGGGTTTTAAAGTCCATGCAACAAGTTTCCACAAAAATTCTTTACAAATTTGGCAAGTAAACAGATAGTATACGTGCCAGTAGGAAGTTCAATGAATTTCACAACAAAACAAGTTAAAAATCATACAGTTGTTACTCTTGAGGGTTCCCTCGATATTTATTCTGCACCCGCACTTAAAAAAGAACTCCATAAAATCATAGATGACGGGGCAGAATCAGTAGCAATTGATATGGTGAATATCAAACTATTGGATTCTTCCGGAATTGCTTTGCTTGCCAATCTTCAAAAGAAACTCAAGTCAGAAGAGGGTCAGTTTTTCCTTCTTAATGTCAGCCAAGATGTTATGGTCATTTTGAAGTTATCTAGTTTGGATAAATTCTTCACTATCTTAGGTGGAGAATCGGAACTTCCTTAAAATCCCAAATTTCTAATCTATTTTAAAGCCGAAATGACTTCACCTCAGTCCGAAGGATTGGGGATTCAGTAGATTTGGGACTTGTCCAGTCTCCAGAAGTATTTTGAATCCAACGGGGAGATTCGGCTCTCGTTCCGGAGTCAGTGACAATCTTTACAACTCCTCTATCACTGGAAACTTGGACAGAAACCACCAAATCGTAAGGAAGGTTCAGGCCAAAGGTCCCTAGTTGTAAAATTGCCAGGTTCCCTTCAATCTTCACTTCCTCGCAAATGACCTCTCTTCCATCTCGTAGCTTTACTTTCAATTTGAGTGGAACTTGTTGTGTCTGCTTTTTTGTAACCTGGGGAAGTTCCGCTGTTTTTACCTCAATCTCTCCCGTTTCAGGAACCAGAGGTATCTTTTCTTCCGATACAACAGCAGCTAACTTGGTTGTCTCTTCTTTGGAATCTTCTAGCGATACTCGGATATCTTCTTTGATTTGGTTGATTTCTTTTGTTTCCTCCGCAGAAAGGTTGGATGCCGTTTCCGCTTTTAGCACCTTTTCTATGATCACAGGTTTTAGGACTAAACTTTTTCCTACTTCAATGTTTTCGGCGGCTTTAGAATCGCCGAGTTTTGTAGCTTCTTCTTTAGAAAATGCCACAAGAGATTTGTTTTCTTGGTAAAAATTTCCAATGAGTAGTAATCTGCGGTTGGCACGAATTGCTACTTCTTTGTTTTCTTTCTGCTTAACAAGTTGGATGTATTCTTTAACAGCATTTGATGTTTTACCTAACTCTTCCATTGATCTTGCTTTGATATAGGATTGGTCTTTGGTTAAAACAGGAAGGGATTCTAAGGTTTTTAAAGTTTCTTCGTAATCTCCACTTTGGAATAACGAATATGCTAATTCATCAGGAGACTTTTTTTTGTTTTTTAGATCTCCTTTTTTCTTCTCCCCTTCTTCTAAAAAACTGACTAGAAGGCTTGCATTTTCCGCATAGTGAGTTCCTGGAAATAAATCAATAGCTTTAGAAAGTTTAAGAAATGCTTTTTCTCTTTCACCCATCATCACCAAACAATAACCATGATGAAGAAGTGTGAATGCCATCTCATCCGATAAAGAAGATGTGACAGACTCCTCTAATTCCTGATACTTTTTAGAGGCTATTGGATACTTTCTAGTTCTTTCCATATAGAATGCAAATTGCAATCGTATGATTGTCTTCTGTTGTTCTTCTAACTCTAAAGCTGGTTTAAAATTTAAAAAACGAACTGAATTAATAACGTAGAGGCCAAAACGGTCCTTCCAACTCATCTTTAAATCTAACCCTTCGGTCTCGGAGTTCATAATTCCAGATTCCAAAATGTTGACTTTTACCTCAGACATATAGTCGTCTTTGGAGAGGAACATTTGTTTCAATCTTTCTCTTAAAGTTTGAGAGGAAAGTTCGTAATTCATCAATTGATCACGAAGGATTCCAAATCGTAGTTCCTGTAACTTTACGCTCACTATAGACTCAGAGGCCAAAGCGAAAAAGAAAAACAGAATAAAGAAAAGTGAAAAAAAGAAAATCTTTTTCATTCCGGTACATCAAGGACAATCATAGTTACATCATCCTTGTATTCCTCATGTTTTTCTTCGAGTAATGCCATCGCTTTTTCTACAATTTCGGCATTGGAGAGGTGAACATTATTTAGAACTACTTCGGTAAATCGTTCTAATCCAAAAAGTCCACCTTCTTTGATGGGAGTTTCTACCACACCATCTGTATAAAGTACAATTTTATCACCAGGAAGGACTGGAAAAGAATCTAAAGAATACTGGATATCATCCCCCATACCCAAAGGTGGACCAGAACTATCTACATAGGTAATTTCTTTTGTAGATGGACGAACAATGAAAGGTGCGTTGTGTCCTGCATTGACAAATTTAACAACACCAGGCTCCTCAAAAACTACAAAAACTCCAGTAGCAAAAAAGGATGCTTGGAGACGATTGGCAATGACCTCTCCAAGTTGGTTGATTGCTTGGATTGCAGAATGATTTTCTTTCATAATGGCTTGTAATGACATTGCCATAACAACCGTTACTAGGGCCGCCGAAACTCCGTGACCAGATGCATCTGCCAAAAAGAATCCATAGTAATTTTTTTCAGGGAATTGGAAATATTGGTATAAATCTCCTGAAACTTCCCGCATAGGTCTATATAACTTACCAATGTTGAATTTTTTATACTTTTTCACAGAAGGCAAAAATAACTCTTGTACTTCTTTTCCAATTTGTAGTTCTTGATTGATTTCTTCATTAAGTCGAGTAATGGTTGTTACCTTGTTTTGGATCTCTTCTGCCATTAAGTTAAATGACTTTCCTAAACTATCTAACTCATCATTACTTTTAAAGTCCCAATTCACTCTGGATTCTAAATTTCCAAGAGCCATGTCTTTCGAAGCAATCTCCAAAGAACCGACCCGTTTGAATATGGCCCGATAAACAAGAACGGCAAAAATGATATGGAAGACAATCCCCCAAAGAACTGCATATCCAACTTGGATATAAAGTTGCTTCAATCGGTCTTGGATGGATGAGATATTAAAGTGGGTATATAAAAAAACTTCTTCGTTATTCGAAAGTTGTATTGGTAATAAAAAATCGACCGTAAAATCGGATTCATTTAAATCCAAACTATATCTTGCTTTGAATAAATTTCCTTCTTTATCAGCAGAGACTTCTTTTGTTTTTTTTAGAACTGATTCTGTAATGACTTTTACATCGGGTCCCGATTCTGGTTCGGATAACACAGTTTTGCCATTAGAATCGAAAATAGTAAAAGCATTGATCTCATATAATTTGAGTGTTTTTCGAAAGACCTCAAAGTTTTCATCTCGTTCTCTGGACAATCCAATCGTTTGGATATCAGTTAGAATCGTATTTGCGAGGTTTTCTGACTGGAATTGAAAGTTTTTGAGAAGCAAATCGGATTGATTTTCAAAAATCATCACCGTAAAAAAGATGATATTGAGTAAGGCAAGAAGGGAATAAAAGAGTCCAATCTTAAAGCGGAGAGAATTCGTCGTTTTGATTTTGCTTTTGTTCACGGCAATTACTTGTATTGTCGATAATCAAGTGATAGAAATCTATCACAAAATTGAGAATTTCCATTGGTTTTAGGCACCCACATATCCTTCCCATCCCTTTTTCGAGTCACCTCTCTCGTCTGTTTTGCGGTGGCCTGTATCACCTCCCTTTCTGCGGATCGAATTCGGCTGAAATCAGGAGAAGTACTGAATGGAAAGGTAGTTAATGTAACGGTGAGTCATGTGGAATGGCAAGACCAGGGAAAACGTTACAAATTCTTAAACACAGATGTTTTGGGTATCGATGTTGGATACGATGGTCTACCGGCTTGTGCAGATTATAAAACATTCGGAGTAGAAGACTGCGATTTAATTCTCACCAAATTAACAAAAACATCTGCTAGTTTTTCTAAAAAAAGCAGTCCTTTGGAATTAGAAACAATTCCACTAAAAAAAATTTCGACTCTACAGGTAAACTCAGACTCTGGACTTCCTATGGAACGCTACATTGATTCTGGTGTACGAGGAAAATGGGTTTTTGGAGACAAAGAGATTCTTGGAGTTTTCAAATCCTTGGAACGCGGAAAAATCACCATTGAAAGCGAATCTAAAACTATAGTCACCTTTGATCCTTTAGATTTTAAATCCTTGGAGATCCAAAATAAATCAGTGATTGTTAAGGTGATAAAAGAAGAAACTCCTAAAGTGATTCCTGGTTATTCACCCATAGCTGAAAAAAAATACGGCAAAGCAGCCTTTGTTTTTGGTGGTGCTTTATTGTCGGGACTCGGGATGTTATATGAATACAATGCATCGGTGAATGCAATTAATAAAGATATTGAATATATTCCTTCTGGTGATGGCAGGGTTTTTATTTTTGCAAATACGTTAAGTACTGATCATTATGATTTTCATAGGCAAAGGTTTCTCATTTATTCCGCAGTTTTCACAGCCATCATTTCTTATAGTTTGATTGATAGTTTTTATTTAGGAAGTATCGAAACGAAAAAAGAAAGTAATAGTGGAGTATATTTAAAACCCTATGTAGATATGAGACCAAACTTAACTCGATTCAGTGGGATTTGGCAACCTTTTCAAAAACCAAACGATAGTATGTTTTATGGTTTTAGCTTTGAGTCTCGTTTTTAAATTATATAAATCAAACAATAGATTTTCTTAAAAATAAATTTTTAAAGTTTTGTTTAAATCTTAAAAAATGCCATTTTAGTAGAAAGGAATAAGGAATTTTGTCCAATTGGCACATCGCCCCACAATTCCCTTCTTCATTTTCTTTACACCAAAGTATTGTTCCAGATAGCCCAACAAAACATTGTAATCCAATCCATAGATCGAATTTTGCCTTAGTATTTTCTGGAAACATTTGCGAAGTCGGTAGATAGAACATATTGGCTTGGATATGAAAAATAGCAGAATTTTCTTCCGTATTTGGCGTATGTAAATCAACGGAACTAAAAAGTGGAACTTCGAGCATTCGATCTCTAAAAAAATAAGGATTTATAATTCCCGCAAAGAAAAACATCAAAGATAGGATGGTCGGATATAATACAAATAAAGCAAAATAATCCTGAAGGGCCAAATCCGGAAACTTATGTGAAATCCAATCAGGGGAATCTATCAGAAGGAAAACTGAAAGAATTCCTGGAACTAAAAAGAAAACTGTGAGGATTGAGTGTCTTAAATTAGGATATTGTAATAGTTTGATATCAGATGTGGATATATGTTTTTGGATATTTTGAATCCAACCTTCATGTCGGTTGTGACGGCTTAGAATTTCGTATTCTTCCATACTCATGTTCATAAGTTTTAGGATATGGCCGGGAACGAGTACCCGAGATTTTGCAATGGTTAGTTCCAATAGAAAAAAAAGTGAAAGTATACAAATGGGAAGTATGATAAGTAAATCGATTTCTTGAAATAAGGATAGATTATATAGTCCGTGAATGCCAACACAAATAATAAAACCAAAAAGTAACTTACCCCATTTGAAAATGGGGTTTTTGTGAAATAAAAACATCATTAGGTAAGCACCGATGAGTCCGCCGTTCATCATATGAATGGGCAATGCTGTTATGGAACGAAGGACCTGAGACCAAAGCCCCGTATTGATATAGTATAAAATATTTTCTACTAACCCAAAACCTCCACCTAACACCAATCCATAAAAAATTCCATCGGTAACAGTAAATTCATCCTGATTTTTTCTAAAAAAAAGGAATATTCCAAGGAGTTTGGCAAACTCTTCAATCAAAGCAGAATGAATGAATGCATTCCAAAAAGGCGGGAAAATGGGAATCCAATTCAAAAGTAAAGCTTGTAAACCTATCGCAATACCTGCACTAAAAATAGAAAATGCGAACGCAGTGTATTGTAAAAATGATTCTGTAAATCGATAAAAATGAAAGCGATAGAAGGAATAATAAAATCCTAAAGTAAGAAAATTTATGAGTAAAATGACCAGACTGGGGATAGAAATTTGTGTGATCATTTGGTATGATTAACGGCAAAAATACTTCTAAAATCAATGAGAAATGCTAGAGAAATTTGGTTAAACTAACCTTTTTACAGCCTTACGTAAACCTTCAATCGTTAAGGGAAACATCGGAACTACGTCTTCAATTGCCTCGATGGTAGGAGCTCCCCAAAATCGTTTGGGTTCGGGATTGAGCCAAACCGATTCAGGGAAATATCCGACTAATTCTTTTAATGATTCCAGTCCACTTTTTGCCTTTCTTTGTTTTTCTTCAGAACTAGAGCTATGATACGCATAAGGATTGTAAGGTGTACCCATTAATTCGTAAGGTGCCATATAGGCATCACCGACAAAAATTAGTTTTGTGTTTTTGCGAAACTTTTCCTCAAATTGTTTGAGTGAAATACGGGTTTGGAACTCGTGATTCGCGTATAAATATTCATGAAAGATATTGTGAAAAAAATAATTATGAACTTCTTTGAAATGGTAGAGACCGCGACTGGCACTAAATAATTTGCTCACTCTGTCAGAATGAGGGGTCATACTCCCACCTATATCCATGATGAGTACAAGGCGAAGTGAATTTTTACGTTCTCTTTCTTCAATAAGTTCGATCTCACCGCCGTTTTCACAAGTTCTATTAATGGTTTTGTCTACATGGAGTTCTCTTCTTCCTTCTTTTTTTAGAAACCTAAGTTCTTTTAGTGCAAGTTGAATGGATCTGGTATCTAAAATTTCATCTTCGCGGTATGCTTTGTACTTTCTTTCGTTCCATAAACTAACACCAGAACGGTTCCCCTCTCCTTCCGTATTCCCACCTATAGAGATTCCGTTGGGATTGAAGCCGGAGTTACCGAATGGTGAGGTTCCTGATGTACCTATCCATTTGCTGCCACCATCATGGCGTTCTTTTTGTTCTGCTAACCTCTTTTTTAATTCCTCTATGACTTCTTCCATACTCAAGTTAGGTGCATTTAGTTTTTCTCTGTCACTTAGATGTTTAGGAATATTTTCTTCTAACCATTCAAAAAGTATGTCGCGGAATTGAATTCTTTGTTCCTTCCACGTTCCAAAGGTTTTAGAAAAAGCAAGATCATAACTATCGTAAAATTTTAGGTCTTTAGCAAAGTTAAGTCGACCAACTCGGTAAAGCTGGTCTAGACTCATATAGCCCGAGGGGTCTGTGAGTTTTCTTAGGCTTTCGAGAAAAGCAATCAGTTCTCCTGTGGAACAGGGAACCGACTCTCCTCTTAGGTTATAAAAAAAATCCAAAAACATATTAGTTCAAATAAACTCGGTAATCTTCTTCTGACTTAAATAAGGTTCCTGCAAAAGGAATTTTATTTGTTTCTAAATTTTCTCCCGATACCAGTAGGACTTGGATCCAATCAAGCAGTTCGCTTGTGGAAGGTTTTTTACGTAGGCTCTCAATTTTTCGGATGGAATAAAACATAGCTAATGCTTTTTCCATAAACTCCGTTTGGATGGAGGGAAAATGAGCCTTGATAATTTCTTTCATTGCTTCTCGTTTCGGAAATTCAATGTAATGGAAAATACATCTTCGTAGGAAAGCATCTGGAAGTTCTTTTTCGTTATTCGAAGTAATGATGACGATTGGTCTTTCTTTCGCTATGATATGTTCTTTTGTTTCGGGGATAAAAAATTCCATTTTGTCTAATTCTAGAAGTAAGTCATTGGGAAATTCAATGTCCGCTTTATCTATTTCATCAATAAGAACAACTGCTTTATTTTCTTGCGAAAAAGCTTCTCCCAAAGCACCTAAGCGAATGTAATTTTTTACGTCCCTAACTCGAAGCATGGCTTCCTCCTCCGGAAACCGCGAATCGTTCAGTCTTGAGACGGCATCATAAAAATACAAACCTTCCTTGGCAAGACTCGTGGATTTGATATGCCACCGGTAAAGAGGAAGGTTCTTTGTCTCCGAGAGGAAACTGGCAAGGAGTGTTTTTCCTGTCCCAGGTTCACCTTTGAGAAGGAGTGGTCTCTTTGTAATTTCTGCCACTTGGACGGCTTCTTTCAGATCTTCTGAGAGGATATATTCAGCCATAATACCTACCTTTTGGACTCCAATCTTTTCCGAAAAACAGGGGAATCCACTAAAAATTGCTTTTTGTAAGAAATTGAATTCCCATATTGAGGAATTGGAACGATAGTAAAACTATGGGCGAATTTGATAATACAAAAAGGGCAATTGGCGTTGGGAAACTGGATGAGTCTGCAAGAAAAGACATGTTCAATAAGTTTGTCAGTGCCGGCGGGGAAATCATAAAAGAAAAACAACCTCCAAAAGAAGACGAGACAAAGAAAAATCGCCCAGAACCAAAGGTGCGCACAAGCACGGTTTCACGTGGAGGAGAGGATAGCCGTTCGGGAAACCGAGGCGGAAGCCAAAACAAATCATCCGATTCGTCCAATTCTAGATCGCAGGCAGACTCCAAAGCCCAATTTGAAAAAGAAATCAGTAGTTTCTCTGCCAGGTTCGGAATCAAACTCAAATGTTGGCTTGCCCGTGTGACTCCATTTGGTTCGAGCGACCTCACTCCAAAATTTATGCATGATTTTAGCATAAGGGCCAAGCAAGCGTTAATCGAACTTCAATACAGTGGGAACGAACTTTTGGCCAACCAACAATACTCACCGCAACTGAGTAAAGCTTTGGACAGAATCAATCCCCTTCTTGTTGAATTACTTGCGATGGGACAAAAATTATATAATGGCCCTGAGTTAACAGATATTACCGATCCCATTATGGTTGCACCAGAATCTCCTGTTGCCATTGAACGAGTTAAAAACCCAATTTATGCACTTTTTAAAAGGATGTATATTCTTTATCCTTACCAAGAAACATTGAAAAAGTCTTTTGTACAAGCGTATGATGAATTACAAAAATTAGAGGGGAAACCTTCCCTCATTTATGCAAACAAAAAACGAAAGGTAACACAAGAGATTGATATTCTCTTTGATGGTTTTTTTGACCGATTGTATTTAGTTGTTTTGCGAGCAGAAAATAAAAATATCCCACTTATTTCACGTTATATGGAAAACCTTCTTGGTATTTTACCAGAGGATAGACCTGGACAACGAAAATCTGGTGAAAACGTTCCGGGTGGAAAACCAGTTGAAACTAGGGATGAGAAAAAAGAAGAAGAATCCAAAGATGCTGAAAAAAAGGAAGAAGAAGTTCCTTTATCGAAAGAACAGGCCTACGGAATGCGTTTGATGCAAATGTATTCCATTCCCAAACTTCGCAAAAAATTTGATCCAAAAAATGAATACGCACATATTCCTGATTCTGACAAAGCCCTACTATCTCTTTTTTATTTTTATGAATTTGATGATGAATATTCATTTGTAATGACTACAAAAAAAATAGATATCAAACCAGGCTCTGTCAATGGAGTAAAGGTTGATTATCGTCAAAAGATGTTGGATATCTATGAAGGTACAAGAACCATTATAGACCAATTTAGAATCTATAACGATGTGATTAAAGAGTTAGAAAAACACAAAGCCAACCCTGGCGCAAACTACATCGAAGCCTCGAAAAAGTTAACTGGAATTGAACAAAAACGAACTGGTCAATCTAGAACAGTGCGAATGGCGATTAAAGAATTTAGTTTAAAGTCAAGAGATTCACTTCTCATTCTGATTAAGGATATGAAAAGCAAAAAGGAAATCGTCGCCAATATGAATGACGTTTTAACTCTTGATTCTATGGAGTCGCGGAAACGACTCAATAAAAAAGCAGTAAAACAATGCATTATGGAAGCATATTGTTACCTACTTGCTTTGTATGACCGCCTTGACACAGGAGATTTATTCGGTGGACTTGTGGAACTCACCCCAGACCAAATGAAATCTTCTTTTGGAGTCGATTTAGGAAATGCAAACAGCGAATCGGGACAAACGGAAATTGCCGATTTGGATAAAGAGGGAAACGAAGAGGCAATTCCTCAAACAAAACTGACGAGTGATTTGGAATCCCAAGATAAGACGGAAGATTTGTCTAATGAAGAAAATGACAATACAGACGAACCTTTGGATGATGACATATTACCAAGTGGGAATCCTTTTTAATGGCAGTCATCAAAATCGCAATTTTTCAAAAAAACTTACACAAACGAATCAGTCCTGAAGAAATTTCCAAAATCCAACAAACTAAGGCTCATTTTTTAATTTTCCCAGAAGGTTATCCTCACTTCTTTCAAAGTGATTCACCGGAAAATGCCACTAAACACGAAAAGGAATACCAAGATCATCTATTGGAAATTTCCGAATCGTTTTCTGGAGTCATTCTTGGCGGTAGTCATTATCGAAAAAATGAAGATGGAAATTTGGTTTGTGCCCTCCCCATTCTTCAGTCGTTAGTGTTAGTTGATTTTTATGAAAAAAAATCTCCTTCTTCTTTAAAAGAACCTGGGGTGGATCCGGGAAAAACGGAGTCCATTTTTATTATGGGTGGCCTTCGTTTTGGTCTTATTGTAGGTGAAGACTTAGAGAATGAATCCATTTGGGAAGAATTTAAAAAAGAAGATATTGAGATTGTATTTTATTTATCTCATACAGATGAAAGACGTTCCTACGAAGAAGACCTTACCTATTTTGCTTCTTTAGCAAAGGAAAAATCTATCCATTTAATTCGTGTTTGTGGCCCGTCTGAAGGAAAACCGGCGAGAAGTTTATATGCATCTCCTTCTGGAATTAACTGGAAAGTGGGAAAAATCGAAGAGGATAAAGATGTATTAAAAACTTTATCAGTGAATGTGATGAGAAGTTATCTATTATAAAAAAGAAAAATGAAATGGGATCAAATTTCAGAATTTGATCCCTAAAGAAGTAAACTTATTTTTTGTCTAACTCTTTCCAGTCCATAGTTAAAAGTAGAATTACGATCCCTATGGAAACACAAGAGTCTGCCACATTGAAGGCAGGCCAACGATCAAAGAGTAAAAAATCAGGCCATTCAAAATCTAAAAAGTCAACCACTCCAATGTATTCAATTCCGGGTTTTTCAGGAGTGAATCCAAATCGAAATCCAACACCTGGTATTTTTACAAAAAATTTATCTAAAAAATTGCCAAAGGCACCAGCCATCACAAAATTCCATCCCCAAGCATGGCCCAAATCGGCATTTTGCCACCGGTAAAAAATTAAGAACACAATGGCAAACCCAGTGGCGAACAAAGATGGCAATGCATTGTCTTGAAATAAACCAAATACGAAGCCAGTGTTGAAAGTTAAAGACAATCGGAAAAAATCACCTAACACGGGGATGCTTTCATGTGCTAACATTTTTGTAATAATGATATATTTGGATGATAAATCTAAAAAAAGTCCAAATGCAACAAAGGCTAGGTATCCAGGTTTGAAGACCGAAAAAAATGGGGTTTTAGGTAGATTCATAAATTAGAGGTGGTCCGTTTATTTTTGTTTCCAGTAACTTAGACTTGATTTGGCTAAAGCCCAAAAACTAAGTCCTGATAGTATGTAAAATAATATGCTTGGTTCTTTCCAGAATTTTTCAGAATAATACATTCCGAAAAAGAAAAATATCGAACCTAAGGCTCCAAAAGTAAAAATTTCTTTTAGCCTCAACTCTTCTTTTCTCGAGGAATCTGGTGTTTGGAATTCTCCTCGATTCCATTTGTATAAAAATTCATTTAGTTCCTTCGGTAAGGAAAATAGGCTTGTAATAAACTCCTCACCTTCATCTTTCCAAAGTTTTTTTAAGGAACTTCCTTTTAGAACAATTTGTGAAAAGGGTTTTTCTGCATAATCGATCATGGAGCGAGTTGGATCCAAATATGATGAATTTCCGAGTAACAAAGCAAGCACACGGTGGAGGCTTAAAAAATTGGGAGGAAGTTTTAAACTGGAAAGCAAACGTTTTAGACTCACCTGAATTTCCTTTAAAAAACGAAGGTCTTCAGCAGGCCGCAGTGTATCGAGTCCAATGTTTCGAAAATGGTCAGTGGATTCCAAAATACGATTTAGTTTTTCGAGGGAATACTTTACAATTTGGATCAGTTCTTCTTTTGATAAACTTTCTGTCACGGCCCCTAACTCAAACAAGGATTCTGTGATCAAATGATAATCTTTTCTCATCGCACCAATTAGAATCCTTTCCAGGATACGCGTTTCTTCTTCGGAAATAGACTGAACTGCTCCAAAATCGATAAAACAAAGTTCTCCCGTATCCATAAAAATTAAATTTCCTGGATGTGGGTCCGCATGGAAGAAGCGGTATTCGAATATCATTAATATATAGGCCCTTACTAATTTTTCTAATTGGGGGCTTTTTTTGGAATGTGGATCGACGGGTCCCAGTTCGTAAATTTTATTTCCTTCAACAAATTCTGTGACAAGCGTATGTTTATTACAAAGTTCATCAATAGGATTAGGGAAATAAAAATCCTTTTCTAGAGCAAATAGTTGTTTGGTGTATTTTAAGTTTTTTAGTTCACCCCGAAGATCAAGTTCAGCTCGGATCATTGTTTTTAATTGTTCATTTACTTCTTTGGCAGATATTTTAAATACAAAACGGTCGATGATCCATATAACTCTTGAAATGGTTTTTAAGTCCCGTATGGCATCCGCTTCTATCCCTGGATATAAAGTTTTGATTGCGACTTTTTTGTTTTGATAATAACCGATATGAACTTGCGCTGTTGAGGCGCTAGCATAAGCTGCAGTATCTAAATTTGTAAAAATTTCAAACATGGACTTCCCATAATCATTAAGCCAACGTTTGTTTATGTCCGCAAAATCTCTCGGAGGGATTTTGTCTTGTAAGTCTTGTAACTCCCATAAAAATTCTTCCGGTAAAACATGGAACAAATTACTTACAAATTGACCAATTTTGATATATACGCCACCTAACTGAAAAAAGAGGATTTTTGTTTCTTTTCCTTTTCTTTTTAAAAAATGAATTCGCGCTGATTCATAATTTGTTTGGCTTTTGAATTTTCGTTTGATTTTTGTTAATACGAGGTATTCGAACCAAGTGCTAAATAGAAAAAAATAGATAGAAGCCGACCTATTTTGTTTTGATTTCATCTTTTTTTCCTATAAATAGATTCTATCATATTTAGAATTTCAATATTGTCTGAAAGAGTTCCTTCCATTTTTTGTTTGTTCCCTTTGATTACTTGATAGATCTCATCATAGATCCCGAGAAATGCATTTGCTGTCTCTGGACTTGGAAAATCTGGAGGATCATACGGGGATAAACTTTGAAATCCTTTGTACAACTTCGAAGTTTGTGATTGGAAAAATTGAAATCCATCATTGGAACAAATGATTCTATGTGAGTCGGTATGTAAGTCTAGTTCAAATTGGAAATACTTTCTCCCACCACTGACATCTAAAAAAACATCTACCCCTTCCATAGATCGAAACCAGGCCACTGCTCTTGATTCGGTGGCCCCTTTTTTGGGTCTTTCTAATCTGGAATCTACTAATTTTGATTTTCCTAAAATCCAATGGAGAAGATCTACCGCATGGGTTCCGTCATGGAGTAAGGGACCTCCTCCTAGTTTGGAAAATGCAAGGCCTGGGTTTTTTGCCGAGGTGAACACGGAAGCACGAATCGATTTCAGTTTTCCTAGATTCCCTTTTGTTAGTTGTTCTTTAACGTATTTGTAACTTGGATGGTAACGCCTTTCATGATTGATCCAAATTCTGGTATTGTATTTGATTGCATGTTTTTGGATCCTTTTGGCTCCTGATTCTGTAAGGGCCACTGGTTTTTCGATTAATAAATTTGGAATTCCTTGGGTGATGCAATGGATTGCCCAGTTTTCGTGAGAAACACTCGGAGTGGAGATCACAGCCAATTGGATGGATTTTGGTAGAGAGAATTTCGAAGGATCTGGGTGAACCGTTTCGGCAGGCAAATTCCAAGAGGATTGAAAGGATTCGCATTTTTCAGAATGGGAATCTAATCCCAAGATAAATTCGAATCGGTCTTTTCCCCAATCAGATTGGAGGACCCCCATATGGGTGCATGGTTTTTTACGAAATGGATCCGTTTCTAAACTGGAGCAAATCCGCCCTAGACCGATCAGGATGGTTTTGATTTTGGATCGTTTCATTTATCTTTTTCTTCCAAATCTTTCTTTCTGAAAGAATCTGGCATAGAAGCTATGATCGCACCATTTGAATATTCCTTGTCAACTATTCTAAGTTTGTTTTCCAAAGGACCGCACTTGGATCTGAAAGAAAACCTTACCTTTCGTTGGATCACAACCTCTTCTGTGGAAGCAAAACCAAGGTCATTATTTATTCCTTTACGCGGAACAAGAGATGGTCATGAATTTATTCCAGATGCACTTGCAAAAGGTGCTATTGCTTTTCTTTGTGAAAAGAACCATCCCATTCTAAAACAGTTGTCAACTGAAAGTAGGTCCAAGGCAATTATCGTTAGCGACAGTTTAAAAGCATTGGGACTTCTTGCCCGTTATCATAGAAATCGATTTAATCCTATTGTCCTAACCGTGACAGGTTCATCTGGGAAAACTACTACAAAAGATTTGTTAGGTGGTCTTTTTGGTTTCCTAAATCGAAATGAATTAGTTGTTACTGAAAAAAATTATAATAATGAAATTGGACTCCCTTTTACTTTATTTAGAATCAATGAAAAAACGAGAGTGGCCATTTGTGAATTAGGAATGAACCATAGAGGTGAAATTTCTCGTCTCTCTGAAATTGCTCTACCCACTCATGCGTTAATAACTAATATCGGATCCGCTCATATAGAAAATCTAAAATCAAGGGAAGCCATTGCCGAAGAAAAAATCGATATCATTTGTGGAATGAAGCCGAATTCAGTTTTATTTGTTCCCGATGATTTGGATTTTTTGAATCGAGTCAAAATTAGAACCAAAAAACAAAACATTCAATTAGTGGTTTGGAACCATAAAGATAAACCAGTTTTAAAGGTTCGTAAAACACAATCTACTGGATTCCAATTGGATTGGAAGGGAACAGGAATCCAATGGAAACTACCTGGATCAAAACTTCTCAGTAATGTACGTGGAATGGTGGCAGTGGGAGTATATTTTAAAATTCCTTCTGACCAAATTTCCAAAACCATTCAAAATTATAAAAGTCCTGACAAACGTTTGAATATCAATAAAGGATATTTTACGATTATTGACGATTGTTATAATGCAAATCCCGAATCTATGCTTTCTAGCATTGGTGCAGCTGAACAATTTGCCGGAAATCGTAATCCTGTATGGATTCTTGGTTCCATGAAGGAACTTGGAAAATTTACAAAATACTACCATGAAGAAATAGGAAAAGAAATTCGAAGGATGGACAAAGGTATCTTACTAGGGTTTGGTGATGAAACAAAACCTATGGTAAAAAAAGTTCCTGGGTCAAAACATTTTACTGACGTTTCGGAACTCATTGAATTTGTAAAATCTACTATTCCTAAAAATTCAGTTTTACTCGTAAAGGGGTCTCGATCAATGAAAATGGAAAGAATTGTACAAGCCTTAGAAAGATTTAAGGGTTGATGCAGAAATGGCTCATCCTAGATTACACGTATGCCAACAAATCTACCCAAAGTAGCTGTGATTATGGGATCTCATTCTGATTGGGAAACTATGAAAGAAGCCTGTGATATTCTGATAGAATTTGGAATTCCTTTTGAAAAAGAAATTGTTTCTGCACACCGCTCACCGGAACGAATGGTGGAGTTTGCAAAATCGGCAAAACAAAATGGGTTTGGAGTCATTATTGCTGGAGCTGGTGGGGCTGCACATCTGCCTGGAATGACCGCATCACTTACTACCCTACCTGTGTTAGGTGTTCCTGTTCAATCTAAAGCACTCAATGGAATGGATAGTTTGCTTTCTATTGTGCAAATGCCAAAAGGTGTTCCTGTAGGAACCCTAGCCATTGGAACCAGTGGTGCTGCCAACGCAGGATTACTTGCGGTTCGCATTCTTTCCCTACTTGACAAATCTCTTCATAATCAACTTGAATCTTATGCGGAGACAAACCGCAAATTAGCTCTTTCCAAAAATGACCAACTTATCTAAAGAAAATTCGACTACAAAAATTGGTGTTTTAGGTTCGGGCCAACTTGGACAGATGATGTGTTTAGAGGCCCTACCACTCGGTTACGATTTTTTTTGTTATTCTCCCGAAAAGGAATCACCATGTGAAAAGGCAGGTGCTACTGCGACTGTTGCTTCGTATGAGGATCTATCTAGCTTAAAAACCTTTCTTTCTAAAATCGATGTTTTGAGTTTTGAATTTGAAAATATCCCCAAATCCACTCTAGATTTTTTAGAATCGGAAACAAAACAAATTCAAATTTTCCCACCGCCAAAAGCTCTAGTCATTGCCCAAGATAGATATTTGGAAAAAACACATTTTCGTAAATTAGGTTTTCGAACTGCTGATTTTTTTCACCTAACCCAAAATACTACAAAATTTGACATAGCCATTCCCTACCCTTGGATCATCAAAACACTACGTTTTGGTTATGATGGAAAAGGCCAAGTCAAAGTAAAGGATGCGGCAGAATACAAAGACTTTTTACATAACGCATTCCCCAAAGGAGATGAAGAATACTTAGTTGAAGAAGTGATACCCTTTCACAAAGAAATCAGCATTATTCTAACTCGCTTCCGGAATGGTGAAATTGTTTGTTACGGTGCTGTAGAAAACGAACATAAAAATCATATTTTAGATCTTTCGATTTTTCCGGCTCGAATTCCTGTTGGATTAAGTTTAGAAGCAACGGAAATGGCTTCTAAACTGGCAGAATCTCTGGACTATGTTGGAACTATGGGTGTGGAATTTTTTCTAAAAGAAAACCATTTGTATTTAAATGAATTTGCACCTAGACCACATAATACAGGACATTTTACACAAGACTGTCAAAGTTTTTCGCAATTCCATTTGCATGTTTCTGCTATTACTGGAAACAGTCGACCAACGGACGTTAGGCCAAAACCTACACTTATGAAAAATATTTTAGGAAACGAATATAATGAAAGTTTGGCGATCGCTCGAGAACTATTAAAAGATGATCGATACAAGTTACATCTTTATGGAAAAAAAGATGCTAAAATTGGAAGAAAGATGGGACATATGAATTTTAAAGGAAATTTAGAAGAAGTAAATCCTCTTTTCCATGACTTATAATTAATTATGATTGGTTCTTTAGTAGTTGACGTCCCCAATCTCTGACGTTACCTGCTCCTAGACAAAGTAACAAATCTCCCTTTTGTAATTTGTCTTTGATTACCAAAAGGTCTAAATCCATTTCTCCTTTTAAATATTCTGTATTCTTAGGATCAAGGAATGGGATAAATGATTCATGGTTTATCCCTGCGATCGGAGATTCACCGGCAGAATAGATGGGAAGCATCAGTAAACTGTCCGCAAGTGTAAGAGATTCAGCAAGTTCTCTTAGTAATAATTGAGTGCGCGTGTACCTATGGGGCTGAAAAAGAACAATCAGTCGCCCTTTCGATTTTAACTTATTTTTTAGGGACCGAATGACCATAGAAATTTCTGTTGGATGGTGCCCATAGTCATCCATTACGGTCACTCCATTCCAATGACCTAAAATTTCTTGCCTTCGTTTCACGCCGATATAACGAGAGAGGATCTCAGATGAAATTTTTGGAGAAACACCTGAAACATAAGAGCCCACTAAAGCAACAAGACCATTGGTTAAATAATGAACTCCGGGATAAGGTAAATGTAAGTTTAGGTTTTTAGTTTCCAAAAATGAAAAAGTTAGATGGTCATCTTTGATTTGATAGATTACAGGGATGAGATGATTTCCTAGTTTCGTTTCAAGATTTCGATACCAATCTGATTTTGTATCTTCCGCCTCTAAACAGAGAAAAAGCCGAAATTGGGGTGATGGAATGATTGCCTTAGTTTTATTTAGAAGAACGTCTCGTATGCCTTGGTCTTTCGCATATAATACAACATCACCTGGCGTTCCAAAGGAAATATATTCTAAAAATGCATCTTCTAATTTTTCTCTGGTTTTATAGTAGTCTAGATGGTCATTGTCAATATTTGTTAATAATCGGATAGAAGCTTTGTGTTTTAAAAAGGTACCGTCTGATTCATCGGATTCGTAAACGGCGAAATTCCCACTCCCGATTTTTCCGCCTCTTTTTTCCAAAAGACTAGTGTCTCCACCAATCATTATCGTTGGATCCATTCCAACTTCTGAGAGAATTTGAGAGACCATTGTTGTGGTTGAAGTTTTTCCATGACTGCCAGCAACGGAAATTGATTTCTGGTTCGAAACAAGAAGATGCATAAATTCCGATCTGTGTTTAAGTGGAATGTTCTTTTTCTTAATATCCTCAAACACTTGTTTGTGTTTGTCATTAATTGCGGAGCTATAAACAACCATCTCTATCCCCTCTAAGGCAATGAGAGATATATCATTCTGAATTAAAGCGCCGCGTTTTTTTAGATATTCTGTTGTATCGGTATTTTTTTGATCGTAACCAAGAACAGGAAGTTTTAAGTCCAATGCCATATGAGCAAGGCTTGACATTCCACTTCCGCCAATTCCCAAAAATAAAATAGGACCTTTCATTGTATTTAATTTATAGATTTATTAGTTAAAAAAATAGGAAACGGTTTGGTATGCCGCATTCACATTGGATAATGCTAATGATTTATGACCCATGTCCTTAAGAATTTCAGAATGATCCTTCCATCTTAATAGAATTTGTACCAGTTTAGTTGGATCTTCTGATGTGGAATGAATAGTTTCAGCTGCTCCTTGTGATTCGATAAAATTAGCATTTTCTTTTTGGTGATTGTCTGCCGCATAAGGGTATGGAATAAGAATCATTGGTAGACCATAAACTAAACATTCCGCAAGAACGCCTGCCCCGGATCTAGCTACAACTAAATTAGCCCATTCATAATTAGGTTTCATATCATTTGCATAGGAAATAATTTCGGCATTACCCACAGACTTACGTTTTGTTTCTTCATAAAGCGAAGTTCCTGTTAACAACCGAAATCTATATTTATTAGCGATATCTGGATTCTCCATTGCTTTTAATATCATTTGATTGAGCTGTCTTGCTCCTTGAGATCCACCGAGTACAAGTACGTTTACTGTATTCTTTTTTCCTTCGTGCAAGTTTTCATTCTGTCTGATGTTCAAATGTTCTGGAATGACTCGTTTACGGATCGGATTTCCAATCGTTTTTCCAGCAATGGAATAACCTTCTGCTAAAGGAAAACTGAATGCAACTTTTTCAGCAAATCTTGAAAAGATACGAGTGATTTTTCCCGGAACACAATTTTGTTCACATAGGTATAATTTCTTCCGAAAAAGAACTGCATATAAAATGGAAGGAAGGCTAGAATATCCGCCCATTCCAATCACTGCTTGTATCTTTAGTTTTTTAAAAAGAAGAATGGATTTGATAAAAGGGACTAGGAATAAAAAAGGATAAACTAACGAGCGAAGACCACCTAACTGCGGAACATTGTGCCAAAGAACAGTACAAGGAGGATTGATTAAATCAGGGTTGTCTTTATTTCGGATCAGAGAGTGTAAATATACTGTTTCGAATCCAAAGGATGTTTTTTTTTCTGATAGAACTTCGGCAAGTGCCACGCCGGGAGATATATGTCCACCAGTACCACCGGCTGCGATTAGAACGGAACCACTCATAATACCAAATTCTCTTTACTCGTGATGTTGGCAAGAATTCCGAATAAGATAAAAATTGTTATGAGAGAGGATCCGCCGTAACTTAAAAAAGGTAAGGAAATTCCTGTTACCGGAACAATTCCCGTTACTACAAATAAATTTAATATCGTTTGGAATCCAAAAAGAATTAAAATCCCAGCTCCTAAAAAAAAGCCAAGTTTGTCTTTTAAACGTTGTAGGAGGAAATAAATTCTTACAAAAAGAAAAACAACAATAAGGAGAAATATAGAAAAACCCAGAATACCAAAGTCTTCTACAAAAGAAGCCATCACAAAATCTGTATGGCTATATGCCAAATAACGATGTGCATAACCCGAACCGACTGGGCGTCCGAAACTGCCGCCATCAAAAAAAGCTCTAAAACTTGTTACTAACTGGTGACCTTCATCAAATCGAAATTTATAAGGATCTAACCAAATTTCTAAACGTTTTTTCCTATATCCTACTTGGGTCACAAGGACAACGAGTAGAGGTAAAACTGAGGCCCCTAAAATAAAAAGTCGTTTCATCGGAAAACCAGCAAGAAGTACAAAGAAAAATAAAACCAAAAGTAGTTCAATCGTCGTACCAAACGCTGGTTCAATGACGATTAAAACCAAAGTGGAAAAAATGAGCCCAATAGAGACAATTTTTTTTCTATCCCACTTAACTTTTTTAAAATCAAAATTGTAAAAAAAATACGAAGAAAAAAGTAGAATGCTGATCTTAGAAAACTCGGAGGGTTGGATTTGAATTCCACCAATTTGAATCCAACGATTAAAACTCCTACCATAACTTGTTCCCACTGATTTTCCGAGTCCAGGAATAAAAACGGAAATTAGTAATAACAAACTAATCACAGAAAATAAAAAAGACCACCTAACTAAAAATTGATATGGAATTTGGCTAAATACCAAAAAACAAAAAATTCCGACCAAGCCCCATAACAACTGTTTGTTAAGATAGTAATTTGGATCGGTGAACTCTCTTTCTGCCGGGATGACAGAAGCACTGTACATAATAACAAGCCCCATTCCAAATAATAAAAACATTCCATAAAGTAATGGTCCGTCAAACCGCGAATTACCAAATCGAAACTGGTTTTGAACCTTTCGGAAGATTTCCATATGTATTTTTTAAGACAAATCTACTATTGGATTTTTAATGTTGATAATGTAATGATAGCTAAGATTATTCCAATAATCCAAAAGCGGATCACTACTTTCTCTTCAGACCAACCTGACAATTCAAAATGATGGTGGAGAGGAGCCATTTTAAAAATTCGTTTCCCAGTTAATTTGAAAGATCCGACTTGTAGAATCACACTAATGGCTTCTGCAACAAAGATACCACCAAGGATTACAAGGAGGATTTCTTTTTTTAACATAATGGCAACAAGTCCAAGAGTGGAGCCTAAAAACAAAGAGCCTGTATCTCCCATAAACACTTGTGCTGGATGGCAATTGAACCATAAAAATCCAAGGAGAGCCCCAGAAAGCCCCGCCAGAAAAACAGCGTATTCGTGAGACCCAGGAAGGTAAGGTATATGCAAATAATTGGCCGCAGATGGTGTTCCTGATACATAGGAGATGAGCGCAAAAGTAGCGGTTGCAATCACAACAGTTCCAGAAGCCAATCCATCGAGTCCATCGGTTAGATTTACAGCATGGGAACTACCGATGAGAACAAGAATCGCAAACGGAACGGCAAGGATTCCTAAATTCCACACAGGACCCTTAACAAATGGAAGAAACAAATCAGTAATGGTAAATACAATCCCTTTTGTCGCAACAGTATTTGATTTTCCAGTAAAATAAAAATAGAGGGTAGTGATCGATACAGCAAAGAAAATGGTAACAAGAAACTTTGTCCTTGCTCGCATCCCTCCTTTGATTTTTTTCACAGATTTCATATAATCATCTGTAAACCCAAGTCCTGCAAATAAAATGGCTGAAACAAGAAGTAACAAAACATTTAAATTAGAAAGATTTCCCCATAACAGAGTAGAGATGGTAAGTGAAAGAATCATAATCAGTCCTCCCATCGTTGGTGTTCCTGATTTTGCTGCATGAGACTGTGGACCGTCGTTACGGACAGATTCACGAAACTTCAAAGAAAGAAGAAACGAGATCAATGCTTTTCCAAAAAGAAAAGTGATAAACATAGAAGTAAGGCCCGCCATCATCGCACGGAGAGTTACATAACTAAAAACTCTAAGGAAACCATAATCGTTTCCGAACGATTCATAAATCCACTGGAACATTTTATTTCCCCTATCGACTAAAGTCCTAGATTCTGAAAAGCATTCTCTATCTCTTCAAAATCTACAAATTTTGTTTTTTCTTTTCCTATGATTTGGTACGTTTCATGGCCTTTGCCTGCGACTACTAAAATCCCATCACGTTCCAATAATCCGACCGCCCTTTGTATGGCTACCCTTCGGTCGGTTATTTTTTCATACCTTTGAAATCCTCGTGAAAAACCGGATTCAATTTCATCTAAAATGGCTTCTGATGATTCTGTTCTTGGATTGTCTGAGGTTAGAATGACAAGATCAGCTAAGTTTTCTGCAATCCTTGCCATTTGCGGTCGTTTGGTGCGGTCCCTGTCTCCTCCACAACCAAACAAACAGATAATTTGTTTGGGAACAATTTCCACACAACTCTTTAAGATATTCTCTAATGCATCGGGTGTATGAGCATAATCGACAACGGCAATCCTTGATTTATCGGGAAAAGGTACCACTTGAAAGCGACCGGGTACTGTAGGAATATTTTCTAAACAGGAAATGACTTCCTCCCAAGGAAAACCCAATTCGTAGGCAATGGCCAGTGCAAAGGATGTGTTAAAAACATTAAAGTTGCCGAGTAAATTAGTTTTGATACTTCTTACTTCAACAAAAGGGAGATTTTTTGCTTTTTTATGGAACCTGTATTCACTACCTAATAAAGAAAGTTTTGTATTGGTATAATTGAACTCCCCAGATTTCCCCAATATATAAATCGGCGATTTTAATTTTGCCTCGGCAATACGTTTTATCATTGTATTCCCGTAAGAAACATCACCGGCAACAAGGCCAAATTTATTTTTTACTGAGGACTGCTCCAAAAGTTGAAAGATTTTAAATTTACTTTCAAAGTAATCTTCCATACTCGGATGAAAATCTAAATGGTCTTGGGTCAGGTTTGTAAATCCTGCGCAAGTAATTTCAAGACCAGCCACTCTTCCCAATTTCAATCCATGACTGCTCATTTCCATAAATACATATTCAATTCCTTCCTCTAACATTTGTTTGAGTAAGAGGTTAAGTGAAGAAGCATCCGGAGTTGTATATCCCGATTCTAAAACTCGGTCCATGATTTGAATTTGAACTGTTCCTATGAGAGCAGCATTCTTCCCCACTTTTCTTGCTAGGTGAAAAAGGATAAAGGTTAACGAGGTTTTTCCGTTGGTTCCGGTTATTGCCACAAGTTTCATTTTTTTTGCGGGATTACCTGCAAGAAAACAGGCAATTTTTCCATGTGCTTCACCCACCGAATCTTCTGATTCCAAGATGGCAGAAAATAACTCCAAACCCTTTAATTTCAAATTCCGTTTGGAAACAAGGACGACCTTGGACCCAAGATCCACTGCCATTTTAAGAAAGAGTTCCTGATTTTCGTTTGTATCTTCAGGAAGAACAAAGATGTCATTTGGTTTTAGTTTTCGACTATCACCCCAAATATAATCCACTTCCAAAGAATTTTCGCCTTTGATTTGTTTTAGGTCGGGAATCCGTTTTAAAATTTCTGATAGTTTCATTCTTCTTCTCTAAGTCCCTTTTCGGGGATGGGCGGGAGCTCTATGGTGACGGTTCGATTGCCCAAGCTAATGGGCAAAAACTGGTAGGTTCTTCGGTAGAGAGTTTCAATTCGTTCTGCAGATGTGTAAGTGACGATACCGATTTTTAATTCATCATTTTTGCGTTTGAGTTCTTCTTTCGTGGCGGTTCTTTCGTGAATTTGTCTTGTGAGTCTTGCTTTTGTGAGTCCTTGCCAAACAATCGAATAAAAAAAAGCAAACAAAGGAAATAAAACTACCAAGGGTTTTAACGGTGAGAGAAAACCTAAAACCAATTCTGGCAAGTTTTTGATTTTTTCTTTCACCTTTCCCATCTCTTATTTAATATCGGATTTATCTTTTGGATCCCTCTTAATTTTGCAGACCTGGATGCCCTGTTTTCTCGTATTTCTGTGTCTGTTGGTAGAATGGGTTTTTTAGTTAAAATTTCAAAATGTTCGGTGGCCTTTAGGTCGCGGAAAGTCCATTTTACAATTCTATCTTCTAAGGAATGAAAGGAGATACAACTAAGAACTCCTCCAATTCTTAACAAATCTGCAAGAACTCTAATTCCCTTTTCTGCATGTATTAGTTCTTCGTTGACCTCAATTCGTAGTGCTTGGAAAATTCTTGTAGCTGGATGTGTTTCTTTAGGCCAAAACTTTCTTGGAATAGAAGCCTCAACCAGTTTGACTAAATCAGTATTAGTCTCAAATTTCTTTTTATGCCTCGCCTGCACTATGTTATTTGCAATTTTCAAGGCCCAACGTTCTTCCCCATAGTCCCAAAACACTTTTTTTAAATGCAGGACTGTACTATAGTTCACTACATCGGCAGCAGTTTTTCTCCCCACTTGTGGCTCTAGTCGCATATCCAAAGGTTCATCATTTTTAAAAGTAAACCCTCTGCCAGAATGTAGGAAGTGAAACAATGAAACACCTAAATCCACCAGAGCTCCATCAAGCCCAGGACAACCGACCGAATCCAAAATGTCCTGGTCCACTTCAGAAAAGTTCATTTGAAATGGGTGCACTCGATCAAGAGATCCAATCACTGAGACGATTTCTTTTTTTGCCCGTTCTAACATGACGGCATCACGATCGATAAGGATGAGCTTCGCCTTTGGAAAGGTTTGCAAAATGAGTTTGGAGTGTCCACCTTCCCCTGCAGTTCCATCAAGAAACCACAAGGGTTCCGTATTTTCTGTTTTTTGGAGTAATTCGATCACTTCTTTGGGAAGTACGGGGATATGAGGAGATTCTGACACTGTTACTTTCTTAATGTATACTTGTCAAAATCCTTGCAATCCTTTAATCCTTTGGGGAGATTGAAAGTACAAATGAGTTCCTATGAAGAACATTCGCTGCGAAAAAACCTGTTCAGCATAGGAAAATTGGGTTATGCCAAAGGGGATAGACCCAATGTAGACTGCATTCTCTGCGGGGTTCGAGACAAAAACGAAATTGTGCCAAACCTGACCATCGCAGAAACGGAACTTTCGATCGTTTCGGTGAATCTTTTTCCTTATAATCCGGGCCATATCATCATCTTTCCCAAACGTCATATCATCCATTACTTAGAACTCACTGAAGAAGAAGCATTAGACATCCACCGTTTGACACAGAAAACGATGAGAATCTTAGAGAAACAGTGGAAAGTCCAAGGATTCAATATTGGTTACAACCTAGGGAAAAATAGTGGAGGTTCTATTCCCCACATTCACGAACACATTGTGCCTAGATTTCCAAATGAAGCAGGCTTTTTAGATGTTCTTTCCAATACTAGAATTGTCATCTATGAACCTTACCAAATGTGGGATGATTTAAAAAAACTTTGGGCAAAAGAAGACTAAAATTCTTAGTCCTTCTTTTGGTAAATTGTGTGCCCTAAAAATTTAAAACTATCCGAAATTCCAAACATGGTTTCTGAGTGACCGAGGATTAGGTAACCTTTCGGTTTCAAACTGAGTTCAAAATTTTGAAACAGGGTTTTCTGTGTTGGTTTATCAAAATAAATAACTACGTTTCTACAAAAGATCAAATCCAATTTCTCAGAAATGGGAAAGGGAAAGTGTAAGAGATTGATTTGCCTAAAGTCAATGAGAGCTTTTAGGTGAGGTTTTGCTTCATAATAAACAATATCTTTCTCCACAGTTTTTATAAAATGTTTCGCCTTTAGAGCGTCAGAAACTGGTTCCAATCGTTCATCCCGATACACACCCTTTTTAGCAGTAGCAATGACTTGCGTATCGATGTCTGAGGCATAGATCTTACAATTCCAACCGGGTTTTGTTTGAAAGTAATCATATACAGTTATGGCAATCGAATACGGTTCCTCTCCCGTGGAAGAAGCGGAACACCAAATACGAAGGTTTTTTTGACCACCGTTTGCCGCTGCTTGCTCTAATGCGGGAAAGTATTGGTTTTTTAAAAATTCAAAGTGATGGTTTTCACGAAAAAAGTCAGTTTTGTTTGTTGTTATGCGATTAATGAGTTCTTGCATTTCATCGGTCGCAAACTTTGGATCCAATTTTAATTTAGCAACATAGTTTTCAAAACTAGTGATTCCTAAAGTACGGAGTCTCGCATTAAGTCTGGACTGGACCATGATTTTTTTATGCGGTGCTAAAAAAATACCCGCTTGTTTGTACACTAAATTTTTAATGAATTCAAATTCGGCATCGCCGATTGTGTTTAAAGATGTTCGAAAGTCCAATTTTCCCTCGTAAGTGATTCGACACTCTTTTCCCGTTCTGACAAGTTGTTTTTTAGAAGAGAATTTATATAATGAAAATAGGCATCGTAAAACACCTGAATGCCCGCCCCCTCACCCTTTATTTTGAACGAACTTCCGGATATACACCGGTTTATGAAAATCCTAGTGTTCTCATCGAACTTCTCAAACAAGGTGAGTTAGACTGTGCCCTTGTTTCTTCTGTAGAATGTGTGAGAAATCGTGAAAGTTTAGATTTTACAAAAATTGTGGGTGTATGTGCCAGAGATGTGGTTCGGTCGGTTCTATTTTTTCGGCATGAATCGGAATCAGGTCTACCTAAGGTGGTGTATACGGACAAGGGCTCTAGGTCGAGTGTCGCTCTTTTACAGTGTCTGCTTTATCGGGAGTTTGGGAAACTAGTAGAAGTCATTCCCACGCAAGCCGCAGAAATATCTCAAATGATGAACAAGGGAAAAGGATCTCATCTTTTGTTTGGGGATCATGCCTTATTACAAACGCCAGTTCCCGGTTACCAAGTGATCGATCTTGCCGAATGGTGGAACCAGTCCACTGGATTGTATTTCTGTTTTGCTTTTTGGGCCTTTCCTAAAGGTAAGGTTTGGGATGATCGTCTTTTTTTAACAGCTCTAGAATATGGCCTAAAGGAGTTAGATTCTATCATCAAGGAAGAAAAAAGACTTCCTATCGCCATTACTGACCGCTACCTCAAACAAGAATTACATTATATTCCAGAACAGAAAAATCTCGATGGTTTTGATTTGTTTATTAAAACTGCGAAAGAATTAAAACTCGTTTAGAAAAAACGAATTTTATATTCCCAAGTTTTAGATTCTGGATTCTCTAAAGTTTCGGGTAAAGGGATTTGGTAAGTCAAATTTCCAAGTCCGATAAAACCTCTGTTAGAACTACATTCGGAATCCTTGGGAAATAAAACTTTAAACTGAATTTTCCCCTCCTTTAATAGCCTAGAAGTTTCAGAAATAATTTTTTTCTCACCAACACTTGTCTCCAAAATGGCATTATCCGTTAAGTTAGGAAAATCTCGTTTTACGGTAAGTGACCTAGGTTTGGATTTGATAGAAAAAGTTCCAATCAATACGCCTTCTAAATGTATAGGATCCTCGAAATCGAGTTTGTAAGACACTTTTCCTTTGCGTTTGAAATACATATCGGTAGTTTCCGATTTTTCTAATTCTCTGAACGTAAAGTCTCTAACTTGCAGATTGTGATTCGATTTTTTTTTGACAGAGGAGATGATTTCTTCTTTAGAAGTTGGTAAAAATTTAATAAGCGAATCGTTTGAATCTTTTTTCAAAGGTACTGTATAGGAAATCTCCACAGTACCAGAACTTAATTTACGAAAGAGAATCGTCTCTTCGTATTCAAAACAACCTACAAAAAATAATATGAGTAATAAAGGAAAACGGAACACACCCTAGGCATCCCATACAGAAAGCCTAGGGTCAAGGACTATTTGGAAACGGGATAAGCTTCGTTTCCGTGTTCTAAAATATCCAAACCTAACAATTCTTCTTCCTCGGAAACCCGAAGTCCGATGGTTTTTTTGATGATATAGAAAGCAACAAAACTAGTTGGAAAAGCCCAAAGAAAGGCTGTCACTACACCAATCGCCTGTGCGGCAAATTGTGCAAATCCTGCACCAGAAAAAAGTCCTGTTTCCAAGCTAAAAAGACCCACAGCGAGTGTTCCCCAAGCTCCACAGACCCCGTGAACAGAAACGGCTCCGACTGGATCGTCAATTTTGATTTTGTCCAAAAAGAGAACCGAAACGATGACAAGCACTCCTGCAACGGCACCTATACAAACTGCCCCAGTGATACTTACCACGTCACAAGGAGCGGTAATGGCCACAAGACCTGCCAGTCCCCCGTTGAGCGTTAATCCAATTTCCGGTTTTTTAAATAACAACCAAGTTAGTATCATCGCTGCAATGGCCCCAGCGCATGCTGCCATATGAGTCACTACAGCAATCCTTGCAAAGCTCCCACCTTCTATAGAGGTCGTAGAACCGGGGTTAAATCCAAACCATCCAAACCAAAGGATAAAAACTCCTAGAGCTGCCATAGACATATTATGACCAAGGATAGGATACACTCTCCCATCAGTTTGGAATTTCCCCATCCTTGGACCGACAACGATCGCTCCAGCAAGACCTGCCCAAGCTCCAATACTATGAACCACTGTAGATCCAGCAAAATCATGAAAACCCACTCCTTCGCCAGCTCCAAGTCCCAGTGATTCTAAAAATCCAGTGGAAATTCCAAGAAGACTCCCCCAAGCAAAGGATCCAAAGATAGGATAAATAAAAGCAGTGATGATGATGGAGAAAACCAAATACGCAGAAAACTTAGTCCTCTCTGCCATTGCCCCAGAGACAATCGTGGCTGCGGTCGCAGCAAAAACAATCTGAAAGATAAAGAAAGTATATTTGGAAGGATCCATATTACCATCTTCTGTATTGATCAGACTTTCTGCAAAAGAAGGGACTCCTACACCAAATCCTGTTAGAACTTGGGGACCAAACATAATCGAAAAACCAATCACCCAATAGGCAATTGCCCCCACGGTTAAGTCAGAGAAGTTTTTCATAAGAATGTTTACTGCATTTTTTGCGCGTGTGAATCCGGCTTCCACGTAAGCAAACCCTGCTTGCATAAAAAATACAAGAAACGCTGCAATACAAGTCCAGACCCAGTTGGCTTCTTGTTTTGTGGTTTCTAGGGCAAGTTTTGTTTCAGCGAGAGAAGATTTGATACTGGCCATTTCTTTGGTTAGAGTTTCTAAACTCTCTGCATCTTTTGTCACTTCTTCGGCTCCAATTGCTGAACCCAAAAGAACGATTGTTAAACTAAAAAATATTCCAAACTTTTTCATAAACTTTCCTTAACCGACTTTTTGCGAATGAGATTCTAACCTTAAAAGTGAAGTTTTTAACTCTAAACTTTGAGGTGTATTTTTTACGCCTTGTTGCAACACTTTGATTGCTTTTGGTTTCGCATTTTCTTTCAAATAACATTGTGCAAGGAGTATACTTGCTTTGGCAAAACTATGATCACTCGATAAAGCCATCTTTAACGCTCGTTTTGCTTCTGAAATCATTCCAGCTTTATAGTAAGCACGTCCCATCATAAAATGGGAAGCTGCCGTATTGTCTCCTGAGGTTCTTAAATATTCCTCTAAATACCGAATGGCCTCGTTATATTTTCCATCCCTATAATACATTTTTCCTAAAAAGACAAGAATTTCTTTTAAAGAAGAATCGATACTGAAAGCTTTAAGTGCTTGCGCATAAGCTTCTTCCATTTTCATTTTGGAATTGGATTGTTTCGCCATTTGTATGTAATGCGAAGCTTCTGGAATTGAATCCCCACAATAGAGAAAGAGAAAACTCAAATCATCACCATTTGGAACATCTCCTTGGTATGCCCTAAAACGTTCCACAAAGGCACTAGCTAATTTTTTAAGATCAACCTTTCCCCTTCCTTCCATAACCAGACGTTCTCTTTCGTCCTGTAACCAAGTAAGGATTCTGTCTACTCCCACTTCATCTTTTAAATGGTTTCTTTGTTCACTAAATCCATCTGAGATTAAAAGTAAAAAATCTCCTGGTTCGAGTTTGCCTTGTTTTTCTTCATAATCAATTTTCCTTACAGGAAGAATTCCAAGTGGAACGCCTTTTGTATCATATTGAATGAAAGTATCATCTGACGCTTTATAGTGTAACATTCGTTGGTGGCCTGCATTCACATAACCAAACGTATAATCACTAAAAATCCGTACCATAAACGCAGTAAAATACGTAGATTCTGGAAGTTGTTCTCTTAGTTTTTCGCCCAGTTCTTCCATAATTTCCGTTAGCCCAAGACCTGCCATAACAGACCTACGGAACTGGTGGTGAATAGCCATCGTGACGAGGGCTGCAGGAATTCCATGTCCCGAAACATCAATGTTTATGGCAGTTAAGGAATGGCCTTGTCTAACAATATCAACAAGATCACCGCTCACTTCTGCCATTGGTTCATAATGGCTTGCAAAATAGATTCCGTTCCAAGCACTTAGGTCCTGAGGGAGAATTTGGCTTTGGACATTACGACCCATTTTTAAATCCCATTCTAATTGATTTAAAATGGCAGCCTCTCTCGCTCTTGCTGTTACAAGTCCTTCAATAAGCCTAACCCCATAAAGAGCTAGAGCCAACTGAGAAGTGAGGGCTTCTAAAATTTCCAAGTCGTCGACAATATAAAAATTTTCACGTTCACTTTCTACAGCAAGGGTTCCAAGGATTTCCTCTTTTTGCATGATAGGAACACACATCACTGATTTGGTGGTTTCCCCCTCATCAAAGTAATGCGCTGACCTAGAAAGATCGTTAACAAGAATCGGTTCTTTTGTTTCAAAAACAGTTCCCGAGTAACCTTCGCCCATTTTTAGATTTCTACGAGGGGGTTCTGTTTCTTTGACAAATTTGACGGGAACAAGATATTCCCCATCCCAGAGTCGGAGTGTTGTATTGTCCGACTCAAAAATTTCCTGACAGATCAGGATGACCTTGGAAAAGAGTTGGTCTTCTCTATCTAAATTAGCAAATTCTTTGGAAATGTAGAGAAGGATCGCAATTTTATCTTTATCTGTTAATCCTCCCACGACTTTGTTTTGTCCGCGGAAGTTGACGAGCATTCGTTTGGAAACTTTGAAATCAACCATATAGGATACCTTTCTGATTTAGATGCAAGTATCGTACCGACAGTGCATCTCGCCTAAAGAAGTCGGATTATCCTATATTTCTCTACATTATGTGTTTAAGTTCAGCAAAACCGATAAAAATCATTTATAGAAATCGTCCAATATGCCTAAACTTTAAGCAAATGGTGTTCTTCATTGAAACTGAATTTGGATTTGAAAGGCAGCTCTTGTCTCCGCACCGTCCCTTTCTGGAACACCAAGCCCTGACCTTTGTACGGACACTGAATATAAATACCCTTCCCCCAATTCTTTTGGAAAAATAGATCCTGCCATTCCCATAGAAACTGTATAAAAACCTCGCAGTGAATTTTCAGCACGAAACTCTCTGCCGAAACCTGAAATAAACTGGAATGATTCTATTTTGCCAATCGCTAAACCAATGTTACCTGCATACATCGTATGTATTGGATATTGAAATGAACTGTCCTTTCCATTCAATGAGATATGTGAATTTTCATAAAAAGTTCTATTCCCTTCCATTTGAAAATCGATCCATTCATTAATTCTGTAGCCTAAACCAACTAACAAACGCTCCGGTAATCTTTCCTTTAATTTTTCAGTTTTTAAATATTTGTCAAATCGGTAAGTTCCTGGTGATTCTAAAATCACGCCCAACCGAAAGTCTCCATATTGAAATGCAGCAGATGCTGATACATTCCAGGAGTAAGAGCTATAACCACCAATCCGACTTGACACTCCAGGCCCTAACTGCAAACCAAAAGATAGGTTTTCATTCCACTTCCAATTGATAAAACCTTGAAAGGCATAATTGGAAAAACGTTCGTCTGTCGGAAAGGATCTAAGGAAAATAGGTTTGCCACGAAATCCAAAACCTAGTGAATCTGAATAAGAATAATAGGCGGCTCCTGAGAGATACAAAGGAGATATTTTTGGATTCGCATAACTTCCGTTTATACCTCCGTCAATCAGGTGTTTGGATTGGTTCGTCAAAAATGCGGTATTTCCATATATACTTCCCAATGACTGGGAGGAGACCACTCCGCTGGATGAAAGACCTAACAAATAGGCGGAAGGGTACGCGGATTCGTATCCAGAAACCTGAGCAAGTAAACTCCCTCCAAAACTAGTGGAAAAGAATAGGGTCATGACAGGGAAATACCATTTTCTTTTGAAAATCATTTACTGCCATTACTGCAAAGATTTATTGGAAAGAAAAGGGATTTACAATGACAAAACCTATGTACAAACAATTTCGTTCTCCACAAGGTTGGTATTCTTTTCTCTTTCCTGCCACTTGGGAACATATGGTAGTCGAAGAAATTCCCGCTTTTTTCCATCCCAATGGCGGAGGCGCACTTCAAGTTTATGCTTTTGAATCCAAACAGGAAGATTTTAACGTAGACCAAGAATTGGAGAACTACTTAAAAATTCATGAAATTGACTATGACGCCGAAAACGTTGCGGTTTTTGAGAATAACGAAGGTTCTTCTATTCGTGCCTGTGAATTTTTAAAAGAAGACAGAGTATGGATGGTTTATATGGTTGCCAACCAATCTAGAATGCTCCTTGTTACTTATAATTCTGATGAAGAAGTCGGAGATGAACTTTTCCAACAATTAACCAATATCATTAGTTCGGTTCGGTTTTTGAATTAAATTATTCGCCCTTTTTTACTTTACAGAAACCAAATTTCTCTTAACTTCAAGTTCACTCTTTCGTGTCAAAGTTAGGAGAAAATATGAAAAAAATAGGTTACGGAATTCTAGCTCTATTGGGCTCCATTCTGCTTATCGTAATCATTGCGTTAGTTTTTGCCGGGAGTTTTATTACTCCGAGTTTCCTTGTCAAACAAATTGAATCTGCCATTAATGTTAGGGCCCATGTAGAATCGGTCAATATCAACCTTTTTAATGTTCTATCTGGAATTGAAATTGAAGGGATTGTCCTTGCTCCTAGAGATGAAATTGCAAATAAAGGCACTCCTTTAGAGGAAAGAAAATTGAAACCCAAAGGCCTGATTGAATTAGGGAAGGCTGATGTTAAAATTTCCTTCTTAGCCCTTCTTACTAAAACCTTAAAAGTAAATAAAATCGTTCTAAAAAAACCAGAAATTTCCCTTACCATGAACGAAGACGGTGGGAACAACCTAACTTCGCTTTTTAAAACACCAAAAATTGTTAATGGAGAAAAGAACCCTGCACTCTCTGCAGAAGCTCTTGCAGAAAAAAAAGCAGCTTTGGAAGAAGAGGAAAAGGAAAAAGCAAGTGCTCCAGCTTCCGGGCCATTTTCTATTAAAGACATCCCGATTGCCATTAAGATGGGGCTTGTAGGAATCCAAGAAGGAAATATCCAAGTAAACATGCGAAAAACGGGACAACAGATTTTGGTTCAAAAATTGGATTTAGAATTAAAAGACATTGATATTGATGGAAGTGATTTAGGTTCGCATAACAATGTCAATGTGAATTTTGATGCTGATGTTACAATCATTGGTAGAAACAAAAAGGAAGCGGCAAAGTTTTTATTAGATACCGAAGGAAAAGTAACACCTTTTGTCGTAAAAACAGGGCTCGTAAATCCTAAAGTAAATTATGAAGTGACCATGAAAGAGGATTCTTTTCTTTCTGGATTTGCGGCTTTTGATGCCATTGCAGGTGAATTACCAGCTATGAACCAAGCTGGCCTAAAACTTGACAAACTCAAAGAAAAAGCAGAATTAAAAAAAGATGTGTCCTTTCATGTCGAATACAGCAATGGAAAAGTTACTTTTTTAGATGAACCAACATTTCCTACCAAAAACTATGACCTACAAATCACCAAAGGGTCATATATTGTTACCACAACCAATTACCATGAAATGAAAATGGGAATGTTGTACGATGAAGAGGAATCAAAAAAATCCTTAGCATCTGTTGATGAAAAAATCAAACAAGCGATGAAAGGCCAAGGGGACCCAAAAGCCATAAGAAACAAAATTGTAGGAAACTTAGTAAAAGACGACCGCTTGTTTATTCCATTTCGTACCTATGGTGACATCCGTAATCCGAATGTGGAGCTTGGGGTAGGACTTGGATCATTAACGGATTTAATTGGCGGTGCGGTGAAGGAAGCCATCAAAGGAAAAGCAAGTGAGGCTTTGAAAAAACTTCCAGGTGCGGGCGATGCCCTCAAAGGATTGGGATTTTAATTCAAAATCTTCATACATATAAAAAAGGGACTAACTAATTAGTCCCTTTTTACTTTCGCATACCAAGTGGCCGAGGTAGGATTTAAATCTTAACGCCCACTACTAGATCTTTTTCTCATACTTGCATCCAAAACTTTTTTACGAAGACGCAAACTTTGCGGAGTTACTTCCAAAAGTTCATCATCATCTAAAAATTCAATGGATTGTTCCAAAGTGAGTTTCTTCGGTGGAACCAAACGAATTGCTTCATCTGAACCTGAAGCACGAACGTTTGTCAGTTTTTTCTCACGGACAGGGTTTACTTCTAAGTCGGAGTCACGGCTATTCATTCCGAGGATCATTCCTGGATAGACAGCTACTTGCGGTTCAATGAATAATTCCCCACGTTCTTGTACTTTCCACAATGCATAAGCAGTGGATTCCCCAGAGTCCATAGAGATAAGAGCTCCGTTTTTACGACCAGGAATTTCGCCTTTGTATTTATCAAATCGTAAGAAGCGACTAGACATAACCCCTTCACCACGAGTTTCAGAAATAAAATGACCTCGAAATCCAATGAGGCCTCGTGTCGGAATGATATATTCGACACGAGTGATTCCAGATGTATGTGCATCCATTCCTGTTAACTCACCTTTTCGACGGTTCAGTTCTTGGATACAAGCACCAGTGTATTGGTCCGGTAGGTCCATCACAAGTGTTTCGTATGGTTCAATTTTTTCGCCAAGTTCATTTTGTTTGATGATTACTTCTGGTCTAGAGACTTGGAGTTCATACCCTTCTCTTCTCATGTTTTCAATGAGGATGGATAAATGAAGTTCCCCTCGTCCTAAAATCTTAAATCGATCTTTATCTTCCGTTTCTTCTAAACGTAGTGCTACGTTAGTTTCTAGTTCGCGGTCCAAACGTTCGCGTAAGTTTCTTGTTGTTACAAACTTACCTTCTTTTCCAGCAAACGGAGAGTTGTTGACCATAAAGAACATGGAAACAGTTGGTTCTTCTACTTGAATCGCAGGGAGTGGAAGTGGATTTCCAAGATCACAAACGGTATCTCCGATGAACACGTCAGGAATTCCTGCCATTGCTACAATATCACCAGATCCCGCTTCATCGATCTCGTAACGTGTGAGTCCTTCGTAACCATAAAGTTTGGTGATTTTATAATTAGCAGTGGTTCCATTTGTTTTAGCTAGAGTGACATCGGCACCTTTTTTCATGGTTCCTTGGTAGATTTTACCAATGGCGATACGTCCAACATATTCGTTATAATCAAGGGCTGTGACTTGAAACTGCAGTGGTTTTCCTGTTTCGATTTTGACTGGAGGAACATGAGAAAGAACTTTATCAAGGAGAGGTTCGATATTGACGCCTGGAACTTCAGACAAATCATTCACTGCCCAACCTTGTTTTCCTGAAGCGTAGATGATAGGAAAGTCTAACTGCTCTTCGGTGGCCCCAAGATCGCTAAACAAATCAAATACCTTGTCTACTGAATATCCAGGTCTTGCACCTTCACGATCGACCTTGTTTACAACTACGATCGGTTTATGACCGAGTTGGAGTGATTTTCCGAGAACAAAACGCGTTTGTGGCATCGGTCCATCAAATGCATCGATCAAAAGGAGAGTACAGTCTGTCATGGACAGAACTCGTTCTACTTCTCCTCCGAAGTCAGCGTGTCCTGGAGTGTCTACGATATTAATGCGTGTGCCTTTGTACTTTACCGAAGTGTTCTTGGCAAGGATGGTGATCCCTTTTTCTTGTTCCAATGCGTTGGAATCCATGAGTCTTTCTCGGTCTTCTTTTGCGGTTACGGCGCCCGTATGGCGAAGGATACTATCTGTAAGTGTCGTCTTACCGTGGTCAACGTGTGCGATGATGGCGATGTTGCGAATTTCCATTGTTTTTACCAGAAATTCTAATCCAGTTAGGCTGTAAATGGGGATTTCAGTTTGACAAGAGGTGCCCATTAGAAATCCTGGTAAGAACTACATTCGAGAAAGAGATTAGGATAGTTATATGTTCGCCATCATTGAACTTGGAGCCAAACAATTTAAGGTTTCTCCTGACCAGGTATTCGTCGCAGAAAAAACAGGAAACTCGGTTGGAAGCACAGTAGAAACGAAAGTCCTACTCCTTTCCGATAATAACAAAGTGAACATTGGTTCACCAGCACTTTCTGGTGCGAAAGTGACTTTGAAAGTATTAGAAGACTGTAAGGGTGATAAAATCCACGGTTTCAAATACAAAAAGAGAAAAAACTACAAAAAGTCTTGGGGTCACAGACAACAACTCCAAAAACTGCAAGTAGTTTCTATCAGCGGTTAATTGATTTATAGTATAATTTTAAAAGATTTAGGAGGGAAAATCGCAGGAATCCAACTGGAAGGACATTCTCCCAAGGACTTAGGTTCGAAGGGCGAAAATCTTTTGTGTGCTGGGGTCTCCACTCTGGTTCAGAGTGCACACTCTTACTTGGCATCACAAGGCAGTTTGGAATCGGAAACAAAACGAGACGGGTATTTAGAATTTTTAGTCATGAAGGACCAAAGAGAGGGTTACCAAAACCTACTTTCGATGGTTGCATTTGGATTAAAAAGTTTAGCGACCAGTCATTCCCATGCGATTTCCATCCAGGACGAAATAATAAAGGGGTAAACAATGGCTACAAAGAAAGGTGGTGGATCCACAAAGAACGGTCGTGATTCGGTATCGAAAAGACTAGGTGTAAAAGTTTATGGTGGCCAACAAGCAATTGCTGGAAATATTATTGTTCGCCAAAGAGGAACTGAATACAAACCAGGGAAAAACGTAGGAATTGGTCGTGACCACACTCTTTACGCACTCGTCGACGGAATTGTAACTTTCGAACATGTAACAAAAGAAAGACAACAAATCTCCGTTTACCCGAAAGTGTAATCCTCTCATACATTTGAGAGGCAAAACCCGTTTTAGGATCTCCCTTGAACGGGTTTTTTTTTGACCAAAGGAAACTATGAGCGGATTTATCGACGAAGTACCCATTCAAATTCGAGCCGGACACGGAGGGGCAGGTTCTGTCCATTTCCATAAAGAGAAATTTGTCGAATTTGGAGGCCCGGATGGTGGTGACGGTGGCAAAGGGGGCGATGTGATCTTCGTTGCGGAAGGTCGTATGATGACTCTAGAAAATTACCTGCCTGACCGTATGTATGCGGCACAGGACGGAGAACCAGGCCTTGGGCAAAACAGAAATGGAAAAAATGGAGAGGACTTAGTCCTAAAAGTACCTGTAGGAACCCAAATCATTGACCAGGTCACTATGGAACTTCTGTATGATTTTAATGTAGATGGCGAAAGTTTTACCATTGCTACGGGGGGTCGTGGTGGAAAGGGAAATACATTTTTCAAAACATCTGTACAACAAGCACCCCGGTACAGCCAACCAGGAGAAGAAGGTGAAGAACTTTCTTTAATATTAGAACTAAAGTTACTTGCCGATATTGGAATCGTTGGACTCCCTAACGCCGGTAAGTCGACCCTGCTCGCAAAAATTACCCATGCGCATCCTAAAATTGCAGGTTATGCGTTTACTACACTCTCCCCTAACCTTGGTGTCGTACATAGACATGAAGATTTGTTTCGTTATACCGTAGCAGACATTCCTGGAATCATTGAGGGAGCATCTCGTGGTGTAGGCCTTGGGATTAGTTTTCTCAAACATATTGAAAGGGTCCAAGGGATTTTGTTTTTATTTGATGGTGGTAACCTACAGCTCGAAGAAGAATTAGAAATGTTACGAAGTGAACTTGGGAATTACAACCAAACTCTTCTAAACAAAAAATTCCTAATCGTCATCAACAAAATGGATATTTGGGACAATGACCCAACCTTCACAAAAGAAATTCAAAAGAACTATTCTCATTTAGGGGAAATCATTTGTATTTCTGCTGACAAAGAATCTAATTTGGAATACTTACTAGAGCGAATTGACAAAGTATTCTTTCCTGAAAAAGCAAAATTGGTTTATGAAAACACGTAAGGAATTTTTAAACTCAATTCAAAAGGCAAAACTAATTGTGATTAAAATCGGAAGTGCTCGTGTTTCCGGTGAAGAATCTAAAATTAATGATTTTTTATATGATCTTGTGGGTGACATCCGTTCCTTACGGGACCAAGGAAAAGAAGTAATCCTTGTTTCCTCAGGTGCCATTGCCCAGGGAAAAAAACTTCTAGTGGATCAAATTGGATCTGCATCACTTCCCAATGGAAAAACGAGTCTCGCAGAAAAACAAGCTTTTGCTGCGATGGGCCAAAACAAACTTCTAAATTTATATGAAAGTTTTTTTAGTCGGGTCAATATCCCCATTGCTCAAATCCTTTTTGGAAGAAAAGATTTAAACGAAGAAAATAGTTTTACTAATCTCAAACAAACCTTTCGCCAACTTTTGGGTTGGGGAATTCTTCCTATTGTAAATGAAAACGACTCGGTATCTACAGAGGAAATCAATTTAGGAGATAACGATATTCTTTCTGCGATTGTTGCCTCCATCGTTGGTGCAGACCTTCTTCTCATTCTTACCGGTGTCGATGGATTCCTAAACGGGAAGGAAAAAATTGATTTGTTTACGGAAATTACAAAAGAAACAGAGGCCCTCGCTACAGGACCCTCTGGACCAGGCACCGGCGGTATGTTTACTAAAATCAATGCTGCCAAACTTTTGTTGCCTTACGGTATCAAAACAGGAATTGTCAATGGGGAAAAAAAACATGCCATTTCACAGTTTTTTGAAACTGAAAACTTTGGGACGTTAGTTGCCAACCATTCCTTACCTCACCGAGTTCCGAATGCCTCCGAAATCCAATCTCATTTTTTTTCCTTTCAGACGGAGTAAATTATGGCAGACGAAAACACAAACTATGCAAGATCATTAGCCACCAAAGCCAAGTTAGCTAGTAGAGGCTTAAAAGGTTTAACCACTTTAGAAAAAAACTCAGTTCTAAAACGAGTAGAAGAACTTCTTTTCGAAAATGAATCTGCGATTATCGAAAAAAATAAAATCGATATGAAAAATGGACAGGAAAAAGGATTATCTTCTGCCATGATGGACCGCCTTCTACTTGATTCCAAACGAATTAAAAATATGGCAAAGAGTATAGAAGAAATTCGTAATTTGCCAGATCCAGTGGGTGAAGTCGTGAGAGGAACCATTCTTCCCAATGGACTCGAACTTCTCACAAAACGTGTTCCCATTGGTGTGGTGATGACAATTTTTGAATCCAGACCCAATGTGATCATCGATATTGCTTCTTTATCTTTTAAATCCGGGAATGCTTGTATCTTACGAGGTGGTTCGGAAGCCTTTCATTCTAATTTAATCCTTTCTTCTTTATTCCACCAAGCGATCGAAGAAAAAAAATTGCCAGCTGTGACAAAAGAAGTGGTAACCTTTGTCGAAAATACAAATCGAGAAGCGATGGTTCCCTTTTTTCAATTGGATGATTTAATTGATGTGATTGTTCCCCGCGGTGGTGAGGCTCTCATTCGTTTTGTCTCCGAAAATAGTAAAATCCCTGTCATTAAACACGATAAAGGTGTTACCAATCTTTATCTTTCCCATCAGGCAAATCCAAAGATTGTCCTTCCTATTTTACTGAATTCAAAAGTGCAACGCCCTGGAGTTTGTAATGCTTTGGAAAATCTTTTGATCCACAAAGACTATCCCAATATAAAAAATTTACTGGAATCTTTAGCCACAAATGGAGTGCAAATTTTAGGAGATGAATCCATCACCAAAATATTTCCTTCCGCCAAACCTGCGACAGAGGATGATTTTTATACGGAATTTTTGGATACAAGGCTTAGCGTAAAATTAGTGGGTTCTGTATGGGAAGCTATGGAGAATATTCGAAAGTATAGTTCTGGTCATACGGAATGTATATTGTCTGAAGATATAACTGAAATCCAAACCTTTCAGAAGGAACTCGATAGTGCTGCCATTTTTGTGAATTGTTCGACAAGGTTTCATGATGGTGGCGAGTATGGGCTTGGGGCTGAGGTAGGTATTTCTACTGGCAAACTCCATGTGCGTGGCCCTATGGGACTTATCCACCTAACAACGACCACAACGTATGTAACAGGAAGTGGACAAGTCCGCACTTAAAAATGGAAGAAGTTCTGTTTTTTGGAGGAAGTTTTAATCCACCTCACATTGGCCACAGGCATGTGATCGAAACGATTTCAAAATCTTATCCCGAAGACCTTCTTTATATCTGCCCTAACTACGTCTCACCTTTTAAGGAAAACGGAAAAGAGTTTACTTCTTCTGAAATCTGGGAACTTTGTCTCTCTGAATTTGAACCATTCCTCTCTGAAAAAATCATTCTTTGGGATGAAGAAATAAAAAAACAGAACACAAGTTACACGATAGATAGCTTACTTACTCTTCAAAAAATTCATCCTAGTTCCGAACTTTCCCTTGTTTTGGGCGAGGACAATTTAATTCACTTCGACAAATGGAAATACTACCGGGAAATTATAAAAATTGTAAAAGAAATGATTGTGGTCAGAAGAGAAACGGCTTACCCGAAAGAAGTTTTTATACCATATTTTTTGTCAGATGCTAAGGTCAATGTACTGACAAATACAATTTTACCAGCAAGTAGTACTGAAATTCGTGAAATTCATTATCAAATTAGGTCAGCCGAATATCTTCTCCCAAAAACCAGAGAGCTTGCTATCAAGTTTTTGTCGTCCAAAGGAGATTCAAATTGATGAATCAAATTCCGAAATCAAATAACTCTTTAGATGATTGGATTTTATTTTTTTCAGAAGAAGTGCCAAAACACGTTACAGAAACTCGTTATGCTCATATACTGAGAGTCGCAAATTATGCAGAAGATCTTGCCAAAAAACATGGATATGAGAACCCAAAAAAAGCATATCTTGCTGGACTTTGCCACGACATCACCAAACAAAAGAAGTTGGAAATCCATTGGGGACTGTTTCAAGAGTTTTCACTCGATGTAAAGGGTGTTCCAAGCCAAGCCCTACATGCGTATTCTGCACCCTTATGGTTAGAAAAAGAATACCACTTCTTTGATCCCGAAATCACAAAAGCAATATCTTCTCATACGTTAGGGAACGAATCTCCAACACTTTTGGATAGGATCGTTTATGCGTCCGATTTTCTGGGTTCGGATTATGCATTTCGTAAACCAGAACTTTCTCTTTGGGTAGAGAAAACTATGGAAAACCTGAATTATGGTGTTTTTATGAAAGCCTTTCAAACCATATCCTTTTTAATGGAAAAACAAGAAGTCATTCATCCCTATACGTTTCAGATGTACAACCTATCCGCAAATTTGATCAAGGAAAACCAAATCGATGTTACGTGAAGCTCCAAAAAAACAGCCAATCCCAGCCAAAACCCTTCTCATTGCGGCAGGGGCCTTCTTTCTTTTTGCTTTATTATTTTTAGTATTACGTTCCAAGGGAGGTTTTTCATTAGATCAAAAATTTTCCCAAAGCAAACGCCTTCCCATTCTTTTTTCTGTACTTGGAGATAAGGATGAATATCTTTTTTCTCTCTATGCAGAATTTTATCCGAATGAAAAAAAAGCTGCTCTCTTCTTCGTAAATCCCAAAACCAGTTTTGATGATGGAGACAAGTCACTCAAAGAGAAAGGAAGTTCTGCACCTTCGTATGTGGAATCTGTTTTAGAAGACACTTTGGATTCGAGTATACCGTTTAAAATTGTTTGGACCAAAGAACAATTCCAAAATTCCATTAATTTACTTGGTGGATTAAACCTATTTTTTGAACCAAAGTCTCTTCACATAACAAAAAATTACGCAAGGAACAAACAGACATATGTTCTAGATGGTGAAGATACTTTTGATTGGATGAGTTCTCTTGCAGATGAATCAATGATATCCTATATCCGTCGTTTGGAGATACAAGAAACAGTTTTTTTAACTGTGCTTGAGGCCATTCATGAAAAAAAAGACTTACTAGGAAAACAACGAGTTGCCTATTTACATTCTCAGATGACGACCAACTTATCTATTAAGGAATGGGAAACTTTTATCGAATTTCTAAAAAAAGAAAAAATTCATTTTGGTGTTTCCGAAGTTCCAGGAGAACCGATGGGTCGACCTAAATTGCGAGATGAGGTCTTAAAAGCTAACGAAGAAACAGTAAAGGTCGCTTTTCATAAATTTGCCAGTGAACTTCGCTCTCTGTCTTTCAGTGAAGGCGAAAGGGCCAGAATTGAAGTACTCAATGGAACGCCAAAAAATGGACTTGCCAGATACGGTAAGGTGCTTCTGAATGATAAGGGTCTGAAAGTTCTCTCCGTTGACAATGCTTGGGATTCTAGTTTTAAATCCAGTATCATCTTAAATCGCTCAGGAAATACGCAGTACACTGATCTTATCTCGGATACCTTCCAGGGTCGAAGGGTTTTCTTCGCACTTCGGAAAGATCTGGGACTTGATGCCACTGTGATCCTCGGAGAAGATTTTCAAAATTCCAAGGACTAAAATGCCAAATATAAGTGCCGAAACATTAGACCATCTAAAAAAAATTAAACAGACGTTAATTGACAAGAAGTGTGAGAACATACAGTTTTTGGATCTAAAAGATGTTCACAGTTATTTATCTATCTTTGTATTAGCCACTGTCAAAACAGAAACACAAGGAAGATCTTGTGCCAAAGATATTGATAAATACATGAAACCGCTAAAACTTGCTGTGAAGAGACAAAATCTTGCCGATCTTCCAAAAGATGCGACAGGTTGGATTCTTTTGGATTATGGTGAAATTTGCGTACATATCATGACTGATGAAATGAGAACCTACTATTCGTTAGATAGACTTTGGGGGGACGCTACTCCTATTGTTGTATAAGAGTAAGAGTTTCTTCCCAGTTGTCTTTCGGTAATTCACAAGAAAAATTGCGACAAACATAGTATAAAATACCGGAGGAACCAGCGCCTCTTCCACTTAAGAGTTCGAGCTCTTTCGTCAAAGCCTTTGCTTTAGATTCCTCGATAACCAACCATACTAAGTTAGGATCTTTTAGTGATGCTAATTTAGTTTTTATTGTTTGTATTTCTAATGCTTCTTTATCTCTATAAACGACAAGAACTTCTTTGGATGGGTATTGGAATTTTTGGAATGCCGAAATCATCGAGGGATAACTTAAAGAGTTTTGAGTTAGTTCCGGCAAAAAGTAAGCAAAAATCAAATCCGCTTTTTTTCCGAGATTCCATTTGTTAAAACCCCAAAAATGAAGAAGATGAAACAAATGTAAGATGGTGGAATTACCGGAAGGCTCTACTCCATCATATCCTTCAATGGTACGTACAATCAAATCCTCATTACCATGAAAAGATTCGTAAAAAGGGCCAACCTTAGATTCAAAATTAGAAATTAAATATTCTAAAGATTTTATTCCGATTTGATAGGCTTCCATATCCTCCTCCAACTGGAAAAGTTTAAAAGAAACCCAGATGAATTCAGCATAATCAGGAAGAGTTCCAAAATATTTAGCTTCCCCTTCTCGAAACCTTCGCAATATTGAGCCATCGGAACTTACTAATTCTTTACAGATAAACTGATAATTTTTTTTGGCATCGTTTAGATATTCATATTCTCCTGAAACTTCATAAGCATTCAAAAGGGCTCTGATCCAAAGACAGTTCCAAGAAGTCAAAATTTTATCATCTCGGAGAGGACGAATTCTATTTCTGCGATGAGTTAATAACCTATCTTTTGCTTTCTCCAATTTTTCAGAAAACTCTTGTGTTAAATGGATTCCTTCAATGTAAGGATTTTTCCCCCTCCAATAAACATTTAAGATGTTTTTGTGTTCGAAGTTCCCTTCTTCTGTGACATTCCAAAATCCTTGGATATCTTCTTCCGAAACGATTTGATTAAATTCAGAATGATTCCAGAGATAAAACTTTCCTTCTTCTCCCTCTGAGTCTGCATCTTCAGCACTGGCAATCCCACCCGATTCTAAAGTCATATCCCTTCGGATGTAACTGACAATCTCTCGAATGACATCTAGAAAAAAAACTTCCCCCGTTGCTCTATACAATACAGAAAGTGCCTCTACAAAAAGAGAATTATCATATAACATTTTTTCAAAATGCGGAACTAACCATTCATGGTCTGTTGCATAGCGGCAAATTCCGCCGCCAACCTGGTCATAAATCCCACCAAACTTCATAGCATATGCTGTATTAAAGGCCATCTCAAGGGCACGGGGTTCTTTTTTTAATAAATAAAATTCCGTAAGGAAACGGAGGGCCATACTTGGAGGAAACTTATTTACCGAATTTGTTTTGAAGCCAAAAAATTCTTTATCGTAAACTTGGAGATATCGTTCAAAGTTTTTTTCGATGATCTCTTTGCCGGGAACTTTACCTTCATTTGGTCTTGTTTCATTTTCTCGCAAATATTGTGTCAAATCCGATGCGGCTGTCAGCAATTCTTCTCTTTGATTTTTCCATGCCTCTGAAACTAACCGTAACACCTCTTTGAAACTTCGTTTTCCGTAGCGGTTTTCAGGAGGAAAATAAGTTCCTCCAAGAATCGGTTCCTTTGTGGGTGTAAGAAACAAATTGAGTGGCCAACCGCCTTGGGTGCCCATCGCATGGAGTGCATCCATATAAATTTTATCTATGTCTGGACGTTCTTCTCTGTCTAACTTGATGCATACGAAATCACGGTTTAAAACTTCTGCTGTGGAATCATCCTCAAACGATTCACGCTCCATCACATGGCACCAGTGGCAGGTAGAATAACCAATGGACAAAAGGATGATTTTATCCTCTTTTTGGGCTTTTTCGAAAGCTTCCATTCCCCAAGGAAACCAATCTACGGGATTGTGTGCATGTTGTAACAGATAAGGACTTTTCTCATGAACCAAACGATTCGGTTTTTTCGACATATTTGCCACAATGCACTCCCAGAAACGATCGTTTCTCTACGTAGTATTTTACATTTTAGGTTGATTGACAACATTGATTTTTTCATCTTGTCTGTGTAAGGGGTTTAAGAAGTTTCCATTGAATCATAATATTTTAACAACCCCAGGATTTTTCATAAATCCTCGAAAGTTGACCAGTTGGTTAATATCTTTAAGTTTACTCAGCGTCCCTATTTTTGCGGATTCTGATTTTGATGAGGATGTAAAACGAATGCAGCTTTCCCAATGGGAAAATGGCAATACAGTTCCGGAATTCCTTGAACAAGGAAACAGTCCGAAAAAACTGCGACTTACCATTTCACAAGCCATTGAACAAGTCATCGAGAACAATACTATTGTTCAAAACGCGAAGTTAGAGATTGTAAAAGCAGATAGTCCTGAATGGAAAAATGAATCCAAGTATACTTGGAAAGCTTTGGCCAGTATTCAGTCCTCCAAACAACTATTTCCAGAAAACCGAAACAACATCTTTGCGGGAACGATCCGGTCCCAGGATAAAATCTCTGCAGGAATTGAAAAACAATTCAAAACAGGGACTTATTTTAAATCGGAAATCAGCACCATCCGTTATGATGTAAACGCCTTTGAAAATCCTAATGCCCAAACAGCAGCCTTCGGAAGTTTACTGGCAGCGCCACCTATGTATACGGGAGCACTCTCCGTCACTCTTTCGCAAGAATTACTCAAATACGGATTTGGAAAAAACGAAGAAGATAAGGAAAAACTTCTAAAAAACCAAACTTTACTAGTTCGTGAAAATTATATAAACATTCTTACCCAACTTGTTGTAAAGATTTTGGTGGATTACTGGTCCTTAAGCATAGTAGATTCGCAAATTGCCACTTATGAAAAGGTTTCCAAAAATACGGAGGAGATTCGTCGTCTGACCTTGCGTAAAACTGGTCTTGGGCTTTCCGAAGGATTTGAAGTCAATCAATGGAATCAGGCCTACCTCAAAACTCAATCTCTATTAGAAAAAGCAAAAGTCGATCGAATCGAAGCAGAAAGAAATTTAATTCGAATTTTGAATGTTGATACAAAATCATCAATTGAAGGAGTCACTGATTTAAGTGAAACTCTGCCAACAGGAATCAATTTAAAAGCAGACAAAGAATATGCTCTTTCTCGTAGAACAGACTATCTTATCTTAAAAAGAGAAAGAGAAATTGCAAAACTGGCATTAAACACCGCTCTTGCCGAGGATGATCCGTCTTTACTTGCAACCTTAACGTATGGTTCCCTTGGGCAGAATTTTCTTTCCCCACAAGAGAACTTTATCGCAAGACAAAGAGGTATCACTTCTTTAAACTACCCACAAATTTTAGCAGAATTAAAAATGTCTTACCCACTTTGGGATTTAGGAATCAAAGCAGGAATTCGCGATGCGGAAACAAATCTCAAATTAAATGAGCTAAAAATCCAAAACCTAGAACAAGAAATCTCTCAGGAAATAGACAATCGATATGAAGCATTGATTTCAAGTCATGCTCTACTCAAAGACTTAGTCAAAACACGGAAAGAAACAGAGATTTTTTACAATGGACTGATGGAACGTTTTCGACAAGGTCGTTATACTGCTGTTAACGTAAAGAATGCTTTAGATAGTTTGGCAAACGCAGAACTTGCTGTTACACAAGCAAAGATCAATTTTAATATCAATTTAGTACGTTATGAACTGGCAAAAAACTCACTTTTTGAAAAGTACGGACTCGATTTGTATTCCATCTTAGAAGCAGTTGAAAAAAGAGCAAAACAAGAAACTGATAAATTATGAAAGTTTATCCTTCTAATAGAAAAGAGGAAATGGTTCGGTATAGACGAACCTTTCACCAGTTTCCAGAACTCAAATATGAAGAAAAGGAAACTGCCTCTTTTGTGCAGGCACATTTAGAATCCTTAGGTTTTCAAGTGGAATCAGGGATTGCAGAAACAGGTCTTGTGGCTTTATTTGATTCGGGGATTCCTGGGAAAACCATCCTCGTCCGAGCGGATATGGATGCCCTTCCGATTCACGAAGAAAATCATCACGAATATAAAAGTAAAAACCCCGGGAAGATGCACGCTTGTGGTCATGATGGTCACACAAGTATCCTTATGGCACTCTCTTCGGAGTTAAAATCTTCGTTCAAAGAATTTGTCCCGTGTGGTAGAGTTCTTCTTTGTTTCCAACCCGCAGAAGAAGGTGGATCTGGAGCAGACCGAATGATTGCCTCAGGAATTTTAGACAGATACCAAGTAGATTCTGTATTTGCCCTCCATGTCTGGAATCACATTGATCTAGGGAAAGTGGGAGTCGTCAACGGAACCATGATGGCTTCCGTTGATGAATTTAAAATTACAGTCAAAGGTACTTCTGGCCACGGAGCCATCCCCCAACACACGGTCGATCCAATTGTAGTCGGATCCCATTTAGTGACAGCCTTACAGACCTTAGTCTCTCGAAATGTCGATCCTTTAGAACCTTGCGTTGTAACTGTCGGTTCTTTCCATTCAGGAAATGCCTTCAATGTCATCCCGGAAACAGCAATCCTTCATGGAACAGTTCGCACTTATTCCAAATCTGTTTATGAGATGATACCCAAACGAATGGAATCTCTCGTGAACCAAATTGCCGCTGGATTTGGTGCAAAAGTTGATTTTGAATACAATCGAATCGACAAACCAACCATCAATGACCCCAAAATGGCGGATATCGTTCGAACTGCAGCAAAGAATGTTCTTGGTGAGAACTGCCTGACAGAAGAAAACACGAGAACTATGGGAGGAGAAGATTTTTCTGCCTTTCTTTTGGAACGCCCAGGTTGTTATTTTTTTATTGGTTCTAGGAACGAGGCCAAGGGTTATATCCATTCCCACCACAGTTCTTTTTTTGATTTTGATGAAGATGCCCTGCCCATTGGTCTTTCGGTAATGAAAGAAGTGATTAGAACCTACCTATTAAATTCCTAATTAACAAAATAAATCTTGCCTGTTTTTATGCCTGTTTTATTAGTTAGACATCTAACCATTTTCTGAGGATTCCAATGATTTCATTTGAACAAGTAGACGGAATCGGTTTTATCCGATTAGGCATTAACGACAAGAACAGCTTTTCCAACGAATCGTTTTTGGAACTAAAAAAAGCGATTCATACTGCAAAAGAATCCAATTCCAAAGCTATTGTTTTAAAAAGCGAGTCTGCTGGAAGTTTTTCACTCGGATTAGATCTTACAACAGTCAGCACAATGGATCTCTCCAAAGATCTGGCACCCTTTTTAAATTTGTTTTATGAAAACCTGAAAGATTTGTTTACACTTCCTGTTCCCACCATTGCAGAGATATCGGGACATGCTTTAGGATATGGGGCCATGCTTGCACTTGTTTGTGATTACCGTTATGCAACTGAGGATATTCGATTTGGTTTACCTGAAGTAAAAATAGGAATCCAAGTTCCTTCTTTTATTTATGCACTACTAGGCGAGGCTGTTGGATATGATGCTGCTAAACGCCATGTTCTTCTCGGTGATGCTTTTAAAGCAAAAGAAATGCCTTCTTTGTTTGAAGAAATTGTTGCGACAGAAGAAGACGTTAAGAAAAAATCAAAATCTCTTCAAACAAAACTAAAAAAGAATTCTTTGTCGGCAATGAAGGATACAAAATTAGGAATTCTAAATGTTCAGAAAAACATTTTATCGCTGATTGAAACTGACATAAAAGCAACTATTCAAAGTATCCAATCTAAAGATGCCCAAGAAGGAATTTCTGCTTCGGTTCAAGTAAGAAGACCAGTTTTTACATCCTAAGATAAACGGAGAATCCTTTAACTATCTTTTTTATTTCGGATGTGTTTGTAAATCACTTCGAGGATTGGATATAAAGTATCTTCGTTTTCCTTTGAAATTCCCCAAGTTTGTAACGAAAGAAGTTTAGCAGAGATAGTCACTATCTTCTTTCGTATTTTTTTTCCATCCTTTGATAAAAGGAGCGCCCACTCGCGTCCATCACTCGGAGAAGGATTTCTTTCTACTAGGCCTTCTTTCACCAAACGATTTACAAGTACAGTACATGTCGGTTTTGTTTTTTCTATGGTTTTGGCAATTTGTGTCATATTAATCGGAACTTTACTACGCAAAAGAAATGTTAAAATCTCAAAATGGGAAGTAGTCAAACCAGGATATCCCAACTTCTCCATCTCACTCCGAACAATATCTGCAATTTCCGAACTGATTCGATCAAAATACCGGACGGACCGAAATCTTTTGGGAAGCTCTCTACTCATCAAAATACAACTAACACCAAAAAGTTGGAGTACATTAACTCTTCAATGCTTCAATTTCAGAAATTTCTTTCGGAATGGATTCGGTTAAATTGACTGGATTTTTTCCTTGGATTAGAATATCATCTTCGATACGAATTCCTATCCCTCTAAATTCTTTGGGTATGGATTCATCCATTGGGTCAAAATACAATCCAGGTTCTACAGTCACGACCTGACCATCTTTTAGAGGTCTAGATTTTCCTTCTAAAAAATATCTTCCGACATCGTGTACGTCCATCCCCAAATAGTGACCTGTCCGGTGCATATAAAATTTTCTGTAAGTGCCCTTTTCGATAATTTCTTCTAAACTTCCCTTGAGAAAGCCCATGTCTCTTAGGCAATCGCTTAAGAAACGTACGGTTTTTTCATGTACTTCATTGAAAGGAATTCCTGAAATAGAATTACGGATCGCATTCTTTTGCGCATATAAAACAATTTCATAGATTGTTTTTTGGACCTCTGTGAATTTTTTCCCCACTGGAAAAACACGAGTCACATCAGCAGTATAATAATTCCACTCGGCTCCTGAGTCCACAAGAACCAAATCCCCATCTTTTAGAATATCATCATTACCCACGTAATGAAGGATACAGGCATTTTTTCCTGCTGCGACGATATGACCATATCCTCCGCCAATAGATCCGTATTTTAAATACTCATGATCAAGTAGAGCTTCCAATTCATATTCATACATCCCAGGTTTACTCTCTCGCATAATGCGCATATGGCCAAGTTTCGTAATTTCTGCCGCATTTTTTAAGAGAACTATTTCTTCTTTAGATTTGTTTAGTCTTTCTTCATGTAAAAAATTTGGGTGTTCGATTCTATGTGGGCCGAACTTTCCTTCCCTAGCGCGATCAGATAGATTTTTACATTCCGAAATCAGTTCCCGATCACGGTCAGGGTTTTCTCCGAAAAAATAGTATAAAGTATGGTTTCCTATTAGAATGGCAGGTCTTTCTTTTTCCCAATCGCTTAAGTCATAAGAGAAATCCAAACCTAACATGGATTTGATTTTTTCTTTTCCCAGCCGAATCCCTGTCCAAATTTCTTTTTCTTTGTCTTTGGGCAAACAGAACATACCTGAAACATCTTTGGTGATGACAAGGATAGAGTCTTCTTCTGTAATTCCCGTTAGGTAATAAAAATCAGAATTTTGGCGAAACTTGTATTCTACATCCCGGTTTCTAATTTTATGATTAGCAGCAAAAAGTAAAAAAATTTCCCCTTTTTTTAACTTTTTCTGAATGTTCGTTATCCGACTGCGGTATAATTTAGAGTTGTATTCTTTTGTTTTTTTATCAGGTAATTTCATATTTTAATGATTTCCTCAAGAGCTTCGAAGATTCGGACAGGATTTTGGTCCATCATACAACGGAAGTGTCCCTCAGGACAAATTCTACCGCCATGAATTCCGCAAGGCCTACAATTTAGACCTTGTACTTCCATAATTTTATGTTTATCGGAAAGACTACCATACCCAAAAGCGGGAATCGTTGCACCATAAAGCATCACTGTGGGAGTATTAAAAGCAGAAGCAAAATGAATGGGGCTCGAGTCATTTGAAATAATAGCTTTGGCGTTTTGGATCCAAACCATTAATTCTTTTAAATTCGTTTTTCCTACTAAAGAAATCAAACGACTTCGCTCGCGAAGCTGCAAAGGTTCGGTTTTCATTAATCGAAAGATTGTATTTTCAATTTCTAAGTCTGCCTTGCTTCCAATTAAAATAACTGTTTCTTTTCGTTTGCGAAGGATTTGGGTGATGACACTGACAAATTTTTCTTCTGGCATTCGTTTGGTTTCCCAAAGTGAAGAAGGAGCCACTAAAATGTAACCTTCTTCATTGGTTAGAATCTCTTTTTTCGCTTTTAAAAAGGATTCTTCCTCGAATGCACCAGGAAATAGATATGGTCTTCTTTCCCTTCCACTAGGATAATCATATTCTTCAAATAAAAGGGAAAATAGTTTTTCTACTTCATGAGGACCTTGTTTTGGTCTTTGTACCGTCTTTGTGTGTAAAAAAGAAAAGCCAGATTCTTTATAACCAATACGAATCGGAGCCCTTGTTAGGTATGATAACAAACTCGAACGAAATGAAAAATGTGCCGAATATACTTTGTTAAATGATTCTTTTTTTAACAATCCGGCAAAATGAAAAAAGGCAAAGGGATTTTTTTTGATTCGTTTTTTATCAAGTGACCAAACCTTTGTTAAATCCGAATTGTTATCCAAAACAGTTTCCGTACCAGCATTCACTAACACATGGATTTCCGCTCCGGGATGTTCTGTTTTGACCGCATGGAAAAACGACGTGGATAGGATCAGGTCACCTAAAAATGCGGTTTGGATGATGAGTATTTTTTCGGGCATCAGACTCTTTCTAATATCGACACAAAGTTGTTTGTAGCAAGTCCACCTATACTTTGCGCTACTGCCAACCGCTTTTCCGGCCATTCCTCAAAGAAGCGGCAAAGTTCGACAATTTGTGCCAAGCCCGAAGCTCCCACCGGATGGCCTCGGGATTTGAGTCCACCAGAGGAATTGATCGGAATTTTGCCCTTGGGATGGGTAAGACCTGCTTTTACCTGAAATAAGGCCTCTCCTCGTTTGAAAAAACCTGCATCTTCGGCACCGACTAGTTCGAAAGGAGTAAACGCATCGTGTAATTCTGCAAAATCTATATCATTTGGCCCCACACCAGCTTCTGCATAAGCCTTCTCAAAGGCAATTCGGTTGGCAAGAAAACTGGGATCCGCTGAAGAAAGGAAAGGAGCGGTTCCCGAACCCATCCCTTTGACTGAGAGGGCACTTGGCTCTTTGGAAAGGATGAGGGCTGCCGATCCGTCGGAAAGTGGTGAGATATCATACAAACCTAAGGGACTTGCGATCTTTGTTTGGTTTTGGTATTCTTCTAGGCTTAAATTCTTTTTGATATGTGCTTTTGGATTGAGTAACCCGTTGTCGTGTAATTTCTTTGCGATGGCAAAAAGGTCTTCTTCTTTGTATCCATAATCATTTAAATACTTTCGGGTGATCATAGCACCACCTTGTGCCATAGACATTCCTAGTGCTCTTTGTGATTCAGAAAGAACAGAACCTAACAAAAGATTACTCTCTTCTCGGCTGAGTTGGCTCATTAGTTCCGTTGCTACAACAAGTCCGTGGTCAAACCTTCCACTGAGAATTAAATTCACCCCCAATTGAAAGGCAGCAGCGCCTGAAGAAGAGGCAGTTTCCATACGTATGGAATAAACATCGCGAATTCCTAATAAACCAGGGAGTTTTGCAGATAAATGGTATTCCTTATTATAGGAATCAGGTGAAAAACTTGCGTAGATGATGAATTGAATTTTGTGAGATTGAAACTCATGTACAGATTGTTTTGCGGTCGCAAAGGATAAATCAAGTTGTGATCCTTTGTGTTTTCCGAATACACTCAATGATGGATTGTGAATGTAAACTTTCTTCATTAGAATATACTTTAAGCTTGCCTATTCTATGAAAACCAATTATCTTTCCATTTGAAGAGAGAAAATGAGGCTACCCATATGAAGGGAAAAAAAGAAGTAATCGACATTTTAGCGGAAGTTCTAGCAGCAGAACTCACAGCCATCAATCAGTATTTTATTCATGCAAAAGTCTGTAAAAATTGGGGGTATTTGGAACTTGCCGAATACCTCAGAAAAGAGTCCATCGAAGAGATGAAACATGCAGATGAAATCATCGAGAGGATTCTCTTCTTTGATGGAACTCCTGACCTACAAAAGTATCTAAAAATCAATGTAGGGCAAACGGTTCCTGAGATGTTAGACCATGACTTACAGTTAGAATACAATGCCGTAGAAAGACTCAACCGTGGCATTGACATCTGCGTAGCCGCCAAAGACAATGGAACAAGAGAACTTTTGGAAAAAATCCTTGTTTCTGAAGAAGAACACATTGATTGGATTGAAACACAAAAATCCATTATCGATTCGATTAGCCTCCCTAACTACTTGGCTCAAAAATTAGGAGACTCGGAATAAAACCTACTCACCCCACATACCATGCGATTTGCGGAGAGGGACTCTCTCCGCTTTTGGAATCAGAATTAAAGTCGTTTCATCTTAAAATCACCAGTTCCAACCGAGGTGGAGTTTTTTTTTCCGGAAAAAAAGAAGATGTCATAAAGTTTGCCATTCATACCAAGTTTGCCTCAAGGATCAACTTACAGTTATTACATGATAATGCAGACACTTACGATGAATTTTATGCCAAAACAAACGAACTCCCTTGGGAAAAATACATTGGCCCGGATGTGAGTTTTCGAATAGATGCAGAGACCAAAGATAAATTAAAGAATTCAGAATTCACCATGCATCGAACAAAAGATGCAGTCCTCGATCGTTTACGAAGTAAAAAAGTACCTCTCCCTGAAATTGAAAAACGAATGGCAGACATTACCATTGTTGTGAGATCTCATACAGACCGCTTTAGCATTGAAATCTCTCTTTCCGGTGATCCCGTGGGAAGACGAGGGTATAGGCTCTTTGCTGGGACTGCGCCTGTGAGAGAACCCATCGCACAAGCAATGCTCGAAGTCTCCGGTTGGAAAGAAGGAAATACCTTAGTGGATCCTATGTGCGGATCTGGAACTATCCTTATCGAAGCGGCTCTCAGGGAACGGCTCTATGGCGAAATCAATCGATTTCTTTTTGCGGAATCTCCTGTATTCCAAATCCTATTTCCTACGTATGTGTTTTCCGAAAGAAAAATGGAAAAACCGACATCTCCCCATATTTTTGGATTTGATGTAGATCCGGAAGCGGTTCGCATCGCTAAAGAAAATGCATACGAAGCTGGGGTAGAAGACTTTGTTACGTTTGAAGTCGGAAACTGTTTAGATCTCAAAAACAAATTTGGAGACAAAGGTCACGTGGTTACCAATCCACCTTATGGGGATCGGATTGGAAAACCAATGGAAGACCTAAAGGAGATGTATTTCCAATTTGGAAAGGTCATTAAAAATGAATTTGGCGGTTGGAAGTTTACCGTACTTTCTGGAGATTTCTCTCTGCTTGGTAAATTTGGACTCAAAGAAAACGCACATTTAAGTTTGAAACATGCCAACCTCAAAGCAAAGATTGTTGATTATGAAATCCGAGGGGGGAAATGAAATCCAAAGACGTACTCAGTCGGGTCTTTGAAATCACAAGAGATCCAAGAGATGGACTACTTTTCTTAAAGGAATTCCAATCTCTATCACCTGAATCGTTTGCGATTCTTTATGCGGATTCAGAAACCATTTTTGATAGTTCGGAAGCCTTATTTTCAGATCTAAAACTACTCTACCAACTGGATCTTTTTCCCTTTGTCATTTTGGAAATAGATAGTTTCCAATACTTAAAAGTTTTTTTCCCACTGGAACAAGTGAATGCAGATGGCGAAAGAAGCCTTGGTTTCTCCTACCAAGTGGTGGATCGAAACCAACCTCTAAAAGAAGAAGTCACAAAAAGTATCGGTCAGAAAAAAATCCCAATTTTACTTTGGGATGATGAAAAGGAAAAACTTTCCGCACTTATTGACCGTTGTCGTTCTATCCTGCATTCCTCCAAAGTTATTTATGTATCCATTGATGGTCCATTAAAAGACCCAAATACAAGTAAGGTAAAATCTATCTTACAAAGTGATTCTCATTTGTCTCTTCCGGAAGGGATGACACTTTCTCGGTCGCAGGAAGAATTCATCCAACTTTCAGAAGACTTATTGTCCAAAATGGAAGATCCAAAATTTAGCATTGTTCTCACTTCCCCATTCACTCTACTCACAGAACTTTTTACCGTCAAAGGAAGTGGAACTCTCGTTAAGCGAAAAAACAAAATCAGGGTTTGTCATTCTACTGAGGACGTTGATATGCCAAGAGTATTCCAACTCATTGAAGAATCATTTGGTAAACCTTTAAAACCAGAATTTTACAAAACTAAATTTGATGTTTTATTTTTAGAAGAGTCATACAGAGCCTGCGCTTGGATGCAAAAAACAAAACATGGGTATTTGCTTTCTAAATTTGCAGTGAATGGTGTGGCAAGAGGTGCAGGTGTAGGTCGCGATATCTGGGATCAAATCTTAGAACATTGCCGACCACTGTTTTGGCGAAGCAAACCAGACAATAATATTAACAAATGGTATATGTCTGTCGCACAAGGCATTGAAAAGGATGAAAGTTGGTATTATTATTGGTTGGGACTGGACCAATCACTCATTCCTGCGACCATCCAAATATTAAAATCGCAACCGGAAGATTTTTATCCAAAGTAATCCAAAACCAATGTTATCTAAAAATTCAGTCTTAGTTTATGATGGGAACTGTGAGTTTTGTACCCGACTGGCAAAATCCATTCGAGAAAAAACAAAAGATCAAGTTGACATTATTTCCTTTCATAAGCTCACAGACGAAGAACTTCAGTCCCTTCATAAACAACTAAACAAAACCTTATGTGCGGGGGAAGTCCAACTCATCGAATCAGGAAATCGATATCCAGGGTTCTTTGCCGTAAGGCAACTTTTTTGGAAAATGGACAAATACAAATACTTCAGTTTCCTTTTGTATTTGCCCCTAGTTCCATTTTTCGGAATGGGGGTTATGTTTTTTTTGAAACGTTTCCGAACTAAACTTTTGTAAGGTGTTCCTCATCCAAACGAGAGAGTCCTTTGTAAAATTCTTCCCTTGCCAAAAGGGCCAGTTGATTACCTTCGATCACTTGGTTCTTTGCTTCGTCTGTGATTGCAGTTTCTTCAATCAGTTCAAACATACGTTGGCTATGGCCTTCATCCGCTTCCAAATTTACCTGGAAAAATTTACCTTCGGGAAGTACCATTTCTGTTTTTAGTTTTTTATATGCTTCAGAGATCTGCGAATATTCTAATTTCAAAAGGTATTCATTTGCCGGCCCGAGCGCCCCAAGCCCATAAAAAAATCCTTTTGCAATGATGGACTCCATTTTATCCAAATAAGTTTTTGTTTCTGGCAAAATTGTATGGTTTGTAAAATCAAAGTTAAGTTTTGTTAAAAATTCTATGAGAATCGAAACATGGGTGTCTGCGATATTTCCCTCTCCAAGTTCTCCCCAAATATTTTCCACAAGAACAATTTTTGCATTTTGGTTTCTTGTTTTGGCAGCTACTAACAAAAACCAATCCACAAAGCCAATCGATACAAAGTATTCTTGGCTTAACCATAAAATTAAGTCATTAAAACTCATTGAGGTACTACGTTCCAACAACCATTTTGATCTAAGGATGGGATGAGATTCTACATCCTTTTTTAAAGTTTCCACGATTTTCATAGGTTTTTATCCTTTGCATATTGATAACGATGATGGTGTTTATATTCCTGAAATCCTAAATCCAAAACATAACTTAGTAGTTCAGAGTAAGTTTTACCACTTTTTTCCCATAACAATGGCAAGGTGGAATAGACAGAAGAAAAACCCGGTGTGGCATTAACTTCCAAAAGATATGGCAGATCTTTTTCCAATTTAAAATCGATCCGAATATAACCAGAACTTCCGAGTAAACTCGCAATTTTCAATGCATAGGTTATTAGAGACTCAGACAAATCTTTTGGCACAGTAAAATCCAATGATTCAACAAAGTTTTCTTTGGATTTGACAAGATCACTGTAAACAGAACCTGGATAATCAACAAAGGCTGGGGCTGTGGTAGTATACTCACCCTTGTTTCCAAATACTGCGATCGTTAGTTCCCTTCCTGAGAGGTAGGATTCCGCAATGACGGAATGGAATTTTTCTACCAAAGCTGGCAGAACATTCCTCCATTCGGCAATATTCTGAATTAGATTTTTTTCGTTAATACCAAGACTTGAACCTTCTCCATTTGGTTTGACGAATAAGGGAAAGTTCCCCTGCGGTGTTTCATTTTTATCTTCCACAAGCCATGAATCTGCTGTGGGAATTCCAAAGGATCTTAAAAAAAGTTTCGTTTTGTATTTATCTAAAGTTAGAGTTTGGACTGCCGCAGAGCTTCCCGTATGAGGCACGGCTAAATATTCGCATAACGCCGGTATGTAAGCTTCTCTGTTTGGGGACTGGTATCCTTCCACAAGATTCCAAACGATCCAATTACGTCTCTCATCCAAGGGAATGTTACTGAGAACAGAAGTGATCTCTGTTGGGTTTGATAAAACCGCTACATCATAACCTAAATCCAGGATGGTTTGTTCCATCTTTTGTATGGATTCTTCCGATTCCCATTCCTGAGAAAATTCGGGGGTGTTCGCATCATATACATCGCAAGCGAGGATCACAGTGCCTTTCATAATCCCAGTTTCTCCAAATCAGCATCACTGAGAACAGGGTAATAGGATTCTTTGGTGGAATCTACAGGTTCGAAGGATAAATGTATTTTTTTTGTGACTGCTGATCGAAATACATGTTGGCGGGTTTTGGGAATATACCCCAAATACCAGTTAGGTGAAATGGTAATTTTGCCACCTCCACCAGGAAGGTCATTCACAAATTGGGGAATCCCCATCCCTCCAATTTTACCTCTCATGTATTCTACAATTTCTATCCCACGGGCAAGTGGAGTTCGAAAACCCCGAGATCCAGGGATGAGCTCCGGGTCATAAAGATAATAAGCACGAACTCGCATTTCCAAAAGTTTTTTATGAAGACTAAGCATGGTCTCTTCCTCATCGTTAATCCCTTTTAAAAGAACAGACTGGTTCCCGACTGATACACCTACTTTTAATAACCGAAGGACCGCTTCTTTAGATTCTTGGGTGCATTCTTTTGGATGATTGAACTGAGTGTTACAAAAAATAGATAGTTGCTCGTTGTTATATTTTTCAATGATTTTGCATAAGGCTTCAGTGATCCTAAATGGTAAAGTGACTGGGTTTCTTGTGCCCAATCTACAGATTTTTACATGTGGGATCGAGTTTAACTCAGAGAGGATCCATTCGATTCTAGCATCGCTTAAGTTGAGAGGATCTCCACCGCTGATGACTACATCTTCTATCTCAGGATGGTTTCGTATGTAATCAAATGCCCTCTCCAAATCCGCTTTTTCCATTCTTTCTTCATTGGAAGAAACCTTTCGGCCTCGCATACAATGGCGACAATACACACTGCAGGAATGGTTGGAAAATAATAGTACCCGATTGGGATACATATGAGTCAGCCCACGAACAGGGCTTAGCCTTTCTTCATCCAAGGGATCACTACTTTCTTCCGAGGAAAGGACTGCCTCTTCTGATCTGGGAACAATCATTTTTCGAATCGGACAACTCGGATCATCAGGACTCGACAAAGACAGGTAATATGGAGTGGTAGAAACATGCAAACGAATGGTTTCTTTAATTCCGATGATTTCCGATTCCGTGAGAACAAAATAACGAGATAAGTCCTCTCCTTTCACACGATTCTGTAACTGCGAGGTGTGATCCGTCCAATTCGTCCGAGTATACAACTCTTCGCGCGCCTTAAGAACTTCTGATAAACTGCTTTGCACGAGCATAACTTCCAATTCCTTACTTGCCAAGAGACCGCCAAATTCTTTTCTGGTGGTAATGCAAGAAAACCGCCTGGGGGAAATCCGCATGGTCGCCTTCGATGTCGATGGGACCTTATTTTCCTCAGAATCCATAATCTTTAAGACCTATGTGCAGGCAATCGAAGAGTTTGCACAAAAGACGGGAAAAATCACGTCCTTGCCGAGTCATGACCAGATTATGAATGAGATTGGGAAACCAGTTCGCACCATCTTTAAAAATCTATTGCCAGACCTTCCTGAATCCGAACGAGACCAGATTTCTGGAAGAGTACTAGATTTACTCTGTGACTCCATCCGCAGTGGTGGTGGTGATTTTTATGCGGGTGTCGGCTCTACCATCCATTATCTCAAAGAAAAGGGATATACCATTACTTGTGCCTCCAACGGAAGAAAAGCTTATATTGAAACCGTTTTGGATACAGCAGGAGTGTTACAATACTTTGAACCAATTGTTGTCATCAACCAAGACACAATCCATACCAAAGGTGAGATCCTTGCAGAGTATGTTCGTAAATACAATTTAGAACCAAGTGCCATTGCGATGATTGGAGATAGGCATAGTGACTGGGAAGCGGCAAGAGAAAACGGATGCCCCTTTGGTTTCTGTACCTACGGTCACGGCCTTCCCGGAGAAATTCCCGATTTCGATTGGAAATTCGATAATTTAACCACTTTAAAAGATTTTTTTTAAATTCGAAACTCTCTACTTTTCCGACATTGATACTGTGGCGGTACATCCCCAAATTCAAGAAGACAAATGGAAATCATTACGCTATTTGATTGGCGGAATCTTTCTTGTACTGGTACTCATCGAAAAGTCGATGGGATTTGATCCCAAAGCCACTGGAAGTTTCCTTCCCAAACAAGGATTTCGCAATATTGGAAAGTCTCAAGAAAGGGCTAAATTTGCAGAACCCTCTGATCCATTTACCAAAGAAAATTGGGAAGATGATTTAAACTGGGAGGAAGAAGTCCTCACGCAAACCTTTCCGGATACTTTGCCAAAACCAAAACCACAGACAAAACTAATGGATGATACCATTCCAGAAATCACCCTTCCCGAAGATAGGTTTCCTGGCCCCGGCAAACGCCTGCAAGCGGATGCTGGTTATTTGTCAGTGTATTTTTTAAAATTTTACGGAACTGGTAAAAACAGCCAATCGCAATTAGTCAAACTTAGCCGGGAATTTCCGGGTGGAGATCCGATTCCTTTTTTATTCCAAGAATTAACCAAAGGACCAAATCCAGAAGAAAAAGGAAAAGGCGTTCTTTCAGCTTTGTCTAAAAAAATTCGTATGGAACCTAATTATCGATTGGACAACGGAATCCTCCACCTCTCCATTTCGGAAGACATCGGTTATGGCGGAAGTATGGAGATATTAAAAGACAGACTAGACCAAATAGCCTATACCATGATTGGAAATTTTGGAATCAAAGGGGTAATTCTATATTCCAATGGTGAAAAGATTCGAACATTGGGAAGTGATGGATTGACGATTCCCGAAGTCCTTGCCAAATCTCAAAGAAAGGTAATTATTTTCTAGTTCAGGAAATGGTTTACAGATCTTAGATTTTCTGTATTTTTAGTTCTGGTTCGTACATGCGCAGGCATACATTCAAAAGATACTTCTTTGTATTTCGTAAAATGTTTTTACGAACCTACCATCCTAGTTTCACCGCCACAAATATTTCCGACATAGGCTCTTCGCTACAGATTTTTAGTGTGATGACGGCCTTTACAGCCATCATCTCTCTTCTGTTTGTCGATTCCCTCGTGCGAACCAAAGAAGCTAGTTTCTGGATTGCTTTTTTCAGAATCTCGTCGCTTGCTATTTGTTTTTTTGTTTATCTCTTTGGAAAAAAGAGGGTAAAACTTTTCCAAAGACATATTTACGGGATTACAAGTCTTGTACTTATCGGCCTCATTTTACTCTATATACCCATGATGGTCTATGATAAACCGAACCATGCTTATTATCTATTTGGTTCGGCCATTGTCATCGCCAGTGCCTCGATCCTTCTATGGATTGAACCTTTCCGAATTCTACTTCTTTCCACCTTGTACATTGCTGTCTTCATCCCCTTACATTTAAATTTTTCGCGAATCCAAGGTTTTGATCGTTTTGTCTTTTATCAAGATGTGCTGATAGTTTCCTTTTTACTAGCTTTTGGATTTGTGGCAAACCTCCTCATCAACTACTGGCGGTTTGAAGAATACCGGGTAAAGGCAAGATTACGGATCACTGTAGGGAAATTACTCCGTATCAATCAAAAAATAGAAGATCTCTCCCGGGTGGATTCGATGACTGAACTATTTAACAGGCGTCATCTGCTAGAACAGTTTGATCTCTATAAAAAAAGATCCAACCGAGAAGGGTTTATCATCGGACTTGTGATTTTGGATTTAGACCGTCTCAAAGCAATTAATGATAAATACGGTCACAAACAAGGAGATCTTGCCATCCAGGCATTTGCGAAAACGGTAAAATCCAGGACAAGGATCACAGACATTGCAGCGCGGATAGGGGGAGATGAATTTTGTCTTCTTGTATCCCCCATTGATAAAGAAGGTCTGCAGGTTCTTGCCGAATCGATTCGTGAAAAACTAGAGCGACTACAAATCCCGATCCACAACCAACCTGGCGAATTCCTTACTTTAACTGTATCAATTGGAGCCACACTTTTTCGTCCCGAAGATGATCCCAGTTTTGACGAACTATACCACAAAATTGACACGGCTCTCTATACCTCGAAAAATGAGGGGAGAAACCGAATCACACTGATAGAATCTTAAAAAAATGATAGACAAGATATCAAAAATCTGGAGTATTAAAATTGAGACTGATTCTCAGTTTATGTCCATAACGGATAAGGTGTAAAATTCCAAAGATGGGTGAAAGCCCGTCTTTTTTTTTGCCTCCTCTACTTTCTATTAGCTTTAAGCTAAAAAACTACAGGTTGCAAGGGATTGACAATTTATTCCACTCCGGCTCGATTGCCTTCGTATTCTTCTTCGTACATTAAATTCCTTCGGATGGGCTGGAATCCTCCTTCTTTTAAAAACTTACGTGCTTCCTTTTCTGTTTTTAGCCCGAAGGAACGAAGTACATTTTCTTCAATGACAACAGAAGAAATATCATCTGCCCCGGAATAGAGTGCCAGTTGCCCCACACCTTTTCCAAGAACCATAACGGAAGTTTCGATATGTTTGATATTGTCTAGGAAGATCCGGCAGATCCCAAGAACCTTTAAGTATTCATGAGTGGGAACGGGTCTTACTTTGAACCTTTTGGTCTGTGGTTGGAAGGTCCAAGGGATAAAAGATAAAAATCCACCTGTGCGGTCTTGGAGGTCTCGAACGACAGATAAGTGTTCGATCACCTCTTCCTCTGTTTCTTCCGATCCAAATACGACATTGGCAGATCCAAGAAGTCCCACTTCGTGACAGGTTTCCATCGCTCTTACCCATTCTGATACACTGGCTTTTTTTGGAGAAATGATTTGGCGCATTCTCTCTGTGAGAATTTCAGCCCCAGCCCCTGGAACCGAATCAAGGCCTGCTTCTTTTAAAATGAGTAATACTTCACGTAAAGGTTTACCCGTAATAGTTTCTAAATTGATCACTTCCACAGGAGAAAAGGCACGGATATGCATCTTTGGGTATTTTGCTTTTACGGTGCGAATCACATCTAAATAATATTCGAAAGGAAGGTTTGGATAGACCCCCCCTTGGAGGAACATTTGGTCCGCCCCTTCTTCTACAGCGTAATCCATTTTTTGTAGGATCTCTTCTTTCGAGAGTACATATCCTTTTCCATTCCCTATCTCGTCCATAAAGGAACAAAAATTGCACTCTACATTGCAATAGTTGGTATAATTGACTACCCGAAACATTGTGTAACTGGCTTCTGAATGAGGTCTCACCTTCTCCCGAAGAAACCGCGCCACCATTTGGATCTTTAAAAAATCGCCTTCTTGGTAAAGGATGAGGGCTTCCTCAGGAGAGATGCGTTTGCCCTCTGCCGCACGCAAAAGGATGGCATCACTAGGGTCTTTTGGGCTAAATGAAAACGAGTCTAAGTTCATGATCTCTACCTACTTGGACAGGAAATCTGCTGACAGATCCCTGTAAAAACCGAATTTTCCTGGACATTCATTTTTCTATACAAATCCTAGGAAATACCAAACACCTTAAGGGCATAAACATAAATGGATATCGGAAGAATTCTCTTTCACCTATTATTCACAGCATTTTTCGTCGTGGCAAACATTGTCTTTGTCCGCGCCATCCTTTATAGGCTCGGACTGATCTTCAATGGTCGTCCTGCTTTCTTCAATGAAGATGCGAAAAAGAACCTAAATATTGGATTTCGTCTCAAAAGTTTTTTAATAAACGTTGTCCTACAAAAGAAAAATTTCCGGGAACCAGTACGCGGTATCATGCACGCATTTGTGTTCTACGGATTTCTAGTGTATACCATCCACACAACAAGCCAAATGGTGGCAGGTGTATTTGGTTATGTTATGGAAGATCCTTACAAATTTGCTCTTCCTGAATTTCTTTTTGGTGAATCAGCAAATCATATCTATGAACAAGCGGTAAACTATGTTTCCATTCTTGTACTCACAGGTCTTGGTTTCTTTGCTTGGAGACGTTGGATCAAAAAAGCAAAAGGTCTTGATGTTCACTCTCCTGCTTCTGCAGTAGTGATCAGTATGATTGCAACCCTTATGGTAACCACCTTACTGGGAAATGGTGCAAAAACCGTTGCAGCAACTTACTTTTCTCATGCAGGTCTTATTGATGGTGCGATTGGATCTGTTTGGGAATCGATTGGTGTTGCCAATTCTTCTGCTGATACTGTTTTCCAAATCATGTGGTGGGGTCATATCCTTACCGTGTTTGCTTTTATGTTGTATGTTCCAACTTCCAAACACGCTCACTTAATTTTTGCTCCGTTTAACTACTTCCTTGCGACTGACACTCCGAAAGGCCAACTTTCTAAACTCAATTTAGATGATGAAAATGCAGTTTGGGGTTCCAACCGTGTGGAAGATTTTCCTTGGCCAAACCTACTCGATGGTATGTCTTGTATCGAATGTGGACGTTGCCAAGTGGAATGTCCTGCCAACCGAACAGGAAAAGTCCTAAACCCAAAAGCTATCATTGTAGAACTTAAACACCAAATGTTAGAGAAAATGCCAGAAGTAGCAGCTGCACGTGCTGGAAAAACTCCTGAAGAAGCAGCAGAAGCAGTGGCTGCCCTAGAAACAGGAGTCATCAACTCGCACGAAGGTTTAAGTGAAGAAGCACTTTGGGGATGTACTACTTGTTATGCGTGTGTAGAAGCATGCCCTGTAGGAAATAACCAAGTGAACGCCATCATTGAAATGCGCCGTCATCTAGTTCTTGCCGAATCAAAAATGAGTCCTGAACTTCAAAAAGCCTTCACAAATATGGAAAACAATTCCAATCCTTGGGGTGTGGGTGCTCATACAAGAGCAGACTGGGCAGAAGGCCTTAATGTAAAAGTTCTTTCAGAAGCAGAAGACAAAAACGTGGACGTACTCTATTGGGTAGGTTGTGCCGGTGCTTTTGATGAAAGAAATAAAAAGATCTCTCGTGATTTTGTCAAAATTATGCAAAAAGCAGATGTTAACTTTGGAATCCTTGGAACGGAAGAAGGATGTTCGGGAGACTCTGCTCGCCGCGGCGGTAATGAATATTTATACCAAACTTTGGCACAAACAAACGTAGACACAATCAACGGTTATGGAATTAAAAAAATCGTAACTGCATGTCCACATTGTTACAACACAATCAAAAACGAATACCCACAATTTGGTGGAAACTTCGAAGTCATTCACCACTCAGAGTACATCAACCAACTTTCTAAAGAAGGTAAAATTGATGTGAAAGTGGCTGATGATGCTAAAACCGGGAAATACACCTACCACGATTCTTGTTACATAGGTCGATATAACAACAATTACGACAATCCTCGTGATGTTGTGAAAAAAGTGTCTGGTGGAAAAATCGAAGAAGCAGTAGATCATCACTCCAAAGGACTTTGTTGTGGAGCAGGTGGTGCGCAGTACTGGATGGAAGAACATGTGGATGAATCCAATCCGGAAAGTATGCGTGTGAATAGTAAACGTACAGGACAACTTCTTGATACTGGTGCTACGACCATTGCTACGGCTTGTCCATTCTGTATCACAATGATTACAGATGGTGTAAAAGCCGCTGAAAAAATTGATTCTGTAAAAGTAAAAGACATTGCAGAATTAGTTGCTGAAAACATCGACTAACAAGTCAGAGTTGCGAGTGAAAATGAAATTTCTAAATTTCCTCGCAACAAATTTAGTTGTTCTTTGGAAAAGGTGGAGGGAAACTTCCACCTTTTTTATGGGAAGAAAAAAGTATCTTTTTTCTATTTTGTTTTTTGTATTATTTTGTTTATCGAATTTAACATATAAATCACTTTCCGCTGAATCCAAACAGGTCATCCAGCCACCGGATGGAGATGGAATCACCATCATAGTAGAAAAAGGACAAACTCTAAGTATCATTTCTAAAACTTACTTGGATGATCCAAGAAAATGGAAGGAACTACTCAAATCCAATCAAATAGATAATCCCAATCTCATCATTCCTGGGATGAAATTATGGATTCCAAAAAGTTTGGGAAAAAAACCACTTGCAGATCTGCAAAGATACTCGGGAAAAACAGAAGTTTTGAAAGTTTCTAGGAAAAGTTCCGACTGGATCGGGGCCACCATTGGCGAAGGTCTTTATGTCAAAGATGAAGTGAGGACTTTCAAAGATTCAGAAGCGCAATTTCTTTTGTTATCGGGATCAAGATTTGAAATTACCGAAAACAGCCATGTGATAATGGAAAAAGGGAAATCAGATATAGAACCTGATGAACTTTACCTTCGCAAAGGAAGGATTCGCTCCATCATTCAGAAAAAACCATCAACAAACCAACGTATGTTTCTTTTAAAGACAGAATCTGCCGTTTCAGAAGTAAGAGGAACCGATTTTCTTACCGAGGTGGATCCTTCTGGAAATACAATCTTAAGTTGCTATGAGGGGCTTGTGGCAGTTACCGCACAGAATGTAACAGTAAACGTTTCTTCAGGATTTGCTACCTTTGTTGAAAAAGGCAAACCTCCCTTAAAACCATTCAGCCTTCCTGATCCGCCAAAACCAAAAGAAGAATGAATTCTTTCCGTCGTTTCAGATCATTCATCGTTTGGATTGTTTTTTTCCTTTTAGGATTCTTTTTTCCCATATTTTCTGAATCAAAAACCATACGTTTTACTTTAGAGCCAGATAGAGATGATATCATCCAATATGAATTTGAACTTTGGAAAGAACCTAATTTAGATTTGGAAATTCCTTTCCGAGTGGTTGCAAGTCCGGGAAAAATTCAACTCTATATTCCCAATGGATATGAATACTTTCGAATTCGCGCCGTGGCTAAACGCCAAGTGCGAGGATTTTGGACGGATTTGTATGCAGTAAAATCTTTTGGAAAACCAAAACCAAAAGAACCTAGTAAAATCATAGCTCGTAAAACCGCCACAACAGATGTATTGGTACCTATTCAAAAGGGAAAAGGAATCAATCATTTTTATCTCACAGAAAATAAAATCCAAGTAAAACCCATCTTAAGCCAACCGATGAAAACTTCTGTTCGTTACCGAGTCAATGGTGGATCTTGGATGGTAACCAACCAACCAGAGCTTACCTTTTCGAATGATGGGAACTATAAACTAGAATACCAAGTGACAAACGAATTAGGAATATCAGATTCTATGCAGGTTTGGGAGTTCAGCGTGGATAACACTCCACCTACAACGGAACTTCATTGGGAGCCACCTCTATACCAAAAGACTTCTTCGGCATTCGTTGGACCAAATACTAGACTAGAGCTCAAATCGTCAGATTTAGGTTCTGGATTAGATGTGATACGATTCCGAACAACTTGTGGAAACAATGTGCCTTCTGAGTGGTACCATTGGGATATCCAAACGTCCTTTGAAAACATAGTCAATTCTTGTTCGGAAGATTTGGATTTAGAAATTTCAGCAACGGATAAGTTAGGAAACGAAGAAATTCCCAAAAAAATCAAAATTCAAAGAACAAAAAAAGGAAACTAAGAAGTGTACTCTGGATATAGAGTTCGCGAACTTTTCGATCATTTTCTATATGTAATCAAAACTAAATCCTTTTTAAAATTATTTCTCTCCATCATAACATTCTTAATTTTTCCATATTTTCTCCTCGCCTCGTCAATGATTTATTCCAGATACAAAGAGGCATTGGACTGGAACCAAAGATATCAACTCATTCGAATCCAACTCCTTGCTATTGATTTAGAAAACCAAATTAGAGATCAAATTGGCAAAGATAATTTCGAAAAAAAGGCTGTAGGAATTATTCCTGCCAAAGAAATTTATAAAATTCAAAATCATTGTCTTCCGTCTCTCACCGACTCCTTTCACGTAGAAGAAATTAGCCTGTTACAATGTGATTGGGGATCTGGTAAAAAAACATACCTCTTCGTTTTAGATGGAAAAAATATTTCTATCCATTCAGCAGAGTTTTTAGAAGAGGCTCTTTTAGATTCACCCTACAGTGATCCTAATGAAGGTCTATTTCTACTTGGAGATGAGGGAAATTTTGGAATCTCAGGATTTATCGAAAATGAGTTTTTGGTTTCTGAATTTTGGAGATCAGATGTAAAATCTTCATTACAAACTCATTCTAGTCTACCTTCCCTTCGTGAAACCAAAAAAGATGAGATGGATTATTTTGTTGCCAGTTACCCAATGTATGGACTCCCATTCCATTTATTCATTGTTAGCCCAAAGGATTTGGTATTAATACCGATAAAAGAATCCTTAAAAAAAAACACAGTCATATTGATTTCCTTACTTTTTTTATCTTTTGTTTTTTCAATTGCCATTTCTCTAAAGGAAATCGAATCAAAACAAAAGTTAAGATTACTTTTACAAGAATTTCCCCATGCGGCTATCTTATATGATTCAAAAGGAAAAATCCTTTTAGAAAATCCGGAAATTGAACCAAATCTACTTGTCACAAATCTATTTCGGGACCAACTTTCCGTCAAAGATTGGATTGAAAAGGAAGTTAGTTTATTCTTACAAGACGTATACATTTTACAGAATGAGCATACTAAACTAAGAAAAGAAGAATCTGAATTTTATTCTTTTGACGGTTCCATTTATTTGTTAGAGTTTACTTATCAACTCTGGTTTTTGGAACAGAAATATCGTTTCGCTAGCGGTGCCCTTGTATTGATTCAAAATGTTACAAAGAAACGTTTGGAATTCGAAAAGGAAATGGAATATGCTAAAGATTTACAAAAGAAGTATCTACCCAACCGGATCATCTTTTTACCTAATTTAGATTATGAAGTTTTGTACAAACCACTGATTCAAGTGGGTGGTGATTATTACGACTATATTGATTTAGGGAACAACCGTTCTATTTTTGCTTTAGGTGATGTCATAGGGCATGGAGTAAAAGCGGCAATGATGATGACAGTCCTACGTGTTCTATTCCATCAAATTGTAAAAACAGAATCGGATCCAAAACAAATTCTAAAGAAAATGAACGAAGGTATATCCAATCATTTTCCAGATCCATACGCATTTGTACCTTTTCTATTTCTATTATTTGATTTTAATCAAAACATGGTTACGTATGGAAATGCTGGCCATCCAGGTATGTTATACGTCTCTGGAAATGAGATCAGTTGTCCTGAAAAATTAAACCCAATGTTCGGAATGCTTCCCAGTATAGAACCGAAAGTGTTAGAATACCCGATCCAGAAGGGTGATCGTTTTTTTCTTTTTACGGATGGGTTGAAAGATGTTGAAAACTCCAAACAGGAAAAAATATGGGAAAATGAACTTACTGAGTTTTTTATTTCTATGAAATCGAAACACATGTCCCTTATCAAACAGGAACTAGAATTAAAAATCAGGTCCTATTCCGAAGGAATCCCTTTCCTAGATGATATCACTTGGATCGGGATTGAAGTCATTTAGATCAATCTTCCAGAGGTGGATTCTCCAAAAGTTCGATACCTTCGTTATTTTTGTGAAAATAATTCATATCCCATTCTGTATCAAAAAGAAGAGCCATATTACCGAATAAATCTTCCACGAGTCCTGCATTCGATGGGATCTTTGGTCTATCTTCTTTTTTTACCCAACGAGAAATTCCATAAGGCAAGATATGAATGGTTGTGTCGGCTCCATACTCATCTTTTAGGCGACGTTGGAACACCTCAAACTGAAGTTTTCCCATAGCACCGATAATGGGAACACCCCCACCAATGGTTCGTGATGTGAAGAGATGTAAAATTCCCTCTTCTGCTAATTGGTCTAATCCCTTTTTAAAAGATTTTAACTGTAAGGTATCTTTACATGAAATTGTGGCAAAAAGTTCTGGCGCAAAACTGGGAAGTGGTCGGAGCGGCGGAGTATTCCCTGTGGATAATACATCTCCAATTTTATAGGTCCCTGGATTCACAAGTCCAATGATGTCACCGGGATAGGCTGTATCGACTGTATTCCGATCTTGGCCAAAAAATGCAAAACTGGAAGAAAGTTTTACTGGTTTGTCCAAACGGTTATGATTTACGTTTAGGCCCCGTTCAAAAACACCTGAACAAATTCTTAAAAAGGCAATTCGATCCCTATGGGCCTTATTCATGTTAGCCTGTACTTTAAACACAAATGCACTAAATGGGGCATTCACTGGGTCCAAATAGTTTCCATCTCTAAGAGGTATATGATCAGGTCCTGGAGCTAATTCTAAAAACTTATTTAAAAAAAGTTCTATTCCAAAATTGTTGACCGCCGAACCAAAGTATACCGGTGTTTCCTTTCCCAGTAAAAAGGAATTTTTGTCAACTTGCCCAATTCCGCTTTCGACCAAATCTATTTGTTCGCGAAATGCCGATACAATTTCTGCATCGAATTGTTCATCTAGACTAGGATCATTTGGTCCTGCCATACGAAAAACCGCTTTCTGTTTTCCCCCTGGAGTACGATCAAAAAGGTACAGTTGCTCTTCTCTTAGGTCATAAACTCCTTTAAAATCAAAACCAGTACCGAGAGGCCAAACATCAGGGACGGCCTTAATTCCAAGGACTTTTTCAATTTCATCCAAAAGCGCATAAAGGTCTTTTGTAGGACGATCCATCTTATTGATGAAAGTGATGATAGGAATTCCTCGGTCCCGACAAACTCGGAAAAGTTTAATGGTTTGCGGTTCAACGCCCTTACCAGCATCAAGAACCATAACCGCAGTATCAGCAGCCATAAGGGTACGGTAGGTATCTTCCGAAAAGTCTTCGTGGCCTGGAGTGTCCAAAAGGTTTAGAATGTTATTTTTATATTCAAACTGGAGTGCTGCTGATGTGATCGAAATCCCTCTTTCCTTCTCCATTGCCATCCAATCAGAGGTGGCTGACTTCCCTTCTTTTTTTGCCTTCACGGCTCCAGCAAGTTGGATGGCACCTCCGTAGAGCAGTAACTTCTCGGTGAGAGTGGTCTTACCCGCATCGGGGTGGGCAATGATGGCAAAGGTTTTTCGGCGACGGACTTCTCTTTCTATCAGTTCGGGAGACATAACTTGAGTTCCATCCTGTCTAAATTTGAGATTCTGTCGAGAATAAAGAGAAATACCGGTTACCAATCCCAAGGAAGGGGTTGACTTACAAATTATGTCCCATTAGATTGGGGTTAGAGGGAGTGTCTTTTGAGAAAGTTATTATCATTTTTCTTTCTATTCGTAAGTACACAAGTTCTCCCTCTGGACTTTCCCAACTTTTCCTTAGGCGAAGAGAATGCCAAGGAAGAATTCAAACGCGGACTGACTTACAAGAATTTAAGAGAATACTCTGCTGCAAAAGAACGATTTCAAAGGGCTGTCAATTTAAAAAAGGATTTTCACCTAGCCCGCCTTGAACTCGCAAATAATTACTATTTGTTAGGTGAATGGGAAGAAGCACTTGATGAGTTGGAAATTCTAACTGCAAAAGCAAAAAATGATCTATTAATTATTAACAAAATCGAAGCTCTACGATTAGCCATCGCAGGCGGAGTCTCTGATAAAGAAAAAATTTATTTCAAAACGATAGAAGGAGATTCCATTCGTGGATACAGGTTTCGGAATCCTGTTGACATAACTTTTGATGAAGATGGAAATTTTTACGTCGCAGGTTTTGACACTTCTAATATTATTAAATTCAATGCAGCAGGATCTCCTATTTCCAACTGGCGTGGCGGAATTACAAGAAAACTTGATCGTCCTGTATCCTTAGCGTATTACCAACAAAAAATCTATGTCGCTGATTTTGCCCGGGACGAAATCCTTATCTTTGACCTTTCTGGAAGTTTTCTTTCTTCCTTTGGAGGTTCCGGAAAAGGGCAAGGTCAATTTAGAGGCCCATCTTCACTTTATGTAGATTCGAGTGGGAATATCTTTGTAGCTGATTCAGGAAATGCAAGAATTCAAAAATTTAATCCTGCCGGAAAGTTCATATTAGAATTCCAAGGTTTCGGAAATTCCAAATTAGCAAATCCTTCAGGCATTACCATCCACGATGGTAAAATTTATGTAGTAGATAAAGATAATCTTCGTGTCATCCTTTTTGATAGTGATGGAAACACTCTCAACGTGATTGAAAAATCTGAATGGAAAAAACCAAGAAGTATTCGAATTTTAGATAATCAAATTTTTCTTACAGATGAGTTAACCGGAATATGGACCTACTCCCTGTTAAATGGTGAGTGGAGACAACTAAGTAAGTTTAGAGACAAAAAGGGAGTATATAGAGTATTATTTCGTCCCTTTGCCACTAATATGGATTCCACTGGTAGTCTCTATTTTGTTGATTTTGGCAAACATAGAATTGATATTTTTTCTCAAAAAAACCACCTACTTTCAAACTTAGACCTTAAAATCGAATCCATTGATACATCAGGATTCCCTGATATCCATATTTACACACGAGTTCGGAATCGTGCGGGAAAAGAAATAGTAGGCATAGACCGTTTGAGTTTTCGAATATTCGAAAATGATAATATGACCCCCCTTTTCTCGTTAGCAAATAAAAACAAATTAAATAACAAACTAACTGTTGCCATGATTTTTGAAAATAGCGAAGGATTAAAAAAAGGAAAACTTTCCATTGAAGACGGGCTTTTCCCATTCTTTCGTTCTTTACATGATACGGATAAAATTTCGTTGTATCGTGCAGGAAAAGACAGTAACTTAATTTTACAAGAAACAGTTTCCCTCCGAGATATCCTTGCAAAAATAAGAGACAGTGTTCCAGAAGAAAAATATAATTTCGGCAAAGCAAGTATAGCTGCTTTACAAAAACTTTCCTTAGAAACAGGACCTAAAGCCTTGGTTTATTTAGTATCTGGCGAAAGCAGAGAAGATAGTTTTTTACAATACCAAAAATCTAGAATTGTTGCTTTTGCCAAGGCTCATTCTATCCCAATTTACGTTTTGTCGGTAAATCCAAATCTTAACCTAGAGGAATCCTGGTCAGATATGACTGGGCCAACAAATGGTCGCTATATTGTTTTAGATGGTGAGGGTGAAGAAAGAGAATTATATAAAAAGTTAAAAGCCCATACTGACTATCGTTATATACTTTCTTATAAAACAGATACAAATCCGGAGCTCATCAACCGATATATCAAACTGGCAATCGGTGTGGAACATAGAGGGGTTAAAGGTCGCGATGAAGGAGGTTATTTTGTACCGGAACCTCGCTAAATCTTTATTTTGGTTATTTTTTCTTTTTTTGGGATTTGTTTCTGTATCTTTTTTAAGCGCAGAGACAAGTGCTTTGGAAGACATTGCTGAAGGGAAAAGGTATCAATCGGATAATAATTGTAGAAAGGCGATTCAACTTTATCAATCAGCCCTTCAAAAAAATAGAAACTCCATTGAGGCAAAACTGGGAGTTGCAGACTGTAGTTTCCAACTGGGAGCACTTCGGGAGAGTAAAAAGTTTTACAAGGAAATCTTAGATCGTGAGCCAAAATTTATTCCAGCAATCATTGGTTTATCAGAAATTTATTTATCAGAATCGGATTTTAGTTCGATCGAGAAGTTGACAAGTCCCCTACTTATAGAATTTCCCAATCATACGGGTTTACGAATCACAGAAGCAAAATCCTTACAAAAACAGGGGAAACTAGATTCTGCGATTTTTAAAATCAAAACATTAGCAAAACGCTTAGAGGATCCATCGGACTTATTGTTAATGTTGGCAGAATTGTATTTCACAAAACAAAATTACACAGAATCTTTTAACGCAATAGATTTATATACAAAAAAGGAACCAAATGATCCAGAAGGTTTTGCATTTAAAGCTAAAGTTCTTTTATATCAAAGCTACTTTTATCCGAATCAGCTAAAAACAGTTTTACCATTAGTAGAAGAATCCATTCAGAATTCAATTAACTTGGATTCCAAGGGAGAACATGCCAGATTTTATTCAGTTTATCATGATATCATACTCTCTAACTTAACCGGTGAAAAAGATATTAAGAAACGCGCATTTCGAACCATTTATGAATTAGCAAGAGAGTTTCCGGAAAATCAGCTTTATCATAGTTTGGAAGCAAATCTTGCATGGGAATTAGGCGAAACAAAATTTGCCACATATCATTATCGTAGAGCACTCCAATTGGATGATTTAGATGAGATTCTACGTTTCGAAGCGGAAGAATACTCTATAGCAAATGAAAAAGAGGAATCTAAATTAAGACGCGAATTGGGAGATTATAGAAGAGATAGATTTTATTCCGAAAAACATTCTTTGTATCATAAAAGTTCTTTGTTCCATCTCAAGCGTGCAAAAGACCTTAGTCCACAAACGCCCACAGTTCGAAAGGAAATATTGGAATTTTATAATCAGACCGGAGAAACTGCAAAATATACAAATTTGTTACTTCGGCTTAGAGAAGAAGATCCTAATTCTTTTAAACTCCAAAACAAATTAGAGTTCTCTATAAAAAACTTAAAAGAATCATTAGAATTTCGAGAAGGATACATCCAAATTGATCCGAATGTAATTCAGGAAAACATCCCAAGATTTAGTCCAGAGGTTTATGTTTTTGATTTAGAGTCAAGTTTACCATTTCCATATCACTTACAAGCAGGTAGGTTACTTGCGGAAGCATTTCGATACAACTTAAAACAGATGCAATCGGTTCGTGTTGTGGAAGGAGATGAGTTTAAATTAATTCGCAATTTACTAAAGGATATGAGTTATCATCCCTTCTCCCAAACCATTCCCTTTACTGTTGATAACCTTCACCTGCTTGACTCAAAAAGGAAAAACGCAACAAAAATTCGTTATGTGGTTCATGGACGATACCAAATTAAAGATGGGGACATTCGGCTAGATGTTTCTGTTTATGATAGAAATAGTTTGAGAGATATTGCTACCTGGTCAACCAACCAGAGAGGAAGGGATAGTCTTCCCACCATCATTCATCGCGTTGCAGAACGAATTAGAGATTTGTTACCCAAGGAAGGGAAAATATTAAAAGTAAAAAAGGATGAAGTCATTGTATCTCTTGGTAAGGACGATGGATTACTAAAAAATTCTAAGTTGGAATTTCAAAGAAAAGGAAAAACACTATTTTCTGGTGAAATTATCGAACTAGGAAAATCAATTTCTTCGGTGAAACCCAATGCCAGAGGATGGGAAAAAGAACTGGCAACGGGAGATGATGTTATTCTTTCCACGGACTCTCAAACAGAGAAGAAAAATAAGTAAGAATTTCCATAGAAATTTTCTCTTCCTTCTCTTCTGTTAAATTTAATATTTCTAGTTGGCAAACATTTCGATGGAGATAAACTGATCGTACGCCTTCTCTTTGAAAACATTCTGACAAAATTGTACGTAACTTAATAAAATCTTTTTCTTCTAAGTAGATTCGGTCTTTGGTGAATTCATAATTGGAAATTAGTTTATGAATCTCGGAGCGAGGTGTCTTTTCCCATACCAAATCCACATTCGGATAAAAAAAGAATTTTCCCGATTCAAATTGAAGTTCACCCAAAGAAAGAAGTCTCTGAACTGTTTGGTTCTGCCAACGCACCAAACCAAGATCCGAAGTTGTTTTATCAGTGAAGCCAACAAGAACAGAGCCCAGTCCGTTTTGGTCACGTTCTAAGTTTAGGAGTAAAACCTGGGGTTTGCCTTGTTTTTCCGATTCTACTTCGATTCTTTTTTTAGCTTCTAAAGAAATTGTTAAATCTTGTTTTCTTTTTTTAAACGGGAGCCACATCATTTTTAAATTATTACCTTCTAATGTGTATGAATACATTCATTTACAGATCTAGTTTTCCTATAAAAAGGGAGGATTTGTTCCAGTTTCACGAAGATCCAATCGGTTTTGAAACTTTAGTTGGCGGAGCAAACGGAATCAAAGTCATAAAGGCACCGAATTCTCTTTTAGCTGGTGAAGAAGTGGTTTTAGAAATAAACATCTTACCTTTTTGGAAAAAGATCTGGGTCGCAAAACACATTTCCTATCAAAAAAATGAATTTTTTACAGATAACCAAGAGAAAGGTCCTTTTTTAAAGTTTGAACATACACATCGATTTTTAGATGGATCTGATGGTCGTTGTATTCTCTCTGAAGAGATTCAAATCGACTTCCACTTTTGGACCATTTCTCGTATTCTCTTATTTCCCATCCTATTTTTTATGTTTCATAAACGACATACTCTTACAGGAAAACACTTCGGTGTGCGACCAAAACTAATTCTTTGTAGGTATTCTTGATCCATAATCGATCAATTGACGACTGTATTCTCTTTCCATCAAGGGAGAGGATATCAAAAAATCGGCGCTAGACCGATTACAAGCCATCGGAATATTATACAATACAGCAATCCGTAATAAAGCTTTGACATCAGGATCATGCGGTTGTGCAGAAAGGGGATCCCAGAAAAATACCATAAAATCAATTCCATCCTCAACGATTTTTGATCCTATCTGTTGATCACCTCCGAGTGGCCCTGAAATGAAGCGAAACACAGGAAGTCCGATTTCTTCATGAATTAATTTTCCCGTAGTGCCAGTGGCAGAGAGATGATGTTTACTTAAGGTCCCTTTATTGTACTTTACCCAGTCAAGTAAATCTTCCTTTCGATTGTCATGCGCAATTAGGACGATCTTTTTTGTGATCTCCATTTTTCTTTGAATTAGTACCATAGAATGATAGTTCTTGCCAATATCTAGGATTCAAGGAAAGTTTCCCTGTAAATGAAATTTCCCATCCTATTTTTATGGATTTCTTTAATTTTACTGGAAACAATTTCCCTTAACGCCAAAGACATTAGTCAAACATCGGCAAAGGAAAATCGGCTAGAATCCATATTGCCCACGACTCCGGAATCAGGTTCACCCTGGGGGGATAGCTCAGAGAGATTGGATTCAATCAAAGTTCTGGAATTAGTGGATGAAAAAAATTCCGAAAAACGTTGGCAAGAAGCAAACAAAGAATATGCAACTGCTATCGACTACTTCGAATCAGGTAGAAAAAATATCCAAAAGCGGAAGGATGATTCCAAAAAGGAAATTTACTACGAAGATCGGTATGAATGGCAAAAACAGATTAGAAAAGAAAACAAAGAAAAGGAATTTCAGAAATTACTCTTTGATTTAAGAACACAAACAGTCGCCCGATTGATCAAAGGAATGAACCTTTTGGACAAAATTGAAAATCCAAAGGTGAAAGAAAGTGATCCTTATCTTGATCTAAAATCTGGAATCTATAGAGAATATATCAAACACCAGGAAGCATTTAAAAATTATTTACAAGTAATCGATTTTACACATCGCTATATTGGCTTATCTTCTAAAAATGAAGCTGAGGCGGAACCCCATAGATTATTAGCTCTTTCCTATGAAAAAATGGAACAAACTGCAATGAAATCTAAAAACCAAGAACTCTATTATGAGTTCAAAGAACTAAAGAAAAAACATCTGTTACGATTTGCAGAAATCCACTATGGTCGCGAATCTAAAGAATATGCAAGCATAGAAGAAAAAGTAGGAAGAGATTTTTAAATTAAACCTAGTTTCTTTTTTAAAGACCGATTTTCTTCGACCAATTCTTTAATCTCTTGTTCGGTATATTCAAAAAGTCGATCCTGGGCTCGTAAAATTTTATCTAAATTCATCTCTTCAATGCGAGAATAATTTAACACTTGTTCTGTTGCCTTTTGTAATTCTAGTGCTTGTTTGAGTTCTTTTTCGCGAAGTTCATCCAACTTTTGACTTGCCTTTACACGTTCATGAAGTTCTATTAATTCCTGGTTTTTCATATCATTCACTTTTTCTAAAGCAGTGCTGATACCAGCTTGCGAACGTTTCACTAGCTCTTCATATTGTAAAATGGATCGTAAGGCCTCATTTTCCTTTTTGGATTCTTCGTATTCTTGATGCGCTAAGGAAAAAACTCCTTCAAAAAATCCTACGTTTTCTAAACAAGAATTTCCAATATCAAGAGCAGCAGCTTTGTAAGATTCTGATTGGATGGTACGATCCAGAATCATTCTTAGTTCCCTTACATGAAGCGGATTTTCTAAAACTAAATATTTCGATTGGTTTTGAACTGAATCCTGGATTTGGTCCACTCCATCTTCAGAGGATACCAAAATCAAAGATACAAAAGGATTTGTTTCAAACGTAGAAACGATTGTTGGTTGGATTTGTTTCCACTCTGCCAATGACACTTGGAGGAATAAAATATGAATATCATTCGGAGTAATCGAAATTCGGCCCAATTCTTCCAACTGCATTTGGTTGACTTGAACCTTGATCTTTGAATGTTTCCAAAGTTCTACCGGAAAAGGTCGCCCATTAGAAATATTCCAAATGTAAGAAGTTTTCAAACCAGATCTCCTGCACTAAACTGCTGATTCTATAGGACTGTAGTAAGTGGAATTTTCTAGCAAATTTTGCCTTATTTGGCTTTTCGGAACCGATTTTTTATCAGTTCCATTCTTTCCTCGAGAATGTCCCGAAACCGGAAGTAAAACCCAAGACGGCTTCGAATGGATTCTGGTAATTTTGCATCTGTACGAGAAATCATGATATAGATGGAAAGTGTAGCTATTACGATATTAGCAGACCAAGGTCCTACCCAATCAGGGACGTTCTCTTTATAAGAAATACCTGATCCAAATATAAAAAATGCATAATAAATCAAAAGAAAAATGACAGCTAAGGTAAAACTCATCCCTTTACCGGACCTTTTGACGACTAGTCCTAGAGGAAAAGATAAAAAGAAAAAAATCTGACAGGATATCGGAGTTGCAAACCGTTTGTGAATCTCTACGTTAAAACCGGTAAGAGTTTTTTTCGATTCGTTGAGTAGTTCGGAAAGTTGAGTGAAGAGTGCAAACTTTTGTGCCATGTCTTCTTGGTTTCCACTACTTGCCCCCATTAAAAGATCGTATTTAAATTGTTCGACCATTTGTTTTAAACCTCCCACACCTTTGATAGAAAGTCCATATTCTTTCAAAATTTCTAAACCCGGAATGTTTTCGAGTCCCTCTGATTCAATTGCATTGCGAATCTCAAATAACATTGGTAAGGAAAAGGTATCTGGCTTTACATTGATACTCATAGTCTTAGTATCTTTTTTAGCTGGGGTATTATAATCCATCTCCCCGTCCATAAAATTGGTGATACCAATTGCGTTAGTTTCAGGATCCCACTCGATCACATATCCTTTACGAAGCCGCACTGACTTTTCAAACTCGCCAGCTAAGTTCTTTTTTTCAACTAACATACCTTCTCTGGCGTTAATAATCTGCAACATACGAGACCCGCCCATAGGCACTGCCAAATTATTAACCATGATAAAATCATTTCCGTCAGCAGAAATGGACCATTCTCGAATTTGTACATTGCTTAAATTTCCGTCGGTATCAATACCACCAGAATACATGGTTCTTCCCTTCTCGGAAAAAAAATCCTGAGTTTTATCTCCGGAAAACTGACCAGGTTGGATGGCAAGAAGCGGATTATAAGTCGCAATCCAATTATCAAAATCCTTCATCTTACGAGTGTTTTCTGGTCCTAAATAAAAATTCAAATACCCTACAATCAGGGTCATGACAAACCCGAATACAAGGAAGTTAGAATATATATACGGAAAAGAAACGCCCGAAGCCCGCATGGCAGTAATCTCAGAATCACCTGATAAACGACCTGCAGCCATAATACCTGACATAAGACAAGCCATTGGAATGGTCATTGGTAATGTATTTCCAAATACATAACCCATATAATCTAACAATCGGAAGAAATCAACACCCTTACCCACAAAAAGACCAATCATCTTTTGAATGGCAACAGCCATATAGATCATAGTAAAAAAAGAAAGGGCTACAAGGAATGGACTTAGAATTTCTTTTAGTATATAAATTCTTAAAATAGAAGGTTTAAACCGTTTCCACTTTCCTAAACGATCCGTATCCACCATAAAATCTGGTGGTAAATCGTCTTTTGAGAAAACCCTTACGGTTCTAAGATCGACTTGTTTAGCCAACGAGTTTTCCTTTCAAAGTGGCACTGGTGGCAGATTCCACCAAAACATTTACTGTTTTTCCAATCCAATCTGTTGGGTCTTTTGACTCACCTTCCGGAATTGGGAATACAATCATTCGACCGCAATGGGAACGACCACATAACTCAAGTTTGGATTTTTTGGAAGTGTTTTCAATGAGAACAGAAAACTCTTTTCCTATTTTGGACTGATTTTTTTCATGAGAAATTTTGGTTTGAAGTTCCACAAGTTCAATGAGTCGTTTACTTTTGGTTTCTTCTGAAACATCATCGATAAACTTACGTTTTGCGATTGTTCCCTCACGTTCGGAATATTTAAACATATACGACATGTCAAATTTCACTTTTTTTACGACTTCCAAAGTCTCCTGAAATTCTTCCTCTGTTTCCCCAGGAAATCCAACAATAATATCAGATGTAATTCCAATATCCGGAATTCTCTCTTGAATGCTTGCTACTAGATCCAAGTATTCTTCTTTGGTATAACTACGTTTCATATCTCGAAGCACCTTAGAGCTTCCTGCTTGTAATGGCATATGAATTTGAGAAGAGAAACGTTCTTCTTTCGCCATAAGCGAAATCAGGTGGTCTGGAAAGTCTTTTGGATGCGGGCTTGTGAACCGCACGCGTTCAATCGTAGTTTCCGCTAAAATCTTTTCCACAAGGGCGCAAAAGTCAGTATTTTCAAACGAATAACTATTAACATTCTGTCCAAGAAGGGTTACTTGTTTTACACCCATTTCTTGTAACTGAATAATTTCGGCTACAATAGAACCTGGTTCTCTACTTCTTTCACGACCTCTAGTATAAGGAACCACACAAAAAGTACAAAAATTATTACAACCTCTCATAATCGTAACAAAGGCTTGGATTCCATTTACTACTTTTGGTTCTAATTCATCGTAAGTTTCAGTCCGAGAAAGCCTTGTTAGTTGGACATCTCGTTCCCCTTCCCGGATTTTTTGAATGAGCTCTGGTAATGTTCTATAATTATCGGGACCAACAATGAGGTCTAGTGGTAGTTCCTGGTGAAATAAATCCTCTCCTAAGTTTTGTGCCATACACCCAAGTACACCAATAACTAAGTTTGGATTTTTTTTCTTTAAATAACCAAGTGATTGTAATCTACCATAAATTTTTGCGTGTGCATTTTCTCTAACGGCACAGGTGTTTAAAAAAATGATGTCACTGTCTTCCACTGAGTCAGCTGCTTCATAATTTTCCTTTCGAAACAGCTCCTTGACGATACCTGAATCATATTCATTCATTTGGCATCCGTAGGTTTCCACGTATACCTTTCCCAAGTGAACGGGACTCTCTAGGGTTGGAATTTCAGTCAAGGATGGGTTCATAATGATATGTTTTTCCAGAAATTTTCCTTGTAAAGCAAAGAAGATGGGGGGTAAAAGGAGTATATGGCTCGAACGAAAAGGGAGACTTTCTATGGAATCCTTGGAGTAACAAAGGAATCCGCAAAAGAGACCGTAGAAGCTATTTATTCAAGAGAATTGGAATTTTGGCAAAAACTCGACAATGCCGGAATTCCGGAAGCTAAGGAAAAAATTTTAGAACTTACCCGTGCCTACTTCACACTCAGTGATCCCCAAAAAAAAGCCGAATATGACAAACACCTAGATTTTGAATTTGTTCTTTTAGATGGAAAGGCAAAAGATCCAGAGATAGAAGAAGCATATGATGTTTACCGACTTAGCCACCAAAAATCTTACCAAGAAATTTTAAAAGAATTTACTAAGTTCAGAGAAGAAATGGGAGATACCCTCTGGATCCTAAAAAAAACAACAATTTATATGGTCTTCAATCTTCTTGTATATTCGGGCTTTATCCTTTACCATTCATTCTTAATTGAAACAAAAGAAAATGGTAAGTTGTGGTCGGACGTAACTTCTAATTGGGGGTCAGGAATTTTTCTTTTTCTGAGTGGTCTTGGGTATCTATTCTTTCGCTTCCGTTTTCTAAAAAAAGAATTAGAAAAACGGAAGGAAAAGAGAAATTAACGAACTTCTTTTGGAAACAAAATAGGAAGTAAGTTTGGAAAACAAGCACCACTTAAGTGAAGTGAATCTACAAAATCTTTACAAACCCAACGAGGATCTGTATTGGGATCTATCACAAAGAATTTAGAATGCGGAACTTCCGATGCACGAGAAACAGCTTTTTTAATTTCAGAATTGAATTTATCAAGCAAACCGTCCGTTTTCATTCTTCTCCGCAATGCATCCGAGACAGCAGGAAAATATACGATCACAGGAATATCTTTTCCCTTTAGTAAGTCCAAAATTTTGTGAAAGAAATAAATTTGTGTGGGTGCAAGTTTGGTTCCACGCAAATACTGATTGTACATCGCCTCTGCATCTCTTTCCAAAAAAACATCCATATTGGCAAATTTAATCTCATTAGGAAGGGCACCAAACTTTACACGGTTCACTAATTTGATTTTATCAATATAATTTCTTTTATGTTCTTTGCCAGTAATCCCAACAGACATTCCAGGGAAAAAACCAACTTCAATTTCCTTATTATTTGCTTTGATTGCCGTTGGATCTAATGGGTATTTATATAAAGCAAACAACTTTTTTAAGAAATAGACTTCTGCTTCATCCATAGAAAATCCATTTGCCTGTGTAAGCCAAGGATCCTTTGTTTTTGTGCGATAGAAATCAATTTGTTTTAAAACATATTCGTTATCATAAGAGCCATTTAAGGAATAATCAATTGCCGATTGCGAGAATAAAAGTGGATCAACTTCGATTAACACATAACGGATTGGAAGTTTTGCCTCAAGGGTTCTTTCTAACCAATATGCCTGAAAACTAGGTGGTCCAAAAGGAGCGGCAAAATTAAAGGAATTTGTATTGGGGAAAAATGATTCCAACATTTCGGAGTCAAATTCTCCGGAACGAGAGCTACCTAAAATCAAACCAATTTGTTTTTCTGGATGTTTGTTTCTCTCCTCAAGCATTACAAGAAAAAGGTCTTCTTTTAATTCGTAAAACTTTCGTTCAATCTTTTTCCAGCTATACGTGTTTTCAACTACGATCGGCAAAAAAAAGATTTTATCCAAAAGAAAAAGACAAGCGGCTAAAAGAATCGGATAGATTACTACAGGAAATTTATACTTTAACTTCATATTAAAATTGGAAATAAATAAATTCCGTTCCTCCTGGAGCAAGATAACCTAACAAAATGGTAATTACTAATGAAAACAACAATAGAAAACCAAAAGAAAACTTCGTAGACCAATTTGGCCTTGGAAAACTTGGTTTTGTTTGCAAATAATTTAGAATAAACGTTACTATTAAAGTATAAAGAATTAATTCTAATTTATTAGTTCTGATTCCAGCACCACCAGTAAACGCTTTTGCTAACATCGTAAGAGAGTTTGGAACACTCGATCCATTGAAAAAAGCAATGGTAAATGAAAAAAAACTAAAAGCATAGAGAATACCCAAAAACTTCTTCCATCTTGCAACTTTTTGAGTTTTATCAGGTTTCCGAATTAACTCTATTTTTCTCTCTACACTTAGCATAACCCCATGAAGAAATCCCCAAATAATAAAAGTAAAATTGGCTCCATGCCAAAAACCGGCCAAAGTAAAAGTAACGATTAAATTTAGGTAACCGCGAAATTCAGAAACCCGAGATCCACCTAACGGAAAGTAAATGTAATCTTTGATCCAAGTTGCGAGTGTCATATGCCAACGGGTCCAAAGTTCCCGCACAGACCCAGATAAAAAGGGGGCATGAAAATTTTCTGGAAGGTTAATCCCAAGTAACTTTCCTAAACCTCTAGCTAAATCAGTATACCCACTGAAATCACAATAAACTCTAGCAGAATATCCAAACATCGCAACAAAATTGGTAAACCCGTCATATAACTCCGGACTCTGAAAAACTGGTTCAATGACGGGAGACAAATTGTCCGCAAGGACTACTTTCTTAAAAAGTCCAAGGAAAACTAAATAATACCCTTCGAAGAGTTGTTCTTTTTTAGCGTTCCAAACTTCCAATTGATAAAAGAACTCGCCATGCCTAACAATGGGACCTGCTACCAACTGAGGAAAGAAAAAGATAAAAAGGGCAAATTGTAAAAAACTAGGATTTTCTTCTGCATTACCACGTTTGATATCAATGGTATAGGCCACCATTTGAAATGTATAAAAACTAATGGCAAGAGGAAGAGTGATGGAGTCTGCACCAAATTGAGAATTTAGGAAACTTTGAATAGACTCAGGTGCAAACCAAATACTTCCTGTTAGTTGAAACAAAACATCCCAAAGAAAGTAAAAATATTTAAATAAAAACAAATTTCCAAAATTAACAAACAGAGAGACAGGATACCAAAAACTAGATTTGTTTTTTAGAATTTGTTTATTAAAAAAATGATTTAATAGAACAATTGAAAGAAAGTGAAAAGCAAAGGGGATCGACCAGGCAGCATAAAAAGCAAAAGAAGCCAAAAACAAAAAGCCTAATCGAAATTTGCCACGAATCATCCAATGTAGACAATAGATGACAAGAAAAAACAAAAGGAAACTAAGGGATGTAAATTTCATTCTAAGATTTCACCAATATAAGAATTCATGTATCTCCATCAACCTGAATCACAAGGCCTTTTAGGTATTCTCCTTCCGGATGGAAAACAGAATAACCATGATCTGGACTCTGGGTTAAATGATGCAAAATTCTAACTCTTTTTTTGGCATCCTTTGCTGCCCCGAAAACAATTTTTTTGAATAAATCAAAAGAAATATGTTGAGAACAGGAAAAAGTAAAAATTAGTCCACCCGTTTGGATTTTTGACATAGCTCTCATGTTGATGTCTTTGTACCCTCTGCTTGCTTGATTTACGGTTCCAATACTTTTCGTAAATGCTGGGGGATCCAAAATCATCATGTCATAAAAATTTGACTCCATCGACTTTAAATATTCAAAACTATCTAAAACCAAACTTTTATGTCGCCCCTCTCCAATCATTGGACTCAATCCATTTAAATGGAGGTTTCTTTCACAAATTTCGATCGCTTGTTTAGAAATATCTAAACTATGGACAATTTTTGCACCAGCTAACAATGAATAAACCGAAAAGGCACCCGAATAAGCGAAGGTATTTAAAACGGTGCGCCCAAAAGCATATCGAGAAACTAAGGCCCGGTTATCCCTTTGGTCTAAAAAAAAGCCCGTTTTTTGTCCTTTTGTTATATCTGCGATGAACTTAATTCCATGTTCTAAAAATATAGGCTCAGATTCGGTTCCTTTATGAAAGATTACGTTTCCGGAAGACTTATCTTCAAGTTTTTCACCTCTTTCTAAAATTGTTTCAAATCCTTTATTGGATAAAAAAGACACTAACCATTCGCGGAGATTCTGGGCCCCAGGGGTTTTTATTTGCAAAACAGCCGTTTGGTTATAACAATCAACGACAATACCTGGGACACCATCCCCTTCTGAATGAAAAAGTCGAAAGCCTGTTGTATCTTTCGGTAACAATTTTTTTTTCGATTCATAAATGGAATTCCATTTAGAAGACCAAAATTTCTCCTGAGAGCCATCTTCCGATAGTGCAAAAGAGAACAAACGAATTCGGATTTGACTTTTCGGATCATAATGTCCCCAAGCAAGGAAATCACCCGCGATTGATTCCACTCGGACGATACTACCTGCAACAATTCCTGATTCGCCGGAAGCAATGGCTCCAGAAAATATCCAAGGATGAAAATTTAATACAGCTTTTTCTTTATTCTTTTTTAATCGAATGACCATTTTGCATCCATTTGAAAATATAACAGAGTTATAAACCTTTAGGGTTCGTTTATATATGATAAAATCGACACTTCTTTTTCTTGTCTTTTCTTTTTCCCTACTCTATTCACAAAGCCTACCAAATTCAGCTACAATCACTGATCCAGAAAGGCCTGTGTCGCTAGACACAAACAAATCGGATCCAAACTCGTTTTGGTACATGACAAATAAAGAACTAAGTGATTCCGATATCCGATCGCTAAACGAATCAAATTTTTCAAAAATACCTTGGAAACGAATTGTTGTCCCTGGTAATTTATACTCCGACAAAAATGAATATAACTCCAAAAAAACGGTATTACTTGCCAAGTGGATTCAATTCGCAACTGACCCTTCTACTCAATACAGTTTGCGATTGGGTGTTATCAATGATAGAGACAAAACATTTCTGAACGGCGAAAGTGTAGGAAATACTGGCAAGTGGGGATCCGTGGACCCACAAGCCTACGACAAATTAAGAATTTATCATATTCCATCGAACCTAATTCGATACGGAAAACCAAATTTACTAATAGTTCAGATCCAACCATATTTTTCAAATTCCGGTGGAATTGAACAGGACGAAACAAGCCTTGGGCCTTCGGACAAAATCCTAAGACAATTTTATAAAGATGAATTTATTAAATTAATTTTTCTCACTATCTATATCACTGTAGGAGGATATTTTCTTTTTCTTTTTATTCGAAGAAGAAAAGATAGAGAGAATTTATTTTTTGCATTATTTTCCTTTTCTTTTGTAGTATATAACTTTTTAAGAAATCAACTTAAGTATGAATTTGGATTTCCTTTTTTAGAAATGAAGAAAATGGAATATATGGTGATTTTACTACTCATTCCATTTATGTATCATTTCCTTCGTACACTATTTGAAGAACGATATAGTATCTTGGCTAAAACTTTCGATACCTTGCAGTTACTATTTTTTCTGTTTTTTGCAATTACAAACAATATAGAAACATTTAGTTATCTACTCACAACTTTTGTCCAACCGACTTGGATCGTATATGTAATCATGATATTTGCGATTCTATATAAAAATCTAAAGCAAAAAAACAGAAGGGCTTTTTACATTACAATCGGTATTACATTTGTTCTTATTGCAGCTCTGATTGACACAGCTACCAATCGAAACTATTGGGTGTTTCCTCGTATTATGGGTTACGCTTTCCTTATCTTCAATATTTCTCTTGCGATCATCCTTGCGAATTCCTTTGTGAGATTAAACGAAGAGGTAGAAGACTTAAACAAAAATTTAGAGAAGAAGGTAGAAGAAAGAACAGACGCCTTAAATGATTCATTAAGCCAATTACAAATATTAAAAGAAAAACAAGATGGAGACTATTTTTTAACATCTCTACTTATACACCCACTCGCCCGCATTGAAAACAAAATTGCAGAGATAAAAATCGAATCTTATGTAAACCAAAAGAAAAAATTTCAATTTCGAGGAAAAGATGGAGAGATAGGCGGCGATATTTGTATTGTAGGGACGGTTCAATTAGAATCGGGAGATTTTACTGTTTTTGCTAATGGTGATGCTATGGGAAAATCCATCCAAGGTGCAGGAGGAGCTCTTGTACTTGGAGTCGTTTTTCAAGCTGTTCTCTCCCGAGCAAAATCCAGTTACACAAAATCAAGACCACCAGAACTTTGGCTAAAAGATCTCTATGTTGAACTTCAATCTGTTTTTGTAAGTTTTGATGGTTCTATGTTATCTAGTGTAGTCCTTGGAATGATTTCAAAAGACGGATTTGTTTATTACATCAATGCGGAACACCCGTGGAGTATTTTATATAGAGATGGTGTTGCCTCTTTTATAGAAACAGAACTATCGATGAGAAAACTTGGGTTTCCCAAAAACGATCACTACTTCTAAATCAAAACTTTTTCGTTAGAAGCTGGTGACACTTTGTTAATTGGATCTGATGGTAGAGATGATATTGCTTTGCCCTCCGAAAATAATTTACAAAGATCTATCAACGAAGATGAAACTTTAATTTTGCGCTTTGTAGAACGCTCAGAAACCAACCTACCTCGTTTGGTTACCGAAATTGAATCCAGCGGAGAAATCACAGACGACATTTCTTTTTTAAAAATTGAATATTTTCCAAATAATCAGAGGATTTCATTTCCAGAAGTGGTAAGAACAGAGTATTTAGAAATTAAAGCCAAGTCAAAACAAGGCCACTTCCAAGAAGCTATCAATAAACTACTTCCATTGATTGAAAAATACCCACATCCGTCGTTTCATGCTTTAGCTGGAAAATTGTTTTACCAATTAAAAAATTGGGAAAACGCAGTGATAAACTTCAAACTGGCAACAAAAGAAAATCCGGCTCGGGAAGAATACCTTTATATGACCGCAAAAACTTTGGTGAAACAGGGAAAAATTTCGGAAGCTGTGATTTGGAGCGAAAGACTTTTCTTAAGAAATAAAATCCACAAGCAGAATACAAAACTATTTATGTATCTGCTTGATAAAACAAACAATGTAGATAAAAAACAATTCTATTTAGAATTCATCAACCACGAACAAAATACAATATAACAAGGATACCAAGTAATATTCTATATATTCCAAAGGATAAAAAACTTCTTCTACGAATAAATGCCATAAACAATCGAATGATAAAGTAGCATATAACAAAGGAAACGATACTTCCAAACAACAATAGGCCTATCGTTTCCGAATTTAAAATGCTACGATGTTTATAAAGTTTGTAAACACCCGCAAGGGTTAATACAGGGATTGCCAAAAAAAAGGAAAACTCTGCGGAATCTTTTTTAGAAACACCTAGAGTTCTAGCAGTAATAATAGTGGCAGCTGATCTTGAGACTCCAGGAATCAGAGCAAAACATTGTAAAAAACCAACAATGATAGACTCTTTCATTCCTATGATCCTCCCATCCGACTCATCATAATGTTTCATTTCAACAAAAACCATTATGAGGCCACCAATCAACCAGGAAAGGCCAAGGATGAGTAAAAGATCAGGTCTCATTTTTATTTGATCTAGGGTATTTTTAAAAACGAAACCTAAAACTAAAATTGGTAGGATACCAACCATCAAATTTCGGTAAAAGTGGAATCCTGAATTGTCTGTTGTCTTTTTAATTAAATACAAAGATGCAGATTTTGTATGTTTCCATAAAACTTGGAAATACAACACAACTACTGATAGAATTGCCCCGGTTTGAATGAATATATCAAACAAATCTTCAAAAGCCTCATGATCCACTGTGAGATGATTGAATGGGAAAAAATAACTAAAAAGGAAAAGATGACCTGTTGAGGAAACTGGTAAGAATTCCGTGGCAGCTTCAATGATGCCACGGAGAAACGCGTTTAAAGTATTGTCCATTCCGACTTATTTTGGTTGGTTGTTTTGTTCTTCCACTTTTTTCTTTGGTGCAAGATAAGCATCCAAATCAAATTTATCATTACGTTTTATGGTTACCTCTTCCTTGATTCTCTCCACAACTAGTGGAAGTTGTTCTCTGGTCTGCAATTGTTTTAGTTGTGCTTTTGCAAATGTAAGACATTTATCAATGGTTAAGTTTGCAATATTTCTATCCAATCCACGAAGTCTTTCACATTCCGCTTTAGCTTGTTCGTCAGTAATTTGGATTTTCTTCTCAACTTGCTCAGAAACATACATTTGAGCAATGGTTTGCATCTCCACTTGTTTGATTACTTCAGCAACATCAGGACGAGAGATATAACCGTTTTTCTCTGCCACAAGACGCGTCATGATCATTTGACGGTATGTTTGGTAGAAATTTTTCTTTTGAAGTTGGTAGTTCAAATCTTGGAAATTTTGTGGTACTTCGTTGATATCTTTTTCAATGAATTCTAAAAGCGTTTTCTTTTCGATATTTTGTAATCGGCTGATTGAATCAAGAGCCGTATCGTAAGCTGCTTCAAAGTCTTTTACGGTAATTTTATGGTTATCCAAAGTTTCGATGACCGGAGACGAGTCCGAACACTGAACGAGGAAAAGGGATGCCAAAAAAACAAACAAAGGAAGGATTTTAGTCATATTATTTTAGTGCCTGAAAGGATTTGTGATGATGGTTTCGTGAATTCCCGCAATGTCCATCCTTTTTTAGCAAAACTAGCTTGATTCCAATGCTTAAAATTTAAGCGGCAAGGAATTCCAAAAGCGAAAGCAATTTTTTGATTTTTTGCAGGTCTTCCCTTTCTGGAATCGTATAACGTAATACAGATGGCTCTTGTGGGGCAATGGTTAGGCCTTTGAATTTACTCATGGCCTGAATCACTCTGTCCGGATTTCCTCTGAAATAGGTTCCACATTTGAATAGGATTTCCTCCGATTTTTCCGTAACAAATTCAAAACCAAGGTTTGAAGCCAAAGTTCGGATTTTTTCCAATTCCACAAAAGTTTTGGCAATCTGCGGAAGTTCACCAAACCGGTCTTCCATCTCGAGCGAAAGTTCTTCAATTTCATCTAAATTCGCGGAACCTTCAAACCGTTTGTAAAATTCTATTTTTTGTTTCGTATCTGGAATATAATCATCCGGTAAATAGAAGTTGGTTTTTAAATTGACTGCCGTACGAACCTCGACTCGGACCTCCTCACCCTTAATTCGAGAAATTGCTTCTTCCAACATCTTAACATAAAGATCAAATCCAACTTCCATAATGTCGCCAGACTGCTCTTTCCCAAGCAAATTTCCAGCTCCACGAATCTCTAAATCACGCATGGCCACTTTAAAACCAGATCCTAACTCTTGGTATTCGAAAATCGTATTTAATCTCTTTTCGGCAAGTTCTGTGATTAGTTTTTTGGAAGGATAAAACATATAAGCATAGGCCTTCCGATCCGATCGACCCACACGTCCCCGAATTTGATAAAGTTGAGAAAGACCAAACATATCAGCTCGTTTTACAATCAGTGTGTTTACATTGGGCATATCGATCCCTGACTCAATGATTGTAGTCGTAACCAAAATATCATATTTTCGTTCATAAAAATCAACGAGGGTTTCCTCAATTTCATCCTCGGTTAATTGGCCATGTAAAATTCCCACTGAAATCTCAGGGACAAGGGAACGAATGTAAGCCGCTTCTTCTTCAATCGATTCAACTCGATTATAGAGATAAAAAACCTGGCCGTCCCTTTCTATTTCTTTTCGTATCGCTTCTTGGATGAGTGTATCATCTTCTTCTAATACATACGTTTCTACACTTTGCCTGTTTTTAGGAGGTGTTGAAATAATAGAAAGCTCACGAATTCCAGTGAGTGCCATATGTAAGGTTCTCGGAATTGGTGTTGCTGTAAGAGTTAACACATCTACCAGGTTTTTAAATTTTTTGATGGCTTCCTTATGAGTTACACCAAACTTCTGTTCTTCGTCAATAATGAGCAGTCCAAGATTTTTGGGTTTTATTTTAGAGGACAAAATTGCATGAGTTCCGATAAGCATGTCTATTTTCCCATCGGAAAAATTCTTTAGGTCTTCTTTTATCTCAGCCGCGGTTCGAAACCGTGACACAAAAGCTATTTTGATTGGGTAATTTTCGTATCTTGATTTAAATGTATTAAAATGCTGCAAGGAAAGGATGGTAGTGGGAGTAAGGAGCATTACTTGTTTACCCGCCATGATCACCTTAAATGCAGCCCGAATCGCAACCTCGGTTTTACCATAACCTACATCCCCGCAAACCAATCTGTCCATTGGTCTCACCGATTCTAAATCTTGTTTCACTGCCTCAATAGCAGAAATTTGATCAGGTGTTTCTTCAAATTCAAAAGCAGCTTCAAATTCTTCCTGCCAAATGGTATCAGGAGGAAATGCAAATCCATTTAGTTTAAGGCGATTGGAATAAAGTAATACCAGTTCTTCAGCAAGTTTATCTACTGATTCTTGAACGCGATCCTTAGCCTTTTTCCAAGAATTCTTTCCAAGAGTATCTAACTTCGGAGTGTCAGTGCCTCCTATGTATTTTTGTACCAATGAAATCTGATCAAGGGGAACAAATAAACTATCACCCCCAGCATATTCTAATTTTAAAAAATCTCTTTCTTTACCGTCAGCTTTCGTTCGTTCAATTTTAATGAAACGACCTACACCATGATTGACATGGACAACAAAATCGCCTTCTTTCAAATCAATGAAAGATTCGATCATTTGGGATGCTTGTTTTTTATACCGTGTTTTACGTTTGTATTGACGCCCAAACAAATCATTGTCCGTAAATATATAGACATGATCCTCAACTATATGGAATCCACGTTTGAGGTCTGAAATGACTAAGTGAATGCCTGGATTTACGGATTGCAGTGGTAGCGGAAGCGGATCTTCTGAATCAGAGTGAACCGTTTCCAACTCACCTTCGGAAAAAAGTCCTTTCAGCCGCATCATTTGAGCAGAAAAGGAAGAAGTAATAAAAATTTTATTTCTCCTATCTTCTGCTAATAATTCAAGAAAGTATTCCTTTGCCTCTCTGATTTTACCGCGAAATCCCCTAACCTCTCTAATTGGGTCATAGGAAAAATTTTTCTTATTGTCAGGCAGTAGGGAAAAACGAATGCCTGGAGTATCCTCTGAAGTAAGACTCTCCCATTCTATCCCAAAGGAAAGTAATTCTTCCGGTTTTAAACAAAGTGATTCTTCTTTTTTTTTCTCATACAGTGTATTGTATTCTCTTTCCATCCCATAAGAACGTTCTTTTGTATCAAAAAATCGTGGAAAGATAAGGATCGGCTTTTTAGGAAAGAAATTTAAAAAACCTTCATGTTCTCTGATTAAAGGTAAATGTTCCTCTATTATTTCTAATTCAGAATCAATTGGGAGTCGTTTATCCTTATGATTTGTTAATATCTCTTGGTATTTCGATTTTTCTTCACGACTTACAATGGTTTCATTTGCGGCCGTAATGATAATTTCTTGGATTTTTGAAATTGATTTCTGTGTATTAGGATCAAACGTCCGAATCTCATCAACTGTATCACCAAAAAAATCAATACGAACAGGATTTGACAAATAAGGAGTGTAAATATCAAGAATTCCCCCTTTTAAACTAAAATGTCCAAACTGTTCACAAACCTCCTCTCTGTGATACCCTAAATTGACTAACTCAGACAATAATTTGTCTAAAGGAAAATCTTTGCCTAATTTTAATGTAATCGATTTACCCTTTAAACTTTCTTTAATTGGCAACTTTCGTAGTAGAGCAGAAACAGATGTAACCACCAAACAGCGATTTCCTGATAAAATTCTATTAACGGTGAGGATTCTATCCCTTTTCCATTCCATTTGCCATTTTGTATATTCGTAAGGAATATTCTCCGGTCCTGGAAAATAAAAAATTTGCTCTTGCGGAAGAAAACTCAATAACTCCCTAGAAAAACTTTCAGCGTCTTGGTTTGTAGGAAGTACAACTAAAAAAGTAGATTCGGCACGTAGTGTTTCGTATAAGGATGCTGTGGTAAAAGAATGGGCTGACTCAGGAATTCCACTTAAATTAACTAAGGAAAATTTTGATTCAGCTAATACTTGTTTGGGATTAAATTTTGAATCTTCTATTTCTTTTGACATGAATATTTAATTAGGAATTTCTATTACCTGATTGTCGATGAGTCTAACTTCACCAACAAATACAGCTATCGCTAGCAAAATTTCACCCTCTAATTTTTCTTTAGGCTGTAGTTCTATTGGATCTACTACCTCTAAATAATCAATACGGAGAGATGACCCAGTAAGCAAAAAATCCCGAAGAATTTCTTTCCAAAGTTTTATATCTCTTTCTCCAGCTTGAATCGTTTTTTTTGCTAATGCAAACATTCTAGGTATCAAACTGGCAGTTTCCCTTTCTTTTGTAGACAAACGAACATTCCGTGAACTCATAGCCAAACCATCAGTTTCTCTACGAGTCGGAACACCAACAATGTCTAGCGGGAAGTTTAAATTTTCCACCATTGCAGAAATTACGCGAAACTGTTGGTAATCCTTTAAACCGAAAAAAGCTTTCGTTGGCTCTGTTAGGTGAAAAAGTTTTGCAACAATTTGTAACACCCCTTCAAAATGACCTGGCCTAGTCCTACCACAGAGATGGTTTTGTAATTTTGGAATGCTTAATTGAATCGGTGTTTTAGTATCAGGATACATTGTTTTGACATCCGGCAAAAAAACAATATCAACTCCATTTTTTTCGCATAACAAAAGGTCATTTTCTGTATTGACTGGGTACTTTTCAAAATCCTTTGGATCGTTGAACTGTGTTGGATTTACAAAGATAGAAACAATTGTTTTGTCTGTTTGAGTTTTAGAAGATTGAACGAGATCCATATGACCCGCATGTAAACTTCCCATCGTAGGACAAAACCCAATTGTCTGTCCTTGGCTTTTCCAATCGTAAATCAGTTTTTTTAATTCATCAATTTTAGAAACAACGATCATAATGATTCCTCAGTACGAACCTTTACGCTCGTTCCATGTTCCTCATCCAGGCCCTCTAATTCAGACATTAATTTTACATACGGATAAAGTTTTTCTAAGGATTCCTTATTTATTTCCTGAAAAGTAACTCTTTTCAAAAAAGTATCGACACCTAACGAAGAATAAATCCGACTCCCTCTTGCAGTAGGCAGAATATGATTGGTTCCACTAATATAATCTCCCATTGCAACGGGCGAATATGGCCCTAAAAATACACTACCTGCATGTTCTATTTTTGAAAATACTTCTTCATTGGTTTGAGTTTGTATTTCTAAATGTTCTGGAGCCAGCTCATTCGAAAACCAAATACAATCCTCTAAATTAGGAAAAACTAAAATGGCAGAATTTTTATAAATGGAATGTTGTTTCATTTCTAAACGTTTTGGACGTTCGATAAATGCTTTTTCCAATTCTTGGCTTACTTTATTTGCAAAATCTTTATCTGTTGTTAGTAAGATGGCCGAGGAATCTTCACCATGTTCTGCTTGAGATAACATATCACAGGCGATCCATTTGGGATTGGCAGAAGAATCTGCTATAATACAAACTTCACTGGGTCCAGCAGGACTATCAATGCCGATAATCCCCTTCCCAGCTAAGTAGGATTTGGCGGCTGCAACATAAGCATTGCCTGGGCCGACAATAAACTCTGATTTGGGGATGGTTTCTGTTCCATAAGCACAAGCTGCTATACCTTGCGCCCCTCCCACAGTGATAATACGATTCACACCAAGGATTTGACAAAGCCAAATGAGAATTTCAGGCAAACCGTCTTTTTGAGGGGGAGTCACGAGTTGTATATTCTTTACTCCAGCAATTTTAGCAGGAATGACCCCCATAAGAACACTGGACGGATACAAAGCCTTACCACCAGGAGCATAAACAGATAATGAAGGAATCGGTGTGTATTTAACACCTAACCTATTTCCATCAATCAATTTGGACCAAGATTCTCTTCTCTGCGCTTCGTGAAAGGATTCAATATTTGCTTTAGCCCTAAGAAATGCCTCCTTAATTTTGGGATCGAGATGAGTTTGCATCGAGTGCGGATCCAAAGTCACCGAACGTAAGGAAATACCATCAAACTTTTCGGTATATTCAATTAGGGCTTGGTCCCCTCTCGTTTTGACAGCATCCAAAATAGGAAGGATTTTTTCTGTAGCTAAGCTTAGGTCTTCTTTTGCATCCAAAAGAAAACGATCCAATTGGTCCCGTGAATTTCTGTCACAGTTTAAAATGGGAATCGGCATAAAATCAGCCTGGGGGGAAGTCCTTCCCTAAACAAGCTTTTTGTCAGAAACGAGAAGAGAATTCGATTTGGTATCTAGAACCATATTCATATGAAAATTTTGATTGGTTCCAACCAGATTCAGAAACCACTGTGGCTTGCACTCGTTTGTTTGTTTCTCCTAAAGGAAATCCCTGTTCAAAGTTTGCCACATTTCGTTTTGCGGAAAAATACGAATCTACTATATTATAGAGTAAAAATGCACCCAAAACCCCAGCTCCAACTTGGATTACGCCTAACTCTGATTTTGCGGTATTGAATTTTGCTTCAGCGTTCCCTCGATTGATGATCCATAATCCTTGTGAGTCTGGTTGGTCCACGAGTATGGCACCCAATAAAACTGCCGATTGGTAATCGGATCTTGCACTTAAAAATTTATTGTATGAATTTGCATAGACCACAGCGGCGGAGACTACTACCAACGGATACACGTAAACTTTCCAATTTTTTCCATCAATGTATTTCTGCCCCCAACCCGGCAAAACCGTAGAACGCCAAAGCGTAGAAAAATAAGGTGTTTCGTAATAGTCTTCTGGAACTTCTTTACGAATGATCCTTTCTTGCCTGGAGGCAAAACGTGCAGCTTTTTCTTTAGAGTCTGATAAAACGACTCTTTGTTTTGCAGTCAAAACTTTGTTTCGTGGATTCTCTAAAACTAAATCATAAATTCCTGTATCAGTATCTGGCTCAATAGCAAAAGTAGCTTTTGCAACCGAATCTGATTCTATGACAACTTTTTTAGCTAAGATTTTTTTTCCTCCAGTCACAAGATATACTTTCATAGGATGGATAAAGTCCCGGCCTTCCAATAAAAAAACTTTTTCCTTCTCTTCCTTAGATACAGAATAAATAGAATCTTTGGTGAGAGTCGGCACTTTTGATACAACTACTTCAAACTTTACCCAATCGGAATAACTACCTACCTTTCCAAGTTTATTGACAACTGCCACCCTGTGTTCATATATACCTGAAGTATAATTCACTAAATCATAACTTGTTCCATTTACCTTCTCCGATAAAACTAAATAACCACTGGAATTTTTGATTTCTAAAACATATCCCGTGGCACCTTCGACTTCCATCCAACGTAATTGGTATTGGCTTGATTCTTCGGAGTTTTCCATTGGTTGTCCGAAAAGCGAGGTCACCGAAACAAAAGAAATTATTAAATATAAAAGAAATTTATTCCACATAAATCTTCCCTGGAGTAAGGATTTTTGGAATTCTTAATTCGGGTACAGAAATGAAGAAATCTTGTTTGTTATAAGCTGATTCTTTTTCTGTTCCATCGGCTTGTTTATATATAGAAGCAACTTCCCAACGAAACCTTCCGACGTTAAACTTCTGAATATCATTATATGTTAGTTTGGTAGAACTTGTTTTTTCATTTAGGATTTGTTTTTCTCGAACTCCCGAAATATCAAACAGTTGAATGCGGTAACCGGATGCCTTTTCCACCGCTTTCCAAGTAAAAAGAATGGAACTTTTCGAAAACAAATCTATCGTTTCATTGCGAAGTGGACTTAATAGATTCGGCGGTTCTCGATTAGTTTGCATTTGGAAATTTCTAACTGCGCTATAATCATTATCACCATCCACTGGTTTGACACGCCAATAAAAACGACCAAAATCTTTTGATTTAAATTCAAAATAATTTCCAGAAACTGTCTCTTTTGTAATAAGAGGTTTAAAATCAGAATCACGAGCGATTTCGATTTCATAATTCGACTTGTTGGTTATTTTTTTCCATTTGAGAATCACAGCCGAACGTTCATCAACTTCTACCTCTGCTCCATTGGCAGGCGCCACAAGCTCTATTTCTTCTTTGGCAATCACTGTAAACGTATTTGGCTTTGAATCAAATGATAAACCGTTAGAAGTTAAGCCCTTCACTCGCCAAAAATAAACACCTAGATTTAAGTCAGTCGAAAGTTTTAAAAAATTATTCTTTGTTGATTCTACTTTTAGTTTTGTTTGAAAATTCGAATCGGAACTTAGCTCCCATTCGTAACTACTAAAATCTTTTTCATCCTTCCAAGAAAAGAACAATTGTGATTTAGTTTGTTCGTAAGCAAAAACTTTCCCACGAACCGGTTCTAATAATTCAGGTGGAGAAAGATTGTTTTTTTTGGAAATTTGAAAACCAACTACATTCGAAGTTTTTTCAGGGATTCCTTGCAGATTGGATCTAGCTTGAATTTTTGCAAAATAACTTCCTTCCTTTAAAGAATCAAAGGCTAAGGATTGGTTCTGAGTTTGTTTGGAAACAAGTCCATCAGAGAAGTTAGAATCTTTCGCAATGATTACAGTATAAGATGAATATAAGTCGAGAGGATTCCAGACAAATCGAACTACTGGCAATTCCTGGGTATACGCGAATACTTCGCCCGCTTTCGGACTCATCATCTTAAGTCCCGGATCATTTAAAACCCTAAATTGAAAAACTTCTGTGGTTTGTTTTGCTTTAGTACTCGGGTCATCATAAGTCACTCTCCAATAATAGGAACCTGAGGCTAATTTTTTGGAAATACTTGCCGCTGTTAGCTTTTCTTTGTAAAGAGATTTTGAAAAATCAGGAAAAAGCGAGATTTCTATCACTGGATTCGAGGTTTTAGCAGAATCAGATTTCCAACCAGAAATAGAAAATTGCACTTTTTCTTGGCCAGATTCGGATAGAATATTTCTCCTATCTTCCGGTAGAGACAATCGGTAGACTGGTTTTCCAACCTTAACACCTGACTCAGTTACATTTGCAATTTGGTCTTTGGCAATCGTTTCTTCTTTTCCATTGGATGTTAGTTTGGCTTCGCCTTGATCAACTTTAATGTTTAACTCAGATTTGGTTTTATCTAGTTTTACATCTCCACTGGCAACTTGAACTGTTTTGTCACCAGCTAAAATATTCATCTTCATATCACCAGACACTGTGCCTTCCCTTGCCGCTTCAAATGATCCGTAAGCAAAGTTGATATTGATATTTTTATCCGAGATATCTAAAAGGATCATAGAGTTCTCTGATATATTGATTTTTGTTCCATCGTTCAAGGTAAGGATTGCGTCAGATAAACCTTCCGTTCTGATAGTATCCCTATTTTTTACTTCTGTTTTGGATTCAATTAAATCCCAAACCACTGCATCATTGTATTTTCTGAGGACAGTTTTATTTTTAAAAGTAATGACTCCAATGGTTGGACTCGAAGAGTCAATGAACCGATCGTTTAGGTTTCTATAGAGAAAGTATGAGAATACAAGAATGAGTAACAAAAGTGCTGAAACTACAAATCTTGTATCGTTTAACCATCTCATAAAATTATTTATGTGTCCGCGTAAATACACCATCCCAGTCTGAACCAGGTGGATTTAGTTTATATTCCTCGCAACGTTCCATAAGCATCCGACTGGATTTGTCTTTCTGACCTTTGGCTTTTTCTGCTTCGGTAAAGTATTTAATGGCGGAATTCCAGTTTTGATTTAAATACTCTTTAAATCCAGACTCGTAAATTCCTGCTGCTTCCGTAAAGTTATTTGAAATCATGGAGCGGTAACCAATTAGCTCATGAATCTTAACTGGTTCATTTTTACCTTTTACTCTCACAAGATCTAAATACCGAGTTACCATTTCCCCTTGAATACAATCGCGAATAGGATCAGTAATAAGAATATTGACTCCATAATCTTTGCCTGCAGCCTCAAGCCTTGCCGCGAGATTAACAGTGTCACCCATCATCGTATAGGATGCCAGGGCATCCGTTCCCATAAAACCAACCTTAGCTGGACCTGAATTGAGCCCTATTCTTGCATCCATCACTTGGGCTTCTTTTGAATAAAGATTGTTTTTAGTCCAATATTCACGTAAGTCGGCAAGCTTCATCACCATGTCCACACTGGCCCTTGCCGCTTTTAATTCATGTTCCAAAACTGGAACTGGTGCATTAAAAATTCCTACAATGGCATCTCCAATATATTTATCCAAGACTCCTTCGTGTTTTTTCAGAATGATGGTCATCGCTGACAAATATTCATTGAGTAAAGCCGCAAGGTCGGCTGATTTCAACTGTTCGGAAATAGTAGAAAAACTGGCAACATCCGAAAAAAAGGCAGTAATATGAGTTTCTGATCCTCTTTTTAAAGCAGCCAAGTCAACCATAGCTTCTTGGACCACAACGGGATCAATCATACTACCTAAGATATTTTTAACCTTCTCTCGTTCTTCTAAACCAGCCCCCATATCTATGAAGTATTTAGTAAGAAGTCCAACTTCATCCTGTGTGGTTGGTTTAATTCCAATTTTAAAATTTCCCTTTGCAATCTCTAAAGTTGCAGAAAGAAGTTGTAATACAGGTTTAGTAATGGTTTTAGAAAAGAAAAATACAAAAATTAAAGCAGAACACAAACCAATCCCTGCTATATAAAGGTTTGTTTTTTGGCTCTTGTAAACATCAGCGAAGGCCTTTTCTTCTGAAACAAACGTAATGACTCCAGCATCTGCAAATCCAATTTTTTGAAAGGAACCTAGATAAGATCCACCCAACTCTTCATCTAAATAACTCATTTGCCCTGTATTGGGTGCGCTAGTTAACATAGATTTAACGATCGGCATCGAAGCTAGGTCTGTTGCAGCAAGAACTAAGTCTTCCTTGGGATGTGCAAGCACCGTTCCATTCCCATTCACCATAAAAGTGGTTTCGATTCCTTTTTTGGAAAACGCTCCGATGATTTTGTTTAGTTTCACAATCATCACAAGAGCATTATCAAGTTCCCCATTTTCAGCCGTGGGAATTGCTATTGCAAAAGAAGGTTCTTGGAATCCTGGACTCGAATTAAGAAGAACAGTTTGGCCGTTAAAAGCTTGTGCCAATGAATCCCGGTTACGGTTGACGACCGCATGGAAATCCTCTTCTGTAACAGAACTTTTTTTTAGTTCCTCTTCATTAAATACCTCTCTTTTCATTACCAAAGAATTTTCTTTTCGTTCAAAAATACCTAGGTAAATAAACTCTTTATCATTTTGAAAAAAAGTTTTAATAAGAAGTTTTCTCTCCGCCTCAGGAAGACCTTGAGTTGTGAGAGTGATAGCAATTTGGCGTCCCTTTTCAACGACACCGAGAATATCAGATTTAACTTTAGAACCAATGATTTCTGCAATTCGTATATTATTGTCGCGTAACTGAAGTTCAATGGATCTTTTAAAATAAAAGGAAGCAAAAAAGATAATAACCGAGACTGACAATGCGAATAAAAGACTAATCACACCCATCATCTTTAGTTGGAGCGAAAATTTTGTCTCAGAAGAGCCATCTAATGTATGTGCACCGACTTCTTCCTTTTTCTCTTCTTTTACTTCAGTAGTAATGGTTTCAGAAAGAGAAATTTCCTTTGAGGATTCATCATTCGATGTATCCGATTCCGCAAAAGAAGATTCAATCAATTCATAAGGATGGTTTGGTGAATCATCAACAGAAAAAACTTCTTCTCTAACTCCATCTTCCAAATCCGGATTCATTCCGTTGATCCTTGCCTCATTGGCAGATACAAGGATCTCCTCTTGGACTCTTATTCTTCCAGACTTACCGACAAACTCTAAAGGAGGATGGGAGATTGTATTTTTTTTAGAAACCTTATGGATGGAAACTTGGGTATCTGAAACAGAACTGGTTCGTCCAGTTAGACCAAATTTATGTGTGATTCGATCTGGAGAAATTTTATCATCCCAAAGATATTCCAAACGGGCAAATACAGAACGGGCTTCCGATTCCATACCTTTTGGAATCAAAACATAAATTGTTTTATCTTCGCCTAACCTCTCTAATTCGGAGGCCAAATATTTATTTGTGGAAATATTGTGAATGGAAACAAAAGGAAATTCTAACCGATTTGTTTCTGTCGGGATTCCCCAGAGAGGGGGGCCAAATCTAAACTCCAGTTCCCCGGCACGGCGAGTTTGAAAGAATACAGTAATCCCTTTACTCCAATCCCAGGTCTCTAAACTCCCAGGAGATTCATCCCAGATAAGAAACACAAGTTTGGATGTTCGTAGGAACGGAATTTCTTCGGAAATTTCTATCATGCCATTTTTAGTATCGACTTATTAGGCCAAACAATCGATCTCAATTCTAGATGAAAATCATCACGTTAAATTGCAACGGAATTCGCTCCAGTTTGAGCAAAGGTTTACTAGATTTTATTCGTCAGGAAAATCCTGACATTATTTGTTTCCAAGAAACCAAAGCCCCTGTCTCTGAAATCGATAGAGAAGAATTTAGAAATCTTGGTTATGAAGTGTTCGCTTGTATTGCTGACAAACCCGGCTATAGTGGTACTGCTGTCCTTACGAAACTAAAACCAAAATCAGTCACAATTGGACTTGGAGATGGAATTTATTCCTCGGAAGGAAGGTCCGTTTTCCTAGAATATCCAGAATTTTATCTTTGGAACCTTTATTTTCCCTCTGGAACGAGCGGCGAGGAAAGACAAAAAATCAAATACCAATTTTTGGATTCCTTTTACGAACTAGCAAAACCCTATACAAAGAAGAAAAAACCTTTGATTGTCTGTGGTGATGTCAATATCGCCCATACAGAAATCGATATCCACAATGCAAAAAGCAACCAAAAGAGTTCGGGATTTCTTCCTGAGGAAAGGGCCTGGGTTTCTAAGTTTTTGGATTTGGGTTTTTGGGATTGTTTTCGCATAGTCCAACCAGAAGTGAAGGATGAATATTCCTGGTGGACCTACAGGTTCCAAGCTAGGAAAAACAACAAGGGTTGGAGAATCGATTATTTTTTTATCACTAAATCTTCGAGTTATAAAATTGAAACGGTGACCATTGCGAAAGAACCTGTTCTCTCGGACCATGCCCCGGTAGTGATGAAAATTCAATTCACTTGACATTCCTTTTAATCCAAGAGAGATTTTTGGCATGAAATTGGCCCTTCCATTAATCCTCTCTATTTTTAGTCTGCAATGTTCTGTCCTAGGTGTGATTCAGGACAAAATTCCAATGCCTGAGTTTGAATTCGATTCTCTTTCCATTAAGAGTATTACATTCACCGAAATCACCTTAAACATAGTTACCTCGGTAGAAAATCCCTATCCCGTTTCTCTTCCTAGTTCATTCATCGATATGGATATCAAAATCGAAGGATTAAAACTTTCACAAGTTAAAACAGATTTAGGGGCCATTGAGGGTAAAAAAACAAAACAACTACCATTGGAAGTAAAACTAAAATATACGGACTTATTAAATCTTTACAAAAAGTTTCCAAACAAACCGCTGTTAGAAGTTAGTGCAGAAGGAAATATGAAAGTACCGATTCCTAAAGGATGGCAACTTTTGGGAAAAGATTCACTTAGTTTTCCTTTTGTGAAAAAAAAGGAAATTCCTGCCATCCTGCCCAATGTTGAGATCCAAAACTTTAAAATTTTAATGCCTACCGAAGCCGATATCCTAAGCGCCTCCAATACTAGCGCTCTAGCAGATACTGCCACTGGTTTCCTAAAAGGACTACTTGGAGGTTCCAAACAACCCGCAACTTCTGCGACTAAGGCAGGACTTTCTGGCCTGAATCTAGATATAAATACTGAGTTTGATTTTGTATTTGCTAACGAAGCTGCATCCAACCTAAACCTAACAAACCTTAACTATAATTTAGATTTAGCAGGTGAAAAATTCTTAAACGGAACTCCTAAAGAAATCATAAACTCAGGAAAAACTTCGACAGTAAAAGTAGCCACAAAGTTTCCCATAACTTCCATTAGCTCCTCTCTCTATAAAACTATCCAATCGAAATCGGCTCAATTTGATTTAAAAGGTGATTCTGGTTTAAAGGTTCCATCTGTTCAGGAAACCATACCTTTCTTTTACGAAAAGCGCGGTAACTTCAAATGGTAATTTTTAAAATCGTTTTACTTTGAAAAAAAACCTAGGTCTTCTGCTACGGAAGACCTTATTTTTTCTTCTGCAACATCTGTTTGATTTCGTCTCTAGTTTTGCCAGGATAAAGACGAATTTGATAACTAACTAAAAATTTAGTGATGATGGGTGCTCCATCTTTTGATAAATGTTCATAATTAAAACGGGAAGCATCATTTTGTATGATTTTTGCCACATCATTGATTCTTGGGACGCGGCGGTCAAAAGCTATTGATTCCAATTTCCCAGTGATCGTGTTGAGTCCAATGGTTATCATTCCATCATCTACGAAGCTTAAGAGATCAAATTTTTTCATTTCCTCTTTGGAAAGTTCATCGCCACCAGGATCTGGTTTTCTACGTATTTTATCTGTATGGCGAATCTGACGCACCATATAGGAATCAGAAGCTATATAAACACGAAAAAGTTCGGTAGGTAAATCGCTCTTTTTTTGAAAGAATGGAATTTCACCTGAATGGTTTTGGACTTCTTCTCCGCTTTCATTCAAGATCATTTCTCCTTCTCCGCCCGGTGGAGGAAGAATATCTTTTTCAGGGAGAACTTCCTTGTTTGTTTCACCATTTGAATGGGAACTAACGGGAGACGTCGATTGGCAATGAATCAGAATGAAAAACAAAAATACAGAGACAAACAAAGAGAAGAATTTCATTTCGACATCAGTATTTGGCAGTTTATCAGCGTGGCAAGAATTTAAAATGAAAAGGACAATCCCTAAAGTAAATATTTTGCCAAGACTGTGGCAAGTCCGAGGAAAAAGAAAAACCCACACACATCTGTTGTCGCTGTGACAAAAATGGAAGAAGCAATGGCGGGATCGATTCGCATTCCCTTTAACACAATAGGAACCAATGAACCTGTCAGTGACGCCACAATCATATTCACAAACATGGCAGTTCCCACCACAAATCCAAGCACTAGATTTCCTTTCACCAAAAAGATCATACATCCAGTTACAAATCCGAGAACCAGGCCATTCAGAATTCCAATAGTAAATTCTTTTCTAACTGCTTCCCACCAATTGGAAATAGAAAGATCACCTGTAGCAATATTCCGAATCACAACAGTTACTGACTGCGTTCCTGCGTTTCCTCCAAGTCCAGCCACAATGGGCATAAGAGTGGCAAGCACAACAATCTGCGAAATGGTATCCTCAAAAAAAGCAACCACAGTGGAACTGACAAAGGCAGTAAGTAAATTCACATTAAGCCAAACGATACGACGTTTTACTGATTGTAAAATAGGCGTAGATAACCTTTCATCTTCTGACACCCCAGCCATGAGAAGTATATCTTCTGAAGCTTCTTCCTCTACGATCTCTAAAACATCATCAACTGTAATTCGACCGATAATCCGACCTAAATCATCTGTGACCGCAGCACTCACTAAATCATACTTTTTAAAGGTATTGGCGACCTCTTCTTGGTCCACGTCATAATGGAAAGCAAACACAGAGAAGTTGGTAATCTTGGCCACCTTTGTATTAATGGGTGTTAAAAATAAATCTTTTAAGGGAATAAAACCTTCCAGAACACCATCTTCGTTGGTAACATAAATTTGGTAGATATCTTCAATTTCTTTGGCTTTTTTCCGAACATTGATGATTCCTTTCCGAACATTGTCCGTAATGGACACTGTCGCAAAGTCCTTGGACATCAGTCGGCCAGCAGAGGACTCGCGAAATCCTAATTGGGATCGAATTTCAAAACTGTCGGCTTTACTCAAATTTGCTAAAACTAATTCGCGTTTTGCGCTAGGAAGATAAGAGAGAAGATAGGTTGTTTCATCCGTCTCAATATGATTGAGTGTATGGGAGATCTCATCGACAGAAAGGTCCTCTAAAAAGGACTCTAAGGTTTCCTCCTCCATTTTGATGAGGGCATACGCCTGGTCTTCTTTAGATAAGAGTCTAAATAAATATAGTTCCTCATCTCTTTCTAGGTCACGAAATACAGTGACTATGTCGGCAGGGTGAGCCCCATCAAACATTTCTTTAAGTTTTTTGGAATCCTCATTAGAAATGAGGTCTTTGATTTGACCGACAAACTCATCATAGGAATCGCTGTCTTTGTCGATTTTGATACGGAATTCGGACTCTTTCTTTCTTTCTTCTTCCATAAATCAGCGGATTTCCTGAAATTTCCAATTGACGGTTATGTCGCGTAGACCATAGGCTATATCCTATGTCGGCACGAGTTCGAATTTTGAAAACGAATCTTTTTCTAATCCTAGTTTTTTCCCAATGTGTTCTTTTCGAACCCAAAATCAGCAAGGTTCCTGATGCCTATGTGCGCGAAGAGGTCATGAATGCTGAGCAGAAAAATGCCACAAGGGTCCTCACCGATAAAATCATCAAACTGAACAACGAAGTTTCCATCCAAAGAAAGGCGAACACTCTCACAGGCCAAGCCATCAAAATTTCCCAGGCCAAAGTTACAAAACATAGTGCACAGCGAGATTTAGCCCGCACAAAAGAAACCTACTTTGTATTAAAAGAAGACAGTACCTCATCCAAACGTTATTTGGATGAAAGTCAGGCTCATGAATTGGAAAGAGCCAAAGAAGAAACTCGATATAAAACCTGGGTACAAAAGGAAAAGGAAGATAAAGCCTATTTGGAAATGAAGGAAGCAGCCCTCGGAGAACTCATCGCCGAACTCGAATTAGTTCGGTCAGAAATTGCAGTTAAATTCCAAGAATCGCAAGGTAAAACTCCGGCAGATCCAGAATACATAAAAAAAGAAGTTTATGAAACTCAATATGCTGAAAAAAAATCAGATGCCCGTCGTCGTGTTTCTGATTGGGAACGAGTAAAAACTGAGGCTCCTAGTTTGCCAAAAGTCAACTTAGAGGATAGTTTTGACGATGCGAAGTAATTTTAAAATCTTTGGTTGCTTTATATTTTTTACTTTCCTATCCATTTCCACTCTTTCTGCGGACTGGATCTATTTTCCCTACGAATACAACCAAATCTACAAAGAAAAATATGCTTTGGAATTAGAGCTTGCTGACATTCGTAGACAACACCAAAACGAATTAAATCGTTTAGAAGAAGAAAAAAAAGACCTTCAAATCCAAAATCGAAACCTTACAGAAGATTTGGAATTAGAGAAACGCAATCGAGCCAAAGAACAGGATGAATTCTCCGATAAAATGCGCGATTACGATATGCGCCTTCGTGGTTTAGAAAAAAAAGGAACTGATAAGGAAAGGTTGCTCGCTGATGAAAATCGAAAACGCGAAGAAAAAGATAGAGCAGATATAGATGCACTTAAGAAAAGATTAGAAGATAAAGAGCGCGAATGCTTACAAAAAGAACAGAAACTTCGTGATAATTATGAATCAAAAATTGATGAACTAAAAGAAAGAATCCGTAACTTAGAAGAAGAGCTGGCAAACCTTCGTAAGCTCACTAAAGAACAAAAAAGGGAATTGGAGCGCCTCGCAGAACAAACCAAGGAGTTTGAAGAAAAACTAGCAAAGGAAATTACCTCAGGTCAAATTAGACTCAAACGTTTTCACAACAAACTCATTATCAATATCGATGACAAAATTTCTTTTGATAGTGGCTCTTCTGAATTAAAACCAGCGATACTTCCTGCCATAGAAAAAATCAGAGAAATCTTAGCTTCTTATCCAGAAAATTATATTGTTGTAGAAGGCCATACGGACAATGTCCCGATCAAAACAAAATTCCGTAACAATTGGCATTTATCCAGCGAACGAGCATTAGCAGTTTTAGACTATATGTTACAAAATAAAAACCTAAACCCAAAAAACTTTTCTAGTGCTGGTTATGGTGAGTTTCAACCTATTGTTCCGAATACTACCAAAGAAAACAAAGCTCTCAATCGGCGAGTGGACATCGTGGTTGTCCCGAGAGCTACAGGTTCCCTTAATGCAAACCATGAGTAAACCTAGACCCAAACGTTCACGATTGGTATTTTTTTTAAGCCTTTCAGGTATTTTATCCATAGTCATATTTTTTATTGAGTGGATTGGGTCCAGAGAGAGCGGAAGTCTTGCCCTTTTTGCAGATGCAGGTCATATTTTCACCGATGTTTTTGCGCATATCATTTCTTTATTCGCCCTACTCGTTGCATCCAAAAGACCCACTGAGAAATACCCTTTTGGATTTCACCGTTTTGAAGTTCTTGCTGCTTTTATCAACGGACTTCTCCTGATTGGAATGGCCGGATTTATTCTTTATGAAAGTTACCTGAGATTTTCAGGGACCGCGCATGTAGAAGCAGATTCCATGTTGGCTTATTCACTGATTGGATTTGGAATCAATCTAATATCTGCAGGCCTGCTTGTCGGTGTTAGCAAAACAAGTCTTAACCTAAAGTCTGCCTATTTGCATGTTTTAAGTGATCTCTTAGGAACTTTGGCAGTGATTGTCGGAGCTCTTATCATTCGTTTTACTGGATATAAAGAGGTAGATAGTTTTCTCAGTATCGTTTTAGGAATATTCATTCTTAAAACATCCTATGGAATCGTGAAAGAATCTGTGGAAATATTAATCGAAGCAGATACAAGTGATTTCGACAAAGAACATCTATTGGATCATATCCAAACCTTAAAAGGAATTGTATCTGTTCCACAAATTACAGTTCGTAAACTCACATCAGGAGTTTTTTCTGTTGAGATCCAAATTTTAGTTAACCAAGGAACAGACAGAGATAAAATTGTATTAGAAATTCATAAAGTTCTTAAAGGTGAATTTGGAGTACCTTTTGTATCCGTAGAAATCCTTTCCTCATCACTCAAAGAAAAACTGGAAGAAATTTCTGTTAGAGAATCGGAACGTGAGTTTGGCCATCACGGTCATAGCCACGGTCATGCCCATGACCACCACCATTAAAGTAATTTTCGTTTTTTCTTTTGGATTAAAACTTTAGTGAACTGATCTTCCCAAACGAAAAGTTGGTAATCTGGATCCATTGACTTTAAATCTTTCGGATTTGCCAAATTCCAGTAGGATGTTACGGCTTGGAGAAGTCCCTCTGTAGGATAAGGAAATCCGGACAGTAAAAACTCTGAATTTGGGTTTCCATAACACTGAGAAAGAAAGGTCTCCTGCCAAACGATCAGTTTCTCTCTTTCTTCTGCCACCAATCCGTTTTCCAGTGAAACCTTCTTAGTTTTTCCAATCAGTAAAGAAACTAAGGAGAGTAATTCTTTTAATCTTAACTCCATTCCGAGATTTCCGTAATTTTCCAGAATCAAATCTTTCTGAGAAATAGTATATTCGCATAACGTAAGTTTAATGTGGGAGACTAAAGGGGTAAAATCGGTATGAAACAATTCTTCTGAACTTTGGTTTTCGAAAGTCGTTTCGTTACTACCTAACTTTTCACTTTTTTTGGATCGGTGCACTAAATACACGGGATTGGAATCATCATCTTTGATTACCCAAAAAATGCTATCTGCTTCTGCTCCATTGGTGATAAAGGATTTGGTTCCGGATAATTTTCCATTCTCCACCTTGGAACTTAACTTACGAAGTTTGGTTTCCCAGCCCGGTTCACTCACACCCACAGCAAAAATTTTCGTAGGTTCGGCATCCCGAAAGCCGTCCCAAAGAGAATTTAAAACCTCACTGTTAACCTTCTTTTGGTTTAAAGTTTGGTTCTCCGAGTCACTCCTTATCGCATGATTGAGAATCCCACCTGCCACATTCACTTCCACCATACAGGAAAGAGCTAAAGAGACTCCCACTGGTTCTTCTGCTAAAAAGGAAATTTTTTTTTGGAATTCTAAATAAGACTCAAGACCAAGAAGAAAATGGTAAAAACCTTCCTTCATTAAGATAGGTTTCCAACTCCGGTAGAACCCGGTCGGAGATCCATCCATATCCTTTGGATAGGGTGAACCTGGTTTTCCATATTTTAAAATCAGATTTTCGGGAAACAAACTTAACAAAATTACTTTGATTTCTTTTTGGAAAATTTGGCATCAAGTACCTTTTCTTCATCCAAAACTTTTTTCAAATACTGACCAGTGAATGAACGTTTTACGGTCACAATTTCTTCTGGTGTGCCAGTGGCGATCACCTCACCACCACCGTCCCCACCTTCAGGGCCAATGTCTATGATATAGTCGGCGGCTTTGATCACATCTAAGTTGTGTTCGATGATAACCATAGAATTTCCTTTGTCCACGAGCACCTGCAAAACAGAAAGTAGTTTTTCAATGTCTTCAAAATGAAGGCCCGTTGTGGGTTCATCTAAAATATAAAGGGTTTTGCCTGTCGGTCTTTTGGAAAGTTCTGTAGAAAGTTTGATCCTTTGTGCTTCTCCCCCAGAAAATGTAGTGGCTGCTTGCCCCAGTTTGATATACCCAAGACCCACATCCATCAGAGTGTCTAATTTTCGTTTGAGGTTTGGGATATTTTCGAAAAAGACAACGGCTTCTTCTACTGTCATATCCAAAATATCAGAAATATGTTTTCCCTTGTATTTCACTTCCAAGGTTTCTCTGTTGTATCTTTTCCCTTTACAAACTTCACATTCCACATAAATATCAGGAAGGAAATGCATTTCAATTTTTAAGATTCCGTCCCCTTCACATTTTTCACAGCGTCCGCCAGCTACGTTGAAACTAAATCTGCCAGGACCATAACCCCTAACTTTTGCTTCTTCTAGTCCGCTGAATAAATCTCTTACAAAGGTAAACAAACCAGTGTAAGTTGCTGGATTAGAACGAGGAGTCCTTCCAATGGCCGATTGATCAATATTGATGACCTTATCGATTTGGTCTTTACCCAGAATTTTTTTGTGTTTTCCTGGAACTAGTTTCATTCCCATAACGGAACTTGCGAGTTCCTTATAAAGAATTTCATTGATAAGTGTGGATTTTCCAGATCCTGATACTCCAGTAACCACGGTCAAAGTTCCAAGGGGGATGGAGACATCCACATTCTTAAGATTGTTATGTGTGGCTCCCGTGATCTTTAAAAACTTTCCGTTTCCGACACGGCGGGTCTCTGGCATGGAGATTCTTTTTTCCCCTGATAAAAACTTCCCTGTAACAGAATGTTTGTCTTTTTTGATTTGCTCTGGAGTTCCAAAGGAAACAATTTCTCCACCGTGGACTCCCGCCCCAGGTCCCATATCTACAATAAAGTCAGCCTCTTCCATAGTTTCCTTGTCATGTTCCACAACAAGAACGGTATTTCCTAAGTTCCGAAGGCCTTTTAGGGTTTGGACGAGTTTGGTATTGTCTCTTTGGTGAAGTCCAATGGATGGTTCATCTAAAATGTATAAAACACCCATTAGGCGTGAACCAATTTGGGTCGCAAGGCGAATCCTTTGCATTTCACCACCAGAAAGAGTTCCGGCAGCACGACTTAAATTCAGATATCCAACGCCCACATCATTTAAAAAATGAAGTCTTTGTAAAATCTCCTTTAAAATGGGTTTGGAGATGGTATCTTCTGCACCTTTGTAATCAGAGGACTTCGTAAACTCCAATGCCTTTTCGATGGAAAATCCAGTATAAGCATCAATTCCAATCCCTTGCACTTTGACCGCAAGTGCTTCCGGTCGAAGTCGTTTTCCATTACACACATCGCAATCATGATTGGTCATAAAGGACTCAAACCACTGGCGCATAGAATCTGATTTGGTTTCTTTGTAACGACGTTTGAGGTTGGGAATCACACCTTCATAATTTTTGGAAAATTCATAATGCGAATTGGCACCACGAAAATCATAATCAATATGAATGGAAGAATCTCCATGTAAAATGGTATTCCGCACTTTTTCGGATAGATCTTTCCACGGGGTATTCAAATTGAATTTTAGTTTTTTGGATAATGCTTGTATGGTGGCCATATACCAATAGGAGTTGGATTTGGAACCTCCCCAAGCTTCAATACAACCTTCGGCAAGAGATGCTTCGCGGTCTGTCACAAGAAGCGATTCATCAAATTCCAAAAGTGCCCCAAGGCCATCACAATTGGAACAAGCACCAAAGGGTGAGTTAAAAGAAAATAATCTTGGAGTGAGTTCTGGGATACTGACATCATCACATTTCGGACAGGATAATTTCTGCGAGAAGAGATGGTCTTTTTCTCCATCTTCTACAACCACAATCCCTTCAGCTGTTTTTAAGGCAGTTTCTACAGAATCAGAGAGCCTAGATTGGATTCCTGGTTTCATGACAATCCGATCCACGACGATATCGATATCAGCTTTGAAGTTTTTCTTTAATGGAATCTCATCTTCTAGAGAATATACTTCCCCATTCACTCGCACCCGATTGAATCCTTCTTTTTTATAACGTTCAAGAACCTCTTTGTGTTCGCCTTTTTTTCCCAAAATGACCGGAGCCATAATTTGTAATTTGGTTCCTTCTGGAAATAAATTGATTCGGTCGGTGATTTGGTCCACAGAAAGGCTAGAAATGGGTGTCCCACATTTTGGACAATGAGGTTTTCCTACCCTCGCATATAACAGCCGTAAATAATCATAAATTTCAGTAACAGTACCCACCGTAGAACGCGGGTTTCTATGTGTCGTTTTTTGTTCGATGGATATGGCGGGGCTTAGGCCCTCAATTTGGTCCACCTCAGGTTTTTCCATTTGCCCAAGGAATTGACGGGCATAACTGGAAAGGGATTCCACATACCTTCTTTGACCCTCGGCATAGATGGTATCAAAGGCCAAAGAGGACTTGCCTGATCCAGAAAGTCCAGTAATGACCACAAGTTTATCCCTCGGGATATCAAGATTTACGTTTTTTAGGTTATGTTCACGAGCGCCACGAATACGAATAAAGGAATCCACATCGGATAGCTTGTTTTCCTCTTTCATTCTGGAAAGAATTTTAAGAAATGACGGAAGAGGATCTTACGTGTTTCGAATTCTTTTTTTAACTATTTTATTACCCTTTCGGCTTCTGTACCAGATTTTTCTACGTCTAAGCCTCATTTTCCAACGGGGTCGCGAAGTGTATGAATTGGAATTCCCTGCGGTATTTGAAGATTCTTACAAATCTTATTTTGTCAAAAAATTGCAAGGAAAGGAAGAAACCGTAACAAGACTAGAACTCCTCATCCTCTTAAAACTCATCCAAAAAAATGGAAAAATCAAAACCTTCGATATTTCCTTACCACCACTCGAATGGACACTCTCTGAATTTTATGAAGTCAGGAACCAAATTTTAGCAATCAAAAAATCTGGAAAAAAAGTTAGAATCTTTGCAAAGGAAGGTGGAGTAGGAACTTTACTTTTACTCACAGCCGCCACAGAAGCATTTTTAGCCCCAGAATCCGAATTTATGGTTTTACTTCCAAGCGCTGAACCCATGTTTTTTGGCAAATTTTTGAAAACTTGGGGAATTGAAGTCCAAGCGTTTGCCTCGGGTCCTTATAAATCCTTTGCCGAAAGTTTCACAAGAGGGGAATTTTCCAAAGAAGCTAAAAAGAATTTAGAAACTTTGATTTTAGATTTAAGGAAAGTCCTACTTACAGCTCTTACCAATGGACAAAAGTCTTTAGAATCTTTGTTTTACAAACCCATGCTTTCTGCCGATGAACTTATGTCAGCTGGAGTCATAACGGGAATTAAAACAGAAAATGAATTTTTCTCTGAAGACAGAAAGGTGTTTTCCGGAAACTATCCTTCTCTCCATCATGCGATCAAAGAATTCCGTTTTTTTCCCAAAAGAAAGGCTGAAGTGGTCGTTCTTCCTTTAGACGGGGGAATTACCGGTGGAGATTACCTACATAAAAATAGAGAAAACGGAAAAATCGAAGCCTTCTCTCTCATCCCCAACTTAAAAGCCCTTGCAGATGATAAAAAAATAAAAGCTGTCATTTTAGAAATTTCCTCTCCAGGTGGGTCCGCTTTTTACTCGGAACAAATCCACCAAGAAATTATGGAGCTTAAAAAAACAAAAATTGTTACTGCATACTTTAAAGATACTGTCGCAAGTGGTGGGTATTACATCGGTTCGGCGGTGGATCATATTACAGCTTCCCCCGTTTGTATTACAGGTTCCATTGGGGCGGTTAGTATTCGTGCCAACTTACAAAAGTTATACAAAAAGTTCCAATTAAATAAAGAAGCAGTAGGATTTTATCCATTTCGAGATATCCATTCCGAATTCCAACCTCTCTCCAAACAAAGTATTCAGTACTTAGAATCCCAAATCAAAAAAACGGAAGGTTTGTTTTACAGGCGCGTTGCAGAAGGCCGAAAGATTCCTTTGGAAGATATGCCAAAAATTGGAATGGGCCGGGTGTATTTACCTACGATTGAAAACAAAATTGTAGATTCTCTTGGGGGACTTTTGGATGCTGTTCACGAAGTAAAAGAAAGGTTAGGCGGAAAACCGATCATCGTCACAGAGGAACTCCCTGCTTTTAATTTAAAAAATAAAATTCCTCTTCTTAGCGGGCTTTTAGCAGAACTAAAATTTTTGGAATCTTTAAGCGAAGTTTCTCTCTTAAGCCCTGTTCGTATTAGTTGGAAAAACAGAAAGTAAACGGAGATTCATTTTTTACGGGAAGCTTTTTCGAGTCGGTTCCTTATGCCCTCCGAACCATGACCTGGTTTGGGAGCTTCGCAGATAATGGTTTGGATTTCGGCAAGATCACAAACTTCAAAGAAAGCATAAAGTTTGGACGCATACTCTTCGTTTGTCGACACCAGAGAGAAATGGTCAAACTCCCCATACCTGTCTTCTCCTTCTTTAGTGACGGCCTTATTTGTCTCTGGCAAAACATTTTTTTTACTAACTTTTTCCGGTAAGGAAAAACCAATCCAAGCAGTGACTTTGGGATCAAATCCTTTTTCTAAAGAATGTATGAATTCTTCCGTGGAAGCGAGGATCACTTGAGCTGTAGGTGCGTAGTGTTTGTATTTGGTTCCTGGACTGAGTGGGACATTGGGAACAGAGAGGACGGGGGAAGTTTCGTAAGGATTCGGAAAAACAAGGTCAGGAAGAATCTTTTTCAACTCTTCTGATTCAATGGAACCGGGCCGAAGGAGAGTCGGATGTTCCCCCACAAGGCTTACCACGGTGGACTCGATTCCATAACTTGGTTCTTCTGCGATTAGTATCCCATCCACCTTTCCCTCGAAGTATCGCACAACATCAGTTAGTTTTGTTAGCGAGGGTCTACCGGATAAATTGGCCGAAGGTGCAGAGATGGGTCCACCTGTCAGCCGAATCCATTCCCGGACCAAAGGGTTTTTAGGAATTCGAACAGCAAGCGTATCCAATTCTTTAGGAAATAAGGATTTATCTTTTTTTTTAAGGATAAGAGTGAGGGGACCCGGTGAAAATTTTTCTAATAACTTTCGCCCCAAATCACCTAACACACATACTTTTTGAATTTCTTCGATCGATGGGAAATGGGCAATGAGGGGATTGTCTTTTGGTCTACCTTTGATCTCATAAACACGAAGACAGGCCTCTTCCGATCTGGTTGAGGCGCCAATCCCATAAACCGTTTCTGTTGGAAAGATCACAACCTTTCCCTCTTGGATGAGGTTCGCAAGCAAACGTACATCCGAAGAGATTAAGGTTTTCATTTTAAAACTTTTTTGTTTTGGATTTCGATTTGGAATCAGAAACCTTTAAAGCTTCTTTGGAATCATTATCAGGAAGTGTGGTTTCTTCTTTTGGTTCTTCTTCCTCTTTTGCTTTTTCCACAGGAGGAAGTTGGCCTTGGACGAGTTTACTCAAATACACATTGATTTCAGGATCATTGTCTGTCACAAGTTGCCAAAAGGAAAATCCACCTAAATCGTATTTTCGAAGGAGAGTCATTTTTTCTTCAAAAGCCTTACGATTCATATAAAACGCAACACGATCACATCCACCACTGGTATACCAAAGAGAAGGATCTTCATACGCACGGTTTTTGTGGATGTCAGAAAACTTTGATAAATTTTTCCAATTTGCCACTTTGTTTTCTTCGTTTAAGATACGATTGATATCTGTCGGTTGGCGATTTTTATGAGTTCCCGCTTTGATCCTTTGCGCATCGGAATGATAGATTGCTTTGGCAGAGGCCTTACAATTAAGAGCCCAGTCATATCCATAAGTGGGAATTGCCATATAAAGTTTATGGGTTGGCACTCTTTTTTTGGCATAAGTGATGATGTCTTTTAACCATACATTGGGAGCTTGGGGACCAGGTCCTGGGTTGTGGTATTTTCTTGGATGCAGTTCATAAGCCATAATTTTGACGCGGTCTGCATGTTTGGCAAGAAAGGCATAGTCATGAGTGGTTGGTCCTCTCCAATTTTCTCGGAAATCAAGAGCGATTGGTTTGGAAAGACCACGGCAATTCAGTTCTTTCTTTTTGCTCTTTTCTGCTGGAGTTTTTGGATGAACGGCTACTGAAATGAGTTTTCCTTTTTTATGAACTTCACGAGCCAAAAGAACAAAGAACTCTTCGAACTTTTCTTTCTTATCACAAGACATTCCTTCGTAATCGATATCAATCCCATCATAACCATAAGTCATAATTTCGTTGACGATGATTTGGATGTGGTGGTCACGAATATCGGTTCTTCCGCCCATACCAATATTTTCTTGGATTTTTTCTTTTGGATTTTCCCAACGAAAGATGGTGGGTATGATTTTCACTTTAGGATTGAGTGCTCGAAGTTCTGCCACTCGTTCTTTTCTGGAAGAACTCGACCAACTAGAGATGAGTTCTCCGTTATTAGAAAGCCCACCTTTCATGGTATAAATAAAGGGATGGATTTCATTGTAAAGATGGACTGTCTTTTTCATGGCAGTCCAATCCGTTGACCAAGCAGAGGAACGGAAACTAACATTCTCGTCTGGAACAAAACCCGGAAGTTCCACTGACTCACTTGAGTCCTTAGGATCCACTTGGTTTTCTCCAGTTTCTTTGGTTTCCATCTCTGATGGAGTTCCAAGAGTTGGAGTGGATGCTTCTACAACACTGGGATTGGCATTTCCCGCTCTGGCAGTGTCTTTTAAGACAAGAGCGGTTCCATCATTTTGGATCAAATTCATTCCTAAATAAAAGGAGATCGCAGAAAGGAACACCCAAGAGGCAAATAATAGCGTATATTTAGCTGCATTGGACAGCGGACGTTTGGGTGTGGATGGGTTTTCTTTTTCGGACATAAATTACTTCTAGTATGATTATCGATCTTATAATAAAAAAAGAGTAGAGAATATTAAAAGAACTCACTATCTATTTCTCATCCCATAATTTTTTATCCAGGAATCTCTCCTAGTCGAAATTAAAAAGTAAGGAAAAAGATACGATGCATCTTCTCAAACAAAAACCGGTGATTCTTTATACGGTCCTTCTCAGTTTTTTTCTCACCTTTCTCCTTCTTGCAGAACTCACAGGTAGTAAATTATTTTTTGCCTTCGGGTTTACGATGACAATGGGGGTGATCCCTTTTCCTGTTACCTTTATCATTACGGATCTTTTGAATGAATATTATGGTCGTAAAGTCGTTCGGGCGACGACATTTCTTGGGATGGTGATGATTGGTTTTGCTTACCTCCTCATTGTGATCGATATCCAAATTCCCGCAAGCCCCGAGTCACCGATTGATGATGCCTCCTTTGAACGTGTGTTTGCCAATTCCGGTCTAGTCATACTTGGTTCCATCATCGCTTATGTGATTGGCCAGATGATTGACCTCCATACCTTTCATTTCCTTCGAAAAAAAACGGGAGGAAAACATATTTGGCTTAGAGCCACAGGCTCCACCATCATTTCTCAACTCATTGACTCTTATGTGGTCATCTTCATTGCTCTTGGCAAATACCATCCTATTTCCAAGCTAATCTCTATTGCCAATACCAACTTTCTTTATAAATTGGGAGTGGCCATCGCCATCACACCACTTCTCTATGCCATCCATATCTACATTGATCGTTACTTAGGGGAAACATTGAAAAAACAAATGTTTAGTGCAGCAATGGAAGAAGAAGGGTTGGAATCGACCATCCAACCAGGGTAAGGGTAACTATGTTCCAACCACGAATCGAAAGACTAAAATCTATTTTAGGAAACGAACCAGCAAATATTGGTCACCGTGGAGCCCGTGGCCTTGCTCCTGAAAACACCCTCGTTTCCTTTCTTGTGGGAGCGGAATCCACGAAGTTTTTCGAATTGGATACCATGCTTTGTGCTTCCGGTGAACTAGTTGTCATCCACGACTTTACAGTGGATCGAACGACGGACGGTGAAGGAAAAGTTTCTGAATATAAATATCGTGATTTAGCAGAACTAGATGCAGGGAGTTTTTTTGAAGAAGCCTTTGAAGGCGAACAAATTCCGACACTCTCCCAAATCATCCAAACCCTTTCCGAAACCACTGTCTTTGATATTGAAATGAAAAGCGAAGGAAATCCTGAAGAAAGAAAGGCTCTTGCCCTAGCCCTTGTCAAACTGATTCGGAAATACAAACTAACGAACCGAATTTGGGTGAGTAGTTTTGATTGGGATCTTGTAGATCTTATTCGTAAGGAAGAACCAGAAGTTTTACGAGGGCTTCTTGTCGAAAATGGAGATTCGCTAAACAAGAATTATATGGACTATGAACCGGATCTCATCCTCCCGCACCTGTCCGCTTGTTCTAAAGAATTTGTAGAAGGCTTAAAAGAAAAATCTCTTCTAGTGATTCCTTACACAACCAATACAGAAGAAGAATGGAATCAGTTAATTGCAGCAGGCGTAGCAGGTCTTATCACAGATTACCCTGACCGTTTAGCAACTTACTTAGAATCCAAAAAATAAATCCACACCCAGTTTCCCCAAGGATCTTCATATAAGGAATAGTTTTTTCCTTGTACCGATTGAATTCGGTGGAGAGAAGAAAGCTTGGGATGGTTTTTGACCTTCTCCTCAAAACTACGAACCGTAATGGTTCCTGGACGTACAGGACAATTTTCCGTGTTTTTAGAGAATACTATCGTTTCTCCTGAAGCCAATTGTAGTTCCGAGTGGCCAAAACTTTCTTTTAGGAGAGTCCCCCCTAAAAACGATTGGTAAAACCGAGCCGGAAGAGCTGTATTTTCTCCTCCGTCTAAGTTGATAGAGTAAAATTGTAATTCCAATGTTTCCCCGTTCTCCATCAAAATTTTCCTATTTTTTATTTTTTATACTTTCATCTTTAGCAAACTTCTTGTTATGCGAAACAATCTATTTTGAACCACTGCATTCTGCAGATAGTTTGTATCTTCCCTTACTTCTGAAGGATTTACTAACAGGGCAAGGGATAGGACATTGGCATCTTCCCCCGTCTCCTTATTTATTTCCTGATTTACTTTTAAATTTAATCCTTTATCCATTGGTTCCTTTTTTATATCTACCTAGTTTTTATGGAACCGCGCAAATGGCTTTGGTTTTACTTGGCATTTTTATTTTTCTCTCAAAGTTTTTAGACCAAACCAAGTCTTTAATATTTCTTTATCTATTTGAAATCTTGTTCATAGTTTTCTCTTTACTCGGATATTCACTCAAAGACCATCCTCTCCCTTTTGCCTATTTTCTATCCGGGGCTCACCATAGCACTGGTTTCTTTTTTTCACTCCTTTTAACCTTATATCTTTATTCTTTGTTAAACGAGGAATCAAAAAAAAAGGAGAATGATAATCTTTACAAAATGTTATCAATTCCCTATGTTTTCTTTTTTTTTCTTAGCTTTATATTACTTTATATTTCAGATCGTTTTTCATTCGTTCTTGGTGTTATTTCTTTTTTCATAGTTCGAATTTGGGATAAAAATTTAACAGTTTCGAAACGAATTTCATACTTTCAAAGAAAACAGTTTTGGATCCTTGCTGTTTTTTTTATTTTTTTTGGGGAACTTATATTCTTCGGACTTAGGTCAATGGTATCCATACCCAACAGTTTCCAAATTTTATTTACCTATCTTTCCAAATGGAATGGTTCGGTGATCCTACAAATTTCAGGAGCCTATCTTCTAGATTTTTCGAAACATATTTTTTACCAAGGACGTTCCATCCTTGTTTTAATTGGATTTGTTTTCCTCGGATTTACCAGATTCCCAAAACTAAACCAACATCTACTCCTTGTGTTTTTTCCTGTACTCGTAGGTCTCTTACTTCTTGTGGGAAGGTTTACCTACCTCCACCCTTACCCCATTCGTTATTTATTTCCACTCTGGTTTTTGGGACTTTTCGGTATTACCTGGGTTCTTTGTGACCTTGTTCCTAGAGAAAATCTTAAAGGTCTATTTTTCCTTCTCCTTTGTCTTGTGGGGATGTTATTCTATTTTCCATTTCCCCGTGAGAAGGCCAAAACCTACTTTTCTCAAATCACAGAAACTCATGTTTCTTATGACTTGGAAAAGCCCATCCGGTTTTGGAGTGAAGGAAGAAAGACCCCCCTTCCTGTCGACAAGGATGGGAAACCTTACCGTTGGATCACGGGTGCATTCCATACTCACTTGACAGAGTCAGAGGAACCTATGATCTGGAAGTAGATGGAAGATTACGTACGAATATTTGATACCACACTAAGGGACGGAGAACAATGCCCTGGGGCTGCGATGAGCGAAGATGAAAAGGTGGAAATTGCCCAACACCTTGCCCGCATGAAGGTGGATATCATTGAAGCAGGATTTCCAGTTTCTTCTCCCGTACAATTTAAAGCAGTCGAACGAATCGCACGTGAAATAGAGGGACCCATCATTTGCGGACTGGCCCGTGCCCTTCGCCCCGATTTGGAAGCCGCACGTGATGCACTAAAACCAGCCAAACAAAAACGCATTCATACCTTTATAGCCTCCTCTCCCATCCACATGAAACACAAGTTAGGAAAGTCTCCCTCCGAAGTGTTAGAAATGGCAAGAGTGGCGGTGAAAATGGCAAGGGACTTTGTGACTGATGTAGAATTTTCACCGGAAGATGCTACTCGCTCTGAGTGGGAATTCTTACGAGAGTTAGTCGAAGCTGTGATCGAAGAAGGTGCCACTACCATCAACATTCCCGATACAGTAGGATATACCACTCCACAAGAATATATGGATCTCTTTCGTTTCTTAAAAAAGGAAGTGAAAGGAGCTGATAAAGTGATTTTTTCAGCACATTGCCATAATGACCTGGGCCTTGCTGTGGCAAATTCATTGGCAACTGTTCTTGCTGGTGGTCGCCAGATCGAATGTACCATCAACGGGATCGGAGAAAGAGCTGGAAATACGGCAATGGAAGAAGTGGTCATGGCTCTCAAAACAAGAAAGGATGCTTTCGGTGTGGAAACAAAAATTGATTCTACTCTCATCACTCGAGGTTCTCATTTGGTAAAGACGATCACGGGTATGGTTGTCCAACCTAACAAGGCCATTGTGGGAGCCAATGCCTTTGCTCATGAATCGGGAATCCACCAAGATGGTGTGATTAAAAACAGGCAAACCTATGAAATCATGACCCCCGAATCTGTGGGACTTAAATCCAATCGTATGGTTCTTGGACGCCACTCAGGTCGTGCTGGTTTTAAAGACAGAGTCATTCGAATGGGATTTGATCCAAAACCGGAAGAAATTGATAATGCTTACAACAGGTTCCTCGAAATTGCTGATAAAAAAAAGGAAGTCTTCGATGAAGACATTGCTGCTCTTTTCCAAGCAGAGATTAGTAGATCCCAAGTAGATGAAAAATACCGTCTCCTTTCTTTTGAACAAAATACAGGATCCAACCAAACGCCTAGTTCCAAAATCTCTCTCCAAATCAAGGGAGAAGTGAAACAAGGAGAAGCGCATGGTGATGGCCCAGTGGATAGTATTTTTAAAGCCATAGGCCAAGTCACAGGTCTTTCCCCTCTTCTCTCTAGACTTGTCATATCACCCGTAACCGAAGGCACCGATGCAATGGCAGAAGCATCTGTAACCTTAGAAGACGGCGAACGCAGGGTGGTTGGTAAAGGGGATTCCACAGATATCATTGAAGCCTGTGCGAAAGCCTATATCAATGCCCTAAACCGGTTGTAACCTTATGAGCTATCAAACCAAACAATTTTCGATGGAAGCACTGGTACGTAAGGAACTACTCACTTACAGACCTTATACGCCGGGCGAACAACCCAGCTTTAGTGCCAAAACGATCAAACTGAATACCAATGAAAACCCATACCCACCTTCCCCTAAAATTAAAGAAGCCGTAGAGAAAGTTTTAGAAACAGGTGTTTTGCGAAAGTATCCCAACTACCACGGAAGGAAATTACAAGAACTCATTGCAAAAGATTACGATTTAGACCCAGATCAAATATTAGTAACGAATGGGTCTGACGAAGCCTTACGTTTGTTATTCCAAGCCCTTATTGGCCCAGGCGATGTCGTCGTTGCCCCAGATCCGACCTATTCCTTTTACCCTGTCCTTACTGAACAAATGATGGTAGGAGCTACTTACAATGCTATACCACTTAAATCCAACTTACATTTTGATTTTGAATCTTTAGAAAAGGAAAAAGGGAAGTTACTTTGTTTTGCCCACCCCAATGCGCCGACAGGTGTGGAAGAACCAAAAGATAAACTTTTAAACTTAGTAAAAAATTTTTCTGGAATCGTTTTATCTGATGAAGCTTATATTGATTTCACAGAACCTAACTCAAGTTTAATCTCAGAAATCAAAAACCACCCAAATTTAGTGGTTTCCAGAACCTTTTCCAAATCCTATGCTCTTGCCGGGCTTCGTGTAGGTTATTTAGTGGGATCTCTCGAAGTCATATCCTGGATTCGTAAACTGAAAGATTCTTATAATGTAGGAATTTTGGAACAAGTCGTGGCAGAGGTTTCCTATTCTGACAAAGAATATTTTTTGGAAAAACGTTCCCTTGTGATAAGGGAAAGGGAAAATTTAAAAATAGAACTAGAATCAAATGGATTTGAAATACCCAAGTCTTCTACTAATTTTTTGTTTTGCAAACCAAAGTTAGGTGTCTCACCAGAAAGTTTGTATCTACGTTTAAAAGAGAAAAATATTCTCATTCGGTATTTTTCCACAGGTATTTCCAAGGATTACATTCGGATCACAATTGGAACAAAAGAAGAAAATAAATTACTATTAGAGATGGTTCGCGAGTTAATGTAAAAAAGAAAACCCGGATTGCCTCATTCGACAACCGGGATTTTAGTTTCACAGCCCTTGGAAATTACCAAACACCAATGGGGAGTTTTTACATCTGAATTTCGATTTTTGTTTTTTTGGGTTCCATTTTTGGAATCGTTAGTTCCAAAATTCCATTCTTCATTTTTGCAATGGCTTTGTCTGAATGAATGGCTTTGCCAATTGTGAATTTGCGGAAATAATTTCCTTCTCTATATTCAGCAAGTCTCACTTGTCCCCTTGGTTCTGTAGGAGTCACAAACTTTCCTTCTAATATCAATTGATCTTTTTCAATCGATATCTCCACGGATGTTTGGTCGACACCTGGCATTTCTACTCGAAAAAGAATCGCTTCTTCTGTTTCCATTACATCCACGTTGGGAGAATAAACTCGAACCGATTGTTTTTGGTCTTTTTCTTCCACTTTTTCAGAAAGTTCTCTATTATTTTCTTTTGTCAGTGTATTCATAACTTTCTCCTTAACCAGCAATGATAGATACTTTTTTAGGTTTATCTTCTTCCCTTCGAGGAAGATGAATGTTTAGGACTCCATTAGAGTATTTTGCCAAAACATGGTCCTGGTCCACGCGGAAAGGCAATTCTAAAGTTCGGTGAAATTCTCCATTGAAGATTTCTCGTCGGTGAACTTCTGTACCTTCCGCAAGTTCCTCAGTCTTCTTTCTACCGTGAATCGATAGCAAATTGTCTTTTACGTTAATATCAATTTGATCTGGTTCAATTCCTGGAAGTAAACAAGTCACGAGGGCTTCGTCTTCCTTCGTATAAACGTTTACTGGAGGAAAATTGGAAGCGGAACCAAATTGACTGTCTAAAATAGAACGAGTTAACTCATCGTTCAACCGATCAAAATCTCTCCAAAACTGATTTGCTTTGGCTTGTGGGTCTAGAATTCGAAACAACATGCTCAATCTCCTCTTTAGCAGCCGATAACGTTGGCTGCTATTTTTATTAGCACTCTATAGGTAAGACTGCCAAATGTCAAGAATGTTTTCAATTTTCTTCATTCCTTAAAAAAAAATTTTGTCCCATAAACCCTGCCTAAGTAGGCTGGAAAGCAATGCCAATACATGACAAGTTGAAACAACTGGGTTTAGAAATTCCCCCTGTTCCGGCTGCCCTAGCCGCCTATATCCCTTCCAAAAGGTCAGGGAACCTTATTTTTACTTCGGGACAACTCCCACTCATTGGTGGAAAACTGCGAAAGACCGGGAAGGTTGGCAAAGACTTAAGTCTTGAGGAAGCAAAGGAAGAAGCAAAACAATGTGTTTTGAATGCTTTAGCTGCAATCCTACTTCATGTCGAATCTTTAGATAAAATCAAATCTATTGTTAAACTTGGCGTTTTTGTTTCAGGAACATCCGAGTTCACAGAACAACACTTAGTTGCCAATGGAGCTTCAGAACTACTTGCTACCATTTTTGGTGAAAAAGGAAAACATGCTAGATTTGCCATTGGCGTCAGTTCTCTTCCTCTCGATGCTAGCGTGGAATTAGAAATGGTAGCAGAAGTAGAATGACAAATTCTATCTTATCAAAAATAATCAATTTGATCCAATTCATAAAAGAATCTCTTTTATTCGTACCTGAATTAGCGCTTGCTTGGTGGGATTTAACAAAAAGAATTTTTCTTTCTCTTTATCGTTATTGGATGGGTAAACTTTTTTTCGATAAAATATTCTTTATTTTTTTGTTTTCACAACTTATCTTTTCGGTTCTTCCTTGGTTTTCTTATGAAATTCGTTTTTTTGAAAACACAGAATCCATTTCCCTTGGACCAAAATTAAATTCAGTCTTCATTCTTCTGGCTCTCCTTAATTTTTTCTTCCTTGGGTTTTGGAAATCTTCTTGGACAAGGGTTTGGTTTTTCACATGCCAAATTGGATCCATCGTCTTTGTGATTTGGGGTTATTTGGATCCTAAAAGGTATTTTTATGATTTTGTAAAACCAGAGGAAGTTGGCCTTGGACTTCCCTTTTATCTATTTTTGGGTTCTGTCATTGGTGCTTTTCTATTTGGTTACCTTACCTTTAAAAAAGAAGATGAGGATTTAAGTAGGACTTAATCCATTAAAACAAAATACAATAAACGCCTGATCTAGAGAATCCAACGTTTATTGTATTTGCCTAATGGGAAACTAATTTTCGTTAGTTTGTATGCAAACTATTTTTTTTCAATGATCTCCAAACCATCTTTTCCATCTTTTTGTATCACATCCACAAGATACTTACTTCCCTTGTCTTTATGAAACAATATCTTTTTGGAAAGTGGTTTTCCAATCTCGGAATTTAAAATTCTTTGTATTGGTCTTGCACCCATTGTTTTGTCATAACCAGTTTCAGCCAAATACCGTACGGCTTTCTCTGACAATTCCAAATGTATTCCCTTTTCATTTGCTTTGGTTTGCAAAGTACGAAACATTCGTTTGACCACAAGTTCCACAACCTGAATGGACAAAGGACCAAATTCTACAACTGCAGTGAGTCGGTTGCGAAATTCAGGAGTGAATGTCCTCTCAATGGCTTTAAGGGAACGATCATCGTATCTGTCAGTGTCAAAACCAAGCAGTGGTTTTGCACTTTCCTGGGCCCCCGTATTCGTTGTTAGGATTAAAATAACATTGCGGAAATCTGCCTTTTTTCCCGTGCTATCGGTGAGTGTAGCATGATCCATCACCTGTAATAAAATATTGTAAATGTCCTCATGTGCTTTCTCAATTTCATCAAATAACAGAACACAATGGGGATTTTTGGCTATGGCATCAGTAAGTTGTCCACCTTGGTCATAACCCACATAACCCGGTGGGCTTCCAATTAAACGTGATACAGAATGTTTCTCCATGTATTCACTCATATCAAATCGTAGAAACTCCACTCCCATTTTTTCTGCTAAAGTTTTTGCGACTTCGGTTTTACCGACACCCGTCGGTCCTACAAATAAAAAACTACCAATAGGTTTTCCTTCATCACTGAGACCTGACCTTGAATAATGGATGGCATCTACTACCTGTTCAATGGCATGATCCTGACCAAAAACAATGGACTTGATTTCAGAATCCAAATTTTCTAACTTTTTTTTATCGTCAGCCTTTACTGTTTTTTCTGGAATCTTTGCAATTTTGGCAACTAGGGATTCGATTTCTAAAATGCCCACTTGTTTTTTTGCCTTATCTTTTTTCTCATCACGTAACTTCACAAAGGCGCCTGACTCATCCATTAAATCGATGGCTTTGTCCGGTAAAAAACGATCTCTTAAGTGAAGACTGGATAAATCCACACAGGCTTCAATGGCTTTGGGACTGTAAGTAACCCCATGAAATGATTCGTATTTGGATTTTAAACCTTTTAAGATTTCAATGGCATCTTCCCGGGAAGGTTCAGTGACTTCTATCTTTTGGAATCTTCTAGAAAGAGCATGGTCTTTTTCAAAAATCGATTTATATTCTTTATAGGTGGTAGTTCCAATGCATTTGAGCTCGCCATTGGCAAGGGCTGGTTTCATCAAATTGGAAGCATCCAAACTCCCACCCGATACGGCCCCAGCACCTACAATTGTATGAATTTCATCGACAAAGATGATACGCTCAGGTTTACCGACTACTTCTTGTAAGATGGCTTTTAGACGTTCTTCAAATTCGCCTCGAAACTTGGTTCCCGCCATCACAAGCCCCATATCTAGGGAATAAATTTCTAAACCTAGTAAACTTTTGGGAACAAGCCCCTTGACCACTCGTTCGGCAATTCCTTCCACAATGGAAGTTTTTCCGACACCAGCTTCGCCTACAAAAATAGGATTATTTTTTCTACGACGAGATAAGATATGAATGGTCCTCTCGATTTCGATATCGCGACCAATACAAGGATCTAATTTTCCCAACCTTGCTCTCTCTGTTAGATTGACACAAAACTTTTCCAACGCGGATTTTTTAGATCCTGATTCTAACTCTTCGGGGTCCGTTTCCTCCGCAAAATTTGGCTCCTCAGCTTCCCTTTCTTTTTTAATTCCATGAGACATGTATTTGATCACGTCAAGACGGTTTACTTCTTGTTTGGAGAGTAAATAGTATGCTTGGCTGTCTTCCTCTCGAAAAAGTGCCACAAGGACATTGTTTCCATCCACTTCGTCCTTACCTGAATTCTGAACATGAAAGGCCGCAAACTGAATCACAAACTGAACACCCACAGTGTAACGTGGTTGGATTTTCAGATTCGGGACGGCAATAGTAGAAAGATCTTCTTCAAAATATTCGATTAATTCCTTTCTGAGAAGATCCAAATCGCATCCAACATTAATTAATACATCTTTTGTTTTTTCATTATAGGTAAGACCGTATAACAAGTGTTCTAAAGTAATAAATTCGTGATGGTATTTACTTGCTTCATTTCCTGCAAGTTCTAAGGTTTTTTCTAAATCAAGGGAAAGGTTCATTCATCCTCCTCTTTTGCGAGCTGGCATTGTAACGGATGGCCGGCATCGTCCGCCATTTTATGCACTTCTGCTACTTTTGTTCGAGCAATGTCCAAAGAATACACTCCACACACGGCAGAACCAGAAGTATGGGCCTTCCACATAATTTGACGAGATTCTTCCATCGATTTCCGAAATACATTGGCTAGTACATAAACTACAAATTCCTGTGGGGTGTAATCATCATTGATTAAAATGACTTTATACCGATCAGGTTTTTTTAGTTTTTTCTTTTGTTTTTCTCTTTCGAGTAGTTCTACGTTCATATCGGTATAAGATTTGCGTTTTGGATCTGACATCAATTTCCCTCCCGAAGAGATTTAATAGGTGATTGTGAATTGTAGGCGGAAATATTTTCGCGCTCCATTACAATTTCTCGTTCCAAATAAGACTCAATAGCCGCTCTTCCTTGTTCATTATAAATATGATGCAAACTATACATAGGCACAGCTTCATATCCTCGGAGGAATTTATGCTCCCCTTGGGCCCCAGCCTCAACTCGTTCCATTTTATGTTCAATGGCAAAATCAATCAATCGGTAATAACAACATTCGAAATGTAGATTGGGAACATGTTCCAATGCCCCCCAATACCTACCGAAAATGAACCCATCTCTAAATACATTCCAACTTCCACCCAATGGTTTCCCAGAAGTGTCGTTTGCCAAAACAAGAAGCAAACGATGACGAAAATTACGATGCATCTCTAAAAAAAACTTTCGGTTTAGATAAGCCTGGCCCCATTTTTTGGAATGGGTGTCCTGATAAAACTGAAAGAAAATATGGGCATGTTCTTCGGTAATCTGGTCGCCAGTAAGGGTTTGGATCATAAGTCCTGATTCAGAAATTTTTCTTCTTTCTTGGCGAATGGTTTTTCTACGATCCTTCACAAGAGTGGATAAAAAATCCTCAAAACTCGCAAAACCTTTGTTAAACCAATGGTATTGATGAGAAAGTCTTGGTGCAAAAGAGTTCAAAATTCCTAACTTTTGTTCGTTTTCTTTACAAAACAAAATATGAACCGACGAAGTTTCCTTTTCTTTCCCAAACTCTAAAAGCTTTTGTAAAAGAAGAGAAGAAAGGGAATCTTTTTCTGAATCACCTAAATCGGCAGATAACAAAATTCGATTCCCCGTGACAGGTGTAAAGGGAACTGACACCGTCAATTTCGGGTAATAGGGAATCCCAGCCCGGTGAAAGGCATTGGCCCACTGGAAATCAAAAATATATTCTCCATAAGAGTCACTCCGAAGATAAGCAGGAAGGACTCCTTTTAAAACTCCCTCCTGTCTTGCAGAGACTATAACCGGGATCCAATCCCCATTCCCAATACAACCAGTATTCTCCAACCCAGATAAGAATTCAAATTCTTGAAAAACAGAATCCGATGGAACAAGCAGGTTCCATTCTTCCTTGGAAAACTCCGTAAAACTTTGGGAAATCTTGAAAGTTAACGTTGCACTCAATATAAACTTTAGACTCTAACTCACAACATCTTGTCTGTTTTGTTTTTTCCGAATGTGATCAAGAAGCCTTTGCAAACTCGGATTTTCCGGATCCAATTCCAATGCAGAACTTAGGATATTTTCTGCCCGTGAAAAATTTTTATCTGCCAGGTAAGTTTGGCCTAAATTGATTAAGTTTTTGACATGGTTTGGATCCCGAAGGCGGACTCTTTCTCCGAAATCAATGGCGGTTTTAATATCTGCCACTTTCCTTGCACAGAATGCCGTGATGTACATAATTTCCGTATCCATTGGCCTAAGCAAACTATAGTCCTTAGCCATTTTTTTGGCATTCCCATAGTCTTTTAACTTCAAATAAAGTTGGATGAATTTCTTTTTGATTTCAGGAATATTCTCTTCCAGGGAATTTGCTTTTTCTAAATAGACAACTGCTTCCTGTAAATCGGAAGATTCACTTGCTTCCTTTGCTTTTAAAAGGAGAGTCTGAATTTCTTTTAACCGTTCCTTTTCAATTTTGTATCTTTCTTTTTCCTCTATATAAGATACACGTAACAAAGATAAGTCGTCTGTGAGACTTCCATAGTTTGCCAATTCTTCATAAATCCTATCTAACTCACCTTTCCCAGATTCCACTATTTTAAGGAATAACCTTTCATCTTCATTGATTACCCTTTTTCCATCCGATGTATGAGAGATCAGTAAGTCATCACGACCATCAGATCCAGCAATTAACACATCACCTGGTTCCAATTGGAACGTTTTTATATAAAGATTTCCTTGGACACCTGAGGTTCCAAGTTTTCGAAACATAAGTTCATTTTCGATAAAACTTGCAATTCCATCTCTATAAAGAACCATCCAAGGATGTTCCGCATTGATAAAATACAACAAACCACTTTCATTGTCGATGAGCCCAAGAACAAGTGAAACAAGCATGGATCCATCAAACCCTTCGAAGATTTTATGAAGTTCTAGGAATGTGTTTTTAATCCATCGTTCCGGATAAGTATTTCTTGCTTCACTAAGAAGTTGAGTTCTTGTAATAATCGATTCAAAAACAGAACCAAGAACAAGCGCTCCACCCGCACCCTGCATAGACTTTCCCATAGCATCTGCATTTAAAAAAACAGTATATGAACGATTGTTTAAAAGAATTTGGTTGGCGATATTTAAATCACCGCCGATTTCTTTTTCATACTGACGGAAAGTAAATTTTTTCTTTTGTTCCAATAGAAAATCGACTTGGACATTATCATGGTTAGCATGATTGGCATGGAATGGCTGTAAAAGAAGAGAAGTTAAAAAATAATCACCATCTTGTTGGTGTTTGAGAGATTGGACTTCTTTTAAAGTATTTTCCAATTCCTTGGTCCTTTCTTGAACCTTTAATTCTAATTGGTCCGCATACTGTTGTAATTTTTTTCTGGCCGCCTGGATGGAACGCACCATTCGATTAAAGGACCTTGCCATAAATCCTATATCATCTTCTACGTGAACGGTCAGGCGGTATTCTAAATTTCCAGAATTTACTTCCGTTAGACCTTCAATGATTTGTTCGATGGGCCGAAGCAGAGCTATTAAAAAGAACAAACGATAACCAAAAATAACAAGGACAGCTAAAAAAAGAACACCTATAATCCAAGGAAGTGTCACTTCATGTTGAAATTCCCGGTAATCCAAATAAGGATACCCTACTTCATGTACAAGTCCGTTTTTTTTGTCCGCAACCAGATAACTTATGTAAAACGAGTGATCTGGGTTGTTTTCAGCAAATTTGATTTGACCCCGATAATTTCTGTCTCCATGATTCGGCATCGGTGAAAACATTCGATCAAGGACTTCAACCTTTTTGTCTTCCGAAAGGTTTGTTTCCAAAACTGCGCGTGCTGCTCCATAGAATCCGGAAAGTGGTCCTTCTTTTTTGGATAGAAGTGATGATGCAGTTTCAGTAAAATTCTTAGTTTGAATTTCCCTTAATTTGTTTCTTGTATAAAGAATTTTCCTTTTCTCAGACTCCAGTTCATGAACCAAATCCCCTGGGCTTTTCACTGAATCTAAACTAAGAAGACGTTCTATTTCCGCAGAGTAACCTTTACTGGTCTCCGGAAGTTGCGAAAGTAGATTTTTTGTAGTTTCTTTCCAATCAGTTTTTCCTTTGAAAGAGAGAATTGTCTCCAAAGCCCAATAGTTCCAATATTCCGATTGATATGTCTCTGGATCTACAAAAGATGATTCGAATCCTTTTTTACGAACAAAGTATTTTTGATTTATATCAAAAGTATAGTGAAAACTAGGAACCTGGTCTGTTTCTAACCCAGCAATGTAATTTTTGGCTCTTGCTGTATGCACCATATCATAATTGGATTCGGATTGTTGGATCACCGAATAAGCAACAAGTTGCAAAACTAACAAAAATGAGGCGAGAGATATTCCGATAATTCGAGATATAATTGTTGTTTTATCTTTTGTATTGTTGATATAAACAACATTGGCAACAAAAAGTCCAACGACAAGGACAAGGTCTGTAATTGTTTGATAGATTCCTCTGCCGATCGCACCGTCTCTCGACTGTGCATTCATGATTCCTGGGATGATGGTAACAAGAATAAACGCAATAAGGATACTTGCCGATGCAAACCTGGATTCCTTAGGCATTTTAAAAATTTGTATAATAGCCACTAAAGAAAAAGTAGCAAAAAATACTAAAACTATGATTGCATAGATTTTATAAAAAACGGGAACAGGGAAATCCCAATAGTGACCACTAAAGAAAAACAACCTACCAGCCGTTAAACTAATAAAAACAAAGTATCCAGTAACCGTCACCACTACTGAATTCATAATGAAAAATAGATACTTTTTTAGTCGGGGAAAATAAACTTCTGGATAACTTAAGAAAAAACTCGTTAGGTAAGTGGCTCCAGCCATAGCGCCGACAATGACAAGCCACCGCAGATAAGCCGAAGCTGGACCCATAAAGGAAAAATTAATCAGATATCCGAAATGAAACAGGCCAAGCCAGAGTGTTCCCATACCCAATTGGTAGGTAGCTTCCGATTTTTCTTTAACTGTTAAAAAAAATTGTGCATTGTAAAAAGTAAAAATGACACCGACAAGCGAGCCGAATGTATAAAAATCAAACGCTATATTTCCCCAAGAGTTCATGGGTGAAAACCCTAACAGAAAATGAAATCATGTCAACTTTGTATTTCTTTTCTTCTTAATTTGGTATAGAAAGTATAAAATAAAACATAATATGACAAGTCCTATCACACGATTGTAGTATGATAGCATAACAACGATTTGGTTCCAGTTGCTACCTAATAGGGAACCACCCAAAAGAAGGAGTCCACACCAAATGGAAATGGCCAAAGAATATAATAATACAAATTTAATGATGTTCATTTTACTCATTCCCGCTACAATGGAGACAAAGAAACGAATTCCAGCAGAGAATCGGGATAATAGAACCACGATCATCTCGTGTTTTCGAAACCAAACCAGTGTCTTCTGTAAGTTTTCTTCTTGGTATAAAGCAGATAAAAATGGGAACCTGGACCGTTTTAGGAATTGGAGGATTCTTTCTCCAAAATAATACATTACCAATGCACCCAAAAGATTACCCAAATAGGTTGCAAGGACTACGGAAAAAAAGGACAAAGGTGAGTCCTGACTCGAAGAAAGAAAACCAGAAAACACTGTGACCGTATCCCCTGGCCAAGGGGGAAAAACATTTTCCAAAAAGTTGGAAAAACAGAAAAATACCCAAAGTACGAGGGGCGGTAACTCCAAAATTCGACCGAGAAACGAATCAAACTGCAGAAAATCCAACACAAAGGAAAAGATAACCCTTCCCGTCTATTGGCAACAAAGATTTAAAAAAATGAATGGAAGGAATCAATAGTCCCACATTTGCTTTCCGTAATGCTTCGATTTTTACCATTTTTACTATTGATTCTCTGGTCCTGTACTCCCACGACCCAAACAGAAATCTACCGTTTTGATCAAATCATAGTTTCTAGAAATCCAACAAACGCACCCCCGGCATTTCCTCAGTCCTTCTTTCCTGAAAAACTTAAATTTTTACAATCGAGTGAATTCAAAACTAGCCATATTCATACCAAAGAAGCTTACCTTCTTATGGAAACAGAGGAAAGTATAGAAAATATTCGCAAACGAATCGAAACAAGAGCAGCCCAGGGGGATTGGAAACTAATTGATCAAAGCGAAAACAACGGCGAAATTACCTATTTGTTGGAAGGATTTATTAAAAAGTCCCTTTCTATTATGATTTCCGATAGTGGAAGTTCCACTCATTACATTCGGTTCTATTTTAAAAAACATTCCAGTTACTAATTATGAATTGGATAAAAAATAAAAACGAAATCATTGTCTATCTTTTACTGAGTGCCATTTTTATTGGGACTTGTCTTACTTTATTTTTCGTATTCAAACCCTTTCTTTGGGCAAGTTTTCTTGCACTTCTGTTTTATCTTACCACAAGAAAAACTCACAAAAAACTGAAGAATGTTTTAGGTGTTAAGTTTCACGGACTCTCTCCTTATATTATGGTGATTATAATGCTTGCGGGAGTTTTTATTCCTTCTTATCTCATTGTATCCACATTAATTCGTGAATCCTTAAACTTGGTTAGTTACATTAGAAACCAACTCACAGAAGAATCCATCGTTGCCTTGTTATTAAACAGTCCGATGTTAACGGATTTTTTCACAGAAAATGAATTTTTCTGGATCAAACTACCTTTGATGTACCGAGAATATGTTGGTCAACATATGGATATTCTTAATTTAGATTCCATATATAGTTTACTAAAAAACTCTTCTGGTTTTTTACTTGGTTCTTTTGAAGTTCCTGGTGCCATCATCTTTAATGCTTTTTTTACCTTCATATTACTTTTCTTTTTATATAAAGAAGGAAGTCGGATGGAACATGCACTTTTTGTTTTGTTACCATTTCCAACAGAAATAGAAGAAAGGTTAGGAAGACGAATTGAAGAGGCAATTCGAACTGTGATGATGGGTAACCTTTTTATTTCTTTATTACAAGGTGCCCTAATCTATATTTTGTTACTCTTCACATCCGTTTCGAATAAGTTTTTACTTTCTAGTATTGCGACAATTTTTTCCTTAATTCCTGTGGTAGGAACATCTGTTGTTTGGTTGCCCATTGGACTTTATATTGGTTTAGTACAAGAAAACTGGACAGGAAGTATTCTTTTTATGATCGCGGGTGGTGCTAGTTATTTGATTTTAGAAAACTTAGTAAAACCAAAAATTTTGGATAAAAAACTAAAAACACATCCTTTTCTAATCTTTTTGTCTCTTATTGGCGGTTTACAAGAGTTTGGTGTTGCAGGGATTATCATTGGCCCAATGGCATTAACACTCGTCATTATCCTTTGGGATTTTTGGAAAATTTTTAGAGAAACACGGTTTCAAAATTTATAAATGGAACAGGTAGATTCATCTCTCAGTGTAAGTGAGGTCAACCGCCTCATTAAAACAAAACTCCAAGACTCATCCGAATTTAAAAATATTTGGGTTCGTGGGGAAATTTCCAATCATTCCCAAACCAACAGTTCAGGTCATATTTATTTTTCTCTAAAAGATACGACAAGTGTGATTAAATGTGCATTTTTTTCCTTCCAAGCTAAAAATTATAAGGGGACACCGCTTCGTAATGGAATGGAGATTTTAGTTTATGGTTCTATATCTGTCTATGAACCAGGTGGTTACTATAGTTTAACTGTTCAAAAAATTGAAGAGATTGGTGAAGGAGACATCCTTCTCAAAATTGAGAAATTAAAAAAAGCCCTACTCGAGAAAGGTATCTTTGATGCCACACACAAACGACCTTTGCCAAAATTTCCAAAGCGACTTGGCATTGTTACTTCTCCCAAAGGTGCGGCAGTCGAAGACATCATTCGTATTGCGACTGATCTAAATCCTTCCATACAAATTCTCATTTCCCCCTGTCTTGTCCAGGGAGATGGAGCTGAAGCCTCTATAATAGAAGCCATCCGAGAAATCAACGACCCAAAATGGGAAGTAGATGTGATCATTGCAGGACGCGGCGGCGGTTCCTTTGAAGATTTAATGGCTTTTAACCAAGAATCTGTTGTAATGGCTTATTATAATTCTCGAATTCCGATTATTTCAGCAGTCGGACATGAAATCGATCGAGTGCTTACGGATCTTGCAGCAGATGCAACGACCCCAACCCCAACGGCAGCAGCAAAACTTGCCATTCCCAATGTTTCGGATACACTCATTCGACTCGATGAAATGGAAGAAAGGTTAAAATCAGCGTTAACCAATGTTATTCGTGTGGGAAAAGAAAAATGGATGGGTGTTTCCACAAGACCTGTCTTCCAAAATCCCAAAACACTTCTAGAAACTAGATCCACTCACCTTGATGAGCTTATGACAAAAATTTCCTTACTCGGAAAAAACTATTTAGTTCGAAAACAAAGTGAATTCCAACGTTTCGACCATCTTTCTCAGAATTGGAAATCCTATTTAGAAAGAATTCGAAATAAATTCACACTCGCCGAACAAAGACTAGATCACTTTTCTCCACTTGGTACTTTGAAACGTGGGTATTCTGTGGTTCGGAATCAAAACAAACAAGTGATTTCATCCATTCATAATGTGTCAAAAAACGAAAGTTTGGAAGTATTCCTTTCTGATGGAAAACTTCTGGTTGAAGTAAAAGATAAAATATAGGAATTCAAAATGGCAGAGAAAAAGACAGTTAGCTTTGAAGAAGCACTTCGCGAATTAGAGGACATCGCTGAAAAATTAGAAAGGGGAACTCTTTCTTTAGAAGATTCTATTACGGCTTATGAGCGTGGAATGGAATTAAAAAAAGTTTGTTCCGAAAGACTTGTAGACGCAGAAGCAAAAATCGAATTTTTGTCGAAAGCACCAACTGGTGAAACAGTGAAAGCAACAGTCAAAAAAAAGAAAGAAGAATCTGTGTCAAAACCACTGGAAGAAGATCTATTTTAAAGAATGAGTTTCCAAGCAGTATTCATTGTTGGTTACCTATTCATAACCATTGCCATTGGAGTTTATGCCGCAAAAAAAGTTAAAAATTCTAAAGACTTTATATTAGCAGGAAGAAGCTTACCCCTCCCTATATCCACAGCAGCTCTCTTTGCCACTTGGTTTGGAAGTGAAACCATTCTTGGTTCTTCCGTTGAATTTGCAAAAGGTGGATTTTTATCTGTCATCCAAGATCCCTTTGGTGGAGCCCTATGTCTTTTTTTGTTAGGCCTTATCTTTGCTAAGTATCTCTACCGAATGCAGATTCTTACTTTCGGTGACTTTTATAGAAACCGGTACGGAAAAAAAATGGAGTTTATTGCCGGAATCTGCCTTATCTTCTCATACTTTGGTTGGGTGGCCGCGCAATTTGTTGCCCTTGGCATTATGGTACAAATTCTTTTTGGGATCAACCAATTCACTGCCATAGTCATAGGCGCTTGCCTTGTTGTTTTTTATACTTATTTAGGGGGAATGTGGTCTGTTTCGTTAACAGATTTTTTCCAATCCATTTCTATCATAGTGGGTCTAGTCATCGTCATATTTGAGTTAAATGATATAAAACCTATATGGACATCGATCCAAGAAAAACCAGATGGTTTTTTTCGATTTTTTCCTGAATCCAATTTCCACGCTTGGACTTTGTATTTATCTGCATGGATGGTAGTAGGATTTGGTTCTTTACCACAACAAGATATTTTCCAACGAGTGATGTCAGCTAAATCGGAAAAAGTTGCCATTTCTGCTTCTTATTTGTCTTCCATTTTCTATTTGTTATTTGCGCTGATTCCTTTATTTTTAGGGCTTCATGCCAAAAGTTTACTTCCCGATTTTGATTTAAATTCCGACACAGGACAACTTCTTATTCCTACTATGATTTCCAAGTTTTCTAGTCCTTGGATCCAAGTTTTATTTTTTTCTGCATTAATCTCTGCGATTCTTTCTACGGCATCCGGAGCAATCCTTGCTCCTTCTTCTATTTTATCTGAGAATATTCTAAAATACGCATTTAAAGATATGAATGATAAGAAACTCCTTTTACTTTCTAGGACTTCGGTTCTTATCATAGCTGGAATTTCCTTTTTATTGGCAGTGGGAAAACCATCCATTTATGCATTGGTAGAAGATTCCGGAGGCATTTCTCTTGTGACACTTTTCATCCCAATGGTTTTTGGGCTTATGAGTAAAAAGGCAGACGAAAGGTCTGCGCTTTTTTCTCTATTTGTAGGCATTGTCACCTGGCTTTTTCTCGAAATATACGGAGACGATATGACAAGTCACTTTTACGGAACCATTGCCAGTCTTATCGCGATCTTAATTGGAATGTATTTTTTTCCTAGGAAAGCGCCAGTTGCAGAAGCCAAGTAAATACATTTTTCATATCTATCCCCAGTGCTTTGGCCTGTTGTGGGATCAGACTCGTTCCAGTCATTCCAGGTAGGGTATTCGTTTCTAAAACATAAGGAACTCCCTCACTAATAATAAAATCTGTTCGTGAATAACCTTTGCATCCCAAGATTTCATGACATTGCAAAGTATACTCTTGTAGTTTTTTTGTGATTTCCTCACCTACAGGTGCAGGAGTGATTTCCTCACTTCCCCCTTTTGTATATTTGGCTTCAAAGTCAAAAAATTCCGATTTGGGACGGATCTCTGTAGGCACTAAAGCAAAAGGAATTCTTTTCCCACCTTCCTTTTTTTCCAAAACTCCAATCGAAACCTCAGTTCCGGAAATGAGTTTTTGGATCAGTACGCGATCTTCAGTAACAAAGATTTTATCCACAAGTACCATTGCCTCTTCAGGAGTTTTTGCCATTCCTGTATTGACACTTGAACCACCAAGCGTTGGTTTGATGAAAACTGGAAATTCAAAAGGAAGGTTTAAAAGGATCTTTCTTGCATCTGTTTTGCCTTTTTCTAATTCCACAAAAGGAGCTACCGGGATACCGATGGTTTGAAACAAAAGATTGGCTCTAAATTTGTCCATAGCGAGAGCCGAAGCCAAAACTCCCGACCCCGTATGAGGAATCCCTAAAACATCGAGGAATCCTTGAATTCTACCATCTTCGCCAGCACCACCATGTAACCCCAAAAAGGCGGCCTGAAATCCATATTCTAATAAATCCGCACCAGTAGATGAGTTTCCAATTTGGTTTAAAGAAGAAAACGCATTCAAAAATTCAGATTCTGATTTACCTGTAGGATCTGGATACACGGGATCTTTTCCTGTTGGAATCCAAAATTTTCCCGATTGGTCAATATAAATAGGACAAACTTGGTATTTGTCCCGATCAATTGTATTGAAAATGAAATAGGAAGAACGAATGGAAATGATATGTTCTCCGGAGATTCCTCCGAAAAGTAGTGCGATTTTGGTTTGGATCATGAAATCACTTGATTCCTTTTATAGAAACTTGAAGATATTGAAATTACGTGGATTCCCGCTTTAAAATTCAATTAGGAATTGTTTTTTGTCTTCTCTTTCTCAGTTCTGGAATTTCTGCCAAACTTCCTAATTCCTTTACAGAAGACATCAAATCCAATTACCATCAATTTTGGTTTTTATACGAGTCTGAAAATAGAGGACGCCAAAGTTATTTAGCAATTCGCCCTTTTTATTTAGGTTTCCAAGACAAAACCTATGCTTTTCGCTTTAAGAGTTATTTATCACCTCTTTATTACAAAGAAGAAACCAATTATTGGTATACCTGGTCCTCTTTATTTATATTTAGCGGAACTGGATTCAAACACGAAGAAGGTGATGCAGATGAAGATATTCTTTTTACTCCCCTATTGATTTGGGGAAAGGGTGAATCACAAAGAGAAAACTATTTCAGTGTTTTTCCCATCTATGGAAAAATTAGAAACAAACTCTCCTACCAAGAACTAAGTTATGTTTTATTTCCTGTTTATTCGGAATGGAAATATAAAACATATGAAGCAAAATCCATCCTTTGGCCCTTGGTGATGTGGGGAGGATCAGAAACAAGGAATGACCTTCGCATTTTTCCCATTTATTCTAAAAAGGAACATGAAGGAAAATACGTACGAAAATCTTTTCTTTGGCCATTTTTCCAATGGGGAGAAGAAAAGTTGGATAAAAAAGAACCAACCTCATATTCTATTTTTTTCCCATTCTATAATAGTAAAGATTCTCGGGATGGGAATATGAAAAGTAGAGCCTTTCTTTGGTTCCCCATCTTAAATTCTTTATTTTCTTATGGATATGATAAAAAAACAGGCCAAACAAATTACACGGCCCTCTTTATTTTTTTCCAATACACAACTTCAGAAAAAAAAGATACGGAAAAACTTGTATTTTTTCCTTTTTACGGTTATTCCTACTTTGCCAATAAAGAAGCAGAGTTTATTTCACCATTTTACATTCGTTTGACGCAAAATACTTCACACTTAAAATCGACTTCTCATTTCATTTTACCATTTTATTCCAGGATGAAAAGCGAATTTGTGCAAACTGGCAGAGAAGATTATTACATAAAATTTTGGCCGCTCTTTCGTTATCATAAGGATCCCAATGGAAATTTTGGTTGGAATAGCCTCGCTATTATACCTGTTCGTTTTGAAGTAATGGAAGATGTTTGGGAACCGATCTTTTCTATCATTGAATACAAAAGATCATCCAATGGGGAAAAACGTTTGCACCTAATCACAAGACTTTACACACATCGTTGGACAGAAGAAGAAACTCATATTCATATTCCTTTACTCGTAGAGTATTCAAAATCACAAACTGGGTTTCGATATGATTTCTTATACGGATTTTTAGGAATTGATACCAGAGAAACTAAAAACAAATTCAAACTCTTTTGGTGGGAAATATGAGACGCATTTATTCCAAAACCTTGGAACCAATACTCTATGCAATCGGCTATACAGTCCTCTTACTCTTTCGTGCTGTGGGACAATCCCACCACCTTTATTTCAAAAGAAAAGAAATTTTAGAACAAATGTTTATCGCAGGAGTTGGTTCTTTGTTTGTTGTTTCGATTGTTTCTGTTTTCACAGGAATGATCCTTGGACTAAACACTGGCCTTGGACTTCGCGATTTTGGAGCAGAGGGACAAATTGGACTTTTACTTACGATCACACTCACTCGCGAGATGTCTCCATTTATGACGTCCCTCATCTTGGCCGCTTCAGTGGGTTCAGCAATGGCTGCTGAAATCGGAACCATGAAAGTTTCAGAAGAAATTGATGCTTTGGAAGTAATGTCAATTAGTCCGATCAGGTATCTTGTACTACCGAGGATTGTTGGGTTCTCAATTATGGTTCCTGTGCTATGTGTTTACTCTGCCGCATTAGGAATATTAGGTGGTGGAATCGTGGGTCATTTCCAACTCGGAATTGATATGATCAGTTATTTCCAAGATGTATACTACCGCATATCTTCCGTTCCAGGATTAAAAGACTTATATGTGGGACTTCTCAAAGGATATGTATTTGGACTTTCCATCTCAACCATCTCTTGTAGTCAGGGACTTAGGACGGAAGGTGGTGCCATTGGTGTGGGGCAAACTACAAGAAAGGCTGTAGTCACCTCGTTTTTAATGGTTATTTTTTCTGGTTATGTGCTCACCGCTTTATTTTATAAATGAAGGATATTATGGAACCCTTTGCTATTGAAATGAAAAACGTCCATAAAGCTTTTGGTAAACGAAAGATCTTACAAGGAATGAACTTAACCGTCAAACAAGGCGAAACAATGGTCATCCTTGGGCCTTCGGGAACGGGAAAATCAGTTAGTCTCAAACATATCACGGGACTCCTTGATCCAGATGAAGGAGATTGCCAGATTTTTGGTGAGTCGATTGTCAATGCGAGCGAAAAGAAAAGAGAGGAACTAAGATCCAAACTGGGAGTGTTATTCCAATCAGGAGCACTCATCAACTGGCTCACTGTCTATGAAAATGTAGCACTTCCCCTCAGGGAACATAAAATTGCATCGGGAGAAGAACTGGATCGTATTGTTATGGAAAAGTTAAAATGGCTCGATTTAGTTCCTGCCAAAGATACCTTACCCAGCAATATTTCTGGGGGGATGAAAAAACGAGTGGGCCTTGCACGCGCTCTCACTTCGCAACCTAAAATCGTGTTATACGATGAACCTACCTCTGGTCTTGACCCGGTGATGTCCAATGTCATCAATGATTTAGTCATTCGTTTACAAAAGGAATTAGGTCTAACATCCATAGTGGTCACACATGATATGAACTCTGCTTACAGAATAGCCGATCGGATTAGTTTCCTTTACGAAGGCAAAGTGCAGTTTTGTGGAACTTCAGAGGAAATCCAAAAATCAACGAATCCCGTCATCCAACAGTTCATACATGGAAACACGGTCGGTCCAATGATTCTTGATCATTCTGATTTAAAAAAAGGAAAATCCAATTGACTTTGCCTATGACTCCAGGAGTTTTTTAGGGAATGCCTACCGCAGGTCGCGCTCTTATCGTTGGTCTTTTATTTGTTTTTTCTCTAGTAGCCGTGGGTTATTTTACCATTGTCACAGAAGGGGGGCCCTTCCAAAAATCCGGGTACCAACTTCCCGTCTACTTTCCCGATGCAGAAGGAATCAAAATTGGAAACAAGGTCACCATCCACGGAGTTCCCTTTGGTTATGTTTCCAAAATCCGATTGGTGCAAATTGATGAATTTGGAAATCTACTTCCCGAAGGAGAAACCGGAATCGGAACCAAGGTGGAACTCACTCTTCTTTTGAAAGGCAAAGTGCAACTTTTCTCAAACTATGAAATCACGATCAAAAACGAAAGTTTACTATCGGGTCGTGTGGTCTCTCTCGATCCAGGATCCAAGTTTCCTGTAGATCCCAAAACCAAAGAGTACATCATGACTGAACCCGCTCTCACCAAAGTGGAGATTTCTCCTCGGTCTGGAAAAATAATCCCTATCCAAGGAAAAGTCACCCAGGATCCACTTGTATCTCTTTCAGAACTCATTGCGGAGAACCGTGCGGATATTCGTAAAACCGTCCAAAACATTGCGGGTATCACAGGAAAAATCAATGAAGGCCAAGGGACTCTTGGAAAACTCATCAATGAAAGTGATGTTCACAAGTCGGTAAACACAACTCTCGGCGATGCCCAAGTGGTTTTAAAAGAACTCCGAGAAGGTTTGGAGGATACCAGAGAACAAGCCCCTGTGACCAGTTTCATTCGGTCGGCTCTCAGTGCTTTTTAAGCACTAACACGTAAAATACGGTCCCCTTTGTAGTAAAATCTTTTAGTTTGGCGCACAAAATGAGGCCGTGGCATTCCCGCCACACTGTTGTAAAAAGGAGACATTTTTTTGACTTGGGGCTCCGGTTTTGGAATTGTCCGAACCCCCTTTCCTACAAATTTGTAAGTAGGAACTGAATATGGTAACGGCAATACACAGAAAAACGATCCAAAACTCCATCACACTTAGGGGAATTGGCGTACATTCCGGAAAAATGGTGACTTTACGGCTCCATCCAGCAGAAGCAAATACGGGACTTATCTTTTACCTCTACAAAGGGACCCAAAAAATCCGAATCCCTGTCTCTCTCGACCATGTGGTCGACACAAGTAATGCCACAACCATCGGGGATGGAAGTTCCAACCGAGTGCAAACCATCGAACACCTTCTCGCAGCAGTCCACACCTTAGGCATTACCGATTGTATTTTCGAAATTGATTCTGTAGAAGTTCCGATTATGGATGGATCCTCCCTGCCGTTTTGGGAAGGAATCCGTTCCGCTGGAATCCGAGTTCTAGACGAAACGATCGAACCCATTACCATTGGAAACCCCATTTGGGTTGTGGACGGGGACAAATACCTGGTCATGCTTCCTTCCGATGAACTAAAAGTCACTTATAGCATCGATTTCAACCATCCCCTCCTCAGAGGCCAATCCTACACCACCACTCTTGACGAATCCATTTTAGGAACAGATATCTTGCCTGCCCGAACTTTTGGGTTTTTGAAAGATGTGGAAGCCCTCCAAGCAAGAGGCCTTGCTATGGGTGGATCACTCGACAATGCTGTAGTTCTCACAGATGATGGGTATTTAAACGATACACTTCGTTATGACAATGAATGTGTTCGCCACAAAATTCTGGATCTGATTGGCGATTTGGCAGTGATGGGAAGACCTTTCCGTGGCCACTTGATCGCATCTAAAGCGGGACATGCCCTAGACATCTCACTTGCCAAATGCATTATGAGCCAAGTCACAGGCAACGAACTCACCCAGTTCAAGAGCAAAAGAGTCCCACTTTTTGCCAAAAAACAAGCAGTCCGTTAGAATCCGTCGTTTTTTACTTTCCAAACAAAGCCTTACCGAAAGTATTTTTGGCAAAGGGGACGGATGGAAGAAAAAACCACATTCAAAGGCATTTCCGCCTATCCAGGCACCGTTTATGGGAAAGTTTTTCGTTGGAAACAATCCAAACGGAAACGCGAAGACCGAACAGATCTCACTCCTGATGAAATCAAAGAAGAAGTTGAACTTTTAAAAAAAGGGCTCCTCAAAACAGAGGAAGACTTAAATGACTTAGTACAAAAGTCAAAATCCAACCGAGAACTTTCTGAAATTTTAGAATCCCAAATTGTTTTTCTGAACGACCCACTCTTTCGAGCGCGCGTCTTCGAAAGGATCGCACAAAACAACGAATCAGCGGGTCTTGCCCTTGAAACCGCAGTTAGTTCCTTGTATGACGAATTCCAATCCATCCCTGATGAATTTTTCCGGGAACGTGCAGACCATATTTTAGATATTGGAAAAAGAATCGAATCCAACCTCTACCCTGATAAAACAAGTGACCAAACCAAAATTCCAGACGATGTCATCCTCATTGCCAAAGAAATTACTCCTTCCGAGATGATCCAACTGGGAAAATCAAAACTTAGAGGCATTGCAACTGATTTTGGGGGAAAAACAGGACATACTGCCATCATTGCAAGAAACTATGGAATCCCAACGATTGTAGGTTTAAAAAACATCACCTCACACGTAGAAGACGATGACTATATTTTACTCGATGCAACTAAAGGAATATTAAATCGCTCTCCCGGCATTGATGAAATCAAACTGGCAGGAATCAAAAGTGATATCCATAAATCCCAACCAGTGCGAGAAATCAGCGACGGCCCCAAAGAAATCAAAACGAGAGATGGAAAGAAGTTTTCCCTTCGTGCCAATATAGATTCCGAAGATGAAGTGGACTTAGCGTTTGAACAAGGAGCAGATGGTATAGGTCTTGTTCGCACAGAAATACTTTTTATTCGTTATGTAGAATTCAAACCCACTGAGGAAGAACAGTATATAGTATACAAACGAATTTTACTAAAAATGGTAGGCAGGCCTGTCACTTTCCGAGTTTGGGACATTGGTGCCGATAAAATGGAAAATGGATACGAAGAAGAAAATCCTTTCCTTGGAAATAGGGGGATTCGTTACCTCCTCCGCCACCCTCACTTTTTTAAAGAACAATTAAGGGCACTGCTTCGTGCCAGTGAATTTGGCACTATGAGGATCATGCTTCCTATGATCACAACACGTTCTGAAATTTTACAAACTAAAGCTTTGTTTAATGAGTGTCTGGAAGAACTAAAACAAACCGGACTTGCCATCACAAAAAAAATCCCATTCGGAATTATGGTGGAAACTCCTGCTTGTGCACTGAATTTACCTTTTCTTGGAAATCATGTTGACTTCTACAGTGTGGGAACCAATGACCTTTTACAATACTTACTGGCAGTAGAACGTAACAATCATTTGGTGGGAGATCTTTATAATCCTTGGCAAGTAGTTTTTTTATTATTGTTAAAAAACATTGCCGACGTTGCCAATACCCAAAAAAAACCTATCAGCATTTGTGGGGAAATAGGAAGTGATCCTATGTTTACCGCAGTTTTAATAGGGCTCGGATTTCGGGACTTGAGTTCCGCTCTCCCTCTCATGCGGGAAGTAGCAGAAAAAGTACAAGAGATTTCAACATGGAAGGCAAAACTTCTAGCAGAACAAGTAATCCAACTTGCCGGCGAAGAAAAGTTTGAGGAGATAGAAGCCTTGGTCTTAGAAACTAAGGGTTAGTTTAATTTGCGAGGATGGATTTATCTTCTTTTTTGCCTTCTAACAAACCTAAAATAGTTTTTTTCTTTATAGAATAAATTCCATATAAAAGCAAGGCACCAGAAAAAGAACAAATCACAAAGAAACCGTAAAAGTTTTTCATACTTCCCCATTGGTTTTGGTACCCAGACAAAATTCCGGCGGCATAGTGCCCAAATGCATTGGATAAAAACCAAATCCCCATAAGAAGAGAGGCATACTGTGCTGGTGCCATTTGACTGACAAAGGACAAACCCACCGGAGAAAGACAGAGCTCACTTAAGGTATTCCAAAAATAGACAAAAACTAAAAACAAAATGGAAACAGAAACTCCAGTTTCGGCAAAACTGGCAGCAACCACCATAACAAGAAAACCAATACCCAGTAAGACCAAACTCAAAACAAACTTTAGTACCGGGTTTGGATTTTTATTCCTTTTTGATAGAGCTGTCCAAAACAATGAAACAATAGGACCAAAAAGAAGAATGAACAAAGGATTAATCGACTGTAAAACAGAAGCAGGAATATTAAACCCGAATAAATTACGATCTGTGTTTCTTAAAGCAAATAGGTTAAGAGAAGAACCCATTTGTTCGAATGCCATCCAAAAGAAAATACTAAAAAAAGAAAGTAAAACAATGAGTAAAATTTTTGATTGTGTTTTCTTGTCCACCGAACTAGAATTAGATGTCCTAGGCAAACTACTTTGTTTTTCCCAAATGGAATCAGGCAGTCTTCGACTTCCAAAATAAAATACGATCATTCCTACGGCCATACCTACACCAGCGGATAAAAAACCCAAATGCCAATCGACCCTTTCTCCTAAACTACCACAGATGATGGGACCAAGTAAACCGCCTAAATTGATCCCCATATAAAAAATAGTAAATCCACTATCCCGTAAATTTTGTTTTTCATTGTATAATCTACCAAAGATCGTAGACATATTGGGTTTAAAAAAACCATTTCCCAGAGCGAGTAAAACAAGGCCTAAATAAAAAAAAGGGAGTCCTGAAAATGCTAGCGAGATATGTCCGCATAACATTAAAAAACTACCCAAATAAATAGCAAATTGATAACTAAGGAACCTGTCAGTTAAATATCCACCAATAACAGGAGTTAAATAAACAAAACTAGTATAAAACGCATAAACGGCACCCGCGTCGGCATCAGAAAATCCCAAAGATTTCACTAGATACAAAACAAGCAGCGCCCGCATCCCATAATAACTCAAACGTTCCCACATCTCTGTGAGAAATAGTGGGGTTATCCCTCTTGGGTGCCTGTTTAGTTGGGTTTCGTTCTGCTTTTCCAAATGGTTTCCTCATTTCCAGTAGAAAAGTTGGCAAACCTTGCCGCAACAAAAAGATAATCAGAAAGGCGGTTGAGATAAATTCTTAAATCGGTATGGATCACTCCACCAGACTCAATGTATACGAGAAGATCTCGTTCCAATCTTCTACAAATGGTACGAGCTATATGCAAACTGCTTGCTACGGAACTTCCACCAGGTAAAATAAAGAACTTAATCTCAGGAAGCTTTTCCATGAGCCGATCAATTTCTTTTTCTAAACTATCCACATCAGATCGCAAAACAACCGTTCCTTCCTTTGATTCTTTTGGCACATAACCCGCAAGCTCTGATCCAATCTCAAAAAGGAAACTTTGAATACCTTTTAAGTAATTTAAAAAATCAGGTTCGAACTTTAAGTCTTTCGTGAAAGAAAGTGCAAGCCCGATCGTACTATTCAATTCGTCACAACTTCCGTAAAGATCAACCCGCCTATCTGTTTTAGAAACTTTGATGCCGGAGGCAAGGTAGGTTTGGCCACCATCTCCGAATTTGGTGTAGATTTTCAATTTCCCACTCCTTTAGAGCTTAAATTTTCTTTACAGACCTTAGTTTTCTAGTATAGAATCATCTGAAAAGGCAAAATTCATAGAAGAACCAAGGGCAGGCAACCCCTTCTCTTCTCGATGGAACGGATTTCCTGGGCAGTGATTTTTTGACTTTTCTCCGCATGTAGGGAAACAGGCGGGTCATGGACACACAGGAGGGTGTGACAATGATTATCAATCACAACATCAGCGCGCTTGTGGCAAAACGAGCGCTCACAAATACGGGCCGTGACATGGACAAGTCTATGGAACACCTAGCAACCGGTATGCGAGTCAACAGACCAGGGGATGATTCCTTGGGATTCGCAGTGTCCGAAAAATTAAGATCACAAATTCGAGGACTCGGCCAAGCAGAGCGAAATACCCAGGATGGTATGTCGTTCCTTCAGGTCACCGAAGGATCTTTAGATCAAGTAAACTCTATCTTACAGAGGTTACGTGAGCTTTCCGTTCAATCTTCAAACGGAATATATTCTAACGAAGACAGAAAACTAGTCCAATTAGAAGTATCCCAACTTGTCGAAGAAGTGGAAAGGATCGGAACTTCTGCAGAGTTTAATAAAATCAAACCATTGGATGGACGGTTTTCACGTTCTTCCAAAAATCCAATGACCTTGCAAGTGGGTGCAAACGGGACAGAGAAAATTGAACTCTACATCAACACGATGACTAGTTCTTCTTTGAAACTGAAACAAGCTGGAAATAAGTTGACTTTGTCAACTCCAAACAAAGCTTCCGATTCACTCCAAGTTCTGGATGATGCTATTACCAAAGTCAACCGTCTGCGGTCTGACCTTGGTGCCTATTACAATCGATTGGATTTAACTTTGAAATCACTTAGTAACAACTATGTGAACATTGTTTCAGCTGAATCGCAAGTAAGGGATGCTGATATGGCTACGGAAATGGTCGAATATTCTAAAAACCAAATCCTAACCAAATCAGGAGTGGCAATGCTCGCACAAGCAAACCTCCGACCGGAATCCGTAGTAAAACTCCTCACGGACAGATACTAATCCGATCAAAAAAGAAACAGAAATCCTCCTTGCAAACAGGGAGGATTTCTTCAGAATTTGTCCTTATACTTATAGAGAGTGTAAGCGAGGACAATCACTTTGAAACAAATTATCTCTGGAATTCTTTCCCTATCATTACTTTCCACAATCTCTTGTGGACTTTCCGACAACACAAAAAGATTAATCTTAAGTACATCCATTGGATGTGGTGTAGGACTTGCTCTTGGTGCTGTTTATGATGAGGCACAACGAAAAAAAGATACTAAAAACAAAAAGAACGATTTCCAAAGACAAATCAAAGAATCTTTGGCAATGGAAAAAAAGAAACCGCAAAACAAAGGTAAGATTATTGGTTTAGGTGCAGGTTGTTTGGCAGGGCTTGGAACTGGTTTTTATCTCAACACTATGTATGATAACATGGCCGAAGAAATGAAAAAACAAGGAATCACTCTTACAAAAAGTGAAAAAGGCGGAGAAACCGTTGCCCTCACTGCTTCTATGGACGGCGGAATTGCGTTTGAAGACGGAAAAGCTGACCTAAAAGGGAAAGGAAAAGAGAACATTGACAAATTGGCTGAAGCACTTGCAGCTTATCCTGAAACTAAAATCAATATCTCTGGACATGCCAACAGAACAGGTGCAGAAGATCTAAACCAAAGACTTTCCCAAGACCGTGCTGTCACTGCAAAAAATGCAATTATAGAGAATGGTGTTGAAAGCAAACGAATCGGTTCTGTCCAAGGCCTTGGATCTTCAACCCCGCTTAAAGGTACAGATCCAAAAGATGGATCCAACCGTCGAGTGGAAGTGGAAATCGTTCCCGCTACCTAATTTTCTTCAGACATAAAAAAAGGGACTACTTGGTCCCTTTGGTTGTTACAAAAAAGCCTACAGTGTTTGTAGGCTTTCTATTTTAGATTTGTTCTAAAAAATTACATTCCAAGTCCCGGAAAACCACCCATAGCCTGCATTTGTTTTGCGGCCCCCGCTTGGGCGTCCTGCAAAGCCTTGGTATAAGCTTCCTGAATGGATTTTTCTAGCAGGTTTTTGTCTTTTTTTTCGATTAATTCATCTTCTATCTGGATGGATTTCATCTGGAATTTTCCATCCAAAGTGACCGAAAGCAGTTTGTTTTTTGAAATTCCTACAAAATTGAGACCCGCAAGTTCCTTTTCCATAGTTTTAACCTGCGACCGCATCTTTTTCATTTGTTTGAGCATATCAAACTTGTTTCCACCCGCTCCACCGAACATAATCACCTCTTTTCCATTCAGGATTTTTTTTCTTTAAAAGAAGGCAAATATAAAACTTACCAATGTCGATACTGTAACTATGATCCATCCAAACTCTCCATACAAACGGATCTGGGATCTTTTTGTTTTTATTTGTATTACCTATTTTGCCATCGAAGTTCCCATCCGTTTAGTGTTTCACTATAAACTTTCGGCTGGAGTGAACTACTTTGAAAGAGGAATCCAAATCATATTTGGAATTGATGTCCTCCTTAATTTTAACACCGCCATTTTAAAAGACAGACTCCTCATTCAAAATCGAAAGATCGTATCCAAAACTTATTTACGCAGTTGGTTTTTAGTCGACTTTTTATCAGCCTTTCCTTTTGACCTATTTGGAGGATTTTTTTTCCAATACTTCGGTGTTACCGATAGTTTGAAGATCTTAAGGCTTCTCCGCTCCGTACGTGTTTTTGAACTTTTTAAATCTCTTAGACTATTGGCATTAGGGGCTGATTCAGATGAACGATTTAGACTCATTGAAGTAATCAATCCCATGACCTTTCGGTTGATCTTTTTTGTGTATTGGACAAGTCTATTTGCTCACTGGGTGGCCTGCGGATGGATCCATCTTGGACCCGAATTTTTAGCAGATAAAGATATGACCACAAGATATATACGTGCTCTTTATTGGTCCGTGACAACTCTCACTACGATTGGTTACGGAGACATCACACCTGTAACTAACAGCCAAACAATTTACACAATGGGAGTGATGATTTTAGGAGTTGGTATTTATGGTTATGTCATCGGTAATATTGCCACCCTACTTTCCAACTTGGATATTTCACGTGTATCTTTCCAAGAAAAGTTAAATACCATTGATAGCTTTATCAAATACAAAAAATTACCACCTAACCTTGCCAACCGAATCCGTTCCTACTATGTAAATCTTTGGGAAAATAAACACGGAATTGATGAATCAGAAATTTGGGACCAACTTCCTTCCGGTATCAAAATTGATGTATCCATGTTTTTGCATAACCATTTGATTTCTGTTGTTCCTTTTTTTAAAAACGCACCAGAAGAATTAAAAAGAGAAGTTGTTTTAGAATTGAAACCTGCTTTTTACATGAAAGGTGATGTTATCTTTAGAGAAGGTGATGTGCCTCATAATATGTATTTTTTGTCCAAAGGCCATGTGGAAGTCATTAAAGAAAAAACCGGAGAAATTCTTGCGACACTCAATTCAGGTTCCTTTTTTGGAGAAATGAGTTTGATCGATGATTCTTTAAGAACAGCAACAATCAAAGCCGGTTCTTTTTGTGATGTGTATACTTTAGGAAAGGATCGGTTTGCAGAAATTTTAAAGCACCACCCTGGCTTTGCCAAACACATCCAAGGAATCGCAGAAGAACGTAAAAAAAATCAAACATCAAAAACGCATCATACAGAATAGATCTATCACTAAAGTTACGACAGAACTACGTTACGTTTTTACTTTTTAGTAACGATTACGGCTTCATAGAATGAATCGAATTCTCAGGATCAACCAAGGCAATTGATTCGTCTGCTAACAAATCAAAGGCGTGCCAAGCATTGCTATCTTTTTTTAAACTCTCTTGTTTTTCTGTTTTCGTTTTGATAGTTTCTGATTTTGGAATTTCTGCTAAACAAGGAATCTCTTCGATTTGTTTCAATTTGTCCAGTAAGTCTCTATGTTTTTTGGAAGTCCCAAACCATGACGGCACAAAGGCAATTTTTTTCTTTTGACTAAAAATAGTTTCCGTCTGAGTGATTTCATCCAGAAGTAAATTTACAGCTCGAATGGTCCATTTGCTAGGAGTCACAGGAATTAAAATCAACTCTGAATTATAGATGGCGGTGGTCAGTTCATGTTTTGCTGAGCCCGGTGTATCAATGATTACAAATTTATATTTATTTCGTACTTCTTCTAATGCTCTTTTGAATTGAAGGCAAAGACTACTAGAATCTGGATTGTATTTGGAGAGTTTTGCAAGACTTAATGTAGAGGGCAATACATCAAACTGTTTGGTTTCTCGAATGCAGTCTGTGATTTTTTTCATACCGAGAAGAACGCTCATCACATTTGATTCTTCCAGTTGGGAGAGATCCAATTCTGGCAAACAATAGTCTGTTAAATCTCCTTGCATATCCATATCTACCACTAAGGTTTTTCCTCGCCTGGCTAAGGCACATGCTAAGTGTGCGGCAGTAGTGGATTTCCCACTTCCACCCTTAATATTAGAAACAGAGATGACCTTCATGGGGTATAGAATTGTCTGAATTCATGACTTGACCACTGATTTTTTTTTGAATTTTCCTTGGAAAGGACTTCGGTCACCTTAATTTGGGTTCAGTATGGCATTTACAATTCGATTCCGTGTTTGGGACAAACAAGAGAAAGAATTCACACAAAAAGGCTTTAGTTTAACCCTCGATGGGAAACTTTTAAAGTTTGGACAACCTATCTCAAACGAAGACAATTACGTTGTTAATACTTTTACCGGACTAAAAGATAAATACGATAAAGATCTATTTGAAGAAGATATCATTGAACATACTGTGGCTAAAGGTGGAAACCTGACGCAACATACAGGTGTCATTCGATATAACAACGAACATGGAGCTTTTTATTTAGAAAATGGACCTCCTATTTTGCAATTGTTTTCCATTCGCAAAGTGGGCAATCCCTACGAAAATCCAATCCTTTATGACTTGTATTTAAAAAGTAAATCTTGAGATTATTACTTCTAGTATTTACTACCCTATTCTTAACTTCTTTTCCTCTAAGGGCAACTCCCTTAGAGGATTATTGGAAAGCCATCCAAAATACAAAAGAAAAATTTGATATAGAAGATCATAGCCCAAAAAGGTTTAGCTTTCGTTTAGGTGGTGAAATTCCTGGAGTGTTACATAAAGAATCTTTAAATCATGAAATCTTTTGGTTTTGCCAAAAATATATAGATAAATACCACACCAACTATCCTTACCCTAGATTCAAAGAAGACATTAGGTCTCATCTAACAGATCTATACGGAGATCCCTCTCAAAATTTCCTAAGTGGCAAGTTATCTTTTTCTTGTTTTTCAGGTTGGAAAGAAGGGAGTTCTCTCTTAAAACTCTCATTCTTTTTGAATGATGAAGAGTTTTTTCCCTATCGTTGGGACTACTATGATTCCAAAGGTCAATTATTTTTAACCGAAGAAGACGAAACAAAAAATGGTAAAAAAGATAGTTTCACTTATTACTCTCATTCCGGTTGTCCTAAAGAAATCACAAAGGACAAAAATGATTTTGGCGCAATGGATGAATGGTGGTATTTTAATAACTGCCAATTAGTTCGTGTTGAGTATGATGCAAACGAAAATGGATTTAGGGAACGCATTTGTCATTATGAAAATGGAAAAGAATCATTTTGCGAAGGAGTTGGTGAAAAAGAAGAAAGAGAGGCCATCCACTTTGAATCGAATCAAAAATTCTCGGAAGCTCTCAAAGCCTATCGCAAATCTTTAAAGGAATATAAAAAGGAAGTTCCCAACGGAACATCTAGAACTTGTTCCTTATTAAAAAAAATTGCAAATATTGAATACAATGAAAGAGATTTTGTTTCTTTTACTAAAACATTAGATGAATTTTTTTCTTATCGAACTTGTGAATCCGATTCTTTGGACGTATTGATTTATAAATCCTATTATTATCTATATGTCCTTGCAGATTATAAAACTGCAAAAGAAAGTTACCAAAAAACATCAGAGATTTATCGTAAAACCAATGGGGAAATAAGCCCCGAAATCCTTTTGAACTTAGCTTACGCACAGTTTATGGACAAAGACCCGGTCTCTTGTTTGGCTAGTTTAGACAAACTCAATAGCCGTAGGCTCACTGCCTATCCGCGTTTTTTTCTCTTCTATTATAAAGGTTCATGTGAACTAAGCCTCGGCCGATGGGAAGATGCTTACACAAACTTAAAACGAGCACAAATCTTGGGTGGAGAACGGGAATTTTTGCCAGTAGTCTACTACAAATTAGGCAGAGCCTCCTTTGCAACCAACAGAGAACAAGAAGGAAATCTTTGGACCCACCAAGCACTATTATATGATTTTGAATTATTAGAAAAAATGGAATCCGATCCACTTTTTACCAACTTTTTTGAATCTACTAACGGGAAATCGCACAAAAGAAAATATTACTTGAATAAACAAAAAAAACAATAAAATTCAGCTCCAACGGAGATCAGAATAATCAATGAAAAATTTTACGACACTGAATGATGTTTTTTATTATGCGAATAGAGCTTACGGAGCCAAAGAAATGTTCTTTGGAAAAGACTCACAGAAAAACTTTTTTGGTCGTACATTTTCAGATATCTTTCATAAATCAGAAAACCTTTCCTTATCTCTTTTACAAATGGGTTTACAACCAGGAGATCGAATCGGTCTTATGGCAGACAACAGAACCGAGTGGGCCATTGCTGACATAGCAACTCTGTTAAACGGAGCGGTGAATGTACCGAGAGGTTCTGATTCTACTCCGCAAGAAATTGAATATATTCTCAGTCACTCCGAAAGTAAATACTGCTTTGTCGAACATGAAAAATTATATGAGTCTTTAAAACCGGTTTTATCTAATACCAAAGTTGAAAAAGTAATTATTTTAGATCCAGGATTCCGAACTAGTGACAATTTCGCCATTCCAATGGATACACTGATAAAAGATGGAGAGGCGCTTAGAAAAAATCTTCCTTCCCTAGAACTTCGTTCCAAACAAGTGAAACCAGATGATTTGTTTACCATTATTTATACATCAGGGACCACGGGAATGCCGAAAGGGGTGATGCTCACCCACCAAAACATGGTTTATAATGTGGTACAAGTACCACCACGTGTTGGTTTAAAAACATCCGATAGAACACTTTCAATCCTTCCAGTATGGCATATATTTGAACGAGCCATCGACTATGCAATCATAGCAGAAGGTGCCTCGATTGCTTATACGAATATACGCGACCTAAGAGACGACTTCCAAAAAATTAAACCAACCTTTATGGCCTCTGCCCCAAGACTATGGGAAAACTTATATCTTGGGATCAAACAAAAGTTAGAAAAGGCACCGGAAAACAAACGTAAACTTTTTGATTTTGCTTATGACGTCTGCAAAAAATTCAAAGACGGGCAAGACTACCTTTCTGGGAATAAACTTCTCACAAAAGAAGAATCGCCTTTTGAAAGAGCCAAAAATACTGCCGTTTCCTTAGGATCTGTATTAAATCTTTTTTTGTTAGCGAAGGTCTTAGACGGATTGGTCTTTTCCAAAATAAGAGATGTTTTGGGTGGCCATCTAACAGGCACTATATCAGGCGGTGGGGCACTTCCCGCTCATGTCGATGAATTTTTCAACGTAATTGGCATTCCTGTGTATGAAGGATACGGAATGACAGAGTGTGCTCCGATTATCTCAGTTAGGTCTGTAGGGAAAGTCGTCCAAGGTTCTGTAGGAAAATGGCCGGATGGAACTGCTGTCAGAATTGTAAATGACCAAGGCGAATCGGTTCCAAAAGGAAAAATGGGAATCATCCATATCAAAGGCCCTCAGGTAATGAAAGGTTATTATAAAAATGAAGAAGCTACTTCCAAAGCCATTCAAGATGGATGGATGAATACTGGCGATTTGGGTTTCATTTCTTTTAATGATACTTTGTCTGTACGTGGCCGAGTGAAAGACACTATCGTCTTACTTGGTGGCGAAAACGTAGAACCCGTTCCCATTGAAAATTTGCTTTTAGAAAATTCTCTGATCAATCAGGTAATCGTCGTTGGTCAAGACCAAAAATCCCTGACTGCTCTCATTTGGCCGGACAAAGACAGAATGAAAGAAATTGGCCTGCAAACAAAAGATGGCGAGGATTTAAATCAAAACAAAGAAGTGAGACTCTACTTTCAAAATCTTATCAAAAAACAAATCTCATCAGAAAACGGTTTTAAATCCTTTGAAAAACTTTCCGATTTTCGATTTTTACCAAAGGCTATGGAAGTGGGAGAAGAATTGACGAATCTTTTCAAAATGAAAAGAAACGTCATCCACGACAAATACAAAGATCTCATCAAATCTATGTATAACTAAAGAGAACTTAAAATAGTTCCAAGAACCTCCCCCAATTCCTTAGAAAGATTGGGGAGGACTTCGATTTTTTTTAGTTCCTTCTTTGCTATTTTAGGAAGATCACCCTCCTGTTTAGATACCGGCGAAAATAATTTAGTTAACGATGCTGCCATTTGCGGATTGATTTCATTGAGTAACCTTATTCTTTCTGCTATGAAGGAATAACCACTTCCATCTTCTTTGTGAAAACTTAAAGGATTTCTCGCCAAACTAAAGTATAATGACCGAACCTTATTCGGATTACGAATATTGAATTGTGGGTGTTTTTCCAATTTTTCTGCAATTTTTGCGCGATCTTCCCCTGAACTCACTTGAGCTGCAAACCAAACATCTAATACCAAATTATCTTTTTTCCACTTTTCAAAAAAAGAATTAACTGAGTTTTCTTTTTCCGAAGATTCGATTTCAACAAGAAATCTCATGGCGGAAACTTCTTCACTCATATGTTTGGCTTCCCTTTGTTCCATTACAGCCAATTTTTCGAATTTTCTAGAAGGATCGTATAACAAGTAATAAAGAGCGATATTTTTTAGTTTTCGTTTTCCGATTTCTTCCTTCGTTTGAACTGGAATTGTTTTTCTATTTTCTTCCAATAAGATTTGGAAGTTTTTAGTAAATGTAGTTGCGATAGTTTGAATGGCCCAAACTCTTAATTTTTGAATTTTCGAAAATTGATAACAATTTAGATTTTCACTAATTTGGGTTAAACCTGGAAAAGAAAGATAAAAACTTAAATAAGTTTTTTCCCAGTTGCGAGTAAAGGAATCTGCAATTGTTTCTATAATGGCAGAAAAATCCTCTTCTTTGCCTGAACCAAGAGACTTACGAAACCAATCGAAAATCAAATTTTGAAAGGCAAAAAAACGAGCCACTCCATCAGTTTCTACTTTTGCTAAAATTTTGATTTCTTCCTCTGACTGGTGATCATCCAAACGCACCGGACTGGATAAAGAACGAAATAAGGAAATGATTGGCTTTGTTCCATTTGGATCCAAGGCAGAAATTCGGATTTGGTCGCGTTCACCTGCCATAATCCTTTTATTTTCTATAATGAGATTTCCATCTAGGTCAAAAACTGCAAATGAATTCGAATATACTAAGGGGTATTCACTAGATCCTGTATCAACGATTTCAAAGATCCATTCATTGGTTTCTTTCTCATAACTTTCTTTTACTGAAAGCAAAGGTGTTCCACTTCGATGATACCAATTACGAAGATATGGAATGGATTTACCAACAACCTCTTCCATAGAAGATATGAATTCTTCAAAGGTAACTCCCTTGCCATCATACTTAGATAGATAATGTTTTAAGCCTTTTTTAAAACTTTCTCTTCCGATTATTTCCGATATCAAACGAATGACTTCTGCCCCCTTCTCATAAACGGTTACTGTATAAAAATTATTCATCTCCCGGTAAGATTTAGGAAGGATGGGGTGCGACATAGGACCCTGGTCTTCAGGAAACTGAAATTCCTTCAAAAACAATACATCTTTGATTCTTTTGACAGCAGGATCTGTCATATCTTCCGTAAACCATTGGTCTCGAAATACAGTAAGTCCTTCCTTTAGAGTTAAGTTAAACCAATTTCGAAGAGTGACACGGTTACCTGTCCAATTATGAAAATATTCATGGGCAATCACGGCAAGAATTGACTCAAAACTTTCATCTGTAGCTGATTTCTTATCAGCTAATACCAATTTGGCGTTAAATAGATTCAAACCCTTGTTTTCCATTGCTCCCATATTGAAGTCTTCAACAGCAACGATCATAAATAGATCTAAATCATACTCTAATCCGAAAGTGTCCTCATCCCATTTCATTGCTTTTTTTAATGAATCAAAAGCAAATCCAACTTTCTCTTCGTTTCCTTTTTCTACAAAAATCTTAAGAGTAATCTCTCTACCTGATTTCGTTTGAAAGGAATCTTTGGTCTCAATTAGTTCGCCGGCAACGAGTGCAAAAAGATAAGATGGTTTTGGAAAAGGATCTTCCCAGATGACTTCTCGTTTACTGTCTCCCATTTGGTTTTCACCCACAAAGTTTCCATTGGACAACATCACTGGAAATAGTGATTTCTCGCCGGCAATGGTGACACGAAACCGCATCATATTGTCAGGTCTATCGATCGAATAAACGATTTTACGAAATCCTTCGGGTTCGTTTTGGGTACAAAGCATAGATCCCGATTTGTACAAACCTTCGAGTGAAGTATTTTTTGCCGGACAAATCCGGTTTTCTACAGTGAGTTGAAATTCTTTCTTCGGAGGGTGGGAAATAAGAATCCCTGAATCCGTAACTTGGTATTCGTTTGGGTCAAGAATAGCCCCATCCATTCGGAGGGATAAAAACTCTAAAGATTCGCCATAAAGAAATAGTGGTTCAATGGTTTCGGCTTGAAGGATTACATCATATTCGGCTCTGACAACTGTCAGGTGCAAATCTAAATCAAATCGTAAATTGACTTTGGGAGTAAGCCATGGGGAAGGTTTGTAGTCTTCTAATTTGTGGACGAGAGAGGAGGATGAGGATGAGGTCATCCTCCTTCTTTATAGGATGACCTATCCCGGAAAAGTGAATTTTAGTTCTGTTTCTCTTTTCTTTTATCCTCGGCAAAGGTAACCTTTAAATTCCTTCCATCGACAGGTTGTCCATTCATCTGGGTTACCGCCTCTTCCGCTTCTTCTGGATTCGCATAGGTGATGAAAGCAAAACCTCTAAAATTTCCAGTTTCCCGATCATGAATCATTTTCAGATCTTGAATTACTCCGTAAACGGAGAAAATCTGGCGTATATTTTCTTCCTTAAGGGAAAATTTTAAATTTCCCACATAAATTTTATTAGAAACCATTCCTGTCCTCGTAAAACACAATGCACGCCCCAATGTCCTGGGAGCCGGGTCGATTAGATACAATGGAAAGAAAATGTCAACATCAAATATTTCTTGCATATTCTGAAAGATAACAATTTATTTAAAACGCTTCCCAGGTATCCTCTTGAACGAAAAACCCTATATCTTATGTATCGATGACGAATTCTTCATTCTTTGGAATCTAAAGGAACAATTAAAGAAAGTCTTTGGGTCCAGTTTTACCATCGAAACTGCTGAAAGCGCGGAAACAGCAAAAGAAATTATGAAAGAAATTGCGGGCACCTCCGCAGACCTAGCCGTTGTGATCTGTGATCATGTGATGCCTGGTCAAAAAGGTGATGAATTCCTCATTGAAATGCAGGAGAGCCATCCTCGAACTAAAAAAATAATGCTGACAGGTCAGGCACCGGCCCAGGCGATTGGAAATGCCCTAAACCACGGTTGTTTGTATCGTTACCTTTCCAAACCTTGGGATGCTCATGATTTGGAACTGACCATCAAACAAGCTATTGACGCTTATTTCCAAGAAAAGACTTTAGAAGAAAAAAATAAGGAACTTGCCGACAATCTTTATTTTCACAGAGATTCCAAATTCCCCAATTTTGAATCATTGGTAAAACAATTAAAATCGGATGTGAATCCTAAAAAAAACCAATCGATTTTACTCATTAAAATTGTCAGTTTTCCCATCATCATCAAAACATTCGGAATTGAAGTTTATAGAAAGTTATTTAAAAAACTCCTACAACTTCTCACTGTTCACCTACAAAACGAGGAAAAAGTTTTTCATATTTATTCTGATGAAATTGCGGTATTGTCAAATCTACCCGAACATTCATTAGTGGAAAAAATTAGAAGTTTCCGTATGATTTTAAAATCGGATGACTTGGTTTTGGATGGAGTGGGATTCCACTTGGACTGTCGTTATTCATCCGCTACAGGACAAGAGGATTGTTATTACAAAGCGAAACTTGCTCTCTTTCGTGCAGAAGCACAAGGATCAGCCGATTTTGTTTCTTATACTGATGAACTATCCATAGACAATCATTTACAGAACTTTCAACTAAGTCAGAAAATTCAATCTGCAATTACTAATAAACAAATTGTCCCTTACTTTCAGGGGATTGTGGACAACCAAACCAAACAAATTAGGAAATTCGAATGTTTGGCACGAATCAAGGATAGAGATGCTATCCTAACACCAGATGCTTTTCTTAATTTAGCAAGAGTTACAGGTAGCATTCGTATGATCGGGTTACAGATGATTGATGAGTCGATGAATTATTTCTCAGATAAACCATTTGATTTTTCAATTAACCTGACTGAATCCGAATTAGAGTATAAAAGTTTCAGTAAATGGGTAGAATCAAGATTGTCTCATTACAAAATTGATCCAAGCCGAGTTACTTTTGAAATTTTGGAAGATATTAGTTTTTCGGAAAATCGATACAGCTTATCGACGATTCGTAATCTAAAAGAAATTGGCTGCGAAATTGCCATTGACGATTTTGGTGTTCAGTATTCAAACCTTGCAAGGCTACTCGAATTTGAACCTGACTACTTAAAAATTGACGGTCAATTTATCAAAAACCTTCCAGAAAACAAAACAGCATACCTCCTTGTTCAAGGGATTGTGGAACTTGCACGAGGAATTGGTGCCAAAGTGGTAGCAGAGTTTGTGGATCGCCCTGCCATTCAAGATATGATCGAAACCCTGGGAATTGAATATTCCCAGGGATTTCTTTTTATGAAACCGTCCCCTGCACTGCCCACAACAACCCAGTTACAATTGTAAGGTGATTCCAAAATTAACCTGACGAAATGGTCCAGGCTGGATTCCCTCTGGCAAACGTGAAGAAATATACTTTCGATCCTGTAAGTTTTTTCCAGAAAGAAAAACAGACCAATTGTCTTTTTTGTATCCAATGTTTGCATTTACTAGTTCGTAAGCAGGAATCTCACCGTCTAGTCCCGAAACATCAGACTTGATACCAGCATAATTCAAAATGGTTCTATAGTCTGCCGTGGTTCCAACGGTATCATACCAACTCACAGTTTTGGAATTTTCTAAATCGTGAAACTGTTTGGAAAAATATTGCCATTCGATTCTAACATAAAAGCCCGTACTACGGCTTGAAATTCCGAGAGATAGTGTAAGGATATCTCTCGATACATAAGGAAGGCGGTTTCCATTTGTGTCAACATGGGCAAAGGGATTGGAATCACCTTTCGTCCATGCACCAAGATTATAAGTATATTGATTTGATTTGGCTTCTGTCCTTGTATAAATAATATCTAAAGGAATTAAATAGTTTAACTTCCAAAATTGACCAAAGTCAAAAGTCAAATTGGTTTCCACACCGCGATGAATAGACCTTCCAGCGTTTACAGGTCGCGAACCTAAGTTCCCTCCTGCAGCAGAACTATTAATGATTTGGTCCTCGAAGTTTAAGAGGTAACCTACGAATTGACCACTTAGGTATTCAGTTACATCTCCCCTAACACCAGTTTCATAGTTCCAGGAGCGTTCCGGTTTTAATACTAAATCTTCTGCTGTAGGTGAAATGGCCGATTCATATCTTGGAGGTGAAAAACCTCTATGAACACCGGTAAACCAAGTCATATTCTTTGCAAAATCCAAAGTGGTTCCAAACCCAGGTAGTACTATTTGGTTTTTTGCTGTAGCCGTTTTATCTAACTGCACGGTTGGGTTGGTTCCCGAAAAATAATCGAAGGTAACGGGATCAAAATCTCTTCTCGCGCGATTAATAGAACGTGTTTGTGTAAAGGATTCATAACGAACCCCTGGAATTACGGAAAATTTTTCTGTTAGGCGAATTCTATCCTGCAAGTACACGGATACTGCCTTAGCAGATCGTCTTTCATCATCCCTAAGTTCACCACTATTTGCCAAACTTGTTTGGGATTGTAATAAAACCGCAGGAGTTGATCCCACCCCATTGGGATACACGACAAAATCAGGAGTTGGAGGACCATTCAGAAGTTGGACCTTTGCCATATCCAGGTGGTAACGAGTTCCCAAATCAATCTCATGTTTGATAGACCCTGTTTCAATTTCTGTCTGTAATTTGGTTTCAATACCAGCAAACTTATAAGTTCTATCTCTATGAGCATTTGTTCCTCGCATCCAAATGGTATCTCCATTTCTGGATGTAAATGGTTCGCCATCGTAAGTAGCAAGTGTATCAGTTGGCTTCGTACTCCCCCTTGTATTTCGTGAGTAGTTTTGTCTTGCCCAGTTTCTTTCCGTGTAAGCAGAATACACTCTAGTGATTAGTTTTGTTTTTTCGGAAAGAGTCCATTCATGGCCAATCGAAAAACTATAACGTTCAATAGTTCTCTTATCATTCTGTGCAGGATTGTCTTTTGGATTGTTTTGAAACATTCCAGTGGTAAGACCCACATAGGTTGCTTGAGACTCTTGTTGATGGAAACCCAACTTGGTTGTAATATTGTGTTTTTCATTTAACTGGTGTATGGTTTTCAAATTGGCTTCATTAACGAAGTAACCTTGGTTTGCGCGAAAGCCATCACCCTGTTTTCTGAGGACATTGACATCGAAACCTGTATTGCCAAAGGTCCCCCCATAACCTACCATTTGGCTGAAATATGCGTTTTCTCCACCTATGGTTTGTATGTTTAAAGTGGGATCCTTAGGGGGTCTTCTTGTGATAAAGTTGACAACACCACCAATCGTGGAAGGCCCAAAAAGAATGGAACCTGAGCCCTTGACCACTTCAACTCGCTCCATACGTTCGATCGAGGGAGTATAATACATTTCTGGTTCCCCGTAAGGGTTTAGTGATGTAAATAGTCCATCTTCTAAAACAAGAACCTTTCTGGATACTTCCCCACTCACTCCCCTAAATCCCAAATTCATAGTTAGTCCGGCTGGATCTTGGTAACGAATGTTAGCACCAGGCACGCGGCGCAATACTTCCATATTGTCTGTGGGTCTTGTTTCTTCTAAATACTTCTTGGTAATGATGGTAGCAGACCCAGGAATTCTCTTTAGATCTTTTTTTTCTCCAATCACTCGAATCTCTGCTTTCTTCCATTTCGGATCTTCAGGATTCTCTTCCTGGTTCTCCGAAGGCTCACTTGTAGCCGTCTCAGAGAGTTCGGAGTTGGGTTTTGCCTTTTCTTGCGAATATAATGGAACAGATATGGTAAATAAGGCCAAGCATAGTGCCAAAAATGTATTGAGAAGTAGTTTCATTTTCATATAATCTAATTTTGAGACTAGGGTTCATTTAAATGCTTAGGGGACAACAGAAATTTGGGTGTGAGAAGATGGATTTTAAAAATACAATCCAACTAGTTCCAGGTTAAAAATAAACAGTTGTCTGGTTTTGATTCTTGTTTTTGTGTTCCAAAAACCCAAAGAAATTCATCGAAAAAATCTCTATTGATTCTATTGAATTTCTTTAGACATTAGTATAAAAAGATATTCTAATATATTTTTCGACCCAACTAGTATCTGAAAAGGAAAAGTCCATCACCTCACAATTTTATGTCTTAGAATCGTGAGGTTTGCCAGTTTGATTTTAATGAAAACTACTGAGCAGGAACGCCAGGGATTTCTTTTTTCTTTTTCTCTTTAGAGAGTAAACCTTTTAGTTTTTCTTGGGTTTCAGGGTCTTGGAGTTTTTCCTTTCCCATTTGGATTGCCTTTTGGCCCTCTTCCGAATTTGCTTTTTCAATGATTTTATTCATTAAACCTGGTTCTTCAGATGTACCCTCTTTGGATGTACTCGCACAACTAAGTGAAAAGAGTAGGATGATGGCAATTAGGATGGTTCGTTGTTTCATTTGCATTTTTCCGTAACAGAACAAATTTAAATGACAAAAAGCCAATTCGTCAATGGAAAAACAAAATCGTTTGTAGAAAACAAGGCAGTCTCTAAAACCAATCCTGGACCGACATATAGACAAACACCCAAAAGAAGGAACTTTTATGAATCAAAAATCGATGGATCAGGATTCAGCACAATTAGAAGCTCTCGGACTCAAATCCGAGTTTGAGCGCAGTATGAGTTTCTGGGAAAATTTTTCTCTGGGTTTTACTTATCTCTCCCCTGTTGTGGGGGTGTATTCCGTTTTTGCTCTGGCCATCCAAGCTGGTGGTCCCCCCATGATTTGGAACTATTTATTAGTTGGGTTCGGACAATTTTTAGTCTGTTTAGTATTTGGAGAAATTGTTTCTCAGTTTCCGATCTCTGGAGGGATTTATCCGTGGTCTTTGCGCTTAGTGGGCGAACGTTGGGCCTGGATCTCCGCATGGGTTTATGCCTGGGCTCTTTTCACTACTGTGGCAGCCGTTAGCGTCGGAGGGGCTCCCTTTCTTAGCCAACTTATCGGAATCGAATTTGGCAATTCTGGTTTTATTTGGATTGCGATCGTTATGATTCTTATTTCCACCATTCTGAATCTGAGTGGAACAAGACTTCTTGCGCAGGTTGCCTTTTTCGGATTTTTATGCGAACTGATTGGAGCTGTTGTTGTTGGTGGTTATTTATTAATTTTTGCAAAAGTAAATTCCATATCGATACTTTGGAATACTTTTTCCTTCGGGGAAGGTGCAAATTATTTACCGGCTTTTCTTGCGTCCTCTGTAGCCGCTATGTTTTGTTATTATGGATTTGAAGCATGCGGTGATGTTGCAGAAGAGACACCAAACGCTAGTTCTGCGATTCCAAAATCCATGCGTATGACCATTTATATTGGTGGTGGCGCTGCCACCTTTGTTTGTTTGGCTCTTTTGTTAGCCGTTCCTGATATAAACAAAGCAATCTCTGGTGAGGATAGTGATCCCGTAACAACAACACTGACTCAAGCAATGGGAATTTTTGGTTATCGTATGGTGATAGTAGTAGTCATGATATCATTTTTATCGTGTTTACTGAGTTTGCAGGCGGCCGCAAGTCGACTTTTGTTTTCCTTTGCAAGGGATGGTATGATTTTTGGAAGCAAATACTTAAATCATCTATCAAAATCAAATAAAGTTCCAGTGAATGCCTTGCTTATCACTGGCCTTATTCCGATTCTCATTGCAAGCATTGGCCATTGGTTACAAGATGCAGTCACAACAATTATTAGTTTCGCTTCCGCAGGTATTTATATTGCTTTCCAAATGGTAGTTTGTGCAGCTTTATATGCACGGTATCATGGATGGAAACCGAAGGGCTCCTTTACTCTAGGAAAACTTGGCATTTGGATCAATGTTTTGGCTTTAATTTATGGTGTTACTGCAGTTGCCAATATGGTATGGCCAAGAACACCAGAGGAGCCGTGGTATATCAATTACGGAATGATTTTTACTACGCTCATTGTTATTTCTACAGGATTACTTTATCTTCTAATTAAAAAGCCACATTTACAAAGAAAATTGCCTTAATCCAACTAGGATTCGAATTAAAAACACTGATTTGGGAATGGATTTATTCTTTTTCCCAAATCAGAAACTCACCGCCAGAAATTTCTTCTTTTAAAACAATACGAAATCCAGAGAGAAAACTCCCACCAAATCCATGATATGTGATCAATTTTGTTCCTGAACTTAATTGATACAGTTTCTTTTTTAGGACTTCTAAATCCATCAGAAACTGATTTGCCGACTTTATTTTTGAAGAATCGATAGAATGACTTCCCTTCATAGTTTCATACAAAGGATTAAAACAATAATAATGCGAATGACCATAGGGAAATTGATCTAAAAAGTTAACATTTTTGAAAGTCACTTCCGATGTATTCCAAAGTTCTTTCAAAGACTCAGATAAGGTCACTAAATCTTCTCTATCCTCTACTCCCCAAATATTTATCGAATGATTTGATAATATAGATAGGTGAATACAAAATTTGCCAACTCCCGAACCTAAATCCATAATAGAGGTAATTTCCTTTTCTAAGGAAAGATATTTCCATGTCCTTTCAATGACAGGAATCGGAGTCCACTGGAATGATGAAAGTAATTGGAATTTTTTTGGAAGATAAGAATCCCAAATTGCATCTGTCATAGGAACCCCTACGTCCATTTTCTTTCCATTGTTAAAAAATTGGTTTCTCATTTCATCCCATTATGTTAGAACTTTGGTTTATGGACCAAAAGATTCAGTATTTGAACCAAATGATCGAAATCATTGATAATAAAGTTACTATTTTCAAGAAAAACAAGTCCAAATTACCGCAAGCTGCTTATGCTGCTGAAAAACAAGTCCTCACTCGCACCATCCAAGATACGATTCAACTTGCAGAAGAAATAAAACCAGTTCCCTTCTCTCTTATTAATGATTTGAAATCCCTCATCAAACAACTATAATCATAACTTGCTTCTTTAGCGAGCATATATGAATCCAAACTATTGTTACCAAGTACCAGTGGTTGTCGGAGCCGGAGTCTCTGGTGCAACTGTTGCCATGTTAAAACCTGAAGTGGTAGTTTATGATAAAGGGAGAATGCCTGGAGGAAGACTTTCTAGTAAATTAAGAAACGCACCATCCAGTTTTGACTTTGGAGCCACAATGTTTTCTGACTTAATGAAGGTTCGCTTGTTAGGAAAAGAAACAAACTATTCTATTTCCGAAATTTGGAAATCATATTCAGTGAATGTAGCATTCAAACCAATCTATGATAATACACATTTTTATCCTGAGAATGGAATGGCAAACTTGGTATCGTCCATGTTAGGCAATGTAAAACCAATTCAGAGTCATACATTAAAGAACTTAAAATTGACAGATGAAAAAACCTGGAATTTAAATTTTTGGATTTCACCTGATAAAAAGATAAAAACTATAACGGCAAAATCCATCATCCTTACTCTTCCGATACCTCAAATTTTAGAAATTTTTCATTCATCTGAAAAAAATCAAAATCTAAAGCGTTGGTTTGATTTTTTAAAAAATTACAATGATTATCGTAAAACTTTGGTTAGTTATTTTTATTGGGATGAATGGAAACCAAATTGGAAAAAACTTTCGTTAGATCCAAATTTGCCCATTCCCGTTACAACAACACTAAATCGAGGCGAAGATTGGGAGTATCAAAGTTGGGAAAGTCTAAAGTACCCTAAAGATTTTCATAATGGTTCAGCCCTTCTTGTACAATTTGGAGCCATTTTTTCTGAAACTTATTTTGAAGATTGGATGGATGAGAAAAAAAATCCATCTCTAAAAGCCAAAGAAATACTTATGGAGGGTCTAAAAAATATTTTTGATGCACCAGAACCAGACCTAATTTGGCAGCATCGGTGGAAGTATGCACAAGCACAGATACCGCTTTTAGGAAGAGAGGGATCGCTAAATCTAGACACAGAGGAATTTGAAGAATGGAAAAAACTCTGTAAAGAAACGGGAATCACAATTCTCGGAGATTGGCTTTTTGGAGCTAAAATAGAAAGAATCGTTGGAGGGATTTCCTTTTTATCACATAACAACTTACTACATTAGTACATTCGTATACAAGCTTATTCTTTTGCAAGTAACTCTCGAAACTGATTCACTCGCCTCCGATTAGCAAAAATATCCCATAAGCCCAATATAGATTGAGACCTAATTTGTGCTTCTTGTTTATCTTCCGGGAAATAGATCTCCACTCGATCAGGAAATCGAAATACTTTAGTGAAAAAAATGACACGAATGTATTCGCCCTCTTTTTCTTCGCTGATCCAAATGTTTTCTGATTCATGGAAATATTTTGATATCCTTTCATACGCCACTTGTTTTGTCGTTGTGTAAGTGATGGGATCCACTTTGTGAATAAAATTGTATTGCATACTCTGGCTAGAAACACAGTTAGGTGAAGGTGGGCACCCTCTTAGTTCCCCTTCTGTCACGCCGGAAAGCGGGCTAAGAACACTCATACAGCAAATAAAAAAAACTGACAATGCCGATTCCATATCTCCTAAATTTGAAAACATTTGAATTTTTACTTGCAGAATTTGTAAAAATCCAGATTTTTAATCGCTCATGAAACGAATTCAAAAGTATTTACTTTCCTTTTTGACGATTAGTATCATTTTACTTGTCATTGCATCTTATTATTTTTCTAGTTTGGTTCTATATCCAAAAGTAAAATGCAACGCCGAACACCATGTATATTGCAATGGGCCAGCGGAATTAGGATTAGAATTCCAGGAAGTGGAAATCAAAACCCAGGATAAACTTAACCTTGTTAGTTACTGGATTCCTGCTAAAAATGCGAAGGCAACCATTCTTCTCGTACATGGGCATGGCGGTCAAAGAAACGAAGGCCTTCGTTTTGCGAAAAGTCTAAATGCCGCCGGTTACAATTTACTTCTTTTGAGTCTGAGAAGAAATCACGGTGGTTTTGCATCTATGGGATTTCATGAACAAAAAGATATTGAGGCTGCGCTATCCTATCTAAAGACAAACGGCTACAATAAGATTGGTATCTTTGGATTTTCTATGGGTTCGGCAACAAGTATCATTGCAATGGCAGATCATCCGGAAATCCAAGCTGGAATTTTTAGTAGTGGGTATGGAAGTGCTATTGATGTTTTGGTTGAATCAGCAAAACGAGATTTCGGAATTCCTTATTACCCACTCATTCCAGTGGTAAAACTTGCTTTAAACCTTCGTGGGGATATGGATATAGATTCAGTAAGGCCCATTGATAAAATTGCATCGATTAGTCCAAGACCAATTGCAATATTCCATTGCAAAATGGATGATTACGTTGATTACCATCATGCTTTAGATTTATTTGCAAAGGCTGGTGAGCCAAAGTCTCTCTGGTCTCCTGAATGCCATCGTCATGAACGTCTTTGGAATTTTGCGCCGAAGGAAGCAGAGTCTCAAGCAGTAGGATTCTTTCAAAAGTATCTACGGTAATAACGATATAAGAAAGATGATTGCGGCGATCAATATGACCCTTGGTGGATTTTGTGACCATACGTCAGGAATTCCTGACAAAGAGATCCATCAACATTACGCTTCTTAGCTAAAGAAGTGCTGATGCTGTCTTTTATGGAAGGATTACTTACCAGCTTATGGAGTATTGGAGAACTGTTCTGGAAAACCCAACAGACGATGAGGAAAAAAAATAACTTTTCAGTTGCAAAAACTTAGCTCACAAAACCGTTCTCAAGTCGATTTCATTATATATGACAATAGTTTTGTGATGATAAGGATTCTGCTCGAAGGGGACGTACACCAAAGACCCCAATCCTTCAAATAGAAACTCACAATTCTTCTTCTCACCCTTCCTCCCTAAGTTCACTAGAACTACATATACAAAACCTACTAAGAACCTCTCTCCCATAGACAATGAACCAATCAAAAGAGAATACACTCTTAGAACTCTCTCTATCCTGAGCACAATCTATCCCAAAAGATGCAACTGCCCTAAGTCCCTAGAGAACCCTAATCTTAACTTCTTAAGACTAAAAGAGAAAGAATCCATTGCCAGATGCTCTCACTGCCACAAACAAATCAGCATCACAGCAAACACACCCTTCCAAAACATCAAACTACCACTAGCCTTTATCTCCTACACCATCCAAGACCAAATCTTACAATACCCTAAGACAATGACTTCCAAAGAGATCGCAAGAAAACTAGGACTTCCATACAAGACAGCATACTACTTACGCAAGAGAATCCAGGTATTCTTCTCACATCTCAATGAAACACTCAGGGAACAGTTATACAAAGAACTAGAAGAATCCTCTAAAAACTTCAGACTACCACAGGAAGGTGACCTCAAGCAAACCCTTAAAATCAGCCTGTTGCAGTAGCCGACTCAGTGTTGTTATATTCCTCAAGCCTTAGAGCCAACAAACTTAGATCGAGACGATTCAAGGGAGGAACGGCATCCATCTATGCATCGAATTCCATTGGAGGACACCAGATAGGAACCCTTGTCCATACGATTGGCATCAACGGTGGTATGACTTTCTACAAATCGATTCCACTCAATAACCAACATTACTTAGAGAAGGACTTAGAAGAAACCATTCCAAAGAATGTAACACTATTCACAGATGAAGGATATGGATTCCTATGGGATAGACCTAACCATAAATCTGTGAATCATTCGAAGAAAAGTAATGACCCCAGATACAATATGAGCCGTGAACGTTGGGTGAGTAAGGATGGTGTGAGTTCCAATGGTGCAGAAGCTAGGAACAACATATTGAAGCAGAGTTTCCGTTCGTATGGATACATCTCTCCGAAGTGGAGTCAGTTGGCTCTGAATGAGTTAAGTTTTCTTGGGAATGTAAGGTTTGTGCCTGAATTGAAGGAACTACTGACTTTGGGGGGATCTAAAACTGTTGGCTTTGGTGATTTCCACTGCTCGAAGGGGACGTATCACCAAAGAACCCAATCCTTCATATAGAAACTCCAAATACTTCTATTCTCCCTTTCTCCCTAAGTTCACTAAAACTACTTATACAAAACCCGCTAAGAACCTATCTCCCATAGACAATGAACCAATCAAAAGAGAATACACTCTTAGGACTCTCTCTATCCTGAGCACCATCTATCCCAAAAGATGCAACTGCCCTAAGTCCCTGGAGAACCCTTCCCTCAACTTCTTAAGACTAAAAGGGAAAGAAACCATTGCACGATGTTCTCACTGCCACAAACAGATCAGCATCACAGCCAACACACCTTTCCAAAACATCAAACTACCTCTAGCCTATATCTCCTACACCATACAAGACCAGATCTTACAATACCCAAAGACAATGACTTCTAAGGAGATTGCAAGAAAACTAGGACTTCCATATAAGACAGCTTACTATCTGAAGAAACGTATCCAGGTATTCTTCTCACATCTCAATGAATCACTCAGGGAACAGTTATACAAGGAGCTAGAAGAATCCTCTAAGAACTTCAGACTACCACAGGAAGGTGACCTCAAGGAAACCCTTAAAAATCAGCCTGTTGCAGTAGCCGACTCAGTGGTGTTATACTCATCATCCTTAAGAGCCAATAAACATAGATCAAGACGATTCAAGGGAGGAACTGCATCCATCTATGCTTCTAATTCCATTGGAGGACACCAAATCGGAACTCTAGTCCATACGATTGGCATCAACGGTGGGATGACTTTCTACAAATCGATTCCTTTGAATAACCAACACTACCTAGAGAAAGACTTAGAAGAAACCATCCCAAAGAATGTAACTCTATTCACAGATGAGGGATATGGATTCCTATGGGATAGACCTAACCATCGCTCTGTGAACCACTCGAAGAAATCAAACGACCCCAGATACAATATGAGCCGTGAACGCTGGGTGAGTAAGGATGGAGTCTCTAGCAATGGTGCCGAAGCAAGGAATAACATATTGAAGCAGAGTTTCCGTAGTTATGGATACATCTCTCCGAAGTGGAGTCAGTTGGCTCTGAATGAGTTAAGTTTCTTAGGGAATGTAAGGTTTGTGCCTGAACTGAAGGATTTACTGACCTTGGGGGGATCTAAAACTGTTGGCTTTGGTGATTTCCACTATTCCCAAACTATTTCCACTCATAGTCTCTCTGACTTTGCATATCAACCCCTAACAATCCAGGAACGAGGCAGGTTTAGAGATAAGAAACTCATCAACCAGTATAACGAAGCTGATATTCTAAAATACAATAAATCATATCGATCAGCAATATTGCACAATGACTACTATTGGATGAATTTCTACCAAAAGGAAAGGATGCGAAATGAAATAGAATACAATCAAAGAGCGTTTAGTCTCTACACTCACATTTCACCTCAGAAATGGTATGATGCGGATTCTATTTCCCATGAATTAAGAATGAACAAAAGAGAGATTACCTTCATTCTGCGAAAATGGATGGAGTATGGAATTGCTGATATAATTGAAAGAAACGAAAGATACCGAAAAGTCGTTAAATTTAAAATCAAGAAGGTGAAACTCTATTATCTGATTTATTCAAATTTTACGGAGGTAAAAGACTATGGAAAAGTTTAAATTACGAGCTGGGCATATAAGGAAGCTACTAAATGATCAAAATTTTCGATGTTTCGTAAGCGGAATCCCCCTAACATACGAAAACGTAGAAATTGAGCATATAATTCCATTATCGAAAGGAGGTAAACATGAACTCGTGAACCTATGTTTTATCGATAAGTCACTCAAGGAATTGAAACGATTCAAAACCAAAGAGGAAATTATAGAACTTTGCAAAATAATCATAGAGAATGAATTACAATTATCAAATCATTAAATCTATCATTGTAAATCTAGAAAACAGTGTATTAACACATGAACTTGAAAAAGTCTATAATAATCCAATTTCTTGGAACAAAGCTGTCTACAGATTATGTAGGAAGAATTTTGAAAAAATAGAAAGGAAAAGAATGACCTATGACAAATTCAAAATCAAAAATAATATTTACTTCAAAGAATCTGAGAAAGGAAAATGGAATCGAAAGATAAATACATTGGCATCCGCCAATTTAGATATAGTGAATGAAACGAAGGAAGAAAGAATTCAATTGATGATCCTAAAGCTGGAGCGAATCAGAATGCATGTCTCGAAGCAAAAGCAGAAGACATTCCCCCTTTCGAGACTTATCGAAAATTTCAATCGAAGAAGAACTGTAGTTATCCGAGATGAGTGGGATATTCCGATCATTCACTTGGTCAAAAAAATGAATTGGAGAAACTAAACAAAAACAAATTATTGATTGACCCGAAAATTATTTTTCTAATTAATATAATACTTAATTTAGAAAAATCTATTATGGGTGCTCACACTAATCAATTTCTAATCTATTTTTCAAAATTTCCAAATTCATATTCGTTCGATTAGATACAAAGCTAACTTTAATAAATTTATTCAAATTTTTCCCTATATCTTCAGTTACAGATTTTAATTCACTTTCATTCAGACCTTCGGAAAAAGTTCTAACTATAATCGGATTATATTGTATTAATTTACTAAAAACTACTTGATCATGGGCATTAATTTTTCCCTTAATAACGAAAATAATTTTTTTAAAATATCTAAATTCAATTCCATTCAAAATTTCTTCAGTATCATGCATTTGAGTTCCATAACCTGGCATATACTCCATCGGTATCCTTGGGCAGTTTCAAAATCTATAGCAGTAAATGTATTTTTGTTATCTTCCAACTTCGTTTCCTTACTTTTTATCATCCTTCACCAAAATTCTCACTCTAAGTATCCAAAGCATACGTTAGGGGAATATCGGATTCGTATAGATTCCCTTCGGGTGGTTACTAGAACCTGACCCGCATTTGTATCTTTTTTTAAAAAAATTCCTCATTTTTTAGTGAATAGTAAGGCAGAAGGGTGGGACAATTCAACAGGTTCAAGAAAAACTATTTATGCACAAATTTAAATTATTTTTATGCTCTTGATTATAAAAACTAAGCCCGAATATAAAAATTCTATACATATAAACTAACACGTTTTCTACTTATGAAATGTCATCTTCTGGTGCGTCCGATTTTACTAACTACCTAACCCACTTTAGAGAGAGAGTTGAGCAAACAAATTGGATCTTGGTAAAAGAGGAATTTGGAAGCGATGATTTCAAAGAAATTTCTGTCTTTTTCTATGAGATAAAATTGATACTCGATCTCATGCAAAGTATGCTTGAAGTTGGTGAGGATCCGCCTTCGATTACTATCCTTGGAAAAAAAATTATCAATCTTAATGGGGTCGATTTAGGTGAATCCGTCCAAGCAAATGTAGTGAATATTCGAGACACATTAGAGGCGGGAATTTCTATTCTGGAAGGAATCCAAACTCAACCTTTCTTTCCAAATTTTCATAAAGAAATCATAGTCAAAATTCAAAAAGTGGTTCTCCATATTGATGATTTATCCAGAGATTTATTGGCAAGATTTCAATCATACGAAATTGTCTTAATCTAATTGGAGAGGTTACCATTCTTCCCCAGCACTCGATTGACTATATGAAAAATGTTTAAAACAAAGAAAAGGGGCTTCGATTTCTCTAACCCCCAAAAATAGTCATTCTTGAATTTATCTATAGAATTTGTTAAAGGAATCTAAAATCTATATTGAGTAAAATCCGTTACGCTGAGTAAAATTTTCTTTTGAAAAATGAATTTGCTGAAGAGCTTTTTCCACACCTACTTCAAGAATAGGATCACTTTCGTAATATCTACCTGAATTGTTGTCGTAAAATCTTCCACTTGGATTTACCATCAAATAAGAATTGGTCATCAAAGAATTGTCTTCAGCTATAATCTTAACTCCATACTTCGGAAGTCCACTATGAGTCTTTAGAAAAAATGAATATTCTTCATTTGATATTTGATAATCAGAAAAATTCATTTCATTTTCTCCTTCAATTCGCAAAACCTGGAAAACTTTCCATCTATGGATATTGAGTGATTTAACAAAATCAGACATATTTTCCTTCCAATTTAACTTAGTCACTACGGAATTCAATTTCTTATAAATCCTAGCTCCAGACTTAATGCATTCCTCATCGATCCATTCAAAAACCCTTTTGGTATGATCCACACTAGTCCCATTGCCCCTTCCAAGAAGTTGCAATGTTTCTCTGTTCCCGCTATCGCAACTAACTCCAAGAATATCCAAGTGCGGAGCAATGTCCTTAACCCAGTTTTGATCTATTCTTGAGCCATTAGTTATAATGGAAGTTATGAACCCTATTTTTTTTGAATACTTTAGCAGTAAGTTAAAATTGCGATAAAGCAGAGGTTCTCCACCAGCAAAATTAATTTTTCTAAAACCAAAGTTTCTTAACTCTTGCACAATTGAGGCGGAATTTTTGTATTCTAAATGGGCTGTTTGCTTGAAATGTGCAAAACAAAAGCCACACCTGAAATTGCAGTTTTTAGTTAGGTGAAAATTCACCGTTAATCCAGAATTTATCATTTTTATCCTTGCTCATTGGCTTCGTAGAAGCAACTAGCATGAGAAAGATTTGGAACGATAATCTGGAATTTCTATGTTAGTTCATGCCCTCAATTTTGGGAACTATTTAAACACCGCCAAACAACTTTTTCTTCCAATTTTTTATAAATATTGATGAGTGATTTATCACCGTCGAAGAGTTTGTATTTTTCCTGCATTTTTGCTTTTAAAGCTGGAAACCTTTCAAGCGTGAGTTGATTGTAATAATCAAAATTTTTACTATCCCCATTTTCCACAGACAGAATTCCTACTCTCTCTTCTTCGGAAATTTCAAAAATCGGATCGTATAAAAGGTATAAATTATCATTCAAAATGGTTTCTAATTCAAAATAGGAAGTTTTTAAATACTTAGAAAAAATCTTGACTCCATCAAAATTAAAATGGTTTGAAACTACCATATATTTGATTTCTAAATTTTTTTCATTAAATCCAAATCTATTCCTCAATTCATCTCTTCCCAAATCGGTATTCAAATATTTTTCAATATTGGATAACTGAAGACCAGCTTTTAGTAGATTTTGATGATAGGTTTCAAATATTTGAAATAAACCGCCGTTAAATGATGAACTTTTTATTTCCAAGATAAGAAGCGTATTACCATCTTTCACCATGACATCTATTTCCATCTTAGGTACGGTGGATTGATCAGAGTCACATAAAATTTCATTTTTTAAAACTCGAAATTTAGAACTTTCAAATAATTTTGAAACGTTTTCTTCAAGATCAGATGATATTAAGGATGCTAGATTTTCAGTCTCTATTTTAGAATCCTTAGAAATTCGAATCAAACTATCAATGACTGAGAAAGCAAAAAAAGGATTCGCTGAAGATTTAGGAAAAAAGAAAAAAGAATCTTCAATTTCAAATAAATAAGTATTTAGAAATTTGCGATTCAAATCATTTCCAATTCTAAATACAATTTTATCTATGATCGCCTCTCGGAGATTTTTTTTCAAATTTGAACTTGGATATACGTTTAGAATACTGCTATCTGAGAATATTTTAAAATCATTACCCAATTTAGATCCTCGCCAGGAATCCTCTTCAATTTTTAACCCTGCCTCTAAATAAAATAAGAATTGCATAAAAGATATTATTTCGTCTACAATTGAATTTTTTTGTGAAGTTATAAAATACCAAAAAACCATTCTAATTGTCGCCATATACCTCATAACATAATTTATTTCTGCATTGCATTCACATATCTCTCTAAATTTTTTAACAAATACTTTAAAAAGCTTTTGGTCGGATAATGATGAGTTCATCAAAGTAAGTTGGTTTTCTATGTCTGATAAATTATAATGAAAACTATTGTTTAAACAGAATTCCTTAAAAATATCTCCATCCAAATCAATTGGAAAATTGAATAAATATGTTTCACTAATTAATCTTAAATTTAATCCTTCGACTTGATCTAACTTCGGCTTACATTGCAATCTGATAAAAAAATTATGAAACTGAAATTCATCTAAACTTTCTATTTTAATTTGATTACTGCTTAGAATAGTATTTATTTTAAGCATAAGTAACTTTTGGAAGTAATAGGAATGCTGTTGATTTAAATTCGCTTCCGAACTTAAAAATTCTCCGCATACATATAAAAAATCGAATAATGAAAACATATTTAACTTAGATAAAAAAGTTTCTTTTAAACTTATTTCCAATTTTTTATGTGTATTTATAAAATATGCAAACGCATTCAACTCCGAGAAAAGCTCCAATGCGATGTCTCGATTATTCGTTGAGAAATCTGATATCGAATTTTGATTACGAAGACTTGCTAATTTGATAGCTTTAAGAAGCACAGCCTTATCTTTCTCAAAATACTTCTCTATTATTTTAGTTTCCCAGTTTTGACTACAATATACATACAAGTTAATAAAAATCTCATAGTATTCCGTGTTCAAAAATTGGTCGATATTTTGACTAAAAAATTTACTTAAATAGAGTTTCTTAAGTCTTCCATTTATTTTTTTTTTGCTTAGGCTCCCTTTTTCTACTGAGATTTTTGCCAAATAAAAGATGACTATGGTTCCATTTGTGCTCAGTAAATTTTGCAATTCGTCGTCTATATTTTGACTATTACCCAAAATTTTCAAAATCTGTGATTTAAAATTATTCATCCCCACCCCACTTTGTCCCACCCTTCCGCTATCATGAAACTATTGCAGAATTTCCGTAAATTATGAAATCTGACTGTATTCTATGGCAATAAAAAAATCGGAATTATACTCTTCACTTTGGAAATCCTGCGATGAACTTCGAGGTGGGATGGACGCCTCACAATACAAGGATTATGTTCTTGTGATGTTATTTATCAAATACATTTCAGATAAATATGCGGGAGAAGCGTTCTCTCCCATCACAGTGCCAAAGGGTAGCTCTTTTAAGGACATGGTTGCCTTGAAGGGAAAAACGAGTATTGGCGATGACATCAATAAAAAGATACTCGCACCATTGGGTGAAGCCAACAAAATCTCCGATTTTCCTGACTTTAACGATGTAAACAAACTCGGCAGTGGTAAGGAGATGGTCCAACGCCTAACCAATCTCATTGCGATCTTTGAAAACCCTGCTCTCGACTTTTCGGGTAACAAGGCGGAAGGTGATGATATCCTAGGTGATGCTTATGAGTATCTCATGAGGCATTTTGCTACAGAAAGTGGCAAGAGTAAGGGGCAATTTTATACGCCTGCCGAAGTGAGTCGTATCATGGCAAAGATCATCCATGTGTCCTCGGCTGATAAATCTAGTAAGACGGCTTATGACCCCACATGTGGTTCTGGTTCCTTGCTTCTGAAGGTATCGGCTGAGGCGGGTAAGATCACTCTGTATGGACAAGAGATGGATGTGGCAACGTCTTCTTTGGCACGGATGAATATGATCCTCCATGACAATCCAACTGCAGAGATCAAACAAGGGAACACACTTGCCAATCCTTTGTATCTTACGGATAAAGGAGACCTCAAGCAGTTTGATTTTTTTGTCGCCAATCCTCCGTTTTCCTTTAAGGCATGGAGCACTGGAATTGATCCCATAAACGATCGTTATGGGAGGTTTCAGGACTTTGGTATTCCTCCTCAGAAGAATGGGGATTTTGCTTTTTTACTGCATGCGGTTCGTAGTTTGAAGAGTAACGGAAAGGGAGCCATCATTCTTCCTCATGGTGTTCTCTTTCGTGGGAATGCGGAGGCAGAGATTCGAAAGAAACTGATCCAAAAAGGTTATATCGAAGGGATCATTGGTCTTCCTGCCAATTTGTTTTACGGAACGGGTATCCCTGCTTGTATCATTGTGATCAATAAGGAAGAAGCTGAAACACGAAAGGAACTTTTCATTGTCGATGCGTCGAAAGGGTTTGAGAAGGATGGAAATAAAAACCGACTTCGGGAACAAGACATTCACAAAATTGTGGATGTGTTTACCAATAAAATTCAAATTCCCAAATACAGCCGTAAGGTGACATTCAAAGAGATTGAAGAGAAGGAATTCAATCTCAATATCCCTCGTTATATTGATAGCAGTGAACCAGAAGACATCCAAAACATCGAAGCTCATTTGCATGGCGGGATTCCTGAACTGGATGTGGATGCCCTCTCTCCTTTTTGGGAGGTGTATCAAGGACTGAAAGAAACTCTTTTTACTACCAACAAACGAAAAGGATTTTATGATCTCAAATGTTCGAAGGAAGAGATCAAAACTACAATCTATTCTCATCCTGAATTTGTGAAATTTGGAAAACAGATCGAAACCACGTTCGCCAAATGGAAAGAAAGCGGACTCGAAGCATGTAAGTCGATTGGGAGTAAAACCAAACCTAAGGAGTTTATCCATAACTTTAGCGAAAGCCTTCTCACTGCCTTTTCCAAAACCCCTCTTGTGGATGCTTATGATATCTACCAACATCTGATGACCTATTGGCTTGAGGTGATGCAAGATGATGTGTATTTGGTTGTGGATGAAGGTTGGAAGGTGGGAAAGGAAATCGAACCCATTGGCAAATCCAAGGAGTTTGAAGGAAGGCTCATTCCCAAAGCCCTCCTCATCCAAGCCTACTTTGCCAAGGAAAAGGAAACTATCGAAACCTTGGAATCCGAAAGGGATAGTCTGGACTTAAAACTAGAAGAAATGGTCGAGGAACAAGGTGGAGACGAAGGACTTCTCTCGGATGCCAAAACCGATAAGGAAACCGTCACACCTAAGTCTGTGCAAGCACGTTTGAAACAAATCCAATCGGATAAGGATGCCAAGGAAGAAATCACCTTTCTCCAAGAATACCTAAACGTAGCCAACCAAGTTACGGATCTCAATTCCAAAATCAAACAGGCACAAGCTGATTTACAAACCAAAGTGAGCGAACGATACAAAACCTTAAAAGAAGAGGAAATCAAAACCCTGGTAGTAGAAACCAAATGGTTCGCCAAACTGGCAGCAGATGTGCAATCGGAACTGAACCGCATCAGCCAAACCCTGACTAAACGGATCAAAGAACTTGCGGAACGGTATGAAAGTCCGCTTGCGACTTTGGAGAAAGAAACAGAGGCACTGGATAAAAAGGTCAAAGGGCATTTGGCAAAGATGGGGTTTGGGTTATGAAGAAAAAGTTAAAAGATACAGAATTAGGACTGATCCCTGAGGATTGGATGATTAAGAAACTAGGTGATCTAGCTTTTATAACAAAATTAGCAGGATTTGAGTATTCTCTTTATTTCAATAATTATAAAGATGAAGGTGAAATTATCGTTATAAGAGGAACAAACATAAGTCGAAATAAACTTGATTTATCTGATATAAAAACTATTCCCAAATCAGTTTCGTCGAAACTACCAAGAAGTAAATTATTTAAAAACGATTTAATCTTTGCGTATGTTGGAACAATTGGTCCAATTTGGATTATCAATGAAAATGATAAGTACCACCTTGGACCTAATACTTCAAAGATTACATGTAATAATCAAACTTCATTTCGTTTCGTTTATCATTGTTTTTGTAGTATAAATATAAAAACTGAAATTGTAAATAATACAAGTATCGGTGCTCAACCTAGTCTTTCTATGTCGAAGATTAGAAGTTTTCGATTAATTACACCCCCCACTCTCGCCGAACAAGAAGCCATTGCCGATGTTCTTTCCGATACCGATGCTCTGATCACTTCCCTGGAAACCACCATCCAAAAGAAAAAACTCCTGAAACAAGGAGCCATGCAAGAATTACTTACGGGGAAACGTCGTTTGCCTGGGTTTGGTGGGAAAGGAGGAATGAAGGATACGGAGGTGGGACGGATTCCTGAGGATTGGGAAGTGAAGAAGTTGGGGGATATGATTGAATTTCAAGGAGGCTCTCAACCAGATAAATCAAATTTTATTTACGATGAGAAACCTGGCTTTATAAGACTATTGCAGATTAGAGATTATAAAGGAGACTCGTTTACAACCTATATTCCTTCTAAATTAGCAAGGAGATTCTGCGATAAAAATGACATTATGATAGGAAGATATGGACCACCGATTTTCCAAATCTTACGGGGTTTGACTGGTGCATACAATGTTGCATTAATTAAAGCCATTCCAAAAAATAACGTAAGCAAGTCCTATATCTACTACTTTCTTAAAACAAGTAAACTTTTCGATTACGTAGAGACTCTTTCACGACGTACTTCAGGACAAACTGGGATAGATTTGAATGATTTAAAAAACTATGCATTCTCTCTTCCCCCCATTCTCGCCGAACAGGAAGCCATTGCGCAATTGCTTTCGGAAATGGATGAGGGGATTGAGGCTTTGGAGAAGAAGTTAGAGAAGACGAAGGGGATCAAGCAGGGATTAATGCAAGTGTTGCTGACTGGGAAGATCAGGTTGGTGTGAGGGGGAATGGGGATGGATTTAAATTTTAAAATTTCGGATGCTTTATCGATCATAGCGATACTCATCAGTCCGCTACTTGCTGTACAATTGACGATGTTATTCGAAAGGAAAAGAAAAGACTATGAGAGAAGATATACTATTTTTAAAACTCTTTTAACGACTAGATCAAATACACTTTCAATCCAGCATGTAGAAGCACTAAACTCGATAGATGCAGAATTTAATGAAAAAAAATTCAGTAAAGTATTGGATAAATGGAACCTATACCTTCAACACTTAAACCATAAACCACAATATGAAAGCTGGAATCAAAAAAGTCATGATCTTTTGGTCGATTTAATCCATGAAATAGGCGTTTCTTTGAAAATTAATTTCGACAAATCTAGAATTAACCAAAGTGCCTACTATCCAAATGGACATTGGGTAATCGAAGAAGAATTAACTGAAATCAGAAAGGCAATTTTAGATTTCCTTAGAAAAAACAAATCACTGCGTATCGAGATTTCTAAAGATGCAGATAATAAAAATGCTCCATTATCATAACGATTCATATAATTCAATATTTAGGGAACCTTCGGCATGCAATATTTAACATCAATGATAATCATGGCAACTATTCTAAGTTGTAACTTCCATAATATCCAGGAATCCAAAACAAAATATCCTGAATTATTCAAACTGTATTCAGGTAAATGGTTTTTATTTGAGAAAGAAAAAAGTTACGAATTTCCTAAATTTAAAAAAAACTATTCTAGCGAGAATATCCTAACGCTATCCCCCGATGGCACTGCAAATATATCAACGGGGAAATTAAGGTGTAAAGAAGCAAAATGGTATATTAACGAAAACAAAGTATTTTTCAAATGTAAGGATATTGATTCATTCCAGCTTTCTTTCATCAATTATGAAAGGCAAAAAAAGGAATATGATTTATATTTAACTGAAAACCAACTAACCCTTTTTTCGATCGAACTTAAAAACCAAAACGATACTTATGAATTTTACGGAACAAGTGATATAGAAAAATGGAACAGAGCAAACGATTCCTTTTTCCTGAAGCTTAAAGAGAAATTTAAATCAGCAGATTCATACTTTAAGTATAAATGGTATTTCTTCGAAAGTCTTCATATTTCAAATAATGAATTCACCCTTTATTCCGAAGAAAGCTTAATCGATTCTATAACAAAAAAAAATGAGGACATAAATTTTAAAACTATATTTGAATCTCTCAATAAGTTAGAAAGTATATTAACAAATCAGAAATTAGAACTACAAAAACAAGAAGATTGTCAAAATTCATTAAGAAAGCAAAACATTGACTTCAATAGAATCGAAGAAGCATTCCAAAAAAAGAAAAAATCAAGAGATTATGAAGAAAATGGTCAATTAATCCTATCAAAAAATTCTACAAAAGATTCAAAAATAATTTTTGATGAAGTTTTTGAACTTGGAAAAGAGATAAGTTTTCCTAAATCATGCAATTTAATTAAGGTTAATTTCCGCACATTTGCGTTTCAAACAAAACAAGGAAGGATTTTGAAATTCCATTTTGTGACTGATACAGATGGAACAAAAGGCTTTTATAGAGAAAGTTCCTACACAAAGGAATCTATAGCTTCTGAATTTGAATCCAAAAAGGATGAGGAAATGATTATCGTCAAGATCAAGTTAACTTCAGGTATTCTCGCAGGAATAGGCGGTGAAAAAATTACTTCGGTAGATCGTTTTGACAGTTATGATGACGTAAATTTGATTCAAATCAACTGCCAACTCTTACAAGTTTCTAATTAAATTAATTATTTAAATTTAGGGTTTGGATAAGGAGTCGGACAAGACGAAAGGGACTCATGCAGGTTTTGTTTACGAGAAAGGTTTGGTTGGCGGGAGAGGGAGGTGGTTGGTGATGATAAAATTTTTGATATAAACTTTCTCAAGAAAAACCATTCAAGATATATAATAAAATATATCTGCAATTTTCTTGAATAAATATTTAGGATAAACAAAGTGAATCTAATTCTAAGAATATTTTCTCTATTTCTCTACATCGTTATCGCGATAACCATTCATTTCTATTTACTAAACTCGTACAAAATTACTGGTGGCGGAGAAAGTCTATGGTTAATATCATTTATTGGTTTGCATACATACCGACTGCTATCAGCACCTTTTTTCTCGAAATCTGTTGATGCAATTAGCTTGGGTATTTCTGGTTTTCTTGCCTCAACAACTATTGATCTGACATCATCAAGGCTTCAATCGGACATATCTGAATATTTAACTAATACTTCTGCTTTTTTTAGTTGTATCATTGCAATTGTAGGAATTATAAATGGGTATACTACAAAAAACCAAATAAACCCAGAATTACAAAAATTTTCGAACAAGATAATATCTTTATTTTCAAAACCCGAGTTCTTTTTCACTCCTATTGCATTCATAAGTATATTCGGATATTTCGATTCCTCAGGTAGTACACCTATCCTCCTGGTTACATTTTGGTTTTTTTTTGCAATACTCCATCCGTTAGAAAACGTCATCTTTCTTATATTTTCGTTCATCTATATTCGAAAAGAAAAATCTATTGAAAAGTTGACAATTGGAAAAATTACCCGAATAGATAGCCCTAATCTTATTAGAGTGAACTTACATACGCAAACAAGGTGGAACTCGCTCGAATCACTATCAACTACCCTGATCGATGGGAGGAAAGGATATATAATACCTTTATTTTACCAAACTTTAAATGACAAATTAGTTGGTACGGGCTTATTCTTTAGTAATAATAAAATAGTAACTAAACACGAAATTCCTGGATTTGTATATTATACAAATGGACTGTTAAAACCTGACGAAATCATTCAGGAATACCTTGGTTCAAATATGTCTGGAAAGGTAATCGGTATCATTATTGAAGACTCTTCTATCCAAGAAATTAAAATAGAAATTTCCACAAATGAAATTCTAGAAGAAGGTATGGTCGTGTTCTGTAAAATAAATGATAAGATAATCTACTATCAGATTTATGAAGCAAAAACGAAAGAAGAATATTTTAAAGAGAATCCGTATGGAAGTAGAGTTGCAAAAGCTTCTCAAATTGGAATTGAAAGTGATAATGGAAGTTATACATGGTTCCCTTGGCTTCCAGAAATGAATTCACCAGTATTCTTATTTAGATTCTCCACTGAATATAAAAAAACGACTTCATTTTCTCTTGGAAACATGCCTGGAACCAACAAACGAGTCAATTTCGACTTAAATTCACTTGTTAAATACCACACCGCAATACTTGGAATAACAGGAATGGGGAAAACAGAACTTACTTTCGATATTATAAAGGAAGGATTGAAGGGAAATACAAAGATCATTTGTTTCGATTTAACAGGTGATTATATTCAAAGACTGAAAGAATTTAAACCCAGAAAAATCGGATTAAAAAAAAATGCATCAAAAGAAACAAGTGAACTACTAGAAGCAATTGAAACGGGAGAATTTAGTGCATCCAAAGAAAAAGCAAATTTTAATGCTTTTATAAAGGGCATTTCAGGAAATATCACCAAAGAAGTTAATCACTTCCTAAGCAAAAGGGATAAGTTATCAATATTCGAGTTGGAAGATATTTCAAATTCCAGAGCAACTCTACGCATAACAGAATTATATTTATCAGCAATCTTTCAATGGGCTAAGAAGAATAGATCAAAAAAACAACAAATACTAATAGTATTAGAAGAAGCACACACTATAGCACCAGAATTCAATCTTTATAGAAATGATAGAAGCGACACTGATGCCGTTGTTGGTCGAATTTCTCAAATTGCATTGCAAGGAAGAAAGTATAACGTTGGTCTATTGATTGTCTCACAAAGAACTGCATTAGTCAGTAAAACCATCTTATCTCAATGCAATACCTTTATTACATTCAAAATAATAGATAAAACTAGTTTAGACTTCTTAACTCAAGTTTATGGTCAAAACTACATAAACAGTATTCCTAACTTACGACAGAGTCATGCTTTAGCATTCGGAAAGGGAGTAAGTAGCGAAAAACCCATTCATATTAGTATTCCATTTGATCAAGCAAAGAAAACTGCAAGCGAAAATATGGTATAACAACATTATGAAATATGAAAAATCATATGACTGGTTCGTGACTTCAAAATCATATTTATTCGCCAGTCATCATTTAACATATTTAATGCTTTCAAATTCGATAGCAAATACAAAAGGAACTTTGATTGGAAAGAATCTGTTCGATTTTGTTTCAAAGTCAAGCCACCATCAAAATTTTTAACTTTGTCACCCTATTTTATTTAACTTCAAACATGGCTTGGAGCTATATCTCAAAGCATTTATTTAAGTCAGCAAGAGTAACTTTAAATTAACTCATAATCCGCTAGATTAATTAAAAAACCTTGCTTAAACCAGCGACCTGGTATTTATCAAAATAGAGAATGTAATTGAGCCAATTCTAAAAAAATATTATGAGAAGCAGATTTTCCAAACAGTTAAGTCGAGATTTGATAAATAGAATGAAATCGGCAGATATCCTGAACTAAGAGATAAAAGCTCGATCGGACAAACGAATCTATTCGCGAATTCTATTTTTTTTTAAGAGATGAAAAATGATACTATAACCGCACTAGAAATATTTGAAAACACCTACCATGAATTTTGTAAAACTAGCAATAAACACTGAGACTTGTGAAATATATAATAAAGAAAAACACCTATCAAAGGAAAAACAATGATAAAGACAGAAAAACTGAACGCTTTATTCGAAAAATGGAAAAACTCGCATCCTGAATTTAAGAATAGCTTTGTTTCCGATGGAATAATAAATGAAGAAGAGTATTTAAAAGCTAAGGTGAAAATTTTAGTACTCACCAAAGAATCAAACAATCCAGAGCAATCCGAAGAGGATTACCGAGATTGGTGGAAATATGGCATAAAATTTGGCTTTTCGAGGAGAATCGCTGAATGGAGCTACGGAATACTGAATAACTTTCCACCTGTGCAATCTATATCTGAAGAAAACTTGATTGATTCGATTCGTAAAATTGCCTTCATGAATGTAAAAAAAATTGCTGGAGGCTCAACAGCAAACGATGCAGAACTTGAACATTATCTAAATCGTGACAAAGAATTTATCCTAGAACAAATCGCAATCATAGAACCTGATGTGATCATCACTGGAATTGCAAAAGATGAGTATTTGAATCTTTTATATCCGAACCTTAAGTTAAAATCCTCTGGATATGATATTCTGATTGGGAAAGAAAAAAATATGAAATTTGTTAGTTTCTATCACCCTTCTTACAGAGTTCCAAGAGCCATGGCTTATGCTTTGTTAAAGGAAGTTTGCCTTTCTGAGGAATTTAAATCATTGGATTAAACGAGGCGAATTTGTAAAAAATTTCAAATATTGGCAGTGCGATGCATTTATTTTAAATATGGGCTGATTAAATAAAAACGGACACCTTTTTTGCAAAGAAAAAGAAAGAGTTAAAGATGAATAAATTGACCAAAGTTGTTAATTCGAACATAATAAACTGCAATAAAAGAATCATATGATCAAGGGAATAAATGTTATATCAGATAAAAGAAGAAAAGATTCTCCTCGAAGAAAGCAAACCATTAAAACTGGAGAAACAGTTGCAATCATTGTTAATGGAATCAGGCGAGACAGATGGGACACTTCAAAGTCCCAAATATTTACGTGAGGATATTTTTGGAACAAAACTATTAATTATAGGAAAGGAAGTTTATACAAAAGACAAAAAGCGATCGGACATTCTTTGCTTAGATGAAAACGGTGACGCAGTAATTATAGAGATAAAAAAAGAATATGCTAGGTTGGGAATCGAAACACAAGCTCTGCAATATTTGGCTGATGTTTCATCTTATGTTGGGAAAGATTTCGTGGAGCGTTATAAAAATGATTACGAATTTTCTGATTTATTTGAGGAACATATTTGCTCGTTTCTAGGATGGTCTGAAATTTCTGAAAATTTAAACAGAAATCAAGCAATCTTCCTCGTTGCCAATGATTTCGATAAGGTAGTATATTCAATAGGAGATTGGCTTTTTTCCAAAAATGTTTCTTTCAAATGCCTATCATATTATACTTATGAAATCAATAACAGACAATTTATTGACTTCACTATCAAATTCGAAAAGACAATTGCTAGATCAAACTACCTTGATTTTACTCAGAAATCTAAAAAACGTCGCAACATTTTTTACTTCAACATAGGCATAAAAGAACAATTAAAATGGGAAAGAATGATAAGGGAAAATTTTATCTCATGTGGGTTTGATGGGGTCAAAGGAGATCGTGGTTATAAGATCTTAAATTCATTCTATCCAGGAGATAAATTGGTTTGTTATCTGAGCGGAAAAGGTGTGGTCGGAATTTGTGAAATTCCTCATGACTCATTCGAAAATAAAAATATACAGGAAACAGAGAACAAGCACTATTCTTTTTCTGATGAGACTTTAGACTCTTGGGGTAGCTTTCACAAACATAAATTAAGGATAAATTGGTTACGATACGTAGAGTCAATAGACAATGCAATAAAAAGCAATGTATTGAAGGATCGATTTAATCTTTACCATCCAATTCAAACGTTACAAGCTTTCCCCAACGAAAAAGCTTACAAAACTATCTTTGACGAATTTGAAATACTAACGAGACAGTAAACCCATGAAACCCTTTCCCAAAAAGATCACCCTCTTCCTCATTGATGGAGACGCCAGCGGAAGGATCTCTGCGGAACTTTCCAATTGGAATGGAATCACCTATAAAATTCCACGAACTCTGATTAAGGAATCCATCAGTAGGGAAGATTTATATTCCACGGGTGTATATTTTCTATTTGGTAAGAATCCAGAGGATGAAGAGAAAGACTTAGTTTATATTGGCGAAGCAGAAAGTATCCTAGACAGGCTCAAACAACACTTAGGTTCTAAAGAATTCTGGATTGAAGCAGTTTGTGTTTTTAGTAAGAACCTAAACAAAGCCCATGTAAAGTATCTGGAAAAAAGGCTTTTTGAATTAGCAAAAGAGGCAAATCGCTATGAATTGGAAAATTCAACAGTGCCCGCAAAAACTTCCATTTCCGAAGCAGACCAAGCGGAGATGGAAGAGTTCCTTGAAAATATCAAACTTACAGTTCACACATTAGGATTCAAATTATTCGAACGAATTGATAAAAGGGAGTCCGAGAAAATATCTTCTCAATCGAAGGACTATACAATTTTAACGAAAGGCATTAAAGCAACAGGCTTTCTCACAACAGAAGGTTTCGTAGTTAAAAAAGGAAGCCAAGCAATGATGGAATTAGTTCCATCTATGGAGAAATGGGCAAAAGGATACATGAGACTTCGTGAAAAGCTGATTGCCGATGGAACCTTAAGAGTAGAAGGCGATCACTATATCTTCACTCACGATTTTCTTTTTTCTTCTCCTTCGGCAGGTGCTGTGATTGTGATGGGAAGAAATGCCAATGGGATGACTGAATGGAAGGATGATAAAGGAAAATCCCTCGCAGAAAACGAAGCCATGGAATAGTAAGGAGTATTGGTTCATAAAGTCAGAAAGAACGCCAATCCAATGATTTCTTACTCTACCAAAACCCCAAACTGGAGTGAATACCCCATATTTTCCAATCTAATCTTATAATAATTTTTAATTGCACTTAAACCATTTCCTGCAATTATAGAATTTCTTATTTGCAGGAAACTCCAAAGTGAAAACAATTCCCATCTCTCAATTTGTCTCAGGAACCTACGTCCAGCGTTTTCAATACAAAAGTTTCGAACCAGAACCAGTGGATTGCCAATGGGTTTTAGACGATCCAGACATCGTTATGCTACTCAGCGAATCAACACTTAGGCTTGGCGAACTCAACGCCTTTTCTCAGTTAATTCCTGATGTGGACTTCTTTATCAAAATGCATGTGTTAAAGGAAGGAACCAAAAGTAGCCGAATCGAAGGCACTCAAACCAATTTTGACGAAGCAGTCCAAAAAGAGGAATTCATTTCGCCAGAAAAAAGAGATGATTGGATGGAAGTGCAAAACTATGTGCAGGCAATGAACCAAGCGATAATTGATTTGAAAACCTTACCACTCAGCAATCGACTCTTAAAACAAACGCATAAAACTCTCATGCAAGGAGTGAGAGGAAAACAAAAACTACCAGGACAATTTCGAGTCAGTCAAAATTGGATTGGTGGGAGCAGTTTAGCAGATGCTAGTTTCATACCACCTCATCATGAGGGTTTGGAAAATGCCATGTCCGATCTGGAGAAATTTTTAAACAACGAAATTACTCCCGTCCCTCATTTGATCAAAATTGGAATCGCACACTACCAATTTGAAACCATTCACCCATTTTTGGATGGAAATGGAAGGATAGGAAGGCTTCTCATCACACTCTATTTGGTAAGCCATAACCTATTGTATAAGCCGACCCTTTATCTATCTGATTTTTTTGAAGAGAATCGGGATAGCTATTATGACAATCTAACAAGAGTCAGAACTCAAAATGACCTAAAGCAATGGCTTAAGTTTTTTTTGGAAGGAGTTCGAGTCACCTCAGTCAATTCGATTCAGACCTTCAAGTCCATCATCCAACTCAGAGAGGAAACAGATTTAAAAATAGCGACACTTGGGAAAAAACAATCTCTTGCGAAAGAACTGGTTCAGCTTTTATATTCTAATCCTATTTTAGATTCTAGCGATGTAGCAAGAGAGCTACAAATCAATCCATCGACAGCGAAACGGCTCTTAGATGATTTTCTATCCTTGAATATTCTAAAAGAAACAACTGGTTTTAAGCGAAACCGTATTTTTGCGTTTGACGACTATTTGAAATTATTCCGATCATAGAATAACAGCGTATGAAAATAGGCGATATCGAAAGGGCTACGCAGAAACGAGTCATAGAACTCTTTCAAAACGAATTGGGTTATGATTATTTAGGAGATTGGCAGGATCAATCTAACAAAAATATTGTCCCGAATCTCCTTGCCCGCTTCCTTTCCAGGCGAGGTATTTCCGAAACCAAAGTTTCCCGAACTCTCGACCTACTCCACCAAACCAACAACCAATTTGGCAAATCACTTTATGAAAGGAACAGGGAGGTCTATTCCCTACTTCGTTACGGTATCCCTGTTAAAGAATCCGCTAGTGAGAATGCCGAGACAATCTCACTCATCGATTGGGAACATCCTGAAAACAACCACTTTGGAATCGCAGAAGAAGTAACCGTTCTTGGCAAATCAGAAAAACGCCCTGACTTGGTTTTGTATGTGAATGGTATTGCCCTAGCCGTATTAGAATTGAAGAAGGCTACTACATCTGTTTCTGAGGGGATCCGACAAAACATTCGGAACCAAAGTAAGGAAGCCATAGAGGACTTTTTTACGACCATCCAATTCGTATTTGCAGGAAATGATACGGAAGGTCTCCGTTACGGGACAGTCGGAACTGGAGAAAAGTTCTTTCTCAATTGGAAAGAAGACATTGAAGATAACTCCCGAAATCTTTTAGATAAATACTTATTAAAACTTTGCAACAAACATCGATTTCTCGAAATTATTTACGACTTTGTTTTGTTTGACGGTGGAATTAAAAAACTACCACGATACCACCAGTACTTTGGAATCAAGTCTGCTCAGGATTTTGTTCGAAGAAAGGAAAGTGGTATCATTTGGCATACCCAAGGTAGTGGAAAATCCCTTGTCATGGTGATCCTAGCTCGTTGGATCCTAGAAAACAATCCCAATGCAAGGGTTGCTGTCATTACCGATCGAGATGAATTAGATACCCAAATCGAAAAAGTATTTAAACAATCGGGTGACAAGATTTACCGTACCACAAGTGGTAAGGATTTGATTGGGCAACTTTCGATGGCGACTCCTCGCTTGCTTTGTTCCCTCATCCATAAATTTGGTAAAAACAATGTAGATGACTTTGATGCCTACTTAGAAAGCATAAAAAAGAATCCTCCACAAACCCAAGGAGAAATCTTTCTCTTCATTGATGAGGCACATAGAACCCAATCAGGAAAACTCCATAGATTGATGAAAGCGATCCTAAAAGGAGCAACTTTCATTGGATTCACAGGAACCCCACTCCTTCGAAAGGATAAACAAACATCCGAGGAAGTCTTTGGAAAATACATCCACCAATACCGATTCAACGAAGCAGTGAGAGATGAAGTAGTTTTGGATTTGATGTACGAAGCAAGGGACATCGACCAAAGACTCAGCAGTCCTGAGAAAGTGGATGAATGGTTCAATGCGAAGACAAAAGGTCTGAACGATTACCAAAGAAAGGAACTCAAGAAAAAATGGGGAACCATGCAAAAGGTTCTCAGTTCCAAATCCCGAATGGAAAAGATCGTATCAGACATTTTACTCGATTTTTCCAATCGCCCTGCTCTGAGTAGCCAATACGGCAATGCAATGTTAGTTGCAGGTAGTATTTACGAGGCATGCAAATATTACAAACTCTTCCAAGATACTAACTTAAGAGGTAAATGTGCGGTCATTACTTCCTATTCACCAAACAAAAGTGATATTCGAACAGAAGATATCGGAGAAGGAACAGACACTGAGAAGGAATTTATTTACAATACATATACAGCGATGCTTGGAGATAAAGATGCAGATCAATTTGAAGAAGAGGTAAAAAAAACCTTCATCGAAACTCCTGCTTTAATGAAACTCAGCATAGTCGTTGACAAACTCTTAACAGGATTTGATGCTCCTGCTTGCTCCATTCTTTATATTGATAAAAATATGCAAGATCATGGACTCTTCCAAGCTATTTGCCGAGTGAATCGATTGAATGGGGAAACTAAACCCTTTGGTTACATCGTAGATTATAAAGACCTATTTAAAAAGGTGGAGAATGCCATAGAGGTCTATACTTCCGAACTTAATCATGATGGAAATGATGATACTCAAAGCACTGACAGCTCCATAGTTGTTAAGGACAGACTCCAAATTGCTAGAGAAAAATTAATCGAAGACCTTGAAGCCTTAGAAACCTTATGCGAAGCTGTCGCACCGCCAAAAGATCAACTCGACTACCAAAGATACTTCTGCGGAAATACAGAAAAACCAGAAGATATTGAAGACACGGAATTTCTTAGAATCAACTTATACAAGCTAGTTGCAAGTTTTGTTCGTTCCTTTTCTAACATCGCAAATGAATTCGAGGAAGCTAATTTCACAAAAAAAGAGGAAACCTACTACAAAACCAAATTCGAATTTTATGTGAACTTACGCCAAACCATCAAAAAAGCTTCAGGTGACGTTATTGATTTAAAATCTTACGAAGCAGACATGCGACATTTGATAGATCATTATATCCAAGCAGATGAATCTAAGATCATTTCCATGTTTGAAAATCTTCCCCTTTTGGAACTCGTAGAAAATTTGAGCAACCTAAAAGAAAAGAGTGCAAATACCCCAAGAAATCGAGAAGCCTCTGCCGAAACGATTGAAAACAATATCCGCCAAAAAATCATCCGTGACCACCTACTCGACCCTGCCTTCTACAATAAAATGAGCGAACTTCTTCAGGAGATCATTTTAGAGCGAAAAAAGGGAGCCACTTCGTATGAAAATTACCTTAAGAGAGTTATGGAACTCGCAAAGAAAGTCAGTAAGGGAAACCAATCCGATGCCCCTTCTCAACTCAAAACACCTGGACAAGTTGCTCTCTACAACAATTTGAATAAAAACTTAGAGCTTGCCCTAAAACTACATGAGGCAATTAATTTTAATCGACCTGATGATTGGCATGGCAACCCAACAAAAGAAAATGTTTTAAAAAAGACGATTTATGATTTAATGGACAAGAATGTTGAAGAAGTAGAGAGAATTTTTAAAATCATTGCCGAACAGCCAGAATACAGATAAGTTTACACTCCAGAATATTGAGATATCTGTAACCTACAAGGATATCAAGAATATCCATCTGTCTGTTTATCCACCTAACGGAGAGGTAGTGATCTCTGCCCCGCTCCGCATGCGTAAGGATATCGTCCGAGTATACACAATTTCGAAGCTGAGTTGGATCAAAAAACAAAGAGAAAAACTCCAGAAACAAGAACGAGAGCCAAAGCGAGAATTCTTAGACAAAGAGTCTCATTATTTATTTGGTAAACGATACTTACTCAAAGTGGTCGAAACAAAGTCGAAACCTTCGATCCAAGTAAAATCCTCTTCAATCATTCTATCCATTCCCAAAAGAACCTCAAAACCAAAAGTAAAAAAGCTATTTGATGACTACTACAAATCAGAACTTCAATTGAAAACCGAAAAAATAATGGCTAGTGCCCAAAAGAAAATGGGTTTATCAAACATAACATTTGGAATCCGAAAGATGAAAACGAGATGGGGATCCTACATTCCTGGCAAAAAGAAGGTTTGGCTCAATACAGAACTCGCAAAAAAACCCATCGATTGTATCGAGTATATCATCTATCATGAGCTAACCCATGCCTTTGAAAAAACGCATAATGTCAAATTTAAGTCGATCTTATCTCATCACTTGCCGAATTGGAAAGAGCTAAGAAAGAAGCTGAACCAACTCCCAACCGCACATGTAGATTGGGAGTATTGAGAGAATTCTGAAATTCGATTTAACCTACTTTTATTTTGAACTTCGAATTCAATAGTAGATGTTATTGTCATCTAACCAACTTTTGACGAACTGCCAAGTTTTCTCAGAAACCCTTCTATTTCTTTTCGCTTTTATTTCAGAGAAAATCCAATACTTACCCTCTTTCATGATAGCTAGTGTTGCTCGCATAGGATACAAGACCTTAAAAAAGAAATAATTACCTTTCTCAATATCTTTTGCAAAGTCAAAACAGCAATGTTTCTGAACACATCCTTCCTCATACAGGATAGCATCGTTTAAAATTGGTTGGATAAAGAGATTCCCTTGCCAAGGAATGCTGGGTTCTTGAAAAATCTTTTTCGGTGAGTTCTTCCAAATTTCATCTTCTAATTTATCCTGAAATTTAAAAAAGTGGTTCATTCTTTTAAATCTAACAAATGGAAATCTTTCATGAACTTTGATAAACATTTCAAAACCATGAAGATACCTCCTTTCAAACTCTAAAAAATTTAACCTGTCATCAAAAATAAAACAAAGTCTAAAGTCGTTTCCATATATGGAGTGTTGGTCATCAAGAAAAGAAATACTCGGAATCGCCTTTGAATTTTTTCTATAAAGATCCGATAAAAAATAAACTGTAATCAAAGTGATTTGCTTTAAATGAGAGAATATTTTTCCGTATTGCCCTTTTCTTACTAAGTCGATTAACATCCTAATTAGATACTCAGATAGCATATCTTTTGATATCTTCTTTAGCAATGAAACTTCGAAAGATTTAAATCCCAAAGCATGACCAATCTCTTTTTGGTTTTTATTCAATAAGTCTTTGTACAATATTTCCTTTTTTAAGTTAAAATGGTTCCCCGTGGAAAAATAATAAAAAGCAAGTCCATGATTAGCTTTAAACAATTCATAAAATTTTTCATTTCTCGAAAATTCCTTCAATAAGTTAAAATGTTTATTCTTTTTAAAAAAATTCACGCCTTCTACCGCTTCTAAATAGTGAGGTGGAATTGTTTTAAAAAATTTTCGGCATTCCTTGTATATAGTCATAAATTTCCTGGGAAACCATTTGCTCATTTTAATGAATGGAATCTGCGTCAAACTTGGAGACAGGTCATTTTTGATAATGGGAAGTAAGTAAATTTCCTGCGGAAGTGATACTATTTCGGAATAATCATTAAAAATTTTGACTAAATCATCTTCTGTTGAATAAAAACCTTCGAAAATTATTGCAAATATCCCAATAAGATAATGACGAGAAGATAGCTCGATTCCATCAACTTCGAACCAATCCTGGTCAACATGAGTTTCTTTTTTCCAAACTCGCAAAGATGGATAAGCTTCTATTTTAAAGTATCCCAATGAAGTTGCAATATAGAGAAAACCATCAGCGTATTCTATTCCATATTTCATACAAATGGAATTCGGGATGTTTTAAATCTCTGTCCCGTTAATTGAGATTTTTTTTTAGGTTTTTTCGATTTTTTTTTGTAAGTTCAGATGCATATGGGTGGGACAATTTAAATTGGATATATATAAGAAAACCCAAAATTTATTAAAAAAATATCGTCGGAAAAATTTAACTAAACAACAGAAATTAGAGGCGTATTCCAATTGAAAATAGAATGCTTTAGATCATGAGAATAAATAGCGTAGTGTAGCTAAGGATATGTGGAAATTAAAGGTCAAAATGATATTTCGCTTGCCTCAACCTCTAAGAAAGCATGGCTAACAAGTTTATCCAGATCAGTAAGCAGATTTGTATAATTTAACTGAAATCAATGGAATATCTGTTTCCTTAAAAAACATTCATTAAGTCAGACCCGTATCGGAAGATAAGAAAGCAAAGAAATTTAGATTCCCAGTCGAATGGAAAGAATTTTTAAAAGGTGAAGACGGTGACTATACTATCAAATATCCAAGAGAATTCTTTGCTTTTTCTACTGATCAAGAAGCTAAAAAATCCAGGGATCATCTTATCAAAGAATGGAATGATTATTTAGAATATAAGAAATAAAAACTCCAAAATCTTCGTTAGTTCCTGAAAATAGAATATTAACAAACAATTATAAATATTTCTTCTTCATTTCATTCACATCCTTTATATATTTAGACAGTTACTGCTTATTTACCCCATTTCCAATAGGCAGACCGCTAACACTCCAATTTGCAATTGGGTCATATGAATTCTTTGCCGTTGCATAATTGACAGTACTTAAAGTTGGTTGATATTTATATGCAATTGAATTTTCAGTTTTATCATTAAGTCGAATCTCATTCAATCTCCAAATTCCCATATCATTTGCTGAAGATAAGAAAACGTAGGAAATAAATTCATTCGTAGATTGATGATAAGAAAAATAAGTCGATAAACTTGTCCCGCTACCTGTTGAAAACTTTGTGTTCGAATGTAAATATGCGGATAAAGAGGTAGATATCCCAGCATTCAAATCTGAAGCTTTTAATTTTATTGTAACGAAGCCACAGGAATTGATACTTGTTGGATTATAACTAATGCTTTGAATTGTAGGAGGAGTTGTATCAGGATTCATTCCAGTTAAGTTTAGAATCGCAGGTAGACCTATTCCAGTAATAACTCCCTGTAGAACAAAATTTGTATTTGATTTAGAAGTATCTCTTTGATAAGTTGAGGACTTTCCAGAAATATCAGATATACCAATAGCACTTACTTGCCATTGAGAGGTTGATTCATAGGCATCAAATTTCACATCACACCTCCAGCGATTTGTTTCAAAAGCACAGGATGACGACTTAGTTTCCGTAGGTTGTGCATCTATATTTCTAATGCTTAGTGAAATACTTGCGACACCCGACACATCATCTGTTGCCTGAACATAATATGTAGCAATCCCTGACCCACTTCTTGTCCCAGTTGAGTTAATCACAGAAGATAATACAGGAGGGGATGAGTCTATAGTCATCCCACTGACCAAGACCGAATTTGAAAGGTTGACTACAGTAACAGATGAACCTAATGTATACTTGCTAGTGCTTAAGCTCCTGTTAAATTGATAAATTGATGAGTTACTATTGTTGTCGTATAAGAATACGTTTCCGATTTGCCAATTTCCATTTTGTTGGTAATTCTTTAATTTGATCGTACCTTCAAAGTATCCTCCAATTGCGTTATATGATTTTGTCTCAATATATTCAGTAGTATAACCATTTCCCGTTGTGAAAAAATTTGGACTCATGAAATATGCATATGCAGATCGCAAACCAGAGCCAGCGTCTGATGCATAAATTCGAAAGTCTATACTACTTCCAGGAGTTGCATTGCTCGTTAAAATCTGAACTGATGTCAATACGGGAGGAGTTGAATCAGGTGATGGAACATTATATCCAGAAGATGATACTGTCACTGAGGGAGAATAATTGATTCCAGATACGGTATAACCTCCATTGCTAGAAAGAAAATACTTATTGTTGCATTCATTGTTTGAGTCTTTCTCATAAATAGCTTGATTAGAATTCTTATCAGAAAAATTAATTTTTTTCAACCTCCAATTGCCAGTTTCAAGCCCATTTGTGACTGGAAATTCAAATTGATAGTAACCACCTAACGAATTGTATGGTTTTGACTGAGAAATCGAATTACCATTGGAGCTACTTGTCCAACGAGAAGGCGAAACAAATTCAGCGGTTGCATAAGTATCGCCAAGACTGGCTCCGCCAGAATCAGTCGCATACACTTTATAAATCGCATTGCTACCTGGACTAGCAGTAGGTGTCACTAATTCAATACTTTGGATGACTGGCACCTGTAGATCCGAATTGAGACCTGAAATAGCGATTTTGGGGGGAATTGGAATGTTTGAAACAGTAATGCTAGGAGAAGTTACAATCGTAAAGTAAGACTCACTGTAAGAAGGTAACAAACTATACTGAATATTGTTACCAAATTGATCATTTATTGAAATTGAAGTCACTTCCCAGTTTCCGTTATCAAAGTAATCCTCTATCTGGGAACTTCCTTCGAAGTAACCTGTGGCTGAGTTATACTCCATTTTGGCGTTAGCATAACTTCTTAAATATGTACTCCCAGCTTTGATTGGACTTTGCATTGAAACATAAAAAAAGTATATCGATGAATTATTCTCAGATAATTGTGCTCGAAAGGGAATCGACCCTGAACCATTTTTAGATGTAACTAGTGGAGTAAATGAAATTAATGAAGGAGGAGTTGTATCTACATAAGTACCTCCCGAAAAATTTAAAACGCTTTGAGTCGTTGATAAGATAGAAGGTATATACGAATTATTCGAAAAGATATATTGTGCAAGATAACTAGATGATACATCCGATCGATAGCTATACTGATTAGAATTTAATTTGGAGTCGGTAGCTGAAAGGAAAGAAACTCGCCATTCTCCATTTTCAAATCCATCGGTTAAGCTGAATGGAATATCTACATAACCAGAACTTATGTCTTGATTTTCTAGAAATTTGGCTAGAATCTGACCTTTCCCAGTATTTCTATAAGTTGGACTCATTATATTTACGACAATGTATCTCAAACTACTTTGAGAATCTGATATAAAAACTCGCAGAACAATCGTCGAACCAGGCGAAGCTGAATTCGTGAGAAACTGAAACTTTGATATGAGGGGAGCCTCGGTATCTGGGCAACCACTGCAGAGTGCAGGATAACCCACCCCAGTAAGATTCAAAGTGAAACTTGGACGTGTTGGATCATTAGTCGAGACTACCAAAACTGCATTATGCGTCTCGGTTGTTGTCGGTATATACTGTATTGTAAGCGTTACACTCTGACTAGGAGATAGTTTAGTTATCCCCATTGAAATAAATCTAAAATGAGATGCTCCTAGTCCAGAAATTGTAACTGGAGTTGAATTAAAATTTAAATCACCAGATCCATCATTACGTATTGTAATCTGTTTTTCAACTGCTGGACTACCCACTCTATTCAATCCCAAAGATAAACTATCGTTTGAAGATAGAACAAGTGATGAATCTAATATCGTTATCGAAGGTTGGGGAGCATTAACACCTTCTCCAAGTAAATTTAGAATTAACGATGTATCATTACTGTTAAGAGCCAACTGTGCAATTTTGGCACCAAGAGACGAAGGTGAGAAATTTAAGGATAATTCTAAACTTTGACCTGGAGTTAACGTGACTCCAGTGATATTATTACCTAAATTATAATGATTCCCATTAGTTCCGCTAAGAACTGCGTTCGATGAAAAAATCAAATTTGCATCGCCAGTATTTTTTAAAGTTAATCTTTTCTGGTTGCTCTGATTCAATACGACCTTTCCAAATATTAAATCTGATTGATTCAACTTAGATACAGTACCTTCAAGAACAGAAAGCTTTGGTCTGGGAGTGGGAGTTCCAGTTCCAGATAATGAAACCACATAGGAAGGATTATCAGGATCATTTGAATTAATAACAAGACTTGCAAACTTACTACCTGAGGAAGTTGGTGCAAATTTGATCGTAAAATTTGATTCAAATTTTGCCGAAATCGATGAACTTACATCTTGAATTAAAATAAACTCATTTGCATTCGCACCAATTACACTTATTCGAGGTAACCCAGTTATTGATAATGTAGCGGTACCTAAATTCTGGACTTTAAATTGCGAAGTTATTCCAGTAGTATTCTCTTGAATAGAACCAAAATTGAAACTTGCACCGCTCTTGATCCAATTAGAATTATTTGTAATAAAAATGTCAGGAACAGGATCAGTCGAAGAAATCCCCTGCAATTGAAATGAGATGACATCCGTTGTTTTTGAAAATGAAATCTTAACAGAGCTATTTTTTGTTCCTGCCGAGGTCGGAGTAAAGATTACTCGAAACCTAATTTCCTGACCTGCGGGAATAACCTTCGTTCCATTCCATTCTAATGTAAATTGGGAAAAATCATTCCCAAGAATCTGGATTGCTGAACTATCAGCGAGAACCCAGTCCTTGCTAGACGTGTTTCGGATCGAAAAATCTCGTGAGGCAGTCTCACCTGAACTAAGCGTACCAAAAATAAAAGAACTTCCAGTGGGTATCGGAACAATTCCAGCAGAAACAACAATTTCATTAGATAAAGTCGAATTAGATGTCGGTGTCTGCACAGGCGTATCGACTACCCCCGTGCTATTTGTCTGAACGGTACTTCCTAGTGAAACAAACGAAATTAATGCTTCTAGCGGACTTTGTCCTCCAGATTGCTGTGAATTGATTAAGAAAATACAATTATTGCATATAAATACAAAAAAAATCTATTCTTCATTAACCAAATACGTGTCATACGAGTTACATTGTAATTAATATTTCGTAATGGCAATATTTTTTTTTAAAAGTTAGACGGCATCAAAGAAAACGAGACAGATAATATAGAGAATCTGAGTAAAGGATAATTATCCTTACTGGAATGTCCGCACCAAAAAGAAATCAGAAAGACATTTTTAGCTTTGCTTACAAAAATTGCTTTGCTGATTTCAATTTCAAACCTTTACTAGGGTCAAACGTATTCTAGTCTTCGATCAATAAAAACAAAATTATCATTACAATTTATACAACGTGCACTCGGCATGTAAAAGGATAATCTCTTTTGATTGTTTTTTCAAAAGATTCTGCAATTCCATTGCTCTTTAGTGAGCATAAATGCGTATGACATGCTTCAAAACTATGGCTCTCTATAAATTCAAAGGCTGATGAGCTGTATAATTGGGTTATACTACCCATTCTTTCGTGATAGGTGACCACCTTAATCGCATTCAAGAAGACGGATTTTTTTAAATGTGTCATAGTCTAATTCCAAAATTTTTGTCTTTATTGGAAAACTGTCTTGTAAAAAGAGGGTAAGACTACGTTTAATCTGTCGATCTAAAATGCCATATAATTTGGGTAAATGATGTCTATTTTGAACCAAGTAGTCAATTGCATTCTTTCGTATTTATTACTATATACAAAGAAACCTTATTTTTATCATTTTTTAAATGAGAAACTTTTACCCCGATACTGAGACCCGATATATAACCTGTTGCAAAGTAATCAGTTTTAATTTGAACTAAGGACATTATTTCGATGTTACCACTATTATCTTTAAATTCTATCCTAGGATTGGACTTGATATTTTGTAAATTCAAGTAATCCTTCGTTATCTTTCTACTTTCAGGAATTAAGCCTACCGAATAAGTATCAAAATCATCTAAAAATCTGTATTCTAAAGTATTATTGCTCATTTATTATCCCTTACTGACTAATTAGTCATTACATATTTAGTAGTAATTTTTTAATCTTTTTTTGGACTTCATTTTCATCCTCACTCGGGAAAAATATTTTTTCCCTGCGTTACTAATTAAAAGAGGAATACGGAATGAAAAAAATAAAATCTCTGCCAGAGAACAAATTAATGAGCATCCAAGAAGTTGCATCTATCTTAGGAGTCACACCTGAAGCAATTCGAATTCATACACGAAGATTATATCCTGGATACATCGAAAATGGGAGAACGACATTTCTATCCGAGGAAATGGTATTTGCAATTAAAAAAGAAATGAAACCTTCAAGTTCACTTGAAGGTGCAAGAACAGAATTGGAAATGAAGAAGATGACCTTAGAAGTTATTCATTGGCTCGAACATGAAAATAATGATCTTAAAAATGCCCTTACTAATATTGAGAACTCGATCCAAATTCCCTTAGGATTCAACATACCAGATGGATGTATCCAATTGAATACCGTTGCAAAAATTCTAAATTTTAATATTGGGCGAAACATCCTATTCCAAATTTTGAGAGATGCTAAAATTTTAATGTCTGGAAAAAAGCACAACGAACCGTATCAAAAATTTATAACAAAAGAATATTTTCGTTTAATACCGACGCTTAATTCAAATAGAAATATATGGATGATAACTACTTACGTTACTCCCAAGGGATTAATATGGCTAAAAAAATATTTAAACTATATTTTGATCCGTTCTTAAGTGGGAGAATAAAAATACTTGACAAAGTTAAATTTATTCATATTCTGATCATTCGACGGAATTTACGGGAATTAACCCCTTACTTGCAACGTCGTAAAACAATTGCTAAAGAGGTGGCTTATGAATTCTTCAAACAATCCTGACTCCAATACAAAAACTGAGGATGACCTCATTACAGTCGAATATCAAGGTGTAGAGCTAACAGCGAAATTTATCCTTAGAACAAAACGTGACTTTGCAATCGAAATACTTTCACCTTATTCTGGATTTCTTACTGGACTTCACAAGCCCTGTTTTGCCGATCCGAAATCATCTTTTTTGAATGCTGAAGGAATATTTAAAGCAGAAGGGATGTTGATAAAACTTTATATAATTCTTAAGCAATTTTTCGAGAATATTGAGTCAATAAAATCGGAAATCCCAATAATTCAAGAGGAACATGAAGTGACTAACTCAAAGATTTTGGAATTAAAAAATGATCTCAAGAATCTTAAATCGAAAATGAAGAAGAAGATTTTAACTCCCCTAGAATACCAACGATCAATTAAGCCACTGAAGAAGGAAATAAAAAATCTCAAGTGTAGTAAATTCGATTCATTTGAACGTTTACTGGAGAAGAATTTACAAACAATAGTTCCCTATAACCTTAGATTTGAGTTTTACGAATTCCTCATTAAAGAAACTAAGGCTATCTAGTATTAGCTGTATATAACGGTTACCATTCAAATTATCCATTTTGCTTTGATCGCCATACGATAGGAATAAATGGAAGTTCATAATGTAATTTCACTTGCTTCCACTTCTAAAAAAGCAAGCCTTACAAGATAATCCATATCAGAAAGTAAACTGGTATATCTTCGCATGTTTTCAGTAATTTCGTCTGCATAAGTCGGATGCATAAACTTCGAATGGAATTGACCTCCTTGGCGAGATGGTAGAATGACGTGTGGAGACGAAGCAAAATAAAGATGATTTCCATCCTCATCAAATTCAATATTCAATTTCTCCTAAAATTTGCGTAGTAGATAGTCGCTTAAATACGGATAGTTTATTTTGAACCTTATAAATGCATCATAAAGTTGTTCATACTGTCCAGGAACTCTACGTTGATTTGATTTTTTGTATGTAATCAATACGTCGATGTTTTTGGTTTTAAATCTCAGTTTGTGCATTCGTGATACCTCCTCAAACTTCTAGTGATTTAAGTTCCTTAATTATTTCATCCAAATATATGAATCTATTAATAAATGATTTGAGATACAAGTGGAAATGTTCATTTCTAAATTCTTGTTTTTCGGATCCTCTTAGATTTTTAGTATTGATCGAAAGATCTCTAAGTCCCGAAAACATTGTAATTCCTCCATCCCATCTAATAATACCCAATTTACCTTTGTATCCATTTATCCAATGAGCGTCCGATATATTATAGGAATTAGGTTCTAATTTAGAAAAAAGTAATTCAAAATTAACAGCAGGATCCAATTCAATAGAATATTCAATTTCCTTGTAATCAGAATCTAACCTCTGAGTTGTTATTCTAAGTTCACCTGCATTGTTTTTTATATTTATTTCCATACTTACCCTCCTTTCTTCAATTATTGCTAGATATGATCTTTAACTCAGGATACACAAGGGCACTTAGATGACCACCTAACCCACATCCAGTGTCAATAAACCAATGATTTCCAATGTATCTTACTGAATGAAATGGGATATGTCCCTGCACAAAAATCAACTTGTCATCAACGTGATCCAGATTCTCCCTGAAAGCTGAGTAAATTAAATCATATTCAGTTTGTTCTTCTAAACTCTTACTATCATCAATGCCCGCATGACTGAAGTATGCGGTATCATTGTAATAGTAATATACCAAATTATTCTTTAACCAATCGACATGATCTAGACCGATACCAAAATAGTTTAAAATTTTTCCTCTTTTAATCTTATCAGTTCCAAATTTTGAGTAAAAGTTTAAAAATTCCTCTTCATGATTTCCTTTAAGAAATATAGCAGGCTTTTCTAAAGCCATGAATGTATCGAGCACATCGACTAAATGCTTTCCATTATCGTGAATGTAATCACCGAGAAAGATTAACTTATGTTCAGGAAAGTCCTTTATTTTTCGCATGATTATGGAAAGATCATGAAAGCAAGCATGAATATCTCCTATTACTATGAACTTTTCACCCCTGCTTTCATCGTTTTCCGAATTTACTTTTGTTTGAATTAATTCCTCGATAATTTACTAACCTCCGCCATAGTAAAATATTTTATAAATGAAAATTTTCCATCTTTGAAAGCCCATAAGAATCCTAACGGATGATACTCTGGCTTATATAATTTCATGAAATTTGGATCTAATTTCATCACCAATGATGCAGAGTCGAAGCAATGAACACCTTCTTTATGATTTTTCATGAAGATACAATTATCTAAGCTGAGTGTATTTAAAATTATACGATCAAATGAAGCATTCTTGCCCAATAGATTTGGTAAGATGATTCTGGAAAATGTCTTCTGTTCATCAGAAAACCATTCACCATTCCATTTTAGTGAACTGATGAAACCATATGATGTAATAATTTTTTTAATAAAGCACCTCCCGACTCAGATTTTATATTTCAGAAAAACACAAACTAACGGCTACTATATCACCAATAGAATTTAGTCAACATCTTTTTACAGACTCTACTAATTTAATGAAGGATTTGAAATGGAAATTAGGATTTCGGGGTAAAAGAAGTGAAATATTTAAATTTTAGAAATGTGAGAAATATAGCCGATGTGAACTTCTAATTTTGTCTTAAACTAAACACACATAATACAGAATGTTTTGACTAGCTTTTATATTTCTCTACGAACTGCTTTACTATTATTTCGATCTGCTTTGTTCGAGATCTACCTTCGTCTGACGAGATTTTATCAAGTTTCTCAAGCAATTCTTCAGTCAGCCTGATGGAAACTGAAACAGTAGGAACTAAGTTTGGGTTAACTGGTCTACCTTTCTTTTTGGGTATTGGTTTTTTCATCCGAATAATTCCTGAGGTTTAATTTCATCGTGGTTATACATTTGTTCGGTTATTGAAGAACTAGCATGTCCTAGGTATAGCTGAACAGCTTTCACAGACCCTCGCTTTTTGATTTCCCTAGTAGAAAAACTATGCCTGAACTGGTGAGGGTTAACGTCTCTTCCAAGTATTCTTCTTCCCAGGTCTCTAACATCTTGAAAGATCATGGCTCTGTTATATTTTTTACCTCGAAGTGAAGTAAATAGGAACTCTTTGGAGCTAAACTCCTGTTTAATTTTTTTAAAAAGCTTTTCAGGGATGAAAACCCTTCTAGGCTTCCTGCCCTTTCCCATAACCGAAATATATACGAATCCACCTACTTTCTTACAATCTTTTAGCCTAATATGAATTAACTCAGAAATACGCAGTCCAGTTACTGCCAATGTTTCGATTGTTAGGGAGTATCGCTCTCTCTTATTGCCTTGTGACCAACCTTTTGCATTTATTGTTAGAGTTCTTTTGATGAGAATCTTAATTTCTTCTTCAGAAAGAATCTTTTCTGAATGAATAGCCCTATCAATTTTGGCAACTTTGATAGTTTTAGCCTCTTCAGTTAGTGAGGCTCGAACTCTAGAGTCGAAAGTCATCCGCTTGATTGCTTGGAAGATAGCTGTCTTACGAAGTGCTATGGATGCGGGAGAATAGCTACCCTCACCTCTCAGTTTAGGCTGTGATAAAAACCTTCTAATTGCCTCAGGAGAGAGCTTAAGACCTTCCCTAGCCTCGAAATCCAAATACTGCCTGACAGTGGCTCTATATGCCTCAGGTAAGCCCTGAGAGCTAATTCTTAACTGTTTGGATATATTCTCAATGGTGACCACTTTAGTCCAAATATACTCTATTCCAATGGTTTGTCAAGCTAATTATTTCTATTAAATAAATACTATTTCAATACTATCATTTGATTAGTTATGTTAGTCTACTTGTACTTATCTTACTGTAATAAACTCAGGTCAATAATTCATAACTTATTCACTAAAAGAACTATCGCTGAATTCTTTAAGTGCTGGTATATATCCATTTGTTCATATAATTCTACGAAATTTTTCGCCTTGAAACATATTATAGTAGAACTTTTAATCAGACTGTCGCTTCCAAAGAAGCTCCAAAAACCTAAAAAATGAAAATAAAATAAACTTTAAGAATAAAAGGTTTCATGGTAGTTTTCGCTAAATTAAATCTGTTCGATTCTCTTCGCTTCCGCTCGAGCCTCTCACCTTTAATGTTTAAAAAAACTACCAAATTCCCTTATTCTTAATAAAATAACTATAATATAAGGGAGTTTTGTAGTTTATAAAAAATGAATAGCGAAGTCGAAATGCGAAGCTATTTCGGCAGAGCAAAATTCATGAATCGAAAACTAATGAATATACTCTTTACTTTTTTTTAGGTAAAGGAAGTTCGTAAGAACTGACAAATTAAGTATTAAGGTATTAAATAGATTTTTCGAAGCGGAAAAATTTGTAGATTTAATTTGAAATTTAATTACAAATTCGTGTTCGATAATTGCTTAGTCTACAAATTTACCCTAAGCTACCCAATTTTGATAAAGCAAATTATGAAAATTATAAAAATTAAATATGAAAATCTTAAAATTATAAGATCAAAAACGAGATTAATATTTATATGATAGCCCAGCTTTACATTTCTTTAAAATCTCAATGAAGAATAAAAAAACTTGACAATACATCTGTTAGGTTTTATTTTCTTGCTTTTTTTGCAATTCGTTTAACCTGTGGTCAAAATAAGAATGTATCTTGTAAATCAGATTACAGTTGTGAACTATGACAAAAATCGAAAAACTTAAACAATTAAAAGAATGCGAAATTAGCAAAATCCACTTAAACCCTGAATTATTCAATTTTCTCATTGAATGCCAAAGCTTAATTAAACACTACAATTTATACGTAGATGAGTTCCTATCCGAATACAGAGATGAAGCCACACTATTTCATTTTGAAAATAAATTCAAAAAGCATGTTAATTTACTAATCGATAACGAGCGATATAACGAAAATTTTCAGTTATATATTGATGAAAGTATTTCAATTACTGAATCTCTAATTAATAGATATGACCGAAAGTTCACGAAATATTCCCTTACACCTTTTCGATTTATCGCAAATTTAAAACTTTCACTATCAGATGAGAACATTGATTCGTGTCATTTCGAAAAATGGATCAAAGCTTATGTTGTAAGAACTAAACGTATCGGAATCTCAAAATCTATAGCAGAAAATGAACTTATAAAAATTTTTGGTCTACATGATTATAGAGGAAAAGTAAAAGAAACCTTTGAAGATTTATATTCTACGTTACACGATGAAAAATATGCCTCCAATATATTCTCAAATTTATCAATTTTATATGAAAACTCTTTTAAGATAAATTTTGAAAAATTATTTCCAAGGGCAGGAGCGACAAATAGAATATTATACCAGACACTAATTCATATGGCAGAAAGCAAGGGAAGCAGAATTCTAACATTTGAATCATATAAAAACATTGCATTGAAATGCAGAGGAAATGTGACACACAAGACAGTTAAGGAAAACCTCAACAAACAAGACAAAGTCGGCCTAATTAAAATTGAAATTAAAAATAAAGTCGAAAACGAGGAATTAAAAGCGAAACTAGATGATTTATTAAAACAAAATAAAATTACCCAAGATAAATATTTTCTTAGCTTAAAAAGAGGTATTAAAAGGGAATATCTTGAATCAATAGAAATTTTAGACAATAGCTCATTCGTGAATCTTCTAAAAGACATTAAAACTATTTTTTTTAAATCGGAATTGATGAATTTAAAAGCAATTGGAAAAAGAGGAAATGAAATATTCTGGATTATATATAACAGTGATAAACCTAAATTAAGCAAAAAAGAAATCTATCAACTATTCCCGAATTTAAAAAACAAGAGTGATTCAGTCGGAAGAAAATTAAAACAATTAGTAGAATATAAATTTCTTCGCACTCTTAAGGAGAAATCAACTACCTATTTTTCGGCAAATGGAAACGATTTTATTTTAAATATTGAGCGAGCTAAGATTTTAGAAAACGAAATGGCAGAAAATAATTCAAAGCCTTTTTACGATCATGAATTCGAATTTCATAAAAATGAATTCAAAGACCTAATAAAAGTAGATAAAAGTTTAGAGGATATCCATTTAGAAGAAAACTTATTAAAATTAGTTATAGAGAACAAGGAAGCCTTAATTCTTCTACGCAAGGCAAAGAGACCGTTGGATTGTCTTGAATGGGAAAGGCTATTAATGAAAAAGTATCCCGAATTAAAGGATAAATATAATGATTTTATCGATAAAGCAGACATTTTAACTATAGCAGGAATCGTATATTTATCTGCAAATAATAATCTAATATTAAATATCAAACTCTATAACCATTTGACTAAAAGAAAGAAGAATCGAACTACTAGAATTCCTCATCAGTTCCTCTTTGATCATTTTCTTGAAAAACAAGTATGGGAATATGAGTCAGATAGAAACAGAAGAGAAGAATTTTTACGAAAACAAGAGATTAGATATAAAATGCAAAATGAAAATCTAATTGAATCTATAAATCAAGAAAAATTATCTGAAGTTAATAAGGCATTATATACTAGAGAATTGGCACCAAACGAATACGAGAGGTTGCTATGAATCAGAGATTAAATAAAAGAGTATCTGCCAAAAATCAAAAATCTAGTGAAAACTCCAAAAGCATATTCATTCAATAAGGTAAATAGCATTTTTAATTATTCACCTACCAAGAACATCTAATCTACAGAATCGAAATTCTTATAAAAAATAATCCTAGTTCTTGATGACCTAAAATTAATCAACTCTAACGGAAACGACTTCTTTAAGCTATGGTAATTCGAAGACAAAGATAACTTATTTAAGGCAATTTTCACTACTTGCCTGCCACACGGAGCGGACATATACTCCTTGAAAGTATTCATATCAAATTTCCGTTCATTTTTTTTTACAAGAATTACTATTGAACGCACTTTCGACGGGAAAGAAACAAATAGAGCGTAAGCAATTGTAAGTAGATACAAGGAAATGATGCTAACAGAAATCTTAACGAATATTAGGTCAATTTTCAAAAAAGTAACTGTGACCAAAATCAAAGTAATAGTCATAATTACGATAGGGTATACTAATAAACGGGTTTTATCTAATTTTGTGATCATCAAAATATCCTGATAGCGAGTTAATTTTAGGAATCAACTCGCCTCGATCCTAAACCTATTTTATTACGTTATAAAATTTAGTTAGTAGATCCAACATTACTTCATCTGTTCCATTAAGAATATTGATAGAAGTAGACTGCGTGCTAGATTCATAATAAAGTGAATACATAGGACAAAAAACCAAACAGGTTTTATTCATCTCATATCCAATCTCTTTAATACTTGTTTTCGTGAGTAATTTTACATTCGTATTCGTCACAAAACAATACCAATCTATGGTTTCACGCACTTCCATCGCTCTCATATTAGTAATTATAAGTTTTCCGTGAATTTTGTGCCCAAAAATTCTAGAAATAATTCTTGCCACATTTCCAAAAAATCTCTGTATCGGGTTTGATCCCCTATTCCAAAAATCTGCTTCCAATTCAAAAACCTTTTCTTCCCCAGGAAGAAGTGTTAATTCTTTCATCTTTTACTCCATTCTTTATAAATTTTGAATACTTTTTATTTAAATATTAGCTTTTCACCAGTCTCGACTTCAACAGCAGACAATATCTTACATTCATAATACTTTACTTCCTTAGTAAAATAGTTTCTTATTCCAGTATCAGAGCCGATTACGATCGTTATACTGGCACTAGATTTCGGCAATATATAGTTATTTTTATATTCACGAGCGGGGCCTTTCGAAATTGGAAACTTTGTTTGAGATAAGTATTCCCATTGAAAAGTCACATTCTGAAGCTTGTAGCCAGTCTTATTGGTAACTCTGCCTTTACAGCTTAACTCATACTCTCTATCAGACTCGGGTGTCAAATTTGAAAGGAATGCATTTCCCAGAGCACCTGCTCCACTCTCCACTGGTAGTTTTCTCACTGAACAACTGCACTTCTCTATGAAAACTGTATCTTTTTCATTCAACAGAAACAAAGGAGGTTTTGCGGGTGGTGCGGGTTCTGCCACTATATTTTGAGTAGATTCCTTTGGAGAAGACGAACAATTTAAAACTAACCAAATCTGGCATAATAATAAGCAAAATATTCGTGAAATGATATTGATCCTCGTAATACTCATCTAAAATCCTCTACATCCGATTTTCAATATTACTATTGACCTAGTAGGTTCATAGCAATAATGGAGTCGAAAGTTAGTCGAAATCTACTCACGCCTGTTAGGTAGTCAATTAAATTTAAATAAATAATATTCAAAAATACCTATTTACAAAAGAAATTTTAAATGTAATCGATTCTATACCGAAGTATCTAGTCCATTTTTTTAAGGCAAATAAATTGATATTCATTAACTTTTTATTGCATAGTGTTTAAAAAATTCGTAAGAATTTATTTAAAAAGTTCACCCTAAGGTAACAACAACCTTACCCGATCACGTTTGTGCTTAGAAGTATTCACACAAACTAACCAAATATATTGCTTGCTATACTAAATATTAACTTCCTGACGCTTTATGTACTCGAAAAGAGT
>NZ_JAMQPN010000019.1 GCF_026151655.1 Leptospira soteropolitanensis | reverse complement strand
AACCGACGTAGGCTGACCCTGAGTCCCGGAACGGGACGTTAGGGATTGGCACGACGCTTGCGTAAGCAAGAGGAGTGCCAAAAGCCTATGTGTCGCAGACCAAGCGAGGGCGTAAGTCCCGAAGCGCAGCGGTTAGTCGCTGTTAAGCGCAGTTGCAAAGAGTTAGTCAAGATTTTTATTGTTTTTTGCAGTTCTACCAGTTTTAAACTGGTTCAGTATATTATTTGGAACAACTGATGCTTCAAATTCAAAGATATTTGGATTTGAATACGGATTTTCAATGAGAATAAAAGTATCTGAAAAAACTTTGGTTGGCTTACAGTTATCTTCTGCTCCTGCTTGACTGCATTTTGGATCAGTAGAGCAGTCGTATATTGTTTTGTGAATAATTATCTCATTTTTATTTGTTATTCGTAATTGACTAAAATCTGTTTTAACTTGTCCTTCAAGATCGCATGAGGCTAAGGTGTCATTTAAGGGAATAGGTAACGTATATATTTTGTTTTCAGATAAGATACCTATTGTATCAGTTGGCATAGCACAGCAATTATAGCAGGTATATTCAAAGCCTGAAATAATTTTAGAATTTTCCGCAAATGATTTTGGATGTAGATTGTTTATTTCTGGAATATAATTTAATTTTTCTTTTTTGTTAAAAACATAAATCGTCTGGTATTCACTATATTCATTTTTTGCCGATATTAATTCTATTTTATATAAATCATTGTCTAAAATTGTTTTAGTTTCGGTAGTTAAGTCTCTTTCAAATACAATAAATTTATCTAGGAATTGTTTGGTGAATTCTATCTGATTTAGATCGGAATTTGTAAATGGAAAGATTCCTTTGAATTTCGGAAAAGATTTATAATTTCTACTTTGATTGAGAGATTCAATGTTTTCGTGAATAATCGCAAAGCCTGAGAAAATATATCCATTTAGTTGTTCAGTTTCAACTTTTAGCCATAATCCTTTTTTCCCTTGTATGTAAGTAGTTGGCCCAATAAATTCATTTATCTTACCTGATGTATTTATTGGAAGAGTAGTAATTTTATTATAATTTTGTCCAGGTCCCGATCTCAAGATTAATCCACTTTTAGCTATAACCTCAAAATACTTTTTCTCTTTCTGAAATAGATGGCAGGAGATTAACAAAAAGACTATTATTAGATAAACTGGTTTCATATTTTTTTTTGCAATTGCGCTTAACGAACTAGGGGAGACGACGTTTCCCGACCCTGAGTCCCAACGGGACGTTAGGGACTGGCACGGAGTTTGCGGAAGCAAACGAGTGACAGAAGGGAAATGTGGCACAGCCCAAGCGAGGCCTCGTGCCGAAGCGAAGCGTTTCCCCGCTGTTATGCGCTGTGTCCAATGTATAAGAATAAATGTAAATTAAAGATTTAAAACCTAATTCTTCAAATTTTTCTTGTTTTTAATTGTAGGTTCCATCAGACATTCTGCTTAATCATGATATATTCATTGTGAAAATAAATATTTTGATCTTTCAGTTTGCAATTTATTAATTATTTTTTTATATTGAGTATTGAGTTCAATATCTTTTATTTCATTTCGATAGATAAAATAGTATTTCAATGGATCAGTCAATAAATCAGGAAATTCTTCACCAAGTAATACTTGCTTTCTATTAACTTTATCTAAATTTTCCATATTTTGAAATAGAATATATGATAATATAGAATTCAATTGAAAATTCAAGTTTTTCAATTCCGATTTAGATTTTAAATCTAGAAAGAATTGTCCTCTATCGTTTATAATTATTAAATTATGATCTTTATTTGACAATTCAACAATAGCCCCCATACCCGGACCAACAGTTTTTGAATAAAATTTGAATTTAGATTTTTCAAGTTCTGATTTGTAAGATTCGATATAATTTATTAAATTTATTTCGAAGGAATCGTAAAAGTTCATACTTATAAAGTTTTATTTTGAGCAGGATTTGTTGCTTTAAGAGCGAAAATTTTTTTTCTTAATTCATTTTTTTGGACATTGCGCATAACGAACTAGACTAACCGACGTAGGCTGGCCCTGAGTCCCAACGGGACGTTAGGGACTGGCCACGACACTTGCGTAGGCAAGGGGAGTGCCAGAAGCCTATGTGTCGTAGACCGAACGAGGGCGTAAGTCCCGAAGTGAAGCGGTTAGTCGCTGTTATGCGCCGTTTCGTATATTGTTCTTTAATTTTATTAAGTTACATTTGTTTTTAAAACATTGTGAAAGAAATTCCAAGATTTTTTATCTCTTTGTGTTTAAGTTTCTCAGTTTACTTATTTAGATTATATTATCTATGAAAGTGTAAAATTTAATTCTTTTTAACATTGTTCAGAAAATGAATAAGAAAACTGAAGGTATAATGGAAATAATAAATAGGATAGAAGCAAAAAAGTAACGTAGAAATACCGGCATTTCTACGTAATTTGGTTGTTTGCTGATTTCAGTTTCTAAATCCATTTTAAATAACAAATATATTGACCAGTAAAAAAGTAAATTCTGTAAAGGTAATAAAAATATAACTGGGAAATAGTTGATAGGCATTGTAATTGGGGAAAAAATGCCAACGAGAAAGAAAATTGCTGCCGTAGAATAAGGAAAATAGAATATAAATAATGTAATAATTGTTATTTTAAATAATTTCTTATTTTCTGTTTTTACTAATTTCTTAATTTTATTCGTAATATTTTTCATAAATTCAATTTGGATTTCCGTTTAGTTAATTTGTTTAAGAATTTTTACATATGCTGTACTTTTGAAAATATAAGGTCCATATAACTTATTTATTTGGATCCATCCAAGTTTATTCACTTTAGTCATGAAATTCAGTTGCTAATCGAGTGATTTTTCAGAAATGGCGCATAACGAACTAGACTAACCGACGTAGGCTGTGCCCTGAGTCCCGGAACGGGACGTTAGGGATTGGCACGACGCTTGCATAAGCAAGAGGAGTGACAAAAGCCTATGTGTCGTAGACCGAGCGAGGGCGTAAGTCCCGAAGTGAAGCGGTTAGTTGCTGTTATGCGTAGTCAGCCCACTTTAAATTTATTTAAGTTCTTTAAACTTTTCATTCTTATTATATCTTCATTTTTCACCAGTAAATGTCTTGATTCAGCTAAGGAGACTGGGTCGATAATCAAACACTGCATTAATGAAATTACTATTTTGAGAAAGGCCTTTTGAGTAATTTGATCATACCAGTTTTCGTTTTTATCCGAATTTGGAATCATACCAATATGAGTTTTAACAGATAAAAAGGAATTATACTTTCTTCCCCAATGACCATCAAGTCCTTGGAATTCACATAGTCTTAATACTGGGATTCCTGCAATGCTTGCAAGGTCTAAGCTAGCAGAATTTACTCCTATCGCAAGATCAAATGTTTTATAGATTTCTTTCTGATCCTTATATCGATCATACATTTGATATTCAATATAATTTTCATAATCTGGGTATCCGTTTTTGATATATTCCGTTCGATTTTTTAATCCAGCTATAGAAAGGCAAAAATTAGGAAAAGATTTTAATACTTCCTTTAAATCTTTATATATTCTTAAATTTGAATTTCTCCAGGGCTCAGTTTCGTGATGCCTTACAAAATATAGAATTCTTAAAATTTTTTGTTTTTTGGGTTTATTGATACTTTCTGATTGGTCCCAATAGTTTCTTGAAGTGAGATTATGAATATCAATTCGCTTAAATTGAAAGATGCTTAATTTTTTTGGTTTGAAGCCACTGTTTTCTGGAGAAAATACATGATTAATTTCTTGAGGTAAATATTTCTCAAACAATTTTGCTACCCAAGCAAGCCGAATTAGACTATTGCTGTTGAAATTTATAATAAAGTCAGGTATTCCGAATACAATTGCGTAAGTATAGTTAATGGTGATTATTCCAAATATATTTTCTGAAATTATTTCTTCATCAGTCGAAAGCCCTTGAATCCTGATAGCTTCTGATTTTTTCATATATATTGGAATTTGATTTTTGTCTTGAGATTCATAATGAAGTTGTTTTGCAGAATGCAGCAGTCTAATTGCATCGCCAACTTTTCCTTCAAGAGAATGAACAAGTATCCTAGTCATATTATTTTCTTAAGTAGTTTAATTTGGGGCTGATTACGCATAACGAACAAGCTAACCGACGTAGGCCGGCCCTGAGTCCCTGGAAGGGACGTTAGGGACTGGAACGACACTTGCGTAGGCAAGGGGAGTGCCAGAGGCCAATGTGTCGCAGACCGAGCGAGGGCGTAAGTCCCGAAGTGAAGCGGTTAGCGGATGTTAATTGCAGTGTCCAATAACTAGTAAAAAATTGGAATAGGAAAGTAAAGAAGTTAAATCTAGTCTCTTGAAATTATTTCTTCTTAATTTCTTAAATCAATTTTCGCGTGAATATCCCAAACAGAGTAAAGTAAAACAGAACTGTGCAGGAAACTAGACAATGTAAATTAATAATGAGAAAGACGTTAAAAGAAACTAAGCCTTAATAAATATCTTTAATTTTTTCTTTTCTTAATTCTTCGTCTTTCTCATTTCTCTTTTTACACGCCTTGAATAAAAACATTCAGCGAAAATTTGAAACAAAAATATCTTAATATATTTTTTTTGGACATTGCAATTAACGAACTAGACTTAACGACGTAGGCTGACCCTGAGTCCCAACGGGACGTTAGGGACTGGAACGACACTTGCGCAGGCAAGGGGAGTGCCAGAAGCCTATGTGTCGCAGACCGAGCGAGGCCTTGTGCTGAAGCGAAGCGTTAAGTCGCTGTTAATTGCAGTGTCCAATGATTAGTAAAGAATTCGTATAGGAAGGTAAAGAAGTTAAATCAATTCTCTTAAAATTACATCTTCTTAATTTCTTAAATTACTTTTCGCTGGAATATCCCAAACAAAGCGAAGTAAAACAGAACTGTGCTAGAAAATAGCAAATTAAAGTAAATAATGAGAAAGACGTTAAAAGAAACTAATCCTTAATAAAATTCTTCAATTCTTTCTTTTCTTAATTCCTCGTCTTTCTCATTTCTCTTTTCATACGCCTTGAATAAAAACATTTAGCGAAAATTTAAAACAATATTATCTTAAATTCTTTTTTTTTGGACATTGCAATTAACGAACTAGACTAACCGACGTAGGCTGGCCCTGAGTCCCGAATGGGACGTTAGGGACTGGAACGACACTTGCGGATGCAAGGGGAGTGCCAGAAGCCTATGTGGCGCAGCCCAAGCGAGGGCTCGTCCCGAAGCGAAGCGGTTAGTTGCTGTTATGCGACGTTGCGGGGAGCGACACGGATGTCGCAATCTTAGTTCAAATCCTCTTTAATTCTTAAGTATTCATCAGGAGTAATGATTTTTAGACCCTTGATTTTTTCTAGAGTTAAAAGGTCTTTATCACCTGTTATTAATAAATCAACATTTGCTGAGAAAGCAGTTTCAAGAATATGGAAATTGTCTCGATCTCTCAAATTGAAATAGTCTTTAAGAGGTTTATTTTTAATTATAGTGGTAGCACTTCTGATTTCCGCAATTGTAAATTGTATGAAGTCATTAGGTAGTTTAAACTTAGGTTTAGCTAAAGTTTCTTCCAATTCGTCCAGAATTTCATTAGAGATATATCCAATGAAAATATCATCGATTATATCTTGGAAAACCAATCTAGGTTTACCATTGAATAAAATAGCGGAAATATAAATGTTAGTATCTAAAAGAACTTTTAACATTAAGAAGCTTTTTTACTTCTTCTAACTGCTTTAATTTCTTGAAAAATGTCAGCTTCGGTAAGTTTAGATTTATCGATAGTCTTGGATGCAAAATCGAAGACCGCTTGCCATTTAGATTTTTTTTCAATATAAGTCCTTGCAGCTTCACGAATTAGTTCAGATCTGGATCTGTGTTCTCTTTTTGCAATTTTATCAATTTCTTTTAAAAGAGCTTTTTCGAAAGAGATATTAACAGTCTGATTCATAATTTCCCATCATATACAAGATTTGTATACTTGTCAAATTGTTTATTTCTGGGATTTTCTTCTAAAACGCCGCACGGATGCGGCGACTCTTCCCCGCAATGTTCGCA
>NZ_JAMQPN010000018.1 GCF_026151655.1 Leptospira soteropolitanensis | reverse complement strand
TGCGCCATATCGCAAATACTTTTCACGATAAAAAAATTAGAAAAAAATGACACCCTCTATCAAAAGTTCCAAAATTTATCACTTATTTCTTCTTTCCATTCTCCTGATTAATTTCTCAATTATAAGCAAACCAATACTAATTGATTATCTGGATAACAATAAAGAATACAAAGAAACTAATTTCGTTAGCACGATGCTAAACTGCGTCTCTTCCGGCGAAACAAAGTGTTTAAATGAATTAACTGACGAAATCTTATATATTGAATTTGAAGAAATATTCTTTAGATTCGATAAAAAACTTAGGAGGAGACCGAAATGGAGTTATAATGAAAATCTATATAATAAAATTGGATTATTTGATGATTTCTACAAAATAATAGTAACAAAATCGCATGCAAAAGAATATTTCTCTGATGCAAACTTTCATGAATACGAAAGGGAACATTCAATAAAAGATCTAGCTATCGCAAATAGACAAAATTATTTTTGGACTGAAGACTGCGGCTTGAACCAAATATTATTAATTAAAAATATTAAGAAAAAAATAGCATGCGTAACTGTCGACAAATTGAGCACTAATCCCAAATCTGATATACTCTACCAATGCAAGAATTACAAAAAAGAAAAAGATTGTAAAATAATTGGATTGAGATTTCTATAAAGTTATTTCCGAAACAATTAAAACTAAAATAGTTTAAAAAACCAAATGCTTTTAATTCTGATTACTTATAATATATTTACAAGAATTACTTTATGCATATAGACCTAAAATAAACAGAAATATATTTACGATACGGCGCATAACAGCGACTAAACGCTTCGCTTCGGGACTTCGCCCTCGCTCGGTCTGCGACACATAGGCTTCTGGCACTCCCCTTGCCTGCGCAAGTGTCGTGACCAGTCCCTAACGTCCCATTCGGGACTCAGGGCCAGCCTACGTCGGTTAGTCTAGTTCGTTATGCGAAAGAAAATGAAAATCTGTTTTTAAAATAACAAATAAAGAGGAAAAAAATGAGCGAATTTAGAGAAAAAAATATCGACGAAGCATTTTGTCGATCGTGTGGGAATATAATAAAAAAAGAGGCAGAAATTTGCCCTAAGTGCGGAGTAAGGCAGTTGAATTCACAAGGAACTACTGTATCTAACAATTGGTTAACCTTATTTTTACTATGCTTCTTCCTTGGGGTATTTGGAGCACATAGATTCTACGTAGGAAAAATTGGCTCTGGAATCGCAATGCTTTTAACTTTTGGTGGCTGTGGTATCTGGGCTTTGGTAGACCTGATAATAATATTAATTGGAAACTTCAAAGATGAAAAAGGAAACATAATTTCAAAAAACTAATTATGATATATGCACCTAGGACGAACCTAGGTGCATATAAATAACAATTTTATGGCAAAAAAAATTGCAGTACTTTTAACTGGTTTCGTTTTATTCTATAATGTACCAATAAACTTTATGAATACTCAATATACAGTATGTATTTTTAAATTTCTATTTAACATTAAATGCCTTGGTTGCGGAACCACGAGAGCAATATGGTATCTAATCCATCTTGATCTGGACAATGCAATAAAATATAATCAATTCGTTGTAATTACTTTTCCGTTACTTTCTTATATAGTTCTCAAATGGATCATAAAAGATAAAAAAATTAGCATCTAAGCATTTTCCTTCGCATAACAGCGACTTACCGCTACGCTTCGGCACAAGGCCTCGCTCGGCCTACGGCAAATTCCCCTTCTGTCACTCGTTTGCATCCGCAAACTACGTGCCAGTCCCTAACGTCCCTTCGGGACTCAGGGTCGGGGAACTTCGGTAAGTCTAGTTCGTTATACGCCATTATCTAAAAATTTAAAAAGTAAAAAAATATGAAACAAATTAATGAAGACTTAATAAAAGATTTTGAATCGACGCTAGATAATGAACCACCGAAAGGAAAACAAAAAGAACAAGTCGTTCAAGATTTCCTGGAAACGAATACTGAAATATTTACACCACCTAATCTACTAAATCATAGACTACACTTTGAAAGTATAATTTCAAAATTTCCATTAGATACATCACTAATAACGGATTTTGTATATTTAACAAAAAGCTCTGGTGAATGGATAATTACTTTGGTCGAACTCGAATCACCCAACAAAAAGTTCTTTAGAAGTGGTATCTCTCCAATAAGATGTACATCAGAGTTTTCAGGGGCACTTGACCAAATACAGTCATGGCAGAATTTCATAAATAAAAATAAAAGCCAAATTATAAATAAATTACAACCACTAATGCATCCGATGAAAATGAGACAAAATCCAATTTCATTTCAGTATTGGCTTATATATGGTAGATCCAATGAAAAAAATTCTTCCGCAGAGAAACTTGAATATATAAAGAGTATTGAAAACAAACACAAAATTATCATATATTCTTTTGATTCTCTAATAACCGCTTACAGAAACGAATTATATTCATACAAAAAGAATATTCTAAAACTTGAAAAAACATATTTTAAGTTTAAATATTTAAATACTCTACCCGAACATATATTTGCATCTATGACTTCAGATGAATTATCATTAGATCAAGATCAAATAGATTACTTAAAAAAGAATGGATATGAAATAGATGAATGGAGAAATGGAGAACTGTTAACACACAATATTTTCTATACAGAAAAAACCAGAAAAAAAATGATAAAGAGGGAGAATTATAGAGACCTAGATAACGGCGTATAACAGCGACTTAACGCTTCACTTCGGGACACGCCCTCGTTCGGTCTGCGACACATTCCCCTCTGGAACTTCTCTTGCCTCCGCAAGCGTCGTTCCAGTCCCTAACGTCCCCTCCAGGGACTCAGGGTCGGGGAACGTCGTTAAGTCTAGTTCGTTATACGACATCACCTGAAATTAAATTCTGAATATAATATCGATTGACAACAGTATCGCTTTACGTTAGTATACAATAGTGATTCTAAGTTTTGCTGACAAAAAAACTGAAAAAGTTTGGAAAGGTGAGTTTTCTAAAGATTTACCAACTGAAGTTCAGAACCAAGGCAGAAAAAAGCTTAGGATGGTAAATAATGCTCAAAATATAGAAGATTTAAAAGTTCCTCCTGGCAATAAACTTGAGCCTTTAAAAGGCGATAGGAAAGGTCAGTACAGCATACGTATTAATGATCAATGGCGTATCTGCTTTAATTGGGATGGAAATAATGCTTCTTTACTAGAAATTGTTGATTACCATTAAGAAAGGAGATTATATGAAACGTTTACCAAACATCCATCCGGGACAAATTCTATTGGAAGAGTTTCTTACTCCCTTAAAAATCACTGCATATCGACTTGCGAAGGAAACTGGTATTCCGCAAACGAGAATCAGTCAAATTCTACTATATAAAAGATCTGTTTCTGCTGATACCGCAATTCGGTTATCGAAATTCTTCGGAACTACTCCGCAGTTCTGGCTTGGTTTACAAAATGATTACGATTTGGAAGAAGAAATGTTAAAAAAACAGAAAGAATTTAACGGAATTCACAATTACAAAGATTTAGCAATAGCTTCTTAATTTTTTATCATTACAATGGTGACGTCGTATAACAGCGACTTAACGCTTCGTTTCGGGACTTGCGCCCTCACTCGGTCTTCGACACATTCCTCTCTGGAACTCCTCTTGCCTCCGCAAGCCTCGTTCCAGCCCCTAACGTCCCCTTCAGGGACTCAGGGTCGAGGAACGTCGTTAAGTCTAGTTCGTTATACGACATGCTTTAACAATTATTTAAAAAAATTATGAATCTGAACGGAAATTGGTATCTACCGACAAATGAAGAGAAGAAAATTCCTGGTATTCTAAAAATTGAAAGTGGCCAATTCCCCTTTCTAGAAATACATGGAACCTGGTATACGAGTCAATCGGAACCTACTGAATTTGAAGAAATAATCTGTGGATACGCTGAAAATGGAAAAAAAATCACGCTCATTAATTCATACTTAAACAATCATTCAGTATCAGGAGGATACACAAAAATTTCTTTCTCCGCCGAGGCGGCAATAATTGGTGAAAATTTTCGAAACAGAGAAGATATAAAAATTTCAGCAATAAAACTTAGCCATAATTTTCTTTTGGATTGGTTAAACCTAAAGCCTTTTAGAAATTTAATCGATGAATCGAAAAAACAATTTCGAATGGAGTATATAAACCCAAATGATATAGAAATAGAAATATCCGATTCCCTGAAATTCCAAATTAAATTCGAATTCCAATATCCCGCAATTTATCAAACGAATACACAATCTTTTAAAAATTCAGGATATATTGTTATCGTATTTAAACAAGATTCAAATTTTAGTGACTTATCGCTTAATCTATTCAAAATTCAGCAATTTTTCTCAATTGTACTTTTTCGAAACCTATCTAACTTTAATATTAATCTTAAATTTAATAAACAAAATAGTTTATGGTGTGATTATTTAAATTACAAAAATAGAAACGAAAACATTGATTCTACAAGTAACACTAGCAGATCCTTTCGCTATTTGATAAATTACCAAGAAATTGAGCAGGATCTTCCCTTAATCCTTAAAAATTGGTTTTTACATTTCGAAACTTTGAAACCTATGATTTCAGCTCTCTTTGTATATATGTATATGACAGAAACTACAATAGAATTGAGATTTTTAACAATAGTTCAAGCACTTGAATCTTTTCATCGAAGAACTCAAGAAAATGAAAAAAACAAGGAAACTTTTATATCTAAACTTTCAAGCATCTGCGAAAAAATAAGTGAAAGCGAAGCAGAATGGTTAAAAAATAAATTACGATATGGCTTCGAACCAAATCTTCAAAAAAGATTAGAATTCATATTTGAAGAAATAAAATTACTTGGTTTAGAAAATTTCTTCGTAAAACCAAAAAAATCCATTAGAAAAATTATTGATACTCGAAATTATTTAACTCATTTTGAACAAAGTAGTGAACACAAAATTTTGAACCATACAGAAATGGTGTATTATACAGACAGACTAGCATTAGTTTTAGTTTTCTTACTTTTAAAAAAATGCGAAATTTCAGAAATTGCTTTAGCCAATCTAATTCAAAGACTCATCAAAAGTAATTTTATTGGATTTCTTTAATAAAGCACGTCGTATAACAGCGCCTTAACGCTTCGCTTCGGGTCAAGCCCTCGCTCGGTCTGCGACACATTCCTCTCCGTCACGATTCTTGCTACGCAAGAATACGTGCCGACGCTAACGCCTACTCCGTAGGCTCAGCTCCGAGGAACGTCGTTAAGGCTATTTCGTTATACGACATTTTGAAAACATTATAGAAATACATGAAAAAACTAATTTTAATTCTAATTTTGATAAGTTCCTCAGCCCATTCGGAAACTAATCCAGATCAAAGAACCAAACTCTGGACATTTGCTTTTATTAGGAATTCAACATATTTGTTTCCTTACGAAAAATATGAATTTAAGGATACATTCGGAGGTTATAGAAATAAGGGTAATGAAACTGTTAATAACTTTGAATTTTCTTTTAAAAAGAGATTCGAAGACTCTAATTTTTCAATTTATACTGACTTCCTTGAATTTAACAAAAGAGCATTTTCACAACAATTTGACTTTTATCAAAATAATCAACTAGTAGCAACTTCATCTGTTTCTATTGGAGATTATTTTAGATCTCAAATTCGAACTGGATTTCTCTATAATTTACCAACAATAAATAACTTCAGTCTCATTTTTGGTACGAGGTATATTAAATCAGAACTTACCGATACTTTTCCTTTAACCTATTCTATCAGATTTGGACAAAAATACTTAGGTCCTGAGATTGGATTTGAATACCAATCCGATAAATATGCAAATTTCTTCTTTGCTACTAGAATCAGTCTTTTTCAGCTGTATGGAAGAATTTGCAATAGTTACAATTTTACTGCATTGAATACTGACCAAGGATATATAAATGTTAACATAAAACCATACAGTAAATACATTGGGAACGAAATATATATAAAAGCGGGATATTTCTTTTCTGAAAACGTATTTATGACTATTGGACTAAAATCAATTGTCGCTAAAATCTTACCTGACGATATGAGAGTATACTCGGGTGATTCTAGATATGATACTTTACAGAATATCGAATATGGTTTACGTGGTGACTATACTAAATCGGAAGCATTTAAATCTGTAGTAATTGAATTTGGAGCAAATATATAAATTCAAAACGTCGTATAACAGCGACTAACCGCTTCGCTTCGGGACAAGCCCTCGCTTGGGCTGCGCCACATAGGCTTCTGGCACTCCCCTTGCCTTCGCAAGTGTCGTTCCAGTCCCTAACGTCCCGTTGGGACTCAGGGCCAGCCTACGTCGGTTAGTCTAG
>NZ_JAMQPN010000017.1 GCF_026151655.1 Leptospira soteropolitanensis | reverse complement strand
TAACGAACTAGACTAACCGACGTAGGCTGGCCCTGAGTCCCGGACGGGACGTTAGGGACTGGAACGACGCTTGCGTAAGCAAGAGGAGTGCCAGAAGCCTATGTGTCGGAGACCAAGCGAGGGCGTAAGTCCCGAAGCGCAGCGGTTAGTCGCTGTTATACGACGTCACCGAGGTAATAATAAAGAATTAAGAAGCTATTGCTAAATCTTTGTAATTGTGAATTCCGTTAAATTCTTTTTGTTTTTTCAACATTTCTTCTTCCAGATCATAATCATTTTGTAAACCAAGCCAGAATTGAGGAGTAGTTCCAAAAAATTTTGATAAGCGAATTGCCGTATCAGCAGAAACGGATCTTTTATAGAGTAGAATTTGACTGATTCTTGTTTGTGGAATACCAGTTTCCTTTGCCAATCGATAGGCAGTAATTTTTAATGGAGTAAGAAACTCTTCCGATAGTATTTGTCCAGGATGTATGTTCGCTAAACGTTTCATATAATCTCCTTTTTAATGGTAATCAACAATTTCTACTAAAGAAGCGTTATTTCCGTCCCAATTAAAACAGATACGCCATTGATCGTTAATCCGTATACTATACTGACCTTTTCTGTCACCTTTTAGAATCTCTAACTTATTGCCTGGTGGAACTTTTAAGTCTTCAATATTATGAGCATTATTGATCATCCTAAGTTTTTTTCTGCCTTGGTTCTGAACTTCTGTTGGTAAATCTTTAGAAAACTCACCTTTCCAAACTTTTTCAGTTGTTTTGTCGGCAAAACCTATGATCACAATAGAATGCTGACGTATTGCGATACTATTGTCAATAGTTATTTTTTACTTTGAATAAAATTCTAGGTGATGTCGTATAACGAATAGACTTACCGAAGTTCCCCGACCCTGAGTCCCGGAACGGGACGTTAGGGACTGGCATGTAGCTTGCGTAAGCAAGGCGAATGCCAGAAGGGGAATTTGCCGGAGGCCGAGCGAGGGCTTGTCCCGAAGCGTAGCGGTAAGTCGCTGTTATGCGAAGTAATTTACTTATTAGATTGCGATTCCTGCATAAAGTGAAATATATGAGAACTCGCTATTAGGTTTACTTTCATTCGTAATAACGAATTTATCGATTATGTATTTAGGAGGTAATCCATTGTAGAATTGAGGATTGAATGTATAATGTTGATTTCTTCTTCCAGAATTCATTATACCATATTCACATTCAATTCCAATTAATAATCGTCCAAAAACTTCTTTTCTATATCCAAGACCAACAGTTCCAAAAAATCGGTCAGAGTAGGTGGTTGTTTTCGAATAAGGTTCTACTGTAGTATTGACGCCTTGAAAGGATCGAAAATTTTTATCTTCTTGTTTATACCCCTTTTCAATTCCTAAATTAGCACTTCCATAGAAATTTCCGAAGAAAAAATACTGAGATCTTAAGACAAAAAATTCACTTTCTCTTGTTTTAGTGATATCTTGTAGTCCAAAACCGATTGGAGAGGAGTTTAAATCTATTTGTGTTTTAAATTTTGGGTTGTCACCTCTACTATATGTAAAACCCAAATAAAATTTTTCTGTAAATCCGTATAGAAGAGAGAAAGTGCTATTCTCATTTCTAATTCTAAATGGGTATTCTGTATATTGTGTTGTTGCAAACGGCGTATAATAAATATGAAGATGTTTTCTTTTTAGTAACTCTAAATTGGATTCGCTGTCTGCTATAGCTTCTGCGTATAATATAGAAGTAAACATATTTATGGCAATAAATACTAATGTAGTATATTTTAATGTTTTTAACATTTTCAAATTTTTCCTCTTAAATATTTTATAAATTATTTCGCATAACGAACTAGACTAACCGACGTAGGCTGGCCCTGAGTCCCGACGGGACGTTAGGGACTGGAACGACGCTTGCGTAAGCAAGAGGAGTGCCAGAAGCCTATGTGTCGCAGACCAAGCGAGGGCGCAAGTCCCGAAGCGAAGCGGTTAGTCGCTGTTAATTGCAGTGTCCAATGAATAGTAAAGAATTCGTATAGGAAGGTAAAGAAGTTATATCTATTTTCTTAAAATTAGATCTTCTTAATTTCTTAAATTAATTTTCGCGTGAATATCCCAAACAGAGTAAGGTAAAACAGAGCTGTGCTAGAAAATAGCAAGTTAATGTAAATAATGAGAAAGACGCTAAAAGAAACTAAGCTTTAATAAAATTCTTCAATTTTTTCTTTTCTTATTTCTTCGTTTTTCTCATTTCTTTTTTCTCTTTTCTCTTTTCACACGCCTTGAATAAAAATATTCAGCGAAAATTTGAAACAAAAATATCTTAAATTCTTTTTTCTTGGACATTGCAATTAACGAACTAGCCTTAACGACGTTCCCCGACCCTGAGTCCCAACGGGACGTTAGGGACTGGTCACGTAGCTTGCGTATGCAAGCGAGTGCCAGAAGGGGAATGTGGCGTAGCCCAAGCGAGGGCGAAGTCCCGAAGCGAAGCGTTAAGGTGCTGTTATGCGAAGTAAAAACAGCCACAATTATTTGGTTATCTCACGTTTAATATTAATTAAACTTGTCAATTTTTGTGAATTATATAGTTCGATAGATTCGTTATCAAATTTGTCGTAGTCAATATATTTTCCTTTCTTAAATTTTTCTAAATAGTTAACAAATTCTGAATCGCATTTTAAATTTGAGTTTATCCAAGTTTGATTTTGTTCAAATAGACATTTTTGACGCTTCTGGCAAGCTAAGTCAAGTTGAGATTTTTCAATAGGGCACACATGGTAAATATCTGGATCAAAAGATTCACGACAAAAGCATCCAAATTTAACATTTTTAAAACTAGAATTAAATGAATTGTTAAATTCAGTAGCGAAGACTTCATTTTTTATATTTTCCTTAATCCTATTAATCAAAGGTTTATATTCAAAACAAAAGATCGGATCCTCGAAGCAGTTTTTGATAAGGTTTACATTTGATTTTGTATCGAATTCAATTCTTTTCCTTTTTTCAGTTTCCTTTATTTCTCTTTGTTCTTTTTGAGGTAATGAATTAAAATGTCTAATTTCCTTTTGTTTTTCCGAAGGAGCAATCACTGATAAAACAGCGCTTATCAAAATGTTTGTAAAAATGAAATCTATCATAAATTTAATTTGTTTTTATTTCGCATAACGAACTAGACTAGCCGACGTAGGCTGGCCCTGAGTCCCGGAACGGGACGTTAGGGATTGGCACGACGCTTGCGTAAGCAAGAGGAGTGACAAAAGCCTATGTGGCGAAGACCGAACGAGGGCGCGAGTCCCGAAGTGAAGCGGCTAGTTGCTGTTATGCGAAGTAAAAACAGCCACAATTATTTGGTTATCTCACGTTTAATATTAATTAAACTTGTCAATTTTTGTGAATTATATAGTTCGATAGATTCGTTATCAAATTTGTCGTAGTCAATATATTTTCCTTTCTTAAATTTTTCTAAATAGTTAACAAATTCTGAATCGCATTTTAAATTTGAGTTTATCCAAGTTTGATTTTGTTCAAATAGACATTTTTGACGCTTCTGGCAAGCTAAGTCAAGTTGAGATTTTTCAATAGGGCACACATGGTAAATATCTGGATCAAAAGATTCACGACAAAAGCATCCAAATTTAACATTTTTAAAACTAGAATTAAATGAATTGTTAAATTCAGTAGCGAAGACTTCATTTTTTATATTTTCCTTAATCCTATTAATCAAAGGTTTATATTCAAAACAAAAGATCGGATCCTCGAAGCAGTTTTTGATAAGGTTTACATTTGATTTTGTATCGAATTCAATTCTTTTCCTTTTTTCAGTTTCCTTTATTTCTCTTTGTTCTTTTTGAGGTAATGAATTAAAATGTCTAATTTCCTTTTGTTTTTCCGAAGGAGCAATCACTGATAAAACAGCGCTTATCAAAATGTTTGTAAAAATGAAATCTATCATAAATTTAATTTGTTTTTATTTCGCATAACGAACTAGACTTACCGAAGTCCTCCGACCCTGAGTCCCGGAACGGGACGTTAGGGACTGGCATGTAGCTTGCGTAAGCAAGGCGAATGCCAGGAGGAGGATTTGCCGCAGGCCAAGCGAGGCCTTGTGCCGAAGCGTAGCGGTAAGTCGCTGTTATGCGCAGTTCAACACTTAGAACAATCCCTAGCATAAAGAAATTTCAATTTTTTTATGTTTTGCTGTTATTTACTAAAAATAGAGCCGAGTTCTATTTTTTTTTACCAGATTTTAAATGATATTATGTGGTGAATTAAATTTTTTTGTATTAGAAAATTAATTTTTTTCAGTTCAAAATTGTTTAAATTTTTTTTTTTTAATTAACTAAGATTGTTTGCATTGAATAATTGACGTGTATCGGAATTGATTCTACTCACTTCAAGCAGACCTAATCAGGTAGAGGCCAGCGAGTGGATTCTTTATTGCACCTCTCAATTTCAATGTGCGTCAATAGGCATGCTCCTAAAATTCCGTCGACGTTAACCCTTATCTTACGTTCTTCAGATAAGTTATTATAAAACCCTATAAATATTGCACAACCATCATAATTTTCATAACCTGAAGAAGCTTTACATTGTTCGCGCATGTTACATTTGGATAGAAGCCCGAATAAAACGATTGAAATTAGAAATTTTTTCATTCCCAAATTTTATTAATTTCCCTTTAAACTTATTTGATCGTATTTTAATTTAATCAAGATTACTACTGTAAATGTAAATTTATTTAAAACATAATCTGACAATTAGATTTAATTTTATTTTCCATATGAGTTTGTTGAATTGCGCATAACGAAAAAGCTTACCGACGTTCCTCGTAGCTGAGCCTCAGCAGGAGGCGTTAGCGTCGGCGCGATATTTGCGTAGGCAAAAATCGTGACGGAGAGGAATGTGTCGTAGACCGAGCGAGGCCGTGAGTGCCGAAGCGTAGCGGTAAGCGGATGTTAATTGCAGTAGGTTTCTGCAGAAAAAGATAATAGTCGAAAGGGAAATCTCATCAAGCGCGAAAATTTTCGATCCGAATCTTTTTTCTTATAAATTTATATTGGAACTAGCGAATTAAAAACTCTTCTTTCTTCGTTTAATGAGAAAATTACCTTCTTTAGCAAATCACAGTTTGATAAAAGTATATTTGAAGAGAGTTTCCACTACTTAAAGGCAGTAATATATTAATTCCTCAACCCTTTCTAAAGAAAATTTTCGCGCGTTTTTTTTATATGATTTAACCTATTGCAATTAACGAACTAGACTAACCGACGTAGGCTGGCCCTGAGTCCCGTACGGGACGTTAGGGATTGGCACGACGCTTGCGCAAGCAAGAGGAGTGACAAAAGCCTATGTGTCGTAGACCGAACGAGGGCGTAGTCCCGAAGTGAAGCGGTTAGTCGCTGTTATGCGTAGTGGCATTTTAAAATTGAAACTTTATTTGAATTATTGTATATTAAAGAATTTATTTGATAAAACTTTTCTTTAATTTTTAAATTAGTATTAGCATATTCTATGTTTACGTATATTTTTAGTTAATCTACAAAGAACATTTAAATTGATAATTTGTAGGTAATTGTTAAAGTTTTAATTTCTATTATTGGAAAATTTGGTATTGTCGGAAAGTATTTAATTTGTAGATGTTGATGATTTTTCTGGGAGTATAATACTTAATGGTTCTAACGATAGAAGTTTATAATTTTCGATTTTTTTTTTGGATTAATTTTATTTGATCAATATATTCACTAAGTTCAAATTTATATGAGTACTGGCGGTTATTTCTTGTAAATTTCCAAAATAATGAATCTTCAGTTTTAGTTACGTTAACGAGTTCCCAGCCAGAATCATCTGCAATTCCGCAAGCGCAGGTAAAGATTAAATATTTACCTGAATTATTTGTGCTTTGCACTAGTTGATTTAAAACTATAACACTACCCAAAAATTCTTCATAATTAAGTATGTCCTGTTCATCGATAATAGGCCTAAGAAAAATTGAATTAGAAAATTTCAATCCATCCAGTTCATAGATTTCATTTTCTTTAATAACGAGTAGCTCTAGTCGTAATTTATTGTTTATCATTAAGTTTGGAGCTTACTTTCTTTTCTTATTTTAGTAATATATGTTTAATTACATACGAATTTACTAGAATAAGAAAAGCATAAATAGATGGGATCGGCATAATGATTGAAATTAGAAATAAAGAACTCGAAAATTTTAAATCAAATTTTAAATAAGTATATAAAGCTATTATTAAATTTGAAAAAGTAAACGAAAGCAATCCAAAAAGTATAATATTTGTAATTTTAGATTTATCACCGTGATCGATAATGAAATTTTGAATATAAATATTATAAAGTTGAAATAAAATTGAGGATGAAACTAAAAATATTGTTAGCTTAATCGCAATTAATTTAAATTGATAATGCATATTTTTTAACTTTTCCTAACTTAATTTTAAAATAAAAAAATAGTTTCTTAACTCCCATATTAATAAAATAAACTAATTGAGA
>NZ_JAMQPN010000016.1 GCF_026151655.1 Leptospira soteropolitanensis | reverse complement strand
TTTGTAAAAGTCCTTCGATAAACTCAGGAACCATTCTGACTCTTCGATACTGAAGGGTTTGGGAAAGATTTATACAGTTCGCTGGTTCTGGATAGAAGCCTCACCTAACAAGTGGGGCTTTTTTGTTTGTGGGGGGTGGGGACTTTGGCTTGACTCAGTTTATAAATAACTTACAGTAAATTTAGTAGAGGTTACAAATATGGGGCTAGTTTATGCTAAATTGACGCTTTCCAATCCAATACTACCAAATCAATTGAAAATCGAATGCAATGCTTTGGTTGATTCAGGTGCTTTGCATTTATGCATACCAGAACATTTAGCAATCCAATTGAATGTGAAGACTTTGGAAAATAGGGAAGTCACACTAGCGGATGGTAAAAAACATTTGGTTCCGTATGCGGGTCCTATACGAATTGAATTTGAAAATAGGAATGCGTTTGTTGGTGCGATGATTATTGGCGACGAGGTCTTGCTAGGTGCCATACCAATGGAGGATATGGATGTGATCATTCATCCCGCCACACGCACTTTACAAGTGAATCCTGAAAGTCCAAATATTGCAATGGCTAAGATTAAGTGATCACCAAACACTTAGGAACTTCATAAGAGTTTTACCAAAACCAAAGCCTCCATATACAGAAACAATTTCAAAGATTCGATAAAGATTCCTCATTATAGGAAGCCAGTGGGCTTAAAGGCGACTAAATTTATGAACTCCTCATTTAAAGCAGGTATTATACATTATTCGTTCAATAGTCTTGAAATTGCTGCTTATATTCCTATAGATATCTGATATATAAAATTTGATTCGCGAAAATGTATGATTGATAAATTGATGGTTATATGAAATTATCCTTTCGTTTTTCGCTTTTGATTATCATGATTTTCGGGACTACAATTTGTAAAAGTCCTGAATTGAATAATGGTTGTGATCCAAAATCAAATTCCTTTCTAACTCTTTTACTGATTAAGAACTTAACTAACGATCGTTCACCTGGATGTATTCCCTATTTTGACCGAAGTGAGCCAAAGTTTGTCAGTTACGGAGTTTTTAGTGCCACTTCTCCTACAGAGATCATCACTGCTGCCATTCATAAAGGAAAAATATATATCGGAGGAATGTTCGATCAAATCGCTGCGACCACCGGAGGTGGAGCCTTTGTTTGGAATGACACAAGCTTACCTGTTGCTTCAACCTATTGTTCACAACTTGATGTATTTGATGAAGATACAGCAAATTATGGTACCATTAACCATGCAGTATCCGATCCAGAAGGGAATCTTTACCTTTTAGGAAAATTCACACACATCCAAGGATTACCAAGGAGAAACTTAGCCAAAATCAATACGAATTGCCAATTAGATTTAGAATTCGATGCCAAGTTAAATCCATCTAGTACAACATTTTACGATCTACTGTATTTAGATGGCCGAATCTTTTTTTCAGGTAGTTTCCAAACATCCAATGGAGCTATCACTAATTATCCAAGTGTCACCAACAGAGAACACGTGGCTTCAGTGAATGCAAAAACAGGGTTAATCGATTCATGGGCACCTAATGTATCAGGAACTGATGTTAAAAGTATGACGACAGATGGAACTTTTATTTATATAGGAGGAGAATTTACAGCTGTTAACTCAAATGGTGCAGGAAATTTAGGAAGACTGCACAAGGACAATGGTTCTAATTTTTATTCAATGGTAGATACAAATGGATCTGTTAATGCAATGGAATTAAGAGACGGAATTTTATATATTGGTGGAATTTTCTCTTCTTTAAATGGAGGCGCCGTTACTCGTTCTAAACTTGCTGCCATTGATTTAAAAACAAACACTGTCACATCAGCTTTTAGTTTACTCGTAATCTCTGGAAATGCAGTTTTTGATCTTGCAATCCATAATAATTACCTTTTTGTTGCAGGGGAAATTTCTACTCCTAGGGTCGGCATCTTTAAAACAGATTTACAGGGAACAGTACAAACTTCCGATTATTCCGTAGATGGAGTCTTCAGAAATGTATACAAACTATCGGTCATTGATGATAGACTGTTTGCTTTTGGATTTTTTGAAACAGTAAGAACTTTAGATAGAAAATATTTTTTCCAATTAGACATCTTGTCAGATGAAATCACTTCATTTGATCCCAAACTATTCAATTCAAATTATGAATTCAACGGTGTTGCATTAAAAATGAAAGAAAACGTGATTTTCTTAGGAGGTGGTTTTGCTGCAATCGATACAAGATCGAGAAATCACTTAGTGGAATTAGACCTAACGACCGGGCTTCCATCAGATTGGAATCCAAATCCAAGTGATCTAGTGACAAATCTACTTGTAGCTGAAAATCGATTGTATATTCACGGATCTTTTACAACGGTAGCAAACACAACAAGACAAGCAACTGCAGCCTTTGATTTAGAAACAAAAGCTCTATTAACCTGGAATCCAATTGTAACATCAAATTCAATTGAATCCATGATCTATTACAATGATTCCATTTATATAGCAGGAAGTTTTACTGATATCAATGCAACACCTGTAAATCGAATTGCAAAACTTGACCCAAACTTTGGTGCTCCGGACACTTTTTTTGCTCCGAACCCAAATAACACGGTTCGATCCTTACAAATCTGGAACGATCAACTATTTGCAGCTGGTCAATTTACTACAATACCAAATCCATCTGTACACTTAGCGATCATCAATCGTTTCAATGGTAGTTTTATCAAAACTCATAGTGACACACTTACATCGAATTTCTCTGCTTATTCACTTTTTGTATCAGACAATCGTCTCATCATGAGCGGGCAATACCAAACGACATCACCAAATCCTGGTTATGGACTATCTTATTTCCAACTACCTGATTTAACTTCAGTACCCAATACAGGTTCATTCCCTACAACTTCTGAATTTGTTCGCTCCATGGACCAAAATGAAAAATATATTTTCCTAGGGGGTCTTTTCTCTTCCTTTGCAAGCCTACCAAGAAATGGAATTTTTTCTTTAGATCGGAAAACACTGGCTCTGAATAACTGGGATCCAAAATTTTCATCAGGAGCCACTGTCAGAAAGATAATCTCTTCTGGAAATGCGGTCTATGTTTTTGGGAATATTGTAAATCCTAACAAACGTTACCGAGCAGGACTCGTAAAATTAGATCCGGACTCTGCTTTTCTTTATTAAAAGAAAGGCATATCCTAAATTCAAAAGTTAACAGTTCTACCATTAATCGAGTATGTTTAAATGGATCGGTGGTCGCTCCATCTCTTTCAGAAATTTTCAAAACTTGTTGATTTGATTCAAAATTTCTAAAGTATATTTTAACGTTTTCATATAAATCTATATCAGCTTGCTCGGTGAGCATGATTCAATGAATGGAAAGATTGATTCCATATAAATTAAACAAGATTTTCTCGATTCTGGATTATTTTCCCAGACTACCCAATACTAGTCGTCATTTCTAATGAAATATCTTTTCCCAATATGAAAGAGAGACCAATGGAAAAAGAAGTGTATTGACTTGAATAACCTGCCTGAGTGTTAGCAGATGTCTGTTCAATTAATTGAAAGTTAGGGCTCAATGTTCGTTGCATCAAAGGCAATGCCCTCCTAATGAAAAATTTACTCCAAGTATCTTTTGAAGATCGATCTTTTTAAAGTTTTTTTACGTTCGATAAATTCAGATATTTTTAATCTAAATCAAGTTAACCATTTCCAAGCAGCTTCCATATTTGGCACTGACTTCATTTCCACTAGGCCAGTTTTTAATGTGGTATCTTCAATAGAAATTGCAGAAAGTGCTGATTCGGGTACGACAACTGCCATTTTTCGAAGTGTAGAATTACTTGCTTTAGGAAACCATTCAATGTTTACCCATTCTTGACCAGTTTTTGAAACCAATCCGATTTGTCTTGTGTCAGCTAACCACTTAGATACCTTCCATTTATCAATTACATCTAGAGCATTTAATAAAATCGTTTTGTATCCATCATCGGAATAATCCGGTTTCCAAACTACCTCTATCAAATGATGATCGGGTACATAATAAATATCCCCTATCTCCGAAGTAAATTCAAGACGATGGGTTTTAGAATCCCTTACAAAATCATTCTGATGTGATATCGTCTCATTCGTTTTAAAAAGATTTACCATGGAAATCAATTTTTCAGTCGTATCACTAAATTGTTTGAGGTTATCTGCTAAAAATTCGCTTTGTTCAGAATTTTTAAACGAAATTTCACTTATAGAAGATACAGACACCATCACCTCGTTTGTTGCTGTTTTGTGTTCATTTACTGCATTTTTAATTTCTTCCGATCTTTCTTTCACAAATTGAGCTAAATCAAAAAGTTTACTTTCTACGTTCTTTTGAGATACAATTGCATTCCTTACATCTTCAATATGACTCGAAATAATATCAATTGTTCCAATGATCGATTGAATTTCAAAAGTAGTGGAATCGATTCTCTCTCTCCCTAACTCAACATCTTTTTGGTTTTTTTTGATTAATTGATCGATACTTTTAACTGCACCAGAAGTCCTTTCTGCTAATTTTGAAACTTCATCTGCTACGACAGCAAAACCTCTACCTGCATCACCGGCTCTAGCAGCTTCAATCGAAGCATTTAGGGATAACATATTTACTTGTTCACTAATTTTACTGATGATCTCAACTGTCCGAGAAATTTCCGTTGACCACATAGGAACTTCATAAGAGTTTTTCCAATACTAAGTCCCCATATCCAGAAACGATTCCTAATATTCGAGACAGATTCCCCATTATAGGAAGCCAGTGAGCTTAAAGGCGACTAAATTTTTCTTCTTGGTGGACACTATCCTCGTGGCTCAGGCCGGTACTCTCAAGATGCCTTCACCGGACGCTTACGTTTTCTGCGTCTGGGATGCGTTTCAACATTTGAGGGCTTATTCTTCTAGCTCCGGTCCAGTCAAAGAGTGACGGACGTCCATTTGCCCTTCAGAGGCGAGAAGTCTTCTCGTTTGTCCAGCAGCCATCTGTCATTGCTGAACACCAGTGTGTAACGTCGCCGGAACTCCATGAACGTCGGGTACACGGTTTCAATCACGACCTTCTTGTTGGGCGTGAGGATTTCGCTCGTCGTGATTTTCTGGACGGAAGGGTTGTACGCCAATGGCGTCCCAGAGTTGAGGGCTGCCACGCGACCGTTTTTGCGCTCTTTGGGAGTCAGGTGTGTTTGGTAGATCCCCTGCAGCGAGGCACGCAGCGCATCCTTGTTCGCATCGAAGTAGGTGCCTCCGCTGGATTTCTGAGCGTCGATCAGAGAGGTTTCCCACTGGTGCATATCTTCCATGAAAGCCAGAAGACGGCTTTCGGCGGCGGACGTTGGCGTGTTTGCTTCCACCTTATCTCACGGATCAATGGTTAAATTGGACCACTTTCCTTCCACCTGCTTATCTACCCATACTTGATCAGTCAATTTCTTCAGGTTTTTTTCCTGAATGGGAATCAGCATGAAAATCTCATATTTATTGCTGATTGATGATATCCCATTTCGTTTTGCCAGAAAAAACCATCGATCCTTTCCAGCGATCGAGTACTTAAATGGGCTCTTCGTTTCGTTCCCTTCAATTTCCGTTGATTCCATATGTTTTGCCAGCAACTGGATTGGCCAGTTGAAGGTTTGCACTTGCAGCGACGCTTTATTCAATGGCCACTCGGACGGCAGGCAAAGTGCAAAGGAGGACTTTTCGTTTTGCTGCGGGACGGTGAAAATCAACTGGGCATCGTATTTTTTGGGTATGCGTGTTTTGGCTATGGCGCCCCATTCCGTTTCTTGGACTGTCAAAGGGTTGACGCACGCAGTCAAAGCTTGCTCAATTTCCGAGATCAGGTCTGCGCCATAAGGCAATGGCCAAAGATGCCGCTCGCCGTAAGGTCTGATGCCGCCTCGCTTCCGTAACAGTGATGCGGCCTCACCGGGCGTGGCGTGCATGTTGCTGTACAAGACAGCAAAATCAAGAGCTGTTTGAGGGAGCTTTAGGTGCTCTCGATTTATCTCTGCACCATGATCCAATAATATTTCTATGATCTTGATATGACCTCGAGTTGCAGCGGCAATCAGCGGGGTTGACACTGCATGGCACACACCATCAACGCTGACTCCCTCAGCCAACAACCATCGAACAATCGATTCTTGCCCCCAGTAAGCTGCCGAAGAGAGCGGGCTGATATGACCTGCCCTTTCGTCTGCTGCATTGATGTCACAGCCAAGCTTGACTAGCAACTGCATCAGGGGAAGGTTGCCTTTTTGAGCAGCAAAGACCAGATTTTGGATGGCGCCCCCGAGATTCCAGCCCTGCTTAATTAAATCAGGAAAGTCAAGCGTCATTTTTTTCACGCCATCGAGATTGCCGGTGTCCAACGCGGCATGAAAATCAGCGCGCACCTTGTCGTCTGGATGCATCTCAGAAAATTCCTCCTGTGATTTCGCTGCCAATGGTCGCAAGTTCGTTTCTTACTGCTTGGGGGCCGAGCGCGTCGACGGCGCCTAAGCGATCCGAAACTTTCTTTACCACATAGGAACTTGATAAGAGTTTTTCCACAACCAAGTCCCCATATCCAGAAACAATTCCAGTTATGCGGGACAGATTGTCAATTATGGGAATCAAGTCTGCTTAAAGGCGACTATATTTTTACCACATAGGAACTTGATAAGAGTTTTTCCACAACCAAGTCCCCATATCCAGAAACAATTCCAGTTATGCGGGACAGATTGTCAATTATGGGAATCAAGTCTGCTTAAAGGCGACTATATTTTATTATTAAATTATTGTGGTCAGCCTGCTAACGGTCGCAAATATCTTGGATAGCTATTTCTTGGTTGCTGCCTCTTTAGCAAGTTGAATAGTCCGCTTGATCAGTTCAGGGCCGCCATAATCCCCATGGCCGGGGATTACAATCTTAGCCTCCAAATCTTGAATAGCCTGAACTGATTTAGCCCAAGACTGAACGTCCGAGTCTCCAATATACCCTAATGAATTCTCGGCTCGCACCATACAAGTGCCATAGATAATTTTACGCTTGGGAAAATATACGACCATGTTGTCTATGGTATGGGCGGGGCCTGGATATTTAAGAACTACCTTTTCGCCCTTAAAATCAAAAATCTTTCCAGTCTGAGCTTTTATAAGATGGTCCGCAAAAACGACTTTCCTCGCCTCAATCCGTGCTTTTAAATCAGGCTTGTTTCCAAAATACTTAATTTCTGTGGCCTTTCCTTTTTCCGCATTTTCTCTATATAGCTTATCCGTTATGTCATTCGCCCAGATTTCTGCCCCAGCCTCATGAAATGCCTCATTGCCGCCAGTTCCATCGGAATGAAAATGAGTATTGATAGTAATGATTTTTTTTGGTTTCAGTTTTTCATTAATCCACTGAATCAATTCACGAGTATCAACCGTATCATAGGGGCTTGAAGATACGACGACGGAACCATCGCTCATTTTTGTAACTAAAATATTTTGATCTGAAAAAGTTGTTTCACGGACCAGATAAGAGTCTGGCCCAATTTCTTGAACGCTCATACCCTTGTTAATTTGTGTTTGTGTTAAGCTGGCCAATCCAAACAATGGCATTAATAAAATATATGTGAATGCGACTACTTTCATTTTGACTCCAAGTATTTTACCACATAGGAACTTGATAAGAGTTTTTCCACAACCAAGTCCCCATATCCAGAAACAATTCCAGTTATGCGGGACAGATTGTCAATTATGGGAATCAAGTCTGCTTAAAGGCGACTATATTTACCACATAGGAACTTGATAAGAGTTTTTCCACAACCAAGTCCCCATATCCAGAAACAATTCCAGTTATGCGGGACAGATTGTCAATTATGGGAATCAAGTCTGCTTAAAGGCGACTATATTTTTCGCGAAAAAATCGAGAAAATGAGACATAATTTTTGATGAGACAAAAAGAGGCCAAGCCTATGGATTAGGCCGCCTTTTGGGGTAAGCGTTGGATCGAAGCGATCGGGAAAACTATGTCCCACTAAAATGCGTCTGGTGGATCTCGAGATCGCTTTTGGTAAAAATACCCGTCAATCAAGGCGTATTTCTTTTTCAGTTCTTTCTCTTTGTTAGATGCTTGGAAAGAATAAATAACTTTCGATATCATTCCGTTTTTGCAAACGGGACAGGCGAGAGGATCCTTTACATCAAACGAAGATTTGATGGCTTCTGCCCAGGTGGATTTTTGAGCTTGGGATTGGAGTTTGATCTTACGCGAAGGTCTCACGTAAATTCCATAATAGCGAACTGATTTTTCATGTTTATTGGGCAAAAAGAATAACATGCGAGCAAGAAATTCATCGATGGGCATCGTTAGGCTTTGGTACGACTTCTCTTTGGTGATGGATTCGACGTTACTCTTATAACGAAACGTTAGAGTTTGTTTGTTGGTATCCACTTTCTGAATCTGGCTATTATGAAAAAGACCAAAGGCTATGTATTGAGCGATGCGATAAATGGAATCGCTTTCAGCTATGTTGATTTTTTCAAAGTAGACATGGAAGCCTCGTGGATAACTTTTCATGAAAAAAATATATTCTTCCTTACTTAGAATTTTTTTCTTAAGTAAGTATTTACAAACTGTCCTATGCCAGTCGAAGCGCATGGTTTTATAAGGCATGAAAAATATTTCTTTGATTTCATCGGACGTGGTATTTACTAGGTCTCTCGTAGCGATCGCATGAATATGAGGATTGAAGTTTAAATGATTGCCAGCTTCGTGAAGTGTACTTAGAATTCCTGGTTTGAAATTTTTATCTGCCTTGCTAATCGCTCGGAGTCGTTTTGTGTATGTCTTTGCTGCAAGGCCATTTAGAAACCTAGGATTGACAAGTCTTTGAAATAAAAGTTCATTCAGTCTTCTGGGTAAGGTAAAGACAATGTGGTAATGGGGAAGTTCGGCACTAAGAATTCTGGAAAGGTGGATAGACCAACCAAATAATTTTTTGCGATAACAGGAGAGACAAAGTCTACTTTTGCAAGAGAAGGGAACAGCAAGTACAATTTTGCAATCATGGCATTCATTCCAAATAAAGCCGCGATTGAATTTACCGCAGTTGAGAAGTTTTTCAGCTTCTGCCTTTTTCCAGATTGGCATCTTTCCGAATTTAGTTTCGAATTTTTCCTCATAATTGGAAATAAATGTATCATAATAACTTTTCCAGAGAGATTTGTATTCCGATTCGCGGGTAAGGGCAGGCGTATACGTTCGATTGCCTGATTTGGCAGATATAAAAATTGGTAACCTCGGAGAGAAGAATGGCTCTCTGAGGAGGAAGGTGCAAAAGAAGAGTAATTTCCAAAAAAAAGAAAGAAAAACTGCATTTAAATTTCTTTCTGAAAAGTTCCGTTTATCTTCGGTGAGCTTCTTTCAGAAATGTTCAAATAACCACTTTATTTTCTATTCGAATTTTTGGGGGATCGCCCAAAAAGAGAAATTAGCTGTTAGTTGGGGTGATTTAAAGTGAGACCTCGTGAAGAGGGTGAAGTTACAGAATCGTTTCCATAAGAAAATAGTCTAGCAATTCCAGATGGAAGAAAGTATCGGAAGGTGCGGCTGGATCACCTCCTTTTATAAAGGAAACCAATTACCTTTGTTTAGAATTGTCGTCACGCTACGTTGTATATTGTAAAAGTTAGTCGCTGAGACTAAAATCATTTACCATTGTTAAACTCTACAAACCTCGCTCTTAATCAAGCGGGGTTTTTTTATATATCCTGGATGGAGGAAGATAGGAAAAAAGGGTAGGTTTTCACTAACCCAAAAGAGTCACCACTTGCCCTTGAGAATGCTTGGCACTTAGGT
>NZ_JAMQPN010000015.1 GCF_026151655.1 Leptospira soteropolitanensis | reverse complement strand
AACCGACGTAGGCTGGCCCTGAGTCCCCGGAGGGGACGTTAGGGATTGGCACGACGCTTGCGAAAGCAAGAGGAGTGACAAAAGCCTATGTGTCGTAGACCGAACGAGGGCGCAAGTCCCGAAGTGAAGCGGTTAGTTGCTGTTATACGACGTGCTAAAATTGCTATTTATAATTTTTATAGCATAAAACTCTTGAGCAATCGCTTAGGCATGAAATTTTTATTTTCTTTGAAATTTCAGAGTCGACAGAATGTGTGAAAATGCTAAAAATCATCGCATAATTTGGAATGTTATTACAGCTTTCATAACATGCCTTTTTTTCATCACAATCCTGAAACAAAGAGTTTCGATTAATGGAATAATCATACTCTGGTCTAAATTTTTCCTTTGATTGGATTGTGTAATAAGGAAATGTAAATATGAAGAGTGATAATAGTGAGTTAAGGGTTAATTTCACAAAGGTTTAGTTCTCCCTTAATTAAAGAATCTTTAAAAAGGATTATTTTTTTCAAATTACATAATTTGTCTTTATAAGTTTCAATTTGAAAGAAAAGGTCAGTTGGATTATTCGATTGGAACTTGGATAAAGTGATATTTTTCATACAGGTTTGAAAATCTGATTTATCATAATGAATATCTCTATGGCATCCGAAATCTACCTGCTCAAGTGTAAAAAGAAAATAGAATGCCTGATTCGGGTAATATTCAGCGGTTTTCAGAAAAATGACACTTGAATATTCTTTTTGTGCATCATTTAGGCTAATTAGTGAACCTTCATTTACGCTTTGATTTTTTACACATTTAGAAATTGTGAAAACACAGATAAAAATTAGTAATTTTGTATGGAAATGGGTTTTCATTTTGATAACTTACTGTTTGTTTTTATAAGACCATAGGCTATTGTTTTTGTTAAATATTTAAGATTAGTTTTTAGCATGTCGTATAACGAACTAGGCTTACTGAAGTTCCCTGACCCTGAGTCCCGGAACGGGACGTTAGGGACTGGCACGTAGTTTGCGGCTGCAAACGAGTGACAGAAAGGGAATTTGGCGTAGCCCGAGCGAGGGCTTGTCCCGAAGCGAAGCAGTAAGCCGCTGTTATACGCTGGTTGCTACTATAGAGTTAAAGCTTATCCCAACTGGGAATCTTATCTTTCTTTCCGACTTTTCCCATAACTTTCTTAAATCCGTCTTCAATTGATTCTTTAGTTTTGCCTTGAATACGTTTTTTGAAAAAGTTAGCAGTATCAATGTCACTAATACCTCTTGTAAAAGCGTATAAAGCAAATTGATTAAGAGAAACACCTTGTGTAGCTGCAGTTTTCTCAATTCTTTCTTTAAGATCTTCTGGAATTCGAATAGTGAGAACATTTTTTTTATTCATAATTTAATCTCCAAAATTTAGCAAAATCGGTAGGAGTAATAACTTTAAAAGAATCAAATTTTAGATTTTTATTTTCGTTAAAATCTTTTATATTTGAAGTAATGAGATATCGACTGTTACTAGCGAAAGCCAGTTCAACAAAAAGATTGTCGTTTTCATCCCCAAGATTCGGTCTTAGTAGATAGTTAATTGAAAAAGGCGTAGCCACCAAAGCAAGGAAGTCCAAAACAAGATTGATTTCCTTCTTTGATAAACTCAGATCAGAGAGCGACTTATCTCTAAGTAAAACATCAGAGTATTCTACGAAAACTGGAGTTGAAAGCGCTAATTCGATTCGTTTGTTTTCAACTAAAGTTAGTATAAAATGCGAAGCACCTCTACTGTCTCTGAGAGCTTGATATATGACATTTGTATCAATGGTTACTCGCACAGATTTATGATATCAAATATGCTATCATAAATCTACTAAATTTTATGAGATTTTTGATCTAGTTTCGTAATTTTCTCTTTTTTTTCGGCAAGATTATTAACTTTAGCAACTTGCGTATAACGAACTAGACTTAACGACGTTTCTCGACCCTGAGTCCCGAAGGGACGTTAGGGACTGGAACGACGCTTGCGGAGGCAAGAGGAGTTCCAGAGAGGAATGTGTCGCAGACCGAGCGAGGGCGAAGTCCCGACGCGAAGCGTTAAGTCGCTGTTATGCGAAGGCCAAGTTGAAAACCAGAATAAATTTAAACCACCGCTTGCGCAGTAATTCATTTTTGTTTTATTTTGTATTGTTCATATTTTAATTTAATATACTCTTCGCTCATTATGCCTGTCCTTTTACCATCGAAAAGATAATATCTACATGAAAAATTTGTATTATCTGGAATCTCCCCTGTATAAATGTCAATCCCATTAATTAAAATTGTAGGTGATCCTTGAAAGTTAAGTTTGGCAGCATCTTCAGGACTTTCAATTTCAACAATTTTTACTTCATTAATATTAATAACATTTTTTTTTATTAGTGTTTTTAGATTATTTAAAGTAGTACTTGCATTTGGACAATCATTAAAATATTGAAACTCAATCATCTAAAATACCATCACTAATAAAATTTTGAAATCGGCTTTCTGCTTTGTATTCATCACGATAATAAACCTATATTAATATTTAGACTATATCAAAACCGAGAGATTGACAATTCATATAATAGTAATTTCTCCAGATTTAACTCATAATTGCTAATTCGAAGTTTGAAATTCTTATAATTAAAAGTATCAACTAGGCTTGCGCATAACGAACTAGACTTACCGAAGTTCCCCGACCCTGAGTCCCGGAACGGGACGTTAGGGACTGGCATGTAGCTTGCGTAAGCAAGGCGAATGCCAGAAGGGGAATTTGGCGCAGCCCGAGCGAGGCCTTGTGCCGAAGCGTAGCGGTAAGTCGCTGTTATACGCAGTTTTGCATTTATCGATATTTTAAATTTAAATCCGTAAAGATTACGTTTACAAGTTTTTCTGCTAAACCAGCGGGAACTAAAAGATTTAATTGATTTCTATGTGGTGTATAAAGATAATTCTCATCTAATGATTTTAGCAAATGTAAATGACTTATGTATGATAGAACTAAAATACGTATCTGCAAAGCATCATATCTTAGATTTTCATCTTGTTGAACCCCAACCTCTAAACCAAACATTTTGTTGAAATTTTCTATTGAATGTTTTCTTTTTAATACTTTTAAATTTTGATGTAATTTAACCAAAATAATCTGTAAATTTGTACTAGTTTTAAGCATTTGGCGATAAATTGGAGATCTAGTAAAAAGTGAATACTCATAATAAACTTCACTCTGATTATACCAATTAAATTCTTCTGAATATTGTTTATAGAGTGCTATAAGCTCATTTCTTTCTTGATTTGAATTTTGGGTAATTCTTTCAATTTCTTCGATTAGCAGACCAAATTCATAGCGATTTGCATACTTCGCCTCTTCTAAAAGTTTAAAGGCTCTTTGTTTTCTTTCAAATAGATATTTTTCTCTATTTTCTTTTTGAATAGTGCTCTCCGTATCATTATACTGATATATACTGAAGCTGAAGGTTAGGATTGCAAGAAGTATTGTTATCTGGTTTATGTTCTTTGAAAGCCAGTTTTCTGAATTTTTTTTCTGTAGATCTTCAATTTCTAATTTTATTTTTTGTATTGATAACTCATCAAGATTATTAGTCACGTTTATATCCTGTAATTGTTTGATTGCAAAATTGCGTATAACGAACTAGTGTAAACGACGTTCCCCGACCCTGAGTCCCGGATGGGACGTTAGGGACTGGAACGACGCTTGCGTAAGCAAGAGGAGTGCCAGAGGGGAATGTGGCGTAGCCCAAACGAGGGCGCAAGTCCCGAAGTGCAGCGTTTACATGCTGTTATACGAAGTGCCATTTAATCATGAATGCTTTTGATAAGATAGTCTTTTACGAATTGGTTTGGTCTCCATCCGGACATTAATTTGTCTACGAAAAAATTATCTGCTATACTTAATCCTACGCCAGTTACCATGCCTACTTTTCCTGGAAGAAATTTTTCCAGTATTAAGCCAGTTATTCCAAAGAATATCCATCTATAAACTTTGTCAGGAAGTTTCGATAGATAATCTTCTTTTATAATTTCTGAATGGTATGAGTCCAGAATATCTTGGTCATTTTCTTGTGTGTTTAACCATTTTTTGAATTTATTTGAATGAAGTATAGCATTTGTTAGTTTTGAAATATCAATATTTCCTGAATCGTATTCTTCCTTAATTGTTTTGAGACTAGGATTGATTTTTTTAAGAAAATTTTCTTTCTGAAAATTACTTCTTAATAGTTTTTCTGATAAATAACTTAATCGAAGGGACAATAGGTTATTTTTACTGTTAGTACTTATTATTTCACTTAAATTTTCAGATGAGCAGTAGATATCGGATTCAATTCCTAATATATCTGCAAGGATATTTCCTGATCCAAGAATTATTTTTTCCTTTCCGATTTTTGAAATTATTGTATTAATTTTTTCAAAATCAAGTGTTGAATTTATTGAAAATCCGTATTCATTTTTTTCCAAGCTAAAGGTACCTAGGTTTAATTCTTCTGAATTAGGGACATATCGATTAAGAATTCCTTTATATGCTTTTTCTATATATTTCTTATCTAGAAAAACTTCTTTTGCAATTTCTTTAAATGGAATTGAATGTTTAAATGATTTTGTTTGTTCAATCAGAAGTTTAGCAATTCTTTTTCCTTTCCCAGTTCGATTAGTAAATAGAATACACGCTTTTTCTAGCTCTGATTCCTTTGTAATATTGTTGAACTGTTGGATTTTAACATTGTGTATGAGTTTATTGTTCGTATCTAGGTTTGTTTCTATTGCAGAATATGTTTCATTAAACATTAACTCAAGTGTTTCAGATTCAATTAATTTAATTAGATTATCAATCCCTAATTCTGTTAGGATTTGTAAGAATGCTTTTTTTGTTGAACAGATTACTATAGTCTTTCTATAGAATAGCATGGATTCCAGAATTAGACCAATATCTAATGGTCTATCTAGATATTCTTCTTCTGTTTCAGTTATTGAAATTCTTTCAAACATATCTATGGCATTTCGTATAACGAAAAAGCTTACCGACGTTCCTCGTAGCTGAGCCTCAGTATGAGGCGTTAGCGTCGGCGCGATATTTGCGGAGGCAAAAATCGTGCCGGAGAGGAATGTGTCGCAGACCGAGCGAGGCCGTAAGTGCCGAAGCGCAGCGGTAAGCGGATGTTAATTGCAGTAGGTTTCTATTGTTATAGATAATAGTCGAAAGGGAAATCTCATCAAGCGCGAAAATTTTCGATCCGAATCTTTCTTCTCTTATAAATCTAGATTGGAACTAGTGAATTAAAAACTCATCTTTCTTAGTTTAATGAGAAAATTACCTTCTTTAGCAAATCACAGTTTAATAAAAGATTATTTGGGTAGAGTTTCCACTACTAAAAGGCAGTTTTATATTAATTCCTCAACCCCTTCTAAAGAAAATTTTCGCGCGTTATTTTTGTATGATTTAACCTATTGCAATTAACGAACTAGTGTAAACGACGTTCCCCGACCCTGAGTCCCATCGGGACGTTAGGGACTGGCATGTAGCTTGCGTATGCGAGCGAATGCCAGGAGGGGAATGTGTCGCAGACCAAGCGAGGCCGTAAGTGCCGAAGCGCAGCGTTTACATGCTGTTATGCGTAGTTGCAATATGTTTAATAATTAGCTACAGAAAATCTGAAGGTATTTCTTCTAGCTTATTCAATATCATTCGATCCTGGAAATATACCAAAGGATTGCATTCTTGGATTATTGGAGTAGATTGCTTCCCAGCCACGCTTACCATTTTCTAAAAACTCTTCTAATTCAACTGACTCGTAATTAGGAGTTAAAATATCAAAGCTATCAAACCAGATTCTAATATCAATATGTTTGTTATAATTTTCTTGAAATAAGTCTATTGTATTAGTAAGTCCAGATGTGTGATTAGAGTTAAAATCAAAGCTTAATCTATCTTTCCATGTATCGTAAATCTCGTTTCCGCGATTAATGAACTCCCATCCATAAATTGAACGAGCACCAAATTTCTGAACCACTTCTCCGATATTATGATAGTCGAAAATTTCAGCTTTTGCAGTAGAATCATCCCATCTTGCATTCCTAAGTGAAGCAACAAACCGACCTACCGACTTAAAAATAAATAAAAGTCTTTTATCCTTTGGAACTTCTCCGTTCTTATTCATTGTGATTAAATCAAAGGTACAAGCAACAATACTTTTTTCTTTTTTGAATTCTATTCCTAGTAAAGTAGCTTCGTTGAAAGCCAGGTCGATTTGATCCCTTAATTGTTCATTAATATTCATATTAATTTTATTCAGGTTTATTTTTTTTGCAATTACGCATAACGAACTAGACTAACCGACGTAGGCTGGCCCTGAGTCCCGAACGGGACGTTAGGGACTGGCCACGACACTTGCGCAGGCAAGGGGAGTGCCAGAAGCCTATGTGTCGCAGACCGAGCGAGGGCGAAGTCCCGAAGCGAAGCGGTTAGTTGCTGTTATACGTCGTTGCTTTTCTATTAATTTTTAATTAATTTGCTTTTAAATTCATTCAAAAGTTTATATGCTAGTTGCGTAATTTTTTCACTATACTCGAAACAATCGCAGAAGAATTTTAAGTCAATTTCAAAACCAGCGCTACTTTCTGTAATGGTTACTTGATCTCCCTTTATACCTATAGTATTAAAGTTTAAGCCAGTTTTTGATTTATCTCTTAAGTTTTTCATTTTAGAAAACCAATCAAAATACCCTTGAATTTGCGAATCGATTATTTTGTGAGTATCTGTATTTTCCTTTTGCAAAATTCTATTCATTGATGTAAAATTCCCAGGAGAATTTCCAAAGCTTAAATTTATTATTTTAGCGCAAGAATCTTGAAAGGCTCTGATCCAAAGTAGATGGGACTTTATGTTTATACTTATTCTATGCACGAATGGTAAAAATTCGAAATTTTCATAACAATGATTTGAATAGAATTGATTTATTTGTAAGGAAATGAAGTTTCCACTTAAATTATGCATATTAGAATAAGATTTCAAATGTTCTCTGGTAATTATTTGATTTTGCTTTAAACCAATGGTATATCCTTCTTTTAGAATTTCAGCAGAGAGAACGACGTCATATAGCAAAGTATTAAATTGAGTTTGTAATTCATAAAATGAATCATTTTTTTCTGATCATTTCTTATCTCTCTATAGTATTGTACTATTTCGGATAGAATGAATTCTATTTTCCTCGATTTATCAAAGAATACGTTTTTCAGAGAATCAAATTGCCTGAAGTATTCTTCAAAATTATCATCAATAATTGGAAAGAATGTCGTTAAGTAAGTTTCTGAGTTTTTCGTCGTACATAATAGACAATCAAAGAATTCTGGTATATATTTTGAATTTAATTCTGGCGTCCATGTATGTAGATGTCCGCAATTTCCGAGGAGTGTATAATTTTTCCCTGAATTAAAGAATAATTTAACTTTCCTTCTTTCTATATTCATAAATTTATTTTTGTGTATTTAATAGTATAAGAATAGTTCTAAGCAATGACGTATAACGAAAAAGCTTACCGACGTTCCTCGTAGCTGAGCCTCAGTATGAGGCGTTAGCGTCGGCGCGATATTTGCGGAGGCAAAAAATCGTGCCGGAGAGGAATGTGTCGCAGACCGAGCGAGGCCGTAAGTGCCGAAGCGCAGCGGTAAGCGGATGTTAATTGCAGTAGGTTTCTATTGAAATAGATAATAGTCGAAAGGGAAATCTCATCAAGCGCGAAAATTTTCGATCCGAATCTTTCTTTTCTTATAAATCTAGATTGGAACTAGTGAATTAAAAACTCATTTTTTTTTCGTTTAATGGAAAAATATAAATCTTTAGCAAATCACAGTTTAATAAAAGAATCTTTGAAGAGAGTCTCCACTACTAAAAGGCAGTAATATATTAATTCCTCAACCCTTTCTAAAGAAAATTTTCGCGCATTTTTTTGTATGATTTAACCTATTGCAATTAACGAACTAGGGGAGACGACGTTCCCTGACCCTGAGTCCCGAACGGGACGTTAGGGACTGGCACGTAGCTTGCGTATGCGAGCGAGTGACAGAAAGGGAATGTGGCGCAGCCCAAGCAAGGCCGTAAGTGCCGAAGCGCAGCGTTTCCCTGCTGTTATCTGCAGTGCCGCGCAGAAGCTATTGGGGCATTTTTGGATAGACTGGAAAGTCTACTAGGGCTGCCACCACCAGGAGGATCGGTAGACGGAAATTCCTCTATCTTCCCAGTAAACTTTTTCCCACATTGATTTTTTTTCTTCACCACCGAATTTTGCTGAATCATGTAATTTATCGAAGACTTCTTGAGTAATAAAGGAAGAATAAGAATTTAATCGCAGGTCGCATAATTTTGCTGCATAATTAGCTGCTCTTCCAACCCAAACTAAATCATTAGAACCTCGAACACCCGTTCGAGCTACAAATAACTTGCTTGTATCAATTCCGACTGCTTGTTCAAGCTGAAAAGATGTTGTAGTATAGTGATTTTTAATTTCCGCATTTATTACTTTTCTTACAACATAATTGATTTGTAATGCTGCTTTTGCTGCAGATGTATTTTTTGATTCGCCAATAAAAACTGCCATAACACGATCACCATCGAATGCGGTAATCACGCCATCATTGTTTTTTATTATTTCGCATGCTGATTTTAAGTATACTTTATATATTTCGGCTGCAAACCAATCTTTATATCCCATTACTAAGCCAGTAGAATCTGCCATATCTGCATATAATACTGTTCCATCGAGTTCAACAGCATCATTTCCTAGTTTTATATCACTAGTTTCGGGAACTACTCTACCTTCACGAGTTTTCCATTCTGTGTTTAAAATTTCTTTTATATCAGATCGTAATTCGTCTAGTGTCTTCATTTCAACGAGGTCCTTTTTCGCGAATTACTTTTCGAAGTTCATGACTTGCTGGGGATAGCCTTATGCTTAAGGTTTCAGATAAATTATTACTGTAAGTTATTGGAATGACACCCATTAGATCGGTAGGAATCTTTAAATCTACTCCTCTGGGAGATATCATAACTGTTCTTTCTCTGCCAATAGAGCCGATCAAAAGACCTAACTCAAAAATAACATTATCTCGCGGGGCTTCTGTACTTGTGTCTCGAGATAATACTTTGTCATCTGCGGAGATCACCATTACACCAAAATCACATTCTTGTATTTCCCTGACTAAATTTTCTATAGGAGTAGCACTTGGACTAAAGACCCCATTTGTCCATAATTTGACAGTAAAAGTATCATGCTCAAATAATGATTGAATTTCTCTGGCAATATCTAGACCTTCAGATGATGATCCAATAAATACGACAGGTTGACTCCTTGGAGGACTATGGAACTTATTCCTTTCCTTAAGTCTTTGTGATAACTGAATAGCAATCCTTCGCCAAACTTGTGGATTAGTATTTGCGATGGCGGAAAAATCTCGCTCTGAAATTTTTGCAACTACGCTATTTTCAGCAGCCCTTACAGAAGCACTTCTTCTAGCTGTAGAATCAATCAAAGCCATTTCTCCAATATGTTCTCCTGCATAACGGTTGGCAACTTTCCTACCATTAACAATTATATCCAATGAACCGCTTAATATTAAGAATATATCATTATCACTTGCATCTTGATGAATCAGGAAAGACCCAACCGTTATTTCTTTTAACTCAATTTTATCGATGAGTGCATCAACTACTTTAGTTTCTCCCCTAATAAGTATTTGATCTGCTAGAATATCTTTTAAACGGTTTAATCCATCCTCACCTTGAAAACGTGGAAGTAGGCTGTCAGGTAATTTAGAGTCTTCAGGATTCATTTTTTATTCCTCATGTATTAGTAATATCGCAAGCTTGTCACAAATGACAAGAGATATAAATAAAGTTGTGTGGCATTGCAGATAACGAATTAGCCTTCCCGAAGTTGTCCGACCCTGAGTCCCTGGAAGGGACGTTAGGGACTGGCACGTAGCTTGCGTATGCGAGCGAGTGACAGGAGGACAATTTGCCGTAGGCCGAGCGAGGCCTTGTGCCGAAGCGTAGCGGGAAGGCGCAGTTATACGACGTAGCGGATGTT
>NZ_JAMQPN010000014.1 GCF_026151655.1 Leptospira soteropolitanensis | reverse complement strand
TGATAAAATAAAATAATGTCAAGGCTTTTGGATTTATTCTAAAATTAAATTTTCGGAAAAGGAGACTTGATAAATTCAATTATTAATGTATGAAGGATTGCGCATATACGGTATGTCTCCTTTTTCATTTCGTAAACGTCTTTGCCTAATATTTGATTTTTTAGTTGGGATTTTGCAAGAATTTACATCTTATGAAAAGTTAGGAAGTAATCGAATGGATCAATCGGTTTATAGTGAAGACACAGGCAAGTTCTGGATGTCCCAAATTAATCGTATCCCTTGGCAAAAGAAGCCGACAACAGTATACGGATCTGGTGAAGATGGACTAAACCATTGGTTCCCCGATGGGATATTAAATACTTCTTATTTGGCCATAGACCACCATATAGAATCCGGAAAAGGCGAAGACATTGCTATTCTTTACGATTCGCCCGTTACAAAAACTAAAATAAAATTATCTTATTTTCAGCTTTTAGAATCAGTAGAAAAAATGGCTTTCGTTTTAGATTCCTTGGGAGTTAGGAAAGGAGATACTGTTGTTATTTATATGCCAATGATCCCAGAGGCATTGATTTCTATGTTGGCTTGTGCTCGTATTGGAGCAGTACATTCTGTTGTATTTGGTGGCTTTGCACCTCACGAACTAGCTGTTAGATTAGATGATTGTCGACCTAAACTCGTAATAACTTCTTCTTATGGTGTTGAGGTTTCAAAAATTATTCCTTATAAACCATTGTTAGATGAAGCGATGCATCTTTCGAATCATAAACCAGATTTTGTAATTCTGAAGTCGCGGCCAAATTTAGAAGTAATTATGCATACTGGACGTGATTTTGATTGGGATGAACTTATGGAAACGGCGGGCAAAAAAAAATCGGTTCCTGTTTCCGCTTCGGACCCTCTTTATATTCTTTATACATCCGGTACAACAGGGAAACCTAAGGGAGTGGTTCGGGACAATGGTGGTCATGCAATTGCTATGCACTATTCTATGGAAACCATTTACGATATGAAACCTGGTGAAGTTTTTTTTGCTGCTTCTGATGTAGGTTGGGTTGTTGGACATTCCTACATAGTTTATGCTCCCTTAATCTATGGTTGTACTACTGTTTTGTATGAAGGAAAACCTGTACGCACACCTGATGCAGGTGCTTTTTATAGAATTATTGAAGAATACAAAGTTAAAACATTGTTTTGTGCTCCGACTGCTTTTCGTGCGATACGAAAGGAAGATCCAGAAGGAAAGGAGATATCGAAATATAATATATCCTCTCTTAAATATTTATTTTTAGCTGGAGAAAGAACGGATCCTGTTACTTATGATTGGGCATGTGAACTTCTAAAAGTTCCGGTAGTAGATCACTGGTGGCAAACAGAAACTGGATGGGCGATAGCTGCTAATATGATGGGTTCAAATCCATTGCCAGCAAAAGCTGGTTCTGCGACAAAGCCTGTAACCGGTTTTGATGTTCGAATTCTTGATGAAGAAGGTCATGAAGTAAAGCAAGGTGAAAAAGGAAATATTGTAATTAAACTTCCATTACCACCAGGATGTTTGCCTACACTCTGGAAGGATCATTCAAATTATGAATCTTCCTATTTGTCTCATTATCCTGGCTTCTATCTAACGGGTGACGGTGGATATTTTGATGAAGATGGATATTTATTCATCTTAGGTCGTATTGATGATGTGATCAATGTTGCTGGGCATAGGTTATCTACCGGCGAAATGGAAGAGATCGTTGCTGAAAATCCGGCGATAGCAGAATCAGCAGTTATTGGAATCGCGGATGAGCTCAAAGGCCAAGTACCATTGGCGATTGTAGTTTGTAAAGACGGAGTGATTTTGGATCAAAAAGCCATTGAGTCAGATATAACTCACCGAATTCGAGAAAAGATTGGCGCGATCGCTTCTTTGAAAACCGTTGTCTTTGTTAAAAGACTACCAAAAACAAGGTCAGGGAAAATCCTTCGTAAAACGATGAGGAAAATGATTGATGGAGAAACTTATGTCATACCATCAACAATTGACGATCCTACTATTTTGGAAGAAGTAATGGATGCGGTTCATTTAAAAATTCAAAGATAAAGCATTGGCCGATCTTTAGAAGCTACCTCTCGAAATTCTTATGTTTGTAGCTTGTGGTTGGTATTATCTTTGGATTTAGATCTTATTAAAAATACATTCGGAATTTCCACTTTTCGTGGAAAGCAAGAGATGATAATCAAACATATCCTTAACGGTGAGGATGCATTGGTGTTAATGCCTACGGGTATGGGTAAATCTCTGTGTTATCAGGTTCCTGCTTTATTGATGCAAGGAATTTGTATTGTGATTTCACCTTTGATTGCATTAATGAAAGACCAAGTGGCCACCTTACAAAAAAAAGGTGTCTCCGCTGATTTTATCAACTCAAGTTTGTCGAAGTCGGAACGATTAGAAAGATATAGTAAATTGAATTCAGGAAAATATAAAATATTATATGTTTCTCCAGAACGGTTTCAGAAAAAAGAATTTTTAGACGCCTTGCATACGCAATCAGTTTCTCTTTTGGCGATCGATGAAGCGCATTGCATTAGCCAATGGGGCCATGATTTTCGGCCTGATTATACAAAAATATCTTGGTTTCGTGAAATATTGGGAAATCCGACAACGATTGCTTTAACTGCAACAGCTTCTCAGCGTGTCCAAGAAGATATTATTCATCAATTGGGTGTTGCGAAAGAAAAAATAAAAATATTCGACGATGGTTTGTTTCGTCCAAACTTAAGATTGTCTGTTGTTGATTGTTTTGATACAGAGGCAAAATACCAGACCATTTTTTCCGAATTAAAAATAACAAATGGTGCCTCGATCATTTACTTTAGTTTGATTCAAGAATTAGAAAAATTTAGTCAATGGTTAGATACGAAGCACAAAAAACATCTTGTTTACCACGGTAAACTTCCTTCTGACCAAAGAAATAAAGTACAAACTAAGTTTCTTGGAATGGAGGATGGAATCCTTCTTGCAACAAATGCATTTGGAATGGGCATCGATAAACCAAACATCAGAAATATTTATCATGCACAAATTCCTGGAAGTATAGAGTCTTATTACCAAGAAATTGGTCGTGCAGGAAGAGATGGTAAACCATCAGATTGTAAACTTTTTTACTGCGAAGATGACCTTGCTGTCCAAATGGATTTTATTGATTGGCAAAATCCGGATAGATCGTATTTGAAAAAATTATACGACATCCTTCTATCAAAACAAAGTGAATTGTCTGGATTAGATTATGGAACTTTACAATCTTATATGACCTTTAAGGATAAAGGTGATCATAGAATTCAAACAGCACTTAATTTATTGGAAAATAAAGGATTATTGTCAGGAGATTTGGAAAGAGGATCATTGCAAATAGAAGCTCCTTGGTTAGATTCTATTTTTTCTGAACAGGAGTTGATGGAAAAGAAAAAAGATTCTCAAAAGAGATTATACCAAACTCTGTTATATACCAAAACAAACGATTGTAGGCGTAAGTTCATACATGAATATTTTGATTCAACGTTTAGTGAATGCGGAAATTGTGATTTGTGTTTGATACATCCAGTTTTGAAATAACTTACTATTCTAATTTCCCCTCATTTTACCTTTCAAAAGAATTTCGTTGTTTTTTTGAGTAGATATCGTCAGATACCTTGAGAGAGTTCCTTCCCGAAGTGTTTATGGTTACAAGGTTAGCAATTTATTTGGTTTTGACTTCTTTGGCGTTCATTGAAAGTCGTTTCTAAAGCTAAGAAAATTGCGGAGAGTAATGTTTTATACTGTTGGGTAGGCTATTGGGTGATGAAGCAGAAAGTATACTTAAATATTGGTGAAGTGTACAGATACAGTATTCGCCTTACACAATCCTCTAACTTAGTTTAAAATATTGATCTTCTACTTTTTTTAGTTCTCGGATGCCATCAAGGAAAACTTGATAGGGAGTTCTCCCATTCATATTCCTGCCTTGGTGGGATCTTTCGTTGTTATAGAACTTGAGATAAACCTGGAAATCTTTTTCCATTTCATCGACTGTTTCATAAAAATTGGTTCTACCAGCGATTCTAAAGTGTTCGTCGAGCAAAGTTCTATGAAGTCTTTCCACATATCCGTTGCTTTGTGGTCTTCTGACTTTAGTAGTCCGATGTTCGATTTCTTCTAGCTGAAGGAATAGTTCAAATGGATGTTGATCTTCTCTCCCGCAGTATTCTCGACCGTTGTCCGTTAGAATTGTTTTGATAGGTATGTTGTGGTCTTCGAAGAAAGGAAGAACTTCATTGTTTAAAGTCTGAACAGCCGTGATTGGCATTTTCGATGTATGAAGAGTTCCCCACGCATACCTTGAATGACAATCGATAACTGTCTGCAGGTAGACTCTTCCTATTCCTTTTAATGTTCCCACCATAAATGTATCCATAGCGACCAAATCCCCAGTAAAATCAGCCTGAATGTGCCTATCTCGGTATTCAGGATTGAATTTCTCTAATAACTTTATTTGATTTTCATTCAATTCTATAGGATGTTCTTTTAGATGTTGATCGAGTCTTAAAAGTCTTTGGTGTTTCGTAAGAAGTTTAGTCCTCGTCCAGACTCCTCTCACTCCGCCTGAACTTACACTGTGTCCTTTTAAATTCAATTGTTGGGCTACACGAATGGAACCATGAGTTGGATTGATGAGGCTATAATCCAAAATCACTTTTTCGAGTTCTTCCGACAATCGGTTTGGATGAGGGTTGGTCGCTCCAGAAACTCTGTCGATTAAACCTTCAGAACCAAATGTTTGGTAGTTCCTTCTGATCTCATAAAACTGTTGTCTGGAGTAGCCCATGATCTTACAGGCTTTACTTACATTGCTTAATTCATTTGCTAATTCTAACAAATTTAGCTTTCTTCTCGCTGCTTTGGTGCTTACGTTGGTATTGGTGGTGGTCATACGTCTTCCCTCCTAGGAATGACTTTGTGGTAAAAATCATTTTTCTAATTAGAGGATGTGTGACCACTGCTTCTTTACGAAACTGTCAGGTGAATACTATACTAGCACACAATACGCAACTTTCTTTGGATTATGGAATCACTGATCGAATCACAATTGGCCTATCAAGAACCTCATTTCAAAAAACATATGAAACGAGATCAAAGGTTCGTTTGTTGACCCAAGATACCGATTTTCCTTTGACGATTAGTTTTTTTGGTGCCTTTGGTCAGGAAACTTCCAAACAAGAACAATTTTTTGGTCCCTACCTTCGGCCTTCGACAGGGATTCCCACTTTGGATTCCAATCTTGAAAAACGATTAAACACTTATGAGTTGAGTTTAACAGATCGACAGAGCACTCTTTCTTCTATATTGATTTCTAGAAGATTCAATGATTTTCTTTCGATTCAGGTATCTCCTATGTTTGTTCACAGAAATTACGTAAAAGAACATCTTTCCAATGATCGAACCGGTTTAGATGTATCTTTTCGTCTTCATCTCTTTAAGAGAGTGGACTTTACGTTTGCTGCAATCTTTACTCCCAAAAGAGATTACATTGGAGAATCATATGAAAGTGAAGATCGAAAAACAAAGATTGGTGGTGTGGAATATTCCGTATCAGAAGTGAATGATTTGATCGCAAGAGGAAAGGCTGTAGATGCTTTTGTAAACAACGTAATTCTTTCAAAACCTGTCGAATATACTTCTGTACCATTCAGTACTGGAATAGATTTTGAAACGGGTGGGCATGTCTTTCAGTTTTTTGTGACCAACAGTCGTTCCCTTGCTCACACCCAACTCCTGCGTGGTGCTGATTACAACTACGATAAAAAAGAATGGACAATCGGTTTTAACATTCACCGGTATTTTTCTTTGTAAAACGATTCCAAGTCGACATCGGAAAAAACACCATTGGAGATTTACTTCGATAGGTTCTAATTCCGATGATCTAATTGGTTATTCTAATCTAGCACGATCCGTAAAAAGAGTAGTATTTAAATTTCCGTTTTCGTCTTCTATCCAAATAATACTTTGCAATGCAACACAGGTATATTCATTCATTTGAGGACTAAGCGTTGATGAAACAGAAACAAATCCTTCGGGTAATGGAAGACCATTCCCTGGATCCCAAAGGTATTCAAACGCATCAAAACCTAACATTGCTCCTGTTGTATGTGCATATCCTTCGATAGTTATATTAGCAAAAGTGATACCATCTCCATGTTTGTATTTTGTTTTAAAATTCCATTGTCCAGCTACATTCGTAATTTCGATACAATGTCCGTTACAATCTCCAAGGGTGGTAGGAGCAAGTGGAGCACCTACGCAATCCCGATTGTGACTAAAATTGATTTCTTTCGAAGAGGAACCAAATTCATTCCTTGCTACAAGAATTAGTTTTTGTTTTTGATTGGAACGATGGATAAAACTAAACCAAACAGTTCCTCCCTGATTTGGATTGGCAGGAGTAAAGGTTTTAAAATTTGTTGCATTCACAACGGTTCCATCAGGCTCCAATCTCAAATTTCGTTTTCCGATATAGGCAGTAATCGTTGTTTGGTCATGGACTGGTAGTTGGAAACTAATGTTATTAATTAAAATTTTACCATAAATTCCATATTGGTCTTCAGCTTGTGGTGCATTGTTCACTTGTGTTTGAGGGTCATTCAGGATCGGAGCATTCAGAGGTTGGCCAGGATTGGCAGGTGGACCCACAACGGGTGGGATCGGAGGTAACAATCCTCCCTCTGACTGACCATTGTCAGAGTTTGATGAGATTTGATTTCCAGATGCCAAACCCAATAAACCAAGGGTATTGGGTTTGTCTGATTTTGTTTCTTCCTTTGCACAATTGAGAAACAATAACGAAAGAAAAAGAATAAAGTAGAAAAATGTTGAATACAAAATCTCTGCTAAGCTTTTATTTTTTTGAAGGGGGAATGAACGGCTAACCAGATCTTTTGCCTTAAACATGAGTGAGTCTCCTGAACAACATGATAGAATTCGATTCATCATCGAATCTTAATGATTCTAATCTGTTTTGGATATTCTGTCTTCCTGGGACGGGAATCAGGAGAGGTATTTCAATTTTTTTAATAATTGAAATACCATATAATTTTAAAAAGCAGGTTATGTTGTAAGAAAATAACCTACATCAAAGGTTTTGTAAGTTTAGCTCTTGTTATAAGGTTTCTGATATAGACGTTTTTTGTCTGAATTCAGATGCAGTAATTTTTAGTTCTTTTTTGAATGCTTCGTAAAAACTGGAAAGTGATTTGTAACCCACTTCAAAACCAATTTCACTCACATTTTTCTCTGGATATTTGAGTAAAAGATCTTTCGCCTCTTTGATCCGATAACTGTGGAGAAAAGAGTTAAAAGTTGTTTGTTTTTTACCATTTAAAAATTCAGATAGTTGCCTCGGGTGTAACTCCAGTTCTTCGGCGAGAACTTCGAGAGATAAATCTTCATTCAGATAAATTTTTTCAATTTCCATTAAATGAGAAAGTCGATTTTCAACTCTTTCCAAATCCACTTGCAACAAACGGGACTTTGCATATTTTTGTTGGTCGCTTCCTCTTTGGTAGGTGCTTGCAAAAAGAGAATGTCTTTCTAGTGCCAAACGCAATCGATCTTCTGAAATGGGTTTTGGGATAAAGTCGATGACACCATATTCAAAAGCTCTAATTGCGTTGTCAGTATTGGCCGAGACTACAATGGTATTTGTAAAAAGAGTAGGGATCCTTTCCAAAATATCAAAGCCGTCGAAACCAAAGATATTGAGATCTAAAAATAGAAGATTGATTGGCGATCGTTTTAATTCTTGGTCTGCTTCATCAATGGAAGTCACATGTTTGATTTCAATGGCAGAAGATTCTAGTATGATTTGCAATAATTTGGTTAAATATTTTGCGTGAACGGATTCGTCTTCTAATATCAATATTTTCATTTTAGTGAATCTGAATTTGGATGAGAACTCGATATCCTTTTTTAGACTTTCCATGTTGTAACGACCACTTGCCCGAATAGGATTCCTCCAATCGGAGCCGAACATATTCTAAACCAGTTCCAGATCCACTCTTTGAAGCTTCTGGTTCATTGGACTTACAGTGGTTATACACAATAAAACAATAGACGGAAAAAAATTTCTCTTCTTTTTTGATGTTTTTTTTAAGGATAATAAAGCTCAATTTCGCCTTGATTGAATCTTCATGAGTAAATGCATTTTCAATGAGTGTGTGGAAAATAAGAGGAGGAAATTCTTCTTTTGGATCGATTCCGAAAGTTCTAAACCGATATTCTTTTTCTGTACGTAATTTCATGACACCAATATGGTACTTGCATAATTTGATTTCTTCACCAATGGGAATCAATTGTTTGGAAGCAACTTTTAAGATAATACGGAGCTCTCCCACAAGAGAATCTAATATTTCGGCAGATTTTTCTGCACTTTCGGATACCCAATAGCGAATTGCCGACAGTGAATTCATTAGAAAATGAGGTTGGATCGTTTTTTTATACAACTCCAATTCCATTCGTTTTGAAAGGATATTGGCTCGATATATATTTTCTTTTAATGAAACAGTTTGTTCCAATTCAAGTTTTTGTTTTTCAACTGTCGTATATAGCTTCGAATATTTTTTTGATAAGAAAAATGATTGAGAGAAAAATAAAACAAATGTTCCAAGCGGACCATAAACCTCGGTTTTAATGATGTTTTTTTCAAATAGGATATCATTTAAGGCAGTGATAAATAAAAAAAGGAACCCCAATAAAAAACCGGCTGCATTTTCTCTTTTGTTGATAACGGCCTTTGATAAAATCCAGATTACGTAAATACAACAAAATAACATCATGATTTCGGCTGGAAATAAAGTTTCTTCAATCCACGTTGATTCGGAAAATAAAACAAATAAAGAGAATGAGAAAAATATAAACTGAAATATATAGTTCGGTTTATTCCCGATTTCGTTTGGGAAAACTTTGCCAATAAAACTTAAGAAAAATGGAAAAGTTAAATAAACTGAAAGAAAAAAAATCTTAATCAACCATCTCCATTCAAAATCGGGGAATAATATGAGTAAAAAAAATTCTCCACTCGTGAATTTATAAACCATACTTACAAATGAATATAATGAAAAATACAGTAGGCTTTGGTCATTTTTTTTTAATAGGTAAAGCATAAAATGGTAGAGAGAGATTACAAATAAACTTGCAATTAAAAAAATATCCAAGGCCAAACGAACTTGTTTTTTCCTTATCATTGATTCTTGAGTCCCAAATTCTATACTTTGTCTAAAACCAGCGTTTAATGATTTATAATTTGCAACCTGAAGAATAATTTCTATTTCCTCAGTAGTAGGTGTAAAAAAAACAATTTTGGGTAACCAATACTCCCTAGTTTCTATTTCAGAGGATCCGACTGTCCCATTTTCAGAAATTAGAACATCATTTAAATACATTCGATAGGTGGTGAATGCATGCGGGATATAAAACGAAAATTGACCATGGATAAATGATTTTGGTAAGGTTAGGTGGAGATGGAATGTACTGTAGGATTGTGGTGAATAAACTTTGCCTTCCCGTTTGATTTCATTCCAAAATCCGGGGAGAATTAAAGTATCCTTTTCTAATGTTAATTCGTTTTTTTTTATTTCTTCTGCATTCAGAAGTTTTTGATAATAAAAATCCCATTCACCATCTAATTTAATGAAAGTATGGTTTTGAAAAATGCCTTCAGTTATGAGCATCTTTCCCGCTTTCGCTTTAGGTAAACTGTTGTCAGTTGCGTTACTTTGGCATGAAATAAGAAGAAAAATCACAAAAAGTTTTATTGTGTGGTCAATCACTCTACGGGAAATCCTTGGTTTGAGATAGAAAAATTTCAATCGTGATTGAATTAAGAAATTTAACAAATCGAAAACACTCCTGATTCCCGTCCCCGGAAGACAGGCTTCATCTTTTGATCTAAACTGTTAATTATGTTTATCTTTGTTAAGAAACAATCCAATATTGTAAATATATTATTTAGTTTCTTTTTTATACTTTCTACTTTACGATGTGCACCGACCAAATTTAACGGAGCTTGTGATCCAGAAAGTGAGAACTTTCTGTTTTCCGCATTATTAGAGTTTGGCTCGACGGATGGGTCTTTTTTATGCCCTTTATTTTCAGGTTTAAATCCTCTTCGATTGGATTATGGAACAGATTTCCTTGTGATTAAACAAGGTGAACCTATCGGAAACTTAAAACCGTTTGTATCTGAACCAATTGATCATTGTGAATCAACTCCTCCTTTACCTCCTGGAATCATTTTGAATGATATAAATTGTGAGATTTCGGGTACTTCTACTGTGGGATTGAATGCAACTAAATATTTGATCACAGCAAAAAATCAAAATAAACAAATCTCAACTTCTTTGGTGATTAAATCGTTGTTTGTACCAAAATTTGTTTTTGTTGCGAATCTTGGGTCAAATCTGATCTTTTCATATACGATTGATACAACTACTGGAGTCCTTAATACAACAGGTTTTGTTGCTGCAGGAGGGGGACCTGAATCAATGGCGATCAGTCCCAATCAAAAATATCTAACAATCGCTAATCGAAATACAAACAACATCAGTCATTTTTCAATCAACCAAACGAATGGGAATTTGAATTTGATTGGGGATGTTTCAAGTGGAGGTAATACTCCTATTTCGGTAAATTACCATCCTACGAAAGACTTAATTTATATACGAAATTCAGATAACATTTCAATTTTTTCCGTAAATCCTACTACCGGAAATTTAGGTTTGATCAATACAGTTCCTACACCATATGCTAGTTCAAATATTCTAGTAGATCATTTCGGAAATTTTCTATACGAAACTTTTTATAATGGGAATTTGATAGGGGCTTATCGAATTGATTTGGTTACAGGACTTCTTAGTCCAAACCCGATCCAGACTATCCCTACTGATATCCGTCCCAAAAAAATGGCATTTCATGCAAATGGAAAAACATTATACGTGTCTTATGACACTAGTAGTCATATCTCTACCTTTCAAATTGATACTAATACTGGTTATATGAGCTCTGTTTTTCCTCAAACTTCATCCACAGGAGTTGTTTCTGGGACCATCACTACAGATCCCATCGGACGGTTTTTATATATGACAAACAGAGATACGAATACTATTTCTATGTATGCAACGAGCCCCTTGACCGGTGAGTTAGTTCCTCTGTCTCCAAACACGATCGCTACAGGAACTGAACCTTTGGGAATCACAGTGGATCCTTCTGGGAATTTTTTGTATAATACAAATATCGCAGCTGGTACGGCTGGGATATTTTTAATCAATCAATCGAATGGAATTTTAACTCCTAACGGAAACGTAGGAACCAGTACAAGTCCAGCTGTGATTTTAACCGCAGGGACCAATCCATAATGTAAACTTACATATCGGTTCGACAAACTTCCGTCAGTTGTAGTACATAAGAATCTATTTCGAGATATCTTTTAATTTTTCGTATTGTATGTGGCTGATTGTGCTATGCGGAAATGCCTTACTTTGGGTTTATAACGGATCTCTGGTATAGACTACGTTCAATCGGGACCTTCCGACTCCTGATTCCCGTCCCCGGACGACAAAACCTTATCATTGTATTAAAATGTTTCTCTGAGGTAGTCTCTGTAGTGAAGAATCAATTCATTCTTGTCTATTTATTATTTAGTTTTTTAATCTTATTTTTAAATCTCCAATGTGTGCCGGCAAAATTAAATGGAACTTGTGATCCAGAAACGCCAAGTTTTGCAATGTCTGCATTACTAGAAATCGGATTTGATGATGGACAGTATTTGTGTCCTCTGTTTGGCGGTCTTAGCAATCTTCGATTAAATTATAGTTCTGACTATATTATCGTACGTCAAAATGAGACACTTATTCCCATTGTGCCATTTTCTTCTGAACCAATTGTACATTGCGAATCTACGCCAAGTTTGCCGATAGGACTGAATCTCGATGAATCGAATTGTGTGATTTCCGGAACGCCTATATATGGAATGAATTCAACTAAATATTCTATTACTGCGAATAGCAGAACCAAACAAACTACTGTTCCCATAATCATCAAATCGTTGTTTATCCCTAAATTTGCTTATGTGGTCAATACAACGTCGGGACTTGTGAATTCCTATTCAGTTAATGCAAGTTCAGGATTGTTAAATGCTTCTGGGTTTGTTGCTGCTGGCGGAGGACCGGAATCTATGGGCATTAGTCCCAGCCAAAAATATTTAACTGTAGCCAATAGAAGCTCTAATGATATCACTCAATTCACTATCAATCAAACTAACGGTAGTTTAACAAGTTTGGGCAATATTCCGAGTGGTGGAAATTCTCCATTAGCAATGACGTATCATCCTCATAAAGATCTAGTATATATTCGAAATTCAGATAATGTCAGCACCTTTGTTGTCAACCAAGCAACAGGTACTTTAGCAATAGTTAATACAATGCCTGCAAGCCCTGGCGCTTCTAGCATTGCCGTTGATCCTTTTGGAAATTATTTATATGTTCCAAGATATAACGAAAAGTTGGTGGATGTCTTTAAGGTTGATTCAACTACCGGAATACCAAATCCTAATATAATCCAAACGATTGGAACTGGCACCAATCCACGAAATCTAGAGATATTGGCCAATGGGAAAAATCTTTACATTGTGAATGATGTGGATAATAATATCTCATCTTACCGTATTAATCCTGACAATGGAATGTTAGAAACATTAGGTTCAGCAACGATAGCGATCGGTGTAAATGCAAGGTCTATTTCCGCAGATCCTACGGGCAGATACATCTACATGACATATCAAGGTTCAGAATCGATCTCCATATACAAAGTTGATCCAAGTAAAGGATATTTGTCTCAGGGAATAGCTTATCCGGTCAATCAAGGCAATGGGCCAACAGGTATTTCAATTGATTCTTCTGGAAAATATTTATATGTAACGAATTTTGTTACAAGTAATGTCGATATGTTTTCGATCAATCTTAATGATGGAAGTTTAACACACAATGGAAATGTAGGAACGAGTACTTTACCAATTTCGATAGTTACAGCTGGTTCAAATCCTTAGATTTTAAAAATGATCTTTTAATGTTATTTTTAATAAAAACACTAAATGTGAGATTTTAATAAGTGATGTTGGTTTTCTAATTATTTGGAAAATATGTTTCGAGTTTTTTAATGTTTATAAAAGGAATTGATTATTAATGGGGATTGGTATTTATATAACATCGGAATTACCAACAGTTGGAATTTTTAAGAGAAAAATTTCAAAAGATAAATTGTTTAGTCAAGTTGCAGGAGAATTTAAAGAATTAATTCCTGAGCAATCATGGAGAAAATTGGTTACTTCTAAGTACAAAGATGACCGAATGTATTTACAACTTTACCCTATTGGAGAACCAATTGAATTTACTATCGCAAATAATGTATTAACTTGTAGTGCCAATACAAATATTCAGGGTCCAGGATATCATGCATTTGTGGTTGAGTCATTGGATTTAATAGGTAATTCTTTGAGTTTAAAATGGAATTGGGTAGGGGAAGAAGGTTTTGGAGATGAAACTAGTTATTATGAAACTAGAAACTTTGAAACTCTCAAGTTGGAAATGCTCCATTGGCTTAAGGAGGTTGCAAAAGTATTAATCGAAAATGTGTCCGATGGAAATAGAATGATATCTATGCCGTTAGGTTATTCTGTATTGGGAGATTATTTTGCTTTAAATTCGCTTGGATATTGGGATAAAAGTTGGTTTATTGAGGTAAATGAAAGCGATGTAAATAAATTAGAACGTAAAGGGGAACAATTTTTTCCTTGGTGGGATCAAAAATTGGAAACCGTTTTTTATTTAAATACGGGGCTTGCTGTCTCATGGGTTGAATTGCCTTGGCATAGTTTTCATACGGAACACGAATATTTGTTATACAAATTTGTTCAATTTTGTTTTGAAAGAGCGGGGAATTCAGAACTTAGAGAACTTGTTCCTCTAAATGAAAAAGAATTAATAGATTCTTATTTAAATGAAAAAGTGCCTAGTCTGGCACCTCAACCTACGGGTATTGGATTCAAAAAGAGAAGTATGCAAAGGTCAATGACTGGATTTTGGACCTCTGATATTCCTGGCTATTTTTATGAAGACTATGAGAATGATGGTAAAACATATGTTTATTGGTTTCAAGATAAAATAATTAGAGGCTCGTCTTTTAAAGTCGAGGGAAATAATGGAATACCCATTTCAGCTGAAAATCTATTGCTGGAAACACCAAAAAATTTAGATATATTTAGATATTCTAATAATCAACTTTTTGGTTGGGCGACAATAGAAATTATCAATGAAGATGGTAAGGAGTTTTGTTTTCTAACAGGTAATATGGCGACGACTAATAATCTATGTCATATTACAATCAGTTTTGATAATGAAATTGATAAAGAGTGGGCAATTAAAGTTTGGGAGTCAACAAAATTCCATAATTAAAACTCAATCTCTAAAAATTACTTCTTTAGAATACTTCCTAAATATTATATTTTGCAAATTTGATTTTATTGTCTAATCCTCCCTTTTAACATTACAAGAGGTGTATTTAACTAAAAAATGTAAGTATTGTATTCATTTCCAATTCAATGTAATTTAGATTTTTATTCCAATCTAATTAAACTATGAAAGAATTTAGTGCTAAAGGTTCCATTTTCATCCTACATACTAATATTACTTTGCAATAGGACACAAACACTATCTTTACCTTCCTGATTTAGACCTGTTGCAATAGACGTAACCCCTTGCTGTAGTGGGGATGCGCAGAGTCATCCAATATATAACAAAAGTTATTTGAAAAAAGAAGATGTCCTGCTGCTTTCGGAGATGGTCCAGTAAAATCAACTCCAATGTAAGTGAGTTCGCCATGTTTGAATTTTGATTTAAATCCCATTTAGTCGACTAAGTTTGTGATTTCAAAACAATGTTGATTGCAGTCTCTAATGGTAATTGGTACAAGGGGAGCGCGGATGCAGTTTCTGTTGTGGGAAAAGTCAATTTCTTTCGAGGATACACCGAATTCATTTCGCGCAACAAGAATTAGTTTCTGTTTTTTGTCGGAAGGAAACTTAAAATTAAACCAAAATGCACCTCCATTGGGATTCGCAGGAGTTAGTGTTTTGAAATTTGTGGCATTCACCACAGCTCCATCTTGTTCCAGTTTCATATCGCGTTTACCAATATAAGCAGTAATGGTTGTTTGATTATCGACTGGTAATTGAAAACTAATATGATCAATTAAAATATGGCCATGAAATCCACTCGGATCTTCTGATACAGGAGAATTGCTTACATGGGTTTGTGGATGATTTAAAATTGGAGCGTTCAGAGGTTGTCCTGGAGGAGCAGGTGCACCGATCACTGGCGGCATAGGGGGTAGTACGTCACCTGGATTACTATTTTCTAAATTTATGGATGTCCCATTTTCTTCTGGTAAACCTAATAATCCGATTGTATGTGATTGGACTGATTTTTTTTTCTTCTCTTGAGCAGCTGACGAATATTAGAGAAATCAATATAGTAAAATAAAATGTTACTATATTGATTTATTTTTTATTAATTTACTCTTTTCTGCGAAAAACAAACAGTTCAATGAATCTTTTGCTCTATACATCTAAGTCTCCTAAGCCAAATGGAAAAATTATATTAAGAATCTATTAGATTCTAATCTGTTTTGCTTTTTCTGTCGTCCTAGGACGGGAATCAAGAGTGAAATTTGTGTTTTTTGATCAATAGATCTTTATTTAGTAGTATATCCGAATTATACATTAATATAATTCTTTGGTTCAGCGATGTTTGAGCTTATAGTGGATATAAAATTCTTTTGCCGATACTCTGATGCAGTGATTTTGAGCTCTTTTTTGAAAGCATCATAAAAATTGGAAAGAGATTTATACCCAACCTCAAACCCAATATCGCTGATTTTTTTCTCTGGATATCTTTCTAAGAGGTATTTGGCTTCTTTGATTCTGTAGTTGTGTAAAAAAGAAGTAAAGGTTTTATGTTTTTTCTCGTTCAAAAATTCGGATAGCTGTCTAGGGTGTAAATCAAGTTCTTCTGCCAAAGATTTAAGAGAAAGGTTTTCGTTTTGGTAAACTTTTTTTACTTCCATTAGATCTGTTAAGCGAACATCGAGTTTATGGATATCAACTTTAGATAAACGAGTTTTAATACGGATTGGACTAGTATTTAGTTTTCCTTTCCTATTTGATCGGATGAAGAACCTTTGTAATGATAAGCGTAACCTTTCCTCTGAGATTGGTTTTGTGAGATAGTCTAAAACCCCATATTCAAAAGCACGAATCGCAAGGTCATTATATGCAGAAACTATAATTGTATTGGATCGTTCATTCGGGAATTTTTCCAAAAAATGGAAACCGTCAGCACCAAACAAACTTAAATCTAGAATAAATAAATCTATCCTTAATTGTTTATGATACCGATAAGCAAGCTCAAAGGATGTAGCATGCATTATTTCAATAATCGAGGAACCTAAAATT
>NZ_JAMQPN010000013.1 GCF_026151655.1 Leptospira soteropolitanensis | reverse complement strand
TACTTTGTTCTGTTTGGCGGTCAGCGCCGAACGACTTTGATGCTTGAGCTAAGGAGCTCACGCATCAAGTCGGGTGCTCGCAGTCGCGGCAGTGCCGCTTGGTGCTCCGCAGGCTTTCCCTCATCGGGAAGAATAGAATCTTTGTCGTATAGAAATGTTGGGAAAAGCTCTGAACGAAAGTTTGGGGCTTTTTTTATGTCTAGAGAAGAATACCCAAAATTAGATTAATAGGACTCGATATTTGTCCTAGAGTTAGAATAAGCTATTATGAGTTGGATTAATATTCAGGATGGAATCATTAGGTTTCCGTTATTTGGAAGTAGGTATATTTTATGGCAAAGGCAAAAGTAGAAAAGAAGGTTCCATCTGAGCCAATAGAAAAACAACTTTGGAAGTCAGCTGATAAACTTCGTAAGAACATAGATGCAGCAGAGTACAAACATGTTGTTTTGGGACTTATTTTTTTAAAATATATTTCAGATGCTTTTGAAGAACTTCATTCCAAGTTGAAAAATGGAAAGGGAGATTATTCTGGTGCCGATCCGGAAGACAAAGATGAAAACAAAGCTGAAAATGTATTTTTTGTTCCTGATATTGCTCGTTGGTCTTATTTGCTATCAAAAGCGAAGTTGCCTACGATCGGGAAGGAAGTCGACAGTGCAATGGATGCGATTGAGAAAGACAATCCTTCTTTAAAAGATGTTCTACCGAAAGTTTATGCACGAGGAAATTTAGATCCTACCAGTTTGGGTGAACTCATCGATCTTATCAGTAATATAGCATTAGGTGATGCAAAAGCGCGTAGTGCAGATGTTTTAGGTCATGTTTTTGAGTACTTTCTAGGTGAATTTGCTTTGGCGGAAGGGAAAAAGGGCGGGCAATTTTATACACCAAGAAGTGTGGTGGAGTTACTTGTGGAAATGCTTGAGCCATATAAAGGAAGAGTTTTCGATCCATGTTGTGGTTCTGGTGGGATGTTTGTTCAATCTGAAAAGTTCGTAGAAGAACACAAAGGAAAGATTGATGATATTTCTATTTATGGCCAAGAAAGCAACCAAACCACATGGCGACTTGCGAAGATGAATCTTGCTATCCGTGGGATTGATAGTACGCAGGTGAAATGGAATAATGAAGGGTCTTTTTTAAATGATGCGCATAAAGATTTAAAAGCAGATTTTATCATCGCCAATCCACCGTTTAACGTGAGTGATTGGTCAGGTGAACTGTTACGCACGGATGGCCGTTGGAAGTTTGGCGTGCCACCCGCTGGTAATGCTAATTTTGCCTGGATCCAACATTTTTTGTATCACTTAAGTCCCTCTGGAACAGCTGGTTTTGTATTGGCTAAAGGATCGCTTACTTCGAAGACATCTGGCGAAGGGGAGATTCGAAAGGCACTCATTGAAGCTGGACTTGTGGATTGCATTGTCAACTTACCTGCGAAGTTATTTCTCAATACTCAAATTCCTGCGAGTCTTTGGTTCCTTTCTCGGAGTAAATCCGGTAACGGGTTTCGAAATAGAATGAATGAAATTTTATTTATTGATGCTCGCAATGAAGGAGTTCTTATCAATCGTCGAACGAAGGAACTACGACCTGAAGACATTCAGAAAATTGCAGGCACTTACCATGAATGGAAGAAACTCAAGGGCAAATACGAAGATGTTAAGGGGTTTTGCAATGTAGCAAGTCTCGACCGCATCCGGGAATTGGATTATGTGCTGACGCCTGGTCGGTATGTTGGTTTACCAGATGAAGAAGATGATTTTGACTTTAAGGAACGGTTTACAAGCCTTAAGGCTGAATTTGAGACACAATTGGAAGAAGAGGCAAGGTTGAATGCGCTGATTCTAGAAAATTTGGCAAAGGTTAAGGTAAATTAAGGATTGCGTTAGTTTAGGATAGGGCTCTAAAGTAAACTAAGGAAAAAATAAGGTTACTTTGGCTCTTCCCTTTACCCAGTAAATCGACAATGTACTACCGAAGGAAAGTGTTACTTGCCATATTAGAGAAATTTGGTGGTCGGTTGTCAAAAACGGACCTTCAAAAGTATCTTTTTTTATTTTCCCAAAGGCAACCAATTCCCTCCTATGATTTTTATCCCTACCGATTTGGTTGTTATTCGGCACAGGCAACTCAAGACCTTGGGACTTTGAAAAAGTATGAACTTGTCCAAGAAACTTCGTTTGGTTGGGAGCTGAATCAATCCAACCAATTCTTTTCGACGCTAAAGGCCGCTGATCAGCGTGACTTGGTATCTTTTTATCAGGAATTTAAAAATGTATCTGGCAAAGATTTGATTCGGTATGTATATACAAATCATCCTTTTTACGCCATTCATAGCGAGATCGCAAAAGATATACTCTCCCTACAAGAGCTCAAACGAGTAGAATCTGAAAAACCAAAATCGAGTGTGAAGTCAATCTTTACCATCGGTTATGAAGGGAAATCGATTGAAAAGTATGTAACAGAGTTGATTCGCAATTCCGTGACTGTGTTATGCGATGTGCGAAAAAATCCCTTGAGTATGAAGTTTGGATTTTCCAAAAAACAATTGAAAGGAATTGTTGAGTCTGTTGGTATCCAGTATATTCATTTCCCAGGACTTGGAATTGTCTCTAGCAAACGACAAGAACTACATTCCAAATCAGATTATAATAAACTATTTTTAGAATACCAAAGGACAACACTACGTAAGAATCAATCGGATATAATTGCTTTAAAAAAAATCTTCGAAGAAAATGGAAGAATTGCTCTTACCTGTTTTGAAGCAGATTTCGAGTGTTGTCATAGAAGTCATACAGCAAATGCTTTGTTAGATGCAATAAAAGATCCTCCTTCGGTAATTCATTTATAGAATGAAGAAAAAGGTTTTGATCCTTGTTAAAACATATCCTGCGATTTCGACAAAGTATGGAGAAACCGTTTGCACAGCGGGGATTACTGAAGAAGGTGAATGGATACGAATCTATCCGATTCCTTTTCGAAAGATCGATTTTAACAAAAGATATTCAAAATACGATTGGATTGAACTCGAACTTACTAAAAATTCCAAAGACTTTCGACCTGAATCCTTTCGACCCGTAGACCCGAATCATATTGTTAAATTAGGTCATATTGATTCAGACAGAGATACTTGGCTCGAAAGAAGAAGTTTTGTTTTAAAAAATGTTTATACCAATATGTCCAAACTTATAGAAGATGCAAAAGATAAAGAAAAATGCACTTCCCTTGCTGTTTTCAAACCAACAAAAATATTAGATTTTACTTATGAAAAGACAGAATCTTTTTGGGATCCGAAAAAAATCAAAGCTCTTGAGTCTGAGCACAGCCAAGGCTCCCTTTTTGAAACCAATGATTTGGATGATATCACCGAATTTGAGGTTGTAGATAAAGTTCCCTATAAGTTTAAATTTAAGTTTCAAGATGAGACAGGCAAAGAATCCAATCTTATGATTGAAGACTGGGAAACGGGCATGTTGTATTGGAAAAGACTTAAAGTATACGAAGGCGATGAGCAGAAAGCTTGTGATTATGTTAAAAAAACATATTTTGAGGACTTTTCCAAAACGAAAGACTATCATTTTATCTTAGGAACTACATTAAAACACCACTATCTTTCCAAAAATCCCTTTGTGATCATTGGTGATTTTCGACCGAAACCCATCAAACAACCTGGATTATTTGGAACATAACCATGGACTGCACCAACTTCTTCTCAACCGTTCTCCCCAATTGGCTTGTCGCTATTGTCGAGGAGCGGTCATCACCTCCCTTTGGTTTTCGCATCAGTCCAATAAAATCAAAGCCAAGGGATCCGCAAATTTAGCGAATGTAAAAAAATTTGTCGCAGAGACGTAACGAACGCAGTGTATAAAAAATGAAAAACAACCCAGTGACTGTAAAAGAACTCATTCAAATGTTAAGGGACTTTCCTGAAGATCTTCCGATTTTTGTTTCGGGCTATGAATCGGGTTACGACTGCTTTTATAAGCCAGAAATCATCGAGTTAGTTCACAGGCCTGATAATATGTATTTTGATGGCGAATACCAGATTCCAGAAGGAAACGAATCCCCGAATATTTCTGCTGTTGTTCTTGCGAGGGTAAATAGAAATGAATGATGCAACCCAAGAGATTCATTCCGAATCCACCTCCCTCTCCTTCTACGCCCTCACCAAACTCGAAGACCGCATCGATCTAAACCAGAGTCCGCAGTTGGATGAGTTCATTCAAAACTGGAAGAGAAATCGAAAGGAAACAATAGAAAAAGGCGAGGAGTCCGTATGAGTGAATGGAGGGAATATCGATTATCAGAGGTTATTGAGAAATTTATTGACTACAGAGGGAAGACTCCCACAAAGACAGCTCATGGAATTCCATTGATAACTGCGAAGATAGTAAAAGAAGGCAAGATATTAGAAGCTAATGAATTTATAGCGGAAAAGGACTACGATTCATGGATGACCCGAGGACTTCCCGAAATAAATGATGTCGTATTAACAACTGAGGCCCCATTAGGCGAAGTTGCCTTGATAAAAGATAAAAAAGTCGCTCTAGCTCAAAGAATTATCACATTACGTGGAAAAAAAGAAAAAATTGATAACGTATTTCTAAAATATTATTTTCAATCGAAAGATGGACAACATGAACTCCAGTCTCGAGCATCTGGCACAACGGTATTTGGGATCAAATCATCAGTTTTGCAAGAAGTTCCCATCCTCCTTCCCCCTCTCGCCGAACAAAAAGCCATTGCAGGCGTTTTGTCGGCGTTAGATGATAAAATTGATCTTTTGCATAGGCAAAATAAAACCTTGGAAGCGATGGCAGAAGCTCTCTTTCGGCAGTGGTTTGTGGTAGAAGCGGAGGAGAGTTGGGAGGAGGGGAGCATTTTAGATCTCATTGAATTAGTTGGCGGAGGAACTCCTAAAACGGAAGTGGCTGAATATTGGAATGGGAATATCGGTTGGCTTTCAGGCGGCGATATTACAGATAATCACAAATCATTTGTAATAAATTCGAGTAAGAATATCAGTGAAATGGGTTTAAACAATTCGTCAGCAAAAATATTACCAGAAAATTCACTCGTCATATCAGCCCGAGGTACTGTTGGTAAATTTTGTATATTATCGCAGCCAATGGCATTTAGTCAGTCGAATTACGGGATAATTCCCAATAATAGTAAAAATTATTTTTTCACATATTTACTTTTGAATTATGCTATTGAGGAGCTGAAGTCATCTGCTTATGGAAGTGTTTTCGATACGATTACGACTACTACATTTAGAGATTTGAATGTTTCTCTCCCGCCTAAAGATGAAATTACTTTATTTGAAAAATCTATTGTAGGGAATTTTATTAAAATGAAGGCAAATTGTTTTCAAATCCGATCCCTCGAAAAACTACGCGATACGTTGTTGCCGAAATTGATGAGTGGGGAAGTCAGGGTGGAGATGTGAATGAACCCTAAGTTGCTCGAGAAAGAAAAGGAAAAAATCTATAAATATTTTCCGTCTTACCTAGCAGTTTGGAACCAGGTTGTTGGTAAAGTTCCAGCGAAAGTAAAAAACGAAGAATTATATAGTTACTATGCTTATGTATGTACAAGAGATTTTGCTGACCGATATCAGTTTGCTTGGACCGCATTTTTTGAATCATTGAGAGAATTTTCCCTACATCGGAGACTTCGATTAAGCGAACATCCTCGTATGTCCTCAGTATTTTATTTTCGTTATCATTTTGATTACGCAATACTGTCTTTATTCTCTGCCCTCAATCATCTGTTGTCTTCTTATTTCTATTTCTATGGAAAACAGAATGAAATTGAGGTAAGAACCCGTACGATTGGGGAAATTATAAATCCCAAAAATGCGAGCAAGATTCCTTCAGAACTGAAACAATTTGCTGAGAAATTTTCTTTGGATAGAAGATACCAGTTAATCGAAGGTTATCGACATGCATGGACTCATCAGGGAATACCAAAAATAGAGGGAGAATATCGACCCAAAAGAAATAATCCTATTGAAAAACATGGGTTTGCCAAAAATATTCTAGGATTAGTCCAAACAAATGAAGGTTATGCTATGGTAGACTGGTCGGATGATGCGGATTATACGGTTCATAAACTCGTTTCCAGTGCTTCCTGGTTGTACAAAATAATGGGTGAAGAAGCAGTAATGCATTTTCAGCATGTCAAAAATAGTTTAAATTTTACTCTAAATTTGGAAGATTTATTTGGAAGAAGTTAGTTTCGAATTCAACAATGTAAGAACATCTTACGATGGTTATATACAAATTGCCGAATTTTACAATCAGTTTAAGGATAAGCATCACTTAAAAATTTTTATCACCATCGATACTTGGTTTGGTGCCAATATGTGCTCTCCGTTAGGAAGTGTGATGAACAAATTGGCTTTAAATGGCCATCGTTTCGAATTTGATTATCTAAAGCCTGATATTCAAAAGATTTTATGCAAAAATAAATTCTTAAGTAAATACGGTTTTGGAAAAATAACAGATCAAAATCAAACGACAATTCAATTTTTAGAATTAAAACCTAACCAAGGGGAAGAGTTTTTAACCTATATCCAGTCGGAGTTACTTCGAAGGCCTGAGTTACCAAAACTTTCCGAACTATTAAAAAAGAAAATGACAGAGTCTATATTTGAAATTTTCCAAAATGCGAAAACGCATAGTAAATCGGAAGAGATCATTACCTGCGGTCAATTTTTTCCAAATAAGAACACCATTGAATTTTCGATTACTGATATTGGTATCGGGATCAAAGCAAATGTTTGTCAGTTCTTTCGTCGCGATCTTCCCGCAAAAAAAGCAATCGAGTGGGCGATTCAATCGGGGCATTCCACAAAGGACAATATTACCGGGGGACTTGGTTTCGCAATATTGCGGGAATTTACCGAAAAAAATGGCGGAAAAATCAATATTGTCAGTGATTCTGGTTTTTATGAATTCGAAAATGGAATCGATATTTTCGAAGAAATTCCTTGTCCTTTTCCAGGAACTACCATTAATATGAGATTCCAGACAGACGATCCAACGTCTTACTCCCTTTTGGAAGAGCTAAAAGTGACCGATATATTCTAGGAGAATGAAAATGGTGATTCCAACAATCCCTGTAAGAGAATTAGTCCCTAGTCTTTATTGTGTGGATGCTGAGGACGGGCAGAAGCTATTCCTACTCATCTCAAAATCTTTTCGAGATGAGAAAAATGCGATAACGCTTTCTTTCGAAGGAATCGAACTAATTACGTCTGCTTTTTTAAACACTGCCATCGGACAATTATACCGAGATTTCTCAGAAGAAACAATAAAAACTAGTTTGAAAGTAGAAGGTATGTCTCAAGAAGATCTAGGGCTCTTAAAACGCGTTGTCGATACTGCAAAAATTTATTATAAAGACCCAGATCGAATGGAGCGTACCTTACGCGAAGTTTTAGGGGAATGACTTGGCCGAAAGATATACTAAAGCCGATATAGCGAAGTTAGCTGGTAGGTCATTTGTTTTTGATGCGAATGTTTTGATTTATATTTTTTGGCCATCCTCACCGAGTAAAGAACGCGAAAATTATTCATCTTTAATAGCCTCTCTTATTAAACATAAATACCCATTATATCTTGACAATATGATAATATCTGAGTTTTACAATCGATGTTTTCGCCTCGAGTTTGAAACATACCAATCTGGAGTTTTGCAACGGTCACGATCTCAAAGCGAATTTAAAAAATTCCGAAATTCTGCACTCGGGAAAACAACTGATGAAGATATTTCGAATATCATCATTAACAATCTTTTAAAGGTATATAAAGTTATCGGGAAATCATTTGACGATGCGGAAATAAAGAAATTGTTTCCATTCTATCCCTTGGATTATACGGATCGATTGTTAGTTGAATTATGTCGAGAAGAGAACTTAATTTTAGTAACTCACGATTCTGATTTCAGGGATAGCGACATTTCGATTCTTAGTCAAAATCCAAATTTAAAATGAATAATACACATTGCCAGATATTCTTTCCCAAGACTCCAGATATCCTGTAGAGTGATTTTTCCCCCTTGACGAATTCTAACTTACATTATAAGGTCGGTTAGATGCTCGACTCTAAACTTTCGGAAGCCTCTGTCGAACAATTTGTCATCGATCTACTCAAAGAAGTTGGTTATGCCTACGTTCATGGTCCAGACATTGCACCTGACAGTGATCAGCCCGAAAGAGAAACATTCGAAGATGTCCTTTTGTTGAAAAGATTAGAAGAATCGCTCCTTCGGATCAATCCAACGTTACCCAAAGAATCCATAGAGGATGCAGTCAAACAAATCCAAAGGCTGAATTCGCGTGAACTGATTGTAAACAATCACAACTTCCACAGATTTTTAACCGAAGGAATCCAGGTTGTTTACCAAAAAGACGGAAACTCTCGGGGTGATTTAGTATCGCTCTTGGATTTCGATACATTAGAAAACAATGAATTTCTTATAATAAATCAGTTTACTGTTGTGGAAAACAATGTAAACAAAAGACCGGATCTAGTCATTTTTATCAATGGAATTCCATTGGTTTTAGTGGAACTAAAAAATCCAACAGATGAAAATGCAACTGTTAATTCTGCACTCGAACAATTGCAAACGTATATGCAATCCATTCCTTCGTTATTTACCTTCAATGGATTTTTGGTAATCTCTGATGGATTGGAAGCAAAAGCGGGAACCATTTCTTCTAGTTACAATCGGTTTTTAGCTTGGAAAACATCTGACGGAAAAATGGAAGCGTCGCCATTCATCGGTCAGTTGGAGACTTTGATCCGAGGAATGCTAAATCCAAAAACTTTATTGGATTTACTTAGACATTTTATTGTATTTGAAAATACTAAAAAAGAGGATCCGAAAACTGGGATTACTACTATTCAATTTATTAAAAAAATTGCCGCCTACCATCAATACTATGCTGTAAACAAAGCAGTAGAGTCCACTCTTCGTGCCTCAGGTTATTCAAAAAATCAATCTCCAGAGAAAGACCTTCTTATCCATACATCAAAATCAGAAGGATTTAAGTCTATTTCATCAGTTGTTGGAGATAAAAAAGGGGGAGTCGTATGGCATACACAAGGATCTGGAAAATCTCTCTCGATGGTTTTTTATACGGGTAAAATTGTCCTTTCGATGGACAATCCAACAATTCTTGTGATTACAGATCGAAATGATTTAGATGATCAACTTTTTGACACTTTCTCCGCTGCCAAACAACTTCTCCGGCAAGAACCAGTGCAGGCAAAAAATCGAGATCATCTCAAAGAACTCTTAAAGGTAGCGTCAGGTGGTGTGGTATTTGCTACCATTCAAAAATTTCAACCAGAAGAGGGCAATGTATATGAAACCTTATCAGAACGAAATAACATCATTGTGATCGCAGATGAGGCCCACAGAACCCAGTATGGGTTTAAAGCAAAGACTATAGACTCAAAAGATGAACGAGGAAACCTAATTGGGAAAAAAATTGTCTACGGTTTTGCTAAATATATGCGAGATGCTCTTCCCAATGCAACCTATTTGGGTTTTACTGGTACTCCCATTGAGAATACAGATGTTAATACTCCTGCGGTATTTGGGAACTATGTAGATGTCTATGACATTGCCCAGGCAGTAGAAGATGGAGCCACCGTAAGAATTTACTATGAGAGTCGCCTTGCCAAGATTTCATTAAGTGCAGAGGGTAAAAAACTTATACAAGAATTTGATGATGATCTCGAACCTGATGAACTTTCCGAATCTCAACAAGCGAAGGCAAAATGGACTCAACTTGAGGCATTAATTGGTAGCGCAAATCGCATTCAACAAGTTGCTAAAGATATTGTGACCCATTTTGAAAGCAGAAGGGAAGCGTTTGACGGTAAAGGTATGATAGTTGCTATGTCCAGACGAATTGCAGCAGAACTGTACGAAGCAATTGTTCAGTTAAAACCTGAGTGGCATAGTAATGACCCCAAAAAAGGTGCGATCAAAGTAGTGATGACATCGTCATCCTCAGACGGTCCTGAGATTAACAAACACCATACGACCAAGGAAATCCGGAAAAATCTGGCCGATCGAATGAAAGATCCTGATGACGAATTAAAGTTAGTAATCGTTCGGGATATGTGGCTTACAGGTTTCGACGTTCCTTCTCTTAATACACTGTATATAGATAAACCGATGAAAGGCCATAATTTGATGCAAGCCATCGCACGAGTGAATCGAGTATATTTAGAAAAGACTGGTGGGCTGATTGTCGATTATCTAGGAATTGCGTCGGATCTAAAACAAGCGTTGTCGTTTTATTCCGATGCAGGAGGAAAAGGGGATCCTGCAGAAAACCAGGAAAAGGCAGTGCAACTCATGTTGGAAAAACTGGAAGTGGTTTCCCAAATGTTTCATGGTTTTGGGTATGAAGACTATTTTGATGCTGATATGGGAAGAAAATTGTCTCTTATCTTAGAAGCGGAGAATCATATACTAGGCTTAGAAAATGGGAAAAAGAGATTTATTGATGAGGTAACAGCTCTATCAAAAGTATTCGCGATTGCAATCCCCCATGAACAAGCGCTTGATGCAAAAGATGAAATTTCCTTTTTCCAAGCTGTCAAATCAAGATTGGTCAAATTTATAAAAACGGATTCCGATGAAGGAAACTATGATGTCGAAACCGCTATTCGACAAGTCATAGATAAAGCCTTAGTTACCGACAAGGTGATTGATGTCTTTGATGCCGCTGGAATTAAAAAACCAGATATTTCCATTCTTTCGGAAGAGTTTCTATTAGAAGTAAAAAACATGGAGCATAAGAATATTGCTCTGGAACTGCTCAAAAAACTTCTAAATGATGAAATCAAAGGTCGTGCAAAAAAGAATTTGATCCAAAGTAAGTCACTCATGGAAATGCTCGAAAATTCGATCAAAAAATACCATGTGAAAATACTAACGGCCGCTGAGGTAATCGAGGAGTTGATCGCACTCTCTAAAGAAATCCAACAGATGGATACCGAACCCAAAGAAATGGGCTTATCTGATTATGAATATGCATTTTATACAGCAATTGCAGATAATGATAGTGCAAAGGAACTCATGGAGAAAGAGAAACTCAGAGAACTAGCCGTTGTATTATTTCAAAAGGTAAAAGAAAACGCTTCCATTGATTGGACAATCAAAGAAAATGTGAAGGCCAAACTCAAAGTCATTGTTAAACGAATTCTCAGGCAATATGGTTATCCTCCCGATATGCAGATGTTAGCAACTGAGACTGTGCTTAAACAAGCAGAACTAATCGCAAATGAACTGATTTCAAATAACTAATAGTAGAAATCAATCTCCCCCGCGTTAGGGATCTGCAGGGCTTGGTCACCTGCCATCGTTAGATGGCTGGGGACGGAAGCGACAGCGCACCCCGAAAGAGCCCGACCCTTACACTTATTAATTCTAAAACTCCAACCCCATCGGGAACGCCCAAAACTGTAACTTTTAAAGCCCTGTTTTTCTCTCAATTAGCCATTCATATAATGCTTGTTCAATTTCTCTTTTTTGGAACGGTTTCGGCAAAAACGAAGACATTCCTGCGCGAATGCACTTGTCTTGATCATCCTGGAAGGCGTCCGCTGTAACTGCAATGATGATTGGTTTGGGAAAAATCCTTTCGTCTTTCAAAATTTCTTCTGATGCCCCGATGCCATCCAGATTGGGCATATTGATGTCCATAAAAATCAGATGGAATTCGTTTGTTTGGGCCTTTGTTACCGCTTCCCAACCGTCTTTCGCTACATCATGGCGGACTTTTAATTTTTTCAAAAAACTGGAAAGTAGAAACAGGTTGGTAGGATCATCTTCCGCAATCAACACATTTGTGTTAGATGGTAGTCTAGAGAGATCCACCGAATCTTCGGATCGTATGACTCTGGACATTTGGTTGGGAAGAAGTCTGAGTTCAATTTCAAAACAGGAACCTTTGGGAAAATTCCTTTTAACTTTTAATTCTCCTCCCATCACATCCATTAGTTTTTTAGAGATGGCGAGACCGAGTCCCGTTCCTCCGTACTTACGGGAAATGCTTGAATCCAACTGTGTGAATCTTTGAAACAAGGAACCCATTTTCTCTTCCGGGATTCCTATTCCTGTATCCGTTATCGATACTTTGTATTGAATCCTGTTTCCTACTTCTTCCTTTTTGGAAGAGAGAAGGATTTTGATTTCTCCAGATTCCGTAAATTTAACCGCATTGGAGATTAGATTAAATAACACTTGTTTGATTCTGTTTTCATCGCCATGTGCTAAAAATATAAAATCTGGATCAAAGCTGACTTCAAATCGAAGTTGTTTCTGTTCTGCTTGGTGCTTAAAAATCCCTTCCGCAAGTTCGAGCAGAATTTTCCAGGAAAAATCGGATTCTAATAATTCTATTTTCCCCGCTTCCAGTTTGGAATAATCCAAAATGTCGTTCAATATAGTCAAAAGAGATTGTCCGCTGTCCTGAATCATTTTCAGATATTGTTCTTGATCCTCCGAAACATTTGTCATTTTCAAAAGTTCCGTGATTCCCAAAATTCCATTCATGGGAGTTCTGATTTCGTGACTCATTGTTGCTAAAAATTGAGACTTTGCCTTGTTCGCGGTTTCTGCTAGTTGTTTGGCGATCTCGTATTCTTCCGTGCGGAGTTTTACCTGCAATTCCAATTCGTATTTTTGGTATTCTTTTAGATTCAAGAGTTCCGTATGGGTTCTGTTTTTTTCTTCCAAAGTTTCACCGAGCTTTAGAACTAATTTTTCTTCCTCTTGCAATGCCTTTGTTATTTTTTTTGATAATAGAATCGCTTGGATGAAGATAAATAACAAAACCCCTAAATGGGAGAGATAACCTGTATGAATCAATCCGAAATTGAATAATATATCATTCAGTAGTGTCACCGCTGTAATGGAGTAGGCAATGAGCATAAGTCCCGCACCTTCCCTTTTTCTAAAATAAGCTCTGATGAACAAAGGTACATACAATATGATTGCAATCATTGCAAAACCGAAGAGATACAATGCGTAATGTGTGAAAATGGAAACTGGCAAAAACAAAGTTAGTAAAAAACTAAAGAAAACCAACCTGAGAACTTTTGAGATTATTTTGGGGATGTCCTTCGGAAATAGAAGATCGTAGAGTGTTACCAAGGAAACCCCGATCATATAAATCACTCCGAACAGTAGCCGGATATATGAATCAAAATCCAGATTGGGAAATAGATAATAAAACGTATGCGTTTCAAAATTCAATTGGCGAATTCCCATAATCATACAGAAAAAACCGAACATCAGATATTCTTTGGAACGCAATCTTGACAGAAAGATAATCAGATGGTATAAGCCGATGATGATGATTGCAGAAGAACTTGCAATATCTCGTATAACAAGATTTAGGTGCTGTCTTTCTATGGATTTCCATTCTCCGAAATAAAGAGGTTCCCAAAATCCGTGATTTTCATGGTTGAAGTTGGATACCCAAACGACGATTGTCACTTCATCGGAAAGAGAACCCAGATAGGACGTGCCTGGTTTCAAGTCAGGCTTCATTGTTTCAAAACTTTCTCCAGTTTGTCCTACTTTCACCACAGAACGGGCGTTAACGAAAATTTCGAAAGCGGACATGATTTCAGTCCAAAACAATCCGTAGTTTATTTCCCGTTTTGGAAGTTTGAGTTTGAGTCTGTAGGTTCCCTTTCCGAAAATAGGAAGGTTCTTTCCGTTTATTTGGTAGAATTTCCAAAAAGAGGGAACCGGAAAATAACCGTGGCATTTTTTTTTCCATACGGACTCATCCGAATCGGGAGGAATCAATTTATCCCAACAAAACTCCCAATCTCCTTTCAAATTTATCACCGTTTGTTTCGGTTCCCATGCAGAAAGATCCATAAATCCGGAATTTATATCGGGGAGGGGAGAGGTTGCGACTTTACAAAAAGAAAAAGATATAGAAACTACAAGTAGAGGTAAAACAAATTTTTTTTTAAAAAAAGAAAGCGAAATTACCATAAAACTACCCATAGGCGAGAAAGAAATAGAGCATTTGACTCAAATGAGAAAATTTGCTTGTACTGAAGCATCGTATCTCTTATATGGAGTGCAATCTATTTATTTTATACTCTAAAAAGCAGATGAAATGGACAAAACGCTAACCGTGAATTGAAATTGCTTTTGTTTCTTTCTAGAGCCTAGCTAGTTTGCATAAAGTCTATACAGCAAAAGCTCGTTACCATTTCCCAACTGTCTCGCACTCCTATTCGAATCGCTGTGTTCTGTTATCCATGTCTTCGCTTCCGAGGAAAACAATCATAACTAAAAGAAAAAAATCATTCTAAAATGAACTCTTCCTAAAAAGAATTCTGTCGGATCGGTTGATTGTTTTTGGTAAGAATATCTGTCGATCAGATTGTATTTCTTTTTCAATGCCTTCTCTTTCTTTGAGAATTGAAAAAATAGAAGACATTTGAAGTCATTGCATTTAGCCACCTAGTAGGAGACTATATTTTCTATTTAGAAAAAGTTTCTTCTTTTTTAAAATGGAAGGTATATTCCACGTAGGTGTTATGCGATCTCTCTGGCGGTGGTGGAAATTCCCAGGAACCAATTTCATTTTGAATACATCCGGTTAGATTGTTTGAGGAGAAATCGGAATGAATGAGTTCTACTTTGGTTGGATCTCCATCTGGCTCGATCTGCCAATCAAACTGAATTTTACCTTCTTCTTGCTGGGGTTTTGATTCTAAGTATTGTTTATAACAATGTTGAATCTTTATTTTGTGTTTGGCGATGGTTAGATTCACTTCTCGTTTGTGATAAGGAGTGAGACCTCGTGTGTCTATTTGGCTTGGTGTTCGAGAACTTGATCCATTTTCTGAGATGGGACGGAGGAAAAGAAGATACATTACGGTCCATAGTAGAGTTGTTACCGTAACGAGAAGGATTTCTTTTTGAAAGGGAATGGCTTTTTTCATTTATTTTCTGATAAAAACATAGGCGGCACCTGAAGATACAGCAGAATTATCCGAACTTGCTGTAGGTCCATTCGTGATTGTATTTTGGATGCTATCTTCCTGGTTTGCTCCGACAACGATCGTATCTCCCGATAATCCAATGGAATTGCCTAGCCGATCATCGGGATCAGCGTTTGGTGCTTTTAGATACGCATTCAGGGCCCAATTGGATCCCGTCCTCCCGTAAACATAGATTGCACCAGACCGAGGTGAAGAGTTATCGATGCTAATCGTTGGTCCATTTGTCACTGTCTTTTGGCCACTATCTTCATAAATGGACGAGACAACTATCGTATCCCCTTCGATGGCAAGTGAAGTGCCAAAATATTCGTCTGTCTTTGCGTTAGGTGCTTTGAGATAAGCTTCATTATTCCAAGTAGATCCTATCCTCTTGAAAACATATGCTGCACCCGCAGTTGCTGCGGAATTATCGGAACTAGCAGTAGGACCGTTTGTGATTGTTATCTGATTGCTAGCCTCGGCAAAAGCTGCGACAACAATCGTATCCTTTGAAATGGCAACATCTTCTCCAAATTGGTCGCCCGCTTCTGCATTGGGAGCTTTGAGGTAGGCTTGTTCTACCCAAGTGGAACCAGTTCTTTGGTATACGTATGCGGCGCCAGCACTAGTCGCACCATTATTGCTACTTGCAGTTCCACCGTTGGTAATGGTTGTTTGGTTACTATCTTCTAGATTTGCACCTGCTACTATGGTGTCGCCTGAGATGGCTAAGCCTTTTCCAAAAGCATCTTGTGCTTCTACATTAGATGGTTTGATATAGGCCTGTTGGGACCAAGCGGAACCCGACCTTTGGAAAACATAAATTGCCCCAGCACTGGTTGCCGAGTTGTCTCCGCTTGCAGTTGGACCATTTGTAATGGTTGTTTGGTTGCTATCCTCCAAATACGTCCCCACAACAATTGTATCGCCAGAGATCGCTACAGGAAATCCAAACTGATCACTAGCTTCTGCGTTTGACGGCTTGAGATAAGCTTCTTGTACCCAAGTCGAACCTGATCTTTTATATACATAAACTGCCCCGGCATTAGACGCCGAGTTGTCCCCACTTGCTGAAGATCCATTCGTAATCGTTGTTTGGTTGCTATCTTCCAAATTGGCACCAACGACAATTGTGTCTCCATCAATCGCAACAGCGACTCCAAATTGATCACCTGCTTCGGCATTAGGTGCTTTGATATAAGCTTGTTGGGACCAAGTGGAACCAGTCCTTTGGTATACGTAAACGGCACCCGATAAACCCAGAGTGTTATCACTACTGGCACCTTCCCCATTCGTGATCGTAGTTTGGTTACTTGCTTCACCGATCGCTCCGACAACAATTGTATCTCCAGAAATGGCAACGGCACCTCCAAATTGATCACTTGCTTCTGCATTAGCGGCTTTGAGATAAGCTTGGCTTTCCCAAAGTTTGATAGGAGTTTGGATGAGGAACCCACAAAAGGAAACGGGACCTTGCGCGGAAGATGATAAAAGTAGGGTCGAGAGATAACTTTCAGATCCTGGATCACAGGGATTATTCATTGTTAATCGCTGGCAATTAATAGATAAAAAAATTGTGAACAAAGCTAAGATGCTTGGAAGCAAAATCGAGTGAAGTTTGAATTCTGTCATTTTTTTTAATTGTTTTGCATTCATTTCAATAGGATTAAAATGATTAACATTTGTTACCAAAAGTCTTTAATTTGAACCAAGTCATGCAAGTGTTTTTCCTAGTTTCTAGAAAATGGGTTCTAATCTTTTAGCATATATTTTAAATTTGCATAAATATGAAATATATCAACCGGAGAAAATTTATCAAAACAAATCGTTGTAATCGTATTCGCTTCTATTTCTAATTGATCTTTGTTTAATTTTCCACTAGTAAAGTCTTTTAATGAACTTTTAAAAAGCCCAAATGACATTTTTGCAAAACTCTTGAAATCATTCACCTGGCTCAAATCAAGGAATTCATGCGATTGGGACTTGAATTCGATATTCTTTTTATTGATTTGAATGCTTCTTTCCTTGTCACTGAGGTAATATTTGAAAAAGATATTTCCAATCTGCGAAGATGGTATTTTGATTTTATCCCTCGTATTTATAAAGTGACTTTTGTTAAGAATGATTTTGTTTCGCTGCCATTTACTGAAAAACAGAACCATTAGATTGATCAAAAATGGTATCAACGAAATCATAAATGCAATGGAGACGAATGCCAAGGAATTTCCTAAGGTATCAAATAATATTTCTAAATCGATTTGATCAATGTTTTTGTTTAATGAACTAAATATATCTTCCCAAGTTTGTCCTCCCTCTTCAGAAGAAATGGAAACTAAGATCGTTGCAGCAAATCCCAATATTAACATGAGAAAGACAGAAATTATGATCCATTTAACTTGGCGTATGGGAGAGTAATTTTTCCAATCGATAATTAACTCATTGTGAATAATTTCCAAATTCAATTGCCTACTCCTCAGTTTGTTTATGGGCATAGTATTTTTGGATATATTCATTAAGGATATGTGATTTTTTATGGTTTCAAGGTTCTCTTCTGCGTATCTTGAATCTTTTGAACCATCTGTTATCTCCCAAACAGTTCCATCTTTTAATATCATGATTACAGAAGAAAATCGATCTTCAAATAAAGATTTACTTGAACTTGGAGCAACCTGATAATTTCTAATTGAAAATTCAGAAATTTCCTCGTATGGAACTGAAGCTTTTTTTGCGACCGAGCTATTGTGATAAATTTCAACAATGGACTCATGATTATTGAAAACTACCTTTTCGGGAAATTGTCTCAATACTCTCCCTATAAATAGACTCGCTATCAAAAATCCACCACCTATTAGTGAAGAAACAATCATTGTGAGTAAATAATTTTCAACTTCAGAGTCACTTGTAGGTTCAAAAAAATTAAGTCCAAAATACGCCCCCAGGGCAATCGATAGGGCAATGAAACCAATACTCAGTAAATAAAATCTTGCCTTATCCACTGTTATTCTTTCCATCATGAGTGTGTCTTGTTGGAAATTTAATTTATATTTCATGTATTGTAAATTTATTATAGGTCCATTTGAAGATCATTTAGTCAATTGAATTAATCCAAATGAGCGGATTTTCTCTTTCTATCAATTTACGCATGTTAACGTGATGTATTTCAGATAGAGGCAGAAGAAGAATTGTGGAGTTTGCCAGTCTGAAAACAAAGATCAGATGGCAGGACAAAGGAAAGTTTTCTCTGGGATTTATAAACAAACAACTTCATACACTGTGATGGGTTTCGATTTACCTTTGACGATGACTTGATCAATTTCGCGAATTTCGAAGCCATCGCCTAATGAATATTTGTCTTGTAATTGTTTGTATGTGGCTTCTGAAATTAAAATAGAGCATCGGTAATGTTTGGTTAGGCCTTCGATTCTGGAAGCTAAATTCACGTTGTCGCCTATGACAGTATAATCCAATCTTCGATCGGAGCCAATGTTCCCTACAATGGCTTCTCCTGTATGAATCCCAATTCCCACTTGTAATTTGTCGTCTGGATTTGGAATGGTTTCGTTTATTTTCTTTATCTCACAAATCATCGCGACAGCTGTTTTAACAGCGCGTAAAGCATCGTCATCGCGTTTGAAAGGGGCACCAAATATGGTCATGATGGCATCGCCGATAAATTTATCAATAGTTCCGTTAAATTTAAATATGATATCTGTCATGCGAGACAAATAATGATTTAAGAAATGGACAACTTCTTCGGCAGATCTTTGTTCGGAAAACTTAGTAAAAGATCGGATATCAGAAAATAGGATGGTAACTTCTTTGTTTTCGCCACCTGGTTCTAGTTGTGCTTTATTTTTATAAAACTCACTGACAAGTTGTGAGGGAAGATATCTTTCCATCATTTGTTTTGCATTTGCTTCTTTTACCATTTCGATATTGGACACTGTTGTTAGATACCCCATACCAAGCATCATAGCCAATCCAAACATCATGGGAATCAAATCAAACGGGTAACCATCTTCTAATCCAATGGAAACAACAAGGAAATAGACAATTGCCAAAATAGTTCCGTAAATCGTTCCTGCTTTTGAATTTCTCAAAAGATTAAACTGGAAGACAAACATGGCACTTGTCATTGCGATAAAATAGATGAGTCCGTTACCTTTCAGAATCGTTGGGTCAAGAAAAATCATAAGCCCAATGATAAAATAGTCTAAGGTAATCGTGAAAAATTTTAGATATGGTTTATATGGTAAAAAAAATAGAATTAACAAAACAAGGGTGGCAAAGATTAGAAATAAAATATCCAATCCGACTGTGATGATACTAGTCGGAACAATTGTGTAATTGATCCAACCAAAATAGGATAAACTATCTAATGTTGAAGTGACTGAAAATAGGGCAAACCGAACGAAAGCGACAGTTTTTTCGTTTTTCATTTCCCTTGCGATTAAGATTTCATCGACTAATGAAAGTTTCATGTATTAAACCGTGTCAAAAACTCAGTGTCGTTATTCCGAAATCAAATTGAAAATGAAGAATTGATATTTTAAAAATTCGGAATCTATCTGTCATGATAGGTGGTGAGTTGTTTGGAAAGCGAGTCTATTTTGTTGTTTCAAGTGAATGTTTTATACGAGATTTTAAGAAATAGGTTTGCGTTAGGGATACGGCGGGCTTGGTCGCCTGCCATCAATAGATGGCGGGAGACGGGAGCGAAAGCGGACCCCGGAGAAGCCCGACCCTTTTTGGATAAAATGCTATGACTCCAATCCAAATCGGGAATGCCCGTATGCCAGCACTCTTACTTCTTACGCAATAACCAAGCCGTAGGGACGAGAAAAAATAAAATGAGAATTCCGAATCCAATGATGCTTAGCCATATATTCAAAAAGGATAATATGGTAACGAAGGCGTAGATATAAGGACCTTTGATAAAATGCGAAGAGGTTTTTTTGATTTCGATTGGGTTGGAGTCGGGATTGAGTAGTTCTTTTTATTGTATTTTTTGAAGGAGTTTTCGAAACCTTTTTCTTTGTTGCCATAGATCACCTAAGCGTTTTTCTACGATGAAATTCTGAAGGTAAAATTTGAATTGCAAAAAAAGAAAAACCAAGGCCAATCAATGCAGTTTAGAGGAGAAGAAGAACTGTATGGAAAAACGTTTTGGGACCTGGGCCGAAATTCTTGATATTACGATTTTGATAGGGACTTTAATTGTGTTAGGTGCTTGGGTTTTTGGTGTTCCTTTGTTTTATAGAACCGATGGTCCCGTATTGTCTATTTTTACAGCCATTTCGCTACTCGTGATTGTGGGTTTGCGACTTTCCACGAGACATTTCCATCTCTGGCCTTTTACAGCCAATCTTGCCTTTTTAATGATTGTGGGTGGTGGCAATATTTCTTCCATTTTGATGTTGTTATCGGCTCCAGCGGTTCATATCAATCCTAAGTCTACTCTAGTGATGACTTCTGTTTTTACATCCATTGGTCTTGTGTTTTTTAGTATTTATGAGATCCTTTTGTATCTCCGCAAAACTCCAAAAAGCATTTGGATTCTGGATGATATTTTGATCCACCTAGCGCTTGTTCCTGGAGGAATTAGTTTGATAGGACATATCTTCCAAAATCCAACCTATCTCAGTATGGCAATGGATCCTCGCGTTGGAATTTCCCCACTCGAGATGGTTTTTATGGCGACTCTTGCTCTTTCTACAATTCTATCAAATCCCAACTTGTTTCTTTGGAAATTTTTAAAAGGGGGACTGGCTAACCAATTGACCTTTGCTGCTTTGTTTATCAACCAATACATTGCTCCCGTCATCTATTTGTTAATTGCCGGAACCAATTGGGAAACAAAAGGTTTTGGGCCAGAGTTGTTTATATTTTTTGGAGGAGTCATCGCCACTTTAGGTTTTCTTTTGTTCCAAGCAAAAATGGAAGAAAATACAATCTAATATTTGATTTTAGTTAGAGGGAGAATCCTTTGAGCGGGTGAGTAGAGGATGGGAAAGAGGGAGTGGGTTTTGTTCACTTGATAAATATCAATGTGTCTCCGCATATTGATATTTATTATGGCAAAATGTCTTGTTTTCTTTTTTTGATCTTAAATTAAAAAGATTTTTCACTTTTTCTCATTCTGTTTCCTTTGTCTTGTGAAGTATTGGTTTGTTTTTGGATTCATAACCTCTGTCCTCATCCTTTATGATTGTTCAAAGGCTGAGACTAGAATCATTCCAGAGTTATCCAAATTTGAAGTAGTGGAACCTCCTTTAGATTTCCACCTTTCGACTGTTTGCCCTTCGGGACTAAAACTTGAAAAAGGTTTTTGTGCGATTGACTATCGTTATGTTCCCTCTTTGGAAAAAAATGGGGGCCTTGGTCAAACTCTTCCCTTAGTTAAGTTAGATCCCAAAGTCATTGACTTGGGAAGGTATTTATTTTTTGATCCCATACTTTCTGGCGATAAACAATTGTCATGTGCTCATTGTCACCACCCAGGCTATAGTCTCTCTGACGGACAGAAACAAAGTATAGGGAGAGGTGGTATTGGTTATGGACCGACGCGAAAAAATGGAGTTCTACTCAAACGATCGGCCCCAAGTTTGTGGAATGTTGTTTATATGAAGAATTTGTTTTGGGAGGGAAGGGCATCCCACTTAGAAGACCAAGCAGAAGGACCACTTTATTCACCTGATGAAATGGGGAGTTCACCAGATATCATTGAATCAAGGTTAAACGAAAATACCTATTATAAAAAAATGTTTAGACAAGCTTATGGTGAAATGGGATCTAAAATTTCGGCATCACTTGTGATTGATGCTTTATCCACTTTTGAAAGGTCACTCGTCTCATTCAGTAGTCGGTTTGACAAGTGGTCTACGGGCGATAAAGAAGCATTAAGCACAGAAGAGTTGTTGGGTTATAATGTTTTCCGCTCTTTTGTGGCCCGCTGTGCCGAGTGCCATCCTCCGCCTATGTTTACCAATAATGTTTTTGCAACGATTGGTGTTTTGGATTCGAAAGAACGCGACTTTGGTAGAGAAACTATTACTGGGCAAAATTTACTCAGAGGAGCCTTCCGGGTTCCAAGTTTGAGAAACATAGCTAAAACGGCCCCTTATATGCATGCGGGAAATTTGAATACTTTAGAAGAAGTGATTCGTTTTTATAATGAGGGTGGGGGAAGAGGGAACGGCGCACCGAGTGATCTTAGAATCCATTGGCATGTTAGAAAAATGGGCCTCAGTGAAAAAGAGATTAGCTCAATCATTTCTTTTCTGAATACATTGACTGATGAATCAAGTATGCCAAAATTTCCTAAGTCGGTTCCTTCGGGTCTACCGGTTGCACTAGAATTTGAATCATATCAAAATCGGAGTTCTATAAAATAATGAGTTTTAAAAAAAAGTTTCTATCCTTTAGTGTTTTTAAGATCTGTCATCATAAGAATACTTTGCCATTCTCCTTTGTGATTCTCTTTTTCTTCTTTTTGTCTACACAAGTTTTTTCACGTACTTTAGAAGTTCATGAAGGAGAATCCATTCAGAAGGCAATCGATTCCCTAGAAAAAGGAGATACTGTCAAAGTATATCCGGGAGTTTACAATGAATTTTTGTTCGTGGATAAAACTCACTTTACTTTATCCGGTGTGATTCTCAATGGCAAGTGGCCTGTGTTAGATGGAGAAGGAAAGTTAAATGATGGTGTGATTGGATCTGGGGCCAACTTTCTGATTGAAAACTTCCATATTAAAAATTATAAAGCGAATGGTGTGATGACCCAAGGTGCTGGTAATATTACGATGCGAAAACTTATCGTAGAAAATACTGGTATATATGGAATTTATCCAACGATGGGAACAAACGTTGTCGTAGAAGATACGGTTAGTTTAGGAATTGCTGATGCGGCCATTTATATTGGCATGTGTCACAATGTTGATGTTAGACGAAATGAAGTATACGGAAGTGTCATTGGAATCGAAATCGAAAATTCAACGAATGTGCTAATCGAAGGAAATACTGTTTACGATAATTCAGCTGGAATTGTTGCTTTTGCATTACCAGGATTACCTCTTAAAAAAGTAGAAAACGTAATCATTCGAAAGAACTTCATATTTGATAACAATCATAGAAATTTTGCGGAACCGGGCGCCCTTGTTGCCGGTGTTCCTCCTGGAATCGGAATTGGTGTTATGGCAGGGGACGAAGTTACGATTGAGGGAAATATCATTCGCAGGAATAGTTTTGCTGGCATTGGTATTGGTGATAACAACCTACTACCTAATTCAAAATCACCGGATCCAGATGTAGAACCAAATCCTGACCGAAATAAGGTGTTAGAAAATGTTTTTATCGATAATGGGAAACGGAAGTGGAACGATATTATTTCCTGGCTTTTTTATGTGATTAGGGTTGTCTTTTCTGGGAACCCTATCCCGGAATCACCTAACGGTGGGAAGGTGGGAATTTTTCCGGAAGGATACGATGTTGTGGCCTCGGGGAAAGGCAAAGACAATTGTTTGATTTCTCCTGATTCTGTTACAAAAATTGGAACAAGTGCCTACGGAATTTGTAAGCTGACAGACACTACCGAAAAAATTAAAACTATGATCGGTGACCCGAAACTGGGAGAATCGAAATCGGATGCACGTGAACTGGGAAAACAAGTTTTCGGTGCTGTTTGCTCTGGTTGTCACTCAATGACTTTACGTACCGTGGGTCCACCAATCAAAGAAATTCAGGAAAAGTATAAGAAGGATGTTTATGGAGTTGTTTCTTTTGCTTCTATGCCCAAAAAAGTAAGAGAGGGATTCATTGAAATGCCATCTCAAAAGTATTTAGGTAACGAAAAGCTAACAGCTGTTGCAAATTATATTTTGAATTTAAAAGATGAAGGTGCCAAAGGGGTGGCAAAATAATATGGATAGAGACAAAAACCTTCCTGAGATGAACCCATTTCGCGGCGGATTGATTTCGATCATTCGTTTGTTTACACCGCCAATTTTGGCATTTCTTGTGATCGTTTTTGTTCGTTATATATCCGGTGATGTTTCTTGGAAACGAAATCTCCTAGCCGCTTCGTTTCTTTGTTATTATATTGCGGTCTCTGTTTTTGGAACCTTACGTGCTGCCTCTGCCGTAGAAGATATCCTTGGCGAAGAAGACATCGTTGAAGATAAAACCTTAAGAATGAGAAGGGCAAGACATTCGATTCGTGTTTTCTTTTCTCTTTGGCTCGTTGGTGGTGTTGCCATCCTTGTGGGTCTTTATGTTGGTATGACTAAAAATCGTTGGGACATGCCCATACCACTTCCTTCTTTACAAATTTTGAGTTCGGTCATTTGGGCTATCCTTTCCTCTTTATTGTTGCAACTAATGAGTTTCCATAGAGGGCTTTTGCTTACCAAAGGTGGATCCACAAAAGGATACATCGCGCAGAGTATAACGATATATGGATTCCTGATCCTTCTTTTTCCTATTTATTTTGTTTTATATGCCGGGAATGGGAAAATTGTAAACATTCCTTATTTGATAGCGTTTACATTGCCAACTAACTTTGTTTTGGTGTATTTAATTTTTAAAAAATACAAATCTGTTCTTAGTATTTTGGGAGAGAATTCTGTTTTTTTCTTCCATTCTGATACAAAATACGCTGCCAAAAGGGCCTTCGGTATTTTTTTATTAATATTTCTTTTTATCTCCTTATTCTTTTTAGATTATACACGCAGGAGAAAATTGCTTTGGATTTACGCAGCAAGAGAAAACCATGTTTTTCTATTTGATGTTCTCCGCCTAACGGGTGTGGACGTTAATGAAGTAGACGAACATAAATATACTCCCCTTTTTTGGGCAATCCAAGGCGGGTCTTTGGATTTTGTAAAATCCATCATAAAGAATGGAGCAAATTTAGAGGCATTCAATGAATTTGGCCAAACTCCTTTGATTGTGGCTGTTTTAGTTAAAAACGATACAATCGTCAGAGAATTGATATCACTTGGATGTGACATCAATCGTGGAGATTCTATGGAAGGCCAAACTCCATTGATTTTAGCAGCAAGAGATGGAAGTCTGGAAATCGTAAAAATTCTATTAGAAAATAAGGCGAACCCCCTTCTCAAAAATAAAAAGGGAGAAACTGCCTTAAGTTTAGCTATAGAAAATGGACACCAAAAAATTATCGAATTACTGAAAAAATGAAAACAATCTAGATATACCATAAAATCATTTTAATTTCTTTTTATTCTCATGTACATTCTGTCCTTTGTACTTATGGGTATGTTAAAAGATAAAATGATTTCCGATATGATCGTTCATGGTTATGCACAAAAGACGATACGAAGTTATACGTTGTGTATGTCTAGGTTAGTAAGATACTTTCAAAAATCTCCTTTGGATTTACAACCAATCGACATAAATAATTTTTTTCTTAATTTACGACAGTCAAACAAAACAGCTTTGCTTTTAAGGCAATATCTAGAGATGTATAATCCAAAATCGTATTTATTCTTCTCACAAAAGGGAAAAAATAATCCCATCAGTCCTCGCACGATCCAAGCTGCTTTTCAGAAAATTCGAACCTTATCGAAAATACAAAAATATGCTACAGTTCATACTGATATCAAAAGTACAATGATATATTTACATGTGAGCCCAGACTCTCTTTTGCAAATTACAAGTCCGTTAGAAAAGATAGGTAATATCAAACTCGGGGTTTTTGAAAACCAACACCAATACGGATTCCAATTTCAAAGCAGTTCTTCTTAAAGGAAATTGATCCACTTTCGAAAATTGATTCGATGCGAAAAAATCAAACGGAAGTTGCCTTTGGATTCATCAAAATGTTACTCTTTGTTTATCTGTGCTAGAATTGTATTCACATGACAGTTTCGCTAAGAAGCAGTGGTCACACATCCTCTAATTAAAAAAAGAAGAAAGTCAATAATTTAAAATAAGTTAGATGATTGTGTAAGGTGAATACTATATCTATACAAGTTACCAGTTAAAAATTCAATTTCTTTAAGGATTGAAGTTTTTTTCGTAAAAACCTTTGCTTCCCTTTATTATTTATTTTCAAGAGACTCCCAACCACTAAATCCACCTTCATAACGAAAAACATTCACTTCGCGTGATTGCAAAAGTTTCATTGCATTAACAGATAAGAGGCAAAGAGGTCCTCGGCAATATACGATCACTTCTTTTGCCTGTGATCTGGGGTGAAGGGTGGTTGAAGAATCCGAAGATGTTACCGGCAATTTTTGTGGGAGTTGGAACCATTGTGGCGCCTTGGTTATTGATGCAACCGGCTATGGGGATTGGATTTGCTGCCTCCAAAACACCCAAACCTTACCAAGTTCGATTAAGAAACTTAGCCATTCACACAGTTTATGGATTAGGGCTTTATGGATCAGCACTTCTAACAAACGTTTTGTTTCGATAAATATAGGATTTGGGATTAATGGGAAATGTCTGCCAGTGGATTTCAAATCATAATGATTAAAAATGAAGTGAACCAAAATAGAAATTTTACTGTTCCACGCAAAGTAAATAGTAGGAGTTTCCACAAGTAAGAGATGCACTTGAAAGCGAACCACTTCCTGTTTGGTTGTATTGAGTTGTTGTAACGGAACCGGAATTTAAACTATAATTAGAACAAGTGAGTCCAGAAAAAACTGTCCATGAACCAGACATGCCACTAATTCCTGTGAATGCAGTGGCAGACCAGCTATTTGTCAAAGTACCAAATATAAATAAAGCATTGGCATTAGTTGTCATAATGGGCGTGACTCCATCTGATCTCACATAGTTAGTGTTTGGTTTTAAAACCCAGTCAATTTGTCCATCTCCAAGATTGGCAGTTACGGATGCTCTTCTGCAAGGATTGGAGCTACACCCAGATTCATCGACAAGCAACGCCTTGTATAGAGAGCTACCGGCTGGTTTACCTGCATCATTATTGCAAATCGTATCAGCTCCTGCTACACTTCCAATGGCAGGAACCGAATAGGCAATAGCTGTGACAAATGTTTTTAAAGTCGCAATAGTAGGAGAGGCCGATACTTCTACGGAAGGAAGGCTTTCCTTGTGATTCAGGATGTTTTCTGCGGTAATTTTATAATAATAGATGGTTCCGTTGGTTAGACCCGTGTGAGTGAATGTTGCCTCTTTTGTTGTCATTTTGTTAGCATTGAGGATTGATAGATTGGGAGAATTTGACCAATACACTTGGTATTGGTTTGCACAATAACTAGAATCCCATTTAAGTACAATCTGTCCGTTTTTGGGAGATATGGTTAGATTTTGTGGAACTGCCGGTGGAAATGGCGACACCTCACAGTTTGATTGTAGAATGATGTTTGTTAAGCCACATTTTTTCTCGGAATCATTGACGTTGCAAATATTTTCGGTCTTACATGTAAATCCAAGAATGAATACTAAAAATAAAACTAGTAATAAACTTGATCTCATTATTATAATTTATTGACTAAATGGCTTTTTGTCAATGTCGGAAATAGAAAAACGGGATAAAGTTGTGATTTTTTTTCTGAGAGCAGATACTCGTTTTAAAAATAAACTTTTTATTGATCTAATTCTATATCTATAATTTTGGATTTTAATTACAGAATACTTTTCTGTATCGCCAAATGTCATTTGAATCGAAACACACACTCCTTATTGGCAGGAATGGCTTACTGGCAGGCTGTATTTATTGGAAAGATAACACTCTACTATTTCTCTATCACTTGAGGTGAGGACTTGATCAAAATAAATCAAATCACCCATAAATCCATCAAAATAATCGGCACCGAGTGGGGGCACTCCTCCCCAAAAATACCTACCGATATCAAGGTTTCCACTAAGACAGTTGTACGTAGGTGGGCCAGAACTAGAAGAACTGACTAAGATACCGCCATTAAATAGATTCCCTGAAGTTCCATTGTATTCAAGAGACAAGAGTGTTGTTGTGTTGGTTGAATAAAAAGAAGAATTGGCAATTAACCTTGCCGTATTGGCTTGCTGATCAAACAAACTGACAAGTTTCCCTCCTCCACCATCAGGCAAATAGAATAATTTACCACCTAATCCGTTTTGAAAAATTCCATCGCTTCCTGAACCATTCATATCATTAAACACGGCAAAGATTGAGTTTGCAGTGGAGTTTAATTCTGGAGTACATGCTCTAGATAAATACGTTTCTGTTGAATTAAAAAAACGTAGACCTTTCGATCCATTGATTCCAGTGGCATTAAATACAGGCTGTTGGGTACCAATGCCTTGGCTCACATGAAGACCATTTCCACTTCGGTCATCCACAATCCCTATACAATTGGATCCTCCACTACAAGCTCCTGGTCCAAAGGAAGCCGCTTCAGGTATGAGAAATAACTTCATGCTACTACTAGCAGGAGTTTGGTTCCAGCTACTCACTTGAGTGGGATAAGCACCAGAGAGAGTTCTGATTTCCGAAATACTGAGAACACGATCATAGATTCTAATTTCATCAATGTCTCCGGTAAAGTTGGCAAGTCCATCGAGACGTCTTCCTATTTCCAGGCTAGGTCCAAGGATCGTAAACCAGGTTTTTGCTTCCGAAACTCGGATCACTCCATTCTCATAAACGTCAACATTTGGGGAATTATAAGTTCCGCAAAGGTGCATCCATTGGTTCCGAAAACCTTCGTGGAAGATTGTTACATCGTTTGAAACACCAAACATACCTGTAACGGTATCAGAAACAACAAGCCCGTTTCCTTGTGAATTTGTAAAGGAACCATATCCCACAATATATTCGCCGAGCGAACTCGATTTATTAAACCAGGCACAAATGGTTCTTGGGTTAGACCCTGCCGGTAAACCATTGGGGCTTAATTTTTGCATATAGGAAGCCCCATTAAATCTGTAAGCTCCGTTTGGGTTCCCATTGCGATCAGTGGTGGCAGTGGCACCACTGATTGTTAAATCATTTTGTCCTGTGCCATAGTCTTTTGCATTTCCGTTGAACGGGAAATAGGTGATAAGTCCTGCAGGTATTTGAACAGCCATTCGTCTTATTGACTCATCATCGATGGCTCCTTTAAAAAAACGAACATCAGATACTTTCCCTTTGAAATAAAAACCATTCCCTGCATCGCCCACTTTGAATGTACCTGAGGGAAGATTTGGGTTTGTCGAAAAAACCAATGGATCTTGTAATCCATTGATGTAGATTTTCCAGTTCGGATAGGAACGTTGGAGTACCACATGCGACCATTGGTTTAGCGGTAACCTCGCTGTTGTATTGCCACTTGGTCCAACAGCACCTAGCGAAACAGACAATCTTCTCGATGTACCCATCGTATCAATCAAGAGTCCAAATCCATTGGTGCCACCTTGTCCGTTGTAAAAGATAAATTGAGAACCTCCGCCCCCCGCAGGAAATACCCAGGCAGAGATAGTGAGGTTATCTGAAATCTGAGGTGTGATACTGGATGTGGATTGAATGAAGTCACCACCCCCATGAAGTTCGTATGCTCCAGTAACGAGAGCATTTTCATCCATCGATAGAGTGGGGGCTCCCATCACTAAGCCATTGTTAGTTCCAATTGAGTCGTTAGTGTCTCCATCAAATGTATATCGTAAAACTTCTGATGGTTCTATACTTCGGAGAGAATGGTTTCCAGTATCTGCAATATAAACATTCAAACCATCAGACAAAAGAAAACCAGGAAAATTCAAAAGTCCGTTTCCTCCAGTATTATCAGAATAACCAGAGACACTGCCGACAAGGGTAGTGACTTTATTTGTAGTTAGGTTTAAATGTCTGATTTTATGTCCAGACCATTCTGAGATAAATAGATTGGTTCCATCTGTGGTGAGTCCATGAGGATCATTAAACTGGGCCGTAGTTCCGATTCCATCTGTGGAAGCTTGTACTCCATCTCCGGCAATGGTATCGACAGCATTCGTTCCTGTAAGGGCAATCCTACGAATTTTATGTCCGCCACCGAGACCAATATCCGTTACATAGAGAAATCCTCCAAGTCCGATCACAGCAATTGGTGACACAAAGCGAGCATTTGTTCCAATGGGACTGTTTGTAAAATTGCATAACGTGGCACCACCTGCAAGAGTGCTAACGGACGTTGTGACTGGATTGACTACCCGAATGGTACAATTGGAACGATCAACAATATATAGATTTCCATTATATAGAGAAATCCAAGAAGGATTATTGAAAGAGGCTAATATTCCAGAGGTATGATCGGTCGAACCTACACTTCCTGATCCGGCGAAAGTGGAAACAACGCCAGTTGCTAAATTTACTTTTCGAATTCGGTTCCCACTTGCTTCTAAAACAAATAAATTGTTACCATCTGTTGTGAGACCTGTAATTGCATTAAACTGAGCTGCGGTTCCGACTCCATCTTGGCAATTAGTAGTGACAGTACCTGGACATACAGTTCCCCCTCCAGTATTACCACCAGCAAGGATCGTTGTAGTTCCATTGGATTTATCAATCTTTCTAATGACAGCGTTCATTGTGTCCGCAACATAAATAAAACTACCATCAGTGGTGATCATTTTGGGGCCATTAAAACGAGCAGCTGTTGGGCTAGCAGTGGCAACCGCTCCACCCGTGATGGCACCGCCTCCACCCGCATTCATTGGAAAAGAACCTGCTATAGTTTTAACGAATGTTTGCCTTCCGATTAAGCTTGTCCCGAGATCGGAACTAGCAGCGGGGTGGATGTTCCCACCTACGATATATCCATTAACACAAGTGATAAATATAGTAACATTTGCAGCTGCCATTGTCCCTACAGTAAGTGTGGGATCATCAAACGAACAAACTGTTCCCATAGGCACTGCTGTCAAGGTCACCGCATAATTGGATCCAGTGGCAATGAGGGTTGTAAATTTTGTAAGTCCGTTCGTTCCGATGTTTAAAGTTTCTGCTCCGTTATTTTGGACGGTAATAGAGCCACTGAGTCCTGAAACATTTACACCTACTTCATAAAAGTTGGCACCAAGTCCGCAGGTGATACTAATGTTTGTTATATCGATACTTTGGACGACACCCTGGGCATTGGCAATGGAACATGTGAGTCCGGCACCATTGGTAACAAAACTGACATTATAATTTTGGCCTGAACTGAGTTTTGTCGGAAATGTAAAATTTCCATCGGTGGCAACTGTAACTGATTCTTGGTTGTTTGTTACCGTTACCGATGTTCCGGGAAGGAGGCCTGAGACAACACCACCAATATTATGTCCAGTAAATTGTGGTCCAAGGAAAAACTTAAGGAAGGTTAGATATTCTAGTGGATCTCTAACAAGCGAAGGCAATCCACAGGAAGAGAGGAAAAAAAATACCAAGGGTAGTGTTAATCTCTTCATTAGGGAAACCCGTCGCTTTATGGAACTTTGGTATGATTAGGAATTTTATCAAGATATTTCGGCAATTGAATTGGAAAGTTGATTATTTTGAAATATTCTATATTTCGCAAAACAAAAAATAAATGAAATCCGAAAGGAGTTCTTTTTAGAAAGATTCATTTTGCCTTGCTATTTATTTGGCTATACATTTTGATGGTAACAGATTCAAAGTATATACGTTTTTTTAACCTCTAAGTAGTCCTAACTTTTTTGCATTCTGATCTCCCTTAAAGTTTTCCCCTGCATTTTCGTTCTGTTTTTACCTAATTTCCTCTATGGAAAGTCGTTTCTAATTCATTAAAATTGAAGAGTCAAAATCAAAATTTGAGGAAATCAAATGTCAGTTAATATATATGTAGGCAACCTATCTTACGAGATGACCGAAAACAAGTTAAATGAACTTTTTTCAGTGCACGGCGCAGTATCTTCTGCTAAAATCATTACCGACCAGTACACCGGTGGATCAAAAGGTTTCGGATTTATCGAAATGAAAGAACGTAGAGAAGCAGATAATGCAATCAACGACTTAAACGGTAAGAACATTCTAAACCGCGAATTAAAAGTGAATATTGCAAAACCAAAAACAAACAATTGGAACTAAATTTTCAAATTAGATAACGCCTAGAACAAACAAATTGAGATTTCACTGAGAAGTGACCCTTTATTTGTTTGTTTTTATATCCATCCTACTTTTCTTTTCATCAAACCCGCCTCAAGACCTTGCTATAGCTAAAAACGATTCATCAGTTTCTGAATTTATGTTCTGAAATATATATCGGGGCGACTTGTCTCTGTGTTCCTACTATAATCCTCTGCCAAGATGAAAAGTAGAATCTGTTGCGATAACCATGAACTTGGCGAAATATATAAATTAATCTTTGTTTGGTTCTTTTTTTCGTTTTCTGCCTTTGGTTGTAACCCTTCCGATTTGAGCAATGCTGGGGACGTATACAGTCGTGAATTTAAGGAAACTCAAATTCTTGCATGTATTTTAAAAGGTAAGGATTGTATCCCTTGTGTTGGAACTACTTCTTTGTATTATCCGCAAAACACTTACCTTTTGGGACAAAATTTCCCAGTTTTCATTAAAACAAATCTATGCAGTCAAATTTTCTCTTGTAAGGTTTCACCGGCATTGCCGACAGGACTAACGATACAAAATGAAACTTGTGAAATCAGTGGTTCACGAACGACTATTTCAAGTTATACGGATTACTCGGTCACTGCGACAACAAGTAATGGAGATACAAGTACAACCTTGCGAATCGGTGTTGAAATGGGATCACTTGTCCATTTAAAATTTACGAATGGATCTTTTGAGAATTCAGGCATCCAACCATTAACACTAACAGCAGGTTCATCTCTGACTTTCACTACTGGATATGAAGGTGATCCAAATGGGGCAATACATCTCAATACAACAGATATTAGTTCCCAAATAGGGGGAGATAGTATGTTGCCAAGTGGGATATCACCTAGAACCATTTGTATATGGCTCAAACCAGATGCACTTCTAGGGACTGGTGTTCAGGAATTAATTTTTTCTTATGGCACACTTTTTAATAATGCTTGTGGGTTTGGATTACAAAATACAGCGGGCGTAACAGGGTTACTTTTCTATAGCGCTAAGCAAACCTTTGCTCCGCCTGCAGGAATTTGGACGCATATTTGTATTTCTTTCGATGGAACGAATTCCTCTTACTACGCAAATGGAAGCTTTTTAGGATCACAAACGAATGTTAGTCCGGCAAGTACTATATTACAAAGAATTACATTCGGAAGTTGGGGAGGAGGGTATTATTACCACGGTGGCATTGATGGATTTCGTGTCTTTGGCTCTGCCCTCAGTGTAACGGCAGTCAGTCAGGTTTACCAAGGTTTGCCCGTGTTTGGCCCATAAAAGTTAATTCAATTGTTAGTTTCACCTAATTGTCTGTATTGCAAAGGACTCATACCAGTTGATTTTTTAAATTCAACATTGAAGGCCGTTTTCGAACCAAATCCGGTAGTATAAGCGACTGAAAGTATAGAAGTTTCAGGGTTTTCTTTTAATATTTTTTTAGCTTCTGTAATTCGGAAAGAATTGAGATAACTTCTGAAACTAACACCTAACTTGGAGTTGAGTAGTTCGGAAGTTTGTTGGACTGTAAGCCCAATGGCCATTGATGCAATTTCTAAATCGAGTTTTTCATCTAGATATGGTTTTGATTCTCGCATCCAAAATTCTAGATTTGCAAGTGTTTCTTCTGTATTGATGGAGTTTAACTTAGATTTCAAATACCGTTTGTTTTGATTTGAATCAATATTTAATGTAAGGATTCGATGGAGGATTTCATTTCGTTCCCCTTCTAGTGTTTCATATTTTTGTAAAAGATTGAATAATAGAAAAAACAGATCGATGGGAAAAATAAATACAGCAGAATAGAGAAGGGGAGTTGAATACGGCAGGATCCCCAAAAAGTAAAACATCGTATTGTAACTCACAATAAAATAAGATCCCCAGCTAATCAAAAAGAATAGGATTCGTTTTTCTCCTTTGAAAAAATTTTTGTTGTATAAGAGGTTAGAATTGCTGGGATTCAAAACATTGCAATGATTCCCATGAACAGTAAAATCTTATCAATCGTTGGATTGTTTACTTTTGTATTTAAAAACATTCTCACAAATTGAAAAGAAAAAGGGATGCCAAGAGTAGAAAATACTAGTATGGCTTTGTTTTGCCACCAGGGAGATTCTGGCCATAATACATCATAAGCATTTCCATATTGTCCATTGTACCAGAGTACAGTGCAGACTACATATCCTGCATAAAAGAAGAACTCGCTTAATCCAAAAGCAAAAAAATAGAATAAAGCAAATACAAACATTACTGCACAAATACCTAAGATCATCCAAATGATTGCTGTTTCTAAAATATTTCGTTTGTTAAATGCTCTTTCATCCATCGAACGAATAGGAAAAGAAATTAATGACTTGGATTGGATTCGTATGTAGAAATAATCTCCAAATTTTTTGTTTGGAATCTGAAAACTAGGGAAAAGTGCATCGGGAATTGTCCACTTTGACTTAGGAATCATATCTCCTGTTTCAAATGTTTTGTATTCCTTTTGATTTACTGGATAATAAAGAATGGCAGAGTCTAGGGCTTTCCAATCTAAAGAAAGAATCCTTCCTTTTGCAAACTGAATATCGTTTGTTTTTCCTCGAAGCCAAATAACATCATTAGTAAAATTAAAAGAAAGTTGAGTATTGGATATTTGGAACCAAGTTTCAGTTTTTAGGATTTGGGTGAAGGGAATTTCTTTACTTGTGTCTAGGTAGAATTCAAAATGATTAGTTACATTTTTGTTCCCAATGCTTTCTGTTACACAGGACGTTATTGTGGTCATCAAAAATAGAAAAAGCATTCGGGTGATTTTTTCCATTGAGCTGAATTGTTGTTTTAGTTTTTCAGGTCTGACAAGTCTTTTTATCAATCTGTTATGAATTTGTCTTCTAACATCGATTCATATTGTTTACTATTTATACAAATTGAATGAACGTAAGTTAGCTAATGCCTAAGAACTGCATTGGTTTCTTGAGATTTAATTCACCTAATCTGTGTTTTTTGTATAGGTAGCCGGATGGACTAAGTTTTATTTGGAAACTCTAATATAAATTTGCTTCCTTTCCCTTCCTCTGATTGGAAATGGATGCTCCCCCCATGAAGGCGCATTAATTCAATACAAAGTTTAAGCCCAATCCCAAACCCTTTTTCTCCCATTGTACCAAGAGATGTCATGGGTTTTGAAAACAAATCTTTTTGTCGTTCGACTGGTATACCTTTGCCATTGTCTTCGATACAAATTTCTGTGAACATTTGCTGATGATTGATACTTACTTTGATCCATCCATTCGGATGGCTAAATTTAATCGCATTAGCTATCAAATTCCGAAGAATTTCAAGTAGGAGGGAAGTTTCAGCATAAACAGTCGTTGTTTCGGGAATCTCTATTTCTAACTGTAATGACTTCTTTTTTAAGTCAAAAGTAAAAGAATCGGCTAAAGGTTTGATTATCTCTGACAACTGAATCTCAGATAAATGCAAATGGATTTGGCCTTGGTCCAATCGAAATCTGTTAAGATTCAGAAGGTTTTCCACTGTCGCCATAGTATTTTCTAAAATAACAAAAACTTGTTTTGAAATATGGGTTTTTTCTTCTTCGGTTGAGTTTTTGTCTGAAATAATTGTTAGTGCAGAGTAAATTGTGCTTAATGGTGATCTAAGGTCGTGTGCAACAAGAGAGATCAATTTATCTTTCCATTGGTTGGCTTCTTCTGCGACTCGTTTGGCATCTTTATATTCTTTGGTACGAATGATAACGGTTTTTTCTAATGACTCGTTGAGTAAGGAAAGTTCCTTTCCTAGTATTTCATTTTTAAGAAAGGATTTAGTAAAGTAAGATGCTAAAACAAGAGATTGGAACAAAACAGTCGATAAATAGGAATATTTGAGAATCATAAAATAATTCAAAATCCCGTATAAGTATAAAGTGTCATTGATCGCACTTAGGAATAAAAAAAACTGAATCAAAAGTAGCGGGATCGCCATATCTTTTTTTTGATAAACAGCATGGATCATACAAACAATAGAATAAAATAAAGCAAGAATCGTCAGAGAAATTCCATAAATGGTTGTTTGTGAGCCCAATTCAGAAGGAGTTATCAATACAAAAATATATAAACTTGTGCAAGAAATGATAAAAAACGTGATAATGGGTTTTGAAAAATTTTCAGGAAATCTTTGGTATAAAAACAAAAGATAACTTGGCATCGCCAGGAAAAAAATTAGCGATAGAGCAAATGCCAATCGATAAGGAACATTAGGGAATAGAAAATATAATGAATCTCCATTTAAGGATATAGAATGTAATGCGATGATGAAACTATACAATCCGAAATAGAAAATAATGGTTTTATGTCTTCGGAAAATAAAAACTGTAAAATGATAGAAGGCCATAAAAATAAGTGCACCAGTAAGTAAGGCATCTTTTATTGCTTCATTGAATATTTGAGTATTGATTTTTTTGTATGATCCTAAAGTGGGTGGATACCAAAAGGAACCATCGTCATGATAGAAATTGGATATATGCACAAGAATATTGGTTTCGAGATTAGGGTGGGGAAGTAAAACGACTCCGGAGCTGCGAGTAGGTATCATTAAGTCTTTCGATGTTCCTACTTTCCCAAGTTCAAGTTCCAATTCTCCATTCACATAAACGGACATAGCAGCCCCTCCCGTTTGAAAAAATCGAAGAGCATAAATATTTTTTTTTGCGGCTTCTGGAAATAGGATTTTGAGTTGATACGTTGCATAACCAGTTCCGTTAAAATGGTTCTTCCATCTCTCACCAATTCGTAAAAAACTTTTCATTGGTTTGGATGTTTTTGCAGTAGCGTATTGGCTGATTTGACTAGTAGAGGTCGTAAGTTGAGGCGGATTTAAATTTTCCCAATCAAAAGTCCACTCTCCTTTGAGGGGAATCGCTTTATGAAAATCTTGGTTTCTTAAATCGATTTCTCCTTTCGTGGCAATGTTTGTATTAGTATCTTGTGCAATCGGCGAACAACTACAAAGAATCAATAGACCAATTATAAATTTCCTGCTCATTTTTTAGAAATCCGATAGTTCGGATGTTGCCCGTCACTGCCATCGTTGTAACTGTTAAAAAAATGTCACAGGTATTTTGATTTGTGTCGTAGTACAAAGGGACGAGGTTCCCAAAACCAACCGTAAAAGTACTAGAATGGAATTTATTAAATTCCATTCTAAATGAATGAGGGTGAATTGTTATAAATTCAAAAGTTGTTTTAGTTTTCTATTTAAAATCAATTTTCCTTTTTGTTTTGTCGGATATCACCGTAGCTGATTTCTTTTTGAAATCAATCGATTCGATTGCATCCCATTCGATAGGAATGACAACTTTTCCTTTTTTGTTGATAACCCCATATTTTCCGCCAACGATCCGGCTATGTTCTCCCTCCGGGATTGACTCGCAGCCATTACATACGATGGAAAGTCCATTCTCGAAAGGATAAACAAAGTCGTAAGCGGCAGAGATTTGTTTCCGACAACGTGAATCGAAAAATCCAAATTTTTTATTTTCGACAAAGCGAGCTAGATTTTCTGAATAATAATCGGGTCCATTATCATACACAAAAGTTTCTAATAAAACCTGATTCTTTGTATCGATGCATACCCACTGGTTTTCTTTTACTACAAAAGCTACCTTTTCTTTGGTGAAGTCCAATGCATGTTGGTATTGCGGTTTAATAATCACTTTTCCAGATTTGTTTTTAAAACCAAAAAGATTATTTTCTTCAAAAGAAATCGGAAGACTTGGTTTTGCAAATATTGGGATACTAAACAGTAAAAAGGTAAAGATAAATTTCATAAAACCTGCTACCTTATTTTTTTGTGTAAAAATGGATACAGTTAGTGTAAAAAAAACACATAACGCATTGGTTATGAAAAATTTTTGATTCATCGATTCTCCCAAAGTCTCATTAACCTAATGA
>NZ_JAMQPN010000125.1 GCF_026151655.1 Leptospira soteropolitanensis | reverse complement strand
GATTTAACCTATTGCAATTAACGAAAAAGCTTACCGACGTTCCTCGTAGCTGAGCCTCAGTATGAGGCGTTAGCGTCGGCGCGATATTTGCGGAGGCAAAAAGCGTGCCGGAGAGGAATGTGTCGGAGACCGAGCGAGGCCGTAAGTGCCGAAGCGCAGCGGTAAGCGGATGTTAATTGCAGTAGGTTTCTGCAGAAAAAGATAATT
>NZ_JAMQPN010000124.1 GCF_026151655.1 Leptospira soteropolitanensis | reverse complement strand
ATTGTAATATGGTCAAGCCGATCGAGCGATTAGTATCACTTGGCTGAATCCATTACTGAACTTACACCTGTGACCTATCAACCAGGTCGTCTGCCTGGACTCTTCAGGGAGATCTTATCTTCAGGTGGGCTTCCCACTTATATGCTTTCAGCGGTTATCCCGACCGAACGTAGCTACTCTGCCATGCCACTGGTGTGACAACAGATGCAC
>NZ_JAMQPN010000123.1 GCF_026151655.1 Leptospira soteropolitanensis | reverse complement strand
TATTAAAAACTCATCTTTCTTCGTTGAATGGAAAAATATAAATCTTTAGCAAATCACAGTTTAATAAAAGAATCTTTGAAGAGAGTTTCCACTACTAAAAGGCAGTAATATATTAATTCCTCAATCCTTTCTAAAGAAAATTTTCGCGCGCTTTTTTTGTATGATTCAACCTATTGCAATTAACGAACTAGGGGAGACGACGTTGTCCGTAGC
>NZ_JAMQPN010000122.1 GCF_026151655.1 Leptospira soteropolitanensis | reverse complement strand
ATTGCAATAGGTTAAATCATACAAAAATAACGCGCGAAAATTTTCTTTAGAAGGGGTTGAGGAATTAATATAAAACTGCCTTTTAGTAGTGGAAACTCTACCCAAATAATCTTTTATTAAACTGTGATTTGCTAAAGAAGGTAATTTTCTCATTAAACTAAGAAAGATGAGTTTTTAATTCACTAGTTCCAATCTAGATTTATAAGAGAAGAAAG
>NZ_JAMQPN010000121.1 GCF_026151655.1 Leptospira soteropolitanensis | reverse complement strand
GTAGGCGTTAGCGTCGGCGCGATATTTGCGGAGGCAAAAATCGTGCCGGAGAGGAATGTGTCGCAGACCGAGCAAGGCCGTAAGTGCCGCAGCGCAGCGGTAAGCGGATGTTAATTGCAGTAGGTTTCTACCGAAAAAAGATAATTGTCGAAAGGGAAATCTCATCAAGCGCGAAAATTTTCGATCCGAATCTTTCTTTTCTTATAAATTTAAATTGGTACTAGCG
>NZ_JAMQPN010000120.1 GCF_026151655.1 Leptospira soteropolitanensis | reverse complement strand
CAAGACCGTAAAATTCAATTCAAAATACAGAATTTTAAATAGTTGACATTGTCTACCCATTAAATAAACTAGGATTAGTGGAAAAGCGTGTCTGTCATTATCCGTTAAAAAAGATAAAAGAACTGATTAACGAGGGAAAGTTTTCTATCACAAAAAATGCTCAAAAAACTGCAATAGAACAATTTGCATATGGAGAAACTGAAATTATTAATGAAGTTCTAAATTTACATT
>NZ_JAMQPN010000012.1 GCF_026151655.1 Leptospira soteropolitanensis | reverse complement strand
ATGCCAAAATTCTGTTATCGTGTAAACCAATGATTATATTGATTTAACCGAGGATCCTTCTCCAAAATACCAACTAACAATCAATAGAAATACTTCCAATTTGTTTGGTAATAAAAGACGGAATCATCGCCAAACATAACTTAAAAAAAAAGGAAAGCTTAAGCAAACTAAAAAATTAAATCAGTTTTTAAATCAGTACCGCAAATTAAATTGCATATAACCATAACCTTCACGCGCATTCTGCCCGTAACTTACAGCAGACGGGTTCAAAGGTAAATAACCAAATTCTACAGTTTCTTCATCTAGACCAAGGATATAAAAAGTAGCTGCCGATACGAGCATTAGCCCCATCATAATCACCATAGGGCCTGCCACCAATTGACGATCTTTTCGATTCTCCATAGGTAGAGTTCCTGCTATTCGTTTTAAGTTTCTTCCTTTTGATTCAGCATCATCAATGATAGAATTCTGAACTCCATACCAAAAGAAAAACTCATTTGGATTATTTCCATAAAAAGAAGAAATAGCACTCGCATTTACAAGTGTCACCTGGGATCTAGCGGCGGAATATGCCTGCCTCGATGCGTAATTTAAATATACATAACTTGCATAAAACAAAAGGGAACCATACAAAGAATAGGTGGCAAAGTCTTTATAAGTATGATCTAAAAAAACATTCTGTTTATTTTTATAATAAACTTCAGTAATCCCCTCTCTCATCTCAACATCAACGTTTACCTCGCCATTGTCAGCGGCGTCGACGGCTCGAAAGCTATCAATATAACCTTCCTTAGAGAGCCGCAATCGATTCATGCCTGCTGGGATGGGAATTCGATTTAAAGGAGTTTTTCCTAGATATTGTATTCCTAAATAAACATCAGATTCCACATTGGATGTAACCGTTATAAAAGAATTATTTAATTTTAAAGAAAGTTTTACATCGACTTGAAAAGATTTACCTTTCTCCAATTGAACATCTTGTTTGTAAGGATGAAATCCTTCTTTAAATACAAATAAGGATCTTTTCCCAATGGGAAATTTTTTTCCAACTAACGGAGTTTTTCCCAAATAAATTCCATCCAAATAAACGAGGGCCCCTTCTTCGCCTGCAGCAGAGACTTCGACAGTCGTTGTATCCTTCCCTTGTAGTTTTTCTCGAATCGATTCGCCTAGCGGGCCCATCTCTTGGTATGCACGAGTTAAGGAAGTTTTTTGTTCAAATGGAATTGTTTTTCCTTCAAAGTCATCATATAAAAAAACCTTAGTAAAAAGCTCAGTATCTTTAACTTCAAAAGAACCAGTAATCATATAATCACAATTTAATTTTGTGGCCAGACCAAAAGCTTCATCAGGTTTAGGAGGTTTTCTGTCCAAAAGCTGCTTAATCGTAACCTTTACATAACGCGGATCTTTTTCAGGTGCCAGTTGTTTTTTACCGGACCGCAAATCTTGTAGATCTTTCTCATCGTTAATCTCCTTTTTTTTTCTTTTCAGATTAGGAGATTCTGCATCTATCCTTTCTTGCAGAGTCGAAGTTGGTGCCTCACCAAACGAATGATAAATTACATTTGGTTTTGGATATTCTACATAGGTATATTCCAAACTGCGAAGTTCAGAAAGTAACACAGAAGGGATTCCCTTGATAAGGTATTCTTTGGTGGGATCTGAACTTGAGGAAGCGAAAGAAAATAAACATAGATTCCTGGAGGATTCATAAGTAACGCTTCCTTTATAACTTTGTTTTGGGAAATTATAATAATCATCAATCGAATACAACGGCAGAACGTTGCATAATAGTCCGAGGATGATGAGTAGTGCCGAAATTTTATGTTTCATTCTTTTTCTGGTTAGATCCCAAAGAATACACCAAAGTTAAAATGGCGACTATCGGAAGCAAAACGGAAACGGGTGACTTATCAAAATAATCTTTCGAAAAAGAGATCTGTTCGCCAAGTCCGGGACCAGTTTCGCCTATTGATGTTTGGATTCCTAAATAGGAAAACAATGCGGTTGTCATCACTACCCCAGGTAATCCTGAAAAAAACAAAAATCCAAACATGTCTCGTAAGGCAGGAAGGTAATGCAACAAGATAAGATGGTATGGTTTAGCACCCATACAAAGGGATGCCGATAGATACGAACTTTGTTTTATTTCGCGAATCTTTGCTGTAAGCGTTTCATATGACAATGCCCAATCAGAAACCAAAATAGCAATAAAAATTGCAAAAGGGTTGTCTGGCAACAAACTGATCACAACCAAAGCCGACAAAAGAGAAGGTATCGCAAGAGATACAGAAACAACACCAGATAGAATCCATTCCGATCTTTTAGGAAAATACAGTGAAAATGCAGATAAAACGAAAGAAACAGCAATAGTCAAAATTCGGGCTGGCACCACAAGAATAATGGTGGATAAAGATCCATAACAAAACAGAGCTAAATTATCACGACCCAAACGATCAGTACCGGCTAAATATCCAGAGGAGAGCATAGGTAAATTATTATTGTTCAAATCTACATTTGTCGGTGCCGACAAAACAAACACACCAATAAGAACCAAACTAAAAAAGGAAAATCTCACAAAGGAATGAATTGTCATCTTCAAATCCCACCGGAAAAAAATCTCTGCAGATAAAAACCAATTCGATTCAAAACATAAAATAAAATCCCTGAATACATTAGTAACGTTGCCAATAACTTAGTATCCATAGATTTAATCGAATAGTATAAAGTTTTTCCAATCCCAGGAAAAAAGAAAATTTCTTCTACTACCATTGCTCCCGACAATAATGATCCAAAATCTAGGACAAGAAGAATGAGTGCAACAGGTAGGACTTTTAAAAAAATTTCCTTACCGACGATATGGCTCCAAGGATAAGAACGTGTCTGCAACAACTGAACGTATTTTGATTCTGCCTCCTTACGAATTTCAGGCAATAAATACAAGGACATCCTTGCATAGATTCGTGAACCCAATGCTATTCCCGGCAATACAACATAATACGTGTTACCTGGTTCATACCCACCAGGAGGGAAAATCTCTAATCGATAAAAAAATACAATTAATAATAGGATGGCGACTATGAATATAGGAGTTGATAAAATGAGATTGGAGCTAAAAGAAACAATATCGTAGAATACACCGGAACGATAATATGTGGCAGCAAGAGAAAGTAAGAAAGCCAAAATCGAGCCAAATAGAAGACTAAAGATGGCCAAATGAAAAGTAGAAAAAAAACGATTTGCGATGTGCGAGTATACAGTTTCCCCGTTTTCTGTTTTTCCGCCTGATTCAAAAATTAAGGATTCCCAAAACTGAAAATAGGAAAATATAAAATCCTTTTCTTGCGTTGAAGTGACTGTCATGCCAGAGTCTGCATACAAATATGATTTATCTTTTGTGTGAAACTCTGATACAAAACTACTGATACAGGATAACAGTAACAAAAAATAAAGAAAACGGAAAACTTCCGACTTCACTGGATTAACTTTTCGAAAGGAATGCCTTTTGGATTTCTTCGAAATTTTTGGCTTTGATGAGTTTTTCTCGTTCTTCTGGAATATTGAGAGTTTTCGCAATCAGAGCCAATGTTTTAATATGATCTTGAAATTTATTTTTAGGAACGATGAGCATAATAAAAATTTGAACTAAACCATGATCCAGTGCATCAAAGTCAATTCCTTGCGGAGCAATAGCCATAGCACATTTCAACTCATTCACATAATGAACAGAACAATGCGGAATGGCTACTCCGCTACCAATACCAGTTGACATAGACTTTTCTCTGTTCATTAAAGAAGAAACTGTTTCCTCTTCATTCGCAGGATCTAACGATTGTGTGGCGACCATATGAGAAATCATCTTTCGAATCGCATCTTCTTTTGTAGAAGCTTTGAAATCGAAAATAATATTTTTAGGGTCCAGAATCTCCAGAAGTTGATTCATACGGTTAACTTACTCCCACCTTTTCAAGATCGACTTATTTTCCAAGAAAAACCCTGACAAAGAGGCCTTCTAACAGAAAAAAAACAACCAATACCAAAACAGCACTTAACCCCATTTTACCTAAAAAAAACGCGATTGGAAGTAAAATGACAAAACTAAGTAAGGAAACATAATAGGATCCGTAAAAATTCCGCCCCGGGCTCAAATGCAAAAAGAAAGCAAGTGAGGCAAACGAGAGAATCCAATTAAAGCCTAGTTGGCCTGAGCCTATCCCCCAAAGGGAAAACAATAAAATCCAGCCCAAGAAAAAGCCAAGTAAAACGGTTCTTCTAAAGGACACCCAGGAAATTCCAACCAAAACATAAATTCCCAAAGTATCAAAGAATGATAAAAAAGTAAGGTTATTAAATGGATGAACTGAAAACCAAGGTAATGTCAAGGGAAGCAGTGAAGACTCAAACGGAATCCCCGTCCAAGAAACTAGTTCAACAGGGGTTCGAAAAGAATAACCAAGTAAGGAAAAGACACTATCCCAGATCAAAACAAAAAGAAGAACCAGACTAAAAATCGGTACCCTTAAGGAATACTGCTGGTTTAGGAGATAATGAACCACCAAAGCAAAAAGTAATGCGACAGGTAACAACACAGGATGTAACCAGTTCACAGGCAAAATCAAAAAAACAATTAACAATTGAGAAAGTAAGCCAAGCCAATACGGGGACTGGTTCGCACGAATACAAAATCCTAAATACAAAAGCGTAATCAGAGATCCAATGGCGATCGGTAAAATGGGAATTGGTAAAACATGAGCAAGTGCATAACCAAGAAATCCTATCAAGGTAAGAAAATAAAAGAAATCTGCAAAGATCTCAGATGATTTAACCCCCCAACTATTTTCAGAAAGAATATAAAGGTTCTTTAACATAATTTAATGATTATTAAATCATAACTCCTTCAATTCTTTTCCGAATATCAATTCCAGAAGGACAATATACTGTGCAAATCCCACATGATATACAATGGTCCTTTTCAAACTCTTCGTTTTTACCTTTGATGAGTTGGACCGGGTTTGCATGAGTTGGGCAATAATTATTACACTCCAAACAATCAATACAACTGAATTCTTTTCTGGATGCTGGAAGTTTTTCATAAAGTGTAATAGAGTAATGTTCGTATATATTGAAATAACCTAAAGAAGCAACATCCATTGGTTTTACTTCTTCAAACACAGTTTCAAAAGAAGCAATTTTGTATCGTTTGTCTAAGTTTGCAGGTATAAAAGATAAAGACTGTCCATTCGTCAAAAAGAACTGCCTGGGTTCCACATCCATTCTACCTTTTCTATCTACCAAAAAAACCGCTAAATGCCTCTTTGTAAAAGGTTCATTATAATACAACTTCCGTAAGATATGAAATAATGTTTCTCCACCTAAAAACAGAACTTCATGATTTAACAAAGATTTTCTAGTTTGATGCAACGGCTCGCGCAATTGTTTGTGTAAAAAATACTCAGGAATTCCATCTGGATGTTCATAATCTAAAGAAGGAGATTTAAAAAAATTGGATATCTCTGCTTTTGGAAAAATTGTTTGTAAAAGTTCAAGAAATGCTTGGTATGCATCCTTCATATCACGAAGGATCATCTCTTCAAAGTTTAAATGTTGGTATCTGCAAAATGGTGATAAAACAATTTTGAAAGTAGAATCTTTTTTGAATTTTTGGAAGTAATCCTTTAAAGGAATTTCCATCAAATCAAGAGAATATAACGCACCTTCGTCGAAAGACTCTAATAAATTAGGAAAATCAAATGACCTAAAATGATAAGGAGAAGTAGTGGACCAAGAACCATCTTGTTTAATTTGAAAATATTTTTGATCAGCCGTAAGACTTGCCACTCCATTCACTGGCGCAAGCACCTTCTTACCGTTATGCGCAAGCATAACTTGACCATGAATCACACGAGTGGGATAGGAATCAGAGAGAACGCTGCCCGCAGGAACGGGGATCAGGAATTGACCCTGAATCGTCCGTTCTTTTTTATTTTCAGTTTTGTGAAGTTTGCGAGCGAAGGCGCGAGGTAACCTGGGGAACAACACGCCGATATTGATTTAGACGGCTTTCACCATGTAGATTTCGTCTTTGATTGGGAGTTCTTTTTTCAAGTTCTTGATATAAGGCAGAATCTCTCCCATTTCTTCATAATACTCGCAGTTGGTTTGCATACGACGAGCTACCGTGAAGTATTTATAAAGTTTTTCTTCACCGGAACGTTTTGACCATTTCTTCTTGTTACACTTGACTCGAAGGATGTATTTATCTTGCTCCGACTCGTATTGGCGAACGACAACACAATGCAAACAGTTCGCGCAGTAGACTTTTTCACTCATGGATGACCCCTGAACCTAGGTTGAATTTACAGCTTTTTGGAAGGAAAGGTTTCGTCAAGTAAGTACCATCGCTCTTCCTAAGCGATGGCACGAAGTTCCTTTTCTGCTTTGGTCGCTGGTTTGAATTTCCAGAACGACTCTGCCACAGAAAGGTAAGAGACATAGAAAAATCCGATGGAATAGAGAACCATAAATCCAATCATATATGGTTTTCCAACCATGAAGGAAAGGTAGATGCAAAATACGCAATAAACACCCATAAAAAACTCGAGAAAGGCGCGGTAATCCACAGGAACGACATATTTAATTTTATCCTGTAAGCTATCCCCTTCTTTTTCAATTCGGAGTTTCGGAGTTCGTTTGAATCCTGATTGAATGCCAAACACTGCTTCTACCCAAGCATAAGTATTCATTACAGCAATTCCTGTTCCAATCATCACAAGGATTGGGAGGTAAACCAATTTGGATTTCCAGTTTTTATGGATCTCTCTTTGGGAATATGCGTAAAAAATCACAGGACCCATTGAACCAACGGATAGGACCGCCGCCGATCCAAAAAGAATTTCCATAGGGAGGTCGTCCATCTTAAACCCAGCCCAGTATTCCATTAGGAGCAGTGGGGCGGTGAGAAGGATATTGATGATCATGAGTGGGTGAACAGAATAATTGATTAAGTGAGTGATTGCCTCGCCTTTGATTTTCCAAGATTCTTTGGATTTCCAAATGCGAGGAATGAGTTTGACCGCCGTTTGGATGGAACCCTTACACCAGCGAAATTGTTGCGCTTTGTAGGCGTTCATGGTGGCAGGTATCTCTGCCTTGCAAACTACATCTTTAATGTAACGGAATTTCCAACCTTTTAGTTCAGCGCGGTAGGACAAATCAAAGTCCTCCGTAAGAGTATCATGTTCCCATCCACCCGCATCTTCAATACAAGACCGTCTCCAAATCCCGGCGGTTCCATTGAAGTTCATCCAAAGGCTGGCACCGTTTCTTGCGACTTGTTCGATCATAAAGTGACCATCGATTCCGAAACTTTGTGCTTTGGTTAAGATATTGTAGGTTTCGTTGATATGACCCCAGCGAGTTTGGACCATTCCAATCGACTCATCTTCAAAGTATCCCATTGTGCGAAGGAGGAAATCAGAATCGGGAGTGAAGTCCGCATCAAAAATAGCAATATAATCTCCCTTTGCTTTTGCCATTCCTTCATCCAATGCACCGGCCTTATGGCCTTTACGGTTGGTTCTGTGAACATGTTCGATCCAAATTCCTTTTTTCTTGTATTGAGCCACAAGAGTTGCCACCTTTTCGATGGTTTCGTCAGTGGAATCGTCAAGGACCTGGATTTGGAGTTTTTTGGCAGGATATTCTAAATTACATGCAGATTCAATCAAACGATCCACAACGTAAAACTCGTTGAAAATTGGAAGTTGAACGGTTACTGTTGGTAAGTTTTTGTCCTTTATGGATAGAACCTTCGTTTCGTCTTCCGCACAGTTTTGTTTGTATCTACTATACAAAAAAACCATGAGGTAGGTGTGCAACCCGAAGTAGAACAAAACCAAAATGTCAAAGCCATATAGAACCAAAAAGGATATAGATAAAAACGTGAGCATAGTTATAGTCAAAATCGGCACAAGGGCTCATTTGGTCAAACATTTTGTGCACCGCCAAATAAAATAAGATTTTCTTTAGTTTGCGAATGTAGGCTATGAAACATCTTTGGTAGCAAATTCTATGGATTCTCAATGGAAACGTTTCTGGGAAACCGGCCTCCTCCCCTCATTGGAGTTTAGTCTTAGCCTATCGATTGGCTATGTACTCTCTCTGTTTTTTTATGTAGCCGGATCTGAACTTGCCCTCATCGATCGCACGGATACCGCCTATCCCGTATTACAAATCTTACTTGTTATTTCATTTTCTGCAGGTTTTATTTACAGGAAATACAAGCAGGCGTTACCTGCCAGTATCGCCATCACCCTGTTAGTTGCTGCTATCATTCAAATTTTCTGGTTTTTAAAAGCAAATTCTCCAGAGTTTCTTATCGATTACATTTTTTCTTTCGAATTCGTTTTACTTAGTGGAATTTTATCTGCATTCGCTGTCGGCATTTACGGTGGTTCCTTACGAGATTTCCGTTTTTTAAGTTTTGCACTCGGGGTGACTGCATTTACTTTTTATTCTTTGTTCGAACCTAACCAAAACTATTCGATGAAAGTTTTATTAGGTGTTCTTTACATTTTTTTATCTTTATATTTCATTAGCAGTTTTGTCCAACGGAATCCATATTCCAGTAAGTTCTACAAAATACGTTCCAAGATCGGAAAACACCCGTTATTTGCACCTTTTTATAGATCAGCACTTTCTTTACTTATCTCTTATTGTATTTTACATATTTATTTTCAACCTGGCCCCAAAATTCCTCTGATTCTTTCCATATCTTTTTCTGTGATCTTCGGTAGAGTATTGTCTTTACTTGGTGGTTTAAAAAAAGAGACAAAAGCGGTGTTCTTAATAGGAAGAGTTGCTCTTCTTTTTGCTTTTTTCTTTTTTATCTACCAGACATATTGGAGCTCCTTTTTTATCGCTCTCTGTATCATTACTGGTTCCATTGTTGGTTTTTTTAAACCAAACAAAACAGCATACAAAGAATATCTTTACATTGGATTGGAAACAAGCATCTACCTAGGCCTTTCCTTTTTGTTATACTTTTGGAATTTACCAACTGGGATTCGAACCATTTTAACTTTGTTATTTGTTCCTGTTTTGATGTATCCTTACTTGATGCAAAAACACATCATTCGAACACCAAGATTATTGATGTTTGCGATCGCAACTCTCATTGTTTTAATTTTCTTTTCCCCACCAACTATAAGGACAAATTCTCCATTTTCGAAAAAAGAGATCTTTGACCCTATTCCGTTTGCAATCACCAACATTGCGTTTAACGAAGTGGATTTTATTTTTTATAAATCAGTTTTACCTTTTAAATCAAACCCCTTTCTACCGAAACGTTCTGAAATCAAAGGCAAAACAGTTGTCTTAGGATTAAGCTCTAATCAATCGCAAATCATTTCCTATATTGAAAGATTGAGCCAAGAACAACATCCATTTATGATTCTGACAACGCGCAATAAATCCAATCAGTTTCACCATATCAATGCACTTTCTCTTTTAAACAGAAAGTCCTATTGGAATTTCGATATTTATTACCCAAGTTACATGGAATCAAAAATTGAATTCGCATCCACCATTCCATCAGACTGGAAACTCAAATATTTTAATGAAAAACTAGACAATTCTTCAACGCCAGAAGTTGTCATCGCTTTAGATTCAGTTTTAAAATATTCTTCCGGTGATTTACGTAAAGACGCGATTGAAATCAAACATCTTTATTACGAATCCTTCGCTGAATACGCAAGGTTCTATCATAACATCAAACAAAACAAACTTGCGTTAGATGCAATCACGATGGCAAGAAAGTTTGAACCTCCCAAACCTGATTTATTGCGTATTGCTTTTAATAGTTTAAAATTCACTACCCCTGAGGCAGAATACATTCCCATCCTGGAAGACTTAAGTTCTGATCCAGAATTTCAAGAATTTGCATGGAACTCACTGATACCAATGTTTGAATCTTTGAGAGATTGGAACCGTGCTCTCACAACCATGAGCGCATTGGAAAAATTTTATAGATCCCGAAACCGAATCGAACAAGCAAATGAACTAGAGTTAGCTCGCGTTAGACTATTCATCAACCAAGAGAACTGGAAAGAAGTAGAACCACTCATTGCAGCAAGGATAAGAGAAAATCCAGATTCGGTGATTTGGGAAAGACTAAAGAACGAAGTTATAGAAAAAAAAGATTCACTTCGTAGGTTGAGCGTTCGACCTGATGTGAGAGAGGCAAGAATTCAATGATCCATTCAACACTACTCGGAATCCTCGCGGCTGTATTATCAGTATTTGTCGCAATTTTAATTGAAGGCGCATCTTTAAGATCTTTTTTCCACCTCCCTGCAATGCTCTTGATCGTAGGTGGAACGTTAGGTGCCACCTTTGCATCTTATTCCATTTCCCAAGTAACGAAAGCAGTTAGAGACACAAGATTCGCACTTACACGAAAAAAAGAAAGAGATCTCAAACTTGTATTTTTTCGTTTTTGGGAAAAAGCTAGAAAAGATGGACTATTATCTTTAGAAGATGAAGCCAAAAAGCTAGATAACCCGTTTTTACAAAAAGGAATACAATTGATTGTGGATGGATCAGATCCGAGGACTATCGAGGAAATTTTATGGGAAGCACACGAAGAAGAAGAAAAGAACGATCTAAAATCTGCAAAAGTTTTTGAAACGGCAGCAGGTTTTTCACCTACTGTGGGAATCATTGGAACAGTTCTCGGGCTTGTCACTGTTCTTGAAAATTTAGACGGTGGAACAAAAGTTCTGGGCCAAGGAATTGCGACAGCCTTTATTGCCACTTTTTATGGGATCTCGTTTGCAAACTTAATCTTACTCCCTATTTCAAACCAACTCAAAGTTGTCGCCAAACGAGAGAGCAACGAAAGACAGGCAATTATGAGAGGAATTCTATCTTTACAATCTGGTGAAAATCGTAGGATCCTCGCAGAACGAATAGATCCCTTCGTGAAATATTAATTATTAATAACTGATTCAGGTTTGATGCAGAATAGCTGATGGATTTTTTCATCACGAAAGTCTGCTGGAATCGATTCTTTAGAACGATTGACACAAAGGTAACCTCGTTCGCCCCACTCCTCGTCCGCAACTTCCATTTTGAATTTTCTAAAATTGGTAGAAAACCAAATCTCTCCATTGTCAGTAAGAAATTTTGTCAAAAGTAAAAGAAGAAGATTTCTATGTTTTGTTTGCACATCCCATTCTTCTCGCATTTTTTTACTATTGGAAAAGGTTGGAGGATCTAAGAAAATTAAATCATAACGCTCTCTATTTGGATTTTTGGTTTCTTCTTCGATCCATTGCAAAATATCAGCATTGACTATTTGATGATTTGTTGACTTAAAACCATTGTGTTCGAGATTTTTAAAAGCCCATTCGCAATAAGTTTTGGATAAATCCACACTTTTTGTTTTTTTAGCACCACCTGACGCTGCATAAACGGAAAATGCACCTGTATAAGAAAATAAATTCAATACTGATTTATCTTTTGAGGCTTTTCTTAACCAATCTCTAGTGATGCGGTGGTCCAAGAAAAGTCCTGTATCCAAGTAATCAGATAAATTAATACGAAATTCTAAATTAGATTCCTTTACCCATTCGAAGTTTCCTTCGATCGAAAGTTTATCGTATTGGTCTGACCCTTTTTGTTTTTTACGTCGCTTCAGAAATAATTGTTCTTCGGAAATCTGAAAAACTTCTCTGACAATAGATGCAATACGATCAAAACGTTCATCATGACCTTCTTCTAGTTGAAAGCGGACAGAGCTTTTATCGTATAACACAAACCCATTCGGATACCGATCTAATATACAAGAAACTTGGGGAATGTCTTCCGAATAAACACGGTAACACGTAATTGATTCTCTTTTTGCCCACTTTTCGCGCTCCTTCTTTAATTTGCGAAGGCGGTTTTCAAACATGGTGAGGGCACCCAATCCCCGTTCGGTCATACAATTCCTTTTTTAGGGAAGGTTGGGATTTTAAGGTAGATGTCCCCGCCCTATCTGGACTGGGTGGGGTTATCCACCCGCCACCCAATAAGCTCCGTTTACCACCGAGCCGGAAAAAAGTCCTTCATAAATCAAAATCCAAAAGTTTTTTTTATGATCAGTTCAGGTTTTTGATTGGTGAAGATTGAGTTCGCAAAAAGACTGTTGGCATGTCGACAAAAGATACAACCTTCATTTACTGCGACGGTAGTTCCCGCGGAAATCCAGGCCCTGCTGCCATCGGAGTTTCGTTTCAAGACAATGATGGAGTCGAATTTTTTTTCCTATCTGAAAAAATTGGAAATGCTACAAACAATGTGGCAGAATGGCAGGCTCTGTATCGGGGTATGGAAGAGGCGATCAAACAGAACTTACAAAAGATTAGATTCCGGTTAGATTCGGAACTTGTCGTTAAACAAATGAAAGGTGAATATAAAGTAAAAAACAAAGATCTACTTGTTTTTAAAAATAAATGCGATTCCTTAAAAACATCATTTCAAAATTTTGAAATTCAATACATCCCACGCGAACAAAATACAAGAGCTGACCAATTAGCCAACTTGGCACAGGATGCTAAAATTTGATTTTTCGAATTTGGATGAAGGTTGTTTTAATCCTTTCGGTTGCGATATCTTTAACTCAGTGTAAAAAATCCGCCACTCGCCAATTAGATGAATTATTGGAATCACGGTCTCCTTTCTTAGCTGCGACTTTCTGCGAAAAAAACAAAACCCAACTGGTAGATCGTAATGACGATTGTGATCGAGTCACTAGAGCCGCCAAAGAAGAAATAGATATCATTCTCAATCGTAAACTGGATTTGGGAATAGCCCCTGTCATTGTAGAAAAAACAAAGGGGAAGGAAATTGAGGAATTCTTACAAACGCATACTCGAATGGGAATTCGGTATTGGGAAATCTGGAAAGCAAACGTGATTTTAGAATAGACAATCTTCCCCCATCACAGGATAAACAAATCATGGCAGGAGATCCTTCACAAATACTTAAAAAAATCGGACTGAAAGTTACGAAAAATCGTGAACAAGTTTTGTCCATTCTTCAAGGATCTCCTAGACCCCTCAACCACCAGGAAATCATGGAAAAACTTCCCAAAGAAGAATCTTGGGATCGAGTTACCATCTACAGAGCCCTATCTGATTTGGAAGAAAAAAACCTTCTGAATTCTTTACATTCAACAGATAGAGTCACCTACTTTGAGTTAAAGTCCGATGGGAATCATGTAGTCTCAGCAGCACATGGACATTTAATTTGCAACGTTTGTGGCAAAATTGAATGTATTGATGATCCTTGGAATGGAATTCCATCCGCCAAACACTTGAAAGGTTTTTCCACAGAATCTGTCGAAATTGTGTTCAGAGGCAAATGTCGAAATTGCCAATAGATTTACGTTCACTGATTCCTACTAAATATTTAAATCACCTAGAACAAATTGATTCTGCTCTGAAAGGAGAAGGGTTCGAATGTTACCTTGTCGGAGGTTCCGTTCGCGATCTCGTCATGGGCAAAACCCCGAAAGAATATGATTTAACCACTAACGCCGAACCTAAACAGGTCAAACGTTTATTTAGAACAGTTATAGACACTGGAATAGAGCATGGTACTGTAACAGTTGTTTTGGATAGGATCAATTACGAAATCACAACATATCGAATTGACAAAGATTATACTGACGGTAGGCGGCCTGATCATGTAGAATTTGGTACAACATTGTCTGAAGATCTAAAGCGTAGAGATTTTACAATGAATGCTTTGGCATTTGATATATCGACAGGTCTTCTAGTAGATGAACATTTTGGACAAAAAGATATCCAAGAAAGGACAATTCGTACCATTGGAAATCCGATCCAACGTTTTTCGGAAGATGGTTTGCGTCCCATTCGAGCCTTAAGGTTTGCGAGTACTTTAGATTTTGTGATCGAACCAGAAACAAAAAAAGCAATTCACGAAACAAAACAAATCACAAAAAAAATTTCATTAGAGCGGTTTCAGGATGAAGTACTCAAATCTTTTTTAGGTCCTTATCCATCTCGTATGATTCAATTATTAGTCGAGGAAAATATCTTTCAAATTTTTCTACCTAACTTACCAAAGTTACTTTCGATAAAAAATCATGTTTTGGAAAGATTAGATAAAACTTCAAAAGATCTAATCGGTTTACAGTTGGCATTGGCTTTTTTTGCCATCTTGGATGATATCTCCATAAAGGAGGTAGAATCAATCCTTCGGACTTTAAAATTTTCTGGTCAAAATATAAAAGACTGCTTACTTTTTTTCGATTTCTTAACCAAGTGGGAAAAAATGGAAAGTGAGGCAAAAGAAAACGAGTTTATTTTAAAAAAAGAATACCTTGCGCCCGTTAAACGACATTTCCAAACACGTCTTCCTATCGACAAAGAATTGATTCTAAAACTAGAACCAATTTTTGGCAAAACCACATTACAAATATTAAGAATTTGGGAAGAGAAACCTCCTCTTCTCCTTACAGATATGAAATTGAATGGCAACCATTTAGCAGAAAGCTACCCAGAACTGGCAAAAACCAAGTACGGTATCCTTTTAAACCAACTCCTAGAACTTGTCCTACGCTCGCCTAAAGAAAATGAATATTCAAGACTTTTGCAACACTCTGCTCATTTTATAAGCAACCTGATAAAATAATTTTAAAATTATAAAAATTTTGAAGATCATTTTGTTCTTTAATTAATCAAAAACTTATTTTTTTTCGCTGATATCCCATTCAAATACTCTGTTTCTCTTTTTTTCTTTCTTAGACTCAGGACAACCTCGCCAACCTGGTACACAACTTGCACAACAAGTTCACATAGGAGAAATGGCAAATGAGAAATAAATACACTCTGTTGGCGACGATCGTTGCTACCTTATTTTCCCAGGCTTCCCTTTTTGCTCAGGATAAAAAGGAAAAGGATAAGTCTTGGTATGAGTTGGTAAATTTTTCCGGATATGTGGACGTATATTATAACTATACTACAAATAACCGGCAAGGGGCTACCCAAGATACAGCGGGAACTTTCCACACTTACAACAAGCAGTTTGCTGTGAACGCAGTAAAACTCGCTATGGAAAAGTTAGCTGAAAAGGAAAGTCCTTGGGGATTCCGAATTGATTTGCAAAACGGACAAAACAACATGTATCAAGAACGTCCGTACCAAACAACGAACTCTCTTCATAACATGCAGTTGTTACAACAAGCTTATGTTTCAGCATACTTCCCTGTATTCAAAGGGTTGACAGTTGACGTAGGTAAAATGGCAACACATATTGGTTTAGAACTACTTGACTCAAAGGATAACATCGCTTACACGATTGGTTATGTGTTCTTTAACACAATCCCATTTATCCATACAGGTGCGAGAGCAAACCTCCAAATCAACGATAGACTATCCACTGGTCTTTATCTCTACAATAGTGCCCAAGGAACTGGCTACACAGGAAACGGCCAACAATTTGGTTACAACGGATTATCACCTTACGGTGATGCTGCGGGTGGATCTAGTTTAACTAACACTTCACAACATGCTTATGCTGACGGTCCAAACCCTACAAGAGCGATTGGAACTCAAGTGAAGTATGATGTAGTACCTGATAAGTTTCAAGTTGTATGGAACACATTGCAAGCTAACGATAACATCAAAGGCAGACAAAACAATGCTCTATACTACCTAGAACAATCTACAGGATCATCCTTTCCGAAACAATCATCGTTCCACACTGACCACTGGATGATCCAAAACTTAATTTTGATCTTCAAACCAACTGATAAATTGACAACAATCTTTGACTATACTTATGGTGAAAGAAGTGGTCAAACCAACACAGCGGCGTATGGATACGAAGCAGGTGGGGTCACAAAAACAAAATTAGATACAGCAATGCCAGGACTTGTTCCTGATTTAGACCCTGGTTTAGTTGCTGCTGGTTTAACAAAAGACACAAACCTAAGTCGTGAAAACAAAATTAAGAGAATTTACCAAACTTACCAATTGCAAGCTAAGTATCAATTTACGAACTTCTTTGCACTCGGTTTCCGTTTTGAGTATCTTGATGACAAACGTTATGGTGGATCACTCGTAGTTAACCCTCCTCTATTTGCTGTAACACCAGCAGACAGATATGACCTTAAATTCCAAGATTCCATTGGAACAAGAGCCGTTAGTAACTACGGACAAATCAAAACTCTTACCTTCACACCTACTTTTGACCTAACGGAAAACCTCCAAGTGAAAGTAGATTTAAGAAGAGATTGGGGTCCTGGTCAACAATTCGTAGACACTTCCGGAAGACCGGCTTCTTACCAAAACGGTATCATTGTCGGTATGGTAGCTAAATTCTAAGGAGAATATGATGAAAATGAACAACAAATCCTTTAAATCTGGTTTAGTAGGAATCTCTTTGGCTCTCCTGATGACAGCAAACTTTGTTAGTTGCTCAGATTCTGGTTCCAAAAAAGAAGATAACCCAACGGCTCTACTTTACTTAGTAAACAACTCAGTGGTCGACTCAGAGGTTACAGCAAATTGTGTTGCTGCTTATACTGCAGCTAACTCATGTGTAGGTGGAAAAGAATACTTTAATGCTGGCATAGGTTGCTCCTCTAAAAAGTTAGATGGAAGAACAACTGACGAATTGAAAGCATTAAAAGAGTGCGTTCTTTCTAAAGTAAATGACCCTATTCAACCATGTAATTTACCACAATTCACTTATGGCCTTGCGCAACAAGCCCTTGCTGGTGCTTTTTCCGCTTGTAACAAGTCTTATACTACTGCTGCTGGATTAACAGTAGACTTAAAAGACTACTTAGTATACTAGCAAACACTCAAGGTCAGGAGAGAATATCTCCTGACTAATTTTCTTTCCCTCAATCCTAATCATTTTCCCAGTAAAATCTCGGAAATTACCAAAATGCCCAAAAGAAAAAACTAACAAATGCTAAGGTTTTTTGTAATCAACTTTCTCAACGAAAGAACGTCGAAAGATTACCGTAATTTCTTTATCAGGAAGAGATTCGCTGTCATACTTACTGATAGGACGTTTATAAATCCAATATTCACGATCACCGCCACGTTTAATCTCATCAGGATCTCCAATGTATCCCCTAACAAAATTTCCATTTTTCCCAGGCAAAGTATCTTTAATCTCTTTTCGAAGTTTCATTCCAGCTAACTGCTCCACTGTTAACTGTGCCAAAGCTGCTTCACGTTGTTCTTCTTCGGATTGGATCTCTTTTGCCGAGGTCGACATAAATTCCCGACATTTAATTTCATCTTTAAATGTTTTCATACAATTTTCAAAAAGACTCTCTTGGTTTTTTACTTCCAACGTACGAGCACAGGATATACCGGTTAACAAACATACAAGTATCAGGGATTTTCTCATAAACATACCGTTCTTACCCAATAAAATTAAATGATTGATTTATTGAAAATCAAATAACGTTAGAAAGTATGTAGGTTTTTATTTCGTCGATTACAGGAAGATACCAAGTCTTATGTCAAAATTTCTCTCAAAGTTTTCCATTCAAGTTAGATTATTACTTTTACCTTTGCCACTCATTGCATCGCTATTCATCATTTTGCTTATTTTAGTACGTTCACTGAATGGGACCATTCAATTTGCAGAAAAAGAAGAGCTAGGTATACAAGCTTTAAAGCCAATTTATTTAGCTTATAGAAAGGGTTTAGAACAATTAAAAATTGGCGAAGAAAACACTGATAGTTTGGTTCCCCTCATTGAAACTGCAATAAAGACGATCGAAGAGACCAATTTACTTGCAGAAGATCCCAAATTACTGACTGCCTGGGCACGGTACACAGCGATCAAATCTTTTGATCAATCTACAAGCATTCAATTTCTTAATGATACACAAGAATTAGCACTTAAGATCGGAGATTTTTCTAATTTAATTTTAGATCCCGAAGTAAACTCATATTACCAAATGGAGATTATTTTTTTTCGAGTGCCTGAAATTTTAAAAAACATCGGAACTTTGAAGGAAATTGTTCGTGATGAATATTCAATCGTTAACAATAAAAACAAACAATACTCTAGTATAAACCTTACAAAAGCATTGATCGCTATAAATTTTATAGAAACCAATTGTACGGAAATACAAAAATCATATACGAAATCTATAGAAGACATATCTCCTTATGAAAAAGAATTAATAGAAGCGAAGAAATTTGCAAATATATCTTGTGAAAATTACGTCAAAGAATTAAAAGAAACTTTTATTATAACGACTTATAAACCATCATCTTCTAATAAATTATTCACTTCAATTCACAATGGAACATTGATTATAGGATCAATCCAAGACCGTTCAATTGAAATATTAAAAAAACTGGTTGATGATCGAATTCAGCTATTGTCCTTCCAAAGAAACATAAACATACTTTTGGCATTGGGATCTTTGGTTATGTCTAGCATCTTTGTTGTATTCATTTTTCGAAGCATTAACAAACCTCTAATAACAGTCCTTTCCAAAGTAAATGAACTCTCTAGCGGTGAAGCCGATTTAACTAAAAAAATCCCTGACTTTGGCAAAAACGAAATAGGGGAAATTGCAGGATCGATTAATCTATTTTTATCAAATCTCAATCAAATTATGAACCAGTTAAAAATTTCAGTAAGCAATGCAGAGAAGTCATCCCATCAGCTAAAAAAAGATGCTATTTCTGTTTCCGATAACGCTTCTTCGTTAGCTTCAGTATCTGAAGAATCAGCCGCATCGCTAGAAGAATTAACAACTTCATTTGAAATTATGTTCGAATTTATTACAAACGAAACAAATAACATTAATAAAATTACAGAGGAGATGAAGACGATCGAAGGATCAATTTCGAATATTGAAAAAGCACTTATTCAATTAACGAACCAATCAATCACCTCTACAAATTTAGCAAATCTAGGTAATACTTCAGTAAAAAACACAGATAATGCAATGCTTGAAATCCGATCTGTAACCCAAGAGATTACTGGTATTGTCGATTTAATTACGGAAATTTCAGAAAGAACCAATTTACTAGCGTTAAATGCAAGTATAGAAGCGGCACGAGCAGGAGATGCAGGAATGGGGTTTGCTGTAGTTGCAGAGGAAATTTCAAAACTAGCAGACAAAACCCAATCATCCGTAAAAAACATCAAACGTCTCATCGATAAAAGTAACTCTGTTGTAAATCTAGGAGCAAATCATGTTCATGAAACGGTAAATGCTCTTGGAGAAATCGTAGAACAATCCAACCGAATGCAAACTAGCGTGAATCATTTAATGGAAGAGATGACAACGCAATCCAATAGTTTACTTAACGTAACAACGGAACTAAAAGGTCTACAAGAGATGGCTGAAACCATCGAATTTTCCAGCAGAGAACAAAAAAAAGCATCAGAAGATATGGTGAACACAATCAATACACTTTCGGGGAATGCACAACAACTCGCGAATAATTCTGAGGATTTAAACCAAGTCAGTCAAAAGATTGGAGAAATTGCAAGCACCATTGCGATCATTACCAATTCATTTCATACTCAATAAAAATACTGACAATCAAAGTATCAGGAGCAAAGACACTGGGTGAATAACGCTCAGTGTAATTTCCAACAAAAAAAATCATTGATGATTTTATGGCCGAATCTCTGTTTGGTCTCTATGATACGCAGTTATTTATGCAATTTGTACAAAAGTAATATTTTTTTACTAACTCTTTTATCAAGCCACTTAATTATAGTTAACTGCCAATACGGGCAACTAGATAATAAAAATGATAAATCAATCATACCAACATTTGCTGCAATCTTCCTCGGAGATTTTTTTTATGCCTCCGAATTGCAAAAGATCGCCAGAGAAAAAATAGGAATCTTACCCAATGTAGCTCCCGGTTCAGAGGAGGACACGGCGACAAAAATAGCATTAGGAAACAAAATATTTAGAGATAACAAACTTTCTTCCAATCATGTTCAATCCTGTCTCACCTGTCATCCGATAGATGGAAATGCAGCAGGTATGGATCGTCAAGCCACTTCACGTGGAACGTTTGGACAACTGGGGAAAAGAAATACCCCTACCATTCTTAACGTTGGGTTCTTATCTATTATTTTTTGGGACGGGAGAAGAGATTCTTTATATAACCAAGCAATCGATCCATTTTTAAATCCGTTAGAAATGTCTTTACCATCTGAAGGAGAACTCTTAACAAGAATTGAAAATGATCCAAGTTATACCTCGTTCTTCGCAAATGCATTTCCAGAGTCACCAAATCCCAGCATCCATTCAATTCGCCTAACATTAGCAGCATTTGAGAGGTCACTTATATCGAAATCAAAATTTGATAGCTTTCTTGAATCGAGTCCACTATCGTTAAGTAAATCCGAATTAGATGGATTAAAATTATTTCTTGATGTTGGCTGCACGAACTGTCACAGTGAAAGTTTGCTTGGTGGATCACAATTTGGAAAATTGGATACAACGTATGCGTATAACTTAAATGATTTAGGAAGAGCTGAATTTACAGGAAATAATGAAGACAATTTTTTCTTCAAAGTCCCTCCTTTAAGAAATGTAGGACTTACAGCACCTTATTTCCATGATGGCAGTGTACCTACTCTGAAAGAGGCGGTTCGAAGAATGAACCAATACAATCTAATCCGCCAAATGAGCGATCAAGAAATTGAATTGATCACAACCTTTCTAAAATCTTTATCAGACAAAACTAAAATAAATTAAACTCATTGACAAAAAATAACGAGGTGGGAACTCTGACATTACCTTCAGGGAGGAAACAGGTGAAATTCCTGTGCTGACCCGCAACTGTAATGCATCTAATTTAAATTAAGTTAGGTGATGAGCCAGATCTTCCCCGCAATGTTTTCTCGTGGATTGGGAACTTTGCACACTTATATTGTTTTAACGCAACAAACAATATAAAGGGGCCCCGAAGGCAAACTCGGGGCACCCGTATGGAAAAATTTTTACTTAGAATTCTATTATTAGTTTTTAAGTCTCTTCAAGTTATGAAGACATTAAATCTATTTCCAATTCGTGTTCCCCTAAATTCAAAAAAATTTAGGAGAATCTAAATGAAACTTAACTTGCAACTAACGATCGCTATTTTGTCGATCGCCGTAATAACTGCCTGCACTGAAGCTGGTCATGTAGATAAATCGGAGGCCAATACAAACTTACTGACAGGCTTAGTCATCGGTCAACAACAAGGTAAATCCAGTGTTATGGATTCTTTAGCTGAAATTAGAGGTTATTGGAAAGGCGGATTTTGTAGCGCTGGAACTTGCTCCAGCTTCACATCGAATGTTTCCATCGTTCAAGATCCATCTGGATTCGGAATATGGGCTTCTGGCAGTAGTTATTTAAGAATCATTTCTGTTGATATAGTTGGTAGAACTTTTATCTACCAATATCTTCCTAATGACACTTATAGCCCGAGTAAATATACAAAAGTAATTTGGACTGCCCCTACAACTACTGGCTGCGAAAATTCAGCAAGTAAATGTTTCTATTACTGTACGGTTTATCCAAACTTTGCAACACTTACAGAAGCAGAAAACGTAAACCTATCTAATTATAGTTCAGCTGATCCAACAAGGACGGGTTGCGGTGGATTCGGTTGGAGTAAAGCACTCTTTGTTTCTTTAAATCCAACTAACTGGTAAGGGTATCAAATTTGACCCTAAATCTTTTTAGGGTCAAACGGAGTAATCAAATGTATACATTCTTTCGCCATATATATATAACTTTTAAATTTATGCTTATAGCTAACTTCTTAATTTCTTGTTCACCAAACACAAATGATAAGCAAAACGAAGTATTGGCACTCTTAGCCGTCGGAGAAATTTCTAATAGCGGCAAAACAAATTGTCCTCCCAAAATTCTTCCTCAAAGTATACCCATAGCCAATACGGTTGTTTCTGCCAGTTCCACTGTGAGTGGATTCAATGATTCTTCTAAAGCCATCAATGGAATTTGTGGAGGTGGAGAACTTTCAGGTTCTTTGGATGTATATGCACTTAACCTAACAGGGACAGGTGCAACGTTAATTCTTTCTTGGGGAGGTAAAACCGTAAAAAATGTTTCTGGAATCGATTTTATAGTGTTTGAAAACCCATTCCGCGTCACTGAGAGTAGTGATCGTTATGCCTTTGATCCAATGGTTGTGCAAGTCTCCTATGACGGAACAAATTACTGTGGTTTTGATCTCAGCGGATTTAATCCCACTGCTGCAGATAGTAACAAAATTTCATCTTGGCCAGGATTTGGTGGGCTTAGACCGGTTCTCTACAATATGAGCTCCAATCTTTTGTCGCTAGAACAACTTTTTACATCCACAGGCAATGGATTTTTATTAGGTGGAGGTGACGGCTTTAACATTGATGACTTAATTACAAATCCTTCATGCGATAATACCGCCTTAAATCAAATTAAAACTTCAGGATTTAAATTGATTAAAATGACTTCGGCATCAGGAGTTACAAATCCTAATACAGGATCGGGTTATGTATATCCTCATTCCTATACAAATGGTTCAGACATAGACGGGGTAGTTGCGAAGTCAGTGGAATGATTAATAACAAACCATTCAATGAAACAAATAGGTTGTACCGTAAAGAATAGATTATAGTTTATTTCAGATACTGATTCAATTTAGGTTTTCAAATGATTAAACATCCAACCCACACTAAATTAGAATTTATGCTAATTAAAAAGTAAGAGTTGGATGTTAGTCAAAGAATCGCTAGACGAATCTATTTTTTTCTACGGCTCGACTTTCTTTCTGAACCACCACCGGAGCTAGTTGTGGATGAAACTTGAGGCTTAGTTTTGTTAGATTTAACTTCATTTCCAAACATATCCACCTCGGCTCTTTGCTCCTCACCAATTTTTTTGTATTCTTTTGGTGAAGATTCATCTTGGTTGCGATCCGAGTCAGTCACTTCTATTTTCAGTAAGAAGGAAACTACTTCATTTTTAAGATTTTCAACCAATTGGTCAAACATCTTAAATCCTTGTAGTTTATATTCTATCAAAGGATTTTTTTCACCGTAACCAACAGTCCAAATTCCTTCCTTCAAATGATCCATTGCATATAGATGTTCTTTCCACCTGTGATCCAAAATATCTAGAAACACATTTCTTTCAATCGATCGCCATACTTCTTCTCCAATAGAAGAAACTTTTGATTCATATAATTCTTTTACTAACTTGGAAAGTACCTCAAAGACTTTGAGCTGCGGGTTCGATTCTTTTTTAAATTGTTTAGGATCAATTGTCTCTGAGATACCTAAACTTTGAATCCACTCATTGAGGGAGTCAACTTCCCATGCATCCACATTGTTTCCTTCGCAATAAAGAATTACTTGATTTTCAACAACTTCATCGAAGAAATCAACGATGGTTCGAGACATGTTTCCTTTATCTAAAAGTTCATTGCGAATTCCATAGATATAAATTCTTTGTCGATTCATCACATCGTCATATTCTAACAAGTGTTTTCTGATATCAAAGTTATGCCCTTCTACACGTTTTTGCGCACGTGCAATTGCATTGGAAACCATGCTATGTTCCAACTCTTGTCCCTCTGGCATCTTTAATGTATCCATAATTCGAGCAATTCGATCGGATCCAAAAATACGCATCAGATCATCTTGTAAGGATAAATAAAACCGGGAAGATCCTGGATCTCCTTGTCTACCGGAACGACCTCTGAGCTGATTATCAATCCGACGCGATTCATGTCGCTCTGACCCGATGATATGTAAACCACCAGCACCAATCACAAAATCATGATCAACTTTCCATTTTTTAGCTTCGGATAAAATCTTTTCGCAATCTTTCTTAATGTTTTCATTCCTGATTTCAGAAATTTTGGATTCGGCATCTTCAAATTTTTGTTTGATCAAATTTTCGCGAAAACTATAAACAACTTCCAGTTCAGCTTTTGCTTTAATTCCTAAAGCATCACAACGCTCGTCCAATTTTTCCAAATCCTCTTTGTACTTTGGAGCCCCTCCAAGAACAATATCCGTTCCACGGCCCGCCATGTTAGTAGCAATGGTTATGGCTCCTGGACGTCCTGCGTTTGCGACAATTTCAGATTCTCTTTCGTGTTGTTTTGCGTTTAATACGTTATGCGAGATTCCATGAGAAGTCAGAAGTTTAGAAAGAACTTCTGATTTTTCAATAGAAATCGTTCCCACTAAAACTGGCTGTTTGCGAGATACTTTTTCTTGGATATCTTTTACAACCGCATCAAACTTTTCACGTTCTGTTTTATAAACGCGGTCAGCCATGTCTTGTCGCTGGATTTTTAAATTTGATGGAATTACAATTACATCTAAGTTATAGATTTTTTTGAATTCTTCAGCTTCCGTATCTGCTGTTCCTGTCATACCAGCTAACTTCTTATATATACGGAAATAATTCTGAAAAGTTATGGAAGCCAATGTTTGAGACTCACGAGCGATCTGTACACCTTCTTTCGCTTCTAATGATTGGTGTAATCCATCTGAATATCTACGTCCCTTCATCAAACGGCCTGTAAACTCATCGACTATGATGACTTCACCACCTTGGACAACATAATCCTTATCTTTAAAAAATATTTTATGTGCCTTAAGTGCTTGTTGAACGTGATGAACCAATTCAATATTTTCAGAATGATATAAATTCTCAACACCTAACAATTCTTCGACGTGACGAACTCCTGCTTCCGACAAAATGACGTTTTTTGCCTTTTCATCGATCTCAAAATCTTCACCTTCAATAAGCTTAGGGATAATCTTATTAACTTTTAGATACTTATCTGTAGATTCTTCCGCAGGACCTGAAATAATTAATGGTGTTCTGGCTTCGTCAATTAGAATTGAATCTACCTCGTCCACAATAGCAAAGTTATGCTGTCTTTGCACACGGTGCTCTTTGTAACTCACCATGTTATCCCTTAAATAATCAAAACCAAACTCATTATTCGTTCCATAAGTGATGTCAGCATCATAAGCCAACTTCCTTTCTTCATGATCCATGTCATGTTGAATGACCCCAACGGAGACTTTCAAAAACTCAAATACGGGACGCATCCAATTTGCATCTCGCTTTGCTAAATAATCGTTTACCGTGACAACATGGACTCCTTCTCCAGAAAGAGAATTGAGATAAATAGGTAAAGTCGATGTAAGAGTTTTACCTTCCCCGGTTTTCATCTCAGAGATATTACCCCAATGTAAAGAAATACCACCCATCATCTGCACATCAAAATGACGCATACCTAAAGTTCTGTAGGAAACTTCACGAACCGTAGCAAAGGCTTCCGGCAAAATATCATCTAAAGTTTCTCCTGCGGCCAACCTTTCTTTGAACTTTGCTGTTTGTTGTGACAAAGTTTCATCATCCATCGCTTTGATTGTTGGCTCAAAAGAATTGATAGCTTCTACAATAGGGTTTAGTCTTTTTAAATCCCTATCATATTTACTGCCGAATAAAATTGTTAATATTTTTTGAAACATACCGGGTCCGTTATAATTTTATAATATTTCGAAATATGGTTTTAGCCGTTTCCGCCATAACCTGTTGTTTGTTTGCTATCAGAGAAAAATCACCTGTACCTTTTGCAATAAAGTCCTTATGTACAGATTGCCAAACATTTAACATTTCCAACGTTGGTTCTAAGTGTGTTTGGAAAGCGAATACCCTGTTTTTATAAGCAAACATTTGGTTTGCATAAAAATCACTTGCAAGCAAATGTTCGGCTCCTACGGGAATATCAAAAATATCTTCATGTAAGTGAAATGCCAAAATTGACTCTTTTTGAATCCCTTGAAAAATTGGATGTTCTGGCTTTAAAACATGAAGTTCAGAAAAACCAGTTTCAGGGCCTTTCGTTCCAGGACGAACATTAGCACCTAACGCCTTTGCAATGATCTGAGATCCCAAACAAATTCCAATTAATTTTTTATTCGGAAGGGCTACAACATTATTTACAATATCATAATATGGCTTAAAAAACTCTTGTTCGTCAGGATCGGCCACCGACTGTGGGCCACCTAACATCACTATCAAATCAAAATTCAAATGAATTTCAGGCATCAAATGAATCCGTCTGTCATAAGCGTTTTGGTAACTGATTCTATAACCAGCTTCACGGAGTAAGGGTTCTAAAATTCCTGGTCCCTCACAATCAATAAATCTGATGAAAACGGCTCTCATAATGATTCCATTCCAAATTGGTAACGAAAGAAATTAAACTTTGCTTCTTTTCTAATGACATCAGGCGATGTTTGTTCGGAAATGGAACCTAAAAAATTATAATACAACCGCATTGGTTTCGTGACAAATAGCATTGTCTCTGGAGTTCCGGTAATGAGCCCACCTTCTTTCACACGAAATGGAGGTTTCATAAAAACTATAGGCACTTGGATTTTTCGGTTTTTGATTTCCGCTTCCATTCGTGTTTTTGCCAACCTATACACCTCACCAAACGGGCGCTCTTCGGTTATATCTGGAACAATCTGGTATGGATCTACCACCATATACAGTGCCTTGGAAGGAAACCGACTTTCAATTTCTGCATGAAGTAAATTGAGTGCTGGTATCTCTTTCCAACAAGGAACACAGTCGGGTGAGTAAACGTTTAGTGCTATTTCCTCTTTTTCCAGTTGGGAAAACAAGATTTCGGCACCACTTACGGTAAGTCCCGACCAAGACTCCTCACCGAAGTAAGAAGATTTTGCCGGAGCGCAGCTAATGAGACATAAACTAACAGTTAAAATGAGGGAGGCTTTCATAAATCCCATATATTGGACGATCCTTCCCCATGTTTGGACTGGGAGAGAGCCTGTAAAGCCCGTTTTCGAACTTTACCTTGACATCTGACCCCTACCCCTCAACCTGGTCTAACATTCCACTCTCTTCCATCAGGGAATCAAAGAAAATGAGCCAATCGCATAAAGAAGACTTCGATATCGTATCCTTAATAGAACTTTGCCGGGAAAAAAAATACGAAACTTGCGTGGCCGGTTTCAGCACGATCGATAAAATTGAAAAGATCACACTCCCGAAAAAGTTAAAAAACCGTAAATTGACGGTTCAAGCATTATACGCACTTACTAACGATATGGTTCAGTGGAAATACCTTTCTTCTGAAGAAAAAGCCCTTCTCCAAGCTGAAAAAGACAAACTGGCAGGAGTTACATCCACCGCAGGAACTTCTTTTGCCCCTCATGCAGAAGAGGATATCGAAGAGGATTTTATCCCTGAAGAAGAAGCTCGTAAACCAGAACTGGATGATGGTTACGAAAATGAATTTGGGGATGATGCCGAAGAAGAAGACGAAGACGACGATGATGATTTCGACGACGATTCTGATGAAGACGATGAAGATTCAGACGAGGATGATGAGGACTAAGAGGTTACTCCCATTCCTCTAATCCCACACTTCCAAAACAACCTTCTCTATAACTTTCAAACTTCCGACAATTTTTACCTACACTCGAGAGTCTCCCCTGAAAAGGAGGCTTCCCGATTTCTATCGGGCTTAAGTTCTGCTGTAACTCCCGTCATCCTTGGGGTTGGGGCTTTACATATTATTAGAACTTATTTAGAAACGCAGAATAAACACCAAACTATCGTTTTCTGGGAGCCTCATAAAGAAATTTATGAATTAAATGAATTTCAAAAAGAAGTTACAAATCTAAACGAACTGGCCAAAGCAAAAGGACTCGATTTATTATTGGTAACTGGTACCGACCCCAATTGGTCAGAACTAAAAGAAAAAATTCGAAATCTTGCCAATGGTTCCCATATCTTAAACTCAAAATGGAGTTTATATATTACACCTAGTTACGAAAGAACGTTTCCGGAACTTATCAAAAACTGCCAAAACAACTTCCAATCACAATTTTCTCCAAAAGATATTAATAGAAACACCATCCAACATTTCAGTAAATTATGGACCCACAACTACTTAAAAAATAGAACCGGACTCTTTTCTAACGATACTAGAATCCATTGGTTCCAATCCTTTTCTGGAAAAAAAACCTCTGTTTTATTTGTGGGTGCTAGTCCTGGTTTAGAACTCGATTTACCTCAGATCAAAAAAGATCGGAACCATTTTCTTATTTTTGCCAGTGACACCGCAATTGGATATCTATTACCGAATGGAATCATACCAGATTATATCGTTTCATTTGATTCGGGTAGAGGAACAACCTACCATTATCTGCTAGATTTACCAAAACAAATTCCCATCATAACTTGGTTAGGTGGATCGTCATATATCTTTGAACTATCAAATCCAAAAATTCTTGTCAATACAGGACACCCTCTTGATCAAATTACAGAGCATTTATTTCAGAATAGTTTAGGCCAAACTTGGCCACATTATACCAATCCTAGTTTGAATTTATTGGGAATGGTTTTATCCATAACAGAAGCAATCAAAGAAAGGGAATTTTTTGTCAGCGGAGTGAGTTACCTCGCAGAACGAGGAAAATCTCATTGTAAAGGAACCGGATACGAGCGGTTTTATTTACCGGATATCAATAGAAAAAAAAGCCTAGAGATCACCACCAAACGTCTGTATTCTGGTGAAAGAAAAGGTAAAAATCAAATTGCTTGGGCAGAACTGAATCAAAAAGAATCCTTACCCGGTTTTCGGTTTCTCTCCGAAGCCAAGGAAATGAATTTTTTATCCATCCAGGATCAAACATACTCCCTACAATCTTTTCAGGGATTTCCCCCATCGATAGCGGATTTGGCAAAGTGGGCCGACCAAGACCATTCCGAAATCATTCATAAAAAAACCCTCAACACCTGGTTGCGGTTTTCACTAAGTTAAGCACCGAATAGAACAGGTATTTCTTGTAAATTCCACTCAGCTTGTTCCTTATTTGCAGGAATCCGATCCAAAGACTTTGTTTTTTTGGATTTCCCCTTAGGTCTTCTTTCCATATCCTCTAAAATTTTTTCTAATCTCTCTTGCATAAGCAAATGCAAATTCATTTGGTCTAACATATCCATAGTGATTTCCTCCACTGTTATCATCACTATACAAGTCCCCTGGGACAAAATAGAAATCGGATGGGAAAAAAATATCTATTGCGTCCAAAAGAAATTAAAATATAAGAGTGTTACGGGAAAAGACGTTAGTGAATTTTCAAGATATTATCTCTCAATTAGAGACCTCAAAAGAATCCAGAATTAACTTTTACTTTGTTACAGAAGAACAAAATCAGGAGATATACGCATTACTTGTCCATGTAATGGGGTATATGGATAAACTTTATTTAGTAGAAGTCATCTTCACAGTCCTCAAAGAACTCCTCATGAACGCCAACAAGGCAAATGCAAAACGCGACTACTTCACTCGAGAAAATTTGGACATCCAAAATGCTAGTGATTATGCCAAAGGTATGTCCCGATTCCAAGAAAATATCATCATGAAATGGAATGAACAATTGAGTCGGTTAGATGGAGGAAATTACTACATTAGCCTACTCATGAAAGTCGAGGGGAAATCCATTCACTTTGCTGTGGAAAACAACGCTCCTATCACCAAAGAGGAATTAGCACGAGTTAACCGAAGAATCGAAGTGGCAAAGAATTATAATGACCTTTCTGATGCTTTTACTGATGTTTCAGACAGCACAGAATCCGCAGGTTTAGGATTAGTACTGATTCAACTCCTATTAAAAAATTCAGGGATTGGCTCGGAAAAATTCAAAATTTTCACCAATGACAAAATAACACGCGCTACTCTATCTGTTCCAGAAGTCACAACTCCTGTAGAAATCCAAACAGACCTAAAAACAAAACTTCTAAACGAAATTGATGGATTACCTCCATTACCGCATTCTCTTACAAAAATCATCCAACTTTGCAACAACCCTGATTCTGACTTACATATGATATCTCAGGAAATAGAAAAAAATCCTGCACTTTCTGCAGATTTACTAAAACTTTCCAATTCCGCATTTTTTGCAAACCGTAGCCAAGTCAGTTCTATCTTACAAGCAGTCAAAGTGGTTGGCCTCAAGAACTTACGAAATCTTCTCTATGTTTCCGGAGTCCGTAAAATCATGGATGGCCAATATGGAAAGATGATGGATGTTTGGGACCATTCCAGCAGGTGCAGTTATTACGCACGTTATTTGGCCACAGAAAACAATCATACAAACAAAATTGCAGATATCATTGCCGTAAGTGCTTTGTTACACGATATAGGAAAATTCCTCTTACTATCAGTGGATCGGGCCTTTTTCAAAAAAATTGAGACCTACCAAAGAGGCGTTGATTCAGGAAACTCAACTCTACTAGAAGAGATGGCCATTGGACTTAGCCACCCACAGCTAGGTGCCCTTCTTGCCGAAAAATGGGAATTCCCTCTCGACCTACGTGTTGCCATCGAATACCATCACAAACCATTTTTAGCTCCAGCAGAATTACGTGATTTAGTCGAAGTCATATATATGGCAAATATGATGGCCGATTATCATGAGCAGAAAAAAGGGTTTTATGCCATTGACAAAATCCTACTCGCAAAATTTAATTTAGATAACATCGATGTATTCTCTGCTGCCGTGAATAAAATCGAACTTCTATTTAAAAAATCAAATGAGTGAAGTAATTCGTTTTGATTCCGTTTCGTTTGTAAGAACCGACAAAAAGATTTTAGACCAAGTTCATTTTTCTTTAAACCAAGGTGATTCTCTTGCCATCATTGGAAGAAATGGAGCGGGGAAAACAACCCTAATCAATTTACTATTTGGTTATTCTTGGCCCACAACAGGATCTATTTCTGCATTTGGCGAAACCTACGGGGAAACTCCGATGGCACCTTTACAAAATCGAATTGGAATGGTGCAACCCGGCCACCAAGAAACCCTACTACAAAGACTTTCCACATTTGAAATGGTTTTGACTGGAATCATCGGAACTCTTGGTCTCTATAAAGAACCAACAATAGAACAAGAAAAAATCGCAGAATCTCTGTTAGATTCCATTGGCCTCAATCACAAAAAAAATCAAATATACTCTACTCTCTCTTCCGGCGAAAAAATGAAGGTTCTATTATTACGAGCTTTCGGTGTGGGAAAAGAAATTTTAGTTTTGGATGAACCCACAGCTGCATTAGATATTACAGCGAGAACGGATTTTGGAAAATCTTTATCTCAATTAAAAATGTCAAATCCGAAAATGACAAGAATTCTCATCACACATAGAATCGAAGAGATCCCCGAAGACTTTTCTAAAATACTCTTATTAAAAGAAGGAAACGTTATCAGTTTTGGGAACAAAAAAGAAGTGTTAACCGATAAGAATCTATCGAATCTCTATGACTTAGACTTACAAGTGAATGAAAAAAAAGGACAGTATTCCGTTACTATCCTTTCCTAAATTTTCCTAGATTAAAATAGGTAAAGAAATTGGAAACGGCATCCGCAATGCATGTGGGCCGTTTCAAAAAAACTATCTACTAATAATACATTGATCTTTCTATAAAATTGGAAGCACTGCAACCAGGAGTTCCCACATCCGATATGGATTTATCTTGTGCGATACAGAAGATTTTCCACCAGCGATTCGAATGGTTTGGCGCAATGGAATAGTTTCTCACTTCTCCTACACTTCCCTTGAAGATCCGCACATTGGCTCCTGAGATTCCCATAAGTGCTTCACCAGACCAATTATAGATACTGTAATAACGGTTAGGTTTATTCCAAATCGATCCCTGCACGGTGATAGTTTCTGGACCATATCCAGTAGTGATATCATAATCTAAGCTACCATTTCCAGAACCAAGAGGAGTTTTATTATTCCAAACAATTCTGTCATTCGCCGCATTTCCATATTGCAAATGGGAATCCAAATCCCGTGGTTTAGCCCCCCAAGAAAGCACAATTCGAATTTCATTATCTGCAAGAATTGGTGTGACTAGAATGTTTTGGTTTGCAGGTGTTTCTGAACCGGCAGAAACCACCGTCCTGTAGGTTGTTGCATAATTTTCGGAAACGGAAGTACAATCTCCCCTTTTTCCAGAACCAGATACTTCTAAAGTGTAGTTTCCAGGAGGAACCGAAGGGATCACATAAGATCCGTCAGTTGCCGTTTTTACACTTGGGATTGTCACACCATTGGCGTCGATCGCATAAGCCCCTGATTTTACATTTACGCCAGGTCGAATGCGTGCCGTTAGGTTACAAACTCCAGTATTATAAAGAGCTGACAAGGTACGTCCAGAGATAGATCCACTGGTTTGACTGCCAGGAACAAAAGTTATGATGTCGAAGTTTGTGGTGACATCAGCTTGGATATCCACAATACCTTCCACAGTTTGGTACCCGGCCGAAACAAAACGAACTTTCCAACGACCTGCATTGATGTTAAATATTGTGTATTGACTTGCATTAGAGAATACAGTGGATCCTGTTGCAATCGACGCAGGTTGGACTCCTGCTGATGGACGTAAAACACCACCATTTGGATCCACAATCTCTAAAGAATAAGTTCCAAGGAAAGAAAATCCTCCCGGAGTTCGCACTGATCCTGTTAAATGACCACGACCGTCATTGGTAATCACTGGAGTATTGACCACAACCGTCCCACCACCAGTTCCCACTTCTACAGGGAAGTAAGTGGTAATTCCATTTTTTTCCACACGAAGTTGATAAGAACCAGGGGAAAGGAATGGGAAACTATAACTTCCGTTTGATTGTGAAGTAACAGATCCAACTAATTGGTCTGAACCAGATGTTCTTGTGGAAGAAACAGAACAGTTTGGCGAATCAAAACCACCCGAGCAGTCTCTGTGGACATCAGCAGAAAAATTTCCCCCCACAAGACGTCCAAGAGTCACCGTAGCACCACTCACGTTCTGAGTGGACACAGCATCCGTCACCACACCCGTAACTGTGGCCCTTGGGCTATGCATCACAACTCCGTTTACATTATATAAAACAGGGGAAGAAGCATATTGGTTTGTGGCTACAGAAGATGTATCAACTCGCAAACTGGTGGATGATAAATAACTTGTTTGGTAAGATGGAGCCACACGATCCACAACAATCATTTGATAAGAACTTTGGCGGAAATTGTATTCGTTTCCATTAATGATATCTACAGAAGCAGAACTATCATTGTTACGAGCTACGTTTGGTGTTTGCGATAAGGTAGTCGCAAGACCAGAACCCAATTGATACAATGCATATCCCACGCGACCAGCTTCATCGTTCGTAAACGGAGGAGGAAGGATCGTTGGTAAAGAAACTACATAAGAACTTCCACCAAAACTAAACTGCCCACTGGAAGTTGTTGTGATATGGGCCAAGGTAGTACCATCTGCCGAAGTATTTCCCAAAAGAACCACAAAAAGTCCGGACTGGTTTGTATGAATGGAATTGGTTGTTGGTGCCGTATCACGAACCGAGATCGTTCCAGCAATTTGGGAACGTGCCGCTATGGATGTAAGTGAGATCGTTCCCGCATTATAGTTGTTACCATTCAAACTAATTTGTAAAGGATTTGATGAACAAGGAGCGGATTGTGAACCACAGTAGTTTTCAAATCCAGGAGCAGAAATGTAATAAGCCCAAAGCCCACTTGCTCCCAGAAAAGATACTTCTTTGGTACTTGGATTGACTTCATAAAGTTTATTTCCATAAGTTTGGTAAGCCCAAGGTCCAGAACCTTGCGCTGACACCAAACAGGAAGCCGTTGGATTCACAGCGCAGGCACAAATAGAACCCGTTTGGTTTAAAGAACAATTAGTTCCTGCAACTGCACTCAAGGCTTCTACAATCCAAAGTTTGATCGCATTTCCTAAAATTGGATCATCTTTCAAATAAAGGATGCGGGAAGGTGCTTGGTTTGTCGATGGCCTTACATTGATCACAGCACCCGCCACTTGGTCTCCGTTGGCATCTTTGACAAACCCAGTGACAAAAGAAGGTTTTGCCACCATGAAAATCGGATCTGTTAAACTTACGTTTTTCGTTCCGCCTGTTGGCGATGCAGTAAACAAAAACGATCGAGAAGCAGAATAAAATACAGGATTGGATACTTCTAAATAATATACACCGTTTGAAAGATAACTTCCTTCGATAATAAAGCTTCCATTACCCGTAATTTGTGCCGTTTGTAAAATAGCGCCTTGTTCATTCTTTAATTTTATGGTAAAGACAGATGTAGAATCTGAAGCAATTGCACCGTTCAGTATGTTTCCTGTTAAATGGAGGTCACTCTCTGTCGCTGCCATCCAAGGGAGACTCGTTTCTCCCAAGTCAACAACAGCCACTGTATTTGGATTGGTTCCAGGAAAGGTAAAATGGATAAATTCTGAAGTATTGGCAAAAGGTTGCCCTGATACTTCTACAGAATCTCCTGAATAGACCACAGTATAATTTCCGTTAGGTAAAGGGTTGATATTAATTACATAAGATCCGTTTGCATTTGTCACTCCGGTAGCGACAGTGTTTCCATTCGCGTCCACAATAGATACAGTAATCCCTGCAATGGGACCTGGAGGTATGACAACACCGCCACCTGAAAATCCAGGACTTGTCACCACTCCCACAAATTGTGCCGGACCTTGACCGTAATACAAACGTTCGGCGAGAAGGTTACCTACATTGACTAAAGTATATGGGTTTTGGGTAGGATCAAATACATAGGAAAAATCTTGGTAGGTGTAATTGAGTCCAAATCCTGTATTGATAAGTACTCTATAGTTATTGTTAGGAAGATCACTTAAATCAAAAATGAATTTTCCATCAGCTCCCGCGTTTGTGGTTGCGACAAGAGTATTTGTATTTCCATTGGCAACTTCGACTCTAACTGCAATTAAAGTCAGATCGACACATCCAGGAGCGGCAGGAGCACCGGGATTTCCACAGACAACATTCGCGGGGACACCAGAAATTGCAGGAACGATGGTTCCGATTACGCGAGCAGGGCCATGATTAGGCACTTCTTGTTCGGATTGATTGCCAGGAACTTCATCTGGATCGGTTACTCCGACAGAATCCCCAGGAGTAGGAAGAGGAACACCATTCGAATCAGGAGGAGTGTCGAGACCAGTCTTTGAATCAGCCACCGCACCACCAGTCCCTAAAAGGAACCAGAACGGCATCGATTTCTTTTTCCGAGAACAACCGACAAAAACCAATGAGATGAGAACGAGAACAGTAAAGATTCCTCGAACGCGCATAGACCTACCCTCTAATCAAAATTCGCTTTGTGGTAAAACCACTGTTTTCCAAATGCACTTCGAGAAATACCTAAGTGTCGCCGAAGTGTACCATTTGTAGTTCGTTTCCGTACACAAAGCAAATCTTTTTTAGGGGTATCGGCAAAAAAAAGAAACCCAAAGACCATTGAGGGAAAAAACAAATCCGAAAGGAATTTAGATTGCCCCAGACTTCCCTTCTAGGGCTTACTCAAAGCGAAATATGTGGGAGAATTGGATCACATCTGAGCAGTGGAAACTCCTGATGATTCCATTTACCTATGGATTTGTCGGCTGGGTGACCAACTGGCTTGCCCTTAAGATGACGTTTTATCCCATCCAATTTGTGGGAATTCCACCCTACTTTGGATGGCAGGGAATCATTCCAAGAAAGGCTCATAAAATGGCGAGTAAATCCGTTGATGTCATCACGGAACGGCTTCTCAACATTAAAGAAGTTTTTTTAAAAGTAGACCCAAAAAAAGCGGAGTTAGTTTTTTTACCGGCATTAGAGCCTAGCATTCGCTATACGATGAGAGAGTTTTCCGATGCTTTAGATCCGAAACTCTGGGATATGATCCCTGAAGTAGTCCGGGAAGAAATTTACCATAAGGTAAAAAGAGAAAGTGGTGTTACCATCAGGAAAGTGATTCGAAAACTTCAAAAAGATATCGATTCCTTATTTGACGTTAAAGCCCTAGTGTTAAAAAAACTTTCCGGTAAAAATGTCGGCCTCGTGGTTGAACTCTTTAAAGAAGTGGGAGCTCCTGAGTTTCGCTTCATTGAAAGGTCTGGCTTTTATTTTGGATTTTTACTTGGTCTAGTGCAAATGGTTTTTATGATTTATTATCCACTTGCGTGGACTCTTCCTATCCAAGGTGTAATCGTTGGATATCTAACCAATTATCTTGCATTAGAAATGATTTTTCGCCCTCTTTTACCAAAAAAGTTTTTAGGAATTTTTACTTACCAGGGTTTATTTTTAAAAAGGCAATCCGAAGTTTCCAGACTTTATGCAAAACTAGTAAGCGAAAAAATTCTTACTCCAAAAAACATCCTATCGGAACTTATTTTTGGAAAAGCATCTTTAGATATAATCAGTATTATCCGTAAGGAAGTTATCTCACATGTGGATTCCGTTACTTTCCTCGCAAAACCAGCATTATTTGCTTCGGGAAAAATGGAAGAGTTTGATACCGCAAAACAAAGGATCGCTGTAGCGATGGCAGACAATGCAGTCGAAAAATCGTTTCATTTAGAGGAATATTTAGGGGAAGCGTTAGAAATTAAAACCATGATGGGAGACCGAATGTCCGCCCTTCCCCCGAAAGAATTTGAATCCATTTTAAGATCTGCATTTCAAGAAGATGAATTATTATTAATTTTAGTTGGTGCGGTCCTGGGTGCTATGGTCGGTTGGTTTCAAATGGTATTTATTGTATGACAAAAACGATTCTAATTACTGGAGGAAGTGGCGTCTTAGGAAAAAAGCTTTTGTATAGTTTGATTGATGATTTTAAAATCATTGCCATTGGTAAAAGTTATGCCAACTTTCCAAACTCCATTCGTTTTCATAAAAACTTTAAGTTTTATGAAAGGGATCTTACAAAAATCAATTCAATAGAGGATTTTATGATTCCCGAGTCTGTGGATTTGATACTTCATTTAGCTGCTGTCGTTTCCGGAATCAAAGTTACCGAAGAATTTTATCACCAAATTAATGTTAATTCCACAAAACTACTCGTAGAATTTGCAAAATCAAAAAACATTCCCCATTTTGGTTTTGTAAGTTCTGTTTCAGTTTATGGATCTAAAGAAGTCAGTTTAGAAATTGGCAGTGAAAGGACGGGAAAAACCATTTATGCAAAAACGAAAGCACTTGCCGAAGATTTTGTATTAAACTCAAGTGAAGCTTATTCCGTATTTCGCATGGCAAGTATTTACGGAAAAAGTACAAAAAGTTTTATCTCAAAATTACGATCTTTAGCCAAACTAAAAATATATCCTTATATTTCATCCGATCGAAAAAAATCCTTGATACATATCGAAGATGCATCAAAAGCACTTGCTTTATGGACAAAACAAACGTTAAACGGAAAATCAACACAACCTGTTTATGTATTTTCTCATCCAGAATTTGTTACCGTAAACCAAGTCATCCGAACCTTTCAAGAGCTTGGTATCATCGGAAAGTTTTTAATCCCGATCCCTGTAGGAGGTGTTTGGGGTAAAATTGTAGAATTGATGTTTAGGTTTATTTCCTTCATCAGGAGGAAACCTTTTCACGGTTCCCCTCTCCAACCACTATTAGAGTCGGTGGCAATTTACGATGAACAATCCTTTGCAAATTTAGGATTTTTTCCAGAGCAAGATTTACGAAAAGGTCTCACTGACTATCAATTATGAAGGTACTCGGGGCCGATATTCTAAGTATGAAAAAGCGACTTTGCCTACTTGTTTTATTATGTCTTACTCTTTCTCAATTGGATGCCGCAACATGGATCGAAGATTCCTTAAGTTTTGCGTTTGAGTATCCTAGGGGTTGGGCAAAGTCTGTTTTGCGTTATCCCGATACGGTTCGCATCCAGTTATCCAAAACGAACCGGGAAGCTATTTTGCAAATTGATGTAGCTCGTCGCACCAAAGATTACGATATCGATCGGTTTATTGAAGAAACTGTAGATACGTTTTTGACAAAATATCCCGACTTAAAGTTGGTTCGTGAAAAAATGTTGGAGAATGAAGTAGCCGGATTTGATGAATCTGTCTTTGTTGTGTTACACTATACAGAGCAAAAACAACTTGTTTCCAATCGCTTTTTATTTCATAGAAAAGGTGGATTGTACTATGTAATTCAGGCAAAAACGACCAGGGCTCAGTTTGCAAAGTATTCCAAAGATCTTGATTTAGTGATGAAAAGTTTCCGCCGAGAAACTCGCACAAAAAACAGATGGCGTAATGACAGCTTGTCTTATTTGGATCCCGTCAAAGACGAAAGAATCATTCAATACGTATCTATTACAATTAGACCTATCGATTCATATCCTCACGAGCAAGGAACAAAAAACTCGAAAGAAGATGGTTGGTTGTTCTCTGTGGAAGGAAACAAAAAACCAAATCCTGCCGAATGGGATAACCGAACCAAACCATCACAAAATGATAACGGATACACACCTGCTGATGTCAAACCGGAGACTCCCACTTCGGATGAACCAGTGGTCATTCCCGATAGCTCGGGATTATAAGAAAACGCCCTGTTATTTTCCGAAAACATATTTGAATTCCCTTAGAAACTCCCTGGAATTTCCAGGGAAGCTTTTTCCCAAATACCATAACCATCCTGAATAAGTTGGAATTTTCCCTTGACGGCAACTAAGGATTTATTAATCGTATATTTACGATATACTATGGCTCTTAACAAAAAAACAGAATTCCCAGAAAATATCCAAAAGATTGCCTCATTTGCCAAACTTCTCTCCCATCCGGCAAGACTTGCGATATTAGAAGTATTGGCCAACCGACAAACATGCGTTTGTGGAGAGATCGTTGAAATCCTGCCATTGGCACAATCAACTATATCGCAACATTTGAAGGAGTTAAAAGAAGGTGGACTCGTGAAAGGGGAAGTGGAAGGCACCTCCTCTTGTTACTGCGTTCATTGGGAAAATCTGTCGAAGGCCTATCAGGAACTTTCAGAGCATATCCAATCAATCCAAACATATCAAAATAAACAAAAAGGAAGCTGTTGTGAGTAAAACTAAAAATATATTAATCCTTTGTACAGGGAATAGTTGCAGAAGCCAAATGGCCGAAGGTTGGATGCGGTTTTATGCAAAAGACAAAGCCAATGTTTATAGCGCAGGGATAGAAACCCACGGAGTCAATCCTAAAGCCATTGCCACAATGAAAGATATAGGAATTGATATATCGAATCATACTTCCAATCATATCAACGAATACAAAGACATTCCTTTTGATTTTCTCATCACTGTATGTGACCACGCAAAAGAAAATTGTCCGTATTTTCCAAGTGATGCGAAAAGATTTCACCACAATTTCTCTGATCCTTCCAAATTGTTAGGCACCGAAGAAGAAGTGAAGGCCGCTTTTGCAAACACAAGGGAAGAAATTCGCAAATATTGCGAAAACTTTGTAAACCAAGAATTATAGGAGAAAAAAAATGAACACGCTAACATGGAAAGATTTTCAAACCAACTTAGATTTATATCCTGAATTTCATTTACATTTTCAATACGGGGATAGACAAACGATATTTCCAAATTATCATATTACAGAGTTCAAATTAGCAAAGATTCAATCGGTAGATTGTGGTGGTAATTCTGATTTTTGGACTGAAATTATTTTGCAAGTATTAGAACCTACCATTGAAAAAAATACTGAATCGATGACATTTTCTAAGGTGAATTCAATTATCAAAAAAGTAATGAATGTAATGGAGATACCTTCAAATGCAATTTTACGCATTGAATTTGGAAATCAAAAATTGGCAATGCGGCAATACTTTGTATCGGAGATGATTCCAATGAAAAATGCAGTTCTCATTCAATTACAAGATGGGAAAACGGAATGCAAAGCATCGTCTAGTTGCGGTATCCCCAAAGATGCTGTTAGCTTTCCAAAATTAGAAAAATCAAATACGTCTTGTTGTTCCACTAATAGAACAGTAAACACAAATGAACAAGTAGGATGTTGTTAGGTGAAAGCGTTATCTTTTTTAGATAGATTCCTTACCCTTTGGATCTTTGGAGCAATGATCATCGGTTTACTGATCGGAAAATTTTGTCCTTCTGTTGTTTCCAAATTTTCTACTCTTTCGATTGGAACGACCAATATCCCTTTGGCAATTGGTTTAATCCTTATGATGTATCCCCCATTAGCTAAAGTTAAATATAGAGATATGGGAAAAGTGTTTAAAGATGGAAAACTATTAAGTATTTCTCTTTTGCTAAACTGGGTCATAGGACCAATATTAATGTTTTTTTTGGCTATCGTTTTTCTAGGAAATGAACCAGAATATAGGACCGGATTGATTTTGATTGGCCTTGCACGTTGTATTGCAATGGTGATTGTTTGGAATGATTTAGCAGAGGGAGACCGAGAATATGGAGCTGCCTTAGTTGCTTTAAATAGTATATTTCAAGTTTTCTTTTATAGTTTTTATGCTTATTTATTCATAACCATTTTCCCACCTTATTTTGGTTTGGTTGGATCGGAAGTCTCAATTCAGATTTCAGATATTGCGGAAACTGTGGGCATCTATTTAGGAATTCCATTTTTTCTTGGGTTCCTTTCCAGATATGGATTTGAAAGATGGGGAACAAAAGATTTCTATGAATCTAAGTTTCTTCCAAAAATTTCACCCTTAGCACTTATAGCACTATTATTTACCATTGTTATAATGTTCAGTTTGAAAGGTGAAATGATATTTGAGTTAAGTGATGATGTGATTCGAGTGGCAATCCCTCTTCTTTTATATTTTGGAATTATGTTTTTTCTAAGTCTTTGGATCGGGTACAAATTAGGGGTAGATTACTCTAAAAATGCGGCTGTTAGTTTTACAGCAACTGGGAATAACTTTGAATTGGCAATCGCAGTAGCCATTGGTGTTTTTGGAATCCAGAGTGGGGCTGCTTTTGTAGGAGTGATCGGTCCTCTCATTGAAGTGCCTGCTCTCATTTTACTTGTTAAATTTGCCATTGGGTTTCGTGAAAAATTTTATAAGAGAAATGGCAAACTTTCTTAACGAGAGTGGTTTCGAATCCATTTTTGGTATCGTTTAGTCAAACGAGCCAAACGAATTTGATCCATCAAAAGACGCAGGATAGGTGATACCTTAATTTGAGGTTTTTTATTTTCTGACAATCGATTCAATTGGTAACGAACCATAGCCATATTGGCCAAACCTTTTAATGTTTTCGATTTCCAGTTTGGTTCTGGCAAAACTGGAATTTTTTCTTTCTCCTCTTCTTTCCAGTCATTGGGAAGATTGGGATTGAGGGCAAGAGCAGTAGCCATACCCACTAAAGGAACGCCAGATTCCAAAACCGATTCTGCAATTTGTTTCCTACGAATTCCACCTGTAACTAAAATAGGAACCGTTGCTGTTTTTGAAACTTCACTGGCGAACTCCAGAAAATATGCCTCTCTGGAAATGGTAGAACCATCACGAGATTCTCCTTGCATAGCAGGAGCTTCATAGTTTCCGCCAGATAATTCAATAAAATCAACACCTAACGTTTGTAATCTGAATATTACATCTTTCGCATCCTGGAACTGAAATCCACCCTTTTGGAAATCGGCAGAATTTAGTTTTACAGCAACAATGAAATTCGGTTTTACTATTTTACGAACCACTTGAATCACTTCGGTCAAAAACCGCGATCGATTCTCTAAACTACCGCCCCATTTATCAATTCTTCGGTTAGCAATAGGTGATAAAAATTGACTGATCAAATATCCATGTGCTGCATGAATTTCAACGCCATCAAATCCAGATTCTTCCGCCAACTGAGAAGTTTTTGCAAATCTTTGGATGGTTTCATCAATTTCTGATTCTGTCATAGCTCTAGGTTTGCCAAGGAGTTTAGAAAATTTCCCTATATCGACCGGCACTGCAGAAGGAGCCCAAACCTCTCCACCTAACTTGGATAACACTTGTCTGCCAGGATGGTTGATCTGCATGATGATCTTTCCACCTGCTACTTTTGCTTTCGATGACCATTGGCGAAATCCTTCCAAGGGAGTGCCTTCCTCTAGAACCACACCACCAGGTCCTGTCATGGCTCTGTGGTCTACCATTACATTTCCTGTGATCATTGTCCCAACTCCACCGAGTGCCCAGGTTTCATATAAATTCCAAAGAGCTTTGTCTGGTTCTAATTTTGGATTGGAAAGATTTTCTTCCATTGCTGCTTTAACAATTCGGTTTGGCAATTTGGTGCCATTAGGAAGAAGGGACTCTGAAAATAATGGAGAACGTAAACTCATCTGTCTTTATTAGACAAATGTTAAATCCAGAGATTTTATTTTGAGGTTATAAAATTTCTCCTTTTTTACGTGCCCGTTTGTTTTCATACATTCTACTGTCGGCAACGGCCATTAAAGTTTCAGGATCAACTCCATCTTCTGAATAAAAAGCAAAACCCATACTCGTTTTGATTTGGAGTTTGGTAGACTCAAATTCGATCTCTCCTTCGACCGCGGTTCTAATATGTTCGAGAAGATTGACAATGGATTTTTTCGGTTCATTATGTATTAGGATCAAACCAAACTCATCTCCTCCTAGTCTTGCCAGTATATCTTGGTTTTGGACAAAAGGCAAAAAGCGACTAGCAAACCGAGAAATATAAAAATCTCCCGCGGCATGACCATAGGTATCATTCACATTTTTCAGTCCATCCAAATCGAAAAGGGCGATCGTTAAAAACCGGCTATCGTTTGTGATTTGGAAAAGGCCCTTTCTTAAATAATCGTAAAATGCAGATCGGTTATAAATACCTGTGAGTGCATCATGACTTGCAAGATAGGCCATCGATTGCAAACTTTTTTCCCTTTCTGCCCAACGATATGCATTGTGTAAAACGGCAGCCATTGTGCCTGACAACATATTTAGCACATGGGTATCATTAGATGAATAAAATCCAACTTTGGAACTATAAACCTTCAACACTCCTAATACTTCTGTATCAAAGAATAAAGGCAAAACGATCATAGACCGAAGGCCAACAACACGACATGCCTCACGGTTGACACGATCATCCTCTTCGGAATCGACACAATACAACGTGGATCTTGACTGGAGGCTTAGGCCGGAAAAACTACCTTTCATGGGTAATCTTAGTCCAATTTGGTTTTCTGCTTTACCACTGGCCGCACGGTAAACCAAATCTTCACCTTCCACAAGTTCGAAAACAGCACCCTCAGAACCAGTAATCTCTTTGGCGCGGAGAGTGATGCGATCTAACAAGTAAGGAACATCTGGTTTAGCAGCAGTTAGCTCGGTTTGTATTTTTAGTATTTTTTCTAAGGTTGAGTCAGAAGAGGAGCTTTCCATAGATATCCTACAAAAGATAATTCCAAACTCCTCTGTATTAATCTAGCTTAATTTTTTAATTCCATCAGCGATACAATAGTTGGCAATCGCAAGTAAGATATGAAATATATCAACATTCAGTATTGGACCTGTTGATCCCTTTGTACCAATCACAAGTCCGGCTACGATAAATAATACAGATCCTACAATACCCATAATCGCTGCATTTGATTTTCTTGGAAATCGAACGATAGAACTAATCAGAATGATTAACATCGATATTCCACCAACTACTGTCGAATAAATTCCCAGCGGGTAGAGATAGGAAAAGGTTAAGTAAAGAAGAAAAGCAACTGCAATGAAAAGGAAAAAAGTTTTTTCCGAAAGAGATCGAAATGTGAAATGAAAAAATGCCAGTCCCAGCAGTGGCACTCCCAAACAACCGGACAAACCAACGAAAAAATGATAAATTGAATCGAGGGTATTTATGCCGAGAAAATGGATCGAGCCAAGACCTGCAGAGATTCCAATGATACCAAATCCATACAATGCAGCCCGGGACGGAATGGAGGATTTAGCGACAAAGCGGTACGCTACAAAGAGCGAAACAAGGGAAAGAAATAAATCGGATAGGAATGTTGAAAGAATCATGGTTCCATGAATTAACACAGAAGAAAATTCTATGGCAAGTGAAAATCCTTATGAATTTGAATTAAATTCTGGAGGAATTACTTCCTGTGACTTTCGCACAATAGTACCGATCACTTTGTCCAATTCGTTTGCTGATTCAAGCAAATATTGCAGAGTTTTAAACTCTTCTTCTTTCGTCAAACTACCTGTCCGAATCAGTTCAATAATGCCCATAATCGTTGCTAGGGGACTTCTGACAACATGGGATTGCGTCCATGCAATATCTCTTAATTTTTGGTTTTGGATTTGGATCGCATCAATTTGAGTTTTCCGTTCTGTAACATCGTGAAAATTATCTACAATGCCGCCAATAGCTTCATCCTCAATTAAATTGGTGATTGTAGATTCCACCCATCTCCAAGAACCATCAGAATGTTTGATTCTAAAAATATGGCTTGGGAGAGTGTTTCCAGTGGGAATATTCTGAACTTCTTCCAATCGTTTTCTTATGTTTGGAATGTCATCGGGATGCAAATAATCGAATATATTCATATGCATAACATCTGCTTCCGAATATCCTAATACTTTGGTAACAGAGGGAGAAACATATTTTGCTTTTCCTTCTGCGGTTAAAATAGCGATTACATCAACTCCATTTTCTACTAGAGCCCGATATCTTTTTTCACTGGCAACAAGTTCCATTCTTTTTGCCATTAAATCGCTAATGTCTTTTGAAAAACAAGCAAGGCCAGTGATTTGACCCTCTGCATTATGGATTGGGTTAAAATAAACCTCTCTATGCTCTTCTAAATTGGTGATGGGACTTATAAAATTTTCGTAGCTGGTAAAAGATTCACCAGCTAGTCCTCTTTCATAATATCTTTTCCACTTGAGATAAAAACCTTCACCTGCAGATTTAACAAGTACGGAGTCTCCTTCTTTTGCAGTAGCATTCTGCAAAAAACTAAGTAAGTTTAGAAAAGACCTATTGGCAGCCACCAAACAAAAGTTATTATCAATTGACCAAATCAAGTCGGAAGTCCCATTAATTAAAGCTTCTTGGTTACGTTTGATCCGTATCAGTTTTTCTTCATTTATGACCTTTTCAGAAATATCGCGAGTTACACTAAGGACCGAACTGATTTCACCAATTTGGTTGGTTAGTGGAACTGCTGTGCTCTCCATCCAACGTTGAGTTCCCCTCATTCCAATGATACGAAAACGTGCACTGGATTTGATTCCTTTTAACGCATTTTGGTGTATTGTCCTATAAAATTTTAAATCTGCGGGAAAAATAAGTGATTCAATTTTTTGGCCAATCGCATCTTCAGGATGATCTACTTCTATCATTTCTAAACCAGCTGGATTCATTTCGATCAAAATTCCATCCGGCGAAACGACCTTCACACATTCAGGTTCCGATTGGAGAATGGTACTTAATCTTGACTCTTGCAGTTTCAATTTTTGATACGCATCTCTTTGTTCGGTGACATCTTGAAAAATTCCTACAATTTGTTCGGGTTCATTTTTATCATTTCGAACTACTTCTGCGCGGGAATGAACAAATTTGACTTTTCCTGTTGTGGTAATGAGCCTACATTCTAAATCGTAGCTAATTCCTTTTTCCAAAACTTCTTTCATATGTGAGGTGGCAAGCTCTCTGTCCTCAGGATGAACAAATAAATAACCAGTCTCCAGATTCACAGGCATTGAAGATGAATCCAATTCTAATATATGAAAAACTCCCTCAGACCAATGTAAAGTTTGATGAACAAAATCAACCTCCCAATGCCCGAGTTTCCCAAGAGATTCCATTTGTTTTAGAATAAGCTCCTGTTTATAATCCATACAATCTACGGTCGAAGGAGGGACTAAACTTTCTTTTTTATTTTTTTTCACAAAGAAACACCTCCTAAAACAGAAGTTTGAGTTTTCCAGAAGAGGAATTCGAAGTCAGCCTTTTTTTAGTTGAATCCAAAAAACCCATCCAGAAATTCGTTAATGATTTAGCGAAAATTCACCAACTAACAATTCAATGTCGTCTAACATAGTTTTTATAGACTCACTTCGATTTCCATTATAAACACCGCGAAAATTTAAGTTCGGATCAATTAAAAAAATTTGTTCCGAGTGAACAAAGTCCTTTGTAGGATTTTTGTTGGTTGTGTTGGTATCTGCCTGAAAAGTATTACGAGCTACTTCAAAAATTTTTTCACGATCCCCGGTTAACAAATTCCAGTATTTAGAATAAATCCCTTTTTCCTCTGCAAATTTTTTTAATTCTGGCGAAGTATCCAAATCAGGAGTTACCGAATAAGAAACTATTTGAATATTTTTGGATTTTGCAATTTCGGACTGAACAAATTTCAAATTCCGGATAATACTAGGACAAAGCCCGTGACACCTAGCAAAGAAAAACGATACGACCGTAATTTTTCCTTTAAAATGCGATTCGTCTATATTTTGGCCTAGTTGGTTTTGAAATACAAAAGGATCTACCTTTCTTACAGAATTTGGTTCTAGATTTTTATCCACCCAGAAGGCTTCCAAATCGCGACCACGATAATACGGTAACTTATCTTTTTTCGGTGTATCAAAAAACGTTAATTTAGAATCTTTTTCTCCATCCTCACGTTGGAACCAACCACAGGAAAAAAAAATGATTAAAATGAGAAAAATATAAATGTTAGAATGTTTCGGAATGATCATGGGTTTGTTACAGTTTTTTGATTGGTTTCATCACCTTTGAGTTTGAAACATAGTTTAGAACCTACGACACCATACAAACGTTCGGGAGAATATGAATAATTGGAATAAATCTTACCATCTTTTCGCCAAACTTTTGTTCCAACATTCAATCCTTTGTTAAATTTTGCATAACGAAAGACCTTTCCACTATCATACCATTCCCAGTGGTCACCATCGGCTAAGTCATCCATATAAGAGAATTGGAATCTAGCTTTTCCATCTTCATACCAACCTCGATGAGTTCCAACACGTTTCCCGTGTTTATAAATATATTCTGCACTCAATTGGCCGTTTGGATAGGTATCCGAGGTTAGTCCATCTTCTAAACCATTCAAAAAAGTAGTGATTCGAACCGTTCCATTCGGATGGATTGATTTCATTTTTCCTGAAAATTTCTTCCCTTTATAATAGTAGATGCTTTCTAATCCAAGACTCAAGTCTGAATCGTTGTCCATCACCACCTCTCCGCAATGAACCAGAGAGGTGATAAGAATCAAAAAAAGAAAAACTAACTTATACTTAAAAAACTCCATAATTCAAATATTAGAATTTAGTTTGTAGACCCACCTACTCCGATGAGTTTACCGGAAAGAAGGATTCCATTGACCTCTGTTCCGTTATTCACATGGTAATGATGACGAGTATTTGCTGTCTTAATCGAATTGTAATTGGCCGCTCCTGCCCAAGTGGTTGGCACAGATGTACTAGATCCAGCATCCGTACATTTTGTACTACTATTGGCACCACCCAAGGTAAAACCGTTAGTCAGACCTGCCGTAATAGAGTCATGTTTTTTCCCAAAAATCAAATATCCGTCTTTGGCTATACCGACCAATTTACTATCGTTATTTGATATTTTTGGTGGTTCCACATGGTAATGGTAAGCCCCGGTATTGGTTGGGTGACCTTGTGCAGAATCGAAAGTGTAATATTCCGTAGAAAGGGAATCTCCTGGAGCTGCTTGGTCATTATAAATGGCGATTCCATTGGTTGATACACCGATCATTCCGAAGCTGGAAGCTGGTGCAGAAATATCGGTATTATTAATAGGAACTGTTAAGGTATAGTTTTGTGATTTGATTAAATTGGGATTTGCCGAATTCGATTGCCCAGAATTCACGTACATAGTCGATTCGTAATTGGCACTGGAAGAACCCCAATAAATGCTCTTATAAGTTGGAACTGAATTAAACTTAAATACATAATTAGATCCACTGACAGACACAGTAACACAAGTGAAACTAGTTTGAATCCACTCCGGCACTCCCGCTCCAAAGGTTGTAGTACAAGGCGAACTATTCAGTAACGCAAGAAGGGCAAGCGAAGTGACGTCCGTTTCTTTTTTATCGCGCACAATGGATTGTGAAGAGAAAGACAAATGCTAAGGAGAGCGTTTTTTGAAACATTCGAAAAATATAAGAACCCAACTTTCTAAGTAAAGGTTATTTTTAAATGATTCTAATATTTATCGAACAGTATCCGTTATTGAATCAGAGGGCACTTGAGACTATTACGTATCAGATAATCATGAATTTGAATCAAATCAGAAAATAGTATGGACCAGTATTTTTATCAAAAATCAAGAACCTAACATTGTAAAGATGGGTTGGATCCACCAGGGATCCGAAGGATGCCGCAGGCACCCTGGTGGGCGACAGGCCAACCAGGGGGGAGCGAACGCGGACTCCGAAGGTAGCCCGCCCGGGTGGCCAGAAAAAACGAATGATTGTTGATTTGAACTTAATTTCCAAATCGCTTAACTAAGATATGGTGCTTATTCACTCGATTTAATGCAGAAAGATGAACTTTCTAATATTAAAATTTGCAAATACAATATTTCGGTGGAAAGAAATGGGTAGGTGTTATATAGGGAAGTCATTGGGTGGCGGGTGGTCGCACCCCTCCCAATTCAGGGTGGGGATACCTACATCAATCCTGTACCCCATTCCCTTTTTTTTAGCCCTAAAAACCCTAAGGACAAAAAAAAAGCCCCCATTCCTGGAGGCTTTCCCTAATGACAGACTCTCGCCTTGTCTTAGTCTTTTTTAGAAGCTGCTTCTTTGATTACGTAAGCGGCAATTTCGTTCTTTTGGATTTGAGTGGTTCCTTCGAAGATGGTGAGGATTTTGGAATCTCTCATTAACTTCTCAACAGGATACTCTTTTGTATATCCGTATCCACCAAAAATTTGAACTGCATCAGTAGCACACTGAACCGCACATTCAGAAGCATATGCTTTTGCAATCGCAGAGTATTTTGGAAGGTTAGGATCGTTTGCATCAGAAAGACGAGCTGCTTTGTAAGTGATTTCTCTTGCAGTTTCTACTTTGATAGACATATCAGCTAACATGTGTTGTACTGCTTGGAAAGTTCCGATTTTAACACCGAACTGTTCTCTCTCACGTGCGTAACGAGCTGCATGGTCAAGAGCTGCTTGTGCTACACCCACTCCCATTACTGCTACGAACGGACGAGAAGCATTCAAAGTTTGAAGAGCGTAAACGAAACCTAGGTTTTCTTTTCCTACAAGTGCGTCTTCACCGACTTCACAATCCTCAAAAATCACTTGGTGAGTGGAAGATGCTCGGATTCCGAGTTTGTCTTCTTTTTTACCAACAGTAAGACCTTTTGCGCTACGTGGAACGTAGAAACAAGATACTCCACGAGTTCCGCGATTTTTATCAGTATAAGCAAATACAGTAAAGGCTTGTGCATCGGATGCACCAGTGATCCATTGTTTTGCACCGTTGATGATCCATTTGTCGCCTTTTTTCTCAGCACGAGTGGTCATACCTGGAACGTCAGAACCAGCACCTGGCTCAGACAAACAGAAAGAAACTCCGAACTTTCCGTCCGCAATTTCTGGAAGCCATTTTAGTTTTTGTTCGTGAGTGGCACCTTTTAGAATGGGAAGGATTCCAAGACCAGTGTATGCAAATCCGAGAGCGATTCCAAGGCATCCACGAGAAAGTTCCTCGATGGCTAAACACTGCTCGATCGCTCCAAGTCCCCATCCACCGTATTCTTCAGGAATGACAAGTCCGTTAATTCCGAGTTCCGAACGCATTTTATTGATGAGTTCAGTTGGGTGTTGGTTTTTCTCATCCCAGTGCAATGCGACTTCATGTGGGATTTCTTTTTTTACGAAGTTACGAACTAAATCTCTGATTTCAAGTTGTTGCTCTGTGAATTGGCTATACATTCCGGGATGTTCCTTATGAGAATGGGGTATTTACTACCTTTTTTCGTACGACCCTTCCTGTGCCAAGGGTTTTTCTCTCTTTACAAGAAAGCAAATTCATTGTAAAATTTTTCATTTGTATGGCTAAATCGTGTTCTTTATTCCACAACCTTCGACAGCTGTCTGCTGTTTTCTTCATCACCGTTTCCCTCGTCCTAGTTTCCTGTGCGGGTCGTCCCAATTACGAACCAAAAGCAAACTTAAGTTATGCGAACTTTGAAGTTTACTTCCAAGAGAAGTTAGCTGAGAGTAAACGTAAAAACCATAGACCCGGAAACGAAGAACGTTATATCAGTTTCGGCAAAAAAACCCCGCTCGCATTTTTATACATTCATGGGTTTGGTGCCTCCCGTGCAGAAGGCGAAGAGGTAATGGAAAAATTGGCTAAAAAATTCAAAGCCAATACTTATCTACTTCGTCTCCCAGGTCATGGAACCAACAAAGAAGACCAAAGAGACCAAAACTTTAACAACTATTTAGATGCATCTCGTGAAGCTTTGTACATGATGCAATCGCAAGGAGACCGAGTGATTGTGTTTGGAAGTTCTATGGGAGGACTTCTTGCCACTTGGCTTGCTTCCGAATATCCGGAAGAAGTGGATGGACTTGTATTAGCGAATCCATTTTATGCACCTGTGGATGGGAGTTTGAATATACTCAACTATCCTGGTGGACTCACATTCATTCATTTACTCAAAGGAAAAGTCAGATCCTCTTCCCACAATAACAACCCCAAAGTGTTACCAGAGAGAAATAACTTTTGGTATCCGGAACAATATTTTTCGGCCCTTGTGGGTGTGAATGATTTAAAAAACTATGCTGCAGTTCCCGCTGTCTTTCGCAAGGTAACATCTCCCGCCTTACTTTTGTATTACTATAAAAATGAGAAAGAACAAGACCCAACTGCCAGTGTTCCAAAAATGTTAGAAGGTTATGCTAACTTTGGATTAGATAAAACTCCCAATCCACTCAACCGAAAGGTAGTCGTGGAAAATGGAATGCATGTTCTCATGTCGAAGTGGGTGATCACAGACAAAGCTTTCATCGAAGCACAAACGGAAAAATGGCTCACAGAACTTTCTAAGTCGAAGTAAAAACAGTCTATAGATAACAGTAAAATCAAAAACTACTCAAAGGAGATATGATTCCATGAAAACATCCAAGGAACGCATTGCACTGGTCACAGGGGCCAACCGAGGGATTGGGAAACAAGTCTCCATTGATCTGGCTAAACAAGGAATCTACGTTCTCATCGGTGCAAGAAATCCAGGAGAGGCTACTGATACCCTAGCAGCAGTTCAGGCTGTTGGCAAAGGGGAAATCCTTTCCTTAGATGTTTCCAAGGAACAAAGTATCAGCGAAGCACTCGATACAATCACAGGCAGTTTTGGTAAATTAGATATCCTTGTAAACAATGCAGGGATTTTTGCCGATCCTGGCTCTTTCTTTGATACCACTAGTGAAGACCTACACCGAACTCTCCTAGTAAATTTATACGGTCCCCTTCGTTTGATCCAAACATTTTTACCAATGATGATTCAAAACGATTTTGGTCGTATTGTGAATGTTAGTTCTGGCATGGGACAACTCTCTGATATGGGTGGCGGGTATCCAGCCTACCGCATTTCTAAAACTGCAATCAATGCACTCACAAGTCTATCGAGTGTTGAAGCCGCAGGTAAAAACATCAAAATCAATTCTGTTTGTCCTGGTTGGGTAAAAACCGATATGGGGGGAGCGAGTGCCACAAGGCCTGTGGAGAAAGGGGCAGAAACCATTGTATGGGCGGCCACTTTACCTGATAGTGGACCGACTGGAAAGTTCTTTCGGGATAAGAAGGAGATTGGTTGGTAGGGGTGAGTCTATCAGCAAACAACCATTAAACTGTCAGAAAGATAGTCCGAATCTCAATTGTAAGGATATCAGTCACAATTCTGATTCTCACAAATATCCGGACTCTTTCAAAGGCGAAAAAGTAATTCTAATATAAGAAAGGAAGGTATCTATATGATTTTTCTTTGTATAACTTATAGTCCTCTCCATACACATTTTCTAGAAAATCTTCCTCGCAGCGAACTTGTATTTCAAATAACAAAACAAAAACAATGTTTAAATAAAAAACTAAGTGAGTCGGCCAAATAATCCAAACACCAAAATTCAGAAGAAACAATCCTAGATACGTAGGATTTCTTACTAAACGAAAGATACCATCAGTAATCAATTCCTCTTTCGAATTCTCATCTATACCGACTCGCCAAGAATTTTTCATTTTTATTTGTGCATACAAACAAAAAGAAAGTCCAACCAACCCAACAACAAAACCCGTAAAATCCCATTCGATTCCAATCAACAGATTGAATGGAACATTTAACCCATAGAAATTTAGTTTAAAAGTATGAATTCCGATTATCAGTATTACATAATAAGTTATCGCTTTAAAAAGAATATTCATTAAGGCTTGCAAATTCGATTTCGATTGCCCAATGACTTCTGGATCTTTTCCAGTTCTTTTTTTCTGAATCATTCTTTTAGTTTTCCATAAAACTAAATAAATTATAAATAAAATTCCAACAAAAACGGTTTCTAATAACATAAATATCTCCTATTAATTACATGAAAACTTCAAATGACTTAATAAAATTCACTATTTAATTGCGAATTTTTTCATCTGCAATCTGACTGAATTTAAAATCGCGAGAAGTGCAACCCCGACATCTGCGAAAACAGCTTCCCACATTGTTGCCAGTCCACCTGCACCCAAGATCAGTACAATACCTTTTACCACAAAAGCTAGAATGATATTTTGCCAAACAATCAGTCTTGTCTGCTTCCCGATATTGATTGCCATAGGTATTTTACTTGGTTTGTCGTCTTGTATTACTACATCAGCAGTTTCAATTGTGGCATCACTTCCTAAACCACCCATTGCAATACCCACGTCACTTAACGCGACAACAGGTGCATCATTAACCCCGTCTCCGACAAAAGCTACGGTTTCTCCTTTCGATTTGATTTCCTTTATCTTGTTGACTTTATCTTCGGGAAGCAAATCCCCAAAAGCACTCTGTATGCCTAGTTTTTCTGCAACAAATTTCACTATCGTGCTTTTATCGCCACTTAGCATTGTTGATTTTACACCAAGCAAATTTAACTTATCAATTGTGATTTGAGCATCTTCTTTTATGCGATCAGCAATGGTAATATAACCGATAAACTCTTTATCGTAAGCGACCGCAATGACCGTATAAACAATATTCTTCGGATCAATGTCGTAAACGATGGCAAATTTATCCATCAGCTTAAAATTCCCGACTAATAACTGCTTTCCATCTACCTCAGCTTTTAACCCATATCCAGGGATTTCCTCTACACTCTGTAAGAAAATCTCATCACTTACTGAGTCAACAAAGTCGACGATAGCAGTTGCTACTGGATGACTACTATGACTTTCCAGAGCTTTTACCATTTTTAGAATTTCAATTTGGTTAAATCCTGGATTAAAAACAACTTCCTGAACTTTAAAAACTCCCTCTGTCATTGTCCCAGTTTTATCCATTACTAGGTTTTGAATGCTAGCAAGAGCATCTAAAAAATTACTACCTTTGAACAAGATACCGTTTCGACTAGCTGCACCAATGCCACCGAAGTAACCCAAAGGAATGCTTATCACTAATGCACAAGGGCAAGAAATAACTAGAAACACCAAAGACCGATACAACCAATCGTTAAATTGATAATCTGATATAAAAAAATAAGGGAGCAAACATGTTGCTATAGCTAACAGAACAACAATAGGTGTATAAATCTTTGCGAATTTCCTAATAAGTAATTCTGTAGGTGCTTTCCTAGAAGTAGCGTTTTGTACCAACTCCAAGATCTTACTAAGTTTACTATCAGTATATGCCGCTGTTACTTTTACTTGGGCAACTGTATTAAGGTTAATCATACCCGCCAATACGGTATCACCTTTTGTTTTAGTATCAGGTTTACTTTCACCAGTTAAAGCTGCTGTGTTGAACGATGTTATTTCTGACAATAATATACCATCAAGACCAAGCTTTTCTCCAGGTTTAAGTTGTATAATCTCATCAATAGTAACACTTTCTGCCTTTACTGTTTGTTGTAGATTATTTCTTAACACCGTAACTTCTTCAGGTCTTTGATCAAGTAAAGACTTGATGCTAGACTTCGCCCTTTTTACTGCTATGTTTTGAAAAACCTCCCCAATGGCATAAAATAACATGACTGCAACACCTTCTGGATATTCGCCTATGGCAAATGCTCCGATCGTAGCAATACTCATTAAGAAGAACTCAGAAAAAATTTCTCCTTTTCCAATATTAATGCCAGCTTCTTTCAATACAGGCAAGCCAACAGGAGTATAAGAAAGTAGATACCAAAGAATCCTAACCCAACCTTTAAACCATTCTGGCTTTAATACATTATCGAAAAAAATAGCACCGAGTAATAACGCTAGAGAGATGATACTCGGCAAAAATATTTTTATCGGATGACTATGATCATGCTCATTATCCTCGCCATGTTCATGATTATCCGATTCATTTTTCAATCTTTTTATATCTACTTTAGAGTATTCGTTTTCGTCTTCTGCGCAACAAAGAGACTTAACCGGAGCTTTCTGAATATATTTATCTTTCATGATCAATTTCCTCACTTATAATCGCAAAATAATTCGTATTCTGTTTAATCTTCCTCAAGCCATTCGTAAAACACGGGAAGTAGGAATAACGTTAACAAGGTGGAGGAAACAAGCCCACCTATGACTACAGTTGCCAACGGCATTTGCACTTCCGCACCTAATCCTTCACCGATTGCCATAGGAATAAATCCTAAAGATGCAACCAAGGCTGTCATTAATACAGGTCTTAGTCTCGATACAGCAGCTTCTTGGACAGCTTCTTTAAGAGACATTCCGCTCTTACGTAACTGATTTATATTATGTATTTTTACAACTCCATTGAGTATGGCAATGCCAGATAAGGCGATAAATCCAATGGCTGCTGAAATGCTAAAGTTCATTCCTCTTAAATAAAGAGCGAAGATACCGCCTGTCGTTGCAAAGGGTATACTTAAATAAACCAAAATCGCTTGTTTATAACTATTTAAACTTTTGAGTAAAAGAAAAAATATAGCGAACAAAGTAACGGGAACAACGATCGCAAGTTTTGACTTTGCCTTCTCTAAGTTTTTAAATTGCCCTCCCCAAAAAACCTGATAATTATTTGGAATACTAAGGTTTGAATTAATTTTCTCCTTTGCTTCTTTAACAAAACTCTCCATATCACGGTTTTCCAAATTAATAGAAATTGCAGCATAACGCCTACCGTTACTCCGAGAAATAGTCATTACTTTTTTTTCCAAAGTATAATTAGAAACCTCACGCATAGAAACAGCACCCAAATCCAGCGTTCCTATCGGCAATTGGCTTAAATCGGAAAGAGACTCACGGTATTCTTCCGCAAGCTTCACAACAATAGGAAATTTTTTATCGTTTTCATAGTAGTTGCCAACACTTCTACCACTTAGGTATGCATTATATGTATTGTTGAAATCTTGAATGGTGATACCATACCGAAGGATACGATCATAATCAGGTTTAAAATCCAAAACTTTGCCGTGCCTTAGAGCTAAAATAGGATCAAGTTCAACATCACCTACTCCATCGATTGATTTCAAATTCTCTTCAGCAGCGTTTTGAAGTAAAATTAATGTCTCTAAATCGTTTCCTAAAATACGAAAAGTAATATCAGCACGACTACCTTCCAATAACTCGTTGAATCTTGCTTCTACAGGTTGTCCAATGGATATTTCATCCTCAGGAAATTCATCATTTAAGCGAACCCTTAACCTTTCTATAAATTCATTCCAGTTCTTTTCTCGAATCAAAGAATCGATTGAGTCCTTTTTAAGGATAACAAAAGTATCCGACATATAAATTCCCATTGGATCATTAGCAACTTCGGTAGTCCCAGTTCTTGAAAACACATACTCAACTTCTTTAAATCCACGCAAAAAAGTCTCCATTTTCTTCTGCATTTCGGTGGATTTGGATAAACTGATATTACTATCCCGAACAACAGTAATCATCATATCTCCCTCTTTCAATTGAGGAATAAAATCGCCACCTAATCTAAAGAATATTAAGCAAGAAACACAGAACAAAGAAACTGCAGTTAATAAAGCAAATCGCCTCTGTTTAAATCCGAAAAGTAGGATAGGAACATATAAATTCTTAATTTTATCGAACCTGCCGTTCTTTTTAGATTTTTGGATATATCCTTTCACTATGAACAAACATAACGTTGGAATAACGAGTAATGTGATTAAATAACTACCGCCAAGTGCTAACAATACTGCCTCTGCCATAGGACGAAACATCTTCCCTTCCACTCCATCCAAAGTTAGAATCGGGACATACACAGTTGCGACTATAATGATACCGGACGTGACAGGTGCCAAAATTTCCCGAGAAGCTTCCAATACAAATGTTATTGGATCAGAAACGGGACTATCACCTAACTCTTCTCTCTTCGCAAGCACATTCTCGACCATAACGATCGCGGCATCAACGAGTAACCCAAAATCAATTGCACCCAGGCTCATTAAATTTGCAGATATGTTAAAATAATACATCCCTATTGCGGTGAACAACATAGAAAGAGGAATGATGATTGCTACAAAAATGGATGCCCTGAAATTTCCCAGAGCCAGAAAAAGAATCAATACAACAAGTAGTGCACCTTCCGTTAAATTTTTAAATATCGTTGCAATCGTAGCATTCACAAGAAAACTTCTTTCGCTTAATATGTTGATCTCTACATCTTCGGGCAATTGGATCTTGTCCAAGAAGTCTTTCAATTCACTTACAGTTTCCCTGCTATTCGATCCCATCAACATCATCACTGTCCCAAGAACGATTTCTTTTCCGTTATGCGTTGCTGATCCTAACCTCTGCATCCCATGAACTCTTACGACGGCGACATCACCTACTCGAACTAAATTACCTAAACCATTCTGACGGATTGGAATTTTTTTCAATTCTTCCAATTTCAATCCACTTCCGAAAGATCTTGCAATGATCATTTCATCGTTTTTCTCTATATAACCTCCGCCAAAGTTATCTCCAACGGAATCAAGAGCATTAATGATCTCATTAATACTAATGCTTTGTGCTTTTAACTTATTTGGAATTAAGTCAATATGTATTTCTTGTGCATATCCTCCTATCGTATCCACTTCAGCAATATTTTTCACATTAGATCTGATTTGATTTCTTATACTTAAATCCTGTATCGTTCGGAGATACGTCAGTTTTTCTGATTCATCTAACATATCTAACTTAGAGCCAGATTTTGCAGTGACAGAATACATCAATATCTCGCCAAGCCCTGTAGTAATAGGTGTTAATTCAGGCATAGCCCAAGGTGGGATTCTATCTTTTACATTCTGAAGTCGTTCCATTACGATTTGCCTAGCACGATAAACATCAGTGCCATCTTCAAAAGTCAAAACCACATTAGACAATCCGAACTTGGACAATGACCTAATATCTACCACACCAGGAATTCCCGATAACTCCGTTTCGATAAAGAATGTTATTGTTTTCTCTACCAGTTCTGGATCTAAAGAACCTGATTTTGTATTCACTTCGACGATTACATTAGAAATGTCTGGCAATGCATCAAGAGAAACCCTCGACAAAGAATACAATCCTAAAGAGATCAGCAGAAACGAAAAAATGATTACAAAACCTCTATTCTTTAGCGAATACTCTAATATTCTACTTAACATTGATGGCTCCTTCAAAATCAGGATTATTAGTTAAAAACAAAATCTCGGTAATGTTGTCCACAAACTGCATTTGATAGTCGTATATAGCTTCATGAGTTTCATGAAGTTGTGTTTCAAGTTCCAAATAATTAATTAGGCTTATGCGACCTTTGATAAATTCATTGTCCGCATAACTCAGCTTTTGTTCTATGGAAGAAACTAGAGAAATGGAAAATTTATCTAAGGATTTGTTAATGGAATCGTATTCTATTAAGCTGGAGTTTAGCCTGGTCGTTAAGATTCTTATTTGATGATTGAGAAGATAATTCTCTGATAAGGTTCTAGCTTGCATACTCTTCACAACATCCTCGTTAGTGTCCAACGAAGGTAGAGCAAACGAGACACCTAAGTCAAAGAATCTATTGGCAACCCCCGACTTATCTTCTCCAATCGAACCTTGCAATTTTATATCCGAATACTTATCTAATCTTGCAAGTTCTACTTCTTCCTTTGCTTGTTGAATTCTACTCTGAGATTGTTTTAATACAGGATTCTTACTAATCATTACTGACAAAAGATCACTTTTAGGTAGAGGTTTTCCTTTCTGAAGCCAAGGAGATCGAATTGAAATTTCCTTTTCCAAACCTAAGAAAAAATTCAGTTTCTCCCATTCTACCGATCTATTTTTCTCAAGAACAATCAGGTGCTTTTGAAGGGTTAACAAACGATTTTGCACAAGATACAACTCAACTTTTGTTTCAGGAGAAACGAAAACTTTCTTCTCGATATAGGATTCAATTTGAGAGACTCGCTTGATCCTATCCTTAATGTGAGAAGCCTTTTCTGAAGCGATTAAGTAAGAGTATACCAACTTAATCACACTGAACCTATACTCTAACTTACTTTGTTCTAACTCTGCCAAAAGTGACTTTTCACTTGCTTCGGCAATTTTGATTCGTAAGTCTCTCTTTCCTGGATAGTAGAAGTCTTGGCTTAATCCCAATGCGTATTCGGGACCAGATTCATTACTTGCCCGTCTTCTACCGTAATCCAAAGAAATGTTCGGGTTCTTGTATTTTCCCGCTTTTTGTTTTAAATTTTCAGCTTCTTCTACTTTCGCCTGTCCAGAGAGGATTAAATCCGCTTTGGATTCGGCAATACTCAGTATCTGATCAAGAGAAAAAGACTGAGAATATAACGGCAACGCCAAGACGAAGCTGAACGCAAACGCATTCCTTAATAATAACATATTTTACTCCAATACAATATAAAGCTAAAGAAGAAGTAGGCTTTATATCAGATTTGAAGTTTAGTGTGAGTTAGTTGTTGGGAAAAATAGAGATCTGAAAATACCAGCTCAGGATTTTGGTATTCAAGATGGTCAATTAGAGAGATTGAAATATCAGAAATAAAGGATACGGAAAAAACGATAAAAACAGGTTTGAAATACTTCGTCGATTCGAAGATAGAATAATCTTTCTGACAAAAACAATCTTCGAAGCTATGGGTTTTTCCATCACAGGGAGCTTCCGAATTTTGATGTTCCTGATCAATTACTTTGGAAATAAACTCATCATTTAAGCACTGAAAATCAAATGTCTCAAGGAATTTACAGAATACAGAGATAGATATTCCGAATAACAATATAGATGTGAATATTTTTCTTAACATTCTTTTAAGCCAACATCATACAAGGAGACAATCTAACTTTCTAAAACATAACTAGATTTACAAGAAAATTTATTACCTAAATGCAACAGGTTATCAAAATCGCCAAAAAACATTCGGCTGTCTTAAGTTTTACGAAATCTCAGCGCCCTTCATATTTGCATCGATAAGGTCTTCTCAAAGTTTGACTGAGATCACCTTTGAAGGTAGAATCGGAATTCACAAATAGCCTTTCCAATAGGAATTTGATTTAATGAACATTCGCAAAATACAAAAAAACAATATAGAAATCGCAGTAGTCGACTCTAACGAAACTCTGATCACAGACGGATCCTCTGCTCTGGATTTGTTTGCCACGATTCAGTATGATTCTGGATGTGATCGTTTTGTATTGAAACTGTCTCATTTTGCGGAAGACTTTTTTGATCTAAAAACGGGACTTGCTGGAATCGTATTACAAAAAATAATCAACTACCGAATGAAACTAGCAATCGTCGGCGATTTTTCTATTTATTCCAGCAAAAGTCTAAATGATTTTATCTACGAAATGAACTCAGGGAAAGATGTTTTTTTTCTAAATTCAGAAGAAGAAGGAATTCTTCGTCTGAGTAAAGTTTAACAATTACACAATCACAAAGTTTTGTTGAGATAGTTTTTATCAAAACAAAACTGAAATGACTTGGTTTCAAATCTAAGGAGTTGAAGATTCCTTTTCCAAAAATACAATTTTTGACAACAAATCAATATTATGTTTTTCGATCGTATTGGCAAGGCCAATCCCCATCAGTTCAAAAACTCTTTGGAACAATTCAATAGATTCTATTTTTTGATTTTTCAGTCCATAAAAACCTAAAACACCTATGGTTTGGTTATGAACTTTAAGAGGAAATTCCATAAGGCAAGATACCTCTATATCTAGTAAATGATCTCTCACGCGATCAGCGGAAGCCGCAGAAATTTCGTTTATCAAATAAGCAGAACAAGATATACTCTGCTGTGAGAATTTGGATTCTTCTTTCGAAAATCTTTGACCCTCAAAAATTCCATGTACATTCCCTTCGACAAGACTATATTCCCAGTTTTCGCCAACTTTGGAGGCAATCAGTCCTAAGGGTAAACCAAAAAGTTTAGTTCCTGTTTGTAAATAATTTCGGCAAGTTATAGTGAGGTCCGTCGACTTTGTAGAAAGAAGTCGGAACAATTCTGCGAGAGAATGTTTCACAAACGAGGCTGTGTTTAAAGTTTGTGTTATTAAATTTTCATTTTTGTATCGTACCAATTCTTGGCTAAGTTTGTCTGCAATCACATCGATGAGTTTTAAGTTTTTGAATTTATGTTTAAACTTATCTTCTACTATCATTCCAATGACTCCGATGACAGTCCCTATATCAGATCGAATTGGATATCCCAAATACATTGCGGACGATTTGTCCGGAATGATTTCACGGAGAGAATGAAAATAAGTGTCCTCGCCAACTAATCTCATTTCAAAAATCATATTGGAATCAACTACATGGTGACATGGGAGTGAATATTTAGAGACCGTTTTCGGAATTTGAAAGGGAATACGACTATGAAGTGCCAGCAAATGAAAGTTTTGCGATTCTGGAAGATATTCCAAAATCCAAGTCGCATTGATCTCAGGAATTCTTGCGATGGTCTCCACAGTTTTTTCCCAAACCTCTTCGGTAGGTTCCACAGAATGAAATAAATGTAAATCGTCGGCTAAATCCCGAGTCAGAGAAAATTTTGTCATTTGAGAGGCCTCGTTGGATGCCCCGCCTTCTCGATCAGAAAGTTGATGATCCTCTGACTTTCGATTGGCTAAGAATAGATTCGATTTGGTAAAATCAACACCTGGAAGTTTGAGATATTTACGAAAAGTGCGTCTGTTCCGATAGACAACCTATCAATAAATTTCTTATCGACAAACCAATTCTTTTGATTAGGATCCTTCGTTACATTAGTTTGGAGAACTATCGATGCAAAGAATCTTGTTCCTTTTTCTTGTTTTGACCCTCTGCATTCATTCTACTTTTGGGGAAGAAAAACCAAGTCCTCCCGGCCCTCCCAAAGAAGGTTACTATATTCTCACTTACAAAAACTATGGGTTAAATTTAGAAATCAAGGTGAATGGCTATGATGTACGGGATGGATCTTCTAATGAAGACTCCTCTGGACAAGCGGATATCAACTACTGGATCCAACCCGATAAAAACAAAATCAAGATCCGACTAACAGAACGAAAGAGTAAACAAAAAGAAAATACCGGACTTTCCAAAGAAGCAGAAGTCAAATTGTACATAGGTCAAAAAGGACAATTTCCGGACGAAGGAATTTTATTAGAACACTTCCAATGGCCGACTTCCACCAAATCTAGTTTAGGTGAATGGACCGAAATAGAATTGAATCCACCTTTTATTCCGCCAAGTAAGTTATGGACACAAGCAGAACCTATCTCACTCACAAAAGAAAAAGAAACTTCGGCAATTGAGTTTGCTGTAGAGTTTACCAAAACTTTAAACACAAAGGATCCTAAAAAAATACTATCGATCATCCAATTTCGTGCACAAGACACTTCAGAAGTTCGTTATTATCCTTTTGTAGAAGCGGATGAACTCAAATCCATTAATGATATGACAAAGGCCATTGGATCCACTTGGAAATTAGACACGAAGAAAATTAAATTTACCTTATTGTGTAACAACCAAATCCTAAGTATCACGGATCCAAAAGGCGAACCTATCATCACTTCGAAAAAAGGTGCCTCTATTCCTTTGTATTTGAGTTGGATTGGTGGTAAATGGGTGATTGTTCGCTAATCTATATAGAAAAAATCTAGATTTGGAAACTATTTTCCATTTCAATACTTCTTCTTTACTCGCTCTGAAATTGCAAAAATTTTCTGTGGAGAGCCAATCCCTTTCAGTTTGTGTTCTCCAAGTTCTTCCCAACGAACAGGTATTTGTTCTGCCAAACTCTCCGAAGCCAAAACAGCTTTTCCCAATTCCCCACACATCCCAGCAATGCGACTGGTTAAGTTGACTGCTTCCCCAATCACAGTAAAATCGAGTCTCTCTGCGGAACCAATATTTCCATAAAGGATTTCACCCGAATGCAAACCAACACCGTGATGAATTGGAAGTTTTTCTTCATTTTCCCTTAATTGATTATGCTGCAACAGCATATCACCTAACTTCCTAACAGCAAGAAGTACTTTTTTACCTACAAAGGTTTTATTGGAATCAGTGTAGGGAAATACAGCTAAAATTCCATCACCTAATAATTTCAAAACTTCACCGCCATGAGCTTCTATGAGTGGGATGGCTAGGCCAAAATAGTCGTTTAACAACTGTATAATCTCTGGTGGAGACAATTTTTCACTCATCCCAGAATAATTCCTGATGTCTGAAAACCAAATCACTGATTTGATTTTATCGAGTTCCCCCAAGTAAATTTTTCCAGAATACACAGTGGAACCTGTCCTCTTACCTAAATAGATACTAAGTAATGATTCTGTTAATTCATTTTGGATGAAGTTCATCCATTGCAGAGACATGATCTTTAAGACCTGGTTTAAAAAATTTTGTTCTTCAATAGACCAACCATTTAGTTTGTCTGTCACTAAACTTAAAAAAGCATAACTTATACCTTTTTGTAAAATAGGAACAGCTAAATAACCTGTTGCCCCTAAGGGAGCCAAATCATCTAGAATAGGATAAGGACGTGTTTCTCCTTTATGATCCACAAAGCTAAAGTAATACGGCTTTTTCGTAGACATCACATATTGAACAGGACTCACAGCGAATTGAGAAGTCTGCAATGATCCCAATCGAAAGCGCACTTCACGAAGAAATCCATTTTCAGATTCTATGGTAGATCTTGAATGTAATAGAGGTGTTGTAGATTCATCAAAATATTCTAATTTCCCTTTAGGGATCCAAGTATAAGACAAGGATTCCACTTGTGGGTGGAGCGTTCGAGTTCCCATATTGACTCTTACAATTTGAAAACCTTGTTTTTGTAAATAACCAATCCCTTTATCAAAAAGCTCTACAGCAGATTTCAATCCCGGTAATTCATTCGTATACCATTCTATAAATTCAGTGATCATCTTCCTATTTGACTTCCATAGTTAACTAAAGTGAGCTACCTTCAGTGCCATTTTTTTGTATTAAGGAGATTGAATATGCAATCACCATAAGTTATTGCAAGGAAATATTTAATTCAAAAGGGAAGAGAAAAAAGTGCAGGGTATGTAAAGATAAAACATCATACCCTGCCAAAAGACAGGGTATGAAAGACGCCAAACTTATTTAAGTTTAGAATCCAATCGTTTTTGTACAGCTTCCATAAATTGGAAAGTATCCAATTCTTTTTTGGTAGCTGCTGTAGATAGAGAAAGTAAGTCTTTTGTCATCTCACCACCTTCGATGGTTTCAATGATTGCTTCTTCCAATTTGAGTGCAAAGTTTACGAGTTCTGGAGTTCCATCAAGTTCCCCACGTTTTGCAAGAGCACCCGTCCAAGCAAAAATAGAAGCCACAGAGTTTGTAGAAGTGGTTTCTCCTTTTTGGTATTTACGATAGTGACGAGTCACTGTTCCGTGCGCTGCTTCGTATTCATATTTTCCATCTGGAGAAACAAGTACAGAAGTCATAAGACCAAGGGAACCAAAACCAGATGCAACCATATCACTCATAACGTCACCGTCGTAGTTCATCATGGCCCAAAGTTGCCCACCTTCGTTTTTCATGATTTGCGCAACCGCATCATCAATGAGATAGTAACTATAGGTAATACCAGCAGCCTTCATTGCAGCTTCTTGTTCTTTTGCCATGTTATCAAAGATATCACGGAAACGTGCATGGTATTTCTTAGAGATAGTATCTTTTGTTGCAAACCAGATGCTGATCTTTTCAGACAAAGCGTAAGTAAAACATGCCTTTGCAAATGACTTGATAGATTCATCTAAGTTATGCATCGCAAGTGCAACACCACTACCTTTGAATTCATTCACAAGTAGTCTTTGTTTTTCTTTACCAGAAGCGTCAGTGTAAACGAGTTCTACTTTTCCTGGACCATCTACTGCAATTTCTACGTCACGGTAAATGTCACCATAAGCATGTCTTCCAATTGCAATTGGTTTTTTCCAAGAGTTTACCGCTGCTGGAATATTTTTGATGATGATTGGTTTACGGAAAACTGTTCCATCAAGGATGGCACGTATAGTTCCGTTAGGTGATTTCCATTCTTGTTTTAGGTTGTATTCTTTAACTCGGTCAGCGTTTGGAGTGATGGTCGCACATTTAACACCTACACCGTGTTTTTTGATCGCGTTGGCAGAATCTACTGTGACTTGGTCATCTGTTTTGTCACGGTATTCTACACCTAGGTCATAATATTCTAGAGTGATGTCTAAATAAGGGTGAATGAAACGATCTTTAATTTCTTTCCAGATAATTCTTGTCATTTCATCGCCGTCTAACTCAACAAGCGGTGTTTTTACTTTAATTTTTCCCATTGATTTCTCCTAAACTCATTCAATTTTTGATTCGCATAAATACGTTTATGTGGAATTCACCATATGTAAATTCCATAGGTAGTGACAAAACTCAGTAGAATTATTGATCGCTCCTGAAATGGTATGAATTCCCGTAAGAGATGTATATCTTTTTCTATAAGCATCTCGTTCAGAAATTCCAGAAAGTTTTGATTCTAATCGGATGAGAACCTCTTTCCAAGATTCACATTGTTCTTTTATTTGAGGATCGGTCGCTTTAATTTTGAGATCCGTTGCTTTGGAAATCTGAATTTCCCAGAAATGAGTTGGAAAAGCCGGAGGTGTGTATTTGTCCCGAATGGTTTCTAAATCTTTTTCAATGTCTTGGTCTCTAAAAGCTGTAAAAAAGAAAAATCCACTGATTCGTAATGAGAGTGGCAGGAAAAAACTAAAATTGCGATCGTAAGAGATCATTTGTTGGAGAGTCCATTCGGCCGATTTTCCACTGGTCCTTTTCTTCACAAAGGCCTTGGCATCCAAAGGAGCCAATTCATCAAAGCAGTATTGGGCAAACCGGAGTTTCTCTTTCCAGAATATTTCTAATATCTCTGTGACCATGCCCGTTTCGTTCATCTTGGATAGGGGAAAGTATTTTTCAAGTGAGAATCCTTTTTTAAGAACCAAAGTCTATGTCCTTCTACCCCCAAGAAATATGAAAGAAACCGAAGTCCTTTGGCGCGAGCTTGTGACAAAAAAAGATGAATTCTTACATATCTTACGAATTCTGAATCATTATTATGAAATGAGAGGAGAAACCAAATCCAAACAGTTTGCCTTCCGTAGCCATTTGGCCAATTCCCCTCCTGAATCTGTACAAATCTTTTTCTCAAGGCTTGGACCTTTTGAATACCAAGTGGCTTGCCGGATTTTACCAAAAGAAGAAATAGAAACTTGGATTCATATCGATGGCATTGCCGAAGAAAGGGAAAGACTGAAACAAATTGGTAATACAGAACATCCCGTCTTTTCGCTCGTTTGTCTGGGAGATTTGTTTGCTTTGTCTGAACCTAGTACAGTAACCATTTAAAGGGAATCCCTAAGAAAAATCTTGATTCTTTTCGAATACCCGGCAGGATTTGCCGGTGTTTCGGCAATTCTTTCGACTGACTTGGTTTACCCTTTTTATTTTACTCCTAACAACGGTGAGCCTAATCCCCCAAGATTTCAAAACTCAACACTTCTCCGATGAAGGATACCTGCAAGCGTGGAACTTTACCTTCCGGAACGAAAAATACAATCTCTTTGCAACGTTTCTTGTCAGCAATTTTGGACCAGGATCACATAACAATGGTATATCGCTACTATTAAAACCAAAAGACCAACCTGTTTTTTATTCCACTCGGGAATTTGATTCAGATGAATATGAATTTAAGAAAGGCCAGTTCTACCAAAGAAGCGGAGAAAACTGGATGGAATACAAAAACGGAATATATTCCTTCTATATGAACTACGGGGACTGGGAAATCAAATTGGATTACAAACCAAGACGTGGTTCTGTTCCCATCTCCAAAGGAAGGTTCCCATTGAAAGAAGAAGGTAAATTTGTACAGGCCGATATACCTTTTTCCTATTCACAAGTAACTGGTACAATTCGTTACAAAGAAACCACTGAAGAAATCAAAGGAGTAGGAGGTTTAGAACATATCCTCTCCAACGAGCCGGTTTACCAATACTCTAAAAAATGGGAGCTCGTAAGATCGATCACGAAGGATGGGTATCGAATTTTTACCGGTGGGTTCATAGGGAATGCCGATTTTCCAGGAGGTTTTTTTCGCCGTGTGGCCGTCCTAGACAATTCAGGTCATCTGGTTTTAGAAGGGACAATAGAACGGGCAGAGGTTTTAGATTGGGAAAAAGAACCTACATCTGGTTATACGATCCCAAAAACAGAAGTTTTATATTTTAACGAAGGTAAATGTTCACTTCTAGTTAAACGAACCAAACCAATAGCAACGATGAGTGCCTTGGAAAATATATCATCGTTTTTAAGATTTTTTATTCAGTTGTTTTTTGCGAAACCATACCAAATCCACTGGTTTGCCGACCTAAAATTAGATTGTCCCATTTGGTCAGGAGAAGCAAAAGGATACCATTCCAATTATTTGATTAATGAGTAAATTTCAAAATTCTAATTAGACTGCTATCGAAATCTATACAAACGTTCGTTGGAAACTAATCGATATTTTAAAGAATAAACTTCTGTCCCTCATGGGCAATATGCACTTGCATACCGCCGGGTTTGGCTAACCTTGCTTCATCTAAAATGATTCTTGCCACTTCATGATCCGTGTGATCCGGTTCATGGTGGGTGAGGACCACCGATCGAATTTCCATCATTTCAGCAAACTCCACGGCTTTACTGACTGCAGTGTGACCCCATCCCAATTTTTTTTCTGCCTCTGCTGTACTGTACTGAGCATCGATGATAATGAGATCGGCACCAGCAATCTGAGGTTTCATTTTAAGAAGATGTTCTCGATCTTCTTCGCGATATTCCACATCTGTACAAAATAAGAAAATTTTATTACCTTCACGAATTCTGTATCCTGTACAAGATCCTGGGTGACGAAGTCCAAAAGGAATGATTTTCAGACCACCTAACATATATGACTCAAACTCTTTCCAAAGATGAAAGTGTTTTTTAGAGGCCATTTGTTGCAATGTTACAGGAAAGTTTTCTGGATGTTGTTGGCGGATTAATCTTTCTTCTAAATTCTCGATACATGAATAAAAATGAATATTGCAAGTTGGTGAATAACCTGGTTTAAAAAAAGGCCAACCTTGGATATGGTCCCAATGTGTATGAGAAACCAAAATGTGGATGTCCATTTCTTCTCCACTGAAAGCTTGCGCTGCCATTTGGTTGCCAAGAACCCGAAGCCCCGTCCCCATATCTAAAATGACTTTTTCTCCACCATCCCCTTCAATGAATACACAGGTGGTATTCCCTCCCAAATCTTGGGAAAGAGGAATCGGTAAATGATTTAAAAACTCCTCTTCAGAGAAAGAAGCGGGATCCTTCCTCCACTCATCTTTGGCCATTTGGAGGATCTTTAGAGTTTTCTCGCGTTGTTCCGTTTTAGAAATCGGTGTGGGGAGAGAACCGCGAACACCAAAAAGAGTTATTTTCATCTATTTCCTTTTAAAAATCCTGACAATACATCATCGGAAGGAATGCATTTGTTAGTTAGCCCAGAAATCCAAGAAAAACTTTGGAAGTTTACTACCAAAACTTCCTATCAATCAGACTACCTCCTGCAACCTAAAGAGCGGGGAAAAAAAATCGACCTAAAAAAATCTTTCCCAGACCAGATCCAAAACTTTGTTTTAGAACTTGGATCTGGTTGGGGTGAAGTCGCCATTGAATTGGCAAAGAATGACCACCAAACAGGCTATCTGTTGATGGAAAAAAAGGTTAATCGAATCATTCATACCGAAAAACAACGGCAAACGCTCGGCCTTACGAATATTCGCTATATGACCGTAAACTTCCAATGGTTTTTTGATGAATTACTTGAAAAAGAAATTTTTGACGAGATCATCATCAACTTCCCGGATCCTTGGCCCAAGAAAAAACACCGTAAAAATAGACTCATGCAAGAGCCTATGCTCGAACAAATTTATGATCTATTAAAACCAGGTGGTAAGTTGCTATTTGCAACAGATTACGGTCCCTACGCAAGACGAACGATTTCTTTATTTAGAAAATTTCCTAAATTTGTTTGGGATAAAAAAGAATACGAATTTGAAAGACCAGGATTCCCTGTTTCCTTTTTTGAAGCGGAAAAAAGAAACGAAGGGAAACGAATCTATTATATGAATCGAACCAAAGCAAAATAAAAAAAGATAAGAAGAAAGTCTGTCCTTGCGATTATCTCCATCACGATCTAAGTAAGAACCAAAACCTCTTACTTAGTACCTAATTCAATTTTCATTACGTATTAGTTTAATTTGAATGTTGTTAATCTACTGTTACTGTACTGATGCGAAGACCATCCCGGTCTCCTTTCCACGGAACCGGAGTTTTTTCACTTCCCTTAATCAGAAGTAATTCTTTTGACCGACCTTCCACAACAATGCCATCTAATGGATAATAAAAATCTCCCTGAATGGCATAGGAATCTTTCCACTTAGAACCACCTTTCCAAAGATAGGTGGTATTTTCAGTATTAATCAGTAATGACTCTTGGTTTTTGACAACAGAACGAATGGATTCTGTGTTTCCGAGGGAATAAAGTTTTGCTTTTTCCGTTCCCTCATAAACATGACTTCCAAATTGAACCAAACAGGAATCTTCCAAACATCCGATGATTTGTGCTGATTCTTTTGTATCTTTTTTAGCCACAGGGTTTGATATTTTTTTGTCTTTTTCCGAACCAGCACCAATTGCAAATACTTGCATCTGAAATTCTTTCTTCAAATCACGTAGGACAAAAAGTTTTCCTTCGGCTGTAAAAGAAAAACTTAAAAAATCATTCCCATTCCATTCTTCTTCAATTTCTAAATTTGGATTTGTTTTTACAATTTTTCGGTCGGCACCCTTTTCTTTTTCTAAAAGAAGAAAAAAACCATTCGCATCAGCAGTACCTTGTTTGACTTTCCAACCAGCTAATACCTGTTTTTTAAAAGTCATCTTTCCAGACTCAGGATAAATTTTAGTGGCTGTATCATTAGAAATTCCAACGAGCTCTTTACCTGCAACTAACAATTGAAAAGGAGTGGATGTGTATTGTTTCCAAACCAGTTCTTTTGTGATACGATCATAACCAACAATGGCTGATCCATAATTCACAATGATCCGATTTGGATAAATAATAGGAGTAGAAACTGGAGTTCCGGAAAGATTGAGATCTGTTACATGAAGTGGTTCGTCATCCAATGCATCGGAAGGAAGTAACCTTGCATATTTGGTTTCGCCATATTCACGTAAAATTTTCTCTTTTACTTGATTCCGTTTTGTTTTCACTTTATCAGATGGAGATTGTTTTTGTTTAGCATCTAAAATTCTAAACTGTGCAAATAAAGCCTCAGCAGAAGGATCCTCTTTGAGAACACGTTCAATGATTTTTTCTGCTTCTTCTAATTTGTTTTCCTTGTAATAAATATATGCTAATTGAATCTCACCGTCCATAAAATCTGGATCCGACTTACGAATTGATTCGAGAATGGATTTTGCTTCCTTAGTTAAGTCTTCATTGAAATAAGCAATGGCTAAATTGTAAGAAGAAAGACCAAACTCAGAATCTTTCTCTCTTGCTTTTTCAAATTCCCTTTTGGCGTTATCCATTTGGTTTAATTTATAAAATGCCAAACCTTTAGCGACATTACTTGGTGCAAAATTAGGGTTTACTAAAATAGATCGATCAAAATCACCGATGGCCGCTTCGTAGTTTTTGCGTTTCATTGTGACGAGACCCAACATATAATAGGCGTAATACGAATCTGGTTTTTCTTTCAGAATATCATAAAAGCCATCTTCAACTTTTTTTAGTTCACCTTTTTTATAGTAAAAAGAGTAAATCCCCTCTTTGAAGGAAATTGCATTTTCTTTATTTGTTCGAACGGCATTCTCCAAAATGGAAAGACCTTTTTCTTCCTCACCTTTTTCAATATAACATTCTGCAATTTTTACAAGAAGGGATGCCTTAGGAACTCTGTCATACGCCTTTTGGTAAGGAGTGACTGCCTCCAGATATTTTTTACGATTGAAGAAGGAATTTCCTTCTTTTACATAAGGCAAAATCTCCGCAAAACGAGAGTTCTCTGCTACTGTTTTTTCTGTTTCCAGTAACTCAGGAATGTCTTTCGTATATTTTTTCGATTTTTGAATGAACTCATTGGCACGAGTGTAGTTTTCTTTTGAGTTTTCTTCAACGGCACGTTTGTAATACAAACTTCCTAAGCGGTAATCGACAGCATCATTGTTTGGGAATTTTTTCTTAAGTCCCATATAGATGGACTCTGCTTCATCCCATTTACTAGCATCCTCTGCGATCCGACCTAAAGTGATGGCACTAAATGGATCTGTTGCAGATAGGATTTCTAATTTTTTAATATATTCTTTTTCTTTTTTCGATTCCCCTGTCTTTGCATAAACACGGGCAAGTCCTTGTAAGGCACCCGGGTTTGTCGAATCCATTCGGTAGGCTTCTAAATAAGAACTTTCCGATTTTTTATATTCTCCAAAAGCAAAATAGGCACGACCAAATGCATTCTGCACCGCTGGATTTTCAGGGTTCACACCCATCGCTTTCCCATATTCATCAAAGGCTTGTTTTCTTTTTCCTTGTCGAAGGAAGGAATCACCGCTAGCGATAAACTTTTGTGATTCAGCTAATACTTTGGCTTTGCGGATCTCTTCTTTTTTTGCCTTAGGGTGAGATTCTGCTTTTTTTAATACTTCGAGCGCTTCCTCAAAACGACCAGAATCAATTAAAACATAAGCTAAGTTTAGTTTAGGCTCAAAAAAATTAGGATCCCAAGATGCTGCATCTTGGAAACTAAGAGTGGCTTTTTTGGTTTCTCCCCATTTCCACTCGCATATTCCTTGTTTGTTGCGAATTTCTGCGTTTTTAGGAATTTTGATGCCAGCTTGTTTTGACGTTTTTAAACAATCAGAATAGTTATGGTTTTGGATGTAAACATTACATAATCCAACGTATGCATTTGGATTAGTATCTGAAAATGATATAGATTTTTTAAAACTATCCTCACTGTCTTTTAATTTACCGTTTAACAACTGTGCATTTCCTAAAAAAGACCACAACGAACCATTTTGTGGTTGCAGGTCCGTGGCTTTTTTAAATTCAGAAGTGGCCTCAGTATAATTTTTCTTAGCTAAAAAGTCATTTCCACGTTGGATGAGAGAGGCAATCTTTGTAGAAAGTTTTGCATCTTTGGCAGTTTTTAATTCAGGATTAAGTTTTTCCGCCTTTGCAAAGTAAGCTTCTGCTTCCTCATATCTTTTTAGTTCCAAACAGATATCACCTAATTGGTTCAAAAGTTCAACAGGATATGGAAACTCTGGTTTTGTTTCCAAGGATTTGAGAACCACAAGGCTCTCTTGGTAGCGACCTAAGTTTTTGAGAAGGATCCCTGTTTTGTATGTATAAATAGTCTCTTCTGGTTTGAGTTGGCTTAAGGTTTGGTAAGTAGAAAGAGCTTCTTCATTTTCTCCCAAAGTGGATTGGACTGTTCCAAGACCAATGAGGAGTTTTTCATTTTTAGGATCTATGTTTTTGCCTTTTTCAAAAGCTAGTTTTGCATTTTCATAGTCACCTAACTGGTAGTAAGAAGAACCAAGTAAAGAATAACCATCTATGAGTTCAAACGTTTGAATCGAGGCCTTTGCTTTCTCTAAGGCAGATTCCATATTTCCTTTTTGAAATTCGTTACTCCCTTCTGCAACAAAAGCCCGAGCCTCTTCAATTTTTTGACGATCCGAAACATCGGATTTTTCCACTACTGGATCGTTGACAGTAACTGGTTTAAAATCTCTAGACTGGCAACCAACAAACAGAACAAAGATAAAGATTAAAAAGCTTAGTTGTCTCATTTTTGGAGCCTTTCCTCGAACTTAACCATATCAGGATATCGTATTTTTACACCACGAAGGGGTGTGCCCGTAATGGGAGCGTTATGTGGGGTTAACACTCCTATATTCCAAAAAGTTTCAAAATTCCAGGGGAGTTCCTCTACAGTTTTGTTTCCTAAAGACAATCGAACCATTTTCTTTTCGATATCTGTCGAAAGTTTTACCGTTCGTCCTTTGAGTTCATCCTCTTTGTCCCAACGGTAAGAAGAACGAACCGGAGCTTCCTTCTCTTCAGAAGAAAACTTAATGATATGAAAATCTGTTTTGTCTACATAAACTAAAATCGCATTTTGATTATGATCGGTAAAAGACAAACCAATCGCACCATTCAAATCCTTTACCAGATCTAAAACGAGTTCGGCTTCCAGATAATCAGGGATTAAATCTTCCGAATACACTCCATACCAACCGGCAGGAAGGTCTTTGTTTTTTGCAAAGGTAAGTTTACCTGGGAAAGTAGCAGAAAAATTTGGAGAGGCTGAGGTTAGGTTCCAAAACTCTTCTGACTCCCAACCCACTCCGTCTTCTAAAGAAATTGGCAAAGCGATTGCGGTAATTTGTTTAGGTCTAATTTTGATTCCCGCCTTAGCGTATTCAAAATGGGATTCATTTTGTGTGCGGATAAATTGGATCGGATAACTTCCGTAAGGTACACCAGATTCCGCATATTGTGTTTTCCCTTTTTTCTGACCATCGACAACAATATCGAGACCAGGAGGAAAACTGGAAATAACAATGGTTCCTTGGGAAATATCATCATTCCATTCCTGGAACACCCTTGTGGTTTTTCCTGCACGAATTAATATATTTCGTTTTATTGGATCTTTACCAGGTTTTGCAAAGGAGAGAGTATGTTTACCGTTGATGAGTGGATAAGAAAGTAAGGGTGCTTTACCAACTTCGACTCCATCCAAATAAATGGTGGTTCCTGGGGAAGTGGAAAATACAGAAACATTTCCTCGTAAAGAAGAAGTAAAATATGTGCGAAGGTCATCTTCGGAAGGACTAGAAACTTCCGCAAAATAGGAAGGAACACTTCCCGTTAAAGGTTGGAGTTGCCTTTTGCCATGAAACACATCAAATGATTTTAACGATTTTACGACCGGTTCATTTTCCTCTTGATAGACAAAAATCGCCTTTCCAAAGTTTTGCGAAAGAACTGGGTCTTTATACTGAATTTCAACGGAAACTCTTCCTGCATTTTTTTTAAGAGTTAATTCTAATAATAAATCTAAATCGGAGGACTCAAAGAATTTAGGATCTGGATCTTTGGGAGTTTTTTTATACGACCCAAGCTTGTTATGTGGAAAAAGAATTTTCTCTTCTAGTAATAATAGATCTGATTTAGAAAACCCCTCTGGAACTTGTTTCCAGAGGAGGGAAAAATGAGGATTGGATTTATTTACCAGTCGTTCTTTGTAATCTCTACCCGAAGGAAGGGGTTCCGACTCACCCGGAAGAGGGGTGATGAACTTAGGTTTTGTAAAACTTCGATTTAGTGTTTCGATCTTTGAGACCGAAGAACAATAACCGACTAAAAAACAAAGGACCGGTAAATAAACATATCTCATTTCGTCTTATCAAAACTCTCTTTAGGAGCTAATTTTAGGGAATCTTTTTGAACATCTTTTTTGATGTATTTTGAATCTTCGATTGCTTTAGCTGTTTTAATTACTTCATCAGATTTCGATTTTGTTATCTCACGCGTTCTTGCTGCTTTTTCCAACTCTTCCGCCGAAGATCCAATATTCAATTTCTGAAGTTCTTCGTTGTTATTCTTTAGTTCATTTGCAAGAGACTCAAACTGTAACATCTTAGTATTTTCAAAAGCCAACATTTCTTTCATCTCAGACAAAGATTGTTTGTCCATTGGTTTGATCATTTTATCAGAAAGTTTAGTTTCATTTCCAACTTCAGCTGTTTTCTGTTTGTCGACTACGATTTCATTTTCTGAATTGGATTTGCGAATGGCAACGGCACCATCAAGAACGGTATACTTCACCACGCAGTTTCCAGAACCACAAGCTACGTTTCCACCTTTAGCAGATGGATTTTCCACATTGGTAAGAAAGATCGTTCCGCGAACACCCGCAATGGAAGTAGGAGTCACTACACTGAAAGATTCTGTTTTTCTTTCTTTGCGTAGTACTGTCACAAGTTTTCCATATTGCATGTTGACTTCTGTTTCACGAGATCCGTCGTTTGCGGCAAACGCTTGGCTTACACTAAGAGAAGTGTTTTTGTTTAACTTGAGAACTCCGTCTTCACCCACAAGGATTTCAACAGAACCATTTTGGCCAGTTACGATGGTATCTTTGGAAGTTAAAACATCACCTAAGTTTGGTTTTACTTGTCCACTTTCACGAATGACAACCACATCACCTTTTACAAAAGCAACAACGACATTACTCTCTTGTCCAGACTTCTCTGTAACATTCGTTACAGATTCCTTAGAATCTTTTTGGCAAGCAGTGAAAAGTATGGCAAAAACTGCCACAAATCCCAATACCGACAACTGATTGATCATTGTACGTTTCATATTCCTTCCTCCGGAAATAACACTCTAAGAATAGATAACAACTGAGGGCTTGGCAACTCTTTTCCCTAATACCTTTTTGTGACAGCTTTGGACCAATGATCCCTTCTTGTTACCCTGTGGGGGTTCTCCAAGCTCTCAATCATGGATTCTAGGCTTTTTTTCCTGGTTTCATCTAATGATTCATTCAGGTGTTTTCGCATTGGACATTCAGAACCCAGTTCACAGCAATAAATTTCCTGACAAGTTTCTTTAATCTTTCGTAATTCGGGAAAACTTTCCCAAAGTTCAACAGGTGTCAGGTGTAAAATTCCCCATTCTTTGACTCCAGGAGAATCGATAAGAACCGTATTTTCTTCCAAAAATAAGGCAAAGGAATTGGTAGTTGTGTGTTTCCCTTTTTTGGTGGAACCACTGACAAGATTTGTACGTTGTATGGTCTTTTTATGAAGATGGTTCATTAAAGTTGATTTCCCAACTCCCGAATTCCCGCAAAGGAAGGTTCGTTTCCCACAAATCCTTTCCCATAATGGTTGGATGGATTCTTCCGTCATGAGAGAAACACTCATCACTTCATAACCTAACTGACGATAATAAATTTCCCGGTCTTCGATTTCTTCTGGAGAAACCAAATCCTTTTTAGTAAAAATAATAAGCGGTGGAATATCTGTCTGATAAGATGCAGCAAGTAACCTGTCGATGAATCCGGGTTTTGTTTCAGGGTCTTTGCAAGATGCAAGGATCGCTACTTGGTCTAGATTAGCACATAACACGTGACTATCGCCGCGATCACTTTTTCTGGTTAGGAAATTTTTCCTTTCCATCCGTTCCGAGATGACCCACTCTTCTCCTGACGATTTTTCGGCAAGAACCAGATCTCCCACAACAAAGGGATGGCGTTCCCCTGAGTCCTTTAATCGAAGTTTGCCTTTTAGGACTGCACGGGCATAGGTGGTTTGTTCCGAATAAATTTCGTAATAAGCACCGAAGATACGAGCGATTGTAAATAGTTCTTTACCCAAGTAGAATCTGCACCAAAATAATCTAGTTCTTACATTCTAAATAGATGACATGCAAACACAAGTTTTCTTTCCGTTGGGAATTATAATCCTTTCTTCTTTTGGTTGGTTGGTTTTTGCTTATACCTTAGGCACGGTCGACTCCACAAAGAACTTATCATGGTTTGCCTATTTTTTAGGGTTATTCACTCTTTCTCTTTTGTTCTTTTTGCGGAGAAAACCAGAATCATTACAGTCAGAAAAACCCAAAAAAAGAGATGAACTTGTACAAAATCTATTTGCTTTAGAAAAATTCAAAGAAGAACTCATTTCGTTCAACGATCCAGACCAAATCAGCCAAACCATTAGCCAGTTCCTTGCTTTCAAAATCCCTGCCGATTTTGTCCAAGTTTATACCTGGGATGAAAAGGAAGGACAATTCCGTCCTAGACCGTTTCTGGAATCAAAAGAACAGAAAATTTCAGATTTACCTTCCATCCCTGTATTCAATCCTTTTTTACTTTGGCTTTCGGAACGGGAAGGAATTCACATCAAAGAAAATTTCCTCCAACCTAAATCTCCCAATCATGAAAAAATTGCCAAACAAGCATTAGACTTTTTCAAACAAACCAAATCGGAGTTAGTTGCAACACTATCTATCAAATCAAGTCTTGTCGGTTTTATTTTACTGGGAAAACATAAAGAGGGAAAAATTTATGATCTCGAAGAAATCGAAATCATTTTAGAAATCCTTTCTGTTTCACTCATGTCATTATCTAACTCCATGATTTACCAACAGTTGTTAAATTTAACTGAAACCTTGGAAGCAAAAGTAAGAGAACGAACTAAAGAATTAGAAGAAACGCAAGCTCACTTAGTGCAGTCGGAAAAAATGGCTTCTTTGGGTGTAATGGTGGCAGGAATCGCACATGAAATCAATACACCTGCTGCCGTCATCAATGGTGCAGCAGACAATTTAGATGCCAATTTGGTTTATGTATTATCGCATTTAGGGGACATTTCACAACTCATTCAGAATCCTGATTTTCGTTCTATTTACCTAGACATTTTATTCAGTTTTGTGAAAGAAGATCCTGCGGCAAAAATCGACCCTAAAGATAAATTCAAACTAAAGAAAGAAACCAAGTTTCGTTTTATACAAGACGGAATTCCGGAAAATGATGCAACTGATCTGGCAACCTTTATCATCGACCACCATCTTTTGCATATGCAAGAAGAACTCATTCGTATTTGGAAAGCTGGCGGAAAAGAAACTTTTGAGATGTTAAAAAATACTTTGAGTCTTCAAAGAAATATAAAAAACATCAAATATGCGATTCGCAATATTGTTCGGATTGTCAAAGCGCTTAAGTATTACTCTCACCTAGGACAAGCATCTTATGCAGAATCTGATCTTCACGAAGGTTTAGAAAACACTCTCGTCATAATGCAAAACCAAATCAAACATGGAGTGGAAATTGAAAGGGCTTATGGAACCATTCCTCCCGTTCGGTGTAATATTGATGAACTGAATCAAGTTTGGACAAACCTCATCACCAATGCCATCCATGCTATGAAAACGGTAGAACATCCTAAACTTACAATCTCCTCCAGAAGGATTGGAGAAGATTACGTAATGATTAGTTTTGAAGACAATGGTTCAGGCATTCCAACGGAAATTAAAGATAAAATTTGGGATCCGTTTTTTACAACCAAAGACCAAGGCGAAGGAACTGGGCTTGGCCTTGGAATTGTCAAAGGCATTATCGAAAAACACAAAGGCAGGATTGAAGTGGAATCAGCACCAGGACGAACTCTATTTATGGTATATCTACCGTTAGTTGGCCCTGGAGATGTTCCTAGCATCCCGAAAGAAATCTTTCGGGAAATACGTGGTTAAGAAAAAAGTGGTTCCCCGGGTTGATTTAGTAATTTTTCCCAATTTTCTTTGGTTTGTTCAAAGTTTTTCCTGAATACACCTGCTTCACTTTCACTTGCCGTTTGTTTTGCTTGTTTCCAGTTTTGGTATTCTAACAGTGTTTTTTCTCTAAGTTTTTCCAATTGTTCTTCCCAATTGCGAAGTTTGTCTTCACTTACATTTGTAAATTTATGAAGAGTTTCCTTTTCTTTTAAAAACATAGTTTTTTGTAAGATTTTATCTTCGGATACTTTCTTTAAGTTATAAGTTAACCCCAAATAAGACAATCCTTTGATCATCCATTTAGATGGATCATAATCAAACCAACGAATTCCATTTCTATAATCTGATTGAAATTCATGGTGGAAGTTATGAAATCCTTCACCAAATGTGAAAAATGCGATAATCCAATTATCTCTTGCTGTTTGTTCTTTAGAGAAAGTACGTTCTCCCCAAACATGGCAGGCACTATTGATAAAAAATGTGAACTGGTGAACTACAAATAGTCTTAAAAAACCCGCGACAAACATTCCTTCCAAAAAGCTACCCCATAACATAGAGATAAGTCCTGGAAGGATAAAACACATAAAGATAGAAATAGAATAAAAATGTTTATGTTGCCAAAGAACAAGTGGATCGTTCACCAAATCTTGAACACCATTTTGGGCGTATTTTCTTTTGCGAAACAACCAACCTATGTGAGCAAACCAGAACCCTTTTTTAATGGAATATGGGTCTTTGTCTGTATCTACAAAACGATGGTGGATACGATGATCTTCGCTCCATTCTAATGCTGTGGATTGAAATGCCGCAGCTCCAAAAAGAAGTAACCAAAGTTTGACGGGAGTTTTTGCATCATAGGCTTTGTGAGAAAAAAGTCTATGATAACCTACAGTAATACCCATTCCTGTTGCGAAAAAATAAAAGATAAACAATCCCCATGTAGCCAAATGAATCGAATCATAAAGATACAAATAGAGAGTTCCAAATATTCCAATGAGAGGATAGGTTAGTAAAAAGATCGTTGTCACCCAATCAATGGGGGCTTTCGTTTTGATTTCAGCTTGTGTCGTCATAGAGAATTCCTGTTTCATGGAGTGGGAGTCCCAAACCAAGATTCTGGTTGCAAAAAAAATGAGTACAGAACGTTACAAACCGGGTTTTTTAGAACAATGGGGACGAAAGGTTCTCATTTCCATCCAGTCGAATGCGAAAAAACCCGAGGATTCCGGCCAAAGTTTTGCCTTCCAATCCAAAAAACTCCTTATTTGGGGAGGATTTCTTTCCTTTTGGATTGGATTTCTGCCATCAGTAACCTTCGTTTTTCTTTTGGCTTACCTTCCTCCGCTAGCATTTTGGCCATTGGAAACTCTTTCGTTGTTAGATCTAAGCCAGTTTGTCTTTCTTTTGGCTTTAGTTACTATCATTGAATTTTATCTCCTATTTCGTTTAGGTTTTTACCTTTCCTATCGAATGGCACAGTATGCAGACATTGAACTTTCAGAAGAACCAGAACTCATCACACCCATTCCTGGAATGATGGCAAGGTTGGTTTTAGAAATTCCAGATCCAAGAATTCGATTGTATGGAATTGATCCTTACAAACATCTCAATGAACGAGCGTTATTCTTTAGGACGGTTTTATACAAAAGCAAAGTTTTCCTTTCCAATATCTTTGCCAAACTTATATTAAAGGTTTTATTAGGAAGAACAGGTCTTCGATTTTTAATCGAATATATTTCGGGACCGGTAACAGGAATTTGGGATGGTTTAACCACCTATTGGATTTTATATGAGTTACGCAAAAGAATCATTACAAGAAAGATGTCTGATGCCATAATGCTAAAAATCAAATCCAAAAAAAGGAAGGAAATATTTTTAGAATCAAGTGTACGTGCGGTAGCACTTTCCATTATTTTTACAAAAACATTCCATCCAAACTTTGAATATTTGTTATTCGGACTAATTGGCTTATTACCCCAAAGAGATACTTTAAAAGATTTAGATGATTGGTCTCTGTTTGTGGAGTCTTTTCAAAAGTTATCTGTCGAAGAACAAAAATGGCCCATCGCCATATTTGCATTATGTTCATCCTTCGATGGATCTTTAAATAAAGAAGAATTGGATGCATTTCGAGAAATCACCGACCTTTCCCCTTCGTGGTTACTCGAACGAGTTAGCCATTTAAGTGAAACTATAATGAAAGGAGAACTAACAGAATCTTTGATTTGGATGGAAAAAATCCTTCCCGAAGAATCGACTTTCTAAAAGATTAGAATTAATCTAAAAAGGAGATGACAATGGCACAAGTAACACTCAAAGGAAACCCCGTTCCCCTCGAAGGAAACCTTCCCAAACCAGGAGATAAAGCTCCTGATTTCAGAGTCGCCAAACAAGATCTAGGTGACCTTACATTAAAAGACCTAGCAGGGAAGGTAAAAATCCTTGTGGCCGTGCCCAGTTTGGATACAGCAGTTTGTGCCCTTGAAACAAAAAAGTTTAACGAAAGAGCAGCCAAAGAAGATGGAATCACAACTCTCATCATTTCTGGTGACTTACCTTTTGCAATGAAACGTTTTTGTTCCACAGAAGGAATCGATTCCAAAAACTTGATCACAGGCTCTCAGTTCAAAGATTTTTCTTTTTCCAAAAATTACGGAACTCACATTGCTGGTGGTCCACTTGCTGGTCTTTCCGCAAGAGCTGTCTTTGTAGTAGATAAAGACGATATCATTCGTTATACGGAACTTGTTCCAGAAATCGGAAGTGAACCGAATTACGATACGGTTCTTGCCGAAGCTAAGAAACTTGTTTAGTCAATTCATGGATTTGGCAAGGGAGATTATATTCCTTTGCCAAAACGTTGATCTTTGAAACCAATTCCTCATCAAAGCTAAAAAATACTACCTTCCAATCTTCTTCTGCACTCGATATACATTGTAGTGTATATGTTAGGGCCGCATCCCTCCGACTAACATCCATGTGCCGAAAAGGCTCATCTAATAAAAGGTAAGGTAAATTAAATTGTTTTCCTATTCTAAATGCATATTCTAAACGCAATACATAAGAAATTTGTTCTTTAGTTCCCGTAGAAAGATTTCCAAATGCCAAACTCTCTTTTGCCGAGCCAGAGCTTATTTGTATCTCGTCTGAAAATCCATTCCATTGAATTTGTTTAGCCGGAAGAGATCCTTTTAGAGCATCCATTCTCACCTGTAAAGATTTTACTAGAGAGGACATTTTGTCCGTACTTTCGGCCTGCATTTCGGAAAAAATTTCAGATAAAACTTCTAAAGCTTGAAAATTGACTTCTAAATCGTTTTTCTTTTTTTCTTTAGTTTCTAAATCGCGTTTTGATTGTTCCCATTCTTTTTGTGCAGGAACCATTTGAGATTCCAAAACTGCCTTCCCAGTTTCTAATTTTTTTTCTAACTCCATTAAGGTTCGTTCTAAATTACGAATATGATCAGTTAGTGCTTGAGTTTCATTTTCTAACTTTTGTTTGGTGAATCGATCTTCAGAAGAAAAGGATTTGGAAATTCCCTTTTTCTCCCAATCATTTAGTTTGTCCTTTAATTTTAGTTTCCATTCGCCGAAATCGGCAGTGCCCCATTTTTTTGATTCGAGTTTCAGCGAATCTTCCAAAGTTCGTAATTTTTCACCTTTCAATCGGATTTGAACAAATAATTCCGAAAGTTCGGATAAAGATTGGACACCAACCTCTCTCCAAACACCTGCTAACTCCTTTTCTTTGTTCAAAATGGTTTCACTGAGTTTTTTATCTTCTGCCCGCAATCGAGAAATTTCTTCTTCGAGATTTGTTATTGCAGTAAACATGTTTTCCGATTCTAATTTCTGTTTTGTGTATTCCCTTTCGTATCTTTGAAAACTCAGAGATAATGACTCCATACTTAAGGAATCCGGTTTCCACTCTCCAAGAGTTTTTGTTTCCATTTCCGTTGCAATACGACGAACCATTTCGTTCCACTTGGATTCATCCCGCTCCGACTTGGTAACTTTTGCAAAAAACAAAAACCCAACGGCAGATAAAATCAAAGCTACCGGAAAAATATATGTCCAACTGCTAAATTCAGAAAATAGGATCAAGATTGTAGAAAAAATACCAAATACCCCAAAGCCAGCCGCCAAACTTCTGTACAATGGATTCCAAGTTGTTTTTTGAATCGCAGGAGATTCTTCCTGAAACTTTCGAATCGATTGTTTCCAAGTTTCAAAAAAATCAAAAAAGGATTCTAACTTTTTAGATTTTTGTTCGATCTGCTTTTTTTGGATTAATAATGATTCTAATTTGGATTCTAGATCAGCAAGTCTCTCTTTCGATAAATTTTGTTTTTGTTCGAAAGATTTGATTTCGCCATCTAACTGTTTGGATTTCTGATCCAAACCTGAGTTTAGGATTTTCTCTTCTTGTTGGGACGAAGATTTCAAGGTTTCCCATTGTAATAGTTGGCCAAAAATGCGATCGGTTTCATTATGTTGTTCTGCTTCTTTCAATTCAAGAAGTTTCGTTTGCAGTTTGTTTTGTTCAGAGTTAGAATTCGCTAAGTCGAGTTTTAATTTTTGACGTTCTATTTCTAAATTAGGTAAATCAACAAATTGTGAAGAAATCTTGTTTAAAGCAAATTCAGAAGCGTCAAACTTTTGTTTAGCGACATTTAGTTCAGACAAAGCTAAATTCCATTCTTTGGCTGATTTCCTGGTTCCTGTTTTTGCAGAAAGTTGTTCTACTTGTTCCTTCAGTTGCGATGGATTGTATCCACTATCGAATATGGTTTGTTCAATGGTGCTGATTAGTTCTTTTTCTGAACCAACATCCATATTCCCTTCCCTAATCACAAGAGAGTTCAAATATAAATTTTGAGAAAGGGTAAGTTTAGGAATTCCTAAATCAGAATTTCTGTCTGAATTATATCTCGCATTCAGAATAGCTCCATACTTTGTGCTTCCTACAACTTTAACGAGAGCCGATACAAAAGCATCCAGGATCGTTGTTTTACCTGATTCGTTTGGCCCAGTAAATACAGTCACTTTTTCGATAGGAAATTCTTTTTTGGAAAAGATTCCGAAGTTTTCAATTTTTAGTTTCATCGGCTTTTTTTTCCTTCTAAAATCAAACGAATGCCAGTGATCCTCGTCTGTTTCCAAAGGATAGGATCCATTTGTTCTTTTCGTTCGTTCATCTTATCTAAGAACTGCTTCACAAATTCATTTTCAGAAAGGTGCTTGATGACAGTGATTTGGGATTCATCGGAATCAAATTCTAAAATTCGAAACTTTGATTTCCAATCGCGAAGAACTGTTTCTTGAAATTTTTGTTTTTCCGACATAGAATCAACATACCCCGTAAATTTAAACACGATCCAATCGTTCGGATTAGTTTCGGCTAAATATGTTTCGATAGCCTCTTCTGGTTTTCCTTCTGTATTCAATAACACAATAATTTCTTTATACTCACCAGCTGATTTCCAAAAAACTGATTCCTTGGTAATCTTTTCACCATCTATATGAAGAATGATTCCTCCTCTTTTCCCCGATTCACCTTTTCGCCAAACTCGAGATGATCCCGCATAACCAATGTCACATTTTCCAACAGTTCCCATTCTCGCCCTGTGAAGATGGCCAATCGCAAGATAATCCAAATCTAAACTTTGAATTAAATTAGGATCTAAATAGGATCCACCCTCTTCTTCTTCCTCACTAAGACCAGTAAAACTCATTCCTGAAACGGTTCCATGAGCCAAACCGATCCGAAGTTTTGTCTGTTTTTGGGGAGGAGGAGAAAGTAACAATTGTGAATAGTTTTCCTGGTGAGGAATCGATAAAAATTCGATTCCACTATCTTCAAATAAAAAGTATGGAGTTTCGTCCAAAACTTTTACTTTAGATGACCAATCATAATCCGCATAACGATTGCTATTCTTTTTTTTCTCCAAAATCTCATGATTTCCTGGAAGAAAATAAATGATTCCTGAATAAATAGAAACTTCTTTTAAGAAATCTGATCTTAATCCTTCTAAATCGGGGAACGTATTAAAAAGATCTCCACAAAAAAGAATACGATCACATTTCGTTGACTCTGCCGTTTGTAAAATCTCACGCAAAACGGAAAGGGAATAACTCTTTTCTTCAGGGGAATTTTGAGAAAGGTGGAGGTCAGATACTTGTAATAACTTCATATTGTAGTTTAGAGGAGAGTTTACCTCCCCCCTAGGACAAAATAAAGAAATTAAGAAAAAAAAGCAAGGGAGCCTTAAATCACCCGGTCTTTTTTAAACTCCGCAATTTTTTCCTTGGGAAACCCTAATCCACCTAAAATCTCTTCCGTATGTTCCCCATGTTCTGGTGGGTCATTTCTGTAAACAAAAGGGGTCTCTGAAAAATGGAAGGGGGACCCAAATTGTAAAATAGGTCCATATTGGGGATGGTTTCTTTCGATGACCATACCACGATCTTTCATGTGTGGATCCTCAGATACTTCTTTCATATTGAGAATCGGCGAAAGGCAAGCATCCGTATTATCAAAAATAGGTTGTAAGTCTGAATAAGTTTTCGATTTAAAATAATCGGCTAACTTTTGCTTAATGAGAGGTATATTTTCTTCATTCATTGGATGGTCTTTGGTTAAATTTTCCATCCCGGCTGCTCGTAAAAAAGTTTGGAAGAACATATCTTCTAAGGCACCAAGAGCCACATATCTTCCTTCTTTGGTTTCATACACATTATAGTTTGGTAATTTGCCAGATAAAATATCGTTTCCCGCTTCTGGGGATGATCCCGATGCAGATAAAATTCCACCGTATAACGAAAGAAATTGGAGAGAAGCATCTGTCATAGAGATATCGATCCTTTGGCCTTTCCCAGTTTTTTCTCTATAATAGAGAGCTGCAAGGATCGCAGATAATGCAGTGAGTGTTCCTCCTCCTACATCTGCTAATTGGAAACCCGCAGGTCTTGGAGGATTTCCTGTTTGGTCAAGGACTCCTGAGACCGCTAAATAATTCAAATCATGTCCGGCAAAGTCCACGTATTTTCCTGAGATTCCGTAGCCAGAAATTCCACAGTAAATCAACCGCGGAAATTTTTCTTTGAGGACATCATAACCGATTCCCATTTTATCCATTCCATCGGGACGAAAACCTTCGAGTAATATGTCAGCGTCTTCCAAAAGTTTAAAAAGAATTTCTTTGGCTTGGTCTCGTTTTAAGTTCAGTGTGATCGCTTTTTTATTTCGATTCAACATCATGTATAAGGCAGGATATCCTGTTTTGCCTTTGTACATCGCTCGAGAACCGTCATAGGCTCTCGGATTTTCAATTTTAATCACTTCGGCTCCCATATCCGCTAAATGTTGCGAACATAAAGGCCCTGGAAGGAGCAAAGAAAGATCGACTACTTTTACACCAGCAAGTGGTCCTTTGGATGTTTGATTTTGGTTTTGGCTCATTTGGGTTTTATTGCAATTCCTGGAAATTTTTTATTAATTTAAGCTATTTTTCTCGTAATATATACAGGGAGAACCCTAATAGGTTCCATAAGAGAATAAAAAGGAATCATGTTCAGAGTCTGCATTTCTGTTATTTTTCTCGTATTCTCTACCTTCACTATTTCTTGCCAATCCATAACACCGCTGAATTTGCAGATGTTATTTGGTTCCTTTTTTCTTTCCACCACAGGGCAAGGTTCTGTCATTTACGAAGCTCCGAATTTTTTATTCACGAGTGAAAATGGAAGACAAGCAGAATTCACAATTCGTTTGAACATTGAGCCAAGCAGTTCAGTGAGAATTGGCCCGATTGCAGTCTCTGATTCCACAGAAGGTGTATTATTATCTGCAACGTATCTCGAATTTACTGATGAAAATTGGGATGTTCCACAAAGCGTTCGTTTGGCGGGGGTGGATGATCTAATTGCAGATGGAAATCAAAACTATAGAGTCCAACTAGGAACAACTTTAACTTCCGACATACGGTTTTCGGCTCAGGGCCTTCCCGTTTTACTCGTGGTAAATACGGATGATGAAACTTCTGGAGTGGCAGCAAGTCCCACTTTAGGACTCATTACATCCGAAACTGGAGAATCAGGAACGATTGCTTATGTCTTACAAACTAGACCCATGCAAGATGTTATCATCAGGAATTTTGTTTCCAATGATACAACGGAAGCAACTGTTAGTGCGGCAGAACTTGTATTTACACCGAATAATTGGAATGTGCCACAAACCATTACTGTTACTGGTGTGGATGATTTTAGCGTAGATGAAAGTACGTTTCAAATTTCAGCAGATCCCACTGTTTCCAATGATCCAGCTTATATGGGAAAATCCATCCCAATCATAACTGGAACCAATGTCGATAATGATGTCGCCGGGTTTACTGTGATTAATTTATCAGGACTCACAACAACAGAAGCTGGTGGGGCAGTGAGTTTTGCTGTCGTAATGAATACCTTACCAACAAACTCTGTTACGATTCCTTCCATTGTTGCTACTCCTAGTTCAGAAGGGACTGCATCCCCATCTTCACTAACTTTTGCACCCGGTGAATGGTTTACTCCAAAAATCGTAACGGTCACAGGGGTAAATGATTTTATTGTCGATGGCCCCCAAACCATTTCTATCGTGACTGGTACTGCTACTTCTGCAGATACAGATTACAACGGTTTGGCGGGTCCAGTATTTCCTTCTGTAAGCAATTCGGATGATGATGTTCCTGGATTTGTACTTACCTCACCCGGTAGTTTAACCATTTCAGAAAACGGAGGAAACCTTACCTTTGCGATCCATTTGTTATCCCAACCACCTCCTGGCTTTACCGTAACGCTTACAGGAATCTCGGAGAACAATGCCATCACTAATAGTAGCACTTCCAACATAGTTTTTACAAATGCCAATTGGAATGTAGACCAATATGTCAACATTACCACAAATAACAATGCCATTGATGAGGACACAAGGACTGTCACCTTACAATTTGGATCTGTTGATACAGGTGGGTCTGCCGATCCTGTGTATAACTCAGTATCGCCACCATCATCTGTTACCATTTTGGTAACAGATGATGACACAGCGGGATTTACGGTCACTCCTGTAGGGGGTCTCGTCGTTCATGAAAATGGAACTCCTTCAACAGAAACCTTTACCGTAGTTTTGAATTCAGAACCAACAAACTCCGTTAGTATTCCTAGCATCACTTCAAGTAATACAGCCGAAATAACAGTATCTCCGGCTTCTTTGAATTTTACTTCAGGGAATTGGAACACACCACAAACTGTCACCATCACTTCTGTGTTAGATGGAGTGGACGATGGAGATAAAAACGTAAGTATATCCTTTGGAAATTCTGTATCTTCAGATCCAAAATACAGTTCCATTTCTATCCCTGCAGTGACTGCCATCAATACCGATAGTAACGAACCATTGGTTCGTATTCAAAACTTATCGGCATCGTCTATGGTCGAAAACGGAAGTTCTACCATCACTTTTGAAATCAGACTTTCCTTAAAACCAAATGCCAATGTAACTATTGGACCAATCACTTCATCTGACGGGACAGAAGCAGTTTTACTCAATAGTTCTTCTGGAGTGGCCGCCTCCCGTACACTTACCTTTACTCCGACAAACGGACAAGTTGCCAATTATTCCGGGAACACGAGCGATAGTGGATGGGATGTAGTACAAGTGGTTACGATTCGTTCTGTTTCAGATTCCTTTGATGACGGAAACATTCCCGTCACCATTCACATACCACAAGCTAGCGGTTCTTATTTCAATGGACTTTATCCGACAGGCAGTCTTCCGGGATATACGGAAACTAGCGGTGATTTGGTGATTACTATCTTAGATAATGATACAGCCGGTTTTACGATTTCATCCACGACACTCAACCTTACCGAAGGTGGAAGTGATGGAACGTTTACTGTTCGTTTGAATTCGGCTCCCTGTGATACTCCCGCAAACTTAGCGGCCTGTGCCACAGGCTCCGTCACCATACCCATCTCTGGGGAAACATTTAACTTACCGGACACAGTGCAGTATACTTTTTCTCCGGCCAGTTTGACCTTCACTCATACAAACTTTTCAACAACACAAACAGTGACTGTTGTTGTGGTCAATGATTCCATTAATGAAACAAACACTAGAACCCATATACTTACGCTCGGTGCCATCGGAGGATCGGGAACAGACTACGAGGGAATGAATCCTCCTGACATTACCATTAATATTACAGATGATGATAATCCTTCTCCAAGCATTTTATTTACTCTTGATGCCGGACAACCTTACTTTACCACAGAAGCTGGGCAATCTGCCATATATAGCCTAAGGCTTGGAAGTCGCCCCATTCCTGGAAACCAAGTCACTGTAACAGTAGCAACTTCTGATGCGACAGAAGGAATGATCAATGATGGAGGAACACCTGTTAGCTCTAAACAATACATCTTTGATGAAACCAACTGGAGTACATCAATTCCTGTGGAAATCCAAGGGGTTTCCGATATTTTGAGTGATGGGAATGTGAGTTATTCGGTGACCGTAAATGGTACGGAAACAGGATCTATGCCTTCATGGTATGTGAGTTTTGTGGGAAGTATTGGAACCACTGCTACACTTGTCAACTATAGCACATCGGAAAATCCAGTGACTGTTGTCACTCCCACGAATATGACAAGGGCAGAAAACTCTGCCGCATTTCCTATCTATGTGCTCCTTAGCCAAGCTCCCACAGATGACGTGACTGTTCCCATCTCGGTAACAACGACCTTTCCTTGCCAATTGATCTTAACACCAAATGTTCCTCAATTCACTCTCTCAGCAAGTTCCCTCACTATCACCAGTGCCAATTGGAATACCATCGGATCACATAACACAATCACTGTGACTCCTAATGATGATGCGGTCGATGATGGAAATGTATCTTGTCCGATTGTTGTTGGTGTCCTTTCTTCTAGTGATGGTTTTTACAATGGAGTAAATCCGTATCCATCATCGAATTATCCTATGCTTACTTTAAATGATAATGACAGTGCAGGTATCACTACCTCAGGATTTACACCTGCCGCAGTCATCACTTCACAATCAGGTGCTTCCTCTGCATTTTACATCCATTTAGATTCTCAGCCCACAACGAATATCACTGTGAACTTTAGCACAACGCCAGGTGGACTCGTGAGTTTTCCAACGGCCCCTCTCACCTTTACCCCAAGTAATTTTGGTTCAGGCCAACTGGTCACTGTAACAGGACTCGATACAGCCTCAATTGGTGATGTAAGTTATACTATTGGTTCTGTTGTCACCTCAGGAGAAACAGGAACCGGCTTTACTCCTTCTGCGATTTATAGTGCCCTCACTCCTCTTTCCATTTCTGCTACACATATCAATTATATTTACGATATTGTACCTTGCACCGATCCCAATCCAATGAATTCCTGCGGAACATCAGCCAATAGTTCAGGTGGACTTGTCACTTCACCTAACCTATTCACTACGGAATCGGGGGGCCAATCCAGGTTCCAAATTCGTTTGCGTGTTAGACCAACTTCCAATGTTACCATACCCGTCTCCAGTTCGAATGTTGCCGAAGGAACAAGTTCTGTTTCTAGTTTAGTATTTACTACAAGTGATTGGAATACATACCAAAACGTTGTACTCACAGGAGTAGATGACTTTCTTATGGATGGGAATCTGGCTTATTCTGTTCTATTTGGCTCCCTCACTGGTGGAGGGACTGGATTTAACGGGGAATTTTTGCCAAATGTTTCTGTTACAAATCAAGATAACGATTGATTCGAATCATACCAACTATTGTACGTATCCTTGTTTCTTTAAAATTTCTAAAGCGTCGGTTCCTAATTCTTGTTTAGAAGCATAAGATTTTTTTTGACCACCCTCTTTCCAAAAATATACCTTTGTTTTTGGAGTAATGACTGGTTTTTTGGATCCCGATTCATATAACAAATCACAGTTGGACTGACAAGATGCCATACTCACACCAAAGTAACCTATAAAAATTTCCGATTTAGGAATTTGTTTTTTAGAAAGCCAAACGTTAAATTCGGGAAAACTCACATCAGGATACACTTCAAAACTAATTTCAAATGGTTCTATTCGTTTGGTGTGGATTTGCACAAACTTTCCTTTCTCTTCCAAAAGAACATCGTTTGGGTAGGATGCCATACGAATAGTGCCACTTGGTACACGAATTTGAATTTCTGTATCCTTTGATTCTGGTTGGATGGAAAGATGATATAACGGCAGTTTGGGTTCCATCGAACGAATTTGTTTCCAAAACCGAAGGATTTTTTTTTCTAAATCTGGTTGTAATTTCATATCCTGAATTGCAGCTATATTCGCAATTCTTAATGGATTTTCTTGGTTTGGATCTTTTTTTGTATCTGAATATAAATAAAACTCACTCCCCACAGAACCTAACCAAAATTTTCCTAGTTCATGAAATCGGTAAGACCTTTGCAAAAGAAATTCATGTCCTTCCCCATAACCTTGTGTAAACCTAGTTTCTCCGTAGTACGTTCGCTTGGTGGACTCCTTATTTTCTATTAATGGTTTAAGGGACTTTCCTTGGATGTTATTTGGTATCGGAAGGCCAGAATAATCGAGTACCGTTGGAAATAAATCTATCGACCTTGTCATGGTTTGGATTGTCTGTTTCGAATTAGCACCTGGCAATTTAATCAGTAGCGGAACATGGATATTTTCTAAAAACAAATCTTGGCCATGTCCGTAATATGTATTGGTTCCTGTAAAAGGAGAAATAGCGTGAGCCGAGTGCATCACTTCACCATGATCAGCTGTAATGAGGATAAGAGTGTTATCCCAAAGATTTTTATTTTTTAGTTCTTCGAATACTTTTCCAAGTTCCTCATCAACAAAAGCAACTTCACCTAAATAATTCATTTTTCGTTCATCTAAAATTTCATTTGTTCGAATTCTGTTTGTGAATCCTTGAGGCGGAGTGTATGGTTTATGAGGATCGTTATAATTTAAAAAAAGAAAAAAAGGTTTTTTATCAGAAGATATCTCTTCCAACACTTCAAATGTTTTTTTAGTAATTTTTTTTGTGTCTTCTCTATAATTCGAAAAATCATATAACTGATCAAAGCCTACATCAACACCTAAACCAAACTTATCAGTCAAAAAAGGATTATTCCCCACCATATATGTAACAAAGGAATTATCTTTTAATAACTTGGGAAGAGGACGTTTTTCACTCCTGTAAAAAGCATCAACCTCAGATTTTGTGGTAGGATAATCCCAAAAATTGACAGGGTTTGCTGAGGCATATTTCCCAGTAAAAAAAACAAGTGTGGATGGTCTTGTCCAAGCGGCATTGACCAAATGATACTTAAAAGTTACGGCATTTTCCGCAAACATTTCCAAGTTAGGTGTGACCCCATAACGACCAATGATATCACCGCGAAGCGAATCAATCACAATCCAAATTACATTTGGACGTTTTGTTGTGTTAGGGAGATTGGATTCAGGTCCAGTATCTGAACCTATTTTTTTACAAAAAGAAAAAGAAAGAAAACAAAATAGAAAAAGGAAAGTTTTTAGTTTTAAGGAAACAGAGTTTGGTTTCAAGATTTATGATTTAACATCAAACATTTGCAAGGCGGTGAGCCAAACGCCAATCAAAATAAAGGCAATCCCTATCCACTGCGTTAAATTCAGCCGTTCTTTAAAAAAGAGGGAAGAGGCAATGAGAACAATGATAAAACCACTAGAAGTAAACACAGGATAAGCCAGTGATAACTTCAAACCTTTTCCTAAAACATAACGATACCCAAGTAAAGCCAAACCGAAACTAGCAAGCCCACCAATAAAGTAAGGATTAAGAACCGTAAAGATTGTATCCCAAAGACCACCTGACAACGATTTGGTTTGGTCTTGCATGGAAGATGATTTGATTAAAATATTAGCCAATGCATTGAAGAATACAGCTATACAGAAGAAGAGGATAACCTGGAATTGCATGAGATAGAGACAAAATCCGATCTAAATCGGGAAGGGTCAAATAGAAAAATGAAACAAAAATCCTTTCGGTTCAGAAACTGGGAATGTGCTTACTTAGATTCGGAAACTCCGGGTCCCGTTCTCGTTTTCTGTCATGCCAATGGTTATAGTGCCGGCTGTTACAATTATTATTTTGAATTATTATCCAAACACTACCGAGTCATCGCTCCTGATTTTTTGGGACATGGCCGTTCCGAGTTTAGTTTAAAATTTAATAACTGGAATGTGTTTCGAGACCAAATCCTCGCACTCCTCGACCATGAATCCATATCCAAAACCAATATCATCGGTCACTCACTTGGTGGAGCTTCCTCACTCCTTGCCGCTGCCAAAGAACCAAATCGTTTTGATAAAGTTCTAGCAATGGATCCTGTCATCTTAGGTTGGAAACTCATCCTTCTTTCTAAATTTTTAGAAAACCCTTTGGCAAAAGGTGCCAAAAAAAGAAGAACTCATTTTAAATCCATAGATCTTGTTAGGCGGTCATTCAAGAAGTTTCCGGCCTTTGCCAACTTTGAACCTTCTATCTTCGAAGATTACCTCAACTCATGTTTTGTAAGTACTGGCCATGAAGCAGAGGTCAAACTTTGTTGTGATCCAAGAGTGGAAGCAAGGATCTTTGGCCATGCGCACTTTCACGTTTTCAAAAACTTTTATGGTATCAAAACAGAAAACCATATCGCCATTCCAGAAAAATTCGAAGTCTGTAGCCCTAAGTATGCCAACCTTCTCGCAAAAGTAAATCCCCAGTCCGATGTTACGATCTTTCCAGGATTTACACATTTTTTTCCCTTCGAAAAACCAAAAGAAACTTGGGATTGGATGAAAAGATGTTTGGAGATAAAAGATAATTGAGAGAGGTTTCAAATAGAGAAGAGATGGGCGCCTCGAATTGGTTAGGTGACAGAACTCCTTAGTGAAACCGACCGCGCTATACGCTCCAATCTTTCGCTCCCGCGAAAGGATTTCCGCTGCTATC
>NZ_JAMQPN010000119.1 GCF_026151655.1 Leptospira soteropolitanensis | reverse complement strand
ATATCCTGCTCGTTTGCGTTTGAAGGCAAGTCTTCGGATTTCATTTACAACTGTCTCATCTTCTTTTTTCGGATTGAAATAGTATGTAGACTTCGGGAAATCTAAGAGCTTCAGGCTACGCCTTTTTGAAACACCTTCTTCGTTTAACAGATCGATCGCTCTTAATTTGCTCGGTCTGTCTAAAACTTTTTTCCGAGTACGTTTTTAATTGCCTGTATTTCTAGAGCCATGT
>NZ_JAMQPN010000118.1 GCF_026151655.1 Leptospira soteropolitanensis | reverse complement strand
AATTACAATGTGACATAATTTGTGCGCGAATCCACAAACCCCCGCCCGAGTTAGGGAGGAGGGGAGTGGCTCGTGGGATGTGAGTAAATCGCTATACCACAACCTATCGTTTTTGAAAAGAAACTTGATCGCTTTGGAAATTTTATTCTAAATCATTTCACCTTTTCGGCATATTGCACGGTGATTACTAAACAATGATAGAATCCTTGCCCGGTCATTGCAACACAATGCCCAGTAT
>NZ_JAMQPN010000117.1 GCF_026151655.1 Leptospira soteropolitanensis | reverse complement strand
GTAAAGTTTTGATGAATTGCAGTTATTTCGCGATGTGGGCTTGCAAGTGGAGGCCGGCGAACGCATTGCTATTATCGGACCCAATGGCGCAGGCAAAACCACTCTGCTGCGCTGCTTAATGAATGAGTTGATGTTAGATAGTGGCGAAATCAAATGGGCAGAGATGGCGAACATTGCTTATTTTGCGCAGGACCATGCCGCCGATTTTGCCGAAGATATGACGCTGTTCGATTGGATGAAACA
>NZ_JAMQPN010000116.1 GCF_026151655.1 Leptospira soteropolitanensis | reverse complement strand
TTACAAAAAATGCGCGCGAAAATTTTCTTTAGAAAGGGTTGAGGAATTAATATATTACTGCCTTTTAGTAGTGGAGACTCTCTTCAAAGATTCTTTTATTAAACTGTGACTTGCTAAAGATTTATATTTTTCCATTAAACGAAAAAAGATGAGTTTCTAATTCGCTAGGTCCAATCTAGATTTATAAGAAAAGAAAGATTCGGATCGAAAATTTTCGCGCTTGATAAGATTTCCCATTCGACTAATATCT
>NZ_JAMQPN010000115.1 GCF_026151655.1 Leptospira soteropolitanensis | reverse complement strand
ATTGCAATAGGTTAAATCATACAAAAAATGCGCACGAAAATTTTCTTTAGAAAGGGTTGAGGAAATAATATATTACTGCCTTTTTGTAGTGGAAACTCTCTTCAAAGATTCTTTTATTAAAATGTGATTTGCTAAAGATTTATATTTTCCATTAAACGAAAAAAGATGAGTTTCTAATTCGCTAAGTCCAATCTAGATTTATAAGAAAAGAAAGATTCGGATCGAAAATTTTCGCGCTTGATGAGATTTCCCTTTCGACATATATCTATTTCAATAGA
>NZ_JAMQPN010000114.1 GCF_026151655.1 Leptospira soteropolitanensis | reverse complement strand
GAGTGCCAGAAGCCTATGTGTCGCAGACCAAGCGAGGGCGCAAGTCCCGAAGCGCAGCGGTTAGTCGCTGTTAATTGCAGTGTCCAATGAATAGTAAAGAATTCGTATAGGAAGGTAAAGAAGTTAAATCTATTCTCTTAAAATAAATTTTTTTTAATTTCTTAACTCAATTTTCGCTGAAATATCCCAAACAGAGTAAAGTAAAACAGAACTGTGCTAGAAAATAGCAAATTAATGTGAATAATGAGAAAGACGATAAAAGAAATTAAGCGTTAATAAAATTCTTCAATTCTTTCTTTTCTTA
>NZ_JAMQPN010000113.1 GCF_026151655.1 Leptospira soteropolitanensis | reverse complement strand
ACATGGCTCTAGAAATACAGGCAATTAAAAACGTACTCGGAAAAAAGTTTTAGACAGACCGAGTAAATTAAGAGCGATCGATCTGTTAAACGAGGAAGGTATTTCAAAAAGGCGAAGCCTGAAGCTCTTAGATTTTCCGAAGTCTACATACTACTTCAATCCGAAAAATGAAGATGAGATAGTTGTAAATGAAATCCGAAGACTTGCCTTCAAACGCAAGCGAGCAGGATATCGAATGATTTATAAATTCATGCGTAAAGCTGGATGGAGAATCAATCATAAAAAAGTATACAGATTATACTCGCGA
>NZ_JAMQPN010000112.1 GCF_026151655.1 Leptospira soteropolitanensis | reverse complement strand
TGCAGTAGGTTTCTGCAGAAAAAGATAATAGTCGAAAGGGAAATCTCATCAAGCGCGAAAATTTGCGATCCGAATCTTTTTTCTTATAAATTTATATTGGAACTAGCGAATTAAAAACTCTTCTTTCTTCGTTTAATGAGAAAATTACCTTCTTTAGCAAATCACAGTTTAATAAAAGATTATTTGGAGAGAGTTTCCACTACAAAAAGGCAGTAATATATTAATTCCTCAACCCTCTCTAAAGAAAATTTTCGCGCGTTTTTTTATATGATTTAACCTATTGCAATTAACGAAAAAGCTTACCGACGTTCCTCG
>NZ_JAMQPN010000111.1 GCF_026151655.1 Leptospira soteropolitanensis | reverse complement strand
AAAATAGGAGAAAACCGAATACAAGGTAAACTGCTCGTTTCATGATTGCATTTTCGCATGACACAAACCGCTTCAAAATAGTGGATTTCCGCAAATGTGGGAAACTACTATCTGTCCTATGGAATCATAGGAATATTTTCGTTTATCTCAAATCATACAGAACTATCAAAAAATAATGATTTGCGAATTGGGGTATGATAGATAGAAAAATAGAATCCAAAAGTTCATTCAATTTATTATTAAAGCCTTCTAGTTCCAACATGATAGAGACTTGGCTACGGTTAATAACCATTCCAAACAGATATTGTCGCCATTAAACTAGCGCCG
>NZ_JAMQPN010000110.1 GCF_026151655.1 Leptospira soteropolitanensis | reverse complement strand
AGGAGCTAGTTTAATGGCGACAATATTCTATTTGGAATGGTTATTAACCGTTAGCCAAGTCTCTAGCATGTTGAAACTGTTCTATGGAGTAGAAGGCTTTAATAAAAAATTGAATGAACTTTTGGATTCTATTTTTCTATCTATCATACCCTTATTCGCAAATCATTATTTTCTGATAGTTCTGTATGATTTGAGATAAACGAAAATATTCCTATGATTCTATAGGACAGATAGTAGTTTCCCACATTTGCGGAAATCCACTATTTTGAAGCGGTTTGTGTCATGCGAAAATGCAATCATGAAACGAACAATTTACCTTGCATTCGGTTTTCTCCTATTGA
>NZ_JAMQPN010000011.1 GCF_026151655.1 Leptospira soteropolitanensis | reverse complement strand
CAAAATGTAACCGAATTACATCCGTTAACCGAAATTGATTACAGATACTATGCTTCAAAAACAATTTGAATCCAAAAAATCTTGGATCCATAAATCAAAACGTAACTAAAGAAATTTTTGTTAGGTTTTTTCGGGTAACCGAAAACTCACCGTTGTTCCCTTTCCTTTCTCACTAATGGCCCAAATCTCTCCACCATGTAACTTTATAAATTCACTGCAAAGAATCAGTCCAAGACCGGTTCCTTTTTCACCTTCGAGCCCGATCCTTGTTAGTTGCGCATCCACACGGAATAATTTTTCTAAATCAAAACGATCCATACCAATTCCGTTATCTTGGCAGTCCACTCTGATTCCATCCTCATCTTGGCTTACCGCAATTTTGATTTCTCCGTGATCGTTCGTAAACTTAATCGAATTTGTAATTAGATTTCTGAGAACAGCTTGGATCATTTCAGAATCGGCATAAACATATGCTAGTTCAGAAGGAATATCCATTACCAAACGGATATTCTTTTTCTTAATCGTTGCTTCGACTTGTTCTGTTATTTTGGAAACAATACTGATAAGGTTAATTTGTTTTGGCCGAAAAGGCATTGTTCCGGTCTGAGTCCTTGCCCAATCTAAAAGTTGCTCCAATAGCCCGTATAACATCGATGCCGAATTCTGAATGTCGTAAATAGTTTCTTTTTTTTCAGAATCCGAGTACAAATCAAAGTCCGAATACAGAAGTTCCGTAAGTTGTTTGAAAGCTCCTAAAGGATTTCTTAAATCATGAGCAATTATGGAAAAAAATATATCCTTAGTTCGATTGGATTCGCTCAGTAATTTTTCAGAGGTATGTAATGCTTCAATTGCTTTGTTCTTTTCGAAAACCTGTTTTCTTAGTAATTTAGTTCGATCAAAAACTTTCTTTTCCAACTCAAATCGATAAGCAATAAGCCTTTGGTACTGTAACGTAATGAACTCAGCCAAAATAGAAAATGGAATTAGAAAAGATATTAAATAGATATAAGAATCAAATTCTCCTGAATAAACAAACGGACCAACGCCAAGCCTAGTCATTAGAATGCTTGATAAGTATAATAAAAAAACGCCTAAAGTTGCCCCGCGGATTTGAAACCGATAACCTAAATAAATCAAAATCAAAAAGGACAAAAAGAAAAGATAAGGGAAATGATAAACGATAATGACTTGGACAAAAATAAAAGTAGTGGCCCAGATGATTAGTTTGATAGACAAATCTTCAAATCTAAATTTCCTCCATGCCATAAATAAGGGAACTGAAATGAAAATTCCAATCGTATCTCCAAACGTAATGACGATGAGTGTCCGGGTTATATCGGGAAAATTTAATTGATAAAAATATCCAAAGTAATATAGAATTCCGCCAAGACATAAAATGGAAATCAAACTAGAAAGAAAACAAACATAGGTAATAAAATAGAAATTATCTTTTGCAGAGTTCAAATTTTTACGAATTTTTTGAATCCAAAAAGTATAAGCTAAAGTAGATTGCAGGGTATCAATCCCGGCAGTTAGACCGATACTCAGATACAAATTAAATTGGTCCAAACCATGTTGGCTTTGAATCAGCCCATCTTTATTGGCTAAAAAACTTGCAATCCAAACAATGGGAAGAAAACGAAATCCAAAAGACAAACACCCAATGAGCCCAATTCCTGAGGGGATCCAGAGAACCGCAAGGTTCACAGGTTGGAAGGAAAAGAACTCCATTCCTAATTTAGCTGTTCCTATATACAATAGAAACAAAGTGAATCCCTTTAGGAATTGCTTCCAGTTCATGAAGGATAGATTAACGGAAGGACAATAGGAGAAAAGCGAAATTATCTACGGAACTCACAGGCCTATACGGGTTACCCTAAATTGGGTTAACGATTCCAAACCAGACAAATGAAGAATGTAATAAAAAACCTTAGATTAGTTTCCGGACAAAAGGGAACGAAAGTCTTTTGCGATGTCATTACTTTTCATAAAATATGTTCCAACTAACATAGAATCGATGATTCCTTTGTATTTTTGCCAGTCGGAAAAACTTTCAATTCCCGATTCTGCAACTCGAATGATAGAATCATCCAGTTCAGGAGCGATTTCTTCGATTAAGTTTTTATGAATCTCAAAGGTGTCTAAATCGCGGGTATTGATACCGATGGTTGTGGCACCAGAATCCAAAGCAATTTTTACCTCTTGTTTGTTGTGTGTTTCAACGAGAACAGAAAGTCCTAAACTTTTCGCAAAACTATGTAAAGATGTTAACTCTTTTGGTGTAAGGATCCTTACGATGAGTAAAATGGCCGAAGCACCGTACGCATATGCCTCATCAATTTGCAGAGGGTCTATGATAAAATCCTTCCGAATCACTGGAATCGAAACAGACTCCGAGACCGAAGCCAAATCAGATAAAGATCCAAAAAAATACAGAGAATCCGTGAGAACAGAAATTGCTCCTGCACCTGCGGATTCATAAATGGAGGCAATTTGGACTGGATCGTAATCAGGACGAAGGATTCCAGAACTGGGGCTTCCTTTTTTGCATTCTGCAATGACAGATATGGAATTCGTTTTGAGATGGGAATCCCAAGGTCGAACGGGAATCTTTCGAGATGGAAGAGATTTCCCTTTTCCTAGGCGCACCTCTTCGTATTTGGTCTCGATAATTTTATGTAAAACGGGATTCAAGAACCCCGCTTAAAACGCTTTTAAAGCTGCGTCTTCAGAATCGTAAATATCAAAAAGAGAAGTGAGTTCAATGACATCAAAGATACGTTTTACCGCTGGTTTGATGTTAGAAATTTTTAAGGCTCCCTCTTTCGAATTGAGTTTTCGAAGAGTGGAAATACAGGCTCTAAATCCTGAGGAGGACATATACTCAACATCTTTCATATTCAGAAGGACTTTTCTGTGTCCTGCGTTATCGATGAGCTCCATTAGGCCCTCTTCCACTTCATTTGCCACAGAAACGTCCAATCGACCTTCCAGATAAACGACTAGTTTTCCGTCTTTCACTTCGTGTTTCAGCACCGATTTACCCAACCTGATATGATTTTACAAAATCGTCCTATTTTAGCGGAGTGTCAATCAATGTTTTCTCAATCCATTCCATCGACCTCTGACCTAGATAAATTCCATAAGTTCCTTATTTTAGGTGGCGGATCCTCTGGGGACTCCTCGGCCAAGTTACTAACTTCCCAAGGGAAAATCTGTCTATTGGCAGACAAGTTTCCAGAGAAAGCCAACTCCAATTTATATACAGAAGTTTTGTCGGACAACCACCCACAAATAATCTTAGATGGAATTGATTGTATTATCAAAAGTCCAGGAATACTTCCCAACCATCCTATCCTTATCGAAGCGACCAAAAGACAAATCCCCATTTTAAGTGAAATCTGTTTAGGAAGAATTTTTTACAAAGGTCCAATCATTGGAATCACTGGCACCGATGGAAAATCGACAACTACGGCGCTTACTTATCATATCTTAAAATCCAAATTCCCAAATGCAAAAATGGGGGGAAATATTGGAGTTCCACTTACTTCCTTCTGTTTAGAACCACTTGATTTAGTCGTATTAGAACTCTCTAGTTACCAACTAGACGATTCACCTAATCTACGTTTAACGTCATCTGCTATTTTGAATTTAGCATCGGATCATTTGGAACGACATAAAACAATGGAGTCCTACGCAAAAGCTAAATGGAAAATCCAAGATTTGGAAAACCCGAACCATAAGTTATTTGTGAACCCAAACTTTTTTCAGTTTTTCACATCGGAAAATAAACAAAAGGAGAACTTACATTTAATAGGCGAAAACCAAAAGTATTTTGTCAGTTTAGAGCCAAATTTTGTACATACTCCAAATCACAGCTATGATGTTTCCAAATTTCCACTGAAGGGAAAACACAATCTGATGAATCTATGTTTTGCAATCGCACTGAGTGAATCAATGGGAATGAATTCAAACGAAATTCAAAACAGTTTTGAATCCTTTACGGGACTTCCGCACCGATTCAGAAAAATCGATAGTTCTAAATTCCCTAATCCCTATAAAGAAATCCAATTCATCAATGATTCCAAATCAACAAATCTTCATTCCATGCTTTCTGGAATATCTGGATTTAAAAATGGAAATGAATTGTTTTTAATTTTAGGTGGGATTCCCAAAACAGAACCCATTGAACCATTTTTAGAACGATGGAAAGAATTAGAATGTCCTGTTTGGGTTTACGGAAAGGCCGTGGAAGTTTGGAAATCAGAGTTTGATAAGACAGGCCTTCCTGTTTTTTATTTTCCCGACCTTCCCTCACTTCTTAAGGATTTAAAAAATAAAATCGATAATACTATTTTTCATACAAATACAGTTGATTCTCCAGTAATCACTAAGAAAAAAAAAGGGCCAAACTCACTGTCGGTGATATTTTCACCGGCGGGAGCAAGCTTTGATCTCTATAAAAACTTTGAAGATAGGGGAAACCATTTTGAAAGTTTGATTCACCAATTCTTTGTTTGAGTTTACCCTCGAATATGGTAACCACCGTCCACATGCCGTATTTCACCTGTAATACGGTTTCCTGGTCTGAACAAATACGCAACTTCTTCGGCTAAGTCCTTTGCCTTTGCATTCCCGAGTGGAGACAGTTCTTCGCAACTGTTCTCCGCTTGTTCGAGCCCTTCAATCGCTGAACCAGCCTTACTTGCCTTGTAAGGAGAAAATCGAATTGCATTCACTTGGATTTGTTTTTCCTTACCTAATTCCATAGCCATTTCTTTTACCAAACGCTCTAACGCAGATTTTGCAACCCCAATGTTTTTGTATGGGTGAGATACAACCTTCTCTGCACCTAAGTAACTTAGAGCAACGATGGAACCACCTTCCACGAATAAATTACGTTGGTAAAAACTCTGAGTTAGGGCAAGAAGTGAAAATGCAGATACATTCATAGCATCCATAAATTCCTCTCGGGACACAGTCATGATGGGTTTTACTTTTCCTTGACGAATGGTTTTATCCATCGCAATGGAATGTAAAAAGGAATGGACCTTTATACCTTTATCTTTTAAAAAATCAGCAAAAGAATCGATATTTGCTTGAATCGTAACATCCAATGGATAAGTGAGCACATCTTCACCTAACTCTTCTTTCACTGTCTTCTGAAAATCGGAGTAAGTACGTTCTAAAAAGGAAAGACCGGCTTCCGAAAGATTTTGATGAAATTCGGTTTTTCCGAGACCAGTGCAAATCAGATTGGCACCTAACTGTTTACATTCCTTTGCAATCACTAATGCGAGTGATGACGAATCCGTAATGCCCGTGATGATTACGGTTCTACCTGACAAATTAAAATTCATTTCTGCCCCCACGGATTAGACCAACAGGGGATCAAAAGAGATCAAAATACGAACTTTTTTTCGCGTTTATTTTATCGTTTATGGGAAATTTTTTCGTATGCCTTGCTACCAATAAAGATATCCAGTAAATCTCCGTCTATATGTTGGTCACGAACTTCCATCTTAAGAATATCAAAGGCACGTTCTAAAGGAACAGCTTTTTTGTAAGGGCGATCCTGATCAGTAAGTGCATCAAATATATCAGCAATGGCCATCATTTTCGCTTGGACGGGAATTTCGACAGCAGAAAGACCCCGCGGGTAACCGGAACCATTTAATTTTTCGTGATGTCCGTGGGCAATGGCCGGAACCATTTTAAGTTCTCTTGTCCAAGGAATTTTCGAAAGAAACTGAAATGTATGTTCAACATGCGATTCAATTTCCCGTCTTTCCTCAAAATCTAAGGAACCTCGACGAATGGATAAAAAACCAAATTCCTTGGGCATTAATAAATTCAGCTGGTTTCCATCGGTGGTATGATAACTCATTTTGGAAATCTCTTCTAAAAAGTTGGAATTCCCTTCCTCTAAAATAGACGGCTCATTGGACTCAGAAATCACTCGAACCATTTCTTCTAATTTTTCTTTTTCTAAGGTATACTCAAGTTGGATTGACTTCTCAAATTCTGCATAACCACTGTTACCGTGTTTTTTTAGATATTCGATTTTCTTTTGCGAAAGTTTAGCTTCGACATCTTTTAAAATAAATTGAAAACGCCATCGAATTAAATCCAATTCGTAATCTTCTAGTTTTTTGGCTTTGACAAGAACCTTTTCCCGAACTCCAACCTTTCCAAAATCATGTAGAAGAGAAGCATACCGGATTTCTTTTACTTGTGATTCATTGAAGTGAATATCTTTAAATCTTCCCGTTTGGATGGCATTTACAGACTCAGCCAATCCAACTGTATACTGTGCTACTCGAAACGAATGACCAGAAGTCGTTGGATCCCTAGACTCGATAGCAGAAACACTCGCAGTTACAAATCCTTCAAACAAAGTTTCAATGTCATGTACTAGATTGTTATTTTGGATGGCCACTGCCGCTTGACCTGCAACAGCCATCACCAATTCTTCAGAATACTTATCATATTCTAGAATAGAATTGGATTTCATTTCTTCTAAAGTGAGTTTAGTTTGAAAATTTTTCTTCCGATTGATCAGTTGGATTACACCGACAACTTCATCATGGTGATCCTTCATTGGAACGACTAACATAGATTTTGAATAATAATTACTCATTTTATCAAAATCACTATTGAACTTATATTCCTCTTTCCCGGACAATTCGTACACATTCGGGATATTCAGTTGTTTTCCAGTAAATGCTACGTAACCTGCGATACTCTTTTTGTTGATTGGTAAAATAAATTCATCAGAATTCAAATCAAGGGCTGAAATTTTAAACCTAAGGTTCCTTGGATTTCCCCTTTCATCTTTTTCCACCAAATACAAAGATCCGGAATCAGAATTGGAAATTTCTCTTGCTGAATTTAAAATATCACGAAGTAGTTTCGTAAAATCTTTTTCATTGGCAAGACTGATTCCAATCTTAGTGAGTTTAGAAATTTCATTTGTAGAAACATTAATCCGTTTTTGGAGTTCAAATTTATCTACAATCATTTGCAGGCTAGTAAACGCATTGGCGAGGGCCTTAACCAAAAAAACTAAAGGTGCTTCATCTGGAACATTTGTAAAAAATAAATCTTCTTCAATGTCTAATGCAATGTACCCGGTATAATCGATGGGCGCTCGAACAATGAAATTCGACATGATGGTGGGATGGTCTTTTAAGAATTGGTGGATTTCTTTGTGTTTGGATTCCAATTCATACCGAGAGATATAAAACAATACTTTGGCGATTCGGCCGTGGGAATCCGATTCTATTTGGTCTAACTTTGCTAAAGTCAATACCTTAGCTTTGATCTTTTTGGAGTAGTCGGCAATTTTGCCTTCAAAAAAAGGATCGTCCGTGATGATGAATTGCGAATCCGAAGATTTAGTCACAGGCATACTATCGACATGAAAAAATCGACTGTCGATTGTTTTTTTACAAATGAAACTTACTTTTGTTTGCTTAAGAGGATAATCCCAAAACTAAAAGCGCCCGCCAAATAAAAACTCAAAAAATACAATGTTTGAACCCCTAACAATACATAGGGTGAGTGGACCCAGTCCTTAGGTTCTGTCAGTAAAAATGGAAGGAAAATTCCCAAAAACGATGGAAAGAGGAATGAAATCACTCCCCGTAGGCTAGGTTCTGACCAAGATAAAGAGGACAGATACGCATATAACAATCTACCAAAAATTCCAGAAAGAAAGGCTAAAGGTAAAATGATAAGGATCTCTGCTCCTAAACAGGAAGAGAAAGTTATGGCACCAATCCAAATTCCGATTTCCGATTCCGCTGTTACCGATTCTTTTTTAAATTTTGAAACCAATTGAAATCCAATATGAGATGCGATTCCATATAAAAATATGTTTGCTACTTTTGTGTAAAAACTGACTTCAAACTTCCAAGGTGACAAAATTAAAAACGCTGCTGGCAAAAAACTCAAATAAACTAACTGAACCGAATCCCCACCTAACTCAGAATTACCGTCTTTTTCAAAACGCCAAAACATTTCCCTGGACCAAATAAAAGCTCCCAGGGCAATCGAAAACGGTAAAATGAAAGTATTATCTTGGACAAGGATTATGGTTTGGAAAAATTGAATCCCAAAAAGAACACCCACCCAAAAAAGGTATAAAAACACAGATACAAAAAACCTCTGTATTGGTTTTAAAGTAAACACCCTCTCTTCTAAGGCTACATAAGATAAAAAAAGTAATAAATTACTTCTCGTGATATAACCAAAAATAGAATCCGTGTTCCAAATGTCAGAATGGATCCCCCATTTTAAAAGAGATTCCGTTATAAAAAATCCAAACCCTGTGATTGTGGTCCAATGAAAAATTAATTCTCTGCGTTTCCATTCATCAGAGATTCTTAAGATCGAATGAAATAAAAAGAAACCAGATAATATACAAAATAGAAATTCTGTTTCAAATAAATTCATAAGTTTACCTCCTCACAAACAGTAAACGGAAGTATGGAATAAGGAGGTTCTCCGTTACGATCTAAACTTTGAAAGTTATGATGAAACCCTCTGATGGATTGGTTTCCAATTAGGATAAATTTTTCTTTCCCAGCTGGTTTTAATAAAATACTTCGGTTGAAAAAATAAAGGATAGGATTGTGTTTTAGTTCTTTTCCGATATTTTGGAAATGGGGTAGGATTTTTGTATATGGCTCATAGATATCAATGGAGTTAGCTGCGCGAATGATGATGGTTTTGCCTTTTAAATTCGGTATAGGGCGATTTCTTAAAATCCAATTGTTGGGATCTGAATAAACAGTTTTAAACTCACCCACCCCATCCGCAGAAAGAATCCGAATGTTTGGAAAAGCATAAAGCCTGTCTTTTAATTCAGGTTTTACTTTCTTTAAAAACAAATCTACTTCCCCAGGTAACTCCCATAATACAACTTCCATTCCCGAAAAATGTTTAGCTACCGCAAGAGAAGTGACACCTGGATACTCTGGATGGTTTAAAGCAGGACCAATATCAAAAAATACAATTTGATTTCCTTTTTCAAATCGATTTAAGTCACCAAACAAAGTTTTGCGTAACGTTGACATTGGTTTCGAAAGAAATGCATTTGCATTTAACAAATCATCCAAAAACAAATTAGTGTCTTCCAATCTATTTTCATAGGTTCTTGCACGAATTTCTTCATCTTGGCCATTAAACAAATAACGACCTGTATATGACCTGATGGTTCTTTCTTCTAACTCCGTAAAAGAATTAGGACTGATAGGTTCCCAAGTATGAGGATAAATGGTCTTGCCAATTTCAAAACGGTCCGTGGAAGGTAATTCCACAATTTGTCCAAATGGCGACAGTCTTACGTATTGTTTGTAATACGTTTCGGTTTGTTCCAGATTGTTTCGAAGTTTAGAAAGAACCGCAAGGTTATATAGAGCATATCTATGGTAAGGTTTTTCTTCAATTCCATAGATGGATTTAGCAGTAACAAGAGATTCCCATACTGATTTTGCAACACTCCACTTTCCCGATTTATAAAGTGATGCCGCATATAGATTATAAGAATACAAAGAAATATCGTGATTGGCAAAACCTTCATTCATTATGATTTTTCTTTGGTTTTGTAACAAAGACAAGGCTGCTTCATAACGACCCAAATCATAATATACCTTTGCCAAATTAAAATCCAAATAGAGGGAATCGATTCCTCTAAATTTGTCTCGAATGGAGGAAAGTTCATAGGAACCAAGTTCTGCTTGCGAAAGGTCATACAGCAAAAGCCCGTAAAAATAAGAATTTTCTACTGAGATAGGATCAGATAGTAGACCCAAGGTTTCATAAAGTTTTCTTGCAGAAGTTAAGTAATAAACTGCCTCTTCCTTTTTTCCATCCAATACTAAAGACTTTCCAATTAAAGAAAGGATATCAGCATAATCACTATGGAAAACCGATTTCAGAAGTTCTCTTTCTTTTCTGGCAGCGGCCGCATATTCAATGGTTTTGCCGAATTCTTTTATTGCGAAATAAAACTCCGCAATATTCTTTGCTACATAGAACTTTGTGTAGGCGGATAAAGTAGAATTTCCTCCCACATTTCGCCAAATTTCTTTTAACGAATCCTCGGTTCTTTTTTCTAAACTTAACTTAATTTTGATAAATTGTAAATACTCAGAAGGAAACTCCAGAGATTTGAATAGAGAGTTTTTTTCTTCCAACGTAAAGTTAGGATCATACTCCGATAACCTAACAAATTCAGACTCAGAAAGGAACTCCTCTTCGGAAGGAAATTTCCATTCGGGGCTATGTTTGATCAAACGATGCAATCGAATGGTTTCATCCAAAAGATGAGAGAGCGATTTATAAATAACAGAAACTAGTTTCCCTCGTTCTTCATAGGGAACTAAAAAAGGTTTACCAGAATATGTGGATTTTTGTTCCACTGAACTTAAACGAGGAGTGAATTCGATCCCGTTTTCTTTCCACTCAAATGCCCCAAATAAAACAAAATTTGATCTTTGTTTTTTAGCCTCAGAGAGTGAATTGTCTTTTCCAAGATAAACGGCTCTCGTAACTTTTTGAAATTCAAAGTCAATGAGTTCAGAAAGAATCCTTGTGGTTTTGGAATCTGATTCTTTTCCAATAATCTCCCAGTCACCTAAACTAAAAAAGGAAACTGTTTCAGGGGAATCGTAAGTTATAGGTAAAGTCTCTTTTTTGATCGCATTGCGAATTGAATAGTATAACGGAGCATAGGCGATAAATGCCAGAAGGATAAAGGTGAGGAGGGTATTTTTTTGAAAGCGGGACAAGTTTCGTTAATTCTAAAAAGTTTGGTTTGACCTATTTTTCTTAGAATTTTGCAGAACTCAAGGAAAAAACGGGGTTTCCCCCGTTAGGAATCCATTCTTATCGTTTGAGACCTAGAACTTCCTGGATCATCTGGTCAGATGTCACAATGGTTCGGGAGTTGGCTTGGAATCCCCTTTGGGTTACGATCATATCCGTAAACTGGTCAGAAAGGTCCACGTTTGACATCTCAAGGAGTCCCGCATTGATTTTTCCGCGACCTTGGCTTCCTGCTTCCCCAATGTTTGCATCCCCAGAGTTCAGAGAGTAACTATACATTGTATCCCCTTCTTTATTGAGACCGGCAGGGTTTGTAAAGTTGGCAAGAGCGATCCTTGCGAGTGGTTGGCGCACTCCATTGGAAAATACTCCCGTCACAGTTCCTGTGTTATCGATGGAAAAAGATTCCATATATCCCATTGGGTATCCGTCTTGTTTCACAGCCTTGGTTGTAAAATCAGAAGAGAACTGAGTGATTCCACCCACAAGACCTGCTTCTCCCAAATTCAAACTGAATTTTTGTGCCGTTGGGTTTCCGGGAATGCGAAAAGAAATATCTGCTTTGAGTTTTCCTGTGGTTTGCGAGTCCACTCCATCAGAAACAGAAATGATTTTTCCATCGGGAGTAAAGGATACTTCGAGCTCTTGGTTTCCAGAAACTTGTGTGTTTTCTCCACCTGTTCCGCTGACATCCACAGAAACTTGGCTTGCGTCTTCCAATTTGAAACGCATTTTCCATACGTTCTCTCTCATTTTGTAAAACTCAACACCCATTTGGCGAGTGTTTCCGAGTTCATCATATACATTAATGGATGTTACATGGCCTCTTCTTTGACGAGGATCTGGATCATTGATATAACGTTGGATGTCTTCTTCTGTTGCATCAGAGGGAACTGCCGCAACACTTGCATTAAGGTTGGATTGAAAGTCTACGTTTTGAGTCGCACGAGCAGGTTCTTTGGAGTAAAGAGGAATCATGATGTCTTCCAAAGATCCGGCGGAGTTGATGTATTTATTTCCACTATCATCCAAACGAGAATTCCAACCTTGTACTTTTAATCCGTTGGCAGGGTTTACATAAAATCCGTTTTTATCTACGTTGAAAGCACCGGCACGAGTATAAAATTGTTTGTCTCCGTCTTTCACAACAAAGAAACCTTCACCAGAGACGGCAACATCAGTATTTTTTCCTGTAGTTTGCAAAGCACCTTGGGTCATAATTTTATCGATAGCAGCGATGAGGGAACCAAGACCGACTTGTTTCGGGTTTGTTCCCCCGATCCTTTCGTTTGGTTCTGACGCACCTTGTAACTCTTGCGAGATCATATCTTGGAAGGTAACTCGCTCCGTTTTAAAACCGTGTGTGTTCACGTTGGAGATGTTGTTACCAATAACATCCATTCTTACTTGGTGGTTTTTCAATCCGGAAACTCCGGAGTAAAGTGATCTCATCATAACGTTATATCCTCTCTTTTTCTATCGACCATTTTTGATTAATCCTGATAAGCTTCTTGTTTTTTTAATGTATTATTCGGAACTTCAGTATGACGTTGGAATTCTGGTTCTGCTTTGAGTAGTGATGGATCAGAAATCAAATTGATTTTTGCAACATCAAGCATTCTTCCATTCACACGCACATAAGTTTTCCCTTCATTGTCAAACATGATGGCACCCGCAAGTCCTGTCACATCTTCACCAGTAACTAAGTCTGGTCCCGAAACAATTTTTCCAACTACCGAATAACTTTGTTTAGATTCCATTCTGGCAATCCCAGAAGAAATATTTTTCATCTGTTCGAGAGATGAAAACTGCGCCATTTGTGCGATAAAGTCTTTATCTTGCACTGGGTTTGTTGGGTCTTGGTGAGAAAGTTGCGTGAGAAGGAGTTTTAAAAAATCATCCTTTCCTAGTTCCTTTTGTTTCTCACGAATTTCGATTCCTTTAAGCCCACTAGTTTCTTCTTTTTCTAACTGATCCAAATGTTTACGAATATTAAAGGTTCTATCACCTTCAAAGTATTTGGTTCTAGCTGAATTTTGTGTAGATATATCTTGCATTCCGTCTGGCATGGGGTCCTCTATTTTTCTATATTTCCTAATGATTTATGCAAAAAACTCATATGCTTTCGTTTCTTCAAAAACAGGTGAATTTAGTAAGTCTAAAGATTCATCTAAACCTAAATTGTTTTCAGTATTACGGAACTTGGCAGCATCCACCATTGTTTGGTAGAGTTCATTTTGTTCTCTTCGATCAGTAAGGCCACTTCCATCATCCCATAAATCAACGATGAGCGCCTGTAAGTCGAGACCAGATTCTTTTAAGTTTTCTTTAATAGTTTGGATTTCGTTTTGAAGAGACTTCTGAAGTTCTTCCGATTCCACAAGGATTCTGCCTTCCACTTTATCCCCATCTACAGTGACTTTCAAGGTAAGCCGACCATACTCTTTTGGATTCATGATGATTTCGGCACTTGACTTACCATTTTGAACAATATCAAACCGAGCTTGTTTGATAAGTTCATCAATGTTTTGTTTGAGGTTTGTTTCTTTAGGTTTTGCCTGTTTTTCTAAAGAACGAATGTCTTCTGTTTTTTGCATTGATTTAGATTCGAAAGAACTCAATGAAAAACCTTGTTTAGAGCCACGTTCTTCAAAAGAACGGCCACCCTCTTCTCCCGATTTAGAGGATGAGGAATTTTGAATATTAGGAATAAACGAAGCTTCTGTCTGTTTTTGTTTTTCAGAAGGAGTGTGTACTTTAGAATCTTGTTTTTGAAACTCTTTATCTTTGACACCAAGAGAACGAATCATTTTATCTGAGTTTACTGTTTGGCTCGACTTTTCTTGTTCGGAGGAAATCTCTCCAGTTTCAGATCCGTTTTTAGTTTGTTTGTTTGTTTTTATTTTTCCGTCAACTTTACGAACAGAATGTTCCGTCAGAATTTCTTTTCCTTCGACTTTTACTTCTTTCCCTTTGGCAAAAACAAAATCAGAAACAACGGAACCGGTATGAATGGATTCTTTTTTCACACCTACAGATTCTAACTTTTCGTTTGTCTTTTTATTTTCTAAGGATTTTTTTTCCGCTTTAGGAAAGAGAACTAAATTAGAATCTTTTTCCAAATTAATTTGTGATTTAATGGAATTTGGTTCGTTTGGTTTGGATCCTTTTTCTGTTTGAAAAAAGCTCATTGCAAGTTTTTTTGCTTCATCAATAAAAGCGGTTCCCTCTTTAGGAGAATAGGATGTGGTTTTTTCTGCAGATTTCTGTAAGGAAAGTAAAACTGTTTTTTCCTTAACTGTCATCTCATTCAATTGGTTGGCAGGAACTAAAGTCCGGTCCCAATCTGCATGAGTTGCAACAAGTCCAAGGCTATATTCCAAAGCATCGCGGTCTAAATCTTCTTCTTCCTCAGTCTCTTCGGATTCTTCAATAGAAGCAGATTCTTTAGAAACGGTTTTATCATTTTGCGATTCAGATACAGAATTTAATTCTTGTTTTGTGGTCCCTTCATGTGAAGATACTTCTGCAGAGGAAGATTCTTCTTTCTCTCTCCCAATGGTTTTGTATTCAGAGCCAGTTTGTTTTTTTTCGGTGTGCACCTGAAACTCGCGTTCCAAAATTTCTCCAAAACTTTCCCGCACTGCCGCTGCATGGTTTTCGAAACCGGTGGGCAGGGAAGACTTCCCTTCAACTTTCGGGAATGGAATTACGTTTTGGTTTGGGGCTTTTACGTTCATAGGGTGCCTTCTCCCTTAAGGATCGAACTTCCCCAGATAACCTTTAGAGAATTATCTTCTTCCTTTTCCGGTTTATGTCGGAAAGGCCAAATCAGAGAGTTTTACGAAATAAATTTCGCTTGACAAATATCCGCTAAATTGGAGGATGATTCTGATTTATTAAACAAAAGGGCACAAAAATGAAAAAGTTTACCCGTATTTCGAACCTAAATTCAAAAATTTCTGCCATATTGTGCATTTTCTTGGGTGTGATGAGTTTCTCCACACTCGCAAGTGAAGGCACTTTCCTCCATGTGTCCTTTGACCCCACAAGAGAATTGTATGAGGAAATCAATAAAGCTTTCTTAAAAGAATGGAAAAACAAAAAAGGAAACGATTTTGCCATCCAACAATCCCACGGCGGATCCGGGAAACAAGCACGTGCGGTCATTGATGGACTGGATGCTGATGTTGTGAGTCTTGCGCTTTCCTACGATATTGACAGCATCTCCACCAAATCAGGGTTAATTGATGCGAATTGGCAAAAAAAACTCCCTAACAATAGTGTTCCCTACTACTCAACCATCGTATTTTTAGTACGTAAATCCAATCCAAAAAAAATCAAAGATTGGGACGACATCGTAAAACCTGGAGTTTCGATCATCACACCTAACCCAAAAACCAGCGGTGGTGCTCGTTGGAATTATTTGGCCGCTTATGGATTTGCCAAACGTAAATACAAATCGGATGAAAAAGCAACCGAGTTTATCAAGGCACTTTTCAAAAATACATCGGTTCTTGATACAGGAGCTCGCGGATCCACAACTACCTTTGTCCAAAGAGGGATTGGTGATGTACTCATCACTTGGGAAAATGAAGCCAAACTATCTTTAGATGAAGAAAAAAGGTCAGGTAAAAACACTTTAGAAGTAGTATATCCATCTGAATCGATTAAAGCGGAAACTCCCGTGGCTGTTGTTACCAAAACTGCGACTGAAAAAGGCAATTTGGAAAAAGCTACAGCTTATTTAGAGTTTCTTTATAGCAAAGAAGGACAATCCATCATCGCAAAACATTTTTTTAGACCAACGGATGCCGCAGTATCAAAAGCTTCTGCAAAAGAATTTCCCAATATAAAATTATTTTCCCTATCCGATTTAGGGGAAACTTGGGATTCTGCACAGAAAAAACATTTTGCAGATGCAGGTGTCTTTGATGCCATCTACAAAACTAAGTAAAATATGCTTATAGAAACACGGCCGTATAAAAAATTACATTTTGGAATCAGTTTAGGGCTGACTGTTTTTTATTCGTCCGCTGTTGTCGTCATTCCGCTTCTAGGACTTTTTTTCCATTCTCTTGGGATTGGAGTTTCAGGAATTCTAGAAGTGTTTGCAGATGAAAGAATTCGTTCCGCACTCTTTTTAAGTTTCAGTGTGGGTTTTATTTCTGCCCTCATCAATCTCTTTGTTGGATTTTTATTTGCTTGGGTTTTAGTCCGTTACAACTTTCCTTTTAAAAAATTGCTAGATACCTTAATCGACTTACCGTTTACCTTACCGACTGCTGTGGCAGGAATTGCTCTCACGACTATTTATTCACAAAATGGAATCATCGGATCTTTTTTTGACAAGTGGGGAATTAAAATTGCCTATACACCGATCGGGATTGTAATCGCTCTTGTTTTTATTGGATTTCCATTTGTGGTACGAACTGTCCAACCTGTGATTGAAGAATTACCAAAGGAATTAGAGGAAAGTGCCCGTTGTCTTGGTGCTACCCCCTTCCAAACTTTTTATAAAGTTTTACTTCCCGAACTTTGGCCTTCCCTTCTTGCAGGAACAGGAATGGCTTTTGCTCGGAGTATCGGGGAATACGGGTCTGTTGTTTTTATTTCAGGAAACATCCCTGGAAAAACAGAAATTCTTCCCCTTCTCATTGTCACCAAACTCGAACAATACGAATACGAAAAAGCAACTTCCATTGCACTTGTAATGTTACTCACATCTTTTGTTTTTATGTTTCTTATCAATTTACTCCAAGAACGGGCATCGAAAAAATTATCATGAAAATCAAAATTTTGCCCATTTTCTTAGTGTTTTTGGCTTATTGTTTTGCAGGGATCATTCTCATATTACCCATATACACTGTGTTTTCCGAAGCATTTTCCGAAGGGTATACAAAGTATATCGAATCCATTACCGGCGAATATGCCCTTTATGCGATTGGACTTACCGTTAAAGTATCAGTTGTCTCTGTCATTTTAAATACAATCTTTGGTGTAACTGCTGCCTTTACCATCACTAGGTTTCAATTCCCTGGGAAAAATATTTTAGTCACCATCATTGATTCTCCCTTTGCCGTTTCTCCTGTGGTTTCGGGGCTCATCTTTTTATTGTTATTCGGAAGGCAAGGTTACTTTGGAGAATTTCTTTCCACACATGGAATCAAAATAGTTTTTAATACACCTGGCCTTATCCTTGCCACAGTATTCATTACTTTCCCATTTGTAGCCCGGGAACTAGTTCCCTTAATGCAAAGCCAAGGAAGAGAAGAAGAGGAAGCAGGAATGTTACTGGGTGCTAGTTTTTTCCAACTCCTCAGACGAGTCATTCTCCCCAATATCAAATGGGGTTTGTTATACGGGATCATCCTTTGTAATGCAAGGGCTATGGGTGAGTTTGGAGCGGTTTCTGTCTTAAGTGGGCATATCCGTGGAAAAACAACTACTCTTCCTCTCCACATTGAAATGTTATACAATGAGTTTGATTCCGTGGGTGCCTTTTCCTGTGCCACCTTACTCGTGTTTCTCTCTCTTCTCACACTGATCTTTAAATTGATTTTGGAAAAACGAACTGCGAGTAAGAACCATGCCAATTGAAATTAATCATGTCAATAAAACCTTTGGGTCGTTCACCGCTCTAAGAGATGTAAACCTTACGATCCCTGACGGAGAACTCGTAGCCCTCCTTGGACCCTCTGGATCTGGAAAAACCACCTTACTTCGGATCATCGCAGGTCTCGAAGAACCATCTTCTGGAAAGGTGGAGTTTGTAGGCGAAAACCTTTCCACATCCAAAATCCAAAATGGCGAAGTGGGATTTGTTTTCCAACATTATGCTCTCTTTCGCCACATGACCATTGCGGAAAACATAGCCTTTGGATTAGAAGTGAGACCAAAAAATCTGCGACCTTCTAAAAAAGAAATTCAGGAAAAAGTTTCGAAACTCCTCACCCTCATCCAATTAGAAAAATTCCATAACCGTTACCCTCACGAATTGTCCGGAGGCCAACGCCAACGAGTGGCCCTAGCCCGTGCCCTTGCGATCGAACCAAAATTTTTATTACTGGATGAACCTTTCGGTGCCCTTGATGCCAAAGTGAGAAAGGAATTAAGAAACTGGTTACGTCGTCTCCATGATGAAATTCACATAACAAGCGTTTTTGTCACTCATGACCAAGAAGAAGCATTGGAAGTCAGTGACCGTGTAGTTATCTTAAATCATGGCCAATTAGAACAAGTGGGAAGCCCTGACGAAGTCTACAACAAACCCAAGTCTCCCTTTGTGTTTCATTTCCTTGGAGATGTGAATCTCTTTCATGGAAGGATCGAAGAAGGAAAAACAAAAATTGGAAATTTAGCCCTCGATAGCACAGAACACCAAGATGTAAAAGAATCGGTGGCCGTAGCCTATGTTCGTCCTTACGACGTGGAAATCGTTCGGGAATCTGACCAAGGGATCGCTGCCGAAATCCAATACATCCATTCCACGGGAAGGAATGTGCGGGTGGAGCTAAAACGAGTCGACACGGGAACTCTCATCGAATCAGTACTCGAACAGGAAACCTACCGTCTTTTGAACCTTTTGCCTGGAGAGACGGTCTATTTGAGGATTAAAAAAGCAAAAGTTTACGTAGAAGACTTCTCTATCTAATATTTTCCGCTAATATAGTTTACAAATCGTCCAATATACAAAACATTGGACGGTAGGATTGGAAAAAATGGGAAATTTGGAAGTTTTGACAGAAACCTATACCACCCTCTCCCTGGAACAGGGATTACGGCAACTCAGTCTGGATTTTCCTGGAAAAGTTGTCTTCACTACAAGTTTTGGCCTGGAAGACCAAGCCATCACTCATGCCATTCTAACAAACCAAATCGAAATTCGGATTGCGACATTGGACACGGGGCGCCTCTTCCAAGAAACTTATGATGTTTGGCAAAAAACAAACGTTCGTTATGGGGCAAAAATTGAAGCCTTTTATCCAAATGAAAAAGAAATCCAAAACTTTGTGGAACAGAATGGTCCCAATGCCTTTTATGATTCCCAAGATTTAAGAAAGGAATGTTGTCGTATCCGAAAACTTGTTCCTCTTGATGCTATTTTAAAAGGCGCAGAAGTTTGGGTGACAGGTCTACGAAAAGACCAATCAGGATTTAGAACCGAAATGTCAATTTTCGAATCAGATCCCCAAAGAAATTTAATCAAATACCAACCACTACTTTTATGGTCCTTTGAAGATACTTGGAAGTATATCAGAGAACATAATGTACCATACAATATCTTACACGACAAAGGTTTTCCAAGCATTGGTTGTGCTCCTTGTACCAGAGCCATTGAACCGGGAGAAGATTTCCGTGCTGGCCGATGGTGGTGGGAACAAGAATCTAAAAAAGAGTGCGGTTTACACTGGGTAGATGGCAAACTCACACCGAAAAAAGGATAATACCAATATGACCGATTTGCATCGACTTTCCCATCTAGACCAACTAGAATCGGAAGCCATTTATATTTTAAGAGAAGTAGCAGCACAATTCGAAAGACCTGCCCTTCTGTTTTCAGGAGGAAAGGATTCCATTTGTTTAGTGCATTTAGCATTAAAAGCCTTTCGACCTGGAAAATTTCCTTTTCCTCTGGTTCACATCGACACAGGGCATAACTTTGATGAGGCGCTTAAATTCAGAGATGATTTAGCAGAAAAAACTGGTGAAAAACTGATTGTTCGTTATGTGCAAGATTCCATCGACCAAGGAAAAGCTGTCGAAGAAAAAGGAAAGTTTCCTAGTCGTAATGCCATCCAAGCAGTGACACTACTCGATACGATTGCAGAGTTTAAGTTTGATGCTTGTATTGGTGGGGCTCGTCGGGATGAGGAAAAAGCCCGTGCTAAAGAAAGAATTTTTTCTGTAAGAGATGAGTTTGGATCTTGGGACCCAAAACTCCAACGCCCAGAACTTTGGAATATTTATAATGGGAAAATCCATATTGGAGAAAACGTTCGAGTGTTCCCAATTAGCAATTGGACCGAACTTGATGTTTGGGAATACATTCGAAAAGAAAATATTGAACTCCCTTCTTTATATTTTTCTCACAGGAGAGAAATAGTATGGCGAGAAGACTTAGTATTTCCAGTATCAAAGTTCATCTCCTTAGACAATACAGACAAAGTAGAAACAAGAACCGTTCGTTTCCGAACTGTGGGAGATATGACTTGTACGGCGGCCGTAGAATCAGAAGCCAATACAATTGATGATATCATTCGTGAAATTCAAATTTCGAGAACGACAGAAAGAGGATCTCGATTGGATGACAAACGTTCCGAAGCAGCAATGGAAGATAGAAAAAAAGGCGGATACTTTTAATGGATATTTTACGTTTTATCACAGCAGGTAGTGTGGATGATGGAAAATCAACGCTCATTGGAAGATTGTTATATGATAGTAAATCCATTTTCCAAGACCAACTAGAAGCTATCGAAAAAGCAGGACAGGTCAATGGTCAAATCAACCTAGCCCTTCTCACGGATGGGTTAAAAGCAGAAAGAGAACAAGGGATCACCATCGATGTTGCTTACAAATATTTTTCAACACCGAAAAGAAAGTTTATTATAGCCGATGCACCGGGGCACGTCCAATACACAAGAAATATGGTGACTGGTGCTTCTAACTCTGATCTTGCGATCATTTTAATTGATGCTAGAAAAGGAGTCATCGAACAAACATACCGCCACTCCTATATTGTATCTCTCCTTCGAATTCCTTATGTCGTAGTTTGTGTCAATAAAATGGACTTAGTCGATTTTTCTGAAGATGTGTTTTTAAATATCCAAAAACAATATTTAGAATTTGCCAAGGACTTAGATTTAAAATCCATTCACTTCCTTCCCATTTCAGCACTGAATGGAGACAACGTCGTAGATCTATCAACCTCTATGCCTTGGTGGAAAGGTAATTCGCTCCTTGGATTTTTAGAAGAAATTGAAATTCATACAGAAGAAGAATCACCTGCCCCAAGATTTCCTGTGCAAAATGTAATTCGTCCTCAAACGGCAGAATACCATGATTACAGAGGTTATGCGGGACAAATTCGTAGCGGCCATTTCACCGTAGGTGATTCTATAACAGTTTTACCCAGTGGCCTAAATTCAAAAATCAAAGCAATTGATACTTATGCTGGTTCAATCCAAACAGCTTACGCACCGATGTCAGTAACCATTCGCTTGGAGGATGAAATTGATGTGAGTCGTGGGGACATGTTAGTAGTCAGTGGCAAGGAGCCGACCAGTTCCCAAGATTTAGAAGCTCATATTTGTTGGATGGACCAAAAGGCAATGACTCCAGGTTCGAAGTATTTACTCCGCCAAACGACCAATGCTGTCAAAGCATCCATTCGTTCTTTGGAATACCGAGTGGAAACAAGTACACATGAAAAGAAAATACAAGATAGCCTAGCCTTAAATGAAATTGGAAAAGTGACCATCCGAACAGCTAAACCCGTGGCCTATGACCCTTATTCCAAAATTAGGGGAACCGGAAGTTTCATTTTAGTGGACGAAGGTACTAACCAAACAGTAGCGGCCGGCATGTTATTGTAGAAATTTAGTTCAATATAGTAGATTTTTTCTTGATTTAATACTGCCGGTTTCGCTAAAGTGACAGTATTATGACTCAATCTACCGCTACCCAAACAAAATGGATCCGCAAATCATTTATCGGGGAGACAAAACTCCCTGTCGTTTACGAACCAAAGGAAGAGAGAGAAGTTCAAGATTTATTCGATTGGGTCAGGCAAAACCAGAAAGAATGGAGAGAGGACCTAAAGACTTATGGGGCCATTCTATTTCGTGGTTTTCCTATTCATGAAGCAACCGACTTCCAATCCATCCTCTTTGCAACTGGGGAAAAAAAACTCGGTGAATTTTATTTAGGAACTTCTCCCAGAGACCAGGTCGTCAAACATGTGTTTACTGCAAGTGAACTCCCTCCCCACTACCCCATCATGCAACATGCAGAGATGAGTTTTCTTGATCATCCACCGAAACTTTTATTTTTTTATGCGGAAAAAGCCTCCGAAACGGGTGGTGAAACTCCTCTCACCGATCTTCGTGAAATTTATAAAGAGATAAATCCAAAGATCAGAGAAAAAATAGAGAAACACGGGATTCGTTATAGAAGACGTTATGATGGTCCATCCAAAAAAGCAAGGTTCTCTTTATGGAAAACAAAACGTTGGGATGAAATGTTTGGAACCACAGACTTAGAAGAAGTAAAAAAGATATCAAAGCAAAATAGATTTCATCTAGATTGGTTTGGAAAAGACTCCTTAACCATTACCAATGAACAATCGGGATTTCGAATTCATCCAGAAACAAAAACCATTGCATGGCATAACCATTCCCAAACTTTTCATTACCAAGCAGCTGTTAGTGAAGTATGGAAAATATTCAAAAAACAAAAAACAATTCGTTCTCTTGGTGTAGCACTTCTACTCACTCTTTTAACAACCATCAAACGAATTTCTGGATCAGAATCTCACGATGTTCATGTGACTTATGGAAATGGAGAAGAAATTTCGGCCAAAGAAATGAAATCTATATCCGATGTATTTTGGAAACATTTAGTGGCCATTCCTTGGCAAACGGGAGATGTACTCATCATTGACAACTTATCCGTTTCTCATGGAAGGCTTCCCTTCACTGGGCCAAGAAGAATCCTTGTAGGATGGTCTGATTAAATGGATATCAATTCAGTTCGTCTCAACTTTAACAAAGATTCAGTCTATTTAATCAATGCCCTGGTTGGTTTTATTATGTTTGGAATTTCCTTGGAATTAAAACTCCAAGACTTCAAACTACTTTTACGTTACCCTAAACCGGCGTTTGTTGGTCTATTTAGCCAATACATATTGTTACCAGTTGCCACCCTTCTCATCATTTGGGTGATAAACCCACACCCAGGCCTTGCTCTTGGAATGGTGCTTGTGGCAGCATGTCCTGGCGGGAATATGTCTAACTTTTTCACACATTTGGCAAAAGGAAACTTAGCGCTTTCTGTGAGTCTGACAACGTTTTCTTCTGCATTTGCTTTTATTCTGACTCCTATTGGATTTTTCTTTTGGGGGAATTTACTTCCCGTCACAAGAGAATACCTTAAGTCAATCTCAGTAAGCCCTTATGAAATTTTGGTTTCCATCACCGTGCTCCTGATTGTCCCACTGATAATAGGAATTCTATTCCAAAAACTATTTCCCAAATTAACTCATACAGTGAAACGAGTTGTGCAAAGGATTTCCATTTTACTACTCGCTTTCTTTATCGTGGGTGCTCTTGCAACTAACTGGAAATTTTTTAAAGAATACATCCACCTTCTCTTTGGTCTTGTATTCGTGATGAACCTTGCTGGACTTTCTCTTGGATACTATTTGGCCAAAATCTTCCGATTACCGCTCAGTGATCGGAAAACTGTAGCGATAGAAACTGGAATTCAAAACTCAAGTCTTGGTCTTGCTATTGTTTTTAGTTTCTTTGATGGCCTCGGTGGAATGGCTATGATTTGTGCACGGTGGGGAATTTGGCACCTGATTGCCGGTGCCACCATTGCTACTTATTGGAACAAGAGTTCGAAAGGATTGGAATCTTAATTTAAGATTCCAATTCGATTGATATAATCTCCAAAAGATTCTTTGGAATTTCTTTCTTTCGAGAACCTTCCAAAGAGTCCATCAAGTTCTGATAAAATACCTGCTTCGTCTAAATCTTCTTTATATTTACGATTGAGTCGGTATCCTTCCGCATCCGCACCTAAGTGTAGATTGTATTTTCCGTAAGAAGTTCCCACAAGGCCAATCTCTGAAATATATGGCCTTGCACATCCATTCGGACAACCAGTCATCCTGATGGAAACAGGTTCCTCTGCCAACCCATGTTTTCCAAGGATAGGTTCAATTTTATCAATGAGACTAGGAAGGTATCTTTGCCCTTCCGCCAATGCCAAAGAACAAGTATTAAGCGCAACACAAGCAATTGAATTTTTTCGAATCGGTGAAACTTCCGCCGTTTTACGATGAACTCCAAATTTTACAAGTATGGACTCAATGAGATCTTTATCCTTTGGAAATATATCAGATAAAATAAGATTTTGATTACAAGTAAAACGAAATGTAGCTCTTCGTGTTTTAGAAACTTCCAAAAGTGCTGTTTTTAAATTATAACCATGTTCATCACAAACGCGGCCGTTCTCCACAAATACAGTATAATGCCAGTTACCTGCCGCGTCTTGTTTCCAACCAAAATCATCGGATCTTTGTGTGAACTGATAATCTTTTGCAGGTTCAAAACTGATACCGACTCGTTTTTCGACTTCCCTTTTGTAGAACTCAACACCTAAACGGTCTAGAGTGTATTTTAAACGGGAAAGTTTTCGATCTTCCCTATTTCCAAAATCTCTCTGGACTGTCACGATTTCATAGACTACCTTTAGTATATCCTTTTTAGGAATAAAGCCAAACACAGTTCCCACTCGCGGGTATGTATCTGGATTTCCATGAGTGGTTCCAAGTCCCCCACCCACTGCCACGTTAAATCCGATGAGTTGTCCATTTTCAATGATAGCAATGAGGCCTATATCATTTGTGAAAAGGTCCACATCATTGTAAGGTGGGATCGCAATCGCAATTTTAAACTTACGCGGAAGGTATACATCTTTGTATAAGGGATCTTCTGGTTCTTCTTTTTCTGCCAAAAGATTTTCATCGAGCCAAATCTCATAATAAGCTCTAGTTTTTGGTAATAGTGAACGACTGATTTCGCCAGCATATCCGAATACTTCCTTGTGTAAGGGACTTGTGGCAGGGTTTGATGTACAAGTAACATTACGATTCACATCACCACAAGCCGCAATCGAATCCAAAAAAACGGAATCAAATGCTTTGATTGTCGGTTTGATTTTTGATTTTAAAATCCCATGAAGTTGTACGGTTTGTCGAGTAGTGATTTTAATGGTTCCAGTCGAGTTTTCACCAGCGACATTGTGTAAGGCTTCCCAATGTACAGGACCAATCATCCCACCAGGAATCCGTAAACGAATCATAAAGGAATACAAACGTTCTAATTTTTTTGCCGCACGTTCTTCTCGACGATCCCTGTCATCTTGTTGGTACATTCCATGAAATTTAAGTAATAGTTGGTCATCAGACCGTAAAGAACCAGTGTGTTCATCCTTTAAACTTTCAGCCAGAGTTCCTCTAAGTCCTCTGCTGAGGCGTTTTACTTTTTCTGCGAGTGTTTCTTTTTTTTGTTCTGCCATGATTACCTCAGTAAACGTCTTTAATATAACGACCGGCCTCTTCTAATTCTTTTAGATAATCAGAAGCATCTTTACCGGTATCAAATGTTCTTTCTGATAAAATTTCAATGAGTTTGCGGTCGACATCTTTACTCATTGGATCTTTTGACCCACAAAGATAAATCACTGCACCGTTTTCTATCCACTTCAGAAGTTCCATTGCATTTTCTCCCATACGATCCTGCACATATACTTTCTGTTTAGTATCTCTGGAAAAGGCAGTATTTAGTTTATGTAAAACTCCTGTATCCATAAGCTCCAAAAGTTCTGTTTGGTAATAAAAATCGGAGACAAAATTTCTTTCTCCAAAAAATAACCAATTCTTTCCATTACCCGCATTTTGTTCCCTTTCAAACAAAAAACTACGAAATGGGGCAATTCCTGTTCCTGGTCCAATCATAATAATATCTGTATCGGGGTTTGGGAGACGGAAGGAATGATTTCTCTGAATGAAAAAAGGAATAGTATCTCCCTCTTTTAAATCTGATAAAAATCCAGAACAAAAACCAGTTTTGATTCCGGTAAATGTTTCAATCTCAACTTCTGCAACGGTTAGGTGAACTTCATCTTCCCCATGAGCAGACGGACTAGAAGCAATGGAATAATACCTAGGAACAATTGGCTCTAAAATATCTACAAGTGTTTGAATCTCTAATTTAGTTTCCGATGGGTAGAGAGTTAATAAAACATCCAAATCAGTTTTGCCAGAAGGAATCTCTTTTCCAAAAAGTGTTGCATACTTTTGAATCACTCTATCTGGTAAAAAACGAATGGATACTTTTTTGCGAAATAAATCGTACGCCATCCATGTTTCCCCTTTATAAGTAAGGCGAGTTTCACGATCTACTTGTAATAAAGATAAAATACGTAAAATTTCTTCATCTCGATTGTATGCAAGAAATCCAGCACTATCCCCTGGTAAATAGTCAACAGGAACTGGTGTTTTGATTTCAATATGTCTTGTGGATTTGCTTGCTCCAATATCATTTAAAACTATATTTGTTACAACGGTTCCCTCATAAACAACCTTCCCACCTGAAGCCGGTTTCGTAACCGGATTTTGTCCAGGTTTTGTTGTTTGTGTGGTTGCTGTTTTAGAATGAGCATTGATTTTAGAGATGAGCTCACTCATCCAAGGTTTGGCAACGATCTCAAAATCTACATCACATTTACCTAAGGTTTGAATGCGTTCCGCACCCAGTCCTGCCAACAGGGAATCAACATCTTCTCCTGTTTGGCAAAAAAGTGGATAACTAGTATCACCTAACCCAAGCACGGCAAATTTAACTTTTGATAAAGAATCTTTTGTATCTTTTAAAATTTGAATAAAAGGTTTTGCTGCTTGAGGTGGTTCTCCATCTCCATGTGTGGAAACAATCACGAATAAATACTCTTCTTCTTTTAAGTCTTTGGCTTTATAAGTGTCTGTACTTTTAAGTTTTGCCGAAACCCCAAGTTCCTTTAATTTTTTAACGAGTTCTGTTCCTAGTTTTTTGGAATTTCCTGTTTCTGTTCCGTAAACCACACTGCATTGGATGGGTTGGGTTTTTAAATTTCCATGTAAAGGATCAGTTCCAGAATCAATGCTCACAGGAGGTGTGATGGATACATCCACACTACTGCCCGCAAGGCTTGGTTGGGTCAAAGCAGCCAAATAGCCCGACATCCAAACCCACTCGTCTTTGGTAGACTCCTTCAGTAATTGTAAAAATCGATTGCGTTTCTCATCGGATAACATAAAAACCTATTTTCGATTTGGATTCCAGTAAAACATCCAAAAAGTCTGATAAATTGAATCTTTTCCCAGAGTTATGCCCCGAGTAAACCAAAAAAATGGAGATTTTGTAGAAATTATTAGCCATTCACTTGACTATTTCTAGCGATATCGCAAGGTATAACAGATATGTCCTCCAATAAGACAGAACAGGGATTTGTCAGTTTTGTAAGCGGCGGCCCAGGCCCCATCGACCTTTTGACCCTTCGTGGCCGAAACCGAATCGAATCAGCAGAGGTCATTCTTTACGATGCCCTCCTCGATCCAGGATATTTAGAACTTTTTCCCGAAAACGCACAAATCCTCTACGTTGGAAAACGCGCAGGCGAACATGCCAGAACCCAAGAGGAGATCAATCATCTTCTAGTGGAATTTGCAAAAGAAGGAAAACGGGTTGTCCGTTTGAAGGGTGGCGATGCAGCTGTTTTTGGTAGGCTCGCTGAGGAAATTCAAAGTTTGGAAGTTTTGGGAATCCCCTTTGAAGTGGTTCCCGGTGTGAGTTCCGTGACCGCTGGCACAGCAGACCTAGGGATCTCGCTTACGGTTCGGGGGATTTCCAGACAGATCATCATCTTAGATGGACATACGATTTTGGAAGACGAACGCAGTTGGATGGGTATGGAAAACTTTCTTGGGACAATTGTCATTCTCATGGGAAGTAAAAAAACAAAGGAACTGGCAGAAAGATTAATTCAAAAAGGGATCAAGGATACAACTCCCATTGTACTCGCAGAAAACGTAGGGAGAGGAAATCCTACATATACGTCCTCTACTCTCGCAGAAATATCGTTAGATGGGATAACAAAACAAACTTCTGGCCCTGGAATTCTTTATGTGGGAGAAGCTTTACGCCCACTCCTAAACAGAGAAGAAAAAATGGAAAAGAAAACTCTGATTAGTCTTTTAGAAAATGAATTATAAAAAATACCCCATTTTCCTAAACCTAGAAAACAAAAATATACTTATCGTAGGTGGTGGGAATGCATGTTTGGAAAAACTTTATGGTTTAGAATTTACTGGTGCTAACCTGCAGGTGATCTCCACTGAATTTAGTGATGAGGTAAAAACTTTTTTAAACAAATATCCGAATATTTCCATAGAAAAACGAGCGGTCAGAGAAGAAGACCTTAACTTTCGGGATATTATTTTTTTAGCCACAAGTGATTCTGAAACTAACCTATACTTTCGTAAAATTGCTAAAGAAAAAGGCATTTGGGTTAACTCAGTGGATGATCCAAAAAATTGCGATTTTTATTCTTCTTCCAGTGTTTTCATCGGCCCGATTCAATTTGCTATATCTACCGATGGAAAGTTTGCAGGAGTATCTTCCACACTTCGTAAACTTTTTGAAGAAATTCTACCAGAGGAAGATTATGAGTTCATGGAAACTATTTTTGAAATGAGAAGGAATCTAAAAGAAATCCTTCCCGACCAAAAAGAAAGAAGACTCGCATTAAAAGAAATCATTCAAAACTTAAATTCAAAATATTTTCACAAATCTAATTAGAATCTGGAAATATTTGAATCGTTGTTAGTTGGTGTTCATTTAACCAAACGGAATGTAAGGGAACGTTCACAACCATCTTATCAGGACTATCCAACCTTGCTGTCCATTCCCCAGGAGTTCTCGGTTCGGCAAATTTCACCTTCCTTATCGGAAAAGGAAATTGAATTTCAAACTGAATGAATTCAACCAAAGTGTTAAACCGCAGTAAATCATCCCTGAGTTTTGCTTCAGTCAAAATAGAATCAATTTCTGTTTTGTTGATTTCTAGTGCCTTTAATAGAGGAGACGAAATACTAGTATCCACTACCAATTGGATTTCTCGAGTATTGTCTTCGGTAAATTCAATGAATCGAAATCCTGGCGGAAGGATATGCGTATAATTAGAGAATTTGTAAGCTCTTTCTTTAATGGAAATTTCTAATTCCCCCGCTGGCGCAAGACCAGAGCCAAAAAAAAGTCCCGAAGGCTTTTTGGTTATTTTTTTTTGGTATAAAACCAAATCTCCTGATAGGTCAGGACGAATCTTTATTTTAATATTCCCACCGGCACAGGCGCAAAACAATAGGCAGAAAATTACGGTTGGTGGTATCAGTTTCATATCGCCAATGGAAACACTGGTGCTCAGTTTAAAGAACTAAAAAATGCTCTATCCAAAACAGTTTCACGGAAAAGCGAAGGACGTTTCGCTCGAATCTCATTTTTACCATCGTTTTTCAAAAGAAATTCGGATCCCATGTAATATTTATTATTCCATTACCCTCATCACACCCGATGTCCCCATGAGAGAAATTGACTTCCTTGTCGTTTCCCCTTTCGGGGTCATCACCATTGAACTCAAAAACGGGAAGTGGAGAGAAAAAAAAGGGGAATGGGAGTTTTATAACGTTCGAGCCAGAGAATGGAATCCAGTTGAAGGTAAGTCCTATACAAATCCCATTGAACAAGTTCAGACACAACGTGATTTAATTCGTGAATTTTTTAAAAACCACAACCAACTCTCTGATTTATTCCCTCCAGATTATTATGATAGTGCTATTTTCTTTTTAAAAAACGACAGAAAAGAATTTCACCTTCCTAACGACAGACATCTGTATGTGTTTGGTGGTAGAGAAGTTGAGGATGATGTAGATTTAAATTCAGTTTTAGAATCGATCCTTTATCGTTATAACAGAGAACCTTTACCGGAATCTGTCTTAGTAAAAGCACATGAAATCATCAAAAAGAACTTAAATTTCTTTCAAACTTTTCGATCCGAAAAAGAAAAAGAAGAAGAGAATTTATTATTTTTTACCAAAGAACAATTCCAATTGGTGGAAGGAATTAGTAACTACTCACATAACTTGGTTTTTGGTAGCACTGGGTCAGGTAAATCGATACTGGCAGGTGAATTAGCCTTACAAAACGCACGAGCAGGAAAAAAAGTATTATTATGGCAAGGAGCCAAAGCACTATACGAAATCTGGAAAGAGGAATTAGCAAATATTCCAGAAAAAACAAATATCGATCTCATCTCCAATGTAAACGAAATCAACCATAACAATATTGATCTTCTGATTGCTGATGGAATCGAAGACATTTTAGACCAAACACCAGAAAAGGAAGTTTTTTTATATTTATCTAAGTACTTTTGGGAAAACAAAAATTGGATTCTTTTTGTTTCGAGAAGATTCAAATATTTAAATTCACCAATGTTAGAATATTGGAATTCACTTTCTGTTCATGTATGGGATATAAAACGAAATATACGCAATTCTCCAGAAATTGTAAATTTTGCAAACACACTACTTGCTGATTTTTCTGAATCGCCCATTAAAGGTAATCTCTCAGATGTACAATTTATCAAAGTTGATGAAGACCTAACAGACCAAATTCGATGGTGTTATGGTTATGCTAAAAAAGTGTTAGAAGTAGAGAATGACGAAATTGTAGTAATTTACAAATCGGAAGAGTCCATATCCCAAAATGGGCTCAAGCAGTTTTTAGATGAAAACGGGATGAGAAACTATTCTGCTAAAGAATTTGTTGGAATGGAAGAAACTTGCGGAATCATAATTGGTTATGAAAATTGGAGCCAAACAGAAACAAGAACTTCTCTGGCAGAAACAATTTTAAAAATTAGAAGTTTAGTTTGTGTCTTCTACCCACCTAACGAAGAAGAGGTGATTCAATCTATATTAAAAGAAGGTGACTCTGGCCCGTAAGCCGGATTCTGTTTTATGCGACCATTTATCTAATGCTCTCTACCCACAACCTGGCGGGACAAACTCATAACGGTTGTTTACTTGAGATTGCACATCGGAGGGTTTACCATGCCCCTATTTTTACAAATAGAGCGGTGGGCTCTTACCCCACCCTTTCACCCTTACCTACCAAGGTAGGCGGTTTGCTTTCTGTTGCACTTTCCGTCCCCTAGATCCCATTTCTGAAATCCAAAGGCCCAAGTGTTACTTGGTCCGATTGTCCCCTAGTGTCCGGACTTTCCTCCCCTTTTCCCCCAGGAGGAGAAAAAAAGGCGATCGCTCGGCCAGAGTCAGTTTCATTGGAAAGTTCGCCTCTCTACCGTCTATGAGTATTTCATTTCCTTGGCACAAATTATGCAAACTATAAGGGAACGGAGTCAGCGAGGCTAATCCTGTATGATCAAATACCAATTTGCTATACTTTTCATCATTTCTTTCGGTTTGCATGCAAATCCTATTTTGGATGAATCAGCCGATGACATCCTTAGGGCGATCCGATTGTCTCGAATCCCTTCAATCATCACCAGCTTAGAGGAAAGAGCCATTCAAAAAATGGAAACCAACGATTTACTTTCCGCAAGAGAAGATTTAAAAAAAGCCATTCAACTCAAACATGCGATTGGAATGAAAGAGTCCGAAGGCAATGCAAGCCTTCTATTACAGATCTCTAAATTAGAATCGCGATTGGGAAATCGCTGCGAAGCCAATCAGTATTCACATTTGGCAAAAAGAATTGCCCTACGTATCGGAGTAAACCTCGGTGCAGTCGCTCTAGAACGTGCTACAGTGAGCGAGACGAGAAAACCTGAAGGTTGTATTGAAGTTTCTTGGTTAAAAGAATAGAACCAAATATATTAACAATTCATAAATTTATCATGAAAGATCCAGTCTTTGTTTTTACAAACCTTCGTGGATCAATTCATTCCAATATCTTAAGATTCCTTTTCAAACTTTAAAGAAGCAGAATTCACACAATACCTTAGTCCCGTTGGTTTAGGTCCATCAGGGAAAACATGTCCGAGATGTGCCCCGCAGTTTTTACAATGGATTTCTGTTCTGACCATTCCATGACTTTGGTCCTTCTCTGTTGCTACAGCTTCTTCTCTCACTGGTTCATAATAACTTGGCCATCCACTACCGGAATCATACTTGGCACCGGAAGAAAATAATTTTTCACCACAACATACACAAAGATAGATTCCTTTTTCTTTATGTGCATAGTATTCACCAGTAAACGGACGTTCGGTGCCTTTTTCCCGAGTGACTTGGTATTGTAAGGGAGTGAGTTTTTCTTTCCAATTTTCTTCGTTCATTATAAACCAATCCTTATTAATTGAGACTAAGTTTCAATATCATATTTTATTTTTTTAGATACTGACAATCTTGTGACAGTTGGGAGTCTGTATTTGATAGAATAAAACTATGTGGTCGAACCTGATTCTATTACATTCAAATGATCCCGTCAATTCCTTAGACGATCCAGGTCTCGAGGTTTGGCAAACATGCCAGAGAACCATTGCGTTCGGAGACCGTAGACTATTTCCGCTTTCGGAGACAGAACGATTTTACAAAGGGTACGAAGTGTTTCATGGCTTTGAAGCTTACCGATTTCTCTTAGAAGTGGTTTCTGGTTTACGATCCAAATTATTCGGAGAATCAGAAATTCAAGCCCAATACCGAGATCGTTTCCGAGAAGATAAGGTCAATGATTCTACATTTGCTCTTTCTCTTCTAAGACTACGAGATCAAATTCTAGAACACACAAAACAAATTCGTTCCAAATATCTAACAGGGATTGGTAGACAAACTTACGGCAGTGTAGCAGAATCCTATTTGCAAAAACATAAAACAGTGACTCTACTCGGTACGGGAAAACTTGCTACATCCATCCTTCCTTATCTTGTTTCCAAAAACAAAGAAGTACGGCTTGTCGGACGAAACCAAACCAAAATGAATGAATTACAAAATGAGTTTCCCATTACAACTCACCACTGGGAAGATTACAAACCAAAAGATGAGGCCATTGTCATTGCTTCCAGTTTTTTACCATTCAATTGGGAATCAATGATCGAAAGTTCTACACTCATTTTGGATTTTCGTGAAACGGATTTTAACAAACCCAAATACCAAAATTACATTCCTCTTTCCAAAATTTTAGGAGATTTACAAGAAACCGATGAACAAATCCAATCAGTGAAAATGGACTTACAATTCTTTCTCACTGAACTCACTCGGGAAAGGGAGGAAGAACAAATACACATTATGAATGGATGGGAAGATTTACTTGTCTGAACAAATTAAAGTTGGAGGAAGATCCTCCCTACTCTCTCGAATTCAAATTTTTTCTGCCATTAAGGCCCTTCAGGAAAAAAATAAAACAAAAAACTTCCTACCAGTCTTTCGGGAATCTGCCGGTGACAAAGATCTAAAAACTCCACTTTGGCAATTTGCAGGACAAGGAATTTTCACCAAAGATCTCCAAGAAGATTTATTAAATCATAAAGTTGATATTGTCATCCATTCTTGGAAAGATATGGATCTACGAGAAAGAAAAGATACCATTCTTATACCCATTCTTCCTAGAGAAGATGTAAGAGATGTTTTATTATTCAAAAGAAATAAATGGATTTCTGCACCGACAAATATTACTATTCTTACTTCTTCGCCAAGAAGGGAACATCATATAAAAGACTTTATAAAAACTTATTTCCCTACTCCCATCAATTCCTTTGAAATCAATATAGAATCTGTTAGGGGGAATATACAAACAAGACTAAGAAAGTACCTCGACCATGAAAATGGTGGTATCTTAGTCGCAAAAGCTGCTTTGGACCGGATCCTAGGTTTTGAAGATCCAGAAAACCTAATTCCTGAATTGCAGGCAGTTAAAAAACTAATTACCGAAACGATTAGCCTTTCTTTGTTTATGGTATTACCTTCTTCTATTTTTCCTAGTGCGCCGGCGCAAGGTGCTCTTTGTGCTGAAATTCGAAAAGAAGACAAAGAATTAGAATTAATACTTAGAGAAATTACAAACAAAGAAGCAGAACTTACTGCAAATGAAGAAAGAAAAATATTATCTATGTATGGTGGTGGTTGTCATCAGAAAATTGGAGTTTCCGTATTAACTAGAGGTTACGGAAAAATAACCTTCGTTAAAGGAGAAACGGAGGATGGAAAAACTCTATTAACAAAAGAGTTATCCGGCACTCCCGAATTTAGTTTCGATCGATCCGAAGTTTGGCCTCCTAATGCTAAAATGGCAGCAAGACAAAGAGAAAGACTTACTTACTCTCTCCCGAAAGATGTGGATGTATTTGTCTCAAGAGGATATGCATTTCCTCTCGATTTATCCGTTAATCCAACAAACCAAATCCTTTGGTCAGCTGGTCTTTCCACCTGGAAAGATTTGGCACTCCGAGGATTCTGGGTAAATGGTACCTGTGATGGATTAGGTGAAAGTGAGCCTCCTATGATCGATTTACTTCTCGGAAGAAAAACCAATTTTGTTAAACTTACTCATGTAGATTCAGACAAACACAATAGTATTTATCCTGTGATTCCCACATATTTTGTATCAGCACCCGAAATCCCAGTACCATTTGATACTTCAAAAATCAAAGCAGCATATTGGAGAAGTGGCTCCGAATTTGATATTGTAACAAAAAGATTTCCTGAACTCCTTAACGTCATTCACTTTGTAGGCCCAGGATCCACATTCAACAAAATCAAACAAACGATAGGTGAAGAAGTCGCAAAGCAGAAAGTATTTGTCTCTCTGTCTTTTGATTCTTGGGTAGAAAGGTATATAAAACCATGAAAAAACAAACACTAAGATTACGTTCCAACCAATACTTAAGAAACTTAGGAGAAACTGGATCTCTCAATGTAAATAAAATGATCCAACCACTTTTTCTTGCTGAAGGCATAGACGAAAAAGAGCCTATCAAAGGTTTACCGGGAGTATTCCGCGATACAGAAAAATCGATTCTCCAACAAATCGAATCTGATTTAAAATCCGGTGTTTCTCAATTTTTGTTGTTTATGGTTCCAAAAGACAAGTCGGATACAGATTTTCCAAAAGACTTTTACCATTCCAATATCAGTGCGATCAAGAAGAGATTTCCTGAAATGTTTTTGTGGCTCGATACTTGTATCTGTTCTGTGACAACGACAGGGCATTGTTGCCATTTCCATAAATCAGGAGCTATTGACCTTGAATTAACATTAAAGCGTTTATCTGATTTAGCACTGATCTATGCAGATGCTGGCGCAGACGGTATTGCTCCCAGCGATATGATGGATGGCAGAGTTGGTTCACATCGAAAAATTCTAGATGCGAACGGACATTCAATGGTCCCTATCATGAGTTACTCAACAAAATTCAAAAGTAACTTTTATGGCCCATTCCGTGGTGCTGCTGATTCATCTCCGCAATTCGGAGATAGAAGTGGATACCAACTTGATGTTAGGGATCGCGATACAGCTATCCATACATCCATTCGAGACAAAGAAGAAGGTGCCGACTTACTCATGGTAAAACCAGGTATGACTGCCATTGATCTTATCGGACCGATTAAAGAAAAAACAGGACTTCCCACCGGAGCATACCAAGTAAGTGGTGAATACGCAAGTCTTGTGTATTTAGCAAACGAAGGTTTTTTAAATTTTGAAGAAGGTTTAAAAGAAACTTGGGATGTCTTTAGGAGAGCCGGGTCTTCCTATTTAATTACTTACGGTGCAAGAATCGCACAAAGGTTGTATTCATGAATTCAGAAGAACTATTTTTACGTTCTAAAAATGTGGTTCCAGGGGGAGTCCATAGCCCGGTTCGTTCCTTTGCCTCTGTCGGTGGCACACCTATTTTTTTTAGCGAAGCAAATGGCGCCTATTTAAAGTCAGTCGAAGGAAAAGAATATATAGATTATTGTTTGAGTTTTGGCCCACTTCTTTTTGGTCATAGACATCCAGAAATTCAAGAAGTAGTGGAAGATACGGTAAAAAAGGCTTGGTCTTTCGGTGCTTGCGAACCTTACTCCTTAGAACTTGCCGAATTTATCACGAGCAAAATTCCCTGGGCAGAAAAAGTCCGATTCGTTAACTCTGGAACGGAAGCTGTAATGAGTGCCCTTCGGGTCGCAAGAGCAGCAACAGGTAGAAGTAAAATTCTAAAATTTGACGGTTGTTACCACGGCCACCTAGACCAACTCCTTGTAAAAGCGGGTTCAGGTCTTGCCGGGTTAAGTTCAAGTGATAGCAAAGGGATTGGACCAGAAATCATACAAAATACCCTCGTACTTCCGTTAGATGATGAAACGAAGTTAGAAAATTTATTTTCGGAACAAGGAAAGGACATAGCTTGCCTTATCATTGAACCACTTCCGGCAAACTACGGGCTTCTGCCACAAAGAATAGAATTCTTAAAAAAATGTAGAGAACTGGCAACTAAACACGGAACCTTACTTTTGTTTGACGAAGTGATCTCTGGCTTTCGTGTATCTTTTCAAGGGATGGCGGGACTTACAGGAATTGTTCCCGACTTAGTATGTTACGGTAAAATCATCGGAGGAGGTTTTCCTGTGGGAGCCTATGCAGGCAAAAAAGATCTTATGGATTTAGTTGCACCCAGTGGCCCTGTTTACCAAGCGGGTACATTATCAGCAAATCCAATAGGTATGCGGGCTGGTCTCAAAACTTTAACGAAAGCCTGGAGTGAAAATCCGTATCCAGAATTAGAATCAAAAACAAAACAACTCACTTCAGGAATATTAAAACTTTTAGAAGAATCAGGAGATTCGAACTGGGAAGCCGTCACTTTCGGAAGTTTATTTTGGCTCAAAGGAAAAACTAAGGATCCTGTTCGCACCATAACAGCCATTCCAGAAGACCACAAATCCAGGTTTGCTGTATTTTTCCATAAACTACTAAAACAAGGCGTGTATCTTGCACCAAGCGGTTACGAGGTTGGATTTCTGTCTACGGTTCATTCCGATAAAATTATCGAAACCACATTAAATAAAACCAAACAGGCATTAAAGGATATAAAATGATTACAACTACGTTTAGAAATGAAAAATTTGCCAATGCCTTAAATTTAATACCCCAAAAAGTCCCGCCTGTTTGGTTTATGCGTCAAGCAGGGAGATACCACTCCCATTATCGTAAACTAAAAGAAACTTATAGTTTTATGGACTTATGCAAACAACCAGAACTAGCAGCAGAAGTAGCCTTAGGTCCTGTTCGTGAATTTGGTTTTGATGTTAGTATATTGTTTTCTGACCTGCTATTTCCATTGGAAGCCTTGGGAATGGGTTTAACTTATGATCCCGGACCTAAACTTTCTTTTTCCCTCACCTCCGAAAAAGATATATTAAGATTAAAATCACAAGATGAAGCAATCGAAGGGTTAAAATTCCAAAAAGAGGCAGTGATTCGAACAAGAGAAGTTTTACCTAAAGATGTTTCTCTCATAGGATTTGTAGGTGGCCCGTTTACATTAATGACCTATGCAAGTATAGGAAAACACGATGGGAATTTATCCTTTATCAAAACAAATCAAAATTTTGTAGATAAATTTTACTCAATACTTGTTCCTCTCCTCAAACAAAATATCGAATTACAATTGCAAGGTGGCGCAGAGGTAGTAATGATTTTTGATACCGCCGCAGGAATGTTAGATCCTTATAACTTTCAAAGATATGTTGTCCGTCCAATTACCGAATTAACAAAACTCTATCCAAAACAAATTGGATATTACGCAAAAAACTCCACGGAAGAACATGTTAGACAAATTCAAGATATTCCTGGTTTAGCGGGTTTTGGTGTGGATCATAGATTTTCAATCAGACAAACTCTAAAAAACTTTGGTGGCAACGGTTTTATCCAGGGAAATTTTGATCAGGAACTTTTATTCGCAGATCCGATGGTTTTAAAACAAAAGATAAGAGAGTATCTTTTACCGATCAAAGATTTAAGTCCTGATGAACGAAAAGGATGGGTGGCCGGACTCGGACACGGAGTTTTACAGTTCACACCGGAAACTTCAGTCCATCTTTTGATTGACGAAACAAGAAAGGTATTTAGCGAATGAAGCACTTACTCGAAAAATACGATACACCAGCACCAAGATACACCAGTTATCCTACAGTTCCTTATTGGACAGATTCCCCAACCTTGGACGAATGTATCCAATCTTTGGAAACCCATTTAACGCCCAAAGAATCTAAGCTGGCACTATACCTTCATATTCCATTTTGCGAAACACTCTGTACGTTTTGTGGATGTAATACTTCAATCACAAAAAACCATACAGTAGAAGAACCTTATGTGAAGGCTCTAAAAACTGAGTTAAATCTTTATACGGATAAAGTAAATAGCTTGAAGGGTAAAAAACTTAGCGAACTACATTTAGGCGGCGGAAGCCCAACTTACCTTTCTGACTACCATCTAGAGTCTACAATTGATTACATTTTAAATAAACTAAATCCAACAGAAAATCCACAATATTCAATTGAAGTAGACCCAAGAAGGACAAGAGTTTCTCAACTGAAACTACTACAAAAATTAGGATTCAGAAGGATTAGTTTAGGAGTGCAAGACTTTGATCCTGAAGTGCAAAGGTTAGTTAACAGAATACAACCTTTTGAACTTACAGAGAATATCACTCGTGAGGCTAGAGCTCTCGGTTTTGATTCCATCAATTTTGACCTTATATATGGCTTACCCAAACAAACTTTGGATTCAATGAAATATTCCATTGAACGGACGTTAGAACTAAAACCCGATAGAATTGCTTTTTATTCTTATGCTCATGTACCTTGGATAAAAGCATCACAACGTCTGTTTACAGAAAAAGATCTCCCTGAAGCTACCGTAAAACGAGATTTATATGAAACAGGAAGGTTACTTTTAGAAAAAGAAGGTTACAGGGAAATTGGAATGGATCATTTTGCCCTTCCCCACGATAAACTATGGAAAGCTTTTAATACTAACCAACTTCACAGAAATTTTATGGGTTATAGTGACTCAAGAACAGATGTTATGTTAGGATTAGGATCCTCTTCAATTTCAGAAACTCCCGATCTTTTTTTTCAAAACCAGAAATTAGAAATGAAATATCGAAAATCTTTGTTAGACGGAATTATCCCAATCCTTCGCGGCCACAAATTAACAAAGTCAGACCAAATGCGTAAACAGCTGATTTTAGATTTAATGACCTCTTGGAAAGTCAAAGTTCCTAATGAAATAAAAGCTCACGTATATCAATTTCTAAGTGAAATGGAATCGGACCAGTTGGTTAAATGGCAAGAGAATATACTGACAGTGACTGAACTTGGGAAACCTTTCCTAAGAATCATCGCAATGGCTTTTGATGAGAAACTACAACTAAGCCAACCAACAAAACCTGTTTTTTCAAAAGCAATATGAGAGACCAAGTTCATATCGTTGGGGGCGGCATTACTGGTTTATTTTTAGCATACCATCATACAAAACTTGGAGACTCAGTTACTTTATACGAAATGTCCGATAAATTAGGTGGAGTGATTGGAACAAAAGTTGTTAATGAAGGACTTGTCGAACTTGCTGCCAACGGTGTTTTGCTAACGGATGAAATGAAATCTATGTTAGATGATATCGGCCTTTCCCCTGTTTTTCCAAATAAAGCAGCAAAAAGAAGATATTTTTGGACCAATCAAAAATTATCAAGACTTCCAATTTCTATTTTCACTGGCATACGGTTAGTTTTTACATTACTGTTTAAAAAAATAAAATTTAATGAAAACCAGAACTTTGAAACTTGGGCATGCCAAATGTTTGGCACCTCTGTTACAAAAAACATCATTGAACCGGCGATTGGTGGAGTTTACGGTACTCGACTCGACTCCCTACAAGCAGAGTCGATATTTTCCAAATGGGAAGGATCGGGTAAAAATACAATCCTTCAGGAATTAAAAAGGAATAAAACCAAAACGTATGGAACGGTATCCTTTCCCAAAGGTATGGGCGACTTAGTTTCTCATTTAGTCCAATATTTAGAACATAAAATACAAATCAAAACTCAATTTCAACCAGTTAACCTAAAAGAAATTCTTACTTGGAAAGGAAAAATTCGTTTTTCAACATCCTTAAAAAATCTAATTCCAATTCTTGGTGATCTCATCGAACCTAATGAAGTTCCCAATTTACTTTCCATCACGACAATCACAAGGTTTGGAAAAAATCACCTTACAAAGAAACCATGTTTTGGAGTCCTTTTTGGAAAAAACGAAGGAATCCGTGCACTCGGTGTATTATCAAATTCGGATATCTTTCCAGGCAGGTCGCAACAAGGCCTTCATTCAGAAACTTGGATTTATCCAAGTATAATCAAACCAAGTGACTCTATAACCTGGGAATCTATCCTCGAAGAAGATAGGAAGGTAATCACAGAAAAAGAAGATTCACCAAAGGCAGTTTATGTAACTTCCTGGAGCGGTGTATTTCCGGCTTATGATAAAAAACTATATTCGTTCAACAAACGATTAGATTCTTTAGAAAGACAATGGCTGTCAAATGGAATAGACATACGTTTTTTGGGGAACTATCGAAAAGGAATTGGACTAAGATCCATATTTGAATCGACAAGTAGAGAGTGATTCCCCACCCATTTCTTTACAGAAACAGTGATGAATTGACTTGTCTACTGCAAGAACCTTCTCCGCCAAATACTCGATAAACGGAGGATAAATACCAAACGCAGGAATTCGAATAAATGCTTTTGCACCTAACTCTAAAGCAAGGTCTTTAAATTGTTCACCAATTTCTTCTAACGTTTCTAAATGATCGCTAACAAAACTAATTGGATATACTGCAATTTGTTTCCCTTCTTTAGCAAGGGAACTTATCATTTCCAAGGAACTTGGTCCAGTCCACTTTGCGGGCCCCACCTTACTTTGATAAGATATATGGATTTGTCCTCGAAAACCAAACAAACGGAGTTCGTTTGTAATACCATTTACAGAAGATTCAATTTCCTCCATGTACCTATCCCCTTTCCGAATGAGTCGCATTGGAACACCGTGTGCAGAAAACACGAGATCCATCTCTCTCCAATCTAATGTTGTTTTTTGAGTAGGAAAATGTAAAAAATCCTCAGGTTTTAAGGCTCCGGTAAAAAAATCGAAAATAAACTTAGCTGATATTTGGTGAAACTTAGGATCGGAGGCAAAACTGGGAACATATCCCCCGCTTCCAACAGGGCATTCTTTAAACTTTTTTTCTAAATGATTTAATGTAGATAAAACTGTCGAACGAGAAAACTGAGGATATAACGGTAGATAGATGGTATCGGTTGATGGTTTTCCAAATTCTTTATCCCTAATATGAGGAAATCCACAGGTCATGGCAACCTTCACTGTCCAAGTAACATTAGTCTTTTGATTCAAAATCCTTTCTATGGTTCTAGCTTGTTTCTCGGTTTCGGAAACCAAAGGAGAACCTCCACCAAAACCCATAGATTCATATATTTTTTTTACCTTAGGGCTACGTTTTTTGGCAATAAACCTCGCCAAAGGTAGGCGTAAAAATTCAGGTAAAGGCAAATCGAAGACAAACGGATCTGTAAATAAGTCTGTTAAAAAGACCTCAATTTCTGCTGTGTTTCTTGGCCCGCCTAAATTGACGAGGACCAATGTTTTTTGCGGTTTATGGCTCATAGGTTATGTAGTCACAATGCGGGTAACGGGAACAAAAATAAATGGTTTTTCCTTTTTTGCCAAGTTTGGTTTTTACAATTCCTTGTTTGCATACAGGACATATATTTCCATCATTTAGACGAGACTCACCAAAATCAGAGGATATATTTTCTTTTTTTACTTTAGTGTTTTTAGCGGTAACAGGTTTCTCCAATTTATTTTTATGCACTAAAGGATTAGTGTCTAATTCAGATTGGTTTATTTTTTTTCTAGGACTTCGTAAGATGCGAAGTAAATCTTCATAAAAATTTTGGATGAGAAGAATTCTTGATTCTTTATTCTCGGTGACTAAATCCAACTTCTTTTCCAAATCTTTCGTAAAAGACTCACCAATCATTTCTTGAAAGTTTAGATATAAGTAATCGTTGACTTTCAAACCAAGTGCAGTAGGACCAATAGACTTGTGATATTCAACAATGTATTTTCGAATTTTTAAAGTTTCGATAATTGTCCCATAAGTGGATGGTCTACCCACACCGGTATCTTCCATTTTTTGCACAAGTTTACCTTGCGTGTAACGAACAGGAGGTTCCGTTTGTTTTTCTTCTATGGTATAGGACTCGTAAAGAAACCGATCTCCCAATTTCCAATCTAATCTCTTTTGTATTTTTTTCTTTTCTGATTTAGTAAAGGCTTTAAATCCAAAATCGGTAATGAATTCGTTTTTATAATAAAAAACTTCCTTTTCTTTTTGGAATTCATAGATAGTCTCTTCACCTAACTCAGGCTTCATTAAAGAAACCAAAAAACGTTCCCATATCAAATTGTATAGTTTCTTCTCATCTGGCGATAGATAGGGCGAAATGGAATCGGGAGTCAAATTTGGATTTGTGGGAATAACTGCTTCGTGAGCGTCCTGAGAGTGTTTTTTTAGTTTCCCTGGAAATGAACTTATTTGGGAAAGTAAACCAGGATAATTTTTATTCAAATATTCCTCGCCTAACTCTCGTTTACCCGATGACACACGTGTGCTATCCGTACGCATGTAAGTAATTAAACCGACCCTCTCGCCAGAACCAATTTTTTTCCCCTCAAAAAGCATCTGTGCCAATTTCATAGTTTTTTTAGAGTCAAATCCTAAAAGACGAAAGCTTGTTTCTTGTAAACTTGCAGTAGAAAATGCGGGAGGCGGATTTCTTTTTATATTTTTCTTTTTAATTTGAGATAATCTTAATTCTTTTAACTTGGATGGTTCCGGTAAAATTTCTATTTCTGACAGTAATTTCTGTATCGATTGAGAATTTAACTTATCCTTCGTTTGGTGGTCTAAATCAACCGATTCGCCTAAAACTGATCCATGTAACTTTAATTGGTAGTAAACTTCTTTGGAAAAATTCTGAATTTCTTTTTCTCGTTCACAAATCCAATGTAAAACGGTAGATTGCACACGTCCTGCTGATAGAGAAGAAATTTTTAATTGTTTCCACAGATCTGGCGAAACCTCAAATCCAAAAATTCGATCAACAACTCGTCTGGCAATTTGTGATTCAATTTCAGCAAGATCCAATCCAGATTTAAATTGGATTTGTCGGCGTACTTCTTCTTTTGAAATTTCTTTTAATCGAAGTCTATAAATTGGTTTTTTTAATTTCACCAACTCATCATAACAATGTTTGGCGATGATTTCCCCTTCGCGGTCGGGGTCACTTGCAATGTAAATAACAGAAGATAGTTTGGCTTTTGCTTTAATCGCAGAAAAAACGGTCTTTTTTCCTTTTAACCATTCATATTCCGGTTCAAATTGATTTTTTAAATCAACTCCATAGGACTTGGGAGGAAGGTCCTTGATATGACCTTTAGTAGCAACAACAATCCAATCCTTATCTAAATAGGAAGCAATTGTTGTTGCTTTTGTCGGTGACTCGACTATTAAAATTTTGGTGATCTTAATCCCCTATTAAACGAACAAACCTTCAACAGATAAGTATCTTTCTCCTGTATCATAACAGAAAGTAAGAACCTTCGAACCGGCAGGAATTTCTTTTAATTTTTTTGAAACTGCGGCAAGACTCGCACCAGAAGAAGTTCCGATAAAAATTCCTTCTTTTTTAGCAGCAAGGACAGCCATAGTAAAGGCTTCATCTTTACCTACAGTAATGATTCCATCAAGTAACTCTGTTTTACAGTTTTTAGGAATGAATCCAGCGCCAATTCCTTGTAGAGGATGTGGGCCAGGTTTTCCACCACTGAGAACAGGAGAACCTTCTGGTTCGACAGCAAATACTTTGAGTTTAGGGAATCTCTTTTTTAAGTTCTCAGCACAACCAGTGATATGACCACCAGTACCGACTCCCGTAATGATATAATCCAATCCGTCCGGGAAATCTTTTGCGATTTCTTCGGCTGTTTTTTCTCTATGAACTTGAATGTTTGCCTCGTTTTCAAACTGCTGGGGCATCCAAGCTTTTGGGTTGGCTGCAACAATTTCTTGGGCTTTTGCAATCGCACCTGGCATTCCTTTTTCTCTTGGAGTAAGTTCAAACTTAGCACCGTAAGCTGCCATAATTCTACGTCTTTCTACCGACATATGTTCTGGCATTACTAGAGTGATCGCATACCCTTTAACAGCTGCTACCATAGCAAGTCCAATCCCTGTGTTTCCTGAAGTAGGTTCTACAATAAAAGAATCTTTTTTTAATTTTCCAGATTTCTCTGCTTCTTCAATCATCGCAAGAGCAATCCGATCTTTGATCGATCCGCCAGGATTTTGTCTTTCGAGTTTCATATATACTTCATGGTCTGTTCCAAAAAGTCGCGACAATCTAACGTGAGGTGTATTTCCGATGGCTTCTAGAATGCTGTTTAATTTCATAATTTCTCCGCTCTGTCACATTTTAAGGGAAAAAGCGGATTTGTCCACAATGAAAATTGGAAAACTTATGGAGCGTGGAAAGAAACGAGAAACTGGTAATCCGATTTCATTTGCTTTAGAACCTTAGCATTGTTTTCGGATTGGATCACCTTTTCTAAGTAAGGTGCCGATGTTCGAAAATCCAATCGACGTAGTGCATCTGATGCTTTTGCCCTAACCTCCGGATCCTTATTTGTCAAAGATTCCAAAACGGATTTATAATTTTGGTTTGGCAGTCGTTCCAATCCTACCACAGCGGAAAGAAGGGAAATTTTTGCATAAGGAACTGTCTCTTTGCCCAAAGTATCCAACAAACTAGACAGAAATTCAGTTTTTCCAGAAAGATAAACTGCGTCAGCTGCCGAACTGCGAAGGTAAAAATTGGGGCTCGTTAATGCGGATTTAATTGTCGATTCTGATTCAGCAGTTAACGGCAACGATCCTAAAGCCCTTAAGATTTCCCCACAGGCGAGAGTGATGGGAATCTCACCATCATCATAAAAATAAGGACTGGAAGGAGATGAGCTATCGGCAACACCATCTTTCCAAGTTCGCACTTTTTGTGGGTTATGTTCGGGAATGTTGTTTGATTCTTTTTGGTAAGTTTTGATTAAATAGGGTATGGCAATTTTATCGCCTTTTTTTCCCAATGCTTGTGCAGCATAAAATTTAACTGCAGGTGCATTTCTCGGACTTGTGGGAAAATGAGAAGTCCCTTCCAAAGCCGAGATAATATCTCGAATTCCCAAACTTGATTTAACAAAAGTAAGCTTGTCAATTGCATCACGAATTTCAAATACATCGGAAGATGCTAATCTAGTTTGTTGGATTTCAAAAAATCGTTCATCACTCTCTGCCATAAGAGTTACGGGCACCAAAACAGCGCACAAAATCCAACCAAATATTCGAATCATCCTAACCTACCTCTGTTTACAGGAGACGGGAAAAGGAGGCAGATTCTGTTAGTTTTCTTTTAATTTTTCTGCCACTTCTTTTAGTTTTTCGGAGAGGTCCCCAAGAGTAGCTTTATCTTCTTCCAAAATGGACTGGCTGAATTTTTCCAAATCTCTTTGGATTTGTTCCTTTTTTTCGCTGGCGCGAGAGGCCATTTTACGCAATAGATCTTCCCTATAATGACTGAAATCTGCCTCTTTGAGTTCGCCCAGTTCCACCATAGAATTCACTATTTTTTCTAGACGTTCTGAAGTGAGGTAATTGGCTCCAATTCCTCCAAGAATCAATCGTTCAAAAAGACCAGAAACATCTCTTCCCGTTTCGCGAATCAGAGAAGTTAACATAAAGTTTGAAAAGTCTTCATTTCTTTGTCCTAAACTTACCTTAAGAAAGGTCTGTCCCAAAATTTTAGGAGTGATGTCTTCTCCTGTCATATTGTCTTGGACTTTGATTTCTTCTCCACCAATGATCATCTTAGCCACATCTTCTAAAGTGATGGTGGAGCTAGTTTCTGGATCATAGAGTCTGCGGTTTGCGTATCGCTTAAGGAGCTTCATCGGAGATGCTTTTTAAAATGACTTTCAAGCCTAGGGGGTCAACTAAAATACAATCGTAATGGACACTCTATTCGGTGCAGTTTTGACACAACTTCCAGAACCTGAAAAAAACCTGATCGCATCCTGGTTACAAGTACAGGGACTCGTTGTAAAAGAATGTACAAGTAAAAATTGGAAGGATTATCAAGACTCCATTCGACTTTTTACAAAACCATCTCCAGACTTAGCAAAAGAATTATTGGAATGGAGCATTGAACCTATCTTATGTGGTAATTTCACAAATGCAGAAAAGGAAATTTATAAAGAAGTTGGTGTCACCCTACTATGGGAAAAACCATACACAGAAATCCATACTTTACCATATAAAACCTTACCTTTGTCAAAATTGACCTGGGTTATTTACACAAAAGATCCAATATTCGACAAACATCTGTCAGTATTTTTAAAAACTATGGGTCAAACTGTTTTTGCCGAAGGGAACCTGGAATTTCTGTTAAAGAGAATTCAAACGGGGCCATGCCATTTTCTTATTTTAGATTGGGATGTAGTGAATGACCCAAGGACCTTTGTGTTAGAAATTTCGAAGCTAAAAAAAGCAAAACAGTTTTTATCCATTGGGATCAAAGACTTTATGAAGGAAAATCTTTACAGAGATTTAAAAACAGGGATAGGAACCATTTCGGAGGTATTGGTTGCTAAATTAGATTTTTGGAATGTACTTGTTCATTCCTTTCCGCTGAGAGAGGAAGAAGACACAAACGATTGGAAAGAATCTTCTCAATCGATTTCAAAACTCAGTTTTTCCTTCCAAGAGAAACAAATCCCTATTTCCATGCAATTAACTGAAACCACAATGATCAAAAAAAAATTAATCCATCCACAAGTAGAAAACTTGTTAGGACTCTTTGGTTGGTTTTTATAATCGAAATTAGATCATTCAAAAAGTAACATATCATCACCAGAAAGTTCTCCAGCCCCTCGATTCGGAAAAGCTTGTTCAAAAAAAAGTGCAGCAAGCAAGTCAAAATCCTCGTCTACTTCTCGATTTTCCAATTCCCAAAGTTCATTTCTTCGTTTGATAAGAAGGGATACAGTAGAATCTTCTAAAGCAAAATCGATCTTCAATCGATTCAAAGTGCGGATGAAAAAATTTAAGTTATAAACAACATAATCTCTAAAATACGTAAGGCCGGCAATGGTTGGTTCATATTTCAAAAGAGCTTCGGTCAAATAACAGGCTGTTTTTAAATCTTCTGTTGCCCCCGTATCCTTATACGCTTTGAAGATATGATGTATTGTCTCATGCATAGAAATAGTGGAATGATAGGAATCCTCAATCAGTCTTATTGCTTCTGGGTGAGATTCCATATAAGCAAATACATCTACAATTTCACCGAGGGACGCCGCACGTTTCCTTTCGGCATCACATGGTTCCTCTGTAATTTTTGGATCTACTAGTAAAATAAAAAGGTATTTGGTTTCGAAGGCAAAACGTGATTCCTTAGGAATATAATATTCGATCCAAATTGGTTCTTTGTAATAATCAATGGATTCTTGAAAGCTGAGTTCTGGTGTGACTTTAAGGGACTTAAGTTTTTTTACGTCATCGGTGATGACCTTCTTACCTTCAACCCGAGTCCTACTGCGTTTGATTTGCCGGAGTTCCGACTTATTCAAAAGCGGTTTTGGTTTAAAGGAAGAATCCATGTTATATCATCGACAGTTTAAAAAAAGCGCAAAAGAAAAGATCGTAACCAAAATCCAAATGGACTCAAGATTCCTGTGTCAGAAAAAACGACCCTTCCTTTTTCATTCAAAAATACAGTGGTAGGATATGCCGAAATTCTCCATTCCTTCAAAATCCTGTAGTCGGCAAAGTAGATTGGTCGTTTTGCTTCTGGAGAAAGTTGGGAAATAATGGCCTTCGTTTCTTCCGAGTCTTCTGCCTCTAAAACAGAAAGAAAAATCATGGATTTCGGTAAAAGTTTTAAATTCGCTTCTAAGATAGGAGCATAAGCCTTACAAACGGTGCACCAAGTAGCCCAAAAATATACCACCTTAGGGTGTCCTTTCCAAGAATTGGCTTCTGTGGGAGTTGTCGCTAAGACCTCGATAGAAACACCGGGACTAGTATCTCTTCCCTTAAAGTAAGAAAAACAAAGGGTCGTGGAAAAAAAGAAAACAAAGGCGAATACCACCTTCCATCCATAAGGTAAATTCTTCCAAATTTTCATGGTCTCTAATGTAAGACTGGAGTATGACCCGATAAGTTCCCAAACATTAAAAATAAGATGAGAAGTAACCAAATAAACCCGGATGAAAGGACACTGACATCCGTAAGGATGGCTTTTGTGGGGTTATGACCCATGTTCTTGATATAAATGATATATAAAGAACGAAAGATGGCATACACTACGATAGGAACTGTATAAACCATATAAGGAGTTCCTAAACTTTTTGCCGTTTCCGCACTCACAGTATACATTACATAACTGACAAGAGTGAGCGTTGCAACAACAGCCATCATTAAATCCAAAAACTCAATAGAATATTCTTCCAAAATCTTTCTGTGTTTGCCGGCATCCGTTTTTAGGATATTGATTTCACCCCGACGTTTGGAAAAACCCCAAAAAAGTGCCAACATAAAAGTACAGAGCAACAACCAATGTGAAAATTCCACTCCAATGACAACGGCACCAGCAATGGCACGTAACACAAATCCAATAGAAATACTCATCACATCCAAAATTACAATATGTTTTAAGACTTTGCTGTATAACATATTAAAGAGCAAATAGAAGATAGTTAGATAAAAGAATACCGGAGAAAGTTTATAAGCACCGATGAGTGCGATCGGAAGAATGACACCAGTGATTGCCAAAGCAATCCCAGAATCCAACTCTCCACTAGCAAGTGGTCGATGTTTTTTTTCCGGATGTTTTGCATCTTCCTTTTGATCTAAAAAATCATTAAACACATACTGGCAACTTGCGACCAATGAAAAACAAAAGAACGCCAAACAAACTTTTGTTAAAGAAGAAAGATCGAAAATTTTTTTAGAAAAAATTAACCCTGCAAATAGAATGACGTTTTTCACCCACTGAGGGATTCGCATTAACTTAAAATATAGGTTAATCATTTTTTCTTCACTTTATGAGCTTCAATGAACTTCATTTTTAATTTGATAGTTTTTGCATCTTTAACTTTTGGGAATACAAAATGAATTTGGGGGTCAGATCCCGTTGTAATCATTTCCACAAGCTCTCCCGGTGTTTGTTTTCCAGCAGTTTTGATATCGATAATTTTCAAAAAATCCTGGTAATCCTCAGGTAGTAAATTAGGACTCACAACAATTTTTTTCTTATAAACCTCATTTCCCTTTGCATCGAGAATGGAAATTTGATCTAGAGCAAAACGAATTCCCCGTTGCTCCAATGGATCAATACGAAGTCCACCGAACTCAGACATTGAATTGGGAAGTTCCCATTCATATTCTACCCAACTTCCGCTGTCTTTTTTCAAAACAGGTTTTGTAACCATAAGAGATTCCCTGGTATCAGGTTTTTCTCTACTGATAAAGCTATATACCTTGATCGATTGGTCTTTAAGAACAGGGTATTTGTAATGGTAATAGGAAATACTAAAGAGAATACTTGCTAAAATTACACTCACTAACCCAATCCGGACTCTTCTTAACAAACGAAATTGGTCTAAACTTGTCAAATAACGAGTATTAAACTCTTTTTTGGATTCCGTCGATAAAAACTCAAAAGTATCAATGGCAGAGGACAAAACATTTTCTAATTCCTTGCCACTCCCTTCGGAAAGTTTTCCAAAGGACTCTAAAAACTGAAATGGTTTTAATTTTTGTTTTGTTTCAGGGATCAAAAAACCTTCGAGATTTCCCTCAAAAGGGATCTCTTTTTGACTGGTCATTCGCAAATGGTAATTTACCAAATCATAAGCCAAATAACGAAACAAAAGTTTTGTATCGTCTAACTTATCGTTTGATAATAGAATTTCAAGGGACTCTAACCTGGACTCAATCGAAGACAAACTTCTCTTTTGAGCCTCTTTTTGTTCCTCCAATTCTAACTCTTCAGGGGTCAAAACGGGAGCTTTCCAAAAAGAAAACAATAAATTTTGTATGCTTAATTTCACAAATACCAAGTCTTCCCCATCCTCAAAATCCTAAAACCGATTTTTATCCCCATTCTAACCCACTTGGATTTTCACACCATCATCGACGGTTCCCATTTTTGGAACTCCAGAGTGACCAGTGGCAGCAATGAGAACGGTAAAGATCCCAACACGTCCCACATACATGACAGCCGCATAAAGTATCTTTTCAATGTCCCCTAATTGAGAGGTTAAGTTCAAAGTGAAACCAACAGTGGAAAAGGAAGAGATCAGTTCAAAAAAGATTACATGTAAAGAATGTTGGTTTTGATCCAAGATTCCAAGAAATATAAATACAAAAGCCAAAGCAATGGTAGCAAGAAAGTAAACACGAATGGCAACTGCAACAGAATTTTTGGAAACAGTTTCACCAAATAACATAACAGGTTTGGATGGCTGGATCACATTTTTTAAATATGCAAGTAACAATACAAAAGTGGTAATTTTAATACCTCCAGCAGTTCCTTGAGGACCACCACCAATAAACATCAACACAGTTATGATAATGACTGTTGCGTCATTCAGATGACCAAGATCCATAGTCGAAAATCCAGCCGTTCTAGAACATACCGACATAAAAAATGCATTCGATATTTTATCTACAAAGGCTAACTCATGAAAGGTGTGAGGATTAAACCGCTCCAAAAAATAAATCCCTACAAAACCAAACAAAAGCAAGGCGAAAGAACCATAAACCAAAACTTTCGATTGGATCCTCGTGGTTTCCCCGCGTAAATGTTTGTTATAATCACCCAAACGGTTTTCTAAAAATGCGGAAAACTGAGCAGGAAGTAACAAAAGCCTAGGAACATTTCCTGTTTTTAGGGCCTTTTCCATCATCAAAGTTTCTGCCATCACTTCTATACGATATACGATTCGCACAAATACAGTCAGGAGAAATTTTTCAAGAAGGATGATCACGGGAAAACCGATTCCTCCAAAAATCACAAGGCCAGAAACAATGTACAAAGAAAAAGGATCCAATCGAAGTGCACTCAGGTCATCAGTAATCGAAAAACCAGCGTTATTAAAAGATGAGATCGCTGTAAAAAGGGAAAAGAACCAACGGGTGTTCCCTCCCTCAACTCCGTCTGGCATATGCAAATATAATCCAATCGCCCCAAGTATTTCCAAGGAAAACGAAATATTGATAATGGAGAGTAACATCCGATTGACTTCATTTGTAGCAAGGGACTCAGTTTCGGCTTGGGTATCAATGGCCGCACCGACAAAGGCATTAAAACGGGCGTTCCGCGAAATACCTTGGGTGATGAGAAAACCGACAATCACCGTAAAACTAATAATCCCTAGTCCACCTAGCTGAATGAGAAAAAGCATGATCCAGTGCGTTCCAGGATTCAGGCCAGAGAGCCGAACTGGTGAAAGCCCTGTCACACAAATGGAAGAGGCTGAGAGATAAAAACTATCGACATAGGAAAGTTCCCCCTCTTCGGAAATATAAAGGGCAAACGACCCGAAAAGGATTGCGGTAAAGAATCCCAGACATACCAGTCGGGCAAAGGACAGTGTTCGAAAAAATCGCTTCAAGCGCGCTAGTGGCATATTCCCCTAATCTCTACTTTCTCCAGGATTTTCCTTTTGACCAAAAATCCCAAGTACTTTACAAACGCAGTCCATTTCAGATTTTGGTAGAATCAATTCAACTTTAACCTTATTTTTGAGGAAAATATGACCTCTGCGACAGAAACAAAACGCGACCCTAAATTGGAAAGAATCCGTAACATCGGTATTTCTGCACACATTGACTCAGGGAAAACAACCCTCACTGAACGTATTTTATTTTATACGAACAAAATCCATGCCATTCACGAAGTACGTGGAAAAGACGGTGTGGGGGCTACTATGGATAGTATGGACCTCGAACGAGAAAGAGGGATCACGATCCAATCAGCAGCAACTTATGCTACTTGGAAAGACATTACCATCAACATCATCGATACTCCAGGCCACGTTGACTTCACAATTGAAGTAGAACGTTCCCTTCGCGTACTTGACTCTGCGATTATGGTTCTTTGTGGTGTTGCGGGAGTTCAATCTCAGTCCATCACTGTTGACCGTCAGATGAAACGTTATAATGTTCCACGTGTTGCTTTTATCAACAAACTCGATAGAACGGGAGCTAACCCTTGGAGAGTGATCGAACAACTTCGTGAAAAACTCCACCTCAATGCTCATGCGGTTCAACTTCCTATCGGACTTGAAAACGATCTTAAAGGGATCGTTGACCTTGTGGAGATGAAAGCGTATTACTTTGAAGGTCCAAACGGACAAGATATCAAAATCACTGATATCCCAGATGAGTTAAAAGACCAAGCAAACGAAAAACGCGAAGCCCTACTTGATGCAGTTTCCCTTTTTAGTGACGAACTCACAGAAGAGATGTTAGAAGGTGCACCAACAGAGGCACGAATCAAAGAAGCGATTCGCCGAGGTGTTCTTGCACTTAAATTTGTTCCTGTATTTATGGGATCTGCTTTTAAAAACAAAGGGGTTCAAAGACTTCTAGACGGAGTAGCAGACTACCTTGCATCTCCTTACGACGTTGAAAACAAAGCAAAAGAAATCGGAAACGAAGAAAACGAATTCAATTTAGAATCAGATCCAGAAAAACCATTAGTTTGTCTCGCATTCAAACTAGAAGACGGTCGTTACGGTCAGTTAACTTATGTTCGCGTTTACCAAGGTAGACTCGAAAAAGGGATGACGATCTACAACTCTGCAACAAACAAACGTCACAACATTGGACGTCTTGTTCGTATGCACTCAAACGATATGGAAGATATTTCTAAAGCGGAAGCTGGAGATATCGTAGCACTATTCGGTATTGATTGTGCTTCAGGGGATACATTTACGGATGGAAAGGCAAAAGTGACTATGGAGTCCATGTTTGTTCCAAATCCAGTAATTTCACTTACCATTGAGTGCAAAGAGTCAAAACAACTTCCAAACCTTGCAAAGGCTCTTAACCGTTTCACAAAAGAAGACCCAACCTTCCAAACGGAAATTGATAAAGAGTCTGGCCAAACCATCATCAAAGGGATGGGAGAACTCCACCTCGAAGTATACATCGAACGGATGAAACGGGAATACGGTGTGGATCTAGTGACTGGTGCACCACAGGTGGCTTACCGTGAAACCATCACAAAATCTGCAGAATTTGATTACACTCATAAAAAACAAACGGGTGGTCAAGGTCAGTTCTCTCGAGTGGCAGGTTACATCGAACCAATCCCACAAGAAGAAGGTAAGGACTACGAATTCGTAGATAAAATCGTGGGTGGATCCATCCCTCGCGAATACATTGGATCTTGTGATAAGGGTTTTCGTTCTTGTTTAGAAAGAGGATCTCTCATTGGATTCCCTATCATCGGAGTTCGTTGTGTGATCAATGATGGTGCTTACCATGATGTGGACTCTTCCGATATGGCATTCCAAATTGGTGCTCGTTACGGATTCCGCCAAGGTTTCTCAAAAGCAGCTCCGATCATCCTAGAACCAATCATGAGAGTGGAAGTGGAAGGTCCAACAGAGTTCCAAGGAGCAATCCTTGCTTCTGTGAACCAAAGACGCGGAATGATTTTAAGCACAACTGAAGAAAACGGTTATGCTAAGATCGAAGCGGAAGTTCCTCTTGCAGACATGTTCGGATATTCTACCGTTCTTCGTTCTTCTACCCAAGGAAAGGCAGAGTTTGCTATGGAATTTTCCAAGTATGCTCCTGTTCCAAGAAACGTAGCAGACGAGCTTATGAAAAAATACAAGGTCAACAACAAAGACGAAGAATAAACCTTCGTTTCAATGGTCGATTTTGGAAAAGGCGGGGGAACCCGCCTTTTTTATTGCCCTCTCCATTTTTGCTGTCGATACTTCTAAAAGGGATAGCGAATGCGGAAATTACGATACATTCTAATTTTTTTGGGATTCTTGTTTGGGTTCTCTGTTTCTCCGAAACAAAGTCCGAAATCAGAAATCCCTTCTTCTTATCGCGTGGCAAAAGGTGATTCTTGGTTTGGAATTGCCCGAAAATTCAATATCTCTCCAGAAACCTTAGCTAAGTTAAATGGCCGAACGACCAGTGAAAATTTGTATGAAAGGGAACTCCTGCGTATTCCGAAAGGTAACGAAAAGCTCATGGTCTCAACTGAATCCGTATTGAAAGAGAAACCCTCCTTCCCCTTAGCCCAAAAAGAAAAAGTCTTAAAAAAATATTCAGAACTGACTTATGATCCCCACAAAGGAATCCAATTCCAAAGAGGGTCTTCATCACTTGTTAGAGCAAGCCTTCCAGGGAAAGTAGTTCATGTCGATTATATGGATGGATATGAAAATTTCGTAATTTTAGAACACCAAAGTGGACTGTATTCCGTTTATGGAAACTTGGAACGAATTCAAGTTACCGAAGGTCAACAAGTAAAAGCAAAGGATCGTCTAGGAATTCTGTCAAAAGACAAAGGCCTATATTTCCAAATGAACAGACAAAAACAAAACCTAAATCCAGAACGTATTTGGGAGGTTGGCATTTAATGGGATACTCAGTCCTCTTCCAGTCTGCTTCCGTATATCGAAATGGCAAACTAGAAACTAGCGATCTTTTTGTGGATGGTGAAAAGATTTCTGCCATCGACACAAATCTTTCGCCAAACAATAATACGGTGACAATTTCCCTAAAAGGGAAAAAAATTTATCCAGGTTTTATCAATTCCCATGACCATTTACTTGCTAGTTTTCTCCCAAAAGTAGGAGGAACTGAGAAACACCAGTCTTGGTTATCCTATGACAATTTATATAAAAGTTCAGGAGTGTTTGCAGAACGCCAACAAGTGGATCCAGAAATTTTATATTATCTAGGCGCTTATAAAAACCTTTTTGCTGGAGTCACAACGGTATTTGATCATATCCCCCATCATGTACAAAATCCATTCAGAGGAATACTTCCCGTCAAACTTATCTCCGATTACACTCTAGCACATTCCATTGGAAACTATAGTTTAGGTTGGGGAGAAGGACCGGCACTGGAATACCGAATGGCGGAACATGCAGGACTTCCCTTTGTCACACACTTGGCAGAAGGTGTCGACGATGATTCTAAACAATCTTTACGACTGCTAGAAAAAATGGATGCTCTTGGCGGACATTCTGTACTTGTTCATTGTTTGCCTTTTGGGCAAAAAGAAGTCGAAAAAATTTTAGAAAAAGGTGCTTCTGTTGTTTGGTGCCCTACTTCCAACCTACATATCTTTGGCAAAACTACCAATATCAAACTCTTTTTAGATATGGGAGTTAACGTATGTTTGGGGACAGATTATTCACCAAGTGGATCCATTCATCTTTTAGAAGAATTAAAAACAGCTAAATCTATTTATTTTGGTTTATATGGGGATGAATTACCTGAATCAACTTTACTAAAAATGGTTACAGAAAACCCAAGAAAGGCATTTCGATTAGGAAATCCAAATGCTTTAATGCCTGGCCTTTCAGCAGATTTACTCATAATCAACGATGATAAAAAGGATTCGGAAATCCATGTGTCAGAACTTTCGTGGAAACACATTGACCTCGTTGTCATCGATGGATACCCCATTTATGGGTCTGAAGAATACAAGTCACTCTTTGTTCATTTCGGTTTAGAAACAGAAGAATTTTCCATTGATGGAAAAACCAAATTGGTTGCAGGTTCACCAAAAAAACTCCTGAAACAAGTTTCTGATAGTGTCGGTTATAAAAAGAGTTTGGCTTTTTTACCTAATTTTTGAAAATGAAGCGCAAGCGAGGCATGAGTTGTCAGGTCCTATAGTACGTAATTACAAAGGAGGTTCCATCGTCTACTTCGAGAAAGACAAGGCGGAAGATATCTTTGTACTACAAAAAGGTCGTGTTGTACTAACATACACGAATATTAATGGCGTGGAACTCAAAGAAGACGTAAAACTCGGCGAGTTTTTTGGAGTTAAGAGTGCCATTGGTCGTTATCCCAGGGAAGAAACCGCTCAAGTCATAGGAGCCGCTACAGTTCTTGTCTTCAAAGTCCCCGAATTCGAGAAATTTGTTTCAGACAAGACCCATCTCATCATCAAAATGCTGAAAGTTTTCTCAAGCCAACTTCGGCAAGTCCACCGCCAAGTTAGGGAAATCCTCGGACAAGGGGAAGCCAAGAATCCTGCTTTTGAACTAATGAATGTGGCTGAAGTTTTTTATAAAAATGGGAACTTTGAACACGCCGCATATGCTTTTGAAAAATACTTACAACATTATCCGGACGGAATGTACGTAGACCGAGCCAGACAACTCCTTGATTTAGCTCGTAAAAAAACTCCATTTCCGCTCACCATACAAGAGTTAGTTTACAAACCCGAACCAGGTGCCCAAGCAGGTAAACTTCAGGAAATGTTAAAAACGATGGCAGTCCCATCCCAAAACTCTGGTTCTAGTATTGATCCCAATTCGATTCTTTCCCAATACGATAAAGCCTCTACTCTTATGAATGCGGGAAAGTATGCAGAATCGATCGACCTATTCAAAACCGTATCCGAGAGGACGGATTCCGTTACTCAAGAAGAAGAACAGTTTGTCGAAAACTCTTTATTTTATATGGGAAAGTCTAGTTTCAAGGCCAAGGATTATCCTGGCGCCATTTCCCATTTTTCTAATTATATAAAAAAATACCCCAAAGGGCTACTACTCAAAGAAAACCTTTACTACCTAGCACTTGCTACAGAGGCTTCAGGGGAAAAAGAAAAAGCCAAACAGTTATTCCAAAAGGTAACTCAAATGCCTCCTTTGGATGATAGTATCTCTGAAGATGCTAAATCCAAACTCAAAGGAGGCAAATAGTGAACGACCAAATGTTAGAAGCCATGTTTGGTAAGTTTGGAAAAGTTTTCCAACCCAATGAAGTATTGTTTTGCGAGTATGAACCAGGTAACGATTTTTACTTAATCAAAGAAGGAAAGGTCAAAATCACAAAAACCATTGGAACCAGTATCAAAACCTTAGATGTTTTGGAAGCTGGGGATATCTTGGGAGAGATGGCCATTTTAGAAGAACAACCCCGATCTGCCACTGCCATTGCTGTGACAGAAGTAAAAGCCCTCAACTTCAACCGTGCCAATTTCGAAATGTTAATGACGAAAAACCCGGCACTGGCGATGAAACTGCTTCATATTTTTTCCTTCCGGATTTATGACCAAAAACGCCGACTTATGATCCTTCTTATGGATGATATCGTTGGAAAGGTCTGCGACGTCTTTGTGATGTTATACGAAAAACAGTATAATAATGATGTATACAATGAAATTATCCTTTCTGCCACTGTGGATGACATTGCGAATTGGTGTGCCCAACCTGTTGGGGAAGTCCAAAAAGTGCTCATGCAATATGTAAAAACAGGCAAACTAGATCTCTATCCGGATAAAATTGTTATTCACAATATCTCCGATTTCCAAAGGATAGTGAATCAGAAACGTAAACCTACGTAAAAGCTCCCATAGCTCAGGTGGATAGAGCACTAGTTTCCTAAACTGGGGACACAGGTTCGAATCCTGTTGGGGGCAAAAGTTATGGCGGAAGAACCCGGAACTCTACTTTACTATTTAAAACGGTCCACAGAATTTCTAGAGAAAAAGGAGATTCCCAATCCCCGTGTCGATGCAGAATGGATCCTTTCCGATCTCTTAAATCTCCCAAGGATCAAACTCTATTCTCAATTTGAAATGCCGCTCGGGCAAAAGGAAATCGACCTGTATCGGGAACGAATTGTGGAACGAAGCAAAAGAAAACCTGTCGCCTACATTACAGGGAAAAAAGGATTTCATAAATTTGAATATTTGGTAACGGATGATGTCCTTATCCCAAGACCTGAAACAGAAGAACTTGTGGACTACCTTTGGAAAAGAAAAGATGAAATTTCTCTCCATGATTCCCATCCATTACAAATTTGGGACCTTTGTTCGGGGAGTGGGTGTATTGGCCTTAGCCTAACACAGCTTCTACCTTCAAGTATTGTGACCCTCTCGGACTTATCTGAAAAAGCCATCGATGTGAGCCGCCGTAATGCAGAAAAATACAACCTAACAGAAAAAACAAATTTTTATGTTTCTGATTTAGACTCATCTCTTCCAAAAGAATTACAATTTGATTTGATTGTTTCCAATCCTCCTTATATCCCCGAATCAGAGAAACCAGAGATAATGCCAGATGTCATCGAATATGAACCCCATCTGGCACTTTTTGTTTCTGATTTTCACAAATTTCACAAACAATTGTTAGATGTCGTATTTAACCGCATAAAACCCGGTGGAATGATGATGTTAGAAACCCATCCTTTGTATAACAAGGATTTAGAAGAAATGGCAAAAACAATCGGTTTTGTAGATACCAAAATCATTTTAGACAGCTCCAATAAAGAAAGATTTCTTTTTGCTAAAAAGACTATTCATTGAATTGGTTCTATTTGTTTTCTAGGTTTGCGAATTGAACTGATGATTGGATTTTAAAAAGAAGTAAATACAATTCCTTTTCCTCTTTCTCCGAGAGATCCTTCCGAAATACCTGGTCTGCCGACTGGACAATCGGAATCCCCTTCTCCCAAATTTCTTTCCCTTTTTTGGTAAAACGTAAATGGTAATGACGTTTGTCCGTATCAGAAACAACTCGTTTCACCCATGATTTTTTCACCCAACCATCGACAAGCCTAGATACAGTGGTTTTGTCTTTGACTAAACGTTCGCTCAATTCCTTTTGATTTGAGGATTCTGACTCAACCAAAGGTAAAAGTAACATCCAGTCCTCAAATCGCATCCCGATTCTTTGTTTGATAAATTCATCCGATAGAAACCGCCTCATCAGAAGCATGGTTTCGCTCATATAAATCCCGAGAAAACTTGCGATTCCTTTTCCTTCCATTATCCCAGTCACCTTATTTTTTGAAAAACCACAAGTCTTTTTTAGTTGCTATCTGCAACCATATAGTTGTATATTACAACTATATCCGAAAATCAAATATAAAAGTATAAAAAACCTGAGGAAATGTTATGGAATGGAATTATCAAACGATTGAAAGAGAAGGATTTGCCCTCCAAGTGGCAAAAAACAACGCAGGTGGCCCTCCTTTGTTTTGGATTGGGAGCGCTTTGTATTATCCAAGAGTCATCCCAAGTGAGATGGCCAACCAATACCAGATCACAGTGGTGGACCAAAGAGGGTTTGCAAAGAGAACCAAATCCTTAAACGAAACAAAAGATGATTATTCTTTAGAGAAACTACTCGAAGATTTTAGATTGATACAAACAGAGTTAAAAATCCCCGCATGTCCCATCATTGGGCACTCTGGACATGGGTATATGGCCCTTGCCTATGCAGCCCAATATCCAGAAAATGTCACAAGTCTCATGATGGTTTCTACGGGCCCAAGTCACGGCAGTCCCATGTCTGAGGCAGAAGTTTATTTTGAGAGGGAAGCATCTGACATTCGTAAAGCCGCCCATTTACAAAACCAATTGCAATTTCAAAAAAATATAGAAAGAACACCGGAAGATTTTTTTATCCATTACTGTGTGAGTTTGGAGGCAAAAGGTTTTTTCCAAGTTCCCTTTCCTTCAAAAAAATTTTGGGAAGGAATCCACACAAATAAACTAGCATTTGATTATCTCTTTGGCGAAGTGTTTCGAGACATCGATGTATCAACCTATTTCAAAAAAATTTCCAAACCGATTTGGATTTGTATGGGAAAAGAAGATTATCAAGTCGCACCTTATTACACTTGGGATTCCATCTTAAAAGAATTTCCTCAGATCAAAATGACAGTGATGGAAAAAAGTAGCCACTTACCATTTTTGGAAAGGCCAAAGGAATTCTTAAGCCAGTGTCAAACGCACTTATTGGCTATTAGGTAATAAAAAAGCCCGCTAACCTTCTCGGTTTTGCGAGCTTTCTAAAAACAAACATTTTAGTCTTTAAAGAATAAATTCTCTAAAGACTAAAGAGTGTTAACCAAGCATGTCTTTTACTTCGTTTCTTTCTTCTTTCAACTCGTTATGAGTGATGTCGAATTTTTCCTTACCAAAGGCATTGATTTCAAGACCAGTAACGATCTCTACTTTTTTGCCATCTGATTTCAGTGGGTATCCGAAGATAAGGCCTTTGTCCACACCATACTCACCGTTAGAGTGACAAGCGGCACTAAACCAATCACCAGGTTTTGTAGGAGTTACGATGTTATGCACTGTGTCAACGACTGCATTTGCTGCAGAAGCCGCAGATGATGCTCCGCGCGCTGCAATGATCGCTGCTCCCCGTTTTTGAACGGTAGAGATAAAATCACCTTTCAGCCATTCCTGGTCAGAAATCAAATCTGTGGCTGGTTTTCCTTTGATTTTTGCATTGTAAAAGTCTGGGTATTGGGTTGCGGAGTGGTTTCCCCAAATCGCTACGTTGGAAACGTCTTTTACAAGAACTCCTGCTTTTTGGGCAAGTTGTGTTTTTGCACGGTTTTCATCAAGACCAGTCATCGCAAACCATCTGTCAGACGGAACACCTTTTGCATTGTTCATAGCAATAAGAGCATTAGTATTACATGGGTTACCGACTACTAGAACTCTAACATCACTTGCTGCATTCTTTTCGATTGCCTTGCCTTGTGTTGTAAAAATTCCGCCGTTGATTTTAAGAAGGTCTCCCCTTTCCATTCCTGCTTTTCTTGGAACAGAACCAACAAGGAGTGCCCAGTTGATGTCTCGGAACGCCTCATCAATGTTAGAAGAAACTGATACTTTTTCGAGTAAAGGGAAAGCACAGTCATCTAATTCCATAATGACACCTTTGGCAGCAGGAAGTGCTTGTTCTAATTCCAACAATTGGAGTTCTACTGCAGTGTCAGGTCCAAACATTTGTCCTGAAGCGATACGAAATAATAGTGCGTATCCGATTTGTCCGGCAGCACCAGTAACAGCAACTTTTACTTTTTTGCTCATATAAATTTTCCTTTAATTTTATAATTTATGATTATTGTTTTAATTCTTTTTGGATGATCTCATCAAAGTTTTCGAAAGGAAGTGCTCCCGAAACAAAGATTCCATTGATAAAAAATGCAGGAGTTCCACTCACACCCACTTTTTGACCGTCTTGAATGTCTGCATCAATTTCTGCTTTTAATCCAGAAGCATCTTTCATACAAGCTTGATATTTGTCTTTAGAAACACCAGCTTTTGCAATGAGTGCATCCACATTGGCTTTTCCTAAATTTCCACTGTTTTCAAAAAACAAGTTAAACACATCCCAATACTTTCCTTCTGATACAGAACAGTTTGCAGCCATATGTGCATACATCGCATCTTGGTGAAAAGGAAGAGGAAAATCACGGAATACCCAACGAATCTGTCCCTTGTATTTCTCGCGAAGCTTTTGGTTTACATCCTGGCTTCGTTTACAAAACGGACATTCAAAATCTGAAAATTCAATTACTGTGATCTTTGCATCTTTTGGCCCGATGGAAGGGTTATTTTTTTCTTCCACAGTCACTCTAACTGCATCTGGCTCTTTAATTAAAAACTCAACCGGATATTTAGAAACAATTTCTCTGTAAACATTACGACTATGTTCTTGTTCTTGTTGGCTTTTTAAGAAACCAACAATTTTGTCTTTTGTCTCATTCAAGGATTTACCACCTAACTGAGCCTTGTTGGACATATATACATTTAAAATTTCTTCTTCTGATGGTTCTGTAGCGGTGAAACCTTGGTTCAATACTTCGGTGGGTTTAATATTTTTATCTTTTGCAACAAGTTCGAATAATTTGTCCTGAGCAAATTCACCTAACGTGTTTTTAATCAAACTTTTGTACTCCGACTGGAATTTGGAATAAGCAATCGGAGAAGTTTCTTTCACATCACTCAGGTCATATTTTTTTCCACCGATACTGACTGCATCTTGTGTAATGTATTCCCGAACAAAGGAAGGAACACTGACAATAAAGAGAAGGGCAAAAACGAAGTTGGTCGCAAGGACGATTTTGGAGATGGGGTTTTCCATCCACTTTTTAAAAATATTTTCCATCCCTGCCAGCTTCCCGCCTATAAAGCGGGCAATCAAACGGAAAAAACTGAAAAAAAAGGAGGTTTTTCACTAAAGCCTAGCTCCGAATGACCGAAAATCTGAGGGAGGGAAAAGAAAGTTTTTTCCCTATGCGTATCCTAAACACGGAGGTTTGGGAAAAATGAACACAATCAACATTCAAGGAAACTCACACATTCCCCCTACGATTCCAACCCAAACGGGGAAACAATCAGAAGAAGGGAGTGAATCCTTTTCTGAAAAGTCTCCTAACCCAAGAATCACGAAGTTAGAAAAGGAAAAGGAATCGAAAATTAAACCAGAAGATTTGGTTTTGAAACCGACTCCTGCTTCTTTAGAAGAAAAACTAAACCAAATTATTTCTCCAGAAGAAGTAAAAGACTTACTTTCTCTTGTGACACGAACTCCCCTTCCAGAGCCAAAAAGTCATAAGGTAGATACCAAAAGGTAAGTTTGTTTCTTAGTATCGCCATCCTTGATAGTTTTATCCTAGTTCTGAGCGGGGTTTTGACCGTATCCGTATTCGGACTAGGATTTGTTGTGTACAACCAATTCATTCATCCCATCATCTCTAGAAAAGAATCAGACCGTTATATTCCGGTCCAATCGGGAGATAAATACGACCTTGTTGTCGACGAACTTAGCAGGTTTGCTACCTTCCATATTGGATGTAAAACTGGGCAATTGGCAACGCGGTGTAATGCCATTTCCGAAGACCACCTCATTTTCCAATTTAAAAAAAGTCGTGATAGCGAAGATTACACCATCACTGTTTTAAAAAATGGACCAAGTTTCTACAAACCTCCGCGAATGGAACATTATGGAAAAATGGAATCCAAAGAAAGTTTTGAGTCCTATGAAATCATTGGACATCCTGCCGAATTTCGAATCTCGGATAAAATCACAAAAGAAAGAATGGTAAACTTTATAGAAATTTCTCTCACCTCATCCTTTTATTTCAATAGGTCAGGTAAGGAGCGAATGAAGTTTACCTTTGAAGTGGGAAAAATCCAACCGGGGATTAACAGAAAGGTTAGGTTTCGCGGAGACGTTTACGGATTTGGAAAAGAAGAAGGGAGCGAAGAAGACTAAATAGATACTATTTGAATTGAATTCGAACTCCGATTCCATCAGGCTTCACTCGTTTGAAAGAATAAGGTATTTTTGCCTCTCCCATCACTTTAGAAATTTTTTCTTCTAAGTCTGATTGTTTACTTTTTACTGACTTTCTTTCTAAAAATACAAGTAAGCTCGGTCCAGACCCAGACAAACAATAACCAATCCCAGACTCAGAAAACATTTCTACCAGAGGGGATAAAGGGGAAGATTTAGGAATCCTATAAGGAGTATGCATCTTATCTTCTAAACCGACAAGCAAGTCACCAAACTTACGTTTGTCTAAAAAGTGCATCCAAGCACCAATCCGAGATAAATTAAAAATCACATCGGATGTGGCATAAGATTTGGGAAGTGTTTTCCTGGATTCTTCTGTCGATACATGGAACTCTGGAGTTAAAACAAAAATGGCAACAGAGGATGGAAATTTTTTACGAAAGTATCTAAGCCTTTCACCAAATGTGGAATAGGCGAATACAAACCCACCCAAATAAGCAGGTAGAGTATTATCAGGATGCCCCTCAAACTCTGCTAAATACTGTGTAAAATCTGATTCAAGAGGAACCGAATTTGGTTCCAAACGTTTGTGCACTTCTCTTGCTAACGAAAGACCTGCAACGATGGCCGAAGCACTAGAACCAAGCCCACCTTTTAAAGGTAAAGAAAGCACCATTTTACAATGATAAGCTGGAGGTGTAAAACTCGGTAAAAATTTTTTAAAATAAGAAAGGTAAGACTGATAAACTAAATCTTCCTTTTCTGAAAAAGGCAGGGGCTTGCCGTTTTTTAATTCTGTTTTGAATTCTGTAATTTCTTTCGAAAAACTAAATTCAAATTGGTTACGAAGATCCAAAGCAAGACCCATAAGGTCAAAACCAGGCCCCAAGTTGGCAGAAGTTCCCGGCACTTGGATCAGAATCTTAGGAAGGCGAATCATCGTTTCGCCCAGGCTCTAAGACCTGATTCGAAAATCAACCTCTCTTTCTTTCTAGGAACTGTTCTACCGCATGAAGACCGCCAAGGACTACCGCCGGAATTCCCTGCCCTGGATAGACAGTATCTCCCGTAAGAAGTAAGCTTGGATCTTCTGATCGGTTACTCAACATTTTAAAAGGATTCGAAAAAAAAGAATTGGGAATCCCTCCCACTCTCCCAAATTTCCTACCTGTCCAAGTTTTCCATGTAACAGGTGTTGCAGAATGCCTGAACAGAATCTTATCTTTCTGAAACCAAGGAAACTTTTCCTCTATAGTTTGAATCACAATCGATTCCATTCTTTTCTTTTTTTCTGGATAGAAATCGTCACGAATCCAAGATTCAGGATTTGCTATATGGGTTGAAATAGAAAGAATACGAATTCCATTTGGTGAACGAATGGAATCTTCTGGATGGGAAAGAGAAAGAAAAATGGATTTTCCTCCTCCAAATGGTAAGGCATTTTTCATATGGATCTGGTGGTGAAGGCATTCAGTTTTTGTCCATTCTTCCGTTGGATTGGTTTGTATGGCAATCCCCATCGAAAAAGCACCCCAAATTCCATTTTCAAATTTTGTAGTTTTCTTTTTTAATTTAGGTAAGTCATTTGTGATTTCTGTTAGGTTCCAAATAGGAAGATTCGAAACCACCAAAGAAGCACGAAACAAAAAGTTTTCTCTATGTTTCGTACGCAACTCCCAGAAGTTTTCTAGATTCCCTTCAGTAGTAGTGATTTTTTTCAAGTTAGTGACTTCTTGTTTATAAAGGACTTTTCCACCATTTGATTCAATTTTTTTTATAATTGTTTCTGCAAGACTTACCATTCCTCCTTTGACAACATAGTTTTTTAATTGCGGATAAGTTAGACCAGCGGCAGCAAACACCATAGGAACTTTTGTCGATGTAGTTTGACTTGTTATCAAAAGTTGTTCTTCTAAAAATCGGATCCAATCCTTGTTCTTTGTTAGGCCCAAACATTGTAAAACAAAACGTAAAGATACAAAGGAAAAAAACAAAACAAGTAAGTCGAAAGGTCGAAAAGAACCAATCGATTTCATTACGTCGGAAAGATTCTTAAAAGGAAAATATTTATACCTACATGACAAATTCCAAAGAGAATCCGAAATTAAATCACAAAGTTTCCAAAACACCTCCATTCGAAGACCACCACCGAACACACGTTTTGCTTCAAGAGTCCATTCTTTGCGATCCTGGTAACGTTCAACGGTTTTTTCATCCAAATGGACCAACATCGATCGATTTAATGGGAAAAGTGGAAATTGAATTTGAAATTCGGAGGATAGTTTATGAAAAGGAAGTCCAGGTTCCATACCCACGAGAGTCGTGGCACCAGATTCAAAGACATAACCATTTTTTTGGAAACTGGAAGCGCAACCACCGGGAGTTGTCCCTTTTTCTAAAACCAAAACTTTTTGGCCATTTTCAGAAAGTGACAAAGCGGCACTAAGGCCGCCAAGTCCTGAACCAATGACTACTACATCCCAATCAGTATCCATCCTTCTGTAGACCATTTTGCAAAGAAAGACGGATATAAATTATAAAAATTTGTTTATTCGGACCAAAGTCTTTTCAAATCGCTTGCAATGTTTTTTTGCATGGCTTCGTTTGTTCCTCCACCAATGCTGAGTAAAATCGCATCCCTATGCAATCGTTCCACCGGATATTCACGACAGTATCCATATCCACCTAACACTTGAATAGCGTTTCTTGAAACACGTTCCGCCATCTGGGTGGCAACCAATTTTGCTGAGGCTGCTCCAAGAGAGTTACGAACATCGGGTCCCAGTTCACTTGCTACATGATAAACAAGGGCGCGAGCTGCTTGGTAGTCAGCATAAGATTCGGCCACCATACGTTGAATTTGACCAAACTCCAAAAGTTTTTTCCCAAATGCCTCTCTATGGCGAATGGTATAATCGCACATAATATCAATACATCTGCGAGCAATTCCAAGTGATTGTGCCGCAAGTGTCACACGTTCGATTTCCAAATTTCTCATCATGTGTGTGACAGCACCATTTTCCACACCAAGTAAATTTTCTTCAGGAACTTCCATATCCTCAAATACAAGTTGTGTTGTGGGAGAAGAACGCATTCCCATCTTTTCTTCCTTTTTTCCAACCGAAAAACCTTTGTAAGACGACTCTATTACAAAAGAGGTCATTTTTTTGGCTGTTTTTTCTAACTTGGTATAAAGAAGAAAAACTTGGCCAATAGATCCGTTGGTAATGTATTGTTTGACGCCATTGATGATATAACGGTCCCCTTTCTTTACCGCATTTGTGGTCATCCCAAGGACATCCGTTCCAGCACCAGGTTCTGTCATTCCCATCCCACCGATCCATTCTCCGGTAATGACCTTACTCAAATAACGACTCCTTTGAGAAGGGTTCGAGCTATAGTAAAAGTTATTCACAAAGAGTACTTCATGGGCCAAATAAGAAAGTGTAAATCCTGGATCAAACCGAGACATCTCTTCATGAATGATGACAGAAGCAAGAGGGTCTAGTCCATGCCCTCCATCAGATTCCGGCACAGTGATTCCAAAAATTCCCAGTTCAGAACCAAGGCGTTTGAATAACAAAGTATTGAACGTTTCTTTTTCATCGTTTTCCTTCGCTTGTTCATCCATTTCGCGCTCTGCAAAGGCTGCCACGGACTCCCTTAGTGCCAGGTGGTCTTCCGATGGATTAAACAGATTTAAAGATGATTTTTTTGTCGAAAGCGTATTCATGGGGATAATTTTTTCGGACTTTTCCTGAACTTGTAAACGAAAAAACAAAGGGATTAATGCCTAAGTAAGATTGAAATCGCTACAAAAACGAACAGTTTTTCAACGAATCAAAAAAGAAAAACAAAAGGTGAATTTCGCTACAACTAACAAAAGTTATTTTTACATGAATCAATGACACAACTGCTATTAAGATAAAACAAAATCTACACCTGCCAATAGTATCACTACTAAGAACTAGTAGTTGCCCTATGAGGAAATCCCTGTAAATCAAAAAGTAATATTAATTTCTAAGGAATGATTTACTTTTTATCGATTCTATTAAAACATCACCATAATATCAGGAAATAAGTTTCGTCTTATTAGCCAAAATTATAATGAGCACTAACGATACAAACATAGTACCTAGAGATAAGCTCGCCAAATTTGAGTTAACTGAAGAGTCCTTAAATAGTTTTCGCAAAAACAACAATATCCCTCTTGATCTCTATAATAAAGACGGACAAATTCTAATTCATAAAAAAAGAAATCCGACCGAGGCTGATTTCGGAAAACTCCTAAAGTTCGAAATGCAAGGAGTCTATTTCCTTATCTCAGAGCTAAAAAAAACAAAACAACATCCCAATGGTGCCCAATTTTTAGAGCCTGGCCGTACGACAAAATTATTTGACCAAGAGAAAACAGCACGGTTTGCAAAACAATCGCAAGCACTCATCGAAGATCTCCGCAAGTCTTCCTTTTCTTCCGAACAGGCTGTGTTTGTCCAAAATTCTGTTAATGAACTTCTCACTGACTTTACCAGTAATCCCGATTATGAACTGGGAATTTTTAATATTTTAGAGATCCTTGGAGTGGCTGGAGTTTCTGTTGAATCGGAGCTCATGACCAAACGCACGGTGGTGGCAATGGGGATGAAGGTTCGCACAAAAAAGATTGTGAACGAAGGTAAGGAAGAATCCAATAAAAAAGACCATTTGAGCCTTATGATGGCAAGTTATCTAGCTGATGTGGGTTATTCTAGACTTGATATCAAAAACAATCCCAAACTCACAAAAGAAGAATATGCTGTCGTCCAACAACATCCTATCATCAGTTATTTGATGACGCTTCCTGCTCCTGAAATTGACTCGCATGTTCGCACCTTAATTCTAAATCATCACAGACCTTATCGTGGGAATGGAGTGAACAATAACTTCCCTGATCCCAGGTCACTTTTCACCAAACTTATGTCAGTTCGCGACAAATACAGCAAAGAAGTGGGAAAAGAAAGGATCACGCAGGACATTGAACTCCAACTTCACTTACAAGAAAATAATGTAACCTCTGCTAGCTTTGAAGAAGACATTGCTATCCTTTCACTGGCAAGCGAATATGCCTCTCTCACATCAAACCAACCTTGGAGACCAGCTTTCAAATCATCGACAGCTCTGAAGATGATTCTAAATGATTCCTTTTTCTCCTATAGCAATAAAAATATCAGGCATCTCTTAGATTATGTGGGAAGTTCTCTCACAAATAACGAAAACATTGTAAACTTTGGTGACTTTGTAATTACCGCATCCGTGGATTCAGAAAGAAGAGCCCACTTTGATATTTGTATTGTTTTGGATGTAGGTCGTTACCAAACTAGACCCAAACTCCAAAGAATTTGTAGCATCAATCCAGTGTTCCAAAAAGGGATCAAATTCAAAATTGCCGATTTTGATTTGCATAGTATTAAAATCGATCGCAGAAAAGCAATTATGGATTTAGCCTTACAAGCGGGAACCTCTCGAGTGATTTATATCATTGATCCCGAACTAAACCCAGCACTTCACGAAGCAGTTTATAAAATCAATATGGCCTCCTAAGTTATGCTTGGTGCATACAGATGAATTTTTTGTTCTCTACCCAAAAGAGTTACAAGTTCCTTTTTATCCCAACCCGTTGGAGATCCAATCTCCAACCAAACTGCTTCCGAAATTAAAAAATTAACTCGCAAATCTTTACAAGCAGACTCGATTCGCGACGCAGTATTCACTGTATCACCAATGACTGTGTATTCCATTCTCTCTTCTGATCCAATACTTCCACAAAAAACTTCCCCTGTGTGTATCCCAATTCCAATTTTTATCTGAGACTTCCCCAACTTAGATCTTTCTAGGTTCCAGTTCTCAAGCTCATCTAACATACACTTGGCGGCAAGAACTGCACTTTTGGAATCTTCCCCAACTATATCTGATGGAGAAGGAGTACCAAAGGTAGCCATGACCGCATCCCCAATAAATTTATCCAAACTACCTCCGTATTTAAATATGGCTCTTACCATACGCCGGCGAAATTCAGTTAAAAAAACAGACAGTGCTTCCGGATCCATTGATTCCGACATTTGCGTAAAACCTCTAATATCACTGAAAAGTACAGTAACCTTTTGACGTTTGCCTTTGGCGATGACTTCAGGTTCCGAAACAATTTCGGAAACCAAATCAGGAGAAAAGTAACGAGATAAGGTTGTTTTCTGTGATTCTGCGGCTGCAAATTTTAATAACATTCGGAGGCTACGAAAGATCGCATAAGAAATGGCAAACACCAAAACCAAATACACGGTAGGTTTTGTCACAGAAGCATCTGATAAAATGATTTGATCACCGAGTACATAATTGTGCCAATCATCACTACTTACAGAATTTTGATCTACTAATGCATAAATCAAAAACCCATAGTAACTCAGCAAAAAACAAACAAAGGAAAAATTAACAAGAGAAAACCGGTACTGGAATAAACTTAAAGACAAAGGCAAAAGATAAAATACAACCAATGGTGTTTTGACAAGAAAATTAGGATTCCCATCACCTTTTAAAATATACCAATTAAAAATAGTCACAGTAACCAGTAGGTTATCGATAAACAAACTTATGTAATCATACTTTGTTTTCCAATGCCCTTTACTTTTTTTTAAAATTTGGGCATGTACAAAGGTATTAATAAAATAAAATGAAATCGCTACGTAATTGGTCAAATATCCATATACAGAATCTGTATTGCTTAAGTTGGCTACCGCACTGGCAACGAGAGCCACTCCAATCACATAGCGAAACCGAACTGCAAATAAAGCACCCATTTGTTCTTCTTGGGAAAGAAGATCAGACATATACCGAGGGAACTGGTCTCTGATGCAGTATACAGAACGAATGGCCTTAACGACTGAAGTAAACATTGGCAGACATTCCATCAGAGAAAGTTTCACTGGCAAGGGAATTTTCTTTTTGCCAAACGAGAAACCATTCCTTATCAATGAATGATGTTCCTCAAAGGGTCGATTGTCTCCATTGCAAAACTAATTTCCTTTTTAGCTTTGGATGTATTCATTTCCCTCATTGCCAATCTTTCGTTTTTTTCCTCCTACTTAAATGAAAAAATCCGTCCCACACTATTTCTGTTTTACCTAAGTTCTGTTTGGGCTTTGTATCTAGCTGATCATTTATGGGATGCATTCCGAGAAAAAGAACCACTTTCGGAAAGGAGTGCCTTTTATTTAAGGCACCGTTTTGTGCTCGTTACCTTTTTGACGTTTTCCTCAATAATATCCCTTATCATAGGATTTATGTATGAATTAGATTTCCTTCGAAGCCATTATCATGTTTTTCTTTCCTTTCTTCTTTTTTTGGTATTCGTTGTGACTAAACTTTCACCTATCCCTAAAGAGATTTTGGTTTCTGGATACTATACATATGGAATTTTTCTCCCCTTCTCTTCGTTTTGTGAAAACGATCGAATGATTTGGATATTTTTTCTCCATGTCTTTTCCAATGTCCTACTTACCTACAACAAAGACAGAGAATTCGACAAGTCCCAAAAAACCTTTACCCTCATCCAATGGATCAGTCCAAAAAAGGTGAACTACTTAGTGTTCGCACTTTTGGGAGTGGGTTTTGGTTTCCTACTATGGACTTCCATTTTTCAAAATCTACCTTGGGAATTCCTTTGGGGAATGGGTTTCACCTATCTTTGGTTGGCCTTTTGCGGTTTGCAAAACAGGAATGGTTTTGAGTTTAAGTCCCTTTGCGAACTTTCTTACTTTCCTATGTTTTTTCCCCAGATCATTTTTTTCTTCTCCCTACTTCTGTGAAAATTAGGGTGGGCTTATGTGGTTACTCCTTGTACATTCTCTCGTACTATTCCTCTTGGTTCTAGTTTATGCCTTTCGGTTTCGGAAATCGGTGTCAAATCCCGAGAAAAATATCCTAGTGCAAATCCAAGAGGCCACAAAGGTCTGGAAATCCACTCCTCATTTGATCCTACTCTCGGCATTTGCACTTTTTCTCCTATTCCCCCTAAGCTTGGGTTTTACCTTCTTCCTCCAGACAGACGCCAATGTCCTAGTTGTCATTGTTTGGATCATTTGGGCCTATAATTGGAGCAAATACAGCTTCTTTAGAGAATAAATTACTTCCCTTATGACTTCCCTCTCGTTTTCTGGTCTAAGGTAATCCACGAAAACGGGGTTAAGGAATGAAAATTGTTGTTCTAGTAAAGCAGGTTCCGGATACGGAAACCAATATCAAGGTCGGTGACAAATCGATCAACGAAGCTGGCGTAAAATGGATCATCTCTCCTTATGATGAATTTGCAATCGAAGAGGGAATCAGAATTCGTGAAAAAAGCGGTGGAGAAGTCATCGCAGTGTCCCTCGGCCCGGATCGTGCCGTAGAAGCACTTCGCACTGCCTACGCAATGGGTGTAGACAGAGCCATTCATGTGAAAGTGGATGACTACGTAACTTTTGATTCTACATACACTTCTGAACTTCTTGCAAACCTCATCAAAGCAGAAAATGCAGATGTAGTGATTGGTGGTCGTCAATCGATCGATACTGACAGCTCACAAGTAGTCGTACAAATTGCAGAGAGATTGAATATTCCTCACGTTGCTATGGCACTCAAACTTGAGTTTGATGGCAAAAAAGTAACCGCAACACGAGAAATTGAAGGTGGAACTGAAGTAGTTGAAACTTCTGCTCCTCTCGCAGTGACTGCGCAAAAAGGTTTAAACGAACCAAGATACCCAAGTTTAAAAGGAATCATGTCTGCTAAGAAAAAACCAGTAGATGTGAAAAAACCAGAAGAACTCGGAGCTACTGGATCCAAACTCGAAGTAGTATCTCTCGAGCCACCTCCTCCACGTATCGCTGGTCGAAAACTGGAAGCAGCAGATGCACAAGGTTTTGCATCTCAACTTGTAAAAGCTCTTCGCGAAGAAGCGAAGGTCATCTAAGGAGACGAACATGGCTGATGTTTTAGTAGTTGGTGAATTAAAAAACGGCGAACTTAAAAAAATCTCAAAAGAACTTACTTCTGCTGGTCGCAAAATTGCGGATGCCATCGGTGGTAAAGTTCATACAGTTCTTATCACTGACAACGTGGATGCGTTCGCTGGTGATTTGAAAGCAGTTGGTGCTGATGCAGTGATTGGTGCCAACCTTGGTGAATTTTCTCCTGAAGGTTATGCAAATGGAATTTTTGCAATCATCCAAGAGAAAAAACCTGCAGTGGTTCTTATGCCACACTCTGCTCAAGGAAAAGAATACTCCGCAAGAGTGGCGATCAAAGCAAATGCTGGAATCGTTGCGGATGCAGTAGGACTTTCTGTTGATGGTGGTAAAGTAGTAGCAAAGAAACCAATTTACTCTGGAAAAGCTTACGCGAACTTTAAAGTTTCCTCTGAAATCCAAATGTTTACAGTACGTGCTAACTCCCAAGAAGTAACTCCGAAAGACGGAGCAGGTGCGGTTGAAAAATCGGGAGCTTCTGCTGGTGAAGTGAGAACAAAATCACTTTCCAAAGACCTTTCCGGTGGAAACAAAGTACAACTTGCTGATGCTTCTATCATCGTATCTGGTGGTCGTGGAATCAAAGGACCAGAAAACTGGCCGATCATCCAAGACTTAGCTGACACTCTTGGTGCAGCTCTTGGTGCTTCCCGTGCGACTGTGGATGCAGGTTGGATATCTCACTCTCACCAAGTAGGTCAAACAGGTAAAACTGTCTCCCCTAACTGTTACATCGCTTGTGGAATTTCTGGAGCGATCCAACACTTAGCGGGTATGGGATCTTCCAAATACATCGTTGCCATCAATAAAGATGGAGATGCTCCTATTTTCAAAGTAGCAACTTACGGTGTAGTAGCAGACCTTTTCGAAGTAGTGCCTGCACTTACTTCTGAGTTCAAAAAAGTATTGGGTTAATCCCAATACGAACTTTCGTCCTTTGAGGAATTTTCTTCCCAAACTATCGATCGTTCTCCTTTTCTCTGTCCAAACGGGTGTCCTTTGGGCAGAGGATGGAAGGGATCGTTTAAACGCCGTAATTGGCAAAATGAATTCTTTGGAAAGTTTTCGCGCCTCAGTTACCGTCAATGGTGGACTCACAGGTGTTGTTTCCTTCAAAAGCCCTAACCAACTCCATGTTCGTTTCAGTGATGGACGAATCATTTCCTCCAACGGTAGAATTTTATGGTTCTACAATCCAGATTCCTCGATTGCAGGGAAACAAGACCTAAAAGGTGTTTCGGGAGGACTTGGAGGACTTCTTTCTGGTTATGAAAATGTGTCGGTTAGTGGTAGAACTTTTCGTCTTACATCTAATACCAAACGCTATAATGAAATTATTTTGGTTGTTTCCGATAATGACCTCCCCCGTGTACTGAAAATGAAACGTTCCGACGAAGAAATCACTGAAGTGGCCTTCTCTGGCATAGCGACCAATATAGGTCTCGGAACAGGACTATTTAACTTCCAACCACCTACAAGCTCACAAATTGTTGAGAACCCTCTCAACCAAAAGGAGTAATTGGTGACCCCGGTCTCTCGTACAGAAGCACACCGAGTATTTGCCGACTTATATCGCAAAACGCGTACGCCCGAACACCAACAACTCATCGATGAGGCAATTTTAAAATCAAACGATGTCTTTATTCGTATCGATCTCATTCGTAAAGTGGACGAAGACTACGAAGCAAAAAACAAACCCAAAAAAGAAGATTCCAGGGATCGTGGACTTCCAGAAAAAGAACCACCACGCAGAGAAGTCATTTCCAGGCCTACAAGTCCCGAACCTAAACCAAAACGTTCTAGCAATTTAGTTACCATTGAAAGTGCCAAACAAAACCCAACAAAAAAAAGGACCATAGAACAAAGACAAGGTGGTGGTTTACTTGCAGGTTTATTCGGTGGTGGTGCCGGTAGCGTTAATAATTCCATTAGCAAATTTGGCAAAGATACAGGAACCATCGACATTGGACTTTTTGGTAGAAACCCAACGATATCCAATAACGTGGAAAAACTCTTTCGCGGAATGAAAGAAGATGTTCTCATTCCAACCATCCAAGCTCTTCGAGTTTCGGAACAACAAGGTTGGAGGATTTGGACTCCTCTTGTTTATAATATCATTAACAACTTCAATAAGTTTTATAATGCCTTTGCCTCTTTGGATGCTTTGATTTTAGATAAAATTTCTGCAGATATCTTTTTAGAACGTTCGTTGAAGATGCAGATGTTTTATGTTCGTTTTTTACAAAGAAGCGATGCAAACGACATCATCCTTTCCAATCTTCCTGACATTGTCAAAATGGATGAAAAACTCACACCCAAACTCGGCAAAATAATGGAAGGTGTGAATTATGCACTTAACCTAGAAAATACGAGGCCAAAGTTATCTGAGGCAATTACTGCTTTTTATATAGTAGCTAAAAAGAAAATGTTCACTTGGCCTGAAATCGTATCTGACTTAAGAGTTCCAGCCATCCAAGAACATAAATTCCAGGCGGCTCGCGAAATTCAAAAAGAAGTAGAAATCACTGTTGCTAAAATATCAGACGATATCAACACAAGAACCTTCAAAAAAGAAGAATTACAAAACTTAAGGTCTCGTTATTTTTCCATCGACGACAAAGGGAAAATTAGTTTTGATTTTTTAAATGCTGTTGTGGATGATTTTATGGCACACCATATGCCGGAATCGGCCAAAAGCCAAACAGTCAAAAATAGTTTTAAATCCCAACCACATAGACTCGTTTACTTATTATTACGTGACTTACAAACGGTTTACATAAACCTAATTGAAGGATACGTTCGGTTAGGTGACAAAAACCAAAACCAAGAACTTCTAATCATTCAACCGGGTCTTTTTAGAAACGAAATTGACCAACTTAATTCACTCGTTCGAACCATAGATAACTTCAACAAAAAATTCCCTAGTTTTCAATATAGTTTCCAACAATATGGAATGGATTTTAGCACAGGAAATGCCGCTAATGATCAAATCGCAGGTCCTATTGTTCAAGCACTACAAGAAGCATCTGAGTTCTTTGGAAGTTTTGCAGATAAACTCAATATCATTGTAGAAAACCATTTAATGGCAAAAGTCACTGAATCCAAAGGGAAAGTGAACGATAAAATCGCATCTACAAAAGACAAAGTTATCGAAGAAGTAAAAATTGCACAAAGATTCATTCCGCACTATGACAAAGCTGTAGTTGCAAAAGAAAGAATCAACGGAATGAAAGTAGAAGACGTTTTCATCCAATTCACAAAATACCTTTATAACTATGCAGTGATTTTTAAAGACCAAGCGACCACTTCAAAACTAACGGCACACCGTAAACTGGAACAAGAACTGATCAAACTAAACAAAGAATACGAAAGGTTAACCTACTCAAGCTTTCACAAAGATGCAGGAGGAGTAAGCGGTAATGCTGAATCTTCCGAAAACCAAAATGATACAGAAACAATGAACAGTTCCGCGACGGAAGGAGATACATGAGAGTCCTAACTGGTTTACAACCTTCAGGAAAACTTCACTTAGGAAATTATTTTTCTGCGATCAAAAAAATCTTAGATTATCAATCCAAAGAAGACTTATTCCTTTTTATTGCCAACCTACATGCACTCACTACCTTCCGATCGAAAGAAGAATTAAAGAATTTCACCTTAGAGTGTGCAATCGACTTACTCGCACTAGGTGTAGATCCCCAAAAAACTGTTTTTTGGATACAGAGTGATGTCCCTGAAGTCACAGAACTCACATGGTATTTGTCACAATCGATCACTGTTTCTCAATTGCAATTGGCCCATTCTTTTAAAGACAAAGTGGCAAAGGGCTTTGTACCTGGGGCGGGTCTATTTACTTACCCAATACTAATGGCGAGTGATATCTTACTTTTTTCTGCAGAAAAAGTTCCTGTAGGCAAAGACCAAAAACAACATTTAGAATTTGCAAGGGACATTGCCGAAAGGTTTAACGCACAATTTGGTTCCGTTCTTACGATTCCTGAACCGGATATTGATGAAAATACAGCGACAGTTCCCGGAGTAGATGGGGCCAAAATGTCAAAATCTTACAAAAACACCGTTGATTTCTTTGGAACGGAAAAAGACATCAAAAAGAAAGTGATGTCCATTGTGAGTGATTCAAAAGCGGTAGAAGAACCAAAAGACCCAGAAACATCTGTTATCTTTCAAATCCATTCACTCTTTTTGTCAGAAGCCGAAAAAGAAATTCAAATCGAAAAATACAAACGAGGTGGGGCAGGATATGGAGATCTCAAAAAAGACCTACTAGAATCCATTTTATCGCATTTTGCACCTTACCGTGAAAAACGGGAAGAACTTACACAAAACTTAGATTATGTGCACCAAGTCTTAAAAGAAGGAAAAGAAAAAGCAAAAATGGTGGCCCAAACCAAAATAGAAGACATTCGAAAAGTTTTAGGGATCTATCCTTTTTAAAAATCTAAAGAACCAATACACTTCTATTTTTACCTAATCCCTGCATGAAGCAGGAAGTTTATCTACTCCCTCGGGCTGATTTTAGTTGGTTCTGTTTGGGAGTTTGTGGAACTGCGTTTCTATTGAAACTCATGTTTGGGTTACAAGGCTCCCATTCCTTCTTACTCACCCTCTCTCTATTTTTATTTTTCCTTTATACATTTCTCCCAAAAACTCTCCCTCCCAAAATAGATCGAAAAGTCTTTCTTTCCCTTTTGGCATCCATTTTGTTTTTATTATTTGCAAACTTACATTCTGGACCTAGGGTAAAAAAGGTTCATCCTCTCTTTCGCTCTTATCTGGAAAGCCAAATAAAGCAATCTCCACTAAGTATATTCGAATCACGAATTGTTATGGGATTTGTCACAGGCTCTACAAAAGAAATACCCGGAAGTTTCAAAGACTTAAGTAAAGAATCGGGAATCTTACATTTGTTTGCTGCATCCGGTCTCCACCTAGGAATCTTTATAGGCTCCCTACAGTATTTTGGAAATCTTTGTTTTCGAAAAAGAAAATGGATTTCAATACTAATTTCATTAGGTGTTGGTTTCTTATATTTATTTGCTCTCGATTTTCCTGTTTCATTTTTACGGGCCTATCTCTTTGTTTTTTTATCTCTTACCGCTTCTTTGTTTTTTAGAAAAATCGGCCCCGCTGATTTACTTGTGATCTCTTCTGCTTACATTGCTTTTTTTCTTTTTTATGATTTTTTAAGTATTGGATTTTTATTATCCTTTGGGGCTGTTTTTGGAATTTTTTTTCTAAAACCTAGTTTAGATCAAATTTTGTTACCCCAATCAAAATCACTGATCAAAGAAAATCTCCACTTAACCATTGCTTGTTCCCTTTGTAGTTTTCCTGTTTTAGTGTATTACTTTCGTTCGTTTTCCTTTGGAGGAATTTGGATCAATTTTCTTTTGGTTCCTTTGGCAGGAATCCTTTTACCGACAATTTATTTTACCATTTTTCTACAGTCTTTAGTGCCAGAATTTTTATTGGACCAACTTAGTTCCTGGATTTGGATACCCGCCTCATTTGAGCTCTCCCTTTTCTTAAAAATTTTTCATTTATTAGGAAATTTAGGCAGAGGATATAAAACTTGGGCCAATGTTCCATTCGAATTCTGTTTTATTTCCGTTTTTTTATCCTTTGTTTTGTTTCTTTATCCCAAAATTAGTTTCCGACAATCACCCTTCCTAAAAAATCCTCTTTATCTTTTACCCATTTTATTTCTTAGTATTTCCTATTTTTTCCCCGTTCCCGATTTACCCTTTTTGCAAATCAAAAGGAGAAAAGGAAATCTATCCATTCGTCAGGGGGATCATTTGTATCTCTTCGGTAATTGTTATAACAAAAAATGGTCGGAACCAAATCCAGGTCTACCCCCTCCCCAAAAAATTTCCTTTGAATCCGAGTCTTGTTTGACCCATATTTTTTCATTGATCCGAAAGCACAATATAACAGACGTTTATTGGTATGGCATAAAAAATCCAATGGAATGGATTTCTAAATTCCAACTTCCCATAAAACCGATAAAAACGGAGATCCTCGGTGCCAATATGAACCCATTATATTCGATCATCCGCTTCGACGGAAATCCTAAAGAAGTTGAGAGGTTTTTAAAACAAATGAAATTGGCAGATAGGTCTAGGTCCAACCCTCATTGGAAAGGGATTCTCCTTTTGGACTTTCCTCCTTGGAAAAAAAAGGAAGCGAAAGAATGGATTCAGTATCAAAAACTACTTGGGATTTCGACTGCCTGGAAAATGATACTCGTTGAGGAAACTTTTGAAATCCCCTTACTCGACCATATCCAAAATCCAAACCTTCTTTGAAGCCAAAGGCATTCGGGCCCAAAAGAAATTTGGGCAAAACTTCCTCATCGACCAAAATATCGTCGATTTCATTGTTAGATCCGCAGAACCCCTATTCAATGATGATTCAACAGTTCTTGCAGAGATTGGGATCGGCCTAGGCACTTTAACTTACCCCATCCTCAGTTTGAATCAAAAAACATATCTTTTTGAAATCGATAACGCCTATATCGAATTGGCTAAAGATGAAATTTTACCTCAGTTTCCGAAGGCCTTTTTATATGAAGGTGATGCCTTAGAAAACCTCTATTCTATATATAATGAAAAGGTATTTGTATTTGGGAATCTGCCCTACCACCTAACCACAGAAATTATTAATACACTTGTCATCCACTGTAGAAATTTCCAAGGGGGGATTTTTATGGTACAAAAAGAATTTGCGGAACGCCTTGTAAAAGAAACTTCCTCTTTATCTGTTTTTCTCTCTGCTTTTTGTGATGTGAAATACCTTAAGACAGTTCATAAAAACTGTTTTTTCCCCATTCCCAAAATCCATTCTGCATTGATCCTGCTTTCTCCCAAAAAGGAATCGAAAGAAAACCAATGGCTCCTCAAAAACCAAACTGAGGTAGAAATCTGGTCGAGAATGCTTCGCACATTGTTCTGGGGAAAACGAAAACAGATCCAAGTTAGCCTCAGAGAATCTCCTTTTTCGGAGGATCCCCATTTCCGCGAAGCCCTCGGCAACGCCATTCAATCCGCCAAAATTCCACCCACTGCAAGGCCCGAAGAATTGAACCGTGAACAATTTCTGACCCTGGGTCAACATTTACTTGACCATTTGTCAAAATGATGGCAAAATTAGCACCGCCATGTTCGAGAATTTCACACCTCCGCCCATTGTTACCTATGCCATCCCCGTATTCTTCCTTCTCATAGGGATTGAAGTTTACATTGGCTACCGCAAAAACAAAGACCTCTACCGGTTAAACGACTCCATTGCCGACTTAAGTACGGGGATCATTTCTCAAATCTGGGGACTTTTCCAAAAAGGAATCGGACTTTTTGCTTATTTCTATATCTACGAACACTTTCGAATTTTTGAATTTGCTATGACCAACCCTTGGGCTTGGATCCTTTGTATCGTAGGCCAAGACTTTTGTTATTACTGGTCCCACCGTTTGGCCCACGAAGTGAATCTGCTCTGGGCAGGACATGTCATCCACCACCATAGCGAAGAATACAATTTAGTGGTAGCCCTCCGCCAAACTGGACTCGGGGGAATAATTTCCTGGATCTTCTATGTTCCTTTGGCCCTCATTGGTTTCCATCCTTGGATGTATCTTGCCAGCGGACAAATCAACCTGATCTACCAATTTTGGGTACATACAAAAGCTGTGGGTAAAATTGGAAAAATTGGCGAATACATTCTTTCCACTCCTTCCCACCATAGAGTGCACCATGCCATAAACCCCATCTATATTGATAAAAACCACGGTGGCATTTTTATCATCTTTGATCGGATGTTTGGAACTTTCCAAGAAGAAACTGAACCTTGTGTGTATGGAACTGTGAAACCCCTTCGTAGTTTCAACCCCGTTTACGCCAATTTTCATTACTACTGGGAACTCATCAAACAAGCGGCCAGTGCCCCCTATTTCTTAGATAAAATTAAGGTGTTTTTCAAACCACCAGGTTGGTATCCGAGAGAGGGAACAAAACCCGCTGGATTTTTACCCATCCCGGATGTACGCCCGGAAACTTTCCATAAGTATGATCCGAAACCCCAACAAGAAGTGAAAACATATACCACCACTTGGTTTGTTCTCGTTCTTCTATTGTCCTTTGCTTTCCTTCTTTTTGTGGCAAAATTCTCTTTTGTTTCTCAAGTGCTTGTAACAATTTGGGTCACTCTCTCTTTGGTTGCGATCAATGCCCTCATCGAAGGAAAATCCTGGGCTGGAGCTATGGAAATCACAAGACTCCTCTTTGGATTTTTGGTCATTGCCTACTTCGACGTCAGTTGGACCTACTACGCCATTGGCATTGTCTGCCTCCTTGTGGCAGGAATCTACCTTTACCGTACGAGCGGACAGAAAGCCCAAGCAGCTTAACCTCCCTTTTTCATAAGGAACCAAACCAATTCCTCCCATTGTCTGAAAAACCTCTCAGTCAATGGGTGAGCATCCCACAAAACACCGTTCTCTAATCAATCTAGGAAAATAAAAACGCGTGACCTCAAATACTCTCTCAGTGTTATGTCACATAAATGCCACGGATAGGGCAGATTCCGTCGACCGTTCCCCTTGACCGGACGGGGTCCCGTGAGAATTTGGCATTGCACCAGAGTTTTTGAGGCGAAATGAGATGAAGCGCAACCGAAGTTACTATATCATTCTAGTCCTAATCCTGTTTGTAGTGACCTATTCCGCCTATGCGGCCTACCAGAAGCAAAAAAATGGTCCTGTATTTTTGGACAACCATGTCTTCCAACGTTACAACGAGCAGTGGGGGCTTTGGGTGGACCTGAGGCTTGAGAAAAAAAGCCTTCTCGAAAAGGCATCAGAATTTGGGATCCTTGCTCGGGAAGTGATGGAGATCAATAACCTCAGAGAGGCCGATCTTCCTCGTTTGAAACGATCTATTTTCTTTCCTTATTCAGCTGAATACATGCGAGGACTCCAAGAGAGAGAACTCTTCCGTGAAACAGTTGAGTCTCCGATCGACCAATTCATTTGGCCGGTTCTACCGAATCACAAATCCCGGATCTCTTCTCGGATTGGCAGACGCTGGAACACCTGGCACACGGGACTCGACATCGCCATTCCCAAAAATTCCATTGTACTTGCTGCCGCCGACGGAGTGGTAGAAGAATCCGGCCGCAGTGGCGATTATGGCCTAGCAGTCAAAATTTACCACCATGACATGAACCATTTTCATACGGTTTATGGCCACAACCAAGAGTTACTTGTTAAACCTGGGGATGTGGTTCGCAAAGGACAGATCATTGCTTTTTCTGGAAATACGGGAAAGTCAACTGGTCCTCATGTTCATTTTGAAGTGCGATTTCACAATGTTTACCTCAATCCAGAAAACTTTCTCACTCCCTATGAAGAAGGAGTTGCCACAAGCATCGTTGGATTTGCAGACTAAGTATTAGTGACTAACCTGACAAAGAACAGTTGGACGGACGAGATATTCGACCGTCTGACAACCATCATACCTAAAAAACCAGGCATTGCCTGTTTTGATTTTGATAATACTCTCATTCGCAACGACTTCGGTGAAAAAATCATGGAAGAACTTCTCCGTGACGGACTCAAATTTGTACCAAAAGATTTATCGGAATTTTTTCGGGACAAAGAACTTTGGAAAGACCATACCAAACTGAGCACCCAAGAGAAGGAAGGTTTGATATGGGAAGAATATTCCTATCAGCTAAAAGAATATGGAATCGAAAGGGGTTACCGTTGGACTAGTTTTATCTTCCAAGGAATGAACATAGAAGAATACTATGAAATTTCAAGAAGGGCCTGGGAAAGAGTTTATATTCACGATAAAGATTCTGGAGTTTTCCCCCAAGTCGAAATGAAAGACCTTATCGCATATTTATACCACCACCAGTGGACTGTTTACATTGTGACCGCATCTCCAGAACCAGGAATTGCCGCCATATCCCACCTCTTCCCCGTGGAAGAATCCAAGGTTATCGGCATGAGACAAGAGTTAGGTGAAAATGGAAAATTCACTCACAAACTCATTGAACCTTATACTTATGGAGAAGGAAAAGTAAAAGCAATTGAAGAAAGAATTGGGGTATATCCTGATCTTGCCTTTGGAGATTCCTTTAACGACTACCCTATGCTTTGCCGGGCTAAACAAATGGCTGTGGCCATCAACCGCGACAACCCTGAATTTGCCAATGCTTGTGCAGCCAAAGGAATTTACGTCCAACCTTACTTTACCTTTCCTATAGTGCTTACATGAACCGACTCTATTTAGTATCCAATTCTATAGGAAATGATGAAGACATTCCTCCTCGCACCAAAACCTTGTTAGAGGAAGCCGACTGGATCATTGGGGAAGAACAAAGGACAACATCGACTTTTTTAAAAAAGTTAGGAATTTCCAAACCCTTTGATCTAGTGAATGAACATACATCCAGAAAAGAAATGGATGAAATCGCCATGAAACTTGCGACCACTAAAAGGACTTGTATGATCTCTGATTCAGGTAGCCCGGGCCTCGAAGATCCAGGCAAATGGCTTGTCCCTCTGGCTTGGGAGATGGGTGTGGAAGTTCGATCGGCCCCTGGACCAACTGCCCTCATTGCTGCCCTAACCAGTTCTGGGTTTGCGACCTCTCCCTTTCTTTTTTTGGGATTTTTGCCTAGAGAAGAAAAAGAAAGAGAGCGAACCTTAAAACAATACATTGGACTTGGGATTACCATTGCTTTTTATGAAACACCTTACCGGGCGAAACATTGTCTGGAAACCTTAGCAAAGATCTTACCGGGAGATCGACAGATCTTTCTTGCCCTTGGTATCTCTATGGCTGCAGAAACCAGCTTTCGAGGTTCTGCCAAAGAAATTTATAAAAAATTTCCACAAGGTTTAAAACTTCCCCCTGTCTTTGTGCTCGAAGAGAAAAAAGAAAGGATCAAACGATAGTTTCTTGACAATACCTCTGTTATATTGGATGCTTGGACAATGGTAAGTAAAGTAGAGCAACCGAGTGACGGAATAGACCAATTGATTTCAGAGTCTGGCGATTATATAACAGATGTCGTCAAAGAGAACCTGAAACTCATCCGTCATACAAAAGGTTTTTCTTTGGATAAACTCGCAAACCGATGTGGCGTGAGTCGCGCGATGTTATCACAGATTGAACAAGGGAAATCAGTTCCTACGATTTCTGTTTTGTGGAAAATTGCAAACGGCCTCAATGTTCCGTTTTCCGAACTCCTCAAAGAAAAAAACCAAGATGGGATTCATGTCCTCAAAGCGGAAAACTCAAAAGTCTTATATTCCAATTCCAAAGTATTTGCAAGCCGAGCCCTATTCCCTTTTTTAGGGAATCGCAAAACAGAATTCTACGAACTGACTTTAAAACCGGGTGGGCATGATGTAGCCGAACCACATAAAACAGGTACCACAGAAAACTTGGTTGTTGTTTCCGGCAAACTACGGTTACGTGTTGGTGAAAAAGTTGTGGAACTGGAACCCAAAGATTCTGTATTTTTTAAAGCCGATGTTTCGCATGAGTATTCCAATCCCTCAGACCAAGAAACTCTCATGTATCTTGTAATGGATTATACGGACGAAATAGGTTAAGATTGGAATATAGAGAACTCAAAGTTAATTTACCCAAAGAATTGTCCGACAGTTTTTACGAACTGTTGGATACATTACAATGTGCCGGTTATTACGAAATTTTATTTGATGGAGAAGCTCCCAAAGAAAAAGACCAGGGCCTTATTCGAGACAATACTAACATTCGTATTTATTTACAAACGGATGAAATAGATAAAGAATTAAAGATTCTTATCTTTTTAAAAATCAACGCACCAGACAATTCCAATGCAGAATCAAGAAACATCGAAACTCGTGATTACGAAGAAGCATACAAAGAATACTACAAACCATTCCCCATTGGAAAAAAACTTTGGGTGATTCCTACTTGGGAAAAAAACGAACCAGAAACCATCAAACTTTGGAAACCAAGTGGAGGAATTCCGCTCTTTATCAACCCAGGTGTTGCTTTTGGAACGGGTCACCATGAGACCACCAAGCTGATATTAGAATATTTAGATGAATTATATAATAAGGGTGAATTTCATTTTCAATCCGCATGTGATGTAGGAACCGGTTCTGGAATATTATCTATTGGTCTTGCGAAATTCGGCGTTTCTAAAATTTTTGCTTTGGATATAGATCCCAATGCGGTGAAGGCAGCTTGGTCGAATTGGACTGAAAATGAATACCCAAAAGGATTTCAATTCAGCGTGGAAGAATCAGGCATTGACAATCCGAAGTTATCCAATTCCAAATATGATTTAGCTATTGCCAATATCACGTATGCAGTTTTATCACAAAACATCCGTCATCTGGCAAAGATAGAAGCACCACGAATCATTTTTTCAGGAATCATTACTGAAAAAAAAGATCAGTTTTTAGGCTTATTACAAAGCCATCTCCCCGGTAAACTCCTCTACTCTAAAGAATGGAATGAGTGGTGGGTTTTGGATTGGATCCGTAACTAATCTTTATTTAAAAATTTAATCAAACTGACCTGGTTGCCCCGATCATTGTATTCAATTCGATCAAAAACAGATTTAGTCATTAGAATTCCACGACCATGTTGCTCATGAGCTTCATTCATCTCTTCCAGTGATTTTTCCATATGTTTTTTATGATCAAAACCGCGACCTTCGTCGGTAATTCGGTAGGCTACAAATTCGTTAGTAAATGAATATTCGATTTTTACCCTCTTTTGGATATAACGAGGGTCTTCTTGTCTTTTTTGTAAGAATTCCAGGTAATTCCCTTCCATCAAAGCTTTCGATTTTTCATCAAAACTAATATTTAAATTTCCATGTTCGACTGCATTGATGATAATTTCTCGAACTGAAGATCGCACTTCTGTTTGTTCTATATTAGAAAGGAACTTGGCTAATTGAGATGTGATTCTCTGAGAAACAAGTTCTGCATTTCTCAAATAATTGTTCATCGAAAGTTCGACCTTCTCTGATTCTATGAGTTGAATGATTGTGTCTTCATATTGCGAAGACATAGTGGCAAGAACTTCCCTGGTTTCATCGAAGTTTATGTATTGTAATCTACAATACATCTCTTTTGGTTCTTTTACATACTTTTGTTCAAATTCCGTTTTAAAATTCACGATAGAACCTGTCATCTTTAGGTCTGTTAGTTTATCATTTACGTAAAGAATATTGTAATCAGAACTCTGGTTGCGCCCCCTGTATAAAATTTCTGTTATTTTTTTACCACGTAAATCATCTAAACGAAATCCCATATGTTTTGAAAGGGCTCTGTTTGCATTTATGATTTCAAAGTTATCGTTCATCATGAGAATAACTTCATCTGAACCTTGAAAAATTTCTCTAAACCGTTTTTCCGACTCTTCAATTTTTAATTTCGCATGTGATAATTCCCTAATATGATCTCTTAGACTACGAGTTAAAAAGTTGATCCGGTCCGCAAGTCCAAGTGATAACAAAATAGTTTGTAAAGCTGTACCTATTTGAATCGTCCAACGAGTGATATGATTGTCAGGCAAAAAACCCAAACTTTTTACAGAATATAAAAGTACACCCGCAAGAAAAAAAGTCCAAGATATCAAAAAGTAGCGAGCAGCTCTTACCTCAGAAAGATAAGTGGTAGCTCCACTAAATACCATAATGAGAGCCGTTGGCACTGTTAGTAAAATCGCCGTGATCATTGCGATTCGGTAACTCAAAAAAAACAAAATTCCTGAGAATAATAAAAGAATCCCTGCCCAAACCCACATCAATTTAGAAATCTTGGGTAAATGTTTTTTTAAACTTAGGTAATTGTCTGAAAATAGAAGTCCAGTGATGCAAGAAACACAAATGAAAAAAGGAAGAGAATAATTTCCCCAAAAAATGGAATTTGGCCAAAGGTATTGAAATGCAAATCCATTATTAATTAAATGAAAGAAAAATATGGAACTAATGAAAAATAGATAAAAGAGGTAACTTTTTTCATATGTAAAAATATAAATGAAAAAGTTATAAGCAATCATTACAAATAGAATACCATAAAATAAACCAAAGATCATTTGTTCTTTGTTTAATTGGTCATAAAACTCACGTTCTGTCCATATAAGGAGAGTTAATGGTATTGTGGATTCAGATTGGATTCGTAAATAATAAACAGATGTAGTTTCGCCTTTCGTTTCTAAAGGAAATACTAAATTTCTATAATCTAAATTTCTTTTAAAAAAAGGATGGATATCTCCTAAAGTTCTTTCAACTGACTTAGGAATTTCTGTTCCAAAGATCTTTACCTCATCCAAAAGAGGAAAATCAAATACCAAATTCCAGCGAATCAAGTCTTTGGAGGGATTGTTGACAGCCAAACGAATCCAAAATGTTGATTTGGAAAAACCTAAGTTTGGAGAAGTAATTTTTTGGAATTGAGTATCTAAAGTTCCACGTATGATATTTTCCTGAGTAATCGATTGGTCTTTGTCTTCTAAAACAAGAACTTCTTGCCAAATGGGTTTTCCTGAAATTTGAGGTTGGAGGGAAATGGCCGACTCCGCCGATAGAACTGACGGTAAAATAACAAATAGGATTAGAAAAAAATATTTTATAGAGTGAAAAAACAAAGGTCGCAATCTCCAATTCGCTTAAAAAGACAAAGTAATCAGATTGTATTTTTCTAATTTTTCTAGCCTTTTTTGTTTCCATTGTTAAAATTGGGGAAAGTTCTATGAATCGAAAACGTTTCCTACAAAAGATAAGTGCTGTTACCTTGGGAGCAGGTTTGATCCTCCCTAAAAAGTCATTTGGACAAACCACAACCACTACGATCGCTGAAACCAAACCCAAGTCTAGTGCCGGGAAAAAAGCTATTGTTTTAGGTGGAGGCCTTTCGGGACTCTATTCAGCCTATTTATTAAAACAAACGGGATATGATGTTACCATCATTGAGCGCGGCGATAGATTGGGTGGTCGCATCGCTACTTATGAAAATCCAGACCTAGGAATCATACAAGATCTAGGTGGTGAGTGGATTGGCGACGGCCAATCTGATATTAAAAGTTTGGTAAAACAACTAAACTTGGATTTGGTAACCACCAATATTTCAGATCGTTTTTCGATACAAAAATCAAATAGCGATTTATTAAAAATATCGAAAAGCTCAATAGAAACTTTAGATAAAGTTATCGATCTCCATAAGTCTTTAGGCAGTACGCAAAAACAAGGTTTAGACAAAATCAATTTTTCTTCTTATGCAAGATACCAAGGATTAACAGAGGAAGAAATTCGTTCCATGAACGATCTCTACCGAGTGATTCTTGGTGCTGACCTAAATCAAATTTCCAGCGAATCAGTATTAGATGATCTTTCCGCGTTACAATCAGCGTTGAAACCGAAATTTCAAGTAAGAGGAGGAGCAGAAAGAATTATTAAAGAACTAGCAAATCTCTTAAAAAACCAGGATATTCTTTTAGGCGAAACAGTTACTAAAGTTTCACAACAAAAAAATCAGGTCACAGTAGATTTGTCCTCTGGAAGAACCTTAAAAGGTAGTTTGATTGTTTGTGCGCTTCCTGCTGCAGCAGTTCTTGATATCAAATGGACACCTGGACTTCCAAAAGATTTAATATACTCTGGATTACGGATGCAGACGGGGAAAATTTCAAAAAACTTAAGTTTTGTGAAACCAAAATTATCTCTTTCAAATTTCTTTCTGTCAACCAACACCGCGGCGGAAACTTTTTATGTTTCCGAAGCTGCCATTGGTCCAAACATAACAGCCATTACCTCCATTTCCACTGGAGATCGCGCCTCTTTATTTGAAAAGGGAAGTGATCGTCAGAAAAAGAATTTGATGACATCTTCTTTGGAAGAATTGGGAGACATGGAGTTAGTCTTAGAGTCCCCATTTTTCTTTCATAGTTTCCAGAAAACCACTGGAAGGTCAGGATTTGTTTCCTTGTTTCCTCCTGGAAGTTTTGGTATAAAAGATGTCTGGGCAGAGCCTTTTGAAAGAGTTTTTTTTGCTGGAGAACATTTAGCGTTTCATACAGGTAGTATGGATTCTGCCGTTGCCTCTGCCATCCAAGCCGTTAGCAAAACATAAACTTATTTACTCTTTAATCCGAAGAGAAACCGAAGAGGTTTCATCTTTCGGATTAAAAATTCATAAAAGAAAAAGCTAACACCTAATACCACAAGAATATGGGAAATAAATTTTACCCATATTCCCCACGGCATCTCTCTTACCCAATAAGCATACACTAAAGACATAGGATGGTGGAGCAAATAAATCGGAAGACTAGCCTCTATCAAGTAAAACCCTAACCTTCCGTCTTTATTTCCAAAAGTTTGAAAAATATATACTAGAAAACTTGTCCATAAAAAGGGAGCTATCACCCATAAAAATATATGTAAGGTTCTATTCCAAAGATTGGCATATTGAAAATTAATCCAAAGTGGATCATCAATTTCTAATTCTTTAAAAATCAAAAACACAAGGATAGCCCAAACTAATATGGCGATTATCTTAACGGTCGAATTATTTTTGGGAAAAAGAATATTCTGCCAATGAAAACAAAACACTCCTGCTAAAAAAAAGGAAAACTGAAATACGAAAGTAAGTTTAAAAACACCATAATAGGATTCTCCTTTCGGAATTTGTGTATGAAAAAGATATACAAATAGAAAACAAAAAATAACAAGAGTTATATACCGGAAAATACCTTTCGGTATATGATTCCAAATTTTTGCAGTAAAAATAGCTTTAGGAATCAGAGAATAAAGGATACTAAAAAAAAACAAATCCACAAGAAACCAAATATGAGAATGTTGGAAATGATCCTTTGTGAAAAAAAATTCCAAAAAAGGCAGAAAGTCTAAACCTGGATTATTTATACGTTCGGTAAGATAATATTGGATGGGGGCAAGAAAAATAAGTCCAAACATTGTTGGAATTAAAACTCGTTTGAACCTAGCCTCTAAATAAAAAGCCCGACCTTTTTTAGTCCATACCATCGCAGAAAAAAAACCAGATATCATGTAAAACATGGGCATCCGGTAACAATGAATCCAATAACAAAAATAGGAAAGAATCTCACTTCTTTTCTCATCCTGAATGGCGTATTTAATGTCTGATGCATAAACAATAGCAGCATGAAACACAATTCCGAGCAAAAGTGCAAAGGATCGCAAATTGTCCAAATAAACCAATCTACCCATTCCTACATCTTTTTCTTGACGAACAGAAAAAAACAGATTTTTTTAAACTATGACGGAATCACCCTCCGATTCATTTTTTTCCGATGTGACAGATGAAGAAATCGCGCGGGAAAGAAGGAAAGCAAAAGATCTCAAAAACAGTGCGTGGTGGAAGAACAAACGTTCTTCTGGACTTTGCCACTACTGCGGAAAAAAATTCAAAGTGGAAGAGTTAACAATGGACCACCTAATACCTCTTATCCGGGGTGGCAAGTCAGTAAAAGCCAATTTAGTGCCAGCTTGCAAAGAGTGTAATTTTAAAAAGAAACACAGTCTTCCCTTTGAAAAAGAGTTCTTTTCCTAATGGATATGAACGATCTAGGATTCCAAGCTGATGATTTTCTTCCGAGCAGAGTCACTGAAGAAATTGATCTTGTCGATGAAAGAGGCAATAGCTACCAATGGGAGGTATTTTATTCATTTTCTCAAATGGGAAATGATTACCTTGTTTTTTTACCTGCGACAGAACAAGAATTCCAATTTGTCAATGTGGAAATGGACGATCCAGATTCCGATGTCCCTGGGTATATCGTCATGAGAATTAGCCAAGACGAAACCGGAGAGGAAATCTTGGAAGAAATTCTGGATGTTGATGAACTGGAAGAAATCCGAGAATATGTAGAAGATGAGATCGGTCTTTTAGGCCAATTTCTTAGCCGGGAGGAATGACAAGAGTCTCTCCCTTACTGACCACTTCCGATTTTTGATTTGTCCAAATGATTTTCATCTTCACTGCTTTTAATCTTTCTACTTTTTCTACAACTTCCACATAACAAGTGATCGTATCTCCAAAATAAACAGGCTTACGAAACTTTGTTGTCGTTTCTAAAGCAACAGTTCCAAGTCCGGGAAGTTTCATTCCAAGTACAGGTGCTAATAGGGAAGCAGCAAGACCTCCATGAGCAATTCTTGTTCCAAAAGTTGTTGTCTTTGCATATTCTTCATCTACATGGAGTGGGTTAAAATCACCACTAATACCCGCAAATAAATACACATCTGTTTCCGTAATGGTTTTCGTAAAAGAAGCAGAATCACCGACTTGGATTTCTAAAAAACTTTTACCTTTTTGATACATTTGAATCATCCTTAGGAATAACTTTTTTGGGTGAAAAAGCAAAGTGATAAAATACTCCTTCGTTTGGAGCCGAGGAACATTCTACTTCGCGACCATTCATTTGACTACATAATGAAAAAATAACCGATAATCCAATAGACTCTGCTTTTCGATAATTCAAACCAGGTGGGAAACCGACGCCATTATCTCTATATTTTAATTCGTAATTGAATTTATCTGTAACAATAAATTCAATTTTTATTAAAGCATCAGTTTTTCCATTGGCGAAAGCATGCCTAAAACTATTCGTTAGCATCTCAGTGATCATTAATCCCATAGGGATCGCATCAATAATATTAAATTCCAATTGTTGTATATCCAATTCAATTGAGATATCAGTTCTCATATACATGAGTTTTATATTTTCAACTAAACTAGTAATATAATCGACTGAACTAAGACCCGATAAATTTTTGCTGCTGTATAACTTTTCATGAACAAGAGCGATCGCCTTAATTCGCACAATACTTTGTTCCAAAATATCAGCTGTTTCTGGTGGAGAAGAATATACTTGAAGTTGTAAAAAGGAAATGATGACAGCTAAATTATTTTTGACTCGATGGTGAACTTCAGTAAGTAAGGTTTCGTTCTCTCTGAGAGACCGTTCCAGTTTGGATTGATTCTCCATATAACTAGTCATATCTGTTATGACTGCTACAGCTTTGTTAGCACTTCCCTCTCTCGCTGGAATATAAAGCCTATGCTCCAAGGCCCACTTAATTTGTCCGTCTAAGGAACGAATCCGATACAATAAACCGGTATGGTTTTCTCGTAATTGATTCATCCATATTTGAGTCATCCGCTCCCTATCAGTTTCATGGACACGTTCTATTAATAATTCCGGATAGGTAAGGATTTCATTTGTAGGTATATCAAACAAACGAGAAACTTGTTCGCTTAAAAAATCAATTTTCCATGTATCCAAATTGAATACAATTACTGCATCTTCGATTCGCTCCAAAATCACTTGGAAAAGTTGATCTGATTCGATTTTCTCAAGCAAAACAAGTTTTTGTCTACGTAGTTCTCGCACTAAAAGCACAAAGATAATCAGAGCCGAAACCGTAACAAAACCCCATCCTTTCACACTTTGGATTTCTCGAATATCATCAGGTGATTGAAATATAAGTGAAATCGCATAATCCGAAAAATAAATCCAAACGTAGCCGAATAACAGATATAAGAATGCTATTCGGCCAGCGGCTTTCATCGGTTATAAAAGTTCCTGCAAAGATTGAAATCGTCCATGCACAGTATCTTCAATCGTTTTCCCTAATTGTGAATAATGATTCCACAATTGAGTCAGCTCCGAAGGAACATAGTTTGATAGTCTACTGAAGGACATAAGATATTTCCCAATAAGATAATACGAAAGTAAGTTTCGATCCACTAATTTTTCCTCTAAAGAATAGTGTTCTGTAGATTTATGTGTATCAATTTCAGAAAGAGAAAGAATTACAAAAATGGACAAAACATCAGCAAAAGCAAATTCGATTGATTGTTGTTTTTTGCGATTTGGTTCTGCATCCATAACAATTATTATGTCAAAAAGTACATTCTGTATTTTGTCTGTTAGATTTGACTCCTTTTCCAATCTAGCAAATTCTTTTTGGAATTTTTCTTTCCCCGAATATAAAGAAGAAATAATAGACCGTTGAATTTCACTAGTTCCACCGCCAATGGTTCCTAACTTGACATCTCTATAAAAACGTTCTACGGAATATTCTTTCATATATCCATAGCCACCAAACAATTGTACAGAGTCCCTTGCCACATCCTCTGCAATTTCGGATGTGATGAGTTTTCCCAAACTGCTTTCCAAAGGAGAAGGAACTCCTCTATCTTTTCGTTCTGCTACCCAATAAATCAATCTCCTTGCTGCCTGAATGTAGACCCAGTTACGAACTAAAATATCTCGCATTCCATAAAAACTAGAAATCGGTTTTCCAAACTGAACTCTTTCGTTCGCATAACGAAGTCCTTTCCGAAAACAAAACTCCATTGCTCCTGCAAGACCAGCCACAAAGACAGTTCTTTCCCATTCCAAAGTCTCTTTACCGATTCTCATAAACCCAGTATTTAAAGGGCCAAGAAGATTTTCTTTAGGAATGAACATATCCTCAAATACAAGTTCAGCGGTCATTGAAGTATGGTGTCCTAATTTTTTCAGAACCTTACTCACTTTAAACCCAGGAGTATTACTTTCTACAATGAAAGCTGAAATTCCCATAGGCCCTCTTCCTTTTTCTGAAGTTCTAGCCATGACCACAAACACTTGTCCTACGGGACCATTGGTGATGTACATTTTCGTTCCATTCAATTTCCAACCGCCATCAACTTCTTCTGCTTTGGTTAAAAGAGAAGCCGCATCAGAACCAGAAGCAGGTTCTGTTAAGGCAAATCCAGCCATCCATTCTCCGGTAGCAAGTTTCGGAAGGTATTTTGATTTTTGTTCACTTGTTCCCTGAAAAATAATTGGCATTGTACCTATTACTAGATGGGCAACCCAAGAAAGCCCCATTCCGCCATCTAACGAACCGGATGCGAATGCATCGGTAGCAATCGAACATAATAAACAACTGGCACCTTCGCCGCCATATTCAGAGGGAATCGTAAGTCCAGTTAAACCAGCTTTACTAAACTCCTTCCATAATTCGTTTGACCAAATTTCTTTTTCATCTCTTTCCTCTGCAGAAGGGAAAACTTTTTCTTCAGAGAATTGGAAAACGGTATTGTAAAAACTTCTTTCCTCTTCATTCAGATATGGATTCAGTTTTGGGTGTATCATTGGTAAATTCCTTCAATTTGTTTTGAGAATACATCCGAAATGACATTTCTCTTCATTTTTAAAGTTCGTGTCATTTCGAGATCGGGATCAAAGGGGCGAGGAACCACATAAAAATTATTAGCTGGTATCATCTCGAATCCTTTGAATCCGTTTTCGCGTGAAATAATGCGTGCTATTTCGGCTCGGTATAATTCGCGAACCTTGGGATGGAGATTCCATTCCCCTGCTTTTTCCTTGGAAATTCCTGGAATTTTTGCTTCAACTGCTTCGAAGTTAGGCACGATCAGGGCACCAAGTGTTTTTTTATCATGACCCACAACCATTACTTGGTCAATGAATGCAGATGTAAGAAGTTTGTCTTCGATTGGGATCGGCTCTACATTTTCTCCACCGATCAGCGCAATTGTATCTTTGGACCTACCTGCAAAAATCAATTCATTTCGATGAGAAATATACATAAGGTCCCCAGTATCAAAAAAACCATCTGTATCAAAGACAACTTGATTCAGTTCAGGACGTTTATAATAACCTTTCAAAATTTGTTTTGATTTGATCCAAAGGGTTCCTTTTGCACCAGCTTTCGTTACGGTTTTCCCCATATCATCTTTCAATCGAATTTGATAGCCATCAATTGGAACTCCAACAGTACCTTTGGTTGGTTTCGAATTTGACCGGATGGAAACTACTGCAGATGTTTCTGTCATCCCGTATCCTTCTAAAACTTTTAAGCCAATCGCAGATAAAAATTCATCAACTACACTTGGCAACGCAGAACCAGCAGAAATACAAATTCTAATTTTTCCACCTAGTGCTTTATGAATGGCAGAGAAAATTTTCACACTGAGTAACTTAAATGGTGAAATTAGAGTTAAAACTAACAAACCATAGGTTCTTTTTAAAAGAGAAATAAAGATATTTGGTTTTCGAATTTCAAATTCGAATCCAAAACACATAGCATAATAATGTGCCCATTTTGATCCGACTTTTAAAAAGAAATGGAAGAGTTTTTCTTTAAACCCACCTTCTTTAGCAACTTTAGAAATGATTCCATTGTAAACTGATTCCCAAATGCGTGGAACAGAGGGAAATATTGTAGGACGAAAATCACGAAGGTCATCTTTTAAGGATGACATATTCGAAACTAAAAAATCAATCCCGAGAAAAATTCCAGCATATTCAATGGCTCTTTCAAATGCATGCCAAGGAGGAAGTAAACTAACGGCGTTGTCATTGGCATTCATATCCAATCGAGAAATGGTATTTCTAATGGCAGTGATCCATCCTTTTTGGGACAACATCACACCTTTAGGATTTCCTGTAGTTCCTGAAGTGTAAATGAGAGTGGCAAGTGCATCAGGATCAGTTTGACTCATTCTTGTTTCTAAAGACTTTTTACCATCTTGATTCCATCTTTCTTTTCCTCGCTCGGCAATCGAAAGTATTGAATTCTCCCCCGTATATAAATCACCTTGGTCAGTTTCTAATATAAAAGTTTGTTTTAAATGAGGTAGATCACCTAACAAATCATCAATGCGCTTTTTATCTTTTGGTTTTTGAACTACCAAGTATTTTGCTTCAGAATGGTTTAGAATATAGAGGATTTCTTCTCGAACTATATCGGTTCCCCGAGGAACCACAACTGCTCCAGACGTAAGAATGGAAAGATCAGTTCTTAGCCAATTGACACTGGCATCACAAAAAAAACCGATTCGATCCCCTACCTCAACTCCCAAATCGATAAAACCCAAAGTCAAGTGGTCGACAAACAGTTTCAAATCCTCAAAACTGATCCCAGGGAATTCTGTGGCCGATTTTCTCTTCCGAAAGGAAACTTTTTTAGGGAGAGTTTCTGCGACATGGGCCAATGCTTGGTAGAGATTTTCGTAATTTGGGATCATGGGTTTTGCCTTTTCCTTTGGAATCTTTACAGAAATGTAGGTTGGATAAAAAACCACTGTTCGTTTTTTGCAAGTATTTTTGTTATTTTTGACAAACTTTTCAGAAAGGTAGGGCATAATTATGTTCTTTTGGATCCATGACGGGCGGATTTTGCCAAATCTCCCGGCTACTTACGCCGATCGGGTGCATAAAATCCATCCCGGGGTCAAAAGCTCCCCCATTTCTGGGGATCGGGAGGACACAGGGAGTCCGACGACGGCTTCTTTTTTGCACCGTTCTCCAGGGGACGTTTACAAGGAAACGGCAAAACAAACAGAAAAAACGGTCTACTTCCTCCATGAAATTATGTCGACTCCGGCACTTACTAGGCCATCTACCGAGACAATTGCTAATTGTTTGGATTTTATGTTGGAAAAAGGGATTCGGCATCTCCCCATCGTAAACGATGAAGGAACCCTTGTCGGTTTTGTTTCCGATCGGGACATTCTCGAAAAAAGTAAGTCTTATGAAAGAGACTGGCTAATTTCCGATATAATGACAAAACGCGTGTTAGTTGGCTCTCCTGGTTCGGAAATACGTGGGGTCACTCAAGTTCTTTTAGAGGAAAGAATTGGATGTATTCCTGTCGTAAATGACGATAATCAACCTATCGGTATGATCACTCGTTCTGATTTACTTCGATTGTTATTAAAGTATCCGAATTTGAATATCATAGCTTAGGGAGTTTTATGTTTTGGGATTTACTCGTCCTTGTTTTTTATTTTGTGATCGTTTTTTATTTTGGATTTCACTTTGCCAAAAATAACCAAAAAGAAGAAGACTTTTATTTAGCTAAAAAAGAAATCCATTGGATCTTTCTATTATTGTCCCTTGTGGCAACGGAAACTTCAAGTTTAACTTTTTTAAGTATCCCCTCCTTATCTTTCAAAGGTGATTACAGGTTTTTAGAAATTGCCTTAGGATATTTGATCGGCAGAACCATAGTAGCTTTTTATCTATTACCATCCTATTTTTCTGGTAATACGATTTCGGTATACGAATACGTTGGAAACCGATTTGGTAAATCTCCGCAAAAAACCCTATCCTTAGTATTTACCATTTCAAGGCTTCTCGGAGACGGGATTCGTTTGTATGTTAGTTCATTGCCGATTGCCTTTCTATTAGAAAGGATGGGGCTAAATCTATCTCCGGAAATTTTAGGGATGGTTGCATTAACCACACTAAGTATTGTCACTATCATTTATTCCGTTGTCGGTGGGTTTCGTGCGATTGTTTTTACTGATGTACTGCAATGGGTTATTTATATTTTTGGTGGAATATTTGCACTAGGACTACTCATCAATAAATTAGAAATCCCTCTTGGAGAAGGAATCAGTATCCTTAAGACAACGCAAAAGTTTAATTTATTTGTCTTTGATTACCTTCCATCTGGTGACAATAGTTACTTCATCTTATTTGCTCTAATCGGTGGAGCATTTATCTCTATTGGTTCCCACGGAACTGACCTAATGCTTGTGCAACGAGTCATTGCTACTAAAAATTTAGCATCTGGTCAAAAGATACTCATCGGGAGTGGGATAGTCGTCCTTCTTCAATTTATCCTTTTTCTTTGGATTGGGTCTCTGCTTTATCTTTTTTATTCAGGCCAAACAATGGCACCCGACAAAGTGTTTAGCAGATTCATTGTGGAAGAAGTTCCCTCACCACTACTTGGCATCCTTGTCGCCGCAATATTGGCAAGTGCCATGTCTACATTAAGTTCCACAATCAATTCCCTCTCTTTGACCTGGGCTCGTGATTGGGGAATGGACCAGTGGTTTAGTCCTCGCACACTCTCTCTGTTTTTTGGACTCACTCTATTTGTTTCAAGCTTTATCCCTTACTTTCTGATCCAAACCTGGGAAAAAGGAATTTTGGAAGTAGGTCTTACCATTTTTTCTTATACCCTCGGACCATCCATTGCCGTTTTCTTTCTTGCTAAACTTAAAGCTGAGTTACCTGTATCTGGACTTGTATTTTCGGCTTTCTTTCTCACCAGTATCCTTTCTACAGTGGCCATTGGATTAGGTTTTCAAATTTCTTTCACCCTTCTCATCCCCATTGGGTTTGGGATCCAAATATTCCTTGTGCAAATTTCCCGACTTACACTTAAAAAAAATTGACAGGAATCCTGCTGGCTGTTCGTCTAAAAGTTAACAATGAAATTATCTGCTAACATTCAGTTGCTCCTCCTCCTCGAACTTTTATAGATCGAGGGAGATAGTGCTGTGTGACAAAGCCCACTCCCAACCGGGAAGTGGGCTTTTTTTATTTTTGGTCCTCCCGGTGGTAGTGGCAGCGGATGTGGAGGAACCATGAAACCAAACCAAATCAAAATCCAAGACGTAACCTTAAGGGACGGAAACCAAGCCTTGCGCAGACCTTGGACCTTAGAGGAAAAAATTGAAGTCTTTGACTTACTTGTGGAATTGAACGTCGATGGAATCGAAGTAGGATTTCCTTCTTCCAACGAAACTGAATTTTTAGCTAGTAAAACCTTAGCCAAACGAGCACCAGTTGGGAAACCGATCGCAGGTTTATCGAGAGCCAACGAAACAGAAATCGCTAAAACTTGGGAAGCCATCCAACATGCAAACAAACCAAGAATGCACATTGTCTACCCTGTTAGTGATTTTTCCATTCGGAATGTTTTAAAAATTTCTGAAAAAGAAGTCATAAAAAAGATACAAAAATCAATCACCTTTGCCAGATCCATTGTAGGACCGGATGTAGAAATCCAATTCTCTGGGGAACATTTTGGTGATGCCATAGAAAATTTTGCATTCACAAAAGATGCGTTTTTATCGGCAATTGAAGCAGGTGCCAATATCATTAACTTACCTAATACAGTGGAACGTTACCGACCAATGATATTTGTGAATATGGTTAAGGATATAAGTGGGTTTATTGGAAAGAGAGCCAAAGTTTCTGTTCATACCCATAATGATTTAGGAATGGCTACTGCAACTTCCGTTGAATGTGTTTATGTAGGAGCTGAACAAATCGAAGTCGCATTGAATGGATTGGGAGAAAGGGCGGGAAATACAAATTTATACGAGACATGCATCGCCTTACATCAGAATGGTGAATCTTTAGGAATTAACTTCCAAAGAATTTACCCAACTGCCAAACGAATCTCAGAAATGACTGGCATACCAATTGGAGAAAAAGCTCCTATTATTGGGGAAGATATTTTTTCTCATAGATCAGGAATCCATCAAGATGGAGTGGCAAAGACCATCAAACAATCCAAAGGTGCTTACAGGACTTTCTCTCCCGAATTTGTGGGCAGAAAAGATGCAGAAACCATTTCCTTTACCAACCAATCAGGCCATAGAGCGATCCAATTTTTATTGGAAAATAAAGGAATTTTGATTCCACCAACGGAAATCCACCGTTTGTTTGAAACAGCGAAAACCATTTCTTCCCAGGAAAACAACAGAGAGGTCACCGAAGCAGAGTTAGTGGATTTAGCGACAAAGCTTGTGGCATCTCTCTGAACAAAGAGAGATTTCGTCCAGAGAATCTTTTGAGTGATTCTTAACGAATCATTGACAAAACTTTGTCAATCTGCCATAATTTCGTTTGGTTTTTACGGAGGTATCATGGCAGACACGCTTATCAAACAGGCACGTATTTTTGACGGTAGTACAAATCCATCTTTTGTAGGTGATGTGCGAATCAAAGAAGGAGTGGTTACAACCATTTCAAAAACGGAACTTAGTCCGAAGCCTGGTGAAACAGTCGTCGATGCAAAAGGCCTATGGTTAACACCTGGTTTTATCGATTTCCACACTCATTATGACGCAGAAATTGAAATGGCACCTGATCTCTCTGAATCCGTACGCCACGGAATTACGACCATCTCCCTGGGAAGTTGTTCTCTAAGTTTAGCCGTGGGTGATCCGGTTGATTTGGCAGATATGTTTAGTCGCGTGGAAGCCATTCCGCGAAAGAATGTTTTATCGATCCTTGAGAGTAAAAAAAATTGGAATTCGGCTGCAGAATATAAAAAACATTTAAACAATATGCCACTTGGTCCCAATGTCACTTCATTTGCTGGACATTCCGCCATTCGAGCACATGTTATGGGACTCGAACGATCATTAACTAAGGGAGAAGTTCCCACAAAACAAGAGTTAGAGAAAATGAACCAAATTCTTGAAGAAGCTCTGGACCAAGGTTTTATGGGTCTATCTATCAATACATTAATTTGGGATAAAATGGACGGTTCCCGGTTTAGATCAAGGCCACTGCCTTCCACTTATGCAAATTGGAAAGAATACCAATACTTAAACAAAACATTAAGAAAAAGAGGAAAAATCTTCCAAGGTGTTCCAAACGTTTCTACGAAAATCAATGTTTTAATGTTTTTAAAAGAGGCCTTTGGACTTTTTCGCAAACCACTCAAAACAACTATCATTTCTCTTATGGATGTTAAATTTGATCCAGGTTTATATAAGCTACTTGGTCTCATTGGTCGCATTACCAATACAATCTTTAAATCTGACTTTAGATTCCAGGCCCTCCCAGAACCGTTTGATTTGTATGCAGATGGAATGGACGTAGTTGTTTTTGAAGAGTTTGCAGCAGGTGCCAAAGCAAATCATATTGAAGATGAGTTAGAAAGAAAACAACTGATGAAAGATCCCAAATATCGTTCTTGGTTCAAACGCCAATGGACCAATTGGTTTTTGCCTCGAGTTTTCCACAGAAATTTTAGAGAAACTAAAATTGTAGATGCACCAGACAAATCGTTGATTGGAAAATCGATTGATGATGTTGCTAAAGAAAAGGGAGTTCACTCGGTCACAGCCTTTCTTGACCTTGTGGCCGAACATGGAAATAATGTGCGTTGGTATACAGTAATGGCAAACCATAGAAAGGAACCATTACAAAAAATTGTATCTTACCCGGATGTACTCATAGGTTTTTCTGATGCAGGTGCCCACCTACGCGGTATGGCTCATTATAACTTCCCACTTCGTATGTTAAAGTTAGTTAGAGATGCAGAATTAGAAAACAAACCATTTATGACTATGGAACAAGCTGTCCACCGGCTAACAGGAGAAATTGGAGATTGGTTTGGAATTGATGCAGGATACATCAAAGAAGGTAAAAGAGCCGATTTAGTTTTGATTGATCCAACCAAACTAGATGACTCGCTTGCAAAAGATGTGGAAGCGCCAATGCCATTTATGGAAGATTTTAAACGTTGGGTTCGCCGTAACGATGACACTGTTAAAAAGGTATTTATCAATGGCAAACTGGCTATCGATAAGGGGGAACCTGTCGCCTCTCTTGGGAAAGAAAAAGGATATGGAAGATTTTTGGAATCCCAAATCGGAACGTAAAAAAGATTGCGGTTGGATACAGAAATGATTAAACTCTGTATCCAACATGGTTTTTTCAAAATATTTACCAAACTCCCTACTACTTCTTAGTTTTTTTCTATTTTTGATCCAGTGTTCCTCGGCCAAAGGGATGGAACGAGAGATGTCTCATATCCGCGCCAACGAAGAACAAGCCGATTATGCACCGTCAGTTTCGGCCCCTTCTCCCAAAACAGACAGTTATTCCAATGAACTCAAAATTCAAAAACGAATGATGGTTTATTCAGTGAATGTCAACTTACAATCAAAGGAAATTGAATCAAAAGTTACAGAAATCATCAAACTTGCAGAAACTTACGGAGGTTATGCGCTTCAATATAGCTCCAATGGAATCATTCAACTCAAAATCCCTGCAGAAAAACTAAGGTTATTCTTATCCACTTTAAGAAACCAATCTCAAAACTATTCTGAAGATGTATCGGCAAAAGATGTCACAGAAGATTACAGCGATACAGAGATTCGAATGGAAAACGCTTTGAAAATGAGAATTCGCCTCCTTGAAATTCTAAAAACTGCCAAAACTTTGGAAGAAACTTTAAAGGTGGAAGCCGAGCTAAGTAAGGTTTCTGAATCGATTGAAAGATGGGAAGGAAAACTGAAATACCTATCAAACGCTGTCCAATTGTCTTCAGTGCAGGTCCAGGTGCGTCAGAAATGGGAACCAGTTGTTCAAAAAGAATATAAACCAGGACCCTTAGGATATCCTTTTTACTATCTTTATATTGGTCTTGGAAAAGTGAAAGACGGAATCATTTGGATGTTTGTACAAGAAATCCCAAAAGAAAAAATAGAACAAAAAGAATGAGATAATCTTATCATCTAATTTTTTATAATTCTTTCTGCGGATGCGATCATTTGGGATTTCATCCGTTCGATAACTTTTCTGTCTTTCGTTAATGCATACAATCTAAGTCCACCGAGGTAACTCATATACAATTCATAACTCAATGACTTTACCTGATCGGATCTTAAACTGGGAGCAAATTTCAAAATACATGTTTCAACCGTTTCTAGAACATGATGTACAGCCTTATTTCGATAGGTATCGAACTGACCCAAATGAGATATCTCACCAGAAAAAAGTGCAATGGGGCAATCCTTTCTCGAGGTATTTCTCTGGTTTCTGACAATAAAATTAACCCATTTTTCAATAAAATCCGACATACTATTGGCTTTTCCCAAAACCTTTAGCATAACCACTCTTTGTTGCTCAGATAAATAATTTAAATACTCAAAACCGATATCATCTTTAGATTTAAAATGATCGTATAAGGTTTTTTTGTAGGCACCTGCCTTATCTAAAATTTCAGCAATGCCCGTGGCTTGAAATCCTTTCTCACGAAACAAAGCAAAGGAACTTTCTAAAATTTTTTGTTTGGGTTTCAAAATGGAAATCCTCCTATCGTTCCTTAATAGAAATTTTAATTAGAATCATTGTTACCATATTCTCTGACTACATTTCCAATTTTGTCTTTAATCTCAGCCCGCCAAACCAATTTTCCCTCTTTGATTTGAATCCTTAACACTCCATAGTTTTCTTCCAAAAAAGCTGGGGTAAGTTTAAATCTAGAATCGTATTCTAAAGTAAGAAACGGTAAAGGGAAATTGAGTGAACTTGACGTGATCTCAATGAACTTTCTTTTGTCCTCTATTGGATATTCGTAGATTTCTGCAATATGTCTATCACCAGAAAGAATCACTAAATCAGATGTTTTGGCAGAACCCAAAAGTTGAAATAGTTTTTCCCGTTCTTTAGGAAAGTTTCCCCATTTTTCAAACGGTTGTTCGGTGGGAATAACTTGAATTCCTGAAACAAAAACAAGAAAATCAGATGGTTTTTCTAATTCTTCTGTAAGCCATTTCCATTGTTCTTCTCCAAGAAGGGTGGCATCCAAGTTTTCATTGGGTCGATAATGTTTTTTCCCCGTGAAAAAAGACCAAAAAGATGGTTTTAACTCAGAACGAAAAAACCTTGTGTCAGGAATCACTATATGGATTTTTTTCTTTTTGAAATCTAGAAAGTAGGAATGAAAAATTCCTTTACCATCCTTCGTACCCAAACGACGGCCTTTGGGCATAAGAGCTCCGACTTGTGAGATAAAAACTTCACGACTCTTTTCTTTATCCACATATTCGCTTCCGCTATCATTAATTCCATAATCATGATCATCCCAAGTGGCAAGAATTTGGGAAGTAGCTCGAATTTTTTTCCACTGAGGTCTAACAAATTGTTTTTGATACGCTGGGATTTTTTCTTCTGCAACTAAAGAATCTGCATAGATATTATCACCTAACAGAAGAATTAAATCGAAGGACTCTTTTTCCCATTGGTTCAGAATGGGACTTTCTTTGTCTTGGTGTAAGCAAGATCCAAATCCAATGCGTAAACTCTCAGATTCTTTCCCGAAAATGGGTAATTGGAAGATCAATAAATAAAAAATCAGATAGTAAAACAAAACGAAACGAAAAGGTTCTTTCATGGCATTCCAAAAATTTAAAACTTTTGCCTAAATTAATATTAAATTTTCCCTTTCCGTCAATCGTAAATCTTCTACCTGCGTCCTGGATAAAAAGGATAAACTCGATAAGGATACCTTGAATAATATTGCATTACTTCTGTTCCATATATATCACGTTTGTAATACAAGGGAGAAAACCGAGGGAGCCCTCTATTCTGTGAATAACTCGTAAAAAATGCAATACTTTGATAGTATTCTTGGTTTACGTGTAACCCATATCCATAACCAGCAATGTACCAATCCACAGGAAAAGAATCTCCTGCTACTTCCACTTCTGTCTCACGATATAAATCCTTTCCCGACCGAAGGTCTCCAATGGCACAAGGTTCCATCCGACTGGGAACGGGTCCTTCCATTAGCACCAAACATTCAGAATGATACCCATATTTTTTTGCATAACTCAATTGTTGGTGTGGCTGGTATTGTGATGTTTTGTAGAAACCGTTGAAATAAGTTTTTTTATCTACCGAAGTACAATACAGAAAAGATCCAAGTAAGAGAAAAAACACGGATCTCCAAAAAGTCCCTTTTTTTCGTCCTAGAAAAAAAATAAACCCACCAAATAATCTCATGGGAACATTTTATCCACAAACTAACAGGAATGCGATGGTAGATTTCCGCAATTGCGGAAACTACCTAAAGTCCAAGGAAACCTTCCGCTGTTGCCAAAACAAAAAAATCCTAAAAAAAACTTAGAGTTTACGGAGATTGATTCGGTAAGGCGTAATATTTGAACTTACAGCTTTCCCTTGGCATTGGTAATCAGAAGGGTTCACAAGCCCTGTCGACTGAATACTATATGTTTTCCCAGATTCTAAACTAATCTGTTTTGCTCCCGATGCAGAAGAACTAAATAATTCCGTATTCCCCTCTTTTAAGGAAACAAGGAAATCAAATCGACTAGAATTACAACTAGTGGAGGTAAGTGTCTGTCTACCAGAGGTGGCCGTCACTTCATATGTCCCTGCTGTTTGTACTGTGAGTGACCCACTAACAGATTGTACACTGCAAATGGAAATAGATCCATTGACTTGAAATGCGGTGTTTGCGTTTTCATTTGTCAAATATTGACAACTAGGAGTGGTTAAGATAGAAAGAACCACTGCATCAGTTAATGCATCACCGGTGAGTTTTGTGCCGGGGATCAGGCCCTCTTCCTTATTTTGCGAACAACTCCACATGAGGAAGGAGATGATGGGAATACAAACTAAATGTTTTAACATAGAAAATCCTAATGATTGTTTCTTAAATTGGTATCCATTCTATTGTGTTGGTTCTAAAATTTTTAAAAAGGGCGCCTCGCAATCTTCTAGGTTCAGCATTGTTTCACTACTTTATGCGACCGCGCTTTTCGCTCCAATCTTTCGCATTTGCGAAAGGATTTCCGCTGCAATCGCTGGCGTAAAGGCCTTCATTCAGAAAATCCACATTTTGGATCTGTCAAACAACCAAATTGGCTTATATAACAGATTGAGGAATTGGAACAAAGGTGCGGCGAGGGTCCTTTACAAGTGGAAGTCTGTGAAATGGACCGACAAGTTCGATTAAACTTCTCCTCTTCCGAAACTACTATCATTTTCAATTGCGATTCAATTTTAAGACTGGGATTTGTTTTGACTCGAAGAACGATTTGAAACGATCGAAATTCGTTTCCTGTTGTTTCCAAAGGGATCCCAGAAATTTCCCCCGTCTCTTTATTGATTTGAATTCCCTCTGGCAATGCGGGTTCTGAAATAAATTCCAAATCTCCCAAAGTCCGCAAAAGTTCTAAAGAATTTTGATTGAATTGAGGTTGCAATGGAGAAATGCCAACTCCTTGTTCATAGAGAAGCGATCGCAAGGAATAACGAAAACTACCAAGACAAGGAATGGAAATTTGACGTTGATTTCCTTTGTCTCCAAAGGGGAAAACAACAAACGGAGAATCCGAACAATGTAACACTGTTACAACAATTTTGGAACTACTTACTTCTATGATTTTCAAGAACTTTGAAAATCCATCACCAAACAATTGTATTCCTGTTGCAGTATCTAAATTTTTTCCTTCAAGAGTAAAATTGGCACTTTCAAAAACAAATTCTTTTGACACCGATAAAACTTCGAATTCAGCAGAGGATCCTGAACTTGTTTCCTCTGCTGTTTTTTTCTCTTCAGAAAAGGAAGAAACGAGGCCGAGTATTCCAACAAACAATGATTTTTCGGTGTTTTTATCTTTGAAAGCACAACCTATCAAAAACAAAGAGAAAATGATTAAAGACCAGAGAACTGTTGGAAAAATTAAAAAAAATCTTTTTAGCATACCTACTACTCCTTTCAAAGGGAGGGGTGGACCAAAAAGAATCTTGGATATAAAAAATCTCTAATGATTCAGAGTTTTACAAAAAAATAATCTGAATTCAGATTTTAATTCGTTCTTTTTCATTCCGACTGCATGAATTTTTTCCACCAACGTTCCATTAGGTTAGGTTCACGAACTTTTACCATCTGTCCAAATTTCGGAGTAAGAATATCTATTTTGTAATTTTTCGCCTGTTTCTCTAATGATTCTGCAGGTTCATACCAACTATGTAAAGACAAGTTGAACATCCCCCAATGGACAGGAACAAGACGTTTCCCTTTTAAATCCAAATGTGCTTTTGCTGTTTGTTCAGGTAAAACATGTACGGCTTCCCACATAGGATTGTATTGGCCATTTTCAATAAAAGTAAGATCAAATGGTCCAAATTTATCTCCAATGTCTTTGAAATGTACATCATACCCCGAATCACCGCTAAAATAGAACCTTTCTTTTTCTCCAATGATAGTCCAGGAGGACCATAAAGTTTTGTTCCCATTCATTCCTCTCCGTCCTGAAAAATGTTGGGCCGGTGTGCAAACAATTTTGAGTTTTCCTAAATCCTCACTTTGCCACCAGTCTAGCTCCGTTAGGCGATCTTCTGTGATTCCCCACTCTTTTAAATGCGAAATAACGCCAAGCGGTGTGATGAATTTAGTATTTGTGGATTTAAAAAATTCAATGGTCTGCATATCGAGATGATCATAATGGTCATGGGATATGATAATATAATCAATAGGAGGTAATTCTTCCAATTTGACTACCGCATCTTGAAATCGTTTTACCATAAAACTAAAAGGGGCTGCTGATTCAGAAAAGACGGGATCAAAGAACAAAAGTTTTCCCTCTATATTCACAAGAAAGGTAGAATGTCCAAACCAAATAAATTTTATGGTTTCGTCTGGTTTTAAAAACTCTTCGAAGTCAGGTTTTTCTTCGGGTAACTTCACATCAGGTTTTTGGTGTTTATCTCCACCAAACATAAATTTAAAGAAGAGAGAGAAGAAGTTTTGATTCTCTCTCATTTTTTCCAGGACGTCAGGCCTACGATTTACAAATTGTTCGCGAGTATGGTCATAATGTGTAGATGTTTTTATTTTTTCTAGATGAGATCCTTCCGGATCCTTTCCGAAAGCTTTGCATTGAATCAAGATAAAGGTAAAAAATATAAAAAGAAAAAATGATAAAAATCGCAAATGTTTCTCTCCAGAAAATGAATTCCCATTTAGACTCATTTCCTCGGGCAAAAGTAAATGGAAATTCCCTAATTTTTCGAGAGTATTTAGTTTTTCATTGGTGAAAATCTCAATCCTATAAATCCTCAGGAAATTCGATTCTAAAATTTTCGAACAAGCCACCAACTGTTGCCATTACCACAAAATGACTAACGAGCCATAGGGACGGTCTATCTAGAATCCAACTTTTTCATTAACTAAAATCATTTTTCCGATTGCCTTCCCTTCGAAGGCAAGTTAACTAAGAAGAGAAATTGGTAAGCGTAAATATCTAGCAATCTGCTTTGTCTTGTTTTTTCCATTTCTTGCCAATCAAAACCTGAAGAAAATCGGCCTCGCATCGCCAGTTTCCATTCCATCCAAGACGGCGAGATCATTAAAAAATCGGAAGGAGACCTCCCATCTACAATTGCACTTGCTAATGTAGAATACAGGAATTTAGGTGCAGCTCTTTCAATTCCAGTTCGTATAGCAGTTGTTTGCGTTTCGTCCAAAGAAGCAAATTATTCCTATCACTTTGAAACGGAAGAACAATCCGTCATATATTCAGAATACCTCAAAAGCAAAGCAGCTCTTTATGGAGCAAAAAAATCCTATTCCCGTTTAAAGTATCTTGTTGAAAACCAAGCTGCTGCCGGTAAAGAATTGAATGATGCCCAAGTTCAACTACAACAAATGGGTGCTTCAATGGAAGAAAACCTAAATCGTCTTCGCATGCAAGGAATACCAATCGACAAATTATCAAAACTCAAACCGGGAAATATTTTGATCGTAGGAGATATTCCTGAAACAAAACTAAATCGAGTAAAAATTCAATCCAGGCTTTATATAAAGTTTTCAGCTTTCCCTGGTGAGCGATTTGAAACCCGAATCGATTCCGTTTCAGATGTGATTGATCCAGTCAGTCGAACTGTAAAGGTTTTGATCGTTACAAAAAATACTAACAATCAATTCAAACCTGGTATGTTTGGGACAGGACAAGTTGAACTGGAAAACATAGAAGCGTTATCTGTTCCCAACGAATCTATTATCTTAATTGGTGACACAAGTTATATTTTTAAACGTGTTGACGCCAGCACATTCCAAAGGATTCAAGTGGAAACAGGGATCGAAACTGAAGAATATACTCAAGTATTATCAGGACTTAAAATTAATGACCAAGTTGTTTCTCATGGTTCAACCTTATTAAAAGGACTTAGCTTCGGATACTAATGGGTTTCATCCGCTTTTCACTCAATAACTCACCCGTCATACTGTTTTGTTTTTTAATGATCTCTGCATTTGGAATTTATTCGGTTACACATCTAAAGATTGATGCTTATCCAGACGTCTCTGATACAGAAGTCATCGTTATCACAAAATTTGATGGGAGAGCCTCTTCTGAAGTAGAGAAGTTAGTAACAATACCCTTAGAACGTGCATTAACCGGAATTCCCGGATTAACAACAACTAGATCCCAAAGTATCTTCGGACTTTCTGTAGTTCGCTTAACATTTAAAGATCACACGGATGAGTACTTTGCAAGAAACCAAGTCAACGAAAGATTAAAGTCTATACAATTACCAGAAGGAACTGAAGTTCCAGAATTAGGTCCATTGACTTCTCCTGTAGGAGAAATTTTACGTTATGCATTGGAGGGAGATGGTTTACCTACAATGGAACTAAGAAGTATCCAGGATTGGGAATTAGCACCTCGAATTCAACAAATCCAGGGTGTTGCTGACGTCATTACGTTCGGTGGTGACATCAAAGAATACCAAATCGAAATCAACCCGATTAACCAGGACAAATATAATGTTTTCCTACGTGATTTGGTTCTCGCAATCGAAGAAAACAATGCGAATACCGGTGGAAACATTTTCAAACATGGAAACCAAGCCATCCCAGTGCGTGCGTTAGGTGCTATTGAAAATGAAAAAGATATCGAAAACATCATTGTTACAGAAAAAAAAGACATTCCGATTTATGTAAAAGATATTGGGAAGGTTAGAGTTATACCGCATCCACCAAAAGGAATTCTAGGATACAGATTAAAACCTGGTAAAGAAATCAATTCAGGTGTGCAAGGCATCATTATGATGCGAAAAGGGGAAAACCCAACTGAAGTATTACGATTAGTAAAAGATAGAATTAAAAACTTAGAAGGTTTTCTAAAAAATAAAGGTGTACGTATTCGAATCCTGTATGATAGAGAAGAACTCGTATCCAATACCTTAAAAACTGTTGTTAGAACCATGATGGAAGGAATTACAATCGTAATGATTGTTTTAATTTTCCTTCTAGGAAATTACAGAGTAGCACTCGCTGTCGCTGTTACTATTCCTTTCTCTTTATTATTTTCATTTTGTTTAATGCATCTAGTTGAAATCCCTGCCAACTTACTTTCACTAGGTGCTATTGACTTTGGAATCATTGTAGACAGCTCCATTGTAATCATAGAAGGGATCATTGCAACCATAACCTTATCGTCCCTTTCGAAAAAGAAACTTTCCTTAGATGAAATAATTCTTCAATCTTCGGGACATACAGAGAAAGAAGTCTTTTTCTCAATTTCTGTGATTCTTTGTGCTTACCTCCCAATTTTTCTATTTGAAAGAGTGGAGGGAAAATTATTTAAACCGATGGCCTTTGGATTGGCATTCACACTTATTGGTGCCCTACTTTTTTCTTTAACGGTATTACCTGTCATCTTTTCCCGTTTTTTTAATGAAGAACATCGCCGCAAAACTAAAGAATTTTTTATTCTCACACAAGCAAGAACCCACTTCCTTCGTTTCCTTGGCTATTTTCTAGATCATACAAAAAAGATTACTTTACGAATCTATATCATAGTGATCTCACTCCTTTTTTTAGTTTTCTTAGGACTTGGAACTGAGTTTTTACCGGAGTTAGACGAAGGTGCCATTAACTTTAGATGCAAACTGCCAACAGGAATTCATTTAGATCGAACAGCAAACGTAGCCAATTTATTACGAGAAGCTGTAGGTGAATTCCCAGAGGCAAAGGTAATCATCACACAATCAGGCAGAAATGATGATGGAACAGATCCATTTGGACCAAATAGAATTGAAGGTTTAATCACATTAGAAGATTACTCCAATTGGAAAACCTTTGGCTCAAAATCAGAAATGATTGAACAAATCAAAGAAAAATTTGAAAAAATAGTTCCTGGCGCTAAATTTAGTTTTTCACAACCCATTCTTGACAATGTTGCGGAAGCAGTGACTGGATCAGCAGCCGACCTTTCTATTCAACTTTCAGGACGAGATGTTTCTGTTCTCTGGCAAAAAGCGACCGAAATCGAGTCCGCTTTGGAGAAGTTAGATGGAGTCTCTGCAATTGGAATTGAACAAGAAGGACCAAACACTGAATTGGTGATATCAATTGATAGAGAGGCAGCAGCAAGAGCCGGAATTAACTTTTCCGATATCCAGGACATTACTGAAATGGCGATAGGTGGAAAAGAAATTAGTAAACTTTATTTAGACAACCATATTTACAATATCACGGTCCGCTATCCAGAAGAATACAGAACATCTGTTAATTCAATCGGAAACATCAATATTAAAAGTAAATATGAAAGCAAATACCCATTATCTTCTGTTGCAAAACTAGAATTAAAAGAAATGCCAGCAAAAATCGCTCGCAAAAACGGAAATAGGATGGTCTCTGTTTGGATCAATATTGAGGGGAGAGACCAGGGTGGATTCGTAAAAGACGCCAAAAAAATCGTAAACAAACAAATCAAACTTCCTTCCGATGTGGAAATCGAATGGGGAGGTCAATTTGAAAACCTAACAAGAGCAAGTAAAAGATTAATGATAGCAGTACCACTTACATTTGCTTTGATTTTATTCATTTTATACCTCATGTTTCATAATATTTCTGATAGTCTATTGGTCATGTCGAGTATTCCTGTTGCAGCGCTCGGAGGACTATTATTTCTTTTTTTTAGAGGTATGCACTTTAACGTTTCCTCTGGAGTTGGACTTATTTCTCTTTTTGGAATTTCAATTATGGGAGGAGTTCTCTTTGTTTCCAACTTCAATCACGAAAAAACAAATAGAGAAATAAAAAGTTTGGCTGAACTAAAAAAAATACTACTACATGTTTCGGAAATTCAATTCCGCCCTAGATTTTTAACTCTGACAACGGCTATCATTGGTTTACTACCAGCCATGTTAACAAATGAAATTGGATCAGATATCCAAAGACCAATGGCCACAGTCATCGTAGGTGGATTATTATTCACTCTTATCATTGGGAATTTTACAATCCCCCTACTTTGTTATCTTAATGAAGAAAGAAAAATGAATCATGCAGAAAATTAATCGATCGATTCTCCATTCATCCATTTATTTTCTTTTTTTATTTGGATTCTTGTCTTTACCTATTTACTCAAAACAAAAAGTAAAAAAGGAATTTAATTTTGATGAATCCATTCAATTTGCAATTAAAAACAACAAACAAGTGGCGATCGCAAAATTTGAAATTGAATTCAGCAAAGCCGATCGAATTACAGCAGGCTTAAGACCCAACCCTTTCATCAATATTGTGGCCGATGTGTTGCCCTTCAATCCAACTTCAAAACAATTTGATCCCAACAGGAACCAATATGGTGTTAGTTTAGGTTTTGTTTATGAAACAGAAAATAAAAGAGAAGAAAGGATCAACGTAGCTAACAAAAAACTAAAGATGGACGAATTGATTTTTTTAGAGTCTCTTCGCAAAATTTCATTAGGAACTGGCAATTTATTCATTGCAACGTTAGCCGCACGCGAAAGATACCTACTCGCAGAAGAAAATTACAAAAACCTAGTTAACATCGTTGAAATTAACAAAATTAGGTTTAAAAAAGAAGATATTTCTAAACTCGAATTACTACGATCAGAAGTAGCACAAGACCAGTATGCCGTAGCAAAAGTTTCTGCCCAAGTAGATTATCTAAAATTAAAAAATGAACTAATCGTTGTATTGGGATTAAATCCAAGTGAAATTGATATTGTTCTTTCCGGCAATTTAGATTCTTTAAAATTATTACCACAAATTGATTCAGATAAACTTTTAAAACTAGCAACAGGAGGAAGACCGGATTATCTAGCATTAGCCAATGCTGAAGATGTTGCTTTAGCTAATATTAAATTGCAAAAAGCTTATGCTGTTCCAAACGTAAATATCCTTTTTGATTCACTGGTCCAACAGAACCAATATATGTATGGTATGTCATTAAATATGGAATTACCGGTGTTTTCACGTAACCAAGGTGAGATAGCTAAAAGTCAATCGGCCAAAAACCAAGCAGCTCTATTTCGAGAAGAGTTGTATTTGAATTTAGCCAAGGAAATAGCAATTACAGAAGAAGAAATCAAAGTCCGATTTGAAGCTTTAGAACAAATGCGTCAGATCTCATTGTTAAAATCGCAACAAGCAGTTAAAATTGTAGAATTGGCGTATAAAGGAGGAGGTTCAACATTACTTGAGTTTTTAGACACGACAAGATCATACAATGAAACTCGGCTGAAATATATTGATGCATTGGTAGAATACGAAAGAGCTTTACTAAGTCTAAAATACATCGCTGGGTTTGACTATGAGCCCGACTAACTTAAACTCCGCCAAATCAAAACTCTCGATAAAAATTGATTGTTTTTTCAGATATTCTTATATCATTTAGAACATTCTAGACAAATAAGGAAATTAAAAATTTCTATGAAACCGCAGATCATTGTTATATCTATTTTACTCACATCTTTTTATTCTCCACTACTACCTTGTGAACCGTTCGAACCTGTATTTCTAAAACCAGTTGATACCTCCAGAGAAGATAAAGATTTTTTTTCCTTCAAACAGAAGTTAGAAAAATCGGTAAAAGACAAAGATGTAAAATTTATTGAATCGATAGTGGATCCTCAAATTTCCTTCGCGTTTTCGGAAGACGGGATGGGAAAAGGAAAATTTCTAAAATACTGGAAACTTGATAAAAATCCTAAAAATTCTGACTTTTGGAATGTTTTATCTCAAACCATTAATCTTGGTTTTACCTATAAAGACAATATTTGGTCTGCACCCTTTTTGTTTAATCTTACACCAGAATCCATTGATTCCTATAGTTTTTCACTCATCACAGGAAATACTGTCAACATAAGAAACAAACCTTCCAAACAAGGTACAATACTAACACAACTTAGCTGGGAATTCGTAAAAAACGAGTATGACGAAACTAATATAAAGGCAAATCCAAACGAACCATGTAATTGGAAAAAAGTATGTATTTCGGATGGCCAAGTAGGTTATATTTGCGAACAATATTTGAGAAGCCCAATGGACCACCGTGTTGGATTTTCAAAGAAAAACAAAAACTGGATGATGATTTTTTTCATGGAAGGTGGGGACTAAAAAGATAGGATTTCATCAAAAAGTAAAATCTGATTTATTAGATGCTAACCTCTATAAATCAAACTTAATAAGAAACAATTTCAATGGAAAATGGACTTGTTCCTGCTGTTACTGGAAATCCAGCGAGCGGGATTAGAGCTCCATTTTCGCTAATGGAAAATCCAGCGATATTTCCTCCTTCCGTATTGGAAGAATACAAATATTTTCCGCTCGGATCGATACTAAGACCGATCGGACTGAAACCCGTAGAAAAAGGGGACCCATTAACGGGCGCTAATGTTCCATTGGTAGGCTGAATGGAATAGGCAGAAATTGTCCCCTGACCTGTACCGCTATTAGCAACATAAACAAATCGGTTGAGTGGATCTACAATGGTATATCCCGGTGCCACTCCTGCAGAAATACTAGTTTGTATACTGAGTGTTCCCGTATTTACATCTCGCAAAAAGGGAAAAACATTTTCAGATGTATAATTTGATCCATAAACAAACTGACCGTTAGCAGAAATTCCAAGAGAAAGATTATTGATGCCTGTTACGTAAACATTAATAGAGCTTAAACTCCCCGTTGATGAATCCAGAGAAAAAACTTGGATCCCTGCGTTGTTTCCAGGCGCACTTGTCAGTCCGACATACAAATGTTTACCCTTAGAATCAAAACTAAGTCTCCCCACGGACCCCCCTGAGGGATTTGAGGTTGGCATAGCAGGTGTTAGGATTGTCAATTGATCCGAAGAATCGATAGCCATCCGGTGAATTTCTGGGTTTTGTTCAGAACTTGCAAATAAGTACTTTCCATTCGGATCTAAAGCAAGTGAGTATGGAGTCGAAGAAAGGACTAAATCAGAATGTTTTAAAGATAAACTTCCTGTTTCTGGATTTAGATTGAGTACGGAAATTGATTTATTTCCAATGTTTGGCACATACACAACAGTACCTGTGGAATTGGTCGCTGAAAAACGAGGACGATCGGTCAGTTGGAAGGGAGAACCAGAAACCTGTGATATTTCTCCGGTATTTGGGTTTATCCGAAAAACACTGATACTACTTGTAGCCGAATTCAAACCTACATTTGTAACAATTAAAAAACGAGGAATTTTGAGTTTCTTAACGAAAGGACTTTGGACCACTTTACCACAGAAATAAGCACTATCGCTAACACCGAGTAGTATGGTTAAAGTTTGTATATAGGAAGGATGATTCGGATCACAGTCATTTTTCAATCCATTCAGTCTGCATTGAAAAACTAAGAATGGAATCAGGCAAATACATAGAAAGTTTCTCCAGTGTTTGTCGATTGGCTTTCGTATCATCCCGAGTGTTTTCCTTTTTACAATGTATGTATTTCTTTCGAACAGAAAGTACACAAACCAATTTCCTCTTTTTAAAGAAATTATAGTGAAATTATTTCAATAAAAAGAGGGAGTAAAAATGGAAAAAAAAGAATCAATTATTTTTTTAAGGTTTGAGAGATCCTTTCTTGGTGGCCTGGATAAACAAACTGAATTACATTTGTTCCCGCGACTTCTTTTAGAAAATCCAAACTTTGACGATTTAGATTTGGATCAGATGTGAATTTACCAGGAATTACGCCTTCTTTCCATCCCCATTGTGTGTGACAGGAATCTCCTAATACTAAATGAGCACCACCTTTTGCTGGAATATAAAAAGCCAAACTGCCAGGTGTATGTCCTGGCACAGAAAGCACAAAGAAACTCTTATCACCAAAAAAATCTAAAACCAAAATTTCGTTGGTATTTTTTCCAAAATCAAACTGGATTAGATTCGGATTTTTGCCTAACAAGTGATCGGTGGAACCTTGTACAAAGAGGTTGATGAATTGTCTACTTGTCACCTCACCTGGTCCAACGTAAAAAGGGACTGTTCTATCTATCTCATAAGCTCCAAGAGTATGATCCAAATGCAAATGAGTGAAAAAAATCCCTTTTAAATCAATTTTGTTTTTTTGTAAATATGCTCTTGTAGTTTCATAAACTTTGAGTTTATCAAAATGCATCTGAGATTCTACGATGGAATTAACACGATTTCCATTTTCACCCTTGGGGAAATTTTCTCCGATACCGGAATCTATCATATAGGTTCCAAATTTTGGATGTTTGACGAGATAGAAATAAATGGCTATTGGTTCTAAACGATCCTTTAATCCGACTGCCTTTGCTTTGGGATCATCCAAATCCAAAAGACCAGCTAGGGAAGATTCCCAATCCGCCACTTTCACAACTTGGAATTCTACATACTTTTTTGGATCTATGGAGACAGGGAGGGTGGTACTCACTTTATCAGAAAAATATGGTTTCACATTATGGGACGTCACCTGACAGGAGAAAACCAAACCCATAATACTAAGGATAAAAACTGGTCTTTTAAAAAACATCAATCACCTCCAATAATCTTATCGATAATACCATAATCCATTGCTTCCTTTGCAGTAAACCAAGTATCCCGCTCTGTATCTTCCTTTAATTTTTCTATCGGCTGTCCCGTTGCCTTTGCCATAATTTCATTTAACAAATCTTTTTCTCTTCTAACGGATTCAGCAAATATTCTTATATCTTCTGCAGGTCCCTTAAATTCTCCCATAACATGAGGTTGGTGAATAAGAACTTTACTATGAGGATAAGCAAAACGATATCCTTTGGCACCTGCCAGAAGTAAAACAGCACCAAAAGACATAGCCATTCCTAAACATATAGTATGTACAGGATTATGAAGATGATTCATCACATCCAAAATCGCCAAACCTGCATAAGTTGATCCCCCAGGAGAGTGAATGTAAAGAGTGATTGGTCTTGTAGGATCTAATGCTTCCAGATATAAAAAACGATCAATTAAGTAACGAGCTGAATTGTCATTTACCTCACCCCAAAGAAAAACTTTTCTTTGTTCGAGATAAACATTTTCAATTTGTCCATTTGAATAAACTTGAGTTGCTTCCACATGAATCTCCTAAGCCGCTATCATTAAATTCAAATTTGCTTCTGGCCGGAATGTTTCACCAATTCCAATCCTTAGAATTCTCTTAACGCGAGTATGTCTTTTTTTTATAAAAGATAAGGATTTCCCTTCTGATTTGGAAATTTCGACTAAGGAATAATTTTGGTAGTAGTAGAGTTCGATTAACTTTTGGTCTTCTGGTTCCAGTTTTTTGACATTTTGTTCAATTGTTTCAATACACTCCTTTTCTAGATAGGAAACATCTAATCCTCCGGAGTTTTGTTCTATTTGGATTGGATCCACAAAAACCAAATTCTGGGACTCCTTCTTTCGCAAAATGCGGTCTACATGTTTAATGACAGTTCTTTTCAATAAAGATGGAAAAGCCTCTGGCGTGGTGATTTTTTCTAAATTTTGATACAAATCCCAGAAAGATTCCTGGACGACATCTTGGGAAAGGTCTGCATCTTTTAGAATCTTATAAGCAAATTGATTGGCAAAATGAGAAAATCGATTTTGTAGATCCGTCCAGGCACGTAGGTTACCGGATTTTGTCAGGTCTAAAAGTTCAAGATAGGAATTGTCTTTCATACGTACAAACGTCCCAGTTCACCGAAATTTAGTTCTAAAAAAAAAGAAATTTCCATTGGAATTAGTTGAAATTACGAAAATTCCCCCACTTTGCCAACAGAAAAAAAAAGTTTGAATGCCACAAGGCCTTCTACTTTCAAAATCTATCGATTCATCTTCTAGTTAAATTCCAATTAGCAACGGCTTGATGGACTCCGCTACCAAAGGTATTATGTAGCAACAAATTCTATTTATGTTTTAGCGGGTCTCATTCACTTTACGTTTATTTTTTTCTTTTGGATTGTAGGGGCATGGGAAATGGCATGGTTCAACGTAGGAAGCGTTCTTTGGTTTGCTTTTACTATCTGGATCTAATTGTCCAAATTGTGGCTTACAGTTAAACAAACTTTACCAAGCGATCTCGGAACATTAACAATTGAAATAGGATCGTTTCAAGAAAGTGAGTGTGACAAAAAATACCTAATATTCTGATACAATTTGTAAGTATCATCGTAGATTCATCTGCTACTGACTGAACTCATATCATAAATTATCAAATCAAACTATCCGCTTTCGAATCAACTTCTTATCAAATTCAGTCTTTGCAAAGACCAGTGCCTTGTTATAGTATATCTTTGCGTTTTCCGGTTCTAATTCTGAATGTAATTCTCCCAATAGGAAAAAATAATAAGGATTATTTTTTAGTTCCAGACTTTTAAGTTCTTTTAGCGCAGCATCTCTTCCCTTTACCTTAAATAGTGCATAGGCCCTATTTAATAATAATAATGGGGAGGGTTCTATTTCCAATAAGCCCGTATAAAGCTGGAAAATGAAATCCCATTTTCTTTCCGTTTCTTCTGGGCGTGTATGCCAATATGCAATCGCTGCCTCTAAATGGTATTTAGAAAATTTTGGTACTAAATTTGACTGAAAAAAGAAATACTCTCCCTTTTTAATGAAATCTTGATTCCAAAGTTCCCTATTCTGATCTCCATAAAGTATCATCTCACCTTCTCTATCGATTCTTGCCTCAAATCTTGAAATATGAAAACAAAGAAGGGCAAGAAGAGCATTTGCTTCAGAGGTGTTAGTATCTGTATTTTCCAATAAAAGAGAGCATAGTCGAATCGCCTCCAAACATAAATCTTTACGAAGGATACTATCTTGAGTTTGAGAAAAATATCCTTCGTTGAACAATAAATAAATGGTCCGAAGCACAGAAGAAAGCCTTTCCTCCAACTCAAAAGAATTTGGAAATTCCAGAGTGGCATTGTTTTCTCTAAGTTTTTTTTTTGCGCGAAGTAACCTTTTGTTAATTGTTTCGCGGTTCGATAGGAAAGCCCTTGCTATTTCATCAATTCCAAATCCACATAAAATTCTTAGCGATAAACCAATTTGCGACTCCAAAGGAATAGATGGATGTGCCACAGCAAAAATCATTCTTAATTGGCTGTCTTTTATGTTTTCCTCTGAAAGATCCAATTCTGGATCAGTAACAAAACTTTCCCTTTGATAAAGAGGGAGAACTTTTTTTTGCAAAATAGAATCTCTATAAATCAGATTTTTAGCTTTATTTTTAGCAACTACATATAACCAAGCGATAGGATTCTCTGGAATACCATGAATTCCCCAGGCGTGTGAAGCCGTCAAAAAAGTTTCACTTGTTATATCTTCCGCTATCTCTATCTGATAAAAACCAAATTGTTTACAAAGAACCGAAATGATTTTTGAATACTCAGTTCGAAACAAATGCGGCAAAAGCTCAGATTGATTTTTCATTAATTCAGAATATACAATTTATCCAATTAATCCTCCAGATGTATTCCGACTATCTTTCGAACCTCTACACTATTTCCAGGCCCCATTAAAATAGGACAATCTTTGGCAATATTTGCAGCATCATCAAAATCATTTGCAATAATGATAATAAAACCTGCGAGAGATTCCTTTGTTTCCACATAAGGACCATCGGTGATCAGATGGTCTGATTGAATGACCCGCCCCTCTGTAGACAAAGCAGTCCCTGACTTAAATTTTTTCTTTTCCACGATGCTATTTACCCATTCTTGGTATTGTTGCATGTAAATTTGCAATTGTTCAGGCGATGGTTGGGCTTCCTTTGTAAGTATGTCTAAACGCATTAGAATTAAGTATTCTTCCACTTTCTACCTCGTTTTCCTATCATTTGTATTTCTTTGAATAAAATCTCGAACCCTCATTTCATATTCGACTTGGTTTGCCTCCCAAACCATCCCATGAGATCCCAAATCAGGAAACCATACTTCGCTTGGTCCTGAATAAAGTTTGGCCAGCGCAATTGAATGTTGGTAAGATACAACCATATCATTTTTACTATGAATGATCAATAGAGGCACATTTGCAGCCAAAGGTAAAGAATTTTCAGGACTGAGTAATGTATCGAATTTTCCTCGAATCGTGACTAACTCTATTAGTGTTTGAACCATCCAATGTGGTAAACCAGATGACTCTGGTGAGTCCAAAATCAATCGATGGAAACTTAACATAGGATTTTCCAAAACAAGTCCCTTTACTTGTTCCAAAAACGGAAGAGAAATTAATATGGAAGTTGCTCCTACGGAAGATCCCATCATTAGAATATTCTGATATTTTTTCGAAAGATACAGGTATGCTGATAAAACATCGACAGATTCTCGATTTCCAAAACTTAAACCAGGAAATTGGCACGGTGCTTCACCATGACAAGATAAATCAAAACTAAAAACATCAAATCCTTGATTGAGATAGAATGGAATAAAACGGGTGAGCTCGCGCCTATCGGCCCCTCCTCCATGTACAAGGAGAATCACACCTTTTTGGAATCCTACTCCGTTAGCAAGTGCCGGTACAAACCATCCGGGTAACTCATATCCATTGAAAGAGCGAATGGATACTTCTCGAAATTCGAATTCTTTTGTTAGTCGAATATTCCCACAAAATTTCCCCCAAAGTCTTTCTCCTAAAGAACTACATTCCAAAAAATCTTTCGTGATACCTTTCCATTTCGGGAAAAGAATTTGGTTACTTGCCGACCAAATTCCGAATGCAAAAATAGAAAGAACCATTAGATTGATCGTAGCTGTGAAAATTCCGAACCTCCATAAACTTGGCCGTTTTTGCCAAAGACGTCGTAACGCTGCTTTCTTTTGGAACATACGGATCTCCTTTCTCTCTATAGCAAACGAAGGTGGAAATACTGGACAAGTTCCGGCAAAAAAGCGAAAATATTTTAAAAAAAATGTGAGAATTCGGAAGTTCGTTTTCAAATGTTTTGGGATGTGTTAGAGGGGAAATTGCCACCTTCCCACGAGCCACTCCCCTCCTCCCTAACTCGGGCGGGGGTTTGTGGATTTGCGCACAAATTATGTCTCATCAATCTTTTTCCAAAACAAAAGTCCCACATTCACAATAATAACCACAATAGAAATTGTGCATCTACAGAGGCTCTATTTTCCAACAAGTAAGGTTTACTTCTTAATAGAATATGAAGTGTAGATGCGGGAAGGTTTGGAATTCCATAAATGTTTCCGATATTAGGAACGGTAGTTTGTGTTGAGCAGTCAGTAAAATTTAATGCAAAAAACCAATACCCAGATTTTTGATTGCATACGTTTCACAAACTACAAAGACTTATTTATGGATGTTTTAGAAAAAAACAAGCAAGTCGTGATACGATTTAACAAAGAAGTCATTCAGAATTGTAATGAAGTAATCTTTAAAGAACTAATGCACGAAAATTTCATCAATCGATCAGCACCCGAACATGCGAATGATTCGAATGCAATGTGGAATACTTTCAGTTCCGTGTTAAAACCAGCCTTTCCAGATCTGACTGTAGAAATTTTAGACCAAGTTGCTGAAGGCGATAAGGTAACCACTCGCAAGGCCATCACGGGAACTCACAAAGGTGTACTAATGGGTATTGCTCCCTCAGACAAAAAGATTAGAATTGATGTCATTGATATTGTACGTTTGCAGGACGGTAAATATATCGAACATTGGGGACTCAACACATTACAAACTGTTCTTACGGATCTTAGGTCCAAGTAAAATCTAAGCATTCGAGCTAAGACCTGCATCAAAACAACCATTGTGTTAGAGGGAAAATTGCCACCTTCCCACGAGCCACTCCCCGCATGGCCTAACTCGGGCGGGGGTTTGTGGATTCGCGCCCAGAGAATGTCTCATCAATCTTTGTCCACTTACAGAAAGACTCTTCTTTTTAAATCCCCCTTTTTGATGGTGAAAAACCTCTTCGGGGCGAGTCCCCAAACACTTCCTCATGTTACAAAAATCACTATTGATCATAACAAAAAAGTAATGCATTGGGGACCGGGCTATCCAGGGCTTCGGTCGCAAGGAGCGACCGCATACGCGCCCTTCCTATCCCTCTCGCAGGAACCAAACTAGAGTTATATCCTTTTTATTTGGTTATTGGATCCATAAGAGCCACTCAGATTTTTTTTGCACGAAACTCTTTTCGAAAATATTTCTCATAAATTTTACCAATACACTTCTAAAACTGAATTTTCCATTTTTCGTTTCTGTTCGAATTCTAAAATCTCTCTTTCATTTTTAAGAGTGCTATCAATATCATCCCAACCATTCCGTATCCGGTTGACAGATGCAGTATCCAAATGGAAATAAAATGTTTTTTCTCCTGCTTGTACTTCTAATTTTTCCAAATTGATCCTAATTGAAGATCCAGGATTTTTAGAAACCCATTCACCAAGAGAATGGATTTCGTCTTCTTTCAAACGAACAAGAGCGATCCCATTTTTTGCCGCATTAATGGAAAATATATCTGCAAAAGAGGGAGACAAAATCGCTCTAAATCCAAAATCAGAAAGAGCCCAAGGGGCATGTTCCCGACTCGAGCCACAGCCGAAATTTTTGCATGCGATGAGTACACTCGCATTCTTAAATCCATCTTGGTTCAAAGCGAATTCAGGATTAAGTATCTTTCCTTCTAAATCCAAATACCTCCAATCAAAAAATAAATGTTTTCCAAAACCTCTTTTATCGATGAGTTTCATAAATTGTTTAGGAAGGATTTGGTCCGTATCGATATCCTCTCTAGGAATTGATACCGCTACTCCAGTATGGATTGTCCATTTGTGTACGCTCATGTTAATATCCTCACATCTACAAATTTTCCGTTTATTGCTGCGGCTGCGGCCATCGAAGGACTGACTAAATGCGTTCTTCCACCTCTCCCTTGTCTTCCTTCGAAGTTGCGGTTAGAAGTGGATGCACATCTTTCCCCCGGTTTTAATACATCGTCATTCATCGCAAGACAAAGGGAGCAACCAGGCTCTCTCCATTCGAATCCAGCCTCTTTGAAAATTTGATCCAAACCTTCTGCTTCTGCCTGTCGTTTCACTGAACCTGAACCAGGGACTACTAAAGCTTGCACTTTTGGATGGACTTTTTTTCCTTTAGCAACTTCAGCTGCAGATCGTAAGTCTTCTATCCTTGCATTTGTACAAGAACCTATGAATACCTTATCAATTCTGATCTCCGATATAGGAGTCCCTGGTTTTAAATCCATATATGCTAAGGCATTTGTGGCTGTCTCTCGAGCCCCACTCTCTTGAAATTCTTCCGGATTGGGAACAACTCCCGTAATGGATAAAGTTTGAGATGGATTGGTCCCCCACGTAACTTGTGGTTCTATATTAGAAATATCTAATTCAATCATCTCATCAAATACTGCATCTTCATCCGTAAAAAATGTTTTCCAATATTCTATAGCTTCTAAAAAACTTTTTCCTTTCGGTACAAGTTTTCTATCTTTCAAATATTCAAATGTGATTTGGTCTGGTGCGACAAGACTTGCCCTGGCTCCTGCTTCAATACTCATATTACAAAGAGTCATCCTCCCTTCCATAGAAAGAGAACGAATCCATTCACCTGAATATTCTAAAGTATAACCCCGGCCACCAGAAGTTCCCATTTTTTTTATGAGCGCAAGGACTACATCTTTTGCAGTGATTCCAAATCCAGGTTTTCCTACAAATCGAACGGACATTGATTTTGTTTTGGACTGTTTTAAGGTTTGTGTCGCAAGTACGTGTTCAACTTCACTTGTCCCAATTCCAAATGCCAAAGCACCGAAAGCTCCATGCGTTGCTGTATGAGAATCTCCACAGACAATCACGGACCCAGGAATTGTGAATCCTAACTCGGGACCAATTACATGCACTATGCCTTGTTCTGGATCTTCCGGACCAAACAAACGGATTCCAAACTCTTTGCAGTTTTTTTCCATTGTATCGATCTGCAATCGTGAGACCGGTCCTGCTGCATCTCTGTTTTTACGATCTCTTGTGGAAACATTATGATCCACGACGCCAAAAGTGAGATCCTTTCTTCTTACATCTCTTTTCTTAGTTCTTAGTCCTTCGAATGCTTGGGCAGAAGTCACTTCATGTAAGATATGACGATCCACATATAAAATAGATTCGGAGTCAGAATCCTCAAAGATCCGATGACTTTCCCATATTTTGTCATATAGAGTTTGTCCCATATTTCCCTCTTGGTAAATAAGGTATCAAATTAATTGATATAATGCAAATAAATTGGTTTTATAAAATATATAACCAAAAGTTATATGTCGGTATGGAATTCAGACAAATCATTTATTTCCTAGAAATCGCTGAATCAGGCACATTTCAAAAAGCAGCATCTCTGCTAGGATTAACACAACCAGCACTCTCTAGACAAATTTTTCTATTAGAAAAGGAATTAGGAGTCACTGTCTTGGAAAGAGGAGGAAGGTCTGTCCGACTAACACACGAAGGTGAAAGATTCTATCAATATTCTGTTCGCATGAAAGAATTATGGGAAGAAATACAAAACGGCTTTTCTAAGGAAAAGGAACTAAAAGGGAACTATTCGATTTCAGCTGGTGGGACCGTCTCTGCTTGGATCCTACCTCAAATTTTAAAGGAAATCCTAAAAAAAAGACAAGGACTTTCTCTTTCCGTTAGAGAGGGAGATGATAGGGAAACAAAAGACGCCTTATTAAAAGGAGAAGTAGATCTTGGAATTTTGACTGGTCCCATAACTGAACCAAGTTTGAATGTTCTAGAATTTTTATCCGATCAAATCATTCCTTGCGCAGCAAAAAACCATCCCATTTTTCTAAAAAAGAAAATTAGAATCGAGGACTTAAAAAAACAATCCTTTGTTTTTTTCCACCCAGGTTCTGCTCTTAGAAAAGCAGTGGAGAAAAAGATAAAATCTTTTTCAAAAGAATTTGCTTCTAAGATAGCGATGGAACTAAGAAGTGTAGAATCAGTTATCAAATCATTAGAAGCGGGACTAGGAATCGGTTTTCTATCTGAATATGCGATGAGTTCAAAACTAAAAAAAATTAAATTCGAAGACTGGAATGCAGAAAGGAAATTCTATCTCTGTTATCGCAAAAAATCAGGTCCTGGACTTGCTAAGCTTGCCGAAGAAATTTTAAGAGCCTCAGAAAAATGGAGAATCGAAAAGGAACCTTTTCCGAATTAACAGGAAAAGGTGATAAAATTCATATCATATTGGAATCCTCTATGGTTGAAAATATTTGTTTTAGTTTAAATCCTTATTTGATTTACAAACTGTTCAAAACAAGTTTTTGATTTTAGAAATTAAAACGATAATTAGCACCAACTTGAACATAACTCAAAATTGTCTTCGAATCATAAAACATCGGAATTAATATTTGAGGCCCATACACTTTTAATAAGATTTGGGAAGGATCCGTATTTCCCCCACCTTCGTTTTCCGTTATATAACCAGATTGTAATTTGTTATTTAAGGTCATGTTACTTGCTTCTATGAATAAACTGAAATCACCTTTGACCTTCGTTACGAATTTCACATTCACTTCAGTTCCAGTTGATTTCCATTGGTAGTCTAGGCCATATTGATTGTATCGAAAAGGTGAAAAATCCAATCGAAATTCGTTGCTCCGAAACGAGGATGGGCCTTGCATATCCAAATGCAAGATCTGCCCTTGTAGAGTAAATCTTTCTAAAAATTTCCATTCGAATCCAATACCTAAGCTATAACCTTTAAGCGAATGGCTCGTATCACGATAACTCACTCGATTGGGGTTGATTCCTGTGGTGGTAATCCCTCCGAGACTATCGACTTCTTGGTTGGTTTTTGTCCAAATTCTTTCCAAACCTCCCAATATTTGAAGATCTAAAACCGGATGCGGATAAGGAGTAAAGCCGATCCTAGAAGAAAGTTTTTGAAACTTTGAATCGCCGTTTCCCAGAAGAACATTGGCAGTTTTGTCTGAAGTAGAAGAAGAGCCATTTCCACTTCCGTAAGCTAACGTCTGAAAGCCGCCGACATCAAACTTCCCTTTGGTTTCCGTACCACGTATCTCAATGGTAAATCTGTCCCAAGCATAAAACAATCGTGCCGTTCCGCTGTGATTTTTAGTTTTGTATGGAGTGGATTGTAACTCGGCTTGACCGCCACTGCTAAAAAGAAGTCCAGCTACCTGAATGGTTTGGAAAAAAGGGCGAAGCTCTGATTGACTTTCGCCACTCCCAACTCCCAAAGAACCTTCCAGATAATGTCGTTTCGCATTAGAAAGTTGTTCCTCTCTTTTTTTTTGTTTCTCTTCTTTGGATTTGAGATTTTCTTCTTCCTGCTTTTGTTTTTCTGCGAGTTCTTTTTCTTCTTTGATTTTCTTTTCCTTTTCTGAAATCTGAGGTTCAATTTTTAGAGCTGAAGGTTTGGGCTTCTTTGCAAAGGACACTTTTCGAATTACAGACTTTGAAAATACCTTTTTGCTACCGTCTGCGAGTTTGATCGTCACAGAATCTTTGTTTTGAGCAAGGATGGACCCTTCCCATTTTTCTCCGGACTTAAGTTGAATCGTTTCACTCCGTAGAGTTAAATTTGCAAAAAGTATAATTGCACATAAATAAGGGATAATGTTTTTCATAGTTTAAAACAGTTCCTCACTCCGATCTGAGTATCTTAACACATCGGCACACTGATGCAATTCGATTAAACAACTTAACTTGAGAATCGAAAGAAAAAAAGATATTCGCCAAATAGAAATATTCTTAAAAAAATAAAAATGAGGATATCGCGATTTTCATAGGATTCCTCCTAGTATTTTTTGTTTCCCTGCATCATTTGTTTTTGGCGAAACAAACATTGAATCGAAATCGATGTAAGGACTTGGACTCGATCGTTTGGTAGTAATCACTATATTCTCGCAGGTAACTTACGGTCCGAGAAAGCAGAATTTTTTAACTAAAAAAAAATGAAGTCTCTTTATGGAGAAGGCCATTTTTCTCGTCTTATATCACAAGGTAGTCATACCATAATCGGACAAGAAATTTTGAATGATACTCCTTTAATTCCCACTGACCAACTAGCTAAATTTGAATTCAATGATGATCTTTTGAGTAGTTATCGTAAGAGCAAACAAATCCCACTCGATCTTTATGATCGAACGGGCAAACTCATCATGGCAAAAAAGAAAAATGCAACGGAAGATGATTTTGGTAAACTTCTTAAGATTGAATTGCAAGGTGCTTATTGCCTTACCTCTGACTCAAAACAATTGCGAGTAACTTCGGCAGATACTGCTGACCCTCGCAACACAAAACTCTTTGATCCAGACAAAACAACAGAATTTGCAAAACAGACAGAATCACTGATTTTAGAATTAAAAAAGGAAGCGTTCAATTCAGATCATGCACTCAGAGTTCACAAATCAATCGGAAAAGTTTTAGATGACTTCACAAGCAATCCAGATTTTGAATCAGGGTTATTTAATATTTTAGAAATTTTAAATCATGCGGGTGTACCAGTCGAATCGGAACTCATGACAAAAAGAACAATTGTTGCAATGGGTATGAAAGTTCGAACCAAAAAGATTGGTGTAGGTGATGATAACAAACCTAATAAAAAAGACCATCTCTCCGTTATGACAGCTAGCTTTCTTGCGGACATCGGTTATTCAAAAATATTACTTCCAGACAAACCTAATTTAACCAAAGAAGAATACAATATAATCCAACAACATCCAATCATAAGTTATTTAATGACTCTTGCAGCACCAGAGATTACACAAGAGATTCGAACTCTTGTTTTGAATCACCATAGGCCGTTTCGAGGGAATGCAATAAACAATAATTTCCCTGATAATAATACTGTTTTTCGGAAACTTATGGTAATCAGGGATAAGTTCATCAAAGATCCAAGTAAAAAAATGATTGTGGCAGATATTGACGCACAACTTCGAATCCAAGAATCGCATGTAAACTCTGTCAATTTTGAAGAAGATATCGCAATTTTGTCCCTTGCAAGTGAATATGCAAGTTTGACAACCAACCAACCTTGGCGCCCTGCATTCAGTTCGGCAACAGCTTTGAAAATGATTGTTAATGATTCGTTTTTTTCCTACAGTAATAGAAATATTCGTCACTTGCTTGATTATGTCGGAGCCAGCTTAACCAATAACCAAAACATCATCAATGTTGGCGATTACGTAATCACTGCCTCTATTGATTCAGAAAAACAGGCTCATTTTGATATCTGCAAAATATTAGAAGTTGATCGCTTCCAAACTCGGCCAAAGATCCAAAGGATATGTACGATCAAACCATTATTCAAAAAAGGAATCAAGTATCGCATTGCCGATTTTGATATAAACGAAATTCGTATGGACAAACGTAGAGCGGTGATAGACCTTGCAGGACAGACTTCTAGTACACAAAGGATCATTTACATCATTGATCCAGAAATGAACTCACCACTTTACGATACAGCAAAAAAAATGGACAATACGTAACGGAATGGATTGTCCATCTTTCAAAACAAAGCGACAGCTAACGCGATCTCTCTTACATGTTCACTGAGTAATTACGAAATGCTTACATAGAACTGTCCCGGCAATGAAATCAGCGAATGCGAAAGAAACGCTGGATTTCTGTTTTTATCTTTAGCAATCTCTTTTCATTGGGAGCAAAAGTCCATCAGGGCTTGGTGGATTTGCCAGCGGCGCGAGTGGGCGGACCATAACATGCATCGGTATCATACAGTTTTACTGGACACAAGGAAAAATGGAAAAGGTTTGAAAACCTGCATTCTATCTTAGGTTGCAAATTAAAACTATCTTGCGTTCATCTTTGTAAATCTGTGTTATTCATCACCTTAACCAAACAATACAATTGTCCTATCTTAATATAAGAGGCTACTTAGAAACAAATACAAGGTAAATCGTAACCAATTTCTGTATATGAAGTTGTGTGTTTAGATACTAAAAAAAGGTAACTTACCTAAAAAATCAGCATGGTTCTCATGTTACGCTTCCAATAAACAAAACACAAAATAATTTATTATCCATTCTCTTTTACACAAAGAAATGCATCTGACTTTTTCTTTGATGTTTACCGAAGACACTTTCTCCATGATTTTTATTCGCTTTTTTAAAATAAGTTTACAATTCTAGAAATTGATTCTATATCTTTCAAACATATGGCAATTAACGAAAAATTATCGGATCGTGTTCGAAAGTCTATGGAAGGACAGACTGATGTAGAAGAGAAAAAAATGTTTGGAGGTTTATGTTTTATGGTAAACGGGAAAATGTGCATCTGCATTAGGCAAGATGAAATCATGTGTAGAATCGATCCCGAATCTATTGAATCCATTCTATCGAAGAAAAAAGCTCGTCAGATGATCCATAACGGACACCTCATGAAAGGATTTGTTTTCGTTAAAGAAGAAGATATAAAAACAAAAAAAGAAATCGAATATTGGATTCAACTATCTCTCGAATATAATAAAAAATCTCCACCAGCTAAGAAAAAAACCAAGAAAACGAGTTTAAAAATTCCTTTCAAAAAGAAAAAAATATAGGACCGGAAAGAGTCCCTTTATTTTTTGCGGTTCGATTTCTTGATCTGCAATGAATTAAGAAAACATGCTGCCGCAATTGATTATTTCACATTATCATTGCTATCAATGGATTATCAAGATTCCGCAAATGAGATTCCTTCTTCGGC
>NZ_JAMQPN010000109.1 GCF_026151655.1 Leptospira soteropolitanensis | reverse complement strand
GAATTTAAGATATTTTTGTTTCAAATTTTCGCTGAATGTTTTTATTCAATGCGTGTGAAAAGAGAAATGAGAAAGACGAAGAATTAAGAAAAGAAAAAATCAAAGATATTTATTAAGGCTTAGTTTCTTTTAACGTCTTTCTCATTATTTACATTCATTGACTATTTTCTTGCACAGTTCTGTTTTATTTTGCATTGTTTGGGATATTCACGCGAAAATTGATTTAAGAAATTATGAAAAAATATTTTTAAGAAAATTCAATTAACTTTTTTACTTTCCTATTTCAATTTTTTCCTATTCATTGGACACTGCAATTAACAGCGACTAACCGCTTCACTTCGGGACTTACGCCCTCGCTCGGTCT
>NZ_JAMQPN010000108.1 GCF_026151655.1 Leptospira soteropolitanensis | reverse complement strand
AGGCTCAGCTACGAGGAACGTCGGTAAGCTTTTTCGTTAATTGCAATAGGTTAAATCATATAAAAAAAACGCGCGAAAATTTTCTTTAGAAAAGGTTGAGGAATTAAAATATTACTGCCTTTTAGTAGTGGAAACTCTCTTCAAAGAAACTTTTATTAAACTGTGATTTGCTAAAGATTTATATTTTTCCATTAAATGAAGAAAGATGAGTTATTAATTCACTAGTTCCAATCTAGATTTATAAGAGAAGAAAGATTCGGATCGAAAATTTTCGCGCTTGATGAGATTTCCCTTTCGACTAATATCTTTTTCTGCAGAAACCTACTGCAATTAACATCCGCTTACCGCTGCGCTTCGGCACTTAC
>NZ_JAMQPN010000107.1 GCF_026151655.1 Leptospira soteropolitanensis | reverse complement strand
GGCTAGTTCCAATCTAGATTTATAAGAAAAGAAAGATTCGGATCGAAAATTTTCGCGCTTGATGAGATTACCCTTTCGAATAATATCTATACCAATAGAAACCTACTGCAATTAACATCCGCTTACCGCTACGCTTCGGCACTTACGGCCTCGCTCGGTCTCCGACACATTCCTCTCCGGCACGATTTTTTGCCTCCGCAAATATCGCGCCGACGCTAACGCCTCCTTCAGAGGCTCAGCTACGCGGAACGTCGGTAAGCTTTTTCGTTATACGAAATCGCAGTAAATTTAAATATAATACAAGCAAATCAAAAATAAAATTTCTTGAACTATATCTTTATAATCGCAAAAGCTAATCCAAACTATTT
>NZ_JAMQPN010000106.1 GCF_026151655.1 Leptospira soteropolitanensis | reverse complement strand
TTCGTTATCTGAAAGTGCCCAAATCAATTTATTTTTCAAGGTTCATATGTTAGAAATAAATCAAAAAGATCTACTTACTTCAATAATCGCTCTTTTATTAGGAGGGTTTTTAACACATATATTTAACAAGTATAAAGAAAGATTAACGATACTGCGTTACACTGTTTGGCATAATAAAATAGCTTTTTCAATGGAAGACCAGGTATTTGGTTCTATACAAGTTACTTACAATGGAATACAAGTACCGATTCTCTATTACTCCTCCATTCATATTTATAATGAATCAAATAGAGATTTGGACAAATTTATCCTAAATATCGTTTGCGATGATTCATCAAAAATGCTAATCACTCATGGCGCAAATAAATCG
>NZ_JAMQPN010000105.1 GCF_026151655.1 Leptospira soteropolitanensis | reverse complement strand
TAACGAAAAAGCTTACCGACGTTCCTCGTAGCTGAGCCTCAGTATGAGGCGTTAGCGTCGGCGCGATATTTGCGGAGGCGAAAAATCGTGCCGGAGAGGAATGTGTCGGAGACCGAGCGAGGCCGTGAGTGCCGAAGCGTAGCGGTAAGCGGATGTTAATTGCAGTAGGTTTCTACAGAAAAAGATAATTGTCGAAAGGGAAATCTCATCAAGCGCGAAAATTTTCTATCCGAATCTTTCTTTTCTTATAAATCTAGATTGGACCTAGCGAATTAGAAACTCATCTTTTTTCGTTTAATGAGAAAATTACCTTCTTTAGCAAATCACAGTTTAATAAATGAATCTTTGAAGAGAGTTTCCACTACAAAAAGGCAGTAATATATTAATTCCTCAACCCTCTCTA
>NZ_JAMQPN010000104.1 GCF_026151655.1 Leptospira soteropolitanensis | reverse complement strand
TTGATTTAAGGTGATTTTTACGAAATGGCGTATAACGAAAAAGCTTACCGACGTTCCTCGTAGCTGAGCCTCAGCAGGAGGCGTTAGCGTCGGCGCGATATTTGCGTAGGCAAAAATCGTGCCGGAGAGGAATGTGTCGGAGACCGAGCGAGGCCGTGAGTGCCGAAGCGTTGCGGTAAGCGGATGTTAATTGCAGTAGGTTTCTACAGAAAAGGATAATTGTCGAAAGGGAAATCTCATCAAGCGCGAAAATTTTCTATCCGAATCTTTCTTTTCTTATAAATCTAGATTGGACCTAGCGAATTAGAAACTCATCTTTTTTCGTTTAATGGAAAAATATAAATCTTTAGCAAATCACAGTTTAATAAAAGAATCTTTGAAGAGAGTTTCCACTACAAAAAGGCAGTAATATATTAATTCCTCAACCCTCTCTA
>NZ_JAMQPN010000103.1 GCF_026151655.1 Leptospira soteropolitanensis | reverse complement strand
GTTCGTTAATTGCAATAGGTTAAATCATACAAAAAAAACGCGCGAAAATTTTCTTTAGAGAGGGTTGAGGAATAAATATATTACTGCCTTTTAGTAGTGAAGACTCTCTCCAAATAATCTTTTATTAAACTGTGATTTGCTAAAGATTTATATTTTTCCATTAAACCAAGAAAGATGAGTTTTTAATTCACTAGGTTCAATCTAGATTTATAAGAAAAGAAAGATTCGGATCGAAAATTTTCGCGCTTGATGAGATTTCCCTTTCGACTAATATCTATAACAATAGAAACCTGCTGCAATTAACATCCGCTTACCGCTACGCTTCGGCACTCACGGCCTCGCTCGGTCTGCGACACATTCCTCTCCGGCACGATTTTTGCCTCCGCAAATATCGCGCCGACGCTAACGCCTCCTACGGAGGCTCAGCTACGAGGATCGTCGGTAAGCTTTTTCGTTA
>NZ_JAMQPN010000102.1 GCF_026151655.1 Leptospira soteropolitanensis | reverse complement strand
ATTGCAATAGGTTAAATCATACAAAAAAAAACGCGCGAAAATTTTCTTTAGAAGGGGTTGAGGAATTAATATAAAACTGCCTTTTAGTAGTGGAGACTCTCTCCAAAGAATCTTTTATTAAACTGTGATTTGCTAAAGTTCTATATTTTTCCATTAAACGAAGAAAGATGAGTTTTTAATACGCTAGTTCCAATATAAATTTATAAGAAAAGAAAGATTCGGATCGAAAATTTTCGCGCTTGATGAGATTTCCCTTTCGACTAATATCTATAACAATAGAAACCTACTGCAATTAACATCCGCTTACCGCTTCGCTTCGGCACTTACGGCCTCGCTCGGTCTGCGACACATTCCTCTCCGGCACGATTTATTGCCTCCGCAAAAATCGCGCCGACGCTAACGCCTCCTAAGGAGGCTCAGCTACGAGGAACGTCGGTAAGCTTTTTCGTTATGCGCAATATCATAAATATTAT
>NZ_JAMQPN010000101.1 GCF_026151655.1 Leptospira soteropolitanensis | reverse complement strand
ATTCTGACTTCTTTAAATCAATGACTTCTCATAATAATCATTTGCTCTGGCACGATGTTTACAAAAAGGAAAGCAATAATTATAAACTATATATTAAAATCCAAATTTCGAACAGTAATACCTTAGTTATTTCTTTTAAAGGAGATGAAAGCTTATGAAAGATAAAAAATGGATCGATTGTCCTGTCTGTGGTGAAACTAATTCTATGGTTTTCAAAACTGATGTCTCTGAAAATTTTAATATTAAAGATTATGGGAACCTTAAAATCAATAATTTAGAAGGTTACTATTGCAAAAATTGCAAAGACGGAATTCTTACTAGAAAATCTCAAAATCACATAAATGCTTCTATTGCTGAATTTAAAGCAAAAAAAGATGCAGAAGTTACTGTAGCTGCTGATCTTATTAGTGTTGATGAAATGGCAAAGAAGTTAAAATTATCCCGCCAATCTGTTCATAAAATGATGAACATTGGAAAGATCAGGTATGTCTTCGTTGGAGATATACGATTGCCTTTAAAAAACCAAAAAGTCTCTCATAAATAA
>NZ_JAMQPN010000100.1 GCF_026151655.1 Leptospira soteropolitanensis | reverse complement strand
AAATCTAGAAAAAGTATATTTTCCGTTAATTTCATTTCCTGGTGGTGGAACAAACATATTTGCAGAAAAGAAGGGAAGAGTCAATAATAAACTTTGAGTAAGATTTAAATCCTTTTTATCAGCATTTAATACGGAAATTGGAAAGAGACAAAATAGAAAATAAGTAAGAGGTGTTGAAATTTTCATTTTGAATCGATTGTATTTTTCTTTCTGCCATGAACAATTAAAGTAGTCGAACTGTAAAAAATATTAACATTTGTATATTCATAATCAATTGAAGTTATAATATCAATATCGTTTTTAGTAGCAATTGAATGTGGACTAAGATTTCCTAAGCAGACTAATGATAAATAGCATCTTGCAGTAGACTTAGCAGTCAGTTCTCCTTGCTGTATTGGAAAGACTGTATGTATAGTTGTATAGTCATTGTATATAAAAGCACCTCCACCTCCAGGAGGAACAGCTACACAGGCATTGATAGTTAAAAACCATAACAGGAAGCTTTTTTTAATCATATTTAACCTCTTTTTAGAAATTTTACGGATGTCGT
>NZ_JAMQPN010000010.1 GCF_026151655.1 Leptospira soteropolitanensis | reverse complement strand
AAATAAAATATCCGAGTGGTGCTAAAATTCCCCAAGGACGAACGAAAGAACTGCCTCTCGGATACTTCCCGAAAGGAAATTCAAATATTGTAGTTTCAAAGCCTTTCCCTATAATTACTCCAAAATATAATACGAAACTAGCCACCCAACAGAGATAAGAATAATACAATAACCACTTACTTTGTTTTCCTGTCATATGGTAGGCCATATAAAAAGCCGTTGGGGCTAACGGAGCGACTAGGAAATATAGTAAATCATTCCAGAAAACCAATGTATTTACATCTTGAATCCATGCTCTTGTCGTAAGCACAAGTCCAACAGAGCCAAAGCTAATAAAAGAAATGGTTAGGTTTAAATGAAAAATTTTATTATCAACGTCTGATTTACGAAACTTTTGAAATGCAAAATAACTTAAAAAAACTCCGACAAAAAAAGTGAGAATTCCAGGAGCTCCATAAGGAATCTGGTACCAAAAATATTCCCAATCCGAAATTATTCCTTCTGGTTTTATAAAATAAATGAGTGGGTATGATTCCATCCCTTTAATGATCGGTTTTCGAGAAAAGAGAAAGTAGCAAATTCTTCTATTTGACTCACTTCCTCTTTTGTTGTTCTATGTCGGATATGGTTGATCTAAACTTTCCAAAAAAGAACGCTACTGAATGGTTAGCTGCTGGTAAATTTTTCGAATATAAGAAGTTTCAAATTTTTTATATCCAAGAAGGAAGAGGACAAAACTTAATTCTACTTCATGGATTCCCTACTTCCTCTTGGGACTATTCCAAAATCTTTAACGGACTTTCACGTTATTTTAATACTATCGCCATTGATTTTTTAGGATTCGGTTATTCTTCAAAACCAAAAAATCATAAATACACATTAATAGAACAAACTGATATTATAGAAAACTTTATTGAAAAGAATGCACTGCGAAGAGTGAAGTTTGTTTTTCACGATTATGCAGTGAGTGTAGGCCAAGAAATTTTAGCAAGACACTTAGAAAGGAGTGATCGTAAGTATGAAATTGATGGAGCCGTTTTTCTAAACGGAGGACTTTTTCCCCATCTCCATAGACCCACATTCAAACAAAAACTCCTCGCCACACCAGTATTAGGTGCTTTTTTATCAAGGTTTTATAATGAAAAAAAATTTGGAGTGGCTTTTTCACAAGTATTTGGAAAACAAACAAAACCAAGTGACAAAGAAATTTCCGTACTTTGGAAACTCATCACTTATCCAAACAATGTTTTGATCCCACACAAACTCCTTAAATACATTAAAGAAAGAAGAGTTCACGGAGAACGTTGGAAAAATGCCCTTCTTCAAACAGAAGTTCCATTACTTTTTATCAATGGAGGAGAGGATCCTGTGAGTGGAAGCCACCTAGCAGAGGAAATAGAAAAACTTCCGATTAAAAATAAAAAACTCATACGTTGGGATTCGATTGGACATTATCCGCAGTGGGAGAACCCGGAAGAATGTTTTAAAGAAATCTACGAATTTCTAAAATAGAATCTGGACTATAAATTGGAATGATTTTGGTATTAAGAACTTGAGAATCCAATCGTTAACGTTTATTCCAAATAAAGAATTAAGATCTATCGGAAGGGACTGTACCAGGACCTTCCATTCCAGTTCCATCATCGGTAGGATCTGAATCTGGGTTTTGTTGTTCTTTCACTTTATATCGAATTTCAATTTTTTCAGGACTGATTTGTAGAATCTCAATCCCTTTTAAGTCTTTGTTTTTAATGACCCGAACCTTGGCAACTTGTGGCTGCAACTCAGGAATGATTTTGTTTTTAATCGGATCAAAAATATAATTACAAGGAACTTGTGCGGTAATCCCAGTGAGGATTTGTGCAGAACGAATGGGTTTTAAAGAAAAATAGCGGATTGCAACTTGTTCTTCCGATAACTCTGCGTCTAAACGCGAATCCAATCCAGAACATACAATGGGAATGCCCGAAGCAGTCTGCTCTCCTGTTTTATAGGAAAGTGGAATGATGTTAACATTGACCGTAACATCGCGAGAACCGAGCACTGTGACGCCTTTCGGAAGATCAGGAATCCTTACAGTTTTTGCAAATGGCTCTTTTCTATCAGTTAGAGAAATTTCTGGCAATACAACCTTGGTGATTTTTTCTAAATCTTGTGGTTTGCCGCTAATTGTGATTTTTTGTGGACTTACAATCTGAGTCAGCTTTTCAAAGTTAGCTGGTGGTGCTCCTTCAAATGTTACTTCCAATGGAACCACTTTTAATCCGCGGGATTCAATTTCAACAGGAACTGTTTTTTTGAGTTTAGTAACTTTTACGCCACTAGGAACACCCACAATTTTTTTTATCGGAACCTCAGTAACACCCAGTTGGACATCCTCTGGATCAATGACAGCTTTCATAAATTGTGAATAGTAATTAACAACGTCTTTCAAACCTTCTACACGGACAGGTATGGTTTTTTCTGGATTTTTGGAATAACTTAAATTACCGGATAACTTTGGATAGTCGACTGGTACATTAATTGTTTTAATTAATACTTTGGAATTTTGTAAATTTACGTAAAAAATACTGGCAATGATTAATGAAACAAGTTTGGCCTTCCAATTTCGAACTAATTTCCCATATACTTTCGAGATCATATACTCACTCCGGTATCTTTCTCTTTTGATTTACGGAGAGAATCATCTTTAGCCTTTCTAGTTCCCGTCATTAAGCTACTTACTAAAGCTTTTAGCTCAAGCGGTTTAACTGGATGTATCATTTCTCCTTCATAACAGATGGTAATATCACCGGTTTCTTCTGAAGTGACTATAATAATGGCATCGGTTTCTTCCGAAAGGCCCAATGCGGATCGGTGCCTTGCGCCTAATGTGGAAATTTCCACAGAACTACTCATAGGTAAATAGGAAGCTGCACAAACAATTCGGTTTTGTTCAATAATGACTGCGCCATCATGCAAAGGGGAATTCTTAAAGAAAATAGTCTGTAAAACTTCAGAGGTTACTTGAGCATCCAAAGGTACCGCATTTTCTGAAATATCCTTTAAACTAATGTCTTTAACGAGAACAATGATTGATCCTGTTTTTTCTTGCGACATGATCCGGACTGCTTCCACAATCGGGTCTAAATCAAAAGTTGGTTTAAGAAAAAATAATCTAAGGAGTCTTATCCTTGCCAAATCACCCGTTAGCCTTCTTAGCTCTGGTTGCAAGAGTACAATGATAGCAAACACAAGGGCCGGCCTGATATTTGTAAGAATCCATTCCAAAAGTTCGAAACCTAAATATTCGGCAAGGCTTCCTGAAATCCAAATGATTCCAACACCGAGAAGCAGTTGAATTCCCCGTGTTCTTCTGAGTGTAGTATAAGTTTTATAAATTAAAAATGCGACGATTAATACATCTAAAGATATGGAGATATAATTTTTACTCCAGGGAATGATATATAATCCTCGAAAAAAATCCAATTTATATTCCTAAAACATCAAACATATTATAAAGGCCTTTCGATTTTCCATGTAAAAACTCTGCTGCTTTCACTGCACCTGTAGCAAATGTTTTACGATCTTGGGCTTTGTGTGTGATTTCTATTCTTTCTTCTGAACTTAAAAAATATACAGTATGTTCACCGACCACTTCACCGGCTCGCATTGTATGCATGGCGATTTCTTTTTGGTCTCTTTCCGAATACATTCCGTGACGACCATAAATAACGTTTTCTTCCGAACGTTTAGTTGCATTCAAAAGAACTTCTTTTAAATACATGGCCGTTCCAGAAGGTGCATCCTTTTTATGTCTATGATGAATATCGAGAACTTCAACATCAAAATCTTCATCTAACACTTTTGCTGCGATCTCAGTTAATTTAAACAAAAGATTTACACCGACAGACATGTTAGGCGAAAAAACAATAGGAATTGAGTTTGCAGCAGATTGAATGAGTGCCTTATCCGCATCGGTTAATCCCGTTGTGCCGATAACCAAAGGTTTTTTATTAGTTAGGGCCATATTCAAAATGGATTCAAAACCAGTGTGTGTACTAAAATCAATAAGGACGTCTGAATTCTCACATGCTTTTTGTAAGTCGGGAGATAGTAAAATTCCTGTTTCTTTGATCCCGGCATGGTTTCCTGAATCAAATCCTGTATAAACAGCACCTTCCCGAACCACTGCAGCACTTAACTCTGATTTTTTGGACAAAGAAAGCACTTGGATGATGGCCTTCCCCATCCTTCCCCCAGCGCCGATAACACCTACTTTGATTTTAGACAATGCCTTCCTCTTTTAATTGGAATACAATTTTTTTAAAGGCTTCGGCTGGTGATCCCTCAGATAAAGAAGTCATTGGAAGACGAAGTTCATTTTCACAGTACCCAAACCAACTCATAGCTGCTTTGATGGGAATGGGATTGGTTTCAATAAAGGCATTGATAAACACAGGAAGAAGTTTGTAATAAATCTTTTTAGAAGCTTCTAAGTCGCCTCGTAAATATAAGGAAACCATATCCACACAGGCGCGTGGGAAAAGATTCGATACGACAGAAACGACTCCTTTTCCACCGATGGATAACACAGGCAAAGTTAAGTTATCATCACCCGACAACAAATCAAAGTCAGGTGGCGTGGCAGCGATGACCTTTGCCATTTGCCCTAAATCACCAGTCGCTTCTTTGATGGCGGCAATTTTTGGATGGGCCGCAAGCCTTGCTACCGTTTCTGGAAGTAAGTTGACATTGGTTCTTCCTGGGATGTTGTACAACATGACTGGTTTGGAAGATACATTGGCAATCTCTGTAAAATGGCGATACATTCCCTCTTGTGTAGGTTTGTTGTAATATGGATTGACCGTTAGGATCCCGTCCACTCCATCAGCACAAGCAGACTCAGTCAGTTCAATAGCCTCTTTTGTAGAGTTGGAACCAGTCCCGGCTATGACTTGGATTTTCCCTGCCACCACTTTTACGGTCTTTTGGATGAGTTCCTTATGTTCCTCATAAGAAAGGGTGGGAGATTCCCCGGTTGTCCCACAGGGAACCACACCCGCCACGCCTGAGCGAATCTGGTTTTCTAGGATTTTAAAATAACTATCATAATCGATTTTCCCCTGGCGAAAGGGGGTGATGACCGCGGTATAAACGCCCTGAAACATAAATTAAACATCGAAGAGGGACTGAATTTTGCAATAAAAAACTGCCAAAAGACCCCGTATCGATAAACTTTGCGAAAATGGTCTATTTTTTCCCTCCAATGTTTGCCATTCTCGCGATTCTTAGCCTTATTTTGCATTCATTTTATGTCTATTCCCGATTTGGGGTCAAAGATGTGCCAAACGAACGGAGTCTCCACAACGTAATCACAAAAAAATCAGGCGGAATGTTTTTTATCCCCCTGTTTCTTATCTCTGTCCTTTTTTTGTTTTTTTACCCCCAAACGGGAGATTTATTTCCCCTACCCGAAAACGAAAGCCAGAAAAAAGACATTTATCTTTTGTTAGCTGGAATATTTACTTTTTCTATTATAGGTTTCATTGATGATTTATATCATCTCAGTCCCAAACTTCGTTTATTTCTAGAATTCAGTTTGGTGGCTGTATTTTTAATTGGGACGAGTCCATTGCTCACATATTTTGGGTTCGATCTACCTTCCATCCTCCTCCAAGTATTTATCCTTACCATCGTCATTGTCTTTGCCGTAAATTTGGTAAACTTTATGGATGGAATGGATTGGTATTTAGTCACGACACTATTCTTATCTTATTTTTCTTTAGTGACCGTAGCTCCCGATTTTTACTCCATAGGAAATACTGGCTATAGTTTCTATGGAATCTTGTTCCTTTCGATGTTTGGATTTATATTTTATAATTTTCCAAGAGCCAAACTATTTATGGGAGATAGTGGTTCTCTAGCTTTAGGTTTTTTCGTGATGGCATTACCGTTGTTTGTTGGAAAGTGGGAAACACAAAAATCGGGAGTTTGGGACATTACAGATTATTTTTATCTGTTCCCTTACTTTTGGTTGGACGGAATTTTTACCTTAATCAAACGATTCTTCCAAAAAAAACATATATTCTCTGCCCACAGAGAACACCTCTTTCAGAGGATCACAGAAACCAAATTAGGAAAAATTGGATCCCTTTGTATTTTCTCCCTCTTAAACCTTTTTATCGTTTGTATCCATTTTGTCTTAAAAACAAATGGAACTTCCCATATAGAAATATTTCTCATCCTATTTCTTTTTTCAGCAATCAGTTATGGGCTACTTTGGTTTTTGATCCCTCGAAAAAACCTTGCATAAAGTATTCGGACTCCAATCCTTTCCTTTATGCCTCTATCGAAAAAAGAAATTCTATTCTGCCTTCTCAATGGTTTTCTCATCGGGATTGCCAATCTCATACCCGGTGTTTCCGGAGGGACTTTTGCACTCATCCTTGGACTTTATGACAGATTAATCACAGCCATCACTTCCCTAAACTTGGATACCATCAAAGCTTCGTTAGCATTCCTATTTGGATTTTGGAAAGAAGATGTGAGAAAACGTTTTACTTTAGAAATGAAAAGGATCGATTTTTGGTTTCTAGTGTTTTTAGGAATTGGTCTTTTATTATCCGTTGTATCGGGCGCCAAACTCATCCAGTTTTTACTCCAAAACCACCCACAAGCAACACTGGCCTTATTCATTGGGCTCATCATCCCCTCTCTAGCAGTTCCATACAAGCTAATAGAAAAACACAGCTTTTTTATTTGGTTATTCCTGATCCCAGGAATCCTTCTTACCATTGTCCCAAGTTTTTTTATGGGCGATACAACTGGTTCTGAAAATCCACTCATTGCTTTTCTTACAGGAGCCATTGCCATTTCTGCGATGATCCTACCTGGAATTTCTGGATCTTACATCATGCTTGTACTCGGTGAATACCAAATTGTGATTGGGAAACTTTCAACCATCCTCGAACCAAGTTCGATCATTTTTCTCGGAGCATTTGGAATTGGATGTTTATTAGGACTTCTCATTTTTACTCATTTCGTTAAATGGTTATTTGTAAAATATAAATCCCATACAATGACTTTTCTTTTGGGCCTAATTCTCGGATCCTTTTTTATTCTTTGGCCTTTCAAAGATTATGCACATGGTCAGGCAATTGTAGGAAGATCCGGAGAAGTAAAACGAGACATTCAAATTGCAACGGCAAAGAATATTCTGCCAAATGATTTTAGTGAAACACAAATCCCACTCGCAGCACTGGTTCTCGGTCTTGTGCTTGGGTTTGGTCTCAACCGTTTGGAATCTTTACAAGAGAAGAAGTAGTATTCTTTAGCCTTTCCATTAAAGTCTGGATTTCAAAATCCAGACTTCTATCCGCTGCCATTGTCTTTAGGCCGGCAAACAAATCTTTATTTGGAACCAAATCTTTTCTATTGGCAAACCGAGAACTTTGAAAAACCGAAAAAGCCAATATAGATAACAACTTATACCCATTAGCAACCGTTCTACGATTTCTTAATACCGAAATCGCACCCATAGGAACAATGTCTTGGTTATTGCCATTGGTTGGAACAGATTGTACTGATCCCGGCATACTATCCCGACGAACTTCAGCTGTTAGGTGAGTTGACATAAGCCCTAATCCAGATAAACCAGCGTAAGTACCAGGTTTGTCTGATAACATAAGCGGGAACTCTCCATTCTCTTTGGGTTCATAAAGATAATTTAAAAAACGATCCGCCCAAGTAAACCAAACCGCCATCGCATTTTGCAGACGATCTGCGGCAAAACTGACTTGTGCGGCATAAAACCCACCGCCTTCGGCAAATCGCATTCCATCCTCACCAGAAATCAAAACAGGATTGTCCGAAAGTGAATTTAATTCTTGTTCTACGATAATTCCAACTGAGATAAGTTCATCTAAAATGGAACCAAGAATTTGGGGAATACATCGAATGGAATAAATATCCTGGATTCGACTACCCTCTTTTTTTTGTCTAGAATGCTTTGCAACAATGGGATAAAGGATACGAACGATTTCTTTGGGTCCATTAAATTGTTTGTGATTGTGATACTCAGGATGAAAAGCATCAGAGAAAACAGAATGAAAACTAAATAAATACTCGAGAAGTTCCAAAGAATAGGAAAGTAAATTTCTAAATTCGAGCACCTGGAGTCCAAGGAGAGCTGTCGTAAAACTTGTTCCATTGGTAAGAGATATTGCTTCCTTTGCCTTGGGAAACCAAGGCAAACCTGGAATTTGAGAAGTTTTGCCATTCCACCTGCTAGGCCCTAATTCCCTTCCTTTACCCGTAAACCCAGATTCACCGAGGAGTGCCAAAGGGATATAACTGAGTGGAATCAAATCTCCTGAAGCCGAAAGAGAACCTTTTTCTGGTAATACCGGAATACAATCCAACTCTAAAAGTGTATTCAATAATTCTAATGTTTCAAAACGAATACCAGATCCGCCAAGTGACAAACAATGAATCCTTGCAGCAAGGACTGCCCTTGCTTCAGTATGACTCAAATGAGAATGGGGAATTCCGTCCGCAGAAAATACAGGCTCCACAGTCAAATGGTAGATTAAAGATTTTTGGATCTTTTCCATATCTTCATTGGATGTAAAAGCATGTGGACCAAAGCCAGTATGAATCCCATAAACTAGTTTTTCTTTCGAAAACTCTAAAATAGATTCTAATTGATTTCGTTCTGTTTCCATTTTAAGACGAACGGAAGTTAAATGGACAAGGGAACCTGTTTGGGATAAAGATTGGAGTGTAGATAAATTCAAGATGATTTAAAACCGGGGAGATTCCCCGGTTTGTCCAAAAGTTTAGACGAAGAACACGAAAGTAATTAGAATAAAAACAGGAACTAAAATTCCCATAGAATATGCTAAGTATCCACCAAAAGATGGCATTTTAACTTTGTTTTCTTCTGCAACGGATTTTACCATGAAGTTAGGAGCATTACCAATATAAGTGTTTGCACCCATAAACACCGCACCCACAGAAATAGCTTTTAAAATCTCTTCTGCTTGGACATTTCCAATGAACTGCCCCAATGTGAGAGGGCTTGCTGCACCCGCAGGAGTGAGAAGCCCAGAAGCCAACGACCCAAAAGTTAAGTAAGTTGGAGCATTGTCTAAAACAGAGGAGAAAGCTCCAGTGGCCCAGAAAAACTGCCAATTTTGAGTGATTCCCAATTCCTTACCATGTGCCTCAAGTAAAACAAGAGCAGGAATCATTGTAATAAAAATACCAATGAATAGGTAGGCCACCTCTTGAATCGGATGGAGAGTAAAGTTATTGAACTTACGATTTTCTTCTTTGGAAGTAAATTTTGAAAGACCAATCAGCACAATGAGTACTGCTTCACGGATAAATCCAAGTGTAGGAGTTTCATTGATTTCTGGAATGTAGTTACTATTTAAAAAAGCAACCGCTAAAATCACACCGAGCAACCAGATGAAGTTGACTTGGCCTCCAATAGAAAAAGGAGTCGCAAGTTTATCATCACGTTTTAAATCTTTTTTGGTTTCTTTCTTATATGCAAAAGTATCCCAAACAAAATAAACAGTGAGTAAAATTGCTACCGCAACCAACATCTCAGGTAATAGTTTGAATGTCCAAGTGAAAGGAACACCTTTCAAATATCCGAGAAAAAGTGGAGGATCACCGAGTGGTGTTAAAGATCCACCAATGTTGGAAACAAGGAAAATAAAAAACACAACCGTGTGAACTACATGTTTTCTTTCGCTATTTGTTTTTAACAAAGGACGAATGAGTAACATAGAGGCACCTGTTGTTCCAATAAAGGAAGCAAGACCAGCACCAATTAGCAAGTATAATGTGTTGTTAAGAGGAGTTGCATGAATATCACCCTTAATCACTATTCCACCGGAGATGTAAAACAAAGATCCGAGCAAAATGATAAATGGTATATAATCAAAGAAAACTGTGTGCACAATATTATGGCTGTAACCATAAATGAGAAGAACCACAAAAGAAATGGCTCCAAGTCCCACTGCAAGTATCAATTTGTTATTATTGTCTTCCCACCAATGAGAAGTTTTGTGAGAGGCAACCGGTAAGATTGCAATGGAAAGTAATATGGCAACAAAAGGTAAAACCGACCAATATGGTAGTTCCTGATGTACTGATTCGCCATGAGACGAATGTCCTGTTTCTTCCTGAGTGGTTGTCTGCGCCTGAACCGGAGTTGGGTCCTCAGCAAATAAACCCGCTGTTGTCACAGACAAACACACTAGGAATACTATCGTTGTGAGAAGCTTCTTCAACATGCTCACCATCCTATTTTTTTAGGACAGCTTATCCGAAATCGAAACCTCGTGGAACTAAAAAAACCGTGATTCTCCAATTTTTAAAGGAACAAACTGACTTTCTTCGAATCCACTACGTTTTAGCTCTTCTTTGGTGCGGGGCACAGGAGAATCCAATGCCTCATCAGAAAGGACAAAGGTCATATAATGCATCGGAACTAAGTACTTTGCCTTAAGGTCGCCAAAAGCCCTGACGGCTTGTTTTGGATCTACGTGTACAGGTTCCATGAGCCAACGAGGTTCGGTCGCTCCAATGGGTAGAATGGCAATGTCTACTGGTCCCAATTGATTAGCAATTTCCTGGAAATGAGTATAATATCCAGTATCTCCTCCAAAGTAAACCTTCTCTTTTTTGCCAGAGATCAGATAACTTCCCCACAGAGTTTTATCCCGATCAAGTAATCCACGACCACTAAAATGTTGTGTGGGAGTGAAGGTAATTTTTAGTTCCTTCATTTTTGATTCCTCCCACCAATCCATCTCCTGGACATTCTGTATTCCTTCATCTAACAAAAGTTTTTTGTTACCAAGGCCCGTGAGAACCAAAGGATGAAACTTTTCTTCCAATTGTTTGAGTGTGGGTAGATCTGTATGGTCATAATGATTGTGTGACAAAATGACTAAGTCAATTTTGGGAAGGTCTTCGATTTTGATTCCCGGTGGAGTATACCTTTTTGGGCCAATAAAACTTACCGGAGAGCACCTTTCACTCCAGATAGGATCCGTTAAGATATTCACTCCATCCATTTGGATAAGAGTCGTTGCATGTCCCACCCATGTCACGGAAAGTTGGGACTGATTTGATTGCAATTGGCTACCGTCATTTTTTACCAAAGGAAAGTCTGGATAATCGGCCGGATCGACACTATAGGGCAATTGCAATCTTTGGATTTGCCAATTGATTACATTCCAAAAACCTTTTGTTTCAAAATTGGGATTTGGGTTTTTGAACCCACTGGGTGTATGGTGTGATTTACGAACACTGGCGTCAGCAAAACAAGACAGAACAAAAATGACAAGGAACAAGTTTAAGGATACGGACTTCACGAGGTTTAGACTAAAAAACAATCTTCTTGTGTTTGGAATTTTCGATTGCCTTTTTAGAAACTAGAACAATCGTTATTTTATTATGTTTAGGTATAAAGAAACGAAAGATTTGATGATTGCCTATGCAAAATGGAGAGACACAGTTGATCGAACCGAAGGAAGTGAAACCATCTTTGGAGCTAATGCAGAGGTATCGGAAATTGCTCGGGACCTAAGAGAAGACGCAGAATTTGAACTTAGGATTTTAATCCAAGATTTGAAAAAACAAAATCCTTCTGCTATCAAAGAATGGGTAGAAGTCACCAAAGCTTTTTTACACAACACAGAATCATCCACACCCGAAGAACAAATCCAAAAACGTAAACAAATTGCACGGGATTGGAAATATTCCCGTTCGCCACTCGGCATTTCAGTCCGGTACCCTCATCCTTCCCAATATTGGGGGAGCGGAATTGGGGTTTTAGGTCCCGATTTCGACTGGTAAGATTCACTAGGCTCCCGAATCCTATGACCAATGGATTCCATTTTTTTTACACTTTCCAAACTTGGTACGGTTTTACTTTTCCCTCTTCCTATTTTTTTTATCTTAGCATTCTTTCTCATTCTAAAAACAAAGTCGAAACACGGGAAATTACGCCTTTTTGGAATTGTTTTATTTTTGTATTTGGCATCTAACGCGTATGTTGCGAATTTTTTATTAACCTCCCTCGAAAAAAATTATCCTCCCATTGCTATCGAAGAAGTTCCCAAATCAGACGTAGCAATCGTCTTAGGTGGGATGATCCAAACGATTTCAATTCATCCAGGAAGGCCTGAACTTACAGACTCGGTGGACAGGTTGACTGATGCTATTCGACTTTATAAAGCAGGCAAGGTAAAAAAGATTCTTTTCACAGGTGGATCGGGACTTCTTTTTACGGATGCTTATCGAGAAGCAGATTTAGCAAAAGAATTATTTTTAGGTTTAGGTGTCCCCGAAAAAGATCTGATTTGGGAAAACAATTCAAGAAATACTTATGAAAACGCAATCGAAACGAAGAAGTTACTCATCGAAAAAAAAATAGAATCTGCAGTTCTTATTACCTCTGCTTTCCATATGAAACGGGCGGCAGGTTGTTTTCAGAGACAAAACATCTCTTTTGTCGCCTTTCCGACAGATTACCGTTCCACCAATTTACAATCAGGAGCTTTTGAACTCTACATTCCCTCTGCGGGTTTTTTGGACCAAACGACTCTATCTATCAAAGAATGGGTAGGTTATTTTGTTTATCGTGCCAAATCCTATTTATAACTGCCGATTTTCTCTGGTATTTTTTTTAGACCTTTTTGTTTGACCGAAACCTGCAATCAGAGAGGCTAGAGGAAAGACGGGAATCCGTCTAAAGAATGGATTATGAATCGTAAGTTTTTAACTCTTTTGTTTCTCATTGGACTTTCTCTCGGAGGAATTGCCTATTTCTCTTCACAAGAAACTTCCTATCTCCTTTTGGATGCTTCGGAACTGGCGGCAAACCAAACAAAATACTCAGACCAAAACCTGCGAGTCAGAGGATTTGTGCGGGTGGGGAGCCTTATCCGCGAAGGAAAAAAAGCCAAATTTGATTTAGAACTAAATGATCAAATCATTCCTGTTTTTTTCACCGGGGAAACACTTTTGCCTGATGCTTTTAAAGAAGGAGCCAGGGCCAGAGTGGATGGAAAATTAGACCACGGGGTTCTTGTTGCCTCTCACGTAGAAGCAAAATGTGCTTCGAAATATGAAGCAGGATACGCTGAGGAAAAATGAACAATTTAGGAACCATCCTTTTATCTGCTTCTTTGGCCGTATTAATTTTTTCCGCATTACAAACAATTTACGGAATTTTTAAACAAGACAGAAAGGCCATAGAACTTGGCCGTCTTGCTTTAATGACAAATCCATTTGTCATTGTCCTCACCTTTACAGTTCTATTAACACAACTGGTTCGATCCGACTATAGCAACTATTATGTGGTAATGCATTCCAGTGAACACTTACCTCTATTCTACAAAATGACATCGATTTGGTCTGGTTCATCTGGAAGTTTGTTATTTTGGAATTTGATACTTAGCGTTTTCACTTTCATTGTGTTATGGCAAACTAGGAAATCCATTGAAGATCGAATTCCCATGATGAATCTAATCCTTGCGGTTTTATCTGGATTTTTTTCTTTCCTTGCTGTTTTTTATGGGGATGCCCAACCATTTCGCGAATTCGTTCCAGAGGCGGCTGCAGGCCGGGGCCTCAATCCCCTCCTCCAACATTGGGCGATGATCATCCATCCTCCCATCCTCTACATTGGATATGTAAGTATTTCCATTCCTTTTGCTATTGCCATGTCTGCCCTTGTGTCGGGACAACTTTCAGAAGATTGGATGAAATTCATCCGCAAATGGACTTTGTTTTCCTGGTTCTTTTTGGGGACAGGAATTTTACTCGGATCCAAGTGGGCCTATGAAGAGTTAGGTTGGGGAGGATATTGGGCTTGGGATCCGGTAGAAAATGCATCTCTTATGCCTTGGTTACTCACAAGTGCCTTTGTCCATTCTGTTGTCATCCAAGAACGTAGAGGAATGTTAAAGTTTTGGAATATGTTACTTGTGATCCTTGCTTTCCACTTTAGTTTACTGGGAACATGGATCACTCGTTCTGGAGTTTTGGAAGGTCCGCATAGTTTTTCCAAGTCTACGATTGGAACTCCTTTTATCATTTATATCATTGGAAGTTTTCTATTTTTCACAGGGTTTGTGGTTTATCGCAGAAAACAACTTACTCCAGAAAGAAACCTAGAAGCCATTACTTCCAAAGAAGGAAGTTTTCTTTTAAATAACTTTTTACTCGTCCTTTCTACCGCAGCTATTTTGTTAGGTGTATTTTCTCCTCTTTTGTATGGAAAAGAATTTAAAGCTCCTTGGTTTAACTCTTGGGGAGTACCGGCAGGGATTTTTCTTTTACTTCTTATGGGAGCTGCGCCACTTCTTGCCTGGAGAAAAGGTGCCGGAGCCGTATTTTTTTCTACCTTACTCAAACCCTTAATCGCGGGACTAGTTGGTGGTGGGTTCTACATCCTTTTTTATTCACAAAACTTTACCAAACCAGATAGTAAATATGGTGATGTTTTGGCCGAAGTGTATTCGATCTTAACTGTCACCATTGGTGTTTTTACCGTTTCTGGAATCATCCAAGAATATTATAGGGGGATCCGAGCTCGCCGAGAAGAATTCAAAAACGAAAACATCTTGGTAGCTGGTTACCGAATGTTACTCAAAAACAAACGGCGGTATGGTGGCTACTTAGTCCATTTCGCTTTAGTATTAATTTTTATTGGTTATGCCGGAAATGCGTTTAAAATCAATACTTCCGTTCGTTTCTTTTATGAACTCCAACCTCCTACATCAGAGGAGATCGTTTACCAATCGATCGACAAAGCCATGATCGGTGGTTATCAAATTGAAGCCTCGACACTCAAACTAAAACCGGTATTAATTTCTGGACTCGGTGGCGAACCAAACATTCAGAATGTCATAGTTTCCCAAGAAGGTACATACTGGATTTTTCGTGGTACAGAAAAACTATCCGAACTAACCACAGAACGTAGGTTTTATCCACAGATCTCTCACCTAACAGGAGATTTTGAAACACATATCCCTACCAGTGAACCTGCCATCCTCTCAATGGCGAAGGAAGATTTTTATATCCAACTAGGGGCAATTGAAACTTCAGATTTGAAATCAGAAAACCCTGACCTTCCATTGATGTTTATGCAATATTATTTTACTCCTGGTTCGGAGATGGATAAACTAAAACTTTTTTTGAACTTTCCAAAACAGATTGTGGCAAACCTAGAAGTTTGGGTGAATCCGCTTGTAAAACTGATATGGGTAGGATCACTTCTCTATTTCTTATCTGGGATATTTTTGCTTCTCCCAGTCGGTGACAACAAAAAGAAAACGGTATGATAAAATGAATTTTTGTGATCAAAACAAAACCCAATCAACCAAAGGAATTATATCCAATCTTTCGAATACTTGGTTCCGTTCTATTTCTAAATCGAGTTTAATGTTCATTGGAATTTGTTTTTTATTCCCTAGTTTACTTTTCTCACAAAAAACAACCACCAATCTTAAAGAGGAAGCGCAAATTCAAACTTTTTTAAAAGTTACGGAAAACATTCGTTGTATTTGTTTGCCGAGCCTTCCGATTCAATCTTGTTCGTTTAATATGTGTGCGGCGTCTAGTTACCTCAAAACCTTTATTGAAAACCGAATCAAAGATGGAATGAAAGAAGACGAAATCATTTCGAAAATGGAAAATGGATTCGGAGATTCGGTTTTACAAGATCCAATTGTAGTTATGTTTCAAGAGAATGGAAACCAAGGGATGGTAGATTCCATTGTTTATGGCTTTGGACCTAAAATTTTAGCTCAGCCTGATGGAACTTGGATCAATTTCACCTTACTGGCACTTGGGATTCTGGGATTGTTTGGAATTTACAAATACGGAACTAGAAAAAAGAAAGAACCCAAGGAACCAAACTCGAATCAATCCGTTATTGGCATAAATGCAACCACGGAACAAATTAAAAACAAAATCCGTAAATTTGAAGAAGAAACCTAACACAAATTTGAAATAAAAACATATAAATCGGTTAGAGAGAATTCCATTTCTCTCTAACTCTAATGAGCTCCTCTATCAAAACCTGAATATCATTTAACTTCAACTTGGCGTTCAAACTAATCCGCAGGCGTGGTGTTGAAACTGTCGGTGGACGGATGGCACGAACATCCAATCCTATCCCTTGTAAACTATTCGCGTAAAACAAAGCCTCTTTCTCTGTCGTAAGCAAAAGCGGTATTATATGCGATGTAGAGTGAGTTAAGACAAATCCATTTTGTTCCAAAGAATTCATTAGTTCTCTTGCAAGGGATAACAAAGTATGTCTTTCCTTATCCATAGAACGGATTAAAGAAAGGGCAAATAAAGCAAACTCTGAAATCATCGGCAATGGTGCTGTGGAAAAAATAAAGGACCGCATTACATTCACTAAATGGTCGCGGCCAATTTTTTTGGTAACAATAATTCCACCCTCGAGCCCTAAAGATTTTCCCAAAGTATACACTCTGTAATCAATAGATTGGATTTCGGAAAGAGACAAATCACGAAAGACAAGCCCCTTCCCACTGGGACCATAAATCCCCAAAGCATGGGCCTCATCTAAAACCAAAACAAAGCCAAATTCTTTTTTTAAACCTAATAAGGTTTTTAAATCGGGAGAATCGCCATCCATACTAAATAAAGTTTCTGTCACAACGATTCGTTTTTTCTTATGACCTGGATCTTCCGATTCGACTTTTTCAAGTAAACTGCGTAGATGGTTTAAATCTAAATGATTATAGTATTTTTTTTGGGCACCAGAAATGCGAATTCCATCCAGAATAGAAGCGTGGTTGAGTCGATCCGTAAACACAAAACAGTCGGGGGCGGCAATGGAATCCAAAAGACCAAAATTAGCAGTAAAACCTGTAGAAACTAAAAGGGCGGCTTCCCCTTCTACAAAACGAGCAAACTCTGATTCAAATTGATCCATCGACACTCGGTTGCCCCGGACCAATCGAGAAGCAGTCGATCCAAATGGATCAATGTTTTTTCGTGATTGGAAATACTCCAACATACGAGGATTAGATGTTAATCCCATATAGTCATTGGAACAAAAGTCAATTCCTTGATAGACCTTCGTTTCCCGAAACAATTGTTTTTCATGAATCGTATCTAGTTTTTTTTGGACTTCTTCCCAATGATCTGCCATTGACTGCCAGTTTTCTTTTTTGTGTTATTTTTTCCGATTTAATTTTTTATATAATTTGTTAGAATGATCTCACAAATGAGCTTCCTTCCTCCTGATGTCGTCCATCGAATTCGTTCTGCTCGAAATATCCTATTTCTCACAGGTGCAGGAATTTCTAGTGAAAGTGGAATTCCAACCTTTCGAGGAGATGGTGGTTATTGGAAAACATTTAAAGCCGAAGAACTGGCCACACCAGAAGCTTTCGAAAAACAACCTGAAGTAGTTTGGGAATGGTATGACTGGCGTCGAGGAATTTGCGCAGAAGCAAAACCTAATGATGGGCACCTAACGATTGCAAAATGGCAATTGCTTTCACAAACAATCAACTTAATCACACAAAATGTTGACGGACTTCACCCCATAGCCGGTAGTAAAAATCTATTAGAAATTCATGGCAATATTTATCGTGCAAGATGTACAAGCTGTGGTGAAAAATTTTCTTTAGGGCAAGGAGGAATAAACCAACCAGGTCTAAAATTTTGTCCACTATGTGAATCTCTTTTGCGGCCCGACATTGTTTGGTTCGGCGAAGGATATGACAACAAACTTCTAACAAAAGCTTGGGAACTCAGTAAAGTCGCCCAAATTGTCTTTGTGATAGGAACCAGTGCCAATGTTTCTGTTCCTACCAATTTGGCTCTGACCGCCATACGAAATGGTGCTCTGGGTATTGAAATCAATCCTGAAACTACTAGCCTCACTCCTTCTATGCAAATTCATTTTGGTGAGAAATCGGGAGAGGTCCTCCCCAAAATTTTTAATGAAGTATTTCCTGATACAAAACAAAACTAAAAATTTGTTTATGTTTGAAGGTATCAAAATACATTATCTATCATTAAGCCATTGATACATTCACCATTAAAAAATAGCGAATAAGAGAATATAATGTTAACTATCTTTCTTCTAATACTTTCCAATATCTTTATGACCTTTGCTTGGTATGGGCATTTAAAATTTGCAAAATCAAACAATATGTTTTATATTATTTTGTTTTCTTGGGGAATTGCTTTTTTCGAATATGTATTAATGGTTCCTGCCAACCGCATTGGATACACGGTTTATAAATTCGAAGGTTTTCAATTAAAGATCATCCAAGAAGTGGTGACCATTTTCGTTTTCATTCTCTTCGCTACAGTTTTTCTTGGTGAAAAGATCAAATGGAATTATATCGTAAGTTTTGGATTGATACTTCTTGCAGGTTATTTTGCGTTTGGGTTTGGATCTAAATCAAACGGACACTAAAAAGGAAACTAATTCTTTCGCAATTTTTTCTTTGGGAAGTGGGCCAATGTCTTTTTCTAACCCACTAACACCAAATATACGAACACTAGAATCAACCTCACCAAACCCTTTTCCAGAACCTACATAGTTTCCAACGATAAATGTAAGGCCCTTTCTAACCAGTTTGTCTTTTGCATGACGTTCTAAATCTTTCGTTTCCGCAGCAAAACCAACACGAAGGGAATTTGAAATTTTCTGTTCATTAACGAATTCAGTCACTTGTTGTAATACATCTGGATTTTCTTCTAATTCGAGAAGAAGTCCTTTGGTTCCTTCAGAACTTTTTTCTTTTTTGATTTTATGTTCTGCGGTCATAATGGGGCGAAAGTCTGCCGGTGCGGCTGCCATAACAAGCAAACTATCGTTAGTGATTTCTGACAAAACGGCATCTCTTAATTGGATTGTTGTTTCTACTTCGATGTTCCGAATTGCTCCTGGAACATGGGAATATCGTTCTAACGTATTTCCGTGAATATAAACGACTTCCACTGGATATTTCAAAAAAGCAGTCGCAATTTCGTAACCCATCTTTCCCGAGGAAGCATTGGATATATAACGTACAGGATCAATCCATTCCCGCGTGGGTCCGGAAGTAACAATGACTCGTTTGAATTTTAAATTCATGAATTGGCTGTATGAAGTTTAATGATTTGTTCCATGATGGATTCTACTGTAGCTAGTTTGCCATATCCCTCATCTCCACAAACTACAATCCCTTTGTCAGGAGAGATAATATTCACTCCATCTGATTCTAAGGTTTTTAGATTTCTTTGGACAGCAGGATGTAAATACATTCCGGGATTCATAGAAGGAGCCACTAACACGGGAGAGGTGCAAGCAAGATAGGTTGAGGTCACCAAATCGTCAGCAATGCCGTTGGCCATTTTCCCAATGATATTTGCCGAAGCAGGAACCACTGCGAAAACAGAAGCAATGTTTTTGATTTCAATATGAGCCATACCTGTATCAAATTCATCTACCCTAACTGGTTTTCCAGTCAGAGCTTCGAAGGTAATTTTACCCACAAATTTGGTGGCATTAGAAGTCATAATCACGCGAACAGGATACCCTTGTTTGGTAAGTCCTCTTACCAAATCACAAGCCTTATAAGAAGCAATAGATCCAGATACTGCGATTACAATTTCTTTCATTTATCTGTCCTCGTAAGAGAGTTCCCTCTCCATCTCTGAATCAGTATCTTCTTCTAGTTTGGGAGTAAATTGAATAGAGATGATTTTGTTTCCCTCCATTTTTTTTACCTTCAAACTTCCCTTTTTAATTTGAACGATGCTACCTTCTTTTGGCATATCTTCGTTCTTTTCCATAAAATAACCAGCAATGGTTCTTACTTCTTCCATATCCGAAGGTTCTTCTCCTTCTAGAATATCAGATAAACTTGACAGTTCTGTTTCACCATCTAAAGTTATGGATTTTGTTTTTTTATTTTTGGAAGTTACATCCACTTCATCTGTGTCTGTTTCATCTCGAATTTCACCGAAAAACTCTTCGATAATATCTTCTAACGTAAGTAAGCCGGAAACACCACCGTATTCATCAATGACAATAGCCATGTGTTGTTTTTTCTCACGAAGTTTTGTCATCACTCGTTCTATGGACATAGATTCTGGAACTTTCACAAAATCCTTTTCCATAATGACCGTGATTTTTTCCTTTTTACCCTTCGCAGAGAGATGTGCTGCTTGCCATTTTAAGTATTTTTGAACATGGACAATTCCAACAATACGATCTAAAGTCTGATCATAAACAGGATATCTTGAAAAACTATGTTCGGCAATGAGTGGGAGCATTTTATCGATTGTTGATTCTTGTGGAATCCCGATGATCGAAAGCCTATGTGTCATTACATCCTTAGCTGTATGTTCTGAAAAATCAAAAGTCTTTTGGATGAGTTGCATTTCAGCATTGTCAATCCGACCTTGTTTCCTTTGTTCCTCAATAATGATCATGAGCTCTTCTGCTGAGTGAACATACTTATCACCAGTCCGCTGCAAACGGAAAAGTGTGAGTACTCCTCCTGCCAAACGATTCATCACAAAAGTCACAGGAAAAAACAAATAATAAAACAACCACATAGGACCGGAAACACCAAGAGCGATGGATTCTGTATTTTGTATCGCTAGGGTTTTAGGAACTAGTTCTCCCAAAATCACATGTAGTAATGTGATGAGAGTAAAGGAGACTCCAATCGAGATGCTGTGGATGGTCACAAGATCCAATTCAATTTGAAACATGTGAAGGAATCCAGAGACAACACTGGCAAACAATGCTTCGCCAATCCATCCAAGAAGTAGGCTTGCGACAGTAATTCCCACTTGGCAAACCGACAACATATCATCGATTTTAGAGACGGCTTTTTTAGTCAGAAGAGCCATTGCCCGGTTTTCTTTGACAAGCTCTTCGAGGCGAGAAGGCCGAATCGAAACCATAGCAAACTCGGCTGCTACGAAGAATCCATTCACAAAGACAAGGAGGAAGATAAGAAAGATGCCGATTATTTCCATAGAAACTCGAACACCGCTAAAGTATTATGATCAGGGTCCATTGGTATGAGGAATAGAAATAAGTATTTTGGACCGATCTCCCAGTGTCGCCTATAATTTTGGCTCTTTTTTACCAGAAATATAGAAGATCTAGGGATTTCTTCCAAAGGATATAACTATGATTATGTCACTTTTATTGCGGGGTGGCATGGATCCAAACACCTTCGTCTTGATAACGTGAAGGATCGGCAAGGCCTGAGACAGAGGCCGCATCCAAAACAGGAAGGGTTGGGAGGTATCCGATTTTTTTTGTCCCCGAACGAAACCAAAAATGCAGCCATTGGTAATGCCAAGAGTAATCGGCAAAGGATTTGCCAACCACACGTTCGGTGTAAACAACCATCCGTGGAACAGTTCGATAGTCAATCCGACGGAATAATTTTAAAAATGGTATTTCTTCGAAAGATCCAAGATCAGATTTACAAGACCAAGAAAGATTAGTCACGGAGTTTAAAGGACTTGCATTTGCAGAAAAATCCCAAAGGTGGAGTCTTTCTTTTTCTTTTAAGATGCGTGAACCTTCGAAATAAGCGGTATCCACTAAATTCATTCCTTTCCCACCTAAAGAACGCATGTTTTGTGGACATTTCCAAGAAAACGTGTTTAACGGTTTTTGAGGATCGGAACCAGGTTGGAGTGAAAAGAAAAATGTAAACCCCGTCTCTTTCATTTCTTTTTTGAGAGATCGCATAAGACTTGCCCCAGATTCATTCAAATAAATTTGAACCGTTTCCGTATCTTTATTGGAACTAACCAACTCCCGTACAGAGTCAATGGCTTCCGATGTGTCAGGCCTCTGGGAACGAATGACTTTCCAAGTCAGTTGGTTTCTTCTAGATTCTCTAGGATTAAAAGTGAAAAGATAAAACTCTTCTTTGTATGGCAATAAAATTACTGTGGGATGTTTTGCAGATTCTAAATTGCGAACAGACTCTTCTTCGCTTTTTCTTTGGATTTGGCTTTCCGTTTCGCGGCTATCGGCATAAGTCGAATCAAAGAACTTGGATTCTCTTGTTGTGGAAAAACCAGAGAGATATTGAAATTGTTTATCAACAAATTGAATTTGAAATAAAGAATGAGGACTCCCCTTTAAACTGCGGGTCCATTTTACTGCATTGTATTTATAAACGGAATCCAAAAGCCCCCAAACATCGTTATCATCTCGCAAATGACTTAGGGCATATTCAAAAAACAAATCGGTTGAAAAAGCCAAGGGTCTGTAATTACGAATATAATACAAATCTTCATAAAGATTGTTTTGTAGATAATCAGAAACACCATCACGAATGTTTCCATTCACTGGACCTTTTTTGCCGGAAGCTGTATGAGCAAATACAAACCCAAAATTACGAAGGAACTCTGCTGCATAAAATGCATTTTCTTCATCCAAAATCCCCCTACTCTTTGTTAGCTCAATTGTGGATTTTCGAAATTCCTTTCTATAAATTTGATTATACCCTTGCAAAACAGTAGCGGCATATTCTAACCTTCTCCATTTTTTTTCCTGAGCCATATAAATGATTTCATCAGTCATTCGTGATGATAGTTCTGGATTTTGATCCATTAACATTTGTGAAATTCTTAGTTTAGGCCAGATATCTGCTTCTGTTAGTTTCTCAGGATCTTTGATTTTTTGTAATGCTTTAAGGGCAGCGTCAGCTCCATTTACCTTATACAATGAAACAGAAATTAAATCCTTAACTCCACTGATCGACATTGGTTCGTTCAAATAGGGATGATGAATATCGGCTGACCAGTTCGTTAAATCCAATTTCAGGTAATAATCCAAAGATTTTTTATAATCTTTTTGCAAATAAGCAAGTGCACCTAACTTTACATAGACTCTATTTAGAATGGAAGTCTTTTTGCCCTTTGCTAATTTCAGAAAATTCAAAAGTGACTCTTCCGCTCCGGCATAATCTCCCGAAAGTATTTGAAAAAATGCCATTCGTTCGTTTGAATTTTCACTGATAAACCCGTCTGTGATCTTTTCCAGATCCATCATCATTTTTTGCAGATGAATTCCTTCTCTGGCAAATCCAAGAAAGGAAAGTTTGGCGGGAAGATCTTCGTCTATCCGATCCAGAAGAGGAATCCATTCCAAATTAGGGTCTTCAAAAAAAGGAGAACTGACACGCATAATATTCACAAAATGTTTATGCATTTCCTTCTCTTTGCCGGAAGGAAGATCAATATAATATTGTAATCGAAAAACTCGGCATAAAGAATAGTAAGGTTTGTTTTTTTGACAATCCATGCGGACCATAGATTTTTTTTCATCTTCCCCTGTTTGAAAAAGGTTGGTTCGCATATTTTTTGCTAGGTTACGAAAGTATGTATTGGGTTCTTTTTGAATGTAGGTATCAAGGATTTTAATCGCTTGCACTTCTTCGGATTGTGACTGTTTCCATAAAGAAGTGAGTAACGAATCGGCAAAGGCATATTCACCTTTTTTAGTACGAAGATCGTAGAGGATATTGGCAATTCCTACTTTATCTTTTTTTCGTAGATAATATTCTCCTAACATTAGATAATAATCGATTTCCTGGATTTGATTCATACCCTCAGGTGCTTTGAATCGAAAATCATCTCTGGCATTTAAAATTTCTTTTCCTTGGATGAGGAGTTTGGAGGAATTTCCCGAAACCACCCAACCATGATTTCTTTGGGTTTGGCTCATCAGATTTCCCATAGGAAATGCGAAAATACACAGAAGAAAAATAGAAAGTGACAGGCGATTCATCATCGTATCCATTATTCTTTAGAACCAATCGTTTTGGTCAAGTGACATAACAATTCATGGCAGAAAGTTTCAACTACCAATCCATAGTGGAGAGTTTTGACGAATTCCTAATCTACCTGGATCCATTTTTAGAAATTCAATTTTCTCGCACCTCTCCGAATCTTTTTCTGCCACCTGATTCCATTTCCGTTGGAAAACATATTAACGACCTTCACATCTCTCCCAGGGATGCACTGATTCTCGTGAATTTATGCCAAGAAACTTTGGCCAAAAGGACTCCTTTCCAATTCACTACAAGCCTTCTCGGGAACCCATTTCGAATTTCGGGAAGGTATATAGAATTCAAAAACAAACCAGGAGTCATTCTCCGCGGAGAACCAAACTTTAATATAGAAAATGTAATTTTGGATAGTGGTCCGTATGTTATTTTTCGTTATCAATTTGATACGGAGTTTGTAACAACCTATGTGTCACCGAATGTTTCTTTAAACTTGGGATACCAAACCGGTGACTTTAAAAAAGGGATGTTAAAGCCGGATGATCTCATTCACCCGGATGATAAAGAAAGAGCTATTTCCGAAGAAAAAGAGCATTTAAAAAATAAATCAAACACTTACCAAAGGGAATTTCGATTTCGAAAACAGGACGGTGCTTACATTTATGTTTCCGTTTATAGTGTTGTTAGTTATTTCAATTCCATACCTACAGAAAAAATTTCTTATCTAATCGATATCACAAAAAGAAAAGATAAAGAATTAGAAGTTATCAAACAACGAGATGAGCTTGCGAGTATTAAACTTTTATTCGAAGAAACCAATGCTGCTGCCAACGTCGGAGCCTGGGATGTTGATCTTGTTAACAACACTCTATTTTGGGCCAAAGAGACAAAAAGAATCCATGAAGTTCCAGATGATTATATTCCAGATCTAAAAACTGCATTCGATTTTTATCCATTAGAAGACCACAAACAAATGTTATTAGAGGCTTTCAACAAAGCCGTAACGGAAGGTAGATCCTACGATTTGGTTTTACAAATCAAAACCAATTTGGGAAAAATCAAATGGGTAAGGGCTATCGGACACTCTGTATTTAAAGATGGAAAATGTATCCGTGTTTTTGGAAGTTTTCAAGATATCACTAAAAACGTAACCCTAGACAAACAAAGAGAAGATGCACTTTCAAAACTAGAAACCATTTTGGATGCGACCACTCATGTAACCATTATCGGTTCTGACACGAATGGAATCATTACTCATTTTAACAAAGGTGCCGAATACCATTTAAGATATGATGCCGAAGAGATTATTGGCAAAACGACACTTGCGATTTTTCATAAAAAGGAAGAAATCGAAGCCCGTTCCGCTGCCTTGACAAGTGAATTTGGAATTCCCATATCAGGGTTTAATACATTTATCCATAAAGCGAAGTTAGGTGAATATGACTCACGAGAGTGGACTTATGTGCGTAAAGATAAAACGGAATTTCCTGTCCAACTAGTAATCACTGCTACCAAAAACAAAGATGGCAAAATCACAGGTTACCTTGGGATAGGTATCGATATTTCAGCGCACAAAGCCACCGAAGAGGCATTACGTGCCAGCGAAAGCCGTTGGCAATTTGCTTTGGAAGGATCAGGAGATGGAATCTGGGATTGGAATGCCATCACAAACAAAGTTTTCTTTTCCAACCAATGGAAAAACATGTTAGGTTATTCTGAAGAAGAAATTGGCACTGATATATCAGAATGGGAATCGAGAGTCCACCCGGTAGATAAAGAAAATTATTTTGCCGATTTAGATAAACATTTTAATGGTGAAACTGCGGTTTATGTAAATGAACATCGCATGTTATGTAAAGATGGATCCTATAAATGGATTTTAGACCGCGGGAAAGTCATTGAATGGACAGAAGATGGTAAACCACTTCGGATGATTGGAACCCATACAGATATCACCGAACGAAAGTTACTCGAAAAAGATCTAATAGTTGCCAGAGAAAATGCAGAAAAAGCTTCCCAGGCAAAGTCGGATTTCCTTGCCAATATGAGTCATGAGATCCGAACTCCGCTCAATGGTGTCATTGGTTTCTCAGACTTACTCATGCGTACAGAACTTAGCCAAGTACAAAGAAAATACATGGAAACTGTATATCTTTCAGCAAGTTCCCTACTCGACCTCATCAATGACATTTTAGATTTTTCCAAAATTGAATCCGGGAAAATGGAACTTTATAAGGAGCGTGTTAATATCTATGACTTACTCCATCAAATTGCAGAGATCGTTAAACACAAAGCATACGAAAAAGGTTTAGAACTCATACTAAACATTTCACCCAAAGTTCCCAGAAATATATTCGTCGATTCCCTTAGGTTACGACAAATCCTTTTAAATTTAATAGGTAATGCGCTAAAGTTCACCTTAAAAGGGGAAATTCAAATCAAAATCTCTGCAGAACCAAAAGGCCAGAACGAATACGAATTTCTTTTCGAAGTAATTGACACAGGAATTGGTATTAGCCCGGAAAATAGAGAGAAAATTTTCGAAGTATTCTCTCAAGCAGATACTTCCACAACACGGCAGTTTGGTGGAACCGGTTTAGGATTATCCATTTCTAGTAAATTATTAAATTTATTTGATTCAAAAATGGAATTGGAATCAGAACGAGACCAAGGATCTCGGTTTTTCTTCAAAATCACTACCCTTGCCGATAACGAAAGAAACATAGAACCAGAACTAAAAGAAATCAAAAAAGTATTAGTTTTAGATGATAATGAAACCAACTTACTTGTGATCCGAGAGATGTTAAATTACAAAGGAATCCAAGTTGATGGGTTTCGAAACGCACAGGAGGCACTCAATACAATTTCCTCTGGCAATCTATACGACGTAGTGATCTCCGATTTTAACATGCCAGAAATGAATGGATTAGATTTCCTAGAAAATCTTTTAAAAACGATCAAAACAAACAACTTAAGAAAACCATTTTTATCTCTTCATACGTCTTCCAATGATGAAAGCATTTACAAACGCGGGAAGGAACTCGGCATACAATCTATTCTTTTAAAACCAATTCAAACCAATATTTTGTATGAGAGTTTGGACAAACTCGTTTCTGGAAAAAACCAAGAAGTATTAACAACCGCTTATGAACCAGTCTCTCCCATCTTGACCAATGAAAAAATCAAGATTATGATTGTAGAAGATAATCCCGTAAACATGATGTTAACGAAAGCAATTGTTCAAAAATCTTTACCCGGAACCATCATCATCGAAGCTGAGAACGGAGTCTTAGCAGTAGAAAATTTTATTCAAACAGAACCACAATTGGTATTAATGGATGTACAGATGCCAGAAATGAACGGCTACGATGCGACCAAAGAAATCAGAAAATTAGCCAATGGGAAAATGGTTCCGATCATTGCACTCACCGCCGGTATTCTGTCAGGTGAAGAAGAACGTTGCCTGGAAAGTGGAATGAACGATTACATATCCAAACCTGTTGTTTTAAAAACGATTGCCGAAAAGATAAAACAATGGCTCCGATTGGATTAAATTGCTTAGTCTACTGATCAACTTTCACAATATACCACACAAAACTTAACTCTATTTTCATTGATCCTATCGATTCTCGTTTTCGGGGTATCGAAAGAAATTTATCGTAAATGATCCATTTCCAAAAAAGAGGTCATTTATGGCAGAACAAACACAGCACGCTTTAGGCGATTTAGCAGCACGCCAACTGGCAAATACAGTCAAAACAAATGCACAATATGGTGCCACTACCCCACGTTTTTTAGTTAGGTTGCTCGACTGGAAACCGTTAGAAGCGGGAGTCCTTCGTGTTAACCGAGTGAAATCCAATACACAAGTGGATGTACTTTGCGGACAAAAGGGAGAACAAGAACTTCCAGAAACGTTTGTTAACTACGAAGAAAAACCTCGTGAATACACACTTAGTTTAATTTCCACAATCCTTGATGTACAAACCAGAGTCTCTGATTTATACAGTTCCCCACATGAACAAATCAATGAACAACTTAGACTCGCCATTGAAAGTGTAAAAGAAAAACAAGAATTGGAACTCATCAATAATGAGGATTATGGATTGTTAAAAAATGTTCCGCCTCACCAAAGAATTAGCACTCGCAAAGGACCTCCTACCCCTGATGATTTGGATGATTTAATCACAAAAGTTTGGAAAGAACCATCTTTCTTTTTAGCACACCCACTTGCAATTGCTGCTTTCGGTCGTGAATGTACAAGAAGAGGTGTTCCACCGGCCACAGTGACTCTGTTTGGTGCACAATTTTTAACTTGGAGAGGGCTACCACTCATTCCTACCGACAAACTTCTTGTGAATGGTGAAACAAATCCAAAGTCAGCTGTAGGAACTTCTAGTATTTTACTCTTAAGAGTTGGTGAAAAAAAACAAGGGGTTGTGGGTTTATATCAATCCAACCTACCAGGGGAACAAACTCCGGGACTGTCTGTTCGTTTTATGGGAATTAACCGATCAGCAATTGGATCCTATTTGATTTCTCTTTACTGCTCAGCAGCCATACTCACTGACGATGCGATTGCTGCACTCGACAATGTAGATGTGGGAAATTATTATGAATACAAATAATCCGAGTTTTTTAAAATTAAAACCGGACTCGTTCATCAATGGTTCCCCGTCGTTGTTTCCTGATGAAAAAACATTAGAAAAAATGGCGAAGGAAATGTTTGGAGTTTTGCAATCGTTTGGTGGAAGTAACGTTCCTACAGTGGGTTTTCCATCAAATGACTTACCTTCGCAAAATTTACCAAAAGAGTCCTTACCTTATTTAGAAGACTTAAAATTAACAGATACAGGTTTTTCCTATTCTGATTTTCAGTCTTTCCCAAGTATCGGCTTATCTCAGTCAGGTGGTGGGAACCTCGCATCGGCAAGGAGAGATTTTCCGATCCTAACGGAAACAGTCAATGGGAAACCCTTGGTTTGGCTCGACAATGCGGCTACCACACAAAAACCAAGCTCGGTAATCGAAAGATTATCTCATTTTTATTTACATGAGAATTCCAATATCCATCGTGCAGCCCATACTCTTGCGGCAAGGTCCACCGATGCTTATGAAAAAGCTAGGTCACTTGTCCAAGGGTTTATTGGAGCTGGGAGTGTAGAAGAAATTGTTTTTGTCAGAGGAACTACAGAAGGTATCAATCTACTTTCCAATATTTTATCTGACAAACACATCCAACCTGGTGATGAAATTCTCATCACTCATTTGGAACACCACGCAAACATTGTTCCTTGGCAAATGGTCTGTGCCAAAAAAGGCGCAAAGTTACGAGTCGCTCCTGTCGATGATTCAGGACAAATCATTCTAGGCGAATACGAACGTTTGTTAAATTCCAAAACAAAAATTGTATCCATCACACAAGTTTCGAATGCTTTAGGAACAGTGGTTCCCGTAGAGGAAATGACAAAGTCTGCTCATAAAGTAGGAGCCCTTGTGATTGTGGATGGAGCTCAGTCTGTGTCCCATATGCCTGTGAACGTTCAGGAGATCGATTGCGACTTTTTTGTGTTTAGTGGTCACAAACTTTTCGCTCCGACTGGCATCGGTGTGGTTTACGGAAAAAAATCCATTCTCGACAGTTTGCCTCCTTGGCAAGGTGGAGGGAATATGATCAAAGATGTCAACTTTGATCACACTACCTTCCAAGAAGCACCGTTTCGTTTTGAAGCAGGAACAGGTAACATCGCTGATGCAGTAGGACTTGGCGCTGCCATTGAATATCTGAACCGATTTGGAATGAAACAAATTTCTGCCTTCGAACATGATCTATTCGAATATGGCACCAAAGAACTGTTAAAGGTTCCAGGACTCCATTTGATTGGAACTGCCAAAGACAAAGCGGGAGTGTTGTCTTTTGTCATTGATGGATTCAAAACAGAAGAGATTGGAAAAAAATTAGCGGAAGAAGGAATTGCTGTGCGTGCCGGCCACCACTGTGCCCAACCGATTTTAAGAAGATTTGGATTGGAATCAACAGTGAGACCTTCTCTTGCCTTTTACAATTCTTGTGAAGACATTGATGCACTCATCCGGGTGTTGTACGGGTTAGGAAGTCGCAATCGTTTCGGTCTTTAGTTCAAATGGTGAAATCCAAACCTTGGATTTCATTAGCACTTCGGACTCGCACTTCTGATTTCTGATACACAACGGAATAAGGAGGAATGCTTTGGGTAATCCAAGCATTCCCTCCGATGATGGATTGTTTCCCAATCACCGTTTCCCCACCGAGAATGGTGGCTCCTGCATAAATCACAACTCCCTCTTTAATCGTAGGATGGCGTTTTTGTTTCGCCAAAGACTTGTTTACTGATAAGGCACCTAATGTTACACCTTGGTAAATCTTTACATTGTCTGCAATACGTGTGGTTTCTCCGATCACAATCCCTGTTCCATGATCCATAAAAAAGGCCCGCCCAATTTCAGCACCTGGATGGATGTCAATACCTGTTGCTTCATGTGCCACACGAGATAATAGTTTTGGGAAGATAGGCAAAGAAGACTTAAAAAAATAATTTGCTACTCTGTGGACAGCACCGGCATAAAACCCTGAATAGGCGAGGATTACTTCGTGGATACTTTCTGCAGCAGGATCTCCTAAAAAAGCAGCTTCCGCATCTTCCCACATCCATTGGTAGAGGCCAGGAAGTTTGGCAACGAAGTTATGTAAAATATCATCTAACGCAACGATGCGACCAAGTTCTTTATCTGCATAAGCCGCATAAGGTTCCAGTAAATTTTTCCAACGAATGCGAAAGAGTTCCAACTGGTCGATGATTTGGTCTTTAGAAATAAAGTTACGTTCTAAATGGTATCCAGAAAATAAAACAGAAAACAATTCTTCCAAAAACCGACTGGCCACTTGTTTGCCACCAACCACTGTTTCTGGGATGGATTGCCGACTGAGGATCGAATTATAAAATTCATCTTGTCCATTCGATAACATATTACCCAGTAAGTCCACGATGGAAATTAGGGAGAATGCGAAAAATTCTAAGGTCTTAAAAACCAAGGCAAAGTCGACAAATCAGATGTACATTCATAACAAAATATTGAATACGATTGTCCGAATGAGCCTATTTCCATCTCATGGACATTGTGCTAGTCTCTGTATCCAAACTTTCCAAAACCATCGGCGAAAAAAAACTTTTTTCGAATCTTGATTTTTCTATCAGCGAAGGAGAAAAACTCGCCATTGTAGGGATCAATGGATCGGGTAAGTCTACTCTCCTTCGTGCTCTTCTTGGAAAAGAAGAAACGGATTCCGGACAAATCATCAAAAACAATAACCTTAAAATTTCTATCCTCGACCAAAACCCTGTTTTTGATCAAAACGAAACTATCCTCGATCATATTTATAAGGGTGATAACAAACTCGTCAAAACCATTCGTCGTTATGAAGACATTTGTGAACGAATGGGTGAAGGTGAAGAGGGACTAGATGATGAGTTTACGAGTGCCTCACAAGAAATGGATAGGCTTTCTGCTTGGGATTACGAACAACAAATCAAGTCCATATTAAAAGAGTTAGGTGTTGAAAAGTTAGAAAGAAAAATGTCAGAGTTGTCTGGTGGGATGCTTAAAAAAGTAGAACTTGCGAAATCCCTTATTGATGAAAGTAATTTACTAATTTTAGATGAACCAACAAACCATTTGGATGTAAAATCTATTTTATGGTTAGAAGATTATTTAGCAGGTCTTGACAAAGCCATCTTACTCATCACTCACGATCGTTATTTTTTAGATCGAATTGTAACTAAAATTTTGGAACTGGATCGTGGTAACCATTTTCTATATGAAGGAAACTATTCTATTTATTTAGAGCGAAAAGTGGAAAGAGAAGAAACCCTTCAAAAACAAGAAGATAAAATCAAACAATTCCTCAAACAAGAAGTGAAGTGGTTGAAACGCCAACCGAAAGCTCGGACCACCAAACAAAAAGCCAGGATTGATCGCGCCAGTGATCTCCAAAATAGAGAAAAACGAGAAATTCAAAAAGATTTAGAATTGAGTGTTGCTGCCAAACGCCAAGGGAAAACCATTTTAGAAATTCATAATCTGAAAAAAGGAATCGGCGACCGACTGCTCATCAATGATTTCACTTATACTTTTAAAGCCAAAGAAAGACTAGGGATCATTGGACCAAACGGAATTGGCAAGTCCACACTATTGAATCTCATGGCTGGTCGCATTGCACCTGATAGTGGATTTATCAAACCGGGGATGAATACAAAAGTTGGATATTTTGACCAAACCAGTTCCGAACTTCCGCTAGAAAGAAATGTACTCGATTATATCAAAGATGTGGCCGGAGAAATGATCGAAACCGAATCAGGTGAGAAAATTTCTGCCGCGAAAATGTTAGAAAGATTTCTCTTTGATGGAAAATTGCAATACACTCCCATCGCCAAACTATCTGGAGGTGAAAGACGCCGCCTTTTTCTTGTTCAGATCCTGATGACAGGTCCCAACTTTCTTATCTTAGATGAACCAACCAATGATTTGGACATCCAAACCCTTTCTGTTTTAGAATCCTTTTTAGATGAGTTCCCAGGAACGGTTGTGATTGTTTCTCATGACCGATATTTCCTCGACCGGACAGCAGAGAGCCTTCTCATTTTTAGAAAAGAAGGAAAATTAGATCATTACATTGGAACTTTTTCTTCCTTTTTGGAAACCGATTCTTTAGAATTAGAAAACGAACAAAGTTCCCCAAAACCAAAAGAATCTTCGCCTGCTACATTAGTTACGGACAAACCACAAAAGTCCAAACAAGACCAAAAGAAACTTTCTAAATTAGAATTAGAGATCGCTAAACTTGAATCATCCAAACAAGAATTAGAAAAGAAATTGAGTACATTCGCAAATAATCATACAGAACTTCAGAAAATATCTGAAGAAATCCAAAAGATAGAAACGGAAATTCTTTACAAAATGGAGGAATGGGAAATGCTTCAATCCGAATGAAGACTGTCCTATATACAAGAATTTTTATTTGGACACCCATCATCTTCATTGGGTACTTCATCTCAGCACAAATTGGATTTAAAATTGCCTTCTTAAATAGCCAAGTTTCTCCTGTTTGGCCCCCCGAAGGAGTGGGCCTTGCTTCTCTTCTCTTACTTGGACCTGTTGCTTTACCTGGAATTTATTTAGGTGCAACCCTTGCCAATTTTTTCAACAATCCACACTTGCAAACAGCCTTTATTATTGGGATTGGAAATACGCTTAGTAGTTATATCAACTATCGAATCATCAAAAAAGTTACAGAAAAAAGTGATCCCATCTACTCCACAAAGGATTTAATTTATTTCCTAAGTATAGGAACATTTCCTGGATCTTTTGTAAGCGCCATTATGGGTGTTACAAGTTTATGGTATTGGGATTTTTTATCGAGTGAATTGTATTTCAACGTATTCTTCACATGGTTTTCGGGTGAGATGCTCGGTTTTCTCATTGTGGCTCCTTTGTTATATGTATGGTTTCATCCTAAATCAAAATTAAAGTTAGAACTTCGCAAACAAATTGAGCTTCTGCTTTGGATCATTTTAGTTTATATTTCTGGATCGATTGCATTTAGCGATGAATGGCCTCTGCTTTTTTTGCCAATTCCTTTCGTGATTGTCACAAGCATAAGGTTTCGTCAATTTGGTGCCACACTCTCCACAGTAGTCCTCGCATTTACAGCCGTTACACTAACAATTGACGGGAAAGGAGTATTCGCAAGAAGAGATGCGAGTGGCCTCTCGATCAATGATTCCCTAATTTTTTTGGATGCATTTTTGTTTTGTATCAGTGGGATTGCTTACTTTCTTGTCACCGCCACAAGGGAAAGGGAAAGAGCTCAACTTGCTTCTTTAAAATCCTTACAAGTTTTAAATGAACTAAAAGAAAAGGCCAATGAAGAATTGGAACAAAAAGTTCTAGAACGAACGGCGGTAATTGAAGAACAAAGAACAGAAATTGAAAAACAATTGGATATGGCAAAACGGATCCAAGAATCCCTTTTTCCTCAAAAAGAAATTAAACCGCAGGGAGTAGAAATTCTTTTTAAAAACATCCCGATGATGAAAGTGGGAGGCGATTTGTATGATTTTGTTTGGAAACCAGAAAAACAAGAGTTAGGTGTTTTTATTTGCGATGTTTCTGGACATGGAATTCCAGCGGCACTTCTCAGTGCACTTGTCAAAACATCACTAGAAAAATGGAAACAAGACCCTGTTGGCCTGAAGGATAATTTAGAATCGATCCGTCAACGAATCATTCCAAATCTAAGGGAACATTTTGTCACTGCTAGTTTACTCCATCTCTATACAGGCACAGGATCTCTAACTTTTGCCAGAGCAGGACATTTTCCTCTATTTATCATTCGTAAATCGGGAGCTCTCGTGAGTTTGAAACCTATGGGAAGGATCATTACCCCCATTTTTGAAATTCTCGCGGAAGAAGAAAGATTCCAATTGGAAACGGGTGATTTGATTGTCATGCTCACCGATGGACTCACCGAGGCAAGAGAACCCAATTCATTACAAATGTTTGGAGAAGAAAGACTACTCCATCTAATTCGTGATATACGAAGCCTTCCTCTCTTTGAAATCCAAGACCAAGTTTTCCAATCGGTCATCCAACTTTCTGGAGGAATCACTGCCATCCAAGATGATTTGACCCTTGGACTCATTCGTTATTCCGGCATTACCGTAGAGAAAGCCAAAACTTGATCTCGTCGTATTCCTTTGCCAACTCCTTCGGTAGAGTTAAATAAATCTCATCAATACCAATTTGTCTGGACCAAAATCGATTTGGAAATTGATACTTTTTTGTCTCCATCCATTGGTGGATGTTCATTCCCTCCGGTAATTTGACTGGGTTATTCTGATACACCCTTCTTTCTTCAGGTAAGAGACTGGCACAACTGATCAGAAGAGAGTTTGCTAGAATTTAATTTTTCCAAGTTCTATAACCTCCACTTACCTGGACTACCAACATTATGGTATCTTCCCGCAGGGACATGGAAGGGATTGTGGCCGCCACCGTGTGACCTTGGGATTTGGAACTGGTTTCCTCCTCCATAATAAGGATACGGAACACCGTAACCTCCTCTTGATCCTTGGTAGGGATAGGGATACTCGCGGTAGTTATGACTATTTTGGCTTGGGTGTCTCGTATAGTAAGAGTCATGGACAAGGTCAGGAGTGATACAGCCTCCTCCCAACAGTGCCATACTACCCACGAAAAAAAAGGAAAGTATGCATCTAACAAAACTCTTGCCGTGCAACTTCTTTAAGGATTCAAAATTGATTCGGTTCATCATGAGTACAGTATAGGAGGGAAGGACCATTTCTCCAATGGAGGGTTTCCGCATTTGCGGGGATCACCTATGCCAATGCTTTTTGTAGAATCAAAAGGAATGAAGAGCTTTGAAAAATATTATGTCTCTTATGCGCCCTTGATGCGGAGGAGGCGTAAGCCGTCCGAAGGACCGAAGCGAATGCGAAAGTCCGTAGACAGCAAGGAAAGGCGCCCTAATTCGTTCTTGTTTCCCTCCTAATAGTTAAAAATGATGGAAAAATCAGTTAAATTTTCCGCAGGAAGTGTGCCCATCCATGGCAAATATCTATTACGACGACAGTTGCGATCTAAATCTCCTTAAAGGTAAAACCATTGCAGTGATTGGCTACGGAAGCCAAGGTCACGCCCAAGCTCAAAACATGAAAGATTCTGGTTTGAAAGTCATTATTGGACTTCGCGATGGATCTAAATCAGTCAAAGAAGCCAAAGAAGCTGGCTTCGAAGTGTACAATGTTGCGGAAGCTGCAAAAAAAGCAGACATCATCCAAATTCTTGCTCCAGACACAATCCAAGCTGACATGTATAAGGCGGACATTGAACCAAACCTTACGGAAGGAAAAGCTCTTGTTTTTTCTCATGGGTTTAACATCCATTATGATCTCATCACTCCTCCTAAAAACGTAGACGTTTATATGGTAGCTCCCAAAGGCCCAGGACATTTGGTTCGCCGAGTGTATACAGAAGGTGGTGGAGTTCCATGCCTCATCGCGATCTACCAAGATGCAACTGGCCAAGCAAAAGCTCGCGCCCTTGCGCACGCAAGTGGAGTAGGCGGAGGAAGAGCAGGAATTTTAGAAACATCTTTCCGTGAAGAAACGGAAACTGACCTTTTTGGAGAACAAGCTGTTCTTTGTGGTGGTGTGGCGAACCTCATTATGAGTGGATTTGAAACATTAACAGAAGCAGGATACGATCCAGAAATCGCTTACTTCGAATGTTTACATGAAGTGAAACTCATCACTGACTTGATTTACGAAGGTGGACTTGCACGTATGCGTTATTCCATCTCTGATACTGCAGAGTATGGAGATTATATCAGCGGACCACGCATCATTGATGCTGGTGTGAAAGCTCGTATGAAAGACGTTCTCACTGATATCCAAAAAGATAAAGGTGCAGCGTTCGCTAAACGTTGGATGGCGGATACAAAAGCAGGATACCCTGAGTATAAAAAACTCAAAGAAAAAAATGCGGCTCACCCTATCGAAGCAGTTGGAACAAAACTACGTTCGATGATGAAGTGGCTTGCGAAGTAATTTTTAAGGTAACTAAAGTTTTAGTCTAAAGAAAGGAAGAAGGGATTTTATATGAAAGTAACACAAAAGATAGTACTCGCAGCACCTGCACGAACTCCTTTTGCTCAAATTGGAAAGGCACTTGCACAGTATCCAGGTCACCACCTCGGTAAAATTGTCGGTGAAGAAGTAATGAAACGCAGTGGTTTAAAACCAACTGATATTGACGGTGTGATCGTTGGAGAAGGTTTTGCAAATGCACCAAACTCTGCTCGTGTGATTGCAAACCTAATGAACTTACCTTTAGAAATTCCTTGTTTAACAGTGGCAAACAACTGTGTTTCAGGACTCGAAGCGGTCGCAGAAGCATCTCGCCGTATTATGTTAGGTGAAGGTGAGGTATTCCTCGTGATTGGTGAAGAATCACAAACTTCTATGCCTTTCGTTGTGAAAAATGCTCGCCTTAACAAAAAAACAAACAGTTTAGATTCACTTGTTAAACTGCTTCCAAATGACCTTCCTGAAGGTGTGGAACTTCGTGATACATTAGAAGATGGTCTTGGTGATGGTGAAACTTCTTACGGGATGCAAGTAACGGCTGAAATTCTCGCACAAAACTACGCACTCCCACGCGAAACACAAGACAAAGTCGCTTACGAATCTTTCAAACGAGCATTCGAAGCAACACAAGAAGGTCGTTACAAACCATATATCATGGAAGTAAAAGACGATGAAGGAAACCCACTCCAAGCGGACGAAGCAGTTCTTCTTCGTGAAGGTCTTGTGAAAAACCCAACTCGTATGGGTCGCGCTATGCTTATGTTTGATAACCCAGCGATGAAATTTGATGCTTGGAAAGAAAAATACGGCAAAGATTTAAAAAAATCACATGGCCCTACTGTTTCCATCTTCAATGCAAGCCCACGTTCTGATGGAGCAGCGGGAATCATTGTCGCTTCTGAAGCAGCAGCAAAAAAACTCGGACTCAAAGCAGAAGCAGTGGTAACTGGTTTCAAAATGAAAGGTGTTGCGCCTAACCTAATGGGACTTGGACAAGCAGAAGCAACTCTTGGACTTCTCGAAGAAGTTGGCGAAAAAGTGGAAAACATCGACGTGATCGAAATCCATGAAGCTTTCGCAGCAACTGCCGTTGCAGCTCTTGAAGAAATCAAAATCAGAACAGGATTTGATTGGGAAAAGAACTTTGATGCCAAAAAGATCAATCCAAATGGCGGATCTATCGCCATTGGACACCCGTTTGGTGCAACAGGGGTAAGACTCCTTCACAATGCGATCATGGACTTCCATGAAAACAAAGATGCAAAAAAGGTTCTAGTCACTGCTTGTGCACACGGTGGGATCGCAGGATCAATGATCGTAGAAAGACCATAATTCGAATCTAAAATTCAATTACGTTCGTTCGAAAGATCGAAAAAAAGCCAAGGGTAACCTTGGCTTTTTTTTTGGGGTGGAATTCTTAACCAAACAAATGATGCAAAAGGTGAACTCTTTTGAAAAGAATTTTGTAATACGGCGAAGGGAATTGAAAGGAAGGATATGATGTGGTAGCGAGGACATATTGGGTGGCGGGTGGTTAACCCCACCCAAATCAGGGCGGGGATGTTAGATTCACACCCTACCCCCCAAACCTTGCAAGCATCGGAACCAGGCCTTCTTTTGTTTGACCCGCTGTATCATATCCTGGAAAAATCTTAACTAACTTTAAATAAAAATGTTTTTCGATTCGTTTGGTTCCTTGGTCTGTCTTTTCAAACACATCTTTGCTATATAAGTGAAACTCAAAATACCCTGAATTAAATTTGCCGAGAGAATTGATTCGACTTCCAAGCCTAAATCGGATTGGTTGCTTCGGACTTAAAGACTCCAAACAAGGTTCCCCATCAAAAGAAAGAGTTTTAGAAATATGAATTTTTTCCTTATTACCCATCTCTCGAAAACTACGGGCACCAGGAAGCTGCAACAAAACTTTCCCTTCTCTTCTCAATTCCAAAGTGTAAGACAACATTTCCAAGTTAGACACATCAATCGCACATATTTCTATTGTTAGGTGATGATCTAAAATATCTGTAGAGCGAGTGACGATATTTCCTTCTCGTTGCCCAATTGAAATCACTTTACTTGTGTCTAAATGAACAATGTATTTAAAGACCAAACCAGGATCCAATAAATCCTTACCACCGATTGTCATCTCGGAGTGAATTGGGGTTTGTGTAATCGTATGAATATCGGCAATAGGAACTTCAGTTATGTTCAATTGACTTAAATCTGAATTAGGTGTTGGATCCTTTGACAAATACTTTCCTTTAGATGCCTCAAAAGATCTTAACTTTGCAATCGTCAGCCTTTGTAGGACAGACACTAGGATAAGTACGGCAACAAGTAATATCAGCAAGAATACCCAATGTTCATAGGCATTCATTTTTTCTTCCAATAACCGTATTTGATCTACAGAATACGCTTTCATTACTTGTGCAAATATCATCCAGACAACATCCTTTTAAAAAAAAGCCTATAGTTTCATTGTCGACCTATCATTTAGAGAAAAATACTACTCCACTCGAAAAGAGATCGACTCATGACCGTACGTTCCTTATTTTTTGCACTATGTCGGGTTACAAAACTTTACTCTGCATTCTAATGATTCTATTTGTTTTTCCCATTTTCCCCGAAAACCATTGGGACAACTACATACACGAAAAAAACGAAGGGTCCACCTATCTTATATTTGGTGACAATGTTAATCTACGAGAATCAAATAATCTAAATGCCAAAATTTTAAAAAAACTTTCCATTGGTGAGTCTGTCAAAGTTCTTACAAAAACGAACCAAACCTTGGAACAGAATTCAGTAAAAGAATACTGGTATAAAGTCCAATCAGAAAAGGACGTCGGATATATTTGGGGAGGATTACTCGCTGATTATTCATTCGAATGGAATGACAAAACTATATTAGCACGAAACTTAGGCGTTCGCATAGGAAAACTGGAACTAAAACTATTCCAAAACAATCAAATGTTAACTTATGGCACCTGGGATGTTGGACCAATGAGCAATGAGGGTTGGAACCATACAATCTATCTGCCAGCTTCTTTTTCGCCGAGCCCCATTTCTGTTTTTGGATTAAGGTATCTTGTCTTTTCTGAAATTGAATACGGCTATACAAACGAACAAATTTTTACTATAGATAAAGATTTTAAATTTGTTTCGCAGTTTTCCTGGAATCCTGGAGCTTGCGATCCACCATCCTGCGCAGAATCATGGCTTATTTTTCCAAATGAAACCTTATCTGCCGATAAAAAAATCAACCGCAAAGCAACCAAAGGAAAACCAAATTCAATCATCGAATTAACTCATAGTTTTGATATTGATGACGAGAGTTCTCATGAATATTACCAATCGGAATACATTTGGAATGGAACCAATTTTCAAAAAGGAAAATAATATAACCAATGAATAGATTCATCAGCCTAGTAACAATTTTTGTTTTTACTATCCCAGTCTTTGCCTGGAATAATCATGCAGGTATTACTTATTTAATTTTAAAGGACCATTGGAAAGGCCAACAAACGCCTCAGGTCAAAGTAGAATCTTTAAAGACATTTTTATCAAAAGAAAAAACATTCATTCAAGACAGTTTGACTATTTCTGAAGAATGGGCAAAGAATCGCCTCCCTCACCTAACTTCCACTGACGAACAATTAAAGTTTTCCAAAACTACAAAGGAGGCAGACCTGGTTGTTAATTTTTATAAAGCACTTCGTGTGAATCCAAATCACAAAGCTTCTCTTTATATACAATCTGTCCCTAAACGAGGAGGGACAAAACTGCCTTTGGACAAACTCACAACATTAAATGACAAAGGCAAACTTACCAACGAAACCTTTTTATCCTTACAAGAAGGCCAAACCATTGGTGCCGATGAAGTGTTGATTTCGGCCACAGATGAACCTGATTATGATTTGGATTTATATCTCTTCGAAGATAGTGGTAGTGAAGTTGGCAAAATTTATGGATTCGGATACCAACCGTTTGGAAATCCGGCTGTTGAATTTTCCTCACAAGCACCTTTCCATATGGGTTTCTATTACGAACCAGGTATTATTTTTGCTCTAGCTGGATTTTTAAAACGAACTTATCCCGAATACCGCATTCATCAATTTACAGAATTATCCAACCTAGCATTTCGAACAGGTCATCCTTATTGGGGATATCGTTTTGCAGGTTGGGCACTGCATTATATTCAAGATTTAACCCAACCTTATCATTCTTCCGTATTGCCTAGAGTCAGTGCGGCCAAACAAATTGGCGTACAACTTGTATCTATAGTAGGATACCAAAAACCTAAAGATGATATGATTCGTTTTGTTTCGGGAAGACATACATTAATCGAAGAGTATCAGTATTATTTGATTCGAAACTTAATCGAAACCAAAAATTGGAATCATCCAGTAGCCACTTCCATCACGAACTTTTCCACAAAAGAAAAACCTAATTGGTTAGGTATGGATGGGCTGCGTGAAAATGTTTGCAAAGAAGCTTACGATGCGGGTGAACCTATGGACGAACAGTTAGAAAATTTAGAGATTCCAAAATATGAAACTTTATATGAACCCAACCATCCGATCCATAATATTCTCGGTTCACTCCTACACAATACATCTAAACACACAAGAGCGTATTTGGATGCTCTTAAAAGGAATTAATCAAAGTCATCGGCCGCAAATCTTTCGAGTAATTCCAAGGGTATAATTTCTAACGCACGTTTGTGGGTAGACTCCAAAAAGACTTTAGGAGCTACCCCGTTGCGGTAAGCTTCCAACCACCTAGAAGCGCAAAGACACCAACGTTCACCCGGCTTAACACCAGGAAAGGCGTATTGTGGCCAAGGAGTGATTAAATCATTTCCACTTTGTTTTTGCGACTCTAAAAATTCCTCTGTTGCCCACACGCAAACCGTATGGGAACCAACATCTTCATCAGATGTATTACAACAACCATCGCGAAAGAAACCTGTAAGTGGCTGTGTGGAACATGGCACCAGAGGCCCACCGAGAACATTGACGGAATCATCCATTTCCATAGGTATCTCAAACTAGACAGGCAATCAAATCTGGGAAGACGAATCTGCAATCAGGTTAGAAAAAAGATGGGGGTTTGCACCCCCAGTAGAACGACCAAAAGGTCTTGGAAAGCCCATAGTCAACCTACTATACATATATTTACTTGTCAAACGATTATGCTTTTACATCAAAAAAAAGGGTCTTTTTTTCTTCCCCATTGATCCGAACCCGAACCTTCCATCGACCAACAAATTTAGGGTTGTTGGCTATGGAAAGATACCGACCTTCGAAGGCTAAGTTTTTTTGTGCCACCCAATCCAGTTTCATTGGTTCAAATCCTTTTCCATCAATGGATATATCGACTTCAATTCTTTGGTTTCCTGGTCGAATGAATTCCAAAGACACAAGAAAGTTCTCCCCCAACTGGAAAGTATTTTCTCCACACTGAATTTTCTCTCGTTTTGCATTTAATTTACAAATTTGAATGTCTTCCGGTAAAATATCTGTCTTAGGTGGATCGACCCCAGGCCGAGGATGCCAATACGTATAAAATTCACTCAATGTATCGCGTTCTGAATATTGTGTTTTAAACACAGTAGGAATTGTAGTTACCTCTAGTTGGCGATTCGGCTTATGTACTTCAAAGTGAAGGTGAGGGCCTTGCGTATAACCAGTATTACCCGAATATCCTATCAATTGGCCAGCTTCCACTGTCTCACCGATTTTCACGACAACACCATTTTTCATAAGATGAGCATAATTTCCTAATGTCCCATCCTCATGTTGGATAATGATAAAATTAGCTTTGGATAGCAAATCTTTGCGAAATCCACCTTCCGAATAACGTGATTCAGTTGCCATCACATAACCCTTCCGAGCTGCATGTACAGGAGTTCCAACAGGAATTCCGAAATCGATGGAATGTGCAAAATTACCAAAATGAGTAACACTTCCATTATAACCTTGCACTACCTTTGCATGAACTTCAGGACCAAAAGGCAAAAGGTAACTTACCGAATCATCATGAATGCTGTCCCAATCACCAGGTCTTACACGAAAGGAAAAAGAATGAAATGCATTTTTAGTTTTATCTTCCAGTAAAAACTTGGTTATAAAAATTGGTGAAGGACCCTTTACAACAACGAAGTATGGAAACATTATATCGGTTTTAAAATTAACAAGAGTAGCATTCAGTAAAACAGAATTTGTAATTTTTGCATTTGAATTGTAATTACGGATCGATAACTCAATCCCATCCTCGTCTTTTTTTTGAATGAGACAAATCCATTCCTGATTACATTCTTCGGTTACATTCGATTCTGAATACAATCCAAAAGAAAAACTGAAAAATAAAATTAATAATAAAAACCGTTTCACTTTACACTCGTTAATTGAAATTCAATTTCCTTTTGGACAACTCCATCGATCGATACAACTGCCGTCCAGTCTCCCTCCAAAGATTCGGAAGGATCGTCCAACTGGACATCCAAATAAGTATCCCACCAGTCGGGATTTGTCTCCCAATTATACAATTTCAAAATAGAGGTACCATTTTTACGAACGGAAATTTGAATTTTATAACGAGACGGTTTTAATAGTGGGATATAAAAATAAAGAGGGGAACCGGTGACAAAAGAAGTTACATTACAGCCTAAACGTTCCAAATTTTGAACTGATTCACAAATTTGAATTTCATCTATGTCCGACTGAAGTTTTACCACTGGCGTATTGGAATCTCTCCGCCAAAGAAGTTCTCCCTCAGAAACAACCTCTGCATCGGAAGACTCCGTTCGAAATTGAGTGGGAATAGTTTTTTTACGCAAACTGCTCGTTGGTTTATACACTTCAAAGTGTAAATGTGGCCCATCGCTAAACCCAGTGCTACCAGCATATCCAATAGGAGTTCCGGCGGTAACGTGTTGGCCTCGTTTAACAAGAACACCCATATAACGAAGGTGAGCATATTGACCAATCGTACCGTCGTCATGAAGAATTTTTATATAATTGGCTGAATGGATATATTTAATTTCGAACCCACCCTCATTATTTTTTTGTTCGGTATCAATGACAATACCATCCCTTGCTGCAGTAATCAAATCACCTTCCTTCAAACCAAAATCGATCGAATAACGATTGTCACCTTGATGGCTCTTTGTTCCTTTATAACCTTGGTAAACACGAACTTTAAGACCTTTTTCAAAAGGAAGGTCGTAAACTACCTTGGGATCATGAGAGACCGAATAATCACCCAAAATCCATTTGTATTTGATTTGATATACCCAGCGTTTGTTAGGTTTGTTTACACTCAGACGGAATAGTTTTTTACGTTTTGGTCCCTTTAAAACAGTAACCAATGGAAGTTTTCGAGAACTTTTCATATTCGTCGATGTCGCGGTAACGGAGACAGTTGTATAGGTTTCATCAATGGCAATTTTGTTTTGAAAGTAAATATCAACTCCCGTTTGATCCTGAATATAAATGACACATAGTCTTTCCATCGAACAAAACTCTGAATGTTCCTTGGCACCTAGAAATCCAATGGGACAAACTAGAAGTAAAATGAAAAAAACAAATCTCATAAAACAGGAATCATATTTACGATGGGAACACTTAAAAGACAATCCATTTTCCGAGATAAAAACTTGATTGCAGAATGATTTCTTTTCCACAAACTTCAACAAATGAGTGCAACCTTATATACCTTCCCAATTTCACATTTTTCTGAAAAAGCCAGATGGGCATTGGACCTTGCAAACTACGATTACAAACTAAATCCTCTCATTCCTGGCCAACACATTCAAACTTTAAAACCCCTAGTCAATGATCTCTATGTGCCAGTTTTAGAAACCGAAACAGGCATTGTTCAAGGATCTGGCAGTATTCTCGATTTAGTGGAAGAAAAAGCATTTGGCCACAAAGCATCGACTGAAGAAAAACAGATGGAAGAAAAAGTCGATACTCAAATTGGGAAAAGTTTACAAACACTGCTTTACCATTTTATTTTAGATTATCCAGAAATCGTAGGTAAATTATTTTTATTAAATCCTGCCTCCCCTAGTGACACAGTTGGACCTCCGGAACACTTTGATTTAATTGCCCTTTCTCTCAAAAGAAGATATAAAATTACTCCAAAGAATCTTGAAGTCGTAAAACAATTATTAGATGAATGTTCTAAAGAATTGATAGAAATTTACAAAAATCGAAAATTTTTTAATGGAGCCTCATTTGGTCGAGTCGATATAACCGTGGCAAGTTTAATGGGGATGTTAGCTGAACCGAAAGATTCACCCGCCTACCCTTGGTTTGCATCTGTACAAATGCCTGAGTCCTTTCTCACATGGCGAAAAGAATTAGGATTCGAATTATTGTTCGATAAAATCGTGGAATTCTATAAAGATTTTCGAATCCAATCCAAATAGTCTGGATTACCAGAAACAATCGGCCACTCTACAATGCAGGGAGTTTTATAAGAATGTAATTCTTTGATTCTTTGCATTAGGAGTCCTACTTTATCCTTTGTGGTTTTGAATAAAGAAACAAATTCTGTTGCTTCCTCCAAAACCTCATTCCAAGTATAGATCGAATCCATTCCTTTTATGATATTGGCACAAGCGGCCAATCGTTCCGTCACCACTACTTTCGCAATTTTTTTGGCTTCCTCTTCTGAGGGAAAAGTGACATACAATGTACTGAATTCAAAAGCTTCATTCATTTATTTTTTTTCCTACTTGCTCTATTATTTAGATACTTATGATTTTGTGTATGCAGTTTTCCATTTCAAAAACTTCCCTAATCATCGCCGCTATTTGTATTCCCATCTTAGCACAACCACTCAATCCTCCGAGCATTACCTCCACGAGTCAATTGTTACCAAATTCAAAAAAATACATCCCCATCTTTGCAATGGACGGGAAACTCAAAACCAGTTGGGTAGAAGGAGCCCTTGGCGAAGGAATCGGTGAATCTTTGCAAATCAAATACAAATCACCGATTAGCTTTCGTTCTCTCTCCATCTACAATGGATTTGGTGATCCCAAATTATGGGCAGCAAACAATCGAATCAAAAAGCTAAAAATATCTACTGAGGATGGAATTGAAGAAATTGTTACTTTGAAAGATAGTTTATCTCTTCAAATGATAGAATTCAAATCAGAGGTCCGTGCTAAAGAAATTTCTCTTACAATTCAAGAAGTTTATAAAGGTACTAGTCCCGAAAACACAGCAATTGCAGAAGTCTTTTTCAATTCAGAACAAGCAGGTTCTGCTCTCATTCCTCCAAAAAATACTTGGGCGATTGGAAAGTGGAAAACCAAATCCAATATTGCAAGGATCCAACTCCATAATGATGGAACTTGTGAAATGGGATACGAAACTGCTAAAATGTTATGTACTTGGACGGAAAAAGGAGACAAAGTCATTGTCAGTCTAGAAGCAACTCTTCCTCTTACTGACACTGATATTTTAGAAATCAAACGCAGGGGAAATCCATCAGATCCAATTCTTGAGATCAATGGAAAACATGAATTTATCTCAAATAGGGATGGCGTTTAAAAAAGGAAATTAGTTACAAAAATCAATCCATCCAGGATTCCCAGATAGATTCTACCACGGTTGGTTCTTTTTCTTCCGTGGTTTCAAAATACAAAACTGTATTTTGGTATGGTTTTCCAGACAAATCTCTAACGGGTGTTAATAAAACCAAATTAACACCCAATTCTTTTTCCAATCGAATTAAAGTAGACCATTCCTCTAAAGAACCCTGTTTGGGATAAGGCAAAATTAAAATTCCGCTGACAGTATCTTTATTTGGATTCCTTTTTTTTCGAACTTCCCATAAAACACGACCAATCGAATAACGAAAATTAAACTCTGATACTGGCTGAATTTGAGTTCTTCCTTCTTCCCTAAATAAAAATCCATCGATAGCACAAGGACCCGAATATTCTTTAGGAATTAGTCCCTTAGAGTCTCTTACAAGATCCATAACTGGTGGTAAAAAGTTAGCAGTATAGGGAAGTTCTGTCCCTCCAATACGAATCCCACGAAATACTCCTTCCTTATCAATGAGCATGGCTGTGGAAGTTAGATAAAAGAACTCTCCATCTTGCACATCCCATAACGTTGAGAAATCAAAAAAACGTTCTTCTCCCACCCAGGACTCAGCAACAATGGGAAAACCAAAAAGTTTTTTATTCACCTGGGACATCTTCCAGGAATCGGATCTCGATTTAAAAATGATATGATTTCGACCAGCTAAACCAAACTCACTTTTCAAAACAATAGGAAGTTTTGTTTCTTCTAGTTCAGCAAACAAATGTTCCTCGGAAGTGATTACTTTCGCAGGCAGAGGTGAGTGATGTTTTCGAAAATCTAATTGGGTTATTTTTGAATTGAGATACCGGGAGGTTTCGATGCGAAGTGGGTCTTCTGTTAAACGGCCTTCGTACCATTCGTTCCTACATCCCCATTCGACAAGAGTCACATCGCCGAGAAGATCCCCTTCTAAATAAGGAGACCCTGGAGTGAGTCCAGAGTCCTTCCAATGTGTAAAAAGTTCCTCGTTAGGCAACTCTTCCACTAGGACAAAGTCTTCTGACCTTGAGATCGGAAAAAACATCTTCTCCAAACATCGATTCCTCCGTTTCAGAGAGGAATCCAAATGGGGAGGATGGGAAGGTAATCTATACTCGAAAAGTGAGTCTAGATAATAGAGCTTCCTTGCCAATCAATAGATGCGCCGGATGGCAGTTGCAATCCGTTGTACGTTATCTTTGGTGAGGTTAGGATAAATGGGAATACAATGTCCTCTTTGGAAGAGACGTTCTGCATTTGGGAACTCTAACGGATTTTCTTCCAATACTCGATGAAGTGGTTCATCAACGGTTCTTTGTGTTCCAATATGAATCGATTTAAAATATCTTTGAATCTCTTCGTAGTTTTGTCCCGAAACTACAATGGGGAATCTTTGGAATGTGTCTTCAGTTGGATTTTGAAAATAAGTTTCTAATCTAGAATTTTGAACTGCTTGTAAGTATGCTGATGCAATTTTTTTCTTACGTTCCAAAATTACACCGAGTTTTGAAAGTTGTTCAATTCCAAGGGCTGCTTGATAATCTACCAAATTGTAATCATATTTTGGCTCACCAAAGTTACGTTTGGCGGAAGACCCAGACTTATACGATTTAACTGCATTAGAAAGAGTAAGTTCGGAAGTAATGATCATTGCCCCGTTTCCAGTGGTAATGATATTCTCAGCACTAAGGCCACAAATCGCAATTTTAGATTGTTTGCCGACCGTAATGGTTTCGGATGTAGCACCAATGGCTTCCGTAAAATCTTCTACTACTTCCAATCCTTCGATGGAATAATCAGAGATACGAATGAGCGATCCAAAACTATGATCAAAAAGAGCAAATTTCGCACCGGATTCATTTTTTTTACGTAGGAAGTCTTCTGGACATGGGTGGAAGGAATTTCGTTTTAAATCCACAAGCACTGGCTTTGCTTGTAAAAGAAAAATGGCGTCCAAAGCTGAAATCGGTGCATAACTAGAAAGTAAAACTAAGTCTCCAGCTTTCACACCTAATGCAAGTAATGCTAAATGATAAGCGGAAGTGAGAGAATTGGAAGAAACGGCATATTTGATTTTAAACGTATGGCAAAACGTTTTCTCAAAACGTTCGACGATTTCACCGGTAGAAAGATGTTCTTCTACGAGACACTCTAAAACACCTTTCAGGTCTTCCCTGGAAAGAGTCGGTTTAAAAAATTCGATATCTTTTTCTTTTCGAATAGGTCTTTGTATTGTTTCGGTGCTCATCCAACAGCACTCCTCTATATTATGTCACTTAATTACTGTATTTCTGAATTATGTCACTTCATTTTTCGAAATGCGAACATAATTTTAAGTATCCCCTAGAAAAAAGGTTCAGAAACGAGAAAGTCTGGTGAATATGACGCCCATGAAGGATTCTTGCGCTTCTCTTTGGGCTAGCCGCCTCCGACAAAACCAGGGAATTCGTTCTCTTATGGAAGATTTGGGCCAGGTGACAGGCCACCCAGAAGAAATCCTACTTGGTGGTGGCAATCCTGCTCATATCCGGGAAGCAGAGGATATTTTTACTGCCTGTTTTCAATCCCTCGCCAGTGACCCGAACCTAAAGGCCCTACTTGGAGACTACCAAGCTCCGATTGGAAATGATCGTTTTCGTGCCCTCGCCGCAGAGTATCTCTCTCCCCATTTAGATGCCAACCTCAGAAAGGACAATATTGCTTTTTTTAACGGCAGCCAAAACGCTTATTCCTTCCTACTCAATATTCATTCCGGTAAAATGATAGGTGGCAATTTCAAAAAAATTCTCCTTCCCATTGTTCCAGAATATATTGGTTATGCGGACCAATCAATTGAAGCCGATGTTTTTTTGGCAAAAGAACCTGAAGTCATTCCAACAGGAAAACATAGATTTCGTTACGGGTTTAATAAAGAAAATTTTGATTTATCCAACATAGGTTGTGTTGTTATGTCAAGACCCACAAACCCTACTGGAAATATTTTACCATTAGAAGACATTCAGTGGATAGAAGAAAGAACCAAAAAAAACTCAATCCCACTTCTTATTGACTTAGCCTACGGAAATCCCTTTCCCAACCTGATTGCTGCCGAAGAACCGATCACATATAAGGACGGTAGGACTTTATCATTAAGTTTTTCCAAAATTGGTCTGCCGGGAGTTCGATTGGGCATCGTCATGGCTAATCCAGAAACCATTGAAATTCTATCTTCTTATGCGGCCGTTGGCAACTTAGCGGTTGGTAACCTTGGAGTGTATATGATGGAATTCCTTTTCCAAAAGAACATTCTGCCTGAACTTGCAAAAAACGTCTTACGCCCGTTTTATGAAAAAAAGTTAGAACTTGCCACCTCTATCTTTGAATCAGAATTCAAAAAATATGGAGTGGAATATGAAATCCACGATCCTATGGGCGGATTTTTTCTTTGGATACGTTTTCCAAATCTTTCCATATCAAATCACCAACTTTACCACCTTTGTAAAGATAAACGACTCTTTATAGTTTCAGGACATTATTTCTTTCCGGGATTAAACTCAGATTTTTCCCACACCAAAGAATGCATACGTTTGACATATTGCCGCAAGGAAGAAGAATTAGCCAGGGGAGCCCATATCCTTGCAGAAATTGTGGCTTCACACCAGGCAAAATCCAAATGAGCGAAGACAACTTTGATCTATCAGACACAGTCGTAGAAAATCCTTCTACCAAAGAGGAAACTTCTTCCGATAGACCATCCGCACAATCATATATCTTTTTGTCTGATTCGGTAGGGAGTCTGACACCCACTGCACGTTGTATCCTGGATGAACTCAAAGACTGGCACAAACGTTTAGAAAAACACGGCTCAAAAGAAAAACATGCATCTTATTTGATGACAGTAGATAAACTTCCGGAAGCATTAGGAAAGTATACAAACTTAGGGACCCAAGGCCGAACTGAAAATTCCATTTACCATGCGCTCCGTCAAATTTTGGACATTGACCACCGGGGCCAAAACAGAGCAGCCTATGCTTACCCTTATCTGATACGCACTGGCAGTAAAATCTCTTCCAAGATTGCTCTCGTCGCACCGCAAAACGAAAATAAGACGGATACACAACCGTATAGACAGGCTTGTTTTCGTTTTTCCCAAGACCTAATCAAAGTCCTTTTGGAAAATCGTGCCAAAAAAGGTAGAAACTGGGATGAAGAAAATCCAGGTTCTCTACTTTTGCAAAAGAACAAAGAAGGAAATACTTGGCTTTATCCAAAACTTGGATCTCTCGAAGCTGAAATTTCCTCTTTGGTTCGGAAAGGATTTGGAAATTTACCTTATATCCCCATGCCAGATTTTCTCCAGGACTTTACTGACTTTGCCAGAGAACAAAACCTAGCGCTTCCTATTTTATCTGATTATCACATAGTGATCGATGAACTCAATATCTTACCTGATGGAAGTTTCAAACGATTGCCAGAAGTTGTGAACCAAATCCTTGCTCATATGAATGGATTGGAACATTTTTCAAAGGATCAACTCACAAAACTTGCTAAAGATGCAAAGTATGAGTCCTTTCTTGCGACCTTCAGTGACTATATCTCCAAACCAAAATTTTCTTCTTTAGAATCAAAAATGAACCCAGAAGAAGAAGTGAAAAAGTTTTTATCAATCATTGAAAGTTTCCCTTTTCCTACTGAAAAAGGAAACAAAGCATTATCTGTTAAAGAAACAATTGAACTTAGTGTCAAAATTTTAAAAAGACTTTCTGAAGAAAAGGGATCTGTTCTCACTCGCAAAGATGATAGCATTTATGGAACCGTCAAAAATGCAGTCATCAGCAAAATCCCAGAGCATACAAAAAACCATAATACACTACTTAGAATTGATTTTGAAGAAGAAGTAGCAAAAGCGGGAATCACTTCAGAAGAGAAAGCAAACGAATACATCAAACGTTTGAAAGACGATGTTTTTTCCGATCATTCGTATTATGAAGAAAAACTACCAGATGGAAGATCTGTTTATTACGTTGTAGATCATGGTTATATGGCTGCTGTCATCCACAAACTAGCATTTGAAGGTAGAACCAATCCAGAATACAAAAAACAATTGGGTTATGCCAAAATTATCAATCATAAACTCTCGAATCCTAAACATCCAGAACTCAATAACAAACTAAAACCAGAGTTAATCGCCAAACTCAATGCTGATGTAAAAAACATGGAAGTGGAAGAATTGGAAAAAGAACGATCCAACGAAATCCGCTCTCGGTTCAATGTAGTTCCTGGTATTTTAACCTTTGTGGTAAGCACTCTTATTTTTATCACAGGTGCTTACTACCTTCGGTCCGCGATGCCGATATTCTTTGGAGTTCCCTTTTCCGTAGTACTCGGATTTATGGCAGCGATTTATTTCCGAGAAAAATCAACAGAAGAAATCCGAGAAGATATCAAAAACTCAGGAAAATTTTCTGGGATCGGAGATTGGGGGAAACCAACTTATCATTCTAGTTCCTCCTCTTCAACCTACGAAGAAGAAGAGGAAACGAGTAAAAAAGACGAAAAACTCTCCAATATCTACAAAGCCGCAGATAATTTCGTATTTCCAAAACGATTCAATAAAATCACAGACAAAGTTTTGGATCCCAAGTCCTTACGTTCTCGCATTTACGAAAACTTAGACAACATCAAACGAAATAACATGACTTTAGGCAAAGAGAAAGATAACGACAAAGTTGCTTCTACCGTAGAATATGCTGTTTTACAATCCGTTTCTACCGTTGTCATACCAGACGATGTTGCCATTCGAGATCTTCCAAATACCATTCTTATCAACAGAAACGATATGAAGTCAGCCCTCTTTCGTGGCCAACTTGCCGACCACTACAGAGAGGAAATGAACAAAAAGAAGTTCGATAAAAAGCTAGTTAAGTACTACACCTACCTCATCAATACGATCGAAATGGAGTATTATAAATACCTTCCTAAAAAACGCGTTTAAATACTAAAATTATTTGATTCCCTACGGGTCACTCCTCCTATGGAGTGTGATGTATCAAAACGGTATCGTACAATTTCCTATCATCATCATTGATGAAGATTTTCGTTCCGAAAATGCCAGTGGTCTTGGCATTCGAGCTATTGCAAAGGCCCTTGAAGGCGAAGGGATTGAAGTTCTGGGTGTTACCAGTTACGGAGATTTGACAAGTTTTGTGCAACAACAAAGCCGCGCTTGTGGTTTCATCCTCTCGATCGATGATGAAGAATTCACTCCTGAAACAGAAGGAGAAGTTCCAGATGCTCTGCGCCAACTCAAAGATTTTGTGACACAAGTGCGTCATAGGAACGCTGACATACCGCTATTTCTATATGGGGAAACAAGAACCAGTCGTCATATTCCCAATAGCATCTTAAAAGAATTACATGGCTTCATTCATATGTTTGAAGACACACCTGAATTTATGGCAAGAGCCATTCACAGAGAAGTAAAATCTTACTTGGATAGTTTGCCTCCGCCTTTCTTTCGTGCATTAACCCAATATGCTCATGATGGAAGTTACAGTTGGCATTGTCCTGGTCACTCCGGTGGTGTTGCTTTTTTAAAAAGTCCCGTTGGTCAAATGTTCCATCAATTTTTTGGTGAGAACATGTTACGAGCTGACGTTTGTAATGCGGTAGATGAACTAGGACAACTTTTAGATCATACAGGGCCTATTTCTGCCAGCGAAAGAAATGCCGCGCGAATTTTTCAATGTGATAGTTTGTATTTTGTTACAAACGGAACTTCTACTTCCAACAAAATTGTATGGCATAGCACAGTTGCACCGGGTGACGTAGTGATCGTTGACCGTAACTGTCATAAAAGTATCCTTCATGCCATTACTATGACAGGGGCAATTCCTGTCTTTTTAATGCCAACTAGAAATCATTTTGGGATCATTGGTCCTATTCCCAAATCAGAATTCAAATGGGAAAACATTCAGAAAAAAATCGCGGAACATCCTTTTGCGAAAGATGTAAAAGGAAACCCAAGAATTCTCACCATCACACAAAGCACTTATGACGGAATTTTATATAATGTCGAAGACATCAAATCAGAGTTAGATGGTAAAATTTCAACATTACACTTTGATGAAGCATGGCTCCCACATGCATCGTTTCATCGTTTTTACACTGGGATGCATGCGATTGGTTCAGACAGACCAAGACCAAAAGAAAGTATGATCTTTTCCACCCAATCCACACATAAACTTCTGGCTGGTCTTTCGCAAGCAAGTCAGATCCTTGTGCAAAACAGTGAAAAACAAACTTTGGACAGAAACTTATTTAACGAAGCATTTTTAATGCATACAAGTACCAGCCCACAATATGCCATCATCGCTTCTTGCGATGTGGCCGCAGCCATGATGGAATCTCCCGGTGGAAACGCACTCGTTGAAGAATCCATTGAAGAGGCACTCGATTTCCGACGTGCCATGCGCAAAGTAGATTTGGAATTGGAAGAAGACTGGTGGTTTAGTGTCTGGGGTCCAGAAGCTCTAGCAGAGGAAGGAGCAGGCGAACGAGACGAATGGATTCTTAAGGCCAATGATCGTTGGCATGGATTTGGTGACATTGCGGAAGGATTCAATATGCTGGATCCGATCAAAGCAACAGTTATCACACCAGGTATGAGTGTGGAAGGGGAATTTGCTGATTGGGGAATCCCTGCTCTTATTCTTACTAAGTATTTGGCAGAACACGGAATCATTGTAGAAAAAACAGGACTTTATAGTTTCTTTATCATGTTCACAATCGGGATCACCAAAGGGAGATGGAACACTATGGTAACCGAATTACAGCAGTTCAAAGATGATTATGATTCAAACCAACCACTCTGGCGTGTGATGCCAAAGTTTACAGCTGCATATCCGAAGTATGACCGGATTGGGCTTCGTGACCTTTGCCAATCTATGCATGAAGTGTATCGAGCCAACAATATCTCTCACCTAACAACAGAGATGTATTTGAGCCCTATGATTCCTGCAATGAAACCTTCGGAAGCATTTTCAAAAATGGCACACCGTGACATTGAAAGAGTTCCGATTGATGAATTGGAAGGAAGGATTACCTCGGTGCTGCTTACACCCTATCCTCCTGGAATCCCACTTCTCATTCCAGGAGAAAAGTTTAACATGACCATCATTCGTTATTTACAATTTGCAAGAGAGTTTAACTCCAAGTTCCCAGGTTTTGAAACTGATATCCACGGTCTTGTGGAAGAAAAATCAGAGTCAGGCCATGTAACTTATTATGTGGATTGTGTATCGGAATAAATCAAAAGAACTAAGAAAACCAATGCCAGGTGAAAATTCCACTTGGTATTGGTGAATGAAAAATCACTCCCACTCAATCATCTTTACCACATCTTTCAAACAATCTTCTCTTGTCCCTTGGTCCTGTTTCAAACTGGATAATCCTGAATACCATTTTCCATCCGGATATTTTAAATCGACCCAAAAGGTAAAAAGTGTTGTCTCTCCATTATTGTTTTTAATTTCAATGTTTAGTAATTTTAAATCGGATACACCCGTTTCTTTATAAAATACTTCGCCATTCCGGGTACGGATACGAATTTTTTTAGGAACCACTTCGTAAGTGATTCCTTTTTTTTCTTCTCGTTTCTGCTTTAGTTCCCAGGAGTCAATTCGTAGCGAGTCAAGTTCGTTTACTGTCAGTTTTTTTTTGTAAAGGATTCCATCTTTAGAATGTTCGAAAGACATCGACTGACTGCCGCTAGATGATTCGCCTCGAACGGTCCGCCCATCGCAAAGGGTAAGGTTTAATACTTTAGGTTCTGTAGAGTCTTTGTCTCCACGAGCATTTCGTGGTTCTTTCGATTCTTCCTGAGGGATGGAAGGTAGGTTTGGTTCCTTAGGCAATCGTGGTTCTCCGAGTACCGGAGAAAAAAATCCGAGGGTCCCTACCCAAAGAAAGAGTCGCAGTCGGATGAAGTTTTCCATATTCTGACCGTTATCTATGGATGCATTTCTTACTGCAACTTTTCAAACCCTCCCCTTACCAGTTCTTTTACTCGTTATCATCGGCTCCATCCTAGTTTTGGGTAAAGCCGCAGACGTTCTCGTGGATGAAGCAGTTTCCCTTTCCACAAGATGGGGTGTTCCTAAAATGATTATCGGGGCCACCATCGTAAGTTTGGGTACAACCCTCCCCGAAGTCTCCGTATCTGTTCTTTCCGCTTTGGAAGGAAATCCAGGAATTGCACTGGGAAATGCCGTTGGTTCCATCATCTGTGATACGGGACTGATTTTGGGAATCGCCATCCTTATTTCACCGCCTGACATTGACAAACGACTAGTCAATCGCCAAGGTTGGATCCAAGTACTTGCAGGATTTTTACTCGTGTTTGCAGCTTTACCTTGGTCAAACCTAACATCGGTTTTCTCCACAGGGGGAAGAATCGACCAAGGAACCGGTTTTGTATTTTTAATCCTTCTTGCTGTTTATATTTATTTAAGCATTCGTTGGTCTCGTTCCAAGCCGGGCGAAGTAGAAGCAGGAATTGATGCCACAACCGAATATGATGAATCTCCTTTTGGGGTTATTCTTTTAAAACTCGTAGTGGCCATCACTCTTGTGATTTTATCATCGAAGGTTCTTATCCCTTCTGTCCAAGAAACAGCGGTTCGACTATCCATTCCCGACTCAATTATTGGTGCTACTCTTGTTGCCTTTGGAACTTCCCTTCCGGAACTTGTTACGGCCATCCAAGCCTCTAGACGAGGGCATTCGGAACTTGCCGTTGGAAATATCATCGGAGCCGATATTTTGAATGTTCTTTTTGTTTCCGGTGCCGCCGCGGCAGTAACAAAAACCGGACTAGAAGCTCCAGTTAGTTTTTTTACATTCTACTTTCCATCGATGCTCATTGTTCTTGTACTCTTTCGTTTAGGGATTGTATTTTCAAAAGACAAAATTAAACGACCGTTTGGTGTTTTTTTGTTAATCATTTATATTATAGCAACCGCAGCAGGATTTATTTTTAAAGGTTAAAATCAAAATCCCATCTACCATCTCTTCGAATTTCTGAAGGGATGGTTCGTTTTTTACACCAATCTTCATAACTCATCGAAGCATTCTTTACTTTTACTTCTTCTATTGAGAACTTGATTTCGCTAATTAACTTATGGGCACCTTGTCTAATGAGTAACCTTCCACCTTCGTTATCAAACTGTTTCGGATGGTCAAACACATAAATTTCTCGGTTCTGTTCCATCGCACTATAGGCAGTCGAAATAGTTCCTGATTTTCTTCCAGATTCCATTATGTAAACTTTGTCCGAAAGACCAGAAATCACTCGGTTTCGTTTTGGGAAGGTCCATTTAGCAGGTTCTGTTTTGAGTAAAAATTCGGTAATCAGAAGTTGATTAGGATCTTCCTTGATTCTTTTATACAGATCTCGATTTCCTGGTGGGTATTCCATTCCCAAAGTTGTTCCCAGAACTCCAATGACCGGAAGTCCAAATTCCCAAGCAGAAAGAAAGGCCTCCCTATCAATGCCGAGGGCCATACCTGAAACAATCGATAAACTCTTGTTTGCCGACAAAACTTCGACCAACTTTCTTGTTGCAGAAAGCGAAACTGGCGAAGACTTTCTTGTACCCACTATGGCTACTATTGAGGATTTTAATAATGAGAGATTACCCAAACAAGCTAATACCAGTGGCGGGTCATAGATTTCTTTTAAAGTTTTGGGATACTCGGGATCAAAAATACTAACAAGTTTCCAATTCGGATCTTTTGATTTTTCCCATTGAGTACATTCTGCTAAGTATTGCTTCCAAATTTCCTCATCTAAGTGTATGGACAAAACCTGATACAATTCAGAAAAATGTTTATACTTGCACCAAACTCTTGTTTTCCGCAAAAAAGCGGAAATTTTAGGATGTCCCAAAATGGAAACGACCACAATCTAAGAGGTCAGTTTGATTTGTTTTGGGCCCCTAATTGGTTTAGATTTTTAATCACATTGCGATAAGAAGAATTTTCTTCCAAAGGTTCTCGAATCGAACCTTTTTCTTTCATCTCTTCCAATATAGATTTGATTCGTGTATATTCATCATAGGCTAAATTTGTTTTTCCCACTTGGTATAAAAAATTGGCCTTAGCAAACCGAGTTGGGACATTGTAAGGTTCTTTGCGTAGGATTTGATCGAGAAGTAAAAAAGCAATCTCTACTTCATCATAGCCATTCGAAAGTTTTCCATTCCATGCTTCATCCTTCAAAGAAGAATCAAAATAAATGAGAGCCAATTGAAATGGGAATCTAGAATCCTCTTTGTCTAATTTGGAAAGTTGTTTCAAAAGTCCAACCGCACGATTTCGTCTGACCGGCTCCCACCCCATATCCTTGGAAGCATTAGCATAAGCGACAGCAGTCTCATATAACAACTGCTTGTCTAACTTTCCAGATTGGATAGCTTTTTCAAAAAAAGGTAAAGCAGACTCATAAGAGTGGATTTCATATCCACCCTGTTTTGCATTTGGCAAAGTTTCTCCGATTGCTTCTTCATAATAACGGACACCTAGGTCAGCAGAGCCGGCTCGCATATAAGCTCGGGCAATTTTCCAAGAAAGGGCAGCCGACTGGTTGGACTTTTGGACCATTTTGCGAATCCGTTTGTCCATCTCTTCGATTTCAGCCTCTTCCAAAGCCAACTTCTCTTTCCAATTGACGATGTCTTTTTCGGAAGGCAATTCTCCTCCAATTCGTTTGCGGTATTTAGATTCGGTAAGGGACTTGAGATAGTCACAGCCGATCAAACTGAATCCAAGCAGGAGGAGGAAAAAACCGAGTGGCAAGGAGACCAAAGAAAACCTGCTGTTTTTTGTGCCCATCGGTTCGATTTTAGTTTCTTTCTTTTAGATGAAAAGAAAAAAATGTGATTATGTCTCATAGTTTTCGAAGGCTGGGTGAATCCGATCTTCCCCTCCTCCTTGGGTGGGAATCTCTTTGTTTTTCGGGAGAGGAATGGACAGAAAAAATGATCCAAACCCATCTTGAATTCCATGTGGCTTTCGGTTTGGGAGATCCAGAAATAAAGAGTTATGCACTTATTTGTGAAACTCCTTGGGAGATTGAAATCTTTCGGATCGCAACACTTCCCAACTATCGAAAGTTAGGTTTGGCAAAAAATCTTTTGATGGCATTATTCCAAGAATTTCCAAAAAAAGAATTCTTTTTGGAAGTAAAGGAATCAAATTATGGTGCCGTAACACTCTACCAATCCGTTGGTTTTATCGAATTAGAGAGACGCAAAAAATATTACCCGGACGGATCTACAGCCGTCCTAATGAAAAGGAATCCATCAGAATGAAAAATGCATATGTCACTGGCGCATCCCAAGGAATTGGAAAAGAATTTGTTCGTGCTCTTGCAAAAGACTATAATGTCTTTTTAATTTCCCGTACGGAATCCGATTTAAAAAAAGTTATTTTAGAATTAGAACCTAAATCCAGGGGTATATTAAAATACTTCGCTTTAGATCTTACCAAAAAAAAGGATGTGGAAGAACTAGCTGATATCATTTCCAAAGACAAAGACGCAGAACTTCTCGTCAACAATGCAGGATTTGGAACTGTGGGTGAGTTTGCAGCTCTTCCACTAGACAAAGAATTAGATGAAGTCAATCTGAATGTAAAAACTTTAGTGCACCTAAGTCACGTCACGCTCAACCGATTCAAAAAAAATAAAAAAGGTTATTTAATTAACGTAGCATCTATCGCCGGTTATTTGCCTGCACCAGGTAGTGCCATTTATGCAGCCACCAAAGCTTTCGTTAAATCCTTTACTGAGTCCATCCACGAAGAAGCAAAACTTCATGGGATTTATGTCCAAGCACTTTGTCCTGGACTCACTCATTCAGACTTCCACCAAAGAGCAGGGATTAACAAATCTAAATATCCATCCTTTATGTGGCAAAATGCAGATGTTGTTGTGGAGGAATCATTAAATGCACTTCGTTATAACCAAGCGGTTTGTATCACTGGTTCCTTCAATCAAGGAGCAATCACTGTATCAGAACTAATCCCAAGAGGTTTCTTACGTAGATTAAGCGGACGATATTTAAAGTTGGAAGAGGAATAGGATGGATGTAGCAAAATTAGATACTTGGTACCGTAGACTCCTTGTTATCTTCTCCATCATTGGTGGAGGATTCCAACTTTATTACGAAGGAAATGTTTGGGTCAACGCGGTTTTCGTGGTGCTTATGGCAGGGATGGTGGGTTATTTCACAAATTTTCTAGCGATCAAAATGTTATTCCAACCTAAACATGGTAAGGTGCTTGGTTGGTCAGGCCTTGTTCCCAAAAACAAATCAAAAATCGCAAAATCACTTGGTGAAAGTATCCAAAGTAATTTACTTCACCCCGATATCATTTTAACTTATATCTATGAACGAAACCTAGTAGAAACTGGGATACAAAAAATTGTCAAAGAAATTGATGAGGCAATTCATAACGAAGAAATCCGCACCATGCTTGTGACCAAAATCATATCCATGTTAAAGGAAAGAGGACCAGAAATTTTAGAAGTCATCTTTGATTTTTCAGAAGAGACAATGAAAAAGATGGCAGAACGCCCGGAAGAAGTACAAAAACTTTGGGACTATACAAAAAATCGCCTCACCTATTATTTAACAGAAGAAACCAATCGTGAAGAACTAGGAAAACAACTTCGAGTGATTCTTTTAGAAGAAATGCCGAAGCTCGCAAACTTACTCAACGAAGGTTTGGAAGAGTATTTAAAAACCAGAAGTACTCTTGGTAAAATTGGAATCGGAGTGAAAAAGATTTTTTCTTTCAATGAAGATGCCATTCGTGAACTTTTGGAACGTTTCGTTAAAGATCCAGAAACTTCAGATCAGTTTATGAAGATGATGGACGAAATGATGGCAGGCCTTCAGGAACGATTAAACTCCAAAGAAACACAAGAATTCATCACAGGAAAAATTTCCAATTGGTTGGAAGCCAGTGGCGACTATGCCAGACAAAACCTTTTGCCATCGGGAATTGAAAGGTTGCAGTCCTATTTAGATGATCCGAACAACTGGGAAGAAATTGAAAAGAATTTCTTTCGTGCTGTAGATTGGGTTAAAAAACGCCTTCTTGAATTTATGAATAGCGAAGAAGGGAAAGTTTATCTCAAAACCAATATAGAAAAATTTGTCCACAATATCAATGTTACTGCTCTTGTGGAAGAACGAGTGATGGCTCTTGATACAGATGATTTGGAAAAAATGATTTTGGATAATACCGGTGGAAACCTTGTTGTGATACAATTTTTAGGCGGAATTTTGGGAATGATTGCAGGACTCATTCAAGTACATATCTATTTTGCTGTTCCTGTCGGAACATTAGTGCTTATCACCTACATTGCGCATTATAGAAATCAAAAACAGGTTATACCAGAGGAATCTTAAACTCAATGCTTATTACTCAAATAATCATCAAAACAAATAGTGAAAGGAGAGGTTAAACTCTCTATACAGTCTCTCTGAAAATAACTCTAATCTAAATTCTGCGGTATCTGAAAACAAATACCGCAATTTGAGACTACCTACACCGACATTTAGATCACGACTAAATGTATAATGCTGTGCAATGAGACTTCCTAAGATTTTCCAATTTCCCAATTCTTTTTGATAGATTCCTTGGACATTGGGTCCAAACCGAGATCCAGTTTCAAATGATGGGTGCGATTGGAACTTACCTCCAGCTAATAATGAAAATACTCCAAATTTAGGTGAGGATTTGGAAAACTCATCAGCTAAAGTATAGCCGACGCCAACATCAATATTAGATACCTGCTTTCTGTAATAAGGATTCGAATCATCAATAGAGCGAACCTGACTAAAATAATCTTTTTCCTTAGTAAAAACAGTGGTCTGCCAACCAAAATCAAATAAGTAAGACAATTGTTTGGATATGGAATTGTAAGGCTGTAAAGAAAGAATTCGCATGATTGATAAAGACGAAAATTCAGGTCTTTTACCTTCGTAATTGCGAACTGCCCCGTCAAAAAACACCAACTCACCGTTAGGCGTAGAACCCTTAGAAGAATTTAACAAATCATGATAAGCTAGACGATATTTCCATTCCACAAAACTACCCAAGTTGGAATATCCACTACCTAAGGAAACCCTTCCCATTGGATGGGACGATTCTGGGGGAAAACTTGTTTCAAAATTTAACTTATAATCCAAGTTCTCCTCTTTTATTTGACTTCTCAAATTTAACCACTGTTTGTAGCTAAGTTTCGCTGATTCTGAAAAATCAACGCCTCTATTTTTTTGATACCGATAAGTTTCTAAAACAGCATCTAAAATTAAATCCGATCGAATCTTATTAGGAGTTTCTAATAACCTATTTACTTCCATACGAGTATTGGAGAAGTCAGTCAATGCCCAAAATATTTCTTTTTCCTCTGCATTCATTTCCAAGAGTTTTGATTTAATTTCTGTATATAGTGACGGTCGAAATTTTTTTTCAGATATCAAATCCTTTGTGCTTAAATAGAATTTAATTGTATCTACCGGTGAGACCACAATTCCCAACTTCGACTTTAAATCCAAATTCGGTTTAGCAACTTCCAATAATTCCATTAATTGATATGAACAATTTTTATTTAAAAAATAATAATGGAACTCAGCTCTAGACAATTCCCATAAATGGGAAATTAAAATATCCACCTCTTCTTCATTTAATCTAATTTCATACTCCCAAAGATCGCGATTTTCCAAATCATTATATTCATTTACTTTTAAGTAATACGGAAAAAGATAAAACTTTCCTTGGTAACCACCAGTTAACCCAAAATAGGCGTAACTTATTGGATTTATACTTTGAGCATCTGCCGCATAATTTAAGCCATAATCCAATATTTCTGATTGAGAAATGGCATTCGCATTTTGATTCAGTTTTAATAATGTATGTCCAAAGTAGGAAGCAGGAGATTGTAAATAGTATGAAGCAAAAACAATGGATACCGAATTTACCTGCAAAGAATTCTTCCAATTTTTATACCGATCACACCTAACTTTCGATATATCAAAAAATTCAAAAAATAAGTGTTTTTTAAGAAAATTATAACGAGCAGGATAAGAACAAAGTGGATGCAGCAAACTATCAGGGATCGCTTCTGTTACAAAAAAACTTCGAATTGTAGCTTCTAGTTCTGCCCTCGGATTTACCCTTCCCTTGGGATCAAAAAAGAAACGTTCTGAATTTACTTCACTTTTAAATTTCCCCTCTCCTTTTTTTTCATAATGAAGCAACTGAATCCAGCCAACATCTTCATATAATCGAAGTTTATCTGATTGTAATAAAAGTTCTGTTAATTGATGAGAATTTTCAGGAGAATTCGGTTGGTACCGCCCCCATTCTTTTGTCTTCTGGAGATCAAACGTTTCAAGGACTAAAGGGTCTGCCTTAAGAATAAATAGTTTTCCGCTGCTTACCAGCACAAGAAAACAAATTACCCATAATTTTCGCCTTGGCCCAAACACAAAGACGAGAATCTGTATGGGCCAAAATGAAAAAATGCTTTTTTCTTAGGTCTGAATGCCTTTCAATAGGTGAAATGCAGACATTACTACTTCCGATTATTTTTCTAATCCTTTCTTTTTTTGCCTCTTGTTCCTCCAGTAGTTCGGCCCTCTCTCGTTTGCCAGCGCTTGGCGAATCTGAACTTTTTATATCAGAAGAAATTTTACTCTTAAAAGATCTCATCCCCATAACCAACAAAAAGGAAATCTACAACAAGAATCTGTTTGTTGGTGATATCAATTTTTCTGGCGGGATCAGCAGAGAAAAAACCATCTGGGGAGAGCAAGTTGTTACCAAACAGATAGAGTTTCTCAACGAAACAGGGGTTAAGGAAGAATCCGTAAATACCGTCCAAGCAATCTTGACAAAAAGTCTAAAATCTTACCAAAAATTTACCATTCCGCAACCATCTAAACTCTTCCAAGTTCAGTTCCGAAAAGATTTCACAAAAGTGATCGATGAAGGTGTTGATAATATCAACATTCCCAACGAAATACCTGAATTTAAGTTGCAATCCGGCTATGATTTTAAAGGGAAACGTGGTGTTTTATTGATTCCTATAGTGCAATATTCTTATTCACATAATGCAGGTTGGTTCAACGGGCAAGACTGGGGTTGTATGGCTGGCGTTAGGGCAAAACTGATCCTCGTTTGGGTTCAGATGGAAACAAAAACCGTTTTACACGTGGAAGGATTAGAATCAAAACAAAAGGAACCCGTAAACACTCGTTACAATTATTTAGACCGATCCAGAAATTTTCAAAAGGTTTGGAAAGAAATTGAATCACAGATTTAATAATTTAGTTTGACTGATTCAAATTAACCTTACTAATTTGGACTTTCGGAGGAACTTAACTTGAAAAAAAGTCTACTTTTTTTAATCGTTGCAGTAGCGTTTGTTGCTAACTGCTCATCTACTACAAAAACTATTCCAGGTTTGTACACAACACCTGTAGATCTTGCACCTGCAGATTATACAATCAGCGGTGACACAACAGGTAAATCTTGTGGTGGAAGAATTCTAATTTTCCCTACAGGAGCAACTAGAAAAATTGGATTCGTCTCTTCTGTTTTTACAAATGATTACATTGAAGCTCAAGCGATCTTTGATGCGATTTCCAAAGTGGAAGGTGCAAACTACTTGGTAAATCCAAGATTTGAATATGAGTCTACAAACTACTTTTTTGCTTCTAGCACTTGTATCACCGTTAAGGCAAAAGCGATCACACTAAAAACTGGCCCTGTGAAATAAGGGAGAGCGGACATGAAAAAAATCATTGTTGTTCTACTTTCTGTTGCAACCATCATGGTGAATTGTAAATCTTCTACTTCTACTTTACTTTCATCAAGAGTTGCAACTTTGCCGTTAGCAGAAGCTGCTTATGACATTGGTCAAGAAACCTCTGCCAAAGCTTGTAATTACGAGTTGGGTTGGTTCACTAATGAAGGAGTCGTTCAGCCAGTTCTTGGTGATTCAAACGTTGAATTAAATGCCTTAGAATGGTATCTTGCTATTGTTACATTTAGTGGATACTACCACGCTAAGTCTGCTTTACTGGCATATACAGTACCCAACTATTCGGTTACAGGTGCAGCGTATCACCGTGCACTCAAAAAAACTGATGGGGATATCCTGCTCGATACAAAAACTACTACACAAGTAGATGGATTTTTCTTTCCAGACGTTTGTGTGACAGTTTCTGGTAAAGCTGCAACTCTTACTGGTCCTTCTGGTCATACGGGAAGACTAAAAAAATAACAAAACTTATATGGTTAGTTATGATTACCTGGCAACGAGTTAAATCTTTGTTTGGTGGAAAAAGCGGAGGAACCCCTCCGCTTTTTTTATCCCCTATCTCCCTAGAAATTCAATCCCCGAATACATAAGAACCGGTTTTCCATCCACTTTCTTTAGATCCATCCTTTCTCCTAAATTGCGACCAAAACCAAGAATCCTAAGTGTGGATTCTGACTCTAGTTGGCAAGGGAATTGATTTGAATTCTCCATACCACCTAACGAATAATATACCGTGGCATGAATAAACCCACGTTTATCTTCTTTAAGCTCCACTCTTGATATGAGGGAAAAAGGATCATTCGTTTGATAAGTAGTAAAAAAAGTTTTTTCTGGCACCCGGTGATTCGGTTGAATCATAACTCCAAAACCCCAACTTCCTTTGGCTGCATTCAGTGAGTACATGGTAAAAATGGGATGTCCTTCCCAAGGTTCAAATTCGATCCGCATGGATTCTAAAGTTTTTTCTTTTATTGGGATCAAGCCGAAAAACAGACGTAAGTTGGCTCCAAAACGATTGTCCTTTTCTACTAAATCAAAGTCAAAACCCATCATTTCTATTTTAGATGGATTTCCTGGTTTTACCTCATGGATTCCCAAAGGAGAAACATAAAGACCGTAAAAACCATCCAATTTGTTTTGAATGTTTCGTTCTGACAGCGGCGGGGATTCTAATTTTAATCCAGTTTTATATTCGTATGCAATCTCCAAAATATCTTTGTTCGCTGGTCGAATCGAAGCAGTGCCAAAACTCAGAGTGTTTCCCACAAGAAAACTTGCCGTTTCTGATTCTGGATCATAAATCAAATCAGCAAAAAACGGAGGTAACGATCCTGAGTGACCTGAAATCCAAATACTTTTTTCACCACTCTTCATTTCTTCTATCAAAACAGGAAGCCCTAACTTCATTTGAAAATTGGAGTTGGGTCCTTTTTGGATCTGATGGAATTCGGAAAAACTAGATGCCGAAAGAAGGCCATTCCCTCTTTTACTTTGAAACAATGCCTTCAAAAAAAGTCCCATGTCTTCACCGGTACTGGAAAGAGAACCTGCGGTCAAATCTCGGATCACTGGTCTACGGGTTTCCGTTTTCCAAAACAAACCGGAATATCCAGATACTAACTCTGAATCATCATTTAACTCTAACAAGGTGGAATGTTTCATTCCTGCTTTGGAAAATAGATACTTTTGGAAATACTCTTCAATCCCAATACCTGAAGTGCGTTCAATCACGATACCAAGAAGCCCAAACCCAAAATTAGAATAGGAATGCGCTTTTCCTGGTTCATTTCTTTCCATCTGAGAAAGTGTTTGAGGAAGAGAACGAAAGGCAGCCAAAATCTCAGGATCCTTCGTATCAGGCGAAAGGAAAAAACCAGAGGCCCTGTCAGAAGGGAATCCCGATTGGTGGGTTAAAATATCTCGAATGGTAATTTCACGATAGTTTTGTCCCCTTGAAGGCATCCCCACCACTTCTGGAAGGTAAATGGAAACAGGATCATCTAACTTTAATTTGCCACTCTCTTGTAATTGTAAAAGAGCTATGCCGGTAAAAAGTTTGGTAATACTCCCGATTTTGAATCTTTGCACCTGGCCTTTTTTGTCTACACCAAGAAAACCAGAATGCACAACTCCATCACCTAACAGATACATATACGAAAGTGATTTGATCCCGGAGTTTTTTACATCCTCTATTTTAGACAAAACCACTTTTTCCGTAGTGGTCTTGTCATTATGATAAACTTCTTTTGGTTTTTCTTGTAGGGAGGAGCATTGTAAGAAAATGAAAATATTTAAAATCAAAAAAAAGGATTTTGACTTACGATTTAAGGAAACAGGAAGAGGGAAAAATAGAGGCAGGGAATGAAACGGAAGAAGGGATTCTTCTTTTTTCTTGTTTTTGTTCTTAGTAGAAGAATTAACCGAAGACTCAGTGTTTTTTGAGGAACGAGGTTTCATTCCCCTAAAAAATAAAAATCAATCATTTGACGCAAGCTCATAAATTAGGAATCACCCAAGACCTACGGGCTAGGGAGTGATCGCTATGCCAAACGGAAAGAACTACAAAAGTTCTCTCGTTTGGGTTTTGTTTGTTGGTAAAAGTTTGGGTGGTACGTTCGAAAAGGTTAGTCTTCGATCACACTCATGGAGTATTCAGAAATCGCTTCCCGGCGTTTTTCTGCATAGTCTTTGTGAAACCAAAGGTCTTGCGTATTCTTTGCTGTCTTTTTGTTTCCCACAGTGATAGTGGTCATACAATGATCTACAGCGTATTTCATTGCCTCTTTTCCCGTTTCCCCTAGTCCTTTATTTCGTTTTTTACGTGTGATTTCGCCACCTTGTTTATTGACTTTAGCAACTAACTTCTCATATTCGGCATCATCAATACAGAAAACAGTTTCCTTTTTGGCATCTTTCCACTTTACATCCACTTCGTAAAGTGGTGCTGCAGAAATATTGATAAAACCTAAATCAAAAAGCTCCGGCCAATACTCGTAGAAAAAAGACAACATGAGAGACCTAATGGCATACCCGTCAAAATCCGCATCAGTGATGATGCTGATACGATCGTAATGAAGTTCATCTATGGACTTAACCTTTTGGTCTAGAGGTAGACCCACAATGGCCACGATGTTTTTCATCTCTTCGTTTTGCATGGCTTTGGCAAGAGACATTCCTTTACAGTTGAGTGGTTTTCCCCGCAGAGGGAAAAGTCCATGTAATTTTGGATTTCTTGCCGGACGTAAACCCGCAATCGCCGAATCCCCTTCGGCCACAAATAAAATTCGGCCTGGATCGTTTGGTTTGCCAGTCGGAGGCATAAGCTTAGGGATATTGTTCCGAGACGCCTTACGGAGGCCTTTCTGAGCGTCCTCGAGCTGTTTCATCTGGGTTCTGCGTTCCATCACCATCTTAATTTCTTCGATGAGGCCCGTTTTCTTCAAAAGTTTGTCAAGGTGTTTGTCCACAGACTTTCGAATGTCTTCATTCAAATCATTGATGAGATAGGATTTATCTTGAGACTTAAACCTTGGATTGAGGATACGAAGGTTCACATACATATGAAAACAACTTCTGACGTCGTTTCTTGTACATTGAGTGTTTAGTTTCTTTTCTAAACTGACAATTTGTGATTTTTTACGAATCTCATCACAAAGTCTGTTTTCTAAATATTCAATGGCAGATCCACCTTGAGGGCAAAAAATCGAGTTCACCCAAGTAAGAGTTTTGTTTTGTCCCACAACCACATAAGTATCCATATGGATTTGAGTAGCGGATGTTTTATCCGAGTAATCCAATTTGTAGTAAACCATCTCGGAATTACTAAAAATCTCATCAAAACCTTTTTTGAATTTATACTTCTCTTTTCCGGTTTTGTGAATGAAAACTACTTCTAAGCCAGGATTCGACATTGCGATGTCTTGCAGGTATTGCTTCACCAAATTGATGTTAAACGAAGTGTCTAAGTTATTAAAATATGTAGGGTTTAGTTCAAACTCTACTGTAGTTCCGTGGTCTTCTTTTTTAGCAGTTTCGACAACAGCAGTCATCCCTGTTTTATCACAAGGCGCTTTTAGTTGTTTGATTTGGTCGGCAGATAATAACGGACAATCGACAAAGGTTCCATGTTCATCATAGTATAAATGAACCCGTTCTGTATCTTCTTTGGAAAGTTTGAAACTACGAATGGTTTTTTTAACATCATCATGGATGCTAAACATTTTTTTGTAAGCTTTCCCACCATTGATGGTCTTCACTCTAAAGAAAGAAGAAACCATACGCACAAGTGAAATCCCCACACCGTTCTGTCCTGCAACATGGTCTTCTTTGACTTTATCATCAAAGTTTTCGCCATACATCAAATGGAGGTAAACCCCTTCTGCATTGTCTGCAGGAATTCCACGACCGTTGTCTTGGATGGTCACACGTTTGCGATCGGTAGACAATTGGATGATGAGTTTGTTCATTTTGTCTTTTTCAGGGATGGATTTGTCGTTTAAGTTCTTTCTATACTCATCCACGCAGTTCATACAGGCTTCGTCCAAACATTTGAGTTTGGCAGGAATGTCAGAAAGTTCTTCATGAACGATATCATATTTACCAGAGTTGTCTTTGGTAAAAAAATGTTGTTCAAAAGTGGAAAGGGAGTTTTGCCCAAGCCACATTCCGGTCCGCATACGAACGTGTTCTACATTCGATAATTTCTTAAAATTTCGCGAATTTCCTGAGGTTTTTTCAGTTTTTTGAGCCATATTAAATTATTTCGGATCCCATTTTTTCTTTAGTTCATCAAGTTCATCGGTCATAAAACCGGTGAGTTTTTTATCATCTTTTTGTAATGCTGTATACTCGGTATATTTTGTTTTGGCTTCCACAATGGCATCTTCACATTTACGAACTTCTTCCAAAGTCATTCGATACACGGGTATGGAACTCAACCACTCGAAATAAACGAACTTAGCTGCTTTCAATTTATCTTCGAATTCTTTTTTGGATTTAATCCCTGTTACTTTTTCGTTCCATTTTTCTTTAATGAACCGAATGAGTTCTGAGTTACGATCGATCTTTTCTTTTTCCAATCCCGCAAGTCGTTTGAAACGACGGATGAGATGGGTTTTCCTAAAATCACAGAACCGTTTGATAATTTCTTCTGGATTAAAATTACGAAGTTTTCCTTCGTGTGTAATGACGTTTATCGTTAAAACTTCATTGTTCTCTTTGGAAAAAAGTTCCTTTATTTCTTTTTCAGAAGGTTCTTCCCCTTTTTTAGCAACGAGTTCAATCTTAAAGGTTTGGCTGGAATGATCAATATAATCCTTTAACCAATTGTCTTTCTTTTCGATAAGATCATCCAAATAACCAACTACCTTTTCTCGGTTCCAGTTCATGGGAGCATCAACAAGAAACAATTTCCCATCTTCTTTTTTGAAACCAAAAGTAGTCGACATCACAGTGCTACCATTGTCATTTTTGGACAACTTCACTTCACCACCGTAACCTTTGTACCAAGGAGTGATCTTTTTTGGTTTTCCCGTTTTTAAATACGTCACTTGTGATTCGATGACATCACTGAGTTTATGTGCAGGAATAAAACAACGGAAACCCGTTGCAATTCCTTGGATGTTATTTAAGAGTACAACGGGTACTTTTCCCACAAAATGAATGGGCTCATCTTCGGTTTCATCGTAGTTTTTGACATAATCAATGTCCGGTAAACTTTCAAAAAAACCTAAATCTTTTGCAAAGTCGGATAGTTTGACTTCTGTATAACGAGGTGATGCAATCGCATTCGGATCTAAAACGTCACCAAAAGTTCCTTCTCCATGAACTAGCGGATAGTTATTGGCAAAGGCAAAGTCTTGGGCCATTTGGGAAAGAGCGTCTTGGATGGAACGATCTCCGTGAGGATGGTATCCCATTGCAAGCCCTGCCACTTTTACAGTTTTGGTATGACGGTTTCTCGCATCGGAGTTCCACATCGCCCATAAAATCCTTCGTTGAACAGGCTTTAGACCATCAATTTCTTGCGGAATGGCTCTTGAATCGCATACGTAGCGAGAGTATTTCCTTTGGTCATCATTCACTTGGTCTTCAAAGGGGCGTTTCGGATACTGTTCTTCGTTCTTCATGGTTCCAAATGACACAGGGATGGGGTGAATTGACTTGTCAAGCGGTTTTCCCTTTTTAGACTGGCGATACGCACCGGTCTATGTCCCCAGAAACTCAAGAATACTCCCGATTCTATTGGCTTTTATGTACCTTGATTTTTTTTTCTGGATCCAATTGCCAGAACCTGAAATCACTCATCAAGAGAGAGCCAATTTCAGAAATTCCCGCTTCTGTTTTATACATTAAATCTCCAAGAAAAATGTCTTCTTCCTTCTTCAAAGAAGGTTCCTCACACTTCCGATTTATTGAATGGGAACCGGGAAAAACAACAGGATATGCGGAGAAAATCGAGCTCAGTTTCCTTGCTTATGACAGTAATTTTTTATCAAAAGTTAAATCGGAATTCGGCAACGAACCATTTGAGTCTTATAAAATCATTTGGAACAAAAAGGTCGGCAAATTCAAAAAAGAAGAATCTGAAAAACGAATTCTTTTTGTTTATACTGAATCCTTCGCTTCGGAAACAAAAGGTTCGACACTCTCTTCTCTCTTAGAAAACAAAACTAATAACAACGAAATTAAATCTTCTATTGAAGAGTTCGACATATTTGAATTAGGTGGAGATACAGGACAACTCATTGAAGAAGGAGTTTTTTCCTCACTTGGAGGTGAGAACCGTTGGTCCCATAGTTTGGGAACTATGGAATTCTTTTCCAATTCCACAGTTTATACGAAACAAGAAGCTGACACAATTAAATCGGAACATGTTTCCAATCATTACGACTATCTACAACTTCGTTATGAGTTAAATGAAACAGAAACCGACAAATTATATTCCAAACTTATTTATAAAGAAAATAATACACTACTATACTTTGTTCCACCGTATACAAATGGGCTTACCAACAAAACAAAAGAGCCATTTGGTTACAAACGGATCGGAGACTTTTTACTCAGAGAGGAAATGAAATGACAGAAGTTCGCACCCGTTTTGCCCCATCCCCATCTGGATTTCTCCATGTTGGAGGAGCAAGAACTGCTTTATTTAATTATTTGTATGCGAAAGCAAAAAAAGGAAAGTTTTTACTACGCATTGAAGATACGGACCAAGATCGTTCGACAGAAGCTTCCTTCAAAATCATTTTAGAATCTTTGAAGTGGCTCGGAATGGAATGGGACGAAGGTCCTGGAGTAGGAGGTCCAAACGGCCCATACACTCAGTCCGAAAGAATTCATATTTATAAAGAATACACAGACAAACTAATCTCTGAAAAAAAAGCTTATCGTTGTTTTTGTTCTGCAGAGGAACTTGAGGGCAAAAAAAAACAAGCCGATGCGATGGGGATTCCCTATATTTATGATGGTAAATGTTCAGACCTTACTGATACAGAAATCCAATCCCAAATTGAGAAAAAAATCCCCTTTACCGTAAGATTCAAAACCCCACATAAGATTGTAATCGTAGACGATATGATTCAAGGAAAAGTAAAGTTTGAATCAAAACTCATAGGTGACTTTATCATTGTGAAATCAGACGGATTTCCATCGTATAACTATGCTGTGGTGATTGATGACGCACTTATGAAAATCACACATGTAATTCGTGGAGTGGGCCATCTTTCCAATACTCCTCGTCAAATTTTGATTTTTGAAGCCTTTGGATTTCCTCTCCCTCGTTTTGCCCATGCCAGTGAAATTGTAGGAACCGATGGGAAAAAACTTTCCAAACGGGCCGGTGCCACTTCTGTTCTTGCGTTCCGTGACTTAGGTTACTCGAGTGATACCATGAGAAATTATATGGCATTGCTTGGTTGGACGTCTCCCGATGGGAAAGAATATATGAGCGATGAAGAACTTTGTACTGTGTTTGATGTGGAACGCTGCTCTAAATCTCCTGCAACCTTCGATGTATTTAAAAAACTGAAAGAAGAAGAAAAGGAAACTGTTGATTTCAATAAATTATCTCTTCTTGGCCTTGCGGAATATCTAAACCCAAAATCTAAACTCAATTGGATGTCGAATAAATACATTCGTGACGTGAAGATTGAAACCCTTGGGAAAGAACTCGAGCCATTCCTCAAAGATTGCCAAATTCCAGAAGAGTTTAAAAATGGAACCAACCCACAATTACTTTCCATCTTAGATTCCGTTCGAGTTTATCTAGATCGCCTCATCCAAGCTCCACCATACATCGAAGAATTCTTTTTGGAAAACCTCCAATTTGAAAATGAGGAAGCAAAACAACTGATTCTAGACGGGAACGGGAAAGCTGTAGTTTCTGCGTTTTACCAATATGTGAAATCTCAGAATTTGGTAACCCCAGACGACTACAAAGAGGCGATGGCCAAGGCCGGAGAAAACACCGGCGAAAAAGGCAGAACCCTTTTTATGCCGATCCGAGCCATAACTACGGGAAAATCCCACGGATTAGAACTACCCATTCTCTTTAGCCTTCTTGGCCAAGAGAAACTGGTCAAACGAATGGAACACTTGTCCGAGACTCTTGGCCTCACCATTTAAGAAATTTTTTCTCCGACGGTTTGCTTTTAGGGCATTTTTGACTTTTTTTCTCCTTCTCCTTCGTGTAATATGAGGAGAGGGGAGGAGAAGACGGCCTTTGACTGCATCAGAAGTATTGCCTTATTTATTAACTCCTTCGGTAGGATCTTACGCTATGTTCCTGCCCCCTGACATGTCCTCTGTCAAACACTTCCGTACCGAACTAAAAAGGACACTGGAAGATAATGGATTTAGTTCTGACAATATCATGCAAATTGAACTAGCGGCAGACGAAGCTCTGACGAATGCGGTTGCTGCCAATGTTTCCTGTCACTGTGATGAAACCATTATTTGCCGTTGGCGTATTGATGCAGCCAAATTCACACTTTATATTTTAGATTATGGATCGGGGTTATCAGAAGAAAGTTCTCTCCCTGACAATGATAAGGAACTACTTAGATCGAACCAATCCCAATGTTTTAGTAACTTTCTTGACCATATTAAAAATCACCAAAGCAGAAAACCGGACACCCTACCTTATAATGGCTCTGGTCAAAAACATAAGAACATGGGAAAAGGATTGAAAATTATCAATGCCATGATGGACTCCGTAAAAGTAATGTTTCACGGAGAAGGAATGGTAGACGAAGCACCAGCGGGATTCAAAGTTATGGGTTCCATCATCGCTCTCGAATACGATCGTTCCAAACACTTATAATTTGATCCTTCATGTAAATACTTCCCGCGAATGGCGCGGTGGAGAACAGCAGCTTTTTTATTTAGTCCAAGGTCTAACTAATTTCAAAATTCCACAAATCGTTGTAGGCCAACCGGGTTCTCCTTTAGAATCAAAATGCAAAGAAAATGGTTATGAATTTGTTCCGATCGAAATGCGCGGAGAATGGGATAGAAAAGCATATAAGAATATTCGATCTCTTTGTATTGAAAAAAAAGTAAAACTCATTCATACTCATACAGCTCACGCACATACATTAGCGCTACTTGCCAAACGAAATCACTTAAACATACCTTTGATTGTTTCAAGAAGAGTAGATTTCAAACCAAAATCCAGTTTTTTTTCTAGATGGAAATACCAACATCCAGCTAACGATTATTATCTTCCAGTTTCTCAAAAAATCAAAGAAGTGATGATATCTAGTAAAATTGCTCCTGAAAGAATCATTACTGTATATTCTGGAATTGATTTAAAACGTTTTTCTAAATCCGCACCATACGAATACTTGAAAGAAGAATTCCATATCCCTAAAAAATGTATCGTGATAGGAAATGTAGCTGCCCTTGTCGATCACAAAGACCAAGAAACTTTACTCAACGCGATCTCAAAAATGAGAACGAATGTAGACTTCCGGTTAATGATCGTTGGGGAAGGTAAGTTAGAACACAAATTAAAAACACAAGTAGATCTATTAGGAATCAAAGACAAAGTGATTTTTACTGGATACCGTAAGGATATTCCTGCCCTACTCTCATTATTTGATATCTTTACACTCACTTCTAAAGAAGAAGGTCTTGGAACATCAGTTTTAGACGCAATGGCATCAGCCCTTCCCATTGTTGCTACCAACGGTGGTGGAATCGGCGAAATGTTGGACCACAACGAAGGAGCTTACGTCTGTTCGGTGGGAGATTCAGAAAGTATTGCACAAGGTTTGGACAAACTAGTTGCTTCAGAAGAATTAAGAACCAAGTTCGGTGCTTTTAACAAAACTTCAGTAAAACGATTTTCTGTTACCAAAACAGTTGAAAAAACAAAACTCATCTATTATTCCTTTTTAGGAGATGCATTGTACGGAGAAGCAATATGAGTGGAAGACTTCTTATCATTGATGGCCATGCTTTGGCTTTCCGAGCCTATTTTGCTTTTGCTGCTTCTAATCTCACAAACTCCAAAACAGGTCTTCCCAGTGGTGCTGTATTTGGGTTTTGGCGGATGTTATTTAAACTCCTCCAAGATGAAAAAGTAACCCATATTGCCTTTACATTTGATCCCGGGACAAGACTCGAAAGAAACGACTTATATGAAGACTACAAAGCCCATAGAAAACCAATGCCAGAGGATCTAAAACCTCAGATCCATACAATCTATGAGATGTTAAAAGCTTTAGAATTTCCCATGTATAAAATAGATGGTATCGAAGCAGACGATATCATTGGATCCTTATGCAAAAAGTTTGGAAAAGATTTTGAAGAAATCGTTATTCTTTCAAGTGATAAAGATTTATACCAAGTCCTAGATAAAAATATACACATGTTACGTGGCAAACGCGGAGTTTCCGAATTTGAAAAAATTGATCCTAAATGGGTAGAAACTAATATCGGAATCACCAAAGAACAAGTGCCTGATTATATGGGACTCCTCGGAGACGCATCTGATAATATTCCTGGTGTCAAAGGTGTGGGCGAAAAAGGAGCTGCTAAACTCATTCAAGAATTTGGAAACTTAGAAACCATTTATAAAAAACTAGATCAGGTAAAAAACAAATCACTTATAGATAAGTTAGCTGCTGACAAAGATAATGCATTTCTATCCAGAAAATTGGCAACCATAGTTACAAACCTCAAACTCGATATCAAAAAAAGTGATCTCAAACTACCGAACTACCATGATCCAGCAAAGGTTCAGTATTTCAAAGACGAAGGTTATAATGTCCTTCATCGTGACCTTGCCAAACAAGCAGGTATTCCGATTGTAAGTGATGGAGACTCCAAAGAAAAAAGTGCAGAACAAGAACCTATCAAAAAAGGCAAAAAAAATTCTAAAGATGTAATCGACACTGAGACCGAAAAAAAACCAAACAAAGGTTCTGCGGTTACCAAAAAAAATTACAAACGAATCCAAACTTTGGATGAACTAAAAAAAATAGTCGCAAAACTCGATCCAAAAAAAGCAATTTCTGTAGATACAGAAACTACTTCCCAAGATCCAATGCTTGCGGAGTTACTTGGCGTTTCCTTCTCGCAGGAACCAGGCGTTGGCTACTATATTGCCTTCTCTCATCCAGAATCCATCTATAGTCACCTTCTTCCTTCACCTGAAGAAGGACTCTCTGTTTTAAAACCAATGTTTACCGATCCCAAATGGAAAAAAGTGGGACAAAACATTAAATATGATTTGTTAGTATTACGGAATTACGGCGTGGAGCTTTCCGGAATCCATTTCGATACCATGCTTGCTTCTTACCTCCTAAATCCCGGAGAACGCCGCCATAACATGGATGATATGGCCGTTGACTACTTGAACTACAAAACAATCACTTACGAAGAATTGGTTGGTACTGGCAAAAAAAAACAAAACCTATATGATGTTGATCCAGAAAAGGTTTCCGAGTATGCCTGCGAAGATGCTGATATCACGTTGCAGCTTTTCAATGTTCTTGCACCAAAAATGGAAGAAGGTATCCACAAAAAACTTTTTTTCGATATCGAAATGCCCATATTACAGGCGCTCGCTGACATGGAATTTGAAGGAATTGCTGTCGAACCAGGATACTTTGAATCACTTTCCAAAATCTTCGAAACCAAGATCAAAGAACATGAAAAAAATATCCATTTTTTTGCGGGAAGACCATTCAACATCAACTCAACAAAAGAACTACAAACAGTTTTATTCGAAGATTTACGACTCCCCGCAGAGAAAAAAACACAAACTGGATATTCAACAGATCATTCCGTATTGGAATCTCTCCAAGGAACTCATCCCATCATTGACCACTTGTTAGAGATTCGAAAATTCTCAAAACTCAAATCCACTTATACAGATACATTACCTACTCTGATCAATCCCAAAACGGGACGTATCCATACAAGTTATAATCAAACGATTGCCGCTACCGGTAGGTTATCTTCTACAAACCCAAACTTACAGAATATCCCTATTAAAGATGAGGAAGGTCGATTACTTAGAAAAGGTTTTGTAGCCAAAAAGGGATACGAAATTCTTTCGTTAGATTATAGCCAAATCGAACTTCGGATCATGGCTCATTTTGCCAATGACCCACAAATGATAAATGCTTACAAATCGGGTGCTGATATTCACAAACGGACTGCGGCTGGAATCTTTGGAGTGCCAGAAGACCAAGTAACTACCGATATGCGAAACAAAGCCAAAGTAGTAAACTTTTCTGTGATCTATGGAGTCACGTCCTTTGGCCTTTCCAATAACCTAAAAATCAGCCGCAAAGAAGCAAAAGAATTTATAGAAAAATATTTTGCCACATACAAAGGCGTTGGCACTTATATGGAAGAAATTGTAGAGTTCTGCAAAGAACACGGCTATGTAGAAACATTACTTGGGCGTAGACGTTACCTTCCTGACATTCATTCTAAACATAAAATGGCAAGTGAAGCAGCAAAGCGCGTAGCAATCAATTCACCAATCCAAGGGACTTCTGCGGACATGATCAAACTTGCCATGATTCAAATTGATAAAAAAATCAAAAAAGAATCTTTTCGTTCAAAACTTCTCTTACAGGTACATGACGAACTAGTGTTTGAAGTAGACCCAAAGGAAAAAAAAGAATTTTATCAAATGGCAAAAGAAGAAATGGAATCTGCAATGAAGTTGAAAGTTCCTATTGTCGCCCAAGGAAAGTTTGGCGGTAACTGGGATGAAGCCCATTAGGCCATTTGCCTTAGTTCAAATCCAGAAACAATACTTTATTCACATAAGGGATAACTTGCAATAGAATCAAAAAAAGATTTTACAAATGTTAAAATCTTTTTTCATATTTTCGAAGTATTTATCATTTCGCACAACCTTGGCGCAATTGTCAGATTTAAAAACTATCATCAGAAATTTATTATCTAAAACCTTGAAGCGTTCGCAAATTTATGAAATGAACAACATTTACAAATACTTTCTTACTTCTTGGAATCGGTCATTCGTTAATCTATTTGACATAACCTAATTTAAATTTATTTTTTTACTACCATGTGTAATTTGTTATCCTGGAGATTAATCCTTGAAGAAGAAAAAAAAGCGGATTGGTTTTACCGACTCCCCAAGGAAACGATCGATCAATTCTTAAAAACAAATACACCACTATTTGAAATCAAACATCCCAAAAGTCATATCCAAACTTTCCAATTAAATGGGAACCAAATCATTTCCAAAACATGTATTTGGGGGACACAACCTACCTGGTGTCCCGACTTTTTGACGAACACAAAATCGGAAAAATTAATTTCCTCGCCTTTTTGGAGTCAGTTTATCAACAATCGCATCCTTATCCCTGTTCATTCCTTTTTTGAATGGCAAACACAAAAAACTGGCAAAAAACATAAATATGAAATCACATTCAAAAACTCGAATACTTTTTTTGCAGGACTATGGGGAGTAGAAAATGGAAAACACTGGATTACGGTGCTCACTGGTTCGGCAAATGAAAAAATGAAATCCATTCATAATAGCGGTGAAAACAAACACCGTCAACCAATTGTTATGCCATTACAAAACCAAGGTTTTTGGTTGGATCCTTCTGTGACAAATCCGAAAGACATTACAGATTTATTATATCAGTTTTCTCCTGACGAAACAAGAGAAGAGGATTTGAACAAAGAAGAAACCTTATTTGATTGAATAAATAAAATTAGGTAAACAAATCGAAGATACCTTCCGTGTCACCGATTTGTAATAATGTAAAGATTCACCTTATCAACGGATTTTCACCTTTTTGTCACATTGCCGTAACCGATCCATTTTACCTTATCCTTAAGATAAACAAGAGGATAAAATCCGATGAAACCAACTACTATTAATAAAACAGAACGAATTTTAGAAGTTCGTTTAGCAGAAAACCAACTAGAAATTGAAAGAGCACTCGCACTGCGATATGAAGTGTTCAACTTAGAAATGGGAGAAGGTCTGCCACAATCTTCTGCTACAAGAAAAGATCGAGACGAGTACGATTTGTACTGCCATCACCTAATCGTTATCGATAAATCTACTGATGACAAAAAAATTGTTGGAACTTATCGCATTTTAACACGCCAAAATGCAAAAAACGGAATCGGTTTTTATAGCGAAAACGAATTTGATATTACTTCTATTTATAATCTTCCGGATGAAATCGCTGAAGTGGGACGTTCTTGTGTTCACCCTGACTACCGTGATGGTTCGGTGATCTCACTTCTCTGGCAAGGTCTTGCTGAGTTTATGAACAAACATAATGTTCGTTACCTCATGGGTTGTGGATCCATTCACTCCACGGATGCAGATGTAGCATCTCAATCTTATGGATTTTTGAAAGCGAAAGATGCGATTGCCCCAGAAGAATTTCGTGTATATCCGAACCCTGACTATGTCCTTCCTGGTTTTGATGCTAATTTCCATGTAGAAGATCCCAAAACAATCTCCAAAAATATCCCTCCACTTTTGAAAGGATACCTCCGAGTGGGTGCTAAAATCTGTGGAATTCCTGCACTGGATTCTGTTTTTGGTACTACAGATGTGTTTATTCTTTTCGACCGCAAGGAAATCACGGAGAGATATGCGAAACACTATATGAATGCATGAACCCTAACCAGGAAATAGATTACCAGCACCCTACAAAAAAGGACCAAATTCGATTCTTTGTTTTTACCCTTTTTTTAGTTCTTACCATTTGTGCCGGTTATTTCCTGGGGTTTCCTCGGTATTATCTTGGATGGTTTTCTTTTGCGATTGCATCGTTCTCTGTGGCTGGAAACGATGCGGTCCAAACCATCGGAACCTTTATCGAGAGTAAAAAATCGGTTCACTGGCTCCAAAAGATTCTGGTTTTCGGTGGTCTTTTATTTTTCGTTCATTTGATCGCTTGGTTTTTACACGGCGGAGAAATCCACTTCCATAGACTTGATTCCATTCCTGAAACCAAAGACTTCAACCTCCTCCAACTCTTAGCACCTGTAATCCTAGTTGTTATCACGAGACTTAGGGCTCCAGTTTCTACAACTTTTCTCGTATTAGGTTTGTTTGGTGGCAAGACCATAGACCAAATGCTCACAAAATCATTCTTTGGATACGGTCTAGCTTTCCTTGTTGCCATAGTGGTTTGGGCCATCCTCGTGAAAGTAGACCCGCACGAATACCACGAAGTCCATACGCCCGATCCCGTAACGGAAAGAAGGTGGTCCCAATTACAATGGCTTTCCACCATGTATTTATGGGTGGCTTGGTTATTTCAAGACACTGCGAACATTGCCGTTTTTTTACCTCGTCAACTAGGCATCTTTGAATTTTTAGCAGCAGTGTTTATCCTGATCGCAGCCTTACTCATCATCATTCGTACCAATGGTGGTACCATCCAGCGCGTGGTTTCCGAAAAATCAGACATCCAATGGGCCAAAGCAGCAACCATCGTGGATTTAGTTTACGGAAGCCTCTTGTTTTTTTTCCAATACATCAGTAGTGTCCCCATGTCCACCACCTGGGCCTTTCTCGGACTCCTTGCAGGCCGGGAAATCATCTTAAATGTCATCACTTACAAAGACCTCCCTTACCTAGACACCTTTCGCAAAGTGGGAAAGGACGTGGTTCTTGCTACCATTGGAATCCTAGTTTCCATTTTAGTGTTCTTTCTCTCCTACTTTCTCTACCCCGAGCAAAGGGCCAATACCCCACTTGAATTTTGGAATTCTCCTACCCAGGAAGATTCCCTATAATTTTCTTTGACACCACCTGCAATTGTCAGGGTAGTGTCATATATGAGATTGATTCTCATAAAAAGAAACGAGGAACCATTATGTCTATTGCAATGATGTTACGAGAAGGAACCGCCGAAAAACACCAGGAAACCGAAAAGGTTCCCTACCTCCGTGCCATTTTTCGAGGGGGTCTCGATGCCCAAACCTATACTTACCAATTAGAGAGTTTACTTGCGGTCTATACCGTGATGGAAGACCTCTATCGCCAAAACAAAGACAACCCGATCCTAACAAAACTTTATTTCCCTGCTCTTTTTCGTGAAAACGCTCTAAAAGAAGACATTGCGAGTTTCCAAAAGAAATTTGGTACAAAACTGCGAGGTTCCGTATCCAAAGCAACACAAGGATACATAGATCATATTAAAAATATTGCCAAAACCAAACCAGAACTACTCGTAGCACAAGCTTACGTTCGTTACCTGGGAGATCTATCCGGTGGCCAAGCGATTAAAAAAGTAGTAGCAAAAACTTTTGCATTAGAAGGAAATGAAGGAACTGCTTTTTATGAATTTCCCGAAATTGAAGACCTTATGGCGTTCAAAGGAATCTATCGTCAAAACTTGGACACTCTCCCTCTAGACGATACACAAAAAGCAGAACTATTAGAAGAGGCAAAGGCAACGTTTGATTTAAACAAATTTTTGTTTATTGAACTCGATTCCGACCTGAAAGAAAATATCGGAATGGATCGTTACCAAACTCTCCTACCAGCAGGTTAATTTTTGGGATTCCCGTATACTTTAGTCACTTTAGTTTTTTTATCTATGTTACCGGTTACAATGATTGTACCGGTAGTAAAGGATGTTGTAAAAGACCGGTTGCTCGGTTCCAATTGGGAAGTAGCGTATTTCACAAGTATTCCCATGCTCGGTTCCTTCCTTTTTGCGCCAGTTGCGGGAATCATCTCTGATCGTTTCAAAAACAGAAAGTATTTCATTAGTTTTTTCTGTTTTTTGGATGCAGGCCTTTTTTATTTACTCACCATCGTCACCGATATGGGACTCTTTCTTTTTTTAAGATTCCTAGAAGGTGCCGCTCATATCTTTATCATTGGACTTTTGCTCAGTTCCGCAGCCGATCGTGAAAACGATCCAGAAAACAAACGTTACTATGGCAAAGGAATTCTTATGGGCATCACAGGTATGTTTTTATCCTTAGGTGGTGCATTTGGAATGCCATTAGGAATCCTAGGAAGACAAAACCCTCTATTGCCTTTTTATGTGGGTTCTGGTATTCTTATCTTTGTTGGCCTAATGAGTTTACTGATGTTAAAGGATAAAGGAATTCATAAAGTAAAAGATTTTAAGTTGAGCGACTTAAAAATTGCGATTTTTGAAAATCCCTTTTTATTTGTTCCTTTTCTATTCAATTTCATTGACCGCTTTACTGTGGGTTTCATCATTTCTTCCTTTAATATCCACCTACGGGAAACTCTTGCTTTCCATCCTGGAATGTTAGGAGTCTTTTTAGGACTTGTACTTTTTCCCATGAGTTTACTTTCTTACCCTTCGGCACTCCTCTCTCGCAAAACAGGTGTTCTTCCTCTGGTGCTAATAGGGTCTACTATATACGGAATCTTTCTGGGTCTCTCTGGGACAACCAACGATTATTGGTATCTTTTTACTTTTTTACTGATCTGCGGGATTGGAGCCGGAGTGATGTTTGTTCCTTCAATGATGCTTGCCAGTAAAATGTCAAAACCAGGTCTTACCGCCACTACTATGTCTGCCTTTACTGGTGTAGGTTCTCTTGGGTTTATGTTAGGACCAGTAGTTTCGGTTCAAATGCAAACTGTTTTTGAATCGTTGTTACCTCCAACATATAGTTTTTCTGCCCTTTCTTTCTTTTTTGGATTTTTGGAGATAGGACTTGTATTTTTAACCATTCCCTTTTTCAAAAAGATTTTAGAAAAAATGAGCAGAATCGATGAAGAAAGGGAAAAGATAACACTTGCCAACCCTGATCCTATCTTGTAGAATCTTGGGTAATCCATCTTAAGGTAAGGGTTTATGTTCAAAAAACTTTTGATACTCAGCACACTTGCGTCCGTTCTTTTCCTCGTTTCCTGCTCTTCAGGAAATAAGGTACAAGCAGGAAGCACTAAAGTTCATCCGCACACCGCACTCCGCAAATTAGAAATCGATATGATCAAAGTGGGGGATGGTTTAGTAAAAACAGAAGCTGTTCTTGGTAAATCAACGGAAAAATCGTCTGACCCGAGTGGAACGGTTATGGTTTGGTATTTTGCTGAAGATCGCGATGTTCCAGAACAATATTACACTTTAAAAGAAAAACCAGATACAGTAGAAAAGTTTTTGAAACTTACTTTTGACGCTAAAAACAAAATTACAGCAAAAGACTTTAAACTATAAAATCATTCTTCCGATGTGGAATCCAATTCGGCATCGGTTGGTGCAGGAAAAGGATAACCAGGAAAACTTGGTTTGACTTTTCCTTCGATATCATCATCTAACAAATCAATGGTGGTAAAACCCAATAAAAAATCGAATGCTTCGGCAACATTAAATCCAAGTCTCGCCCCTCCGTAAACCCCTGCGACAAATTCCACATTCCAGGAATAACCAGGAGGATAACCAAAAGGTTTTAATTCTTCTTGGGGAAGATAAACTAAAAATTCTTTTTGTCCTGTGGCAGCGACCAAGTCATTGGTGAGTTCTCGACGAAAGTGCTCTTTTTTCCTTCGTTTTCGATCTTTTACTGGATCATAGAGATAAGAATAATATCGCATCTTATAACTTTTTAAGTTGGCTCTTTCTTCTTTGGTAAGAGGAATTCCTTTTTTATCGATAAGCCAATTCCCTTTGGCATCCAAAAGTGGAAGGCCTGAATGAAAACTTTCACCACCTAATATACCGAAGACGAGTTGTTGAGAATGGTAACCACCAAATTCTCCGCCCCGAAGACCAATCCCTCGACCCAAATCCTTTTTTCCCATCTCCGATTCTCCACCTTGGAAAAGCACGCCAATAGGCAGTGGACCCACTTTAACAGCAGCTCCGTACATAGGTGTTTCGGCACCCACGGTTACAATGTCTTGGAAATCATTTTTACGATTTTTCCAATACGTTGCACACTGTAGAAAAAAGGAGAGGCTAAGAAAAAGACCAATGATTCGCATTCTTTTCCAGTTTTTTTCATTTTCTACTTTTCGGAATCAAAAAAACAAACAATTTGGGAAGATATGACTTCTTTTGAAGACTTTCCGATGATTGAAGTGAAAAAAATGAATGAGACGGAAGTCCGCCTCTTTGCATTGCTTTTTAATCTGCTCCGCGAACCAAAAGGGATCAGTTTCCAAAAATTTCGTAATATCATGCCTCGGTTCTATAAAAATGAGGATATAGAATCCGATCGAAAAAAACTCTACCGTGACCTAAACCAACTCAAAAGCCTAGGATTCAATATCAAAGTGGCTCAGTTTGGTTACCAATCAGAAGACTACTTCCCTTATTATTTAGAAAAAGAATCAATCAACAGGTCTCTCAAGTTCACCAAAGAAGAGTTAGAATATCTGTCACAAGTTTTGTATGCCCAAGAACCTTCGGCCGAAGGATTTAGTCTCTCGCAGAAACTATTTTCAAACAATCTAGACCTCATTCCAAAATTTGCAAAACAACCAAAACAGGATTCGAAATCCGAAGAGGAACAGGACTCCTCCCATACAGAAAAAATACTTCAGGCAATCAAAGACAAAAGAGCACTCACCATCCAATATGGATATGAATCCAATGAAAGAATCATCGAACCTTATCGACTGGTCAGGAAAAACACTACCGACTTCTATTTACTAGCCTATGATCGAGGAAGAAAGTCATTACGAAGATTCATTCTTCCGAAAATCACCGTCAAAAAAGAATCCAAAGAAGAATTTTTATCGAATCTAAAAATCGCAAAAGAAGATTTGAATTTTCATCCCTTACGAATCACCAAACACCCAGAAATCGAAATTCCTTTTGAAATTCATCCCGATTATAAAGATCGTTGGGACTTATTTTTAGATGGTGCCAATTACGAAATGGCGGGAAACGAATACAAAGTCAAAACAACCAATCAAAATGCTCTATTTCAATTTTTCGTATCATCACCTGAGGCTCTAGTCTCTACTTCAGAAAATTGGAAAAACTCATTCCAATCCTATACAAAACATTGGGAAGAATTGTATCAATTTGTTTGATAAAGAAGTTACTACAATCACCAAATCTCAGTATTTACAATACTTAAGATGTAATAATGCTTTTCATTTAATAAGAGAAGGAATGGTTCCCAAACCTTCCTCTGCGTCTTATGGCGGTTATCTGGAATGGGGAGATTTCCTCCAACTCTGCAGAAACCAATTTAGTGATGTAACCTCCATCGATAAAACGCTAGATAAAGAAGAAAGTTTTCAAAAAACGGAGAGTTTGATTCTTAAAAAGAAATCGATTTTCCATGCCCATCTTCGTTTTAAAGAATTTGTTTCCACAGTGGAGTTTTTAGAATACGACTGCGAACGTGACGGTTGGTTTCTCTGGGATTTTCGGCCAATTGGTTCCATCAAACAAGACATTCTTCGTTCTTTTTATTTTTACAAACAAGTGGCAGAAGGAATGTCACTTCGGATTCTTGGCTACAAACTCATTCGCATCCAAACAAAATTTGTTTATCCTGGAGGTTCGATAAAACCAGAAGATTACCTACTCATAGAAGATATCACACCTCGTATGGATTCTGAGATGGGGACGAGGGATGAAGAATGGAGATCATTCCTAGAGGAACTAGAAAGAACAAACGGACAATCCGTACAGTATTCCTTTTTAGAGGCTCAGCCGAGTTGTCGTTCCTTAAAAATCTGTTTGTCTCCAAGTCATTGTGCAAAAGGAAAAGAAAATGCCAAAGAGATCTTCGATTTTCGGGACAGCTCCGAATTAGCAAAACAGTGGTTTGCCTCAGGGTACGATTCGTACGAATCTGTACCCGATTCTGAACTTTCGCCCATCCAAAAGATACAAAAAGAAGCTCATATCACCGGAAATATATACTTTGATCGAAAATCGTTCGAAACGTATTTATCTAATGCGACAAAATCTGTTGCTTTTTTAGATTTTGAATCAATCAACCCTTACATTCCTCTATATCCTCAAACAAGACCCTTTCAACACATTCCTTACTTATATTCCTTACATATTTGGGATTCTGAAAATGATCATTTAACACATAAGACCTATCTACATGAAGATGTAGGCTCTGATCCCCGTATTTCTATTATGTCCCAATTGCAAAAGGATCTACCACCAGGGATCACAATCTTTTCTTTTAACGATTTCTTTGAAAAACTCATCATTCAGGAGTCTGCAGAAGCTTTTCCTGAGTTTTTAGAGTTCTGGGAGAGAGTCAAATCGATGTTTATCGACCTGGCATTGCCATTTAAAAAACTTTGGATCTACCATCCAGGTCAGAACGGCAAAGCATCATTAAAGGAAATACTTCCCTGCTTTAGTACAGAAAGTCACACAAGCCTATCCATTCGTGAAGGCCAAGATGCTAACTACCAATATTTAAGATTAATAAAAAAGCAGGTGACAGCCGAAGAAAAAAAACGTGTTCTGGAGGATTTGAAAGCTTACTGCAAATTAGACAGTTACGGTTTGTTTTTAATCTATAGAATGTTACAAGAAAGATTATCGGTTATTTAATGTTAGGTATCAAAAAATCAGTCGCACAACTTGTCTTTTCGTTACCAGAACATTGGATTTCCACTTTGGTTCGTAGGTCAGGCCAACCGGAAACAAATGCATTGGATCCGCATTGTGCCTTAGCTTGTAACATTGCAAGGTTCCTACCCAAAATGGAACAAATGAGCCCAGAGAAGGCTCGCCGGCACTACCGCGATCAAATGCGGATCTTCGATGAGCCGGAATTTCCGATTGCTCATATCGAAGACAAACTCATTCCCACTCCTAGTGCCTCTTTCATTCCCATCCGAGTCTACAACGCCAACCCACAAAAAAGAAATCTTCCTACTATACTCTTCTTTCACGGTGGAGGTCTCACCATTGGTAATTTAGAGACCCATGATAATTTTTGTCGTAAAATGTCTCATTACACAAAGAGCATCGTGATTGCCGTGGATTACCGTTTGGCACCGGAACATCCCTACCCTGCGGCCCACGATGATGTTTGGCTCGCGTATCAATATGTTCGAAACACCGTTTTTCTTTTTGGGGGCTCACCCAATGCGATTGCCGTTTGTGGGGATAGTGCAGGAGCATTACTCGCAACTTCACTTTGTTTACGGGCCAAAAAAGACAAAGTTCCGGTTCCAGTGTACCAAGCCCTACTGTATCCTATGCTCGATACTTCCAAAGAATCAGAAACATATGAACTTTTTGCAGAACGTTTTGTCCTCACACGTTCTCTTATGCGTTGGTTTATTCAGAATTACCTACCCAACAAAAAAGATAGGTTACTTCATTATAATTCTCCCGTTTTGGCTGATTCGAAAGAGCTGAAAGGCCTTCCTCCGACATACATTGGAATAGCCGGTTATGATCCTCTACGCGAAGAGGGAGAAACCTATGCAAAACTTTTGTTATCAGCAGGGGTCAAAGTGGAAGAAAGGCTTTTTTCCTCTCTCATCCACGGATACATCCAACTTTCGGGGCTCATTCCTAAAGCCAAAGAAGCGGAAATGGACCTTTTCCAATCATTGATGCGTTTTTTTTCCACAAGAAAAATCTGACTAAGTCCATTCAAGAATCGACAAGGTAGGATTCGATACTATAAAAGACAGAAATCTCTGAGGTACGTCATGATTCTACGATTCTCCATCACTCTTTTCTTCTTACTTGGGATTTCGGCTGTATACGCTGAAAAACCGGCCTCTGCTACTTTGAAGGAACGTGAGACCCAAAAACAAATCGATCTTCAACGAAAAAACGGGTTTGGTGATAACGAAATTGATACCTTACACGCAAACATCATTGGGAACTTACGTAAGATGAAAAAACTCCAGGATCTAGGAGTAGATAAAACAGCAGCACAGTATCTTGCCCATACACCAGAAGAACATAAAGAATTGTATAAAAAAGATAAAGATGGTAAACCTTATTTAGAAATCAAACTTCCACAAGGACAGTCTTACATTGATTATCCGACAGTATTTTTATATGATGGCGTTGCTTATATTTATCCAAAAGAGGATTTTAGCGATTTAGAAAAAATCATTCTTACATTTCGCAGGGTGAATGCAGATGGAACCATCCACGTGAAAGAAATGAGAAGGCTCGTAAACCCAACTCCTAAATCAGAAGGTACAGAAAAAGATGAAAAAGGAGAAGCAAAGTTAGATACAAACTCGGATATTCGCTTGGAATATTATAGATCTCTCACTTCTGATACTATTTGGCCCAATGACCCTGTGCAACCAGCAGAACCAGACATTGCAATGGTTCTCAATGATGAAAAAGACCCTCTTCCTTATGATAAACAAAAACATATCATGAGATCTTACAAAAAGATGTTACGAAAAATTTCTAAACAAACAGCATTCAAACTTAGAAACATCGAGTTAGATCAAAAACAAATGATTACTAAGATTTTGGATTACAATACAAACTAAAAAATTTAAAACAACAAACTTGAAACTTAAGTTTGTTGTTTTTCTCTTCGACTGATGAGGAGCTGAGAAATCGTTTGTTCCTCTGTCACATACTTCCTCTTTAAATACGAAAGTGCATTGTTTATAAAACGAGGCACTTTTTTTTCTGCATCTAACAAATCCATCTTCGTTAACATTAATTCATCAATGGTAGCTAGAGCCAAATTTCTTTGGCTCTGGTGTAATTCAAAATCGTCCTCGTCTTCGACTATCATGGTTTTTCTTGGAAACGATGTGCCGCTTCCACTCCCCTTTCTTCATTTACAAATAGATTAATGATTAGAGATAGAAAATAGAAGAAGGCAACGACAAGGAAGGCATTTCTAAGGGTTACTAGTGTTTGGATATAACCGAAAAGAAAAAGTCCCGCTGCCGCTGCAATTTTCCCAGAAAGCCCCCACATTCCAAAAAATTCGCCAGACTTGGATTCAGGACTGAATATACCTACCAATGCTCGTGATGCTGATTGGGTAGATCCAAGTCCCATTCCCGCAAGAGAAGAGATAAAAACAAAAACCCACTGCACTGTCCAAGTTTTTCCAAGAGTCACATTTGCAAAATTTGTGATATCATAGACAAAATAAATCAATCCACATGTCACAAGCCAAAGAACAAGAGTTAGGTTGAAAGTTTTTTTAGCACCAATACTATCCTGAATGACTCCGAAAGCAAGTGCTCCTATAGCGGCAAAAATTTGAATAAAGATAAACATTGCTTGTTTATGTTCTGCTTCGATATGAATTTCTTGTGATCCATAAATAAAGGCAAAAGAGATTACGATCGCAAGGGCTGCCATTGTAAAAAACAATGAGACCAAATAAATCATCAAATCTTTGAAGTGACTTGCATCCTTTAGTGTTTGAACCACACGATCCTTTCCAATTTTAAAATAATTTACGTTGTGCGAAACACCTAACGGCAAATGAGGTTCTCTTAAGAATAGAAATGTTGGAATGGCAGCAACGAAAAAGAAAATCGCAGTATAAGGCCCAACTAATTTTAAATTTTGAAAATTCTCTAAGGTATAATCGCCAAGTGTTGTGGCAAGGGCTACAGATCCAATCCCTCCGAAGTATCCAATCCCCCAGGCATAACCTGAGATTTTACCTAAATCCTCTTTGGAACCGAGGAAAGGTAAAAAGCTAGATGCAAAATTTTCACCTGATGCAAAGAAAAAGTTAGAGAACGCAACAAGGACCATTCCAAGCCAAATCATTCCTGGTTCCACGTAATAGAGCAAAAAAGTGGCCCCGACACAACCAATGTAACTAAGGAAAAGAAATAGTTTTTTCTTTGAGCTATAGTCCGTGATCGCCCCAAAGATAGGTCCTGTGGCTACCACAAATAAATAGGAAGCAGCAAGTGCCCAAGCCCAAAGGGAATTACCCAATCGGTACGGACTGTCCGATCCCATATCTGCAGGAACAACGAGTCTCGTAAAAATTTCACAATAAACGACACTGATGATGACGGTGGTGTAGGAGGAGTTCGCAAAATCGAACATACACCATCCAAAAATTTCACGGTTTTTTTTCTTTTTGGCTTCCGGGTTTTTGTCTTTGGACATAGAGGTTGATTGAATTTTCCTTGGTTGAAAGTAATTAAAGAGTTTCCCTTCCTTTCCCAAATCTGTCAAATGATTAGTTCAGGTATGGATCCTTTCGATTTGAATTCCCTAATGAGACCCAAAAGGGTCTGTTTATGTCGAATGGTAACAGAAGACGATTTAGTCCGTGCCATCCATGCGGGCGCCGTGACAATGGAACAAATCAGAGAAACCACAAGGGCCTCTACCGGCTGCGGAACCTGCTCCATGCAAGTGTACCACATCCTCCAGCGCGAATTGCAGAATCTCTCACGGAGGAAAATTTCATGAAATTATCGATCAATATGGCCATGACCTTGGATGGGAAAGTAGTCCGACCGGATGGTCGGTGGTATGGCCTAACTTCTAGCGATGATAAAACCCAAATGGACATCTACAGGTCCCAATCCGATGCCGTCCTCATTGGAAAAAACTCCATCATCAATGACAACCCTATCGTAAAAATCCGTGCCGTACCTAATGCACTGAATCCAAGGCCAGTCATCCTCGTAAGAAAGGGCACTTTACCCCCTGACAAACATGTCTTTGAAGAATCGGATCATATACCACTAGTCATCTGCACCAAATCAAACTTAAAAGAAATCAAAACGAGCCTAGAAAACAAGGCTGAGATTTTTGCTTTAGATTCCGATGACATTGATCCCAAAAAAGTCACAGGAATCCTCAAACGCAAAGGTTACAAAAATGTTCTTTTGGAAGGCGGGCCCAAACTCAATTTTTCTTTTTTAGAGGCCGATCTAGTCGATCGAATTTATCTTACCATTGTTCCTTATATCATCGGAAAAACGGGACTGGCAGGGATCGCCGACCACAATTCCGAACTTCCTAACTTCGATAAAAATGGCTGGGTTCTAAAAGACCATTTTACCAAAAGAAACGAAATCTTTCTCGTTTACGAAAAATCTTGAAAAATTTCTAAATTTTAGATTGACCGGTTTCCCCATCATTAAATAGTTTGATATTAAACTATTTAGCAATAAGAGGTTCTCAATGTTTTATAAACTACTTGCAACAAACAAAGACATTACACTCACGATCCTTCGTGTCACTCTCGGTCTGGTGATCCTTCCCCACGGAGCACAGAAAGTTCTAGGTGCTTTCGGCGGATACGGATTCGAAGGAACAATGGGTTTTTTTACAGGAACACTGGGCATTCCGTACTTCTTTGCCCTTCTTGCCATCATAGCTGAATTCTTTGGCGCAATTGGCTTAATCCTTGGACTTTTCACAAGACTTGCTGCCTTTGGAATTTTTTCCACTATGGCTGTTGCTGCACTAATCGTTCATTTACCAAACGGTTTCTTTGCTGATAAAGGTGGATACGAATACCAACTTTTAACTTTTGGTTTGGCGATTCCTCTGATCATTAAAGGTGCTGGTTCATTTTCTTTGGATGACATCATCGCACATAAAATCGAAGGCTAATAGAAAAATCATGACTAAGACTATCTAATAGTGTTAGCCAAACTTTGACCTCTCTGATTCCTTGTCTTAAACCATCGATAAGGAATCGGAGATGCAAACACTCAACCTATCTACGCTCCAATCATTACTACCAGAAGCAAAGTTTCAAAATACAGAAAGTATAGTTTCTCTATCTTTTACCGGACTCACTTCTCTTTCATTAGCCACTACAAACGATATTTCCTTTGTAGCATCGAAAACATTTGTGAATGAAGCAAAAACCTCAAAAGCTTCCGTACTCATTGTATCTTCTGATATCGTTGACTCCCTTTCAGAAAAAGCGTTGATCATAGTTCCTAAAGTGGAACTCGCAACTGCAAAAATCATTCGTCAATTTTTTCCCGAAAAACAACCCACAGGAAAACATAGCACACAGGTAGCCATTGATCCTAGTGCGAAAATTGGATCGAACACTGATATCGGACATTTTGTAACTATCGGTAAAAACTCTGTTATTGGAAATGACTGCATCATCGAAGATGGAGTCAAAATTGGTGACAATGTCCAAATTGGAGATGGTGCAAGAATTGGAAAAAACTGTGTCTTCTTTGACGATACCATCATCGGAAAACGATTTATTGTTTTTGGAAATTCTAGTTTTGGTGGGGATGGGTTTGGTTTTGTTTTTGCCGAAGGCAAACATAACAAAATACCACAAGTAGGTCGCGTTGTGATTGGCGACGATGTGGAAGTTGGAAGTAACTGCACTATAGATCGTGGGGCACTCACTGATACAACGATTGGAAACGGTTGTAAGTTTGATAATATGGTTCATATTGCTCATAACTGTAAGGTGGGAGACCATGTCATTATCGCTGGCCAATCCGGTCTTGCAGGAAGTGTGACATTAGGAAATCACGTGATTATCGGTGGCGCCTGTGCCATCAGTGACCATATCACACTTGTTGAAGGGACTATCATTGCCGGTGGATCAAGCCTACGTACATCGCCGAAAACAAAAGATGTATATGTGGGTTGGGACTTAGGGCTCACCTTCCCTGAATTTCAAAAGTATCGTGTGAATATCAAAAACATTGTGAATCTAAACAAATGGTTAAAACGCATTGAAAACATTGAAAAAAAAGTAGGAATTGAGGCAAAAGAATCTTAAACATTTTTTTATAGGACACAGCTTTGCAATATAGGCTGTGTGTTATTTAGAAATGCATATTATACCGTATATCGATTGTTATCTAAGAAATTGAATCAATGTATAATTGAATGCGATTTTGGATAACCGCATGAATAGACGGATCGGGAAACGGAATTGGATTTCCTTCTGGATCTGTCCAGTGAAACTTCCCTTCTTCTGTTTTATTTAAACTCAAATAAAAAATCGGAGACGGGTTTCTTCGGTTTCCTTCAAGCCCACCTAATCTTAGTGTGATAGATCCCATATCGGAGACCACCCACTCAAAGACTTCACCATTCATCTTGGATTTCCAACGAATTGGGAATGAAAGCTCGGAACTTGGATCGAAATTTGTTAGGCGTTCTAAATTCGGATATGTGTCAGATAACCATTTATAGGCGATAATCGAAAATTCTTTTAAAGAAGGTAAATCTTTTAATTCAATGGTATTCATACTGCTCTCATTCTAAAAAATTGGCGTTTCTCTAAAAAATTTTATTTTAGAAATTGTGATCCGAATTGTTTTGGTTCAAAGTTTCTTTCTTAATTTTAATTTCGCCTGATCCCAAAACAAATCAAGTTCCTCAAGTGAATGATCTTTCAAAGTTTTTCCCGTTTGTGAAACCAAATCTTCTACGATACGAAACCTCGTTTCGAATTTTTCATTTGCCCGTCGAAGGCAGGTTTCTGGGTCAATGGATAGTTTACGAGATAAATTGACGAGTAAAAAGAAAAGATCACCTAACTCATCTTCGACACGTTCATCATAAGGTAATTTTTTAGAACTAAGAGACCCTTTGGTTTTGAGTTCTCGATCCAGTTCCCCTATTTCCTCTTGGAACTTTTCAAAAACACCCGAAACTGTAGGCCAATCAAATCCATGTTTTGTGACCTTACTTTGAATTTTTTCAGATCGTTGGATGGCAGGTAATGCTTTTGGAATTCCAGCAAGAATACTTTTATCGGAATCTGTTTTCCCTTTCGACTCCTTTTCTTTTTGTTTTAATTGATCCCACTGTGTCAGAACTTGCTCACCTGAATCAACTCCGCCCTTGTCCCCATAAACATGAGGATGGCGAAATACCAATTTTTGAAATACATCACTAGCCACATCTTGAAACGTAAAGGCTCCCCTCTCTTTAGCCAATTGGCTATGAAAGGTAATCTGAAAAAGTAAGTCGCCAAGCTCTTCTTTTAAATGGTTGTCATCCCCTCTTTCGATCGTATCAACGACTTCATAGGTTTCTTCAAGCAAATGCGGAATGACGGATTGATGGGTCTGTTCTTTATCCCAAGGACAACCTTCTGGGCTACGCAAGTCAGCGGTGAGAGCCAGTAGATTTTCCAAGGGTGAATCAAAATTAGGAGGGTTCACTGATTGTATTTTTCCCGAACCTTGCGGGAAGCAAACGGAAATTTTATCTTGCGAAAGCCCCCCCCCTTTACGAGTCTATCCCTATGTTCCAATCCCGTGTCTCCATTGCCATCCTTATGGTGATCGCTACTGTCATCAGCCGTATCCTACCTCACCCACCGAATTTTACGCCTATTTTGGCAATTTCTTTGTTTTCGGGTGCTTATTTGACAGACAGACGACTTGCTCTTTTTGTTCCTATCTTTGCGATGTTTGTTTCCGACTATTTCATCGGGTTTCATGACCTAATTCCTGTAGTTTACGGATTTATGGTTCTTGCGGTCCTCTTTGGAAAACAAATTAGCTCTTCTCTGACAAAATCCTTTGGCTTCACTGTGGTTGGGTCTGTTGTTTTCTTTGTTCTTACCAATTTGGCAGTTTGGGCAACGAGTGGTATGTATACTTTAGATGCTTCTGGACTTGTGACTTGTTTTACGCTCGCCATTCCTTTTTTCCAAAACTCGATGGCCGGTGACTTAGTGTATTCCGGAATCCTATTTGGATCGATGGCTTTTCTCAATCGCACCGTATTTGTTACAGCAAAACAAAACGCATAAAAACTAGGTTCTTCTTTTTACAATTCTTGCAACATTCGGTGGACTCTGTCTTTGGGACCATCCGCCGGATCATGAATCCTCTCCACCAAACGAAGACGATCTAGTAAACCCATTCGGTTGGCAATCTGAATTCCAAGCCCTGGCCTCGCATTCATTTCGAGAAGAAGTGGCCCACGTAATTCATCAAGAACGATATCCACACCCAAATATCCAAGACCTGACATATCGAAACAACGAGAGGCCATTTGCAAAATAATTTCCCAACAAGGAATGACACGACCACTTAACTTTCGTTTTGTGTCAGGATGTAAATGAATGATTTTGTCATTACAGACCGAATGCGTGAGGGTTCCCGTCCGAAGGTCGATTCCCACACCGAGAGCTCCTTGGTGTAGATTTGCCCTTCCTCCTGATTCCTTTGTAGGCAAACGTAACATAGCCATCACAGGATATCCTAAAAAAACAATCACACGAATGTCAGGAATACCTCGAAAGGAAATTTCACGAAAGAAAGTATGACATTCTAACCTTTCTTGTAAAATACAAGAATCGGAGTTACCATCTAAGGAATAAAGTCCAGATAAAATTCCTGAGACATGATGGTATAATTCTTTTTCGGTGATCTTCTTCTCATCAGCTTTGTGAAAAATAATTGATCCGTTATCATATTCTGATTCGCCCGTAATAACAAGGATTCCATTCCCCATACCACCGTTAGCTGGTTTGACAACAAATCCTGGTCTTCCTTTGATCAGTTCCCGAGTATTTCGAATTCCACCAAAAGTGTTCACAAGACCATAATGATATGGCATAGGAACATGAAACTGCCTTGCGAGTTCTGCAGTTTTCCATTTATCATCCACTAAAGGATAATACTCTCTTGGATTGTAAGGCAAAATATATTCCCCAATCCTTCGATTAATTCCAAGGATTCCCTCTTCTTCAAACTTCTTAAAAAAAGAGATCACGATTTAAAGATTTCCTTAAATCGAAAAAGTTCGGAGACGCGATACCCTTTGTATTGGCCAAGTAGGATTTGAATGGCGATCACAATGAACAACAATTCGGGATGAGTAAAAAATAGAATTTGTAAAGAGCCAAAAAAGAAAATCATGTAACTAATGAGCGCGATAAGTAAAGTTCCACCAAGCGTCACAAAAGTATGCAAAATCCCTTCTTCGATAATCATAATGGAAAATCGTTCCACAAAAATCGTAGTAATGACTATGGGAAATAAGGTAACACTCATTTGATTGAAAAAGGAAATCTCTTCATTCAAAACGGAAAATAGGATTAATGTAATTACTGTGATAGTCAGTAGAATCGAAAGTCTTGGGACTGCCAATAGATAATATTTATCCAAAGCATACCGTTCAAAAAAACCAAGCCCAATCATCAAAAGAAAAAAACAAATCCCAAAAATAAGATTAGTTTCATAAAAAAACATCGCAAGTAATATCGGAGTAAAAATCCCAAAAGTAGGTATACCTACCATATTTCTTGCGACAGAAAGTACCAATGCACCAATAGGAATTAAAATGACCAAACGAAATAAATTCTGTAACGGAGTTGGCAAACTATACAAAGAATAATATCGCAAAAAACTATTACTTGATGCCACTTCCTCACTATATTCTTTAAAATTATAACGATTTACGTTGGATTTTGTAATATAGGCAGTATAACGAAATGTAGCTGGCTCTTCTCCAAGCGACCTTTTCTCTTCAACGGATTTCCAAAGGGGAAGATACCCATTGACTGTTCCTGCGAATATATTTTTATATGTAGAAACAAAATACCATTTGCCATGAATTCTGATTTCATTCCAAAAACTAAGTTTTGCTTTGTTGTCTTTGGAATTTTGTTTTGATAAATCAAATCCAGCAACAGTTCTTGCTTGAATTCCCTTCATACGACAGAGTAAAGAAAATAAAATTGCCTGAGTATATGCACTTCCATTATTTAAACGTATCGTGTCCTCAAGCGTTATGTCTTTGGTTGTGTTTAAAACTTCTTCCGAAATAAAATAAAAAATCTGTTTCGCTGCTGCAACATTATCTTTGTCATAGGGATGGATTTGTTCAAAGAGTTTTTTTCCTAACCGAATTTCTTCGGGAGAAAAGTTTTTTAAAGAAAGATAATAGGGCTCTTTGGAAAGTTGTTTTCCATTTGTCTGTTGAAGTTCAGGCTCTGGGTTTGAATGTGTATAAGGTAAAATTTTGATCTTTGCATAATACCCAATCGATGAATTCCAATCCTCTCCTTCCCAAATCCCCAAATGACCATATTGTTTTTTCTGGAGACGAAAATCTAAATCTTCCACTTTAGTATTAGATTTCAAAACTCTTGATTGAATGAATTGTTTTGGAATAGGAAAGTTCACTTCAGAAACAGCAACATTTTCCTTAGGAAGAATCACCACTTGTAAATTGACAGTGTCATCAACTTCGACAGGAAGTAAGGAAAGTTCCGCAATATTTAATTTATACAGTATAGATAAGATAGGCAGAATAACAAGAATAGAGACTGTAATTAAAGTTTTACGATCCAAACTAGTCCCCTAACGCATGTGATAACGATACGTCTACAAGAAACTTACCCATAAGATAATTTCTACCGATTAGGATAGGATAAGTAAGATTGGTTCTATCATTTAAATTGATAATCACTTCTTCTTTATATTTTCCCATCTTCATCATTTCGCTAATGATAATCCGATTTTCTGAAACTCCAGAAGTACTTGTTACTTTTGCTTCTTTGACAAATTTACTTTTTAATCGCACAGGTTTTTCGTCGACAAAGGTATCAAACAAAACATATACCTCTCCATTTTCTGTAACCTTTTCTATATTGACTGCGTGGATGGAACAAGACTTAGCTCCCGTATCGACTCTTGCTCGAAGTTTAAGTTTCCAATTGGGAAATTCTACCCATTCCACACGTCCAATAATGGGTTTTAGATACTGCGGAGGTATGACAATCGGTTTGATATGAGAGTCTGGCTTTTTCTCGATAATTTGTTTGGATCCAAAACAGTTTAAAAATAATAATAACTGACCCAAAACAAGTAAGTATAATAAGAATCGAAATAAATGTATCATTAGAGTTTGCGTTTGTTTTACCAATTGACCAAAGAATTTCATGCTGATTTTCGCTGTTTATTTTTCACTTCATTTTGGTAGGCATTGAATAAATCAATATACCTTAAATAACCCAAACATTTACCATCTTCAACAATTGCGAGTTTGTCGACATCATATTCTAATAGAATTTGAAGTGCCTTACCCAATGTATCATTTATGCAAACAGACGGAACATCCTGCACAATTTCTCCGCAGGTAATCAAGTTTTTTAAATCGGCTTCAAATTCTGGAAGGATTCTATTTTTCCTAAGAGAAACAATTCCTTTGTATTCTTCCCCTGCCCCGATCAAAATAAAATCGCTAGCTTGGATCCCTGGCGCATTGGATTGTAATTCCGTTAAAGAAAGGTTTTCGGAAACCATTGCATATTTTCTAAATTCTGAAAAATGATCCTGAATCCGAATTCGATCCATAATGTCTTGGTTCATATCCCAATGGTGGGAAGGTGATAAAAATCTATTTTTAATTTGGTTCCGATAGATAGAGGTCTTGTGGGACAATACTACAGCAATCACAGAAACAATCATAAGTGGAGGTAAAAGTTCATAACTTCCGATCATGTCACAAACCATAATCATACCGGCAATGGGAGCTCTTGCCACACCAGCAAAAAAAGATCCCATACCAACTAACAAAAAAGGGAATATAGTAATACCCAATTCCGGAAATAATACCTGCGCCATAGAACCAACAAAAGCACCTAACATACCACCGATGGCAAATGATGGGCCAAGTAAACCACCAGAACTTCCTGAACCAACGGTTAATGAAGTAGAAAAAACTTTAAACAATGCAACAGCCAAAAGGAAAAAAGGTCCAGAAAATCCAAAACTTGTAGATTCAAGAACTTCACCATTAATCATTCTTTGAATGAGGCCAAAGCCAGATCCCAATACTTCTGGAAAAAGTAATGCAATACAACCCACAAGAAGTCCACCAAACGCTGGTTTCAAAAAATTTGGTAGAGGAAGTTTAGAAAAAATATCCTGAACTGTGTGATAAACTTTTACAAAAAAATAACCCACTCCATAACAAAGAAGTCCTAGAAGTATATATAAAGGAATGTGTCTATAATCATTCAGACTATATTCTTGTACGGAAAATAGAGAACCACTTCCCGCAATGTTTATATAAGTTAGATAAGCAGTGACAGAAGAAAGGATACAAGGCACAAGGGAATCACTTTCAATATCTTCTTGGTAGACCATTTCCACTGCAGTGATTGCTCCACCAAGCGGAGCCCGAAAAATGGCACCAAGTCCACCGGCCGTTCCTGCAAGCATCAAAGTCCTTCTCGCTCTGGCACCGGCTCCCAAATATCCAGCTAAGCTGGAACCGAAACCTGCTCCAATTTGAGCGGTTGGTCCTTCTTTTCCACCCGATCCCCCGGAACCTAACGTAAGTATGGTGGCAACCGCTTTATAAAAAGGAACTTTAGCCTGAATCTTTCCTTCATTAAAATGAAAAGCATAGATCAGTGAATCCGTTCCGCCACCTTGTGCTTCAGCACAAAAAAAACTTGTGACAATGCCAACAAGGAGGCCACCAAACGCCGGAAGTAATAAAATCCAAAAAGGGGAAAGAGGAGTTACAGAACCAACGGAATGAAAATTTAAATCTCCGGTAGGAATACCTGGATCGTAACCCATGAGGTTCCCAAAGGTAAATGATTCTGTCCAAGTTAGGGCCCAGTTAAATCCGTAAGCACCGAAGCCCGAAAGAAGACCAATGAACAGAGAATAGACATAAATCGAACGTGGTCCCTGGATCGAAAACACTCCCTTTAGACCGAATTTTGAGCCCATACGGCAAGGTTGTATTTTCCTCTAAATTTCCCAAGGAAATTCTGAATCCTCTTGACCAGAGAATGAATTCCGGTGACGATTGGATGGTATGTTCCGAAATATCGTTATTTTTTTCGCATTTTCCTCCATTTTTGTTACTTGTGGTCTAAAGAATGAAAACAAAGCGGAAATCACGATTTTACCGGAAGGCGAACCTTCCCTCTTTTTCTTGGGCGAGGTCGATAACGATGTGACAACCAGTTGTGGACAGGCCACTCCAGCAACTACTACATCCGCTAATCCAGGATCAACTCCAACCCCTGGTGGATCTAATTCCACTAGCAATAACACTCGCTTTACGGTGATTTCCCAATTGATTTTCAAAACTAAAGAAACTCTCAACCTTCGTTTTACATACGATAGCACGCAGATCCAAGGAAAAATAGATCCACAACAAGGATTTGTTTTAGCGGGTGGAGCATTTGGTAAAACTGTCCAAGGGACTCAAGGAACCGTAGAGTGGTTCAATCAAGGTATCAATATTGATACTGCATTACAAAGTGCCCAACAAATTTCCTTTTTTAATTTAGAAATCACTTTAAATGGAACTTACAGCACAACTTCCACATCCACTACTTCTATATTGAATTCTTGTAATACACTAGATAGTGTTAACTGTACATCAGGTACTTCTTCAACACAATGTTTTACATCTGATAACAGAACTTGTTTAGTCCAAAATACAAATACGGATGCAAAGTCTGTGATCATTCGCGGTACATTGAAATGTAACGCACCAAATATTGTTCCACAATAAAAATCCACAGAACGATCAATAAGATTGTATCAAGTTATTCTTTGCCTTTTATTCCTTCCCCTTTCCCTTATGGCGGAAGGGGGCGAAGGGCTTTGGCATTTAGGAACAAATCCAAAAACAAATCTAACAGACCTTAATCCAAAAGATCACAGTTCTCAATTTTATTTTGGATTCACTAAAGAAAGTCACTACTATTTAATCAGCTTAGAAGAAAGTTCCTCCCGATACTTTCATTTCGAAAATGGAATGATATCCGAACTGGATTGTGAGTTATATAAAGACGGGAAAAAAGTCTCTGAAATCAAAACAGGTCTTGTTAGGAAAAAACCTCCTGAAGTATCCTTTACAGGCGGCTTTGTTTTTCCCGCAAAAGAAAAAGGAATTTACTTAATTCGAATCCAATCCGAAGACACACACCGAATCAATTTTCGCATTCAAGATGAATTCAGTTTACTTAAATTTACAAAATCTATTTCTCTCTGGCAAGGGTTCTACTTTGGGTTATGTATTTTGGTTTGCCTACTCTCTGCAACACAGTATATCATTTTAAGAGAGCGAGTTTATCTTTTACTAACTTTTGCAACCATGTCCATTCTCTTTACAAATGTTTTGAGATCGGGACTATTTTACGAATACGGGTTTAGTGATTGTGAATGGTTTTATAGATATGTACCTGGACTCGTTTCATTAAGTCCTTTTGGTTTGGTTCTTTTTCTTAGAGAGTTCTTACAAACAAAACAGAAATATCCGAATGCAGACAAATATATAGTTTCTTATGCCTACTTTTTAATTCTGTCTATTTTCATCGTATTTATTGATCTTCAGCTTTACTTTCGATTTATATATGCGAATAGTCTAATGTTTTCAACTTTCAATTTTGGTTATGCCATTTATTGTATGATTAAAAGAAAAGAAAACGCAAATGTTTTGTTTTATGCATTCCTTGTGAGACAGATCAGTACCACTTTATTAATTTTTGCAAACCTCGGTTATTTACCTTCTTTTCCATTTTTAAGTTCTGCAAACGAGATTGGTGCCGCCATCCAGATGACAATTTTTACCATAGCGATTTCAAAATTTCAAATTCAAAACCGAATCAAAAAAGAACAAACTGTAACAAAAGAAAACGAAGAGTTAGAAACGATGGTTTTGGAGAGAACTAAGGAAATACAAACGCAAAACGAAAAATTAGAAAAGGCATTATTACAGATCAGTCATACTGAAAACCAATTGGTATTTTCTGAAAAAATGTCTGAATTGGGAAAATTAGTCGCAGGCGTGGCCCACGAGATCAATAATCCGCTTAGTGCGATCAAAGCTTCAATTGAAACTTTAATTGAATCGAAAAACAATGAAATAAAGAACCTAGGGTCCAAGGAGAATATCTATTCCTCCCTCAATCCGACAGAACTAAAAACCATTCAAAAAATGCTTACCTACCAATCCGATTTTGGACTAGTAGCAAGTTACACGGAACGAAAAGAAAAAAAAGCAAATCTTAAAAAAAACTGCAAAGACAATGATTTAGAATTCGAAGATGCAATATTAGAAAGATTTTTAGATGTAGGAATTACAAAATTATATGATGAAGAAATTGCCTTACTAAAAGTTGGACAAGAAAAACTATCTAACTTAATTCTAGAGGAAAAAAATTTCAAACTCCATCTATCAATTATTCAAATTGCTGTTGACCGATCTTCAAAAATTATACTTGCCCTAAAAAACTTTTCAAGAGTCACAAAAGCTGAAGAAAGGAGGGTTTTCACTCTCCTTGAAAATATTGAAACGGTACTTACTATTTACCAATACAAAATGCGGGGTAAAGTTTCACTTAAGAAAACTTTTTTGACGGATGCAACCATTCTCGGTTGGCCTGAAGATTTAATTCGTGTATGGACCAATTTGATTTTAAATGGACTCGAAGCCATGAATCAAAAAGGAAATCTTATGATCACTTCCGAAAAAAAAGGAAGTTTAGTTGAAGTCAAAGTAATAGATAACGGTCCCGGCATACCATTAGAGATTCAAAACAAAATCTTTGAACCTTTCTTCACCACCAAAAATCATGGCGATGGAACAGGGATGGGCCTTGGAATAACGAAGTCGATTATAGAAAAACACAAAGGAAATATATTTATAGAATCAGAACCGGGAAGGACTTGCTTTTCGATACAATTGCCAGTCATCGAATTCATTGATCCCAACGAACCCTTTGTCGAAGAAACTTAAAAATTCAATTAAGTCAGACGATTTAATTGCTCTACAAAAAGTTCTCGTTCACCGCTATTTGGAAATTGATTTAAGTAACTCAAAAGATAGTTTTTTTCTGAATTTAACTCTTTATGCAAAATCTCTGATACCTTTTTGGATTCCATCAGATTTAAAATATAAGATTCATCGGAAGAATCTCTTTCTTCCTTTTTAAAAACTGATTCTAATTTTCTTTTTTCAATTAAACCAAGCTGATTACGTAAAATAAGAACTGGATAGGTAAATAAACCATTTTTAAAATCTTTTAAAAACTCCTTTCCACTCGCACTGGAATCAACAAAATAATCCAAACAATCATCTTTCTTTTGAAAAAGTTTTCCTAACCTAACGCCGAAATCACGTACGACCATTCTTTCCTTTTTAGTTTTACCAGCAAGAATGGCGGCCGATTCTGTACAAACTCCAAAAAGCGAAGCCGTTTTTCCATAAATGATGGAATCGTAAACCTTTAAGGAAATTTTTGGATTTTTTTCCCATTCCATCTGCAAAAGTTCGCTTACCGATAAATCTTTTAAAACTTGCGAAAAAATTTCCATAAGTTCGGAATTCCCAAGTGAATTCAGTCGACTGATACCACAAGCTAACAGATAATCGCCGGCAAGAATAGCCGTTTTGTTTCCGAACAAAGATCCAATGGTTGGTTTACCTCGACGAATAGGAGCATTGTCAACAACATCATCATGAAGTAAACTTGCCGCATGAATGAGTTCAGCAACACTACCTACATCAAGCCAGCTAACATCTTTTACATTTAGAAACTGACAAAACAAATAATGAGAAAAAGGTCGAATCCTTTTTCCGCCAGATGTTATGACATGTTTTTTGATTTTTTTTAGAACAGGAATATCTTCCTTTATAATTCCATCTAGGTTTTTATCAAACTTAGCTAAAATGGATTGGATACCAAGATTAGATTTCATTGATTATTCCACATGAGTGGATCTGCTTTCGAGAATCTGAAGGTGATCCTTTATAATATTTTCCATTTCTTTTGTTTGATTATCTCGATAAATGTGGATTAGATTGCGACACATACGTTTGATCATAGAAAGTGTGGAAGCTTTTGTAAAATATTTTGGTGAATTAGAATATCCATTCGCTTCCAAAAACTTTTCACAGGTAAATTTATCTAACAAAACTCCGCCATGAAATGGATCAATGTAAGTAAAATAACCTTCCGATTCGTATTGCAAAAGAAAATGAAGTGGCAAATTGGTACCATAGAGCGGAAGCCCCAATCTTTGGCCAACTAACAGGTATACCACAGAAAGAGTGATTGGAATTCCCAATCTACTTTTGATCACTTGGTATAGATAAGAATTTCCTGGGTCATTGTAATTTTGGATATTCCCAACAAATCCTTCTTCTTGGAATAAAACTTGGCAAAGAATTTGCACTTTTAATTCATCTGTCAAATATCCAGAATGATCATCATACAACTCGGAAACTCTGAGTGCAATTCTATCTAATTCATGTTTGATTTCGGCATAGTTTTGATCAGGAAAACCGATACTAGAAAGCTGAACTGCCATCTCTTCTAAATCTTTATAATGATTCGTATTCCCACGTAACGTAAGTTTAAAGAAAGAATGACGTAACCTATGGCGAGAGATTTCTGATTTTAAATTTCTAGCCTGTACTCTGAGATATGGATCTTTTACTTCATCCAATGCAGATTCCAATTGGATCTGCCAAGGAATTCGAGATGCAATGAGTTTTAATAAAAAACGTTTTTTTTCGGGTGGGGCAACTTCCCAATCATATAATATACGAGTGATATCATCCGGATAAAAGTCAGGAAAGGAAGTTTGTCCCATGCAAAAACTATCTTTATAAAAACAAAAATGTCAATCGAATCTAGAAGATTAAACCAATTCTGCTAGTGCTTGCGCTTCTTGTTCTTTATTTGGAGGAGTTCCATGCCATTTAGGATTGTTTTCCATATAAGAAACACCTTTTCCTAAAATGGTTCTAAAGACAATGAGTGTAGGTCCACCAGTGTGTTGTTTAGCTTTTGTAAAGGCTGCAAAGATCTCTTCCATATTATGTCCGTCTGCATTGATTACATTCCAACCAAACATTTCGAACTTTTTATCCAATGGCTCTAACTTCATTACTTCTTCAGTGTTACCATCGATTTGAATATAATTCCGATCCATAAAAGCAATGAGATTGTCAGTTTTGAAATGAACTGCCGATTGTGCAGCTTCCCAAGTCATTCCTTCACCGCATTCACCGTCAGAAATACATGTATAAATTTTATATGTCTCTTTTTTTAATTTTGCACCAAGAGCCAAACCAACAGAAACAGACAAACCTTGTCCAAGAGAACCTGAACTCGATTCGAGTCCTTTCATATAACGAGTAGAAGGATGGCCTTGGAGATAAGAATTAATATTTCGAAATGTAAGTAGATCCTCTACAGGAAAATATCCAGATAGGCCCATAGAAGCATAACGAACTGCACAAACATGGCCGTTAGAAAGAATGAGTCGGTCTCTTTCTGCCCAATCCGGATTTTTTGGATCATGTTTTAAAACAGAAGTATACAGTGCAGCATAAATATCAGCAAGTCCAAGAGGACCACCTGGGTGACCAGAATTGGCAGCAGTGACCATTTTAATTACTTGGATTCGGATATCTTTTGCAAACTTCTTTGCGACTTCAATTTTTTCCATGAACATTCCTTAAAGCGGTTTTGATTGAAATAAAAACAGACCGGAGATATAAACAATCGTGTACAATGGCAAAAAGATGTAATGCAATTTTACGTGTAAGTTTCGTTTTCTTTTCCATCCCAAATAACCCATACACAACATAAGAATGAGCGCAATGGCTGCAAAAAAACGATGGATGTGGATAATAATTTCCGGTGCTGTTGGATAAATTTGGTGAAAGGCTATCCCACCTAACAAATACTTAATGCTCAAAAGGTAAACAGCGGCGGAAAGATTTGCCAAAATCCCGATTGTGTTGAAGAATCTATGTCGTTTTTGGTCTCTCTTTCGAAAGAAATAACCCAAATAGAATCCAATAATGGAAATCGTCATGAGAGAATTGACCAAAAACAGTGCCATCTCCTGTCATTCTGAAAGAATCCGCCTCCGCTCAAAGAATTTTTATTTGACCTTAACCGCTTTTCACAAAAATTGGATATGCATGCCGCCTTAGCTCAGTGGTAGAGCAGCTGTTTTGTAAACAGCCGGTCGGAGGTTCAAATCCCTCAGGCGGCTCCATGCAACTTCTTCGGGTAGGTACTCAAGTGGCCAACGAGGGCAGACTGTAAATCTGCTGGTTTTACCTTCGAAGGTTCGAATCCTTCCCTGCCCAAACTAAGTTCCTTTTCAACGGAACAAATCTCCCAACTAACAACTGATCGAAGGATTCGAATAGAGGAGATCGTCTGCGACCCCGCGAAGCTTTCGTAAAAAGCTGAGGCGATGTTGATTGCCGAAGGCAAGCAAGGGGGGATGGAGCAGTTTCCGCACGATGCGGAAAAGCGAGCGGTGACGGGCCCGCGCGAACGTAGCCACGATGGCGGAGCGATGGGTGGGCGATCCGTCCTGCCCAAACTAAGTTTCCGAAGCTTTTATACAGCGTATTTTCTATAATTCAAAGATATATTGGGGAGTGAGGAGTTTTAAAATTTTCTTATCCGATGTCCAAAGTTTTAATTTTCTCTGTTTGGTTTCTGCGATTAAAATAGAATCAATAATACCAATTACATGTTCTAAATATTTATTTTCAAAGGATAACTTTCCTGCATGAATAAAAGATCCGTTTGATAGAATGCCATTTAAACTTGCCCAATATTCCAAAACAAAAGAAACTTCATTTTTATTCCGACACCTCATTTTTTGTGATCTTATCAGTGTTCTGCCAACATTAATCAAAATCATTTGCTTCTGGTTCAAAGATTTTAAATACTAATTTATTATCGCATATTCGTTTTCTCTCTTCCGCTTTGTTTTGAGTATAAACAAAGTTAACAAGGCCAATGTTTTTGCGGCTTTCATTTTCTTGATCTGTATTTTTTGGAATTGGCACCAGTAAACTTAAAGCCATTATTTTCTGAAATTCAATAGAATCCAAATTTTCTCTGCAATTCTGCCTTTCGCCATCTGCGCATTGAAGGTGAAATAGAATCAGTATTATTGTTATTTTTTTCATGTCTTCCTCAAAATTTTTTTGCTACTTTGCATAACCAACACACTTACCGACCTAGGCTGGCTCTTAGTTCAGAAGGAATATAGCCGTCTCTATTAAACGCAGCATGTTAATGATAAAAAGTAAGTCCGAAATTAATATTCGAATAGAAGGTAGTTTGATTTTTTGTATTAGAATAAAAAGCGGAAGTTAATAAATATTGCTCAATCCCATTTTGTGTTTCATATCTCATACCATCTCTTGAAAAACCTAAAGTATCGGCATCAAAATTTCGAAATTTTATATTTCTAATGGAAGTCATTAGTCCTAAATTGAATCCAATATTATCTAAAACCGGAAATTCCAAAGTTAAAAAGTTTCGAAATCCAGTAGTTTGTATAGACCCATTTTTCAAACTATTGCCATTTGTTAACAATCTGATTCCTGGAATACTGTTAGTATCATAAGCCTCAATATAATATTGAAAATTCTGACTATAAAAAAGCCTGGAGTAACTATAATTGTTATCTGTAACAAAAAATGAGAGATTATTGGAAATTTTAATTTTACCGAATAACGTATATTGAAAGCTTAATCCTATCTCTGGACCCCATCCAGCAAATTTCTGATTTTGTCGGAAGTAAGCCATAGAATTATAATATTTATCCGAACGAGTATATTCTTCATTTTGATTTGTTAGACCAACTAAAAATCCAAATTTTGAATTTTCTGTAATAGAGAACATTTTAAAAAATAAAAATGTAACTTCTGTTTTATTTTTTGCATCATGAATTTCAAAAAGTTGGCTATTTGAGGGGTCATATCCAATGATACTCGGATTAGAGGATATATTGATCGCATAAAATTGAAATCCAATGTTACTAGGTAAATTAAAATAGGATAAGAACAAAGTCTTGTTGCGGCTAGGTGTGTCTTGATTGTTGAGTCGAGGGATGTAAAGAATATATGGCACCTCATGTGAATTCGGACTGTTGTAACCTTGAGACAGATTTGGAGATAGGGAAATTGTTACTGAATGTATAAAATCAGAATTAAATTCCTTTCGCAGTCTTTCTTTTCTTATTAACTTATATTCCTGTTCTTTCTTATTAAGAAGTTCTTCTAATCTCTTTTCTTCTTCTTTTAATTCTTCAATTGATTTATTATTTTCCTTTTCTATATTAGTTTCTTCAGAGAAAACTGGGAAGATGAAAAGGAAAAATATCAGATAAATTTGTACAATTCTTTTGATGATCATAATTTTTGAATTTTCCGCATAATCTATATTACACCATTATCCATAAATACTACAAATATATTGGTTCTCTTCTTTTTTTAAAAAGTCCAGATTTTGCCTGAATTCATTCATCCCATATAGACCCGGAAGGTAACGATTCTCTTCTCTTTCACATTCCTTTTTCTTTTTGAGATAGGTGGCGCAACCGACTAACACAATGTTGGAAGCGATCGCTTGTCCTAAATTTTTATCCTCTTTCAATATTGTAGGCGATAAAAGAACTAGTTGTTCACAGTATGATTTAAAATCCCTATCCAGATAGTATTTACACGCATCTTCCTTTTTACCAACCATACAGTTTGTTAGAGTAACAATGAGGATCAGGCAAAATATGTTTCGAAGCTGCTTCATCACTTTAACTTAATACCCAAAATGTGGGATGTATTCCGATTTTTTTTCACACTTCCGTTCCTCGATGGTTTTATAGAGGCAAAGCAACAAATATTGATCTGATAAGAAACGAGCAAACGAAGAAGGGCGTCCACTCTCTATATTGATTCTTACGGTTTGATCAAAAACTAAATAACTTGCACAAAGCGATTCAGCATCACCCTCAAAGAAACCGCCACCCTTACCTTCGACGGTTTGCCTACAAAAATCCTTTTGGTCTGTGCAATTCAACACAGTCACAATTAAAATAAAAATTAAAGATTTCATATAACCTAACTTCCGAACTATCATTAGAAAAATAGAATATGGATCTACACTTTTTTCGCCAATGAGCGAACCATAAACCGTTTTGAACGGAATTTTGGTGTTTTTAAAACAGAAATAACAGTTTTTGGAAACTTTTTTAACTAATTGAGGGATTTCAATACCCCCCTAACATTTAATTTCCCACCAAATTATAGTTTGCTCCAAAAAACCTATAGCGATAGAAAAGGTCCAAATGAACAAAAAAGAAAGAATCCTACAGATCCTATTTTTCCTTGTGTTTCTAATTGGTCTTTCCGGTGGAATTACCAATTTAATCAAAGGTGTTTCCCTCATCATGCCCGAGGGAACAGCTGTTACTCCCTATGCAGACAATGTATATCGTTATTTAGCTGGGATTCTTCTTGGTGCTGGCCTCATTGCATTCTGGGTGGCAATTACCATTCGTAAACAAGGAGATCTTATCTATGTGATGGGTACAGCTGTTTTTTTATCAGGTCTAGGTCGTGTGATTTCAATGATCACCGTTGGAATTCCAACAGAGGTTAGACTTAACGTTTATGTTTGTTTAGAATTAAGTTTACCAATCGTTATTTGGATCTTACAATACTTAAGACAAAAAGAAAAGTCTTCTTAGAACTTCTTTCATCTAAATCACCCAGTTTTGAATCTTCGTTCGATAGAAAAAATACGCTTCGTCTCTTTTCCTTTGCAATTGCATACCAAATTGTCCGCGTTTTGATCGCACCACAGATATGAAATTCAATGTCTCTTGCCCTTCCCAAGTGACTGTCGGAAACAATTGTTTGCCCGATCCATCATAGAAAGCCCATTGTGTTTCTTCCGTGTCCGCAAGTTCTTCAGTAAAAAAATGATCTAAACTCACTTCTGCTTCCGGTAAAAACTGACATGTGCCAGAAGAAGTTACTGGATTACGACCAAATACCTGTATTGGTTTCTGTTTGCAAAAACGAATTTGATCTCGAGAAGATCCGACAAGTTCCAATCGCAGATTTTGTTCTGGTGTGACTAAAAAATTTGCTAATAAAGGATAGGTGAAAGATAATAAAACGATTACCAAAAATCTTGTAAAACAAATCGATAGATATGAGAATATTTTCATTAGTTGATCCCTGGAAAGAGTAATGTTAAAAATTCATTTCCCTCTCTTTCTGCCAAAATACGAATACTCGGTTCATAAGGTTTCCAAGAACTGTTTGCATTCGGAGAACAATAAAAATTTAAGAGAGTTTCTATTTCATCAGAGGAGGATATAGTAAATTTAAAAGTCGAACACATCTCTTTGGAATTTCCCTTTAATACCAAGGATTTTGTTGTCTCTAAATCTCCTCTTGGTTTTGATCCAAAACTTCCACTCATTCGAAAGTAACGAGCAGACAAATCATAGTCCGCTGTTTGGCGATAATAAACACCCATCAAATACAATACATCGGATTTTTCTTGGTCAGTGCGCTCACGATCTGTATCACCTAATATTGTTTTCAAAAATTCTTTACCTGAATCTGCGCCAATTTTAAATTCAGAAATCCCAATAAACAATGGGGTTTTTACCATACCGGGATTCTCTGCATAAATTGATAAAATCGCTTTATATTGTTTGCGTTTCAAAAGAATAATAGATGCAAATTCGTATAACTTTTGCGAGGCGGCATTTTTCAAATGTTCCGATAATTCCAAATATTTTTCCGGAGAGGATTTACTAGCAAGTACATATGTTGAGGAAAGTTCAGAAACACTAATAGGTCTATAAATTTCTGCTAAGTTTGTCCAAATCCAACTTCTCTCTTTGGTAGGAATGAGATTTGGATACTTACTTCCTAAAAACAATGCGTCCAGTAACTTCCCATGTTTTTTATATAAAAAGAAAAGTCTGGATACTACTGCCTTCTGTAATTTACCAGATGGTTTTTCTGTTAATGCCTTTTCATATAGCGGAATGGCAAATAGAGTATTTAATTGTTCCATCTCATACCCAGCTTCATAATAAGAATTGGCGAATACCGATGGAGTGTATCCCATTACATACAATAGAAATATTAGGCAATGGAATGATATATGATATCTTTTCATCTAGTACAACCCCTTCATCAAATCTTTGTTTTCTGAATGCGTTGCTTTATGATCTTCTGTACAAATTCCTTCAGGAGGGTAATCGGAAAGATAAAGCTCATTTGCTACTGGACAATGGGACCCAGCTTGTTTACCTGTTAATGCACATATTTTAAAAGGTTTTGCATACACTGGTTGGCTGAATTGTATTTTAGGAATTATATTTTTTTTATCAATGGAAGAGACAATTTCTCCCCAAAGAGGAGCTGCCACTGCCCCTCCGAGCCCACTAGGACCCATTCCAAATTTTGGATTATCATAACCAACCCAAACAGCCAAAGATAAATCAGGTCTTGCCCCAACAAACCATGCATCTTTATAATCATTAGTAGTTCCTGTTTTGCCGATTAAATCTCCCGCATAACTACCATTTCTGACTCCACTGGCACGACCACTATCTCTAAGTAGGGATACCATCACTTCTGCCGTATCAGGACGAATGACTTGGCGTTCCGGTGGTAATTTTAATTTGAATTCGTCAGAACCACCAGCTTCATACAAAACAACACCCTTCGCATTTTTTATCCTTTGGATTAGATAAGGACGTTTGACAGTACCTTGGTTCACAAAGCCGGTAAAAGCAGATGCCATCTCCATAGGAGATATTTCTAAAGTACCAAGTGCTAAAGATAAGTCTCCCCGGTATCGTGCTTTTTTTTCTGAATCATTTGGAAAAAAGTATTTTGTAAAATAACGTTCTATACCTGCACTTCCCAATCGTTCTGCGACTTGAACCGCTGCTGTGTTTTTTGATTTCACTAGAGCTGTGCGAAGAGAAATTTCACCGTCAAAGTTACCTCCTAAATTTTCAGGAGCCCACTCTTTTCCCCCACCTCCTCGGTAATACAAAGGAGCATCTAAAATTCTTGTGCCTGATTGGATGACTCCAGCATCAATGGCTGAGGCGTATAACACTGCCTTGATGGAACTACCGGTTTGTCTACGCATTTGGGTAGCACGATTGAACTGGTTTTGTGAATTAAACTCTTCTCCACCATGTAAAAACAACACCTGACCTGTGTTTGGTTGAATTCCCACAATGGCAGCTTGTACGACGCTTGTATCTTTTTCCGAATCCAGACTATCCGTATTCCAAACGAGTTCGTTTAAAATAGAAACCTCTTCCAGTTTTTGGCGAAATGCCAAATCTAATGGTGATTCTGGTTTTACTCGCACTCTCTTTTTTTGTATTTTCCCTGACTTTCGAGATTTTGTTAAATATTCACGAACAATCGGACCAATGAGTTCTTGGGCACCTCGGTCCAAGGTTGTTTCTACTGTATACCCACCACTTTCATAAATATTTTTATCACCTTCTAAAGAAGAAAGAATCCCGCGAACATGTTCGGTCACATAAGGAGCAATGTCTTGTCTCGAACCAAAAACAGTTTCATTCGGGGAACGAGTAGAAAGATTATGATAAAAACTAACAATTTTTTCGCGGTCTAAATTGGGATAAATGCCACGATTCCGAAACATTTGTAATATAGCGCGAACCCGGGTATAAGAATCTTCCGGATTTTTAAGAGGAGAGTATTTGTTTGGTGCAGACGGAAGTGACGCAAGAAGCACCATTTCTTCTTTACTTAACTCCATTGGATTCTTCTGAAAATAAAATTTAATCCCTTCTCCAAATCCAAATGCTCCATGTCCCAAATACACATGGTTCATATAAGTTTCTAATATTTGTTCTTTCGTTAACACAGACTCTAAAGCAAATGCCAGTTGTGCTTCTCGCCATTTACGATTTAAACTTTTACGACGATCATCCAAAATGATTCTTGCTAACTGTTGAGTAATGGTCGAAGCACCTTGTTTATAACTTAAGTTAATGATATTTTTTAAAAAAGCCCTGAGAATTGCTGAATAATCAATCCCACCATGAAAGAAAAATTTTTGATCTTCAATATTTAGAAGGATCGATATCATATCCTCTGGGTAATCTTGCAAACGTAAGGTGGAAGTTCTCTTTTGAAAAATTTCACTCACCATCTGTCCATTACGATCTAAAATTTTAGTGGGAATATTTTTCGAAAGGGACTCCAAATAAATAGGCACTTCTTTTTTAGTAGCAAGGACTCCAGCAACAAAATAAGAAAACCCAAGAATGAATAAAAAAAGGCATATTGAAGTAACTGTGAATGTTATTTTCCAATAGGAAAATGAAAATTTTTTTTTACTACCTGTGGTTAATCTTTGTTTTAATGGTTTTGGTTTGAATTGTCGTTCTTCTGGTTCTCGCACAAAAACCACTTTACGTTCCCAAATTGGTTTCGATTTGGATTGAACTTTTTCCTGGAAGGAACTTGGTTTTGCTATGGGAGTCGTAGGAATTTTAAATGGTTGGAATGACTGAGTATCATCCGTAACTACCGGCTCTTTCGGTACTACTTGCAAAATCTCGAAATGATAATCTACAAAATTGAGAATTACCTTTTCTTTACAATGAGCGCATGTTAGCTGAAATTTACCTTCCCGAGGGATTGGTTCTGGCAATCGAGATGCCTTTTGGCAATGTGGACAAAGATATTTGGGAGAAAGTGCCGACATAGGTTCTCCCTATTCTTATCGGCCGTTTGTTAAAATTACAAAATCAGCGATTTTTGCAAAATCTCGACTCTCTTCCCTATCTTTGACAAATCCAGAGAGAACCAAGACAGAAAGTCCCATTTCTTGTAGTCTGTGTACGACACCGCCCCTTCTGTCGGAATGAAACCGACCATTTAAGTGAACCACTTTCTTACCTGTTTTATAAAATTCACGAGAAATCGCTTCAGCCATACCTTGGTCCCAAGTCGCTTGTGCTAAAATCAGGTATTGATTTCCTCCGTGGCCTCCTCCATGTCCTTGTCCGAAAAGTTCAGTTAACCTTTGTTTGTAGTCCTCTGTAAGATACTTTTCTAAACTATAAGCAGGTGGTAAATATTGGATGGCTTGGTCTGTAAATTCCCGATAGGCAGCCAAACCTTTCCTAGAAATCAAATTTACATACCTTCTAGGAGGATTGGCTGCAATCACATTACATTTTTTTTCTTTGGCAGTAGAAACTAACGGAAAATAGTCGGATTTGAAATTTTTCCACTGAGTTATGGAGGAAAGAAAACTTACCTCAGAAATCCTACCCTCCAAAAATTCATTCACTATATATTGTTCGTCTTTTTCCAACATTTCTAAAGACAAGGACAAGGATTCTACTTCCGATAGACGTTTGAATAAGGCCAGATAAAAACGATGTAAATCGTCATTATCATGTTCTTCTCCAAAAACGATGACATTGAATTTTGAAGTTTCTTTTACAATTTCGTCAATGGAAACCATTTCTGCGGTAGACGTACGTACAATTTGTACGGACGAATTTTCCTCTTCAGCAGAAATGCCCCAAACGACAAAAAAAAGCAAAATCCAGAATCGACTTAAATTAGAGAAGGCTTTCAATTGCTTGTTTTAGCTCCGCACTTTCTGGTTTAGTTCCAGAGGGAAATCGAAATACTACATTACCATTTTTATCGATTAAGAACTTTTCAAAGTTCCACTTCACATCACCTTTTTCTTTTGCATTCTCTGTTAGAAATTGATAAACAGGATCTTTATCATTTCCCAAAACTTTTGTTTTTTTCATCAGATCAAAACTGACTCCAAAGTTTAGTTTGCAAAACTCTACAATTTGAGATTCGGTTCCCGGTTCTTGACTACCAAAATCATTCGAAGGAAATCCGATGACTTTTAATCCTTTGTCCTTATAAGTTTGATGGATTTTTTCTAGACCTTCGTATTGAGGCGTATAACCACATTTAGATGCAACATTGACAACAAGGACAGGATGTCCTTTGTATTCGGAAAGAGAAACTTCCTTTCCTTGGATGGATGTAGATTTAAAATCAAAGAATGACATCTTTTTTCCTCCGGCATAAATATTGGAACTGATAAAGAGAAAAATGGCAAACAAAACTTTCCTTTGCATAAAACCCCCCTATTGCAAGTTTAGACTATGTCTGCATTGTTTTTCGCTGTACTTTCCGAGGCTAAACCCTGGTTGGAACTTTTACAAGCGAAACCCTTGTCTCCCTCTGGCAAATTTCGAATTTTTCAAAACGAATCGCATTATATCATCATATCTGGGACAGGAAAACTCTCAATGGCTTTGGCTGTTTCTGAATTTGCTCATACTTTGTCAAAAGTGGAACGCAACCAAATGAAAATTTGGAACCTAGGCATTGCTGGTGCAAACCAAATCGCATTTTCTTTAGGTGATCATTTTTGGATTCATAAGGTCACTGATGCTGCCACAGGAAAAGATTTTTATCCAGATCGGATTATCAACTCCCAATTCAAAAACGAAACCAATCTCAAAACATTTGACAGGCCCATAACTAAAGAAAAAAAAATAGATCGGTTTTTTACGCTTACTGAACATGAGTTAGATGGTGTCAATTTAGTTGATATGGAAGGTTCCGGTTTCTTTGCAGCAGCATCCCTTTACTTTCCATTAGAAAACATTGCAATTGCAAAAGTCGTATCCGACCATTTAGAAGGAAAATTCTGCCAATCAAATGATGTAGAAATGATGATGGCAAAAATCGCAAAACCTTTATATGAAGAATGGATTTCCCCTTTACCTTGGAATCTTGGTGACAATATCGAATCTGATGACTGGCCAAAAGTAGAAAACTTTATCAAAGATATACGCCTAACAGAAACCATGAAACATGATCTTAAAAAATCGATTCGGTTTTTTCGACTACGAAATCCAAATTCGCTTTTACCTTTCCCTGAAGATACATTAAAAGAAAATCTTAAATCAAAAACAGATCTTAAACATTTTTTTGATGAATGGAGAAAAACCCTTCATGTTTAAAGTTTTTTCTCATATTTATATTGAAGAAAGTATAAAAGACCACTTTCGAACCAAAGAGATTTTGACTCGTTTTCCTCAAGCGATTCCCATTTCCATTCGACATTATAAAGATAGTTTTAACCGAAATTCGCAAAACTTTAGAATCCAAAAAGAAAGCCCAAAATTGATTTTAGCGGAAAAAAAAGACAACTTTCTATATCCTGGAAGCGATTTTTCACCTAACTTTTCCCATCCTCACTTTTACTACAATACTCTTGCACTCAACTGTATTTACGATTGCGAATATTGTTATTTGCAAGGGATGTTCCCTTCCGCAAATCTCGTGTTATTTGTCAATTGGGAAGACTTTTTCGATGCCACAAAAGATTTTATAGAAAAAAACAAGTCCCTGTATTTGGCTTTGTCTTACGATACCGACCTTTTGGCTTTGGAATCATTTTTTCCTGCAACCAAGGCTTGGTTAGAATATGCCGCAACCGAACCTAGTTTGAGTTTGGAAATTCGCACGAAATCGACTAACTACAGTCAAATTGCCAAAATTCATCCTAATCCAAATGTCATCTTAGCTTGGACCATCAGTCCACAAAGCATCATCGAAACTATCGAACATGGAACCCCATCCTTACAGGCCCGATTAAAATCCATCAACCAAGCCATTTCAGATGGTTGGAAGGTTCGTATTTGTATTGACCCAATTTTACGAGTCCCCGATTGGAAAACACATTACCAATCGTTAGCCGACAAACTAGGGAAAGAACTAAAAATAGAAGGCATTACAGACATCAGTTTTGGGGGATTTAGAATGAATATTGATTTTCTGAAACGAATGACAGAAGTAAGAAAGGACTCTTCCATTTTATTTCATGCTTTTGAAAAAAAAGATAAAATAGTTTCATATTCGAAACTAGAAACGGAAGAAATTTTAGAACTCATGTCCACTTCATTATCTAAAAATTTTTCTTCCTCGCAAATAAAAGTAAGTTATTTTTGAATTTTTCCTTTTCTTTTCTATAACTAGTTTTTAACTTAAGACCCTACCTATGAAGAAAAGAATCATTTTGCTATCCCTTGTGGGAATTTTTTTTGCGATGTTAGGCTGTGGAGAAGTCAATCGCAACAAACCAATCGCCAAGGAAGGAAAGTTAGACTTGTCCTCATGGGACTTTGTGAAAGATGGAAACATCAGCCTTGACGGAGAATGGGAATTTTATTGGCAACAAACCGCAAAAGGAATCCAAATCAATGCAGATCTCGGTAGAGAATCTAAGTATATTTACCAAACAGTACCATCCAACTGGAAAGGAGTCGATTGGTTTGGAGAAACTCTCGGTGGATTTGGTTATGCGACATATAAACTAAAAGTTATTTTTCCCAAAGACACACCTAACCTAGCATTTCATAACTTAGACCTTTCTTCTGCGTACAGATTGTACATCAATGGGAAATTGATTTTGGAACAGGGTAGTTTCGGAATTAACGCAAATTATTTTGAACCATCATATAAATCTGTACTTATGGATTTAGAACCTGTTTCTGGTGAAACAGAAATCGTTTATGAAATTTCCAATTTCCATTATTCCAAAGGTGGATTTTGGGAAAGTATGGAACTTGGCGAAAGACGGACTCTATATGATAAAGTCAATCGCAGTTATCAAGTAACATCATTTCTTGCAGGGAGTATTTTCCTTTGGGCACTTTATCACTTGGGCCTTTTTGTCATGCGTAGGCAAGACAAAGCTAGTCTTTTCATATCTCTATTTAGTTTACTCATTGTTATGCGACTTCTTACTATCGGTGAAAGAAATATCCTCAATATCTTTCCCAATATGCCAATGGACTTTCTGATTCGATTAGAATTTTCAACTATATATATCGCAACCATTGTTTTTGCATACTTCTACCGTCTGGTATTTCCAAACACTGTTGGCCAGAAAACCATCTGGGTTCTAAATATTCTTATCTCTCCATTTCTCATTTCAATATTTTTACCTGTGGCAGTTTTTAGTTCCCAAATCCATTATTTCCAAATCTTTCTGATATTGGTATGTGTAAGGATTACAATTGCCATCATCATGGCTTATCGCTCTGATACCGTTGGTGCAGGACTCTCTCTAATAGGATTTAGCTTTGTATTTGGGACAGTTGTCCATGATATCCTTTATCAAAATAATGTAATCAATACAATGAATCTGACTCCTTTTGGGTTTTTGGGTTTCATACTTTTCCAAGGATACATCCTTTCATATGGATTTACAAGAGCCTACCTATCCATTGAAAAACTAAAAGAACGACTAGAAGTTTCTAACAAAGAACTTAACATTCTAAAAGAAGGACTAGAAGACATCGTTGTCGAAAGAACGCAAGAACTAGAGAATTCTAAATCAAATATAGAACGACTCAATGAATTTGCAAAAACACTAAACACCTCTCTTGAGTTAGATAGCATTCTTGGCAAAGCATTTAATTATTTAAACGATGAAGTTTTTTGTGATTCAATGATTTTACTTTTAGTGGATGTAGATAATTCGAAAATAGTCTATCATAAATCAGTCTCATCACCTAACTCTGGGTTGGCACTAGAAACAAAATTACACGGTATGAATTTTCCTTTGGACCCAAGTGCTGGAATTTTTTACCAAGTTTACAAAAGGAATCGTCCTTTCCGATTTGCAAAAGTTTGGGAATCGCGACTTACCGAATCAAATCAAATGTTTGTCCAACTGATTGGGAAACATCCAGGTATGATCATACCTCTCAGTTCCCAAGGTAAAGTCATAGCTATGTTAGCCTTGTTTACCGAACAAAAAGGAACTAGTTTTTCTAGGTCACAACTTCAGTTAGTCGAAAATACGGCTGAAAACATTGCCACTGCTGTCACAAATTCCATTCTTGTGGAAGAAATGAACCGAGAAAAGTTCATTGCTGAAAATGCAAGAATGCAAATGGAAAACGCTAAAAACGAAGTGGTTAAGCTAAATGAATTCACAAAAAAAATCAATTCAGAATCCAGTCTTTCACAAATCATCGAAGAAATGTTTAACTACATTTTAAAAACCTTCGAAATCGAAGCTACTCTACTCCAACTCGTCGACCCCAAAAAACAAGAGTTATATACATACAATACAACCATTCCGACTTACGCAACAGAAGATCAATTGTCTTTTGCAAAATCAATTCGTGTTCCCCTCAACGAAAGAGGCGGAATTATTTATAAAACGTATCTCAGAAAAAAGGCTTTGTTTGTTTCAAAACCTCCCAAACGGTATGAATCAGAACTAGATAAAGAAATTTTTTCTCGATTGAGTCTCACTTCCTTTGTGGCTGTTCCTCTCGTAGTTCAAAATGAAGTCATAGGAATGGCTTATTTCACCTCTTACCAAAAACCAATGGAAGTCACAAGGGAAGTACTCGGAAGAATTTCGGGTTTTTGTGATCAAATCGCCGGTGCGATCCAAAATTCTTTGTTATTACAAATCACAGAAGAGGAACGAAAAAAATCGGAACGCGCCAAAGCAGAAATTCAGAAAATGAACGAGTTTGCAAAAAACGTAAACTCACAAAACAATTTAGAAAACATTTTAGCCGAAATCTTTGGTTTTATTCGCAAAAATTATAAAATAGAACATTGTGTTTTATATTTTTTAGACAAGGAATACAATGAATTCCGATATCTTAACCATTCCGGATTTGATCTGTTAATCGACGAAAATATAAACTACTTCAAATCACTCCGTTTCCCATTACGCGAGGAAAGTGGGTTCGTCTATAAATGTTATCAACGAAAACGACATTTTTATATGAAACACGTTCCTAAAACTATGCCATTCGATATAGATAAACAAATTACTGAGAAATCAGGAATGACAGGATTTTTAATCTCACCGCTTGTCAACAATGATGAAGTTGTTGCTATGGCAGTTTATGGAATTAGCGATGAAAATATCCAACTAACAACAGATGAAGTGAATTCAATCGTAGGTGTATCGGAACACATTGCTAGTGCCATCAACAATCATTTTTTACTCAAAAAAATAGAAGAAGAAAAACAAAGATCAGATTCTCTTTTGCTCAATATTCTTCCTAAAAACGTTGCAGAAGAATTACAAAAAAAAGGAAGAGTGAATCCAGTTGAGTTCGAAAATGTAACTCTTCTTATGACTAGTTTTCCAGGTTTTTCTCAAATCACAGGGCAACTCACTCCAGAGGAACTCATTGAAGGACTCGATTTATATTTTTCTCGTTTTGATGAAATCATCAAAGCAAAAGGAATGGAAAAACTTCGTATGACTGGAGATATGTATTTAGCTGCAGGAGGACTTCCCGTTGGAAATTTTACTCATGCGGTGGATGCATGCCTTGCTGCACTGCAAATCAAAAATGAAGTATTAAGAATGATGGAAGACTTTAAAGACATTCCATTCCGACCCAATGGAATCACTATAGCCATCCATTCTGGCCCAGTTGTCGCAGGAGTTATTGGGAAATCTAAGTTCAACTATGACGTTTGGGGAAAAACGGTGACACAAACGCAGGCTATACGAAGAGGTGGTGTAGGTATCCCAATCAATATTTCATTAGAAACTATGGAAAAAGTTAAACGTCTATTCCATATCGATAACCAAAGACAAATTAATACATACGAAGGTGACCAATTCCCAATTTATGAATTGTTATCTTTAAAACCAGATTTATCTGACGATTCAGGATTCATTCCGAATGAAAAGTTTGGCAGGTTATATACTCAGCAAAAACGCGGAGCAAAAATTTTAATCAAATGATGTATTTACTTTTTGGCATCGTAATACTATTTTTAAGCATTGTATATTGGATTTTTTATTTATACAAACAAAACGAAGAAAAAGAAAATATAATTTTAACTTACAATGCTGAACTAAATTTATTAAAAGAGGATTTAGCAAACCGAGAAAAAGAACTATTAGAAACCAAATCAGTTTCAGAAGAGTTTTCTGATAAGTTAGTTGATTCTTATACACAACTTTCAGATTTAGATGGCCTACTTAGGGAAATTAATTCAGCGTCCGATTTGAAAGATATTCTGAACATACTTGGCCACTACATTCGAGAAAAATTCAAAGTCCCACACTATTTATTATATGTTTACAAAGAAGAATCAGAAGTTTTAAATTTTTTTCATAGTAACTTTCCAGAGGGACTTTCCGAAAAAGTGAAAGAAGAAATCATGGGAAGACAAATCCCTGTATCTGATACGTACGTTACTATTTATGCTCATGCCTATGTTCGCAAACGCAAACGAAGTTTTTACATTAAAGATTTTGAATCTTATAAAACAGAAGGGGTCGAACTTGAAAACAAACATTCTGCTAATTTAAAATCACTGCTGATTGTACCCCTTTATTTGAGGAACAAATTCATCGGCACATTAGACTTATTAGATTATTCAGGTATATTTGAAGTCACAGAACAACAATTAAATCAGATTAAAATTATAGCTGATTACATTGCTGGAACTATAGAAACCGGATATCTATTAAATGAACTTAAAATAGGAAATATTGCGATTCAAAAAGAGAAAGAGAACATTGAAACTAATCGATTGAAATTAGAAAACTTACATAGATTTAATCGAAAGATCAATTCGTTTTCTCAAATTGAGGACATCACTAGAGAGGTATTTACTTATCTAAAGAATAACCATCGGGTGGAACTTGGATTTATCCTACTTGTAGATCTAAAAACGAATTCCCTTGTTCCTCTCATGGAAGGAGCAGAAGTTTTCAATAAAGGCCTTTTGGTCACCAACTTTCTTCGATCTTTTCGTCCACAAATATCACCAAACATTGGTTCTCTTTTCAGAACATATTTAAAACAAAAACCGGTTTACTTAAAAAAATCCATCAAATGGAAGCAACTGTCTAGTATTGATTCTTCTATCGTAGAGAGTTTTAAATTAGAGTTATTTGGACAAATTCCACTTGTGGTTCAGGGACAAACCATTGGTATTATCTGTGTTACACGTCTCACAAGAGAACAAGATTGGACCAAAGATGAGTTTGCAGAAATTATTTCCTTTTGCGAACAAATAGCTGGTGCCATTCACAATGCAAACCTTAGACGCGATTTAGAAAAAGAAAGAGAAAAGACACTGCATTTCATAAGAAATATTCTTCCTGGAGATCTTGCCGATGAGTTGATCGAACGAGGAGAAGTCGCTCCAATGGAATATGAATCGGTGAGTATATTGTTCACAGACTTCAAAAACTTTACTGCAGCTGCGGAATCACTTTCTCCAGAAGATTTAATTGAACAGTTAGATGGCTGTTTCTCTCAATTTGATGACATTGCAGTCCGGTATAATTTCGAAAAACTAAAAACTATCGGTGATTCATACATGGCTGCTGGTGGAATTCCACAAGGTAACTTCACACATCCTGTGGATGCTTGTCTTTTTGCGATGGAAATTAAATCGTTTATGACTCAAATCAAATCAGTTAAACAAATGTTAGGTCAAGATTTCTGGGAAATTCGAATTGGTATTCACACGGGCCCTGTAGTGGCAGGTGTTGTTGGTAAAACAAAATTTGCCTATGATGTATGGGGAGATACAGTAAACACAGCAAGTAGAATGGAAAGTTCTGGTGATGCTGGAGAAATTAATCTTTCAGAAACCACTTATGATAAGGTGAAACGTTTCTTTGAATGTGAATATCGAGGAAAGATCAAAGCAAAAAACAAAGGTGAGTTGGGGATGTATTTTTTGAAACGGCTACGTCCAGAATTTTCCAGAGATTTGGAAGGTATGGTTCCCAATCAAATCTTCCTAGATTTATATAAAAACTTGCAGATAGGCGCAAAAATCATCTATAGACAAACCGGTTCTTAAATTAGTTTCCACCTCCTGAAGGACTAGATCCAGATCCTGAATTCGAACTACTTCCTCCCTTACTGCCTGAACCAGAGCGGGAAGTATTACTAGATCTTGAAGATTTAGTAGATCTACTTGTAGAGGCTGTTGGACATTTTTCATAACACATCACGTACAAACATCAATCCCATCTTACAATGGAGGAAACCCGCAAATGTGGAAACTACCTAAGAAACTGACTTGCGTAGATAGATACTCGTTGCAAAAATAAGAAAGAAATATGGAGACTCGTCAGGTAAGAATTCTTTTTTTAGCATTTTACGTTTTATCTCTCATTGTTTGGATCGCTGAAGAAATCTTTACGTTAACCAACCCGTCGGAGTATTTTGATAGGTTCCGGATTATCATTGCCACTGTAGAGTCCTTTATTGCAATTTCCTCTTTTCTTGTAGTCTTTATTCTGTACAAAGAACTGAAAGCGGAAGCTGTAGAAAATGTACAAGCAAAGTCTCAAATTCATGACTTAAAACGTACGAATAGAATCTTAAAAAATCCAGAACTTGAATTCTGGGCGGAAGCCAAAGCCCAAATGGTGGAATGGAATCTTTCGGAAGCTGAAACGGAAATCGCCATCCTGTTGCTTCGCGGTTTCTCTCAAAAACAAATCGCAGCCGTACGCAAAAAAAGTCTGCGGACTATCGAAAACCAAACTGCTTCCATATATGAAAAATCATCCATGAGGGGGAAATTGGAATTTATTTCTTACTTTTTAACTCCCCTGCTACCCGAAGAAGACTAAACAAAAAACCTTGACCATTCCCATTTTCTTTGGTTTTTATAGATTGTTTTATGAAGAATCAGAGAATCCTATTAACGTCTATTTTTCTTTCGTTCTGCACTTTCCCAATCCTTTCTCAAACCACATTGGAAGATAGGGACAAACAACGACAAACCGGCCTTATCACAGCTAACCAAAAGAAACAGGAAGAAATTTTACAGAAATATAATGACTTTGTAAATCGAGTGCAGGCAAAATTTTCTGGATTTAAAATGGCGACTACTCCTATCGATTTAAAACAAGCAGAAGGGATCGCAGACCATAATGCCGCACCGGGCGCCAAAGATAAAAAATCAAAGATGGTTTCGGCTATTGCTGCAGAAAATTTTATCCTTCAACTAGAACCTTCGCATACTATCTCTAATCGTTCAAACGTAAAAGTAAAAAAAGGTGATACTTTAGAAGTGGTTATGGTTCTGAAACAAGACGTAACTGCAAAAAAAGAAGAGCCACATTGGGTTCTTGTACGAACCAAATCTAAACAAGAAGGTTATGTGTCTCAAGACTTACTTTCACCTACCAAACCAATGCTAAAATCCAGAAATACAGAAGGACTTTCTTTAGATTTGTCTTCTCTCTCAGGTCGAATACCAGAGACACCTAACAATAATTATTCCGATAGCAAAAAAGGAAAAGATATGTGGGTCGAGGCAAGTTCTCTTAATATGCGTGGAGAACCTGATGTCAATGCCTATGTAGTTGCGAGACTTCCTAAAGGCCTAAAAGTAAAAATCGAATCCGCAACGGTCTCTGAAGATACCATTGATGGAATCACAGCTCAATGGTTTCAAATATCATCTGCTTACGGAAATGGATGGGTATTTGGTGGTTATTTAAGTTCATCCGAAGTGGTATCTTATGATGTTCAATCAGGAGAAAATAACTATCCCCAAGAAAATCCAGATGAACTAAAAAATGGAGAAAAAAGGTACATACGCTCCGCAAGTTTAAGAATGCGAGATGAACCAAACGATTACGGCTCAGTTATCATAACAATCCCTGGTGATGAAAAAATCAAAATCATTGATTCAAAAAAAGAAATAGAAACCATAGGTGGAGTGAGATCCAAATGGATTTACGTTTCATGGAATGATGAATGGGAAGGTTGGGTCTTTGGAGGATTTGTTTCCAAAGAGCGAGGCCCTCTTGTTGACAGTGACGATATTTCCAAATACTTTCAAATTCCTGTTGATAACGATCGTTATGTGTCATCGAATTTTGGAACGAGAGTTGACCCAGTGACAGGTAAAGTCGGAGCCTTTCATTCAGGAATCGACTTACCTGCTTCCATTGGTACACCAATAAAAGCCGTGAGCGATGGAAAGGTTTGGAGAACAATAACAACTAGCGGTGGTTATGGGATGCTAACAATTCTAAGTCATAAAAACAATATATTCACTTATTATGCCCACCAAAATGAACGCCAAGTAAAAGAAGGTGACACTGTCCGATCAGGCGACATCATTGGTCAGGTTGGCAATACCGGTAAATCCACCGGCCCACATTTACATTTTGAAGTTAGGAAAGGCCCTGACCAACAAGCATTGGATCCTGACGCCTATTTACCCAAATGAAACATAATCTGATTACCTTTAGTTTATTCCTACAACTCGTTTCCTTCGGAACTATTTTTTCGCAAGAAAACCCAATAGAATCAACGTCGATTACTCAAACCACGCCCGATATGGTTCAGATTTTAACCAAAGGGAACTTAAAGGAATTTGAAAATGCAATCTCTAATGGTGGTGATATTAACAGCAGTGACGAATCGGGAAAGTCTCTTCTAGTACTTGCTGTTGAAAAAAATAAACCTAAACATTTTGAAATTTTACTCAACCAAGGTGCCGATCTCAACAAAAGGGATCTCTCCGGCAAAACTTTGTTACACTATGTGGTTACTTCTCGTTTTACAAACCAAATCAAAACCATTGTGGAAAAAGGTGCAGACCTCAATGCATATGATGCTGATGGGAATACAGCCCTCCATGTAGCTGTTTTAAAATCGAGTCTTGCCGTACAGAAGTTACTTGTAGAAAGCAAAGCCGATGTAAACTTAAGAAACAATCCAAGAAAGTCCCCACTGTATTTAGCATTCGAAAAGTCAAAGATCGATTCGATTAACTACCTACTCCAAAATGGTGCTGACATTAATCTCCCTGATTTAACAGGAAGAACTCCCGTGTTTGTTTCCATTGAACAGAAGAATTTAAAACTTTTAACATTAAGTTTAGATTCCAATGGCAATCCAAATGCAGAGGATACAAAATCAATACGTCCCATTGTGTTTGCGATTGAAAAAGGATTTACCCAGGGATTGGAAGTTCTTCTGAACCGAGGAGCTGACGTAAATACCAAAACTCCTGACGGAGAATCTTTGTTATTTTATGCTTTAGAGAAAAAAAATTTAACAGCGATTAGCTTATTAATTAAAAAAGGACTAAACGTAGACTCCAAGAATTTAAGCGGAAAAACTCTTTTCGAGCTCGCTTTGCAAAAAAATGATACAAACTTATTAAAACTTGTATTGGAATCTGGTGCTAATCCCAACCAAACACTTTCTACTATTAAAAATCCTCTTGAAGACTCTATTGAAAATTCAAAGTGGACTATCGCCGATCTCTTAATACAAAAAAATGCAGATCTAATGACACCAAATCCATCTGGGTATCTTCCGATTCATTTGGCTTCGAGAAAAGCTGGTCTTAAAATTGTAGAAGCTTTAGTGAAAAAGAATGTTCCTGTAGACGCATTAAACCTTAAAACCAACGAAACCTCACTTTCTTTAGCTTTAGAGAACAAACAAATCGCTATTGCTAAGTTTCTATTATCAAAAAAGGCAGATCCCAACCACAAACAAAAAGACGGTGTTAGTCTGATTTTTTCGACTATCGAAAGAAAGGATGCAGAAGCATTTAAACTTTTAGTTTCAGCTGGTGCCGATCTTCAATCTTTAAACGAAGAAGGAGAAAACCTCATTACAGTAGTTTGTAAGTTGGAAATTGATAAAAAAGAACAAAAGTTTGCCGATGAAACTATTAAACTCTTGGTGACAAAAGGTTTGAACCCAAATACCAAAAACAAACGTGGGTTAAGTGCTCTTCACATTGCACTCAATAGAAATCGTATTGATACGATGTCCCAACTCATCACATTAGGTGCAGATCCTAACCTAACAGACAACAATGGCCTTACTATTTTACACAAAGCAATCCAAAAGTTTTTATCCTCCCGTGATACCACTCAGTCCGAAAGTTACAAGAAATTAGTACTATTCCTAATAGAGAGAAGAGCGAATATAAACCAACAGGATAAATTAGGGAAAACTATACTTTCCGAACTAGCAATCCAGTTTGATCCTGGTAAAAGCGATTCTATTTTGGAATTAGCGAGGGTATTCGTCCTAAACGGCGGAGATTCTAAAGTGGAAGACAAAATGGGAAAGTCACCTCTAGAATATGCTGAGGAAAAAAGAATTCCTGAACTAATTGAGATTTACCGCGGCCTTTAATGTCCATTCCTAAAAAAGATAATCGAATCAACATTTTTGACTTTGTAAACACTGTCCCTACGAAGACTTTTAAACGAGGAGAAATCATCGTAAGAGAAGGAGAACCGTCTAACGAAAGAATGTATTTCATTTTAAGTGGAACTCTTTCTGTTGGCATGGGTGCCCCGGACCAAGGAAATTTTCATGAAGTGCGAAAACTTTCTACAGGAGAATTTTTTGGGGAAATTGCGCTGATTTCTAGTCACCCTCGAGCGATGACTGTTTTTATAGAATCAGACCGAGCACAACTTGGAATTTTAGACAAACAAAATTTAATACGTATCGCTAACTCAAATCCTATGTTTGTATATGCTTTATTACAAACTTATGTTGAACGTTTGATAGAAGCAGAACAAAAGCTAAAAGATCTTACGGAGTCTACTGATGGGACTTAAAGAATCACTCGCAAAACTAAGTATGATCAACATCAAACGAGGTGAGGTGCTCTTTAAGGAAGGAGTACCTTCGAACGGTGCTATGTTTTTTTTGTTTGAAGGACAACTCGATATTTATAAACAAATTGAAAACAAACATGTAAAACTCAGAAGCATTCTACCTGGTGAATTTTTTGGGGAGATGGCAATTATCAATAATAGTCCAAGAGCTGCTTCCATTGTTGTAGTATCTGAATCTGCAAAATTAGGAATCATCAACAGAACTACTTTTGTGCAGATGAGCCAAGAAAGTCCCGAGTTTTTATTTCTATTACTGAAAAAGGTAATCGAAAGGCTCTACGAAACTGATGGAAAAATTAGAGCCATCAAACGAAAACAAGACGAAGACTCTGTGATTGCAAAAATGATACCAACTACTAATGCCACCTCTATTGGAAGTGATGAGTCAACGTCGGCGCAAGATCCATTTTCTGACAATACAACACCCATTGGTGAATGACTATTTAACTTTGTTTTTACGTTTTAATTTAAAGAATTCTGGTGAAATCTGAATCTCAGGTATCACCCAACCTCGATCTTCCGCAACTAAATCCCTAATAACATCAGCAATTTGATCAGGCAATAAAAAAGACTTTGGATCTTCATCAGGTTCAAAATTCAGGTGATTATAAAAATCGGTTTTAGTGATGTCAGGTATGATCAAATGAACTTTCACACCAAACTTTCGCAATTCGGCAAATAGTTCCCTTGCGTAATGATGAATACCTGCTTTTAGAGAAGCATACACATTCCCCCAAGGAGAAATTTCCTTACCAGCGACTGATCCAATAAATACAATGCGACCCTTGTTTTGTTTTAAAAATCGAGTCAGATGAGTAGTTAATAACATTGGTGCAGTAATATGGAGTCCAACCATTTCTCGAATTTTATCTGAAGATAATTCTTCTACTGGAGAAAAATAGGCAAGTCCTGCATTATGAACCAACAAACTTACATCTTTTTTATCAGGAATAGTATCTAATATCCGATCCAACTGTTTAACATCGTTAAGATCACAAGAAATTAAATGGAACTTATCATTTGAATAATTACAATTTTCTGGATTTCTGGCTATTCCATAAACCTTATACCCCAAACCAACTAACATCCGAGATATGGAAAGCCCAATCCCTCTAGATGCTCCGGTTACTAATGCAACTTTTGAATCCTTCACAAACTCTCCATAAAATCCCATACAAGTTCAGAACCACTAATGACCTTCGTAGTTTTTCCCTGATTTATAAATGGTATCATTGGTGTTTCTCCCGGCCAACTATGACCCAAGCCATTTAGCTGAATTAAACCGACTTTGGTATTCTCTGCACAAGACTCATATCGAAAGAAATCTAGTTTTATTTCTGCTTCGTCTTCTTTGAAACTTTTTGATTTTTTAGTAACAACATCACCGCAAGAATTCCATTCTTTCCATCTTTGAATAGAATCATCAACTGAAAGAATCTCTCCCCCATCTCTCACATAACCACCACTATACGGAACTAATGGATCCTCAGTTCCAGCGATGATACCAATAGAAACGGGTTTTGTTTTTAAACTCAACTTCCTCTTCAGCGTTGATACGGAAAGTTGAGCCGCAACACTCACCACTCCTTTCCATAGTTCGGGTTTTTCAACGGCCAATCTTTGAGCCATAAAACCACCATTAGAATGGCCAACCAAAAATATTTCCTTTGAATTTACAGATCCTTCCGCTATTAACCTTTTTACTATGGATTCAATGAAAACAACATCATTGATTTTGTTTTGATCTGCTGGGGTATTTCCCCTTCCGTCAGCCCAACTTCTTTTAAAACCATCGGGAAAAACTACCACAAAACCCTTTGAATCAGAAAGAAGATCCAATTTAGTTTGTTTGATCATAGAAGAACCAGAGCCAAATCTCCCATGCAACGCAACTAACAGAGGAACTGGTGAACCATCCCATTTTTTTGGATAATGAACCATATATGTTCTTTTGTTATTTTGAATTTCCAAAACATCCTGTTTTTCATTTGGAGATAACTTTCGAGTGAGCCCCATACATGATAAAGTTAAACATAAAAAGGCAATTGCAGACAATGTCCTCATATTTCTTTTATCTCCAATTTAGTTGCTTCAATTAATTGTTCTTTATAAACTTTGTTTGGCCAATGAGTGATCATAAAAATAACAACTGGAATTCCACGCCACTGATCCATTCCAAGATCATATACAAATTCTTTTTCTACTTCACCTAAATTAGAATATCGAAAAGTAAGTGTAGATTCCGTCCTGATATGAGATGGAACAAAACCACCCGAAAGAAATGTCAAAAGAAAATTCAATCGATGTATCCATAAATAGCGATAATGCGGCTCTCTTTTTTGGAGAATCACTTCTAATCCTAAACTGGCATTTGGATCATTAATGAATCCTTCTTTTAACAAAACTTCCAAGATCGCCTTTTTTTCTTCATCGTAACGGTAAAACCCTGTAAAAACGATTCTGACTTTTTCTTTTTCAATCGATAAAGATTTACGTTCTTTAGATATAACAACATCCGGAAAAGCAGCACAATTAAGTAAAACAGGGATAAGAAGAATACAAATCAAAAATCGTAACTTAGACTTAAAGTTCATTGGATGTATCTCCTAAAAATTCGGACACTTTTTCCGTAAGGATTGGTTTCCATTCTTTACTATCATCTCCCCACATTAGGAGAAGAGAAACCCAACCAAACACGCGATAGGATTCCATCGGATATCGAAACTCCTTGTATGGTTTTCCTTTTTTACTTAATCTAAATACCAAATAATCATCATCTCGATCAACATCAGGTATTACAAAAAAAGTACTAATAGCAAGGAAACGATTGATTAAATAAACTCCAAATCTGATAGGATCCCTCTCTGGCAAATAAGAAACTGGTTCAGATGCTTCTCCTAAGAAGAATTTGAATCTAGGACTTGATTCCAAAATGATTTGGACATGAACATCTGTTTTTGTAGGGTCTTGGTATCGAACAGTTGAAAATTTTCCAGAGGATTGTAAAGCAGATAGTATATAAGAAATCCTTCTACGGTCTGCCTCGTCATCCCAACCAATCAATTCATAACTAATAGATTTATTTTTAATGTTTTTAGAAAAATCAACCCTTGGTCTCTCTGAGGAATAAAATACAGAACAAGAAATAAAAGGAACTTTAAATAATAAACATAACAGAACAATTAAAAATCTTTGTTGCATGGTCCCTATCCTCTTATTAATTCAAATTTATATAATTTGATTTCATTGCCATTTAATAAAATCGATATAGTATGTGTTCCAGGATAATATACCCTGGTAGTGATCGGTATAAATGAATGTTTTTTATAAATTATCACTTCTTCATTTGGCAATAAACTTCTTTCACCCAACTGAAATACCTTATAACCAAAGGTACCATTCGCTAACAAAAACCCAATTTTATATTCTATCCTAACCTTAGTTTCATCCTTAGGCGTTTGTTTGATTGAAACTTTAAACTCAAGTGGACTTCCTATCTTGACTATTTTATTCAATAATTCAAATTTGATTTTTTGGGGTTTCCAATTTGTGTTATAAGAAAAAAAAGATAGTGCCTCAGTATTTCCTTTTTTTAGAAGCGTTCGCAAAGCATGTTTCAAATTTTTATCTAATTCTTTTGACTTTCCAAATTTATTTCTACAGAACTCCAACACTAAATCAGAATTAAGTTTAGAGATATCATTTAAATGATTCGCTGCACTCCTTCGAACAATCTCATCTTTATCATCCCAAAGAGTTTCAATAATAGGCATATGTATTGCTGGATTTTTTTTAATTTCAGGAATGCCAATGCCCCAAGGTAACATCGGCCGACTTCCTTCGCTAGCCAGTCGCCTAACCATTGGCTCTTTATGTTTCGACCATTTATACATTTGTTTTAAGGTTTTATCAAAGTGTTGTTTGTAAAAGAACCTAATAGCAAACTCAGCACTAGAAAATACCGTGAGTTTTTCCAGTACTTTCATCGATGTTTCAAAATCATTTAACCCCTTTTTGGTGACAACATCATTCAAAAAGATATAAGGAAAATTAAAATCAGAAACACCCTGTTTGCGTAAAGTTTCTATCAATTTAAATAAATTCGGATATATTTGAACAAGAGGATCTTGCCAATATTCAACCAACACATCAGATAAACGGTTGATTCTTTCTTTTAATTCCAACTGTTTCCAGGGAGAAGCAAATACCTGTTTTTGGAATGTCAGAGGATTGATTTTGGAATCAACCTTAGCCAATTGGTTACCGAATCCGAGAACCCATTCTCGGGAATACATTGCTTTTAAAGGTTCCATACGAACTAAAACGATTCTACATCCCCCCTTTAGTAATTGGAATCGAAAAAGTATTTTTCGTTAGAATTTAAGATAAGCAGATTATAAAAAATTTAGTCGGCGTCAAGCCATTGGCAACCAAACAGAAAAACACGCTCCATTCGGAACATCTTCTAACTCAATTTTTCCTCCCATTTGTAAAATTATCTTTTTGCAAATATCAAGACCTAAGCCCATACCTTCTCCCGCAGGTTTTGTCGTAAAGAATGGATCAAAAATTTTATTCTTAATTGAGTCAGAAATGCCAGTGCCGGAATCAGTAATAGACACTTTAATCCAAGATTCCACTTCCTGAATTTTGATTTCTAATGTTCCGACATAACCCATTGCCTGTAATGCATTATTCAAAAGATTAATCCAAACTTGATTCAGTTTATCTCTACTTCCTTTGCATTTTTTATCTGTTAAATATTTTTTTAACACATTAACTTTAGTTAACTTGTGATGATATAAAGACAATATAGTTTCAATTTCGAAAATAAGATCAACCGCGGTATCCCCACTTAAAATATCTTTTTCTGAAACCAAGTAACTCTTCAAAGCTTTGATTACATGGGTTGCTTTTTCTGATGCAACCGATATGATTTGATTAGATCGATAGGCAGCAAAAATATTTGCTACAGTTTCCAAAATTTGAAGAGAATTTTCACTTTCTAAAATTTCGTTTAGTCCATCACCCAAACGAAACGCTCCAGTTTCGACCACCAGCTGCATATGTTTTCCATATAAATCCATCTTTTTCGAATTCGAATACTTTATAGCTAGTTCTTTTTTTATAGATCGCTCTTCCTTTCCCTCAAGGAAAATATTATTTTTCAAACTTTGTTCAAGCAACTTATGGAATCGCAAAGAATCCTCTTTATTAAATCCAATTATAGACTCAATAACGTTCTTTATTTTATTTAGAAAATCGGTGATAGATTGGTTTGAAGAAACTATCGCACCTAACGGTGTATTCAGTTCATGTGCCATTCCTGCTGATAATTGTCCAAGAACCGCCAACTTTTCGGATGCCAAAAGTCTCTCTTGAGCCTCAGTAAGCTCTTTCAATGTATTCAACAAACTCTGATTTAATACCTGCAAATATTCATTCGAATGTTTTAACTCTTCAGTTCTAACTTCAACCTGCTTCTTAAGATTCTCAGAATATTGTTTATTCAATCTCCGCCATTGAACCAACCAAATTATTAAAAAAGAAACAACTATAAATCCAAACGCATAATAAATCCAATCGTAGTTAACTTTTGGGTTAGGATCGTAGATAAATCCTTTTAAATCAATATTTTTAGGCAACATTCCTAATTCGGAATATACTTCATTGATATGTTTCCATCGGCCAGGATTCATATACCCCATCTCAACCAGGACAGGTTGAATCAATGGAGTCATTTGTTCCGCTTCAAAAAGTAATCTTTCTTTCGGATTCCGTTTTGAATATTTTTCGTAAATAAGGTCAACTATCTCCGATTGATGCGCCATCGCATATTGCCAACCACGAAGACTCGCTTCCCTAAAAGCCTTAACTCTCTCTGGATGTTCCCGAATCTCGGCTTCACTGGTAAACAAATTATCGCCATAAAAATCTATCCCAGCAACTCGTGGCGAATAAGCAATATAAGGGAATCCTGCTTTTTTAAAATCATACGCTTGTGTTGTTGCATAACCAGAATATGCATCAACCTTTCCTTGTATTAAATCATTTGGATTGAATCCATGCTCTAACAATTGTAAATCGCTAGGCCCAATACCTTCTTTTTTCAAATAAGCCACTATTTCATCCATTCTCGGAGTCAACATCACTCGTTTTCCAGCGAGGTCGTGGATACTTTGAATATTCGAAGTCTTTTTGAAATATAAAACGGAAGGAGAATGTTGAAAAATTACAGCAAGTACCACTACGGGTTTTCCAGCAAATCGTTCTTGAATTAATTCATTACTTCCAACACCATATTGACCGGTTGATTGTATTACTTTTTCATGAATACCTTTGATTCCAACAGTACTTTCTAAAATTTCAACATCTAGCCCAACATCTCGATAAAAACCCTTTTCTAGTGCAGTATAATATCCAGCAAATTGGAATTGATGAAACCATTTTAAATGAAGAGTAACTTTTTCGATTCCGAAAACAGGGGAGTGAGATAAACAGAGAAGGCTAAAAAAAAAGAAAAAAATCTTTTTAGAGGCCCTTCCATGCATAAGCTTTTTATATCGATTGTATTTTGCAAATCAATGAAATTAATCAATATAAAACCATTTTATTTCATTTTGCTCCAAATAGGAATGTTACCATCTTTTACATTGATTAAAATTTAGAATAAAAACTTAATGATTAATCTTCTGTTTTACTTTTTCAATCCAGTCAAGATTGAGTTTTGCTAGTTTTTCTGCATATTCTAGCGTGAGAGACCAGTATTCTTGGTCAGGATGGTTTTCCCAATCACTGTCTAATTCTTTTTGAAAAGTTTTGAGAGATTTTAAATCCTCTTTTTGTTTTCTTGTTTCTTCTTCCAATTGTTGAGTTAATAGCTTAGGATTCATATGCCTTCCAAAAAATACCTTAAACAATAGTTCATTTCTTTTATTAGTTTGAATGGTAGATTCATCCATCCAACGGCGAAATGCTTCTAACCCAGGACGAGTGATTTTATACACTTTTTTCTTTTTTCCGCTACTGTCAGTTTTTTCCCATTCACGAATTAAGCCTTCTTCTTCTAACTTCGCTAGTGTTGGATAAATCTGACCAAAACTTTCACTCCAGAAAAAACTAATCGTTGATTCAATGTATTTACGGATTTCATACCCATTCATTTCACATTGCGATAAAATTCCTAGGAGCGCATAAGGTGTTTTACTTTCTCGTTTCATTTAAATCTTTTAGATAATTCTGAAATTGATAATACATTGAAGTCACTTCATTCGGCGACTCTATTTGCGGCCAATGACCTATCATTTCTGATAAAAAATAAACAGGCTTATTAGGAAAAGTTTGTGTAAACCGATTTGCCATATGCCTTCCAGAATTTGGATCAGCAGGTCCACAAATATAACAAAATGGAATTCCTGTTTTTAACATCGCCTCAATCCACCTATTTTGATAATGAACTTTTTCAAAGACCATTCTACCAATGAGGTAGGCTATTGATTTTCCCTTTTTATAATTTAACACTTCCCAAAGAATATTTAGTAAACTTAAGTTTGGTTTTGTATCTCGGCCAAATAAACGAAGTAGAGAATTCTCAACTGATTTTCTGCTCATACGATTACTTAAAAATCTTCCGATCGCATTGGGAGTTTGCGATAATAACCTTTGAATCAACCTTGGTTTATAAACATCTATAAACAAACCCCCATTCATAAACGCAATCGATCGAATTTGAAATTTATTTTTCTCCGGAGATGCTAACATTTCTTGGACAACACTTACTGCTAAATCATGGGCCAAAATATCGGCTTCAACTATATTCAAATGTTTAGCAACTTCATTCACTATCTCTGCGTATTCTTCAAACGTATAACGATAATTTTGTGGTTTATCAGAAAAACCCATTCCCAAAAAATCCAGAAGGATAATCTTTTTCTCTTTGGATAACTCTGGAATGACTAAACTCCAGTCATAACTATTGAATGGATATCCATGTAGAAGGAATATATTTTCACCAGTTCCTATCACACGGTAAAAAATTGAGTAACCTCGAAAATTTAAATATTGCCCCTTACTTTCAAATTCATTTAATTCTGGATTAGCAAAAATCATATTATTTACCTTCTATTGCAATCGATTCAACTAACTTAGTCCATTTCATAAAGTCTCGTTGTTTTCGAGTTCTTACCTGACCAAAGATAGTTACTTTGACTGGAGATACTCCACAAAATTCCAAAGTACCAAACTTCAATAACTGAACACCAGGAGATTTATTGAACCATTTGTAATACCAACTCGGAGCATCCATTGTTACAATAATACGGGCAGTTTTACCTAACAAAAGTTTTTCGGGAAATGGTGAATTCTTTCGATATTTAAAAGAAAATCCAGGCAAAAAAACGCGATCAATCCATGCTTTTAAAACCGCAGGCATACTGGCCCACCAACTAGGAAATACAAAGACCAAATGATCAGATTCCGATATCAATCTTTGACTTTGGATTAAGTCAGGTTCTAGTAACTGTTGGGATTCTTTTTTATGACCCATATGTAAATTATAATCAAATTTCAATTCACCTAATTTCAGAAAATTGACAGTATGACCGACTTTCTTTGCTTCATTTACATAGGTTTCCGCTAAATGCGCACAAAGTGAATTCGAATTCGGATGGCCAAGGACTACAAGAATATTCCGACGATTTGTTTGCATGGGACACCATATCTAATAGATATATTTCCAAGATATATCTATTAGATATGCTTTGTCAATACGAAAATTCAAAATTTTTCCTTATTGTTCTGCGCAGTAGAACTTCAAATCACTAGTGCATGCAACGTTCAAATTATTGAGGAGTGCCCCTGAAGTACTACTTGAATTGCCCACAACGCCATTTCCAGAAACTGAATTTCCCCAATTGGAACAATGGTCCGGTTGCGCATCCCAGGAGGTTCCCATCCCTGTCCAAGTTGTTACAGAGCCTGGATCAATTCCTGCCAGAAGCGGGAATGTTAGTAAAGAAACACCATTTGTAGTACCAATCAGAGTAATATTATTACTCTGATAATAAGACGCATAAGGTTTTAAAACCCAATCCACTTGACCATCACCAGCATTTGCTGTTAAACTTGCGATTCTAACTCCCGAATCGGTAACAAGCATCGCCTTACATAGGGAACCCGCAGGACACTTTGGATCCATTGAACACATGGCATCTGCGCCAACAATCCCACCTAGATTTCCTTTAGTAAGAGTTGAATTCACGAATAACCGTTTATCATTATCTTGAATCTGCATCGAGATCAATCTTTCTTGAAGTCGCAAATTACTATCCGCCGATGTTGGTAACAAACGAATCAAAAAATCTCTGGTCCCATTTAATAGGGTATCATTCACTGCTGTTACCGTAATATTTTTTGAGACTTCCCAGTCATTTGGTGTCCAAACAAATGATGTTGGTGAAACCGTAGCATAACTTGGATTACTTACTATGACTTGGACGGAAACTGTATCTTTGGGAGCAGATCCAAAAAAGGATTCAAAAGTGATCGAGCTACCTTGAGAAGCATTTCCTCCGGACTCAGACAAAGTGCCATTGTATGTATTAATGTTAAGACCCGGATTTGTAACGATTCTAACCCCTGGAAAACAAGGGTGTTTTTTTCACCTAGCAAGCCTAATAGAATGAAGGTGTCACCATAAGAGCGTGAATTCGGGTCACATAGGTTATTTAACTCAGTTTTTGCGCAAGAGAGAAATGCAAAAAAGGAAACGAAAAACCAAATTGTAATTTTCTCAAGTTTGAGAACAAAAAGCATTAATAATGCAATTAATTTTTTTCCTATATTTTTTTACAAGTAACTACAAAACTCATACAGCTAAAATGTTAATACTCTACGCAAAATAAATTTACAGGGTTATTACAATTAAAATTACCTCCAAAAAGCGTGCTATTTGTAAATTGTGTACGAAGCATATAACCCGTAACAGTATTAGTATTATCCGTCCAATCACTACAACTATTTGCCCCCAATATCCAACCAAAGTTACTACCAAGCCATGTCCCAGGAGCAGTGGCACTCATAACACTGAAAAAGGGAATTTGTAAGAGTGAAGAGGAATTTGTATTTGCTATCAAAGATGTGTTATCGGTGAGATAATAATGGGCATTAGGATGTAGAACCCAATCAACCTGGCCGTCACCTAAATTTGCAGATTGAGAGGCTACTCGCGTTGAACCTAAAATCATCGCCTTACAAGTTGAACCAGCAGGACATTTTATATCAGAAGAACAAATAGTATCAGCCCCAGAAATTCCGCCAAAAGATCCTCCCGTATATGCATTTGCTGAAACAAATAATCGTTTTTCATTATCCAAAACTTCAATCGGTATAATTATAGGTGTTAGATCTAAATCTGTATCATCCGATTTTGCTATGAGTTGCAGACTAATCTTTCGATTGCCATTCAACAAATCATCATTTTTAGCAGTAATATAAAAAGTCTGTGGAATCGACCACGATTGGGAATCGAATGTAATATTCAATTGCGATGCAGTAACATAAGTTAAATCCGAAAGCACCAATTGGATTTCAACCTTCGATATAGGTTTTCTTTTTAGTTGAACTGTAAAGGATTGAGAACTACCTAAAGTTAAGTCTCCACCGCCTTCTGAAACTTTACCTTCTTTTCTATTCACAAAAATAACAGAAGAATTGAAATCAACGATACCAGCAGTGACCTGCCCCCCAAAAATTGGACCACTTGATAAGTTAGTTTTCCTCCGATAAATAGGAGTAAAGCATGGCGAAGAAAAGAGTAGAAGAACCTAAGATATTCCAAATTCTAAAAGAAGCAGAATCTGGAGTTACGATCAAAGAATTATCAAGAAAATATGGTTTTACAGAGCAAACTTTGTATAGATGGCGGAACCAATATGGAGGTCTTGAATTAAGTGATATCCAAAAAATGAAAGAACTTGAACGAGAGAATTCAGAATTGAAGAAAATTGTGGCAA
>NZ_JAMQPN010000001.1 GCF_026151655.1 Leptospira soteropolitanensis | reverse complement strand
ATCGCTGGCGCGGGGGGTTGTAGTTAAATAGGTAGATTATCCGACTTTCTTAAATTCTTCATTTACTTTTTCTGAAAGTAAAATTTTGATTAATGATTGGTAAGGAACGTCATTTTTGTTAGCAAGAGTCTTGAGTCTTTCCAATAAAGATTCAGGCAATCGTAAAGAAATCATTTTTGTCGTAGGCTTAAGGTTAGGAAAAGATGTTTTTTCAGGATTCTCGAAATCGAAGAAATCAGTAGCATCATTTTTATCCCAAAATGTAATCTCATCGTCAATAGACTTAAACTTAGGAAGTTTCTTTTTGATAGCTTTCATAAACTTTTCTCTCCTTTTTACTCATATCTTTGACAGAAATGATTCTGATTTTATTATTTCGAACAGTAAAAACAGCAAATAACTTTCTTGAATAGTTGCTAATACCTAAAGCCGCAAATCTCTTTTCATTTTCAGAATGAACATCATCACTTACAACTAACAATGGTTCATTAAAGAAGATTTCTTCGGTTTCGCCCGGTTTAACTTTATGTTTAATCCAATTTTTTTCAACATTTCCTTTATCCCAATCAAAACCTTCAATGGTCGAAAACTCAGGAAAATTCATGTATATCTTAAAAATATACACTTTTTATTTTTGAATCAACCAATATTTTTCTAATTTGAGAGTGTAAGTAGGAGAAAATCTATAATCAAGATAGATTTGGAGTCACTAATCTCCGGTAACGAAATTGGCCTCAGTCTTTTTTTATTTGGACCATTCACAACTGAAACAGTTTCGTTTAATCAAATTTTTTGAAAAAACGAAACGTCCACATTTTTGATTTCACCCTTATAAGTGATAGGAGTTATCATTTTACAAAAATTAATTACATTGGACCTTGGCAACCATCACACTGTTGGGCGTCTTCGATTTCTTTTTGAACTCTTTCCGCATGGGCTTTGCATGCTTCAAGGGAAATTAATTCTTCTTCGCCATACCCTCCAGCAAAACTAGACTTGATATCTTCTTTATCCTTAAGAAAATCAATGACTCTATCTTTTTGTGCTAGTATAGTATTCACCTGACAGTTTCGTAAAGAAGCAGTGGTCACACATCCTCTATTTAGAAAAATGATTTTTACCACAAAGTCATTTCCTAGGAGGGAAAATGCATGACCACCAATACCAACGTAAGCACCAAAGCAGCGAGAAGAAAGCTAAATTTGTTAGAATTAGCAAATGAATTAAGCAATGTCAGTAAAGCCTGTAAGATCATGGGCTACTCCAGACAACAATTCTATGAGATCAGAAGAAACTACCAAACGTTTGGTTCAGAAGGTTTGATCGACAGAGTATCTGGAGCGACCAACCCTCATCCAAACCGATTGTCGGAAGAACTCGAAAAAGTGATTCTGGATTATAGCCTCATCAATCCAACTCATGGTTCCATTCGTGTTGCTCAACAATTGAATTTAAAAGGTCATAGCGTAAGTTCAGGCGGAGTCCGAGGGGTTTGGACAAGGACTAAACTTCTTACGAAACACCAAAGACTTTTAAGACTGGATCAACATCTTAAAGAACATCCTATTGAATTGAATGAAAATCAAATAAAGCTACTTGAGAAATTCAATCCTGAATACCGAGACAGGCACATTCAGGCTGATTTTACAGGTGATTTAGTGGCTATGGATACTTTTATGGTAGGAACCTTGAAAGGAATAGGAAGAGTCTATCTGCAGACAGTTATAGATTGTCATTCCAGATATGCGTGGGGAACTCTTCATACATCGAAAATGCCAATCACGGCTGTTCAGACTTTAAACAATGAAGTACTTCCTTTCTTCGAAGAACACAACATTCCTATCAAAACAATTCTAACAGATAATGGACGAGAATACTGTGGGAGAGAAGACCAACATCCGTTTGAATTATTCCTTCAACTAGAAGATATAGAACATAGAACGACAAAAGTGAGAAGACCACAAAGCAACGGATATGTGGAAAGACTTCATCGAACATTGCTCGACGAACACTTCAGGGTCGCTGGGAGAACCAACTTTTATGAAACAGTAGAAGAAATGGAAAAAGATTTCCAGGTTTATCTAAAGTTCTATAACAACGAAAGATCACATCAAGGCAGAAATATGAACGGAAGAACTCCCTATCAAGTTTTCCAAGAAGGAATCCGAGAATTAAAAATGGAAGAAGATCAATAATCTAAATTAAGTTAGAGGATTGTGTAAGGCGAATACTATATCTGTACAATCTTTTCTTCCTAGATGCAGGAAAAACTTTTCATAGCCATCTATATAAAAAACATCATCTTTATAATGTTTGAATTTTAAAACCTTTTTCGGCTCCCATGTAGTAATGCCATACAAGGTTAAACTTGCCGTTTGAGTATCAAACTTCCCGTATTGGTACCGCTCTAAATCAGAAAATCCATATCTATGCAGATTTTCTAGTCTATCAACAAAGTAATAGAAGTGATTTTTATCTGCATATTTTTCATCAAGGGGGGTTATCCCACAATTGATGAAAACACAACTTACTAAAAACACATAGGCAATCTTTTTCATTCTTACTCCTTATTCCACTAACCGGATATCTGCGATTAGTCCTCTATTTATTGCATTTATTAATTTTCCACCATTCTTCCAATTGTCTGGATTCATTGATCCCTTCTCATTATGATCCTTGATAATCCAGTCTCCCTGAGCATTTTTATAAGCAATCACAAAATGTTCTCCTTTTTTCCCACCTGGATAATCAAGATAGATTTGAGCTACGCGAGCAGAGGTTGTATTCAACTCCTGAATTGCACTTGCCTTTCCTGCATCCGTCGAGAAGTCAATGTTATTAGACAATACCTTTGTAGGTTCCAAATACGGTTTATCGCTATTGTAAAAAACTCCTACTGTGCTACCATAGTTGTCTTTTTTGATATTCCCCGCAAGAACTTGTTCTTTGTAAAACTCTGCAAAGTTTCGATTCACTTGTTCTGGGCTTCTATTCGCTAGTATCCCAGCCTCCCAAGCAGAAATCACGTTACAAAGTGCACTTTGGGTGTCGTTAGCAAATTGGTCTGCTGATGTGTAATCTTGTATATATTTAAGCGCATCCCTTGCAATCGCTTTCTTATCGCCAGATAGACCTGCAATTTCGGTTTCGATATTAATTCCTTGAAAATACTCATATGTGGATTTGACAGTTTGCGCAATTGGCCCATTTTTCCCTTGGCTTAATTTGCCATTTTGATTCAATGCATTGACTCTGTTCTCTATCTGCAAACTATTCAGTTCGTTGATTTTATCTGCATTTACTGCTATTTTTTCTTTCAGCTTTTGCTTTTGGATTTCTTCCCTTTGATTTGTGATAAAATTATGAAATTTAAATTAGTTGGTATTTTAGTTCAAATTCGACTTTTAATTTGATGAACGACATATAATTCCTTTTTCTTGATTTATATCTTCTTCTACTTCGATTCTGTCTGAAAAACTATAATAGACTTGATGGAAGAAAAAATCCTCTGTCTTATCTATTAACCAAAAAGATTCAATTCCAACCTTAAAAAGGTTTTTAAAAAGTGAAGAATTCCTGAAAGTCCCTATATCGTCAGTAGAGATTAATATACGTTTTTCATTATGAGATATCTTTGCGCACCAAAGCCCTGCTTCTTTGTATGTCCCTTTTCCAATATACGAAAATTGCGTTTTTTTAAATTTTGAGGAGATATAATCTATGATTCGATTGCTTATGAGAGCGTAATGATACGGAATAGTTTTATGGTTTGGAATACAAAACCCATAACCAACTGGGACGGTGTTCTTAAAAATGTATGTTTCTCTGGATTGCAAAATGTAACCTAAATGAAAGTCGAGAATCCCTTCTCTACTTGACGATAAAATTGCATACCGTTCAATGTTAGTCATTTTCGAACGAACTTCATTCAGTCCTCCGAAAACATCGGCCCAGATGAGTTCTTCAATAACGGGAATGCGATAACCATACCGGCTACATGCAGTTTCCGCCAGAATATAATCTGTGCCACCGACCTCTTTTTTTACTTCAAGTTCGAAAACGTGTGAGCAATTGAAAAAATAAGTAAAACATGCTAAATAAAGAAGTTTCACTTCATTTTTCTTTCCATCCGTTTTTCTTTTTCCACTCTCCCGCTTTTTCGCGTATGGATACTACGTCGATTTCACCAGGTGCACGAAGAAAAGCTCCATATACATAACCTTCCCTCCCATCTTCCAATCTGACTTTTCCCCATGTTCCATAATGAGGGAAAATTTCTTCAAAAACTTCTGAATCTGCGATTACTTCAACAGGAGTATCTTTATTCAGTTCGGCGACGATTTCCGATTTTACGGAAGGCTCCTTTCTGACTCGCACTTTGTGATCGGCGATCTTGTAGTATCCTGGAATTCGATAGGGAACTAAGTGTCCGCAACCCTTAGTACATTGTGCTTTTTCTTTGGTTACCTTTACTACTTCTCCTGATGGATCCAAATGAATCATTTCCTGGCATGGTTTTTGTTGGAAATAGCAACCTAGAGTTTCTAGTTTCCCATTCTTAAAATCAAATCGAAGGCCATAGTCGCCAGGATAAGAAGGACTATCTGGAGGCATCACTGGCTCCGTATAAACGATCCTAAATATGAGACCATTTTTAAAAAAGAAAACCTTCTCCCTTCCTTCTTCATAAATATTCAGAATTTCTTTTATGGCAATAGTAGCCGACATATTTCTCTTCTCTAATGCGGAAGTATTGATTTTGACTTTATATTTAGTAGATTCAAAGTAAAGATTCTCTATCCAGGTATCTGGGTATTTCTTTTGTTTCATTTGTTTAGACAAAGGAACGTAACTTTCGACTAGATAATTCATTTCAGATAGATAAATTTGCTCTTCTTCAATTTGTCTTTGCGATTTTAAATCTGATGAACACCCAGAAAGTAAAGAAACGACTAAAAATAAAATGACTATTAATTTCATTTGTTAATTTCCGTTACATGAAGATGATGTCTGTGATTCCACATCTGTTTAACATTATCATCTGTCAATGTTACAGGAGGATCATGTTTTAACGCCATATCTCTCATTAATTTGGAGAATTCTTTTCTTTGATCTGCGGATAGCCCAATATCACCTTTACTATCCCAGTCTTTATTCAATTGCCAGTTATCTTTTCCGACTGCAGTAAAGAAATTCGGAGTTCTGTTCCCATTTCCATCTACCATATAATAAGGATTATAGGAAAATTTGTTAGACGGTTCATTTGAAATTCGATCCAAAAATTGGTCGAGAGGAGATTTCGGTTCAGGTATAACTCCATCTCTAAAGTCATCATTATATTTTATAATACTTGTTTTCCCATTTTGATCCTTTACATAACTCACATCAAAAGAATAGCCTCCTTTATGGCTACTTCCATCCTCACGAAGCACAGATGATAAACCAATCGATGAGATATCAGTTTCTTTTGCAATTTCAGAGAATTTCATCCAATTCGCTCCAGGAAAGCGACAAAATCGAACATACAATTCGACCCCCCTTATATATTAATCGCTTCACCTAACACCGCCGCCGCACTTTCCATAATTCCTTCTGACAAAGTAGGATGGGCATGAATGGTGTTTGCAAGCTCCCGAACAGTAATTTCCATATTGGCACCAAGCGTCAGTTCTGCGATCATTTCTGTTGCTCCACTCCCAATGATATGTGCACCCAAAATTTCCCCATGTTTTTTATCAGAAACAATTTTAACCATTCCCGTTGTGTCCCCTTGGGCTTGGGCACGACCACTGGCAGTGAACGGAAATTTTCCAACACTGACCTCATAACCTTGTGCTTTGGCTTTTTCTTCAGTAAGGCCGACACTTGCCACTTCTGGATGACAATAGGTACATCCAGGAATATACGAATAATTGAGCCTTGAAATTTGTAAATGGTGTGGGTTCCCTAGTCGCACAGAAATATCCTCTGCCGCACGGATTCCTTCGGCACTGGCCACATGGGCAAGAGCTGGTGTAACAATACAATCCCCAATGGCATAGATATGATCCACTGTAGAACGATAGTTTCCTACAAAGTCAACAAATCCATTTTTCAATTTGATTCCAATTTCATCTAAACCAATATTACTTGTATTAGGTGATATTCCCACTCCAACAATCACCTTATCAAAGTTTAATTTTTCTTTTTTTGCCGATTTACGATCTTGTATGGTAAGTTCCAATCCTGAATCTGAGACAGTAGCTGTCTCTACACCAAAACTCAAATACTGTTCTATCCCTCGTTTTTTAAAACTTCTTTCCAGAACTCCCGAAATTTCCAAATCTTCATTGGGAAGTAAATGGTCTTGGAATTCAATGATGGTGACCTTAGATCCCATACTTGCATAAAAATCGGCAAACTCCACGCCAATCGCACCAGCCCCAATGATGGCAAGGTTTGAAATGACTTTCGGTTCGATCATGGCATCCCTAGCAGATAACACGCGTTTTCCGTCAAAAGGTAAAAATGGGAGAGCTTTGTTTTTTGCACCCACCGCTAATATAAAAAAATCGGCAGTAAAAGTGGAAGGTTCTCCTGCACTCGATTTTACCTGGATGGTTTTGGAATTTTGGAAACTTGCCTCACCATTTACAACGGTGATTTTGTTTTTCTTCATGAGAAATTCAACACCCTTGGCCATTTGGTCGGCAACAGAGCGAGAACGTTTGATCACTGCATCAAAATCAGCTTTGATATTTTCACAAGACAAACCGAAACTAGCTGCATGTTTTAAATGTTCTAAAACATGAGCACTTTCTAACAGAGCTTTGGTGGGAATACAACCCCAGTTCAAACAAACTCCGCCAAGTTTTTCACGTTCCACAAGACAAGTTTGTAAACCTAATTGTGCAGCACGGATGGCTGCGACATAACCGCCGGGCCCTCCTCCAATAACGATGACTTGGAAATGGTTTGGACTAGACATAGGTTCTCCCAATAGATTGGGATACCGTACGAAAAAAAGAAAGTCAAGACCTCTTTTTGGCTACGATGAGCATCCTTGCGCCGGTTTTTATATATTTTTCACCGTCGTAGTTGCTATAAACATGTAGAACATCAAATTTATTATCGTCTAAGAAATTCTGAACTTGTGGGAAATGAAAGACACGCATGGTATGTTTGTCTTTTAAATCCTTTTGATTTAGATTATATACATAGTTTACTTCTACAATGGCAACATCGTCTGCTCTCGTTAATCGAAATCCTCTATTTCTGCGAATCGAGGTAGCACCTTGACGAACATTACTTACTGTTGTGATAGGTTTTCGTTTGATTCTGTGGATTGGGTCTGCGTTCCAAATTTCCAGAACCAAAAGCCCGGCTTGTTTTAAGTTTTTATGGCAATTACGTAAGAAATTTTGAACTAAATCATCGTTTATGAGATAATTAAAGGTTCCATACAAACAAATCACTGCGTCTACAGGTTGTTTTGCGACATAGGCTTCCATTTTTCCTAGTTCAAATTGGCAATGGGGAAACCGAACCTTGGCAATCTCCAACATCCTTGGAGAACCGTCCACTCCAAGTGGTTTGAAACCCATTCCTTGGAGTTCCTTGATATGTTCGCCTGTTCCACAACCGATATCCAAAACAGTATGAATTTTATGTCGCTTAAATGTATCTCGCAGGAAAAGAATTTCTTCCGAAAACTTACGGCTTGGTTCTTCAATGGTAAAATAGTATTCGGCCAATTCAGAATAGAGTTTCATTTGCCTCAGCGGAAAGGGAAAATCAGTTTAGCGAATCCCCATTTTACCCGTTATATTGAGTAACGGCTAAGTAACCATGAAACGATATACAATTCCCGCAATTTTTTTTATCATTGGCGTCATCCTTCAGTACACTTTCTATTTTTCCTGGGTGAGTTTTACTCTTCTAGCCGTATCTTGTTTATTGCTCGCATTATTCTTATACAGTTTGGACTTCCAAAAACCAGACCAGTCCCAAACCTCAAAGGATCCACAGCATACAGAAGGTTTAACAGGTCAGGAACCACAAGCAGATATTATTTTTGATACGGCGACTTCTTTACCAATAGATGCTTCTAATGCTGAGCCCAAAACGAATGAAATTCTCTGGAAAAAAGATCCAATACTTCTTGCCCGCGAAGAGATCGAGGCCGAAGAACGATCGTTATTTTGTGAAGCAGTAAAGGAATTTCCGTTCGCTTTTACTAGTGAAAAACTCAGTTCTATACAATACTTCTACTTTAATGGAAAAGAATTTAAGGAATGTTTTTGGCAAAAAGCAGAAATATTAGTCGAAACAGATGACAATGCAGTGGAGTGGAACGAATACGAAGAAGGAAGAATTAGAGAATTACTTCCCGCCATTTCCAATGGAAAAAGAAAATTATATATACCATTAACAATGAATGCGCATTTATTTGGTTTTTTGTGTTTCTCAACCAAAGAAACTTGGAATGAATCAGAAATCCAATTTTTCTGGGAAAAATCGACAGTTATATCCGAAAAGATAATGGCGAAAAAAGAATATGCTAAGGTGATAAAACATCCTGTTTCTAAACTTTTTAATGCATCACATTTTTACGGGATGGCCAAATCCGTTTTTGAATCTAAAGAAAATGTGACTTTGATTCTCTTCAAATTCATAAATACAAACTTTCAATCTGAAATAGCGATAGGGCTCAACTTACTTGGAAAACAAAACTCAAGTATCGGATTGGGTTTGTATCAATTAGAAGAGACCTTATATGCAGCGATCATTCCGAATGACAAACTCGATGTCTTTTCTGATTTTTTTAATCAATTCATCGAGGAGTTAGACAAACTTGGTTATCCTTCTGAAGTGGCACTTGGTTACTCCAACAGCTCCATCCCTGGAATCAAATTCGATATTTGGATTAAAGCTGCATATAAATCTTTGGAAGAAAGTATCCTCTACCACGCGGCATAAATGGATCCACTCATTGATGAAAAATTCATTCTAACTGTTTCGCAAGTATTACCGGAACATTTTCAAAAAACTTTACTGATTTACGCAGAAAGAGAAGCTTATGGTCCTTCAAAAAATGAAGGACTATGTTTTGAGAATTGTACACTTGTTGAATTTGTTGGTGATATCAATGGAAAAGTATATTTAGCATTAGATGGTTATACCAAACTAAAGCTCCTTCCTAAAATTGCCAAAGCCTTTCAAATTGATCCCACTTCCCGTTCTCATTCTGCATCCATCATGATGGAATTTGCAAACCAGATCGCCGGGAAGTTAATTACAGAAATGAGACTTGGCCGTTACGAAATAGACATTTTGCCACCGGAGAATTTAAACCATAAGTTAGTCCCCATTTCTCTCGAACATTTTCGCCAGTATATACTTATCTTCAATCTCAAAGACAGGCGAGGAGAAGAGTATATGGGTAGACTTTATTTGATTTTATTGTTGGAAAAATTCCCTACTCCCAAAAACTAAAACCGAATGAAACCTTACGTTTTGGCAATTCCACTCATTTTGAGTTATGCCGGGTTGAAACAAAAAAAATCTTTAGAGCGTAAGGAACTTCTACTTCCCAATACAGGTAGGAGAGCATTTCATTTTTATCCTGCAGGAAAAAATCCAAATACTTTACCAGGTGTTTTTATACAACATGGCATGAGTGCAATGGGTATTGACGATCCAAGGATCTTAGAACTAGCAGAAAACATTGCCAGCTCCAACCATAGTGTGATCCTTCCTGAACTACCAGAAGTGAAAGGGTTAAGAATCGAAGAAAAAACTATATCCAATATCCAAGCTCTGATGATGGAAATCTATTCCACAAAACAACTGTTCAATGGAGAGGATTTAGGATATCTATCTGCTAGTTTTTCTGGTGGAATGGGGCTTATTGCTGCTTCCAAATCCAATACAAGAAACAAAATCAAAACATCGATGGTCATCGGAGCTTATTGTAATTTTTTAGAGACGGTTCCCTTCGTTTTTTCAAACTACCATGTCGATCCCTATGCCGTTTATGTGATTCTTTTTAATATGCTCCATCGATTTGAGCCAAATCTTGCAGAAGAATTGGAATCTGTTTACTATGAAGCTGCTTTGGACAATGGGCTCAAACGAATGGGAAATGAGGCCCGTGCGGAAATCCTACTGAAAAAAACATCTAACCTGGCAAAAGAATTCTTTTCCCAAGTGGGAGCCGATGGAAACTTCCGGAAACAATTGGCAAAACGTGTCCTGGACACTGTTCCTGAAAATCTTCCGGAAAATCTTTCCCCCTTTTACCAGTTAGAAACTTTAAATGGTCCAGTTTCGCTCCTCCACGGACAGACGGATTCTGTGATCTCCCCAGAGGAATCGGAAAAGTTGGCTCTCCTGTTCCAAAAAAAACGAATTCCTTATGTCCACCGCACCTCCACTGCCCTCACTCATGGGGACAGCCTCCCCCTACATTCCCAAATCTTTGGAGTTCCAGCCCTCCTCCAAACTTTTGGAAGTTTTCTATATTGGCTGAATCGATAGAATTTGTCGTTTCTCCTAAAAAAAATGCCGATACTTTTAACAGAATGGACGTTAAAAATGCACCGGACTTCAATCCGGAACGGGGACTGAAAATCCAAATCTCCGAGGATCGACTTACAGCAACTTTGGTGGCAAAACCAATTTGGTTGTTAGGCGGTTCAATGAGCAATATATTGATTTATGAAGCTCTTGATAATGCTTCCATTCATAGAGATCGGATTTTGATGAAAGAGGTTGATTTAGCAGCGATCGAAATCGACAAAATACTAAAAGATCCTACCAAAGTAAAAGAAGAATTTAATTTTGTAGTAGCTCAAGGGAAACCCGCCAAACAAGGCGAAAGCGGTTGGATTAAATTTTATTTCCCAAGGGCACAACGTGTTGTTTTAAAAGATGACGGATCCGCAGATTATAGAAATATTAATAAGTATGTTCACGTAAAAGAAGGCGAAAGACTTGCTACTTTGTTTGAAGGAGTTGCCGGCGAACAAGGAATTGACGTTTTAGGAAACCCAATATATCCGAATCCCATCGATAGACCAAGACTTACATTAGGAAAAAACATTCTACCAAAAACTGTGGAAGATCCTGAAAAACCTGGTCGCCAACTTAAAGAGTATTTTGCATCTCTTAGTGGAGTTGTTTTTTCAACAGATACATCTCTCACAGTTTCTCCTGAATTAAATATAGAGAGTAACATTGGACTAGGAACAGGGAACATCAACTTTGAAGGAACGATTCGAGTTAAAGGAACGATCGAAGAGGGTGCCATTGTTAATTGCCAAGGTTCTTTATATTTAGATGGAAATGTGGAGTCATCCGACGTTGTTGTTGGCGAAGACTTAGAAGTAAAAGGTGGAGTGAAAGCCAAAGGAAAAGGTGTCATTCGCATCAAGGGTGATCTACGTGCTAAGTTCATTGAAAATGCAAACCTCGAAATTGATGGCGACTGTATTGTAGAAAATTTTATTTTAGGAAGTAAAATTCTATGTTTAGGAAATGTAATTCTGACAGGAGAATCTTCCTCCATCATTGGCTCAGATATTATTTCTTACCAAGGAATTACTGTGTCTTCCCTGGGTTCCACAGCACAAATGGATACGATTGTAGAAGTAGGATTCCATTATAAAAATGACAGATTACTAACAGAAGGTAGTACTAGACTTGCTGAATTTGAGCGAGAGTTAGAAGCCCTTGTACCAGAAATTCAAAAAATCAAAGAAGTGGTTCAGAGATCTCGTGGTAAATTGGATGATGCCCGAAAAGAAAAATTCAAAGAAATTTTTGATGCGTATCAAAAGAAAAACAAAACAGTCGAGTTACTCAGATCAAAAATAGAAGAGCTGAAAGGAGCACGTTACAACCAAGACAATGTTAAAGTGGTTGTACGTAACACTGCTCACCCTGGTGCTGTGATCAAATATAGAAGACAAGTGGAAAAAATAACCAAAGCTCAAACTGCGTTTGTTATGAATTTTTTCCCCAACCAAGAAAAAGCAATGTTAACCGCGTTTAAAGGGAAATAACCACCTTACAACGATTATAATTTTAAACCTAGTTTTTTCAATTTGGGAAAAATCACATAATGGCAGTATGGATTCTGCGGATTTAGTGTGAAATAATCTTGGTGGTAATCTTCCGCAGGATAAAACTCTGGAGCTTCAGAAATCTCCGTTACAATTGGATCAGGAAATAAATAAGCATGTTTTCTTTTCGATTCAACTGCTAATTCTTTTTGTTTTTCATTCAAATAAAAAATAACAGACCGATATTGTGTCCCGACGTCATTACCTTGTTTATTGAGTGTAGTAGGATCATGGGAAACCCAAAAGATTTCCAGTAATTTAGAATAAGAAATCACTTCTGGATCAAATTCAATTTTAATAACTTCTGCATGACCTGTAGTGCCTGTACAAATCTCTTTATAGGTCGGATGGGAAGTGGTGCCACCGGCATATCCAGAGGTAACTGACAAAATACCTGGTATCCTTAGATACACAGCTTCCGTACACCAAAAACAACCTCCGCCTAAAATTGCAAATTCCGTCATACAGTCTTTAGACGATTAGAAATCTCTGAAGGAGGAAAACATCCAAATTCTGTGATAAAGTTTTTAATTAAGTGTGCTTTCGTTATATCAAAGGAAGGATTCAATGCCCTTGCGCCTAAAGGTGAGGTTTTTCCCTCAGGAAATAAATACTTTCCATCGGCTTCCTTTAGAAAATCGAATTGGGTCACTTCTGATTCCTTTCGCATTTCAATAGGAATTTCTTCCCCTGATTTTAAATTTAGATCAAAACTATCTTTTGTGGCACAGACGTAAAATGGGACTCCATGTTCTTTGGCTACTATCCCTAAATTATAAGTTCCGATTTTGTTAGCAGTGTCTCCATTTGCAGCTACCCGGTCGCAGCCAACAAGGACAGCATCAATCTTTTTATGATTCATCAACCAACCAGACATTCCATCTGTGATGATATAACATTCAATTCCCTCTTCCATCATCTCAAATGCAGTGAGTCTCGAACCTTGAAGAAAAGGTCTAGTTTCATCTGCGTAAACGACTACTTTCTTTCCTACATCACGCAAACTTCGAATGACCCCAAGAGCTGTGCCATGTCCTGCGGTAGCAAGGGCACCCGTATTACAATGGGTAATGATATGAAATTCAGATTGGTCCTTAGGGAACAAAGAAACCCCATTTTCCCCCAAAGCCTTGTTTGCCGCCAAATCTTCCTTCATCATTTCCAAACCATAGGTTTCCCAAATTTGAGCGATGGTTTCCCAATCAACAATTCCTTGAATTCGATTTTTTGCTTCTCGAATCGCATAACTCAAATTAACTGCAGTGGGACGCGACTCAAGTACGGAAGAAAGTAATTTGGATGTCTCGTTTTCAGTACTAGCACCTGACTTAGATTTGGCGCCTAATGTAAGTGCAAATACTCCGGTGATGGCAATTGCCGGTGCTCCCCTAACAGCCATTTCTCGAATGGCAATAATGGTATCATCGGCGGTAGTTAATTTCAAAAATTCCTTTTTACCAGGCAAAATACGTTGGTCGAGAAGTTCTAAATAGGTCGATTTCCACTGGATAGGCAAAAATTCCGGGTGAGGCATCTATCCACTTTTTTGGTGGGATACGGAAAAAAAATACAAAAACGGGTTGACAAATCCATGTGCGGCGCACAAAAAGGTGTAGTGCATTGCACAAAACGAAAAGGAGAAATGAAAATGGAACAACAAGTAAAAGACGGATTAAACTTCATCCTAGGCACTGTGAACACAGCAAAAGTCGAAGCAGAAAAGGCATTTTCTGAAATCAACGCGGGATTCCAAAATTTAGCGGCAAAAGGTGCGCAAGACCAAAGTGAAGTTTCCGTAAATCTTAGAAAATACCTTCAAGAAGGAATTTCTCAAGTAGAAACATTCATTGGAAAGGCAAACACTGTTGTAGCTGAAACAAAAGCAAAAGTAGCAACTGTTACATCTAAAGCATAAGCAAATTTTACTCCAATCAAAACCCGGATAAGAACCTCTATCCGGGATTTTTTTGCCTAAACACTTCGCTCCACTCTTTCCAATATTCTCCTAATTCTTTGGTGAAATAAATATCCAAAGCCTCAAGTTCAGAGAAATTCTCATAATTAATTTCAAACGAAGTCAAATTAGAATCGATTGAACTAGTTAAACGAGTTCGAAATAAATCCACAAGCTCAAGTCGCAACTCTTGAAACAAAGAATCTATATTCCGCTGGATCAATTGGAAATATCGTTCGATCGCACTTGTAAAAATATGATCTGCCGATAAATATGAATACTCCACAGAATCTTTTGCTATTTCCACAAAGAAAGATTCCCAAAGGCCAGCCAATACACTTTCCTTATTTTTACAATCATAGGCTTGGCATATGGAAGCACCGTAAAAAGAAAAATTTTGGCTCTTAGGGTCTCCGGTAAAAATTGGATGAATCATACAACCTATGCGTTGTTTGGTTGAATCAACATAACCTAAAAAAGGACAATTGTAAGTCATATCATCTTTTTTAGGAATGGATACTTCTTTTGTTTCTCTTTCTTTGCGATATATAGGAAACGTATGACGAACCTCAAAGTCGACAGTGGCATAAAACTCGGAAGTTCTTTCTGACAACAGAGTTTTAAACTCTTTGGGTTGCAATTTTAAATTAAATAAACCACAGCAGGCACCGCATGATACGTTACCAAAATCTGGATGGCATAAACTCAATTCTGTTTAGCTCCTAAAACAAAGGGAGTGAGACCGTTAAATACAAGTTCCAAATCCCCAGTTTCCTTTTTTTCTTTGAAGTAAGTTGGAAAAGGTATCACAGTTTTACGAGTTTCATGGACAAGAACTAAATTTCCTTTATGTTTAGAAAGTTGTTCTTGTAATTTATCTTTTGATGCGGGCGAGGATGGATATAAATAAGCGGGTTTAATCCCTTTAAAATAAAAATGCGGATTATGATTTTCTGAAACGAGAAGAATACTTATTTTCTCTAATTCGGAAAACTCTAGTAACATATTCTCCAAAAAGAACTGAAGAATGATTTGGTAAGATTCGATTTCGTCTTCTTGGATTTCATCTCTTTCCCAAGATTCCATCCATCCTACAATTTTAAAAATCGTTTCTTTTTGTTCATGCAAAACAGGTAAGGCCTGCTCTAAAATACTGGAGATTTTTAGTTTTTGAAAATCCCAAATACATCCGTACACAAGTTCCCACCATTTTCGTAATGACACCGCATCATCAGGGTTATTCGGAATTGATTTGTTCATTGCATGGGCGGCATGATCACTAAAAACCATCATCCCTACTACTTGACTGATTGCTTCAAACAACTTAGCCAAACTAAGAATATTATTTTTCCCAGTAGTTTTAGATTTTCCTGAGTTCACTAACTTGGAATAGGCAACGGCAATGGGAGTGGGATAAAACTCTAATACCGATGTTGGATTTAAAATCTGTGCAGAATGGAAGTTTCTTCTTTCTTTTACGAATAAAGAGAAGTCTGGATTTCCATACAATGCATAGTTTGCCCAAGTTAAATCATTAGTATGATAGTTTCGTCTGGCAAATTCTTTGGACAAAAACAAAGACTCACCCACCGATTTGTCAGAAAACAAAAAAGTATAAAATCTGACTGTAAAATCGATTGTTCTTTCGTTATCTAAAATTTCCCAATTAGTACCTACAAAAGTTTTGATACCTGCAGTCAGAAATGCTCCTGCATATTGGTTCATCACATTTGTATTTAATTTTTTGCCCGCTGACTTTGCAGACATACAAGAATTGGAAAAAACTAAATCTGTATCGATCCCAGTAGACTTAATTTCGCGTGCCTTTAATACCTTCCCATCCGATAATAACCAACCGTTCTCCAATGAATCATCAGAAAAATGAAGATGCCCTGAATAATGAATAATATGTTTATCTTTTATAAGAGAAAGTAACTTTAGTTTGGTGACCTGCTTCCCACCAATAAATTCCAATTCCAAAAGATGTGTCGGAACCTTTTGACTAAGAACAGAAAACAAAACCTCACCTTCTTTTTGTGCATGCGGAAGATCTTCGGTAGGATCGGCAATGATGAGCATCTTTATCTTTCGATTTTCATGATGCGTAGGACGATGTAATCCACCTCGTATGGTCTTTCCTATCCGAAACTTGTCCGAAAGGAAACTAGTTCCGTCATGTAATAATTCCCAAGGAACCAAGGCGAGAGTTGGATCGATATTAAAATGAATGCTATGTTTTGTTGTATTTTTTAATTTTTCAATAATCGATTGTGGAAAAAATTGTTGGTAGAAGGTTTCTCCGAGGATTTTTAAATCTTGTAAGATATCTGCATTGAGGATTTGGTTTGGTTTGGAAAGAACAGATTGAGAAACATGGACGAGTCTCTCGACTTCTCCTAAATATTCTAATATCAGATCGTCATCTAACGTAGATTGAATATGGGATTCTTCGACAGGAAGATGATCCTCCAAAACGTTAAAGATATTAACGTTACCGACTCTATCGATGATTAGGGAGAGCATGCTCCCATGAACCTATCCGACGAGGATAGACAAGTCAAACGATTTTGATCGGCCAGGGCCAACAAACTCTATGGTGTAACTACCAGGGACTAATCCCGAAAAGCTCGCACTGCCTTCTAGACTGATTTTACTAGAAAGAATAAACCTTCCTTCTCTACGCAAATTCACTTGTTGAAATGCAGGAGTTCCTTCCGCTTTCACTGATAAGTAAACTTCCCCTTGGTTTTCCTTTACAATTTGGTAATAGAACTTTTGGTTTTCGCTCGTGGTTTCTTCAAAGATAACGGCATTCGCATCACCAGAACTAACTTCTGCAGAGGCAGAACGCATGGAAGGAGCAAACTCAAAACTTCCACGGATTTGTAAGGACTCAACAAGGCTATCAATCACACGAACACCTGACTGTGTTAGTCGAACGATCAGACTATCTCTCTTTTCGGGCAAAATCAAATTATGGCGTGTGTATTCTTTTAAAAATTCAGGCAAAGGAAGCGGTGCTTTGGTCATGGCAATCTCCGCTTTCGCAAGGTCCAAAGACTCAGCAAAGGGTTGAGCGGAGACCATTTCCTCACGCAAACTTGCAAAGAACGCCTCTTCACAAAACCAGAAGGCCTCTTGCAAACGGGGATGATTCTGCAACTCAACCTCGCTCGGATACTCACCTCGGACAAATATCTCCCTGGCTAGCTCCATCGTCTCTACGTTAAAACCCTGATTTTCCATGTGGTCCCCCCACCCTGCAAGAGTATGACGAAAGAAATTAGCCCTCCCCAGCCACAGAATGCATTTTTTTTTGCATTTTTTCTAGAACCCGAAGCAGGGTGACACTGACACCACCCTCGGAAATCCCTAAAATTTTAGCAATCTCTCTATATGGGGTCCGGACAAGAAAATGTCCTTTTTGTTTTTTCTCGATTAATTTCTTCCTTTGTTCATACTTTTTGGCCAAAGCATGGTCAAGCCTCTCCTTATAATACTGGGCTTCTACGGAATCCCCTTGGGCTTTTGCTTTTTTTTGTTCCTTTAAATCCAGAATATTCAAATACAGAGATGTGATTTTATCTTCCATTTTTAAATTTTCTTCTTCACGGCCGGAAAGTTCTTCTCTGAGTCGCAAAACATCAATTCTAATCTCTTCCCCAGAACGGTTTGTTTTTTCTGCTATATATTGAACTTCTTCTGGATCCAAATGGAGATAATAAACAAAGGAGAGTTTAAAGACTACGCGGTTTTCTATTTTGATCGTAGAGAGAACGGAATGGAACTGATCCGAAACATCAAGGGCCAAAGCCAAAGCCTCGGATCTTTTGTCTGGTTCGTCCTCAATGGTGCTGTACTCCTTCCCTTCCTTATTGACTTTGGAAATGGTTTGGGTTTTGACCTCGCGTTTGGTGCGTTGCCAATCAATCAGCAAGTTTCTTAAAACCGAGAAAAACCAAGTTTTAAAACTAGATTTTCCCACAAAACTTTTAAAACGTTTTCCGGTTTTTAACCTTTCAAAAGCATAAATATAATAGTCGGAAGCATCATCCTCGCTCAAATGAAAGACTCGGATGGGGAAATTGTAAATGTCCTGGGAATAAATATCGAAAAAATTCCGAAGGGCTTTTTCTTCCCCAGAACCACATGCCTTTACAATCTCTAAAATTTCTTCATTGGTATAAGAAGTCTGTTTCATTATCTACTTTCCTAAAAAGGAACCTGCCAGGAGACTTCTCTAAACATGAGAAGTATTGTTGTAGTATTCGGTCTCTTGGCAAGTTTTATTTTCGCAGAGGAACCAGTCTCCGAAATAAAACCGGAATTTGTTTGGCCCATCCAGGGTTTGGAACTTCCAGGTCTCATCACAAGTACCTTCGGTGAATCAAGAAAAGACCACTTCCACAATGGTTTAGATATCTCCTCTGTATTCCAACCTGTCAAAAGTATGAGCCAAGGATTTGTGCTATACTCCCGTTATGCGGAAGATGACCCTTTTGAAGAGGAACGTGGATCTGGAAACATAGTTTGGATTGCACATAAAAACGGTTATGTGAGCGGTTACTACCATTTAGGTGGCACAAGAAATGATAATGTCCGGGCCGGTAAACAGGTATCTGCTGGGGATACCATTGGAATTTCAGGAAATACAGGACATTCTACCGGAGGCCACCTACACTTTGTTTTAGGAAAGGACTATGGAAAAACACTCCTAGACCCTCTCGCCTACCTTCCTCCCGTGGAAGACAATTTACCTCCCCAAATTGTAAACCTCTTCATTCATGTGGGAGAAAATTATACCAATTTGAATGATGGTGACAATATCAATGTGTCCAAGGCTTTTCCACTGACGGTTAGCATCCTCGATGGAGGAATCAAAAATATCCAAAGAAGAGGAATTAAAGAAGTTAAGTTTGTTTTTAATGGGGAGAATTACAAACAAGCAAACTTCGAATCTTTAAGATTTGAAGAAGGAAAATGGAAAACAAAAGAGGGACATCATTTTGATGATCTCTTTTTTAAAGATCGGTATCTCGTAGGAGTTTTGAATTTGAAAGCCGGAGAAAATGTCATCAAAGTCCAGGCAAAAGACTTTAGTGGACAAAGTGCGGAAAGAAGTTTTAGCATCAACATAACAAGGATCAGTGGAGGAAACTAATTCCTCCACTAAGAAAAATTCTAATAAGGAAGTAGATGTCTTCTAATTATTAGAATACAAATTGGCAATTTCTGACTTATATTTCTCAGTAATTACATGCCTCTTTAGCGATAATTTTGCTGTCAGTTCATCGCCCACTTCAAACGGTTTAGGTAATACAACAACTCCAACTACTCTTTCAAATGATTTGAACCCTGTTTGCGCATTCACCTTCGCTTTAATTTCTGATTCTATTTTTTGAATCACTTCTTTTTGTTTCCAAAAATCTCCAGTCAAGGGTTCTTCAAATCTTGAAATATTGGGATAAACAAGAACACTTAAGTATTTCTGGTCTTGCCCAACCACCATACATTGGTCAATCCACTCTGATTCTAGTATTTTTGATTCAATTGGTACTGGTTCTACGTTTTCACCACCTAACAATACTATCGTTTCCTTAGATCTACCGACAATGCGCAAATTATGATTTGCAGTAAAAATCCCCAAATCGCCAGTATTCAACCAACCGTCCACCAAAACCTTGTTTGTTGCATCAGGATTTTTATAATAACCTGCCATTACTTGTTTACCCTTCACATGGATTTCACCTTTTCTTCCGAATACAAATTTTCCAATTTCTGTATCTAAAAAAACTTCTCCTGTATGAAGATCAACAAGCCTTAAATATGTTTTTGGGAAAATCTTTCCAACAGAACCAGGAATGATTTCTTCGAAAGTCCGCATAGCAAGAACAGGTGCTGTTTCCGTCATTCCATATCCTTCCAAAACGGGAATTCCAATAGTGTTAAAAAATTCATCCACATGGTAAGGGAGTGCTCCCCCGCCGGAACAAGAACCACGAAGTTCTCCACCTGTTGCTTTTCGAATTTTTGATAAAACTAAGAAATCAAAAAAGAGATGTGGCAAACTCACCAGAAAAAATCGATACAAGTGATAAATAAAACGAAGGGCTTGTTTCCAAAAAACTACCGGATGAATATCTAAAACATTTCCAGTAATGACTTGTCTTGAAGTAAAAAATCGTTTTGCAAAGAACATAGCAAATTGGAACATTTTTTGTTTTGTCGAAGATGACTTGGCAAGTGTTCCCAGGATTCCCGAATATATACTTTCCCAAAGTCTTGGCGCAGAGGCCATAAAATGTGGTTTAACAAATTTTAAGTCTTCTTTTAAAGTACGAACGCTACTATAATAAGTACAAGCTCCATAGTATAAACTAAAGATTTCAAAGATTCTTTCAAAGATATGCCAAACAGGTAAAATTGATAAGGTTCGGTCTCCTTTTTCCAATCGAATCGGAAGATTTTTTAATTGGAATAATATATTTCCATGTGTTAACATCACACCTTTGGGAGTACCCGTGGTTCCCGATGTATAAATCATGGTAAACAAATCTGACTCTTTTATTGTATTGTTTAAAAAAACCGTGTCTGATGAATCAACTTTTCGAAGCTCTTTTCCTTTTGCCACTAACCCCTGCAATGTGGAAATTTTAATTCTTCTGGAACTTACTTCTTTATTCCCCTCTTTGGGAGGATAAATCATCACAATTTCCTTTAAATATTCCAACTCTGATTCCAAACGAATCACACGTTTGAAAACAGTTTCATTCTCTACGAAAAGAATTTTTGATTCCGAATGATTCAAAATATATAATATATCTTGGTCCGTAACATCAGAGGCCCTAGGAACATCTACTGCTCCAAGTAGTGTCACTGCGATACTGGTTTGTATCCACTCGTAAGCATTGTCCGCAAAAATAGCGACTTTTTCTCTTTCGGATAAATTACCTTTGAGTCCAAATGCTAAATCCTTGGCATCAGAAAGCAGGTCGTTGTAAGTTTTGAATTGATAAACACCAGCACCGATTCGCGTTGCAAAAGCATTTTTGTTACCGAATTTGGCCGGAAGGTTTAAATAAAAATCGATCATGGTTCGCATGGAATTTCCTCGTTACGAACCGATTCTAATTTAGATTATTCCTAATGTCGTCTTGGGGAATTCTTTGAGACTTGGAAATTGCGTGAATTTAAGTAAGTTTCGATTGTTTACGAAACTCAGAAGGTGTAGATCCAACCGTTTCCAAAAACACTCGATTGAATGTTGATTTAGAATTGAAACCGACGGAATCGGCTATAGATAGTATGGATCTTTCTTCTGATTCCAATAACAAACGTTTTGCCTCATCGATCCTATATTGATTGATGTATTGATAAAATCCAAATCCATAACGTTTGTGAAAGTATTCGGAAAGTTGTCCTGGTTTGACTTCAGCCATCTCTGCAAGCCTAGAAAGACTCAAGTCTTCATCACAAAAGACTTTTTCACGCATCAATTCATACAATCTTTGGTCGATGGTTTCTAACTGAACTGAAACTAATTTAGATTTTTCGTATTTGTTTCTTTGGATGCTATCGCGTACATCAGAAACAAATGGCGCCCAAAGTTCGCGAGTAAAGTAGTAAAAGTACATAAGAACTGGTAAAAGGTAAGCGCTAAGTTTACGGAAAAAAGGAAATTGGAAAGTAAAACCAATACTGCCGAGTAATAAGTCGATCCAAATCAGAAGTATAAATATCAAAGAATATACTGCTTTCTTTGTAAAAAAAACAGACAATCGAACATTTGGAATCCACTCTTTAATTAAAAAGATTCCTACAGATAACAAAATGGAAATTTTAATTCCAAAATTTAATCCAACAAGCACCGATCCATATTCGGTTTTATTTAGATGATTCAAAATTTCTAATTTCCCGACATTTGATTCTAGAAAATATGGAATTAAAAAAATAACGGAAACGATAGCAGGTATAAAATGATAGATTCTAATTTGGATTGGTTTTTCTAAAAACAAATATTCCAAATATAAATAAAGTAATGTTGAGGAAAGAAATACAAATGGAATATGAATTAAGGCAATCGAAGGAAGGTATTGATGAAACCCAGTGAACATAAAGGCTCCGGTAAGTAACCAAAGCCCTGTGGAAAATAAAACAAAAGACCATACAAATCCGTGAACATTTCGGTTTCGAATTAAATTAGAAAAAGACCAGATCAAACAAAAAACTGATCCAGATCCCATCCAAAGGAACTCTAATAATAAAGTTAATGAGAGAGATGTTGTCTCCACGAAATTTATCTAAAAACTCTTACTTCTTCACCAACTGTATAGCGAACCATACCTTCCCCGAGTATATCGGTTAACATCTTCATAAGGTCAGGAGTGATATCAATGGAGAAATGGTCGTGGGCACGAATGACTTTTTTTTCATCACCATTCCCAACCAAATGAAAAAAAACTGATGATGCCCCGCGATGTACAGAAAGGACATCTTGTAATTTCAAAATCACATCTCTATTTTTTTCTTCTGACATATTAATAGTTAAATGAAGAGTTTTCTCCATTTTCTTTTCAATAGTAACAGAATTTAGTTCTTCGAGTTTATTTACAATAATCTGACCTTTTAACTCTGATTCGTCTGCATCAAGTCGTTCTAAGATTCCACGAATGAATACCGTATTGTCCTCTGTGAATAAATGTTTAAATTCGGCATAGGTTTTTGGGAAAGCTACACATTCTATTTCCCCTGTTTGGTCCTCTAACATAAAATTAACAAACTCTTCTTTTTTCTTTGTGAGTTTGACTACTTTTTTAGAAAGGACACCCGCAATTTCAACTTTTGATTTGGGCTTGACCTCTTCTAAGTTTTCAATGGTAGTTGGTTTTAACGTTTTTAGTTGTTCTGTAAATTTATCTAGTGGGTGGCCGGAAAGATAAAGCCCGGTAGTTTCTTTTTCTCTCCTTAGTAGCTCATCCCCATTCCATTCCATTCCATCTTTTGGTAAATTGAGGTTTTCTTCCCCGCCACCATTCACACCACCAAACAACGAAAACTGGCCTTCTTTTTCTTCCGCCTGTTTTTTGTTAGCATAGCTTAGAATCATGTCCGTTGATTCAAAAATGGTTTTTCTTGTATAACCAAAAGAATCAAAGGCTCCCCCTTGAGCAAGGGACTCCAATACTTTTTTATTAGCAAGCCTTGTATCCAATTTCTTTGTGAAGTCACTTAATTGTTTGTAACCACCAATGGCATTTCGATTGACAATGATGTTTTCGGCCGCAAGCTCTCCCACACCTTTGATAGAAGAAAGACCAAACCTCACTGTTTTATCATCAGTAATTTCAAAAGAAATTCCCGATTCTTTAACATCAGGTCCTAAAATTCGAATTCCCATTTCCTTGGCATTATTGATGTATTTCACAACATCCGTAATTTTCGAATGATCCCCAGATAACAGGGCCGTTAAATATTCAATGGAATAATTAGCCTTTAAGTAAGCAGTCTGGTATGTAACAAAAGCATACGCTACTGAGTGGGATTTGTTGAACCCATATTCACCGAATTTTTCCAACTGCTCAAAAAGTTCCGTGGCAAGTTTTTCACTGATCTTTTTTTCGATCGCCCCTTTTACAAACTTCTCTTTCAATGCAGGAAGTTTAGATTTGTCTTTTTTGGCCATCGCCTTACGAAGAACATCCGAATCTCCCACTGAGTATCCACCCATAATCCGTGAGATACCCATCACCTGCTCTTGGTAAACTACTACTCCGTATGTTTCACCCAAAACTTCTGCCAAACTTTCATGTGGGAAAACAACTTTCTTTTTACCGTTTTTACGGTCTAAATAATCATCCAACATCCCAGATCCCATTGGACCAGGCCTATATAACGCTAGCAAGGCGGCGATTTCTTCAAATTTTTGCACCTGTGCTTTTGCAAAAAGGTCACGTATCCCTGAAGACGAATCCAACTGGAATATCCCAAGGACATTTGCCTTTCGTAACAAACTAAATGTAGCTGGATCGTCCAAAGGAATTTTATCCAAATCAAGAGAAATCCCGTGACGTTTTTCAATGAGTTTAGTGGCGTGATGGATGGTCGTTAAGTTTTTTAAACCCAAAATATCCATCTTAATGAGTCCCACTTGTTCCGACATATTTTTGTCGTATTGAGTGACGATAGAACGACCATCTCTACCGGGTTCGCTCACTGTAGACAAAGGAACAATTTCTTCCAAAGCAGTTGGTGCAATCACAACACCTGCTGCGTGTCTTCCCACCTGACGGTAGTTACCTTCCAGCTTTTGAGCAATGGAAAATACCTTTTTATTTAAATCTGATTTTTCAGCAAGATCACGAAGATCTTTAGATGTATCAACGGCTTCTTGGATGGTAATTCCCAATTTTTTAGGGAAAAGTTTACTCATTTCGTTTACTTCAGAAAACGGAACATTGAATACGCGAGCCACATCTTTTATGGCAGCTTTTGCTGCTAACGAACCGAAGGTGATGATTTGACCAACCCTATCTTCACCGTATCTTTGTTTGATGTAATTGATTACTTCTTCCCGTCTTTCTACACAAAAATCTGTATCAATATCAGGCATATCCTTTCTGTCTGGATTGAGAAATCTTTCAAAAAGTAAGTTGTAACGAATGGGATCCACATTGGTGATTCCAAGGGCATAAGCAATGATAGAACCAGCGGCAGATCCTCGACCCGGGCCAACCGGAATTCCAGCTCGCCGAGCAAAGTTAATATAATCCTGCACAATAAGAAAATAACCAGCAAAATGCATATTCCGAATCGTTTGCATTTCGTATTCAGTACGCTCTCGCACAACAGGTGTTATCTCTTTGTATTTTTCTTGGATTCCTTCCCAAACCAGTTTTTCCAGGTAACTATCTGTATCAAAACCTGTTGGAACTTCAAAAGGAGGTAATAAGGGATTCCCAAATTGAAAGTTGAGAGAACATTTATCTCGGATGGCTAAAGTATTATAAAATGCATCAGTATGGTCAGGAAAAAGACCAATCATCTCGGCTGGAGATTTAACATAAAAGTTCTCATTGAATCCAAATCGCATTTCATCATCAATGTTTTTGCGCATTCCTATTCGAAGTAAGATATCTTGAGCTTCTTTATCGTCCTTCGTTAAAAAGTGAGAATCGTTTGTGAGTACAAGTGGGATTCCTGTTCGTTTGGAGAATCCCATAACAGCTTCAGCAACAGTTCTTTGTTCTGGAATCCCGTGGTCTTGGATTTCTAAATAAAAATCTTCTTTGCGGAAGATTTCATGCAACTTCCCAGCTAACGCATACGCCTTGTCTTCTTTTCCTTCTAAAATCTTTCGATTGACTTCTCCTGCTAAACAGGCAGTCAAACAAACAAGACCTTCACTATAACGTTCTAATAAATCATAATCAATTCTTGGTTTTCGGTAGAACCCCTCTGTAAAGGATCGACTTGCCAGTTTGATGATATTTCGATAACCGATTTCGTTTTTACAAAGTAAGATGATGTGATAAGCACCACCATCTGCAATTTCATCCAATTCCGTTTCAGCACTTCGCGAAGGAGTAACATAAAACTCACATCCAATGATGGGTTTGACATCATGTTTGACAGCTTCTTTATAAAATTCAATGGCACCATACATGTTACCGTGGTCTGTAATGGCGACAGAACTCATACCGAGTTCCTTCACACGTTTCATGAGATCACTGATCCGTATGGCTCCGTCCAACATGGAATAGGTAGTATGCAAATGAAGGTGGGCGAAATCTTGCATGGCTTGGTGACATAGTAACGCCAATGGGTTCCTACGTAAAGCGCCCCAATGAAAGAAATTCCGATTTTTTTCGGCCTAAATTGCCAATTCCCAAACCTCCCTGTCCCGTCCAAGCCCAAAAACGATGGAAGCTGGTGGAGGCTAGTTTAGATTGGTTTTGTTTATGTCCCCATTTTCCCTACCCACGATTTCTCCATTAACCGACGTTTTGCGAAGTTCCATTCGTAGTAAAATAGACAATAAAACTAAACCTTTGGGATCTCTTGGAGATTTGGAAACCATAGCCCTACAATTGGCAGAAATCCAAAATACCCTCTCCCCGGAGTTAAAAAATCCGAAACTCATTCTCTTTGCGGGAGACCACGGAATCACTGAGGAACCAGTTTCCTTATATCCAAAAGATGTTACTTGGCAAATGGTTCTGAATTTTTTATCAGGTGGGGCCTGTGCCAATGTCTTCGCAAAACATAGTCATATCGGTGTTGAAGTGATTGATGCAGGAGTAGATCATGATTGGGATGATAATGGCCTAAGACCCATCGAAAGAAAAATTAGAAAGGGTACTTCCAACTTTTTAAAACAATCAGCTATGTCTTTGGAAGAAGCAAAAGAAACTATTACTCATGGAATAGAACTTCTCTCTGAAGAAAAATATACAACAACCAATATATTTTTATTCGGTGAAATGGGTATCGGCAATACATCTTCTGCCTCGCTCATTTTGTCTCATCTAACAGAAATTCCTCTAAGAAAACTCGTAGGACGAGGTACTGGGCTAAATAACAGCGGGAAGGAAAACAAATTCAAAATTCTTACAGAAGCATTTCAAAGAACAGGGAATTTAAAAGATCCATTGGAAGTTCTTTCCGAATTTGGTGGATTCGAAATTGGAATGATGGCTGGAGCTATGATTGGAGCAGCAGCGCAAAGAAAAACTTTTGTAGTAGATGGTTTTATTGCAACGGCAGCCTTTGCCATTGCATTTGCACTGAATCCTATAGTAAAAAGTTACGCAATTTTTTCGCATCTATCTGAAGAAGAAGGACATACAGTTGTATTGGAACATTGGAAAGTAAGACCACTTCTTCGCCTCAACCTTCGTTTAGGAGAAGGAAGCGGTGCCCTTGCCGCTTATCCACTGATTGAACTGAGTGTTAAGTTTTTAAATGAAATGGCTTCCTTTGCAGATGCTGGTGTAAGCAATTCGGATTCAAAATAATTTTTTATGAATTGGATAATCACCGAAATTCGCCTATTTTTTGTTTGTTTATCTTTTTTATCCCGAATTCCTTCACCGAAGTGGATCGGCTTTAAAGAAGATTGGTTACATAAATCGATTAAATATTCTCCCACGGTGGGTATTGTACTTGGATTCTTACAATGGACGTCATTCACCATTTTCCAAATGTTTTTTGGGCCGGGGATCGCTTTTGTCATTTCCCTTGGATTTTTGCTTATTTTAACTGGAGCTTTTCACGAAGATGGATTTTCTGATTTTTGTGATGGGATTGGTGGCGGTTGGAAAAGGGAAGACATCCTTAGAATTATGAAAGATAGCCGGGTGGGGAGTTTTGGTGCCGCCGGAATTTCTCTTTTGCTGATCCTAAAAATCTTTGGTGGTTTTGAATCGCTAAAAACTACTAAATTCATTTGGAATCAAATATCTTTGGAAGGTCTATACCAACTAACTACCGTATTGCTCTATTTCCTTTCAGCTCATAGTTTTAGTCGTTTTTTTTCCGTCTTAATGATGAAGTTACTTCCTTATGCCAAGGAAGAAGGTTATGCAAAACCAATGGCAAAGGAAATCACATGGCCTCAAACCCTATTCGCAAGCATTTCTGGTCTATTTCCATTTGCAGTACTCGTTTATCTACATCCGAAATTTTCACTAAGTCTGGTTTTGATCCTTCCTTGTTTATATTATATGTATTCATTAATGAAACGTTGGATCGGTGGCTTTACCGGAGATTGTTTAGGAGCCACACAACAAGTGGTAGAAACTTGTCTTTGGATTTCAGGAGTTTTTATATGGACCTCTATTTAATTCGTCATCCAGAAACCATTGCTCCCAAAGGTACTTGTTATGGGCGCACTGACTACCCGCTCAAATATCCTGTGGAGGATACGGCTGATTCAACATTTGCTTATTTGCCACCTTCATTCGATCATTTCCTTTCTAGCCCAGCACCAAGAGCATTGAAACTATCTTCTGCTTTATTATCTAAATACAACTTTTCGCTGACAAACCATGATTCAATTTCAACTGACGAACGTTTGTGGGAAATGAACTTTGGGGATTGGGATGGAAAACTCTGGGAAGAAATTCCAAGAAAAGAAACTATTCCTTGGATGAAAGACTTTGTAAATGCAAAAACCCCAGGAGGCGAAGCCTTTACTGATCTCATCTATCGAATGAATTCATTTATAGATGATTGGAAGTTTGGTGGAAATCTTAGAACCAAATGGGAAAAAACAAATAGTAAATCCTTAAACTCACTGATCGTTGTTTGCCACTCAGGTCCCATCCGTGCAGCTCTATGTAAACAATACGGAACCCCTTATGAGGAAGCTTTTAAATCTCCGGTGGAGTTTGGATCGGTTCACAAACTAGAAATCAACTAATATTTGTTAGACGGCAGAACAACCATTAAAACTGAATCTGCCGTTATTTTCTAAATAAAAAGACTATACCTTCTTTTTCTCACCTAAAGGACCAAGTTTTGCTAGGATCAATTCGTTCACGAGTTTCGGATCGGCCTTACCCTTAGTTTCTTTCATCACTCCTCCAACAATAGCACCAAGCACTCGGTCTTTTCCGTTCTTCCAACCTTCCACTGATTCTGGTTGTGACTCTATCACTCTGATAACAATTTCTTCTAATGCTTTGTCGTCACGAACCACTTTCAAACCTTTCGCTTCGACAATCGTTTCCGGTTGGTCTTTGGAGGTTAACATATCTTCAAAAATAGTTTTTGCAATTTTTCCTGTAATTTCACCAGAGTTGATGAGTTTAACAAGTTTACCTATACGCAATGGATCGATGGCAAACTCTTGGATGGAAATATTTTCTTTGTTTACAATTCCAAGAATCTCATCCTTAACCCAGTTCGATGTCTTTTTTGCATCCCCAGAAATAAGAAGAGCCTCTTCGAAATATTCAGCTATCTCGCGTTCGCTGGTTAAGACTTCAGCATCGTATTCAGGAAGACCAAGTTCCGTTTTGTATCTTTCTTTTTTTTGCCTTGGAAGTTCAGGTAAAGTTTTACGAATATCTTCAATAAATGAATCCGAAATCTGAATCGTTGGGAGGTCTGGCTCTGGGAAGTAACGATAGTCATGACTCATTTCCTTGGTACGCATAGGAATGGTTTTAAGTAAGGTAGCATCCCAAAGTTTTGTCATTTGCCGAAATGTTTCCCCACGAGAATACATATCTTTTTGCCACTCAACTTCATAGTCTATTGCTTGTTTAACGGCCTTAAAAGAGTTAAGGTTCTTTATTTCGACACGAGTCCGAAATCCTTTTTCCCCTTTTGGTCTTATGGAAACGTTTGCATCGCAACGAAGAGATCCTTCTTCCATATTACAATCAGATACTTGAATATATCGCAAAATAGTTTTAAGTTCATTCAAATATACATAAGCTTCATCCGAAGAACGTAAGTCTGGTTCGGATACAATTTCGATCAAAGGAGTTCCGGCACGATTATAGTCAACGTATGAACGGTTGATGGAAGGGTCGTGAGAGTGTATTAGTTTTCCAGCATCCTCTTCCATATGAATCCTTGTTAGAGGAATAAATTTTTCTTCTGTTTCCCCTTTTAGTCTAATATGGATTCCCCCTTGCGTTGCATAAGGTTTATCGAATTGCGATATCTGGTAACCCTTTGGTAAATCGGGATAAAAATAATTTTTACGATCAAATTTGGTAAACCGCGTGATTTCGCATCCTAATGCCACACCAGCACGCACAGCTTTTTCCAATACCACTTCGTTTAACACTGGCAATGTGCCTGGAAGCGCTACACAAAGTGTAGATATATGCGTGTTGGGGCTACCACCAAATTCATTTGTAGCGGTAGAAAAAATTTTAGATAGTGTGTTGAGCTGGACATGTACTTCCAGACCGATGATGACTTCGTATTCCATGCGTTTGATAACAGGATTTTCCTGGAAAATGAACCTGGCAATTCAATTTCCGCAAGGAAATCAATCGAGAGGGTCAGGAGCTGATTGCATTACTAATTTATATAGGTTTTTTTGCTCTCGAGAGATACTAATTTCTCCAGTTTGGTGCAATTTTTTCGTAAACTCAGAAAGTTCTCTCACCCGTGATTCGAATGCGAGTCCAATTTTTTTATCTTCCAGAGCAATATGAGACAATAGCCAATTTCGAAGGTCTTGAACCAAGTGGAGTCCAGCTCGTGGGTTCCCCAATTTAAATTCATCGTTTCTTGTTTTGATAAAATCTATAAACCGCTTGTGTTGGTTCATGTGGTTCACAACATCTGTGAATCGAAAATAACGCATAATTTTATCTTCCACACCAAAATGATCTTTGGTGTATTCAATCGCAGCTGCAATAACTTTCTGAAAGGTTGCGCTTGAACCATCACCTAACTTCAATGAATGATCCAATTCAACGATCATTTTCAAAAGCCAGATGTGTTGTAAATCGATAATGGGAATTCCTGTTGAAAGATTATATGTTTTCCATATATTTCTTATTTCCTGAATTGTATCAATGGAATGTTCCTGGAGCGAAATATGTGTTGTATCCATTTGTACAATATTTTGATAAATCAAAAGTTGTTCTTTGGAGATAGGATATTTACCAGATTTTAAAATTTCGTTACAGTAAGATTTTAAATCAAGACCACTTGCCTTAAAAAATTCAGCATAATCCGTATCATCATGTAAGATATGTTGGAAAAGCCATTTTTTAAGGATTTGCAAAATCCCTAAGGCAGCCATTTGGCTATCTTTCGCTTCGTAATATTTTTCGGTTAACTTTTCTACAAATTTACGATGGCCCTGTATATGTTCTGAAAAACGCGGATAATTAAAATGTTCAAGGATATCTTCTTCTAATACAAAATGTTCCGCTACATAATCTAACGCCTTTCGAAACGAAGAATGAACATCCACTTCTGATCCATCTTTCTCAGATTCAACAATGATTTCTTCTAATTCAAGGATGATATGAACCAACCACACATGTTGGAGGTCGATGATGGGAATTCCCAAATGGAAAGGTTCACTTAACCATGTGATTCGCAAGGAATCTAAATGTGCAGAGTAATCCTTTTGCATAATTCCACAAAAAAGTTAATCATTTGGATGTCACGGATTTAGAATCATTTCAGAAATTGATATTTATCAGTATTTGAGAGAAAACGAGTAGATTGATAAATTCATTTTTCCTACTGGTTCTTTTAACCAATGGATAGTGAAACACTCCCAGTTAAAAACCAGGAGTGTTAAAATGGTAAGTGGGACAAAACTAAACAAAAAATTTGGTTGTTAATTTCACCATTAATCTAACAAAACCGGAGTATGGTGGATACATCAACTTAGCGATGGAAGCCTTAGGTGTTTGTAAAACAGACCTTTCATGTGAAAAAGTTTTGAACCCAAAAAGTCCGTGGTAACTACCATGACCAGAGTGATTTACTCCGCCAAATGGAAGATTTGGATTTACCAAATGAAGAATGACATCATTGATAACAGCACCACCAGAACTAGTTCTACGAATCACATACTTAGATGTACTTCTCTTTTTCGTAAAAATATACAATGCCAATGGTTTTGGTCTTTCGTTAATGATATGAATCGCTTCATCTAGAGTTTTATAAGTAACAATAGGAAGAAGTGGTCCAAAAATTTCATCCTCCATAATACGTGCATCTAAAGAAACATTTGTTAGGATAGTAGGCGAAATAAAATTATCAGAACTTCTTACCTCTCCACCATATGCAATCTTTGCACCCTTTTTCACTGCATCTTCAATATAAGAAGTTACTCTTCCAAAGTTTTTTGCATTCACAATACGACAGAAGTCTGGGCTAGCAGTAAAATTTTCAGGTTTGGACTTAAAAAAACTCTCAGTAGTTTCTTTTGCATATTTTACAAATTCTTCTACTTTGGATTCAGGAATCAAAAGATAATCGGGAGCCACACAAGTTTGGCCTGCGTTCAAAAATTTCCCCCACATGATTCTCTCTGCAGCGACTTTTAAATCAGCATCTTCTGCCACAATCGAAGGCGATTTACCACCTAACTCTAATGTCACGCTAGTAAGATGTTTTGCTGCAGCTGCCATCACAATTTTTCCAACAGGTGTCGACCCGGTAAAAAAGATATGATCAAAAGGAACTTCAAGGAGGGCAGTGGCAACGGACACATCTCCTTCAAAAACTGCAACTTCATCTTCGGTGAACACTTCACTTAACATCAATTTAATGACATCAGCAGTATGAGGAGTGAACTCAGAAGGTTTCAACATGATTGTGTTACCGGCAGCAATTGCCGCTGCTAGTGGAGCAATTGCTAGATGGAAAGGGTAATTCCAAGGAGCAATGATTAGGCAAACACCTTTGGGTTCGTAAACAATTCGGCTAGTGGCACCAAGTAAAGTTGGCGGTGTCATTACGTTTTTTGGCCGCATCCAATGTTTCACATGGCGGATAGCATCATTGATTTCCGCAATGGTTGGCAAAATTTCAGTGATGTCTACTTCACCAGCAGATTTTCTAAAATCAGAATGAAGTGCCCCTTGGATTTCTTTTTGGTATTTGAGGACTGCGTTTTTTAGTTTTTTTAATTTGAGGATACGAGTTTTGAAATTGGATAAACGAAGTTCCAAAGCCTTTTTCTTTTGTGCTTGGAAGATTCGGTCTATATCAGAGGGAGTAAAACTTTTGGTTTGGATCACAGCCTTTCCAGAATTCGAGGTTTGTGAAAGAGTGGCTTGGGTCATGGGAGTCTCCGTATTACTGACTCTCGTTCATTTAGAGAGGAAGTTCAAGAACTTTTTCGAAAACCGGGGCGAATCTATGTCTTTTTTATGCCAAAAAGCCTTTCCCAAATCCTGGGGGAGGCCCATTTTGCGCATAAATTTCAGTTCGCTCTAAATACAATTTGGCCGCTTTATCAGATGAATCGATTTCAAAAACTGCCCGAAATCCTTCCCCGGCTTTTTCAAATTCTCCATCCCAAAATAAATTAACACTCTCTTCAAACTGTTCTTTGGTTTTTAGCTTCAGATCAAAAGAATCTTCCACACCTTCTACCAAAACTTGCGCAATTCCGATTAACTTTTGTTTTGCTGGAATTTTAATAAAATCTAATAACCTGTGCGGATAAGAATCAGGACGTTCCAACTCAAGAAGTGCATCCAAACTAAGTATGATTTTTGCTCCATACTTTTTGGTCATTGATTCCAAAGAATTTGCAACACCCATAGAATCTGATAACACAGCTGATTCTATTCTTTGTTCTTCTCCAATGATTCCTAACATCAATTCTCCGAAATGAATTCCAACCCCAATTTGGATATCCCCTACTCGATGGGGCCGAACTTCCTTATTCCACCTTGCAATTGTTTTATGCATTTCAATCGCAGCAGATAAGGCATCTTCCGGTTGCCTTTCAAACAAAGCAAAAACAGCATCACCAACATATTTTTCGATGAACCCATTATGTGATCGTATGGTTGGACCAACTTGTCTTAAATAATCATTGAGAAACAAAAATGTTTCCTCAGGACTTAAGGTTTCTGAAATTGCCGTAAAATCGCGAATATCCGATGACAAAACAGACATTTGTTTAACGATAAAATCACCACGTTTGACTCTAGCCTTCGATACTTTCGAAAACAATTGAATGAGTCGCAACGGAACAAATTTTGCATAAACTTGGTTAGATGCCTCCAACCGATTGTTTACTTCAATGAGTTCTGTTGTTAAAGTATCCATCGATGAGTAGAACCGGGCATTTCTCCTGGCAAGAAGAATGCTCTGAAACAAAAAGAAGACAAACAAGGAAAACGGCATCAATGGTTGTGATTGAAACCAGTAATTCCCGGCCATCAAATCATGCGTTGATCCAATCATAAGAAGTAGTGATCCATAAAATACCAAGCTACTATCTCTTTTTTTCTGCTTATAAATCTTTAAAATCACATAAAAAGAACAAACACTAAAAAACAAAATTACAACTTGAGAAAAGATGTTAGTTTTCGTGAATAGTTTTGCATCTGTTAACAAAACAAAGGAAACGAAACAAGCCGTTATGCTCCAACAAGAATACAACATCCATTTTGGAACTTCAGACCTTCCAGGAAACAAACTCTTTAAATAACCCAAAAAGAAACAAACAAGAAGAGGTGCGGAAGTATAATCCAAAACCTGCATCCAATGCCAGGAAAAATCTGGAATTGCATATACAATATAATAGTTATCAAGAATTACCAAACGCAGACCAGTAAACAAACAAAACAAAGCAAAAAATAGAGAACTCTTTTCCTCCCTTCTAAAGAAAAACACTGTTAGTTGGTATAACGACATAGTCAACATCGCACCAAAAACAAATACTTCTCCGGCAGAATAGATTAGGGACTGATTTTGAATGACTTCTTTGGTTCCAATTTCGATAGGTTTTCTATAACCACCTCGTGCATGGTGGAAATTACTTACCACATAGAGTATCTCTTGTTCAAAATCTTCTGGTTGGAAGGACACATATTGAATTTGGTATTTTGGAACCGCACTTAGTTCATCAGTACCTACCTTTCCTGAACTTGCAATTTTTTGCCTGTTGATATACAGTTCATACGAACTTGTGGCAGGTTGAACCCTTAGGTAATATCGAATTTTGGGATCTGGAACTTTTAGGGTTAGGCGAAAAACTGCATAACCATCCCCACCTTCTCCCTCCGGTCTATAAGAATTCCAAGTGGAAGGAACTTTCACATAAGTCTTATTAGGTTCTTTAATTTTTTTAAATAAACTTTCACCATAAACTTCTCCCCAATAGAATTCCCATTCGCCACCAGTAGAAAGTTTTTGATTGTTCAAAACAGCTTCAATAGGAAGTTCGAGATAACCTTTGACTGCTTCCCTTGAGGAATTGAAACTACAGGAAAAAAACAAAAAAGAGGAAATAAAAAAGAATAATACAAAAAGGACGGTTTTATTTATTTTTCCCATGCGGAAACCCCATCCCAATCTTCGCCTACTCCAGCTATTTGGTAATATTCACATCTTTCAATATAAATCTGAGCAGCCAAATCTTCAGGATTATTTGCAAATACTTCACGAAAACCTTCTAAGGCGGAAACAAAATCAGCCCGTTCATAATCAAAAATGGCCGCTTCAAACCTGTCCTTATTCTCAATTTTTTTATTGGAGATGATATCGATGTCAGGAATCAAAACCTCCGCAATCATTACTGTTTCTTGTTTTCCTTTGACACGAACAAAGTCCAAAATTCGATAAGGAATTGTGTCCAAATCTTCGTGTAACATAAGTGATGTTAGACTAACAAGTATTCTTGCGCCATATTTTTTAGTTAATCCTTGGATACGACTTGAAAGATTGACTGTATCAGAAATGACAGTGGATTCTAATCTTTCCTCTTCTCCCAAAATCCCAAGCATTGTGTCACCTGAATGAATTCCTATCCCAGCGTGCAGAGGCAAATACCCGAATGTTCGTCTTCGTTCATTGTATTTTTCCAATTCCCATTGAATGTCTTCTGCCGCCTTGATCGAATTTTGAATCCCTCCATCAAATAGCGCCATAATCGCACTTCCGATATATTTATCGATAAATCCATTGTTTTTGCGAACACAAGGTCCAATTCTTCCCAAATAAGAATTAGTAAACAACATGCGATTTTCTAAAGGAATGGAATAAATGATATCCCAATACTCCCAAATGTCCGCAAAGAGAACTGTCATTTCTCGCTCACTACTATCACCTAACCGAACTTCCTCGATACTTTCCTTTCCTAAATGAGTCAAAAAATCACGAGGAATAAACTTGGCATAAAAGCGATTTGTTAGAATAAACTGTTCATTGATCGATTCGAACTCTTCTTTTAATAAAACTTTTTTATGGAAGGTTCTAGTTGTACGAAGTGTAACAATTGTGGACTGGACTCCAAAAAACAGAAATACTGCTATTTGAGATAGTGTTGATTCTCCTTCGTCGCTATAAGCGAGAAATACATCATAAACAAAACCAAAAAATAATACCAAATAACCTAAAAAGAAAATTCCAGCATCGGGTAATCCTCTAGCTACCATTTGGTAGAGCCGAATCCCCAAAAATACTGCATAAACAACACCCAATACTTGAAATACAACTTCAAACTGAGTATAAACTTCTGGTTTAATGATTAAACCATAAACTAACATAAATTGCACGAAAGCACTGAAATAAAGAATTAACTTTGTATCAATAAATCTCGGGAATAGGCCGTCAACAAACCACAAAAATAAAATACCTAAAACAAAAACGGATGCATATTCAACATAAATTACTAACTCCCAAGGAATATTGGGAAAAACTGCATAGATCGTTTTACTTCCGATAAAAGGAATTCTTGCGGCAAAAACTAAACAAAAAAATCCAAAGTAAAATGCTTCTCTTTGTTTGTTCCGATAAAAGAACAAAATAAAATGGTACAAACCGAACATGAATATAGCGCCTGTTAACGCCAAATCGATTGTACTTTGCGCCAAAATATAATTTTGAACACTTTCAGCAAGACCAAAAACTGGCGTATTGAGAAGGCCTCCTTCTTTATGGTGGAAATTACTTACCTCAATACGGATTTGAATATGATCTTTTGCAGAAATTGTAAAACTTTGCCCCTGGGCACTTGGGATCGTTGTTTCTTTTGTCTTGCCAGGCATCCCAGACACCAAACTTCTGTTTCCCGCCTCAAGCCGAAAAGCTGTTCGAACCTCAGGTAAATAAACCGAATAAATCTGGTTTTCTTCGGGAAGTTTGATATCCAAAACATAAGTGCCATACCCTTTTCCATCCCCAAAACCAGAACGGAGTGGCACCTGGTTCCAAAGGGCCGGAACGGGGAGAAGTGTAGGAGCCACTGCATCGGAATCGATATGGAATTCGTTTGGAAAAAATTTCCAATCTCCCTTGAGTGCTAGTGCAGATCTCGATTCGAAGGGGAAATTCTGCAGATCCAATTCGCCTGAATGAATTTGCGGAGATGGGGCCACCATACGACAAGCCGTTGACAAAAGCACTATGAAAAGATAAATGATTGTCTGACGGGTCATCCCTAACCTTCAGAGACTCCCGAGGACACGAATTTGGAAAGGAAGTTTTCGAATTAAAAAAAATAATATTTTTTAGTTTGTACGACTGTATCATTCCGCTATTATGTCACCTAAATGAAAACTCCATCCGGACCCAACAAAGCCGCCTTAGCCTACCAAATCCTAGGTCGCTATTTACCGGATGAAGTGTTCGCGCATTTGAGTGACGCAGAAATTGAATCACTTCTGATCAAAGTGGAATCAAATCCTTCCCCAACAAGGGGCCAGGAAAAGGACATCCTCCTTTCCTTTACCAATTTCCTCCAAAAAAATAAGCAAAAGACAAAAGGAAAATACCCATTCGAGACGGGGCTTCCAGGGAATTTACAATCTAGACCTGGAACTCAAAAAATAGGCGGTTATACGAACAACGGCTACCCACCCAATTCACCGGCGGGGAAATATGCGAAGAGCGGTGATTTCCTTGAAAAAGCAGGGAAATCTGAACTTCCAATCGGAAATTCACCCCTCAAAAGCGGCTTTTCGGATCGCAATGATCAACACGGAGATCTAAACGAATCATCTGACGGAAGATATACGAATAGCGAACATCCAGATTCAAGTGAATTGTATTCGCTCATCCAAGAAATCCTCAAAGAAGAAGAATCCAAATCCCAATCCCCTCTTTGGCAAGAACTACCCAGGTATTCCGTGGAAATGCTTCGCCATTTGACAATGGACGAGTCTTCAGAAGTGGTGGCCAGGGTTCTTAGTTTTTCCGATCCAGAGACGGCTTCCGAGGTTTTATCCGAATATCCAGAAAACCACAGGGAAGATATTATTTTAGCACTTTCTGAAGTTGATTACCATTCGGACCGGGAACGCGACCAACTGGAGCGTTTTCTCAGGTTCAAAATGGAACTGATCGAGAAAAAAATGCCAGTTTCGAAGATCCGCAGCCGCAAAGCCAAAACGGCAGGGGAAATTCTCACCAGACTTCCTTTTTTGCCATCTCAAAATTTAATTGAACGAATTCAGAAAAAAAGCCCAGAATATGCCGAAACTATAGTAGAACACTACTTTCGTTTGGAAGACCTCCTTCATTTAGGAAGGACGAGTCTCACTCGGTTCTTTTCAGAGATCCATCCTCTTGTCATTGCTTGTGCACTGAAAGGAGTGGAAACGGATTTTCGCGACCAAGTATATTCCAATTTGGAATCTTGGCTTGTAAAAGAAATAAAGATCGAATGGGATTCATTAGGCCCTGTGTCTTTAGCAGAAATTGAAGAAGCCCAAAAGGGAATCTTGGATCGACTGCGCGAGGCAATGGACGAAGGCAAAGTGAAACTCTGGAGATTGAAGTAAGTATATGGCAAAACTCGTCTTTAAACCTATTCAAATTGCCGACTTACAAGAAGAAGTTGAGATTCAACTTCCTGATAAGTACAAAAAATTTCATAAAACCGACGAACAAGAAGACTTCGAGATAGACCAAGAAGGAAATATCATCGAACAATACCAAGGTCCATCGATTGAAGAGATCGAAGCGGAACTCCAAAGGTATCGCCAAGAAACAGAAGAACAAGTTCGTCAATTATTAGAAGACGCAAAAAAACAAGCCAAAGCCATTGAAGAAGAAGGTAGAACCAAAGCCTTCCAAATGGTTCAAGACTCTAAAGAAAAAATCAAACTAGAAGAAGACTCCGGCCGTGCCAAAGCGGAACAAATCTTAGATCGTGCTAAGATGGAAGTCGAACGTATGATCAAAGAAGCCGAAATGAAACAGGCTGAGATTGAGCATGAGGCATATCAAAAAGGATATGATGCTGGTCGCGAAGTTGGATTCAAAAAAGGCCAAGGTGAAGTGAGAAGACTCATTGACCGCCTAGGAACTATCATTGGTAAGGCGATCGATATTCGTGAAGAGATGATTGCAGCGTCGGAAAAACAAATGGTAGAGATGATTCTTGTTATTGCAAGAAAAGTCATCAAAGATGAAATTATTGAACGTAAAGAAATCGTACTCAACAATATCCGCGAAGCAATGAAACGAATCAAAGATCGCGATAGGATCGATATTCGAGTTAACTTTGCCGACTTGGAACTTACCACTGCACACAAAGACGAACTTATCAAACTAATGGAATCCCTCAGAAAGGTAAACATCTACGAAGACTCTCGAGTGGATCGTGGTGGCGTGATTATAGAAACAGATGTGGGAGCTATCGACGCAAGAATCTCTACTCAGCTCAAAGAAATCGAAGAGGCCATTCGAAACGTCGAACCGATATGATTTCGAATACCTTTATTTACCGATTCGTTTTCGGTTTCGCATTCGTTTTAATGCCAACTTTACTCGGTTTGGCGGCAGATCCATGCGGAACTTTAATTACTTCCTTTGAAAAACCGATAGTTCTAAAAACTGACTGGTTATTTAGAAAAGGTGACAATTTAGATTGGCGAGACGAAACTGTAGAAGAATCTTTCTGGGTCAAACGTTCAGTCCCCGATTATGGAATTTCTAAAACGGAAAACCTAACAGGCTATCACTGGTATCGCTGCTCTTTCTTTTTGCCAGAAAATTACACAACACCTGTGGAACCAATCGCGATCCAACTTGGACGTATCCGAGACATCGATGAGTTTTATTTAAATGGAACTCTCATTGATAAAACTGGAACGGTTTTACCTAAAATGGAAGTGGATTTTCAAAAAATTCGGATTTACTCCCTTCCCACTCACCTTCTCAAACCTGGCCTAAATATTATGGCCATTCGCATTTATGCAGCAACAAATCTAAATGGGCTAAAAGAAGCACCTACGATTGCCAAGGAACGTCTGTTACGTGAAAATGTTTTTTCAAAAGAAGCATTTGCTATGGTATGCGGATATGTATTTATTTTTATGGGGATTTACTTTTTAGTAGGTTCGATTGTCCGCGGCCGAGCAGGTGAAAACTTTTTCTTCGCTTTGTTTTCTATTTTTATGGGAATTTATGTTCTAATTCGCACACAACATCGCGACATTTTATTTGAAAGTTTTACTTGGTCCTATGTTGCTGAACTCTTAGTTCTCATCTGCCTTCCTGTATTTTTTATCAACTTCATGCACCAGTATCTAAAGATGAAACGTAGTTTGGTGTTGCTTGTTTATGAAGTATTTCTTTTTGCACTATTTGTAATTACTTTATTCTTTAGAACTCCGAAAACTTGGATTTTAGTCATCGCCCTCTTTAATTATACCTTACCTGTAGCAATGGGTCTCGTAATTTATCTGTTTGTAAAAAATGGAAAAGAAAACATTGCAAAAGTTAAATACATCCTTATCGGAATTGCTTGTTTATTACCTACAATCCTGATTGATAGTCTCTCTGCATTAGAAATCATTTCTATGCCAGGAACATTATATCTTGGATTTTTGATATTTCTTGTAATGATTTCTATTCAACTTTCTAACGATATTGTCCTGGGATTAGAAAACTTTATTGAACAAGAAAAAGAACTCATCCAAATGGAGAGAGTAAAGACAGGATTTTTAATTAATTTATCTTCTGAATTCAAATCAGGAATGGAAAAAATTAAAAAAGCTATCGATAATATATCATCAAACCAGACCAAAGTTTCAATAAAAGAACAAACGAAAACAAACCAAAAACAAGCGGCAAAAAAGAAAACAAAGCCTAAAGTCAATAACACAAAACAAGAACTAGATCCAATTAAACAAGCAGAAGACCATATTTCTTACATGGGATATATGGTTGAAGAAGCAATCCTCCTACGTAAATTAGAGGACAAAACATACATACCTTTTTACGAAAATTTTTCCGTATCTGAATTAATCAAACACTGTGTTTCTAATATCGAAAACCATTTAGAGCAATACAGAAGATCTACTACAATCGATGTAAAACCGAATGACTTAGAAATTTACTTCCCCAAAGAATTACTATTCTGTATCTTAAGAAATCTTATAGAAAATGCGTATCAATACACTGATCCAAAAACAGACATTAGCATAGAATTTTTTAACCGAGACGGATATCATCAACTTGTTGTCATGGACGAAGGTATGGGTCTTAGCCAATTAGAAATGGAAACTATATTTCAAAAATTCGTTAGAGGATACCGTGATAAAAAAAATGAAATTCCAGGTGCTGGCATTGGATTAACTTTAGTGGAAGCTACCGCAAAATTTCTTGGTGGTACGGTGAGTTTAAAATCTAGCGAAGGGATGGGAGCAAAATTTACAATTCGTATCCCGGAGAAAATAAAAAAATGAAGTTCTTTCCGTTCAATCGAGCCCACATACTTTGCTTACTTTTCTTTGTTTCATTTTGTTCGCGTTCTACAGGCGAAAACACCGTAGTATTACGATTAGATGGTGAGGATTGGGGAGTTTATTTCAACAATAATGCAGACATACTTAGTAATGATTTTAATGCGAACAATTTAGACATCACCACTGTTCCAAGCAATTTTAGAAACCTAAACAAAGGTTATCGTGGAGCCATTTGGATCAGAAAAAGTTTTGAAATCACAACGGAACAACACCAAAAATCATTAGCATTACAACTTGGAAAAGTGTACCAATCAGATGAAGTATTTATCAACGGAGTTCTTATAGGCAAAAATAATTCTGCTTTCGGGAAAGACCCAGATGAGTTTGCTTTTGGTAGGCCAAGGATCTACCCCATTCCTCATGATCTATTGTTAGAAGGTGAGAACGTTCTTATTATCAAGATCGACTCTTCATTATCGACTTCTGCTGGCATCATTACTGGCCCTATCCGCATCGTTACTTACGAAGAGGCTCTCAACGGAAATCTTTACGATTCGCTTGTTGAATTAATTTTTGTAGGTTTTTATCTCTTTATTGCATTATTCTTCTTTATTAACTTCTTCAATCTTCGAGATAAAAGGGAGTATCTAAGTTTTAGTATTCTAGCTCTCATCTTTTCTGGTTATGAGTTATCAAAAAACGAAGTTCGATTCTTTTTAATCAATCAATTTGCAATACTTAAGTTTATAGAGTATTCATTTCTACTTATACTTCCCTATGGATTCATAAAATTCATCCAAGATTTCTTTGAGCTAAAGCCTTTTAAATATCAAAGATTATACTTATTAACTCAATTTCTCTTTATTGCCGTTTTTGCGGTTATCCCAAATCCAGTATTTTGGTATAACTTTATCGGTTACTGGGACATACATTTACTAGCAGTGATCGGATATGCGATTTACGTAACATTTATTAAATTCCGAGAACAGAAACGAGGATCCGCAATCCACTTATTAGCCCTAATCTATTTACTTTATTCAATTCTTAAAGAAATCTTAATTGAAAGAGGTTATCTAAATTCGCCTTCCTCTCTTGAAACAAGTTTCTTATTTTATTTAATTTTGATGACACTCGCATTGCGTTTCCAGTTTTTAATGATGAAACGTAAACTACAGAACCGGTATGAAAGACTAAAGGAAGCTGATTCACTTCGCGAAAAGATTTTTTATTATATGGATGCTATGATTTCGGGTCCCCTGAAATCAATGAAAGAAAAGTTGATCATTTATCGCGAATCTACTCAAAAAACCAAAGACAAAAGTTTGGTAAAAGAAGTCATCGAAGTTCAATCATCCATTGACAATGTAATGGATGATATCATAGAGCTTTCAAGACTAGAAGTACTCAAAGAAGTACCGTTCAAAGAACAAGTAAACTTTGTTTCCTTTATTAACGAAGTGATTCCAGAAGATGACATCACTTATTCAATTAAGGTAAACCCAGAAACAGAAATACATAATAGTTTGGATTTAATCAATTCTGTTGTTGTCAGATTAGTTGATTTTCCACCTTTTAAAGAATTCAATCATAACGATTTAATCATCACTCAGGATCTAAAAGGAAATGTTCACTTTCGCTTTTTATTGTTTCATAGCAATCCGAAAGTTTCGCAGAGACTATTTAGTGATCTAGTAGAAAACTATAACACTCTCACTCCCGTAAAAGTCAAATGGGCCATTATTCTTGAGATTGTTCGTTTATTAGGGGCTAAGATAGATTTCAAAATTATCAAAAAGAAATATTTAAAGATTGATTTGGGTATTGCTGCGATTGTTCCTGTTTCCGAGTTACAACCAATCAAAGAGCCAAAAACCTCTACTCCATCAGCTTCAACTAAAACAGAAAAGGAAGATTGGAAAGTGACTTTAAAAAGAATTTGGAAATTTTTAAAAGAAACCGAAATAAAGATTCCAAACTTTAAAAAGAAAAAATAGATTCTAGAATCCATGATTATAAAGTATCTAACACAACCAAATCCAGAATCCTTAAGAAAGGCCTTTGAAGGTTGTCAAGAACTCACATTCTCAAAAGATGAATTTCTATTTCATGGTGGTGATCCAGTTGCTTACATGGATCTACTCGTTTCAGGTGATCTCCAAGTATTCAAATACGATGGGAACATGAATGAAGTGACCTTAACATTCTTTCGACCAGTCAGTATCATTGCCGAGTGGGCAGTCATCCAAGGAATTCCATATCCTGCATCTGGAAGGTTCACTAAAAGTAGCACAATCTTTAGAATGCCGCTTTCGGAAGTACAAACACGCATTCACAAGAATATCGAATTAAATCATATTCTAATGCACTCATTGATGAATAAAATTGATACCTTAAATTTAGCAATCAATCGTGGACTTACAATGGATGCAATGCAAAGAGTGGCGCATTTTTTATTTTATGGAACACCCGATTCTCTGGCATTAAAACAAACACAAATGGCATCCCTTCTCTACTTGAGGCCAGAAACATTTTCCCGAATTCTAAAACAATTAAAAGAACAAGGCCTTATCGATAACCAAAAAGGCGAAATTTCCATTTTGGACAAAGAAGGTTTACTAAAAATTTTGGCTTAGTTCTTGATTTGAATCAATGAAATGATTCTAATTTCCATTAGGATCAAATCATGAAGACTTCTTTTTTTCAGTGGAGTTTATGGAATACTGCCTTCCGGCCTTTTTTTTGGTTCGGTTCGGTTTATGGCATTTTAGTGATCGGGATTTGGTTATTAGTACTTTCCAATGCGATAACCAATCCCATTCAAATTAACTCCATTCATTGGCATTCTTATGAAATGGTCTTTGGATTTTCCAAAGCCATTGTCCTTGGATTCCTTTTTACTGCGGTTCAAAATTGGACAAACTCTAGTATCTTAAAAGGAAAAAACTTATTTTACCTCCTTCTTTTTTGGACTTTCGGTAGGTTTTCGATGTTTCCTCTGGGTCTTGTATCCTATTTATCATTCGGTTTAGACATCAGTTCCGATTTGATGGTCATTCTTCTACTTTATCCCAAATTAATCGTTCCAACCCAGAAACACAACCGTCCCATTTTATATCATTACGGACTATTCACCGTATTTCATTTGTTAGCAGGGTTTTCTGCAAGATCGGTGATGGATTCAGAAAAAACTTTATTATATATTCATTTAAGTATTTTTGTGATCCTATTCCTAATCTTGATCATTGGAGGACGCGTAGTCCCCTTTTTTTCCGGCGTAGTCATTCCTGGATATTCGTTCAAAAGAATGCCTAAATTAGAAACAGCTATCTTATACTTGCCGTTTGTATTTTATGTTTCTCAAATGGCCCAAGGTTATTTAGTAAATCATGAATCATTTAACATTGATATTTCGAATATCAATTATGGCAGTGCGATACTTTTCTTCACTTTTTTCGTTAGTTTTTCACTGTTTGTTACCAATCTGATCCGTTACTTATCATGGAAACCTTGGCGATCCTATAAAAAACCTATCCTCTGGATTTTGTATACTGGTTACTTCTGGGTTTGTTTAGGATTTTTATTGTATAGCCTTGTATCTTTGGGATACTTTCCGGTTTCTTCTGCAGTCCACAGTTTGACTGTTGGTGGGATTGGAGTTTTTATCTATGGAATGATCACACGTGTGAGTTTAGGCCATACAGGCAGAAGTATTGTGGCATCCCCACTCACAATATTTGCATATCTCATCTTAAATTTTGCGGTAGTCGTTAGAGTATTTCTCCCTCTCATTGGAAAATACAATATGGCTTACCACCTTTCCGGTATCGCTTGGATTTTTGCTTTTGTATTGTTTATCATCCAATATACAAAAATACTGTTTAGTCCAAGACCAGACGGAAAACCATCTTAAACGATTTGGTTACACTTTTATGGCTCTTCGAAAAAACTCTTGGAGAGAATCGAGGAGCCTTTCGGGGTGGAATAACATTTGGTAACTTGCATTTCTCATCATCGCAGGAATCGTCGGCTTTTCTTCAGTTCCGATTGCTAATGTGTAGACCTGAACTCCATTTAACAAACATTCACCGACTGCTTTATTGACATCCTCAATTCCATATTTTCCTTCATATTTATCATAATCATTTGGACGTGCGTCTGTGATGAGGATGATCCACTTCTGTTTATAAGAAGTATCCTTTAGAATAGAATTAACGTGACGAAGAGAAGGACCCACTCTAGTGTATCCAATAGGAGAAAGAGGACCTAACCGATCACGTGCACTTAGCCAAGGTTCGGAAAGTTGTTTTATATGAATCAATTGATTAAAATTGCGAGTCCTAGAATAAAAACCAGCGATTCCAAATGGGATTTTTAAATCCTCCAAACATTCCGAAAACAGAAGTAAACTTTCTCTTTCCACATCCAATACACGTTTTTCTTGGATCCAAGAATCAGTGGATAAACTCAAATCAACTAAAAAATACAAAGCCATATCGGATACATCTCGAATTGGATTCATATAAATAGATTCCGATGGGCTAATCTTAGCTTTGATATCCGCATAACGATCCACAAGTGCATCCAAATCAATATCTTCTCCTGATACCAATCGTTTTTTGATTCTTGTTTGGTTTAGAAGTGCCATCATTTTCTTTTTAAGATGAATCAAAGTAGAATTTTGTTTTTCTAATACATGTTTTGTGTAGGAAATGTCTTTTTGAATTGGGAATTCTTCAATGACATTGCAATAATTTTGTTTATAGTTTTTTAATTTATAATCCCATTCAGGATAGGAAAAACGGTTTCCCAGGTAAGTTTCATCTAAGATTTCCAGTGTCGTTCCGGCCCCAGATTCACTTCTTCGAGTGGTATGCACGGGGTCTTCTGTGCGAATGATATGTTTTAAGTTTAGCTCTTGTAAGGCTTCTTCTTCCTCCATATCTTCTTCCCCATCTATATCACGCCACTGCCCATCAAACTCTTCGACCGTTTCTATTTTTTCAAAATTATGACCTAATGTATATTCCTCGATTTTTTTCTCATCCACTTCCAAAACTTCGGCATCACTCGGATCCAATTTTTGTTTTGATTCTTTCGACTTAATTTTTTGTTTATCAGTTTGTGATATAAAATCTTTTCCTGTTGGAAACTCATGTTTCAGATCGGAAACAGAGGAAGACGATTGAATTAATAATGAAGTGATTTTTTTGTATTGGATTGGATCTTTTTTTCGAATCTCAATTCTTTCCTTTTTAATTTCTTTCCAATCAGTTTGAATACCAGGAAATACTTTTAAGAACCTTCGAAACTGATAGAAAAAATTTTCTTCTGTTAGCGATATTTCCTCATTTATTTTTTGATGATTCTCTTTCTTTCTTTTTTTTACTTCTTTATCATTCGAAAGAAAAGAAAGATACGCTAAGTAGATACGAACAAATTTTTTAGAACTGGTTTCAGATAAGAACCAATATACTTCTTCAGGAAATTTTAAATAATTTTGGCCAAGAGAAATGGTTTCACCGCCAAGAATCAAAGTGGTAGGTTCTTTTTTTAAGGTTTGTAAATAACGAAGGATTCGAACTTCTTCTAACCCCATTTGATACGCATAATATGGATTTGGTGGAGTTAGCTTTTTACGAATTTTTTTCCAAAGTTTATGGCCTTGGTAGAATACAAATTGGTCCCATTCCAATGAATTGTCCTAAAAAATTAGATCAAAACTATCTTGTAAAGCTGCGACAGTATCCGAATCGTCCGAGAGTGGCAAAATAATTGCAGTTCTTCCTGCCAAGCGTGCCGGTAGACCTTTCGCCATCAACTTAGCACAAGATACAAGTAATCTAGTCGATACCGTTTCTGCCAAACCTAACTCCGATTTGTTTCTTACCAAACCTGCAAATTGGACTAGTTTTTTCGACATAGAATCACTGATTCCTGTTTCTCCCACGATGATTTTTTCTTCTACAGCAGCTTTCGGATAAGGAAAGTCCATTCCAAGAAATCGTTGTTTGGTAGAAGGTTTTAATTCTTTAAATCCTCTTTGGTATCCTGGATTATAGGAAGCTACAAGTAAAAAGTCAGGATGTGCTTGGATTTCTTCATTTTTTCTTTCTAAAAATAAAGTACGACGATGGTCGGTTAAGGAGTGAATGGTTACAAGAGTGTCTGGTCTTGCTTCTGCGACCTCATCTAAGTAAACAATGGCTCCTTCTTTGACTCCTGTTGTCAAAGGCCCATCCATCCAAATGGTATCTGCCCCTTTCACTAAAAATCTTCCAACTAAATCTACAGAAGATGTTTCATCATTACAAAGAATCGTGATAAGTCTTCGGCCTAAAATATGAGCCATATATTCTAAAAATCGTGACTTACCAGATCCAGTAGGACCTTTCAATAAAAGCGGCAGAGAATTCTCTGCCGCCATTTGAAAGATTTCTATTTCCTTACCGATTGGTTCGTAATAGGGTGCTTTCTTCGTTAACATAAATTAATCGAGATCACCGACGTTTTTCCCAACAGCTTCATCGGATGGAAGGCCATGACGAATGAAATCGACGATAAAGTAAGTGATCCCAACTGTAAATAGGGTAGCAGCAAGTAACATTCCAATAAAATGGAATATAATTTCTTTTTGAACCACAAGGAAGTCCATACCCAATTTACGCTCAAGATACACTTGTGTGATTCCCGCAACAGCGAGAGCTCCAGTCATTCCTAACATTCCTATATTCGAAGCCCAAAATGCTAGATATCCAGACATTCCGGTAAATAGTTTCCTTCCTGTTAGATTTGGCATTGCATAGGATATTACAGCTAACACTAACATAGCGTAGGCTCCCCAGAAAGCAAGGTGTCCATGCATTGCAGTGATGAGTGTTCCGTGAGTCCATTGGTTGACGGAAGGCCAAGTATGCGCAAAACCTAAAAAGCCAGCTCCGATGAAAGACATCATAGCACTCCCCAAAGTCCAATAGAGAGCAATTTTGTTAGGATGGTCTTTTCCTTTTTTACGATACATATTGAGGGCCCAAATCGCCATTCCAAGAAAAGCAAGTGGTTCCAAAGCAGAAAAAATTCCACCAACCATAAGCCAATACTTAGGAGTTCCGATCCAATAGTAGTGGTGACCAGTTCCAAGAATCCCAGAAAGGAAAGTTAAACCGACAACCACGTAGAGCCATTTTTCAATGACTTCCCTGTCCACTCCGGTAAGTTTGATGAGTAAAAAAGCAAGGATACCACCCATGATGAGTTCCCAAACTCCTTCCACCCAAAGATGCACTACCCACCAACGAAAGTAGGAATCGAGTGTTTGGTTGTCGAAGTAAATCATACCTGGCAAATAAAGTAGAGCCGCACATAACAGACCAAAGAAAAGAACAAGCTGTGTTGTACTTCTTTTTTTAGCTTCCCAGATGGTCATGGCGATGTTAAACAAAAATGTTAAAACATTCACAACAACCAAGTAATCAAGTGGCCTTGGAATTTCTAAGAACTTACGACCTTCCCACCAATTGAAGTGAAATCCAATGATGGCAATCACTCCAACAACAACCCAAGAAAGAAGTTGGATGTAAGCAAGTTTAACACTATACAACTCTCTATCAGATTCTTCGGGAATGATATAGTAAGCAGCTCCCATAAAGCCAGTTAACAACCATACAACGAGTAAATTTGTATGTGTGGCACGAGCGGTATTAAATGGAATAAAGTCATGTAATCCATCAAAACCAATACGAGCAAAACCCATAATAAAGCCATAAACGATTTGTAAAGATAAGAGTAACATACAAGTTGCAAAGAACCAATATGCGACCTTTTGTGATTGGAATCTCATTGTTTCTCCTTATTTCAACGCCGAAAGATAAGTAACGATATCTTTTCTTTCTGGATCAGTTAACGGCAACTTCGGCATATTTGTTCCCGGTTTGATGGCTTGTGGATCTGATAACCAACGATTGAGATAATCAGAATCGAACTTTGAACCTACATGATCAAGCGCTGGTCCAACGTTCCCACCCTTCCCACCTACAGCATGACAAGCAACACAAAGTTGAGAAAACTTTTCCGGTTGAGGCATGGCAACTGCATTCGACTTTGCTTGCGGGACTTGCGGAGTGGCAATGGAATCGATTGGAATATTTGGTTTTGGAGGCCATCCATTGGCATCAATTTTACCAACCCAATCAAGAAAGGCAATGACTTGCCCCTTTTCTTCCTTAGTGAAGTTGTATTTCACCATCTTACGTTCTCCAGGAAACATCGCTTGTGGATCGTCTAAAAACACATCGATCCAAGTGGCCCCTCTTCTTTCGACAACCTTTGTCAAATCAGGAGCGTAATAAGCACCTTCACCTAACAAAGTATGGCATCCCATACAATTGTTTTTTTCCCAAATTTCCTTCCCCTTCAAAACATCCGATGTCATGTTTTGTACATTGGTTCGGGAATCGTTTTGTCGCAAGGTATCCACAGTGAGAAACACAAAGATAGCACTGAACAAAAAGGTGCCTCCCAAAAAGAACGCCCTGGCTTGCGATTTAGATAGCATCCTTGCCTCCTAATTTCAATTTTTTGAATTGTAGATGCAGATTTTAGTTTTTGCATTGATTTATATCAAGTACGAATTTGAATTTTTCTAATAACATAATGAATGAATATAGAAACAGAGAGAATGGGTTGATACTTAGAATCAATTAAAGATATCAAGAACCATGTTCAGGTATTATCAAAAGGTACAAATTGTTCACTTCTAGAGGAAAACCCTAAAAAATCCCTAAGGACCGAACAGGACAAAGAAGATTAAATAAATTGAACATTCAATTATTTATAAGTAATATTTAGAAAGGAGATTTTGATGCACGAAAATAACATAGAAACAAACCAATCCTTATGGTATCCGCCTGGTGGAATTTTAATTTGGATGATTGTCCTTGTCGAAGTGCTGACATTCTGTTTAGGAATCGGCTCTCTTGTTTATGATAAGTCAAAGGATCTCACTACTTTTACTTATATGCAGTCACATTTAAACAAATCTTTTGCTTTCTGGAATACTGTATTTTTACTCACCAGCGGGTTTTGTATCGCAACCGCAGTGCATTACAGAACTAAAAACAATTTTAAGTTTTTTACAATTTTGTTATCGATTTCCATCGTTTTTGGATTTGCCTTTCTTTTTCTTAAATTCTATGAATTTCGAGAAAAGTGGTTACTCGGATTTGGTCTCGAAACAAGCCAGTTTTTTAGTTATTATTGGTTACTCACTGGATTTCATTATCTCCATGTGGTAGTTGGAGTTATCATTCTAATTATAATCTATATTAGCCGAAAAACAATTTCATTCGAAAATTTAGAAGCCGGAGCTGTATTTTGGCATATGTGTGATTTGATTTGGCTATTATTGTATCCGGCTTTGTATTTAATCCAATAGGAGTTTGGTGATGAAATCGATTTTACTTACTTATGTTGTTCTTTTGGCTATTGTTTATTATTCTTTTTTTGGCATGGGTTCCCTGTTGCCAGCCACTTGGAATTTGATTCTAATGAGTGCGATCAAGTTTCTATTGATTTGTTTTGTATTTATGAATTTGAAAACGGCTCACCCATTTTGGAAGGTGGCCTTTCCGGTTCTCATCGGAATTTATTCCATGAGTATTTGGTTTTTGACTTAAAAATGGTCCCAGATAGGAAAGGAATGTGGTTTTTGCGGTATATTTCCTGGCCGATTTAAAATTACCACATCCATTCCGATCGCATGCGCTGCATCTGCTTCCTCAACAATATCAGTAAAAAAACGAATTTGATTGGGAGAAGACTTTAGTTCACGAGCGATATTTTCATAACTTGTTTTTTCTCTTTTTCCACCAACAGCTGTATCAAAATAAGATACAAAATAGTTTCGAAGATCACCTAACTCTGAATATTGATAAATCAAAATTTGTGCTTCCACAGATCCCGATGAATAAACATGATTTTGGATTCCTGACTCTTGGGCCTTTTTTAAGAATTCAGGTACATCTGGATAAACCGTACTTTTGATTTCTCCTGATTCATATCCCTCTTTCCAAATTTTACCTTGGATTTCTTTCAATGGACCAAACTTCCGATCCTTCTCAATTAAATATTCGAAGTAAGAAGGAATAATATCTGGTGAAAAAACAATCGATTCCATTTTAGTCAGAGAATTTGGGTTGCAAAAGCGAGATAAAAAACCTTCCTCTCGGAGATTCCTATCTTTTTCAAATTCCGATTGGATTTCCTTCATTCGGACTTCCGAAAACTGGAAATCTTTTAAAAAACGTGTTATATGTTTTTTAGCATAAGGAAAAAGGATCTGATGGACAAAAGCAATTGGTGCTGTTGTCCCTTCAATATCGAGTAAGTTGTGTTTGATATTCATCTAACTAAAATAATAAAAAATTTAGGCTTTGGAAACATTTTGTTTCATCAACTGAAGCATTCTATCTTCATCTTTTTCATAATTAAATAAAATTAGTAACCATGCCAATGCGCAAGGAATCCAAAAAAGAATCGAAATAGACAAAGCAAGTCCGCGGTCAGGAGTTAACCCTAAAATCACTGCTGACATCACAGGACCAAGTCCCTTTCCTAAATCATCAGTTAAGTTGTAAATAGAGAAAATAGCACTTCTTGATTTCGGTTCATTCACATTGAGTAACACCGCACGTACGTTAGGTCCTGTGATCGAAATCATAATCCCTGTAAAAATATTCAATGCAATGAAAAGACCCATATAAGGAACGATATCGAATGAATAAAGTAGTAATATCGCAGGAAATACTCCAAAGAAAGTGGTTCCAATACAAAGTAATGGTTGGTATGTTTTTTTGATATTATACAGAATTTGTCCAAGCACTCCACCAAAAAAAGTTCCAATAAAAATTCCTACAGCTGAAAAAGTAATCATACCTGCTGAAATTTCTTTAGAAAGATGGTATGTGTGTTCATAATAATCTGCTAAATAAACAAAGAAAACTCCCCAAGGAATACAACCAGGTAGGCCTTGTAAAAAGGCTCCTAAGTTGGTTTTACTTTCAAAAAGTAATTTAAAATCTTTTAAACTGATTTTATGTGATAACTCATCACCAACAATTCCTTCCGCACCACCACGTTTTGGTTCCTTACAAAAAAATAAATAAATCGCAGCAAATAGAAAAGAAGGAGCAGACATATAAATAAAGGATGCACGCCATCCGTTGATGGGATCAGCACCACCTAAAATTCCACCAAGAAGTTGTCCAACCCCTACCCCAAGTCCCATCGCCAAAGACACGTAACCCGTTGCAATGGCTCTCGATTGGCTTGAAAAATAATCTCCGATCAAACTAAAGAGGAGTGGGAAAATTCCACCCAGACCAAATCCACATAATGTTCTTAAAATCAAAAACTGATCATAAGTCTCTACATAGGCAGTCAAAAAACATGGAATTTCACCAAGAAGGACAGTGGCGAGGAGTAAGTTCTTTCGAGAGAAAGTTTGCGAGAGGTATCCCATAGACAAGGACACAACTCCACCCAAAATAAAAAACAAAACGGGGATGATACCACCTAACTTCCAATCCACTTCATTTGGATCTGTGATCCCCAAGGAAGCACCAATGTTTTTCATATTGGGAGCAATTAGGTTCTGGTCGCCAAACAAAAAGAAGGCCATTCCTAGGATGACCCAAAATGCTAAAATTCCTCTGGCACCATGATCTGCAAGTTCGGCGAGGCCAAAAAATCGTAGATAGGTTGTTTCTCGTTTTGTTTGTTTTTGGTTCATGGATTGTTTTTCCTTTCTCTTTGTTTTCGATACACAAAAATAAATGAGAGCGTAAATAAAAATCCAAGAAACCCAATCACTGCAAAAAGGGATAGGTCCCAACTGGTCAGGATCGAACCATTCCAGATTTCGGGATTTGGATTGTTAGACATTGTGGGAAGTGGTTTTCCACCAGAGAAAGTAAACTCAACAGTAGTTCCGAAGTCCAAAGAACTCAAAACATAAGCACTAAGCCCTGGCGGAACATCTTTGTCAAGTTTGGTGACGGGAGTTTTTTCTCCAGTTTTGATTTCCATATCTTGTGGTTTGACAAAGATAGGAAACTTTCCATTCTCTGACTCAACTAACATACGCTCGCTGAAAGTATCTTGGTTATTTGGAATAAAATAGGAAATTTGCATTTCCGAAACACCAGGAAGAATGGCACGGTCCAGTAACCTTCCTCCATTTGGCCCTTCTGGGATTCCCAAAGGGATAGCCATCTTACTTCCTGGTTGTTGGATTTGTGCCAAAATTTCTGTCGCTCCCGTTGCTACAGAGTATTCTAAAGGAGAAGACTTTGAATCGTAAGATTTCGGAGGTTTACTTGAATTATCTATCAAAAATAATTTAAAAACACGGAGTCCTTTTTTCTCTCGCATAACTTGCATTAAACTCTTGACTGCAACTTGATTCCGATTTGCACCTGTGTCATAAACCAAAACATCTTGCGGAGATGTACGAAACTTGGTGGTTGGCGGAATCATTTTATTATAATTTACGCCTTGGTATTGGATTTGTAAAAGTATGGGTGCTCCTTCCGGTAAATCCGTTTCCGGAAAACGAAATTTACCAGACTGTGGACCAATGTCCGCTAAAGGAACCATAGCTCCTTGTAAAGCAAGCATTCGAATGGAATCTGCTTTGCCTGGTCCACCAGTGGTTCCATTTTGTATCGTTCCGAAAATGGATAGTTTTTCCGCATAACTTGCGCTTGAGAGAAAAAAGAGAATCAAAGTTGAAAAAAGATAGCTACGAAACATTTTGATACTTTTTCTCTTTCTTTCGATTCCAATCCAAGTGAAAAAACGGAAGTTTTTAAAAATTTAGAGGCGACAATTGAGGGTACTGGACATAATGTTTTAGATAGGAAAGGAAAGCCCGGCTACATGAAGCAATTGAGCGAAATCGTTCACAATTCCTCAAAAGATGAGAGGGATATACTACTAGAATACCAAAATATCGATGTTTCCAAGCTAGAAACTCTAAATGTTTTGGGAATTCCCATCGACAACGTTACTACTGACGAAGCGATAGCCAAACTCTTTCGCGTGCTTGAGAAAAAAGAAGGCATGCACCATGTTTTATTTTTAGATCCCATCAAACTCATGAGGATGCGCCCGAAAAAGTCCCTACATCGCATAGCAGAAAAAGCAGGAACCATTCTCGTGGAAGGGGCAGGAATTGGTTGGATGACCTCAGGAAAACTGAAAGAGAGAGTCACCCCTATTGCAGTGATGATGGATCTCATTCGTTTGGCAGAACTTAAAGAATTCACAGCGTTTATCTTTGGAGCCAAAGACGAAATTGTAGAACGAATTTATTTTAACCTTACAAGACATTTTCCAAAAGTTAGAATTGTCGGAAGGCACGCGGGACATCTCGATAGACAAAGAGAAATGCGAGTCAAAGAGGCCATTCGTAAAACGGGCCCCGATATCATTTTTCTTGCGATGGATTTTCCAGACCAAGAAATTTGGATCGAAAACAATACCGGTTATTTTGGCAAAGCGGTTGTGATTGGTGTAGGTGGCGCCTTGGATATGTTATCTGGTGCTGACAAAAAAGCACCTGAGTGGTTTAAGGAAAGAGGACTCATTTGGCTTTGGAGGATCATCGCAAGACCGTACCGTATCCAAAGGATGTGGGAAACTTTTTACTTCTTTCTATTAGGAATCCGAGAACGTTTCCGAAAACATTAATTTAAGACGGGATCTGTAATAAAACAATTTTGGAGGATAGAAATCATCTGTCCTCCACGCCCAACTTTCTTTCCTAAACCTAAAGCCAACTTTACTAAATTTATTTTTTAATCCGATCCAATCGGTCAAGAGTTGGAGCCAACCAATCTTCAAGAAGCGGCTCTCGATCTAGTTTGGCTCTGGCAAACACCAAATCTTTGTTAGAGTTTGCAATTTCACTCACTGACCCTATCTTTCTAGCGGTTTCCATTGCTTTCCAATAGTATTTTAGGGCATTGATGGTATCTTGTTTTTTCTCATACACTGCCCCAATATTATTATAAAGAGCGGTGAGTGTTTCATACACTTCTCTATGGTCTGAATTTTCTGTATCAATCCTTCCCAAACTTTGTTCTTTCAGTTCAAAATCATCTTTTAACTTCAGATAGTTGCCAAGAGCTGCATTGTATTGTCTTGTATAATAGAATGCATTGCCTTTTCCAAAAAGTAAGGTTGCATTGTTATAAATATCTTCTTCTGGAAGTTCTGCCCAAAAATCCAAACTTTGTGCAAAATCTCCATGATTGTAATCGATCCAACCCAAATAATAATAACATTCTCTAACTATCTTTGGATCTTTAGAGATATCACGATCGAGGGCCGCAAGAAAAGATTCACGAGCCATAAAGAGTCCGTTTCTTCTTTCTTTTTCTTCATAAGACAAAGTACCAATACTACGTTCTGGATAGATTTTTTTACCAGGAAATTCTCGTATATTGTCTGTTACATTAATGCCGGCCGCTTCTAAAAATTGGATTTTGCCTAAGTTAAACGAAATCCTGCCAGGGCTTCCTTCGAGTAAGGTTTCATCCTCATCTCTTTCCCCGAGTCGGTCTCTATAATTTTGGTAACGATCATCGGCTTCTCTAAGTAACTTTACGGCTTCATCATAATTTTCTGTTTGGATATAATATTCTGCCATCAAAAGAACTGCTAAGTAATGGCGAATGTCATACGTAGATGCAAGTTCCAATTGTTTGAGACCCCGAGCTGCCTCTTCTTTTTTGAAATAGAACCTAGCGCGTTGGTAATATCCTTCTGCAAATTTAGATCCACCTTCTTTGCCATAGGCAATGTTCAAAAGGTATTCCACATTATCATCAATTTCCATCCCTGTGACTTGGTCTTCTGGGTTGATATTGTATTTGATCCTAACTTCTTCAGAATCCAAATCGATATAGAAGGATGCAAGTTTCGCTAATACAAATAGAGATAATTCATCTTCTATGTTAAGAGCATTACGAACTTGTCTGTGGTGGTTGAGAACATATTGTGGATTTTTATCTCGTTTCCACATTTCGATATATGTCGATAGAATTCCACCATGCCCAATGGCATTTTTGGGATACTTTTCAATGATATCGTTATAATATTTAACAGCTGTTCCAAACTCTTGTTTGTTATAAAAAATCTTAGCAATCCCGGCAATGGCATCAACATTATCAGGATCTCCTCCATCAGTAAACACTCGTTTGAAATATTCAATGGCAAGATGGTCGTTTTTGTACTTTTTACGATTACTACCAGGTGGAACTTCGATAAAATCCTTTCTATGGAATGAGTGAAAAGTTCCGAGTGCAATATATGTATCAATATCATGAATATTGTATTTGAGGCGAGAGGCAATGTATGCTCCTGCTTTTAAAACCTTTCTTGGAACTTTGTCTTGTGAAGTTAAGTAAAATGCAAGTTCTGGTAATGGCCTACGCCCTGCTGTTTCGACACCTGAATCGTTCCATTCTGTTTTTTTCGCAAAACTAATGTTTGGTACTTCTTTTCTGTTTTCCCAAGCACGTTTGTGTTCCTTATCCTCTGGTTCATAACCGAAATCAGGTTCCACTTTGCCAAAACATTTTTCAAAAGCTCTTTCATACTGCCCCGCTTTGGTATAGGCAATACAGTATTTATTCAAAAACTCTAAGTTATGCGGGAAAATCTCTTCCCCTTTGATAAAATAATTTTCAGCATCGGCGAGAAGTTTTTTCTTTTCTAATGCATCCGTTTCATAACTAAATTCTTCAATTTTCTCAAGACCAAGTGCATACTGCGCTTTAGCACGATACGGTACAATCACATACTTCCAAAGAGTGACAATCCCAAATACAAGAAATACTGCAGCAGCGGATGAAAGAATAGTTCTACGAACTAACTCTCGTTTGCGGGCAGCACCTTCTTTGGTGTAAGCATCACGACTAGCAATGATCGGCACACCATCGGCGGCAAACTTTCCAGTAGAATCGCTAAGTTCGACTCGTTCCCCCAGAAGGCCACTTAAGTAACTGGCGATGTCTTCTGGTTTTTGTTGCGCCTTAATGAGTTCAATGATTTCTTTTTGATTACGAACCGGTATCCTTTGGTTCACAATCGTATCGATGATCGTTCTTCGTAGCTTCGGTGGATAACGAAGTAACTCTGATTGGATGACTGCTAATTCTTCATCGGTTAGGTTTGCCTCGAGCGACTCTTCTGGTTCTTCCTCTTTTCCAAGAGACATGAGGTCTTCCTCAAAACCGCCTGGACCATCGGAACCAAAGTCATCCATCGTAGAGACAGGCATATCATCAATGGATGGTGCCAAATCATCAAAAGAAGGAGCCCCTAAGTCATCATCCAGACTTGGTGGTTCCATACCGACACCCAAGTCTCCAAATGGATCATCAAACCCACCACCCATGTCAGCAGGTTCATTGTCTCTAGATGGAGTAGAAGGACTATCATCTCCACCTAAACTTGCAAAAGGATCATCGCCAAAACTTTCTGTAGCTTGGGGTGGGGAGCCCATATCCGCAAAGGGATCATCGCCGAAAGAAGGTTCTCCGCCTGCACTCGGAGTAGAAAGATCACCAAACGGATCATCGGCGGAACCTGTATCTGAAGCAGAACTATCATCCCCACCTAAATTTGCAAAAGGGTCATCTCCAAAACTTTCTGTGGCTTGGGGTGTGGAACCCATATCCGCAAAGGGATCATCGCCACCAGCGGATGGAGTGTCCGCTTCGGCACCAAAATCAAAATCATCCCCCGAAGGAGTGGTTTCTTCTGATCCACTATCAAAACCAGCAAACAGATCTTCGTCTGTGGTCTGGGGACTGTCCTCTCCACCTAAGTTGGCAAAAGGGTCATCTCCAATGACAGGTGCCGGTTTGTCCTCAATGGGAGCTTCATCAATCGCATCTAAATTAGCAAAAGGATCATCACTAAAACTTTCCGTTTGGGCAGGGGTCGAACCCATATCCGCAAACGGATCATCCCCGCCAGCAGATGGAGAGTCCACATCGGATGCAAATGGATCCGTATCGTCAGGAGCGGACGATGGTGCATCAAAGTCAAAATCATCGGCCGCTTTTTGGGTTTCGGTTGGTGGGGGTTTTGGACCGTCCTCACCTAAAAGTTCGTCTAAATCAATGTCGTCATCTTCTTCTGCTTCCCGGTTCGGAAGTTTGGGAGGACCGAAATCGTCGTCCTCTTCTAGGCCAGAAAAAGGGTCTCCTGCATCGGAATCACTTGTGCCTTCGTTTTCAAAGTCATCAAATGTTGAACCTGAATCTCCTTCTGGTTCTGGCTCGGAAGGTGCAATGGGATTCACATATCCCAGTTTCTCACGCAAAACCTTCGCCATCGGATTCAGTTCTTCCGATGAGAGCGGATTTTTATTGAGAGCCGAAAACATCGTCTCGATTTGTTTGATTTCTTCCGGACTCAATTTGTCTATCGGCTCAGCCATTTGAAGGTCTATTCCTAATGAATTATCGGCCCCTTCTAAAAATGACAGAATATTTTTTTTATTATGTCAGATGGTTCTTTCAGAAAAAAACCTTTCACTCTCTTTTTTCAATTCTGCCGAAAATTATCTAGAAGGACAGTTTACAGCCAAACGACTATGATGAAATTGAAATCCGTTCGTATCGCCATCATTTTACTCTTTTTTACAGGAATTGGAATCTTTGCCGAAGACGGAATGGATTGGATTGGAAGTTTTTCCTCAAAAGAGCTGGAAATGTCGGATGAAACGGAAGACCAAGATACGGTTTATTATCTCTGGCAGCTAGAAAGCCTGAAAAAAAATATCGCCCCACGTTACATTCGTTATCTCGATGTAGAATCCTATGTTTCTTCAGGCAAACTAATACATAGAGGGATCCTTTTTACTTACAATGGCTTACGCGATGAATCTGTAGAAATATGTGGAAGTTTTAATAATTGGGAATGTTCTGATATGAAACGGAACCAATACGGGATTTATTATATGGTGATCGAACCTACACAAATCACCGATACTTATGAAGATGATCCTATATACGAATACAAGTTTCGCGTAAACGGACTTCTCACTTACGATCCAGAAAACTTTGATAAGGTGGAAGATGGGTCAGGCTCTTACTATTCACGTTTTGTTTTAGAAGGAAAAGATACAGACCGCCAAACAAAAACGATAGTACTCGAGGATTCTCTGCACGAGGAAAGAGACCTTCGTACTGTAAAATTCCAAATTTATTTGCCCAATGCAGAAGTGGTTCGAGTTGTCGGAAACTTTAATGATTGGAACCCTGAAAATGATTTTCTAAAGAAAGACAGGAAAGGTGTGTTCACTCTCGAAAAGAAATTGTTACCTGGCGAATACCATTACCAATTCATTGTTGATGGGGAGTATATGTTGGACACTTACAATCCTGCAACGAACATCAAAGTGGACACCAATGAATCCGTTTCATCGTTGTTAGTTCCAGAAAGAAATTATGCCTTAGAACGTAAGATGTAATCTATTTTTAGGCAAATCTTACTGCTCTAAAGTAGCAGTCATAGATCCTTTAGAAGAACTCATACGAGGGTCAGGACCATAGTTCAAAATCCGTTCGTGGACAAATTCTGCATGTTCCAACTCACCAAAAAAAACTATGGTTTTTTTTCTAGTATCCACTTCCACTGCATGTTGAAAGGCCTTTTCCCAAGGCATCTGACAAACATCCATCAACATCTCGATGACATACTCATAAGTATGAAAGTCATCATCCCAAAGCACAACCTTCCAAGGCCCATCGCTAAGACGGGGCTTTCGTTCGGTTTCTTCTAAAATGGAAGGTTGGGATGCTCCAAAGCTGGTCATAACCCAACCATAACCTTATTTTTTCTTTTTGGAAATAGCGATTTCTGCGTGAGAAACTACATCTTTTGCGCGGAGACCGAAGTAGTCGAGTAAACCACTCCAAGTTCCTGATTTACCAAAAGTATCTTTCATTCCTACTTTGATCACAGGAACAGGATACTCTTCGGAAAGTAGTTCCGAAACTGCAGAACCTAGTCCACCCACCACATTGTGTTCTTCACAAGTGACGATAGCACCACATTCTTTTGCTTTGGCGATGATGGCATCTTTGTCCAAAGGTTTGATGGTAGCCATATTGAGAAGGCTTGCATGAATCCCTTTTTCTTTAAGTTGTTCCACAGCTGTCATAGCTTCGTTTACCATGACACCGTTGGCAATGATACAAACATCTTTTCCTTCCGAGATGACTTCAGCTTTTCCAATTTGGAATTTATAGTTTTCTCTTTCGATGACAGGGATGGCTGGTCGGCCAACCCTTACATACACAGGACCATTGTAATCAGCGATTGCATGAATGACTTGTTTTGTTTCGTTAAAATCAGAAGGGCAAATCACAGTCATTTCTGGAATAACTCGCATGATGGCAAAATCTTCAATACATTGGTGAGAAGCACCGTCTTCTCCCACGGTGATTCCACCATGAGAAGCCACAAGTTTTACGTTTAACTTTGGATAAACGACGCTATTTCGCACCACTTCCCATGCTCGCCCGGATAAAAACATCGCAAAACTGGAAGCAAAAGGAACAAATCCAGAAATCGCAAGGCCGGCCGCATGGCCAACTAAGTTTTGTTCCGCGACACCTACGTTAAAAAATCGGTCAGGATATTTTTTCTTAAAATCTGCAGTTTTAGTGGAACCAGAAAGATCCGCATCTAAAACCACGACGTCTTGTCTAGATGCACCTAACTCAACTAAGGCTTCACCGTAGGCATCTCTTGTTGCTTTTTTGTCTGCTGTGGATTGGCTAGGTGCTCCCATACTTATCCTTTTTTTAAAGCTTCTGCTTTATCAGTTTTTTCCCAAGTAAATGTACTACCTGTTCTACCAAAGTGACCATAAGCTGCAGTTTCTTGGTATTTTCTTCCTTTTCCAAGAAGATCCAATCCTTCTACGATGCCTTTTGGAGTGAGTTTGAAATTTGCCAAAACTCGTTTTGCAATTTCCTCATCAGAAATATTTCCTGTTCCAAATGTATCAACTAGTACAGATACCGGCTCTGCCACACCAATGGCATATGCAAGTTGCACTTCGCATTTATGAGCAAGACCAGCTGCCACGACGTTTTTCGCAATATAACGTCCCATATAAGCTGCAGAACGGTCCACTTTAGATGGATCTTTTCCAGAGAACGCTCCACCACCATGACGACCCATTCCACCGTAAGTATCCACGATGATCTTACGTCCAGTAAGACCTGTATCACCATGTGGCCCACCGATTTCAAATTTACCAGTAGGATTAATAAAATAACGCGTGTTAGTTAAGAGTTCCTTAGGAATCATTTTTTTGATACATTCCTCAATCACTGCTTCTTCGATTTGTTTGTGAGTCACACCTGGTTTGTGTTGCGTAGAAATAACAACTGTATCAACACGTTTTGGTTTTCCATCTTCATATTGGATGGTGACTTGCGATTTTGCATCAGGACGAAGCCATTCAATTTTGTTTGTATGGCGAAGTTCCGATAAATGTTCTAAAAGTTTATGAGAGTAGTAAAGAGGAGCAGGCATAAGCTCTGGAGTTTCTGCAATCGCAAAACCAAACATAAGGCCTTGGTCACCAGCACCTTGTTCTGTATGAAGTCCCTCGCCTTCGTTTACCCCTTGTGCAATATCAGGAGACTGTGCATGCACGTGAGATGCAACTACAGCAAAATCTGCATCAAAATACATATTGATATCGTTATAACCGATTTTGCGGATCACATCGCGAGCCACTTCTTGAGTGTCTACTTTTCCTTTACTGGTGATCTCACCTGCAATGACTACAAGATTAGTTGTCACAAGAGTTTCACAAGCAACACGGGATTTGGGATCTTGGGCTAAATACGCATCGAGAATGGCATCGGAAATTTGGTCGCAGACTTTGTCTGGGTGTCCTTCAGATACGGACTCGGAAGTGAAGATATAGTTTTTGAGAGATGACATTTTTTTACCTTACTTGGTTAAAATTTAGAGTTTAGGTGGTACGTCAATAGAATTGTCGGAGGATTGTCCACGCACATAAGATTCCAGGATTTCCGCATTTTTTCCCATAGCGATTTCCAATTTTTTGGCATATTCATCCATTTGGCTCTCCGAAAGGCCCTTGGGTACAAAGAAAGGTTCCCCATACTGGATGTATAATTTTGCCCCGAATTTTGGAAAAAAATGCCTGTCCCAACTTTTGAATGTATAAGCGCGGTCGTAACAAGAATGCAAATATAGAATGGGAAATCCAGTCAGAGAGGCAGTTACGATCACACCAGGTTTCACCTCACGTCTTGGGCCTTTCGGACCATCTACAGTAAAAATGGGAACAGCACCTTGTTTCATCTCTTTTAAGATATTCCGAAAGGCACCTGTTCCGCCTCTAGTGGATGATCCCCGAACCGAACGTAACCCTGACCGAGCAAAGGTTTGGTGGATGATTTCTCCATCTTTGGATTGAGAAACAAGAGCCACCATATCTGCTTTTTTCTTTCGCTTCAAATACTGAGTCGCATGCCGGTACAAAGAAAGTGTTGTTTCATGAAAAACAGCAATGATGTAACCGGATCCTTTTTCAATGACCTTGGCACTTTCATCTGGAATGATAAACTTTTGGTTTCGAACAAATAGATACCAAACTCGGACAATAAAATGAACTACCCAACTGAGAATGATGTATTTGGTTTTGGAATAGGGTTTTTGTTTGTTATCAGGAATCAAAAAGAATGGTCCTTGCCGATCTCCCAAAGGACATCGTTTTCATATACTTTTACTAGTGGGGAAGTATCTTGATTTGGTTTATCATGTAACAAAGAATAAATCATGGACTTGGCAACATATTCACCGGGAATTGGTTTGAATTTTTTGAGTCCGAGAAGTCCAAAAGGAATGAGGTTTCCAAGAAACTCACCTACCTTTTCTCCGATTCGAACTTCCTCTCTTTCTCCAATAAGAAGTGAAGGTCTAAAAATACCAAGGAAGGGAAATTGTAATTTACGAAGTTCTGATTCAATTTCCCCTTTCACCCTATTATAGAAAATAGATGAGTTCGCATCAGATCCCATTGCCGTAACAATATAAAATCCTGGAACCATTTTTGCTTTAGCTTGTTTGGCGGCAAGGAGTGGATATTCATAATCGATTTCTTTAAATTTCTCTTGGCTACCCGCTTTATGAATTGTTGTACCCAAACAACAAAATACAGCATCTAAACCATCTGGAATCGAAGTTTTCCCGGATTGGAAATCTTCCCAACTTACTTTGACAACTTCAATGGGAACATTGGGACTAGATGCAGATTGTGAGTTTCTAGCCCAAACAATTACCTTTTTGATTTGTGGATAAAAAACCAAGGAAAGTAACACTTGTTTGCCGATAAGGCCAGTGCCACCAAGAAGTAGTATTTTCATTTAATCTCCAAACTGCGCGCAAGCATGGAATCAGTCAGATTAAGCCTTTCTAAAAACTGAATTCCGGCAATATAATAAACTACATTTTTAATTTTAGAAGTTTGAGTCCAAATAATCGTTCCTTCAAAAAACATTCGCTTGGTGCCTTTTGCCCAAACAATACTTCCTAGAACTTGAGATTCTATTTCATCGCCAAGTAGGTCATCCTCGCCTAAAAAACAAAGACCTTCTTCCGAAATATTCCCTAACTTTCCGAACAAAGTGATCCCTTCCAAATCCAATTGAACCTCAAACCCGGAAAAATCACCGGGAGATATTCTTGGAAGCCTACGCTCACTTTCCATAGCAACAAGATACAAGGATTCCTATTATTGGAAACGAAAAAAGCAAATTAGAATTGAAAGTAAATGAACGGAACGGAATTTTCTGGTGTAGCTAAATTTAAGACAAGAAAGAGTATCGGATACAGGGCAAACTCCAAACTAGCCGGGATTTGTTTACCTTTTCCCCTTTCAAAGATAAAATACCCTATGATATGGCCCAAATACAAAAAGCCAATGATCCAAAGGAAATCCTTCCACATATAAGGTCGAATATGCCCAGACTGGAAGGTGAAGATCCCCTGAATGTGAATCCAAGCATTTTCCCAAGTGAGAGAACGAAAAAAAACTGCCCCCAAAAAGAAAATGGAGCTATTCAGAATATTCTGAAAAAACCAAAGAGGGACCCTATACCAACTTCTGGATTCAATTTCATTTTTTTTGTTAGGAAACCATTCTTTCCAGATTTCCTCCAAAACATAAAAAACACCGTTAAGGGAACCCCAAAAAACAAAGGTCCATTGGGCCCCGTGCCAAACCCCACTCACAAACATGGTAAACCAAAGGTTGAATTTACGTCTTACGGATGTTACTCGACTTCCGCCCATAGGAATATAAATATAATCCCTTAACCAAGAGTTTAAGGTCATATGCCAACGACGCCAAAATCCAGACACAGATGTCGCAAGAAATGGTAAATTAAAGTTAGTGGGGAGTTTGTAACCGAGTAACATGGCACTTCCAATGGCCATATCAGAATACCCACTGAAATCCAAATACACTTGGATGCCACCGAGGGCAGCAGCAATTAACAAAGCATAGGCGTGGTGTCCAGTAGGATCAGCATATATCGTGTCGATGGTGGGCGCCACCATATCAGACAATACTGCTTTTTTAAAATACCCTAACATAAAAAACCGAATCGCTACACGGAACTCAATGTCTTCGAGTTTTTTCGGAGTGTACAACTGTGGCATAAAGGTTCTTGCCGTCACAATAGGACCTGCGACTAGTTGCGGGAAAAAACTCACAAACAAGGCAAACCGAATGAAGTCTGTTTCAGCAGGAATTTCTTTCCTATAAACATCGATGGTATAAGATAAAGACTGGAATGTGAAAAAAGAAATTCCAGCAGGCAAAATGATGTTTAAGACAGGCATTGCATCAGCACCAAACATAGGATTGGTGATTGTATTTATTGATGTCACAACAAAATTGTAATACTTAAAAAATCCTAAAATAAAAACTAAGTTTGTGATCAAACTAAATAGTAATAGATAATATCTAATGTTTTCCCTAGTTTCTTTAGCAAGTCGAAGACCCACATAATAATCAATGGCAGTAGAAAGTAAAATGAGAGCACCAAAACGATAGTCCCAAGACATGTAAAAAAAATAACTACTTACCAGTAGGAAAACATGTAAGATTCGAGTTTCTTTAGATTGATTAAAAAAAATCGCAGGGAATAGGTACCAAACCGTAAAAAAGACAAAGAGAAAGAAGACAAAGTATTCAAAATCAGAAAAGATCAATGGGTTATGCCTTCTATTCCGACCAGGCTCTTTGAAAAAATATGTCTGTCAATCATTTCGACTTGCAGTCTTTGGAAGAATGTTTTAAGATTGGAGCCTAGTTCTTGAATTAGAAACTATGAGGTTACGATGAAAAAAATATTAAAAGCAACCGTTGTAGGACTTTTGTCCTTCGGTCTATTGTCGAATTGTTTTGGAAAATTTGGAGCAGTGAAGGCCGTTTATTCTTTTAATGGAAATATCCAAATTGGAAGTGGAAAAGTTGCTGGGTTCTTCCGTTCCCTTCTTATGATCTTCCCTCTTTACTTTGCTTACGGGATTGGAAGTTTCTTAGACATCGTAGTATTCAACTTAATTGAGTTCTGGACTGACAAAAACCCTATTGCTATGGCAGAGTATGATTTTGACGGAAAGTTAGTGAAAGAATACAACCATGAAGGTCAAACCATCACTCTAACTTACACAGAGTGGGGAAAAGTATTAAAAATGGAAGCTCCAGGCCAAAAAGGAATGGAAGCAATTTATTTCTTAAAAGATCGACCTGAAAAAGCATTCCGTCAAGTAAACGGAAAGTATGTAGAAATCATCCAAACAAGTGGTCCAATCCTCCCTCCTGCAGGCGTAAAACATATCTAAACTTACCCATTGCCCCTAATTTTAGGGGCAATCTATGTCCGATACTTATAATATGAATCGTTTGTATTTTGTTTCCTGCCTGTTACTTTTCGTCATCGGATGCCAAACACCGCAACAGACAGTCACACCGACCTTCCCCAAACACACGGAACAAATCAATCTCAACCGAATCAAAATGATCACCAAATCAGAACCCCTTTACTCCGATACCAAAGAGGGAAAAAAACCTTTGGCCTTAGAACCTGGAGTCAGTATCGAATACTCGGAGAACAAAATTCCCTTCATTCAGTTAGATTTGTTTTTTGAAGATGCAGGAATCAGCATCATCGAGGAAATCATCGCAGGCACTATTTTAGATCACCATATTATAGTTCTAAACCAAAAGGGAGAAATCATCGCCAAACAACCAGTAAACTTCCAAGCTTATGAAATTTTGGAAACAAAAACGGAAGTTATGAGAAACAAAGTGATTGTTGGTGAATCTAAAAAACCCGTTAAAGTCAACAGTACAACCCCTGAAACAAAAATCTCCAGAGAAGCCATTGAGAGACAATACACGGACCGCGACACCGTCCCACAAGTTTTAGAAATTAAGGAAGGAAAAATTCCCGCACTAGGTGAATATATCAACATCTATTTGGAACTAACCTATGTTAATCCACAACTGGAACCAAACTGCGAATCTTACGCAGGAAATTGTAATGGTGCCAAACAAAAATTCTTTGAAGATATAACTGGGCGTAATCGTAGAGAACTAGACATTCTACGAAATCGATATGTGGAAGGGGAAGTAGCACAGTTTCCCAGTTTAACTGAAAAAGAACAGTTAGACTTTAAAGCCAATATCAAATCAAAAATAGATAATTTAAACGGAGTCTTTGGACCAAAACATGGTTTCACAAAATTTATGTTTCGTGAATGGAACTTAGTTTCTTCTCCTCAGTACTTTCGTATCAATTCGATTAACAAAAACGGGAAACAATCATTACTAGATGAGCGTAATGAAGATAAATTACAATCCGATGAATCAGCAGATAAATCAAAATCTGATGGAAATGATTCGCATTCTATTTTTGATTCACCAACTCATTCGAAACATAAAAGAAGAACCATACCTACACCTTAAAATTCTAAAGAACAAAACGGGTGTAGGGAAAATCCAACACCCGTAAAGGCATCAAGCTACCTTTTTTTCTTTTTTCCCCATACTATCAAAGCGGACTGTGGAAGCCGTGACTTTTACCTTAGATCGGGATTCCCCTTCAGGACTTTTCCAACGGTTTTGTTTTAAGTTTCCCATTACCGTCACCTTACTCCCCTTTTTTAGGTATTCCACGCAGTTTTCCCCTAATTTTTCCCAGGCCTCCACTTCAAAGTAAGAAACATCGTCCTTATCCTTTCCTTCTTGGTTGTTGGTTGTGTGGTTTACGGCAACTGTGAAATTTGCCAAAGACTTCCCTCCCGCAATGTTTCTTTCTTCTGGATCTGCGGTTAAATTTCCGTCCAGAATGACGTACGATAGATTTTTCATTTGAGTATCCCTTAAATCAATTTTGTGGCCACAAATTCTTTGGTTCGTTTTTGAGTGGATTGGTTAAAAAAAATACAATGGAAACTAATTTTACAAAATCCCTGTTCCTATTTACATTTGGGATAGACAATCCAAAGGAAGTGAAAAGAATTTTCCTGTGGGTCTTCCCGATTCCGAAATACTACATTTAGTAACAGCCATTAGTCGAGAATTAGTTTGTTTACATGAATCCGACGGAACCTATATTTATGTAAGTCCTAACTCAGAAAATATCATTGGATATAAAGCTGAGGAACTAGTGGGCAAAAATCCATATGATTATTTTCACCCTGACGAGAAGAGACTCATCCAAGAGAGATCTCACCAACCTCTTCTCCGTGGTGATGAAAACATCCACACTACTTTTCGTTTTTTGCATAAAAATGGAAACTATATCTGGCTACAGTCTGATAATCGTTTAACGATTCATCCCACCACTGGAAAAAAATATCTACATACTTCTTCGCGTGATATTTCAGAGAAAATTGATACCGAAGCCAATTTAGCACTTTCCGAACGTCGGTTCAATACGTTATTTCATGACTCACCAATAGGGCTTGTACTGACTGGAAAACATGGTTATATTGATGAGACCAATGATTCCTTCGCCAACTTTTTAGGTTATAAAAGTTTTGAAATTATCGGAAAACATTTTTCAGAAATCAGTGCCGATGAAGAACTCGAAAAAAATTTAAAATATCGAGATGAAGTACAAAAAGGAATCATCGACAACTATTCGATTGAAAAACAATACCTGCACAAATCGGGAAAAAAAGTTTGGGCGTTTACCACAGTCACTGTTCTACGCGATGAAATGGGGCACCCCATCCACTATTTGGCACAAATCGTTGATATCAATGAAAGGAAAAAAACGGAAAAACTGCTTCTTGAAAATAATGATCGTTTGAGGTCCATTACCAACTCAGTTTTAACCCAAAACAAACAACTCCAAGCTTACAATCAAATCATCTCTCATCATCTACGTGCCCCCGTCAGCAATTTAAGAAGCCTTCTGGATTTGATGAAAGTGACAGACAATCTAGAAGAAATTAAGGAATTTGAAAATCATTTGGATGAGGTTACAGTCACCTTAGAAACAGTTCTCTCCGAACTCATCTCTACCTTGAGAATACAAAATCCGGACAATTACAAACCGGAACCTGTCCAAATCAGCCAATCTTTCTCAAATGTAATCCAACTTTTAAAAGGAGAGCTGAAGGACAAAGAGGTCGAAATCCAATCAGATTTTTCGGGAAGAGAATCCATTTTTTTCTCCAAAGAGTATCTAGATACGATTTTCCTACATTTACTGAGTAACTCGATTCGGTACGCCCACCCAGACAGAAAGTTACGTATTTCCGTAGAATCCTTCCAAATCGGATCCCAGACCGCCATTTCTTTTTCCGATAACGGAACAGGGATCGATTTAGAGCGTTATGGTGATCAAATTTTTCAGCTAAAGAAAACTTTTCATCGTCATATCAGTGGTAAAGGACTCGGGTTGTTTCTAATAAAATACAAAATTGAATCTGCCGGTGGCAAGATTGAGGTTCGTTCTAAACCAGGAGAAGGTGCCACTTTCCTTATGTACTTTCCCGATGGGAGAGAAATCATATGAGAACTCCCAAAATTTGTGTGATTGATGATGACAAGATTTACCAATTCACCACAAAAAAAATTATCTCCAACGCCGGGATCAAAGGCGAGGTTTTGGTGTTTTCCGATGCGGAAAATGCTTTGGATTTTTTTCACAAAGAAATTCAAAACAAAGACCAACTTCCCGATATCATCTTCCTGGATATCAATATGCCATTTATGGACGGATGGCAATTTTTAGAAGCCTTTGGCGAAATCTTTCCTCAATTCCCAAAATCCATCGAAGTGTTTCTAGTGAGTTCCTCTGTCGACGAAGCAGATACTGATAGAGCAGCAAAAATCCCGATCATCTCTGGATATATCTTCAAACCGTTTACTAAGGAAAAACTTTTGGAATCTTTGTCCCACTTCCAATCTTAGCTTGTCATCTTTTTGCTTTTGATATAGAAATGGACGCACCCCATATGGACCAGATACTGACTTGGACTAAAACCTATCCCCTATCTTCCACGCTGATTGGATTGTTCACCTTCCTTGTGATCGTCTTTATCAGAGACATCACTCAAAAAAAGCACACGATTCAACGAAACTTTCCGATTGTCGGTCGCCTTCGTTATTTTTTAGAAATGATTGGGCCCGAACTAAGACAATACTGGGTAGCACATGACAAAGAAGAACGTCCATTTGATCGAACGGAAAGAAGTTGGATTTACGCAACAGCCAAAGGTCAAAACAACAACTTTGGTTTTGGAACCACCGAAATCCAATACGAACCTGGATATCCGATCATCAAACATAAAGCCTTTCCTTATCCAGAAACAAAGGCCTATATCCACAAAAATGATGCCAGCTGTATTCCTTGTTTAAAAATCATTGGATCCAAACGTAAGTTTCCATACCGACCTTATTCGATAATCAATATCTCTGCAATGTCATTTGGATCTCTCGGAAAAAATGCGATTATGGCATTGAATAGAGGAGCTAGAGATTCCGGCGCCTATCACAACACAGGCGAAGGTGGTTTAAGCCATTACCATATGGAAGGTGCAGATATGGTTTGGCAAATTGGAACTGGTTACTTTGGTGCAAGAGATAAATCAGGAAAATTTAGTTTAGATGTTTTGAAAGAGAAAGTAACAAAGAATCCTTGCATTAAAATGATCGAAATAAAATTGTCTCAGGGCGCCAAACCAGGCAAAGGTGGAATCCTGCCGGCCAAAAAAGTCAATGCTGAGATTGCCGCGATCCGTCATGTCGAAGAAGGAAAGGATTGTATCTCACCAAACTCGCATAGTGAGTTTACGAATGTAAAAGAACTCATTCAATTCATTGAAAAAATTGCAACGGGAACTGGACTCCCTGTAGGTATCAAAAGTGCCGTCGGTGAAATTGAATTTTGGGAAGAACTCGCTCGTGAAATGAAACAAAGTGGAGAGGGACCTGACTTTATCACGATCGATGGAGGGGAAGGTGGTACGGGAGCCGCTCCCCTCACCTACGCGGATCATGTTTCCTTACCTTTTAAAATTGGATTCCAAAGGGTTTATACTCTCTTCCAAAGTTCGGGTTTGTCCGAACAAATTGTTTGGATAGGGTCAGGAAAACTCGGATTTCCTGACCGGGCCGTGGTTGCGATTGCTATGGGATGTGACCTCATCAATGTGGCAAGAGAAGCCATGTTATCCATCGGTTGTATCCAAGCGCAGAAATGCCATACGGACCATTGTCCTGCCGGCGTTGCTACGCAGAATTGGTGGTTACAAAGAGGAGTCGATCCTGAAATCAAAGGAAAACGTGCGGCAAAATACATCCAAGGATTTCGAAAAGAACTCTTAAGTTTAGCTCATTCCTGTGGATATGAACACCCAGGACAGTTCACTGGCCAAGATATAGAAATTAGTATGGGGATGAATCGTTACCAAACCTTAGAAGGATTACTCGGTTACAAACGAGATGAAGTTAAGTTTACTAAACTAGAAGATTATACAGTATTTCCGAAACGACAAGCCTAAATGAAAAAACTCCTTTTTGTTGTTATGTTATTACATTTTAGCTGCCTTTCCGAAGAGAGGAATACAAAAGCAGAAGCACAAAAAGGTTTTTTAGATCTCAGCCATCATTCCTTTACAAACCAACCATTCGTAGCCTTAAATGGAGAATGGAAATTCTTTTGGAATACGGCCCCTTCGCAAATTCAGGAAACAGATTCCAATTTATTTCTTAACCTTCCAAAACATTGGAATGGATTCCAAATGAATTATGGCACCTTGGGTGGGTTTGGACATGCTAGTTTTAGGATCAAACTAAAACTACCAGACAACCTTCCAGAAACAATGGCTTTAACGGTTCCCGAACAGGACACTTCGTACGCTATTTATATTAATGGGAAATACTTGGGAGGATCAGGGAAACCAGGGGCAAACGGAAACGAATACATTCCCGAAGTAAAATCAACAATGGTAGTTTTGCCGCAAACTTCAGAGATTACCATTGACCTTTATGTTGCGAATTACATTCATAGAAAAGGTGGAATTTGGAATGATATTGTCATTTCCACTTACAATAAAGCAGAGAGTCGGCTCACCAAACGAAAGATCAACGAAACAATGTTGTCCACAGTCCTGGCCTTTGTTGGAATTTTCTTTTTGGTCATGTATTTTTATAATCGAGATGGAAAACATACCATCGGGATCTTTTTATTTTCTACTGCTGTATTACTGAGGACCATTTCGACCGGGGAAAGAATTTTAATAGAATTTATTGATGTTCCATATTGGCTCTTACTACGATTAGAATATCTTTCTTGGTACTGGTCGGCTCCATTACTATATCATTATTTTTATACGGTCTTTCCGGAAGATTTTTCGAAAAAAATTGGTACCTTCTTTTACACCCTTGCCTCAATCTTAACATTCGGTCTTTTATTACCGCCAATTTATTTTACAGAAACTGCTTCTGTTTATCCCATTGCATTTGTCGCTAATGGAATTATTATCTTCGTTTATTTGTATCGTGCTTACATGAAAAAACGAATGGAATCAAAACCATTATTATTTGGAATGTTTTTAGTTTTGATTGCTGCCACTAACGATGTTTTACATGCAGAGTCTTACATTCATACTATGTACATTGCACCTGCGAGTGTTGTTATATTTGTTTTTTTACAAGTCATTACTTTTGGACGAATTGTTCGCCAAAGTATGACAAAAACCTTAGAATTCGCACAGGAGCAAAAACAACTCAGTAATTCTTTTAGTCGTTTTGTTCCAACAGAATTCTTATACCACTTAGGCAAAACCGACATACGGTACGTTGACTTAGGAGACCAAGTACAAAAGCGAATGACCATACTCTTTGCTGACATCAGGTCTTTTACTGAATTTTCAGAGACACTCACACCTAAAGAAAACTTTGATTTTTTAAACAGTTATTTACAACGTGTTGGCCCTATCATTCGACATAACAACGGATTCATCGATAAATTTATTGGTGATGCCGTTATGGCACTATTTCCCTACGATATCAATGATGCGGTAAAAGCGGCAGTCGAAATGCAAGACGCCATTCGTATTTACAACGGCCATAGAGCCAACTGCGGATACATTCCAGTAGAAGTGGGAATCGGGATCCATACAGGAAACCTCACTTTAGGGATATTAGGTGAACACAAACGAATGGAAGGGACTGTTATATCCGACGCAGTTAACTTAGCATCTCGTATCGAAGGAATCACAAAACTTTTTTCCTCTCGAATTGTTATCAGTGCAGATACTTTCATCGAAGCTTCCGAAGGATTGGGATACCATTACCGATTGCTTGATCGTGTGGCGATCAAAGGCAAAACAGATTCGGTGTTCGTTGTAGAAGTATTAGATGGTTATGAACCAGAGAAAGCAGCAAGACTTATCGCCATTAAAGATGATTATACTTTAGCATTAGATGCATTTCGCCGGGAAGATTTTGAAGAGGCAATAGAAGGATTTTCAAAATTGTTAGATAAAAACCCCGACGATTCTGTTTCTAGGTTATTTTTAGATCGTTGTCATGAAGCCAAAGAAAGAACTAAGATGGAACTTGGTAGCTAATTCCGTCTGTTTTTGAAATAAAAACCTATTCCCAAAAGCAAACCAAATCCAAGAACTCCGAGCCCTAAATATGGCTCAGAAACAAAAACGGAACCACAAGCAACAATCCCTAATACAAGAGCAATTCCTGGCAAAATCGGATACAATGGCGCTTTATACGGTCTAGGCATTTGAGGTTCTTTTTTCCTCAATACAAAATAAGATACTAAACTCAAAAGGTACATCCCACATGCACCTAACGCTGAAATTGTGATTAACTCTGCGGTGTCCAAAAAACACATACAAAATATCCCGAGTAATCCACCGCTAAGAACCGCATTTTGCGGGACAAGAGAACCGGAACTTAGTTTCGATAGATATGTTGGCAAGTAACCTTCTTTGGCCATTGCGTAAATCAATCTTGAGTTTCCAAGGATGATTCCAAAAAGGGAGGCCACAAGGCCAAACAAACCGATAAAGGTAAATATAAAAGGCCAAATTTCTTCCCTACCATATAACTTTTGCAATACGTATGATAAAGGGTAATCCAACTCCGCAATTTCTTTGGTATCAACAACAGAAGCTGTAAAAATAAAAATAAGTCCCGCCAAACAAAGTAAGGTGAAAATACCCGCAGTGTATCCGATGGGGATATCACGAGCAGGATTACGAACTTCCTCAGCCGCCAAGGCAACCCCTTCCACTGCCAAAAAAAACCAAATGGCAAACGGTATCGAAAGAAATGCAGATGACCAGGATATAGAACTAACGACAGGAAAATTTGGAATTCGGTCAAAAGAAACATGGGGCCAAAGGAATACCAAATAAAACAAAAGTCCAAACACTGCAACGATGGTCACCAAAAGTTCAAAACGTGCAGTTTGTTTGATACCAGTAAGATTGATCAAAAGCAAAAAACAAAACATAACCATACCGGCACCAAAAGCAGGTATCACCGGAAAAAGAAAATGGATGTATCCACCTAATGCAGATGCAATGGCGGGAGGTGCCAATAAAAACTCAACAAGAACCAAATACCCAGTGATGAGTCCAAACAAATCACCCAGGGCTCTTTTTGCATAAGCAGAAGGACCACCTGACTGAGGAATGCTGGCAGCAAGTTCAGTAAAACAAAGTGCAAAGATTACGTAAAAAGTGGCAATCCAAACCACGGCCATACTAAATTCCCAAAAACTTGCATGGGACCAACCAAAGTTCCAACCGAAATAATCACCAGAAATAACAAGTCCAACGGCAATGCCCCATAAATGGACAGAATGTAAAACTTTATGCATCTTCCCGTCTTCTTTCATGTTACCTCTTTGCAACATCGGCCAAAACCAATTCATAAGCAAATACAATGCCATTGGTATATAAAAATCTCATTTTTTCATAAGCATTCCTTGCGCAAATTTCTGTTTGAACCGTCAGATTGTGTTTGGCGACTCTCACCTAATCGAATCCTACCGGCACGAAATTTCCTAAAGTATTTCTCTGAAATAATTAAATTAGGTATTGCAAATGAATCTAATTCCCAATACTATAGGGAAAATACTAATATAGGTTCCGTGATGCGAAATTTAAAACTATACATAACTTTCCTTTTATACATTTTCATTTTTCCCTTAAATGCCGTACAAACCATCCTTCTCAAACAAGGTAAGTCTATCAAAGGGATTGTCACCAATCAAAATGTGGATAGTGTCGAAGTAGACACACAAAACGGAAAACACATGGTAATTTCTAAAAAAACCGTTTTAAAAATTATCTATAAAGATATTGCGGAATCAGAAGAAGAAATCATCAGAAAAGAAGAAGAAGAAAAAAGAAAACAAGAAAAAGAAAAAGCAATCGCAGCCAAACAAGAAGAGATCCGCAAACGGAGAGAAACCCTCGCACAACAAGAATTGGAAAATCGCAATCAAAAGGGAGAAGGTACAAAGGTCACACATAGCCTTCGAGACTCCTTTGTCCTCACATCGGTTGCCGATGGAAATATGATCACTCTTGCCCCTGAATCAGCAAAATGCCAAACCTTTCAAGAATACCCAGAATACTTTTGGTTGTTTGGTGGACTTAGATTCAAAGAACCAGATTGGAATGTTTTACTTCCAAATGACAGTCGGCCCGTACGAATCCGTCAAACTTCTACTTGGAAAGACTTAGCGATCACACTTCTCGGTGGGTTTGCAATCACCATCACAAGAAAAACCATTATCGTAGATGTCTGCGAAGGAAATGGATTTCGTATGGTCTCTGATTCTGAAATCAATCGTATCAAAGAAGAAGCAGTTGAACAAATCAAAACAGAACAAGAGTTAAAAGAAGCACAAGAAAAGTACGAATTAGAACTACTTGAAAAAGATTTAGAATCATTGAAGAAGAAAAAATGAAATTGATGAACCAAATAAATCAATTGAAACAGTTGATACAAATTTTTGATCAGTTCCATCTTCTAAAACGGAGAATCCTATCAAAGGGAATTTGTATATTCCTCCTCCCGTTTTTGATGTTTCAAAATTGTTATTTGAATCCATTTGTGTATGACTTACTGAATCCAATTTTAGAAGAAGAGAAAAAAGCTGGCCTCTTGGATGGAGGTCTTTTGCTGGCACTGAATGGATTCTCATCTTCATTGTATATAACGGGTGTCATCCGAAATGGATCGGGTATTGCTCAGATTAATAAAGAATATTCCGTCATTGCATCCGAAAGTAATACGTTTGGACCGGACAGCTCTGGAATCACTGATTCCTCTGGAAGATTTTTCTTAAGCATTGGACCCGGAGATACAAACGTTCGTGTTACAGAACTAGGAGAAGATCTCGTGACATTTACATTGAATGTCAGTGGGCCCGAATTCATCCAAGTGAAAAATGTAAATCCAATTAATTATGAGATTAGTAGTATAATTCCATATGCACCAACCAATAAACCTGCATTTTTTGAATTGATCAGCACCTCGCCAGCAAATAACGAAACTTATATTGGAGTCTCTCCTGACTTAACTCTTACATTTTCTGATACACTACCCGAATGGGATTTTTCGACTTTGACAACGTTAGTTGCCAATAATGTATCAGTTACACCCTCAGGTATCAGTTTGCTGAGTCCAAGTTTATCGCCACCAAATACGATTATTATAATGACGAATGTATCGACATACGATATCGAATATACTGTTCAAATTGGTCCTGGTTTTTATTCGACAAATGGGATACCGTTAACTCCTCGTTCAGTCAAATTTCGATTAGAGACTCTTCCATAATAAATTGTAAAATTCTAGATTTTTACAATTTATTGACTTGAGTATTCTACTATCATCTTCTAATATTAGAAACGTTATAGAAAGAGTAAGAGGAAACAACATATGCGATCGGTTCTATTTTACATTTCTTGTATTTTATCTTTTTCATGTTATTTCAATCCACTCGTCAATTCCATTGTAAGCCCGGAAAAACCAGAGGAAAATAATTCCTTCCTTGGCCTTTTAGGACTTTCTGGTCCCACACTTTTAATCACTGGGCAAATCATCGATGCCAATGGGCTGGGGGAAGCAGGACTTGTTTTGCAACCAGGAAAATCCTTTGCTCCCCAATCAAAATCAACAAGTTCAGGTTATACAACAGTTGCTGGTGGTAGATTTTATATCCCTTACCAATCAGGGCAGGTCTCTTTTACGGTATATAAAGAGAATTTGTATTATTTTGAATTTACATTAGATATTGCAAGCACTAGTCAAATCACCTATAGTTTGTACGGTGCTGCTCCAGGGATTCAAATCAATGGACTTGGAGCAATCAACATCGCAGATCAAACAAATGTATTTGATTTGGTAAGAGCGTATACAATTGACGGACAATCAAACCAAGTCCCTCTTAATGCAAATGTAAATGTATATATCAGTGCAATGATTTTTGAATTCTCAGAGGCTCCAATTCATGCATTAGCAAATGAATTCGTAAATGCTTGGATTTCTGAAAATATCAGTGTTTCTCCTGCAACTTCTTTTGACAATGTCATGAATGTTTCAGGTAATACCCTTACCATTTCTCCAATGGGATTAGGAGGAATGACGGCTTATGAAATTACTCTTGGATCAGGAATCCTATCTGCAACTGGCAAACCATTAACACCGAGAACGATACAATTTTTCTATCAATTTAATCCTTGATTCTAAACTTAGGATAAACTGTAATTTCTTCAATAGATTCTCCCGCCTTTTTCCTCTTGACATGATATTTTATTATATTCAATATTTCCTATATTGAGTTTTACTCACGTTCTCTACTCACAATAGGAATGTACGACAATGAACCGAATTCTTAAGACCTTTATTATCCTCCTCTCTATCCTTTTCGTTTCAAATTGTTACTTCAATCCCATCCTTCAAAAATTTGTATTCACGGAACCCGAAAAAGAAAACTCACTTTTGCAAGGCCTATCCTTACTAGCACTACCCTCAGGTCCCTTTGCAATCTCAATCACAGGTCAAATCCGCAATGAAAATGGGTCGACTGTCACAGATGCTCTCCTAACAGTGACCAGTCGCACAAACGAATTGGATGGATTGGATGCAAGTGCTACCACGGATGAAGGGGGAAGGTTTTTCATTCGTGTATCCTCTGGGACAACGACATTTGCCGTTTCGCAAGAGGGATCCCCGTATTTTACATTCAAACTACAAGTCAATTCCCCAACGGACATTCAGGTTGTGGAGATAAGTGACAATTCCTTTCCCGTTGAGGTTGGTAGTTTTGTACCCTATGAACCAGGGAACCAACCTAGTTTTTTTGAATTGTTGAGTTCCAATCCATATCAAAATGAAGTTCGTGCCAATACACCAGAAGGATTTGAATTTTATTTTACAGAAGATGTAGCTGGACCAATACAAGGACAAGACGCGCAGTGGCTTTCCGATAACCTAACGGTCGTTCCGAGTCTTACGTTTGGCCCAGTGGAAATGAGCACGAGTTTTTTTTACGTTGGAACTTTCAATTTTACCAATGGAACAACCTATCAAATCACTTTGACATCAAATTTGCGTTCTTCAGTCTCAGGGATCCCTCTCACTCCAAGGACGATCACTTTTAGTTGTATCTCCCAATGTGGACTGTAACTCATACTTGACAAACCAACAGATTCTTCGTATGTTCTTGAGATCGTGAATCTAGTGAATCCCATTCAATCCCATTCTAATTTCCAAACGACAAAACAAATCCCAAACCAAAGTCACAAAAGACGCGCGGGAATTTTCCTAATTGGTCTTGTTTTGATTTTCACTGGATTACTCAATTTACAATGTTCCGAATCCAATGAAGATTCTCTCGATGCCCTCGTTGCCAAAGTTCCCAATCCCAAAACACTACGCAATAGTTGGGTGGAAGACAGCGCTGGAGTTCTTACAGACACGACAATCATTGACCAAATGATCAATGCGGAAGAACAAAATTCCGGTTTAGAAATTGCTGTTGTTACTCTTCCCACTATTGAAAGTTATGTGCCAAAAGATTTTGCCGTCGCCTTATTTAATCATTGGAAAATTGGTAAAAAAGGCAAAGACAATGGAATTCTCATTTTACATGTGATCGACCAACGTCGTGTGGAAATTGAAATTGGTTATGGCCTGGAAGGAGATCTACCAGATGCAACCGTCAAACGAATCATCGATACCTATACAATCCCAGCATTTAAGGCAGATAATTTCCAAAAAGGACATGCTGATACAGTCGCAGCACTGATTAACAAAATAAACCATCCCGAAATTCCGGTGGAAGATTTAGTTTCAAATGTCACTGATACAAATACTTTAGCTGATACAAGTGTTTATCCATCGAACAATGCTACATCCAATGAATTCAAACGAACTGATTATTATGATTATCAGGGAAAGTCTTACATTCACCTCACAGAAGATGAAAAGAAAATACTAGAAGAAACGATTGAAAAATTTAATACCACTGGAAATTATTTTTTAAACGATGAAGAATCAAGGTTATTAAATGAAAAAATAACAGAACAAGAAAGAATCGAAAAAGAAGAATCATTTCGTTATAAACAATTTTTTATTTTGGGATACCTTGCCCTTTTTGTAATTTTAAATTTACTCCAAAGACTCATTGTTTGGATGACTCCTTCGCCTACGGCTAAATACCACATTGTTCACAAAACAGATTTTATATTGTTTTATGGTATTGTCATTAGTCCCGTCATTATAACAATCACTCTACTTTCTTTGGTTTTGGAGGATGCTTTATTTCCTGTGTCTATCTTTCTTATCATAGGCAGTATTGTCATATTTTTCATTTTCTGGGGTGACTTACGAATGCGTAAGTTAAACGAAAGACTTTTGAAAATTAGAAACATTCCGAGAAAATGCGGAAAATGTGAAACCGTAATGACAAAACTTTCCGAAGAGGAAGATAACATACATTTGTCGAAAGGTCAAATTTCAGAAGAACTTGTCAATTCCATTGATTATGACGTATGGGTTTGCCCAAGTTGTGATTCCAATACCATTTTAAAATTTCCTAATATCAATCCTGAGTACATATACAAAGGAACATCCTTTAAAAAGATTAAGGTTTGCCCCGAATGTAAGTTTGAAACCTTTGTTTGTAAATCAAGTAGCATCATCTCAGAGGCGACTTACAGCAGTTCGGGGAAAGTGGAAGTGAGAAGAAATTGTGCTCATTGCAAACATAGTGCCACCGAGTATGAAACCATTCCCAAAAAACAGAAAAGTAGTTCTGGTGGTTCCTCTGGAGGCGGTGGCGGAGGGGGAAGTTTTGGAGGAGGCTCCTCTGGCGGGGGCGGTAGCGGAGGAAGTTACTAAGGGCGTTTGATTGACAGATCGCACCAAATAAACCGGACAAGAAGAAAACCAAACATAGTATTTATCCCTACTTAAAAATTCTTCTTTTCCGGGCCTACCGCATACACATTCCCCTATTCCAAATAGATACCGATTTAGAAAATGGATTTATGTACAATTTGTATTCCCACAGAAGCAAACAACCGTTTGTTTCCACTAAACATAAATTTTACTTTTTGATTGTTTGTCTTTTGTTTGGTACTGCCATATCTTCCGAGGAAACTGTGGCACCCGTTACCATTCATGAAAAAAAAGGAACCTGGAATATCCAATGGGGTTATAATAGAGACTATTACACCCAAAGTGATATTAACTTTCGGGGTCCCGGTTACAATTATAGTTTAAAGTCAGTGGATGCCAGGGATAAACCAGAATCTTTTAAAGCTGATGTTTATTTAAATCCAACCAAATTCGAGATTCCACAGTACAATTTAAAATTCAGTTATTTTTTTACCGATCGATTCTTTTTATCCTTTGGTGAGGACCATATGAAGTATGTGGTAACGCAAGGCCAGCCAGTAAAATATTCAGGTTATATTGACCCGGGTGTGATTGCTAAAAACCAAATGGCCTTATCCACAGAAGCTGCTCTTTTTATTTACCTGTTTCCTGGACATGTTCAGGAAATGGCAGGCTATCATGGAGGAGACCAATCAATCGCTTTAACTCCCGATATTCTAAAATATGAACATACAGACGGTTTGAATTATCTTTTTTTAGATTTTGGATGGATCACTCCCCTTTATACTTCAGCAGATGGTCTGAGTGGTATTAGTTTAGTATCCTCCATCGGTGGTGGTCCCGTGGTTTGTCGTAGCGACGTACGCGTGTTAGGTAAGGGTCAAAACAATAATTTCCATCTATCTGGTTATGGTGTGTCTGGTTATGTTGCGACTCGTTATGAATTTTCTCGTACTTACTTTTTAGAGTTTGGGGGAAAAGGTGGATACATAGATCTCACCGATGTTTTGACCACTGGAGGTTCCAACCGCGCATCTCAAAATTTTGGATTTTTAGAACTGATTCTCTCTGGTGGAATTGCGATTTAGAATTTTTGATTTAATGGATTGATTTTGTTTAAGCTCAAATTTGAGTAGATTCATGAATGAATCCATTATTTATGAAATTTCTGTCCAATCGTTCAAAAGAGGGCTTGGAAATTTAATTAAAATTTTAGAAAAAGCAGAAATCCATTCGGAAACAAAGAAGTTCCCTTTTGAGAATTTGCTGAATGCCCGATTATTTCCAGACCAATTCCCATTAACCAAACAAATCCAAATTGCCTGTGATACCGCAAAACTTTGTGTCGCTCGCATTTCAGGAAAAGAGGCACCGGTTCATGAAGATTCAGAAACAAACTTGATTGAATTAAAACAAAGAATCCATTCTGTGATCCAATACTTAGAAACCTATCAAAAAGAAGATTTTAAATCAGTTTCCGAAATTAAGGTATCCCAACCGAGATGGGACGGAAAGTACCTAACTGGATTTGAATACCTAACCAATCATGCGATTCCAAACTTTTATTTCCACATAACAACAGCCTATGCGATTCTCCGACATAATGGAATAGAGATTGGTAAAAAAGATTATTTGGGTGAGATGCCTTTTAAGAAATAAAATCCATAGAATTGATTCGAGTTTGTAAAAACTCGAATCATTGCAAAAAGACAGAATTTAGATATGTAAATCGATGATCCATCAGAGGTTCCAAAACAATTGTTTGAACTCATTTCAATTGATTCAATCGAATTGATACGTTTAACCCCCCGCGCCAGGGATCCAAAGGGCTCGGTCTGCCTTTGGGCAGACGGGAGCGTTAGCGCACCCCGGAGTGAGCCCGATCGATTTTTGGATAAAACAAAGATCACCTAACTGATTCGAGGCGCACATTTTCTGAATGTTTAAATCTTGATCACATGCCTCAACCTCCTACGCTATCGCTATCAGGAAAATCCTTTACAAAGAGTCAGAATTAGGTTCATTGGAATCACCAATGGAGCCGACTGTCACTGAATACAAACCTGGGCCACAACTCATTCGTTATATCGAAAGTTATCTTATCATCCAATGTGATGAGAGTTTTAGTAAGTCGATCATTCCGCATCATTCATTTGTTTTGACGATCAAACTCAAAGGCAACCATGATTATCGTATCCATTCCGATCGGAACCAGCTGCCACCTATTTCTTTATCGGGACTTCGAAAGAAAGTAAAACATAATACACTTTCAAAAGGTTCAGAAATCATTATTGTCAAGTTTCAACCCTGGGGTGCATTTTCTTTTTTCAATCGGCCGATGTATGAATTGAACGAGATTGGCATTTCAGGGTATGATTTATTGAACAAAACGGCTCTAGATGAGATGCACTCCCAGTTGTTGGAAACAAAGGACAATCGCTCCAAGATAGACGAACTGGAAAAATTTTTATGGAAGGCAGTTAAAAAGCAAACGATAGACAAAAGGATCATCGAGGCGATTTCACAAATGAACCAAACCCAGGGTAATATCAAAATCAATGAGGTTGCCTCTATTGTGAATTTAAGTATAGATACGTTTGAAAAGAAATTTAGAGAAATCACCGGAGGCACACCCAAAAGAATTTCATCTATCATTCGTATGAGTTCTGCGATAAGAGAAATTCCAAAGTATAATTCTTTTACTAGACTTGCTTATGATTTTGGATATTTTGACCAATCGCATTTTATAAAAGAATTCAAATCCTTCACTGGAAAAACTCCAACACAATATTTGGTATAAAAAATTCCTCCACCCTGATTTTTTACAATCGTTCCTTTGAAAAATCCGCTATAAAGGGAAAACTTATTGATCAAAGGAAAATTGTTTATGTTAGAAATTTTTTTTAGTTTGAACTGGATTAATGTGTTTTTGGCATTATTTCTGTATTCTTTTCTAGGGTTTATTTGGTTTACGATTTTGTTTAAGAAACAGTATCGAATTTCCCTCGGAAAAGAAAATGACACCGAACCACCGTTAGCAATGATTTTTGTACTTGGCCCGATGCTTTGCACACTTGTGATTATAATCACCACAGCCATCTTATTTTCTAGATTAGAAATCGAAAAATCAACCGATGCCCTGGTTTGGGGGAGTTTCATTGGAATTGGATTTTTGTCCGCGAATACCTTTAATATTGCCATCAATCCGAATATTCCAAAACCGATTCTCTATGGTGCGATCTCCAGTGCTTACCATCTTGTAGGGATCAACGTCGCCTCTTTGTTACTAGTTCAAAAATTCTAACGTTATAAAGCCTAAATCCATAAAAAAAGCCACCCCAGGGATTCCCTTTGAGTGGCTTTCACAATTCATCCTTTACACTATACCAACTTACAATTGCAAGTTGGCAATGTTTGATGAAATCTTTTTTTACAACTTACGCTACTGGACCGTATTGGCTGTAATCAAATTCTTTGGAACCAGTGAGGTATTTTTTGTAGTTCTCAATGAATTGTTTTGCAAGGTCAGTTGCTGTTTTGTCGTATTCTTCTTTGTTTTCCCATGCATTTCGTGGGTTGAGGATATGTGCATCCACACCGTTTACGGATTTAGGGAAGGACACTTGGAATACTGGGTGTTTTTCGAACTCGGATTTTTCAATGTTTCCGTTTAAGATTTCATTGATGATTTGGCGAGTGGCAGGAAGGTTCATACGTTTTCCTACACCATACTTTCCACCAACAAGACCTGTGTTGATGAGGTAAGCATTCACTTGGTGTTTTTTCATTTTTTCACCGAGTAACTTTGCATAGTATGTTGGGTGGAGTGTCATAAAGGCCTGACCGAAACAAGCAGAGAAAGTGGCTTGTGGTTCTTTCACACCGCGCTCCGTTCCCGCAACCTTAGCTGTGTAACCAGAAAGGAAGTGATACATTGCTTGTTCGATAGAAAGTTTAGAAACTGCAGGAAGAACACCGTAAGCATCATAAGTAAGGAAGATCACAGTATTTGGGTGACCTGCTTTGGATCCTGGTTGGATGTTATCGATGTGGAAAATTGGGTAAGATACTCTGGTGTTTTCTGTTTTTGCAGCAGAAGAGTAATCTACCTTTTTAGTAGCCGCATCAAACACAACGTTCTCTAGAAGTGCATCACGACGGATGGCTGCATAGATTTCTGGTTCTGTTTTTGGATCGAGGTTGATGGTTTTTGCATAACATCCACCTTCAATATTGAAGATTCCATTGTCGTCCCAACCGTGTTCGTCATCACCAATAAGGCGGCGGTGTGGGTCTGTGGAAAGAGTTGTTTTTCCTGTTCCAGATAAACCAAAGAAAAGAGCACTATCTCCATCTTTACCAACGTTTGCAGAGCAGTGCATTGTGAGCACATTTTTTAGTGGGAGGTAGTAGTTCATTACGGAGAAAATCCCTTTTTTCATTTCTCCACCGTATTCGGTTCCACCGATGATACAGATTTTTTTCGCTAAGTGGAAGATCACAAACACTTCAGAATTGAGGCCGTGTTCTTTGTATTTTGCGTTTTTGTAACCAGAAGCGTTGATGATGGTAAATTCTGGATTTAGTTTTTCTAGTTCTTCCTTAGTTGGGCGAAGGAACATGTTCGTGCAAAAATGGTGTTGCCAAGCTCTTTCCGTAACCACACGGAGAGAGATACGTGTATCGTTATTTGTTCCTGCATGACCATCAAAAACATAAAGTTTTTTGTTATCTAGGAATTTGGTTACTTCTGCGTAAAGTTCGTTAAAAATTGCTTCGGAAACTTTCGTGTTTACTGGTCCCCACCAAATGTTGTTTTGGGAAGAAGGTTCATCGACAAAGTATTTGTCTTTAGGGGAGCGACCCGTAAAAATCCCGGTATCCACCATCATCGTTCCATTATCAGAAGTAACACCTTCTTTGTTATTCAATTCGTGCTGGTAAATTTCTTCGTATGATAAGTTATGGAAGACTTCGGACGGTTTTAGGCCGAGTTCAGCAAGGCCTTTTAGATTAGTAGATACTGACATGGATCTCTCCTCGATTTCACTTTGTGTTTTTCTAGCTTCTTACTTTGCGAGTCGGTGTCAATAACAGAAAATGAAGATTCTCCACGCATCCGCAGAATATTTTCCCTACATTAAGATGGGTGGGCTTGCCGACATGCTTTCCTCCCTTACCAAAGAACAGGCAGAGTCTGAAGAAGTTTATGTCGCATTGCCTTTCATCGCATCGATGGGAAAAGAACCCAAATGGACAGGGAAAGAGTTTCCTGCTCTCCTCCCAGCCGATTCCAAAACGGATTCCCTTGTCATTTCCATACTCAAAAACTCTAGGTTTCTGGAAGCGGAAGAGTCTCAGGTCAAATTGTACTTTTTTGAATCAGACTTATTCCAATCCTTAAACTCGATTTATGGACATGCAGAAGAACATTTTCGATTTGCAATGTTCTCTTACGCCTGTTATGCGCTAAGTCAAATTTTAAAAGTAGATGTATTTCATGCCCATGATTGGCATACAGCCTTGTCACTTGCCTTACAAAAAGATTCAGCTTTCCCTATCCCATCGGTTTTCACAGTCCACAATTTGGCTTACCAAGGAGACCACCCCTATTGGATGACCGGGTTTTTAAAAGAAGAACCTTTTCGCCTGATCACAAGTCCCTTTGACAATGACGGAAAATGTAATTATATGAAAGCAGGGATTCTATCAGCATCCCAAATCACAACGGTGAGTCCCGGATACAAAGAAGAAACCTTGTCTGAACCAAATGGTTTTGGTCTTAGTTATTGTTTAAAACAAAGATCTTCCGATTATTCTGGAATTTTAAACGGAATCGATACGGAAGAATGGAATCCAGAGAAAGACAAAAGAATTTTTAAATCTTATTCCGAAAAAAACTGGAAAGAAGGAAAATTAAAAAACAAAGAAGAGTTATACAAGGAAATTGGAAGGCCTTTTTTACCAGTAGATGTACCTTTGATTGGACTAATTGGAAGGCTTACTTACCAAAAAGGTTTTCCTACATTTTTACAAGCCTTTCTGGACAGAAGGCACCTTCCACACCGTTATGTGGTCCTTGGTTCAGGTGATTTGGAAATGGAAAAAGCTTTTTTTTATCTCTCCGATCACTTTCCGGACATATTTTATTTTTACAGAGGATATAACGAAAGTTTGGCTCACAAAATCGAAGCCGCTAGCGATTTTTTCCTTATGCCTTCTTTGTTTGAACCTTGTGGACTCAACCAAATGTATAGTCACGCCTATGGAACGATTCCCATTGTTTCTCGTGTAGGAGGTTTACGAGATACAGTTGAAGAATCTACTGCATTAAAATACAAAACAGGAATTGTTTTTGAACCAAATGATGCGAGTTCCATTGGTTATGCTTTAGAACGTGCCAAAGACTTATATCATTCTGAAGACCATGCTGCTGTAGTGAAAAACATTATGAAATTAGATTGGAGTTGGAAAAAAAGAAAATTAGAATATGATGAAGTCTATCAAAAAGCGATTGATCTAAAAATATAAGCTATTTCTCATTCCATTGGGAAATTTTTTATTCTCAATTGTTGAAAAGTAAGTATATGAATTTTTTTTATTTTGTCGCAGTTTTATTTACGATATTTACTTTTTCTTGCAAACTCAATCTAAACAATCCCAGTGACCCAAGATCCAAAGATTTTTTTCTAACTAATTTATTAAAGGCCTTCCTACTTTCTGATCCTTGCCTCAATTTTCAAACTTGGAAAAAAACTTATGGTACCGGCGTTTACAAAACAACTGGATCTGATTTAATCATATTATCCAACGGGGATTATTTAGTTTCTGGGATTACTAGAGAATATATAGTTCCTGGCTCACCTACAGGTGTCACAAATAACTTTGCGGGAAGCCCCGGAATCAACCTCAACACATTTTTGATGCGAGTCTCACGCACTAATGGTGAAATCTTATGGGTCGATTATCTAGGAGAGGCTGGTATAGAAGTCAGCTATAGACCAAAATTAAGAAAGTATTCCAATGGAGATATTTCTGTTGCATTCATTGTAAAAGGAGCTGAACAACCGGGAACGATCAACGCAAAATCGGGAGTTGGTACAACTTCCGCACTATTTGTAGGAAGAATTCGAGAAGATGGAACACGCATTTGGTTTACTTATTTAGATTCTGCAAGTATAGGAGATTTTGTGGTCTCTGCAATGGATACTTCCAACCGTTTGCATGTATTTATCGAAAATCTGGGGGGTAGTCCTGCTCATACTTCCTTTGTTGACGGACCTGCAATCAGCAATTCATCGTTAGGTGACAATACTGATCATGACACAATTCATCTAATTGTGAATGAAAATGGAGCCATGATCTTCCAAAAATTTTTTACAAGCGCTGGAAGTGATTTTATCTTTGGAGCGGAAGCCAATGCCAATGGACTTTTTGTCACCGGGACCTCTTCCCAAGGTGCCAATGGAACTACCCATCCCAATGCAACTTACCAAATGCCCTTCGTTATGAAACTAAACGAAACGGATGGAACAACCATTTGGTATCAATATTTTGGAACTACTATGGAGTTGGATTACGGTGCCTCTCGTTTTTTCCTGAAAGATGATATGATTTATATGATTGGCTCAGGTCGATATACTTATGGAAGCCCCGTTGAACCAATCATTGGCGCAGATGGAACGAACAAACATTTTATTTTAACAAAGTTGAATACAACTGGCAATGTATTATGGAATTCTTTTTTAGGAAACGCCGCAGAAAATGTAATGGAAAGAACAGAATCAGAACCAATTCTTCTCTCCAATTCTCAACTTTTAATTCGCATGCAAACCACTGCCATCAATGGCCAATTCAGTTCCCTTCCCGATTCTATTACTGGTAGTGGATCTGGCCCTTATACACTGGCCGATGTTTTTGTGAACTCACAACAAGGAACATTCAACAGGTTTCATTATTCTTCCAACTTAAGTCTGCCTGCCATGGAACAAACCGACAAAATACGAGAAGTATGTTCCGGGAAGTTAACTCGTTTGAATTACACAAGATTTACCACAACTCCACCAATTGAAGCCACACAACTTTCCATCGAAAATGTAAGTGTGCCTTAAGAATCGTAAGTTTGGGCGCCTCGCAATTGCTTAAGTGTATCTATATAAAATGATGTAAGCGACCACGCTTTACGCTCCAATCTTTCGCATCGCGAAAGGATTTCCGCTGCAATCGCTGGCGCATAGTTTTTATTAATAAATTCCTGTTAAAGTTTGGCACTAACTGCCTTAACATTAATTAACAACTGTTTATTCATTTAAAACTTTTTCTATTCTGATTACCATATCACCAGCTTAGGGTTACCTGCACCGAATCCTTTGACTGATAAAACCATTAACTTACCGGATATTGGGTTTATAATAGATACAGGATTTGCCATCGAAGAATATTCTGGATCAGGAGATATATTTTTATGACTACAATTGTTGCCATCAAGTTCACATTGAAATAAACTTAATTTGCCTGAATTAGAACTGTTGTGCGTAACAACTAAGAGTTTTTGATTTACTATATCAATTTTCAGATTAGGATAACTTCCCGAGCCTGCTCCTTGTCCTACCGAAAGGTCATTATGGTTGCAATTGCTTCCATCTAAATTACACCTATATAAACTAGGTTTACTGCTGTTAGCGCCATTCGTTGCCACTACGAGTAATTTCTTATTCTTAAAATCGATTTTGGCATTCAGATTTAAACCAGAATTTGTACCTTGACTTGATGAAATATCTGTATGATTACAATTGTTCCCGTCTAAATCACATATATTTAGACTAGGTTTGTTATTGTTTGTTCCATTCGTTGTAAGAATCATTAACTTTTTGTGAAAAGAATCTATTTCCAAATTATGGATATATCCACTACTATTGTTTTGTACAGAAGATATGTCTTTGTATTCGCAGTTGTTACCATCAAGATCGCATCTAAATAAATTTAGAAGGTCACTACTCCCACTTTTCCTAGTCAGAATGATAATCTTGTTGTTAATCGAATCCAAAATAGCTTTCGGATCTAAACCGGAACCTATTCCTTGGCCAGTGGTTGTCGAAACATCTTTATGAATACAATTATTCCCAGTTAGATCACATCGAAATAGACTCAATTTCTTTTGATTACGGTCATGCTCAGTAGCTATCAAAAGTTTTGCGTTGATTGTATCAACTACTGCGCTTGGTTTCCTTCCCGATCCATCAGCTTGAGTTAACAAAACTGCGTCTGAGATATTTACCATTGAACAATTTAGACCATTCAAATCACAACGTGTAAAATTTAACTTTCCTCCGGTTCGATTTGCTTGAACACTAATTGTAGCTAAAATAAGTAATTTTTTATTGATCGGATCAATTACCATTTCAGGGTACATTTGCCCTGCCGCTGCAAAATCTAAATATATTCCGGTTTCACTGGATCCAGGCGCACTTGCAGTTGTAATGGCTACACTCTCAAACAAAGAAATCGTACTACTTCCAAACGAATTACTTGCCACCACCCGAAAGTAATACAATGTCCCACCATTGAGTCCTGTAATCGTTGCATAAGGATCAGCTACTGGTCCAAAACTAGTCGCTGCTGTTGTGACTCCAGGACTTGTGCTATAGTATACTTCGTACGATGTGGCTCCAGTCACAGGCCACCACTGAACCACGGCACTGGTTCCTCCGGCTTGCGCTTCTACAAAAGCAGGTGCATTTGGTGGACCCACATGGAAACTTTGGTTTCCGGCAGTGCTTAAGTTTCCTGCCAAGTCACGAGCCAAGTATTTGACTTGGTTGCTACCATTGGATAAGGCCACAGGAGAAGAATACACAGTTCCATTGGTAACGGAACCACTCCCATCAAACGCGGGTTCTGCGCCATTTAATGTATAAATAATTTTATCACATCCAGATCCGCCAGTATCAGAACAACTGAGTTGGAGTTGGGTTCCCGATGCAAAAGGTCCTGATCCAGAAGGAGAGGCCATCGTGACGATAGGAGCGGTTGTGTCTTTGTTTGTAGTGCGAGTTGTAGATCCAAAACTACCGATTAGGTTTGCGACACAAATGCGAAGGGCATTATCTCCTTCCGCAAAATGCGAGTTGGCAATCGTAGAAGTGATATCTGTAGCAGCAGCAGCATTGCCAGTCACATTGGCGTTACTTCCGGTATTGGAAAGAGCCGTTCCCGTGGTACAACTAGATCCTCCCAAACGAATATGATATGCTCCTGCTTTGGAACTTTGCCAACTCACCGATACATTTGAAGATCCATTGATGGCTGCTGTATGGGAATTCACGGTGATGGTGGCCACTTGTGTGTCCACAGTATAATTTTGAGAACTTACATTAGAAACATTTCCTGCTTTGTCACGAGCCACAAACTTAGTATAGGTGACAGCTCCATCGGTCATGGTTATGGCTGCAGTGTATAGGCTTCCGCTACTTACCGTTCCTGTCGTACCTTGGATGGCAGGGTTTGAGGGTGCAGAACCAGCTTGCACTGCATAAGCAACCTGCTCACATCCAGAACCACCAGTATCGGAACAAGATAGAGAAACAGAAGTTGCCTCTCCATAACTTCCCGCACCAGGAGATGCGGTGACAGTGGGTGCAGTATCATCTCGTTGCAAACTCAAAGAAACAAATCCAACGAGTCCATTGGAAGCAGTCACACAAATACGATAAGTCTTTGTACCTTCACCAGTGAAGTGAGTGTGAGAACGAATAAAGGTTTGGTCTACATTGGCAGTGACAGAACCAGTAGTGGCGACGGTTCCCGAATCACAAGAGCTTCCCTCTCTTACGGTAAAAGATCCAGAGCGATCGGATTTCCAAGTGGCTGTGGAACTAGATATGGCACCAACACTGGCACTAATCGCAGTTGCCGATTGGCTCACAAGTGTCACTGCTGGGATTTTGGTATCGATCGTATAAACAATGTTTATCGGTGTAGAAAAATTTCCCGCTAAGTCACGGCAGAGGGCTTGGAGGGTATGGGTTCCTTCTGTGGATAAAGATACTGCTTGGGAAGACTTTGCAATGACAGTTCCATTTACGGGTGAGAAACTAGGAGCCGAGGCATCCAAGGTATATACAATCGAACCTGGTGCTTTGTTATCCGAACATGTGAGAGTTGTGGTTTGTGTAGTGGAGAAAGTTCCCGTTGCCAAGGAACTGGTGATGGTGGGTGGAGTTGTATCACCAAGGATGGTAACAATCGCGGTATCATTCGGTGTTCCATCCCCATCGGTATCAAAACCAAGAGGGTTGCCACTTCCATCGACTATGATGACCACAGGATTTCCTGTCCCTCCGGGGCCTGTCGTAAGAAAACCTGGAGGGTTGGGGCTAATGTAATAATCGGGTATCCCGTCCCCATTGGCATCGACTGCATCGGGAGTTCCATCTCCATTGGTATCGATTAAGATAAGATTGGGAGTTGTGCCACCAGTTAGGTTGATTCCATCGGAAACACCATCCCCATCTGAATCCACTAAGGTTCCATCGGGTTTACCATCACCTGACAGGTCTACGGTGGCTCCTGGGCTTAGGTTTTGCGCTGAGGATGGGGAGCCTCCCAAAAGACCGAGTAAAAATGCAAAAGGACTAAAGTTTTGTTCGTTGTTTCCATTGGGCAGGAATAAAAGACATCGATTAGTGAATAAAACAAAAAAGATAAAAAGAAAAATTGATTTTGGAATTCGCATGAAAAAGTTAGCCTAGAAATGTAATATGCAAATTTTAATGTATTTAATCGCAAAATTTCTGAACAGCTAATTTTCATTAGCTTATAGAAAAACCATACAATTACTTTGTAAATTGTTTGAATCCTTTTCCTATCTACTTTATTCATTCTAAAAAAATGATTCGTTTTCTGATCAGATAGAGAAATCAAATCTAAAAAAATTATAAAATTCACTAGGACTATCCACAAAATTCTTAACAATTTTCTTATCATAACCCACAAAAGACTTGTGAAATTTTGTATTTCGATTCCTTTAGGAAACCGAATTTTATTTTCTAATTCCATTCTTCCTCTTTTTCAGATTTTTTGAATGGAACCGAAAGGGAACTATGTCGATATTCAACTTTAATCAGAAAGCTCCGACTATCAAAATCTTAATACTAACACTTTTATTTTCTCTATTTCCAATTAATAACTGTAAACTGGAACTAAACAATCCGAGTGATCCAAGATCAAAGAGTTTTTTTGAAACTGCACTCTGGAATTTCTTTCTAAATTCTTTATGTAATCCAAATACAAGCGGGTATTTTCACTTTGGAAGTGGCAATACTTTAATCATACCTTTATCTCTCAAAGTATTAAATAGTGGAAATACAGTCGTTACTGCAATATCGGGAGAACCACTTTTTTGGAATGGGAGTGCAGGTGGAGTTAATGCAAACCATCAAAATTCGACATTAAATGGAGTTGTTTTCGTCATAGACAAAAGTTTTTCAAGAATATTATGGCTGGATTATATTGGTGAAATGAGTTATGGAGTTGGTGATTGGCCAATACCAGAAACCATCTCGATTGATGAATTTTCCAACGGAGATTTGGCAGTTTATGCTTTGGTAAATGGTGCAGGAAGGTCAAATGTAACCAATGCAAAAACAACTACTAATGCATTCTACCTTGCTCGGCTTAAACAACATTCTGGAGAAATTGTTTGGCAAGGTTATTTGAATAAAGACAACACAAGACTTGAAAAACAGAGTTATGCGATGTCCATCCTTAACTTGGATCGAATTGCACTCCTTTTCCAAGGAATTTCGGAGGCTTCAACTCCAACCCAAGACAATATAGGGCTAGGATACCCAGGTCTTCCATATCCAATCTATGGCTCAAGTGCAACAACGGTAAGCCAAAAGGAACTAGGAATTGCAGTTGTTGATGGAAATGGAAATGGACTTAGTCAAAGTTTTTTGCCTAATACTGGAACTTTAACAGAAGCAGTTTTATTCAAATCAGATGGAAACAAAATTTTAATTGCTGGAGGAACATCAAACAATTTTGTTTCTACTTCAGGTCACCCAAGAGTGAATGAAAGCAGAGTTTTTTATGGAGTTATAAATTCCGGGTTAACTTGGGATGCATTGAGTTATTTTGGACCAACTAATACAGTTGGTACTTTCAATTTACAAAAAGCATTATTTGCTAACAATGAAGTTTTTTTGATTGGAAAAACTGAGGAACCGTATCCTACACCTAACACGTTCTATCCTTTCCAAGGAACATCAGGTCGCAGAAATTACCAAATATTAAAACCAGACAAAGGTAATACTGGTTTAATCTGGGGACAATTTTTGGGAGCCAGTGCCTACAATGTACCAGAAGTATTACCAGGAAATTTAGCATTCAATAGTGGAAGGCAAGAAATCGTTGGGAATCTATTGGCAATAGACAATGGCAATGTATTCACAGGTATATCTCCTGATATCTCTTCAGGGACTTTCCAGTACCCACTGGCTCAAGCAAGATTGAAAATCAATCCTTCTAATGGTGGATTCAAACAATTACAATACTATGATGCAACCTCAGACGTTAGTGGTAATAATGGAAAGTTTCTCACCAATCAAGTGGACGCATGTTCGGGAAGAATGGTAACAATCCATTCCAAATTCGGTGACATTGCAAACTTTAGTACTGGTAGAAATTTTGAAATCTCAACAAAGCCAGCGAGTGCAGAACCATAAAACCATATATACGTAAAAAGTAGTTCGATCGATCTCTAAACAAATTTTTGTTTCGTACTGTATGAAGACTACCCTCTCTTAGGGAAATCGACAAAGGAGTTGAGAAATTCGTCACTTCCCATAGCATGGCCAAAAAAAGAAAAACCTTTCGAACCGAAAGGTAATTTAGTTTGGCGATGAAAGAACAAATATATTTTAAAAAAAAGTTTTCTACACTTCTCATTTTTTCTATTCTATTCATAGAACTTAACAACTGTAAGCTGAGTTTTAACAATTCTAGAGATCCTTTTTCAAAAAGTTATTGGGAAACTTTGCTTTGGGAAGAATATCTTCGAGGATTGTGTAATACGAATTTACGTGCCTCTGTTCGTTTAGGATCAGGTACATACAAAATCTACCCTTACAAATTACTGAAACTTAAAAGTGGAAATTTTGCTGTGACTGCGGGAGTTTATGAAACAGTTAATTGGAGTGGAAATAATTTTGGAAAGAATTTTTCATTTTCTGGAACACAAGGTACTGACCTAAACGTAGTTGCATTCATTGTAAATGGTAAAACTTTTCAAATAGAATGGTTAGATTACCTAGGCCAGCTAGCATCAAATTCTGATAGTAAAGAAATGGTACCAATTACAGAATTATCGAATGGTGATGTTGTTGTAAGTGCTTACACAAAGAGTCCAATACAAGGAACACCGATCTCTTCCAAATCCAATACAAATTCATTAATCATGGTTCGTTTTGATAATAGCGGTAACCGAGTTTGGAGTACTTATTTAGATAAAGTCGACAACTCTATTGTTGAATCCAGGTTTGCCTTGGTTACTGATGATGTAGACAATATACATTTATTTTTTAACGGACGGGCAATTTCAATGACTCCAGATACAAATGGGTTTGGCGAATTTCCGGCTACAGAAGTTCCTTCTAATGCAACTAATACTGGTACAGAAGAAATTGGTTGGGCAATTATTTCGCCAGAGGGTCAGCCTATAAGGCAAAGGTATTTACCATCTTACGGAAGAGTTGTCGTCTTAAATGCCACATATAGTTCGGATCGTTCTATTATACTTTTTGGGGGAGCAGACGATAATTACGTTGGTTATACTGGGCATCCACTACCATCGTATAACTACCAAAGACCAATGGTTACAAAATTATCGCTTTCTGATTATTCGATTCTGAACAAAAACTACCTTGGGTCGAATAGCGTAAGTAATACGATTGGTGCAATTTATGGAATTGCTACGTCAACAGATGGAATTTATACGACGGGTCTCAATTCAGGAAGTTTCGGAACCTCATTTCATCCATTCCAGCTTTTTCCAAGTTCCACTAATTTCCGAAATAATATTTTTTCAAAGTTTGATTGGAATGGAAATCTTATTTGGAATCAATTTCTCGGCTCTACATCGATTGATTCACTCGAAATTCCACCTATCATTAGTTATTTATCTGAAAGTAATAAATTAAAAGCATTTGCATTTTCTCCAGAAAATGGAACGCCGTATACTGGATTAACAATTCCAACAACTGGAAATGGTTTCAATCCACTTCAAAAAACTACCCTAAACATTGAAGGTTCCAACGGACATTACCAATCAATCCATTATGAAACCAGTTTTTATATTTTTCCCCCCACAGCACAAGAACCTATACACAATATAATCTCGGCGTCTGACGCCTGCGGCGGTAGACTTGTTCGATTGCAAAGTATTATAGATTTAAATACTGAAGTCGGGGTGATGGAAGTAGCGACAAGGCCAGCCAGCGAAGAACCATAAGATTTTCTTATGACTAGGTTTGAAATTCAAGCCAGTGATGGAATTCCGAAAAAAAAATCTTTTTTCCGTTTTTTGTTTTCTATTTTGTCACAATCGATAAAATCAATTGTCCCAAGAAGTAAACAATTTTTTAGGAGAATTTTATGAAACTTTTTTCTCTCATCCTGACTGGCTTTGTGGCAGTGGAACATGTGTTTATTTTAGTATTGGAAATGTTCCTCTGGAAAACTGAGTTTGGAATGAAAGTATTCCAACTAACACCGGAAACCGCAGAAATCACAGCAAAGTTAGCAAAAAACCAAGGACTATATAATGGTTTTTTAGCAGCAGGACTTTTTTGGGCAATTCTCTTTATCAAAGACCAAAAACAAAAATTCCAAACCATTTTATTTTTTCTAATTTGTGTGGTGGTAGCCGGTATTTATGGTTCGGCAACCGCTAAGTTTTCGATTTTGTTTTCGCAAGGATTGCCAGCTTTCCTTGCCCTTGTAGTTCACTACATAACTAACAAAAAAAAATGATCGATGATCCGCATCTTCCTTTATTAGAAAATTCCCTGTCAGGTAAAACAAGTGCTTTGGAGGAATTGATCCAAATATTCCAACCCAAAGTTTTTTCTCTGGCGCTGAAATTTTTATGGAATCCAGAAGATGCGGAAGACGCTACCCAAGAAATTTTAGTCAAAGTGATTACGAACTTAGGAGGATTTCGAAGAGAAAGCAAACTTTCCACTTGGATTTACCGGATAGCAAGTAATCACTTAATCAATGTACAAAAATCAAAAATAGAAAGAAGAAAGGTGCACCTTCGCGTGATTCGCGAAGAATTACATAGAACACAAGTCCCCTACAATCAGAATTCCCAAATACCAATTCATCTCCAAGAAAACGAATCCGAACCTAAAATCTCCGAACTGGTTTTACATGTACAAGTTGCTTGCACCTATGCCATGTTACAAGGCCTCACGAGACCTTACAGAATGGCTTATATTCTTGGAGAAGTGTTCCAAACATCAAGTGAAGAAGGCGCCTCTGTAATGGGAGTTCGATCAGAAACTTTTCGACAAAGATTGTCTAGATCAAGAAAACAAATGGAGACCTTTCTTGGAAAAGAATGTAGTTTAACCAACGTAAACAATTCCTGCCAATGTAGCAATCGAATCACATACGCAATGAAAGCAGGTAGGATTAAATCCTATCTCAAACTTTCAGAACAAATGAAACAAGATGGAAGATGGAAAGAGATAAAGCCAATGATGTCAGATACTTCGAAAATTCGCAAAGCAGCAGAAGTATTTCGAAATCAACCTGAATTTCTACCTAAAAAGAACCAATTAGAAAATATAAGAACATTATTAGACAACTCGTTTCCACTCGCGACTCGGTGAACTTCCGAAGATCCGCTTATATGCTTTAGAAAAAGAAAAAGCTGACGCGTAACCTACATTTTGCGCAATTTCTTCAAGGCCCATATTGCCCTTCTGAAATAATTGTTTGGCTTTTTCCATTCTGAGTTTTGCCAAATATTCCATCGGTGGAATCCCTAGAACATCACGGAATCTGTTGGCAAGGTTTGCACGAGATACACCAGTTTCTTTTGCTAAAGATTCAATCGTCCAATCTTTACTATATCCATTGTGCAACTTTTCCAATGCGTATAATACTAATGAGTCATGAAAAGCTTTCACCCAACCAACTTGCGAGGATACATTTTGATTTAACCACATTCGCAACATATAGTATAACAAAATATCTGTTAATCTTTGAACGATTAAATCTGTTCCTAAATTTAATTCTAATTCACGAGAAAGGATTTGAATGATGTCACCAAGTGCGTGGTGGGCCTGGATGGTTTCAAAAGGTACATAAATATAATCAGGCAGTTCTAAAAAAAACGGATGTGTTGGTCCAGGTGGTACTTCATAACGAACCGAAACAAAAGTAGTAACAGGTTTTTCTTTTTTTATACGAATTTCTTGATCACCTAAAAACCGTTCAATGGTTACAACCTTTGCCTTCGGATCAGATAAGAGTTCATGATTGACACCTCGGGTGATAAAAACTAAATCACCTTTATGCAAAGGAATGGTTGTATTACCCATCCTCGCATAACAGCTGCCTTGTGTCACTACATGAAAACCACCACTTTTTTCACAAGGGAAGTGGAATCCAAAACTATCGTAAATTTCCCCTTTGGAAAGTAGGTCGTTTTTCCAACCTGCTGAAGCTAAGATATCAGAAAGTAGATCCATAACCCATTTTCTCCTGCAAATTTCCAAATGTCTATCATTTTATACGATTGGATATATTTTAAATATTTTATGACATAGACAGTCTATATTTTTTAAAGTAAATTATACACACAATCACGGATTTGATTCCGAAATGAAGGATAAACTATGAAAGTATTTGTATACGGCGGTTCTGGACTCGTCGGTGGCCATTTAATCAAAGAATTACTAAATGGTGGGCACGAAGTTTTTGCCGGATCGAGAAAACCCGAAACGCAAAAGAGTTCTGCTAGTCTAAACTGGGTCTTCGCTGATTCTAGCGAACTTACCAAAGGACAAGAAGTTTTAGAAAAGGTTGATGCTGCTTTTTTCCTCAGTCCTCCCGGCCAAACCAACCAGTTTGAAATCTTATCGCCTTGGATTGAAAAAGCAAAACAAGTGGGTCTTAAAAAAATAGTTTTGATGACCGCAATGGGTGTAGACCACGCACCACCAGAAGCACCATTCCGCAAAACAGAAATTATGCTCGAAGGATCGGGCCTACCTTGGAATATCATACGCCCAAACTGGTTCATGCAAAACTTTCATACCTTTTGGATTGCAGGAATTAAACAAGATGGAAAAATCTATTTTCCAGGTGGCACTGCAAAAACAAGTTTCATTGATGCGCGAGATATTGCTTCTGTGGCAGCGGTTCTACTCACTAGCTCAAAAAATGATAACCAGGCATTTACTTTAACAGGACCTGAATCCATAGACCATAATGTAGTCGCAGACCATTTAACAAAAGTAAGTGGAAAAAATATTGGATATGTTGATGTAGACCCAAAAGTATTTGAAGCTTCGCTTGTTTCTGCCGGACTCACAAAAGACTATGCTGCATTTCTTGTTATGATTGCTGGCGCATTAAAAGAAGGATTTGCTTCTCCAATCTTAGATACAGTAAAAACTCTGACAGGGAAAGATCCAATTTCTTTTAGTCAATATGCAAAAGATTTTGCAAATGCTTGGAAATAAGAAATTCAATCATTGAATTAAATGTCTATTTGATTAATTTAGGATTGAATTTTAATCTACGATTAAGATCCGGTTGGTATTTTCACCAGCTGGATCTATTTGCATATTCCTTAATATCAATTTAAGAAAGTTAAAAATACAAATCGAAAGATCACTGCAATCAAAAATTGGGAATTTCCCTTAGCTTATCCTATGGAAGTGATCGCGATGGTATCTTTTAAGATGGTAAAAAACACTACAAGATATCTTGTTTTTCCAACCTTTATATATAGTTTGATTTACAGAACCAAATGATGATCAAAAAAAAATCGTAACCTAACCTATGAATCGATTCAATGGCAATATTGCATTAATTGGTAATGTTATGTTTTACAGATTCTTTTTTCTTAATATTTTAATACTCCTTTTCTCCTGTAAATTAAACCTAAACAATCCGAATGATCCAAATACAAAAGACTATTGGATAAGAGCTTTAATTCAGGACTATTTATTAAATGATGGATGCAGAAATTTTGCAGAGTGGAACAGGCGTTATGGTGAATCTACTTCATCAACTTATGGGGCAGACTTTCTATTTTTGTCCAACGGAGATATCATTCTTATTGGTATAACTAAGAATCCTATCCAACCTGGAGTTACAAGCGGGATCACGGGATCTTTTGAAGGTACACCAGGCGCAGCTAAAAACCTCTTTCTGATGCGCATTGCGAGAAACAATGGAGACATCCAATGGATAGATTACTTAGGACAAGTTTATAGTTCTCCAAACAATCTAAAACTTCATCAATTTTCGAACGGAGAATTAGCTGTTAGCTTTATTGCTTTAGGTTCTGGACAATCAGGATCTGCCCTTATCTCCCCTAAATCAAGTTCAGCGGTGGATAAATCTGTTTATCTTGGAAGACACCGTACTGATGGTAGTCGTGTTTGGTTTACTTATTTAGATTCTTCATCAATAGGTGCAAACCTAGTTACAGCATTAGACAAAAGCGATCGGTTTCATTTATTCGCGGAAAACGATGGTAACACTGGACATATATCTTTCTCTGAACTTCCATCTAGTCAAAATGTCTCACTCGGTGGGGAAAGCGATACAGACATACTCTACGGTCTTGTTGACTCCAATGGGAATGGTGTTTTCCAAAGATACATTACAAGTTCCTATAATGAATCACCATCCAATGCCGTTTATTCCAACGGATATCTTTACTTAGCTGGTATTTCATCCGGGAATTTGGAAGGAACTAGTCACCCATACTTAGGTGGTGCTCTTCCTTTTATTGCAAAATTCAATGCATCCACTGGAAATCGGGAGATGTTTATTTATACAGGATACCCGAGTGCCTCTTTTGATTACAGTAGGCAACTTGTAGTCAGTGATACTTCCATTCTGCAATTGCTAAGAACCAATTTACCCTGGAGTTCTGTGGTCAGAGAACCTATGCAAAGTGATACAGAGCATTATGCCTTTGCACAATATGATTTGAATGGTGGCCTACAATGGGTTTCATTTTTAGGATTTTCTAGTGGTGATGTAGCTACATTAGAAGAACCACCAACCTTATTTGAATCCAATGGACTCTTGAGAAATAGGTCTCGTATTCCCGCATCATTGGGACGCTATACATCTGGAATATCGGTTAGTTCAGGCACTGGCTCAGGAGACTACCAACTAGCAGATGTTTGGATTCGTGCAAACTCAGGATATTTTGAACGTATCCGGTATAGTTCTAATATAAGTGGGACAGAAAATAAACGAACGGATCAAATGAAAACACTTTGCGATGGAAAATACGGATATATGGACAGAGTGTTTTTCTCTGAATCAGAAGAACCAACACAAATAGAGTTCCAAACAGCCCAAGAGTAAAGTGATGCAATTAGTCCTCTATCAGCAGATGAGAAGTTTAACTAACCATTACTTACAATTTTCCAATTGAGCTAACTCAGCAAATAACCAATCAGCTGAAAATAACTCCTTACCTTGTGAAAACTGAATCCGATAAGGAGTTCCTGTTAGAAAGGATTTTGAGGCAATTTTTTCAATGAAAAGTTTAGCAGTCCAATCTTTTGGATCGGGAGCAAAAAATGAGTTTTTTGCTTCTTCTAATTTGTAACGGAGATGTTTTTCTGCTTCTGCTGGAGTGTGACTGTCTCCGTTACGAATAAAATTACCTTGGATTTTACCTACTTTCTTTAATAGTTTTTCAATTTTTTGTTCTTCTGTTAATGGATTACATGATTCAGTTTTTGCATATAGATACGAATGCACAGGAACCAACTCGAATGAAATAAAAAATAGAATCCAAATAGGCCGTAGAGACTTCATAAACATTCCTTTTCCTTGACTTAATTCAAAGTTAATATCTGTGTACAAAATCATTTTTAATCGAAAACAAAGAAATCATTGCGAACAAAAGGTTTTTTTAACTATCAAAAGAATCAGATCCATGACTGTCAGTCATAGTTAACTGACTCAGAGTTGTTTCAAATTGACCTTTAGTCAATAGTATATTTTTTTCTAGCATATTTTTTAAGATTTTCGCATTCTGGAAGTATGAGCCGCGCGCCAATGGTAGAACGTTCGCCCAAAAAAAGAGCCGTATTGGAAAAAGATAAACTTTCCAAACGAACTTCAATTCTCCAATCTGCAGCATTTCTTTTACAAAAAAAAGATTGGGCGGAACTATCAATGGATGAAGTTGCGAAACGAGCAAAAATTGCCAAAGGTACTTTGTACTTATACTTTCCAACAAAGGAAGATCTTTGCCTTCGAGTACACAATGCAGATTATGAAGCCTGGTTTTTGGATATGGAAAGTTTTCTAAAAGAAACCAAATTAGTCGATGCGGAAGTGTTTTCTAATTGGTTTGTTGATTCGATGGATAGACATCTGCGTTTTTTAAAACTATTACCCATAGTCCCAACCATTTTAGAAAAGAATGCAAGTGTGGAAACCATTCGGGAATTTAAACTCAGCCTAAAAGATCAGATATATAAAATTCTTCCACTTCTAATCAAAGTATTTCCTTTATTAAACGAACAATCAGCATTTTTATTTCTGATGCAATGTCATGCTTTAGCTATTGGATCTTGGTCTCATGGATTCCCTTCTAACCAAGTCAAAGATGCAGTTAAAGAAGATGGATTGGATATGTTCGTTTTAGATTACAAAAAATTTCTGCGAACATCTATTCTTACACTTTTAAACGGATACAAAATCACTTAATGAATTCCAGAAATAATTTGATTTACTAACTTATCTTTTAAGCGAACGTCAGTTACTTGTTTCCTATTTCGATCATCTAAGTCCATCTCCAACAACTGATCACGATCACTGTGGTAAATGTATTTTTTGTCCAACGTAATCCAAGATTTTTGAATTTCAGAATTCCAAGTTTTTGAAAATAAATTTAGTTTATAGTCAGCTGAAAAAAAATTTTTACTTTGATCCAAATGGACCTGGTCTTTATCCTCATCTAATAGCCCTAGAATTGTTGTCTTAAAATCTACAGAGGAACCTTTTTTCGGACGATAGATTTCTCCTGATTTGACAAAATACAATAGGAATGGTACATCCGTTTCCTGATTATATAAAGAATAATTGTGCGCATGGGCACCTTCTTCTCCAAAAGATTCACCATGATCTGCCGAAAGAATAACGACAGTTTCACGACTCGAATGTTCTTTCCAATAAGAAATAATCGAATCTATAACTTTTACTTCTTCTTGTAATGCTACCTTATAACGAAAAGAAGGTGATTTCCATTCAGATTCAGAGCGATTTTTTGAAATGAAATAGGGACTATGCGTTTGGCTAAGTCCAACCAAAACAAAAATAGGACTATTTGTTTTTTGGATCATTCTTTTTTGTGCAGAAAGAATTACTCTATCATCCATTCCCCAACTAAATGAGGAATATAGCGAACCATACTCTTTTTCTAATGTAGTTTTATCCCAAACTGATTGAAAAATTTTAGGAAAGAAACTCTCCATACCTTCGAAATAAATAGATTGAGTATAAATCATAATAGTTTGGTAATTATGATCTCTATGCAATAATACGGGAAAACTTGATTCTAAAATAGATTTATCTATATTCAATCGACTAAGATTGAGTTGCGATTGTCCAGTCATCCATGTGAATAAACTTTTAGATGTATGCGGCATAGGAATCCAAAAATGAGCTCCTTCTAACAGAGAAAAATTAATGTATTTTGATGTTTGAGTAGATAAATGTTTTCTAGAAACGCCTTCCAATAATACAAAAACAATATTGGGTTTATCATGGATAGATTCCAAAACCGACTTCACCCTTTTCGCTTGAGATAAGGAAACGGGGAGGTATTTACTAACATCCAATTCCTCATTCTCAGAAATAAATGATAGAAAAAACAAAATGACAACGGACAATGAAATAAAAATCTTTTTTCGATTCTTATTTAGAATCCAATAAAATCCTATAAACAAAACAATCCACTGCGACAACTTCCATTGATATAAAAAACCAATGATATCGGTAGACAGAAGACGAATATGTTTGAAAAAGTATAGAAACAATTCAAAGTTAACAGACGTTTGATACACTTGTTGGTATCCCAGTAGGATTAAATACAAAGTCCATAATATAACACGTAAAATTAAACTATATTTAATTCCTTGGATTTGTTTGTTTCTTAAATAAATTTCTAAAATTAAGACGACAACGGTAAAGGTATTGAGAAAAAAACCATGAAAGTATACCCAAACTCCTATTGCACCAGAAAAGAGTCCCTGAAAGCAATATAAGGACAAATAAATAAAAAACATAGGAGTATTTTTCAAGCTTGATAAAATAGCAGTGATTAGAAACTTATTTAACTTCAAAGTCTACTGTTGCCTTTTGTACGTCACCATCATACAAAACTAATGATTGTTTACCGCGAAAGATTGGCAAACGTAATTCACCGTTAGGTGAAGGTATTAATTCTTTTTCTCCATTCCAAATTAACTTTGGATCTTTTAAGGTTTTAATTTCACGGATTCGAACTGGAATACTCTGTGTCTCTTTTTCATAAGAAGGATGGTATAAATAGATTTGTCCTTTTGAAGGATAAACAAAACCAACTCCAAGTATTAATTTTTTTGTATTACCAGAGTGTTCATCGCAAAATTCAGATGGAATGACTTTTTTTCTTACTTGTAACCCAATAGCGGGACATTTTTCCAATGCTAATTTACCTGTGAGTCGACAAAACCTTTTAGTCTCAGTAAAATTTGGCATAAAGTCTTGTTTTGGTTTATCTTTCATTAAATTTCGGAATATATTTTGTACAATACGTCCTGCACCAAACGAACCAGAAACATCCATTGTCCTTTCACCTGAAAAATTCCCTACCCAAGCACCAACCACATATCTCTCATTAAATGCAACGGTCCATGAATTCCGATAGTCTTTTGATGTTCCTGTTTTAATTGATACGGAAAAAGGGAAATCTAAATAACTTCTTCTACCAAAAGCTCTCTGTCGCAATTTTGGATCTTTTAAAACAAATTTAATTTCTTCGGCTGTATCTGGTGAAAACAAACGTAAAGTGGAACCATAGTATAAAGGTTTTTTATCGATCGAACCAAGACGAATTTTTGGCAGTATTCCGTTTAATACAAACGACCCATAAGCACGAGTTAGCTGCAAAAGACTTGTCCCTCCTGCTCCTAAAGCTAAACCTGGACCATAATACTGCGGAGATTCTTTTAAGTGAGAAAATCCTGCTAACTGAAGAAATCGGAAAAAAAATGGAATACCCATTTGGTTGATTGCCGTGACTGCTGGAATATTCCGAGAATTACCAAGAGCCTCAGCTAAAGTTAAATCTCCCCAATACCTTAAGTCTGCATTTCTCGGAAGATAATTGCCTCCTTGGCCAAGCGAAAAAGAATATTTCTCATCAGAGAAGATTGAATTAACTTTATAATAACCCTTTTCTATAGCAATCGCATATAACAACGGTTTTAGAGTGCTTCCGGCATCCCTATATGCTAGACTACCATTTACCATTCCATTTCCATCTTCGAAGAAATTTTTAGATCCAATCATAGCCCGTAGTTCTAACTCATCTTCTTTGCCAGGCATCCGTTCCAATACAATTGCCGACGCATTCGATACATTCCATCTTGCCAGTCCTTCTAATTCAGAATTTACTATCGAATGCAACTCCGAGTTCAGTTCCGATGAAAGTGAAGATACAAATTCTTCCGATGGAACAGAAATTAACTTTCGAATCCAATTTAGAAAATGTTGGTTTTCGCCTTTCCAATCTTCGGCAAAATCATACTTACTTTTAAATTGAGAATATTCGATCAGTTCGGCTGGATTTTTTAATATCGGAAGTTCATACGGAATTCGATGGACAAGATTGTTATAGCGAGTCAATAACTCTTCTAAACTTGGTTTGTTCTTTCGAATTAAAACCGTTAAGTAAACAGCCTCTTCAATCGACAAAAAACGAATATGTTTTCCAAATATCGCTAGTGAGGCGGAAGGGAATCCAACAAGATTCGAATGAATGGATACAGAATTTAGATAAGCTTCTAAAATTTCAGGTTTTGTAAGCCAAATTTCGTATCGTATAGCTTCAATGATTTCAAAAATTTTTCGCAAAGAAAAAGGATAGGAACGAATCTCTGGATTTTGAATCCGAACAAGTTGCATGGTAATCGTTGACGCTCCACCTCTTTTCCCTTTTGAAAAAAAGTAGGAACGAATTGAATTAAAACCTGCAAATAAGTCAACGCCATGATGAGAATCAAATCGTTTGTCTTCTGCAATTTTTATGATTTCAAAAACAAAGTTTGGATATTCTCTGATTTTTTCCCAATCTTGTTTGGTTTGATTTGAGTTTCTCCCTCTACCAATTAGAGTTCCTTCCTCTGTTACAATACGAACTGTTGAATGATTTCGCAGTGACTCAAAATCAACAGGTCTAAATAAAAACACCATTAGAGTGGCAACGAATATACCACCTAACGGATATATAGTTAAATATTTTTTATAAATCAATCCACTTTCACTCGAATCGTATTGGTATTGCCGTAAAATTGAGGATGATACATTAAAAAAGTTTTAGATGCAGGTAAAATGGAATTTCCTTTTGCTACTGGTCTAAGAATATAATTAAACTCTGTTTCCCCTTTGGAAAGTCTATCGTCTGAAAAGATGACACGATCATCTCGATATTCTTTATATCCTCCGTAGTAACTTTCTGTGACATCGGTTTCTTCAGCATCCGATTTTTTTTCCGTCAAAAATGATGTGTTCACAATTTCAGCATTACTAGGAATCGGATCGACAACCATAGCAAATGCATGTTCAGTGTTACTCAATATTTTCACTTTCACGAGGTAAGTAGACCCTCTTTGGAGATTTGTTACTTCTTTTAAGATTGGATTTCCATTAGAATCTCTCCCATCGATTCGATATAGAATTTTACGAATTTCCAATCCGTTAAACTTTTGTGTGGTGGTATCTTTTACGGGGACATACAATAATCTGGATTGAAAATAAATCCTTCCTTCGGGACTAGTGCGTTTAAAAAGCAAAGGTCTCCCAGAAGGATCTTTGGAATCAAACAAACGATCAAAAGTTATTTCTTCTTTATAAATGGAATCGGATGAAGGAGAAAAAGATTCATTGATCAAAGTTTTTTCGCCAAAAATTGCTTGTCCTTCAGTATCCACCGATGTGGATTCAAATCGATTTCTATATTCCGACAATGCTAATGCTATGGTTCCCACACTATGGCTATCAGACCAAAAATGGTTTTGTCTATCCATCATTATGGATTTTACTAAATCAACTATACGAGGATTTTTAGAATCTACCCGTAACAACAATCGCAAATAATTTCCAAGCACTGTTGAAGAATTATAATAGGAGTAATAGTATGGTTCATCTGTATTTTCCTTTAAAGGTTTTAACGAGAACAACTCCTTTTCATACGAAATGTACTTTGTATATTCTAAAAATAATCTTTTGAATACTGAATCAGATTCGTAAGATTCTAGTTTATGCGTCTCTGCATAAGAAGTAAGAAAAATTCCACGAGATTTTAAATTAAGTTCTTCAAAGTGATCAATTAATGTTTTTTCTAATGAACGGACCTCTTTTTTGTCTTTTGAAAGTACCGAATAAATCAAACTTAGAGTTTGATAAGAATTGATTGAAGTTTCTGTAGGATTTTTTACATAATTTTGTAAATACTGAATAGCGGATTGATAAGCCTGTAAATTTGATCTTTTACCTTTCTCTTTTCCGATCTGCATTACAGATGCAATATAGGCAGTTAAATATGGATAACCTGTTCGCCCAGCCTCTTTCCATAATTTAAAACTTCCATCCGATGCTTGGAATTCAGACATCTCATCTAAAAATAATTTTTCAATTTGCGTAAAGTCATAAGAGTCTTTTGTTGGAGCCTTATATTGAAATTCTTTCAGCAACTCACCTGCACTTAAAGAAAGTAGATAGGCTGAGGTTCTCTGTTCCATACAAAAATAAGGATTAGATTCGTAGAAATCAAAAGCAGATTTTAATGCAGTCAGTGCAGTTCCAGACATCCTAACGTCTAATGAACCTTTATTTAGTAATATAGATTCTTTTTTGGGGACGTTTATGATAGTTTTATATTCCGAATCGGTATAACCAGAAAACTGCACTGAAGTTACTGGATCAAACTCTTTGATCGGGATACTTACATTTAGCGAATCAGAAAGATCCGATTTTTTCAAATCTGCAAATTCTGAAACATTTTCAGGTTCTACTGAAATTTGATAGGACAACTGAATTTCATCCTTTGGATGGTCCATTTTTAGTTTGACGTATTGTGATTCAGATATTTGAAAGGCTCGAAGGACTTCTTTGGTTTGGCCAGCAGCTAATTCAATAATAGACCAACCTTTGCTCTCAGATAAAAAACTAGAATCGATTTTATATTTAAATTTTCCTTTTTTCTTTGTATTATTGGTGATACTACCACCTAACTCTAAACTATCGCCAATACGAATAAACCTTGTAACTGTCTTTTGTAAAACTAAATTCTTTTTAACAGTAAACTCTACATTAGAAGCGCCAAATTTTCCATTGGCAGAGGAGGCAACCATCACTCGAAATGTTGTCAGGTTATCAGGTAATGTAAAACTTAAATCTGCATTTCCATTACTATCTGCAATTACAACCGGATTCCAATAAGCTGTGTATCGAAAGTCTTTTCTTGCACCAGATTCTGATTCAGCAGAAAACCCACCGCCTGAATCTTCACCATAATCTCCCCCTGGACTATCTCCTTTATTTTCATATATATAATGTTTGATGATCATACTACGAAGTTCGAAAGTTTTTACTATATTGTACCAGTACTGGTAGAACATCTGTACCGGACTTTGGAATGAATAACCAACTAAATCTAAAACTCCTCGGTCTGCTACCGAAACTGTAAGTTCAGCACCAGGATTTGATTGGATAGACAACTTAACTTGTTCTCTAGGTTGATATTCTTTTTTATCCGTTTTGATCACAACAGGTGCGGTTCTGGATGCTAAATTTACTTTTAAGGTAACGGAACCGGTTTTAGCTTTAGGAGCACCTAAGTCTTGTTCATTGAATTCTTTAATATCGTCAGCAGAGAGACTTTCCGGAACAGGAATTCTTCCTGATAACATAACAACATTAACATCTACGTTAGGTAAATAAGACTCTTCGATAGGAATTTCTAAAGGAGCGCTATTACCTTTCATCAAAAAAGATTTTTTATAATAAACAGAATCTCTTTCGACAGTTACGATAACTCGTGCATTCTGCAAAGGGGATTTAATTAATATTTTTGCCTTATCACCAATCTTGTATTCCTGTTTATCGGAACGCAGCTCGATCGAATCATCGCCACGAAAGTCCCAAGTATAATACGATTCCTTTTCATAAGCATAAAAATCTACTCGTGAAAATACTTTATCGCGATTCAAAACTAAAACTGTATAACTTCCAGGTTCTTTAGCTCGATAATCGAAAGAAATACCATCTGCTTTAGAAATAAGTTTTTTCGTTTCAACAACTTTCTTTGTTAGTTGATTACTCCTAAAAAAGAACTTACCCAATCCTTTTGATAAAACCGAAGTCCAATCGTTATAAATGATATATGCCTTTAGCTCAGCACCTGCAACGGCTTTACCCTGCAAATTAACGGCAATGGCCCCGAACTGGAATGGTTTATCTAAAGTTTGGTATCTATCGTTACATTTTAAACCAACATAAGTTTCAGAAGGGTTGTAAGGTATACTTGATGATTTTGTAACTGACTTCCCATCCACGTCATATACAGAAGATTCCACAACTAAATGAAAAGGGTCTGCGATTTCAATATCTTCACCATCAGTAACAAATTTGCGAGTCAACTCTTGGACAGGAATATCCAAACTATAAAGTCCTCGGCTGTCCAAAACTCCTTCAGCACCGGTTACATAATCAGAATTGCCACCTGAATACTCGTCTTCATAATCATACCAGGTATCTGAAAAAACGTAGCTAGAAAACGAATCGAAATCTATAAATCTTTTTCTTTTTAGAACCGAATAGCTAACCTTAGCTCCTCCCATCGGAGCACCAAACATATATTTTCCTTCTACACTTCCTTTTACATTTTGATCTTTGTTTACAGCACTTGCCAAATTTACATTGACCATGAAGTTAACAGGTCGGAATTCTTCTACCTGAAAGGTATCATAGGTAACCGAACCATCTTTACCTGGCAAATAAGCCGAAACAGAATAATGTCCCAAAGGGGCATCCGTAGAAATAAGATAACTTGAGGTTATACCTCCTTGGACGGTGGAAGTAAGATTTGTATTTGTCACATCCTTACCACGGGAATCTCTAATTTGTAGATTTACTGATTTGGAAGAATAAGGTACCAATACCCCATTTTTTCTTTCTGCCAGTACAACTTTAATTTCAACGCGGTCTCCAGGCCTATATAACTTTCTATCAAAGTATACCTTTCCTTTTACATTGTTTTCCGTATAATAATCGCTATAACCTTCGATATGGGTTTCATTAAAATGAAGGAATGCTTTGTCTCCATTTGGATCTTCAGCAATTAACACTGATTTATCGAATGATTTTGTATCACTCAGAGTTGGGAGATTACAATATCCATCCTTATCTGTTTTACAAGTTCCGCGTAAACTTCCTTTTTCATACAAACTCATATTTGTATTAAAAACTGGTTCTGCTTTAGATAAACCGTGCACCCAAACATGGAGCTTATTTGGATCTAGTTTTGTTGTGATACCTAAGTTTGTGGACTGTAAAAAGATGGATTCTCTTTTGAACTCTTCCTTATTATTTTCTCCGATAACATTTGCGCCTAATTGTAAAGCTATCCAACCTTTTGTATTGGGTTTCGATCCAAAAAAATGATCAATGTCCATGCCTTGATTGCCAAAAGAGTTTACCTTGAGTCCTGATTTCCAAACTGAGTTTTTCCAATTCAATTGACTTTCAAATTCGTAATATCGATTACCCAATGTTGCCACTGCATTTACAAGTGTAGGTATCGATAATTCTGCTGATCGAATTTGAAATTCAGGAACATTCGAAATGGAAATCGGAAGTACTTTGTTTAAATTAGATTCAAAAATATTCTCACGTGACAAAGAGAAAGAAGGTTTATTAGTCATCACGGGAAGTTTAAAACTAACGGGTGTTTCTAAGAAACATTCGTTCTCTGCATAAAATTTTCCAATTTTGATTTCATAGGCAACACCAGGATCAAAACTCCAAGAATCGAGAGAAAACTCACGACTTACATAATCTGGAAATTCGGTAATGGGATTAGATGGTTTTGGTACTATTTGAAGTGACGATGCTAACTCTTGCAAGTTGGTATCTTCTGAGACAGTAATACGGTAATCCCAAAGATCTTCTAAATATTTGAGATCTGTTGTGTCTAATTTGACTTCGATTCGGCAACTACTTGGAAAAATCGTACGTTTGATGGACCGAAAAATTCCGCTAATAGAATTACAAGAACTAAAAAAAAGCAAAAAACCTAAGGCCAATACTAACTTACGCATGAGAACTCCGAAATTCGAATGTTCTCTGTTCTACGACGGCCAGTCCTTATTGCCAACTCTTTCCTGAATGAAAAGGGAAATCTTTATATATTTTTTTATCTGGATCAGAATTTTTGCTATGCTATTCTAATTTTGAAATTTGATTGATGACGATGTCACTATCACAAATTAAAAAACAGTTTTGGGACTTAAAAGCACCGAGTTCCTTTCCTGCCGGAAATTACAAAGCAGAATGGCTCGGGCCTAAATGGTTTCAGGTAGGTGCTAGTTTTAGCCTAAATTTTATGTCGTTTCGCCACTGGTGGGGAAAATCTTTTGATGGCTCAGACATTGCCTACAATTTATTTTTACCGCCTAAAACCAGTGAATTCCAAATGCGTTTTCCTATGAAATTGTCCCATGCAAAGTCGCCGCTCGACGGAAACCCTAGCCTTATCTTAGAATATACGAAAGAAGCCCCCTTCCCTTGGCCCTATTTTGTAGACGAATTCCGGGTATGGAACGATACCGACCTATTGGGTATGAGCTACAGTAAATTTACCCCCTCGTTGGCACTTCCCTTTCTTATTAGAAAATCCTAATCTAATTTGTTAGATCCCTAAAAAAGATTCGTCCAATCTGGAGTATGCGTCCTCCTCCGCCATCATTGGAAATGCAGATTCTCTCCGCAATGGAGGAGGTAATTTTTTCGGCGAGTTTTCCAGAATTAGAAATCATCTATATTAGTCCCTCTGCAGAAACGCTAACCGGATATTCCAGGGAGTATTTTACAGAGGCACACGATAACTGGAAAAACTTAATCCACCCCGAAGATAGATCCATAGTCGAAACAGCTTTAAGTTCACTAAATGCTGATGATAAAATTAGAATTCGTTACCGAATTCAAACTAAATCTAAAAATATAAAATTTGTCCAATGCCAAGGGCGATTGATTCGAAACGAAGTAGGAGAAATTTTACGTTTTGATGGAGTGATTGCCGATATCTCCGAATTACTTTCCTTACAAGATATTATTAAAAATGAGACAGGCGAAATAAAACAACTGTTACTTGAAAATAATATTTTGTTTAATGGAAGTCAAGATTCGATGTTTCTAATAGAAGTTATGGATGACAACGAATTTGTGATTCGACGTATTAATGCTGCCTATGAAAAATCAACTGGTGTCACTCAATCTTTCATACAGGGAAAAACGCCAATTGAACTTTTAGGAGAAGTTCTTGGAAGTCCAGTTATTAAAAATTATCAAAAAGTATTAAAAGCGAAAAAAACAATTACCTATGAAGAAAGTATTCCCATGCCTGCGGGAACAAAAATTTGGACTACAGCCCTCACTCCGATTGAAGTGGATGGAAAATTCAAATTCATTGTGGGAGCAAGTAAGGATATTACTGAACAGAAAAGAGCAGAATACGCACTAAAAGAATCTAACGAACGCTATTCGCTAATTTTAGAAGTCAGCTCCGATGGTTGGTTTGATTGGGATTTAATTAACAATACAGTCATTTACTCTAGAAGATGGTGGTTAGAGTTCGGTAATGATGAAAAACCAGAAAGCGTTCCAATTGATTATTGGAAAAGTCTGATCCATCCCGATGATTTTGATTGGGTTACAGAATTTTTAGAAAATATCATGCTCTCACAAAGAGAAACATTTGAATTTAGTTTCCAAATGAAAAAACGAAAAGGGAATTATTCTCATGTTTTAACACGATGTTATATCCAAAGAGATTCATCTGGAAACAAAATAAGAATGGTTGGTTCCAATTCAGACCTAACCGAAACAAAAAAAATAGAATATACACTTCGAAAAGCAAAGGAAATGGCGGAAGCTGCCAATATGGCAAAAGGCAACTTTTTAGCGAACATGAGTCACGAAATTAGAACGCCACTCAATGGTATTATCGGATTCACAGAACTATTATTACATTCTACTCTTACGGAAGAACAAAAGGAATCATTACAAAACATCAGACTTTCTGGAAAAAGTTTGTTATCTTTAGTAAATCAAATTCTTGATTTTTCAAAAATAGATTCTGGTAAAATGGAACTGGAATTGATTAGCACGGATTTAACGGATTTAGTCCAATCAACCGTAGATCTATTCAAAATTTCTGCGGCCTCCAAAGCAATTCAATTAAAACTTCATTTCGACCCTCACTTACCTCGGTTTGTATCTTTGGATCCTTTGCGAGTTAGACAAGTTCTTTCCAATTTAATTGGTAACGCTATTAAATTTACTCACGAGGGAGAAGTAAACGTCTCCGTAAAACCAATCAAACAAATTGAAGATTTTATTGATATTGAGTTTTCCGTATTGGATACAGGAATAGGAATTGATCTCAATTCAAAAACAAAATTATTCGATTCCTTTTCACAAGCGGATACATCCATCACTCGCAAATACGGTGGGACTGGTCTTGGTCTCACAATTACAAGCGAACTGATTCAAAAAATGAATTCTCAACTACATATCGAAAGTGAGCTTGGAAAAGGAAGTAAATTCAGCTTTATTCTATCACTACAGATAAATGCAAACGGCTCAGTATCATCTAACTTATTTGAAGAAAAACAATCAACATCAGACGAATCTGTGATCGTTGAAAACAATCTTATACAAAGTGATATTTTAATCGTGGAAGATAATGATTTAAACAAAAAACTATTATCAAAAATGTTACTAAAAAGATATCCGCACATCCATCTAAGATTTGCCTCTGATGGAGCCGAGGCAGTAAGACAGTTCCAAATTAAAAACCCAGATTTAATTTTTATGGATCTACAAATGCCAATTATGGATGGTTATACGGCAACGATTGAAATCAGAAAACTAGAAAAAGGTACGAACAATAAAACTCCCATCATTGCACTAACGGCAGGAGCTTTTTTTTCCGTAAAAGATACAGCGATAGAATCAGGTATGAATGATTTTCTTACCAAACCTATTTCTACCACCGACCTATATTCTACAATTGAAAAATGGCTGCCATCAAGCCGCATGTAAAAGATATTCAAAAGCGCTAATCGCCGCCTTCGCTCCCTCTCCCATTGCGATGATAATTTGTTTATAAGGTGTGTTTGTCACATCCCCGCAAGCAAATATTCCATCTACATTGGTTTTACATTTTTCATCGACCAAAATTTCCCCAAAACGATTAGTTGCCACCAATTCTTTCACAAAACTACTGTTTGGTACAAGTCCAATCTGAACAAAAACCCCATCAATGGGAATAGTTTCTGATTTTTCAGTGCTTCTATCCTTATAAGTAAGTCCTGTTACTTTCACATCATTTGTTTGAATTTCAGTTGTCTGTGCTTTTACTAAAGTTTTGATATTTGGAGATTCTGCCACTTTATCCAATAACACTTTGTCCGCATTTAACTTATCACCAAACTCTATCAAGGTGACTGACTTTACGATCCCACTAAGATCTAACGCTGCTTCTACACCTGAGTTTCCTCCTCCAACGACTGCAACATCCTTATCCTTAAAAAATGGACCGTCGCAATGTGGACAATAAGCCACGCCTTTTCCAACAAATTCTTTTTCACCAGGGACATTGAGTTCGCGCCACTTTGCACCTGTTGATAAAATCACTGTTTTTGTGACAATTCGTTCGCCTGTATTCAAATGAATAGTTTTTAATTTTCCTGCTTCAATTTTTAACACACGGACATTTTCTTTCTTTTTGATCTGGTTTTTAATTAGTTGTTCTGATAATACATTGGTGAGCTCAGGGCCTGTTGTATAAGGTAAGGAAATTATGTTTTCGATACCTAACGTGTCCTTAACTTGACCACCTAACCTATCTGCGATGACAAGTGTCTTCAATCCTTTTCTTGCAGAATACACTGCCGCTGTTATGCCAGATGGACCACCTCCAATCACGGTTACATCATAAACTTCGGAAGAACTAGAAAGTTCGGAATTAGCTTCCACTGAGTCAGAAACTGTATACAATTCTAAAAGTTTATCAAAGATAATGGATGCTTCTGCTTTTCCAGATAGGAATCGTTTTCCATTTAAAAATACCGCAGGAACCCCTTGGATGTTTTTCTCCTTCACAAGTTCTGGATACATTGCCCCATCGATCATATTATGTGAAATAGAAGGATTCACGAGTGCAAAACTATTGAGAGTTTGAACGACTTCGGGACAGTTATGGCAATCCAATGAGATGAATGTTTCAAAATGTAAATTTTCTTTTAATTTCGAAACTGCGGAAAGAATTCCTTCTTCTAATTTGATTGGGTTTCCACCAGATTGCAAAATTGCCAAAATCAATGATGTAAATTCATGTCCCATAGGAATTCCAGAAAATTCAATACCCGTAGGTTTATCTTCAGAAAAAATCGCAAAACGTAGACCATCATTTTTTTCTTCAGAATGTTCCAATGAAATTTGAGGAGAAAGAGAAACAATATCATCTAAAAATGCAACTAACTCTTCTCTTTTTTCATGTTCGCCTGAATACAATTGTATCTTCACAGGATTCTTAATCCTTTCAAAGTATTGTTTGACTTGTTCTTTTGTTGATTGATCTAACATAATAACCTCCCAGTTTAGGCGGGATTAAACCCGCCTAACGTAATTTAGATTTTTCCAACCAAGTCAAGACCTGGTTTCAAAGTTGTGTTACCTGGTTTCCATTTTGCCGGACAAACTTCTCCATCGTTGTTTGCAACATATTGCGCAGCTTGAACTTTACGTACAAGTTCGTCGGCAGAACGACCGATTCCAAGATCATGGATTTCAGCAGTTTTGATTACACCTTCAGGATTCACTACAAAAGTTCCTCTAAGTGCTTGACCATCTTCTTCAATCATAATCCCAAAACCTCTCGTGATCTTTCCTGAAGCATCACCTAACATTGGGAATTTGATTTTTTTAATGGTATCACTTGCTTCGTGCCAAGCTTTATGAACAAAATGTGTGTCAGTGGAAACTGAATACACTTCAACTCCCATTTTTTGAAGTTCTTCGTAATGATCTGCTACATCTCCAAGTTCCGTAGGACAAACAAAGGTAAAATCCGCAGGGTAAAAAACAAAAACGGACCATTTTCCAAGAACGTCTTTTTTGCTAATTTTTTTAAAAGCACCGTTATGAAAAGCTTCCGTGGTGAAATCTGGAATTTGTGTGTTGATATTGGACATTGAATATCCTCCTTTCGTGTTAAGAAGAATATATCCCGAATTGAATCATTTGTAAAATAAATATGGTAAATGATGAGATTTACAAAAACTATGAAACTGGTTTTGACTCAGTCCATTTAATCTTGGTTCAAAGACACCCCAATGATTTTATACTTCTCTTTAGAATGGTATTCACTCGGTATTACTCCAAGAATCAGACTTGTGAGTTTTTTCAAAATTCTAGTTTTATAAAAACCTTTTTTATAAACCAAACTAATTTCCCTAGCAGGTTCCGGAGAACTAAATGGAACCACACGTTCCGATGTAGAATTTACGGATAATTTTGGCAAAAGAGTCACACCGATCCCCATATCTACCATTCGTTTGAGTGTTTCCACACTTCCACTTTCAATTTTTGCAAGCGAGTTTCTGTTACATATTTTTAAGGATTGATGACGAAAACAATGTTCTTCACCAAGTACAAGCAAGGGATATTTTTCAATATGTTTCATTGAAACCGATCGGGATTTTTCTTTGGCATCTTTAGGATAATAAACAACAAAAGGTTCGTAATATAGCGGGTGTTCTACGATATTTGGAATTTTTAGTGGAGTAGCAAGAATCCCCAAATCAATTTCTTCTGATTCTAATTTTTCGAGTATGGTTAATGTAGGTAATTCAGAAATTCGAAAATTAACTTTTGAAAATTCCGTTTGCAAACTTTGGTAAATAGAAGGAATTAAATAATTACTTACTGTAGGGATAATTCCAATAGAAATATTGCCAGCGGGTTCATCTTTCCATTGTCCTGCAATTTCAAAGAGTTTATCTGCCTCTTTTAATGTATTTTTTGCCTGGTCTACTACCGCTTTTCCTAATTTGGTAGTAATGACAGGATTTTTCTTTCGATCAAATAATTCGAAGCCAAGTTCCTGTTCGACTTTTTGAATTTGTAAACTCAAAGTCGGTTGAGCAACTAAACAATGTTCGGCGGCTTTTGCAAAACTTTTAAACTGATCCAACGCAACGATATACCGAAGTTGAGTGATTGTCATTTAGATTCGCTCCAAAAAAATAACTAAATCATATTAGAAATTAAAAATCAACTTGCTTTCTCGATGTACACAACTAACTTTATCCGGTAGTGATGAGATCTCTCTCATTTATTTTCCCCATTTTACTTACAGCAGTTTATTCACTTTCCTCGGAACCGCTAAAAGTAAGTTCGCAGGACCTTACGACTATTTCGGAGGGCTGGACATTTACGTCCCAAGGGAAAACCATACCTGTTCAAGTCGGGAAAGGGCTCGCTCTACAAGGAATGAAACCACCGATTCACGGCTCCTATAAAATTTCTTTTTACTATGAACCAAATCACAAACCACTCGGTATCTACTTAGACCGAATCCAGGAAGTCGACAAACTTTTTGTGAACGGAATCCTCTTAGGAGAAACTGGTTCTGTTTCTAACGACGGATTTTATTCCCCCAATTGGTATTACAAACGCCTCTATTTTATACCAAGTTCGGTTCTTAAATTAAACGAAGTTAATGTACTCGAATTAGAAATTCATTTTCGGAACAAAACATTTCAAGGCGGATTGTTTAGAAAAGTTCCAGTAATGGGGAACTACGATTTGCTCCAAGAATTCATCATTAAAGAAGATGGTCGTGATTTTTGTTTCATCATGTTGTTTTTTGGAATTGGAGCTTATCAAATTTTTTCCATCATACTAAAAAGACAGGCAAAATCAAATTTTTATCTCTTACTTTCTACGCTTATCTTTGTTATGTGGAGATTACCACTCTTAAATATTAGTTATACTTATACCAATTTTCCTTTTATTTTTTGGCTAAAAGTTTTTTTCACGGCTCAAACATTACTTCCAATTTCTATCTTTTTGTTTAGTTATTCTCTATTTCAAACCAAACTCCAGCTCAAAGAACGATTATTAATTTTCTTTCTTCTTTGCCTTGCTTTTTTGCAAACCTTGGAATTAGAAATTCCAACAAGAATTTTATTACTCCGTATTTGGGAATTCTCTTTAATCCCTATGGTGTTTTTTATCATTCGAGGAGTCATTCGGGCAGCAAAAGCTAAAAAAGCAGAAGCATATTTTCTGGCTGTTGGTTTTGTCTCTATCTGCATTGGTACAACTATTGATATAATTATCGATCTTACATCGGGAAAAAATATTTATTTAACACAATATGGTTTTTTGATCTTAATGATTCTTTCTGGAGTTGCTATCTCCTATCGACATGCAAAAAATGAAAAAGAACTTTCAATACTCACAAAGGATTTAGAAATAAGAGTTCGAGAAAGAACATTAGAGCTCCGTGAAAAAAATCAGGATTTGGAACAGGACTTATTCTTTGCATCCCAACTCCAAAGTTATCTTCTACCGAAAGAACATCCAAACATAAATGGAATCAGAATCCATACTACTTATTTACCGATGCAACAAGTGGGTGGTGATTTATATGATTGGGTGGAATTGGACAAAAATCGCCTACTTTTATTAATTGCTGACGTTGCTGGACACGGGGTTCCTGCGGCCTTTGTATCTTCTATGGTGAAGGTTCAATTTAGAGAATCTACAAAAAAAATCAATTCCCCAAAAGAAGTATTAGAGCATATGAACCAAGCACTCACTTCACTTGTGAGTAGATATTTTATCACTGCTTGCTCTGCATTGATTGATACAAATTCAAATACGATCACCTTTTCTACTGCGGGCCATCCTAACCCACTAATTTACAATCGAGTGACAGGTAAGTTCGAATTTATGAATATCAAAGGTCCCATCATAGGCTGGAGAGAATCATTTACTTATAGTGAATGGACTCATAATATGAAAACCGGTGATCGTTACTTTTTTTTCACTGATGGTGTCACAGAAGCCCGGGCCGAAAATAAATTGTTTGGTGAAAGCAAAATACTTGATCTACTGGAAAGAGGAAAAGAAAAAGATATAAAAACATTATCCCAAGAGATAATTGTGCAGATTTCAAGATTTTCGGAAGAAGAACTTAAAGACGATGTCACATTTTTCTTTGTTGATGTAACTTAAAATAATCTCATGGTATCACCTCCTTACTCAGTTCTAATCATCGAAGACGAATATCCTGCAAGAATGCTCATGATGGATTATGTAATGAACTGTTCTGAGTTAAAATTAACTGGAATTGCAGAAAGTGGTGATAAGGCATTGAATCTCCTTGAGGAGAAACAATTCGATTTGGTTTTTATGGATATCAACCTTCCTGCAGTCAATGGGATGGATATCCTACGAAAAGAACATAACAGATCTACTTTTTTTATCATTACAACTGCCTATAGTGAACATGCAGTGGAAGCCTTTGATTTAGATGCAACAGATTATTTGCTTAAACCATTTTCTTTCGAAAGGTTTAGAAAGTCCGTAGACAAGGCTTTACGTTTTTTGCAAGAAGCAAAACAAAATAAACAACCTTCCAAAGGAAAAATAACGAATCTCAAAATACAGTCGGACTCTGCCGTATTTTTACTTGCTCTAGAGGATATACAGTTCATTTCTGCAAATAACAAAAGTTGTGTGATACACACCTCGCAAAAAGATTACGAAACTTCAAAATTACTAAAAGAAATTGAAGAAAAACTACCTACAGAACAATTCATTCGCATCCACAAAGGATTCTTGGTGAACTTAAATTATGTGACAAGCCTTCGTTATGACAAAGGTGGATCTTATACCATCCAACTAAAAAACGAGGATGAAACAACCCTTCCTGTTGGCCGTTCCTTTGCTCAAAACCTAAAAGAAGCCCTAAAATTGTAGACCCACTAAATTTCACTCCGGAATAAGTAGCGTTCATTCCAAGTTAAGTAGTTAATCGTCGTTAGTATAATTATTCCATTGACCAAACTTATATGAATGAGATTTGGAAGCTGACGGAGTTTTTTATGAAATATTTTTTTACAGTGGCAAGTTTTTTCTTTCTATCTTTAGGTTTAACTAATTGCGCCTCTTCTTCCGTTGGAATTGCTACTAGCAACAAACCAATCCCCAATGTTCCTTACGAAACTTTAAAAACCGTAGAGAAAACCTTTACATGGTATGCTTTAGATTTTATTATCTTTGGTTTGCCGTTCACAGAACCACCGATCACTGATTTGTATGAAAAAGTTATGGAAGAAGATGCAGGTGATGCACTCGTTAATATTCGATATTGGAATGACAAATCTATTTTTGGACCATTAACCAGATATCGATTCACAATTAAAGGTGACTTAGTTCGTTTTGCAGCACAACCAACGATTAAAAGCAAAAAATAGATTCACGAATGAAAACTTCATTTTTAAAATTTGTTATAAGTTTCTTTTCTGCTTTGATTATGGCGATGGGATGTATCGGTTCCCATGTACCTAAAGAAATTTCCCTATTTGATTCAGCAACAGTAGTTCGTTCCACTGACTATAAAATCTTAGGCAAAGGAAAAGGCCAAGACTCCGCTTTTTATTTACTCGGCATGATTCCTGTGACAAAAGCACCAAATGTAGAACTTGCGATGAGTCAAATTCTGGAAAAATATCCTAACGGAAAAACTTTAATCAATATCAAAATTCAAAGAGAAGATAAAGCTTATTTTCCATTAGGTCTTGTTACTGTTGTAAATGTAACTGCAGACGTAGTTGGACAACAAGAAGAAACTGAAAACCCAGGATCAAAAGGTACTAAATGAGACTTTATATGGTGATTCTTCTTTTACTGGCTGCATTTGTCATTAACTGCGGTCCAGGAATTGATCGTGTGGATACTAATGATGCACAAAGCCAAGTGTATTCAGCAGCAAAATTTGCAGCCGAAAAATGTGGTAACCCTATTCCCAATCCCCCTTTACTTATCTTAAATAAGCCAATCCAAAGAAATTTAGATTTATGTACGATTGCAATTACACGTACAGAATGTCCGTTCCTTGGATATCCATTACCCTGTACTCTCATTTATCTTGAACAAGAAACGGGAGATATCCCTTGGTATTTAAACTTCAATGAAATCAGCAAAACTCAAATTAAATAAATTATTATTCGGGATTTTTCTTTTTTGTATTGGATCCCCTTTATTCGCAGTTAGTATAAGGGCAAAACTCATCAACCCGAAAAAGGAAATCGCCGAAAAGAACCTATCAGTTCTAATTTTTGAAACAAAAAAATTCGCGCAAACAGATGCAGAGGGAAATGTCACATTAGAGTTTCCATCTTCCGGAGAATACACCTTGCGTTTGTTACGTGACACAGGAATCCAAGAAATAAAAATCTCAGTTGGATCCGAAGATGAATCAAGAACCATTTATACCGAAAAAAAAGCAAGCGCACCAAGAACAGGAATTGTTGTGGAGGGAGAACGAGAGAAAACCGTAGCTTCCCGAACCAAAGTCCGTTACGAAGAAATCAAACGGATGCCTGGTACTTTTGGAGAAGCTCTTCGAGCATTGGAAACACTGCCTGGAGTCATCCCTAATATTGGATTTGGTGGTGGGGCAAACGGAATTATTGTTCGTGGTGCTAACCCAAATGCAAACACTTACCTATATGACGATCTTCCTATCTTGTACCCTTTCCATTTGGATGGATTAACTTCTGTCATTCATAATGATTTAATTAAGTCGATTGACTTATATTCTGGAGCTTATCCAGCAAACTTTAATAATGCGACCGGCGGTATTATAGAAATTGAAACTGTTGACTCTGTGCAAAAGACAAAAGGTGCTTTTCAAGTTTCATTATGGAATACAACTGCTTATGCGGCAACTCCCACTTCTGGCGGGAAAGGATATTTGGCTATTGCCGGTAAACTGGGATATCTGGATAAATCCTTAGGAGCAACAGGATTATTACCAGAAGGAATCCGTCTTCCTCGTTATAACGACTCTCAAATTAAATATGTCCATAACTTCACACCTGAGCATCAAATCGCATTCTACAATTTAACTGCGCAGGATAACTTCGCCATTAACGTTCCAAATAAACCCGTTAATGATCCAACAAGCTCTGCCTTTGCTCTTCTCAGTGGTGCTAAAGCAAGTTTTGGTCAGAGTTTTAGGACCACAGCACTTAGATACACTTGGATTCCTGGAGATAAATTTCAAAACCGGATTACATTGATTAACTTTGACCCTATCGGAGAATACAACGTAGGTTTTGGATCCATACAAGGAAAACAATACCAACGAGGAAGTTATGTAGGTGTTCGTCAAGATGCTTATTGGACAGCAACAAAGTTTCTAAAAGTTGATTTCGGAACTGAAGTCAGAAAGTTTTCTTTCAGAGATTATGGAACTGAAGTCGCTTTACGCGATCCAACGAATCCATCACCGAATCCTTATAATTCAGCTAACCCAGATTTCGTCGGAAGACCAATCAGCATTCGTGGAGTATCGCCGTATTACAATGCATATACGACTCTTCACTTTAAGTTCGGGAATTTTTTATTCGAGCCTGGAGCCCGCTACGATTATATTCAAGTGACGGGAAATGGAGCCTTAACACCCAGGGCCACTGCGTCCTATACCTTTCCTGAAATTGGAAAAGGAATGACTGTTTATGGAAGTGGAGGAGATGTTTCGAGGTTTCCGTTAACAACTAACTTTAACGCAGAAACTGGAAACCCTGACTTAAGATTTGAAAGGGCAAGGAAAGTCAGTGCAGGTATTGACCAAAAGATTGATCAAGTATGGCAAGTAAAAGTGGAAATGTTTAAAAATCAATTCACTGATACCATTATTGACGATCCTTATGCATCTACTCCGGTGGGTTTAAATCCAGATAAAGGCCAATGGTTAACACAACCCATCGTCGCCAATCGTCCGTTAAACTATTCTAACCGAGCGACTGGTTGGTCTCACGGTTATGAACTTTTGATACGTAAAAACGCACGTCCAGGAACTAGAGATTGGTTTGGTTGGATTTCCTATACTTGGTCTCAATCTTTTCAAAATACAAATTTATACCAAATATACGAAGGTGATAATTCGCAAATTGGAGGAATTGAGAGAAAAATCCTAGCGGCATATTTTCCGAACTCAAAAGAACAATTAGCACCTTGGGATAGGACTCACGTTGCCAACTTAATTTACGGCTGGAGGATGAACGAAGGTTTTCAAATTGGAGGTCGATGGAGTTATTTAACATCGATTCCATCAAGACCAGTGGTGGGTGACGATGGTGGTAAATTTTCAAATCCATTGAATGGTTTAACCTATTGGAATCCGCAGTATTCAAATAATCCATATACTTCTGAATATGGTAATGTGAAACGTGGAACTGATTTCCATAGATTAGATATTCGATTTGATATCTTTGAAAACTATTCTTGGGGATATCTAAACTGGTATTTAGAAATCGTAAACGTTTATATGAGAAAAAATAAAAATGGATATGATTTTGACAATTCTCGTCCATTTTCTGCAACAAATCCAAAAGAGAATGATACCTTTGGAACCTTAGAACTTCCTGGTGGAACAGTAATTCCATTCTTTAACGTTGGTATGGAGGTTCATTTCTAATGAAATCTTTGATTTTTCTTTTAGTCAGTACCATTTTCATTTCTTGTTCGGAACCAAAAAAATTTGAGGATTCCTATAAAGAAACTGTGTTGTTACAATACCTAACAACAGTAAATGCACCTCAAGAAACATGTGAATCAATGATTACAAACAAAGATTTATGTTTTAAAGCATATGCGGATTCAATAGGAGCTACATTTTCTAATACTACAGCAAGTATAAAAACAAAAACTTGCCAAGACTTACTTACAAATCCTCTCTATAAAGATATGTCAGGAATTGCACAGACTTGTGCTTTTGACTGTCAAGTCACGGACTGGAAAACAAAAACTAATTCGGGAATTTGTACGAAATCGACAATTCCAGCCCTCATTGAATCAAGTCTAACTTCTAGTTCGGCAATTTCTTGTTTAAAATCTTGTTTTGCTTCTACAAACAACCAAATTAGTAACGAAAAGATTCCATTATATTTATTATTTAATAACATTCAACACGGAGAATAGTATGCAAGAGTATGTAGAAATAGGCGAAGAATTAATTTTTATAGCAATGGCATTTGCAAGTGTAGTCGCATTAGCAGTGTTTGCTGAAAGACTAATTTATTACAGAAAAAGTTTAGGTAAAAAAAACGAGGATTATTTATCGGAAGTTAGAACTTCTTTACAAGAAGAACCAGAAATTCATTGGAAAACAGATGCCGGAGAAGATTCTATTTATACAAGATTTTTACAATTTGCTCTCAAACAATTAAAAATGGGAAGAAAGGGATTAGATGAAAGTTTGGATGGCCAGATTCTTTCAGAAAAATTGGAACTTGAAAAACGTTTACCGATCCTAAACACATTAGGAAATAATGCTCCGTTTATTGGTCTACTCGGAACCGTTCTTGGTGTCATCAAAGCTTTTTATGGTTTGGGTACCTTAGGAAGTTCTGGTGCAGAAGTGGTCATGCGGTCCATTTCTACCGCTCTTCTTGCGACGGCAGCCGGTCTTGCAGTGGCGATTCCCGTGGTTATGGCAAACAATTATTTTTCTAGAAAATCTAAAGTCATTCTACAGAATTTGGAAATACTTAAAAAAGAACTACTCTCTTATCAAATGAATAAGACAAAGGTATAATTATGGCTGGAGCATCAGGTTCTCAAGACGAAGAAATTGGAAGTATTAATATCACTCCTATGGTGGATGTGATTTTAGTTCTTCTTGTAATTTTTATGGTAACGGCAAACTTTCTAAAAAAAGAAAGTTTAAATATCAATTTACCAAAAGTGCAAGCTGCCGACCCTAACGTTGCCGAATCGGTTCAAGTAGCACTGACAAAAACTGGCGCGATCCTTTTAGAAGGAAAAGACACTGATATTTCTGGTTTGGTGCGAAATCTGGAAAGAGAAGCAAAAATTAGACCTAACATGCGTTTAACTCTTTCTGCAGATGAAAGCCTCCCTTATGGAAAAATTACGGAGCTGATGGGAATCATCCGAAAAGCGGGTGTAACAAAGATTGCCCTCAGTGTAAAAAAATGAATCGCTTCGCGGAATTATTGGATTCATTCAAACATTCGGTCAAACAAAATAAAGAACGAATTTTTCATCTTTGTTTGATTGGTAGTTTGTTTATCCATACCGCAACTTACGCTGGTTATAAGATTAGTCAATTACGAGGTGATGAGGTTACTGAAGAATCGAACTTCGAAGATGTAGATGTTAGTTTTGAAGAAATTCCCCCCGAACTTATTGGCGGCACCTCTTCACCAGCTCCAGTCGAAAAACAAGAATGGGTGGAAGGAAGTAACAAAGACAAGGCGGATGAACCTGATAACTCAGACATCAACCCAAACCAACTTTCTGGGAATGGAACTGATAAAGATGGATATCTTTTCTCTTTTAATGGAGACAAAATGCCTACTGCAATCATTGACTTTGATTTAAAGGAATATTTTCCTCCGCAAGCCAAAGCAGCAAATATTGTTGAAAAACAAGTTGTGTTATTAGTCCAAGTAAATGAGGACGGAAGCCTACAGTCGGCAAAAATTGTATCCGGTCGGGCAGGATACGGATTTGAAGAAGCTGCAATGAAACTGATCAAACGTGTACGCTTTAGCCCTGGTTACGTGCAAGGGCAACCTAAAAAAATGGCACATAGGCTTCCGATTTTGTTTTCATTAGAAGACTAATACTTGCTATATGGGAAATCTATGGATCAGATTTTTAGAAAAACCAACTCTATCAATCTGCCTCCTTTCTCTCGTCATCACTGTCTCCTTATCTTCATATGCTTACTCCCTACTAAAACCAACCGATAGTTCTTTAGCAGAATACTATCTTGCAGAAAATACAGAATACTTTGTTGGCGATATACCAACAGATGATGATGGCAAAATTGATTTTCAAAAAATGCATAAAGTGTATTGGGAATCTATCTTCGGCTGGATCAATGATTCTGAACTCCAACGAATTACAGATTCGGAATTTATTTGGTTACGCTCCAAAGCATTTCCAAATCACAGAGGGAAAGAAGAACTTTTTTTATTATTAGAACATGGAGGTTTAAATATAGAAATATTTAATGAATACGGAGATTCCATTTTTAAATATGGAAATTTTTCAGAACAAGATAGACTCCCCAATATTTTCCAATCCAAATTTGATTGGGTTAAAATACCGAATGATGATTCAAAATACTATTATTTAAGATTGTATCACAAAAAAGGGATTCTCTTTCTCATATCTATTGTTGAAAACTTAGTGGGCAAACAAACAGCTCTCTACAGAGAGATCGCTCTAAAAAATTTAACACCTATCTTCTTCCATTCCTTCTTCTTGATGATAGGAATCATCTGTGCTCTAGTATATTCTATTGAATTCAAAAAACGCTATAATATACTTCTTGATTTTGCAGCTTTTTCTTTATGTTTCGGTCTACTCGGTCTCACATCAAATATTCTTATACGATATCTCTTTACAAATTCAGAAACATTATTCATACTTACAACAATATCTTCCAATTTTGTTTTTATCCCTATGTTATCAGGAGTTAGGCGTCTTTTTGGGAGCGGTAGTTACCGAATTCTTGATATTTTAATTTATATAGATGTGTTTATTTGTTCTTTGACCACCATATTGGTTTTTTCTCTTCCTTTCTTTGATCTATCACATACGTTACTTATTAGCAGTAGAACCTTCTTCATCTTATTCAATCTTTTGAATATTCTAGGACCAATTTTCATTACCTTCGAATCTTGGAAAAAGGGAAACCAGGAAGCCTTTGGACATTTTATCGGATTTAGCGTAACACTCCTTCTAGTTATCTTAGAAATTTTCTTAGCCATCAAAGCCAATGACAACTCTGCGAACAAAGTGGTACTCTGGGGTGTTCTCTTTGGTGTGATCTCTCAAGGATTTGCTTTAGAACGAACCATTTTTGCAAACAGACAAAAGGCACAAATATATAAAGAAGATTTGTTAAAAGCAGAAAAGTCACTAAAAGAAAGTCAACTGAAAACTCTACAAACAAAAATGAGTCCACATTATTTGTTCAATTCTTTGAATACAATCCATGCCCTTCATAAAATAAAACCAGAGTTAATTGGAGATGCAATTTTAAGTTTAGCGAATAATTATCGATTCATATCCGATCGAACGGATCGGGATTGGATTCCTTTTGAAGAAGAATGGAATTTTTTAGAAGACTACTTACACCTTCAAAAATTAAGATTTTATGATACCGTACAAATTGATTTCAAAAAATCCGGAGATTTTTCTGCTGTTGTCCTTCCCCCATTGTTACTCCAACCAATCATTGAAAATTCTTTCAAACATGGTTTCCGTGGATCAGCTGATGAACAATTTCAATTATTCATTCATGCAAAAATGATAAGAGATTCAGTTTTTAGTTTTGTGGTATATGACAATGGAATAGGAATTCGTGAGGACCTACTGACCGATAAAACAAAACTTTTAGCCAGGTCTCTTGGAAATATCAAGGAACGATTAAGAAATATTTATTCAGAATTTAATTTCGAAGTTACTAGAAATTTCCCGGAAGGTGCTCGAACAGAAATTGAAATTATGCTTAATTCTCGGGTCCAGCAAGTTCTCTAAGTTTGGTAGCAAGTGCATTTGCTGAAACTCCACCTGGAAAATTGGCAAGTGTGTTCAAATCCTCATCTAACACATAAATAAAATTGGAATGATCGATTCGGTAATTCTTTCCATCTCCGACTTTTTCACGAACAATTCCAAATAAATCTGTTAGTTTTGTTAACGATTCCGCATTAGGAGAAAGAGCTGTTAAATTTTTTCCAGGGAAATTTTGAATGTAATTTTTAAGAGTCGCAGGAGAATCTCTCTCGGGATCAAGAGTTACAAAAATAAAACGGAATCGATTGGATTTTTCACCTAATATCAGTGAGGCCCTACCGAAGTTTGTCAGAGCGAGTGGGCACATATCCGGGCAATGGGAAAACCCAAAATACAAAACCGATTTTTTTTCAGACCAAAATTTTGGCTCTAATAAACTCCCATCAGGTTTAACAAAAGATAGGTATTTCCATTCTTCTTTGATGTGATCTTCTTTAGATTTACAAAAAAAACTGAAGGTAAGAACCAACAAAATAAAAACTGCTTTTATACGGCAACGATCCAACCCATTCCTCCATTCTCCGCCATATGTGTTTGGTGCGGATGAAACATATACCTACCTTTTTTCTTAAGGACAAATTCGATCACCACTCGTTCTGTTTGTCCAAGGGACACGACATCAGAATGACCATCCGGAACGGTTGAACCTAAACTACGAATGATATCAAAAGTTTGTGCATGTAAATGAAAGGTGATGATTGGTTCTCTTTCCATCATATTTTGAATGTAGAATCGAACTCGTTCACCCACAGGGACTTTCATAGGATACCTATCATAAATACCAGCAATACCATTCCATGTATAATAATCGTTCCGGCCCTTACCTTTGGTATCCCAACCAGAAAAAGTTAAAACAAATTCATGCGCTGGTTTTCGTTTGACCGGCGGATCCACAAGCAATGCACCATACAAACCTTTGGCGGTATGTAACATAAGTGGAGGAACATGACAATGATAAGGATGAAGGCCAACAGGCCCTGCTTCGATCTGATATGTCCTTTCCCCGAAAGGAGCTATGGGTTCCCATCCATCTTCTAAAGGATCATGAGTTCCATGAAAGTGTAAGGAATGAGGATCGGGGCTTGAATTTTTGACATGGATACGAAGGGTATCGCCCAAATTTGCTCTAAGGACTGGACCTGGAACAAGTCCATCAAAAGTCCAAGCTGGATAATTGATATTATGAGCAATATTCATACTCAAAGGGAAAAGATTTAAACTAAAATCTTTCACCCTATTTTTCGTATTTGAATAGTTAGGTGGATAGTAGAAGCGTTCCGTATACTCTTCTTTGATAAAAAAAGGTGGATGAGCCATACTTCCATATGTATTCGTGGCTCTTAAACTTCCGCCTGCCCCAATTGAGTTTTGGTAGTTATCACTGACTGCTGGAGTTGTGACAATCCCAAAGTTTGCGGCAGTGGAAGAACTACTAGGATCAGAAGGTCCACAGATTTCCTCAGAATTTCGAGTGTTATTTCTCATGGAACCAAACAAAGATCCCACAAAGCCCATCACTCCAAATCCCAGTGTCGTTAAAAAACTCTTCCGATCCATAAATAAACTCTCTTTTACTTTTGTCTTAAATGTGAGAAATTAAACTCAAAACCCAAACAAGAACAAATACTCCAAACCCACCACCTACAGCGATTTGTTTGAATTTTTTTTCATACTCCTTATCGGCTAACAAGAGATATAGTGCAGGACCAAGAACAGGTACAACTAAAATCACAAGTGACCAAATGATCTGTTTTGTTGTGTCCATATCTTTTTGTTTAGATAAACCAAACAATGCCAAAGGTGCCCATACCATCGTTAAAACGAAAGGAAGGTAATACGCATAGGATCCGATAAAATAAGTCCAAAAACCTGGGTTTGCAAAAGTTGTTTCCATAAATAATCTCCTAAATTATTATACAGACGGTTCCGTTACCGCTGTCATCGCATAACCGGCATAAGCCAGAATTGTAAAGAAAAGTAAAATACCACCAAAAACAACGGTATTCCGAACGACTCGTGAAACCTTAGATTCTTTTGAATACAAATAAACTAAAGAACCGATAAAAGGAACGAGTAAAATCAACCAGAAATAAAAATCTAGTTTTGCACCTTTCGCAGAGAATCGATCCAAGATGGATAGGCCTGTCCACGCCGCAAAAATAGCAAATGGCAATAGGTAACCCATCAAATGGAAATACCAAGTTTTTAAAGTGCCAGGAAAATGAACTCTCCATCCGGAAGTATACATTTGGTTTGTGGCAACATCAAATTCTGCTTGGCTAAGTTTTGGTAACTCCGCTGTTTCAATTAAACCTTTGTTTGTTTCAAAAACATCGTGCGCTGGAATCACATTCGCCAAACTTTCTGTAGGCATGTTCATTTGAGCCGCAGGGATCGGTTGGTTTTTATAGGAACCTAACACAAATTCACGAAGGTTTGCTTGAACAAATAAAGCAAGTAATCCTATACTCGAAGACATATCTCCTGTATGTGGATATCTAAGCCCTGAACATGACTGAAGAGTTTCCAAAAATGGTGGACTCGATACACCGTATGAGTTTCCTTCAAAACAATTTCCAACGTTGACTGGACCACTCAGAGCGATGTCTCCACGGCCGGAATGGTACACTTTATTGTTTCGAATGACGTTATTATTGGAGATCCAAATATTTTCGTCAATATTCATGGTTACTAAAATTCCATAGTTGTTATGGTTGAAAACTAAATTGTCTTCTACTAAGTTTTCGAGTGCACCAAGGAGGGCGATTCCATTTCCGATGGATGGATATTCCAACTTTTTGGAAGGCGCATTGGTATTGTTATTATCATACACAATGTTTTTTTTCACCACAATTTGTTTTTGTGGAGGAAGTAACTCACGATCCAATGTATTAGGCCCAATGCCCAATTGGTTTTTTCTCCAAATGGAAGACAAAAGATATAAGTTACCACTCGAATTCGTACCAGAATAACCCAGTGCATTATTTTCTGAGATTACGTCATTGATTATCGCATTACATGGATTACACTGACCAATATAGAATCCAGAATCAGGAGATCCAGATGCATAGGAATGCTCCATAAGTCCGTCTACCGAATCAAATGCATAAATTCCATAATCGCCGTTGTTATATGCAGTTAAATAAGACCCGCGGTATCCTTTAACACCTGTCCAATACACGCCATTGAGAGTTGCATTTCTAGTTGTTAGGTTTTCGACGGCTACACCATCAGCACCAACAACCATAATTCCGTTTCCACGCAAAAATTCTCCATCAATGATGGTTTCATTACGATCTTCACCGCGAATCACAATGGAAGGAGTGGTGACTGTCACTTCTTCTTTATAGATACCTTTTGCAACAAGAACTAAGTCTCCTGGGGATGCAGCGTCGACAGCGTTCTGAATGGTTTTATATTGGGAAGGGACTTTGCGAGTCACACCTGTCCATTTTTTGGATATCTTCGACTTTGCAATGTTCGTCTGTGGATTGTAAGCGGCATCACCTATCACAGCAACTCCAGTCATTCCAATTTTACCATCAGGGGAAGCATGGAAGGAACAGAAATAAGGGAACACACCTTCTTCTGGGAAGAACACATCGGTATGTGCACCACGAAACATTGCCAAATTCCCAAATGTTTTCTCTGTGGACCAATCTTTGGTAATCGAGATGGCATTGTGAGGGTTGTTTCCTTCATTCACAAATCGAATTTTACCGCCTTTGAATGTCCGAATGACTGGCGGGTGGAAGGCATTGTCCATCATCGTAACATGGACGAAGGCCGAATTGGCGGGGTCTTCCGAACTACAATGATTCATACCGAACGTTATGAATACTGCAATGAAGATTCCCAATAAATATTTTTTGGTCTGTTTCATAGTTCTTTCCCAGAACATGAGGATTTCCTCACATTTTGAGAATTTTACAACTGTGTTAAAACTTTGTCAATGTTAAATCAAAGGAAGGAGGAAAAATATACAAATAAGAGATTTTGTAGTTCAGAGAGGAGCGCCTTTTTTTCCGCCGGTTTTCCCTTTCTTTGCGCAATTTTAACTACTGAATCGACAGTTTCCACAATCATTAGAGAACTATAGTAAGCCCTTTTTTTATCCACCTTGGGAAACAAATAAAGAATTACTTTTTCCGCTAAGGATTTTGCAAAGCGTTCATTACTTTCAATATCTAGTTTTAACAACGCTTGGTTTGTATATAGAATTGAATTGATCAAACGATAACCTTTTACTTCATTTAACGTCCGTTCAAAGGAGTGTAGGGTAAAATCAATGAATTCAGGTGTGAATTTTTTTCTTTTTTTAAGTTCTTCATCAAGAAGTTTGAAAAAAAAGTCATGAAGCATAAAATAACAAGATTCCGCATGGGAATAAATAATAGATTCTTTGTTTGGAAAAAATTGGTAAATAGAACCGACAGGTATCCCACTTCTTTCTGCAATCAAATCCGTTGTTAAATCATCATACCCAACCTCACCTAACAAACCGATTGTTGTATCAATAATTTTTTGGTATCTTTCCTTGGATCGTTTTTGTTGGGGAATTTTCCTTGGATTTAATTTTATATTCATTCTGATCTTAAGGCAACAATGGGACTCAATTTTGCTGCGTATTCAGAAGGCCACCAGCCAAAAAGAATTCCAATCGATATGGAAAATATGAAAGCAAATCCAATAGAAGGAAAGGATAAAACAATAGTCCAGCCAAAGTATTCTTGCAAAAACAAAACCGACAATACTCCAAAAACCAGTCCAACAATTCCTCCTGTCAAACTTGTCAAAGTGGATTCAATTAAAAACTGCATACGAATGTCTGACTCTCTTGCACCAAGAGCCTTCCTAAGACCAATTTCTTTTGTTCGTTCCTTCACTGAAACCAACATAATGTTCATAATTCCAATCCCACCGACTACAAGAGAAACGGTCGCAAGGGCAATGAGTAAGGTTGTCATCGTTTGATTTGTTTCAGAGACTGCGGATTGGATATCAGCCATGTTCATCACTTGATAAATATTACCCATTGATTCGCTCGTTCCATGTCTTTCATGTAAAAAACGTTTTAAGGAAGTTGTGAATTCTTCTGAAGATTCCGTTTTTTCTAATTCCATTTCTAAACTGTCGACAGCATCTTTGTTTAACAACCTTCGCATTGCTGTATTCAAGGGCATAAGAATTACATCGTCTTGGTCACGAAATCCAGCACTTCCTTTTTCAGGTAAAAGGCCAATCACACGAAATAGAATTCGGTTTACTTTCAAATAAGTTCCTACAGGATTTTTTCCTTCATACAATTCTTTAACTACTGTATTTCCCACAAGACAAACTAAGGCTCTTTTTTGATTTTCCTCTTCGGTAAAAAACCTTCCTTCCAATGGTTCTAAATTTCGAAGAGATTCATAGTTAGGACTGGCACCAGTGATATAACTATTCCAATTTCGATTTCCAAAAACAAGTTGTCCTCTTCCGTTTACAACAGCGGAGATTTGTTTTACTTCAGGAAATTTTTTCGACACAGCTTCTACATCAAATACATCCAGTCGATTGACAGTACCGGCTTCTAGAGAAACTCCTCCGCTACGCATTCCACCAGTTCTAACAATGACTAAATTAGCGCCTAACGAAGAAAACTGTTCCTCTACTGATTTTTTTGCCCCTTCTCCAAGTGCCATTACCGAGATAACACAAACAACACCAAATAGAATTCCAAGAGCAGACAAAAATGTTCGCAAACGATTTGATGATAATGAAAACAAAGATTGTAAAAAAATTCCTTGGAAAAGAGGCCACCCGGTTTTCCGTTTCAAATTTGTTTTAGGAAACGAAACTAAATCTTTTTTTTTCTTTTTCCCTTCGTCCGATACAATCTTACCGTCACTGACATGAATGATACGATCGCAAAACTCCGCCATTTCTGGTTCATGTGTTACCATCACAATGGTTTTTCCTTCTTTATGAAGGCGTTGTAATTCCAACATGATTTCAATTTTACTTTTTGAATCTAAGTTTCCTGTGGGTTCGTCAGCAAATATAATTGGCGGATCAACAAGAAGAGCTCGAGCGATGGCTACCCTTTGTTGTTGGCCACCAGAAAGTTCATTTGGAGTATGGAACAATCTACTTTCCAAACCTACTTTTCTCAGTTGTTCTTCGGCTCTTTTTACTGTTTGATCCACATTTGTATACAATGAAGGGAGACTTACGTTTTGGGTTGCATTTGATTTTGCTAACAAATGGAATTGTTGGAATACAAAACCAATCATACTTCCTCGAACGTCGGACAAAACATCGGAAGATTCTCCGCTGACTTCTCGACCAAACAAACGATAGGTGCCCGAATCAACATGATCAAGTAATCCCATCACTTGTAAAAGTGTTGATTTTCCTGAACCCGAAGGTCCCATGATCGCAACAAATTCACCTTGGGTAATTTCTAAATGAATACCAGAAAGTACAGGGAACTTTGAATTTCCAACCGTATATGATTTATTTAAATTTTGAATTTCAATTGCTAACAATAGTTATCTCTTCGGCATTTTGGGTGAAGAAAATGGTCCGTTGCTGCCTGCCTTTTTTTCTTCCTGAATTTTTTTCTTTCGATACACCACTTCGTTTTCTTCTAATCCTGAGAGAATAACAGTATTTTGGTCATCACTCATTCCAATGCTAACAGAGGTTTCAACTAACTCTCCCTCTAGTTTTTTTAATACGATTCCTTTTTTAGAATTTCCTTTTACATATTCATTTGCAAGAAGCAAAACATCTCTTTCTTCTGAAACTATAAAGTCAATCGTTATTGACATTCCACTCCTTAGATATTCAGGAATGGATTTTAATTCTAAATCAACATTGTACATAGTTACATTATTTTCTGTGACGGCTTCATATCCAATATGTGTCACCTTTGCTTGGATGGCGGCATCCGAATAAGAATCTACAGTAATATTTGCTATTTGGCCTATCTTTATTTTTGAAAGATCTGTTTCGTCCACTTTTGCCTGGATCATCAAATTATCTGAAAGAACATAAAGAATATCTTGTTGGGTCACCGTTTGCCCAGGACTAATGTTGGATGCGATCACCAAACCACGTAATGGCGAAATCACTGGAGTTGGTTTATAAAAATCTTCCCATTTTTTGAGTTCTTCTTCCCCTTTGGCCCTAGCCGCGTCTATTAAAGCGGCTCTTTCCGTTGAACTCATCCAAGCGATGATTTTACCTCGTGCTACATGATTTCCTTCATTTACTAAAATGGATTCCACGCGTCCTGCAATCGGTGGTTTGATCTCCAATCGATTTTTGGGGATGGCTGTGCCTGTTGCCCTCACAGTAACAATCAAATCTCCTCGAAACACTTTAGAAGATTCTAGTTTCGTGTTTGGTTTTGATTTCCCAAATCCAAAAAAATATAGGGAGAGTGAAATGATCACTAATGCGACTGCTATCAAAACAAATTTAATCTTCATCAAAACACTTTCCTAAATTTCTCAAATATGTAGCTTCCGCCAATCCCAAATCACGTTTTCCTATCAATAGATTTTTTTCTCGATTGATCAAATCGTTTTCGATGATGTCCCAATTTTCAAAACTAATCAGTCCATTCGAATATTGGGATCTTGCGATCATGGCACGTATCTCAGAGGCTTTATAAAATTCTGTCAATACTATCAGTTGCTCTGATGCATTTTTAAAATTAAAATGCGATTGTTCTAAGGAAAATGCTAGGGTATTTTTTTTGGCATCTCTTGTATGAATGGATTTTTCATATTCCGATTTCGCAATTTTAACATTATAATAATCCCTTCCACCATTAAACAATGGATAGGTTAAGTTTAATCCAAAACTGTAGTTTCTTGGTTTTGGAAACCATACATCATCTTGTCTTGTGACAGTAGCACTTAAATTCAAATCAGGATAGAACCCAGCTTCTGCCACACCGATGTTTGCCTGAGCAGCGCGCACTTTAGATTGTTCTGCCATAATAGAAGGATGAGACTCGAGTAAAGATTCCTTCTCTTTTTCCGAAAACTTTTTTTCCAAAACAGGCTCATAAACAAATTCTGAATTGATATTTATATCCAATCGATTGGATATCACTCTCTCCACTTCATTCACATTACTTTCAAATAATCGAAATGCAGAAGATACTTCAAATTCGGATTGTTTTACAAAAGATTCACTGAGTAAAAAACTTCCCTTATGTTCCCGACCCACTTCATAACGTAGTTTTACCAAATCACGATTTTTTGTACGTCGTTCTTTTATTTTTTCTGAGAGTTGATGTAATTCTTTGGCATACAACATTTGCACATAACCAGACTTTAATTCAAAACAAACCTTTAATCTTGAATCATGTAATGTCTGTTTTGCTGCATGCAATAAAGCTTCCGTTTTTTCAATTCCACTTTTATCTTTAAAACCAGCAAAAAGATTTTGGTTTGTACTCAGTCCCATCGAATAACGATTGATTGCCGTTGGCCTCGATTCTCCTGAACTTGTTTGTTGGTTTGTGTTAGATCCAGTTCCAGAAGATCCATTGATCAAAGGATCATTCACAGTACCTGATCCACTAAAATTGGCAGAGGATTGCCTTGCCGAAGCCAAAACATTAACCGTTGGTAAATAGGCCGCATAACTTTTTTCGTTCTCAAAAAAAGCTTTATCGTAATCAGCCTTTGCCGATAAAAATTCAGGATTGGATTGTAAGGCTGTTTGCCAAAGTTCCTTAATGACAATGGGTTTTGCTAGAAGGTTTGTGACCGAACCCATCATTACAAAAACAATCAATAGAATACTACTAAACTTCACTATATACGAAACCTACGTTTAGAAGAAAAAGTTCCCAATAAATTGATTTTTTTAAAAATATTACCAAATCCCCGTACTACCTCCACCAGTCAAATTGGGAACGCCTTTTCTTGAATGAAAATGGGAATAATAAAAAGAAGAGAAAAAACCAATATTCTCTGCATACAGGAATATTGGTTTTAAAACTAGTAGTTACAAGAATTTTTTGTTTCTTACTTGTGGATTCGCGTGGCTCCATAGTAAGCAGAAATCGGTTTTAAATCTTCAAAACCGATTAGGTTGACTTGCCCACCTCTTAATTCATAGTCTCGTTTGAAACTTTGCAAAAACTCAATGGCTGAGAATCCAATCATTTTCACATTTTTATCAAATTTCAAATCCACTCTTTCACCAGGGACGAGTTTTCTAAGTAAAAGTTTCAATGAAATCATATTGGAGAATAATAAGGCATGTTTTACATCTAACACATGTATTTTATTTTCTGATTTCACAGTGATGTCTGCAACAAAGATATAACGAAGCGGAACCCCAAAATAGATTTGAATTAAAATCGCAGTAACAATTCCACAAAAAACACCAACTAACAAATCCTCAACAATCGTTAGAACTACAGTGACTGTAAAAATAACAATTTGATCCCAACCTTTGTCGTATGTTTCTTTAAAAACATGGGGAGAAGCCAACCGAAACCCCACCATAATCAAAATACCTGCAAGTGAAGCTAGAGGGATCCGGTGGATGAGTCCCGGTAAAAGTAAGATAAAAAATAACAAAAACAAACCATGAAAAAAATTGGACCAACGAGTTTTAGCACCATTCTCCATATTGGCAGAAGACCGGACTACCTCAGCAATGATTGGTAATCCACCAATCCAACCTAAAAGAAAGTTTCCTGCTCCTTTGGCCACCAACTCACGATCCATATTGGATTTTCGTCGGTAAGGATCCGTATTATCAACAGCCGTTGCAGTTAACAAAGATTCAATGCTTGCGATGAGTGCAATGGTAATGACCATCACCCAAAACACTCCATCTTTCCATCGCGAAAAATCAGGGAAAGTAATCCCATCATAAATATGATCGGGCAAATTTACTAATTTTTCCGGTCCAATTTTATAAGTCTGATCGAGTAATGTATAAGAATGTTCATCTGCTAAATCAAAAATGATACCCAAACCAATTCCAACTAACACTGCAACAAGTGGTGCTGGCAATTTTTTAAATAACTGGTTTTTGACCTTAGAAAGGATAGCAATGATCAATATGGCAGAGATTCCTATAATAGCTACCTCTGGATTCACAAAAGAAAAACTAAATGGTATTTCTAAAAGCAATCCTCCGATTGTTTTTGCTTTAGGGGTAATTCCAAGAGCTACATAAAACTGTTTAGAAATAATAATGATTCCAATGGCCGCCATCATCCCATGAACGACGGAGATCGGAAAATATACGGTTAAATTACCCGCCTTCACAAGTCCTAAAACTACCTGGATAGCACCTGCAATCACAATGGCCGCAAGTGTCAGTTCAAATCCAAGTTTTGGATCCCCACCTCCAAGAACCATAATCGAATTCAAAACCACTGCTATGAGTCCAGCAGCAGGACCATTGATTGTTAAATGGGATCCACTTAGTAAGGACGCAATGATCCCACCTACAATACCGGAAAAGATTCCTGCCATCGGAGGAGCACCAGATGCTAGCGAAATTCCCAAACAAAGTGGCAAAGCAATCAAAAACACGATAAAACCGGACACAATGTCCGATTTCCAATTTTCCTTTAATCCCGGTAACCAATCTTTTGGTTTATTTTCGTTGTTCATAGCGAACATCCTCTCAATCTAACTATCTTTATTTAAATGGCCTTTTGTTTTTCGAAATTGATTCGGGTTCACCCCGGATTGTTTTTTAAATTCCAGATAAAAAGCAGACCGAGATCCGAATCCAGAAAGTCTACCAACTTCTGCAATATTGAGTTCTGGTTTCTCATTCAGCAAAACCATAGCTTCTTTGATTCGATACTGGTTTAACAGAGAAGGAAAATTGAAGTTATATTCTGAATTGATTAGTTCGCTGAGTTGGTGGTAAGAAAGACCCATTTTAGAAGCAATTAGTTCTTCATTACAATTTGGATCTAGATATACTTTTTCATCACCTAACAATAACTCTAATTTGTTACGAAATTCTGTTTTATCTAATTTTGTTGTTAACGATCTGTATCTTGTCTTTGATTTGTCCTTTTTCTCGTAATTCCGTAAAAATAAAAAAGATCCTGCAGTTAAAAATGGAAGATAAAACACAGATGCATAAATGAAAAATGGCTGATACGGATAAAAATCAAAATGAAACAATGTCTTTAAAAAGACAGAAAAAAGAAAAAAGAACCAACCGAATACATATGCTCTATCTTCACTTTCTTGTTTTGATAACAATGTTTCATGAGTTTTATATAAATGATAAGCAGCAGTTCCAAAGATTGATAGAACTAGAAAAATTCTAAATTCATACACCCTTGGAAAAAGTGGTACAAGCAAATACAAAAATCCAGCAACCCCTGAAATCCAAAACCGAAAGTTCTTAGAAAGTCGATTGCCGATAAACTGGTCGAAGGTTGCCAAGTAAACGAAGAATACAAAATGGTTAATGGATAAAAAAAGATAATAGGAATGCCTAACTAAGTTATTCGTATTTCCAAATACCGATGCAAACTCCTTCCCATGAACCGAATACACAAGAAGGAAAAACATAAGAAAATGGATTAGGATCGAAAGATAAACCCTCTCCTTGGATTTAAAATATTCAGAGAACGCCCATCCAAAAGAAACAATCCCAACCATTGAGAAAAACAAAAATGTCAAAAACCGGAACAGGACAATAGATCGGTAACCTGATTGAGACACCGTACGGATCGGGAAGTTTAAATCTTCGTTAGAAATTAAATATACAAAAAAGTAACGACTTTCTTTTGGTAGAAGTGTCACATTAAAATGCGGAAATGGGGATAAGATTCCCAACCAATCTTCCCAAACATACCCGCTATAGGAATCGATCACATTTCCTTCGGGTCCCTCAGAACAAAGTTCCACAAAAGGTATGTTAATCCATTGGATTAACACACTGAATTGACTGTCCATTTCAAGATCATTGGTCAACTGAAATCTGACCCACTGGCCTCCCTCTTCTCGTTTGCCCCGCATCGCATCCGCGCTGCGGTTGTCGATCCAGACCCTATTTCGCAAAGATTGAATCGATTCGTGGCTACAGTTCTTCGGAATTTCTGTCTTTTGGGGTACCAAAAATTGGACATCACGGCTGATGTTTCGCCCATAGAAACTTTCAGGTTTCCACAAACACCCATCCAATCCGGCAAAGATCGCCAATAGGAGAGTGATTCGGACCATTTGTTTCATCTGAATCACCAGTTTTCGCGAAATCTATGCCTAAGAAAGCGATTTCGAAGTTTGGATAAATTTGAAATGGATTATTTTTTGTCCAATTTTATGATTTTGGACAAAATGCATGTCTAAAATGATGACAAACTGAGGGATGAAATTATGGATTTCCACGCAGCACTGAACAACATCTTAAACCCACCGGTACTCTTTTTCTTTTTAGGAATGGGTGTCGTTTTCTTCAAATCGGATCTAAGGATTACCGAAGGAGTATCTAAATTCCTTTCTTTATATCTTTTATTCTCCATCGGTTTCAAAGGAGGCCATGAATTATTCAAATCTCCTTTCGCAGAAGAACATCTACTAACACTCATTGCCTGTATGTTTATGGCATGTTTTGTTCCGATTTATTCTTACTTCATTTTTAAAGCGAAGTTGGATCATGCAAATTCAGCAGCACTAGCAGGTAGTTTTGGATCCATCAGCGCCGTGACCTTTGTTACCGCAGGTGCTTTTTTACATAGTTATGGTTATGAATACCAAGGCTTTATCGTAGCAGGAATGGCTCTTATGGAATCACCTGCGATTGTGCTTGCTGTGATTCTAGACCGATTAGGTAAAAAGAAAAACCACGAAAACATAAACGAAAAAATCCATTGGAAACAATTACTCCATGAAGCTTTCTTTAGTTCTTCCGTTTATATTTTGATTGGGGCATTAATTGTTGGATATTTGTCTGGTGAATCCGGTTGGAACACAACAAAACCATTCACAGAAGATATTTTCAAAGGACTACTCGCCTTCTTCTTGTTGGATAAAGGAATCGATGCTGCCAAACAAATGCGTGAATTAAAAAAAGTGGGATTTTTCCTCGTGGGTTCGGCTCTCCTCATTATGGTTATCAACGTAGTGATCGCCATTCTGCTAACTAAAATCATACAGATGCCTATCGGTGATGCATTAATGTTTGTTGTACTATGTGCATCTGCATCTTATATAGCAGTACCTGCGGCGATGAAAGAATCCATACCAGAAGCAAATCCAAGTATCTACTTAACCGTTGCCTTATCGATTGTATTCCCAATCAATATCATTATTGGAATTCCTCTCTACTTTTATATCCTAAAAGTAATCACTGGAGTAAATTAATCAGAGGAAATTTCACAAAAAGAAAAGGAGAAATATCATGAATATTTCTAAAGGTTATTTCTATTTTCTATTGTTAGCGGTTTTATTACCGCTAACAATACCAAAAGCAGAGCCGACAGAACCACAAAATTCCGAAGGAACTGTTAAAACACCCAAACCTTATGTTTCTACAATGAAAGAAAAAGGGATCGATCCTGAATACAATCGACATATGTTTGTTGAACCAGAATTGTCCAAACATTCTGCAAACTCTCAACAATTTTGGTTAAACGACGTATTACGTTTTGGATTGTATCTTAGGCCAAGACAAGAATCCAGATACAACTTAGATTTTAATGCATCTGACAAAGGTTATATTGACAGGACCCTACAAACGTCTTCGATTTATTTTATTTTTGATCCGAGCCCTTATGTCCAAGCAAAGGTGACACTTCAAGACGCTCGAGTTTGGGGAGGGGAATCCCCTGCTTCCTCTGGCGATATACGAGCCAATTTCTTTAGTAATACAGCCGATCTCTATTCAAAAAATCAAACAAACGCAGTGTCGTTAAATCAAACTGGTATCAGAGAAGCATTCGTAACCATCAACCAACTGCCCTTACAATCTAAATTACAGTTAGGAAGACAAATTTGGGCATACGGTGACCAACGAATCATTGGTGGAGGGAACTGGACAGTCAACGGCCTATCCTTTGACGGAGCAAGGCTTATGTTCAATTACGACCAATTAAAAATTCACTTTTTGATGGCCAGACCTTACTGGACACAAAGTGGAACGAATGGTGTCGTTTCTGCAAACGACCCTAAACTCAATTCGGCAGCTACTGGTACAGACACTACTTTAGTCGGAACCTATAATAGTTTTACGATCCCTGACTGGGTGACTTTGGACCTTTATAGTTTAGGAGTGGTTCGGAAATGGAAAAAAAATCCAACCAATCCGATCACAGGTTTACCAGCATCATCCAACGATGATCCTCTTGCCGCCAATAGAAGTAGGCAAAACCAAAATTTAATTACTTCTGGATTCCGTCTGACCAATCGAACCAAAGGAAATTTTCTCCCTGAAGAAAAGTCTTGGGATTTTACTTGGGAATCTGCCTTCCAAATGGGAACAAGTGGAAGGAGAATCCAAGATCCATATCTAAAAGAATATCTTCCCAATGAATATGACAATGTAAGAACCGAAAGGGAAAAGTATACAGGGCAAATGCACGTCTTCCAAACTGGATATACTTTCTTCAAGAAACTTCGATTAGGTGGGCAAGTGTTATATGCTTCTGGTGATAAAAATAGAGCAGATGCATCTATATCTACCTTCCAGACTTTAGCCAATCCAAGATTCGGGGTGATTCCTTATTTTAATAGTGTCGCTGGGATCTCCGAAAATATCAACGCACAGAATCTCTACTCAAAATCTGTTAGTATCAGTTATAAAACCGACTCCTTTGGAGAATTCCAAGTCACCTATTTTCAAAATGATAAGGCAGAAAAACAAGATGCTTGGTATGCGATCAGTGGTGCCGCCAATTCCACAAGTTCCTTAGGAGAAAAAAATCCATACCCTGTATCCTCTGACAAAGGTAGTACAGAAAATTATTCTAATAATTCTTACTCCTCGCCTTATGCTCTGGGAAAACGAATTTATACAGAGGTAGATTTGACTTGGCACGGACAAATTAATGATTTTGTTTCTTTGTGGATGGGTTTTGGGTATTTAAATGCCGGAGATTCAGTTCGTAATTATCGAAACAGTAAACTCCAATACAATGCCACTACACAGTCTTTCGAGTGGAACCAAAACTACTTACAAGGTAAAAACCAATTGGCTCGTGACGCCTACATTGCCTATGCCCAAATCAACGCTGCTTTTTAAGAAAAACGTTCGATTTTTAGCTGGATTTGAATATTATGGAGGTCAGACCGATTCAAATCCATGTTGGAAGCTTCAAACAAACAAAGACGGATTCGCAATAGCCTCTCTCGTGAGGAAATTAGGAACGTATCCCTTCTGATTTTAAAAGAAGAAGGACTGGATGGTCTCTCTATGCGAAAGATTGCCAACCGACTTGGTTGCAGTGTCGCCAGTCCATATTCCTACTATGAAAGCCAAATTGACCTTGTACAAGACTTAATTAGGTCGGGTGAGGACGAACTCCTCTCCATGTTAAAAAAAGCAAGTGCGGAAGTAGATTCTAATTCTGCATTCCAACAACTGGCTGCCATTGCCCGCGCTTATTTCAACTTCGCAAGTAACAACCGAGAATTACACAAAGTTATGTTTGTAACTGACTACGGTGGTGTACATCGAAAGGCTTTTCCGCAATTACCGAAAAGTTATCGTTTCTTTTTAGAAACAGTTCGTATTGGATTTGAATCTGGAGAAATTCCTTACCCAAAAAACGAATACCCAGCCATTGCCAGAATGATGTGGAGTTGGATGTACGGAGTGATTGTTTTGGACATGACAGGAATGCTTAGAAAAAGGAAAGGCTCAGGAAATCCCATTGAGGAAGGGATTTCCTATTTTCAAAAACTTTTGAGCAAAAAAGCAAGCTAACTTACGCTTGGTGAGATTTCCAATCCATCATTTTCATCGTCTAAAATTTTTTCTGCTTCGTTCGTAACTAGTATAGAAGTCCCTTTGTCTTTTAATCGAATCAGTTCACTTCGAATGTAATTGATTGTTTCAGGTGCATCGGTCACTTCCCAAATTGGATTCCCAACTGACATTCGAATGGGTTTATTCATATTGTATGCATCCAAATACAAAGGAACAATTGGTAAATTATAACGTTTGCTAAGAACAACCATACCGGGATAAAGTTTACGACTTTTTCTAAATCCACGATACCAAGAACCTTCAGGAAAAATTCCAATTCCTAAATTCCCACGACCAATTCTACGTTTAAAATCTTTAATGGTAACAGGATCCGATTCACTTCGATTGAGTGGAATTAAATCAATAGATTTAACAATTCCTTTTACCATTTGTTCTTTTCTATACAACCATTTCCTTTTTTTTCCTTTATTGGGAATTCCAGAATCATAACTTGTAAGTGCTGTTGTATAAATTCCATATCGTTTGAGAACACCACGAATTACAAAAGCATCGTAAGGCATTGTAATTACTTTCAAAAATTTGTTTCTTGGTTTAATATGATTAGAAATAAAGATTATGGATTTTCCGTTTAACTTACGCAAGACATGGTCATTTTGAATTTCAACTTTTTTATTTCCATACTTCAATCGCATTGGTTTGACCACTATCCACATAAGCATAAATCCGATGGATCTTCCCACATAATAGAACATAACTTTTCCTCTTAATTGGTATGTGCCCCAAATCCAGATTTGGTTGCAAAAGTTTACCGAGGATTTTCGCTACAATTTCAAGTCATTTCTGTTTCAATTTCCTATCCATGTTTCTAAAAATAATGGCTTTAAAAATTTGACATTTCCTCGGTAAACGAAACTCTGGAAATTACCTTCTGGGAGGAAACAGGTGTAATTCCTGTGCTGACCCGCAACTGTAATCCAAATCAAAGTTTGGTGAGCCAGATCTTCCCCGTAAAGTCTACCTCGTGGTTATGGAACTTTACACACTGATTTCAAATGTCCTCCATTTGGATACAGGGGCCCCGAAGGCATCGGGGCACCCGAAACAATCAAAACAATATTTATGTTTTAGGATTCCACCGCACAGGACCTAACAGCTATTTGTTGATTATTGAATCGGAGTTCCCCTAAATTTTTACCCATTAGGAGACTTCTATGAATCGTACACTTAAAACCACTGCCCTTTCCCTGATTTTACTCGCACAAATCATTGCATGCCAAACAGAAAAACAAGTATCAGAATCAGATGCTAATAACAAATTATTACTTGGTCTTGCTGTTGGAAGTGCCCTCTCTACCTCTTTTTTATTGGATTATAACGGACAGTGGAACGCAGGTTATACTTATAATTCCAGTGGACAATTAACGGGAACACCAACTGGCCGACTCATCATTGCAACAAACGCTGATGGGTCTGGAAGTATCATTTCCGGATTTGACACGACCCCAACCTACGGTGCTGGTGGAGGAGATACAACTTATCGAATTCTTTCTTTTGACAAAGCCACTCGCAGACTTTATTACCAAAATACTCCAGGCAATAATAACTGGACCAAATCTTCTTTTGGAAGAATTGATTATACCCCGGTCACTACTTCTGGATGTGAACTTGGTGCCGCAAAATGTTTTTATTTTTGCGAATTGATTTCAGGAAAAGCAACACTGGCAGAAGTGCAAGCAAGTACGGTTACTAGTAATCCAACAAATTATGCCACCAATGGTTGTGGTGGGTATACTTTCAGTAGAGCACTTTCAAGAACTGAAAACTCAACTTGGACTGGACTTTAAGAATTAGTTTCGAATATTGGGGGATGTGATGCAATTACTTACAAGATTTAAAATTTCTGGTTATTTATTTCTTTGGGTTCTTGCGTATTTCTCCCATTGCAAAAATTCTTCCTCTTCGGGCGAGAACCTAGCCGCTTTATTACCTTTACTGAATTTAACATCCGATTTGAATTTCTGTCCAAAATCCCCACTTCCTTCTGAAATCCAAATTGCAACAACAGTCGTTAGTGCGAGTGCCAATGTCTCTGGTTTTTCGGACAAAAACAAAGCAATCAATGGAATTTGTGGCTCCGGAGATCTTGTAGGCTCTTTGGATGTTTATGCATTAGACATCACAGGACCAGGCGCCTCCATCGTTCTTAGTTGGGGAGGAAAAACGGTAAAAAATGTTACGGGTGACGACTTCATCGTTTATGACAATAGTTTTCGAATTTCGGACGAGTCCAATACCTATGCAATGGATCCTTCTGTGATCCAAGTGTCGATTGATAATACAAATTTTTGTGGATTTAATCCAAGTTATACGGGCGGTGGAGTCAATATAATGAATAGTTGGAACCGGTTTGGAGGATTACGACCTGTTTATTATAATATGAGTACAAAACCATTCACGAATTTAGAACTATTTACCAAAACCAATGGTTCCTTTTTGTTAGGTGGCGGTGATGGATTCGATTTGGAAGATTTAGATCCAAATGATCCGAATGATACAGGTTGTGACTCAAACTTAGTAGACACGATCAGGGCCAGTGGTTTCAAATTTCTGAAAATTACTTCAGCAGCAGAAGTGAATAACCCAAACACAGGGAGTAAATTCCCTTGGCCTCCAGGCAGTTACAATGGAAGTGATATCGACGGAGTTGTCGCTCGCGAACTCCAATGACGAATAAACGCATGGTCATTATGTCGGATCCATTCTAGTTTCGAAGGTCTACTGAAAAAAACATCAAAAAGAGACCCGTATTTCAGTTGACCGATCTAAAAAAAAGGTATCTTTATTTAGAACCACTTCTGGCGCGTATTCACTTTGAGCGAAAACCTATACACACAAAAAATATCCATCCAGGATGAGATGCCAAGATTGTCTGCCCAGGCAAACCTCCTAAAACTCCTCCTTGATCCTTTTTTGGATTCCATTTCCTTTGAAAAGGAATCTGGCCTAGCTTTGGATGCGGGAGCAGGCCCTGGTGTACTCACTAGTTTCCTGATGAAAAAAAATCCAAACCTCCGGTGGTCTGCCTGCGATATTTCGGAAGAGATGGTGCAATATTGTAAATTGGGTTATCCAAAAGTAGACTGGAAGGTCTCCGATGTAAGAGCTTTGGATTATCCAGACAATCATTTTGATTTTATTTTTAATTCTATGGTTCTCATCCATATCAAAGAACCAGAAAAGGCTTTAAAGGAATTCTACCGAGTTTTAAAACCGGGAGGAAAGGTCCTCATCCACTGCCCAAACGATAAATCCTTTACAGGCCCCCAAGTGCTTTTGGATATGGTAGCCAAACATGCGACCATCCACCCTGCGGACAGGTATGTTATGGAAAAGGTTCCCAACATTATGGAAAAAATGGGCTTTCGATTGGTCACAAGAACCGATTTTGTGGCTTCGAATGATGGTAACGATGACAAACCACTTGTGGATTACCCAAAAATTCATTTAGGGATGATGACAGGTTGGTCTATGATGTCCTTTATGGGACATCCAGAGGGAATGCAGGAATTATATTCCAGGCTCCAATCGGAGTATATGTCCAATCGAGTGAAATTCACTATCAATTTAGAAACGCATTTATACCAAAAATAAACGGAGGCAAAATTGAATCAAAAGTCACCCATCATTATCGGGGAATATCACATCATTCCAGAAAATTTGCCTGCTGATGGCCAACTTCGATTGATCTTTCAACCAATCGATATGACTACGTATTGGAGACGATGCGGACTCACAGCAAACTTTGTTGCAGGATTTTATTCCTACTGCTACGAAGCAAGTGAAACCAAAGCCAACTCCCTCTCTACGATCATTAACGAACTTCTTGAAAATGCTTCTAAATTTTCGAAAGCTAGAGAAGGAAGAATCAACGTAGAATTAAAACAATACGGAAATCTTTTAAGAATTGATGTTTTAAATGTGGCGTCAAAAACCTTACGAGATAGTTTTGAGCTTTTTGTAAATAAACTCTTGTCGGAGAACGTGGAGGAGATGTATTTTTCTACACTCGAAACCAAAGAAGACGGCGATACCAAATCTGGTTTAGGATTACTCATGATGCTAAAAGACTATCCAGTACGTTTTGGTTATAGTTTCAATGAGATCGATGCCGATACTCATGAAATCACGGTAAGAGCAATTATCAACGTAGAAGAGATATAATAGGCGAAGCTTCATGGAAATCAAAGACTTAGATTACAATATACAATACGACGAAGCCACCAAAACTGTCAAATTTGCAGGCTCCATCCGATTGCAGAACTTACCCGCTTATGAACCTATTAAATTATTTTTAAGAGATGTTGCGAAACTTTGCCAAGGTTCTTCCTTAACGATGGACTTCAGAGATTTACAGTTTGTAAACAGTTCGGGAATCACTACCCTCTCTATGTTCATTATTGATTCAAGGAAAAGTGCAGCGTACCAAATCAAAATCCAAGGATCTTTAAATATTTCTTGGCAATCAAAATCCCTTTCTAATTTCAAAAAGCTTTGGGATCAGGTAGTTTTGGATATAAACTAATAATTGATTTTTACTAGGAAACATTTCCGCCCATCTCGTACAACCTCCTAAATTCGAGCATGCGGCGGGACATTTCATTAAATCTCTCTGCTAAAATTACAAACAAATTGGTGAGAAGTTTCATAGCTAGTGTTGGACTCTGGATTTCTAATTTTTGAAATTCATTCGGAGTCAAAATTAGTAATTTAGCATGATCTCGAACAATAATATCCGCATTCCTGTTTGACTTAGCCACAAAACCCAATTCTCCAAATATCTCTCCTTGGTTTAGAATTGATATTGTGGAGCGAACTCCATCGTCTCGATTGACAACCACTTCCACACTCCCTTCTAAAACACAAAAGAGACCTTGGCTTTCTTGGTTCTGTTGGAACACAATGTCTCCATCTTCATAGTCAATCAAATCCAACATGGATAATAATTTCTTTGATTCCTCTTCCGTGAATCCTCTTAAAAAAGAGAGAAACTGACTTGGAGGAAGCATCATATCATGAACAATATTTTGCCAAACCTCATCCCCATCCATAGAGAAGAGAGGACGGATGTCCTTGTAATCGGTGAAATTTGTTTCAAATAAATGGGCAAGTTCAGTCCCTGTAGGAAAACGCTTCGCTAAACGTAGGAAAGGTGAATGAATTTGTTTTAAATATTCATTATCATCCAGTAAAAAAACCATAGGAATCACAATTCCGTATTCAGGATGATGAATGTTTTTTTTGTACATCCGATAACCCACCTGGTTGTACAAGCGAACCAAATGAGGGTTAGTATCAATAAAATCGATTAGGATTCCATTTTCTCTGGCATGTTCATAAATTTTCATACAAAGCATACTGGCTGCGGCCGTATGCCTATATTCACTTTTCACCATGAGTTTGGTAGACATGGAAACTTTGTCAGGATAATAGGGACGGAAAAGTTCCATTTCATATAATTCTTCGCATTCTAAACTCCCATCCTTTCGGAAGTTAATACGAACCGTACCAATGCACTCTCCCTCTTCCGTTTCCGCGAGAAAAAGGTGGCCTGTTTCGTCGAAGGGCTCCTTAATCATTTTCGCCTCATGATCGGCGTAAACTTGGACTCTGTTCATTTCTTGAACGTATATATCATATCGCAAGCGGAAGATTTTGTTACGATCCTCCTCTGTTGTGGCCAAATGGACTTTGATCTGACTCATCCTAGTCGTCTCCCTCAAAAAAATGAAAAATCATTTGCAATTTATGCAAAATGTATGACGTTATAAGCTAATTTTCCGCATTCTCCTGAACGAAATATAAAGAAAGAAACCTTTACTCTATGCCGCAATCTCCTTCCAACGAAAATCGATTCGTCCTTTCGGACTATTACAAGAAACAACTAAAAGAGATTGCTTACCAGGGAGAATTCCGGGCCGAAACCTTTGCGACCAAGTTTCGATTCTTCTTCCTGGGATTTTTGGTTATCTTCGCTACTCTCGGTCTTCTATCAGGCCGGCCACCTATTGAGTTCTATTACCAAATTTCTGCGATCTTAGTACTTCTCTGTTACAATTTTGTTGTTCTATACTCTTTAAAGAAGTCGGGAAAGTATCTCAACATCTTTAAATTTCTGTCTTCCTTTTTAGAAATCACTCTACTGACATTTGTTACAGGGTATACGGCATACTCCCAAAAAAACCCGAGCCTTGTGTATGCGGCTCCAATGATTTATGTTTTCTTCATTCTCATTGCCCTCGCTTCGATCCGTAACAATACTAAGACCATCATTTTTGCCGTCATTGTCCTCTTAGTAGAGTATGCATCTTTAACGATCTATTTTTATCCAGAGATGAATGATTTGAACGCAAAGCTCATGAATTTGTCTCAGTATCTCAAACCAGACTTCTTAGAGATGAACAGCTCTTTCTTTTTAGTTAGTGCTGTTCCTATGGGAATTTTTCTCATCCTGCTCTATATGGTTGTTACGGGTGGTTTGATATTATATGCGATTCTTAATACTTCACGAACTACTCAAGAACAAGCTGACTTAATTTTTAATACTGAAAAACAAGCCATCTTAGAAGAGAATATGCGACTAGGAATGGAACTGGATGTTGCAAGGCAAATCCAAGCGATGGTATTACCTCGTAATGAAGAATTAAAAGAAATCCAAGAACTAGAAATATCTGCACGTATGGATTCTGCCAATGAAGTGGGTGGAGATTATTATGATGTAGTACACCATGAAGATGGAACCGTTTATATTGGCATTGGTGACGTAACAGACCACGGTTTAGCTTCGGGCGTTGTGATGCTTATGACTCAGTCTGCATTTATCACAACTTTACGTTCAAAAGTAATTTCTCTACGAGAATCTCTTCGTTCGATTAACTCGATTTTGTTTTCGAATATACATGTTAGAATGAACGATATTCGTAACCTTACTTTATCATTATTTTCTTACAAAAATGGCGTGTTTACCACTGCAGGACAACACGAAACCATTATGGTGTATCGCCACGCATTGAAAAAAACAGAAATCATTGATACTGTCGATAATGGTATGTTAGTTGGACTTACTGAATCGATCGATGAATTTATTCATGAAAAGCCAATCCCACTCCAAGCAAAAGATATCATTCTTTTGTATACGGATGGCGCCACAGAAGCAGAAAATCCGAAAAGAGAACAATTTGGTTCCCATAGATTGATAGAGTCTTTAGAACGTCATGCTGAGCTTGGATCCACTGATGCAATTTTAGATGCCATCTTTAAAGATATTTATGTTTTTATCGACGGTATGGATGTTTATGACGATATCACAATCATGATCATGAGAAAAAGAGGATAAAAGGTATAATATGGACAATGAATCAATTTTGGAGGAAGAACGAGCCAAATATGCAGAGTTGGAAGTCCTTTACCAAAACATCATTGATCATTCGACAGAGATCGAAAACGAACTTTTAGAAAATAATAAAAAGATCCAGTTGTATTTGGATCGAATGCGACGTTATCTCTCGCCACAACTCTATGAAATGATTGCTGGTTCTGAGGTGGAAACTTCCATTTCTCATCAGAGACGAAAACTTACTATTTTCTTTTCTGACATTGTTGGGTTCACAACCATTACAGACTCAATAGAACCAGAAATTCTTTCGGATTGTTTAAATAAATATTTAGATGTCATGTCGAGTATTGCGATCAAATACGGTGGAACCATCGACAAATTCATCGGAGATGCCATCATGATTTTTTTTGGTGCTCCCACTTTCGACAATGACAAAGTCCATGCATTGAATTGTGTGAAGATGGCCATTGAAATGCGGGACAGCTTACCGGCACTGGCTGAGTATTGGAGAAAATCTGGAATCAACCACAACCTCACTTGTCGTATCGGCATTAATACTGGCTACGTGACCGTTGGAAATTTTGGAACCAATGAAAGGATGGATTATACCATCATTGGTGGACCTGTCAATGTAGCTTCGCGATTAGAAAATGCCTCTGATGCTGGGGAAATCCTTATATCCAACGCCACCAAATCTCTCATAGACGAGTTCATCGATACAAAACCAAAGGGTGAAATCGTAGTAAAAGGGGTGCACACGCCAATTGAAACATTTCAAGTGATCGGTTTAAAAAACGAACAAGAGAAAAAAGAAAATCCGTTCCTCAAATTCGATGCTGATGGATTCCTCCTCAAACCACTGCATTTTGATAAACTGAGCACAAATCCCGAAGAACGCAGATTAATGCAATATGCATTAGAAAAAGCGCTTGCGGCATTGAAATAAATAGTCTAAATTCCTTAGTTGAACTACGACTATGCGAAAGTACGGCAATTTCAAATCCGCAAATCAAATTAACGAAGAACCAGATTCTAAAATTCAAATCCATTTAAAACCATTGGATTTAATGCGTTATTGGCGCCGCATAGGTATCCTTTCTGATTTTATTGGATATTTTTATGGTTTTTCTTTTTTACCCAATGTTCCAACCGAATCAATGGATATGAAGAATTCAGAAATCGTAAATTCCATCTCCACTGTGTTTAACGAACTATTGGAAAATGCAGCTAAATATTCTTATGACAAAAAAGCAGATATAGATATCTCATTAATCCATCGAGGGACTACATTTGAAATGTTAGTTCGTAATAAAACAAACGATTCAAATGTTGTGGCTTATGAAGCAAGTTTAAAAGAAATTTTTTCTGCGAAAGACCTAGATAGTTTGTATATTGAAAAATTAGAGACCAACGAAAATGATCCTCATCATTCTGGCATTGGACTGATTATGGTCTTAAAAGATTATCCTGTGGAAATGGAAGTGACTCTTGAAACAGAAGGAGAATATACTATGATTACCAGTCGGGTTATCTATTTCACAAACGGGTTCCCTCGATCATAATATCCAAAATTTGGTCTACCTCTTTTCGGAATTTAACCTCTTCTTCTTGCGATTTGATTTGTTTCCATTTTCGTTCATTGAGTACAGCAAAACCATGAACACCACTCCAAAAACTCATCATCAGAGTATCAGTAGGTATAGTATTTTTTAACTTCTGTAGTTTTTGACCATATTCCACAATCCGAAACATTCCCATATATGCCGCCTTACCAAATTCACTTAACTCATCTGAAATAGGATCTCCAGAAACATAAATCTCTCCACCAAACATTAGTTCAGTTCTTCTTGGGTTTTTCAGTAAAAGAAAAATATATTCTACACCAGCCTTCTTTATTTTTTCCAACGGATCTTCTGAAGCCTCCCAAGCTCTTTTCATACCTTCACTTAATTCCAAAAAACCTTCGGCGACGAGGGCTTGGAGAAGGTCCATTTTTTTCGGAAAATGTCTGTAGGGGGCAGTATGGCTCACACCTAAATCGGTTGCAATGTCTCGAAGGCTCAATGAAGAGACACCCTTCGATTCCAATACCTTCCTCGAATGCTCAAGCACCTCTTCTCGAAGATTTCCGTGGTGGTAGGCATTCGATTTTGGCGAACTGAAAGAATTTGACTTTGGCTGAGATTGTTTTTTTTTGGCTGGTTTCATTTTACAAAAATGTTTACAATGTATACTTCCATGTTGACAGAGTATACATATATATTTACACTGTCTACATTATGGAATTTGATGACTACAGAAAACAACCACTTTTTTGGAACGGGATCGCTATGGCAGTACTCACAGTTGCCATCCTTCCTCTCTTATTTCTAGACACAAGAACCCTTTTGGGGGCCAATGTCTGGATCAAACCTCTAAAATTTTCCCTGTCCCTGGGATTGTACTCAATGACCACAGTTTGGGTCATGGTAAAATTTCTGAAAGATTGGAAATTCAACCGGCGGATCCAAATCGCGTTAACCATCACTGCTCTTATCGAAATTGTTCTCATCACCTTTCAAGCAAGCCGCGCAGAGTTGAGTCATTTTAATGTAACGAATATATGGAACCAAATTGTTTATTCTGTTATGGGAACCAGTATCTCTATCTTTTGGGCCTTTCATCTTTGGATGGGTTATTCTATCTTTCGAAAAGAATCTATAACAAAATCTGTGAAAGAAAGTCTGGTTTGGGGAATGTTTATTGCCGGGTTCGGAATGATCATTGGTTTTTTTATGACGACACCTCGTCCAGACCAGCTCGAAGCCATGAAACAAGGAATCTTTGCTACAAGTGGTTCTCATCAATTTGGTAGCGGAGATCCTGGAGAGGGAATTTTATTTTTCGGTTGGAGTACAAAACTAGGAGATATGAGAGTTCCTCACTTTTTCGGAATGCACGTGATGCAGCTTTTTGTTTTTTTGGCAGCTTATTTAATAAATAAAAAGGATTCTATTTTGAACCAAACAATGGTTCGAATAATGGGAGTCTTATTCTTAACTATCAATATATTTATGGTAATTCAAACATTAAATGGAGAATCAATTTTTCATTTCAATGCCTTCTATTCAAGTGTTTATGGAATCTTTTTCCTACTCATTGCAGTATGTTTCTGTAAATTAATATTAAAATCGAATGTAATAAGAAATGAGGTAACTGTATGAATCCATCTCTAATATTTAAAATTGCCAATGGTATTACTGTATTATCGTGGTTAGTATTGATTTTTTCACCAAATCAAAGTAAGGTGATTCGTCCATTAAGAGTTTTTGTTTCAGGGCTTTTACTCGGAGGGGTGTATGTTTTTTCTATTTTCATTGGAAACGGCCAGGCAGAAGGAAACTTTTCTAGCCTGGATTCAGTCCGATTACTTTTTGCCAATGATTACTTTTTACTCGCAGGTTGGATCCATTATTTAGCGTTTGATTTGTTTTTAGGAACTTGGGAAACAGAAGATGGAATCAAAGAAGGAATCAATCGATGGATCTTAGTCCCCATTTTGGCACTAACATTTTACTTCGGCCCAGCAGGATGGCTTTTGTATTTGGTTTTAAGATTTATACATCAAAAAATAACAAAAAGGTAAAAGCCACCTAACCACCGTAGACATCAAGAAGGGAAAGAACTCGCTTATAACGGTTCTTTTTCTCTTCATCACCTTCTAATTCAGCAATTTCTAAATTTTCAAAAGCAAGATCTCTGCCGGTTTTCTCATCTAAAGTTTTACTATTTGATTTAGCTCCCGATTCCAAAAGTAACGCAAGAACGGCAGAATTTCCAAACTTACATGCTTCATGCAGTGCTGTACTACCATGATTATCAGCAATATGAATATCGATTCCAGCCTGAATCAATCTTTTGGCCATACTAGGTTCTCCAAAAACGGAGCACCAATGCAATGGAGTCATTCCATTTATTGATTGAAGGTTTACTTTAGCACCTCTTCGGATGAGTTCATCCATAAGTGTTGTTTTTTGTTGTAACCGAAGCGTACTATCTTGGCAAAGTTTAAATATGGCAGTTTCTCCATTAACATCGAATTGGTTTGGATCTGCTCCTCGTTCCAAAAGCCTCATACAGGATTTATATTTTGCGCGAACGAAACATTCTTGTAAAAGGGAAAAGCCAAGAGGATTTCGAATTGGATCTTGTACTACATAGTCAAGAGATCCCACTGTTCGAACAAAAGAATCCAAAAGATAGATATCATCCGCTTCCAACCAATCTAAAGTTTTGTCTTCGTTGGTAGATTCCAAATTTTCGCCTAAATGAGTTTGGTAACTATCAGGGAATTTATGTTTTAGAATTGGAATAAATAAAGGCTCAGATTCGGAATGACAAACGACATCATGAAAAAGTGCCCAGTGTTTTTGAGTGGGGACCACTTGGTTCGAAAAAAGAAAAATCAAAGTCTCATTCAATTTTCTTTGAGTCAGCTGGAATGCAACCAACAGATTCCCTTCTTTGAAATGTACCTCTGAAATCGTAGATTGATTTTCGGGCCAATGATACATAACAAGAGTTAATAGCTCATCTTTTGATTGTTGGTCTAAGAGTAAAAAAACTTCCTGCAGTGCTAATATATTGCCTGACAATGCAAAAATTTTTGCTGATAATTCGTTTGGTATAAATTCGGGAAGTTTTTTATCCGAATCGCCATGTTCATCAAATTTGATTTTATATATACGTGTAGCAGTAAAACTTCCATGTAAAAAAGTGTTCCAATCATCTGCGATAGCTAAATACAATTTTCCAGATACAAAACGTTCATCTAACATATCAACAGTGACCGAAAGCCTGAATGGTGAATCATTTACATTTTGATTGATGATGATTTTTAAATTTTTTGAAGGTGTCTCAGTAGTGATATCAAAAAGTAAATTTTTCAATTTAACGATTTCTGGTAAACCCGAGATAGAAATTCGTAAATCGTTCTCAGTACCCTCTTCATCTTTTAAAAATACTAATTCCTCGTTAGACCAATCTGATATAAAATCGGTCGTATACCTGCCTAAAATTTGTCCTTGGAGTCTGTGTTCAGGAATTTGGTCTTTAAAATTTAGATCAAATAACACAAGTGAGTCGGAAGAAGCCTTTTCAGGTTCTTTGCGATAATCAAAATGGTTCCAAGAACCACATTTTTTACAGCGATACTTCCCTTTTTTTCCTTCTACTTTAAAAGTGGAAATGGAGTGACCGCTAAAACAATTAGAGCAGGATAAAATCGTTTTCATATTTCGCTTGTTCCGATAAATAAAACAGGAGAGTTTTGACGGATCAATCGAAAATTAAAATCTTCTAACGATTCAGGTAGGATTTCATGAAGCAAAGTCAATATTTGGTCATCGGTGGATCCGGGGAAGCTGGGCAAAGTGCCATTACCTGCTTAAAAGCGAAGGATCCTTCTGCCTTTATCATAACAACGACTACAACAAACGAACCAGTGTCGAATGCAGATCTTACACTTTTCGGTAAAACAGCTACAACGGGCCTTTCCGAAAAAATTCAAGAAGACCTTCAAAATCATAATATTTCGCCCAATTTCAGAGCCATTATTTATACGCCAGCACTCGGGGAAGTAGGATTTCCTATCATTGAAAGTTCTCCCAATCAAATCGAAGAAACGTTAGGAATCTGTTTGTATCCCCTTCTCGATTTAGAAGAGTCAATAAAACCTGAGCTTACAATCGCCTATTCAGCGTTTTATTGGCTAAGTCATACTTTGTCATTTTATGGGTCTATGGGAGTTGCTAAATACAAAGCTGATAAATGGGCCTTGGAAAATCCCCAAAAAAGAAAGATCATAAGAGCAGGAACTTTTTATTCCAAAAGTGTTCGCGGAATATCGATTGTCCTCCAACGTACAATGAAAAAAACCAATAATCCAGATCTCCTAACATTAAAAAGGCGTTATGAAGAGTCCGATCAAAAGTTTATGGATTTTTTCCTTTCTTATGCATGGGAACATGAAAAGGAAGCTTTCCAATCACAATGGGAAACTCCCTATCGTCCTACGGAGCGAAGAGATTTAAGCCGTGGATTAGAATATGCTTTGGATGCTAACGAACCCATAGTTACCGTGCTTGGCGATTGGACCTGGAAAGAAACAAAACTTCCCGTTCTCCCCGATTGGTTTAAACAATTCTAGTTGTAACTTTTAATGGGGTTCAACTTAATAGACCAATCGGTATACATGAGGTATTTATGCGTCGATTGGTGTTTCGTAAAAAAGGGATCTTAGAGTGGGAGGAAACAATTCCACTTACGATCACAGGAGAAAACCAAGCCATAGTGGAACCCATCTCCATCGCAAGATGTGATTTGGATTTACCCATTCTCAAAGGGGATACTTTATTCCGTTCACCATTCCCAGTAGGTCACGAGTTTGTTGGTAAAATCAAATCCCTCTCCGAAGACTTGGCAAATATATACTCCGTCGGAATGACAGTCGCTGTACCTTTCCAAATTTCCTGCGGATCTTGCCCGTCTTGTTTAAACCATCATACTAATTCTTGCGAATCCGTTCCTTATACATCAGGTTATGGAATGCCACCAGGAGCTCATTCTTTTGGTGGAGCCATTGCAGATGAAATCAAAATACCATTCGCCAAACAAATGCTATTTGAAATAGATAAAAAAATAGATCCAGTAGGAATCGCTAGTTTCAGTGATAATATTGCAGAAGTCTGGAAATTGGCTGGAAGATTTTTAAATCACAAAAAAGATTTAAAGGTTTTGGTAGTAGGAGGTCATGCAGGAAGTATCGGATTATATACCGCTCTTTTTCTCCACCAAACAAAAAAAGCCGAAGTTTTGTATGTAGATACAGATATTAAAAAAATCGAATTAGCTTCGTCTTTAGGAATCCCTGTGGAACATTTTTCACAGTTTCCCAAACCTACCAAAAAATACGATTTAGTTTGTGATGCCTCGGCCAACAAACAAGGTTGGGATTTTGCCGTTCGTTCCCTTGGCCGAAATGCTATTTTTAGTTCCGCTTCTATTTTTTGGACCAATCAATGGGAAATTCCCTATTTAGAAATGTACAACCAAGGTGTAGAAATTCATTTGGGACGTGTGGGGTCCAAAGAAGCGATGGAAGCACTTTATCCATATATTCTATCTGGGACATTTACGCCGGAAAAGATAGTTACAAAAACAGCTTCCTTTATTGATGCGAAAGAAGCTTGGTTAGAAGAATCCATTAAACTAGTGATTACAAAATGAAAAAACAGGAAGGCAAATCCAAAGACTCTAAAATTTATTTTATCATAAAACTTTTGGCGATTACGGTTCACTTTCCCTCACTTTTTTTGCAAAGTTTATATGCAGAATCGATTCAAGATCGTTTTCCACCTCCCAACGGATTCAAAAGAGTGGATTACCAAAACAATAGTTTTGCGACCTACTTACAAAACTTTCCCTTAAAACCCAAAGGAAGTTCTGTTTCTCTCTATAACGGAAAACTTAAAACGAACCAAGTCCATGTTGCCGTTTTAGATTTTCCCCTGCTAAAAGATGATTTAATCCAATGCGCTGATGCTATTATAAAACTAAGAGCCGAATACTTATATTCACAAAAAAAATACGAACAGATTCATTTTAAAATCAGCAATGGTATGAATGTAGAATTCTCTAGATTTATAAAAGGCGAAAGGGTGCAAGTGAATGGAAACAAAACCCATTGGAAAAAAGGAAAGTTCAAACAAGGAACCGGCCGTGATGTATTCGAAGAATATTTACGATTTATTTACATATATGCCGGAACCATCTCCTTAAAATCCGAATTAAAGAAAAAAACAATTGGTGATTTAAAACCAGGTAATATTTGGATTGAAGCGGGTTCGCCAGGTCACGCAGTTTTAGTCGTAGACAAATTAACAGGAAAAGACGGGCAAACTCTTTTTCTTTTGGCACAAAGTTATATGCCTTCCCAAGAAATGCATATCTTAAAATCCCAAAGTATCGATTCTCCTTGGTTTAAAATTCCTCAAAGTGATTTCTTTCAAACTCCAGAATGGGAATTCCCAACAAAAGAAATTTATGAATTTACAGATTGAAGAATGGATTTCTTTTGTTAACCTGATTAAGAAATGAAAGCACTTAAAAATTTCGCCGTTTATTGTGGTTCTTCCCCTGGCCTAGACCCTTATTACACGACCGCCGCATACGAATTAGGCGAATATCTAGGGACCCAACAAATAGGATTGGTTTACGGTGGAGCTAGTGTCGGTCTGATGGGAGCTGTAGCCAACGGTTGTTTATCAAAAAACGGATCAGTTACAGGTGTACTACCTAAATTTTTAAAGAAAAAAGAAATCGAACATAGTGGACTCCGAAAACTAATCCTTGTTGATACCATGCATGAGAGAAAACGAGTTATGTTCGACCTATCTGATGCATTCATTGTTTTACCGGGTGGATTGGGAACGATGGAAGAATTTTTTGAAATAATCACCTGGTCTCAGTTAGGTTTACACAATAAACCAATTATTATCCTTAATTGGCTTGGATTTTACAATCCTCTCCTCGCACTCATACAAAATATGGTAAGTTCTGGTTTTTTAAAAAAAGAAAATGCAGCCTTAGTGCAATTCCTTGAAAATTCCAAAGATCTCCTCGTAACCCTTCAAAACTATTCACCGTCTAAGACGGAGAAATGGTTGTCCGAAGGCACAGTCTAAGATTCCATTACCAATAGGAAATTCAACATGAGTCATCTGTTAAGTGGTTGTCTACGTTTCGTCCTCGCTGCATTTGTTTTTATCAACTTAGGTATCCTAGCAAATCCAAAAAATGATCGACAAGGATACCAAGAAACACGTCTCACTCCGCTACGCCAACTGACTCCCGAGGCCAACCAAATTCTGAATGCTCCACCAGAAGTCCAACACCAAGTCACTACTTTCGAAAGCCGAGTGATTGACCGCACCGCCTATCCATACATTCAAACTACAATTAACTTTGTCAAAGGCCATCATTCCTATAAGGCATTTTTATCCGATGGACAAGAAATTTCCTACTCCACTCGCGGAGAACATATTTGGCATTCTCAATGTTATGGCGACCTATGCATTTTGGTGACACAGAAAAATTTGTTAGGTGTTAGTAATTCAAGTTCCGAATGGGAAAAGGGACATCATTTTGGTGAAGAACGTTACCAAGTCGCGATGGGATACAAAGCCGCCTTGGTCATGAGCGATAGAAAGTTATATTTATATAATAGTTATACCAACCATTGGGAAACCATCAGTCTTGAGCAGGAAATCATTCGTTCCTTTGCCAATCTTTATGACAAAGTTGCGATTACAACAACACGCCGAATGATTGTCATTGATTTACCATCGGAAACTAAATTTGAAGAAAATTTACTACTCCGAGGTATCTATCAATTCGAAATGCGAGATGGCTTTATCAATTTTTATTCTGGGGATAAACTCTGGATGTTTCGCCACCAAACGGAAAACTTTGAAGAGGTAGATTTAACTGATTAAAATAACTTTTCAAATAATTTAAAAATATTTGAGCGCTTAGAATCTGTTAGTGGATTATCATTCCATCCCATCACGACCGCGTTTTACGCTACATTCTTTTCTGCGGAAAGGATCCATAATTAGTTAGATCTGTAAGTGTTGTTAGCGACAGTTTGTTTTTTAGAAACTGGAAAGTCTTTTCCGTTTCATTAGAATAGAGAAGGAAATGGTCAAAATTTGAAATCATTGTATGTCTTTTTTTTATTATATCTCAAAGGCTTTCGCTAATCTAATTTTGATTCCATGCAACCACTTTTACCCCTGGTGAATAATGCAATAAGGTAGGTTGGTTGAAGTCTATATATTGATCAAACTTGTTATAGCTGATCTCTATTTTTTTTAAATCAATCTCAAATAATTCCCAAGGTTTATGATGAATCTCTAAAGGCCTTTGATTTTTTGGATCATCTTTATACAGGCAATACCTTTCTGTTAACCATAAGTCTATATTTTTAGGACTTTCATTTTTCTTTGTTATTTGAAAATCGATCTCTAACTTGCTTCTATCTCCGGACAATAAATATAAATGAGGATACCTTTTTATATTTGAATGTTCATAAGGCAACCCAGAAAACAATTTTGCCATAACTGTTGGAATCCATTTTTCTGCTTCAATACTTAAGAAATAAACACCCGGTTTATCCTTTTTCCTTACATAGGTTCTTAAGTTCACTTCATGAAAATTGGAAAAGTATTGTATTGGAAATGAGTTTCTCGTTTGAATTTGATTCATTGTAAAAGCTACTACTGATACCCAATAAGATCCATCTATAGAATCCAATTCTAAAAAATCGGGAACGAAATTCCTAAGTATTTCCTCTTTTACTTGATAATGTAAAAAAATAACGTCATTCCATTCCTGGTACCAAAACCATTTTTTGTTAGGCATTTCCCAAGGCCTATGGTCGGTAGATTTTAAGATGTCATGAAATTCTTTTTCCATTTTGTGTTCTTACATTCATCCTTCATTCAAGAAGGAATATTTTTTTTACCTGTTGCGGTAAAAAAATAAGGAATTTTTCTTCAGCGCAATCTTCTTTATTTTTATACATCAAGGCGACCCTATAAAAATAAGTGCCTGAATTGTTTATTGCACTTTTAACTTTTTTTTCATTTCCGTTAGAATGAAATTCCGATTCAATTGGAGAAAACAATTCGTTATTTGCAATTTGCACTACATAATTTTGGAATTTCCCTGTAACATACCTTCTTAATTCACTTAAATCTTGAGTAATGCCGCAATCGATTTCATTATCATAAACTGATGGCTCAGTGACTCCAAAATAATTTTTATATGTCCATTGAAAGTCTATCATTTCGGATTTATGAAAGGAATCTCCGTCTTTCGGAGTTATAGAAATTATTTGGTCATTCATATCACCAAGTAACAAAAAAAACGCAATTCTACTAAAATCTGTTTCTAAATTTCCGACAGCAGAAGTATTGATCAAAGCAAAACTTACTAAAATTGGAGTTAAATATTTTAATATGTAAATACTTTTTCCAGACTGCCTCTTTTTAAATTTATAGAACAACAGAAGCAATGGAATATAAACGATTAGACAGTACATATCCGTTTGGTCAGCAGTACCTTTCGAAGGAATAAAAAACCATAATTTATTCGTCAATAGATCGTTAGTTTTTTGATTCAAGTTTAATAGAATAAACATAAGAGCTACAAAAAACATACTAACAAATAGAATTTTTGATTCACTAACGTTATATTTTTTAAAATTACAAAAATATAAGGCCAAAGCCGTTAGCATTAACGGCGTAAAAAACAAACCAATAATATCACTTATTTTTCCAGTAACAAAGTTATGAAATTGGGATTTAAAAATGGCGTCGTTCAAAATCCAAATAACAATTGCTAACAAAGAATACTTGGTTGAAAGAATTTTTAGTGAAATACAATTCGAAATTTTCATTATATTTCTCCCTTGAATGGTTCAAAAATTTTCCAGTTTTCTAACGGACGAAAAGTACATGATTGGTATCGCGTAAAGATGAGTGTGGCCAAATATTCCTGATCACCTTCATATGTTTTTATATCTTTGGTAGGGCAGGGCATTGCAGACAATGATCTCAAACAATGGCTTAATGCCTTTATATCGTAAAAAATTCTGCTGCTATTGGAACCACCACCAATCTGTACCCAAGGATAAGGTTCTTCTTCTTCATTTCCTAATTCTGAAATTGCATATGCGCGTCCTGCGCTATAACCACAACTAATTGTTTTTAATAAAATTATCTTTGAGATTTCTCTTTCTGCTTCACTTTTTCTGATCGTATCCTGACCCTTTAGAATCACGAGACAATTTATAAAATTTAAGAAAATCAACACATAGATTCTAGTCATATACTCCGAAAAAATGATTTAACATTACCATCTAACACCAAGTTACCTTATCGCATTCCAAAAGATAAAGCACAAAAACCGATTCCTAACCGTCTAACCTCCAATGTTTCCAGAAAAACCTGTTTGGATTTGGAAGGGAGATCCAGAATATGCCTTACTAGAATTAATCCTACTCGTACTATTTTTTTACCTTAGCTTTCGGATCAGCGCCTACTTCACACATAGGTTCGAACTTGTCTGGATGCATAGCAAACGATTGGACAGGTTGGCCTTTCGGGCTGGCTGCAACCGTGAAGAGCGAGACCTCCTCCAATCATTCTACTCCCAACTAGACCGCCGCCATCGAGTCTTACTGGCACACAACCATGCTAAAGAATACCTCCGCCAACATTTGCTCCATTATATAGCAACCTTGGATTCAAAGGATTTTCCAGGATTCCTTTCCTTGGTCTCGAAATTTTTGGGAACAGCCAATGATCCGAGACCCATTTTTTCCCTTCGTGAATTTGCCATTGTGCAAGCGGGGACAAAAACTTATTTCGCACAAGTTGTTGATCCAGGATTCGGGGAAGTCCGACTGAAATTGGGATGGAATGGAAGTCGCCCTCCCACGCCGGGAAATGTCCGGGTCACCGTTTTCCGAAACCCGAAAGGACTCCAGACCATTCGAGGCGAAGCCCGGTGGGACGGACCGGCATCTCTCTACTTCCTACCTGAGTCCCTGTAGTGAAAAATTGGCCAAAATTGATTCTCGCTTGAAAGATTCTTTCCGATAAAATTAATGTGACATAAGTCCATGAAGTGGAATCGTATCAATCAAAATGACGAATTGTTTTCCCTACTCTTCGTATTCCTGTTTTCTTTTACTTCCCTAATTTGGAACGGCAACTTCATGGTAAGAGGGATTGCCAGCTTTCAGGGTGTAGGCGACTTTTTTTCTGGGTCCTTTGATTCCTTTGGATCCCTAATCAAAAGTAGTTATAATAAACTCGAATCTTTCGAACGAGTCAGAGAAGAGCGTGATTCTTGTTTGAACGTCATGGAAGAATACCGCCAACTTTCCAAAGATGTAGAAAGATTGAAGGCAGAAAATGCCATCCTTAGACAAGAGCTAAACTTTCCCCTGCATTTAGATTATCCTTCTGTTAGAGCAGAAGTTTTGAGTGTTCGTTTGAATGCAATTTATAGAACCATCATCATCAACAAAGGCTCAGAAGAAGGAATCAAACCTTATATGCCGGTTGTGGCTCGCGCTTTGGATGAAAAAGGAAAATTTACAGAAGCATTAGTTGGTAAAATTATTGCTGTTTCCAAAGGATCTTCGGTCATCCAACCCATCATTAATTCCAACTTTTCTATGGGAGTTTCTATACCCGGTACAAATCTTTGGGCATCACTCAATGGAAACAGTGGCCGCGGTACGGATGTTTTGTTAGATTACATTGATGCAGGAATTGTGATAGATCCAAAAGCTATCGGTAATTTTCCTATGGGTCCGAATCCCCCGCCGACTTCTTCGAACACTATGTTTACAGAGGGGTTTAGTAAAATTGGAAAAGCAGTATTTAGTTCTGGTGGATCAGGAGTATTCCCCCAGGGAATCCCTGTAGGAACGATTATCGAAGAAGGACCAAGGAATGGATCATTTAAAACTGCCATCTTACGTCCGTTTGTTGAATTTGATAAACTCTTACATGTAATTGTTTTGAAAAAACAACCTGAAAAATGGAGAGAAGAGTGGCCGGCTGAAAAAACAATCCAAATTGACGGTCCTTATTTTGGTGAAATTGATTTTCCAAAAGAAAAAGATTATAACAAAAAAGGAAAAGAACCTGAAAAAAGACAAGGTAACTTTCCTTCTACTTTCGGAACTCCTCAATATACAAAACCTTCTGTGAATACTAATACACCTGAATCGACGCCCATAACTCCATCCGCTCCTTCTGCCCAAGAAGGACCAAAGGAGGTGACACCATGATTTTAGATAAACTTTTTATCGTCATAGGATTGTTACTCTCCCATTTCTTAAATGGTTCCAACCTATTTGAATTAGGAAATGCGATTCGACCAGACTTTATGGTCATCTTTGTTGTCTTTTTTGCTTTAAGGAAAGGTCCTTTGTATGGACTCTGGCTTGGCTTTTTTGGTGGATTACTTACTGATACAGCACTCGGTGGTGAAATAGGTGGAGATGATATTGTTTATTATAAAATAGGTCTTCATTCTTTTTCCTATGCAATCATCGGTTACTTTGTTGGGAAAATAATGCGAAGCTCATACACTGAGAACTATATTTCGATTACAATTTATATTCTTGGAATTACCTTTTTATCCAGACTTATCACTTATCTTTTATTTTTGATGTTCTTCCATTCAAACCAAAGTTATTCCTTTTTATACGTATCAATGTACAATGCATTTATTGGACCTGCCTTGTTCTTTTTATTCTCTTGGGCATTTCGATTGGATGCTGACGAGGTTAGACAATGAGCCAGTCGGCATCTGAGTTTCGATTAGAAGCAAGTTTCCGTAAACGATTGTATTTCTTTACGGGAATGATTGTATTTACACTCACTGCCTACATTCTCCAGTTGTTTAATTTACAAATTGTTCAAGGAAGTGAAAATTCATTAAAGGCAGAACGTTTTGTTCGCAGAAGTGAATCCATTCCCGCAGATCGAGGCAATATTTTCGATCGAAACTTTCTCACTCCAGAAACTAGCCAACCTTTAGTTTCAAACTCTGCGTCGCTTGATGTGATTCTCAATACAAGTTTGTTAAAGAACGATCCGAGAAAGGTAAAAGATTTCATTTATAAATTTTGTGAAGCCCTTTCAATCCCCATCGTTTATTATGAAAAAGAACTTCAAGACTCTAGATTAATCAAAAAAATTCGTTCGCGTGAACCTTTTGTGCTTTTAGAGGGAATTTCACGTGAACAACAAGAAAGAATTCTTGTTTTAGATAATATCAACAGATATGTGTATTTAGTTTCTTCGCCAGCGCGAGTTTACCACATGGGCCCCGCACTTTCACATGTCACAGGTTATGTGGGAAAACCAACAACTAGTGATTTACAAGAAAAAGAAATCAAAACCTATCAACTGGTCGGGAAAGGTGGAATCGAATCTTTATATGACACAACCCTTCGTGGTCAAGACGGATTTCGCATCCAAAAAAGAAATACAGAAGGCAATATTGAAGAAGAACGTGTCATCGAACATTCTGTTCCTGGTAATAATTTAGTTTTAACGATTGATCGCGACATGCAAATTGCCGCCTATCGTGCGCTAAAAGGTGTAAGAGGAACGGTACTTGCAATCAAAGCTACTACTGGCGAAGTTTTGGCAATGGCATCAAACCCGGCATACGATCCAAACATCCTCTCTGGAAAAAACAAGTTAGATCGTTCCAACCACTTTACACGTGTTACCAATAATGGTGGTTTTTTGAATCTAGCAATCCAATCCAGGTTTCCTCCTGCATCGACCTTTAAAACACTTGTTGGGCTTGCGGCAATGGAAAGTGAACATAAAATCAATTTTGATCCGAAACAAACTTTTTCTTGTCCGGCAAGTTTTACCCTTAAATCAACCTTTAAAGGTGTACCCGACCAAGTCTTTTATAACTGGGACAAAAAAAATCATGGAGAATTGAATTTAGCGCAAGCCCTAGAAAAATCTAACTCTGTGTATTTTTATCAATTAGGTTATAAGCTTGGTGCTGAACCAATCCTCGCCTACTCCAGGTTATTTGGTTTAGACAAAAAAACAGGAATAGACTTACCGGGGGAAGCCACTGGTTTTATACCAAGTTCGGATTGGAAAAAAAGAACTTATGGCAATAAGTGGTTTGATGGAGATACAGTTAACCTGTCTATCGGACAAGGTTTTATTTCTGTGACTCCTATTGAAATGGCCTTGTTCTATATGGCAGTTGTTAACAATGGAAAAATTTACAAACCATACATCGTATCTGAAATTAGAAGCCCACTCGATAACTCACTTATACAAAAAACAGAACCTACTATTTTAAGAGATATTCCACTTAAACGTTCCACAGTGGAAGCCCTCAAAGAAGGTTTATATTTAGTAGGATATTCTGGAACAGCTTCTGGTGTTCTTAACTCACCAACACTACCAGAAATTGCAGGAAAAACAGGAACAGCGCAAACTAGAAGGAGAGGAGCTTCTTCATCCAACCACGCATGGTTCATTGGGTATGCACCTGTAAACGCACCTCCCGAAAAACAAATATTAGTTGCTGCTTTCGTTGAATACGGAGTAGGTGGTGCGGCCTCTGCAGCTCCTGCAGCTCGTGAAGTCTTCAAAGCTGCTTTCCCTCCAGGTTCTTTCCCAAGAACAGATAGGTCACGTGCTAAAACAATGGAAGAAGAAGCACCAGTAGAACAAGAGGCATTTTAATGGCTGATCGCAATACAGAAAAACTAGATTTTTTTCTCATTTTCTCCGTTGTCCTTGTGGCAATGGCCGGAGTCCTAACTTTATACACACAAGAAGCAAACACCGCCGATGGACTCGGACGATGGTATAAACAGTTCACTTTTGTTTTTGTAGGACTGATTTCCATGTGGTTTATGTCGAGGATCAATTACCAGTTAATTGGTTCTTATGCGCTCTTCATCTATATCTTCTCGATTGTTTTACTTGTTCTAACGCTAATTCCTGGAATTGGGTATCTTCCTTCTGGCCGTGGAGCACGTTCCTGGTTAAAACTAGGTCCTATCACTCTACAAGCATCCGAGTTTTCTAAATTAGCAACAGTGATTCTACTAGGCCAATATTTGGTTTTAAAAGAAAAAGAAATGCATAAGATAACAGTGCTAATTGTACCATTTATTATCTGTTTGGTACCAATGTTATTTATCATTTTACAACCTGACTTTGGAACTGCAGTTTCATTTTTACCAATGCTTTTCACCATGTTATACTTAGGTGGTGCTGACATCCTACATATTGGGTCACTACTTACCTTTGGTGGAATTTCACTAATGGTTCCTATGTATCTTGCATACTCACAATTAACACTCATCCAACCACTCATTGACTTACTCCGAAAAGATAACAAAGTAGAACTTGTATCTATCGTAAACCAACTCCAAGGTAAAATTTGGTTAATTTTAGATGGTAAAAAAGTATCTGGTCTGACTCTACCTGGAATTGAAAATCCTAAGAACCTACAAATGATTAGGGAAGCATCAGAAATTGTTAAAGATGAATACGCGAGTTTAGGATATAAGATTCTATCAAACGAAGCATTTATGTTTAGTTTAGGAGGAACCCTTGCCCTCATTAGTTTGGTAATGATTTTTATTCGAATTGCTCGTGGTTCCAAAAATTTACGAAACTACTACATTACAATTGGAATTTTAGGACTATCTATCTTATCTGCCATTGCGGTTCATAAATCCATTCCCTTCCGCGAAAACCAAGTCATTCGTCTTACAGCTTTTTTAAATCCTGACCAATTCAAACAAGGTGCAGGTTACCAACTCCGTGCTTCCAAACCAGCTGTTGGTTCTGGGAAAGTTTTTGGTAAGGGACTGTTTCATGGAGAAATGACAGAAGGACGTGTTCCTCATGTTCCCGAATCGGGAACAGATTTTATCTTTGCTTCCTGGGCAGAACAAACTGGATTTTTCGGTAGTGTCCTTCTATTATTTTTCTTAATGTCAATCCCACTCAGAGGACTCCAAATTAGTTTTGAAAGTAAGGACAGGTTTGGATCCCTTCTTGCCGCAGGAATTGTAGCCATGATTTTTTTCCATATAGCCATCAACGTGGGAATTGTAATTGGACTACTTCCTGTAACAGGCGTTCCACTCACTTTTATGAGTTATGGTGGATCGCATTTGGTGATGGCAATGACAGCCGTGGGAATTATCTTATCGATTAAAAAACGTAAGTTTGCAAACTAAGATTCATCATGAAACCAACCAAAAAAATATTGGGAGCAGAAGGATTCTTTCAGACCAAAATCAAATTAGAAAATGAATTGATTAGGCTGGAAGAACTGGAAAGGGATGCAAAAGTTCGCATCAACTCAATGATTGATTTGTCGGAAGAAATGATCCAACTTTCAAAGAACAATGAATCCCCTTACTTTTTACAAAGAAGCAAACGTTTAAACGCAGAAATTATAAAATTTAAAATCAAAAACGAATACAAACAAAAAGAATTTGATTCACTTTTCCATATATTGGAGAAAATAAAATCAGAAGACAAAATTGAATTTTTAGATTCGGCTTTAAAGAATCGAATTAATCGCATTGCCAATCATCTCATCGAAAAAAAAATTTCCTCACCACAAAAACTCAATGGTAAACTTGTTTTTATTTGTTACATGTTAGAAGGTGTGCATTTTCTAATCCCAAAAAAGAGTTATCGTATACTCCGCGACATTCCTGCTTTTAAAAAACAATTACGTATTAAAGATAAATTAGTTCCACTATTCCCTGGGCCAGGTTTTGTTTTAATGGAAGAAGGGGAAAAAAAACAAAAGAATGTAATTCTACTGAAGGACTCTTCCAAGAAGGAACATGGATTTTATTTTGACGAACTAAAAGAAGATTGGGCCGTATCAAAAACTTCTCTCGAAGAAATGTTAGAAAAGGATTCTACAAATGGCCAAATTCTGGGAAAGATCAAACGAAAAGGAAAATTATACCACTTAGTCAAAATCTAAGATATGAATGCTCTCTTCTTTATCTTTTGTTAGTTGGTTTTTTAATTCTTCTAGACCACTAAACTTTTTTTCATCTCTAATTTTATGAACAATTTCTAATTCCACTTCTTTTCCGTACAAATCACCATCAAAATTAAAAACGTTCACTTCCACATGAAGGCCTATTCCATCAAAGGTGGGATTGTGGCCAATGTTAACCATTCCCTTGTGGTCTCGGCCATCAAACTTTGCAAAACAAGCATAAACGCCTATAGAAGGTAAAAGTTTGTCTTCGGGAATTTTTATATTTGCCGTTGGAAAGCCAATGGTTCTCCCTCTTTTAGCACCTTCAAACACAACGCCAGTTATATGGTAATTTCTTCCTAGAAGGATTTTTGCTTCTTCCATTTCCCCTTTTTCCAAAAATCCGCGAATGAGTGAGGATGAGATTTTGCTATCCTTTTTTAGAACGGCTTCTTTTAATTCAACCGCATAACCATATTTAGTTTTATTGGAATCAAGTAATGTAAAATCACCGCGACGTTCTGCACCAAAAAAATGATTATATCCTATGACGATATGTTTTGCATTCAAAGTTTGGATCATTATCTTTTCTAAAAAATCTTCGGCAGACATTTTGGAAAGTTCTAAGGTAAAATCCAAAACAACTAAATAGTCGATCCCAAACCCACGGATGAGTTCTTCTTTTTCTGTTTCCGAAGATAAATATTTGAAATTTGGTTTTTTTCCAAGAACTACGGATGGATTGGGAAAGTAGGTAACAACAACGGAAGGAAGGCCTAAATCCTTAGCTTTCTCCACAGTTCGCAATAATAAGGTCTGATGTCCCACATGGATTCCATCAAAGTTGCCGAGTGTCAAAGAAGAGCCATTTTGAAACTCGTTTTGGATCGATTCTAAAGAGCGAATAATTTTCAAAGGGGGACTTGTCTCGTTTTCCGATACTTGTTACTAGGTGCTTCCATTGAAACTACGAATCCTTCTCCTTACGGCAATCTTTTTATCAAACTTTGCTTCGATGTTCGCATCAGACTCTCTCATACCCAAAAAAGATTTTGGAATCGAAGAAGGTCAATTACCTGAAGACATTGCCACCTTTCCAGAACTAAAAACATGGGCCATCTACCAATCCTATGAGTTAGAACCAGATGCACCTCACATAGGTCTCCAGGATTACATTTGTCGAATGGTTCCAGAAACAGGATTCCAATTCTTATTGGAAAAACAGGTTGTCTCGAAATCTACAGTCTTTCTTTACCTGGATCTCACTCGGTATCGTACACTGAAAGGTTCCAAGTTCAAACCAAGGAAACTCAATATTCTTGTGAATGGTAGGCCCAAAATTTCTGTGTATGTAGACAAAAACCAAAGTTTTACGAATCCTGTGGAAATCCCCTTAGAACCATCAGAATACCCAAATGGGAAGATTTACGTTGATTTAGTGCCTAGTCACAACTCACTGGGGCGGTTTTGGGGAATTTGGGATGCTTTTGTCTTAGAAAATCGTCTGGAAGCGCGAGACTAAAAGAAAAAACTAAACAGCGTATTTCTCGCGGTATTCGTCTTCGCCAATGGTTTGGAAGTAACTGGTGAGCCCTGCCACTTTAAACACCTTTTCAATGGCCGGTTTCATATTGGCAATGGAAAACTTCCCCTTCAACTCTTGGACATAATTCAACTGCTTGATGAGCATACCAATCCCGGAGGAATCAATATAATTGAGTTTCTCTAAATTGATGATGACATGAAGGTTTTCTGTTGGCTGAGATGGGACATTGGTTTCCAGGAAGTTTTTAAAATCCAGGGAAGTGTAAATGTCCAAACTTCCGGAAATGCTGATCACATAGGCATCGGCATTTTTTTTTAGATTTATTTCCATAGAAGACCTTCCGCTAGAGTCGGGTTTTTGCGTTTTTTATCAACCTTATTTTTAACAAATTAATGATTTCATTTCAAAAGTCGAAAATATATATAGAGTCTACTACTTGGGAGTTCGTATGCGTATCTCGTTTGTCCTAATTTTATCCTTCCTACTCACCGTTGGCCTTTTTGCCGCGGATGAAAAAAATGAACCTGTAAGCCAAGCAGATTCTAAAAAGTTAAATCCAGATGGAAGTATCGCTCTCATCCCGTACAATGCCAAACAACAACAAAAGATCGAGAGAATTGCTAAAGAAGTGGATGATTACCACGCTGTGATCAATGAGAAGGTAAAGTTCCTTAGTTTCGAAAAGAAAATTAAAGATAGTCGCTATGGTCAAGTGACGAATGCTAGGGAAATTCACCTTCCTTTTGAACCACGTTATGTATTACACAGCCGTTTTGTGATGAAGTTGAAAGGTGGCGGTGGAGCCGAAGGCGGTGGATTCTCGTTAGATGAGATTTCTTTTTGGTCAAGGAAATCACTTAGTGAAAAAGGAAAAGATCCTGTCACTACTTACCGTGAATTAAAAAATAATACAAGCGGTGGAGTCAAAGGACTGACCCTCTCCGTTCGTACAGTTACTAATGCAGACGATAATACTTTAAATTTTGAGTTAGAAAAAATCCAAAGTCCTTGGGAACGTTTACGATTGGCAACCGCATACCGCGATAGACTCCGTGAAGTAGCAAGAACCATTGACAGATACATCCAAGCAAAAGGAAGTTTAGAAACAAGAATGGTTTCTGAGTCTGTTATGGAAGTTTCGGTCAGCGGGGATTTTCAAGAACCATAATCCAATGAGGGTGGAATGAGTTTATCCATACCACCAGAACCTTCCAACCTTTACGAAGTCCTAGAGATTCCTTTTGGAGCCACGACGGAAGAGATTAAATCCTCTTTCCGTCATTTGGTAAAACAATTCCATCCAGACAATCCAATCACAGGGTCTTATTCTAAATTCCAAAACCTCTATTTTGCTTACCAAACCTTAACCGGCGAAGGACGGAAACGTTACGATGAAGAATTTAGGAAAAACTATGCTAGAGAATTCGTAAAACGCAAATTAGAAGAACATCCCATTGTTCTTCCAGTTTCTCGTGTTCGATTCACCACGGGAATTTTAGAGCTCGCCAAACGTGGATTAATGAGGAAAGGCTTCCGCAACAAAGATAGACGTAAAGTCACAGGAATCGATTACGATTTGATCATTGATTTAAAAGAATCGGAAATCATTCGTCCAGTGATTGCAGTCATCCCCTTAACGGTAAGAATTGTTTGTAGGGATTGTATGGGTAGCGACCCACATTGTCCTGCTTGCAATGGCAGAGGTAGCTATAAAGGTTCGAGAAATCTCAAAGTAGAATTTCCCAAATCGGCACTAGTCCAAGGAAAGGTTTTTGAGTTTGACTTATCAAAATTCCGTCCCGATTCCTTTACCCATTTTAAGAAAAAATTCCTACGTGTGAAACTCTTAATACATAAAAATATCCCTTTACGAGCAAAGAGTACTGTTTAAAAAGGAAATCGATGGAAAAGATTCCTAAAGTTCTATTTGTAACCCCCTTATATAAGGAAAAAATCTGGGGAGGACGAAAACTCAAAACATCTCTCGGCCGTAAAATTCCAGAAGGATCCATTGGGGAATCTTGGGAAGTTTCGGTTTACGGATCAGACATTTCTCCCATTAAAAACAAAGAACTTGAAAACATTCCACTGACAGAACTGATTCGAAAAGCACCAGAATCTGTCCTTGGAAAACCATTTGAAAAATCTGGATTGCCATTACTTGTAAAACTCATAGACGCCAAAGAAAAACTTTCGGTCCAAGTACATCCCGATGACAATTATGCACTCAAATATGATCCAAAATCCAATGGCAAAAAAGAATGTTGGTATGTATTAAGTGCCGATCCCGGTGCGGAACTCGTTGTTGGTTTTGATGCCCATACAAATAGAGAAGAATATGAAACATTAGTAAAACAAAATTTAGGAGAGACAGTTCTACGCAAATGGAAAGTAAAACCAGGAGATGTCTTTCTTTTAAACCCTGGAACAATCCATGCAATTGGTGGCGGAGTTTTACTGTTAGAAGTGCAACAATCTTCTGATTCAACGTACAGAGTGTACGATTATGGACGATTGGGTGATGATGGAAATCCGAGAGAGCTGCATTTAGAAAAAGCACTCGCTGTTCTAAATTTTCAAAAATCAGATGGTTCCGAAAAACAAACAAAACAACTCATCACATACCATCCTTTTCCAAGATATCTTTTTACTTCAAATGACAAATTTAGATTGGAATCTTGGGATTTTAATCAAGCGCAAAATTTCACCTTTTCGAAATTAGGGGACCCTGTTACCTTCGGAATTTTTTATACTGTCTCTGGATCTATTTACTTTCCTGAATTCCAAAAACTAGTTGGACCGAATGAAACGTTCATTGTCACGGCCTCTGGGTTTTCTGAAACCATCTCTGCTTTTGCTGAAACTGGTACCAAGTTAGCTTTTATGTCTGCTGGTTCTGATTCCGTAAAATATCAATAGTCTGCACTATTGACATTTTAATAGAATCGGTATAATAGTCACGAGAGAGGTATCTATGAAAAAAATAATTTCCCTATTACTTGTGTTAGCATCTACATCTGTGTTTGCTTTGTCTGACTTGGAAAACTTGATGATTAAAGAGGCAAATTCTCCAGAAAGTAAACAAGCTGCGCGTTCTTATCTCAATGCAATGGCAAAAGAGAAAGAAGCAAGTGCCAAAAGACACGAAAAAATGGCGGGCAACAAAGGTGGAAAGGCAATCAGCGAAGCAAAGTTTAAAGAACATTGCTTAAACCTTGCAAAAGAATTTCGTACAGAAGCAGAAGAATACAAAAAAGCTGCGGATGATTTGAAATAAATTTCTAACTTTAACTTTTAATTGGGCAAAGGAATTCTATCTATTTCTTTTGGAACTTTCGGAAATTCATCTTTTGCCCATCTTTCCTTTGCTCTTTCAATGGTTTCTTGTTTGGTAGAAACAAAATTCCAAAATAGATGTCTTTTTTCCGTAAGCGGTTCCCCACCAAGTAAAATTAAACGACTATTTTGTTTGGCCTTGAATGAAACAGAAGTTCCCTTTTCAAATAAAACCATAGATCCTACTGCATAAGATTCGCCATTGGATTCGATCGCACCACGTGACACATATAGTCCCGCCTCTTCCTTATCAGAAAGGTCCCAATGAACTGCATCGGCACTTTGTTTGATTTCAATATCTGCATAAATTAAAGGCGAATGGACAGTGGCAGGTGACTTTAATCCTAAAAAACTACCACCTAACAATCTGAAAACCAATCCTTCTTTGGTAAGAACAGGGATTTCTTTTTCGGAAAAATGTTCAAAACTCGGATCGATTTCTTCTTTATCTTTCGGTAAAGCAATCCATGTTTGGATGCCTTCTAAAATTTCATATTTAGGATCAAATTTGGAGCGTTCACTGTGAACGATTCCAGACCCTGCCACCATCCAATTGGTTTCATGTGGACGAATGTCCATTTCAACTTTCAAACTATCACGATGGGTGATGACCCCATCATATAAAAAAGTAATGGTAGCAAGGCCAATGTGTGGATGTGCTCGAACCACAAGCTCTTCTCCAGTAACCACCGGTACAGGACCAAAGTGATCAAAAAAAACAAAGGGACCAACAGAACGTTTTTCCATCGCAGGAAGAACGCGACGAATCACGAAGTTGTCTCCTAAATCTTTTGAGTGTCCAACTAGAGATTTTGTCATTTGCGTTTAGACTTCTTAACCTTCGGTTTTGGTTGGGATATTTTCTTTTTTACAGTTTGTTTTGGTTTTTTGATTTGTTTGGTGGATTTAGTTCCAGATGTTTTTGATTCTTCGACCTTACCTACAAAAAGGCCAATGGCTTCCTTACCTTGGGTCCAATGAGCTTTGTTTCTAGCATTAAAATAGAGGATAAAGATTTTTTCTTTTTCCGAATATTTCACATCACAAGCATATACATGGCTTGCTTTCCAACCTCTTCCCGTGGGGCCAAGGATGGGAGTATGGTTAATGCGTTCAAAATTAATTCCATCTTCACTTTGTAAAAAGAGAATGGCCGAACAAGATTCCTTCCTAACAGGATTCCAAAAAATCCCATTTTGAAATCCTAAGTAACGACCTTTCCATTCAATTACTTTGATGGAACCTGCACCCAAGTTACAAAACGGATCCATTTCATTTGGGGAAAGAATAGGATCAGAAAAATAGGAAAACGGCCCCAGTGGGGAACTTGCTTCGGCAACGGTAATATGTTTTGGTTCGCAAAATCCGCAGTCAGGGATAAAAACGAGAGAAGAAGAAAAGTACATTCTGTATTTCTCCCCAAACTTCACCAAACAGGGATTACTCACCGAATCTCCATATTTAGAATCTTTATGAAATGGGAATTTAGGTGTAATGACAGTTTTAGGGGAAGACCATGATTTTAAATCTTTGCTGGTTCTAACTTCGATCTGCGATTTCCACTTACGATAAGGAAACCAAGAAATAAGGACATGAAGGAATTTGTACTTTTCGTAATATAAATAATAAGTTCCTTCTTCCAAAAAGATAAAAGGGCGCATGGCATTCCAAACCACAGTTTTTCTTTTTTTCCAATGGATTCCGTCTTCAGAAAGGAACTCTTGCACTCCAAATATATTGTGAGCAAAGAGATGCCAAAGGCCATCTGGACAATTTTCGGGGAATAAAAAACTCGGATCCGCCAAAATAGGGGATGGGAATCCGGGTTTTAGAATCGGATCATCTTGGTAAAGTTGCCAATAGATATTTTGTTTGTTCAATCGAAATGAATTTCCTTACTTTTCTAAAACAACTTTCAGGTTAGATAGTCCCTCTTCAAAGTCTTTTCCGATCATTTCTTCAAAATTCATAAAAAGTAACATCAAATTGGATGGATAAGGAATCGATCCATCAAACCCCCAAATGACTTTGGATTTTTTTTGATCCAAAGAAGAAACTTTCATATAACTACGTTCCGTACCTTCAAATGGTTCAAAAAATCTCAGCTCTGTTTCCATCTCTAATGCATCCGCATTAACCATTTTGATTTCTTGTTCCCCAGTTCCGACTTCTTTGTCTAAACTTTCCCAACGAGAAACAAAACCTACCGTTCCATCTTGGCCTTTATAAATCTTTTTCATATTGGGATCTTTTTTGGCCCATACACTATATTGATCTTGATTTTTTAACATTCGAATGTATGAAAATACATCTGAAGCCGATTTGTTAATGTCGATGGAACGTTCTACCTGATATTCAGTAGGTAGGAAGATTGCCACAACTAACGGGATCGCTATGATACCGATGATTCCTATAGAAATTTTTCTGCCGAGTGTCATAAGTTAATGATTCTTCCTTTCGCTTTAAATTTAGTCAATTTATTTACCCACGTGGCCGCAAATTCCAACTGAAAACAAGAAGGAAGATAGCAATCAAAGTGGAAACAAGAATTGCATATAGTGCCACGTCCCAAGAGTAGTTTGTGGCAAGGATGGCAAGACCTTTGCCTTGCGCTGTCCTTCCCAAAGAACCAAAAAGCCCGATAAAACCAGCGGCAGTTCCCACGGCCTTTTTCGATGTAAAATCCATACCTGCTACACCTAACAACATAACAGGTGGATAAATAAAGAGTCCAATCAATCCAAAAAGTGCATAATCAATCCAAATAGATCCAGGAGGGTTCCATAAAATTCCAAGAAAGGCAAAGAAAATAGGAATGATACAAAGTAAACTCACCATTCCCCTTCTACCATCAAACCGATCCGATACCCAACCCATGAGAATGGTCGATCCAATCCCTCCAAATTCCAAAATAAGTGTAGAATATCCTCCTCCCAAAAGGTCTGCTCCCTTAGTTTCTTTTAAATAGGTAGGGCCCCAGTCAATCAAACTGTAACGAATGATATAGACAAAAAAATTAATGATAGCAAACAACCAAATGTATTTGTTCATTAAAACTTGTTCAACAATCAATTGTTTGGTGGTAAGTTCTTTTTCGTGGTCTTCTTTTTCTTCCGGCGGATAGTCATTTCGATAGACTTCAATGGGAGGAAGCCCTTCGGACTGAGGAGTGTCTACAAGTCGTAGATATAAATATATAGATCCAACAATTGCGATGACTCCTGGTACAAAGAAGGCATATTGCCAACCAAACTGGGCCGCAGAATGAGAAGCGACCACTCCAACGATGCCGCCTCCAATATTATGTGCAATATTCCAAAATGCAAACGTAGTACCTCGTTCTCCTACAGAATACCAATGTCCCAAGGAACGGCCGCATGGTGGCCAACCCATGCCCTGCACAAGACCATTAGCACCCCATAAAAAAAGATGAATCCAATAATGATTCGCAAATCCAAATGAAAAATTCAAAATGGCAGTAAGAAACAAACCAACAGCCATAAACTTTCTTGGATTGGAACGATCGGAGAGTGCTCCCATTAAAAATTTTCCAATCCCATAAGTGATGGCAGTGACTGCGAGGATGTCACCTATATCAGCTTTCGAATAAGACAAAGCTTCCCCAATTTCTTTGGAAACTGGTGAGAAGTTATTTCGAGTTAAGTAATAGGTCGTATAACCAAGAAAAGTCGATTCCAAAACGCGAAACCGAAATTTCGGATAAAGGGTTTGGATTTCTTTTTCAGATTTTTTTGGTATGGACGGAGCGGGAGCGAACCATAGGCGAATGGTTTGTAACATAGACTAGGAAGATGAAAGCCTAAAGAGAAGGAGTCAAGTCGATTCTCATGAAAACAAATATACGAAACGGTTTTATTGATACTGTGGGAAACACCCCGCTCATCCGCATTCATTCTTTAAGCGAAGAAACAGGATGTGAAATTTTAGGTAAGGCAGAGTTTTTAAATCCTGGTGGCTCTGTCAAAGATAGAGCCGCCTTATACATCATCGAAGATGCTGAAAAAAAAGGACTCTTAAAACCCGGCGGCACTGTCGTGGAAGGGACCGCAGGCAATACCGGAATTGGCCTCACCCATATTTGTAATGCAAAAGGTTACAAATCAGTGATTGTCATTCCAGAAACACAATCCAAAGAAAAAATCGAAATGCTACGCACATTAGGTGCTGATGTGACCCTCGTCCCTGCGGTTCCTTATTCTGATCCAGGAAATTATGTACGAGTTTCAGAACGGATGGCTCATGAGACTCCCAATTCTGTATGGGCCAACCAATTTGATAATTTAGCCAACAGAAATGCCCATTTCGAAACCACTGGCCCCGAAATTTGGGAACAGACAAACGGGAAAATAGATGTTTGGACCACTTCCCTTGGAACTGGAGGGACCTACGCAGGAACAGGGCTATTTTTTAAATCCAAAAATCCGAATATCAAATGCATTGTGGCTGATCCTTATGGATCTGGAATTTATTCTTTTGTCAAAACAGGACAGATCACCATCGAAGGATCTTCTATTACCGAAGGGATTGGCCAAGGTCGGATTACCAAAAATATGGAAGGAATGCCTGCCGATGACGCCATTCGTATCCATGACAAAGAAGCACTCCGCATTTTGAATTTAGTTTTGAAAAAAGATGGTTTGTTTATGGGGGGAAGTGTAGGGATCAATTTGGCAGCTGCTTATCAAATTGCCAAAGACCTAGGTCCTGGACACACCATAGTCACTGTGTTATGTGACAGCGGAGCCAAATACCAATCAAAAATTTATAACGACGATTTTTTGATTTCAAAAGGACTGAAATAAACCAAACAAACCTGGGTGGTCATAGGTAAAGTTAGATAAAATCGCAACTATTTTAAAATAATTTGTAATAAAATCCTCTATGATTTGTATAACTTAACTTTTAAATTGGAAAGAAATTATCTGGACTTTATGGATTCCTGAATTTTACTTTTCGATAATAGAAAGAGTCTTTAAGAAAATGCGGAACCTATTTCAGATCGGTGTTATTTTATGAATTTTCTCCAAAAAATCTTGGTCTACACAGTCGCATTGCCTCTGTTTGCATGTCAATTTCCAAACATCAATAGATCATTTTTGGAAACCTTTTCTACGATTCGTTTTTTACAAACAAACACTCTTTCTTACACTGTCTCTTTTCGAGTTTCGGGTCTTTTGGGATCAGGACTTCAAATCGAAAATAATGGGGATGTTGTCAATGTATCTGCCAACCAAACTTATACATTTTCAAAAAAAATTCCTTCCGGTTCCGCTTACAACGTCATAGTTAAAACCCAACCCACTTCTCCCATACAAAAATGTATTGTATCTTCTGGATCAGGAACCGTACTCAATGGAAACATTGAAGGCATTCAAATTGTTTGTGGCGATGCACTCTATCTCATTTACGGATCGGTAACTGGTCTATTGGGGAATGGACTCCAGATTCAAAACACTACTGGGTCGGGAACAGAAGTGACCAATGTAAACTCTAGTAGTTTTTCGTTACCACCCATTCCTTCAGGAGAAACGTATAATTTCAGTATCATTAGCCAGCCGACAAATCCAAGCCAAACTTGCTCGATTACTTCACCGGGAGTTACATCGGGAACGATGGCCGCAGCCCATTTGCCAGTAGCGATTAATTGTGTCACCAATTCATTCGCTGTAAATGCACAAGTGACAGGGATCCTTGGAACACTCGGTGCCGGAAATGAACTCAAACTAACGTTAGATGGTTCGAATACAATTAATGTTACTGCTGATGGGACATTTGTTTTTCCTGGAACTTATTTAAGTGGTGGAACATTTTCTATTACTGTTGATAATCCTGGTGGAATCATTCCTACAGGTGTATGTACATTAAGCTCTGGGACGATCACTGTTGCCAATGGTACCTATACCATTCCTGTCAATTGTAGTAATGCATTTCTCATAAGTGGAACCGTTTCTAGTCCAGGGGGAACCACAACGAGTGTCCTTAGTGGTACTGTTACTTTAGATTTGGTCAATACTGGCGGGACACCATTTGTAACACAACAAGTCGTTGTTTATGCAGGCATTTCTAACTTTTCTTTCCCTGCTACCATTCCTGGTGGTTCCGATTATGAAATTGTAGTTTCGAGTTCCGCACCTGATCAGGTTTGTACGATGACAGCAGGAGCCACTCACACAGGAACAACGTCTGACCAAGGTAATGCGATCTTAAATTGTAGTTTACCAACACCTAACTTTACTCCAGCCACGGGGACTGTTTTTAATGATGATGCGACGGTCACACTATCTGCTTTGATCCCTGGCTCGGAATATCGTTATACATTAGGAAATGGTGGCCAAGCTTCTCCTACCTGTTCCACAGGATCAATGACAACTAACACAGTGTCATTAGCTGATACTAACCAAGCAGTGATAAAAGCCATCCATTGTAAAACAGGATGGGTTGAATCTGCAGTTGTAACTTCAACTTATACATTGAAAGTAGCTACTCCAACACCTAGTTTAGCGACAGGCTCTTTGCTGAATTCAGGGGATACGATTAGTTTTTCTACAACAACAACGGGAACTACTTGGGTTTGTAAAGAGAGTGCCGCAGGAACACCTACTGATCCAGTTTGCGGATCAACAGCAAATACTTGTTCTTCGGGGACAGCTGGCAATTTCGTATTCCCAACTCCTGGTTCTTCGCAAAATGTAAAAGCGCGAATGTGTAAGGAGAACTATGTTGGGAGCGACATTTTAAGTTTAAATTACCAACCCAATGTTTATACAGTTGGTGGAACGATTAGTACGTTAACACTTCCTTTTGGGGTCAATACCTTTGTTTTACAAAACAATGCGGGCGATGATTTAATCATTGCTGGAAACGGGACTTTTACCTTCAACACTGCCATACCCACCGGAAGTAATTATGCGGTGACAGTTCTGTCTGGCCCACAAAACCCTTGGCAAACTTGCAATATAACCAATGGAACAGGTACTATTGCTGCGGCTGCTATCACCAATATTGCGATAACCTGTTCGGTAAACAACTATTCGATGAGTGGAAACATCACAAGCACAGTTCCACTACCGGCAGGACTCACAGTCACAAACGGAATCGATTCCATCAATGTGCCTGGTGGAGCGACAACCACACCAATATCTTTTGCCACACCGATTGCCAGTGGAACGAATTATGATATCTCCATCACCGCAGAACCACCAGGATATGTCTGTGCCATCCAATCCAATTATTCAGGAACAGTACTCGGAACTAACATTACGAATGTGGCTGTCAACTGCGTGGTTGGATATAGATATGCCAATACGATTACTGCCAAAAAACCAGCACCATTGCAAATACATTATTATCGAGGTTTAGTAGGTACTGCCGCTGGGCAAGTAGGATCTGGATCGGCAGATGCTACAGGGACTTCTGCCTCCTTCTCTAACATTCGTGGTATTACTTATGATGGTACGAAAGGTTACATTGTTGATTACGGAAATCATAAAATTCGAGTTTTTAATCCTACCACAAGTGCCGTTACAACTCTTGTTGGAAATGGTATCATTGGAAATACACCAGGTTCTGGTTCTGTAAGCGCACTCAATGGTCCAAGAGGAATCACAACAGATGGAACCTATCTCTATGTCACAGAAATAGACGGAAACCGGATCAAAAGAATCCTTATTAGCACCGGTTATGCGGAAACTTTTGCGGGAGATAACACAACAGTAACTCCATCAAATGGAAATGTGGATTCAACAGATCCACTTCTTGCAAGATTTGCAAATCCTGCCGGGATTGTAATCGATGATGATAAGTTATATATTGCAGAACGAGGAAATTCGTCCATTCGAGTCATGAAATTGAGAACGAAGGAAGTTTCCACACTTAGCATTGGTGGTAATCTAGACCAACCAGAAGGTCTCACTGTTGTAGGTGATTACATTTATGCAGTGAACATTGGCACTCATAATATTACAAAAACGCATAAAGTCACAGGGGCCACCACAATTTTTGCCGGAAGTTCATCCGTTGGTTTTGTCGATGGTCTGGGTACAAGTGCTAGTTTTAATATGCCTCATGGCATTACTCATGACGGTACTTTTTTATATGTTGCCGATTATGGTAATCTTCGCATAAGACGTGTTCACATAACAACGGGCGAAGTCATCACAATTGCAGGTTCTGGTGGATCTAGTCTTACAGATGGAGAAGGAGTGAATGCATCACTCAATGCTCCTATGTATATTTCCAATATTGGTAACATACTAGTTGTCGGAACCACTCATGCACTCAGAACCATAAATTCTTCTGGTCTTACCGCATACTTTCCGCTAAATGGTTCTACCTCTAATTTACTAAATAACCAAACCCTTACAGCAGTAGGAAGTCCTGGATTTGGATTGGGTCGTTATGGGGAAACCAATGGTGCTGCCAATCTTTCAATAGGCAATGCGGCAACTGCCCCTTCTCCTTCTGCATCCACAACCGACATCACCATGTCTGCTTGGATACATTGGGATGGAACCAGTACAAGCCTTGCTAAAATGATAGCCTATAATGGATCACCCGGTACGGATGGATACGGAATCTTTATCTCATCGGAAAGCCAACTAGGAATCTTACGGGGAGGGTATACCCCAGATCCGATTCATATCAACATCATTCCAAGCAAATGGACCCATGTTGCCATGACAGTCGATAGTAATAATGTATATCGTATTTATATGAACGGAAACCTCGCGTTTCAGAAACAAATGTTAACAAACTCACCTACCGGTGATTTATCTATTGGAGTGGCCTCTCTTGCAAATTATTTCCCAGGAAGGATTGCCGACTTTCGTTTTTACTCAAGAGTCCTAAATGAAGCAGAAATTAATGATTTAGCTCGTTCTGCGGATAGTACCCTTGTTGGCAATTCTTATGCTTCCCGTCCCATCGAACTCCTGATGCAATATGAATTTAATGGGAATTTAAACCCTTCAGGACCCTTGGGAAATACTTTAGTCTTATATGGCGGACTCTCTGGTCTCGCTCCAGGACGAGACCGAAGTGCAAACACAAGCATACGTTTAGTTGCAGATAATTTAGGTTATGCGAATGGTATAGAAACAGGTTTACCAATGGGACAAAGCCCGAGAAGCGTTTGCGTCTGGATACATCCAGAAAGGTATCCGGTCAATGCAAACCAAAACTCTCCCATTTTTTCCTATGGGGCTGCAGGAGGAAATACTGAATTGATTCTTTCCTTATTTAAAAATTCCGGTGGCTCCAACCTCGTTCGTTTTGGAGGTTTAGGAAGTGGAGAAGTATTTAGTTCCTATTCAGTTCCACTCAACCAGTGGTCCCATATTTGCGGAACCTTTGATGGATCTGTTGGAACCATTTACATCAATGGAACGGTGATCGCAGGCCCATCCGTGATAGGAGGTGGAGTCAATACTACTCCTGGTAGTGGAATTTATGCTGGGAAAATGGTTTCTGATGGTTCTTATTTTGCCGGCAAAATGGCGGATTTACGTATTTATTCCAAAGCCTTAGATCCGAAAGAAGTTAGGTTAATGTCTGCCCAAATCCCTGTAGGTCTTGTTGCCCGTTTTGATTTTAATGGTAGCCTCCAAGACGCCAGTGGAATGGGAAACCAAGTTAGCAACATGGGCGTTGGTTTCTCAACTGATCGTTTCGGGAATGCAGCCAGTGCCATTAGTACCAACGGAACGAATTACTTGTCCGTATCCACCACCGATACTCAGTTACCAAATTCGAATAAACCAAGGACTATTTGCGTACACTACAAATCACAGCTGACCAATCCAGGAACCATTGTTAGTTACGGAATGGCAAGTGTAGATCGATTAACGTCACTCGGATCAGGAAGTGCCGGCAGTAAATATTTATTTGGCGGATTTGGAAATGATGTTGAAGGCCTTTATTATAATCATGAAAACACCTGGCACCAACTTTGTGGGGTTTTTCATGGACCAGCTAACGGAAATCTCGCGATGTTATATGACAACGGTGTTTTACTCCAAACAAATGTCAAAAGTGCTTGGGACACACTTCCGCTTGCATTCACCATTGGAACAAGAACTGATTTCGCCACAAGTTTCACCGGATCCATTGATGAGCTTTTAATTTACAATAGAGCCTTGAGTACAAATGAAATACAGGCACTATCCGGATATGATCCGAGACAAGTACCATCATGGTCACCAACTTTAGGACTTAGTAGCTTAGTTCTCCACCTAAGTGCCGATAGTTTGTCTAACCAAGGGAACGGGACAGATGTAACGACTTGGCACGATCGAAGTGGATATGATGCTTCGTTTTTTAATGGGACTGTACCACCGACGTTCAACAATGTTGGATACAATGGAAAACCTTCTGTTAATTTTAATGCCGCAAGCTCGCAGTATCTTATTAGAAGCCCTGCTACAGACATCCCGTCAAACGACTCTAGCTTCTTTTTGGCCTTTAGTCGAACCAATAACGTAGATGCCCCAATTTTGGAATCTGCCTCAGTAGGAGTATCTTATCATTTACAAAGCAATCGAATTCATATGTCCAAACCTGGCTTTGGAGATGTAGGATATTCTAATCCTGTTTTTACAGGAACACTCGTTCCTTACCTGGTTTATTTCAACCAAAGCAATGGTGTTTCTTTTCAATTTAGTTCCAACATGTACAATAGTGGAATTACAGTTAATCCTGCACAAACATATTCACAAAACAATCTCTATTTGGGAACCAATGAATCTGCCTCGAATTTTTTCTCAGGACATATTAGTGAAGTAATTTATTATAAAACTAGTTTAAACGCTACGGGAAAGGCGATTGTATTTTGTTATTTATCGCAAAAGTATAATGTTGATTTAGTAATTCCCGCAATCACTTGTGATTGATTCTAATGAATCTGCATTTTAAATATGAAATTTCAGATTGTTATCAATATAAAATGAAGAACCTTTTACCACTTATATTTTTAATCGTTCTTTCATTCAGCCCCAGTTGTACTTCGGAAGACGAAACACCGAAAAAAGAACCGCCACCACCACCAGCAGTCACTGTTCCCTTTCCAGAAGCAATGTACGTACAAAATGGTTGTGCTTCCTGTCATGGCATCGCAGGGAATGGAAGAGGAACAAGGACTCAAGTTTTATCTACTTCGCGGATCCCAAATTTCCAAGATAAATCTACCTACATCTATGGATCTTCTAAAGAAGCCATTGCCAAAAGCATCAAAAATGGAATTCCAGGAACCTATATGAAAGCATATTCGCATATGCGAAAGTCAGAGATTGATGCTGTGGCTGAATACATCCAAAAAATGCAAAAATAAGCAATTGAGAATACCGTTAGAATCCTTATACGGCAAGTTCTGCTAAATTCTTAAAATATTCGAGCGAATGAGGATTCGCTAAAGCATTTTTATTTTTAACTTCTAGTCCAGCTACAGTTTGTTTTACGGCAATTTCCACTTTTTTTCCATTTACCGTATAAGGTATTTCGGGAACAGAAAGGATTAAAGACGGTACATGCCTCGGCGATGTTTCTTGTTTGATCCGTTCTTTAATTTTTTTAATCAGACTTTCATCAAGAATTATCCCGTCTGCTGTAACAACAAACAAAACCACTCTAACATCGTCCTTATATTCTTGACCAATGATCACACTGTCTTTCACTTCTGGGATCGTAGAGACTACGGAATAAATATCCGCAGTACCAATCCTAACCCCTCCTGGGTTTAAAGTGGCGTCGGACCGACCATAAATCACCAAACCATTTTCAGGTGTGATCGATGCAAAATCTCCGTGACACCAAATATTATCATAAGTTTCAAAATATGCAGATTTGTATTTTACACCTGTCTCATCATTCCAAAAGAAAAGAGGCATGGACGGGAATGGTGTGGGGCAAACCAACTCCCCTTTTTGGTTCAAGACAGACTTTCCCATATCATCAAACACCTGTACATCCATTCCAAGGCCTTTACATTGGATTTGACCTTCATACACCGGTAAGTTGGGATTTCCTAAAGCAAAACATCCGTTTAAGTCTGTTCCGCCAGAGATGGAAGACAACTGTACATCTTTCTTTATATTCTCATAAACATAACGAAATCCTGAGTTTGGTAATGGAGAACCTGTTGAAAGGATAACTTCCAGAGAAGGCAAAGGGTATTTGGATTCTATAGAAACCTTATCTTCCTCTAAAACGGAAAGATATTTAGCGCTTGTTCCAAAAACTTTAATGGATTCTTTCTCAGCCATAGACCAAAGAATCTCCCAATTTGGATGAAAAGGATTACCATCAAATTGATAAAGTGTTGCGCCCAATGCCAAAGCAGACTGTGACCAATTCCACATCATCCATCCACAAGTTGTATAATAAAAAAATCTATCTAACTTGGATAAGTTACAATGTAACGAAAGTTCTTTGGTATGATTTAGTAACACTCCCCCACCTTGAACAATACATTTTGGAAGACCAGTTGTCCCGGAAGAAAACATAATATATACTGGATCGGAAAATGATATGGAAGTATAAGTCATTTGATCAGAAGAATTCGGAGGATTAATCTCGGAATATCTGTGAGGTAACTGTATTTTTCCAAAGTCTTTTACTCGTTCAACAAAATCATAAATCAATGTCTGTTTAAACTCTGAGTTTTTGGTATTTTTTAATTGAATAGAAACTTCTTCCAGTTTATCGGTGATCGAAATCTTTTTACCCTTAAACAAATAAGATTCTACAGAAATGAGAACCTTCGGATTTATCTGTTCGAACCGGTCCAAAATTCCCCGAACACCAAAGTCAGGGGAAGCACTTGACCATATAGCACCTAACGAAGTTGTTGCCAACATTCCAATCGTGGATATTGGTGCATTCGGAACAAGACCAACAACTCGATCTCCCTTTTTTATTCCAAGCGAAATCAAATGTTTTTGCAATTTCAAAACTTCATTTTTCATTTCCAGATAAGTTAACTTCTGAATATTACCATCCTCGGAATAAAACACCAAAGCCATATCTTGTGGTTTTCCAACTTCTAATAAATTCTCTGCAAAATTAAATAAAGCACCGGGAAACCAATTTGACTTTGAAAAATGATGGCCGAGCTCTATCGTTTTTTCTGGTTCTTTATGTAATTTGAATCCAGAGTATGACAACCACTCTTTCCAAAATAATTGATATTCATCCACAGAAAATTTATGAAAAGAAACATAATCTAAAAACGTCTTCCCTAACTTAGTTTCTAGATGGCCAAAAAAACGAGAAAGGTTGGTTTCTTTTGAATGAGGTGTCCAAAGTATATTTTGAGTCGCCATGAAGACTGATCTTCCTGAGTTTGATTTTTGAGGCAAGTATGATTGTGTAAAATGACTGGTAGAAAAAAATATCGCAGAAATTCTAGGGAAAATGCTGTTCAACTCCATTGACTATTTTCTATTTTTTGTAGGTTGTTATACTATCTATTGGATGGCTCCCGGAAGGTTCAGAAAGTACATTCTGATTTTTTTCTCCTTAGTATTTTATGGATATTGGAGCCTTTCTTTTTTATCTCACTTTTTACTTTTCATCCTCATCACTCATTTTTTCGTTTTAGGAATCTTAAAAACTAGAAAGAAAATCTTTTTAGTTTTAGGTGTAGTAATCAACTTACTGAACCTTTGTTTCTTCAAATATATACTGACTTATTTACAATTTTTAAGTAAAGAAGGCGAAATATCAATACCCTTTATCCAATCATTAAGTCAATTTGCTCTTCCCCTGGCGATCAGCTTCTATACTTTTCAAATGATTGCCTATCTCGTTGATGCTTGGAGAGGCAAATTCACCGAATCTCCATTTACCAATTTTCTACTTTTTATTTTATTTTTCCCACAACTCATCGCAGGTCCCATCATGCGTCATGATGATTTTTATGAACAAATCGATCATGCTAAACTCAATTGGGATTTCGTACACCGAGGCATTCTACATATACTCTCAGGTATTATTAAAAAAGTTTTAATTGCAGATCAAATTGCAAAGTCCATCAATCCAGTTTTTGCTGATCCGGCCGGATACGATGGGCTAAGTATCTTTATTTCTACTATGGCTTTCTCATTACAGGTTTATGGAGATTTTTCTGGTTATACAGATCTTGCGCGAGGCTCTGCATTTTTACTTGGGTATGAAATTCCAGAAAACTTTCGTTCTCCATTTTTATCGGTTAGTTTTTCTGAATTTTGGTCCAGGTGGCACATTACTTTATCAACATGGATCAGAGACTATCTTTATATCCCGTTAGGTGGGAATAGAGTATCCGAGTCGCGTTTTATGTTCAATACTGTCACCGTTATGGCTTTGGCAGGATTATGGCATGGAAATACATATACATTTTTTATTTGGGGGTTTTTACACGGCATCTTCCTTGCTATTGAACGATTTACTTTCGGCAAAATGAACAGAAAGGACATGAATACCAAACAAAAAGTAATTGGATTTATCTATGTATTTATCGGATTCAATTTAGTCAGCCCTTTCTTTCGGATAGATTCCTTACAAGGAATTTATAAATTTTGGTCAGCATCCACTTCCACGGCGAAAAATTTTATTTATAAACCAGATTTTTGGTTATTAATATTTGCTTGTTACGTCTTTCAGTTTGTTGAATACAAAAACTATTTTAAAGAAAAACTGCAACCATACGTGCATTGGTTGGTTCCAATATTTTCCTTACTCGTTTTCTTCGCATTAGTCAAAATTGAAAACCCAGTGGAAACATTTATCTATTTCCAATTCTGAGAGAACTTATGAACCAAAAACGAATTTATTTATATCCTTTTTTCATCATCTTCATTGTCTTTCTGGTTGATAAAATGGTTTGTATACCGGAGTTAAGAGAAGCTGGTCGAAGAGCTTACAAATCTGGACAAAACGTACTAGTTGGTTTACCAAAAGTTTGGGAGGAAGATAAAAAACTCCAATCAGAAAATACTAAAGTAGTTGTTGTTACTGGCACTTCTCGTTCTGATATTTTTCACGAATGGGATAAAATTCCTGTAAACCAATCTACTTATGATGGACCAATTTATTTCGAAACTAGATCTTCCATAAAAGCATCCGAATATTTTTTATTTTATTTAATGATCCAATCGATGACCAAGTCAGGTTTTAAACCTGATTTGTTGTTTTTGGAATTTTCTGAAGAAATGTTAAATGAAAACAATGTGTTTTCTTACAAATCCAAATGGCAAGAGTTAATGTTGCATGAGGATGAGTTAATCGACATTTACCCAACTTTCAATTTTAAATACCAACGGGAAATCTTATCAAAATTGTTTTTCCTTTCTTATAACTACCATTTTAGCCCAACACAAGGAGTATCTAATTGGATCAAAGGTAAAACCGCTAATGATGATACTTACTTCATTGCACTTGCCTCTTACTTAAATAAAAAAAGACCTTTTGATCCTAATAAAATTGGGATCAACTTAGATAATTTCACACCACAAGAATTCAAAGATCGGATCGTAGATTATAGTGAATCTCAACGTGAACTGTTACTTACAAATTATACCTTTTCTGAAACGGAATATGGCTTTCTAAAGAAAATCATCCAACATGCTGAGGAACATAATATTCCGACCGTGCTCTGGGAACCACAAGTCCACCCATACTACAGCCAACTCCGAAAATCGATCACGGGTGGAAATTTAATGGAAACTTTTGGTAGACCTTTGGTGGATCCAAATTCAAAAAATATTCGTCTGATATCTTTGAACAAAGGGAATACAAATTGTAAAACTTTTGTCGATAGTAGCCATGTTTCCCCTATTTGTGTGCCAGAAATTGCAGATAAGTTATTGCAAATTGCAAAGGGGATACCAAACTTTAAGTAGGGTGATGAAGCTAAATCTGAAAAAACTAAGATTCTGGAAGAAAGTTTTTTTGTTTAGCTTTATATTTTTATTTTCCACTCATTTTATTTACCAACGCATTGTTGACAATGAAGTCAATTGCGGACTTATCGGTATCCCAGAAAGTGGATGTCCTTACGCTTTTTTGGATCATGCTTTCGGATTAAATCCTGGTCATGATTTACAAGAAGACGGTGAACATACAGACCATGTCTGTTTTTCTTGTCCTTGCAATTTGATTATGTCCTGCTCTTGGGACTTACATCTTTCTCATGTACTCATACAACTTCATAAAATTTATATCAAACAACCTGACATTCTTATCCCAAAACTGGTTACTTTAAATAATTTTTTCCGTCCACCTAAACAGAACCTCTCTTAGTTGATTTGCAATTTCATTGCATGAACACTTTTAGGAGGTTTTATGTACTTTAATCTTTTACCCAAACAACTTAAAGTAATGGCTTATTGTTTGGTTTACATATACTTTACAGCAAATCCGGTTCATCCGGATTCAAATGAATCTTATGACGTAAGCTGTAAAAAAAATAATACCATAGCGGAACTGAGTCATTGCATCGTCATTAAACATCCCGACTTCCGGGTTGAAGAAATCAAACTCAAGGAGATCTCTGGTAGAAAAAAAATTGCTTCTTACTACTTTCCATCGAATCCAATTTTTAGCAGTTATGTGGCAACTAGAAGAGAAGAATCTTCGGGTACCACATTTCTATCGGGACCTAACGCAGCGAATAACTTTCAAGTAATGGTAAACCAAGAAATTTTTACCAATGGAAAACGAGAAATCGGAGTTCAAATTGCTGATGAAGAATTTAAAGCACAAGTCTTCCGTTTAGAAACAGTAAGAAGATCTCTAGAGTTTGATGCTTTAAAAAAGATGACAAGGTATCGTTATCTACTTCTAGAAGAAGAAAATAGTTTCAATAGCTTAAACCTTGTCAAAGAACTAAGGAAAGTTTCGAAAGCAAGAGTTAACGAAGGTTTATCTCCAGGTGTAGACGAATCTCTCTCAGAATCAGAAGAAATTCGAATCTTTAAAATTTGGAACCAAACACATCGTTTGTCTGAAAATGCAAAATCGGAACTCGAAATATTACTTGGTTTACCTCTTGAAATTGACACAATCCCGAATCATAACTGGACTTTGCCTAAAGAGTTACCAAATGAAAAAGTGGATTTAATTCAAATGGCAATGAGAATGCGCCCTGAACTATCATTGTCAGAAAAGGAAATTGAATTATCAATTTTACGACAAAATGAAGTTAGGCGACAGAAAATCCCAAACGTCACTTTGGGAGCATTTGCACAAAATGATGGATTTAACGAGAAGGTAGTTGGAGGAATGTTAAGTTTACCCTTGACAGTCTGGCGAGATTACGAAGGTGAAACCATTATTGCAACGTCAAAAGTCGACAGTAACAAAGAACTTAAAGAATCGGTGTCTAGGAATATCAAACAGGAAGTTCTTTTTGCACTTACTAATTTTATAAACCTTTCCGAAGAAATCAAACTCTATGATAAAAACAAAATGGAACGTGCTGAATCGGATTTAAAAAATCTACAGGAAGCAATTCAATTCGGTAAAATGAAAATTATCGATGCCATCAACCTACAAAGAATTCTTTTACAAACGAAATTAAATTACCTGAACACAAAATCTGAATTTGAATTATCCCAAATTGAACTTGTCCGTGTTCTCGGTCTACCTAGCGACTCATTTGAGGTCAAACCATGAAAAAACAAACTATAATACTTCTTAGCTCAATCCTTTTCGTTGCCATTTCTATTTACTTCTGGAAATTTAGAGAACCGAATACGATTTCAGAAAGTACTGAAGAATCCAAAGATGTTGTAAAAATCTTGGAGGAGAACAGAAAAAACTTATCCTTAGAAATTGAAATTGCTAAAACAGAACCTATTGGAACAAAAATTGAACTCATTGGTGAAACAGAAGCAGTCCCAGATGCGATCATTGACGTACCAGCAAGGATCTCTGGACGAATTACCTCGGTTTCATTTGTGGAAGGTGATTCCATAAAAAAAGGACAAAAACTAGCAACCATCGACTCCCCAGAGTTAGCGAAACTAAGATCGGCTTATTTGGTAGCAAAATCAAAATACACGGCGGCCGAACAAAACTTAAATAGGATTAGTTCATTAGTAAAAATGAATTTAGCCGCCAAACAAGAGCTTATTGATGCAGAATCAAATCTTAAAGTGATTGAATCCGAAAAAATTTCCGCAGAAGAAAACTTACGTGCGAACGGACTTGCCATTGATAATTCTGCATCAGGTGTCTACACCGTTTTTTCTCCGAGATCTGGACTTGCCTTGTCAAGAAATGCCATCCCGGGATCGATCGTTTTGGGTAATCAAATCCTAACGACAATTGCCGAATTGTCAAAACTTTGGTTCCAAGCAAAGATTTTTGAAAACGATTTAAAATATCTCTCTGAAGGGATTCCCGGAAAAATTATCCTAAATGCTTATCCTGATTTTGAATTTGAAGGAATTTTAGAACATATCGGAGAAAAAGTAGATCCAGAATCTAGAACTGTTCATGCGAGACTTGTTTTTAAAAATAAAGGTCGAAAAGCAAAGATAGGATTGTTTGGCAAAGCAATTTTGAATGTCAACGGTAGAAAAGGAATTCAAATCTCTGAAGAAGCTATCCAATCTTATCAAAATAAAAAATTTATATTTATAGAATCTAAAAGTAACGAATTTAAATGGAATGAAATTACAACAGGAATCACAACTGATGGGAAAACAGAAGTCATTTCTGGAATTACCGAAGGTGATCGAGTCGTAACTAAAGGAGCCTTTGAACTCAAGGCAATTCTCTTCAAATCAACATTTGGCGGAGAATAACATGGAATTCTTAACAAAAATTGTTCAAGTATCATTACATAATCGGTTATTGGTTTTAATCCTTACCGCATTACTTATATTTGGTGGATTTTATTCTCTAAAACATTTAAAAGTAGATGCTGTCCCTGATATTACAAATGTTCAAGTTCAGGTCATCACTACTTCACCGGCGTTATCTACTTTAGAAATTGAGCAATATATTACTCTACCAGTAGAAAGAGCCATCACAGGAATTCCTAATTTAATTGAAGTCCGATCTGTTTCTCGTTACGGTTTTTCTCTTGTTACTGCAGTATTTGCGGATGGTACAGATTTGTGGAAGAGCAGACAGTTGGTTAGCGAAAAACTAACCGAAGCCTCAGAAAATATTCCCACAATTTTTGGAAAACCAGTGATTGGTCCCATCACCACAGGTCTTGGTGAGGTTTTTCAATTTACCTTAGAGAGCGAATTTCATAGTCAAATGGAACTCACTACCTATTTAAATTGGTATATCAATCCAACACTCAAAACAGTTCCAGGAATTGTAGAAGTTAATAGTTTTGGAGGAAAAACAAAACAATACCAAGTTATTGTAGATCCTTTTAAAGCAGCTTCTCTTGGTGTTTCTTTAAATCAAATTGTAAACGCCGTACAAAGTAACAATCTTTCTACCGGTAGTGGATATATAGAAAAATCAGGTGAACAACTGATCGTTGGTAGCGATGGATTATTAAAAACAACAACTGATTTTGAAAAGATCCAAGTTGGAAAAATGGGAGATGGTTTTCCCATTTATTTAAGTAGTCTTGCTACCATTGTGGAAGGTCCTAGGTTAAGAAAAGGAGCCGCCACCGCCTCTGGAAAATCTGAGGTTGTAGGTGCCGTAACACTAATGTTACTCGGAGAAAACTCTTTAGAAGTAACAACCGCGGTAAAAGATAAAATTTCGCAAATCGAAAAAACTCTACCAACTGGTATGAAAATTAAACCTTACTATGATCGTTCGATTATGGTAAAAAATACCTTAAAAACAATTGTTTGGAATCTCTCTGAAGGAGCCATTCTCGTAATCATAATTTTGTTTTTGATGATTGGAGATTTTCGGTCAGGTCTTGTGATTGCTTCGGTCATTCCTCTTGCTATGTTATTTGCAATTACACTTATGTTTTTGCGCGACCTTCCGGCAAATTTAATGTCTATGGGAGCAATCGATTTTGGACTCATTGTAGATGGCGCGGTCATTTTGATTGAAAACTCTCATAGGCGCTTAGGATTAAAAAGAAAAGAATTAAAACGAGATCTTACTGATGAGGAACAAAAAGAAACTATTTTAACAGCCACCATTGAAGTCCGGAAAGCTACTATTTATGGAGAAATTATTATAGGAATTGTTTACATCCCAATCCTTACCTTAAGTGGAACAGAAGGAAAAATGTTTATTCCAATGGCGACAACCGTACTTTTTGCACTACTCGGTGCTTTCTTTTTAACACTGACATTAATACCAGTACTAGCATCTTACTTTTTAAAAGGAGGTCATATCGCTGAAGGAGAAACAAAGTTTTTTCAAAAAATTCACAACTGGTATACTCCAAAACTAGAATATTGTTTGAGAGAATCTAAAAAGGTCACCTATTCTTCAATCGGAATCCTCATCCTATCTATTGTTTTATTTTTTCGATTAGGAGGAGAATTCCTTCCCAAACTAGATGAAGGAAATTTATTAATCGAAATTAGTCGATACCCATCAACAACTTTAACCGAATCTTTACAATCTTCCATGAAAATAGAGAAAGCTATTCTTAAAGAAATTCCTGAAATCACAGAAGTAGTTTCCAGAACTGGATCTCCCGAATTGGCAATAGAACCAATGGGGGTCGAAAAAACAGATATGTATTTAGATATGAAACCTAGATCTGAATGGAATCTCACCAAACAAGAAATTGAAGCCAAGTTACAAGAAATCATCGAAAGAGTAACACCTCAAGTTGCCTACGGACTATCGCAACCAATTGAAATGCGAAATAATGAAATCATGGCAGGCATTCGAGCCGATGTGGGAATCAAAATATTTGGCGACGATCTAATCCAATTAAAATCAATAGCAGAAGAAATCTCCACGAAGATCAAACACGTTCCTGGTGTCGTCGATTTACGAATCGAACAATTGTACGGGTTAGAATACCTTCGCATCAAACCGAACAGAGAAAAGTTGGCACGATATGACCAATCCATACTTGATGTCAACCGAGTCACGGAATCTATTTCCTCTGGAGTACCAGCAGGTATCGTTTATGAAGGCATGAAACGATTCGATATAGCAGTTAAAACCGATGTTGGCCCAAACCCAGAACAAATCAAAAATATACCGGTAAAGGTCGGGAATAAAACCTTTGCGCCTTTACACGAACTATCTGAAATTCAAATCGAAGATGGACCAGTGCAGATTTATCATCAAAATCAAAACCGGTATGCTTTGGTTCAATTCAATATTCGCGGAAGTGATATGGTGAGCACAGTGAATGCTGTACAAAGAGTCTTACAAAAAGAAATCAAATTTCCTCCAGGTTATCATTATACAACTGGCGGAGAATTTGAAAAATTTGAATCTGCAACAAAAACACTATATGTTGTTGTACCGATTACTCTTATTATCATTTTTTTAATACTCTATTTTGCATTTAACGAGGTTTCTGCGGCAATTATCATTTTCCTAAACGTTCCATTTGCAATCACTGGTGGAATTTTTGCTTTGTATCTCCGTAGTTTACCGTTTAGTATTTCTGCGGGAGTGGGTTTTATTGCTCTCTTTGGAATTGCGGTTCTCAACGGACTTGTATTGATTAGCTTTATCCGCAGCTTAGAACAATCTGGAATGAAAAAAGAAGATGCAGTAAAAGAAGCTGCGGTTTCAAGACTACGTCCAGTCCTGACAACAGCTTTTCTTGCATCAATTGGATTCATACCGATGGCGATCAGCACATCACCCGGGGCCGAAGTTCAAAGACCCCTTGCCACCGTAGTGATTGGAGGGTTAGTCTCTGCAAGTGCACTAACCCTTTTTGTTCTTCCTCTCGTTTATTTGAAGTTTGCGGCAAAGAAAGTTTTCATGCTATCAAAAGATGCATAATCAGCTTTTTCATTATACGCTAGACCAGGTAAGCCCTGTTTTTCGGAACCAGGTCTAGTGAATCCATGCACTGCCCCCGGATGTGAAATAAAAGTCACCGGAGCTTTAGCATCTGTCACTGTTTTAATAAAAGTTTCCACGGAAGATTTAGGAACAAAAGGATCATCGGCCCCATGATGTACTAAGACCTTACTTTTGATTTTTTTAGCTCCTGTTGTCAAATTTTTGCTACCAAAAAAACCATGAAAGGAAACTACACCACCCTTCAAATCAGCGCCATCTAATGCTAGTTCGATGACACCACCTCCACCAAAACAATATCCAATGGCTCCAATTTTACTAACATCAACATTTGAATTTGATTTTAGGATATCGATTGCTTTGTAGATTTTTTTGAGTATGACTTTGGGATCTCCGTTGGCACCAGATAGTTTCCCTGCTTCCACGTGGTCTTTGGCAATAATTCCTTTTCCGTAAACATCCATTACAAAGGCAACATAACCTAAATCCGCTAACTGTCTTGCCCTTTGCTTAGGATATTCATTTAATCCCCACCATTCATGAATCACAAGAACACCAGGACGTTTTCCAGTCATTGAGGAATCAGTGGCAAGATACCCTTCATACAATTTCCCATCCAATTTGTATTCTACCGGCGTTCCAGTGATCGTTGATTTTACGGGCAGTTGCGCCGTTGGCACGCTTGCACATTGAATGGCCAAAACGAGTGTAAATATAGAAATGAGTTGTTTCATACCTCTCCTTTTCCGCCAGATCAAAGGGAAATCCAATCATTTGGCGACGATAGATTTAGAATCTTAATAAGGAAAACTAAAAAAGAAAACTAAATTTCTCCGCAAATTCTCAAGATTTATGGAGGATTGGGAAATTTTGTTACTATGTTCGCTTTTGTTTCTGACCATTACGTCAAAAAGGAGACCGAACGGTTCACCATTTTTCCGTAACTTCAATTTTTTTTGTTATACGATTTTTTTTAATCGCCTCACAATTATAAAATTTATCTTCTAATCCAAAAGGAAATTATATGATCCAAAGCAATTACTTTCAAACAAACGAAGATTTAAAAGAACACTTTTACGAATTAATCGATTGGAATGAGATCGTTCCCCTTTACGAAAATAATTTTTCAGACTCCAAACTATATACAGAAAATAATAATCCAAGATTGGAATATGCGCCAACTAATGTTGGTGAGGCGAAATCATTTTACGAAGAAATTCTAAAATCATGTGGAGAAATTAGTGGCATGTATGTTTCTCAAGTCGCCGGAGTGGTGGATTCCAAAGGATTAAAATTCGAAAATGGAAATGTGATCCATCCACAAGAAATGGTTGATGTAGTCAAAATGTATCATGATGCCGGACTTGGACCCGCTGCTTTCAAAAGAAAATACGGTGGACTCGGTACACCTAGCATCATCAAGGCGATTATAGCCGAGCTAATGTATAGGTCGGATAGTTCTATCACAATTGCTGTAGGAAGTATGGGGCTTGCTGCAATTTTAGAAGTTTGTGCCTCGGAAGAAATGAAAGAAGAATGGATTCCAAAATTAATCTCAGGAAATTATACAGTCACAATGGGTCTTTCTGAACCTGACTTTGGATCTGATCTACCCAATATTACGACAAAAGCCATTAAAAAAGATGATAAATGGTTTCTAAATGGAACGAAACGATTTCAAACTGTTGCTTGTGGAATTAATGGTAGTCCAGGAATTACACTCACACTTGCAAGAACAGGAACACAGGAAAGTGGAGCCAGAGGACTGTCTTTCTTCATAGTAGAAAATAAAAATTACACAGTCCAAGGAATTGAAAAAAAACTCGGAATTAAAGCATCGGCAACTTGCGAGACTGTTTTTGAAAATAGTGAGGGTCATTTAGTTGGCAAAGAAGGATTCGGACTGGTAAAATATGTGATGGGAATGCTAAACGGAGCCCGTCTTAGTGTCTCTTCACAAGGAACAGGAATTGTTACTGCAGCTTATGAAGAAGCTCTCAAATACGCAAAAGAGAGAATTCAATTTGGAAAACCCATTTATGAAATTCCTGCCGTACGTCGGATCTTGGATCGAATGGAAAGGGAACTAGCTGGAATGCGTTGCCTTATGGTAGAAGCCGCTTACTCTGTTGATAAATACTACTGGTATGAAGACGGAAGGACAACCACTTCAGAAGAATCTAAAATTGGAAAATTTTGGGAAAAAGTTGCAAACACACTTACACCTATTTCCAAATACTATAACTCCGAAATGTGTAATGATTTAGTTTATGACGGATTACAAGTATTAGGTGGTGCAGGATATACTGAAGATTACGATCTCTCTAGACTTTATAGAGATGCAAGAATCACAAATATCTACGATGGTACCACACAAATCCAGGTCAATGCTGCCATTGGTGGAATTACTTCGGGTATGAGTGCGACAGGTACGTTCCGAGCTTATTTAGATCATTTGGCAAATGGTTCAGAAGCAAACTCCAAACTTGGGGAAATTCGAAATCTTTTTGAATCCATTGTGGAAATATATAAATCAATAGAAGACCAACAAAGAAAAGAAGCACATAGTTTTGAAGTAGTAGAGTCAGCTGCAAGAGTTGTTGTTGGATACCTAATGGAAAGAGCAAAAAATAAATCAGTTAAAAGAAAGGAATTACGCAGCCAGTGGTGTAAAGATTTTCATACTGATAGTTTAGCAATTCTATCCGCTAACAAAATCAGACTAAGTTAAAAAAAAGGGTCCTCGTTTTGAGGACCCAAAAGAAAGGAAAGGGATGGATTTTCCACAATGCGCCAGTGGAAAATCCAAAATTGTTCAGGTTAAGTAAGAGTTACTGATTTCTCTTCCATTGGAAGGGAAACTTGAAAACTAGGTTGTGAAAGTAAACCAGTTGGTTCTAAGTATTTCTTTTTATTTCCCATTATTTTCCCAGCAACGGAATCAGGAAATGAATAAGCAATGATTCGTTTCCAAACAGAAGCAAACTGTTTCACAAAACTTCCTGTATTATAGTGTTGGCCGTATTTTGCACAAATTTCTTTCAAACGAGGTGCCACTTCACGGTAACGTTTTGCAGGCATACCAGGGAACATATGGTGTTCGATCTGGTGACTTAAATGTCCGGTCATCGTATAAAAGAATTTACTGCCATCCAAGTTAGAAGAACCTTTAAGTTGTCTTAGATACCACTGACCTTTAGTTTCACCAACAATTTCTTCTGCAGAAAACGATTCCGCATTTTCGGTAAAGTGACCACAGAAAATTACAGCATAAGTCCAAAGGTTTCTGACTAAGTTTGCAATCATGTTCCCTAATAGAACTTTTGGAAAATTAAGACCTGCAAGGAGTGGAAACAGTAAGTAATCCTTTACAACCTGTAGTTCAATTTTCTTAAAGAACACTTTCTTAAAATCTTTTAAGGATCTTTTATTTCTTTGTTTTTTAGGAATTTCTAAGTGTTCAACACGAAATCCATGTGCACCAATTCCCCATTGAAAGGTCATAGCAAGGAACAAATTGGTAAAAGGTTGTGTTAGGTTTATGGGTTTCCATTTTTGTCCTTCGGTCAAACGTGTAAAATTATAACCATAGTCATGGTCTTTGTTTAACACATTTGTGTATGTATGATGCATATAATTATGATAAAATTTCCATTGGTGGGCATCGCAAACAATGTCCCATTCAAAAGTACGAGAATTAAATCTAGGATCGTTCATCCAATCATACTGCCCATGTAGGACATTATGACCAAGTTCCATATTATTGATAATTTTTGAAATGGAAAGTAACGTTGTACCTGCGATAAATGAGATTGGTTCGAAACTAAAGTGAATTAAGCCACGACCTAAAACTTCTGTATACCGATAGGCTTTATAGATGAATCGAATATGATCTGCATCTTCTTTCCCTACTTTGGACATAACTTCTTCGCGAAGGGCATCTATTTCTTTTCCAAAGGATTCAATTTCTTCTTTATTTAATTTTTTACTAATCGTTCTCATTATTTTTTCCTATGATTATTCCTTTTACTTCAATCTCTTTAGTATCGATAGTTCCAATTCTAAAGTTCCAATTCTAAATTTGATTCGGCACGAGAAATACAAATCTGGATGTTTTGTTCACCTAAACCCGATACTTCGCCCTTTGCTAAATCCGTGACAGAGCCAGCAGATTTTTTGCAAACACAAGTATGGCAAATTCCCATCCTGCATCCACTTTGCGGATAAATTCCTTGGTCTTCTAATTCTTCTAGTAAAGATCTTTCCCCTTTCACTTGAATGGTTTTGTGACTTAACGAAAGGAATACATCCACTGTACCTGTTTTTTTCACTTTTAATGAAGATTGACCAGGTAACATAAATAACTCTGACTTTACTTCATTTCCTTCTAAAAGAGAAAGTGCTTTGGTTTGCATCGGTGCAGGACCACATACATAAACAAAATAGGATTTTAAATCATCTGTATACTTCTGTAAAATTTCCTTAGTTAAAAAACCCGAGTCATAACCCTCTTTAGGAACATCAGAAAAAATATAACGAATCTCCAACCAACCTGCTTCTTTTTCGATTTCCTCTAGAGAAGAACGTAAAATGATATCGTCAATAGATCTTACAAAGTAAAGGAGTGTAGCTTTTCCATTGTATTTCATTGATTGAAGTTGTTTAAGAATAGAATGGATTGGAGTAATTCCACTTCCACCGGCTAAAAATAAAAATTTAGAAGGTAATGTTTTCGGCAAAACAAACTCACCTTGCGGTTCACCGAGCTCCAACAAATCACCTTTTTTTATATTTTGATTGATAAAATTGGAAACAAGTCCACCTGACTGACGTTTTACGGTGATTGAGACATACTTGCTTCCTTTTGCAGAGGATAATGAATAAAACCGTGTAACTCTTCTGCCGGCAATTTCCAGAGTGACGGGAACATGTTGGCCCGAAACAAATCCTTTCCAAAGCCAGTTTGGTTTTAATACAAACGTTTTGGAATCTGCAGTTTCTTCACGGACAGAGATTACTTTTGCTTTAATGGTAGTGACTGAATATCTCGGATTGATTTCTCCCAGAAGGAAATCGGCCCAGTCCTTCCATTGGAGTGATCCCAGAAATTCTTTGGGTTCGTTGTAGATAAAAGGAAATGTTTTCATTTTCGCCTCGTATTTCGCATTTAAGTGAACATATGTTCACAGAGATAACTAATAGTGTTAATTTACATCGTTAAGTAAGTCAATCCCAAAATGGAGTTTTAATCCTTGCTTTTTGAAAAAAAGTGAACAATCGTTTACTGAATTCAACCTATGAAACTCAACAAACGATACGCCCAAAAGCTACGCACTCACAGCAACCTGCTAGAAGGCGCTTTGCGGCTTATGGGTGAAGAAAAAGGTTTGGGTGACCTAAGTCTTCGTGAAGTGGCGGGAGAAGCAGGGATTGTTCCGGCGGCTTTTTACCGTCATTTTAAAAATATGGAGGAACTTGGATTGTCTCTCGTAGACGATTGCGGAGAAAAAATCCAGGCAATTGTCGGGGATGCCAGGAACAAAGGGGCCTATAAATCCGCCTTAAGACTCACCATTGGGTTTTTCTTTGACTACGTTGCCAATAACCGCTCTCTTTTTCGTTTTATCGCTAGGGAAAGAACCGGTGGTAACCTAAAGATTCGAGAAAAAATCAGGGAATCCATGAAGTCCATTGCAACTGAATTAGCAAAGGATATGAGAATGCCAAAGATGATTCCGGTGGACGATATCCAATTTGCTTCTGAATTGATAGTGAGCCTCTGCTTTCAAATGGCTTCCGATTTTTTGGATCTTTCCACTGATGCACATTCTGAGATGAGAAAATTAAAACTCCAAACGATCAAACAAGTGCGACTGGTTTTTATTGGAACGATACGAGGGAGAAAACGAAGATAAAGAGTATACACTCAAACGACTTAGATATTTTAATCTTTGCTCTTCTGAGGAAAAGAGATCATGATATTCAATCCTTCTCCTTTTTTAGAAACAGAAGAAAATACCCCTTTGAGTTGGGAAGTCAAACTTCGAATCAACTCATAACCGAAATGGTTTCCTTTTTCAATATTCACAGAATCCGGTAGTCCTACACCATCATCGCCTACGGATAAAATAATACTCTCATTGGAACTAGACAAATGAACACGAATGTCACCGCCATTTTCATTCGGATATGCATACTTCAATGCATTGGTCAATAATTCGTTTAAAATCAATCCGAGAGGTAAAGTTCGTTTTAAATCCAATCGAATATCTTCCAACTTTACATCGAAGCGTATCTTCGTGGGATTAAGTACAAAAATATCATGAAGACTAAATACCAAGTCTTCAATATATTTTCGTAAATCAACGGACTCTAAATCCTCTGATTGATACAGGTTTTCATAAACCTTCGACATAGACATGATACGAGATTGGGCATTTAAAAATGATTGTTTGGCGACTTCATTCTCAACTTTAAAAGATTCTAAATTCAAAAGTCCGGAAATAATGGCTAGGGTATTTTTAACACGATGTTGTAATTCTTTTAGGAGGACATCTTTTTCTTCTAAAGATTTTGCTAATCTGTTTTCCATATCCAAAATCTTAGTGACATCTAAGTTAATCCACAATACGAAACGTTCACCTGCAATTTCAAATGCCTGGCTAAACACAAGTACTTCAAACTTGGTTCCGTCAGAATGTTCCACTGACATCCTTTCGCCGGACATTCTACCTTTTTCTTTAAAGATATTACTGAGCCTTTCGTTTTGTTCTGCATTGCTCCAGGCTTTAAATTCGTTGGTTTTTTTGCCTACCACCTTTGATTTATCAAATTGAAAGATAGTCTCCATTGCGGAATTCAAATCCAAATATGTTCCATCTTTTACTGTAGAAATTGCCATTGCGATGGGACTCAGTTGAAAAACTTTTGCATAAAGACTTTCACCATCTTTCGGGGGAACCAAAACCGGAGCATTTGGTGTTTCTCTAAATACAATCACGATACCATTTAGTTTTTTTTCGGCATCTAAAATAGGAGATATAGTTTCAGTAACATGTGTTTCACGACCAGTGCGAGAAACAATTATCAAATCATTGCGACGTTCTGTCTGAATAAATTCTACATTTGAGTTTAAAAAAGGATAGGAAACCCTTGTTCTTGCATCTGCTTGTACCAAAAATAAAAATGAGTTAAGATCTTTTTCAATTACGTCTGATTTGCTATAACCTAACATATCCAAAGCCTTATGGTTGATCTCTCGAATCAATCCTTCCGGTGAAAGAACAATGACTCCATCACCCATAGCTTCAAAAGTAATACGAAGTTCATTTTCTCTAAATGCTAATGTCTGCTCTGCCCTATAAAGTTGCAGTGCTGATCGAATCATACATTCAACTATATCGGGACTTGATACTTTAGGAACATAACCGTAGTGTTTTATTTTACAAACTCTATCCAATATTTTATTATCAGAATAACCACTTACAAAAAGGATAGGAATCTCACGATAGGATAAAATCTTTTCAGCTAGTTGGATCCCATCCATACCATCAGAAAGGTTAATGTCCATTAGGATTAAATCGACTTTTTCACCTGCAGTAATGTAATCGTAAGCATCAGCGGAATTGGAAACATAGTGAACGGAATACCCTTTGTTTTTCAAAAATTCCGACTGGGAGATAGCAAGTATCGCTTCATCTTCCACCAGAAGGATATGACCTAAACTTTGTTTGAGTTCCGTAAGTGGCATAGAGGGTTCTATCGATTTTCATAAGTACCCGATAGAAATGCAATCGATAATGAAGCCAAAATTCGATGAAAAAAAACAAAAAGATCTGCAATAAAAATGAAAGGTAAATGTTGAACGAATGTCAGCTCTCAATTTCTAAAAACCGGAGAAACTTTAGATTATGTCGATTTTGAGGCACAAACTACTGTTCGTTGACATAAAAAATCCGTAAGGTTACAAACTACGAATCTTTTTATACCAAACGTTCTTTTTTAAAATGGTGTAAATACAACCTAAATTCATTTCAACGCAATCGACAGAAGCCAATGCAGGTTAGAATGGTAAGTCAAAAATTAAAAAATCATAAGCTGCTGAAGTGTAGGAAAATAAATAAGGGATAGTACCTAACTTATGTTATTAGGCAAGCAGAATTAAGGTACAATCAAGGTTCAAAGAACGCAAGATTTTCTGGACCCTCGTGAATCACAATCCTTCTGATTCGGCCATCAGAAGATTTTACATCTTCTTTCAATCCAGAATAAAACCAACGAGCTACATTTTCAGAGGTAGGGTTAATTCCTTTGAAGTCTGGGTGGTCGTTGATGAGAATGTGGTCAATAGAGTGAACTAGTTCCAACAGTTTGGTGCGTGCGCTTAAAAAATCGTATGAGATCCCATCGGGGCGGATGTTCGTATTTCCCTCTAAAAACACCTCTACCTTCCAGGAATGGCCGTGGATCGGCTCATCGGAGCCATCGGCAAAGTACTGGTAGAGGAAATGGGCCGATTCAAACCGCCCCTCAATCCGGACATAAAATTTCCCGTTTTCTTGGGTAAACATTCCATTGACGAATAGAGCACAGTCCAATATTTGTATAGTAATTTCCTTCCTCGGGGTTCTTAAGATGACTGAAACAACAAAACCGCGCTTTTTTAAAGAAATGACTGTGGGTGAAGCAATTGCGATCCATCCAGAAGCAGGACTTGTTTTCTCCAGCTACCATTTAGGTGGATGTTCACACTGCTCTATTAATGAAGTAGAAACAATAGAACAAGTTTGTATGGGTTATGGTGTGGAAGTAGATACCCTCATCGATTCACTCAACAACCTTTTCTCTGAAGAATAAGTTCCAAGTACTTCACTTCATACTACAAGGGCCGCCAAACCGGCCCCTGAGTCTTCTTCCCCACCTCAATCTTAAATTCGTAGGTCTACGATGGCAAAAAATTTTGTACGCTTTCAATATAAAAACCAAATTGATTGGGGAATGATCGCAAATGAAGAAATCCTTCCTTTACATATCGGTGATTTAACAACCAAGGACTTGTTAGTTGGTCTTCAAAAAAAAAGAATCAAAACTCCAACAAACAATACAACGCAGAAAACAATTTCCAAAAACAAAATTACTATTTTGTCACCCATCACGGCCCCTTGCCAAGTGATTTGCCAAGGTGCTAACTACAAAAAACATTCGTTAGAAGCAGGATTAAATCCTAAATCAAAAACATATAATTTATTTTTTACAAAATCTGATGTAGCCATTACCACTGCCATTGGCGATGTGATCCGACCGAAACATGTTGAACTATTAGATTATGAAATTGAACTAGGAATTATATTTGGGAAAGAAATCAACGAAGATCTTGATCTCCATTCTTACAACCCTAAAGATTATATAACCGCTCTTTTTATTGCTAATGATATTTCTGCAAGAGATATTCAACTTCCCCAATTGCAATGGTATAAAGGAAAATCTTACAGAACTTTTTTTCCTGCAGGTCCTATTCTTGCTGTATTAGAACCAAATGATTTTGATCAAATGGATTTATTGGAACTAAACCTCACCGTCAATGGACAGGTGAGACAATCGGCAAAAGCAAACCAAATGGTATATCCACCGAAAGAAACCATTGCTGAACTTTCCAGGTTCGCTCGTATTCAAGTAGGAGATGTTTTATTAACAGGAACACCTTCTGGTTGTGCGCTACAAGCTCCAGGAAAACTAAAACAAATATTCGCAAGTTTTCTACCGGAACATAAAAAATGGGAAGTTTTTATTAAAGGGCAGAAAAAGAGAAAAGAATATTTACAACCAGGTGACAAAATCAAAGCAACAATCCGCACTTCCGATGGAATGTTGGATTTAGGGGAACAAATTCTTTTGGTCAAACAGGGTTAATTTCATTGGACAACCTAACATATAGTATACCAGGACTTTTATTTCCTGCGATTTCCTTACTAATGCTCGCTTATACCAATCGTTTTTTTGGACTGGCAAAACTTTCGAGACAACTCCTCAGTGAATATGAAACGTCCAAATCTGAGTTTTTGGAAAAACAAATCCACAACCTACGTTTTCGCATTTCTCTTATTTTATATTCTCAAAGTGCAGGTATCTTTAGTTTGATTCTTTGCACTTGTTCTATGGGTATGATTCCATTTTATAATATAGTGGCTTGGGTTTTGTTTGTTTCTTCGCTTTTGTTTATGGTGATCTCACTTGTCTTGGCACTAATTGAAATACACTTATCGGTGATTGCCTTAGACATTGAAAGAAATTCAATAATGGATTCTATATCTAAATAGAAAAGTCGCCCCCTCTATACATAGATATCATTCAAAAATATAAAACGAAATTCTTATCTTTTAAATACGAATCACTATTTTCCCAAAATGAGATCCAGATCGTAAATATCGAATGGCATCAGCAGATTCTTCTAGTGTAAAAACTCTATCCACTATAGGTCTTAATCCGGAGGCCTCAATGGCCTGGTTCATTTCAATGAATGCTTTTCTACCACCTACAACTAACCCTTGGATTTTTAAATTGTTCATCACTGCCGGAAGTAAATTGAGTTCACCAGATTTACCCGCAAGAATCCCAATTAAATGAATTACACCAAATGGACGACAGGCGGCAATCGACTGTTCTAAAGTCCCAGCTCCACCCACTTCGATGATATGATCGGCACCTACTTTTTCGGTAATTCTGCGTACTTCCTTTCCCCACTCTGGTGTTTCTTTATAATTGATTAAGTAATCAGCACCTAATTCCTTTCCTCGTTCTAATTTTTCACTGCTAGAGGAAGTAAGAATGACTTTAGCACCGACCAATTTTGCAAACTGTAGAGCAAAAATTGATACTCCACCTGTTCCTTGTACGACGACAAATTCACCTGGTTTTAATTGACTAAACTGAAATAAACCAGACCAAGCGGTTAGAGCCGCACAAGGTAATGTGGCCGCCTCTTCAAATGATAAATGAGAAGGAATTCGAACAAGTCCCGTTTCAGGAACCAAAGCAAACTCGCGTAAGGTGCCAGGAAGTGGACCTCCAATGGTATGCCGCATTTCGGCATGGGTTGCTTCTTTTGAAATCCATTTGGGAGCAAAGGTGAGAAGCACCCGGTCTCCGACTTTCCATTCGCTAACCTCAGAACCAATAGCAACTACCTCACCTGCACCATCGCTACAAGGAACCAATGGAAGTGGAAACTTAGGATTGTATTTTCCTTCGACAACCAAAGAATCACGATAGTTTAATGAAGCCGCGCGCAAACGAACCAGAACTTCCGTTGGATTTGGATTTTTTGGCTCCGAAACCTCTACAATTTTTAAATGATCTAATCCAAAATGACTGATCTGTGTTTGTTTCATAGTTGTCCTTAAAAACCTTTTCGAAATAAAAAATATGGAGGATAGAATTTATTTGCTAAGTATGATCTCGCCTTTTTCGTTCAAAGGAAAAAAAGGATTATACGCTACTTCGAAAATATGACCATCAAAATCCTTAAAATAAGCACTATAACCTCCCCAAAATACTTTTTGAGGTTCTTTAAGAATTTTTGCGCCTAACGAGCGCACCTTGTTTATCACTGCATCAACTTCTGCTTCGCTAGTTTGATTTTGTGCCAAAGTAATTCCAGAAAACTCTTGACGTTTTTGAAAAGGAATTCCGATATCTTCTGCCAATGCTTCCTCACCAAACAAAGCAAATACGACAGCTCCTAATTGGAAAAAAGCTACGCTGTCATTACTTTCCTCGGAGCGTTTCCAACCCAAACCTTTTTCATAGAAGTCAACGGAACGTTGCAAATTAGAAACTCCAAGGGTGATTAAATTGATCCGAGGATGCATAAGCGAACTCCTTTTGTTAAAACATGAACTTTGTAGAAATAAAAATTGCGATTGAGGAAATTAGATTCACAAAACGGAAGTTTCATGGTAAATGGAGCCATTGGGTGGCGGGTGGATAACCCCACCCAGTCTCGATTGGGCGGGGACATGTACCTAAATACTCACCACTCAGAAAGAATTACTTCTTTCCAAGTCCTGTAGTTTTTGCGCCAACAAGGATTGACATGTTTCCTGCTGGGTGTTTGTTTTCACGCATCAATTGGTGGCATTCACCAGTCTGATCAAAAGTAAAAGTTTGTGCCAAAACTGGATCCACTTTTTTATCGATCACTAATTGGTTGAGGTCACGACAGTTGTCGTCGTTTGCGAAGTGAGAACCTTGCAGACGTTTTTGTCTCATCCACAGATAACGAAGGTCCGCTGTTGCATTGAAACCAGTCGTTCCAGCACAGATGACAACCATACCGCCTGTTTCACAAACAAATACAGAAGTAGGAAGTGTAGTTTCACCAGGATGTTCAAATACGATTTGTGGGTTTTTGCCTTTACCAGCAATGTCCCAAATCGCTTTTCCAAATTCACGTGCTTGTTTAGTCCACTCCACAAAAGCTTCTGGTTTGTTGATATCAGAAGTGAGCCCACCCCAGTGTTTGAACTTGTTACGGTTGATCACACCAGCAGCGCCTAAGTTTTTACAAAAATCAATTTTATCATCTGAAGATACAACAGCAATTGGAATTCCACCAGCTGCTTTTACGATTTGGATCGCCATAGCACCAAGTCCACCGGCTCCACCCCAGATAAGAACCACGTCACCAGGTTTTACATCATTAGGTTTCCAATGGTGTAACATTCTATAGGCGGTTGCAGCAACTAACATATAAGCTGCGGATGCTTCCCAGGTTAAGTGTTGCGGACGAGGAAGGCATTGGTGGTCTTGTACTTTGCAAAATTGTGCAAAGGAACCCCAGTTGGATTCGTATCCCCAAATGATTTGCGAAGGCGCATACATTGGATCTTTTCCGGAAAGAACCCACGGATCTTTTGGATCCCACATGGCACAATGAACAACAACTTCATCACCCACTTTTACGTTTTTAACTTCAGACCCAACTTTATAGACAATTCCAGAAGCATCTGATCCACCAATGTGGAATTTTTCAGGTTCGCCTTTTTTGTTCCGAGCTGCAATTACATCAACTGGATAGCCAAGTGCCGCCCAAACGTTGTTATAGTTTACGCCGGCTGCCATGGTCGCAACGAGAACTTCGTTCGGACCGATCTCCGGAACATCAATGACTTCTGATTGGAAAGAAGTTTTCGGCTCGCCGTAACGTTCCGGGCGAATGACCTGCGCGTGCATTTTTTTGGGCACAACTCCAATAGGAGGAAGTTCCCCTATTGGTACGATTTCTACGTTGCTCATAGATTACCTTTTACGAATCAAATTTATAGAGTTTCTTAGAACGTTTTAAAAAAGGCGTCAGTTGTCAATCGCTTCCCCACTCCATTGAGAAGGCAAATGTCCAAGCAGATTGATAGAGCCGATACTCACGATCTCTCTGCAAAGGGTATCGATATGCTAAACTCATATTGTATTTCTCTGAAAAATTCCAAGAAAATCCCGCACTCGCTTCAGTAAAATAGGATGGATTTGCTTTATCTTTTGCTTTCGAATAATCCACTCCATTGTATGGATTCCGATACAAAAGACCGGTAAAGATTGAAATTTCTGGCATCAAATAATACGTCACATAACCTGAAATGAGGGTCGTTTTTTTGAACTCATACTCTGGCTCTGGAGGAGAAGCAGAAAGTTTTCTAAAATAATAGGGGATACCGTCATTGTCTTGTAAGTTATTTGGCTGTGGTCGAGAGAGAGGATTTAAACCACCGATCTTAGTTACAAAGGACCACTTTTCATACAAGTAACCAAGTTTAATAAATCCAGATCCCGTATAATAATTTCCTCCAGTAAACCGATCTGTATCAGGACCACTAGGAAAACCAACTGATCCTTCAATCACAAAAAAATACGGTTTATCCAAATCAAAGAAAGGTTGGTATTTAAAACCAAGATAGGTTTTACCAATCCTTGCTGCATCCTCTCTTCCTCTCTGTTGGTAATAATTCCAAGGAACCGAAGCATTCAGGGCAAACCGTCCATCAAAAAAATTCATCTCAGCAAATGCTGTCGTTGTAAAAAGATGACTATTTTCGCGAGTGGATTGGTAATAATCTTGGGTCATTACCAAATAGTTAGTTGGTTTTTCTCGTTTTCCAGTAAAGGGATCCACAAATCTTGCAGTTGCATTGGGACTGTCCGACGAACCAGTGTGATGCGAATCAATCGAATGAAAGGAAATTAAAAAAAGAATGAAGACTAAAAAATTTTGTTTCATCGTTCCACTCCAGGGAAACAACCAGGAAAGCTAAAAACAATATCTTCTGCTTGGAGATTCTGAAGAAGGATATTATAAAGATCAACATTGGATACTTTAGAAATGACAACTGGATCTGCCTTCCCACTCAAAGTATCTAAAAATCGAATTGGTGTTCCTGAAACTGACCTATCTTGAAAAAAACCAGACAAGGAAACTAAAATCTCAATATTACCACTTCGACCATTTTTAACGGGAATCTTACATTTCGGCGTGATTTGTTTATTCCCTTGAGACAGTAAAATGGTTACTGATTTTGTAGTTCCACCAGTAACATCCATACGAATGTAAATTTCTTCCCAACTTACATTTGCAACCGCCACCACTCCCATCGGTATATTTGAAAGTCTAGTGTTTGGAAAAAGAAAACTAGCTCCCGTTTCCATTGTGCTATTGTACTGAGTGATGTTGGATACTGTGGAGGCAGATAAAAATGAATAAGACTTTCCGTACAAATCATCCGCAGGTAAATCCAATGGTACAGTATATGGGGTATGTGTTTTTGCTATTGCATTAGAACTTTTTTCGGAACCAGAAGTAGACACACCCAATGTTTGGTTTGGTGGATTGATGCGATAAGTCCCCGTTTCCCAATTGATAAAACTACCACTTTGGACTGTGATATTGTAAACAACAGCATTACTCGTCAAACTAAACTGATTTAGATTATCATCGGCTTGGTCATCATAACTTCGAAGATTGGTTCCAATAGGAATGGTTTGGTTGTTGTTAAAAAAAATTAAATTCTGCAAGATTGCGAGTTTGTCTTTGTTGCTATCACCCACAGAACCAAAGGTACAGTGAGTGAAGAAAGCTAAAAAACCGAAAATAAAAGTGTAACGAAGTACCAGATGTTTCATTAGAAAGGGCTCGCAAATTTAGGATTCTTTAAAAACTCTTCATCGGTAAGTGCGAGTAGAAAATTCACCATATTAGCTCTTTCTGCAGATGTGAGAGTGAAAACACGAATAAGATTTGAATCTTTTCCGCTATGGTTCTGACCACCTGACTCATAATGTTGAATGACTTTTGTCAAAGCATCTCTGGCACAATCTGTCCTTGTTTTTCCCGCACCAGCAGGTTTATCTGGATTGTTTGCATCATCACACATAAAAGATCCATCATGCATATAAGGATAGGTAACACCAATATTACGTAAAGATGGGGCACGGAATTTTCCCTTATCAGAAGTAACACCTGTCAAATCATATAAACCTTGTTTGTTGCTCGGTAAACCTGCATAATAGGCATCATCATGAATCCCATTGCTATGATAAAAAAATTCCTCTTTTGCCCCTCCATGAAAAGAAGTATCTGTAAAATTAAATCCTCCATGACAGTGAAAGCATTCGGCTTTTTCTCCATTAAATAAATTAAGTCCGCTAATTTCTGAAGCATTTAAAGCTGATTTGTTATTTCTAAAAGTATATTGGTCGTACCGAGAGTTTCCTGAAATCATAGTTCTCTGAAAACTTGCAAGCGCATACCGTACATTTTGTTCGTTAATTCCTGAACCGCCAAAAGCGCGTTCAAACATCGGCTGATAAATCGAATTAGAGGACAATGCACCTAAAAAATTATTATTCTGTAATCCAAGTTCCACAGGAGATTCACCAAACATAGGCGCGCGGGCTTGGATCTCCAAACTTGTCATCTTAGGATTACTCCAAGTAAGTCTAGGCATATAGGCTACATTGGAGAGGTGTTGGGCATTTCTCGGATGGGCTTGGTTTGTAATCCCACTGGGAAAATCTTTGCCATCCGCAAATGCCAAAGATTGAAAATGGCAACTGCTACAGGCCATCGTCCCATCACCCGACAATTTCTTTTCATAAAACAAATGTCTACCGAGTTCCACTTTAGCCTTGGACATTGGATTGTCCGCAGGAACATTTGGTACAGGAAAACCGGGAGGTAAATCCCAAACCCAATCGGAAGCATTGGCTAAAATTCCGAGAGCAAATAACAGCATATCATCGTTTTTTTCTTTTTTCTGAAATGGGAGGATGTTACAGCTCAAGAAAAAACTAAATAAACCAAACAATGAAAAATGAAATAACTTCATAAACGTATCCTATAGCAAACGACAAGGTTGGCATTCATAATGGCGGCCAACCTTGCAGTAATATATTTTTATTTGAGACTAAATACTCGTTGTGTAATGGATTTATCTACTGCCCCACCATTCGATAAACCGAATGCTTGTATCAAAGGATAACAAGGTGCTGGATCATCACCATTCATAGGAACAGGCATACATGATGCATTCGCCGCACCTGGAGTGTGACCTTGAATCAGTTTATCCACATCAAAGGATATCTTTTGTCCCACTGGATTGTATTGCCCCGTTAGTTGAATGGAAGCCCTGTATTTTGCTGTGCAATTACCGTAGTTAGGAGCACCAGTACAACCTGTCGATCCTAAATGTAGTTTGGTAAAATTAGTTCCTGCGTTAACACTGAACTCAATATTTGCATGTTTATATCCACCAGTCCAAGACCAATACATAGAACCGATATTAAGCGGTGCCAATTGGACATTTTTATCCAAATGGTTTAATGCTTCAGGAACTCCGACAGAAAATTGGACTCCTGTATAAGTCCCAGGTGCTACACCACCTGAGACCTTTGTATTTGTTTCTTGCGTTTGCGTAGTTTCCAAATCTACAAGAGCCACTCCATTAGATTGCCAAACATTGTCAGCAGACAAAGATACGTCTGCTGTTGAACCATCCGCCCTTATCAATTTTACTTCCGAAATGTAGAGACGAAAATCGCGAAACTGGACGGTTCGAGCATCTGCAGAAGTAAAATTTGAACCAGTAACTAACTTCTGCCCATTTGCCAATGCTTCGAATTCTAAATTCACTGGTTGTGGCCATGCCAAAGCTAAAAGAGTTAAAGTTTCTGTGTCATCAGACTTGGATTTCGGAGTGCAGGAGGCTAATCCTATCACCGAAATGGAAAATATAATTTTTATAAATATATTCATAAATACCTAATATTCTAAAATACTGTTGTTATTTTTATTTAGCAGATATAAAAAATCTGCCACGGAATTGGTTTTCAGTATAGAACTTAGATACGAGGGGGTCTTAGCAAAGTAGGGATTTTTCCATCTAAAAGAGTGGAAGGAGATTCAGTCATTGTATAGATGATTACAGAAGGTGGAACCAATCTTATTGCAAGGCTTGGCCTGTCCATAGTTTGGTGGTGTGTTCGCAAAGAGACGGCATCTTTCTTTTGTTTTTTACAAGAACAGAGGTGAGCTTCCCCAGATTTTGCGTCATGACAACTTGGTTTGATTGATTCTTCCGATTTGTTTTGGTGGTCATGAGAAGAGGTGACTACAATGGTCTCCTCTCGATCTTCCGAAAAAAGCTGGTCCTCAGTGTTCCCATGTTTTTCTTTTTTGGATCCATGATTGCACTGACAAATTTTTGATGCAGACTCCACACAATAGCCAAGCAGCCCACTACCCAAAAAAAGGAATTGGGTACAGAGGAATATAGCCAAACTACCGGCGATCCACCGTCTAAAGTACATCTACCCCATCTTTGGTCACCCAACCCAAAAATCGAGCCATTTTTGGACAAATTTAGTGTCCCCCCTCCCGGCCTTTGAAAACATGGTATTGGAACCAATGCAAACGAGCTAGAGGTCATCAGATGAAACGCACGGAACTAGAACGCAGGGAAAGAGAACTGCGAAAGGCAGAAAAGAAAAAAATCCTACCTGGCCAAAAAGAAGCTATGAGTGTAGGTGATTATATTGATGCCCTATTTGGAATGTTTCGTTATGATTCGGATGAGATTTTTAATGCATCCGATGACGAAAACATTTTAGAACTTCTGGAAAACATGAAAATGGAACACCCGGAAAAACAGTGGGACGTAATCATACGCAAGGCTGTGAACAAAACTAAAGTAGAACAAAAAGAAAAGGCTTACGACTCACTTCGTATCCTTGCAGGAATTCCTGCAGTCACTGCATAATTCCTTTTTTTTGCTACAAACAGATTTACAAAGGAAGGTCTTGGTCTTATACTTGTGACCTTCCTGTATGAAACAGACAATCACCTTCATTCTGTTATGTCTCTTTCACACAAACGTATTTGCTGACTCTAAGACCTGCCCAAAAACAACTCCTATTGCACTTTCCTCTTTCGACAGCAAAACCTTTGACCTTTCCCCTCATTTAACTTATTTTTCCACAACCCCTTCCATTCATTCTCTTTCTGAAGTTAATTACCACTTCCAAACTTTTCCTACGGAAAGTTCAGAAGGTATCATCCCGAATTTTGGAAATACTGATAAACAATATTGGTTTTGTTTTGTGATTCATAATGATGAAAATGATTATAAACGTATCATTACCTATATAAAATACCCGCTACTAGATGAAGTAAGATTTATCGCCTTACGAGAATCAGGTGAAATTTCAGAAAACATTCAAGGAAGACTATATCCTTTTAGAAATAGAGAGAGGGATTACAGAGGGTTTAGTTATGGGACTGACCTTTTACCAAGTGAAACCGTCACCTACTTTGTAGGAGTCAAAACAGATAGTTCGATGTCTGTTCCGCTTATGGTAGCAGAAGAAAAGGATTTTGATAGCTTTGTTTCCTTAGATACGTTATTACAAGGTTTTTATTTCGGAATTGTTGGCGTTATGACTCTATACAATCTTTTTGTATATTTCATGGTTCGAGACAAAGCTTATATTTATTATGTTTTGTATTTATTTTTATCTGCAATTTTATTTCAATTTTCCATGCAAGGTTTATTTCCGACACTTTTTTTTCCATCATCTCCAGAAATCGTTTATCAAATACATAATCCACTTTACTTTCTTTTTTTAATCTCTTGTTTTCCTTTGAGTATTACCTTTATGAATTTAAAGGAAAACGCTCCAATCATTTATAAATGGTTTTTAGCACTTAGTATTATTCCTATTATCTGCCTCATTCTACTTCCTTTTTTACCTTACCGATTGATGAACATGGCAGGAGATATATTTTCTTTTTTATTGGCTTTTTTTGCCTTACTTGTATCTTTTTACATTGCATACATTAAAAAATTTCCGCCAGCTAGGTTTTATTTCTTTGGATTTTTCTTTGTGATAGTTGGTGGACTTGCAACTGTACTTAGATATATGGGTTTTGTTCCAGTTAATGTTTTCACAGAAAACGCATTTCAAATTGGAACTGCCATCGAAGTTTTACTCATGGCATTTGGACTTGGTGATAGAATCTCTGTAGTTCGAAAAGAAAAAGACAAAATCCAACTCAAAGCAGAAATCAACAAACAAAAGTTAATTGCCTATGGGAAAGAACTAAAGTTAGCTCAAAAACTACAGGAGTCTACACTACCTCAAATTCTTCCTAAATTCCCTGGCCTTATCATCAAAACAGGTTATTTTCCGGCTTCACTAGTGGGAGGAGATTTTTATGACCTCACTGTTTATGGCAAACACCAAATTTGTGGGCTCATTGCCGATGTGACGGGACATGGAGTACCTGCGGCCATTGAAGCTGCCATGTTAAAAATTGCTTATATGCAAACTTTGGCCTTTGCCAATAAACCGGGGAAGGTATTAGAAAGTATCAATGTTTCTCTTGTAGGTAACTATAAAAACCAATTACTAACTGCTAGTGCCATCTTTATCGATTTAGAGTCAAAACAATTAAAAGTGGCGAATGCAGGACACCCCGCCTTATACAAGTTTAATGAAGAATCTTCTTCAATTGAAGTGATCCGTCCTAAAGGCAAACTTATTGGATATTCAAAAGAAGTCCAGTATCCAGAAGAAACTTACAATCTCAACACTGGAGATAAAATTTTCCTTTTTACTGATGGGATTTGGGATTTATGGGAAAATGGAGATTCAGGAGAAGAGGAACTACTCCAATGGTTACTATCAAGAAAAGCAGAATCTGCGGAATCTTTGTACGGTGGGATTGATGAACACATACGCCTACGGAACAAAGAAGGTTCCGCAGACGATGATATAACATTTATACTATTTGAAATTACCTGAACAATTTATGCGAACTAAACGTCCGCATAAATCGCCGCATTAAGTAGTCTGGAAATATTGTCCAAGTTACGAGACACATCACGATAAAGTAGAGCCGGCATCAAATTGTCTTTTTTCTGATACTTTTTCTTCTTCACTTTGGAATCGTTCTTTTTAATGGAACGTATCATTTGGAAACGATACTCACGACTTTGGTTACGAATTTGCGGGTTCCCAAGGATATCAAAAGTTTCACTTTGGTCCAAGTTCACAAGCAAAATGTCATAATGGTGTTTGAGTAAATCCATTTGTTCTTTTACGGAATTTCCGAACGTTTTGTCCAAAGATACTTTTTGACGGTGAGATTTTCTCATTTTTCTTGCAATGGAGGCAAAGTTGTCACCCATTTCTTCGACCGCTTTTACCCTTTCCATAATTCCCAAAACATCTTTTGCATAGTTTCCGGTAATACCTGTTTCTTGGATTTGATTCAGGTAAGTGAGCACTTCCGTACGAACTTGGTCTAACTCTTCTTCCTTTTTTAATACCTGAAGAACACGAGTGGCATCGTAAGGTTGTAGTAAAATCTGTTCTGTCAAACGAAGGAAATCATATGTATCACGAATGATTTTTTTCGTGAACTCCACAAGTTCCACCATAGCAAGTTCTGTTGTTTTTACTGCACCAGCTTGCAATAACCGAATAGAATCTTTGTCTTTTCCTGTTTTAGATGCAAGTCCATCCACAATGGCACTTACCACTTTGGAAATTGTATTCACAAACCAAATGAGGACAAGTGTGTTTGTCACATTAAACATTGTATGGAACAAAGAAATATGAAACCTTGTTGATTCTTTATCTGTGAGCGGATCTCCAGGAATCAAATCATCCACAATACCAGTAAACAGTTTAAAAAAGAGAAGTGCCCAAACCACACCGAACACATTGAACATGGTATGTGCTAGAGCTGCTTTTTTCGCGTTTCGATTTCCTGGAATGGCTGCAAGGTTAGCAGTGATTGTGGTTCCAATATTTTCCCCAAGGATCATTCCATAAGCCGCATCGATCGGGATGTAACCTGAGAATGCAAGAGTGATGGTGATGGTTGTGGAAGCGGAAGAAGACTGGATCACAATTGTGAGTAAAGCCCCAATGAGAACAAACAACAAGATGGTGTTGAATCCCATACTAGTGTATTGTTGTAAAAAAAGAAAACTTTCAGGATCTTTTGCACTATCAGGAACGGATGTTTTTAAATAATCCAATCCTAAAAACAAAAATCCAAACCCAATGAGGAAACTTCCCCAGCCAGATCTGCTTTCTTTTCTTGAAAAATTTAAGATCACCCCTGCGGCTACTGCTGGCAATGCGAATGATGCAATATTAAACTTAAATCCTAAAAAGGAGACAATCCATGCAGTGATGGTGGTCCCGATATTGGCCCCCATGATCACACCGATGGCCTGGGCGAGAGAAATGAGTCCAGCATTCACAAAACCAACCACAAGAACGGTGGTTGCCGAACTAGATTGTATTGTAGATGTAATAAATAGTCCACTAAACACAGCGGAGACTCTATTTCTCGTCATTGACGAAAGAAAGGAACGAAGCCGATCTCCCGCCACACGTTGTAAGGACTCACTTAGTAATTTCATTCCGTAGATGAAAATCCCGAGTCCACCTAAAACTTGAATAAGTAGTGACCAATTCATAGATGTAATATTTCCAAGGTTTAATTTCTTTGATTACAATTTGGTACCAACCTTTTATTCGGTTGCAGTATTTTTTTCCGTTGGTACTTTGTAACCAATATGTCAAAAACCATCAGCAAAGGAATGGTTGTAGGATTTTCCTATCACCTAAAGAACGACCAGGGAGAAACTCTGGACCAATCAGACGAACCGTTATTATACCTCCACGGCTGGCAAAATATCATTCCCGGTTTGGAAAAAGAACTAGAAGGATTAGTGAACGGAGATTCTAAGAATGTAACTGTACCACCTGAAGATGGTTATGGGACATATAACGAAGCCCTCATTTTTCAAGTCCCCAAAACAGAACTCCCTCCCGAAGCAGAGTTAGAAGTGGGAATGGAATTCCAAACAGACACTCCTGAAGGTAGAATGGTTCTATATTTACAAGAGGTTCGTGATGCCGATGTCATTCTGAACGGCAATCATCCGTTAGCTGGAGAAACCCTTCACTTCGCAGTCACAATCAAATCCATTCGTGAAGCAACAGAAGAAGAATTGCAACATGGTCATGTGCACGGTCCAGGCGGACACCACCACCACTAGAAATCCTTCTTTCGTTATTTTCACTCTGGGTCTTCTTTCAGATTGCTTTTTTTAGAAAGGGTAATTACACTGACAGAAGATTCAGAGTATTGTTGATTTTCACCGCCGAAGTAGTCCTTTCAAGCTTGCACGCTGGTAGCTTTCCCAAGTTTTTCCCTGCATTTTTCTGGAGTTCTTACCCAAAATCCCGCATAGGGTCCCGACGATTGTAAATCTAGAATTCCCGAGTCAACTTTAACAAACAGGACAAAAACTATGTCAGTAAACATTTACGTTGGCAACCTCTCTTACGATATGACTGAAGGTAAACTCAGTGAGCTTTTCGGAGCACACGGAGCAGTAACTTCTGCAAAAATCATCACTGACCAGTATTCTGGTCGTTCTAAAGGTTTCGGATTCATCGAAATGAAAGATGGAAAAGAAGCTGATAACGCGATCAAAGATCTGAACGGAAAAAACGTTCTTAACCGTGAGATGAAAGTAAACATCGCAAAACCTAAAACTAACAACTGGAGATAATCTAGTTTGTTAAAAGGCCGTCGCTTAACTTTGTTTAAGTGGCGGTTTTTTTTGCCCTTTTCGTTTTTTGAATTTAACTTCCTACCAAACTCACGTCCAAAACTCAGACAATCCGAATAGACTCCAAATAAAATCATTCACCTTTCTTTACCTTATCTCGTTGACAATTGATCGATCTTCATCTAGTATTACGAAAGAGGTATCGATATGGGAAAAGTGACAGTCTCACCAAAATTTCAAGTGGTCATTCCAAAAGAAATTCGTGAACAAATCGGTGTTAAAGCTGGTATGAAACTCGAAATGATAACTTTTGGAAATCGAATGGAGTTAATCCCTATTGAACCAATTAAAAAATTGAAAGGTTCTTTAGCCGGTATGGACAGTAAATTAAATCGTGATGGAGATCGAATTTGAATGTAGTTGATTCTTCCGGATGGTTAGAGTATTTCGGTGGCACGAATCGAGCGAATTTATTTTCTGAAGCCATTGAAAAAACGGAAACCTTAATTGTTCCAAGTTTGTCTTTATTTGAAATTTTCAATAAAGTTTATAAAGAAAAGGGTGAAGACCTTGCTCTTAAAATTGTAGCCCATATGCAACTTGGCACAGTGGTCAATTTAGATTCGAGAATTTCCATCTATGCCGCAAAGATCAGCGTGGAAAAATCAATCCCGATGGCAGATAGTATTATTTATGCAACGGCACAGCTAAATAAAGCAATCCTTTGGACTCAAGACAATGATTTCCGAGGATTACAAGGCGTGAAGTTTTTCGAAAAATAAACCGTAACAATATGTTTTTAATTAGGTTGATCTTTCCCTACAAAACCACCTGATATTTCGATTTCATTTTCTCTATCTGTTCCCCAGGTATTTGATGTACATTCTTTCCACCGTGTCTGTTCTCCACAGTCACAACATGAAGTTTATATCCAAATTCATTCGCTAAACGAATGTAAGGCTCCAATTCCCAATCTAAGGTAAAGGTATTATCCACGATAACAAAAGGAATTTTATCTTCGAGGGCCTTTTTGGTTTTGGCTTCACAGTCTTTATAAGCTAAATGGTTTTTTTGATAATCAAAATGATATTCACCCAATTCATTTTCAAAATAGGAATCAATAGAAAAGATAGGTGCCCCATTGGTTAGGGAAATGGCTTTTGCTAAACTCGTTTTTCCTGAACCGGGAATTCCTCGTAATACAAGTAGGGTTTTGTTAGTCTCGCTTGAAGTGAGATTTGTTTCAGAGTTTGACAGATTTTTCGGCTCCATTCTCCAAAACCTGGTCCTTTTTCCTCACTTGGAAAGAGAAAAATCTCGCAAGGAATGGTTCTGTCTGAAAGAATAGAGCAGAAACAAGGAGACTTTTGTGTCATACGAAGCATATAAACTCATTCATATTTTCGGAATGTATCTTTTATTTTTTTCCCTAGGCGGAATCACTCTCTACACTATCAATGGGGGAAAAAAATCGGAAAACAAATTTAAAGCTGCGGCCGCCATCTTTCACGGTGTAGGTCTATTACTCCTTCTCGTTGCTGGATTTGGACTTATGAAGTTTCGCGGAATTTCTCATTCGGCACTTCCAGTTTGGGTGATTTTAAAGATTGTCATCTGGCTTGCGTTTGGTGGTCTTTTAGCAATGGCTTCTAAAAAAGAGAAATTTGCCAAAATCCTTTGGTTTGTATTTCCAGTTTTAGGTCTGTTTGCTGCTTACCTTGCATTCTACCAACCATTTTAATTTTTGATGATAGAACCCTCCCGTAATCTCTAACACGGGAGGATTTGATTTTTCATTCCCACCTTTTTCTTTTTCGATTCCCAAACCAAACTCCGTCTACATAAAGAACACAACTATTCAAAGTGGATTTGTGAGGGACTATGAAAACAAGAATCGAAACCGACTCTATGGGTGAAATTAAAGTAGAAAACACTCGTTACTGGGGTGCACAAACCGAACGTTCCCTCCATCACTTTCACATCGGCAATGACAGGTTCCCCAGAGAAATGATACGAGCTCTTGGGATTTTAAAAAAATCCGCAGCGCTGACAAATAAAGATTTGGGAATCTTATCCGCAGAAAAAGCAGATCTTATTGTGAAGGCGGCTGAAGAAGTCATCAATGGAACTTTGGATGCACACTTCCCTCTTGTGATTTGGCAAACGGGATCGGGGACACAAACCAATATGAATGTAAATGAAGTTATCTCCAATCGTGCCATCGAAATGGCAGGAGGAGTGATAGGTTCCAAAAATCCCATCCATCCCAATGATGATGTCAACAAAGCCCAAAGTTCCAACGATACCTTTCCGACAGCTATGCACATTGCTTGCGCTGAACAACTCACACATAAACTGATTCCCGCCTTACAAACGCTTCATGATACCTTGGATCATAAAACAAAAGAGTTTACGGATATCATTAAAATTGGTCGGACTCATTTGCAAGATGCTACTCCACTCACTCTTGGTCAGGAATTTTCAGGTTATGTACAGCAGTTATCCTATTCCATTGAAAGAATCCAACGGGTGTTACCATCGGTTTACCGTCTGGCCTTTGGAGGAACTGCGGTAGGAACTGGACTCAATACCCATCCCAATTTTGCAGTGAAAGTCGCCGCTGCGATTGCTAAAGAAACAGGTCTCCCCTTTGTTACTGCGGAAAATAAATTCGAAGCCCTTGCCGCCCATGATTCGCTTGTAGAAGTAAGCGGAGTTTTGAAAACGATTGCCTGTTCTCTGATGAAGATCGCAAATGATATCCGCTGGTTAGCATCTGGTCCGCGCTCTGGCATAGGTGAAATCTCCCTCCCGGAAAACGAACCTGGCTCTTCCATTATGCCAGGCAAAGTCAATCCAACACAGTCCGAAGCTATGACGATGGTGGCAGCTCAGGTCATCGGAAATGATGTGGCAGTAAATTTCGGAGGTGCTTCGGGAAATTTTGAATTGAATGTATTCAAACCACTCATTATTTTCAATGTTCTTAATTCCATACGGCTGTTAGCTGATGTATCCGTTTCTTTTGAAGAACATTGTGTACGAGGGATTGTAGCTAATAAAGAGACAATCAATCAAAACTTAAACCGATCTCTAATGCTTGTGACGGCACTCAATCCATACATAGGTTATGACAAAGCAGCAAAAATAGCGAAAACCGCTTACAAAGAAAATTTAACCTTAAAAGAGGCAGGTATCAAATTAGGCATCCTAACAGCAGAAGAATTTGATCTTTGGGTGAAACCAGAGGAAATGATTTCACCTAAAGAATAAAAATCTAACCTAAAGTTTTAATGGCATTTCGAATCTTTTCCCAATAGTTTTGGCGCCAACTTTCTTCAATACCAGGGATAAGTTCTTTTGGTACACCACGATGAGTTAACACAACTTCAGTTCCACCTTCAGAAGTTTGTTTGAAAGTGAAGGAAGCCATCGAAAAAATACCTTCGGGGAAATCGTTTCTTCTCCAAGCTTGTACAATTCGCACTGAAGGTTTAAGGTCTACGATGATTCCAGAAACCTTTCCCGACATGGTATAAAAAGAACCACCAATCTCTTTGCTGATTAATGCAGTTTCGCCAGTCAGTGCAGTCACTTTCTTAGAATCTGCGATGAACTGATAGATCGTTATTGGTGGAGCCTTGAATTTAACTTTCTGTTGAATCGTTTTACACATCTGGAAAAAATTTCAATTCAACTTCTGGAAAAAATCATTTCCTTTATCATCTACCACGATAAATGCAGGAAAGTTTTCCACATCAATCGACCAAACGGCTTCCATACCTAACTCAGGAAAATCAAGGACTTCCACTTTTTTGATATTTTCTTTTGCAAGTAGGGCTGCTGGACCACCGATCGATCCGAGATAAAACCCACCATTTTTTTTGCAGCTATCTGTGACCACCTTGGAACGATTTCCTTTAGCAAGAGAAATCATAGAATAACCTTTCTCTTGAAAAAGAGGAACGTAACTATCCATACGACCTGCCGTTGTCGGGCCAAATGATCCCGATGGCATCCCTTCTGGAGTTTTGGCAGGACCTGCATAATACACCGGATGGTTTTTGAAATAATCAGGAAGAGGTTCCCCCTTATCTAATTTTTCCTTTAACTTCGCATGAGCAATGTCACGAGCCACAACGAGACGACCAGACAACATAACACGTGTTTTTACAGGATATTGAGTGAGGACTTTGAGAATTTCAGGCATTGGTTGATTGAGATTGATATGAACCGACTCTGTATTGGAATCCACTTCATCAATGGTTGGTAAAAACTTAGATGGGTCATATTCTAGTTTTTCTAAATAGATTCCGTCTTTTGTAATTTTTGCTTTGATGTTACGATCCGCACTGCAACTCACACCAAGTCCCACAGGACAAGAAGCACCGTGGCGAGGGAGACGAATGACTTTAAAATCATGAGCCAAATACTTCCCACCAAACTGAGCTCCTATCCCTGATTTTTGAGCCGCAACCAACATCTTTTCTTCAAGTTCCACATCTCGGAACGCAGAACCAAATTTATCTCCCTTGGTTGGCAAATGATCCAAATACCCAGCTGACGCTAGTTTTACGGTTTTTAGATTGGCTTCTGCAGAGGTTCCCCCAATCACAACGGCTATATGGTAAGGAGGACAAGCCGCCGTACCCAAGTTGGATACTTTTTCAGTGATGAATTTTTCAAGAGAAGCCGGATTGAGTAACGCTTTAGTTTCTTGGAATAAATAAGTTTTGTTCGCAGACCCACCGCCTTTTGCCAAAAATAGGAAACTGTATTTGTCACCAGGTGTGGAGTAAATATCAATCTGCGCAGGTAAATTGGAACCGGAATTGACCTCATCATACATTGTGAGGGGAACCACTTGTGAATATCGTAAGTTTCGGTTTACATAGGTATTATATATTCCACGGGAAATGGCTTCTGCATCATCGCCACCGGTGATCACATACTCCCCTTTTTTTGCCATAACAATCCCTGTTCCTGTATCTTGGCAGGAAGGAAGTTGTTTGTCTGCCGCAATCACAGCATTTTTTAGGAGAGCCATTGCCACAAAACGATCGTTTGGTGTTGATTCAGGATCGTCTAAGATTTTACGAACTTTTTTTAGGTGTGCCGTTCTTAGATAAAAAGAGACATCTTCCATTGCCTTTTCTGCAAGAAAGGTAAGTCCTTCCGGTTCCACTTTTAGAATTTCCTTATCACCAAAGGGGACAGTACTTACAAAATCCTTTGTTAATAATTTGTATTCAGTGGTGTCCTCTTTTAAAGGGAAAGGATCGGCGTAAAAAAACTCTGGCATGGTAACCTCTATTTATAACTTCTAATTTCGGGAGATTCCTTGTTTCGTAAATGAATTTTTGCCGGGACTGTTGGAAAGACCTAGAAGATAACTAAAATCCAAAAGGTAAAAAATCGTTTCTATTTTTTTTAAATCAGTCTATAACAAGGAAAAATGAAACAGAACCTAATTTGTATATTCCTCGTTTCTGTCTCTTCGATGATTTTTGCGGAAGGCCGGGAGTTGGAAACCCCTACCCCCGAAGGAAAAAACAAAAAATCAGAATGGAGTTTGCTCTTAAAAAGACAAACCTACCACTACCTTCCTTACGAATACAGTTCCCTCACTGATAAAAACGAATCCATTCTCCCCACTCGTTCCAGTTCTGCTTTGAAAGAAAATGGGAAGGTTCTCATTCCCTTTGTGTTCAGTTACGAAAACTTAGAGAAAGGATTCAAAGTAGATCTTTCCTATTTTGAAATTGAAATTGTAAACGCAAATACTCTACTTTACCAGCAGTCGACCCAAGGAGGAAACGTATCACGATTTTATCTTTCTCCGATGGCTCGGTCTGAGTTTGAACTCAATCTTTATAAAACCTTTGTTCCCACAAAGGATTGGAAACTGAATCTGGGAGGTGGGATTCGTAATATCAATCGTTATCTCTACGGAAATTACTTAGGCCAAGGAACCTTCAAAGAATACTTTTTTACTTACGGCCCACAAGCCTCTATCCAATCCACCTACCAACTGAACCAAGATTTTGCATTTCACCTAACAATGGATTTATTTTATACACAAGGCACTCGGTTTTTCAAACAACCAAATTTGATGGAAGATAGAATCCAATATTCATTGTCCACAGCTGGCACTGAAGGAATTTTTCGCGGTTATGAATTGGATGGTTCTCTTTCCTATTCCTTCCATCCCAATCTGAAATTCTTTGTAGGATACAATATGATTGTTTCTAAGTTCTCGTATTTAAACTACAATGAAATCCAAATCAGCCGAAGTACGGAAAATTTAGGATCACAAAATCCTTCCATAACTGGAAGTTGGGAAATGAATCTTCCAAAAAAATCAGAAAACTTTGATCGATTGCGAGGGATCTATTTGGGTATGATGGTAAGTTTTTAGGCCAATCTTTCGCGATCCAAGCTAGAAGCAGATCGTTCTTTACTGTCTAATATGAGATGGAACCAAATGTTTTTGACCAACTGGCAAACCAGTATGATACAACAGAAAGAAAAGAATTAGCAGAGGATATAGCAAGTGCGGTCCAAGCAGAATGTAAAGAAAGCCAATCCAAAACGGTATTTGATTATGGATGCGGAACTGGACTTGTAGGCCTCACCTTAACTTCCTTAGTGGAACGTGTCGTGTTCATTGATTCGTCGGAACCAATGCTTGACATTGTCAGAGAAAAAATCAAAAGATTGAATGTACACAATGCAGAAGTGATCCACTCGAATTTTCTTCAAAATTCCAATACCAAAAAAGCGGATCTATTACTTGTTTCTTTAGTTCTATTGCATATTCCTGATACAAAGAAAATTCTTCATTTTTTTTATGAAATTCTAAATCCCAATGGAAAGGTTCTCATTGTTGATTTTGATAAAAATGAAAAAGTTTCCCATCCTAAAGTACATAGTGGATTTGATCAAAAGGATTTGATGGGTTTATTTAAAAAAACTGGGTTTCAAACAGTATCATCTTCTATCATTTTAGAAAAGAAAAATGTATTTATGAATCAAGATGCTTCCATTTTTCTAATGGTTGCGCAAAAATAAAACTTATGTTATGCGTGTGAATCATCATTTTGTGCTAAACTATCTTTATATTTTTGTAACTCAATTTTAAAATCAACTTTGCAATCATTTGGCATTTTTAAATTAATTCTCATAAAATGGTCCTTACCCGATAAAGAGTTTTAAAATTCGAATTATAGACCTATCTTTCGACAATAGAAAAGAAGTCTTATCAAAATTAAATGAATTCAAAAACTACCATATTAATCGAATAAATGAATTCCAAATCGACTTAAGATGAGTTGGAAAAAATAAAACATAAAAAATGTTAAAATCATACTAAGAAGAAGAGCCATCCAAAATCCAAACATTTGGTAAAGTTTTGGAAATACTAAAAACATCGGCAAGGTGGGCAAAACAAACCAAAACGTATAATATGCATGATTCGATATTTTTTCTGTGGATACTTTTTCTATTTTTAACCAAATGAGTGTTAGGATCGTGACCAAAGGAAGAGAGGCAATGAAACTACCAAGCCTGTCATTTCGTTTTGCCACTTCGGAAATAAGGACCACAAGGGCCGCTGTCAGTAAGTATTTGAGAAATATATAGAACACGTATCAGTACTCCTTATTGGTGATCATACTCTTTCATTCTTTTTTTCAAACTTCCTTTTTTTAAGAGCTTGCCTTTCTTTCTTTCTTCTTTGGTTTGGATTCCATATTTTTTTGGATCTTTCTAGACCTGGTCAAGTTGATTTCATTAAGATTGATCCAATCCTTAGGCCCTATCTTAAAAACCAGTCCTCCAATGACTATTCAAGGAATATCATCTAAGTTTTTTTAGGTACTACGTAACCTATCATTTTGTATTGAATGGTTTCTTCAAAACCTTTGGGGAGATTTTTTTAACGATGACTCTTAGTTTGTCAGCATGAAGAATTTGTTTCAATCAAAATATCCGAGCTATCTTAATCACCACAAAAATATAAAGAAAATTTCGGATGGATATGAATAAGAGTATTTAGAACTAAAAATGCCATCTCATTCAATTCATAACCTAACATAAATGATGCAATAGATCTTATAAGAAATTATTTAATATCTATATTTGAACTGAGTTCAAAAAAAAAATTTCAAAAAACCGTCAAAAACGTTTTAGAATCATTCAATCGAAAGCAAATATTCTTTACTTGCGAGTTACTTTTTAAGTTCACTAGAAAACATGTGTTACAGCACAAAAATCCTTTGAAGTTAAGTTACACTTTGAAATTATCAAATTTAAAGAATATTCTACTATTATTTTTTACGTTCTTTTCATTTTCAAGTTTTACCTTGATGGATTTTTGGAACGAACGAATTCCAACTGGACTTTAGACGACAAACTCCTTATATAGGAACCTTAGTTGTTTATTTATTGAGTGCAGGTATGAAGGAGAGAGACCGGTGGTTGCTGGTTTCAGCTGCGTTTGCGGAATTTAGGGGGAATGAGAGGGGAAATCAAACATATATAGAAAAAACAATAGGACAAAATGCGTCACACTTAGGGAAACCGCATATTTCAAAAGCACTCCAATATGCTCTGGCAGCTTATTATTTGATGCCAGCAGATTATGATTTTGATCGCGTGAGAAATCTATTTATAGGTTTTACTATGGGAAAAAGGGCAGGCGGTTCTTATAACTCGATAGAAGGAAAGACAGATGATAGAGTGCATATTGGGAAATCATGGAAAATGGCCTTCGCTGCATACATGCTCACGAAAGAAAAAGACCATGATTTTATTTTAAAGTTTATGTATGCAGGTTACATGGAGGGAAGAAAGAAGGACTTAGCTGTTAATTCTTTTATGCAAGGACTAGAGCTTTGGCTCAAAGCATGGACATTGCCAAGGTTTTTTCAACTTGTTGTCGGGATTATCATGATGATCGTTGGTTTTAAGACTTTGAATCCTTATCTTGCCTTGGCTGGTTTTTCGACTACTATCGATAGTATAAATTATGGTGGTGAGAATCCGAGAGACAATGAGTATTCTCATCCTGAAGAAATGAATCATGGCCAAGGCTATGCATATGTTGTAACTCAATAAAGGTGAGATTGAAAATGAAAAAACTATTAATGATTCTAACTGTAATTTTTGCAAACTGTAGTACTTTTGAATATTTTACTGTAGCATATTCCTCGGAGAACTTTCAAGATATTTATAGTTTATGGCCAGAACCATTGTTTCAATCGAAATGCAAGAAAATTATTGTTAGTTTTGATCCTGAAAGTACTTATTATGTTAATGTAACTGAATCTAATAAATACTTTGAAACATCTGTTTTTGTTGGTATAAAAAATGGATTAGAAAAAGCTTTTAATGATTTAAATAAAAGATGTCCTAATAAATCGGAAAATATTTTGAAAATTAAAGTTGAATTTGATAAAACATTAGAGCCTCGTTACTCGCTTCAAAACATTATAAACGAGACATTATTTGGACTTTCGCTTACACTTATTCCACTTTCAACTGATTACCGTTATACAGTTATTTTTGAAAATAATGGCCGGAAAAGGGTGTATCATTTAGGCACTTTTTATTCAATTTCTATTTTGAATTTATTTAAATTCAAAAGGCATACGCCAATGTTTGAGTCTACTTTTAGTGATCTTGGTTACTCATATTATGAAAATGAGTATTTATATGAAAGCCAAATTAGATAAAATCTTGGAAAATGGCATTTGCTGCTTATTTGATTACCAAAGACATTCAAAACAAAGAATTATATATAATCTCGGCATATTTAAATGGTAGAAATAAAGATAAGCGAAAGGAAGATAACGCGGAAAATAGGATAGATAGAATTCAAAGGGTATTGGATCAAACTGGAAGATTATTTACCATTAGTGAAAAGTTTAAATTTGGCATTACGTTTTCTGATTTAGGAATATCTAAATTTTTGAATTATTTCTTTTATTCATGGGGAGATGTCTATTTAGATATACTTGCATCGGCTGGTGGGGCTATATCTATAGGTTTTGTAATAGTTGGGCCTCTTTATCTTCTAAGCTATTATTTAGATAATGAACATTGGGGGTTTACGCCATGAAGTTTATGTCATTTTGTTTAACGATTCTTCTTTCACTTTGTGGGTGTCAGTCGAATATTCCGATAATTATGCTTGAACGTAAAGAGAAAAAAATTGAACCGAGAACAAGAATTCCTTTTAAAATTCAATTTAGCTTAGATGAAAAAGTCGAACTGGAATCAAAGGATATATTGCAAATTTTGGGAAGAGAATTACTTAGCAATTCTAGAGTTGATATTCAAGGTGTAATTTTTCCAGTAGAAAGTGTGTTTGACTATGATGAAATAGAAGACCTAACTATTCATAAAAATGCCGCATTTAAGAATGAAACACAAATTTATATTGTTCCAACACCTGGTTTGATTTATGTGCAGACCAATTCAGATCAGTATATTATAACGGGCTACCTGATAAAATATGAGAATAATAAATAAAGTCGAATTTGTCTTAATAATAATTTTGATGTCATCTTGTAATTCTTTTAAGACTAGCAGTGAAACGAGTGATAGTAAAAAATATAAGTATTCATTAGAGGAAAAAGTTACATATGACAAAGAGAAAAATATGTTCATAAAAAATCCTGATTTCTATGGAAAGGTTTTCTATTTTGGTAATTTTTTCATTCGTAAAAATTTTGGGATTTCCGAATTAAACACAAAAGTGAAATGTATGGAGTTTGATTCTGAAGATGTCTATATCGAAAAAAAATATAAGATCATTTATTCTTTATATCGAAGAGGAAATTCTTTGTGTTTGAAATACTCGGAATAATTGATCATATAATTAAATTGCATTCTTTTATACGATTATGATGAGAATAAAGTTACTTCGCGCATTATTTGGTTGTATGATTCTCATATTTCCTTTTTCTCTATTTTCTGCTGAAATAGAATTAGTCTCTGGCGATAAATTTTTGGGAAAGTTAGTTTCTGAGGATGAAAGGTCTTACCTTTTTCGTTTCCAAGACAAAGATTATAGAATACCGAAATCAGAATTAGAAAGATTTGATAAAGATAAAAATGGTTCTGATTTTAGCATTGGCTTGTCAAAAGTTAGATTGCGTAATCAGAGTATAATTGTTGGTTATCTAATAGAAGAAGATCAAGATCGTTTGATTTTACAAAGCCAATTAGGTTTCATAAACGTAGAAAAAAGTAAGATAGAAAAATCGGAACTAAATAGAGAAAAGAATTTCCCGCCGCCAAAAAAATATCTTGTCTCGTCCTTGGAATCTTTAAATACCTTTCTTGGGTTAGGGTATGGTATATATAGATCCCCCAACTTAGATATTACCCTGAACCAACTATATTTAAATTTGGAACCGCATATTTAAATTTGCAAGGCTATGGAAGAATTGGATTACAATTTGATGGTATATGGGGAGTGAATACCGATTACAAAATCAATATGATCAACGGAATTATTTACTATTATTCTCACTATCAATTTCAGCAATCTCCTCTTCTTGATTTCTATGGAAAAGTTGGGCTAGGTAGAAATTATGTAAATACCATAGCAGAAGATCGGAATCGATCGGGTTTAAATCCGCTCGTTATGTTTGAACTTGGTTGGCAAGGGTATAAATTAAATGATTTTCAATTACGCTTTGGTATAAATACTTTTTGTTCTTTCGAGCCTTCCTCAACTGTTTGTTTTTCCGGTCCTACGATTCAAGGAATGTTGAAGTTTTGAAATTTATATTTATCATCAATATATCTCTTTTATTTTTCATTAACTGCTACAACTCACCGCTGTCGGATACAGAGGCTGCCGTTAGCTTCGCTAAAAAAGATGCGCGTTTAGATAGGAATAAGGAGTCTTAAAGCCTAAATACTGTTCCACATATAGGCGAGGCTAGCTTGATATTCTGGCCAGGGTATTCATAGATCATAAAAGTAAAAAATCTGGTTTCTACTGCAGTTGCCGTTTGTGTATACCTTTCTCAAATATCAAAAGTATAAGTATTTCCCTCTTCCATATAACGGCTGTATATTCCTGATTCTAGAGTGAGAATTTTTCAGTGGCGGAACAATACTGGTTGAAATCTAAATTGTGAACCACAAAGAAAATCAGAAACGGGGCCATTTGATCATCGAAAATGCCTGCGATGCGAGGATCTGAGTTACGCAAATAGCCAAACAGACAGAAAGTGGAGGATAAAATAACAACTAACAATTACATTAGGTGATAACTCCTCGTTTGATCAACTCTTTGTTTACCTTTTGGCGAATGGCCAAAAGCCTTTTCATTTATTTATAATCTTAATGAATGGTACTTACGATTTTATTCATGCACGAATCTTTTGGGTGCATACCATCAAAAAACTCCTCAATATTGCAACCTGCAACAAATGGATCATAGGATCCTGTAATTTGAATATTGCGTTCCTTTGCAACTTTTCTAAAGATTTTCTCAATTTCTATAATAACTGATAATTCTTTTTTCATTCGTTCAAATAGTTTAGGATGATAGGGTGATAAAACAAGCACCACATTTCTTTTTAGGCTCTGTGCTTCAATAAACTTTATAAACTCATATTCTAGTGATTTAACTTTCTTAAAATGACTTTTTTTAGAGTAATTTTGTACATCATTGTATTTCAATAAACCCTCAAAACCTGCTTCAATTTCATCTTGTGACTTAGAAATATATAAAGTGTCATATACATGACTTCCATCGCTTCTTTTTTTAGGTTTAATTTCGGGGAGATCATTTGAAGGGATTTGCATCGAGAATGTAGTGATATCGTAAAACTTCTGAATTAAATTTTTAAATTCAGAAGCATTTGAATTTTTATCGGCTTGAACTTGTCCAAGAGAGCTAAAGTATGCTTTTTCTAAACTTTTATACCTGGCATCTATATTATCTAGCGCGCTAAACAACCACGGATCCACGCCAATAAAGATAATGCTAGGTTTTAATTTTTTATCTACAAGATAGGTCATTCCAATAATATCCCTGAAAGAACTCCCGCTAATCCCTAGATTCAATAATTTCCTTTGATCGGGACTTCTTATCTGCATAATCCGCGAAGAACCAATCACAACAATGTCGGGAGATGTTATTTGTGCATTAATTAGATGCTCCATAAAAACAGCCTCATTACGAATACTCGTAAAATAAACAGATGAATGCTTGGTTAATAAACTTGCCGTTTTCTCTTCCGCTTCATAATCTTTGAATACTTTCGAAAAACTATATCCGAAAAGAAGAAAAAATAAACTTAGAATGATACTGAACTTAAAAATGAATGACCTATTGAAGCGATTTCTATTTTTAAAGGGCATTTCAATAAATTTCCACGTGAGCCAGGCCAAGAGCAAAGTAAAAAATATTAAAACATATGTTAATTTTGTTCCAAGATCGTTCTGACCTATGTAATACCGGTTAAATGCAAATAAAGGTTGATGCCACAAATAGGCACTATAGCTAATTAGCCCTACGAAAACAATAGGCTTCCAACTCAATAACTTTCCAATATTCGTATCTGGACTAGCATACATAATGATCAACACTGTACCGAAGGTTGGGGCAAGTGCGACAAAACTTGGAACGGGGATTTCTTTCGAAAAAAGAAAAATTGATAATAAGATCAGTAAAAGGCCAAGAGCTTCAAGACATTGTTTATAAAATTTTTTGATATTAAAAACATAAGGAGGGAGAAAGGCGATAAATCCTCCCAGAGAAATCTCCCAGAATCGTGATGGCAGTAGGAAGAAGTTTTTTGATGGGTTTTTTACAGATAAAACCTGTGCATAAAAAAAACTTAATACCGAAAGACAAGCAAGCAGAATAAGAATTATACTTCGTTCGTTCGTTCGTTCGTTTCCTTACCTTTCTTATTATTAAGAACAAAATTGGAAAAACAACATAATACTGCTCTTCAACAGCTAGGCTCCAAGTATGAATTAATGGCTTTAACTCAGAGGCAGTTTCGAAATAATCTACATCTTTCCAGAAAAAAACATTGGAAGTAAATGTGGGAATTGCTTTCAAACTTTTAAAGAAACTGTCTAGATCTTTTGGTTCTAGAATTAACCAAGCAAAGGGGATACAGGTTAACATTATAAAAAATAATGAAGGTAAAATTCTTCGTATCCTTCGCTCATAAAAGTTAAAAATCGAAAAACTATTATTTTCTACTTCATTCAATATAATACTGGTTATTAAATATCCACTAATAACAAAAAAAACATCAACTCCTACAAAACCTCCCTTAAATAAACTAAAGCCTGCGTGAAAAAAAATTACTGATAAGACGGCAATAGCCCGAAGGCCATCAATTTCTGCACGATATTTTAACATAATCAGATACCTTAAATAGTTGAATTAAATTGATATCAAAAACAGAGAACTCTCAATTTAGATTTCAGAGAATATCTCCAACTAACAATATTCAAGATACAAATATCCTCATGGGAGATAAATCGTGCAACAGAAAGAATCCTGTTCAAAAAATTTTATTTTTAAATAGGATTGGAACGAAAAGCGCGGTCGGTATAGAAAAAATTGTGGATTCGCATAACAAGTCCGAGGCGTCCAAACTTTTAAACCAACCAATCTATATTGCTTGCAAAACCTCATCGGGTATAAAAAAACCCACCATAGGGTGGGTTTGATTTAGAGAGAAGTCTCTAGGTAAGAAAATTAAATTTCCTATTTAGAAACAACTTGGAAAGTCACACGGCGGTTGATTCCGTCTTTTTCATCAAAACCAGAAATTGGTTTAGAAGAACCAGCAGCTTTTGTAACGATTCTGTCAGCAGGAATTCCTTGTTTTACAAGAGCGTCTTTCACAGCATCAGAACGAATTTGTGAATAGTATCCGTTTCCTTTTTTAGCACCTTCTGCTTCTTCTGGACCGGAAGCGTCTGCGTGACCAGTCACTTCAAGAGCGTATCCTTCAGGAAGTTTTGCAAGAGCATCTTTGATGTAAGAAACATTGTCTTTTGCCCAAGTTTTGAAATCTTCAGCTTGGATGTCCGCTTGTTTGTAGCTAAAACCTCTGCGACGAACACCATCTGGATAACGGTAGTCTTTGAGTGCTACGTTGATTTCGTCCAAAAGAGCTGCATTGAGATCTCTGGAAGATACAGTGGATGTAGTTCCCGTAGTGGAAGAAGTTGTGTCTTTGGGAGTTTCTTTTTCTTCAGAAGACGAACAGTTCGTTAATGAAAGCGAAAGACCTGCGAGGAGGATGAGGCTTAAAAAAAATCCTTTTTTCATCAGTTGACCTACCTTAATGTTTCCATAGTTTAGTTCTTTTCATTAGATAACAACCGAAAATGCAAATATTTGTAACTGTTTCCGAAGATTATGACCAAAGTCGCCTAGATGTCTTTCTAAAAGACAATGCCGGAGACGATCTCAGCCGTTCTACTGTTCAAAAGTGGATTGATTCTGGATTTGTGACAAACAAAACCAAAGAGCAATTGGCCACTAAAAATGGATCTAAAGTGACGGTAGGTGAAGAATATGTCGTGGATGTGATCGCAAGACCTCCATCGCGACTAGAACCCATCCCGATGGACATTCCTGTTCTCTATGATGAGGATGAATTTATGGTTATCCATAAAAAACCAGGAATCGCTTGCCATAGCGGCCCAGGAGATGACCAACCTTCCTTAGTGAATGGACTGTTACACCAGTTCAAAAACCTATCGGCCACAGGTGGTGAACGTCGTCCAGGAATTGTGCACCGTTTGGACAAACCCACAGAAGGTGTCCTTATCATTGCCAAAACCGATCGTGCCCATGCAGCCCTTTCCAAAATGTTCCAAGATAGGCTTGTGGATAAAACTTACTACGCTTGGGTTTTGCAAGCACCCGTGGAATCCGAAGGAACTGTCAACTTACCCATTGGTCGCCATCCAGTAGAACGAGTAAAGATGTGTGTGCGTGAAGATGGACGAATGGCCATCACCCATTACAAAACGGAAAAAATTGTCCAAACACAAACCGGACGTAAATTTAGTTTGATGAAACTGGGATTAGAAACGGGTCGTACCCACCAAATTCGTGTTCATATGGCAAAAATCGGATGCCCTGTGGTAGGTGATACTTTGTATTCTCGCTCCGCAAAGGATTATACTCAGTATGGGCTCTTACTTTTTGCCAAACGATTGGAGTTTCCACATCCGTTCATTGCCGACAAACGAATCTTAGTGGAACTTGATTTTCCGGAGCGATTCAAAACTTTTGAAAGAAAATGTCCTAGTTACTAGTGTTGGTTGTATGGTCGAAGGTTGAATTTTTTAATCAAGTTTGACAGATGAAAAGAAATATGATTTCCGATTGCCAGTGATTTTTTGATGAAATTGCGAAATTTAAAACCAATCCTAATCTTACTTATTTTATTTAGCACCTTTCATCTGTTTTATGATGCCATTTACGAAAACCATTTAGGGGAAGGGACAGATAGCGATATTTTATACCCTTATCTCTTTGCTAGGGATTTTTGGACCAGTGGATGGGCAGGGGTTCGTGGATGGAACCTTCCTCCTTGTTCCTATTTATTTCCTGAGATTGTTCTTGCGATCGTCTTTTACCCTGTCTTAAAGTCCGTGTACTGGTTTCACTTTGCCTTTGGATTTTTATCCTTTGTGATGCCATTTTACCTAGCCAAGGCACTTGGAATTCCTAAGAAAAAATCCTATTTGTTTTCCTTGGGTTTTTTAGCTCTGGCAGGGACTTATCCAAACGATCTTGGACAATTTTATTTTCCAGCATTTCATGCGATGATCTTTTTTTTCGCAAGTTATACACTTTGGGAAATCAATCATTGGGAACAAACAAACCGAGTGCAGACGGTCCGTTTTTTGTTTGTGATTTCTCTCATTTGGATCTCCGAGTATTGGTTTTTTGTCCACATAACACCTTTCCTATTGGTGTATGCGGTGGTGAACTTACAAAAAAAATCAATCTTTCCCGTTGGGCTCGTGATTTTGGGATTTGGATTGGGAAAAGTTTGGCAATGGGGTTTACGCCATTTTGGGATCGGAATCGTCACTTCCAAAGACCTGCCCACGATGGATCGAATCCAATCGGCTGGAATTTGGATGTTTAAAGATATTGGGTCTTGGTTTTCTGGGCTAACAGAATCCGTCACCAAACACCCAGTATTTGCCGATTGGTTTTATTGGTATTTTGTTTTATTGGGAATTTATATTTTCACTTTATTTTTTCGTTTTGAAGGGAAAAAAAGTTTTTTAGAAATCGTATTTCTTTTATCTCCTTTCCTCTCTATTGTTGCTCTTTTTGTTTTTCAAATAGAACCTAACTTTCGTTATTTATTTTTTTTACCGTTTTGTCTTTTATTGATTCTCTTACGATGGTTCGATTTTTTTCATCTCCTTCGATCTATCTCCACCTTTGTTTTGTTTTTGGGAATTGTATTTTTTTACTATGAAAAATACCCAAATTTGATAAAGGACATTCAAACAGGTGAATTAAAACGAACCGAGAAGTTGGAATGTCTTTCCAAGTTTCACGAAGAAATTCCCGGAGCTGCCACCTATTGGCCGATCAAATACATTTACGCCTTCTCTAACAAATCATGGACCTTAGTTCCTTTTACAAAAGACGGAATCTACTATCCTTGGATCTCAAACAAATCTTGGGACAAAGGATTCGGGGAAAAACCGTTTGAAACATTTATTTGGGGTGTGACGGAATCGAAAGAAAATTTAATCCATTGGAAGGGGGTTCGTTTGGTGGGTGAATGTGCTGGTTGGTTTTTTTATGAACGTTAACACCAAGTTTGTGAATCTAATGATTTGGAATTAGATTGATTCCTTTTATATTTTTTAGACTTTAGGATGTTATGATAGAAATTCTTTCCGATCCCACGATTTGGCTTGCTCTTTTTACTTTAACCGCTTTGGAAATTGTCCTAGGCATTGATAACATTATCTTTATTTCCATCTTATCGTCGCGATTACCAAAAACCAAACAAAAGTCAGCAAGGCAAGTTGGTCTTATGTTGGCCATGTTAACTCGGATTCTTCTTTTGTTTTCCCTTTCCTTTATAATGAAACTCACATCACCCATTTTTACCATCCTAAACCATTCTATCAGTGGCCGTGATATCATTTTGATTTTAGGAGGACTCTTTCTCATTGCCAAGTCTACCACGGAAATCCACCACAAATTAGAAGGCGAACAAGGATTAGGCGGCGATACAGGTAAAAAAATCTCTTTTACTAAAGTCATCATTCAAATTATGATTTTAGATATTGTTTTCTCTTTAGATTCTGTTATCACAGCTGTCGGGATGACGGACCAATTAGGTGTGATGATTGCCGCAGTCATCTTATCTGTAGGATTTATGTTATTATCCAGCGGAAGTATTTCTGATTTCGTAGACAGCCATCCCACAATCAAAATTCTTGCACTTAGTTTTTTAATTTTAATAGGTGTTGCCTTACTTGGCGAAGGTTTGGAACTACACATTCCGAAAGGTTATATTTACTTTGCGATGTGTTTTTCTGTGATTGTGGAGTTCCTAAATATGAAACTCAGATCGAAACCAGAAAAAAAATAAATTTAAAGGAAGATTCTAATGAAACGAAAAGAGTTTATCAAACGCTCCGCTTTACTGTATACAGTTCTCCAACTTCCACTCCAAAGTGAATCCAAACCCGAAGAAGAAAAAGTTTCCTCGAAGAACACAAAAGAATCTCCTTGGTTAGATGCAGAAGATCTTTCCGATTTCCGTACATTACTTGTTAGTTTACAATCGGATCCAAAAGGAATTCAGTTAGCAGGCAATTGGAGCCCAGGAAAAGTCTTTGCCCACTGCGCCCAAAGTATTGAGTATTCTATGAATGGTTATCCAGAAATGAAATCAGCACTTTTCCGAGGTTCCGTAGGGAAAATTGCTTTTTCTGTTTTTGCATTTAAAAATAAAATGAATCACGGATTAGAGGAACCCATTCCTGGTGCAGAGGATATTTCTAATGCAACTGAACTGAAGATGGGAATCAAAAGACTCATCCAAGCCATTGATGATTTTTCCAAAACCAAAGAATCTTCCCTTAGACCTCATTTTGCCTATGGTGAACTCACAAAAGAAGAATATGACGTGGCACATAGCCTTCATATCAAAAATCACATGGAACGAGTGTTACTCTAAAATCGACTCTATTTGTTGGCAGAGATCTTCTGCCTTATACATTTTTGAAAAATAAGCAGATACGATGGTTTCTAATCCTTCCTCTTCCAAAAATTTATCACCACCAGAAAGAGGGGCATCGGAACTAATTAGAATGATCGGAATTTTTTGGTCTACATTACGACGTCCTTCCCACTCATGGATTAATGAAATTCCATTCATACCAGGCATGCGTAAATCAGTAATAATCAGCGATGGTGTAATCCTAGATAAATGTGACAAAGCCTCCTCTCCGTTTCCGGCTTCAATTACAATCCATTGATTTCTTCGCATAACCTCCGCTAGATCCGATCTAAAATTTCCCGAATCATCAACAAGAAGCACTGACTTAGTACTTTTTGATAATGAAATTTCAAAAGAAGAACCAACACCTAATACAGATTTGATTCTCAATTTTCCGAAATGGGCTTCTAAAATATTGTTACACAATTGCAAGCCAAGGCCCGTTCCCCGTTCCCCCGCAGTTCCTGGCAAACTTTTGATTGTTTCTTCACTGGTGAGTCTGTGAATTTGTTCTTCACTCATACCCAAACCCCTGTCCCGAATTTCAACGGAAAGCCATTTTCCCTTATAAGCAAGCCCTACCCATACTTCTGAATTCAAATAAGAATATTTGATAGAATTGGTAAGAATATTTTTAAATACCTCTCCAATCAATGTACGATCGGCAATGATTTCTGCTTGGATAGGAGTTTCTTTTTGGATGCGAATGCCTTTGAGTGTGGCAAGTGGTTCTACAGATTCAATAATTTCGTTCAGTAACTCATTTACACAAAATCGAGATTGAATGAGTTTAGTTCCGAAAGCATCAAATCGACTTACATCGAGTAGCTGCTCTAACATTCGTAAGGACTGTGTTACCCCAGTTTTACAAATTTCTAAAAATTTCTTTTTTTCTTCCGCAGTGGTTTCACTAAAACTAAAATCAATGACATCCAAAATTTGATTCACACTATTTAGCGGCGAACGTAAGTCATGTGAAATAAGAGAGACAAAATTAGCTTTCCAGCGGTTTGCCTTCTCCAACTCCATTGTACGAGCTTTTACTTTTTTTTCTAGGGCTTCCTTTCTTTTGTATAATTCTTTTGATAAGGATTCGGACCGTTTATACACACGAACTAAACCAAATGTAACACCTAATGTTTGCGGAAAAATAAATAAATATAAAGAAACTAGACCCAAAGGTCTATATCCAAAAGTGGGATTGGCAATCAAAAGTATATCGATAAAACCGCCAATGGTTGCCAATAACAAACTGAAAAAATACAATCTGCTTTCCTTTCGATGAAAGTATAAGGCAAGTGACACAGATAGAAGTCCTAAAAATACAAAAGCACCGGAAAGGATTTCAAAACGGAAAGATATTTCTGCAAGATGAGAAATTGGTGTGAAAATAGCTACAATCAGAAAAATCAGTGCATAAATTTTTAAGAAAACTAACATACGTTTGAAAAAACGCATTTGAGGCATATTCAGAACAATATAACCTCCAAAGTATAAAACCAAAACAAATCCGATGCGAGAAAATCGAAACAAAGGAATACAATAATCATCAGAAAGAAGGTTAAATAAAATTCGAGTCTCCATTAAAGTGGAAGAAAGAATTAATATTCCTAAATATACAAAAGACATTCGAAGTGCATTTCTTTCAGAGCGATTGATAAAGTACACTAACGCATGATAAATGGCCAAAAAAACCATAAAGATCATAATGATCCAAGAAACTGTAAAATTAACATTCCATATTCGGATGATATTTTGCAGTTTTCCTAAACGAATAAGACCATGAATGCCCGCATACTTATGCGAAAAATTTGAGATATGGATAACCAAATCTACTTTCTTTGAAACTCCAATCAGAGGAATGATTTTGGAATGAAACGAGGGACGGTGGAAATCTGCGGTGCTCGCAATGGTTCCATTTTCTGCAACCAACTCGCCGTTGACAAAAATTTTATAAGCACTATGTAAAGCAGGAATAGACAGTGCAAACGGTTCGGTATTAGAAGTAAATTCCGGCAGAATAACCGTTAGGCGGTAAGTTCCAAATCCAAAACTTGGATAAACCTCTCCATCCTCATTTTCCTGAGAAAACCAAGGAACCCCCACTTTTAAGTAGGATTTTTGTTCTGGAGCAGTCCCTTTTGGATCTAAAAATTCATTCCAATAAAATTCCCATTTTCCAGCAAGATTTATCGTTTCCCCTGAAAAATCAACAGTTTGGACATCCATCACACCATCTTTTGCAAGTAAGGTTGGGTAAGCATCAAACCGGCAAGAGGCGGTCCCAAAGAACAAAAGACCCAAAATTAAGGGATATCTACAAAAAATAAGTAAGTCTGAAAAATATTTTTGGATGGATGAGAAGAATGCGCTGAGAATCATAAGGCTGTGGAATCTGTTAAAATTGCTATCTTAGAAGATCATTCCGTTGTCACTGAAGGAATCATATCTATCCTGAAATCCAATCCTTTCTTTTCTCTTTCCGGAGAATTTCGAACCGCTGCTGATTTGTTTCATTTTTTAGAATCGAATCCCATTGATCTTTTAGTTTTGGACATCGATTTGCCAGATCGTAATGGGATCGATGTATTACGTGAGATTAAAGAAAAACACCAACCTACAAAAGTCATTATCTTTTCTTTGCATGGTAGCCGGGTTTATGTAGAGGACGCTTTGAAAGCAAAAGCAGATGGATATATGCTTAAGTCTGACCCAATTTCCAAACTGCCTGAAGTCATCGAACTTGTGATGAAAGGTGGGTCCTTTGTTTCAGATGGTGTGAGCAAAGTGCAACTTCCTTTCTCTGCTTTCCAAATGGAAATTCTGAATTTATTAGTCCAAGGGTTGTCACAAAACGAAGTGGCAAATCGCATCCAAAAGTCTAGAAAAACTGTAGAATACCATCTCAATCAAATGAGAACCAAATTCTCCTGTAAAAACAACAACGAACTGATTTCCAAATACGAAAAAGAAATACAAAAATAGTCAATTCGTGATTTTCTGAACTTTGATTTCGACTAATCTATTAGTATGAAACAAATCTATTTACTCCGTCATGCCAAATCGGAATGGGACGAACCATATGATTCTGATTTGGAACGGACACTTTCTCGTCGTGGAAAGGAACAATCGAAAGCCTTAAGAGAATATTTAAAAGAAAGTCGTTTTGAATTCGACCAATCTTTGGTTTCCCCTGCAGAACGAACCCAAAAAACTTATGCGAACCTCCGTAAAGAAATCTTACGGTTCCCAAAACCAGAATTACGAGATGCCATTTATGATGCAGACAAAGAAGACCTCCTTTTTTTATTACATGGTTTGTCCGCTTCCGTACGTTCCGTCTGCTTAGTTGGACACAATCCTGGGTTAGAAGAGTTAGGAAGTTCCCTCCTGTTTGGGGATTCAGAGGTTTCTCACTTTCAGAAATTTCCGACAGCCGCATTTCTCGGCTTGAGTTTTTCCAAAGATTCATGGAAAGATCTTAGTTGGGGCAGTTGCCAATTGTCGGTATTCTGGATCCCTGGGCAAATAGGTAAAGAATGAAACCTTTATATTCTGAAGAAAGAATCCACCACCGTGTTGAGGAATTGGCACGAGAGATTTCGCGAGATTTCTTAAGTAAGGACTTAGTCGTTGTTGGAATCTTAAATGGTGGTTTTATCTTCACTGCAGATCTTTGCCGGAGTATTGCCATTCCACACGAGGTAGACTTTATGGCTGCCTCTTCTTATGGAGATGGAACCACATCTGGAAATCTAAAAATCACCAAAGAGTTAAAAAAGTCAGTTCAAAATAAATCGGTCCTTCTTGTGGAAGATATTGTAGATACAGGCCAAACCTTAGAGTACCTTTTGGAAGAAGTGGGAAAACAAAAACCCAAAGACTTAAAAGTAGCGGCCCTCTTTTGGAAAAAATCAAAAGCCAATCCACACATTCCTGTTCATTATCCTGGTTTTATCATCGAAGACGAATTTCTAGTAGGTTATGGTTTGGACTACAAAGGCAGATACCGCAATCTTCCTTATGTGGCGAAGTTGGAAGGTACGGATTCTACAGTTTAGAAAAATGGATTTCCTTACCTAAAACGACCGGGCTCCTCCGGGGTGCGCTTACGCTCCCGTCGCCTACCATCTAACGCTGGTAAGCGACCAAGCCCTTCAGATCCCTAGCGCGGGATTGGTTACCAGATAAAGAGGGAAGGTTTGCCTGAGTTGGCTACATTTTGAGTAACAACGAGCAATTTTCCGTTAGCTGGGTTTAGCACGGTACTAGGTAAATATCCAGAATTTTGACCTTGTCCCGAAGATATGTCAGTGTGGCTGCAAGCGGTTCCATCTAGATTACATCGAAAAAGACTCGGCTTGTTAGAGTTCGCACCATTCATAGTAACTACGAGTAACTTTCCATTGGCAATATCCAAAGCAACACTGGGATTCTGCCCAGAACCATTTCCTTGCCCAGTAACCGCGGATAGATCCGTATGTGCGCAGCTAGTTCCGTCAAGATTGCACCGAAAAAGACTGAGTTTGGAGCCATTACCATAATTCCAAGTTACAACGAGTAGCTTTCCATTAACAGTGTCTAAGACAACACGGGGATTAGAACCAGAATCAGTCCCTTGTCCCGCAGATATATCTGTGTGAGTACAAACTGTTCCATCCAAATTACATCGAAAAAGACTCGGCTTGTTAGAGTTCGCACCATTCATAGTAACTACGAGTAACTTTCCATTGAAAGGGTCTACAACAACACTGGAAAAATATCCAGAACCATAGCCTTGTCCAACGGACAGGTCTGTATGGGTGCAGGCTGTTCCATCTAGATTACAACGAAAAAGACTCGGTTTTTGAATGTTCGTTCCGTTCCGAGTAACAACGAGCAATTTTTTATTGGCAAAATCCAAAGCAACACTGGGATACTGCCCAGAACTATACCCTTGCCCAGTAACCGCGGATAAATCCGTATGCGTGCAACTAGTTCCGTCAAGATTGCATCGAAAAAGACTGAGTTTGGAGCCATTACCGTAATTCCAAGTTACAACGAGTAACTTTCCATTGACAGAGTCTAAAACAACACCGGGATTCTGTCCAGAACTAGTCCCTTGTCCCGCAGATATATCTGTGTGAGTACAAACTGTTCCATCCAAATTACATCGAAAAAGACTCGGCTTGTTACTATTCGCTCCGTTGCGTGTGACAACCAACAGCTTTCCATTGACTGGATCAATGACTATACTGGAGTCAAGACCGGAACCAGTCCCTTGTCCCGCAGATATGTCCACATGCATTCCCGTTTCACTTGTCCCCGGAGGTGTTGCCGTTGTCAACGCACCAGCTTCTAATAGCGATATTGCACTTGCTCCCGCAGGGCTATTCGCCAGCACTCGAAAGTAATACAATGTCCCACCAGTAAGTCCTGCAATCGTTGCATACGGATCCGTCACCGGACCAAAACTAGTCGATGCCGTAGTCACACCTGGACTTGTGCTATAGTACACTGTGTACGATGTGGCACCACTGACTGGCCACCACTGAACTACGGCACTCGTTCCACCCGCTTGTGCTTCCACAAAAGCAGGAGCATTGGGTGGCCCCACGTGAAAACTTTGGTTTCCTGCACTGCTTAGGTTTCCCGCCAAATCACGAGCCAAGTATTTGACTTGATTGCTTCCATTGGCAAGTGCAACGGGAGAAGTATACACAGTTCCATTGGTGACAGAACCACTTCCGTCAAATGTCGGTTCAGTGCCATTCGAAGAATAAATGATTTTATCGCAACCAGATCCACCGGTGTCAGAACAACTAAGTTGGAGTTGGGTTCCTGAAGCAAAGGGTCCCGATCCAGAAGGAGAGGCCATTGTTACCACCGGTGCTGTTGTGTCTTTGTTGGTTGCGCGAGTCGTCGATCCAAAGTTACCGACAAGGTTTGCGACACAGATTCGGATCGTATTACCCTCTTCGGCAAAGTGGGAGTTTGCAATGGTTGTGGTGATATCTGTTGTGGCAATTGCATTGCCTACAACATTGGCATTAGAACCTGTATTGGTAAGAGCTGTTCCATTCGCACAACTACTTCCACCAATTCGGATTTGGTAAGAACCAGCCTTTGAACTCTGCCAACTGAGAGAAACATTCGACGACCCATTGATGGCCGCTGTATGCGAATTCACTGTGATGGTGGCCACTTGTGTGTCCACTGTATAGTTTTGCGAGCTCACACCGGAAACATTCCCCGCTTTGTCACGAGCCACAAACTTAGTATAAGTGACAGCACCATCGGTCATGGCTATGGCACTTGCGTATAAAGTCCCACTACTAATGGTTCCTGTAGTTCCTTGGATGGCAGGGTTTGTAGGTACAGAACCAGCTTGCACTGCATAGGCGATCTGATCACAACCAGCACCACCGGTATCAGAACAAGAAAGGGAAACAGAAGTTGCCGTTCCGTAATTTCCTGCTCCTGGATCAGCTGTGACAACTGGTGCTGTATCATCTCTTTGCAAGCTAACAGAAACAAATCCTGTCAATCCATTGGAAGCTGTGACACAGATGCGGTAAGTCTTTGTACCTTCCCCAGTAAAATGAGTATGGGAAAGAACAAAACCTTGGTCAACGCCTGCTGTGACAGATCCAGTAGTGGCAATGGTTCCTGAATCACAAGAGCTTCCTTCGCGTATGGTAAAAGTCCCAGAGCGATCCGATTTCCAAGTAGCTGTGGAATTATTAATGGCTCCCGCGGATGCACTGATGGCTGTTGTCGATTGGCTCACAAGTGTCAATGCCGGAATTTTGGTATCGATCGTATAAACGATGCTAATTGGCGTGGATAGATTTCCAGCTAAGTCCCGACAGATGGCTTGGAGTGTATGGGTTCCTTCTGTGGATAAGGAAACTGCTTTGGAAGAAGAAGCAATGACCGTTCCTTGTTTTGGGGAAAAACTGGGAGTCGATGCATCTAAGGTATAAACGATAGATCCTGGTGCTTTGTTATCCGAACAAGTCAGAGTTGTTGTTTGTGATGTGGAGAAAGTTCCGGTTAACAAGGAACTGGTGATGATAGGGGGAGTGGTATCACCGAGGATGGTAACGATTGCAGTATCATTGGGTGTTCCATCTCCATCGGTATCAAAGCCGAGGACATTGCCATTTCCATCCACAATGATAACCACGGGATTTCCTGATCCCCCAGGACCTGTGGTAAGAAATCCAGGAGGGTAGGGACTAATGTAATAATCTGGCAACCCGTCCCCATTGGAATCGACGGCATCGGGAGTTCCATCTCCATTGGTATCGATTAAGATTAAATTGGGAGTCGTGCCCCCGGTGAGGTTGATTCCATCGGAAACTCCATCCCCATCAGAATCCACTAAGGTTCCGTCTGGTTTTCCATCACCTGACAGATCTACGGTGGCACCTGGGGTTAAGTTTTGAGTAGAGGATGGGGATCCACCCAAAAGGCCGAGTAAAAAAGCAAAAGGACTTAAGTCTTGTTGGTTATTTCCATTTGGGAGAAGTAAAAGACAACGATTGGTGAATAAAACAAGAAAGAAATATAGAAAGATTGATTTTGGAATTCGCATATATTTTCAACCTAGAAAGTAACCAGAATATTCAATAATGCTGATACCATTCGGGGAATCCTAATGAACAACTAATTTCTATTAGCTTGTGAAAAAAGTGAACTTTTGCCGCTAAAAATGTTCCAGAAACAGGTTTGAACCATTTTTAGCGGTTTTGTGATGAATCTAATTTTAAAATGATTTCTAATGGTTTTAAAACTTTGTTTCAAATTTCCATTCATTGTATTAATTTTTCTATATCCAAATATTTGTTAGTTTCGAAGGGTGAATCAAAAAAAGACCAATTAGTCTAATTTTTGAAAATAAAAGATAAATTCATATATTTCGCTAGAGGAGTAGGAAACTGCACCACCACCTTTGATTTTAAGGATTTCCCCAAGCAATCCCCTTCAGAAAGATATTTGGATTTTTTTCTGTACGATCTATCTTTACATTCCGTCGCAAAAAACATTCACTTTGTCACACCTGTATTAAAATTTTAGTTGATAAGTTATTTTTTATTTTGCCAATATTTGATTATCGAATTATAAAATTTAAATATAATTAATTTCACTAGATTCATACAATTTTTTATAATGCAAACCCCTTACAAATTCCGAAGTTTATTTTTATTATTCCCCATTTTAGTAGCGAGTTTTTGTAAACCAGAGGCTCTTAATAATAACTGTGATCCAAAATCTGCATCCTACATTTCCTCTTTATTTTTCCAATCAGTAACTACCGCTGAGTCCCAATACTGTGGTTATCATTTAGTAAATGTTCCTCCGTTTGAATATAAGTTTTCGAGTTACCGATTGTATTTAAACTTTCCTGTTTCTATCATACCCAAAAATAAGTCTAACTCTAGTTATTCGGTACAGGGTACGTTGCCTTTAGGACTCACTTTTGATTCATTTTCGGGTGAAATTAAAGGTACCACTGCTGCCATCACAGAACCTACGCCAATTACCATTACTAGAAGTAACCCAGGTTATGGTGTTTTTACGATCACTCTTCAAGTTGTAGATACAAGTGCAACAATGGTCTATGGACAATACGGGTCATTTACTTGTAATTCCGCACATAATGTTGGATCCTGCGCATCAGGATCACCGACTAATCAAAGTTTAAGTTCTCCTTATGGGGTGGTTGGCGATTCTTCGGGAGGAGTCTATATTTCGGGTGTCAACCGAGTGTTATTCTATCCATCAAATACAACCGCTTCGACAAGGGTTTATGGACAGTTCGGATTCTACAATTGTGACTTGGCGAATGTTGATTCTAGTGGAACTTGTTTCGGAAATGTTGTTAGTGCCAATTCCTTAAGTAATGTTCGTGGATTGGGAATGAATCAAGACGATGGTTTGTATGCAGTGGATATGGCAAACAATCGAGTGTTACATTTTCCGAAAAATACTTCGATTCCTACAGTTGTTATGGGCAACCAGGGTTTTCGACTTCTACGGCAGGTGCTGCCAGTGCCACAACGCTAAGTACGCCCATTGCTGTCACCCAAGCGTCCGACGGTGGAGTCTATATTTCAGAATCTGCTTACCATCGTATCCTTTACTTTCCACCAGGGTCCACTACTGCCAGCCGTGTTTATGGACAACCTGATTTTACCACTAGTTCTTCTGGATGTTCCAATATTAAAATGAGCAGTCCCAATGGAATGATTTCAGATTCGGAAGGTGGATTGTACGTCTCAGACAATGGCAATAGTCGAGTGCTCTATTTTGCCCCAGGTTCCACAACTGCCACTAGGGTATATGGGCAATCAGATTTTATCACAAGCGGTGGTGGAGGTGGTTCAACCAGTCTTTCTGGTCCCACTGGTTTAGCCTTAGACCAAAGTGATAGTCTATTTGTTTCGGATACAGGTAACAACCGTGTGGTGATGTATCCGAGAACTACCCAAACAGAAGGGATCGCCGCAGTGGCAGTCTTTGGTCAGTTCAATGATCTAAACTGTTCTGTGAACAACAATGGTGGAAGTTGTAACGCAGGAATCATTGGACCGAAAAGTCTATATTCCCCTACTGGAATTTTTTTCAACAAATTCGGTCAGCTTTATATTGCAGACCGAATGAACAATAGAGTGTTAGTTTACTAGACTTGTCTTTACTTTACTGGTTCTGCCGAAACTTCTACTTCTGGAAGTGATGCTCTTAAATACCCTGATTGTAAAACAGCCACTTGGCCTTGTTCACTAGTTAGGAAAGTAACAAAGGCATCAATTTTATCACCTTGGTCTGTTTTATAAATAATAAAAAGCTCACGTGCCAATTTATATTTTCTATCATAAACATTACGTACTGATGGTGCTACATAAGGATCTTTGATAGTTTTGGCATAATCCAAAGCTTTTAACTTATCTTTGTTTTCAACAAGTGCGGATCCCATACCCATATAACCAATGCTATTTGGATTTTCTTGGATAAATTTAGACATTTCTGCATTATCTTTTGCAATTTTAGCATCTTTAGAAAAATCATTGGTTTTGTATTCGTTAAACTCATTTAAACCCAAATCTTTTCTTTTGAGAATATGGTTTTGAAAGTAATCTTGGGTTCCCGATTTATCATTACGAATGACAATCGAAATAGGAGCATCTATACCTCCAACTTCCTTCCAGTTTTTAATTTTGCCAGAAAAAATATCGGAAGTTTGACTTAAGTTCAATTTAGAAATTGTATTTTTTGGATTTACCACAAGAGCTACACCATCGTAAGCCAATCTTACTTTTTCTAAGTTTCCGGTTTTACGAAGATCATCAAATTCAGCTTGGTTTAAATCGCGAGAAGAAACAGCCATATCAATTTCACCTTTTCGCAGTCTGTCAATTCCGGATTCGGATCCTCCACCTTCGACTATTACACGAACATTAGAATTTACTTTTTCGTATTCAGCACTTAAATAACGCATCATACTGTTCATGGTTTCAGAACCCGCCACTTTTAAGGTTTGTTTTTCCTTACAAGCGACAAAGTTAATTGTAATCAAAATGTAAAAAAGCAGAGAAAGGTTTTTCATGGTAATTCAGGTAAAGCCAAAAATCAATCCTTCGTCAATCGCAAAAACCGCGAGTTTTTTCCATTTACCCTATCAGTTTTTCAAAAAATACCCCGATCTTTGTTTTGTGAAAACTCCCTACCGACTCATCATACTTTGTTTTGTAATATTTCTAACCTTTCAAGGATCGACCCCTGTTCCTGCTGGAAAAACCTCTTTTCAGTGGAAATGGAAAGAAAACCAAGTATTAGAGCTGAATGAATACCACGACGTTTTTTTTCGGGTCGGTACAAAAACTGTAGAAAGGGAAGATAAAAACCGTGTTGTGATGAAACCCAAAAAATGTTCATCTGACTCTTGTTTGGTGAATTCTTGGTTTGATACCTATATTCGTTATGGGAAAACTTCCGGCCCTTTTTGGAAGGACAAAGAATTTACTTCAGACTTTACCCTTTTTCGAAATGGTCGGTATGAAGTTCCTAATGAATTTACAATGCCTAACCTCCGTAGTTTTCCTAGTTTCCCTGAAACGCCAGTTTCTGTTTCCGATGTTTGGAAACTACCTGCAGAAGAATCTTTCGACTTTAGCACCGAACGCATTCGAGTCAAAGTGATTCCCGAATATACTTTCCAAGGAATTTTTCCTTGGTCAGAAGGAAATTATAAAGGGAATTGTGAAAAGATCACTTATACCTATCCCATCTTTTATGCAAAACCAGAAGGTGAAAAGATGCTACCAAACGTACCATACAAGATTTTTGGTTTTGCTTCCGGTACCGTTTTTTTTAATGCAGCGCGAGGTGTTCCTGAATTCAAAGAAGTAAAATTATCATATACTTTTATTTATCCCAACGGAACCGTACAGGAAGCAAACTTTCATATCAAAGGAATTTATTTCTTTCGTAACCAAGTAAATGCCAAAGATAAAGAATCCATTCGTGAAGACATCCTCGAAGATTTAATTGTAGGATATACGGGAGGTCCGAATCGTCAGAAGTTAGGCGACGCAATTACAGATCCTCTCAAAGGAAAAGTAGCGAATGGAGAAAACTTAGGTAGAATTACGGATACAGGTGAAATTCCTTCGCCTGAAAAAGATTCAAATCCAGAGAAACTTCCGATATCTGTTCGTACTTCCGAAGATGGAATTGTATTCTCCTTAGATTCTATTCTTTTTGATTTTAATAACAGCAAATTAAAACCCGATGCAGAAACTGCGGTTGCTAAAATTGCAGAAATTCTCAAAAAATATCCTGACAGAGAAATTAGAGTATCGGGCCATACAGACAATATAGGAAAAAAAGAATACAATACAAAACTCTCAGAAGAAAGAGCTAAGTCCGTCCTCCATTCGTTAGTTGATAATCACAAATTAGATGAAAAACATATTTCCTTTAAAGGTTATGGAGACGAACTACCGGTCGCCCCCAATGATAGTGAAGAGAATCGTCATAAAAACCGTCGTGTGGAAATTACATTAGTATTGGATTAACGACTAACCGATTTGTAAATCCAGTCCCACGGAATAAGGCGGAACAATTGGTTCACTAATCTTTTTTCCGCGTTCTAACAAAGTTTCCTTTTCTTTACGTATTTCTATAAGCAAACTTTGAATGGCTTCTTTTTTGTTCGATTGGTATAACTTATAATAAGGAGTAACAGAAAATGCCGGTGCAACCACCACATGTGCTTTCCTTGCCCTTGCCTCAGTTTTCCCAAAAATATGTTTTTCAAAACTACAAATCCATTCCATCAATCGTTCCGCAGATGGCCATTGAATTAAGTTTTTTGGTTTGGTAATGATAAAAGCATAAGCTGTATCTACCAACTGTTTGGCTCTACGAATATTTTGGTCTGTTAGATTCTTAGGTGTAGAAGAAAGAGGAGAACCTGCTTCTAAACTTTCTATGGCCATAAAAAGGAGCCTAAGCTTCTGAATGGCGTTGTCGGACTCATGAAATTTAACACCTAAAATGGATGCCGCTAAATTGAGAGCCGTATGTCTTGCTCTTCCTAAGCGATAGTCAAAATCTTTTCCATCCGTTTCCGCACGAGGAATGCCTAATTCAAATTCCGTTTCTTCCAGAATCACTCGACCAACAGTAAGAAATCTTCTTAACAATGTCCGTCCACCTGGATAAAGTTTGAGTTTACGTTCAATGCGAGAAAGCGAATTCTCAATTTCAGCAAGGATGGAATCTCTTGTACCGGAAATTTTATATTTCACAAAGGTAGGTTGGATCCATAATTCGGCTTTTGGATCTTTTTTTAAGGCTTCTTCCAATCCCCAAAAAGATACCTGGGCAACACCAGGCATAAAAGAAACTAAATTATCATTTTCTCCAGATACCATTCCTTCTGGATACATAACAAGTTTACCGTCACTTTCAGCTAATATTTGCTTTGTGGTCTTAATCGCATTACGATTTAATCTTCCCGTGATCACTGAAAAAGCTCCTACTCGTTTGATCACTTCACCGACCAAACCAAATCCCCAATTAAAAATACTCCGGGATGCCATAAAATGAAACCTTGTTCCTATTTTGTTTGCGACGTAATAAGCAATGATAGGTTCTAAATCCGTTGGTTGGTTGGATAAATATAATACTCTTTTATTTTTAATCTCATTTAATCGAAGTTCATCTTCCTTTGAAATCTCTACGCCATCGATATTGAAAAGGAGTTTGGAAAGAATTGGAAAACTTATATCCAAGCCCAATGCAATGGGGAATTCAAAACGTGGCGGAATAAAAAGGTCTTTCATACAATTGTCTTGATAAGTAAGCCAAACCCCTTTGTCAATACGAGCAATTATTCGTGAATGTATCCCCAAGTTTCTAATATTTTTTTAACTTCTTTTCCCATCTCGCGTTGCACATCGGATTCCCTTGTTCCACTAAAGGCTCCATCATTGTAAACCCAAGGTAGAGGAGAGGAAAAAAATCCGTCTGGTTGTCTTTCGGCGACAATTAAGTCTTCTAAATTGGTAATAGATCTTTGGTACTCCAATCCATACCTCCCAAAACGAACAGGAATCGTTTTTCCATTCCGTGAAAAACTAAAAAAAGCACCAAGTTCTGGATTTACAGTTTTGAATACGAGCTCCTCACCTTGCGCAACCGAAGAAGGTTTCGATTCCTTTTGTAGTGAGATTGTTTTTGCCGAACCAGAATTCAAATGGATCGTATCAGAAACCTCCCAATCATAAATGGATCCTTGGACATTTAAGGAAAGGAAGTCGCGGCAAATAGACTCGGAACAGGGTGGGATTAAAATTCTTAAATTGTTTCGTTTTAAAAAATTTTCCCGACGAAAATCGGTCCTTGCCATCTGTAATAGGTCTGCACCTTCTGGAATCGGACTTAAGTTATTTCTTTCCTCTGGATCTTTTTTTAAATCATACAATTCTTCTGCCATAGTATGGGGTTCTCCAGCAGAAGTTCGCCTAACTGTCGTAAACCCCGGATATCTACGAATGTATTTATAATTTTCCGTCCGAACTGACTCTGACATTCTTCCTTCTGTATATATAAACTTCTCCTTTGGACAAATATTTGTTATGCGAATGCATGAAGAATAATCAACACCTTGGTAAGTAGAATTTTTCGGTAACAAATCTAGAAATCCTAAAACAGTTGGAGCCAGTGACAATAAAGAAGACTGACCCGGAATTCGGATTTGTCCATTTCTAGATTGATTTGCAATCTCGGAATTCAAATTTTCCCTGATAGACTGAGGAAGTTTGATAAAATATGGGACATTTATTTCCTCATCATAATGAGTTTCCCCATGACCAAACCGAGTCTGCATAATAAAATGATAACTATAATCGTGATGTGCACTAAAAAGTTCCCCATGATCACCGGTGACAATGATCATAGTTTCTTCATATACCCCTTCTTTCTTTAAAGCATCCACCAACCTGCCAATTTCACGATCGGTATAATGCATCTCGCCTAGGTAACGCTGCACCGGAGATTCATATTTATAAAATACATCAGAGGGAACAATGGATCGAACCGCGGCCATATCCTCTGGCGGAGGAGAATAAGAAGCATGGGGAGTATTCAAATTAAAATGTAAAAAATAAGGTTTGTCTTTGTATTCGATGACAAATTGGATTGCTTTGTTTGTAAGAACTTCTGTGTCCACAATATCCATTCCCACTTGAAAGGAATTATGAAATCCCAAATCCAAACCCACGGTAGTGTAATCTAAAAAGAAAACATTATTCATAATGGTCTGGGTAAAGTAACCCGCTTCGCGAAAGGTTTTAGTTAAGTTGTCTCTTTTTTTTCCATAATAAACTTTTCTCTGGTAAGGTTTTGTTGAAAACCAAGAATTCCCCAAACCCAGGTTAGACGAATACTCAGAATGGAAAAATGACATCATAGAAGGTTTGGTCCAGTTTCCATTTGCAAAAGGATTTTCAAAAAATACAGATTCCTTTGCCATTTTGTCCATCACTGGAGTCACTGAATGCGGATACCCATAGGATCCAAAAAAATCCTTCCTGGCTGAATCAATCACAATGAGAATCACCGACTTGGGTTTTTCCAAACTTTGTTTTCCAGAAGGATTCTTATCCTTTGGATATAACAAAGGTTCTCCGACAAATAAATAACTATCCGCGCTATCCCAAACCAACCGAAGAGATCCAGATTCGCCGATTTCCAATACAACTTTTTTATTAATCCAATCTTCTTTAGATAATCCGGTAAGATCCCATTCTGTTAAAACAGATTCTCCTGAATAAATTTTTAAGATTCCTGAAACTTGACTTTGAAATTCCGTTCCACCTAACAAACCTACGAGAGAAGAAAATTCATAACTTCCTTTCGGAATTTTGAATTCATACTCTTGCCCTGGCGGAAAAAAAAGGGAATCCAAGGAATGATTTAAAAAAATCTCTTTGTTTGTATTAAAAGTAATTTGTGTATTTTCCCATTTGCGAGAGAGAGGAAGCCCACTTTGGCGACCTGGATTCTTTTTCCAATGATAGGGTAATAAATCTTTAGAAATCGAAATTTTGGATTTTGCATTTCGTAATTCCAAAACCAGATCCACGGGGAAACGCCTTTCCGATTTGTTCAAACAGCTGAAGAGACAAAAAAAGATCGTTAAGGCGAAGGGAAGAGTCGCTCGCATATGGAACCAGTTTGGAAAACAGGTTTCCGAAGAACAGGAAAAGTTCTTTCTTTTTAGGTTTCCATCGTCCATCCTTGACATCTATGAGTAATTGGGAACAAGCCTACTCCCGTGAGGAGTCTACCTTTCAAAATAAAGACGGTGGTAAAATTTATTACCAAATTTACCGACCAAAATCGGGAGTCAAACGTGTCCTTGTGGTTCACCACGGAATAGGGGAACACGGTGGCCGTTACAATTTTTTATTGGAGGCTATGGCGGAACGCAATTACGCCATCTATCTCATCGATTGCCGTGGTCATGGTAAATCCGATGGCCGTCGAGGGGTCATCACTCATTTCTCTGACTTTTTTGCTGACCTCAAAGAACTCATCGATATCGCCAAACGAAATGAAGGTGTAAGTAAAGTCACATTGCTTGGTCATTCGATGGGAGCAGCTATTACTTTTCTTTACACTGCTACAGATAACTATCAAAATGATTTAGATGCTTACATTTGTAGTGCACTTCCTATCAAAGTCAAAACCGACTTAGTCATGGATATCAAAAAGGCCGCAGGTGGTTTTTTAGCCAAAGCACTTCCTACTCTCACGATTCCTACAGGACTCAATGTAAATCTAATTTCACGCGATAAGTCAGTAGTAGAAGCTTATGTAAAAGACCCTTTAGTGCATGGAAACGTATGTACATACTTAGGCGACTATTTACTCAACTGCTACACTCTTGCGTTAGAATCAGCTACAAAAATCACAATACCAATTTATATGTTTCACGGGAAAGAAGACCAAATTGCGCTTCCTGAAGGAACCACGGATGCATTTGAACGTGTGGCATCCAAAGACAAAACGATAAGACTTTTTGATGATTTATATCATGAAACCATGAACGAACTTCCAAAAGACAGAGCAATCGTCTTAAAAGAGTTAGTTGCTTGGATCGACAAACACTAAGGAGACAATGCCAATGGCAATAACAAAAGATATAGTTGGAAAAAAACTAGATCGTTTTGATTTCACAGTGGAACGAGGAAAGATCAAAGAATTCTGCCTCGCCATCAACGAAAAAAACCCAATCTATTTTGACGTAGAAGAAGCAAAAAAAGCAGGATACTCAGATGTTCCCGCTCCACCAACTTTCCCTACGGTCATTATGTTTTGGGGATACCCAAAGATTTGGAACGATATGGCGGAACTCGGTATCGACCTTTCCAAAATCCTTCACTTAAAAGAAGAGTATACGTATCATAAAATTCTGTATCCGGGCAAAGTGTACGCACAGTCCGAAATTTCCGATGTAAAAGTGGGAAGAGCAGAAATCGTAACTTTCAAAACAACCATCTACGATGAAAAAGATGATCCTATCCTTTCTGCTGAGATGGCGATTTTCATTCGTAAGGATTAATACAGGAGGCTAACAATGGCAAAAATTCAATTTGATAAAGTAGAAGTTGGTCAAACTCTTCCTCCACTCGACATCCCAGTGATCGAACATGCGAATTTAGTTCGTTATGCGGGTGCATCGGGAGATTTTAACCCTATCCACAATGATCCAGACTTCGCAAGAAAAGCAGGCCTTGATGGTACTATCTCTCACGGTATGTATGTTATGGCACAAGTTGGAAGACTTTGCACTTCTTGGGCTGACCAAAAAGACATCGCATACTTTGGAGTGACTTTCAAAGCTATGACTAAACTCGGTGAAAAACTCACTTGCGTGGGAACTATCAAAAAGAAATTTGAAAAAGACGGTAAAAAAACAGTTACTGTGCTCGTTGAAGCAAAAAACGAAGCTGGCGAAGTCAAAGCCGGTGGAGATTTAGTCGTAAACGCAGTATAAAAACAAAGTTTAGTTTCTTTTATCACTTTCTAAGAAATCCAAATAAAAGAACAAAATTTAAAAAAGGCATCTTGCGAAAGTTAGGTGCCTTTTTTATTTGGGCGCACGAGCGGGCTCTTCGGGGTGCGCGTTCGCTCCCGTCCTCGTTGGCATACGCCATCTCGGACCAAGCCCTTCGATCCCTTGCGCAGTGATTTCCATTTTGTCCTACAGGTAAAATCAATATGCCAACAATGGATCAGATCAAAACACAACTCCAAGGCCTCCTAAAAAACCATCCGAATGTAAATATTGACATATTAATAGCTTACCATCCTGCATTTACCTGTCTTCCTGAGATTTTAGAAGATGAGGAATTGATTCAAGGTTATTGTATGGGGCTTTTGGAAAGTAAAAAACAAAAGATGGGAGCTGGTAAATGGATCGTCTTACTCACAAACAAACGGTTTTACTTCATTCGGAAATTGATGTTTAGATCTAAATTTGATTCCATTCCTATAGAACTTCCTGATATCAAAAAACTAACACCAAAGATGGGTTGGTTTTTTGGAAAGATCCAGTGGGAAACAGAAGACGATACAATTCAGATGTTACAGATTGGGAAGAAAGATTATGAGTTTTTTTTGCCTTGTTTGGAAGGATTTTTATAAAATAAAAACAATACAATGAAACATCCAGAAAAACCAGGGAGAGTAACAGTACCTTCACATGTATGGAATGGAAGCACCAAGTTCTAAAACAGACGTTAACTGGGTTGATGTATAACCTACTCCAAATCCTCAAAGGGAATGTCCAAAACTTCAAAACCAGCACATTCCAAAAAATCAAAATGCCACCACTCGGTTTTGTTCACGTGAAATCCATATTTACGGAGGGTGCTAATCAAAACAGTTCGGTTTTTCAAAATTTCAGGATCAGAAACGGGTGCTTCGGCCCAAGCCTCCTTTCGAAAGGAATCATATTCCGTAGGCATAGGAAGTTCAAATTTTGTTTTTAAATCCACCAAAGTCAAATCAATCGCACAACCTTTGTTATGCCTAGATCCAGTTTTGGGTGAAGCCACATACCTTGTATCCCCAATGATTTCAAAAAATTTTACAGTAGCCGCATAAGGCCTGTAAGCATCAAAAATTTTCATCGAATAACCAAGTTTTAAAAACTCTTTCTGCGCCTCTCCTAAGGCTTCCGCTACCGGTTTTCTAGCAAAAGCCTTCGCCTCTTTATAGATAACATGTTTAGTAAAGTTATTCGATGTTGCATATCTGATATCCAAAAAAATCCTTGGAATTTTCTTTTCTAAGTTGATGAGTTCTTTATTTGGATTTTTTTGTATCGATTGTTCGTATGCCTCACGATCCAATACTTTTAGTTTAATTTCCTTGGATTGGGAGGACAAAGATAAAAATGGAAAACCCAGACACAGCGCGACCGCAACTAGTTTCATCATTTTCTCTTATTTAAGTTTCTGATAGAACTGGATTCTTTCGATTCCAGAAGTGGTTCATACATCATCCAAGCAGTATTTTCTGTAACCAATTCATCTTTCAAAACTTCATTTGTTCCTTTAGAAATTAGTTTTCTGCGTATCGTATTTCTTCTTGTATATCCACCCCAAGGTTCTGCATAAAAACCGTGAGAAGATTCATAAACTTGGTAGGAAAAAGGGACATCCATATCAGTAAACCATTCTCCTTGTAAAAAATCGTCCTCAATCCATAGATGTAAAACAAACGGTTGTTTGGTTGTATTTTTAATTTGTAAGTCTATGTAATTATAAGACAATGTAGCACCCGATCCAAATGGTAAGGTCCTTTCGGAATCGGGGAAAATATCAAAACTATGACGCCATCTTTCTTTTACTTCCAAAGGTGTATGTAAAGTCATCCAATAGATAAGATTGGCCATCTGGCAAAGTCCCCCACCGGTTCGTTCGATAAAACCCCCATTGCGCAGTTGCATTCCAGGTAAATACCCTTTCCTTCTTGTGGGTTTGCCCACTAAATACCAAAAGGATAAAACTTGATTCGGTTCGAGAATGATTCCATCTAACTTAGAAATAGCTATATTTAAATTTACCCTTTTGTTCTCTTGAAGATACATAGGAACATCTTTTAGTTTACGATAAATAGGAGATGAATGTTTAAAAATAGAAATAGGATAATTTAGGCGCATTTCCCGAATTGAAATTCTTGTAGTCGCAAACAACTTTCGCTCTAAAAACCAAACAATATACCGTTTCCACTGAAAATAGATTTTTCCAAAAAACAAACGTAAAAAACCACGATGAACTTTTTCATTCATACCAAGGATAAATTTTTTTTTGAAACTAAAGCCCATTCGTATGTTTTCTCTTTATAAAATCAGGACGTTCCTTGTAGGGGTTTTTCCAAGACTTCGCTACTAGTAGAAGTTTTGAATTTCGTTTTTCTAACGACAATCGGTATTTTTTCCAATCCTGTTCTCGAACTAGTTGATAATCTCCCAGAGGTTTAATGAATGAAAAAATTGGCTTTTTATTTTCATCCTTACTAGATAACAAATTTTCATACCGAATTCCATACACTGCACGATAAATTTCTGTATCTTTTGGTAATTCCGAAATGGCCTTTGCATCTGGTTCGAAGGAAAGGCAGTCTTTGTTAAATTGGAAATGGTAGTATTCACAGAATCCGTGGTGTGCGACAAGTAAACCATTGTTAGGTACAGATGCCATCGATTCTCCCGGTATCCACATTTCCTCATAGGAATAACGGAATTGGTTGGGATTTATAAATATAGTAAAAATCCAAAGCCCAGAACTTACCATCCAAACTAAAATTTGTAATATATTCCACTGGATGTATATTTGATTGAGAAGGATCAAACTCAATAGAATTCGGTATTGTATGTCAGCAAAGTGAAAGACAGGAAATAATAATAGAAATCCGAAAAAAGCCAAAGCCTTACGCATTCTTCGAAACTTAGGTGGCGATGATCCAAAAACTAAAAAAGTCCAATCCCAAAGGATGCAAGGACCAGCTAACGCAAAAGCTGCGACTAAAGGAAAATTTTCTTTTTCACTATAGAACCTTCCGCTTGGATCTTCAGGGAGTAAAAAAGGTAGAAAAAAGCCAAAACAGAAAATAAAAAGATAAAACTTTTCTGGAATTTGATAAAGGATAAAAACTCCTAAACCAAGAAGCGCCACCATTGGATGAAACCAAAGTGCAACTAAAAAAAGAATTCCAGAGACAACCCATTGAAATAGGGAAGAGGAAAAAAAGGAAATCTTTGCTAATGCCAATGATGGTTTTTTGTTAGTCGCAGTTGTGGAATAAAATCCGAAACTAAGAGCCAAAAATCCCAAAGCCCAACTTTGTTTAGGATACAAAAATCCCAAAACAAAAACCAAAATACTAGGTAAGAAATTGAATCTTTGCTGTGGATTGTCTTTTCCTGAAAAAACTAAATACCTGGCAAAAAAGAAAGATGTAATAAGCCAAATGGATGTTAATGTTTGAAAAATGAATAAGGTTCCGTCGCTAACCCCAAACATTCGAAATAATAAAGCGACGATATGAAATACAGGTGAGTTGTCTGGCGAATGCAATTTCCCCGATTTTAACAGGGAAATTGCTTGGACACCATACCAATAAATATCCTTACCAAACAAGGGGATTTAGTCTGAAATTTGAATTTTTTTGCCAACCATCTGTAATCCATTGGCTGACTTTTTAACAGTGAGTGTATCGCCAAAGATAACAGTCGATTTTTCTTCCGTAGTTTCCGCATAAGGACTATTGGAGTCCAAGCTTTGTGTGATTACCTTATGGTCCCTTCCAAAAATTTTGATTTTCGCTTCATTTGCATTGGCATCAAGTAAAACCCAATTTCCATCTAATACTCGTTTTTCGGAAATATCATCCTTCCAGATGACAAAGGAACCGTTAGAACGAAATACATAATCCATTCTTCCATCCGATATATCCCCAAAAACTGCTTTGTTTACAAACCCAGAAAGGATGGTATTTTTTGTTTTTGAAAGAACAGACCTTTTGAATTCGTCTGCATTTTTATCAACGACGGTAAATCTTTTACCCTTTTCACCAAGTAAAATGATTTCGGCAATCACAGTATCTTTCCAAGTTTTCCCGGGTCGAACCTTCTGAATGGTAAATTTAAACTTTTTTCCAGAAAGGGTCTTCGGAAAAAAAATTCTTTGCCCTCCTTGTTTGTCTGCCACCTTGATGGAAAAAGACTCTGAATCATTCGATACGAGTAAATCTGTCACCGATCCATTTTTATGAAAAAGTGCATCTAATCTTTGATAACCGTTAAAGATCTCAATCCCAGATAAACCAACCTCATTTTCTAACTGAATTTCAAACGATTCGCCAACGCCATCGGTGGGAACCCCTTCCACCCATGCAAAATCAATACTACCATCAAACAAACTATATGCGGGATAATTCGGAAGTGTGCTACTCGCAGTGACTTGCCCTGTGATAGGTTCAGGATATAAAACATCCAATTTTTTTCCATTTTGGAAAAAGGATACAGTTTTGATTCCATTTGCCGAATCCGGCAATAAATAGATAACGTGAACTCCGTTGGATTTTATTTTTTGAGGAGTTTCTTTCGTGCAGTCAAAATTGGTCGCATAACTACCATCCTTATAAAAAGCTACATAACCCTTTTTTTCCTGGCATTCGATAGCAATTTCATTAAAAAATGCACGGCCATCTGTTTTTCCGGCTTGATTCCATTTTGCACCGTTTGAAAAAAATATGGTAATCCCGTCCAGACTGGTTTCAGGTTTCCAGTATTTGCCGGAAATAAATACATTGATAGGACTTGTTCCATCTGCAGAAGAAGCTGCTTGGATTCGTTCGATGACGATGGAGTTTTCAATCGGGTTATTTCTGCAAAATAAAACCAGGAAAGCCAAAAGAGTTAGAATTATTTTTTTCAATGATTGTACCTCGGCAGATACAAAGAATCCAAAACTCTTTCGGCATAGGCAAGTAAAAAATTGACCGATCTTAGATCATCCCACCAAACACTTTTTTAATTTCCTCACTTCGCATAGCACCCGAAATACGATGCATCTCTTTTCCATTTTTAAACAAAATCATTGTAGGGATTCCCGTGATACTATATCGTCCGGCAATTTCTTGTTTTTCATCTGTATTAATTTTGATGATGGAAACTTTCCCTTTCCAGTCCTTAGCAAGTTTTTCTAATTCTGGAGCGACCATCTTACATGGGCCACACCAAGGGGCCCAAAAATCCACAAGGATAGGTTTATCATGTGTTCGAACCAATTCTTCAAAACTCTTTGGTAAGTTTTCTGCCATAACATGTTCTCCTATTACTTAGACATATATACCCTGCAGGGTATATAAAATTATTGAAAATTTTTAAAAAAATGGAATAGAATATTGGCCCTTCACTGATAAAAGTCAGCACATAAAATTGTGATCAAAGCCTATTTTGCTGCGATAAAAGAGTAGATTTTAAGCGAGAGGGATTTGCAGGACTTGGTCTCTGGTGGGCACAAAGTGCACAACCAGAGACGGGAGCGAACGCGGACTCCGGAAAAGCCCGGGCCCTTTTGGGCCTCGCCCAGACAAAAACAAACAAATCATTGTTAGGGAAAGATTCTTTCGGTTTTGTTTCTGGATGACCTAGAAACTTTTAGTCTAAAGTTCAATATGAAATCGATCAATTCAGAATTACCAATTGTTGTTACGGGAGGATCCGGATATATAGCATCTTGGATCGTTAAATATTTGTTAGAAGATGGTAAGGCAGTAAGGGCTACCGTTCGAAGCCTTAAAGACCTTTCAAAAATTGAACATTTATTAGAGTTAAAAGAAAAATATAAAGAAAAATTGAATTTGTTTGAAGCAGACCTAATGTTGGATGGAAGTTTTGACAAAGTCATTGCCGATACCGAACTTGTCATTCATACTGCGTCTCCATTTTTTGTGGCTGGGGTAAAAGATGCTAAAAAACAATTGATCGACCCAGCATTACAGGGAACTAAAAATGTTCTTGAATCATGCAATCGCATATCTTCTGTTAAGCGAGTAGTTCTCACATCAAGTGTAGCTGCCATTTATGGCGATAACATTGATTCTTTACAAGTTCCGAACCAAACGTTTACCGAAGAACATTGGAACACAACTAGTAACCTGTCACACCAACCATATGCTTATTCAAAAACTCTTGCTGAAAAAGAAGCTTGGGAAATTCAAAAAAGGCAATCTCGTTGGGATTTAGTTGTGATCAACCCTTCTTTTGTGATGGGACCTTCTCTTTCCAAACGTATGGATGGAACGAGTGTTGAATTTATGAAAAATATGTTGAAGGGAGTTTTTCGCACAGGTGTACCCGATACAAAAATGGGATTTGTAGACTTTAGAGATGTCGCAAAGGCACATATCTTGGCAGGATTGACACCTAGCGCAGAAGGTAGGCACATTACTTCAGCAGAAGTAATGCCAATGTTAGGTGTTGCAAAGATAATTAAGGAATTTTTTGGAAACAAATATTCTGTTCCTACAGGAACTTTACCGAAGGCACTTGTGTATGTAATTGGACCTTTTTTTGGATTATCATGGGGATATACAAAAAACAATATTGGACAACCACTCCAATTAAATAATGAATATAGCAAAACTAACTTAAGATTAATTTATCGGCCGTTAACGGAAACGATTGTGGATCACGTGAACCAAATGGAAAGTTCGGGTTTGTTATGAGTTTTTTATATATTCCTATTTAAGATTTTGGTGCAACTGCGAAGTTTTCATTAAAATTTTTGATGAGATTCGGTTCCCAAAAGACAAACGTTAGATTTTATGGTAGGAGTTGGGCCGGGGATTCACCCCACAAGCCCGCCTCCACCACCCATTCAGGGTGGGGGCCGAGACTGAGCGTACGAGACATAATATGCATTCTTTGCTTTCCCAACCGTTCCAACAAATTGATTACTTACAATCCGGAACACCTAAACAAAAGGAATTGGCAATTGATTTAGAAGAATGGAAAATTCTAAAATCCTTACATGGTTTCAAACCGGTGCTTGCGGGTACGATTCCATTAGATATCGATACAGATTCTAGCGATGTGGATATCTTAGTAAAATTCAATATCCCAGCGCATTTACAAAAGATTTGTTATGCCAAGTTTCGCAATTTACCAAATTATAGTTTTTCTGAAAAAACAATCGCTCTTCGAGTCACTTTGATTTGTCGCTTTGAAACTAAAAAATTTAAGTATGAAATCTTTGGACAATCAGTGGAACCCACGGATCAATATGCTTGGATCCATATGATGGTGGAAAGACGATTTTTGACTTTGGCGGATCCTTCCTTTCGAGATGAAATTCGGAATCTAAAAAAACAAGGAATCAAAACAGAAGCGGCGTTTTGTAAAGTATTGGATTTAAAAGGAGATCCCTATAAAACATTAGTCCAATGGAATCAAAAATCAAATGAACAGTTTCAAGAATTACTTTTGCAAAGAGGGTTTCAAACCAATCCGAATTGACGAAAGGTTAAATTGATTCTTGGTCGTTTGACCTTCATCGCTTTTGGGAGGGAATGCAACCAATGTCTTTGGATGACATCTTTCATTAAAAGCAAACTTCCGTGTTCTAACTGCAACTCTACTTTCTCTTCTGTTTCTTTATGTTTGTAACGAAAAATCCGTTCGGCTCCCAAACTCACAGAGGCAATGGTAGAATTAGGACGTAAAGAAGTTTCATCATCACTATGCCAAGCCATCCCTTCACTTCCATCATGGTATAAATTCAAAAGACAGGAATTGAATTTTTCATTGGACGCAATCTCTACTTTAGATTTTAATTCTAAAAGGTCAGGTGACCAAGGTAAGGCAGTTTTGGTAGTTCCTGAATACCGGTAAGAAAAACCTTTTTCCGCATACCAAGCCACACTTCGTTTGGTGGTAATGTGTTTTCCATAGAGAATGGCCTCGTCCGGTTTCCATTCGATTCCTTCTAGTAACGAGTAAAATGTCCGATTTGCTTCCTCTGTAGGGAGAAAATCAAAGATGTACAACAAAACCCCGTCATAAGGTAAAAGATTTTCTGATTCAGTTCTTTGGAATAAATGCATGGATTTCGAAATCGGCTATTTTTTAAAAAGTAAGCCACTGTTATTTTTCTCCGACTGACCAAAGAAATCCAATGAAAATCGATACCGACTGGCAAAACCGTCTAAAATTTTAGTTGGTTTCCCTTGGAGACCAAGGAATCTATACTCGTATGACCCCAACACGCACGATTCAATCTTTTATCGACGCTAAAAAGGAAAACCAATCTCCTTCACAAGAAGTCTGGAACTCACTAAAAGGTTACAGAAAGTGGAATGAACCAGAACTCATCGGTCTAAGAAATGCCTCTGGATATTATCCAGATATTTATTTTGAAGAAGGAATGGATGAAACCATAGCCAAACTACTAGCAAAATTCAAAGAGAGAGTTGTTCCGCATAAATTTTAATGAATCCAAGCACCCCTAAAGTTTTATACCAAGAAGCAAATCCCTACGGTTCTTTTACTGCCTTTTTAGAAGATGATGGAAGAACCATTTACTTATACTTACAATCACATAACAACCCTGAGTGGCCCATGAAAACACTTTGGGTGCGTAACTTAATTGATGCCCCCGACGCACGTGTGGAGGAAGATTTTGATGCAGGTCTTGCGCCCGTACTGACCAAATCAGAAATCACAGATCCAAAAGCGCAAAGTTCACTCAAAGAAGACCAAATCCATTTCATATGGTCGGAAGAAGGCGATGCAGTGGCATTATTTGTGGATGAAGAACTACAAGCCTATCTTCCTTCTTGGTCAGGGATCAAAGGGATTCATGGATATGCAAAGTTTGCAAAAGAAGAAGCACCTACTGCCTCTCCCCTTGGTGATCCAGAAAATGGAGTGATTGCCGAACGAGTTAAAAACAATCGTAAATTTTGGGAATCTGTTGCAGAAAAAGATCATTGGAAGAAAGCACAAAAACTTCGATTGGATTTTTTAGAATCAAAACTTGGGAAACATGAAAAATATTGGTCTGCCGATGGTGGGAAGTATCCTTCTCTTGGGATCGCGTCGTTTTTACCAAAAGAATTTCCTGGAATTAAAATCTTCTCTACCATTGGGATGAGTGTTCAAAACCAACCTTCGATTGAACTCTATCATAAAGAATATGAAAACTTTTCTCGGATCGAACTTGTATTTGCCATCCAACTACTAAAAGATGCAGAAGATAAATCAGAAACTTGGATCCAACATGTACTTGGTGAGATGGTAAAGTTTCCTTGGAACACAGGAATCTGGTTTGGTCACTCTCATTCCATTCAAAATCCAAGAAAAGATCCCGATCAACTCTATCTAGACTTCAATTGGTTCGTTCTACGTAACGTCACAGAGGAAATAGAGCAGGGTTCCAAGGAATTATTACCAAACCTTCATGGACTCATCACTGAGAATGGAAAACGCGCTAATTTTCTCATATTAACACCTATTGCTACCGAAGAACGAATTTGTTTTATGCGAGAAGGTTCTGCAAAATTTTGGGAAACATGGAAGAAGGAAGGATACAGTTTCTTTCACGACAGCGAACGCAGGATGTTAGAATTCTAATTTTCTAGATTTTAATTCTAAAAAAATCCGATTCAAACTCTAAAATCTGACCGTTACTCTAAGAGATATGGCAGAGACGTATACAAAGTACTTCAATTTAGAATTTGAACCCTTTTCTTTAGAACGAATCCTGGAAGAAAGACAAGATTCTTCCGGATTTTTCCTCTCTACCGTATTCCAAAAACGGTTTTCGGAAGAAGTGAACCTCAAACGCCACGAAGATCAAAAACTTTGGATCCAAACCAAGAATCTTCGTTACGTAGTTCTAGATGGGATTCAGAAAATTTCCGATGAAAATGGACGACTAGAACCAACCAATATCCTCTACTTACTTGTATTTTTTGATTTTAATTCCATCACTGAGTATGGTTTCGAAGACGTTTGTAATGTATTAATGAAACGATATGATCTCCCTTCTCTCATCTTAAAAATGCCTGACACAGACCATTTAGAAATTTGGGGAAAGGATCATTCGCGTAAAAGTTATAAAAACGTTGTGCATCCTAACATTGAATCATTAATGAAAGCCCTCTTTGATTCCATTAATAAGAAGGATCATTTCCAATTTATTGGTTTAGAAAGAGCCAATTCGGATAAAAAATCAGGTTTTTTGATGAGTAGAAGGGGTTTTACAAGGGCAATTGCCTAATTTTTTCTGAACTTACCCTTATAAATGAAAAAACCCGCAGGTTTTGCGGGTTTACACAAACTTTCTTCGATCATATCGAAGGAAGAATCAAATCTAAGTTATTTCTTAGATTTTTTCTTTGCAGCTTTTTTCTTCGCTGCTTTCTTTTTTGCGGCTTTCTTTTTAGCAACCATTGTGATCGTCCTTATCTTTTGATTTCAAAACACGGCTGTCCTTGGCAAACAGAGAGTGAATTGATACGACATAATTAAATCATATCATTTTAAATGTAAAGAAATTTTATTTTTTGCATGAATTTTTATTCAAAATAAAAAAACAGGCTAATACTCATTCTACGGAACAATGATAACGATCTTACCAATAGTTTGTCCCGATTGAAATGTACGGAGTGCATCATGTATCGAATCAAACGTAAACTCATGTCCAATGGTTTGTTTTGGTAGTGATAACATCATTAAATCGGAAAAATGTTTTCGAAGTTCATCAATTTCATTCCACAACCATATTAAATTGAATCCCATCACCGATTTATTGTCTGAAATCATGGATAATGGATCAATTTTTGGTCGTGAGAGGTAAGAATATGCAATGGAAAACCAATTTCGGTATGAATGTGATGGTGTGAAGTTGGCACTACCATAAGTAACAAGCCTTCCCATTGGTGCTAAGAGATCATAACTGTCCTGAAAATAACGACCACCTAAACATTCTAAAACAATTTTTAGTGGATGATCTGATAATATTTTCTGCATCTCTTGTTTAAAACTAGGAGATCTAATGAGAAAATAATCATAACCAACCTCTTCTAAGATCGAAAACTTAACGGAATCACCTACAAGACCGATGGTGATTGCTTTTTTTTTCTTCGCAATGTGACCTGCCATGATCCCAACACCACCAGCAGCACTATGAACGAGAACATGATCTCCTTCTTTTACTTGTCCAAGAGGAACCAGTGCATAGTATGCAGTGAGTGCTTGTACAGCAAAGGCTGCACCATCTTGCATTGACCAACTCTTAGGAAGAGCAAATACAGTTTTTTCAGAAATGTTAAGATGAGTTGTGTATGCACCAAATCGAGTCACTCCAAACACAGAGTCACCAACTTCAAAATTCTTTACTTTTTCGCCTATTTTTACGATTTTTCCCGCAAATTCCAAACCGGGGATGAAACTTCCCTTTGGTGTTGCTGAATACAAACCATAAACCGAAAATACATCTGCGAAGTTAAGTCCAATGGCTTTTACTTCAATGGTTACTTCATCACCTTCGGGTGGCCTTAAAGGTTCATTTTTACGATGAAGGTTGTCGATAGATCCGGTTTTTTCAATGCGATAGACTTCTCTTAACATAATATCTTAAAAAAAATTCAATTCCATAACGATGAAACCATTTTTCAATGGTTTTAGAGTCTGATTGAGAGAAAGCCGTGGAACTAAAACAAACACCTTTACATACAATTCATAAAGAAATGGGAGCCAAGATGGTTCCTTTTGGTGGATGGGACATGCCTGTACAATATACGGGAATCATCCAAGAACATTTAGCCACTAGATCGGCTGCGGGACTCTTTGATGTTTCCCATATGGGTGAAATTTTTGTCACAGGAAATGAAACCGATGTTCTTTCTTTTTTAGAATCAGTCACTTGCAACACCGTCACTGGAATGAATGTAGGCCAAGTACAATACAATGCAGTAGTAAATGAATCTGGTGGTCTTGTGGATGACATCACTGTTTATAAATTCAGTGATTCAAAATATATGATTTGTTCCAATGCTTCGAACTACCCTACCGTGACAAAACATTTAGAAACATATAAAAAAGGAGAAGTCACTGTCGTTGATGATAGTAAAAACTGGCATCAAATTGCATTACAAGGTCCCAAAGCGGATGAAATTTTTTCCAAATATCTGGGCAAGGACTTAAGTTCTATCCTTTATTATCATTTTGAAGAAATGAATTGGAAAGGAGAAACCATCATCGTATCTCGCACTGGTTATACGGGAGAAGATGGTTTTGAAATTTACACATCGAATGCACTTGGTGTCACTCTCTGGAAAGAATTATTAGAAATAGGAAAAGATTATGGTTTGGTTCCTGTTGGTCTCGGGGCACGTGACACACTAAGGCTCGAAGCAAAATATCCACTCTATGGTCATGAATTAAATTCTGAATGGACACCTGTGGAATCGGGAATCAACTTTATCGTCAAAGAAAAACCCTCACCTTACCTGGGATATACGCGGATCATCGCAGACAAAAAGAACGGACCCAAACGAAAAGTTGTGGGAATTCGCCTTTTGGAACCTGGGGTTTTACGCGAAAATTTCCCAATTTTCTCTGGTGATGGAAAAGAAATTGGCAAATCCACTTCAGGAACCCATTCTCCTAGCCGGAAAGAATCCCTAGGCCTTGCGATTCTCGACACCGAATTCACCAAAAACCAGATGGAAGTATTTGTGGAGATTCGTGGGCAGAAGAAATTGGCTAAAGTGGAGACTGGCGCCTTCATAAAGGGCAGTGTTCGAAACAATCGTTAAACAAGGGCGTAGATAAGAAGAGGAAAAATCATGGCAGATACACAAGCAAAAGACGGTTATTATTATACGGAAAAACATGAATGGGTTAAAGTAGAAGGTGATATAGCGCTCATCGGAATCACTGACTTTGCACAAAATGCACTTGGTGACATTGTGTTTATTGACCTTCCGAAACCAGGAAAACAAATCAAAGCAAAAGACAGTCTTGGAACCATTGAATCAGTAAAAGCTGCCGAAGATTTGTATTCGCCAATTTCAGGTGAAGTTGTGGAAACAAATGCAACTCTCGGTTCCAATCCAGCGGCAGTGAATGCAGAGCCATTTGAAACTTGGATGGTAAAATTAAAAAACATACAAACTTCCGAACTCGGAAACCTTTTGTCCGCAGCACAATACAAAGAATACGTATCTAAATTAGATTAATAGGAGTTTTTCTAAAGTGAGTTCCACAAAACCTACATCACCTCTCCAATCCCCTTACGAAGAAACATTAGAACCAAGTGATAGCTTCCTCCGTCGCCATGTCGGTGTGACAGAAGAAACAGTTTCTTCGATGCTCAGCACAATTGGCTATAAGGCTTTGGACGATCTCATTAATGATGCGGTTCCGGAAAACATTCGTTTACGAAAGGAACTCAACTTACCAAATCCAATTGGTGAATATGCTCTCCAAAGAGAACTGAAGAAAATAGTTTCTAAAAACAAAATCTATCGGTCTTATTTGGGTCTTGGTTATTATTCTTGTATCACTCCTGCCGTGATCCAAAGAAATATTTTAGAAAACCCAGGTTGGTATACGGCGTACACTCCGTACCAAGCAGAAATTGCCCAAGGTAGAATGGAAGCTCTCATCAACTTCCAAACCATGATCACGGACTTAACGGGAATGGAAATTGCAAACGCATCTCTTCTGGATGAAGGGACAGCTGCAGCGGAAGCAATGAATATGCTCTTTTCTTTAAAGGATGATACACAAGGAAAATCATTTTTTGTTTCACAATCGGTGCATCCTCAAACATTAGATGTGATTCGCACACGAGCGATTCCACTGGGAATCAACATTGTTGTGGGTTCTTTTAAAAAGATGGTTCCTTCCAATGATTTTTTTGGAGCAATTGTACAATATCCTTCGACTGATGGAACCATTTTCGACTTTAGTGAATTCATTGAAAGCCTTCACAAAGTCGGAGCAAAAACAGTCGTGGCTGCTGATCTTTTGGCACTTACCATTTTGAAAGCACCCGGTGAAATGAATGCGGATGTTGTTGTGGGAACTACACAACGATTTGGATTGCCACTAGGATTTGGTGGACCTCATGCAGGGTACTTTGCCACAAAAGAAGAATACAAACGAAACATGCCGGGTCGTCTTATTGGAGTTTCTAAAGACTCTCAAGGAAAACCTGGTTACCGCCTAAGCCTTCAAACACGAGAACAACACATTCGTCGTGATAAAGCAACATCTAACATTTGTACAGCGCAAGTACTACTCGCAGTTTTATCTTCCATGTATGCAGTGTATCATGGACCAAAGGGTTTAAAACAAATTGCTTCTCGAGTCCATCGTATGACAACGATCCTTGCCACTGGACTTGAAAAACTCGGATATAAAATCATTTCCAACCCCTACTTTGATACGATTCGTGTAGAATTGTCTAAAATTTCTTCTGCAGAGATCATCCACTATGCGGAAGAAAGAGAAATCAATATCAGACAGGTTTCTGGTCATGTGATTAGCATCTCTTTAGATGAAACTACGAATCTAAAAGACATCAAAGACCTTTTGGAAATATTTAATGAAAACAAACCGTTACATTTTCAATTGGAAGACTTAACCTCAAAAGAAGAATGGAAAATTCCAGAACTCTTGGAACGTAAGTCAACATACTTAACACATCCAGTGTTTAATAGTTTTCATACAGAAACTGAGATGCTTCGTTACATCCGTAGATTGGAATCCAAAGATTTATCACTCACCACTTCTATGATTGCACTTGGGTCTTGCACTATGAAACTCAATGCATCCACAGAAATGTACCCAGTGACTTGGCCAGAGCTTTCCAATATTCATCCTTTCGTTCCTGAAAACCAAACTGAAGGATATAGAACACTTTTTAGCCAATTAGAAAAATGGCTTTGTGAAATCACTGGATTTGCTGAAGTATCTCTTCAACCTAACGCTGGTTCGCAAGGCGAGTATGCAGGTTTACTTGCGATTCGTAACTATCACCAAAGTCGTAACGATATGCATAGAGACATTTGTCTCATTCCAATTTCTGCACATGGAACTAATCCTGCTTCCGCAGTGATGGCAGGATTCAAAGTGGTTCCTGTGAATTGTGATACCAATGGTAACATTGATGTAGATGATCTTAAGAAAAAAGCAGTCGAATACAAAAGTAGTTTAGGTGCACTCATGGTTACCTATCCTTCTACACATGGTGTATTCGAAGCTTCCATCAAAGAAATTTGCCAAACCATTCATGATAATGGTGGGCAAGTGTATATGGATGGAGCCAATATGAATGCACAGGTTGGACTCACAAGACCTGCAGATATAGGTGCTGATGTTTGTCATTTAAACCTTCATAAAACTTTTTGTATCCCTCATGGTGGTGGTGGTCCTGGTGTTGGACCAATCGGTGTTGCTGAACACTTAGCACCTTTCCTTCCAGGACATAGCCTTGTGGAAAATGGATCGAATAACAGCCAGTGGGCGGTATCTGCTGCTCCTTGGGGATCGGCATCTATCATTGTGATTTCTTGGGCTTACATTGCCATGCTTGGATTTGAAGGATTACAATTTGCAACAAAAATCGCGATCCTCAATGCAAACTATATCGCTAAAAAATTAGAATCTTCATTTCCAGTTTTATATCGCGGTAACAAAGGTCTTGTAGCTCATGAGTGTATTTTAGATATGCGTGGATTCAAAAAAACAAGTGCTGTCGAAGTAGAAGATATCGCCAAACGTCTGATCGACTATGGTTTCCATTCACCGACCATGTCTTTTCCTGTTCCAGGAACTCTAATGGTCGAACCAACAGAATCAGAATCAAAGGAAGAACTCGACAGATTTATTGATTCTATGTTGGCCATTGCAGGAGAAATAAAAGACATTGAGTCAGGAGTTCTTTCCAAAGAAGATAACCCTCTTAAAAATTCTCCTCATACAGCAGACATGGTCATCAGCGACTCTTGGAACCATTCCTATCCAAGAGAACGAGCGGCTTATCCTCTTCCTTGGTTGCGTACACGTAAGTTCTGGCCGAGTGTTGGTCGTGTGGACAATGTTTACGGAGACCGCAACTTAGTATGCTCTTGTATTCCTATGGAAAATTACGCTGTTTAAGTAAATTAAGGAAAAGAAAAATCAATGTTTTACGAAAAACATGTTTTTGTTTGTGAAAACCAACGGGCACCCGGAGAACGGGTGTCTTGCGGAAACCAAGGTTCTATCGAACTTCTAAAACTCCTCAAACAAAAAGCAGCCAAAGCAGGTATCGAATATAAATTTCGGGTCCAAAAATCTGGTTGTTTGGACCGTTGTGAACTGGGTCCCATCCAAGTATCTTACCCCGAAGGAAAATGGTTTGCGATGAAAACGGAAGCAGATGTGGAAACAATTTTAGAATTTTATCTCAAAACTAACCAACCGGAAAAATACAAACACCTAATTGTCGCAGATGATGCAGTGGCAGGGGAAAAATAAAAAATAACCTAAATCTATTTTTTTAATAACCATCATAGAAAAATTTTTTCTATGATTTCGAAGTTGTAAGTAACCGTTCTACCCATTGTTTATCCATAACCAACAATCGATTTTTTTTTAAGTTTTCTTTTACAATCCATTTGATATGTTTATTTTTATATTTTGCAATTTTTTCAAAAGCAATTTTACCTTCCTTAGGAAGAGAGGCAATCGCAACGCTCCATCCATATCCAAGAGTTTTTCGTAAAGAAATTTGGTTTCCCGAAAGTTTTCCTTCAATTTTTTCAAAATCCAAAGTAATCTGATTAAGAATTTCTAATAGTTCATTAACAAAAGATTTTTCCTTTAATAGTTTGGGCTCACATAAAGCGGCAACAATAGCTCGCTTTTCTAAGTCATTGCCACTCATCCATTTCTTTAAGTTGGTGAGTATTTCTACTTTATGATTTTCTGTTATCTCTTGGATACCAATGGCAACTGATTCTCTAATCCTCCAGCTACTATGTGAAGCATATTTTCTTATGTTAGTTAATGTTTTTTTTATATTATTATTGTTTAAAATACAATACCCAACAATTCCACACATCACTACAAATTCTTCAGGAGAATTGCTCAAATCTTCATTATAAAATGACAAACACTCGTTAACTTCATTTTCAGATGCGTTTTTTGAAAATAAATACAAAAGCCCCAAATTACCTCTTGGCCCTGGTAGATGCGAATTTTTTAAAAGATGTTCAATTCGTTTGGTCATTGATTTGTTAAGGAATTAGATTTGATTGAACTATATATCTTTATAAGACACAACGATTTGAATTGCAATGGTCATATGGAACTCATTTCAATTAAAGACAGTACGTTTCAAATTCTATGATTACCAAGAAACCAATTTTGTTTCTCCATTTGATTCCAACGAATATTTAAACTATTTTATAACTCTTACAGTGTATTCTTTACAAAACTATGAACTTTTCAAAATGAAATTTTTCGTAAAGCGAAGATTTGCTCGCGAAATTAGGTAAGTGTGATATAAGGAAACCATTGGGAGGCGGGTTCAGTTCCTCTCCCTCAATCGGGTGGGGATACCAATATCCAATCTGTACCAATCCGCGAAAAACCCTCCTAATTCCCCTTGACCAAAAACATCTGCTCGAGTCTCTTTGCTCCACCTATGAAAAAAATTTCGCGTATCCTTATGATCACCTTTCTATCCTTAGTGGGCATTCTCGTAGCGTTAATCACGACCATCTATGCATTGAGTTCCGCTCGTATGAACAAAATTTACGAAGTAAAGTCTGTCCCTATTCCTAAATTTTCCAAACCTATAGATATCGCAGAGGGAAAGCGTATCTACCAATCCAGAGGATGTGGGGATTGCCATGACGTTAACGGAAGCGGAAAAACCTTTATTGATGATCCCGCCATAGGAACCTTATCTGGATCTAACCTAACAGCAGGTATAGGAGGAGTTTTATCTGATAATACTGATGAAGAACTTGCTATTGCGATTCGCGACGGTGTTGGAAGAAAAGGCAAAGCTTTAATCTTTATGCCTTCTACAGATTTTCAAGGTATGACCAATGAAGATGTTGGTAAATTAATCTCCTATTTACGTTCCACCCCCGCTGTTGACAAACCACAAGGCGAAGTCAAACCAGGACCGTTGGGCAGATTTCTATTTTTAATTGGAGAAATTCCTGTTTTCGTATCTGCGGAAATCATTAATCATGAAAGAAACCACCTTACAAATATTACACCCTCTATATCTATAGAATATGGAAAATATGTTGCATCAACATGTACAGGGTGTCATGGATTTGATTTAAAAGGTGGGCCTATCCAAGGTGCCCCACCAGAATGGCCTTCGGCACAGAATATAAGTAAAAATGGTCTCGGTCATTATACAGAAGCAAACTTTATCAAAACCATCAGAACAGGAAAACGTCCCGATGGTTCTGAAATGAAATTCCCAATGCCTTGGAAAAGTTTAGGGCAACTAACAGATACTGAACTTAAGGCACTTTGGATGTATTTACAAACGATTAATTAATCGTATCACTTCTCTTTACTAAAACTTAGTTCCACACCGTTTTCAATTTCTTTGAGCGATTGGAACTGAGCTAAAGAGTTTCCTTCCAATGATTTAGATAATTCAAATAAAAATCCATTAGCTCTTAACGTTTGACTCCCCGGTATCCATGTACCTTTGAATTGACGAATATCTTTATCACCTAACGTAAATTTAGCGATAAAATCTTGCCCATTCCCAGCGATCTCAATTCCTACTGTTTGCGGTCCCATTTTCGGATTCCAATACATTGAAGTCCAGGTACCGACAAAAGAAGCAGGCAATTCCTCTAGTGAAAATGCCCTTTTCTTAACATTTACTTTTGGTTCATTCCAAAAAACAGATACAAAATTTGAATCTTTAGACTCAGAACCAAATTCTGATTTAGAACGTACTGAGTATAAGAATAGATCACCTGACTTTCCAGGAAAAGTTTCGCTATAAGAATTTTTATTACCTTCTACAGAGGAAACAAATTCAAATTTTCCAGTCTTTCCATTTCCATTCAATTGTTTGCGATAAATATAATATTCAAAACTATCCTTTACCAAATCCCATTTTAAGCTGATTAATTTATCTTTTCCAAAAATTCCCGAGGTAAGTTTTTTGGGAGGAGGCAAAGAGACTCCGCCAGCTCTTTTAGTTAAAACAGGATCTGTTTTCCCAAACGCCACTTCACTTGGTTCTGCATATCCTAAGTCATTTGCAGATATAATAGTATATAAATATGGTTTTCCATTTTGGATTGTTAAGTCAGTATCCGTGAAACTTGTTCCAGTAATTTCAAATTGCCCAGAAGGTTCTGCTCTTTCATCAAATCGATACAAGTAATAGATTTTTGCCCCTGGAGCAGCATTCCAATTTAAAACAATTTTATTGGCAAATTCACCATTAGTTGCTGTTAAATGACTGACTTGATTCGGCAACAAGTTTTGGTCAGCAACATCAACGATCACTGAATCACTCCAATCACTAGATTGCTTTGAAGGTAATATGGCACTCACGCGATAATAATTTGATTCACCTACTTTGGGAGAAGAATCTATAAAGTTAGAAGTTTTACTTGTTCCGATGTTTTTCCATTTCAATTCTGAGTCTGCACGTGCAATTGTATAACTATTTGCTCCATCCAGTTCAGACCAACTTAATTCTACATTCGGCATAGTTCCGCTAACATAAACCACACCATTGAGACCAACCACCTGACCCAAACTCCCAACTACATTTGATTCAGCAGCTGTAAATCCCTCCACTTCCAAAGAAGAATCAGATACTTCTTCAGCACTTATGGAAACAATTTTATACACATATTTAGAGTTAGGTGATACTGAAATGTCAGTAAAACTTGGTATATCGGAATAAGCGAGATCATAAAATTCTGACTCATCTTTTCTTTGAATCAAATAGGCAACAGCTAAGTCTTGTTTTTTCCAAGTCAAAATAATCTTAGAGTCAAATTCTCCTTTTGAAACTCTAATTTCATTCGGAGGAAGTAGAGGTACCTTTGTTGGGATTGTAGTTAGATTCGGCGTATTCTGAGGTTTGGGTTCATCAATAATAGCATAAGTTTCTTGTCCAACTTTAGCGAGCATGGAATAAGAAACCCAACCAAATCCTTTATCACCCCAATTGGTTCCCCAAGAGTTTTGTAATTTAAACGCTCCTTTTTTTCCTGACTTGGATTTTTTATTATCATCATACCCGACAATCGTCATGGCGTGACCACCATAACTCTGCCCGCCATTCTCATCATAAATGTTAGAGCCTTTTAATTTATAGAATGCATCATCAATGATCATTCCGACCATAACTACGTTCTTACTGACTAATACCCGTTTAATTTCATCTGGGTTTTTAAAGTTAAGTCTAGAGAAGGATTTAATTTTGTATTTAAGTGCTTCTTTTTTGGAAGATTGCGATGGTTGTGTAAGATAATCTTTATCAGAATAAGGCATACTACTCCAAGGAGCAACACCGCTAGTCTTCAAAAATTCCATTGTTTTGTAATAGTATAACCCTTTATCTTCTCCACCATTTTGTTGGTTGTAAATAAAGGCTGGTGAAAATACAAAATTTCCTTTTCCGCCAGCAAACGGCGGATCATATTCAGAAACCTGTCCTTTGTTTTTTAATAGATATGATTTGATTGCGTAACCGGTGGCCCAAGCCACACAGCTATTTTGCCTTCCTTGATTTCCAACAGGCGGCATCTGTGAAGAGAGATCAACGGATTTAGGTAGTTCATCAAAGGAATTAAAATCTCTTTTGAGAGGAATACTGTCTTGGATTTCTTTGGAACTGGGAATGTATCCACAAGAAAAAGTTCCAGGCTTGCATCCTGGAGAACGTACGCTACTTGGGTCAAAGTCTTCAGCAAAAATTGCAGTAGAAATTACAAGGCAAAGCCCTATCACTTTCCAATTTGGTTTTAAATTCATGGTTTCATCCTTTCTATGATTTGTATGATACTATTTTTTTGATTCCATTCTGGATTGTTACGATCTTCCAATTGATAATAAAACTTTGATTTGGTGGATTCTAAATAAAATGAAACGTAATTATAACTGACACCTGTCATTTGTACTTTAGGAACATCTTCCATCGGTAGATGATTGATTTCATATAAAAAAAGCGATTCCATCCATTTTTGATATTTTTGTGGAGCAATCTCTTTTGATTCATTTAAAATCAATTTCCCTTTCTCCACTACTCGACGAGATAAGATAATTCTATTTTTTTCAGTCTCTAACTGAAATTGTTTTGCAAACCGAAACTCAGGCGCAACAGCACCAGAGCTTTCATCCCAAACGATCTTCATCGGCTTCCAATATCCTTTTTCGTTTTTAAGTTTTAAAGTTTCCGTTGGGATTTTTTTTGGTTTCAATTTTGTTATTTTATTAGTTTTATCCTTCCTCTTTGCATCAGAAACTGGGGATGGATTTGGAGTTGTCTTTGTATTCGGCTCTGCTTTCCTCTCCACTCCAGCCAAAACAAGACAAATTAAGAGAAGAATTAATTTTATATATGAAATCAAAGTGGATCGATCAAATCTTGTTCTCAAAAGAAAACAAGACTTTTTTAGTTATAAAACAGTGTTCGAAAGTTATAAAAAATGAGCCGTAGAAAGATAGAAGATTAGCTACTGCTAATTTCTGCTTTCAGCCACTTTTTCTCTCCAATGGATTTCTTCATATTTTCAATGAGTGCCACTGTGATGTTCGTATTGAGTTTTACCATATCAGGATCTTGTGCAAAAACAATCATTTCATCAATGATGTAGTCTATTAAGTTCTCGATAGACTTTCTTCCCGAAGGATCAGTTGCCATCGCCACTGTTGCCTGTGAAATTGCAGAATAAATAGTTAAACTAATTTGTTTGGTAAGATTTGCCTGCATGTCCTTAGGAAGTAACGATATTGGTTTCATATTCGCGGAAACACGCTCAGATACTTCAGTCACTAGGTTCTGAATCAAAGCTTGTAAGTTTGGATTCTGAGCCGATTTAGCAATATTTTTAATCGCAACTTTTTTAAGTTCATCTCGATTTTGGTCAATGGCATTCACGAGTTGATCAAGTGAATTTCCAGATTTTACTTCATTCTGAGTTTCTGTAAGAATCTGAATGGTGACAATATCAGAAATTTCTTCTTTGATGATATTGGAATAATATCTCAAAGTTTTACTAATCAAGTCGTTCCCTAAAATACGAGTGAATTGGTTGGTTTGTAACATTAGATAAATTTTATAGACCCGAACCAAACGAAAGAAACGAAATGTAGCTATAGGAACGAGTCCTAATACATCATACCAATGATAAATGGGATATAAAAACCAAGCTATATAAGTTTTATTTTTGATTGCTATAAGCCAACTCAGTATAAATTCAGCCAAAAAGAAAAACAGAAACGGTGCATCTAACAATAAGTAGTTGTTTACTGGGCTTCCATCTGATGCGATGGCTCGGTAATAGTTGAGAGCAAAATATTCTTTAAATTGAGAATTGAAAAATTCAATTTTTTGTTCTAAGGATCTGTTTTGGTCTCTCCAAAACCAGGCGAATGCCACAACAGTCGATGGAATTCGGTCTCTGTTCAAAACCGGATCTAATTCTTGCCTTAATTTGATATCCCGAGCTTTTGTTTTGTGTGTTTGGTATTCATTTTTAATTTTTGTTTGAATTTCCGTTAGGAATTTTGTTTGTCCAGACATGGCAAACGGATTAGTTTCTACAATCTCCAACATCCGTTTGTCCATCTTCTGAAGAATAGATAAAATTTCTTTCGACTCATTTGCCTCAACACTCAAACGGTTGATAAAAGCATATTTTTCAGAAAGTTCACCTAAAGTTGTGATTTCATCTGTTTCTTCCATAACACTAAAAAAATCATTGAGTTGAACCAATATATCTTCCACTTTTTTTCGGCGGACTTGGACGTCTTCAATTTGAATCGCCGACTCAAAGTTAGCATATAAGGAATCAAACTTTTCATTTGCTACCTGTGATTTTAAAGAAGTTAGAGTTTTGTAAATCTCTTCTCTCGTGATTTTTCTTTGGTTTTCTCGAAAACTATCATCACGCAGTTGAGTTAAATATTTTAAATCCTCCACCAAATCAGTGTAGGCGGTTGTGGTTCGATGAGGTTCAATTCCTAAAATTGGTTTGTCATAAAGTTTTAAAATTTCTGGGAATTTGTGAAAGTAAAACGGCCGCAAACTTAAATAACTTAAATCAAAAATAATGAGGGCCAAGTTCCCAAGGACAACAAAAACCATTGTTACGTCCCAGAGTAATGGAATTCCTAGTTTGTGTTTTTTGATTAAATCCCAAGAAATCATAAAGTCACCAAGGGTAGATGCACTACCCCTTCCTTTGTTTACATGTTACGGCGGTACTGACCTCCCACTTCGTACAAAGCGTGTGAGATCTGCCCTAAGGACGCCACTTTCACCGTTTCGAGTAACTCTTGAAAGATATTTTCTTTCGCACGAGCTACTTGTTTTAATTTTGTAATCGCAAACTCTGTTTTGCCTTCATTTCGTTTTTGAAACGCCTTCAAATTTTCAATTTGTTGTTGTTTCTCCTCATCTGTCGAACGAATCACCTCACCAGGAATGACAGTCGGTGATCCATTGCGATTGAGAAATGTATTCACACCAATGATCGGGTACTCACCAGTATGTTTTAAGGTTTCATAGTGGAGGGACTCTTCTTGGATTTTATTCCTTTGGTACATCCGCTCCATCGCACCAAGTACCCCACCCCTTTCGGTCAGACGATTAAATTCTGTTAAGATGGCTTCTTCGACTAAATTGGTAAGTTCTTCAATGATAAAAGCACCCTGTAATGGGTTTTCATTTTTGGCAAGACCAAGCTCTCTATTGATGATAAGCTGGATGGCAACGGCCCTGCGAACCGATTCTTCTGTGGGAGTTGTGATGGCTTCATCATAAGCATTGGTATGAAGCGAATTACAATTGTCATAAATTGCGTATAATGCCTGCAATGTGGTTCGAATATCATTAAAATCAATTTCTTGAGAGTGTAGCGACCGACCTGATGTTTGGATATGGTACTTTAACATTTGAGATCGTTCATTGGCTCTGTATTTGAACTTCATGGCTTTGGCCCAAATCCGTCGTGCCACACGGCCAATCACGGAATATTCGGGATCAATCCCATTTGAAAAAAAGAAAGATAGGTTCGGAGCAAACTCATTGATGTCCATCCCGCGACTTAAATAGTATTCTACATAAGTAAATCCATTGGCTAAGGTAAAGGCAACTTGGGTAATAGGATTGGCACCAGCTTCTGCTATATGGTATCCACTAATCGAAACCGAATAAAAATTTCGAACTGCATTTTGGATGAAGTGGTGTTGGATATCCCCCATCATCTTTAAAGCAAATTCCGTAGAGAAGATACAAGTGTTTTGGGCTTGGTCTTCTTTGAGTATGTCCGCTTGCACCGTTCCTCGCACTTGCGAAAGGGCTTCTTTTTTTAATTTTTCATAAACATCTTTAGGTAATACTTCATCACCCGTCACACCAAGAAGCATTAATCCCAAACTATTGTTAGTTTCAGGAAGTGCCCCATCGAAACTCGGAACCACTTGCCTTTTGGCCGCGTAGATTTTTTGAATTTGGGAATTCACTTCTTCCGTTTTCCCTTCCGCGCGTATGTATTTCTCACAAGCTTGGTCAATGGCAGCATTCAAAAAAAATGCAAGCACCATTGGTGCGGGTCCATTGATGGTCATGGAAACCGAAGTGGAAGGATCACAAAGATCAAAACCTGAATAAAGTTTTTTAGCATCATCAAGTGTGGCAACATTCACACCAGAGTTTCCGATTTTTCCATAAATATCAGGACGAATGTCTGGATCTTCCCCATACAAAGTCACAGAGTCAAAAGCAGTTGACAGTCGTTTGGCGGGCATTCCCGAACTCAAATAATGGAAACGACGATTGGTTCTTTCTGGCCCACCTTCTCCGGCAAACATACGTGTCGGATCTTCTCCACTTCGTTTGTAAGGATACACTCCCGCCGTATAAGGAAAAAAACCTGGGAAGTTTTCTTGGTAAGACCAATGTAAAATATCACCCCAATCGACAAAACGCGGTGTGGCAATTTTTGGAATTTTCAAATGGCTGAGAGAAACCGTATAGTTATCCACTTTGATTTCTTTGCCACGAACAAAATAAGAATACTGTTCTTTGCGAAAGGATTCAATTTTTTCAGACCAAGTATCCAATATGTTTTTGGATTCAAGTGATAAAGAATCCCATAACGATTGATACTCGGATTCCAAGTCTTTAGTTGGTTTTCCCTTTTTGGTTAAAACGGAAATGGCACCTTTTAGTTGGTAGGCGGATCTTGCAATTTCTGCTTCTTTGGAAATCCACTCAGCATTCCGATCAATTTCTTCTTTAATTTCTGTTAAATACCGAACACGGTCAGGCGGTAGCACAACAGATGCCTCTCTTCCCGTTTGGTTTTTTAGGTATTTCGATTTCCAATCCAATTGGCACTTGGCAATCACGACACCAATCAAATGGGCATAGAGTTCATCCGTTCCTGCATCTTGGAACTGAGACGCGATGGTTCCAAACACCGGCATTACATCTATTGGATCATTGAATAAATTGCGAGACCTTTGGTATTGTTTTTTAACATCCCGAAGGGCATCCAGTGCCCCGCGTTTGTCAAACTTGTTGATCGAAATCACATCCGCGTAATCGATCATATCAATTTTTTCTAACTGAGTGGCGGCACCATACTCCGGTGTCATCACGTATAACGAAACATCGGCGACTTCCGTAATTTCAGAATCACTTTGTCCTATCCCAGCAGTTTCAACTATGATGAGATCATATCCGGCAGATTTTAAAATTTGAATGGCACCTTTCACACTTCTGTTGAGTGCAATGTTTGCTTCTCTTGTTGCAAACGATCTCATATACACTCTTTCGTTAAAAATGGAATTCATTCGAATTCGATCCCCGAGGAGGGCCCCACCTGTTTTTCGTTTGGATGGATCGACAGAAAGTATCGCTATAGTTTTGTCTGGAAAGTCATGTAAATACCGACGAACGAGTTCATCAGTTAAAGAAGATTTACCAGCTCCACCAGTTCCTGTAATCCCAAGAACGGGAATGTTTTTTTGCGGCGGGGGAAATTCTAAATTAATGGAGTAATTTGTTTTTTCTTGCAGAAGTGAAAATTCCATCTGCGTGATGGCTTGTCCAAGTGCTAAATAGTTTTTCTTTTGGATTTGTGACGCTAGGTCTCCGTTAAATGACAGTGGAGTAGGAAAATCAGATTGTTTGACCACATCATTGATCATCCCTTGCAAACCAAGGGTCCTTCCTTCATCAGGAGAATAAATATGAGCGACACCATATTTGTGTAAAACTTCAATCTCCGAAGGAAGAATGGTTCCACCACCACCACCAAACACGCGAATATGACCTGCCCCTTCTTTTTTTAATAGATCAATCATGTATTGAAAATATTCCACATGACCACCTTGGTAACTGGTGATCGCAATCCCTTGTACATCTTCTTGGATGGCACATTGGACAATCTCTTGTACACTCCTGTTGTGGCCCAAGTGGATGACTTCCACCCCACTTTGTTGCAAAATCCTCCTCATGATATTGATGGAAGCGTCGTGGCCATCAAAGAGAGAGGCCGCCGTCACAAATCGAATTTTGTTTTGGGGGGTGTATGTTAAGATTTCGGTGGTCATAGAGAACAACGTTCTAGAAGGATTGGTACGGGTTCAATTGTAAAATATGACGGGAATGACATAGTTTTTGAAAACTATGCCATATTTTTCTAAAAGGTCGAGTTTAAAGTACGGATTCCGCCTTTTTCATCAATTCCCTCACTCGATTTTCTAAAATTTCAGTCAGTTCTTTGGCCGCTTTTTTCTCCGGTCCCGTAGGAAATTCAGAAGGAGGGATGGGTTTGCCGATCACATAACGAATTTTGGTTTTGAAAGCATCTCCCGTTAGGAAAGCCTTCGGTTTTGACATGTTTGTGGCACCTACAATCCCAGAAGGAATGATGGGAACCCCGGCACGAATGGCCAGTTTTGCTGCCATAGCCCGGAAAGATTGGAGTTCGCCTGTTTCTGACCTAGAACCTTCCGGATAGATAGAAAGAAGCTCTCCCTCTTTCATTAAATCTACCATATAATTCTCTAATTTTTCGTAGTATTCCATCGCAGCCCTTTTGTCCATTTCGGATTCTTTGGCTGCGTTGCGGATGATGGGCATACTTCCCCAGTTGATCAGGTTTTTTTTCACTACACTTCCAAGTGAATTCACCAAAACCTCAATGACTGGTTTAGTTAGGCTTAATGGAGGGTATTGAAACGGTGAGTTCTTATGGTTGATTAGAGCCATAATCTCTTCTTGCGGGTGAAAAAGCTCATATTTGCCTAGATAAACGATTTTTCGATCAGCAAAGGCACCTTGGACAGCAATGTCCAAATAATCTGTATGGTTTGAAACAATAAGAGCTCCACCAGATTCGGGAATATTTTCATATCCAGCCACTTTTACGTCGTAAATAAGCTCCAAGAGGTTACGGAGAACGGTTTTGGGAACTTCGCGGGGTATCACGAAAAGACTTTCTAATATATCTGCGGCGTTTTGGTTTGAATCCATAGAAACATCACATATTTCAAAATAAAACTTTATGAAATCAAGTTGGATTTTCATCTTAGATGGAAATTCCTATGAAAGAACTCCTCCAAGCACAGAACTCCCTTTGGTTCTCCCCTATCCCCTTGGATTCCCTACACCATTGGGATCCAACTTTCGGTGGTATCTTTGTCGCGATTTCGACTCTCTGCCATTACCTGGGGGGAAGTAGCTTTTTTTTAGGCCTCATTTCCTTCGTTTATATTTATTATCGTCCGAAACTTGCTTTTGAACTTTCTCTTGGGTTACTTACCTCAGCGGTGATGGTTTCTCTTTTAAAGTTTTATTTTGAAAGTCCAAGGCCCTTTCCGTACCCGGAAGCCTTTGATGAAAAAGCATTCGGATTACCCTCTGGACATGTTTATTCAGCAGTTGTCGTATGGGGACTGTTAGCGTATCGAATCCCAAAACTTTGGTTTCGAGTTCTTTCTGCTTTCATTATTCTTTTTATGCCGTTTTCCAGAATGTATCTTAAAGTACATTTTTTGGGAGATGTTAGTATGGGATTTGGATTGGGTGTGATCCATTTACTGATTCTTTTATTTTTACTCGATCGATTTTACAAAAAAGATTCTATCCCCGCCTTCCTACATACTGATAAGTATCGAACTCTAAGTTTACTGGGCATAGTAGTGACCTTATCGCCGATCTCATTAGATTCTCCTTTTTTATCGAGCGAACATCACCATAGTTTATCGGGAGTTCTTATGGCAAGCGGTGCTCTCGCCGGTTTTTGGATGGGAATTTTATTTTATCCAAGGTTGAGCAAACCCGAATTTTTAGATTGGTCTCTTCCTAAATTTAATTTTTCTTTCGGAACGAAAGAATTTAATATTTTTTGGAATACGATACTTGTTCGTTTGTTAGTTTTAGCTATCGTGATATCGCTACTCTATGTGTTACCCGGAATAATGATCAAAAAGTCCATCTGGAAGGATGATTTGTTTTTAAGATATATTCGATACTTAGTGGTTGGATTTGCACTTATCGCCATTGTTCCCTTAGTTCTGCAAAAAATAAAAAAAGGAAAGTTTTTGCAAAACTAATACATGCAAAAAATAAAAAAGATATTTCAAATTTTAAAAGTGGAACTAATGAAAGAAGGAGTTCTTAAAAACTCTTTCTTTGTTAGTAGTTCCAAAGCAGTATCCGCTGTCACCAATTTGGTGTTTATGATTTATTCCGTGAACTTACTGAGCAAAGCGGAAAATGGAAAACTCCAATACTTTTTAGGTTTTTTACCAGTCGTTTTAGCTGTTGCCGAATTCGGACTTCCTAACGCTCTAATCAAATATATTTCTCCAATGGCAGAACGGAAGGAAAACCCTGGTGCCATTTTAAATGCATCTCTTCGAATCAAATTTTATTCTTTTTTGTTTTTATCCCTAGTTTGTTTTGTAGCTTTCATCACTGGTGACGAAAACTATTTTGTACTTTTACTGCTGTTATTTGGTGGAATCATCATTTCGTTTATATCATATTTCGAAAGCCTTTTTGTTTCTTACCGTAAATATAAATCTTTATCACTTTGGAACCCACTTCCAAATGTAGTCCGACTTTTATTATTACTCTATTTTTCTCTGTCAAGTGTTCATCCATTAACTTATATGGATATACTTGCCATTTTCTGCATTGCGCCTATATTTGTTTTGTTTTTATTCTTTTTCTTTTTTAACAATGATGAGATCTCATTTACCGCTGAACCTAAAGAGATTAGAATTAGTGAAAAAAAACTTTTGCTTTTTAATCTTTGGGCATTTGCAGCCTCTATATGTGCAATTCTATCTGATCGACTTGAAATCTTCTTTCTAAACCAATTCCACCCTCCAGAGATTGTTGCGGATTACGGAACCGCCTTACAACTATTTAGTGGCTTCATCATTATACTTGCGACGTTTAACTCTATTATTTATCCAAAATTAGCGAGACTTGCAGAAACAGAAGAATTCCCCATTGTTTTAAAAAAATCAGTTTTTTTAGGTGGGATGATAGCAATCGCACTATCTCCTGGAATTTTACTTGCAGAACCCATCTTAACATTGTTATTCGGCACTAAATATACCAATTCGATTTCGGTTTTTAAAATTTTATATCCAAACTTTTTATTACAATTAGTTTTTGCCCCCTTAGGAACGGCACTCTTTGCTTTAGGATTACCGAGACTACTAGCTGGACTAGCACTACTGCGATTGTTATTTGGTGCCATCTTTGATTATTGGATTATCCCTGATTGGGGGGCCAATGGAGCGGCGATATCGCTCTTTCTCGGGCAAATTGTATCTTGGTTACTTTTAACAGGTTACTTTATGGCTTACTTTCGGAAGTAACAAACTCATATATTTTTTTATAGTTTGATTCTAGTGTTTCCCACTCGTTAGGAGTAATACTTTTCCCATATAACTTCTGATAAGCATCTTTTACGGATTTTCCTTCAGAGATGTATTCCTTTAACTTTAGGATTACCATTTTTAATTGGATCGAATCGTTTTGGATGTCATAATCGCGATTGATTCTAGTCCCTGAGGCCATTTCAAATTCGCGAACAAAAATCTCGGGCAACGTAAAAATACCATAACCTTCGAAATGATTGGTTCGAAACTCTGATCGCGTTTTGGCCCAGGCCAGCAAAAACAAAGAAGGATTAGGCGGATTTCCACCTAACAATGTCCCATCTGGAAATTGTAATTTCTGAGAAAATCGGACTACCGCCCTAGAAAGTTCTTTTCTTCGACGAACTGAAAAATTTGTTTTTTCGGCTTCTGTAAGATAGGTAAATAAAACAGCTTCTTCTTTGCTATGGTCCGCCTTTTCAAAAAACCGACTCAAATCATGTGAAAAACGAGTGTCAGCTTCCCTATAAGAAAAAATAACCAACAGAAGAGGGAAAATGAGAAGAAATCCATGTCTGTATTTCAAAAGTATTTTCTTCATCCCTACAAGTATCGGGATAGTTTCCTTTCTCTTTCTTTCTTTTTTTTCCAGTCTTTGGGCACAATCTTACTCGGACTCGGTCATGGACGATGAACGTGCCAATCGCAGTTTTGGCCGAGTGGTCGTCAAAGATAGATTCCAAACAATTCCCTCTGGGACGGATATAAAGGGATTTGGTCTTCAAACAGAGCTCATTACCGGCGGGAGATTTCAATCCCAAAAAGGTGGTTTGGTTTTGGAAAAAGCCAATCGCTATTATGGTTATGGAGTTTTAACAACCCCAAGTCTTTTCTATTACGCAGGAGAAGGTTGGAATTTTGGAATCCTTATTGCACCTCGGGTTGGTATATCCGAAGAAAGAATAATCGATAAAGAAGTCCGCACGATTTACGATTCAGAATTCACAGCCCTAGTATCTAAGGAAATCTCTGGAATTCAATTGGCATTGGAAGTTGGCCGAGGATTCAATAGATTAGATCGATATGGTTTTTTCTTTGTTGGAATGTCCAATTTTGGTTCTGCATCCGTTTCTTTTACTTCCGGTATTCGCATAACAGGAATTCAATTAAATGCCAAACCAGAATTGGAAAATTGGTTTGGCCCACCCTGGAGCGGATACCGAAGGGAAATTTACGGAGGTTTGATTAGCTCTGAAAAAATTCTAATTTGGGAAGAATTACGTTTTTTTCATTATCTATATTCTGATCCAAACCATAATACCAATGGGCAAATTCTTTCAGGCCAAAGAGTTTCAGGGCGTTATTCCTATAGCGGAATGGAATTCCAATTTAAAAAATTTTTAGATACTTGGGCTTTGGATTTAGTAGGGATTCGACTTCTTGGAGAATCAAAATCCTCCACTAACCCTTGGTCCGAAAAACAGATCGCCACCAATTCCTATTTAGGGTTTTTATCTCTACACTCTCAGGGTGAAAAATTTAGTTTTTCTCTTGCTGGACTTGTAACGAAAAAAGACCAAAAAGATCGATTAGATTCAAATAGCAATGGTTATGCGTCAAACTTTGCCGAACCAAGAGTGCTTGGAGGTTTCTCTTCGTTTTTACTATACCAGACCTTGGATTCAATAAACCCTCCCCAGTTTCGAGATGTACCAACAAAAGAGAATCCTAATTTTGAAAACAAAGGAAACCGCATTTACGGGATACAAATGGGATGGGATTGGTATTCTTTTTTTCGAACAGATTTATTTTTAAACCGATCAGACTCTGGGTTGGGAAAAGGTAACGAAGTCATCGGTAAACTTAGCTTTTTATCAAATGATTATGGTAAGTTATTCGCTCAAATGAGTGCATCTTATACTTTGATGGACCCTCGCAAAACGCACGTTTTCATCACTGAACCATTCACATTAGAAGAACCTAAAAAAGAATATCTACGGTTTTATGTTTCCTTAGGAATGAAGTTTTAATTGGTTTGCATCAGTTTGTACCAAGTTTTAAAAAATCGAACCTCATTGCCTTTTTCATTATAAACAATAGAATCAATATTCATCTTAGCAAGAAAAATACCTCTTCCGCTGACTAGGTTAGCCGCAGGATTGACAATGGGATTGGGAATCTGGCTAACCGCAAATCCATTTCCCTCATCGCGAATCACAATCGTAACTCCAACATCGTCCATCGATATTTCAACAAAAACGGAAGAATTATTTTCTGCACAACGTGAATCCACTAACTTAAAATAATCCTCATTCGCCTCTAAACATTCCTGTTTTTCGACATAACTCACACCAGCTACACCGTGTTCAATGGCATTCGCTAAAAGTTCATATAATACTATTTTGATTGAAATCAAATCTTCGTGGGTAGCGAGCGGAGAATTTAATATTTGTTTAACAATAAATGCTATATATGAATTTAATTTTTTAATTTGAGGTTTAAGTTTGATTTTGCAATCAGAACTAAACTGCGTGATTTCACCACTATTGAAAAGAAGAGTTAAATCAATATCTGCATTTTCGAATTTTTTAATTCGAGAACGAAGTGCTTCCATTCGAAATGGCTTCAGAAAAAAATCTACAGCCCCCATTCTAAAAACGTCAATGGCGATTTGAATGTCACTATCGCCAGTAATGACTAAAAAAGGTGTTTGGTTTCCTTCAGCTCTCAGCTTTTGAATGAATTGAATTCCATTTAATTTAGGTAAGCTGATATCAGAAATAATAAGGTCAAAAGTATTTTGGTTGGTGATCGTTAAAGCCTCAAGTCCATCTGAGGCCATAGTGACGTTAAATTCGTCCTTAAAATATTCCCAGAATAATTCCCGGATTGTATCTTCGTCATCAACAAAAAGGATTTTCATAGGTCGGAGTCTTAGAGTAAAGAGAACTTCAATCTATAACAATTGTAAATCTATTTTTAAATTTTAGTCTTCCAAGTTGTAAGAACGTTCCAATTTATATGTCGATTGTAACTCTTGTTGGAGGTCCAAAATCTCTTTACGTGTAAAAAATGCTATTTTTCCGCCAGATAGCTCAAACGCGTAGTAGGTGGCATCCTCCGATTGTAGAAGATTTTTCAATTGGCTAAGCGAAGTGACTCGGGTTCCGTTTACCTTTTCTAAAACCAAATCTTGAAATTCCTGATATCCTAGGTTCCCTTCTAGGGGAAAAACCCGACTTAAAATGACGATCTTTTCACGAATAGGGTGCACTTTCTTTTGGTAGTAGTCGGAAAGGTAAACCAGTTTTTTTTCTGATTTGACGCGGTATTCAGAACCAAACTCTTTCAAATACGCATTCGTAAGTTCCGTAAAGAAAAACCCACCAGCGATCAAATATAACGGTTTTCTTTTTTTGGCCTCTTCGGGAATCAAAAAATCATTAGAATCATAAGCTCTCAAATCATAACTAACAGATTGATTTTGGAAATTCCGGCGGATTTTTAATTGAACAGAATCACCTAATTCGCGCAAGGTGCCATTAGATTTTCTTAAAATTAAATCATAAACCTTATCAGCCCGGTCCCAATCATCAATTTTTGAAAGAGAAGTTGAGTTGATCTCTGTGATTAAATCTCCAGGAAATAAGTTGTATGCTGGCCCTACACCAGGGATCACTTCCGTTACCAAAAGTGGATTGTTAATATTTTGAGAGTAATATTCACGTTCTGATGGAGTTAAATTTACATCAAAAACCAAACCTGGGTGAGGGAACGGTTTTCCATTTGTTCTATTGAAAGTTTCCACGTACTCTGGAGGAATTAAATATTCTCCAATGGTGACACCGCATAATACTTGATTCTTAAAGAAAAATTCGGCTTCTTCTGAAGTTTTTTTCTCAAACAAAAACACTTTGATCGGGGTTTTTGAAAAAGGTAGAAACACATAACGAGACTTACCCGTTGGGCAATGTTTATTAGTCAATTTGGAATCGAAAACGACTGGTTTTGGAAGTTTTGAGATTCCATTTGTCTCTAAAAGAATAAATCCTGTTTCTTCATCATAAGATTTAATGCCTAGTTTAGGAACTGAATAATCAAAAGATTCAAATTCTGCAAAGACAGGATTTTGTTTCGGTAAGGTAACGCCAAAGAAAAGACCTTTTCCTACATAAATCAAATTTATTTTTCTGGAAAATGGTTCACCTATGAGCCAAGGGTTTTGGTGACTTGTCTTTTGGAAGGTAATTCTAGACTCAATGACTCTTTTGTCTTCAAAATCTTCTGCACCAAGCTGCAACAAGGTGGAAAAACTAAAAAGGATTACAAAAACATATTTAAAACTCTTCATAACTTGCACCATATCTTTTTTTCACACGTTGGTTCATCTGATACACTGATTCTGGCCTAAGTACAATGGGCAAATCCATCCCTCGAAACCTGAGGACGATAAAATCCTTTTTTTCATTTTTCCAAATGTTTTTAAATTCATTTAAATCTTTTGGCACTCGACCATTGATCGATTCGACTACTTTGTATTTATACTTTTTATATTTAGAAGTTTCTGGATCATTAAATGTATAGCTGAGTACAATATCTCGAGTTGTATATCTGTACAATAAATCTTGAATAAAATAACTATAATGGTATTTTAAAGAACTATCCAATTCTCCATCTTCTGAATGAAAAAAAGATCTAGTGATCGGTTGGAAAACGAATCCTGCCTGTAAAAAATAATCTTCTGTCGAATCTCGATACAGATCCAACGCATAGTTTTTTTGTAGATTCACTTCAGCATCGAAACGTTTCCCTGCTCGATAATAACTCACAGCGACTTTTGAATTCATTTGTTTGTTTTCGATCCAATCAATGATGAATTCTTTTTTATTGGCCTGAGAAATTTCTCCATCGTTTGACAGAGGAAAATTATCTAAAGCGATAACAAAATCCTTCTCTTTCAATACTTTTGAAAATGTTGAAGAAGGATAAATTCGATTTACAAAGATTCCCATTTGGTTCGATGGAACCTTCATTGCTTGTTTCAAACTTTTTGGATTTCCATTTTGAAAAGTGAATCCGATATTTGGAAAACCATCATATTTACCATCTGCAATATCTTCTAAAAAATGACGGATGATGTCGTTCGAAATCAAATAAGCAATTCCTGGTTCTAAAGTACTAATTTGAAATACAAGCCCAACCACTTTGCCATTTTGAACTGCAGGCCCACCAGAATTTCCAGGTTGGATATTAGCATTGATTTTTAATACATTTCGATAGTCTAACCCTGAATAGGTGTATCGATTTTTTTCAAAACGAAGGATAGATCCTTTTTCTACTGATAAACTATCATTCCCATTGGGAAAACCTAAAAGTAATACATCCGATCCTAAATTGGGAATGCCTTCTAAGAAGGACAGAGTATTCGTTTGTTCCGAAAAATCAGGATCTGCAACTTGTAATAAAGCAAGGTCACAATCATAACCAATATATTTAACATCCGCTAAATATTCTTTTTTGGTAAAACTACTTTTAACAAGAATTCTTTTTGCATCACGTACAACATGAGCATTTGTCAAAATGGTTTGATTTGGTAAAACAAGTCCCGATCCAAATCCAGTCGATAGATTCTTTTTCATCCAAGGTTGAGTTTTATTTTCTGTATTGAAGCCTTCGTTTTGAATGAGAACCACCGAACGAAATATAGAATCTACAGCTGGCTCTGGATCTGCTTGAGCAAACAACGAGTAGTTCAAAAGAAAAAATAGAATAGAGAGTTTAAATAATTTATTCATAATACAAAACAATTTTCTCCCAAAAAGTTTGAGTTTCTGTGATCTTTTTTAGCACAGCACTTCCCAAAACGCGATCACCAGGTTTCGGATCTTTCCAAATTGTATTTGAAGTTATCAAATCTCCGGAAGCAGAGGATGGTACACGAATCAAACTATATGCAGAATCGCGAATGCAGGTGATTCGAAATACAAAAGAAACTGTTTGATCCCAATAAAAACTTTCATCCTTTTCTATGTATTCCAAGGGACAGGAAGAATCAAAAAAAACTTCAATATTGGAAGGAACTTCTTTTCTTCTTTTGGGATTTTGAGAGATGGATTTAAAATAAAATAAATTCGGATTTTGAATCGGTTTATAAGAAGGAATTGATTGTTTTCCTTCGATAACCGCAGGTATTTGTTTTTTAGAAGGATAATCCAAATCGGTATCATCGGTATTCAATCGTGCCTGGAATTTTGTTTGTCCAGGAATTAAACCTGTTTCAATTTCTAAATATTGTTTGTTTCCTATTCGATGAACAGCCCTTAATCGAAACGTTCCTGGATCCAATTTTTTTTTCTGATTGGATTGAAATTGAATCAACATCGGATCTTCAACTTTCTGGCAACTAAAACGAAAGTAGGTAACCGAAGAGATTCGAGATGCTGGCTCCAATCGGCAATCTCCATCATCCATGAAAAAACTTTGTTTCATTTGGATCTGTTTTCGGATCTCTTGGGATGGTTTCCTCTTTTTCCAAGCGCTCACTTCCTCTGCAAGCGATTGTAGTGTTAAGTTTGTCTTTGTGCGGTCCGCAAAACTGACTTCTGAGACAAAAAATAACAAAATCAATCCGAAGTATATGTATAACTGCTTAATCATGGAATACCGATTGTTGTGATTATCGGCGTACCGACCCCATAGAATCAACTGACATCCAATTGATTTCTTTTCTCATTATGTCTCAAACCGAAGTTGAACTTTTTTTTTGGTTTTCAGACTTTCAAAAATTCATGGGGGGGAAAAGTAATGTAAGAAATAGGAGAATACTTTTTTGAACTGGAACTTTCTTAAAACCGAAATAGAACCTGGTGACTTCCTCATCGATTGTCGTTCCCAATCAGCATATGAAGAAGAAACATTAGAAGGTGCTTATTACTATCCATTTATCAAAAAAGCATTCGGATCTGATCCAGAATCACAAAAGAAATTGTACGGACCGATGGTTGCAGTCGTACAAGAATTTCAAAAATCTAAAAAAACACGAATCATAGTTTTCGATGAGGGAATGGGAATGTTTTCCACCCGTATGGTGTATTTGCTACGTGGGATGGGAATTAAGGACGCTTATGTTCTTGGTCAAAAATGGCCAGTAGAAGGAAAAAAAGCAAAAGGCGAACTCAAAATAGAACCTCCCATTGCTGACAAAGTAAAACCCATTGAAGGCGTTGTAGACAAAGCCTTTATGGAACGAAATCTTACTAAACTCCAAATCTTTGATGCAAGGACTATGGAAGAATACGAAGGAAGATTGCCACGACTCACGGCTCCTGAAGAAGGAACTCTTTGTGGGCGTCTGCCAGGGGCTTTTTTATGGGATTGGAGAAACTTGTATGATGGAGAAGCCAACCTCATCGAACGTTCCCTTTTCAAAAAACGTCTGAATGGTTTTCCTTTTATGCCAGAAAGACCCACAGTCATTTACGACTATAATGGGGCTCGCTCTTGTTTACTTGCTCTCATGCTCCGGGAAGCAGGTTATATTGATGTCACCACCTACCAAGGTTCTTGGTTTGAATGGAGAAAATCAAGTCTGCCAAAACAAGCTGTCGCTGTATTTGGTGCCAAACAAGGTGCTGCCGCAGCACCACGTGTCGGCGGATTGGATCGCAAGAAAGTTTAAAAAAGTATTTACGAAACAGTAAACCATCGATCCACTAATCTCTGCTCCTGGAGGGTCGATGGTTTTTCGTTTTATCTATTTATCACTATCACTGTTCTTTTTGGAATGTGCCTCTCGCATCATCTCTAATGTCCCTGTTGCAGAAGAATCTTATTCCCTCACTCCAAAAGTCCAGTGGATTCAATCTGCAAATGATTTCACTTTAAGAAACCAATCACTTTCTAAAGACTTTATTAAACTTTCCCTAGAAGAACCATTCCTTTTGGCCTTCACCAAGGATACCATATCCAAATACAGAATGGCATCATTTCAATTTAAAGAAAGTCTACAAAAAACTTGCAACAAACAATCTGTAGACGAAATCAAAAAGGAATTAGGAAAAATCACCATCAAAGGGAAGTTAACTGGAAAAGATTGTTCCACCGATTACCAACTCCTTTTCCAAACCAAATCTGATACAGAAGTGGAATTCAAAATCACTCTCTCTGATCCTTCCTTAAACAGAATACAGTTCCATTACATATCTTCACCAGATGAAAAAATCTTTGGGCTTGGCGAACAGTTCACTTATGATGAACTCAAAGGAAAAACTCCCTTTTTATTTACAGAAGAACAAGGTATAGGCCGTGGTGACCAACCGATCACTGCGGGAGCAAATATTATGGCAGGGGCCGGTGGAAACGCATATACCACTTATGCACCTATCCCTCATTACATTACTTCCGATAATCGTTCGGTATTTTTCGAAAACAGCGGTTATGCGAATTTCGACTTCAGCGATTCCAAAAAAACCAAAGTGGAGTTTTGGGATTTCCAATCGGAAAAATCATTAACCGGAACCATTTGGATTGGATCGTCTTCCAAGTCCCTCATTGAAGCATATACCAAAAAAACAGGAAGGTTTCCGAAACTTCCGGATTGGGCTTACGGCACTTGGCTTGGTGTCCAAGGCGGAACAGAAAAAGTATCTGCCATCGTCAAACAAGCAAAAGATGCAGGAAATCCCGTCACTGCTCTTTGGATCCAAGACTGGTGTGGGAGACGTGTCACTAATTTCGGAGACCAACTCAAATGGCGTTGGTATGTAGATGAAACATTGTATCCCGACTTTAAAAAATTTGTGAAATCAATGAATGATCAAAATGTACAAGTGTTAGGTTACATTAACTCCTTCCTTGCAGATACAGATCCTAAAAAACCAAATGATGATTTTACAAACCCACTCTTAACGGAAGCGAAAGCAAAAGGATATCTTGTAAAAAATCAAAGCGGAGACAACTATCTTATCCAAACCGTTGGGTTTCCTGCTTACCTCATAGACCTGACAAACCCGGCAGCGGTTCGTTGGACTAAAGATCTCATCAAAAAAAATATGATTGGAATGGGACTTTCTGGTTGGATGGCAGATTTTGGAGAATGGTTACCTTATGACGCAAAATTGTATTCTGGAATCGATGCCAAAATATATCACAACCGTTATCCGGTCGATTGGGCACGGGTCAACCGAGAAGCCATCAAAGAAGCTGGGATGGAAGGTAAAATTGTATTTTTCAGCCGTGCGGGTTACAGTTATTCCAATACTTACTCCACTCTCTTTTGGGAAGGAGACCAAATGGTAAGTTTCGGAACCAATGACGGACTTCCCTCTTCTATCATCGGCCTTACTAGTTCAGGGATCAGCGGTTATGCATTAAATCATAGTGATATCGGTGGATACACAACTATCACAAATCCACTTAAAAACTACCACAGATCCAAAGAACTTCTATTGCGATGGGCAGAGGTTTCGGCATTTACACCTGTCTTTCGCACCCATGAAGGGAACAGACCGCTTAAAAACTGGCAGGTATATACTTATATAAAACCTGATGGTACCAGATCTCTGGGTGATGAAGATACTGTGGCACTATTTGCAAAAATTGCGAGAATCCATTTTGCCCTCAAACCATATATCCAAAGTTTGGTGGAAGAGGCATCAATGACTGGAATCCCTGTTGTCCGACACAATTACCTTGTAGAACCGGAAGATAAAAATTTATTAAATTATAAATACCAGTTTTTTTTAGGAGATGACCTTCTTGTCGCTCCGGTAGTAGAAAGTGGAGAAATTGTACAGGATGTGTATCTACCTCGTGGAAAATGGTTACATCTATGGACAGGAACCACTTATGATGGATATAGAAAAATCCAAGTCCCAGCCCCTATTGGAAAACCTCCCGCATTCATACGTGTAGGTGGAAAATCGGAAGCCCTCATTCGTTCTTCCATAAGCTCTATTCGGAACAAAGACTAAAAGCGGAGACCTACCCAAATGAAATTTGCATTGATTGGAGACATCCACGGGTATTGGAACAAAAAAGACATAGAGTATTTCAATGCTTCAGATTATGACTGTTTGTTTTTTACGGGAGATTTACGTGGCAATCCCAAACTCGGAAAAATTTCTTTTGAAGGTCTCACCAAACGTGCGTATATGATTCCGGGAAATTGGGATGGGATGAGTTTGACTTCTATCATTGGAGAAGTGATCCAATCGAAAGTCCTCATCCATTCAGGGCAAATAGGCCAACACTGGAGAATGAGAAAACTTTCGGAACTAGTAAAACCCATTTCTTTACTCGGTTACAGTTCCCTAGTTTTGTCTAAGGATTTGGACTTAAGTCTGATTGTTGGTCGTCCTCATGCGATGGGTGGTGGTCTGAGTTTTGCACCTTATATGGAAAAGAACTATATGGTTTCAAATATGGATACCTCAATCGAAAAGTACAAACGACTGATCGATGGAACTAAAGAAAAGAACTTATTCTTTCTTTCGCATAACGGGCCTTTGGGGTTAGGTGCTACTAAAAATTCCATCTACGGTGCCGAGTTTAAAAAAGAAGGTGGGGACTGGGGAGATCTGGATCTTACAGAAGCCATTCAATATGCCAAATCCATTGGGAAAAAAGTCCCTCTGGTTCTTTCAGGACATATGCACCATTCGATTAGCAAAAAAAAAGAAAGAGAAACCCATGAATACACTGGTGGAACCTTCTATGTGAACGGTGCCAAAGTCCCAAGAATTCGTGAAGGAAAACATTTTCATACAAAAATCGAATGGGATGGTGGTTCTGCTACGGTGATTCCTTTGTGGGTTTAGTAATCCGTTCTCTAACCCAAAGCTGTTTCTATCTCAATTTTTCCACTGAGAATTTTATGAACTGGGCAAGCGTTGGCAACGGAAAGTAATCTTTCCCGTTGTTCAATGCTTAAATTTCCAGAAAGAAATACAACTCTTGTAAATTTATGATCCTCTAGAGATCGTTTATCAATTGTTACGTGAACTTCCACCGAGTCCAAAGGATATTCTTTTCTATCCGCATACATCCTAATTGTAATGGAGGTACAGGCTCCCAAAGAAGAAGCAAGTAATTCTGTAGGCATAGGCCCAAGATCTGTCCCTTCTTTGTCCTTTGGTTCATCCGCTATCCAATGATGTTTTCCTGCCGAAATTTTAGTTTCGTATTTGGTTTTGGTGGTAGAAACTACCACCTTGTCTTCGAATACTGCTGTCATTTGGATTCTCCTTTATGAATTCGCTCTGCTTCCGCTATCGCACGGTTACGGTTGTTTAACATAGCCTCTTCTACTTTTAGACGCATCTGTTCAAACTCTTCTTCATTCAAATTACGAGGAACCGAAATAGGTTCTCCATAGGAAACAACAAAGGTTGTAAAAGGTTTAGGAACTCTATGTTTATCCCAAGCTTTTTCTAGTACCCATTGACGACTACATTCATAATGAAAAGGAATGATTGGAACTTGGGTGACTTGCGCTGCGGCAATGATCCCTGGTTGCAGAACAAAAGCAGGTCCCCTTGGACCATCGGGGGTAAAAGCAGCAGGTAATCCCTTTTTTAAATGTTGGATCATAGCTTTTAATGCTTTTGATCCTCCTTTTGAACTACTTCCACGAATGCTAGTGTTTCCGAACCGGTGGACTACTTCGTTGATATAGTCTCCGTCTTTCGATTCAGAAATCAGTACGGCTACGTTTTTTCCCCTGTGCAGATACGGAGAGTACAAAACGTTCGTATGCCAAATAGAGTAAATAAAAGGCTTTTTATTTTTGAATAATTCTTCGTAACGTTCGTTTGTCAAAAAACGAAACCTGGAAGTAAGTCCAATCAAACGTTGGAACCAAACAACAACAAGTGGCAACAACCAGACTAAAATTTTACGTTTCAATGTTTAACCGTCTCCCTAGAGCTTGACTCCAGAGAAACGCAAATCGAAGTAAAGATCAAGTTAAGTTTTCTTTTTGAACAAATCACCGAGTTTGCCCAAATCTTCTGGTTTGATATTGGTACCGGCAGCTTTTTTGTTTTCTTCCTGAATTTCTTTGTAAACTTCTGCACGATGTACAGATACATTTTTAGGAGCTTTGACGCCAATTTTTACTTGGTCACCTTTGATATCGACAATCACAATTTCGATATCATCACCGATCATAATGGATTGGTTACTTCTCCTCGCAAGAACTAACACGAGTTATACCTTTTCGGAAGACATCTCTTCCATAGATTCAATGATATTTTTACGAATGGGATGATTTTCATCCCTGGAAATACATTGTTTTCCTTTTCCCTCTTTTCCATTGAGAATGATAGGGCCTTGTAAATTAGCCGTCATTCCTTTGGGATTGTCATGAGGAATGGTCACAATTAAAAATATAAGACCATCTTTCCAACTGGAAAGCCCAATGTCATTAAGTTCCTCATCAGATACAGCAGGTTTATAATCATTCATAAACAATTCTGGTTGGATGACAATAAATGCCAGTCCCGATTCTTTTGTGGATTGTAACCATTTGAATGGACTTTCAGGACTTTCTTCAATGAGAGCATACTCATCAAATTCTTCAAATCCAAGTAAACCTTGTGGGAATTTTAGGATTTGTTTTGAGTCCACTTGGATGGTTCCGAAAGGTTTTGTGTGAATCGTTACCGACATTCTAGTTCCTATACTTTCTTTTCTTTCTAATATAACCGTCATTTAGTTTCCGTTACCGAAGGAAATCCATAAGAGTTGGTTTGATAATTTTAGAACCGACATTGAGCGCATAACTATGAATTGTTTCCAGCCACTTCATATTCATAATTGTTTCCGGAAAATCGATTCCTTCATTTTTAGCAAGAAGTTCGGTCATATACATTTTATCGTAAGAAACACGTTCTTCATGTTGTTCCAAACGATTCATACGAGCACCAATGGTCGACCTATGGCGAAGGATATTTTCCAAAGCCAAATCCAAATCACCTAAATCCCTACCACCAATTCTTTCTTGGTCTTTTTGGATGAGGTCATTTCGAAGTTGGATAAGAACATCAAATACAGAAAGTCCTGTAACAGTTGCCGACTTAGAATAGTTATTCGGTGGTTCACTTGCACTTGGTTCAATGAGTCCAATATCACGAAGGACTGTTCCTCCATCCACATCCTCTAACCAAATCTGATGAGGAGCCGTAGAAGAAATGGAAATATTATCTTGGGCAAGTTTACTTGCTTTCACTTCCAGAGGTGAGTTGTTGATTTTATCAATCACATCATCGATGGTATCACCCACAGAAATATGAATCTCTACACCATCGATTTTAAACTTTTGGTCAGAAGTGGCTTGGTAAGCAGAGTTATCCACTTTGGAAGTGACACTCACGTTTGTTCCCCAAAACACTTTGTTCCCAGGAATGGTAATGGGAATATATTCACCTTTTTCGATTTCACGGAGTTGTTCTCCGATATCACCACGATACTCAACGCCTACGTATTGGTTTTTAAGTTCAAGGCCTTGGAGACCTTTGATTTTTGATTCAATCGGTTCAAAGGGAGGTCTTTCAATCACATGACCACCAAACAAAGGTTGTCCGGTAGCATCTCGAGCATTGGCAAGATCCACAATGGCACGTAAATGTTGGTCGATCTCTTTACCAATCGCCACTTCCAATTCAAATCCCTTGTCCCCTTGGTAAATTCCGTTTCCGGCTTGCACCGTAAGTACACGTGCTCTTTGGAAAATTTCACCCATCTTGTCTAGGACACCATCAATCTGTTGTAATCTTTGGTATCCATCCCCAATGTTTTCTTCGTATTGGGAGAGTTCGTTCAGGCGGGAACGAAAGTACATTTGGTTTGTGGCCGCACCCGGATCATCAGATGGTTTACGGATTTTTAATCCCGTTCCGAGTTGGGTTTGGGTTTCGTCCATAGCCACTTGGTGGCGGTTTAAGTTTCGCACCAAGGAATTGTTTTGCATCATGTTAGTGATTCTGATCATGATTATACACCTAACCTATTGATGATGGTATCCAACATTTCATTGAGTGTGGAGATCATTCGCGCGGATGCGTTGTAAGATTGTTGGAACTGAACCATATTGGCCATTTCCTCATCTAAATTCACACCCATCACAGACTGACGCATATTCTCAAGTTCTACCATCAGTTCATTTTGCGTAGTATACTCTTGTTTTGCTTCCCTTGCTTCAGTTCCCAGTCTAGAAATCAGTGAGTTATAAAAATCATCCGTTGTTTTGGAATAATCAAACATCACCGGTTTTTCGCGGAGGGCTGCCGCAATGAGAAGGGCATTGGATCCATCTTTTTGACCATTCGGCGAGTTATAATCACCGGATCCATTCACATCTTTTCCACGAGCTGCTGCAATGTTTGCAGGATTGTTTCTGACATCTTCTGACATTTTAAAGAAAGAAGAAGGATGATACATAGGTGTGAGAGTGATGTCCTGCGCATTCGCTTGGAATTTGTTGATCTCACCTACTTTACGGTAATCAAAAGATCCAGCAACACCTGCAGCCGTTAAGATTCCTGTTAGACCCACAAGAAGTTCTCCAGAATCTTCCAAATGGCGAATCATAAAATTTTCTTTTTTATCCAAAGGGTTTGTCGTGGCTTTTAGCGCCAACTGGTTGTCATGCGACATGTAAGCCACAACACCAGTTTCCGAACGATTGATTCGTTTGATGACAGCATTCAAAGTATCATCTTTAGAATATGGAACTAAAATTTCAGTTTCCCCACCAGGACTAACTTTCAAAAAACGCATGGTTCCTGAAATTCCAATGGGACGATCGGCATCAAGGGATGTGCGACCTGTTACACGGAACACAGCCGTTTTATCATTGAGGCCATCTCCATCAGTATCAATTTCACCGAAGGTATTGGTAGCAAGTGCCCTGCTTTCAAAAAAGTTTAAATTGGTTTTTCCATTCAAACCAAATCCATCTTTATGAATTTCATTGATGACATCCATCGCATTGATGGCGAGAGCATCGACAGCATTGATTTTTTCGACGAGAATTCGGTCTCTGATTTCATAGAGAGCTTGGATGCTCCCCTTTCGAAGTAAAACTGTATCTCCCGTTTCTGACCATTTTAAATCCAAAAGTCCATCGTTATTGGGATTTCCTACCAAATCGATTTTATGAACTTTTTGTCCTTGGACAAGGATCTGTTGGCCAATAAAAACCATCAGTTCGTCTTCGTCACTGCGACCGATGGTAATGTCCGCCATCCCAGCAAGTTCTTGTAAAAGTTCGTCCCTTCTGTCGAGAAGGTCATTCGGATTATCACCTAATGCTTGTGATTTTGTGATTTTTTCGTTCAGAGATTTGATATTCTCTGCAACCGTATTTAAATGGTTTACTTTTGATTCAATTTCGCGATTGGACTGGTCTCTGAGTAAAGAAAGTTTTCTGTACACATCTTCCATTCGAGAGCCAAGAGCCTCTGCTTTTTCTTGTACCACGGCTCTATGTGCTGTTTCTTCTGGATAGTTAGAAAGATCTTCCCAAGAAGACCAGAACTGGTCCATCATGGAACGAAGTGTGGTTCCAGTTGGTTCGTTAAAAACTGTTTCTACTTGGTATAAGTAATCATTCTTTTTCCCCCAATATTCTTTGAGAGAAGAAGAATCAATGATACGGTCATCGATGAAATTATCACGAACTCTTTCGATTTCGGAAATTTTTACCCCTTGCCCAATTTGTCCTGGCACTTCGGCGCGGTTGAATGCTGGCTCATAAAGAGGATCCATACTATTCATGACCACTCTTTGGCGAGCATAATGTTTGTTATCCGCATTGGATATGTTATGACCTGTTGTTTGGATCGCTTGTTGATGGACCGAAAGTCCTCGTTTCCCTATTTCAATTCCTTGGAATGTTGATCCCATACGATTCTCCTAGGCAGTCGCGTTCAAAATGATCGCGCCTTTTTGGCCCTGCCCACGCCTTGTCGGTTGTTTGTGTGAGGTATAAACTTTTTCTCTGGATAACTCTTGCAAAGAGTCAACAGTTGTTTGTAAAAACTCTTTTCTTGTTTTTAAGAGTTTTTCATTTGTGATGATGGCATCTTTTAAATCAGCAACGACCTTCTTTAATTCTAAAGCAAAGGTTTTGAGTTTAAAATTGGATTCACGATCCATTTGGTTTAAAAAACTAGTGAGCGTGATGGATGATTCGTCTTTTGTGAATTTTTCCTTTTCATACACATCTTCGATGGTTTTCATCCGAATCCGTTCCAATTCAGAGGCTTCTACCATAATATGATAACTTTCTTTGACAAAGGACTCTAAGGATTTTCCGTCCGCAGAATGGATGGATGCTCTTTTTTTGCCTTCCAATTCCAGAAGGCGCTTGTAACAGTCTATTTCATTAGTAAATAAACTTCTAAGTGATTCTACCCAATCCAACATGCGAATTCCTTTTCCCTTATGGGAAGGATCGACGGATTCCGAAACTAGCTTAGGAAAATTTATAAAAATTTACTATTTTCAGGCCTATGTCACTAAAATCGCCTTGTACCAAAGTCTGTATGATGGACCCGGATTCAGGGCTCTGTGCAGGATGTTTCCGAACTATTGAAGAAATTGGGAATTGGTCTAAGATGAGCGAAGAAGAGAGAGAAAAAGTTTGGAGTGAGCTCCCGCAAAGAAAGGCGGGAGACTCTCACAGGTAAATTGGTTATTTCGTACCTTTATCGATCTTGTTACGGTGTTCTTCGCACAATCTATAGAGTTGGTCTGTAGATGGATTTTTCTTTGTAACTTTTTTTCCGCATACAATACACATTCCTTGGGCTCTTCTTCGTTTGTATAACAACTGAACTCGCTCGGCACCGGAAAGATTGTATTTACTGATTTGAAGGCGAACCCCTTTGACTAAATAACTACCGATGGCAGATTCATCACCTTTTTTAAGTTCGGCAAAAATCTTACTAAGCTCATCCGGTTTAATCGATTTAGGTTTCATACATTCTCCTACTTTCTTGCTAAATTTAACTCTCTGTTAGATTCTAAATGTTAATGCAAATTAGGCAGTACCCACTAACGTGCAACACAATTTTAAAATCATATCAGAATTATCGAATATAGACGAAAAATCTAGGGACAAACTCTAAGATTAGAATCATTTTTGTCTTGGCAAAGATCAATAATTGATTATGATCAAGTGTAAGGAGACTTGTATGGAAAAGAAATACCAAACACTCAAAGATTTTTTCCCATTTTACTTAGAGGAACATAGCCACCCGTTCAATCGAGCTCTTCATTTTATTGGATCAAGTCTAGCCTTAGGATGTATCCTTGGATTTTTATCCACAGGTAAATTCTATATCTTAGCCTTTGCTCTTGTTAGTGGGTATTTCTTCGCATGGATCGGACACTTTTTTGTCGAAAGGAACCGTCCTGCCACCTTTACCTATCCATTTTATTCTTTTATCTCTGATTGGATCATGTATTTCAAAATGCTGACAGGTCGCATTGATGTAGAATTTGCCAAAATTAAGTCAAATAAGAGCTAAGATGAAACTTGTTCTCAATATACTTGTAACTGCTGTTTTGTTCTATGGTTGCCAACCGAAAGATGTTTCTAAACAAGAGGTGACTTCTCTTCGGGATGGGAACCAAAATAATCTAAATAACTTTGCTAATGTGGTTTTACCAAAAATTTTAGGACAAGAATTCAAACGCTTCGAAACAGAATTAGATAAAGACCAAAAACACGAAGCACAGATCACCTATGGAAGTAATTCAGCACTCACTTTCAATGATGCTTCCGACTACCGGAAAACGAATACCGAATACCATAGTTTGGTGTTACTTCGTATCAGTTATGCCTTGGCACTCCACCAGTTCCACAGACTTTCTTTAAGTCTTTCCAAACCTTTTTTCATTCAGGGTGAAAACAATCCTGATGCAGAAATCCAAGAAGCAGAAATTTTTAGGACCACCATTCCTAAATCCGATTTGGACCTTTTTTGGGAGGATCATCCTAATTTTGATCCTTATCGTGCTCCTAAGTTAGGTGAAAAGGAATGGGAAAATGTGACAGGGGAGATTCAAAAATTATGGAAAGTAGAATTGGATGAATTTAGTCGAGTGAAGTTGGAATGATCCAAGGTTCACAATCACCCAATGCGCGTTCCAATCGATCCAAATAAGAAAGTTTGGGAATTTCATAAGCACCCAATTGCCAAGTCACATGATTCAGTTGTTGGGTGTCAAATAGTTCGAATTGGGACTGATTTAATTTTTCAAACAAATGAAAAAGTCCCACCTTTCCTGCATCGGATTCAAAGGAAAACATACTTTCACCGGCAAAAAACTTTCCGATTGCAACTCCATAGACCCCACCAACTAAAACATCTTCTGCATTCCAAACTTCTACTGAATGTGCCCAACCCAACCGATGTAATTCTTCATAACCATCGATAAATCCGGGAGTGATCCATGTATTATCTTTTTCTCTATAGGAACAACCTTGCATCACAATCGAAAAAGCTTCGTTAAAACTGATACGAAACTTTTTTTGTTTTACCTTTCTTTGAACGGTTTTGGAAAAATGGACTCTTTTTAAATCAAAAATGGCACGCGGATCTAAACAATACCACCGAACGGGATCTTCTGACCAAGGAAAAATACCATGTTGATATGCATATAACAAGCGATCGGTGGAGAAATCTCCACCTACTGCCACAAGGTCTTCCTTCCAAGTCCTTGGATTTTTAAAAAATTGGTCAAAAGTCCTTTGTGTCAAGGTTCCAAAACATCCTTGGGATAATCATATACAATTTTTACTTTCAAACTTTTCCCATTTTCATCGTTGATATTAGAAAGTCCTTCAAACTGTAAAATTCTCCGTGTTTTTACATCATAAACTAGAAGAAACGGTTTCACAACTTGTTTCAAAAGAAAATTATCAACCTCTAGTCGTAAATAAAGTGCAGGCCTTCCCTTCCATTCTCCATCCCTAATCTTTTCAGCAGCAAACTTATAGTCATCCAACTGAATGGGAGCAAGGAAATGAAAAGACATTCTTTCCCCTTTCGATAAAAGCTCCCAATTGTTTCTAACAAAATAATCGAATCCGCCATCCATCACGGCAGGGGACTTGGGAGTATAGGTTCTTTCAGAAAGTGGATCTTCTTTTTTGCGTTTGGAAAATAAACGAACGGACTTTCCCTTTACTTCAGCCCCTTCAATATAACCATCCCGAAAGTCTTCGGTTTTAAAAGTGGGTACTTCTGAGTTTTTATCGAACTCAATATGTTTGGTGCCAAAAACCTTACCTTCTGCGTCTTTGTATTGGATGTCTGAATAGATATGCTTTCCATTATTATAATATTCTTTATGATTGTCTGAATAAATATACTTACCAGTACTAAGATCGTATGCTTTTCCGAAGTATTGGTATTTCGGTTTTTCTGCCCATAACGGGAAAAAAGATGGAAAAACTATGGCAAAAATTAGGATTTTACGTATCATACTGTTTAGACCATGAAAAAATACAGACTGACTGACCAAAGAACTGTTTTGGGAATCGTTTCCAAACTGACTACAACGGTTCTCCAAGATAAGGATACCAAACAAAAGTTTACTCTTCAAAATCCTGTCGCAGTAAAGGATATCCTTCAGTCGGTTCATATTACAATCGCTGCTACAGAACCAATTGTTTCCAAACCAAAATCTTTAGTTTGTGTTCTCAAAGACAATCGTGTAGAGCTTCGCGTAAAACCAGTCAATCCCTACCAAGATGATTTACTTCAGGTTTACGAAATTCTCATTGAACCATTGGAACGATCTGCTAAACGAGCTTCCATTGAAGATATATCTGCTTATGAATTCAAAATGGCCCAAACAGCAGATTTAGGAACTGTCATTTCTATTTATGGAAAAACTTCCATCATCAATCAAATCTTAAACCAATGGCAAATTCATTTGGAACAAATCTTAGCCAACTACGGTTATTTTATTAAAAAAATTCAGATTGGATTCTACTATGCGGTAGACACACAACTTATGGAAGCTCTTGCAACATCCAAAGCTCCATATTACGTGCGTGATGCGAATAAAAGAATTTTTTATACTGATAGAGGATTTTTTAGCCCCAAAAAGTTAAGCGAAATATACATCCGTTCCTATTTGGATTCTCTCCTCGTAAATAATGTAAAATCCACACTCATATTTCCTATCTTCTCCAAGGGGAAGGTTTTACTCGGTTATTTTGAAATTATCAGCAATCTCCCCGACCTAGGAAATCCTATATTACAATCGGATATCGAAGGGCAGGAGGGTATTGGCCCTTTACTTAATTTTTTAGACCAAAAAGCAGAAGAATTTGTATTTCAATTAGAATTTGCATACGCAAAAGAATGGGAAACCTTAATTCGCACAACACCCGTTAGAGATATTAGCGAAGATGGAAGAGGTATGGGAATTACTTTCCCCCCAGGAACAGACATCGAAAACAGAATTGTAGGGTCTCCCGTCTCTTTCCAGTTAGTAATCAATTCTTCTCCCTATACATTTTATGGAAGTCTGAGAAGCATAATAAAAGGAGATTCTGATACAACAAACATAGGTGTTCAAATTTTCCAGTGTGACAAACCAGAGGGAATGTCTTATCTTAGCGCTTATGCATCAAATTTAATTGGAGAGGCTGTTTCGTGACTCCGGAGCAATATGAAACCATTTTAACTATATTAACAAATATTCAGGAGAGGGGTGGATCCGACCCTTACCGTTTAGTTCTATACTTAGTTCCCAATGTGGGGATTATTTTTGGCACCACACTTTTGTTTTTTCTGTTTCAGTGGTGGCATAAACAAAAGATGGCTCTCATCCAATCAGGACAATACAAACCTTGGAGTTTTGACATCAGATTGTATTCCTTTTTCCTAGGTCTTTTGTTGACATTCACTGGATTTGCTTTATCGTTTGTATTTATACTCGTCTTAGGAAGTTCTATGGCGATGTTAGGAGGGTTAATCCCATTCGCAATTGGACTCGGTCTCTTGACCTTCTACAAAATGTACCGGTAGATTCGGTACACCGCATCTGCAACGAGGAAGATTGGAAATCTGTCCAATCGGTCCTTAGAGGAGACGTATCCCAATTCGAAGTTCTCATGAAAAGATACCAAGGTATGGTATTTTCCCAAGCAAAAAAAGCCTTCCTCACAAACGAAGAGGCAGAAGACTTCACTCAAGAAGTATTTTTAAAAGCCTATGAATCCTTAAGCCAGTTCCGAGGAGAATCTCAGTTTTCAACTTGGTTGTTTCAAATTGCAAGATTTCGCCTAACAAAAGTTTTTAAGAAGAAAAAACTTCCGCTAGCTGATTGGCAAGAAGACATCTCTTTTGTTGCTGATAAAAAGAGAACTTCCGTTATTGAAACTTTAGATAAAGAAGAAACAAATCATACACTTCGATCGTTAATTTCCAAATTACCGAAATCATATCAAATGCCGATTCTTCTTCATTACTTTGAAAACAAACCTCTCAAAGAAATTGCAACAGATCTCAATATAAAACTTGGTACGATCAAAAGTCATATTTCCCGAGGAAAGGACCTTTTAAGGAAATGGTGGTCACATGAAATCAAAAGTTAAAGAAAGGTTCTCAAAGGATATGACGGTATTTAAACATCCTGACCCATTCTTAAAAAATTCAGAAGCACCTGCTGTTATCCGCTTTCGAGTGTTAGGGCAAATATTACCGCTCAAGTATTTATTTTCCTCTGTAGGGCTTTCCTTTCTATTATTTATGATCCCAATTGGGACAATTTTTTTATCTGTCTTTTATAACGAAAATACGGGAATACTTTTACCCATTTTGATTAGTTCTAGTTTGTTTTTCTGCTTTTATTCTCTTGTCCTTGGCTTTTTACTCCTCAACACAAGAATTCCTTTTCTGAATGAATGGAAAGAGAAACTTGGATTTGAAGAGGTTTAAAGTATTCGTGAAAGGTCTATTGATTCTCCCAGTTTTCTGTTTTGCCATGTCTCTCTCTGCGGAAGCTTTGCCATCTGCGGATGAATTTTTAAAAATGGATTTAGACAAGGCGCTTCCTCTCATCGAATCCCTTTCCAAAGAAGATTCAAAGGTCCTTGTGTCAGACCTCCGAACAGAAATCAAAAAGTCCTATCCTAAGGCAGACCATTTTTATTTTCTCATCTCCCACTTGGAAGAAATCCAAGCCATCGAAAAAGAACAGGCCCGCCTTCGATCCCTCCTTTGGGTCTATGGCCTTGCCTTCTTTTTGTTTTTTGGTTTCCTGGGTTTTTTGTTACTCAGGCAGCGCCAGGCGATCCGAGACATCAACCAGATGCTTGGAAAATAGATAGATATCGATTCTTTGTCATCATTTTGTATTCTTTTTGTAATGAATCCCTGTTACGTTTGGATTAATTCATGAAAATACTAATTGTAGATGACGAAGAAGACATTGCAGGACTCATCCAATTCCATTTAGAGGAAGAAGGATTCCAGACCGAAGTTTGTCATAATGGGATGGAAGTCCTCCCACGTTTAGAAAAACACCTCCCGGATGGTATCATCTTAGATTTGATGTTACCGGGGATTGGTGGGATGGATCTTTGTAGACGAATTAAAGAAAAATACCCGAACATTCCTATTTTGATGGTAACTGCAAAAACAGGGGAAACAGACGTTGTCCTTGGTCTTGAGTTAGGTGCTGATGATTACATTCGTAAACCATTTAATATTCGCGAACTTGTTGCCCGAGTAAGGACCGTTACACGAAGAACCACTGATCCAACCGGGGAAGTCCAAGGCACTATCTCCACAGGAAAAATCCAAATCAATCCTACCGCACATAAAGTTTTTGTGGAAGGTACAGAAATTGATCTTACCTTAATCGAATTCAAACTTTTGCAACTATTTGCAGGAAATCCTGGAGTAGCTTTTTCTCGGGACAAATTACTGGACCGTATTTGGGGAAAAGATGTTTTTGTAACAGACAGAACCGTTGACGTAAATATCAAACGGCTTCGGGACAAATTGCTTTCTGAAAAGGAAAGATTAGAAACCATTCGCGGGGTCGGTTACCGATTCCGAGATGCGTAGTTTTTTTTCTACATTACTTTTACTCAACTGGGGTCTCTTACTTGTTTTACTGACCCTGGCCTTGGGTGTTTTTTATGTTTATGATCTCGTTGTACCCGCAGTTCGACCGCTTATCTTGTTTGGGTTTGTTTTAATTGCTATTTTCGGTACTTTCTACATTTCAACTAACATCGCGATGCGAATCACAGATCCGCTGGCAACTGTTGAGAAAAAAACTAAAGAAATCAATGCAGGAGATTTTGGTGTTGAACTATCTTCGCCTGACATCAGAGAACTTGCAACACTAACATCTTCCATTAATGAAATGGCGAGACGACTGAAAGTCCAATTTTTGGACCTGACTGTTGAAAAAGAAAAGTTTAATTATTTACTACAAAATCTAAAGGAAGGTGTCTTTGCCATCGATAGAAATGAAAAATTTCTGTTCTTAAATCGCAATATATCAGATACCTTAATAGAAAAAAATTCCCAATTCAAAGCATATACTCCCTCAATCAAAAACAAAGAACTCTTAAACTTTATTACAGAAAAAATCCAAAAAGGTGTGGAAGGAAAAACTGAGTTCCAAGACGGACTACATTTCTACACCGCTCGCATTTATCCAATCAAATCTGATTCCATGATACAATTGTACATCGGTGTGTTATCAGATATCACTGAGGACAGACAAAACCAACTCATTAGGGAACAATTTTTCCAAAATGCTTCCCATGAATTAAAAACTCCCATAACATCGATTAAAGGTTATGCAGAAACTTTAGAGTATAAATTAAAACTTCCACAAGATTCGAATGAAAGAAAATTCTTAGATGCCATTCTCCGAAATACAGACAGGCTCATCCGAATTGTGGAAGATATGTTAACCGTATCCAGGTTGGAAAATCATAAAACTGTTTTAAATCTGACAGAGTTTTCTCTGTATGATTTGATGAAAAATGTGTCCGAATCTCTGGGTGTGATTTATTCCCAAAAAAAACAAAATTTAATTTTAGACATTCCCACTGATTTTCGCGTGAAAGCAGACCGTCTGCTCCTTGAAGATCTATTAGTAAATCTAATCTCAAATGCCTCTGCCTATAGCCCAGAGGGTTCGAGTGTCATTGTTAAGGCAACGTCTATAGAGGATAAAAATCAGATCCAAGTCATCGATCACGGAATCGGAATTTCTGCAGAGGACGCCGAACGAATATTTGAACGTTTTTTCCGCGTGGATACCAACCGTTCCAGAAAAGAGGGAGGCACAGGCCTTGGCCTTTCCATAGTCAAACACATTGCAAGGCTCCATTCGGGTGAAGTTTCGGTTTCTCCCAACCTCCAAGGTGGCTCCATTTTTAGCTTTGAATTCCCTAAAAAATAGATTCTAGTAAGAGAAATCGCCGGATAGAATATTGGTATCCGGCAGGTATTTATGAAGTTTCCATTGGGATTTTATTCCTTCGGCAAAAACATCGGAATCAAAGACAATAGCTTAGATTTTGCAGTCATTTATTCAGAAAATCGATGTAAGGCGGCAGCCGTTTTCACACGGAATAATTTTCCTGGTGCACCTATTTACGTGGGTCGCGACCATATCAAAGATGGGTATTTACAAGCCATCGTCATCAACTCAAAAAATTCTAATGTAGCAACTGGTGAACAAGGAATCAAAAACTCCTATCAAATTTGTATAGAACTTGGTAAATCTTTAGGTATCCCTGCAGAAGACATACTTCCTTCTTCCACAGGAGTGATCGGGGTCCCTCTACCGATCGAAAAAATACTTAATGCCTGTTCTACGGCAAAATCAGATTTAAAACCAGGGAATTTAGAGGAAGTGGCAGAAGCAATCATGACAACTGACACTCGTAAAAAAATCTCTTACCGCACGATTACAAACAAATCAGGCGAAGGTGTTATGTTTGGAATTGCCAAAGGTGCAGGAATGATTGAACCAAATATGGCTACCATGTTATCCTATATTCTTTCTGACTACCTTCCCGAATCAGGGGATTTACAAACAATCTTAAAAAGAGTAGTCGATGTGACATACAATTGTGTGACCATTGACTCTGATACATCTACAAGTGACACAGTGGTGCTTATGTGTTCTGGAGTTCTTGGAACCATTCCTGATGATGTTTTTGAATCTCATTTAAGAGAAATTGCCACTGATCTTTCTAAAATGATTGCTCGTGATGGAGAAGGAGCTTCCAAACTCATTGAACTCACTGTTTCGCAGGGAAGAGATGATATGCAAGTGACAAAAATTGGAAAGTCCATTCTCAATTCCCCTCTAGTGAAAACGGCAATTTACGGTGGAGATCCCAATTGGGGAAGGTTTGTGATGGCTATTGGAAAAGTGTTTGATGAACCAATTCCTTACGATTCATTAGAAATCCAATTGGGTGGTATATCAGTTAAAGGTGCAGACAATAACACCAAATCAAAGTTAGCTGAATACTTAAAATCAAATGAAGAAATCCATATCTCTGTAATTCTAAATACAGGATCTTTCCAAAAAACTTTTTGGAGTTGTGATTTTACAGAAGGTTATATTCAGGAAAATGCTTACTACACGACATGAGTTCAAATAAATTCAAAAGCGCTTTAAAATATTTTTTACCTTCGAGTTATCAATTAAAACTTTCGGTAACCAATATCTTTACACGCACTTTGTTTATTTTTTTAGTTTATGTTTCTTACTTTCTAATTTTATCGCAAATACCAGAACCAATGTCTTATCGTTTGGAACTTGCGTTACTTTTAACATGTGCCTTTGCTCTGATTTTATATCTACCGATCATCGAAAGACTCACACGTTACATCCGAACTCGATTTTTATCGGAATATCTGACAGAAGATGCAGAATCATATCGGCAAGCTATCAAACGATTTAACTTTGACGCCCTGATCAAAAACGTTTTTCCCGATATGGTTAAAATCACAGGAAGCCATTCTGGAACGATGGCTGTTCTCACACACAATGGCACTTTTGCATTTCACTCGTATTTCCGAGGTCGACAGAAAAAATTAAGCCCGACAAAAGACATTACGGTAAAAACAAGTTTTCAATCTTTTTTACTTAGCAAACGGAATGGTGCTTCTGTTGCGGAAACTTATTCTCATGAAAACATAAACAATGACTTTATGGAACTGCATGCGAATTATATTTATCCTTTTATCTTCAGGGAAAAATTATTTGGCTTCATTGCAGTCTCCAATATCCCAAACACAGATGCAGCACACAGTTTGTCACTTCTAGCTGGACAATCAGCGTTAACCATACATAATCACATTCTTTCTTATCATATTTCGGAAAACAAAAAGTATCAAAAAGAAGCAGCGTACGCCGTGCGCGTACAAAACCTCTTAGAAACAGGAACCATTCCTGAGCTTTTGGGTTGGGAAATTACAGCTTTCAAAAGAACCAGTAGAAACTTAATCGAGTTTTTCCAAGTAGAGGATGGAAGTTGGTTTTTTGTCATTCTAAACACTGGAAAATCCTACCAACATATCGGAATCATACTTTCTTATATATTAGGTGTTGTTTATTCGCAATCAAGACTTCGTATTTTAAAAGGATTTTCGGATATAAAATCCTTAATACAATCCACCTTTCAAAAGTTAGATTGGAAAGAAAATTACGAAATGATTATTGGCAAGATTGGATATTCTGAACTTTATATAGTTCAAGAAGGAAAACAATTTCGCATAACCAGAAATTCTGAAGAAGTTGTAGCAAGTATGGGTTGGAAAAATATGATCAATATGGATAAAGGTCCCATTCTCATCCAACAACGGGGCGAACCAATTCTTAAATTTAGTTTTGAAGTGCCAGAAGTCAAATGAGAGAACTTGCGATTACAATCCTTTCATCTCTTTTGTTTTTTTTGATCCTACTCTTTGCATTTATTGGATTTCAAAATAACGCAAAAAGACTTCCTTTTTACCATTATCCATCAGGGCTTATCGTAAATATTGGAGAGGAAAATCGTCATCACTGGGGAAATTCAGTCATTCAGGAAGATTTAGAGAATTTTGATTCAATCACCGATTTTTCAAATATAGAATCTTTTCGATTACGTATCAAAAACCACAATGGTGAAGTTTATGAAAAAGATTTTAAATTAATTACAGTCCGCAAAACAGATGTTCTTAATGTATTTTTTTCTGATTTATTTTTAGCATTTTTCAGTTTAGCCATCGCAGTTTATTTTTATTATTCCACTAGAGATGCATTAATATTTGGCTTTTTCTTTAATTTTGGTCTTATTATTCTTTCCAACGTTTTTGTATTAACGTTCAATAACTCCATTTTTCTTTTTGTTCTGACTCTCTATTTCGGTAGCTTTTTGCAATATCATTTAATCTATCGACTTCGAGGAAAAGAGATCAATTCCAAATGGCTATTGCCACAAGTATTAATATCTTTCATCATGGCAATGATCGCATCACAAGAAAAATACGATATGATACTTGTCGAGCGAGTGGTATTAGTTGCTCATGCAATCACGGTTTTATTTGGTTCCATCAATATCATAGCCAATATATACGAAATCATTCGATCTAAGCCACAGGAAGAAGCCCTACTCAAAAGAGTTGTTTTGGTTTCTTCCATTTTCCTTTATGTGGCACTCCCCACTAGCATTATCTTTTTTGATGGATACCCTTGGTTCTTCGTACATAGATCCTTGTTTATTACTACTTACCTTTTATTCATTCTTTCTTTTTTTTATGGAACTTATCGTTACACCTTTGTTCCTTCACTAGTCATTTTTACTCCAAGTATTGTTACTTTGATTTTGGTTTCTATTATTTTAGGAACTTATATCGGTTCTATTTTTATTTTAGATTTTATTCTTCCCATTCGATATCTAAAAGATCGTTGGGTTTTTAACCTCATTTATCTTTTTTTGGTCACTGCCTATTTGATTCCACTCAAACTCAGGGTAAAAGAATTATTCGATTATTGGTTTTTCGAACAAAACCCGAAACTCAGTGCGGGTATCAATAAAATCACAGCTTTATTGTCTTCCCCTCTTTCTATGCGAAAAACAATTTTAACAATCAATCGAACGGTAAAAGAAACAGTAAATGTATCTAATATCATTATTTTGATTCCGGGTGATCAATTTGCAAGCACTGACCTAAAGAATATAAACTTCGTACGAATATCGCCTCAATCGGAAATATGGAATTATTTCAAAAGTACTGATCGTGTCACCGTTACTTCCCATCTTGAATATGGAATTGGACTTAGAGAAACCTTATACAACTTTTTGAAGGGATTAAATGTTCAGTTAGCATTCCCAGCTTATGATTCCTCTTCAAATAAAAAAAATATACAAGCAATGATTCTCATTGGTGAGAAGTTAGATAAAAAATATTTCTCTATCGGAGAATTAAAGTTCATCAATGAAGTTGTCAAAATTTCTGGGATGTTACTTGAAAACTATAGTTTATTAGAAGATGAAATTCAAAAACGTAAAATTGTCAGAGATATTCAAACAGCATCCATTGTTGACAATACACTTCGACTTATTTTACCAAGCGAAGTCAAAGGTATTGATTACGGTTATATTTCGAAACCTGCCGTAGGAATTTCAGGAGATTATTTAGACATCATTCCAGTTTCTCAAACAAAGATGATTGTTCTGTTAGGTGATGTAGCCGGACATGGGCTTGGTACGGGTTTTTTAGTCAGTGCCATCAAAGGAATTGTAAGAGAACAACTCAGAAATGGGACATCACTTGAAGGTTTATTTCGCGAAATCAATTCCTTCTTTCGAGCTCGGTACAAAGGGAATGAGTTTATGACACTCCTAGGAGGCGTTTTTGATTCAAATGAAAATGTCTTTAAATATGTAAATGCAGGACATCTTTCTTTGATTGAAATGCGAGCCGATGGACAGATTAAATTACATTCCAAAACACAAAGAGTTCTTGGAATTTTAGAAACCGATTACCATGTACAGGAACTCAAATTACTTCCAGGAACAAAACTTTTCCTTTATTCGGATGGAATCACTGAAGCCTTCAGTGAACGAGATGAAATTTTCGGCGAAGAAACTTTAATCGAATTTTTACATTTTAATGCCGAAAAAACCGTGAAAGAAATCCCTACGCTCTTGGATGCAAAGATGACAAATTTTCGCGGGAACCGAGAACAATCAGATGATATTACATTTATTGGTCTTTCTTTTACACCCAATTAGCCGATACTGAAACTGATGATGGCAGAAAAACCGGTCAAATTTGTCATTTTTCTTTCTTTGATTCTGAGCTTAGTTGCGTTTTGGGACCACCAATTCACCTCTTATCTCAAAGAATTTGTTGTACTCATTCATGAAATTTGCCATGCCACTGCCGCACTCTTTAGCGGAGGAGTTGTAAAAGGAATCGCACTTCATGGAAACGAAGGTGGGGAAACAATCGCTGTCCCTGCCTCTTTTCGCGGATCTTTTATTCTTGTTGTCTCTGCCGGATACATTGGTTCTTCCCTTGTCGGTGCTTTTTTATTACGATTGGGATTCCAAGGACGTCATGCTCGCCAAACAATGATTCTTTTAGGATTATTTTTAATCTCCGTCAGTGTATTATATTCCAAATTAGGGGAACTTGCTTACCTCACAGGAATTTTTTGGGGTGTAGGAATTCTCGTAGCAGGAATGTTAGGCGAAACTATTTCGATTTTGTCTTTAGTTTTTTTAGGTACAAGTATCTCTTTATATTCTTTGTATGACCTCTCTGATTTTGCAGAACGATTGACGGAAACCGATGCAGGGATCCTTGCCTTCTGGATGGCCGGACTTGGCCCCGAAGATCTGCAGAATGAAGAGGTTCCGACCGTAGTTGTGGTACTTGGCTATATGATTGCAACCCTTTGGTCTCTCCTCAGCGTCGGTATCATTTTTATGTCCCTACGAAGTTCCCTCAGTCACGAAGAAAGCCATGATTTTCCTAGTGCAGAAGAAAGTTTCGAACGATTTCCCGGTGATCTTTCGCCGGAGGCAAAACTTTGGTTGGAAAAACGTGGTGTAGACCCCGAAAGTGGAATCGTTTTGCCCCCCAATTTGTTCCAGGACTTCCCTCCCAAAGACAATAGTCCTTAGGCCTTCTCACAAATTTTCATTTGCCGAGGACACAGACTTCCTAAATATAGAATCTCAATGGCAAAAAGAATCCTTATCACAGGTGGAGCCGGATTCATCGGATCCCATCTAGCAGAAACTCTTTTGAACGCTGGGAACCAAATCATCGTATTGGACAATTTCCATACCGGACGAAAAGAAAACCTGACTCATCTTCTCGGCAACCCAAATTTCGAACTGATCCGCCACGATATCACGGATCCCATCAAATTGGAAGTAGATGAAATTTATAATATGGCTTGTCCTGCTTCTCCGGTTCATTACCAAAGTAATCCCATCAAAACTACCAAAACGAATGTTTTGGGAATGATGAACATGCTTGGTCTTGCCAAACGAGTGAAAGCAAGAATCCTTCAAGCAAGTACTTCCGAAGTATACGGGAATCCACTAGAACATCCTCAAACCGAATCTTATTGGGGTAATGTGAACACGATTGGAATTCGTAGTTGTTATGATGAAGGGAAACGGGTAGCTGAAACTTTATGTTTCGATTATCACCGCCAACACGGGGTAGACATTCGAGTCATCCGTATTTTTAATACTTATGGCCCACGAATGATCCCAGATGATGGTCGTGTGGTAAGTAATTTCATCGTACAAGCGTTACGTGGAGAAAACATTACCATTTATGGTGATGGAAGTCAGACTCGTTCTTTCTGTTACGTAGATGATTTAGTTCGTGGAATCATCAAAATGATGAATACAGACGGATTTGTAGGACCAGTTAACTTAGGTAATGATGGCGAATTTACTGTTAAAGAATTAGCAGAATTAGTCATCAAAGAGACAGGAAGTAAATCCAAAATTATTTATCTTCCACTCCCACAAGACGATCCGACAAGAAGAAAACCAAACCTAGGTTTGGCGAAAGAAAAATTGAATTATTCAACGACTGTTCCATTAGTGGAAGGCGTAAAAAAAACCATCGAATATTTTAGCAAAAGAGTATAAAATGAAAATAGGCGTAATCAAAGAACCATCTTATGAAAACAGAGTGGCTATCACTCCTGATGTAATAGACCCTTTAAAAAAACTAGGTTTCTCTGTTTCCATTGAAACCACAGCCGGGGATAATGCATTTTTTTCCGATACGGATTATAAAGAATCCGGTGCCACAGTAGAATCAAGAGACACGATTCTTTCGCAATCGGACATTGTTGTATCCATTCATGCTTTGGACGAAGCGAGTGCAAAAAAGATTGGCAAAGATAAAATCTATATAGCAACACTATCTCCTCTTGCCTTCCCTAAAAAAGTAAAAGAAATTGCCAATGCATCTTTTAAGATTTTCTCAATGGACACTATCCCGCGAATCACTCGTGCGCAATCTATGGATGTTCTTAGTAGTCAAGCAACTGTTTCAGGATACAAAGCAGTTTTACTAGCCGCGTCCAACTATAGTCGTTTTTTCCCAATGTTAACAACAGCAGCAGGAACCATTACTCCAGCAAGAGTTCTGATCCTAGGCGCTGGTGTTGCCGGACTCCAAGCGATTGCAACTTCTCGTCGATTAGGGGCAGTGGTTGATGTATTTGACACTAGACCTGAAGTAAAAGAGCAGTGTATGTCACTCGGTGCCAAATTTGTTGAAGTAGAAGGTGCAGCGGATGCATCGAAAACTGGTGGTTATGCGGTTGAACAATCAGAAGATTACCAACGTAGGCAAAAAGAAGCCATTGCAAAGTACGCAGAAAAAGCCGATATTATTATCACAACGGCACTCATTCCAGGAAGAAAAGCTCCACTACTCATCACAAAAGATATGGTAGATAAAATGAGGCAAGGTTCAGTGATTGTAGACCTTGCGGCTGTTAATGGTGGAAACTGTGAAGTTACCGAGAATGACAAAACCATTGTTTACAAAGGAATTACGATCATTGGAAATTCAAACTTACAAAGTACACAACCAATGGATGCAAGTAAAATGTATGCAAAGAATATTGTGAATTTCCTAAAACTTTTTGTTAATAAAGAAAAACAGTTCAATATCAACTTAGAAGACGAAATTATCGATGCATGTATGATTGCTGAAAATGGTTCAATTCGTCACAAACCAACACTGGCACTTCTCGGAGAATAACTCCGAGATTTGAGATTGGCATTTGAAAGATTAGACTTTTACTTTTAGAATTCTAATCTTTCAACTTCTAGTTGTTTTCTGTAACTTGCGGTTGGGTTCTCCACCGACGGTGGACCCAAAAGTACTGCTCCGGAAACAACTTAACTTCTTCCTCTAAAGTCTTAGTCCAAAGTTCCGTATAATGTCGAATGACTTCATCCTTTGATGGATAAAGTTTTTTATCAACAAAGCCTAAATCCTTAACGCGAACAATGACCTTTCCATTTTCACCAGCTAATACGGAATAGTATAACATCTTGGCACCGGTTAAGTAGGCCATGAGAGCAGGTCCTACAAAAGTAGATGCTTGCCTGTTCATAAAAGGAACAAAAATTCCTGCTTTGCCAGCATTCTGGTCAGCACCAAATCCGATCCAGTATCCTTGTTTGAGAAGTTTAATCACCTGAGTCGATTCTTGTACTGGCACAAGTACTACCCCATTTTTAGATCGCATACGACGAAGTAACTGATCAACAAAGGGATTCCTTACCTTCTTGTAAATTCCCCCACCCTTCATACGAATTCCTAAAAACTGAACTAAAATTTCCCAAGTACCAAAGTGACCTGAAATTAAAATCACTCCGACACCTTGTTTTTTAGTTTCTTCTTCAATTTTTAAACTCTCAGCATCGATAAGTAAATTTTCATCTAACCATTTTTTAGTCATTCTTGGAGCCCAAAGGGTATGAGCAAGAAGGATACCCAAATGACGATAGTGAGCTTTTACTAAGTTTAAAATTTGTTCTTCGGTATAGGCAGGAAAGGCAAAACGAATATTATCAGCAGCAACTTTTCTATGTTTCTTATCAAGAGGATAAATAAGTTTAGTCAAAAAGATTCCATACGCCAAACACCATTTATATGGAAGAACCTTAAATGGAAAATAGAACAAATAAACGATTAAAAAAGAAATAAAATACCCAATCTGTTTCATAATGTTACACAATAAGGCCAAAGGTAATAATGAACTAGCACAGCAATGAGTCCTATTCCAAAACCAATGATCCATCCTCCCACTATATCACTCACAAAATGATGTAAGGTAACTAGTCGCCCTACACCAGCAAACAAACTAAAGAAAAAGAAAAACGGGGTTTCGTGAAATGCAAAAACCAATATAGTCGATACTACAATGGAATTAGCACTATGTGCTGAAGGAAAAGAATGTTTCATATCTGGATTAGAATCCACTTTTCCCATAACACTAACCAGGGGACGTTTTCTTGCGAAATATTTTTTTAAAGCCAAAACCAATCGATCTGTAAGGTAAGTAAAAATCAAAACGAATGGTAAACTAATATAAACTGGTTTGTATAAATCACTTAAAAACATAAGTGGTAACAAAACTAACGCAAACATTTCCCCACGGTTAACCCGAGACAATACCCAACTCAAACGAGGATGGTGGAGATTTTTTTGAATCCAAATCGAAAATTTTAAATCAATTTTTGAAATTAAATTCATTTAGAAAGCTCTTCTTTTATCTTATGAAGCGCTTCTGCAAAAGAAAAAGTCCATTGGTTCCTTGTGGCCATATCTTTTAATGTCACAGTACCAGCTTTAATTTCGTCTTCACCACGTAGTAAAATCCAACGGTATCCTTTCTTTTCTGCATAAGAAAGTTGTTTACCCATTTTTTGAGAAACTAAAGATACTTCAGCAGAGATTTTTTCCTTTCGTAGCTCTTTTGCAAAATTATGATTCTCAGCAAAAGTAGACTCGTCTAAAAGTGGAATATAAACTGTAGAATCATTGGCGAATTTGGGTAATAGATTGTGGACAGTTAAAAAATTCTGAAGAGTAACGTCACCTAACCCAAACCCAATCCCAGAAAGTTCTTCGTTCGAAAATAGACCGATTAAATTATCATATCTTCCACCACCATATAACGAACGTTTGTTCTGAGGTGAAGTATCAAAAATTTCAAATATAAATCCAGTATAATAATCAAACCCTCTAACAACAGAAGGATCAAAAATTACAATATCATCTAAGCCAATTGTTTTTAAATCTTGAAACAAAGTTTGGATTGTACTTCTTGTTTCCGTTTTGATTCCTGGTATTTGATCAAGAGTATCTGTAGTTGCCGCAAGAAACAAATTTATCTTTGAAACAGCCGTTGGGTCATTTGGAATAGTTTTCGAAACAAGATTGGTATATTCTTCTTCCGTAATTTTATTCTTTTTATCTAAAATTTTAGAAACTTCATGTGCTTGGTTAGGGCTCACTTTTAGACCGTCTAACAGAAACTCATCTAGAAGTGATCTATGAGAAATTGTTACTTTAAAACTGTTCCGTGGTGCACCAAAGGCAAAAAGGATATCACAAGCCAAAGATAAAATTTCCAATTCAGCTCTTTGGTTAGTTACGCCAAACATATCTACATTTAATTGCCAATGTTCACGAAGTCGGCCATGTCCTGGTTGTTCATATCTCCAAAGATTTGGGATCGAAAACCAACGAATGGGGCGTGGAAGGTCTCTCAGTTTTTTTGCCACCATCCTTGCAACTGTTGGTGTCATTTCAGGTCGAATTGCAACTTCGCGGTCGCCCTTATCAATGAAATTATAAATTTGTTTTCCTACAATTTCTTCCCCAGTTTTGGCCCGATAGAGATCCAAAGATTCCACCATCGGACCATCGTATTCTTCATACCCATAGGACCTGACGACATCTTTCATCACGGAGAATAAATAATTGCGAAGGCGCATATCTTCAGGATAAAAATCCCTAGTGCCCTTATAGTTTTCTGTTGTTAGTTTTTGCTCTTTCAATATATGGCCCCTGGAACCTGAACCTAAGTAAGATCAGCCGAAAAATTCAATAAGACTATGGTAAATCTCTTTGGCTTTTTTATCGCCGCTGACACCTGTGATTCTTCCACCCAATCTAAAATAATCATTCACCTCTTCTAAATGACGTAATTCTACTGCCATTCGAATCGGTGCCTGTAATTTGAAATTGATATCTAAAGTAAATGTAGGTTTCACTTTCAATGCTTTGATAATTTCCATATCGTTAACTTCCAAGGCAACTCCACCTCGGGAAACGTTGAGTACGTTTTGTCTGATATCAAGAATATGGGTATTTGAATCCATGATTCTTTCCTGAAACGTACGTTCAACCTCTTTAAAGAGATCTAAAACCACTTCTGGAATCCCAGTTCTCTCTGTTTCAAGAGAGAGATATGCAAAGAAATGCATGTCTTTCATTTGAATGAACAAAGGATAATAGATAAAAGAACCAATTTTTTTCTTTTTATATTCTTGAATTTTATCATCCAACAAAAACTCATCTTCAAAAGTTTTTTTAGGATCAAATACATCTTCTGAAGAAAAGGAAACAAAAGTTTCCGTATCCAAAATAAAGATAGGTTTTTTATGTTCTTTCATCAAATCGATTTCATCGCTATGGATGGATACCGAAAGAAAAACTACTTTAGATTGCGGGAAATCGCGAAGGACAGTTCTTTGAATATCAGATAAAATAACTTGTGAACTCACTCCCGTTAGCTTGGAAAAGTCGATATTCGTTTTTGCGACCAAAAAATTAGAAGCAACTACATTGCCTCGAACCTTTTCATTTCTAGGATCTTGTCTTGTTGTATAAGTTTGTCTACGATCAATAATTTTACCAAGAAGTAAGTTATCCTTTTGGTTGATCAATTCATAATCCACTTCTACGTGAAAACTAGGTGTTGCCTGGACCGTAAAAATCGTTTCAATTAGTTCGGGAATGGTTTCGAGTTCCCAAATATGAGCACCATCAGGTCTTTCCCCTTTAAACTTCACTCGAATCGGAGTGTCGTATCCTTTTAAAAACAATCCATTTCCACCCATCATCTGTTTGAAAAACTCGGGCAAAGTACGTACGGCTTCTAAAGGAACGTAATCTCTTTCTTGGTCGAAATGAATTTTAACGCGATTGATCATATTAGTCTATCTTCTTGAAATTCACGCGCCTATTACGCGAACGACCTTCTTCTGTTTCATTTTCCGAAATTGGTTGAGAATAATGGTAAGCTTGTACCTTCATTCTTTCCTTAGGAACACCTTTCAATCGAAGATATTGATAAACGGAAATGGCTCTATCTTCACTCAAACTGATATTGTATTCTTTATTCCCTATATTATCCGTATGTCCACCAATTTCAACTTTTTCATTTTTATGTTGAATAAGGAAGTCCGCAAAAAGATCCAATTTTTTCTTATCTTCATCACTCAATGTTCGTTCATTGAACGGGAAATAAATAATTGTATTGTACAAACTATCAAAATCATTTAGATTTCTTAGATAAAGTACGGTATCTTTTCCTTCCATTCCAGAAATTTTCTCTTTTGCAAATAGGAAAGTTTCTTCTTTAAAACCTTTGGCCCTAACCAAAATTTCAAAATCCATAGTCGGCGATTTTTCCAAATCAAAATGAGCATCTTTGGATTCTAAGGATTTTCCTTTTCTTGTGAGATCATCAAAATAATAACAAATCGCATTCGGGATTACCAAATCAGTTTTTTTATCTTTCACTATAAAACGAATTCCTTGGATGGTTTTATCAGGGCGTTCGTCTTTTGCCTGTCGAATGGGTTGTAAGATAATTTGAGAATATTGTTCCTTATCTTTTCCTACGTTCCCTCTTAAATCCAAAAGTAACTCTGTAGGATGAAATCCAGGTGAAGACACTTCCACTCGGTAAAGTTTTCCAGTTTTGATTGTAGTGCGAAAGTTTTCCGCATCGGCAATGGAAAGATCCCCACCAATTCGTTTAGAAGTAATCACTTGGATGGGTCTTGTATCATCGTAAATTTTAAGTGTCGAATCGAGACCAATCATAATTGCTTCCGATCCATCTAGAACTAACCCACGAAATAGAAATTCATAACTACGACGAAGGTCTTCTGGAACCATAGTTCGATAGATATCGAATTGGCCTTCCCCACCGGGCCTGTTGGAAGAAAAATAAAACCACAAATCATCGAAAGTGACTGAGATTCCTTCGTTATCACTTTCTTCCCAAAGGCTATATGTAGAATAATCTGCCGGAGTATCAAAAGGAAATCCTGTTGATTCACCTGACAATTGTTCTTTGGTATTAAAAGGAGATCCTAATAAAACCGGGGTAACGAAAGTTTTTTGTGATACATCATATTCACTATAATAAAAACTAAATTTACGATTTTTATCTCCTCGGTTGGAGCTAAAATACAAACGTAATCCATCCCAATGGTATCTAGGACTAATTTCATCATCGTTTGTATTAATCAAAGTTCCCATAGAAATAGGTTTTTGCCAAACTCCATCTCTACATTGAATGGTAGGTTTATCTGGGTTTTTTTCTTTAGTTTCTGTGATCGGTTCTCGTTTGGAAATCCAAAGGTCAAATCCTCCCAGTCCACCAGGTCGATTGGATGAAAATACCATTGAACAACCATCAGGCGAAACTGCAGGCATTTTGTCTTCAAAATGCGAATTAACTTCATTTAAATGAACAGGAATGGACCAAAGGCCTGTTCTTTGGTTGATTTTAGTATAATAGATATTGAGTCCGTCATAACCTTCACGGTTCTTTTTAGGGTCTGCTTGGGTTTTATCACGAACCGATGTAAAATACAGTTCGTAAGGTTTTTCCTCTTCATCAAAGAGGATCGAAAACATACCTTCAAAATTGGATGTGTTGAGTTCCCGAAAGTTTTTGGGTGGTGACCAAACCGGCAATTTCATTCGGTCAGGAAAACTTAAGTTTTCAGAAACCCAAATGTCCATCCCTCCTTCTCCACCAGGCCTGTTGGATTGGAAAACCAGATATCTGCCTGTGGGAGAAATGATGGGGTTATACTCCACATTTTGTGTGTTGAGTGGCTGGTAAAACCTTACATCTTTCACTTTCGGTAAAGGCTGAGCCAGAAGTGGGAATGCCAAAATGATTAAGAAAGTAAGGAGTTTTTTCATCTGCCGTCTCTCCTATGTATCGGCTAATCGGAATTTTCTGCCAAGGGAAAAATAAGGCTTTTAGGACCAGCTTTACCGAGAATCCTACTCCTACATGGCCGAAATCTTCGGAATCTTAAACATTACCACCGATTCATTTAGTGACGGGGGAAAATTCCTAAACCCAGACGATGCAATCGAACAAGGAAGAAAACTTCTCCAAGAAGGTGCCGATTGGTTGGATGTCTCTGGACAATCCTCAAACATCAATGCCAGCCTTGTTTCCGAAGAAGAAGAATGGCAAAGAGTAGAACCTGTAATACGTTACTTTGTCCCCCAAGGGGTTCGGATCAGCTTGGATAGTTTTCGCCCTTCAGTCCAACAAAAGGGAATTGAAGCTGGAGTGCGATGTATTAACGATATCACAGGTTTTACCTACGAAGGTGACCGCAGTTTTTTAAAATCAGCGATTCAAAAACACCCAGAGCTAAAACTAATCATCATGCATTCGCATAACAGGAATATTGCGAAAAATAAGTCAGATCTCACACCAGAAAAAGTCATCCGAAAGATCCAGGCTTTTTTTAGGGACCGACGTTCTGAACTTCTGGCAATGGACATCCCAGAATCATCTCTCTGTTATGATCCAGGAATGGGATTTTTTTTAAGTGAAAATCCAATGGTTTCCTTTCGCGTATTACAAGAATTAGAAATTCTCAAATTAGAATTTCCGCAATTGATGGTGGGAGTTTCCAGAAAATCATTTCTCGGAAACGTACTTGGAAATTTACCAATTGCAGAAAGAGAATTTGTCACTTTGGCTTGTGAACTTCATTTGTTAAGATACAAAATTCCCTACATTCGAACGCATAATGTTTTAAAACTCAGGCAAGCTGAAAAAGTTTGGAATTTGTGTCAGGAAATTGATTAAGGTTTAAAGTTTATTTTACAGGAAAAATTTTAATTAGCTTCTTCCTGAACGAGAGGCTTTGCGAACATCCTTACCTTCTTTGGATAACGTAGGAAAAAAAGCAGACTCAGGAACTGCGTATCCATTTTCGACCGCCTTACGGTAGTAAGGCAAAAGATGATCCCAACGAGGATAATCTTTTAAAACTAGTAAAGTATCTCGCCAAATTTCTAAAAAACTAATTTGTGATTTTTCAGTTGAAGGGGCAGATTCTGCCCATTTTAAAGCTTCTTCGTAACGCCCTAATTCATAATTTGCTTTTAAAAAATAAAAATGGAATTCCTTATTTTTTTTGGCGGCAACTTCCAATGATTTTGCATAATCAAGTAAACTGTACCAGTTGGATTTTTGCACTTGAATCTCTGCCATTCCATACAGAGCATTTTCGTGAAAAGGAACCACTTCTAAAATTTGATTAAAATAACCTTCCGCATAAGCAAAGTTACCTGTTTGTAAGTAATAATTAGCCAACTCTTCATAAGCAAATAATTCCCAACCTTTCACTCGGGATAAAGCATCCAGAAGAATCACACGTTCTTCATTTCGCAAACGTACTTCTAATTCTTTAAGGACAGTTGTATAAGTAACGGATGATCGAGAAGGTGCTTCTTTCGAAACTTTTTGTTTGAATAACTCATATTCATCCAATAAAAAATAGAAACGGAGTCGGTTTAAATGAACGGCCACTTCATTCGGATTGGTTTGAATGCATTTGTCCCAAACAACTTCAGCTTGGTCTAATTGAATGGCTTTCGAAAGTTTAATCCCTTCAGCATTACAATCAGTCGCAGGAGATCCCGTGATCTCCAAAAACAAAGAATCGGATTCCAATTCATCTTGTTTGGCAATGGGATACCTACAACCCAATTGGAAGAGGATAAAAGAAAAATATAGAATATTTAAAATACGAAATTTCAATCTAAGATGGCCCGTCAGGATTTGTCTTTTCCTTCATCTTTTGAGCAAATACCAAATATTGCATCGCTTTTTCAGGATTCCCATTGAAAAGATATAACAAACTTAAATCCAAAGCTTCCTGTGCGTCGGGAGGCGAAAACTCTTCTGGGTTTTCTTTGGAGAGTTCTAATTTTGTCTGAAACTCTTTTAATTTTTTTTTGGCTTTGGATTGGATCCGAACCAAACTTTCATGAACCACTTCATCTTCTTCTTTCCAAGCCGCTTGCAAACTTTCGTTAAAATTAGTAAAACCGACATCCTCTTTTACCATAGTAGAAAGCAAAGTGGCAGAGGCTTTATAATTACCTTGTTTGGCAAGGATCTCTGATTGGATGATTTTTAACTGAGCATTGCCTGGATACAGAATCAAATAACGTTCAATCATTTTTAAACTTTCTGGAAAACGATTCCTTTCGTAATAAAACATGGCGAGCCCTCCTAAAGCTGATTTATGATCTGGTTCGATTTTAATTACATTATTGAGATATACTTCGGTTTTTTCATCGTTGCCTAATTTCTGATATGCCTGCGCGAGTAATAGATGCGCCGATATAAACTTCTTTTCAAATGTAAGAGTTTGTTTTAAAAAACTAATGGCTTTTTCGGTTTCTTCATGTTTGTAAAGAGACACCGCTAAATTATAACTGTTTTTAACATTGGCATGTAATTTGTATGCTTTGGAGAACAAAGGAATGGCTTCTGCATGTTTTCCTTGTTTGGCGTAAATCACACCTAAATTCTGTAATGCTAAATGAAAATTGGGATCTTTTTCAAGGAGAAGTTTGTACTGTGTTTCGGCACGATCCCAGTCTCCGTTTCTTTCCAAACGGACCGCCTCATTAAATAGAGTTTGGATTTCTTGTGCCATACAGACCGATTATCGTTTCAGAAACCAATCTCCCTCGAGAAAAATTGTCACGAGAACGGAAAAACATTCCGAAAGGTACTCACAAGAGTCCAGAGGAAGGGGAAAGTTATGCAAAGACTCATACTTATATCCATAGTATTGTCGTTGGTTTCTTGCAGTTCTGCAGATGCCACCCGAAGAGATTATAGTGCTTCCGGAGATCCCGAAGATATATTTTTCGAACGTTCTTCAGGAAAGTCCAAACCAACAAGTAATACCAAATCGGAAGATCCAGTGGCACGTTCGATCATTGACGATTTAGATTCCAATGGAAAGGCAGTTACACCAGTTGCAACAACGGCAGCAATCCCAACCAAAAAACCAACAGAATCATTTGATGAAGTCGGTTTGTCATCTTGGTATGGGCAAAAATTCCAAGGTCGTCCTACTGCCAGTGGCGAACCTTTTGATCGAATGAAAATGACAGGTGCTCACAGAACACTCCCCATTGGAAGTGTGATCCGAATCCAAAATTTAGATAATAACAAAGAAGCGGTGGTTCGAATCAATGATCGTGGGCCTTTCGTTGATGAAAGAATTGTGGATGTATCTGAAAAAACAGCTGAGATCCTTGAATTCAAAGATAAAGGTGTCACCAAAGTAGGAATCAAAGTCCTTAAAAAAGGGGAAGATGATCTTGCCGATGACTTAGATGATGCAGACCTTCTCGATGATGCCCCAGCAAAACCTGAAAAATTGACTCCAGTGAAACCAGGAGTTACCAAACCTGTGGCCGCAGGAAAAGGATTTACTGTGCAAGTGGGTGTGTTTCAGGAAAAAGAAAGAGCATTGAAATACCAAGAAAGCATGAAATCAGAATACAACCAATCCGTGTTTGTAACGCCTAGAGATGGAAAATTCGTAGTTCAAGTTGGGGATTTTGTTGACCGTGCAAAAGCAGAATCTCTCAAATCAAAATTGAAATACGATGGGATTGATTGTTTTATCGCCACTCGTTAATTTTACCCCTTCCCTTCGGGCAATCAGTTGTTGCACTGATTTGCCCGGAAAGGTAGGAAAATGAATTGATTTCGCATTTCTGCCTGTTACGATTTCGTATTAAATTAGCAACTAGAAGACCCTATGAGTGAAAGCATATTATCCGTAGACCACATACTAACAAATTATTACACATTCGGTAGTTTAATTGTCACTGTCCTCCTTGCGGTCTTGACTACATTCTTTTTCTCTTTAAAAGATAGAACCGTCGCCACAAAACACATGGGACTAGCTTGTTTGTTTTTAGGTTTATTCCAATTTGGTTACCTATTAGGAGCATTTTACTATCATCCCATTGCTTCCTATCACCGTTGGATCACCGGGGGCTTTATTATCTTTGGAATTATCCACTTCGGTCAGTTTTTTTTCCGATTCCCAGATAACGAAGATAAACGAACTGCCAATATAATCCAAATTTGCCTCTATGCTGTTGCCATTGTTGTTGTTCTTTGGTTTTTAGTTACTGTTTCTCAGGGAGAAAGGAAATACCATTTCACCGCTCACCACTGGGATTTTAACTCTGAAGGTGCGAGTCGAATTCTAAGTTTGTTCATCGCAGGTTTTTCATTTATCAACTTTCTCGTTTTACCTGGTTATCGTTTATTCCATGTGACAAAAGAAAAAAGAGGAACGCTTAGTGTGATGTTGATGGCGGCTCTAATTGCCGGAGTAGTTCCAAATATAACAAACGTTATGAGTCGGGATGGAGCAATGGAACGATCCACCTATCTCACAGCTCTAGTATTATTATTCACTTTTACATTCTTTATCATTACGATTTCTTTTATCAACAATAGCAGTGAACGAACAACCTTCATGGTTAAAATTGTAGGAATTTCTTTTGTTACCATCCTACTCATCATGCAGGCCTTCAGTTACTTGGTTGACCAGGAAAAAGAAGCTTCCTTTGATAACACTGCAATCCAAAAAGCCCTCCGTGTTGCCGAAGGTGGAGAACGATCTAAAGATATTTTATTTGTCATTGAATCTGATGCTTCTGGACAAAGTTTAAAAAAAGCCTACTTACCTTCTTCCGTTAATTTAGATTTACCTCTTGTCCAGGCAGATCTTTATAATACTGCCTTGTATGACGAAGTTGTTAACATTTCCGAGGCAGATTACAGAAATTCACTCAAATCAAGTTTAATCAAAACACCATATTACTTTGAAGGTTATAAAAATGCGATTTTGCAATTTTTAGATGAAAACCCTGACTCAGAAGGTGCAGAATTAAAAGCTGAAGTTTCAAAACTAATTGAAAAACTCAATCGTAGAACTTTCATCAACACGAACAAACTTGGTGATATTCTACCTGATCAATTTTGTGAAGAAGGGGTAAAATACGTCGAAAAAGTTAAAAACGTAGACACCTTCCGCGACGCAATTCTCAAACATGTAAACGATTGTAAATGGGACGGAAAAGAAATATCAGGTGCGGATCTTCGTGTAGAAATGCTGAAGTTTTTCCGCTATTTCAAACCTGATTTAACCAGACATTATAGAAAAGATTTAGATGGTGTTTCACATTACATTGCCTATATGACTTATGATGCGAAAAACAAAATCAACAGAGAAGTTGGTTTTAACTATCGTGACTACCGTGCTTACATGCACAAATCAGCAAAACTCGAATTGGTCATTCTTGCGATAGTAATGTTTGTATTGTTAGTTGTATTTCCACTTTTCTTTCGTTCAGCTCTTGTAAATCCGCTTTATGCATTACTTGCAGGGGTTGAAAAAGTAAACCAAGGAAATTTAGAAGTAGAAGTTCCTATTAAAGTAAACGATGAAATTGGATACTTGGCAGAATCATTCAACGGAATGGTTTCTTCCATTCGAGATGCAAGACGAGAACTGCAAGATTATGCAGAAAATCTAGAAGAGAAAGTAAAAGAACGTACTAAAGAACTTCAAGAAAAAATGGATGAAATCCATCGATTGAAAGTTCAACAAGACGGTGACTACTTCCTCACTTCGTTACTTGCAAAACCATTATTTTTTAACGCAAACAAATCAGATAACATCCGTTGTGATTTCTTTGTTCATCAAAAGAAAACTTTTGAATTCCGTAATAAAACCGGAGATCTTGGTGGAGATATTTGTATTACAGGAAACCTAAAATTGGGAAAACCTGATGATTTCCGCCGATACACAATGGTGATGAACGGTGATGCAATGGGAAAATCCATGCAGGGAGCTGGTGGCTCTTTGGTTATGGGAGTTGTTATGAATTCCATTATGGCACGTTCTGCAGGTAACAAAAGAATTCTAAATCGAACTCCAGAAGAATGGCTAACCGATGTTTACGAAGAAGTAAATGCTGTTTTCAAATCTTTTAGCGGTACTATGGTAATTTCCGCAACAGTCATGCTAATTGATGATGAAACGGGAAAAATCTGGTATTTCAATGCCGAACACCCTTACAGCATTCTATACAGAGATGGAAAAGCTAGTTTCATAGAAGAAGAATTAAAATTACGTAAATTGGGTTTGGACTCTGAATATCCTTTCGAAGTACAAACTTTCCAATTATTGCCTGGTGACCAATTAATCCTTGGTTCCGATGGACGAGATGATATCGATCTCACTCCAGACGAAGACGTCCGAACCATTAACGAAGATGAAACAATGGTTCTACGATTTGTAGAACAAGCGGACGGAGATATTTATGAAGTCGAAAAACTCGTAAAAAAAGCCGGCGATATCACAGATGACATCTCTATGATGAGTGTTGTTTTCAAAAGTGACAAGTCCCCAATTCACCATAGCCCAGAAAAAGAAGATTTATCTGAGCAGCCTGTAGACGATTTTTTCGACACACCTGGTGATGATTGGGACGAGGCTCTTACTACTTCTGGTGCTTTCGAAGAGGGAAAAGTTCTATACCAAAATGGCGAAATTGAAAGGGCCATTACTGTTATGAAAAAGGCTTTTCTTGCTGATCCCACAAACCAGAAACTAAACAAGTTTCTAGGCCTTGTCAGTTATAAAGGGAAAGAATACGACATCGCAGCAAAAGTACTGACCGAATTTTTAAAAGAAAACGAAGGTTCTGGAGAGTATTGGTATTATTTAGCAATGTCTGAGAAAAAACTCGGAAATTACCAAAGTGCACTAAAAGCGGCCCAAGAAGCCCTAAAATACGACCCAGAAAATTTCCAAAACTTAATTAACCTTGCAGACGTTAGCAGATTACTTGGAAACGTGGACCGGGCAGTTACTTATGTGACTCGGGCTCAATCCATCGATCCAACAAATAAAAACGTTCTAAAACTTTCCAAGTTGTTAGAAAAAGCAACTAGCCTCAATTAATTGAGGTTAGTTGTTGCTCTGCCATCGTTTTAGCTTCTAAATATTGGATATAACTATCAAATATCTTTCCTAGTTCTTGAAAAAATCCCTGTAATTTAGATCTTTCAGAAGTAATTTTTTCTTTGTCATTCTGAATGATTGCTTCTTTGATTCGAATGGCACATCGATGTAATTCACTATGCGGGATTTCTAATTGGTCGTGGATTGCTTTCTGTTTAGAATCCAAAACAGAACTTTGGTAATACCACAAACCCATTTTACACAAAGTATGATCTAATTGAGGAAATAAATTTACATTTCCACTTGATATGGCTTGGTCTACTGCTTGAACCCAATGAATATGATCTAATCTTCTTTGAAAAATAAACTCTAACAACCAAACTGAATTTTGGTTTGTGATGAGTTTTACTGTATTTTCAATTTTATTAAATATTGCTTCAAAATCTGTTTTAGTTTGGACACTATGATCAGAAAGTATGTTCACTTGATTCGAAATACTAGTTGAATCGTTAGCAATATTCTGAGACGCAATACCCACTTCTCGCAGTTTCAATTCTAAATCATGAAATTGTGTAATCAAAACTTGGATTTCACTTAAATTTGCATTCGATTCCTTACGATTGGAAACAACAGAAGATTCAATGGCTTGTATCTTTTCAATAATCTCAATCAGTACTGAAGTTCTGGTTTTTGAATTTTCTTGGAATTCTAAGAATCGAGATCTGATATGTTGAGCAGATTCTTGAATTGTCTTTACTGCCACTTTTGTGTTTTCAGCTAATTTCGAAACACCATCAGCTACAACAGAAAATCCTCGTCCTTCTTCACCAGCTCTTGCAGCTTCAATAGAAGCATTTAGTGCAAGTAAATTAGTTCGATCAGAGATTTCTTTTACTAACTGAATGTTTTCATTGATCTTTTGCAAATCATTGTATAAAAGTTGGATCTCTACTTCGTTTTTTTGGTTTTCAACTTTAACCCATAACGATTGTTTAGCGATTGTTTCAATTTCTTTAGCTGTATTTTCTAAGCTTTTTACTAATTCAATGTTTCTTTGACCAGTGGCATCAAAAGTTTTTAATGTTTCTGTAATTTGAAAAGATACTGAATGAATGACGGCATCGAGCTCTTCTGCACTGCTTGCTAAATTTGCAGAAATATCACTGAAATGAGAAAGGCCAGATACAAATTCCGATTGTAAGTTCTCAATATTTTTTAGGTTAGTAGAAGAACCAAGGATGGAAACTGCGATTTCATCTGCTGAAGCCGTAATTAAACTTCTTAATTTTTTTTGTAATTCTAAAAATTCTTCAACTTCAGTATGATTTGTTTTTTCAATGGAAGTGTTTCGAATGATATGTTCTCGGATCGATTTGCGGTTTTGTATTAAAAATTCCCTAGTGGAATCATTTGACTTAAAATGAAACATAATAATTTTATTTTTTAAACTGCTTCGTTTCTATATACTATTTTCCTAATTTGTGGCTCTGATTTTTCAAAAACCAGCTTGCCAGAGATAAAATTTCTGTCAGAATAAGCGAATCCAATTTTAAAGAATAAGGATCCTTATGAATCAAAAACTTGTTTTAAGTGTATGGACGGCTATCCTCTTTGCAGGAACTTCTCTTCTTGCTCAAGAGGCTGACGTTGCTTTAGGACGATATCTGCCACCTGAAAAAGACTCAGTTATCGAAATTTTCAAATGTGGTGATAAATACTGCGGTAAAACAGTTTGTATCAAAGACAATGCTTACCCAGAAAAAGAAAAAGACAAAGGTGTTCCAGGGACTCCTTACCTAGATCATAATAACGAAGATCCAAAATTACGGAATCGTCCGAATCTTGGAATGGTTTTTATTACAGGATTTGATTATGTAGGCGAAGGTGTTTATAAAAATGGTAAGATTTATAATCCTCGCGATGGAAAAACCTACTGTGGAAAATTTACATCACTAGAAGGTGGAAATCGATTGGACCTAAAAGGAACACTTTGTTCTATCACCTTCATTGGAAAAACGAACAACTGGGTAAAACTCAGTGGAATCAACCTAGACGATCCGCGTTGGGACTGCACATTTAAAGCTAAAAAATAATTGGAATCATGATACACCTGCCAACCCTTCGGAAGGCAGGTTCACTTTAGAGAAATTCTAAAAATTTATTCACTCTATTTCTTTTCAAAGTCTTTATACAATAAGGATGGTTGGATACCTTGGTTTGCTTGGTATTTTCCTGATTTGTATTCGCTAATTTCCCCTTCTACTGTGTGGTAAAAAATTTGGCAAATTTGAACTCCCGCATACACACGAAGTGGATGCGTAACTTGAATTTCAAGAGTCCAAAAACCTTTAAAGCCAACATCACCAAATCCTGCTGTGATATGCACAAACATGCCAAGTCGTCCAATGGAAGAACGACCTTCCAACATAGGGACTAAATTGTGTGTCTCTGTAAACTCGATGGTTCGTCCCAAATACAATTTACCCGGTTCCAAAAGTAAACCTTCTTCTGGTATCTTTAACGTTTGCACTGGGTTCGGTTTTTTCATATCCAAAGGAAATTCGGAATATACCAAAAGATCTTCATGCAATCGTAAATTATATGAATTTGGATTTAATAAATTCGCATCATAAGGTTCGATTTTGATATCAGTTCCCAATCTTTTTAAAATTTCTTTTCCAGTTAAAATCACAAATCATTCTCCCTTAAAATCAGGTTTTCTTTTTTCAGCAAATGCTTGTAAGGCTTCCATTCGGTCTTTTGTACCGATCGTTTCAAAATAACAGAGCCTCTCCCACTCCAATGCCGATTCCATAGGTAATTCCAATCCACGACGAACCGCTTTTTTTGCAGCAGAAACAGCAATAGGTGCAGATTCTGATATCTCCCGTGCTAAGGCAAGAGAAGATTCCTTTAAAGAATCCGGACTCAATACTTGAGATACCAAACCTCGGGACATCGCTTCTTTTCCACTTAGCTTTTTTCCAGAAAATATCCATTCCAAAGCAGTAGATTCACCAACAATTCGAGATAATCTCTGTGTGCCACCGGCACCAGGAATAATTCCTAATTTAGTTTCAGTGAGTCCCATTAGCGCTGATTCGCTCGCATAACGAATATCACATGATAAAGCTAGTTCTAAACCTCCACCAAAAGCAAATCCATTGATTGCAGCAATGGTGGGAATCGAAAGGTTTGCCAGGTCCGAAAAACACAGATTGATATTCTTTAAAAATTGTTTTACCTGCAATTCTGACATGGATTTTCTCTCTTTTAGATCTGCACCAGAACAGAAGGAATCCCCAATTCCTGTGATAACAACCGCCCGAACCTTACTCTTATTTATTTCCTTAATCTTTTCTTGTAGTTCCGAAAGTAGTTGGATGGAAATGGCATTTTTTGCCTCAGGTCGATTGAGTTCGATTAATGCTACATAACTGTGATGGGTTTGGAGTGTGACAGTGTTCATAGAATTTCCTCCAAATGAAAAAATAGAAATGAAAACTGTTTTAATTTTCCGATAATGGAAGCAGCCGTCATGAGAAGGATTTTATACACAATCGGATTCTCACTAGTACTTGGAAGCAGTTTTTCTTGCAAAGCTTCTTCAGGGGAAGACCCGCTTGTCGCTCTATTAAGCTCACCTCCTGTGGTTTCCTCTGTTACCCCGCAAATTGGTAGTCCTGCCCAAAACAATCTAAATGCGATCTTTCCAGCTACAGAGGTAGTAATCAAAGGTGAGAATTTCGGTATTGATCCCGTTGTTAGATTTAACGATGTCGTGGCTGGAATCAGTGCCAATCTAGGAACCGAATTACACACTCGAGTTCCCGATGGAGCTTACTCAGGATTTATCACCGTATCAAAATCGGGGGGGTCTTGTTTGCCGAATTCGAAAGAAGGTTCTAACTGTGCTGGCACAGAATACTTTATCGACTGCTATGCGATCACAAACAAACAATACGGATCTGAAATTGAAATTAAACAGGGACAAAGTTTGTCTGTGGAATTTGGTGCCATTGAGACGAAAGCATTTCATACAGACACCTTACTAGGTTCTAGGAACCTAATCATTGGATGCCAAAGCGTAGTTACTGTGCGAGTATTTAGTAGATCGTGTCAAGCAACTGACTATGTGCTCCAGAATGATCCGATCATTCCTTTTCCTGCAGGAGTGGCGACGCAGTTCTACATCACTGCAAATTCTGCTACCTGTAGTCTGGTTCTATAGAAGAAAATCCTTTCTTCGTTCAAACGTTTGATTGTCTATATTATGCGTTTTAAAGGTAAGCCAAAATGTTTCCTCCGGCTTGTTTTTGCAAACCTACTCAGAGGAAACTAAATTAAGATTCGAAAAGAAATAGCGGAATTTAATTTGAGTAATAGATCTCGATCAAATTTTGGCTTGGATCGGCAAACGTAAGACATTCTCCAGAATCTGTTCCTTCTGGTCCTTTGATGATCTTCACGTTTTTTTCTTCCAATTCGCTGATGGCTTCCGTGAAATCATCTACATCCATCACAAAACTAAGGATAGGTAAAGATCTGTCAGAAACTTCTGCTACTACCAATCGGATCCGAAACGAATCCAGAGAAAGGATTGCCTCAGTAGCCTTCTTTGTCTCCACTTCGAAGTCAAAAATGTCCCTGTAAAAATCGATAGAGGTGTCGAGCTGGGAGACGGGGATACTGACGTGGCCAATGCCTTCTACAATAATCATAATGGAATTACACCTTCGTGAACTTTTCTGTCATCATGCTTGAAAAAGCGGCTTTGTCGACAAAAAAGCATTCTCCGCAAACAAACTCGAAACTAAAATTTGAATTCCAATTCCAACTCAGGAAAAAAGAATCAAAATATGAATGTATTTCGGATTTCACTCATCGTTTTAGCTGTTTTTGCCCTTTCTTGCAAGGAAGAGACCGTTCCATTTACACTTGCCCATCAAAACGTAGCGGCAAAACTCCTCTCTGAGAACCAAATCCTTCTCGAAGAGTATCTAAAAGAGAATCCTAAGCCAAATTGGAAAATATTTTCAGAAACATTGGAAACAATGGTGGCCAGTGGACATCCAAAATTAAAGTCCTGGGCAGAAGGTTTACGCCCTCTTTTGCCAGCTTCTGGATCAGATTTAGAATCAAGTTACGAGAAAATTTCCAAAATTCAGGAAATATTAATCCAAATAAAAACGGAAGTGCCAAATCAATCTCAATACAATCGATTTTACTGTCCTATGGTTGATAAATATTGGTTAATGACAGGAAGAGAAGTAAAAAATCCCTATGCTCCTGAAATGAGAGATTGCGGAGAATTGTTACAATAGACTATGCCAAAATGTTTTCTAGGCACATCTTTATATGAAGCCTGCCCACCAAGCTGCAGGCATTCATTCGCTAAACAAGACGTAGATGAAGATTGTATTGCCAAAAATAAACTAGAAGCATTTCTACAAGACAGAGTCACCTTTAAAGTTGGATTCTCTGCTTTCTCACAAATTCCCGCAAAAACTTTAGAAAAATTCATTTGGACATCAAAAGATAATTTAGAATTGATTTCTTATTTTCTTTATATTGGTGAACCAACACTTGTTCGTGAAATTATCGAATCATTTTCTAATCACACATTAAGTTATCTTTTTAAATGTGATTTTGAAAATTATATGAACATTAGAGAATCGATTAAAAGAGAAAAATCAGTAAAACATATGTTTGATATTCGAAGTTTCAAATATTGGACATTTGTTAGTTATTTAAGAATCTGTGATTTAATTCAATATTTTGTTCGGTATTTGAAAGAACCAGAGTATGCCTGCCAATTTATTGTGATTCTACCTTCAGAAATAGTATCCAATCTCAATAAATACACTGGTTTGGATTTTGAAGAAGAAAAGACATTATACAATGCCTTGGGAGATTCCATCTACGAATTACCATTACAATCACCAAAAATTTATGATCATATGATGCAACTATTCGCCGATGAACCTGAAGTTTCCATTATACTTTCCACAATGGAAGGACTCATTGAAAGACAACAACTAATTTTGGAAACCACTGAAAAGCTAGTCAACTTTATTGGGGAACACAGAATCGATAAAAACTTTCAGTTTATTTTTTCCGAAATGTCTGGAATGGAAATTGGAACCGCATCAGAAATCTTAAATCAATTATTGGAACGCAAAATGATCACTCCGTCTCAAAAACAAATGATCATCGATTTTCTTAACACTGGAAAATTAGAATTATAGAATAAACTAACTTTTGCTAATTTATTCTAATCCTATTAAAATCAAATTTATCCTGCAATTTTTATTTTTTTAGCTAAATAAACACTAAATAACAAACAAAATACTGAAATCATACCCACGAGTTCATAATTGACTAGTTGGTTGTCAGATGTTTGGACTAAAATGAGGCCAGCAACATAGGAAGCAGCTCCTGAAGAAATCTGTTGGATGGCAGAATTTACAGACATAAAACTCCCGCGATTCCTTGGCTCTACCGCAGATGTAATCATCGCAAATGCAGGAACCATCCTTCCTGAAACCAAAATCATAAACAAAGTAGTGACGGTAAGAACTATAGGCAAAGAAGTTTTAGTTAGAGTTACCACTATCACAATGGGAATGACTGCCATGATAGAAATGATTTGGTATATTTTTAGTTTTCCATATCGATCTGATAATTTACCGATGAATCGACTGGTAAAAAAAGTAAACAATCCTCCAAAAAAATAAATGTAAGGAAGTTCACTTACCGCTAAACCAACGTTAGATACGAGAAACGGACTTAAGAACGGAATGATGGTAAATCCACCAAACATTAAAAAAATCATAAAAACAAATGGCGCAAAATGATCTTTTTTAGTAATCACTTGTTTTAAAGATTTTAACTGCGACTGTTTGGGGTGAACATCTGAATCTAAATGGTAACGAATGGATGGTAAAACTTTGTAACCGATAGGTAAAATCAAAAATCCTGCAATTGCCAAAGAAAGAAACGGGAAATGCCATCCAAACTTATTAGCTAAAGATAATCCGATTGGTATTCCGATTACAGAAGCTACAGAAAAAGAACTCATAACAACACCAGTAGCAGTACCTCTTCTAAAGACCGGAATTATATCTCCAATGATCGAAAGTACTGTGGCCCCAATCATTCCCCCGAAGCCACCTGCTACGACCCTTGCAAAAAGTAAAAACCCATAATTCGGAGCAAATGCACATAATAGAGTTCCGAAGGAAAATCCAAAAAATAAAACAAGAAGGCTTAGTTTACGATCATAGGAATCTAAAAACAAAGCACCAATGAGCCCAAACACTCCAGCACTGATAGAATAGGAAGAAACTAGGAGACCAAAGGCTGCTGAATCAATTTTGAAACTTTCCATAAAAACAGGTCCAAGTGGCATCATAATGACAAAATCCAAAATGTGTAAAAATTGGAGGGCAGCCAGAATAAAGATGATAGCTCTTTCTTTTTGGATGGTATGAAGCGGATGGGTAAGAGGTTGGCTCATAAAACTAATATTGACCAGGTGTTCAAAATTTCCAAAACTATTTAGTTTCGAATTGCCAACTTTTGCGTTGAGTAATAAATTTCCCTCTATGAAATACGCGTTAATTACAGGTGCTTCTACAGGACTCGGAAAAGATTTTGCGCTTACTTTGGCAAAAAAGGGTTATACTCCCGTTTTGGTCGCCAGAAGTGCCGAAAGGTTGAAGGCTCTCGCCGCAGAAATTAAAACCAAATATGGGATCCAAAGTGTAGTCATAACACAAGATTTGGGCAAACCCAATGCAGCAGAGGTTTTATACAATGCAGTCAAAAAACAAAAGCTATCAATTCATTGTTTGGTGAACAATGCAGGGTTCGGTCTCAATGGAGAATTTTTTAAAAATTCTTTTGAAAAAGAATCCGAGTTAATCCAACTCAACGTAACCACTTTGGCACAACTTTGTCATTTGTTTTTGCAAGATATGGTGAAAGCGAAAGATGGTTATATTCTAAATGTTGCTTCCACTGCTGGTTTTCAACCTGGTCCACTTATGTCAAACTACTACGCATCCAAAGCATATGTACTTTCTCTTAGTGAAGGACTTGCAGAAGAAGTTCGAGATTATGGAGTAACCGTTACCTGCGTATGTCCAGGCCCAACGCAAACGGAATTTTTCGAAAGAGCAAATATGACCAAAATTAATTTGGTAAAATCATCATTTCTTATCATGAAATCACAAGATGTAGTGGATATTGGACTAAATGCTCTGTTTGGAAAAAAGGTCGTAAAAATTACCGGATTCTTTAATTTCCTACTAGCGCAATCCGTTCGATTTTCGCCAAGATTCTTAGTTCGTTTGATTGCAAAGTATTTACACAAAGCTGGATGATTTGAACTATTTTCCATTTGCATTTTCAAATCGGTTTTCATTGTTAGGTGACATTAATTTAGAAAATAAAATTCACCGAACAAAACAAGATCTTGAACTCTCAGGAAATGTAATTTTAGATCTTACCAATTCCAATCCTACAAAATTAGGATTGGAATTCCCACCGAATGCCTTATCTCATATTTTTTCTAGTTTGGATCTTAGTCAGTATGATCCAATACCAGAAGGATTAAATTCTGCCAGGGAAATTTTAGTTTCAGAATATTCGAATAGAAAAATCAAAACCCATACGAATGATTTCATTCTAACCTCAAGTACCTCAGAGGCCTATTCTTATATTTTCAAATTATTTACCAATCCTGGCGACGAAGTTTTAACACCTAATCCAGGTTACCCTTTATTTAGCTTTCTCATTGGCTTTGAAAATCTAAAAGAAGTCCATTATCCCCTAAAAGAAAACACGGAAATAGGACAATGGACTTATTCTGCAGAAACTATAGCTAATTGTATTAGCACAAAAACTAAGCTAATTGTCTTGGTGAGTCCCGCAAATCCCACAGGTTCCCGAACTACTGCAAAGTTTTGGAAAGAATGGGAAGAATTAGGAATCCAAATTCCCATTCTTTTAGATGAAGTATTTGTCGGTTATGAGTTTTCTGGTGAACCTCATTACATTCCAAATTCGCCTAACTTTCCCTTATTCATATGTAACGGATTTTCCAAACTTTTGGCTCTCCCCGGTTTCAAATTAGGATGGATTCTTAACAAAAGCCCAGAGATTTACCATTTAGAAATTCAAAAAAAATTAGGTTTTATCGCCGACACTTACCTTTCCGTCAATTCTCTCGTTCAATTGGCCACACCAGAACTTCTTCCTTGGAAATCGATGATTCAGAACCGTATCCGAACAAGAATTATGCGAAACTTGTCAATGTGCAATTTGTTATTAGCAGAAAATCCAAAAATCAAAAACAAATCCATAGTCGAAGCTGGATGGTATTTTTTATTTGAATTAGATTTAGATCGCAGAGACGAAGATTTGATTTTAGAAATATTGATAAATACTAAGGTTTTTTTACACCCCGGATCTTGGTATGGATTTTCGCATAACCGTTGCTTTCTGGTAATTAGTTTAATTTCCGAAGAGGATACTTTGAGACAAGGATTAGAAGGAATTTTATCCTATCTCAAGTAATCCAGAATTGCAGTTTTTTGAGCCAAAGCATCTGCCTTCCCTAATTCATAGGTTTCCCTGACTCCCTTTGGATTTGTATAATCGAAAGAAGTAATCGGCAAAGGTTTAGAAGGAGTGATCAAATATGTTTTGGCCAGTAATTCAGGATCTTTTCCCACGATTGTATTCGGTTCATAGTGAATGCCGATGATTTTGGCAGTAGGAGAAAAAGTCTCAATGACCATATTATTTGTAAGCCCCCCATCCAAATAATACTCATCGTTCACAGATTGAAAATCCACAATAGGAGGAATGGAAGAAGAATTCATGATAAACTGCTCTATAGTTTCGGGATTTACAAAGTCTTTTTCCGTAAAATCAACATCTTGCATGTTCCATTTTTTGATCATTTCTGCAGTCCGATTTGCCGGAATGCCTTCGGAGCGATCTCGATCATCTAAAATAAAAGCCCGACCAGTTTCTGAGATCAGTCTCGCCAAACGAAATTTGTTCTTTAAAGAATCTTCTTTTGGATGAGCTTTTACCGAATGGATCCAAACTTTAGCTCCGGATTCTAAGACCTTATCAAACTTCATTCCAAAACGAATGGTTCGGCGATACATATCTTCATGGGGAAAAGTAGACTCTCCCCTAAGTAGGTTCGAGAAATGGAAGTTACGCGAATTGCGTTTAGTAATTTCTTCAAAGTATTCAACAGACTCTTCTTCTGTTTGAGACAAAATACAGAGTGCCATCGCAGCACCAGCCGAAACTCCGGAAACTTCCGTAAAACGGACTCCCCATTCGCGAAGAGTTTTCCCAACTCCTAATGCATAAAAAGCCTTACAACCGCCACCAGCGATGGCAAGAGAAGCATCATAGGATGGAAAAATTTTGACTAATGTTTGTAATACTTGTTCTCGAACGCCCATAAAATCGACAATTTCTATTCCCCTTCCCATCGAAAGCATAGAGTATTATTCTCTCCCAAAAATCTGTCAAAGTATAAACTCGCACGACAATCCTCTTCTGTAGCAAGAAAGAAATCATAACCGCCAGCAGGGTATTTGATTTTACAACATCCTTTTTTGTCTTTGCGATCAGGAGGTTGACGAACCGATTTATCTTGGCCTTTCAAATCACCAAGGCTCGGCGGTAACTCCTGCCTAGAATCAGCGAAATTTACAGCGGTTATAGTTATAGCTAAAAGCAGAAAGATCCAAAAAACTTTCATTCTGTAAAAGTAGACTTTATTAATGATACGCAAGTTCGGCGATTCCTAAAAAAGTAATGAATTAGGTTCAATGGTACGAATTGTATTTCCTATGGATAGGAAATATTTTTCTTTACCCCATTCTGAAATGTTTTATTCTCTTCCCACTAATCATCCTTTGAGGACTTCAATGAACAATACAAGATTACAATACCATGCAACCGGGGGACAACTATTCATTCTTTTACTGAAGAATATGTTTCTGACGGTCATAACATTAGGAATTTATAGCTTTTGGGCAAGAACAAATGTCCAAAAATTTATGGCAGAGAATTTAGAATGGGCAGGAGAACGTTTTTCATTTCATGGTACCGGAAAAGAACGTCTCATTGGTTTTCTAAAGGCGTTTGGTATAATCATAGTCCTTTACATAGGAATTTATATCATTCAGACTATTCTTTCCTATATTCCAATTCCCTATTTTAGCGCGGTTGTAGGATTTGTTCTGACAATGGGAGTATTCCTTGCGCTAGTTCCTATCATCGTCGTAGGAGGCCGTAGGTATCTAACTTCTCGGACAGGATATCGTAACCTTCGATTTGGATTTGACGGAAAAATTCTCGAAGTGACCAAGATTTATGGAAAAGGGATTCTATTAACCATCATTACATTAGGAATTTATTACCCCTGGTTTTTTGCAGAAAAAGAAGCGTATGTTCAAAGCAAAACTAGATATGGAAATACAAATTTTGGATTTTCTGCAGAAGGAAAGGAAATCTTTTTCCTCTACTTAAAAGGATTCTTATTAAGTATAGTGACTCTTGGAATTTACTATTCGTGGTTTTTGGCAGATGTTCAAAATTACATTTGGAATAGAACCAGTTTCCAAGGGAAAAAATTTCGATCCGATATTACAGGTGGAAAAATTTTTGTTAATTTTCTCATCGCTTATTTAATCATCATATTTACTTTAGGAATTGGATTTGCCTGGGCAATCGTCCGTCTGACTAAACTTTTTATTGAGTCTGTAAGTTTAGAAGCAGAGGTTGATTTTTCTATCATCGAAGCAAAGGCAGATACCACAGCCAATGCCACTGCGGAGGGATTGGAAGCTCTAGCCGAAGCTCTAGAAGGCTTCCTATCATAAACATTGTTCGAAAACCAAACATTTACATCCCGTTATTTTAACGGAGTATCAGCAGTCCCTGAAGACGGGACTGTTCTGATTCATGGCCAAACCCTTGATTTTGTATCAGGGGAGATAGCTCACAAACTAAACTTATTTCAATTTAGCGAATTCTCACTAACGCATAATGGCTGTAAATTGACACTTATGCCAGACGAATTGAAAGAAAGTCCCGTTTTAGAAATTATATGTTCTAAAACAGATGCAAAAAAATTAGAATCCTTTTGGATCCAATCAAAGAAAAACCAAAGTCAAACACATGCATTTTTTTACTCGATTAGAGAAATGAATCCTGTAGTTCTTGGAATTTTATCAATCATCATTGTTGGGATCATTGGATTCTTTTATTTTAAAGGATTAGAACTCGTTACTAACTTTATCCCTGTTTCTATGGATAAATCTCTCGGTGAAACAGTTCAGCTCAAAATGGATGCTCAATTTCAAGAATGTAATACCAAAGCAACCGAGAGGTTCTTTTCTGAAGCATTAAAAAAAGTTGTGCCCAAAGGAAGTCCACATCAATTTAGAGTTTCTGTGATTGGATCTACCATACCCAATGCTTTCGCGTTATCTAACGGTAAAATTTATTTTTTTTCGGGATTATTAAACGATGCTAGGTCACAAGAGGAAGTAATTGGAGTTTTAGCTCACGAAGTCGCCCACGTGGAAAAAAGACACCACATGCGTAATTTGGTAAAAGCAGGCGGGACATCACTTGCTATCAGTTTGGTGGTGGGACCTGGATTAGGAAATATGGAATTTCTAGAAACATTTACAGAACTTGGTTCTACTATTCTTGTTCTAAAATTTTCAAGAGACTTTGAAACCGAAGCAGATGAGACTTCTATTGAATATTTAAAAAATCAAAATCTCTCTTCATCGGGTCTCCTTACCTTCTTTAAAAGAATGCAAGAACTGGAAAAAGAGAATACTGAAGCAAAAGACAATCCCACTAATACAAAAGCAAAGGATGATCAAGTCGTCACAAAATCATTAACCGATTTTTTAAGTACACATCCTGCTACTGAAGAAAGAATGAAAAATCTAGAAACTTTGATTAAAGCTGGAAAAAAAGGAACAATCAAAAAGGTTGTTTCTGATAAAACTTGGAAAGAAGTTCAATCCGTTTGTTTAGATTTTAAAAATTCTGATTCTAAATAATTATAAATTTGTAGCAAAGTTTCGCTTAAACTATGTTTGTTTCTCCAACCGAGTGCTTTTAGTTTAGAGTTATCTCCATAAACTTTGGAAGTTTCGGACGCCCTAACACGTCCAGAGTCTACTTCAAATTTAATCTTATGGCCAGAAATTTTTACTAATTCCTCTACCATATACCGAATGCTTCTTTCTTCGCCTGAGCAAATATTGTAAATTTCACCGGACTCACCCTTTTCAATTAAAGTAAGGTATCCACTGACGATATCTTCCACATGGGAAAAATCCCGTGTAGGTTCTAAATCCCCAACGGCAATCGTTGTCTTTCCTGAATGTTTGGCTTCGATAATTTGAGAACAAAAATTAGGAATTACAAACTCTTTCCGTTGTCCAATCCCTATATGATTAAAAGGTCTAGCAATGACTACAGATACAAAAGGGCTGTATTGTGCATACTGTCGGCAATAAGATTCAGCTGCCAATTTACTACCCGCGTAAGGATTCACAGGATTTGGTAGAAGGGTCTCTTTTAAAGGTAGCGAGGATATGTTTTGTTTCCCATAAACATCTGCTGAGGAAATGTACAACATTTTGCACGGCCTTTGCATCCTATGCAATGACTCGAGTAAATTCAAGGTCCCACCAACATTGATTTCTTCTGTTTCCCAAGGGTTGTCAATGGCCATAGGCACAAAGGCTTGAGCAGCTAAATGAACCAAAATATCTGGTTTGATTTTTTCAAATTGATTGGTTACTGTATTTCGGTCACGAATGTCACCTTGAAAACAATAGATTTGGGAATCACCTTGCGATTCAAGAGCAGGAAGGAGATAACTTCCGACAAATCCGCTAGCCCCAGTGACTAAAGTTTGTTTTTTTTTCATAGAAAAGGGAAAATTCCGATTCGGCCCTAAGATTTAGTTGCCATTCTTCCAATTTTTCAAATCCTCTCAAGAAAAGAAAGAAAACTGTGGAAGACAAAAAGAAATTCAATCCATCCCCCTTTGTCGAAATCCGAGACCCACAGTTAAATGTTTCGGAATTAATGCAGGAAATCGAATCGAAGATTCCTCTTGATCCTTCCCAAGCGGCGAACTGGTTGGAACTGACTAAGTTGAGTTATAAACCCGAGTCTCCGCAGGGATTTAGAAAATTTGATCCTGCGGGAACAGCGCACCTCTTTGAAAAAGGGATTTCTAGTCCCAAGTTTTCGAATCCCAAATTCTGGTTTATTAAAGGTCCAATTAAATATCTGCTAAGTCGCCTAATCTCTGTTTACGGACTAATTGATAAAAAACTTTCTGAGAATAGAATTCGTGCTTTTTTTTCTGTTTTGCATGAACTAGTGCGCTTAGGAAAGAGAATTGAACAAATTGAAAATCGATTTGATGGTTTTTTCAGGGATCATTTGTTACAAACAACTTCGAATTCTTTACCTAACTTTGGTTGGGCGGCAAATTCGTATTTTATCGATGCCGGCTCCAATCCCGCTTGGAAAGTAGCATTAGAGGACATTTCCCAGACAAAGGAAATCTTGGTATTGTTTCCTGAATGGGGGGACATACTAAAACAACTTTCCATATTAAAAATTCCTTTTCAGTCGATCACTTCTGATGAAAACGAATTTCGTTTCATTCAAAGTAAAATTACCGCTACCGTCCGACTAGAAAATCAATTATTTCCATTAAGGAATATTCTAAATCAGGCAACTGACATTTTAGTATACCTACCATTAAACCGATTTCCATCATTCTGGATAGAAAAGTTATTTGCTGAAATTTCTGATTCACTTGCCGAAGGAAATCACTTATATTTTTCTGTAGCAATCAAATCAAATCATTCAAACCGCCCTTTCAGCGACCTACAAGTTTCAGAGATTGATTTAAATAAGTTGCCCAGCTATTTAGAAACCCTAGGTTTTAAAAAAGTAAGAGATCTTTCAACCACAGAAGATACAAAAGTATTTAGATACACCAAACTTGATACATGAATGTTTTTCAACATTTAGATGAGCTAAAAGATTCTGACGGTGTTGGAAACGATGCCATTGGCCTTTCTGAAGTTTTTAATTCTTTAGGTTACAAATCGCATTTCATCACCAGGCAACCAAGAAAAGGTAAAACCTTAAATAGTGAGTTTCACCTCACGAATCACTTTCAACATCCAACCACTTCTAATGATATTCATATTCTTCACTATGGTGGGGCCGGGTATCCTTATGAGCTATTTCAAAATTTACCTGGAAAAAAAATATTAAGATTTCACAATGTAACGCCTGCTATATTTTACAAAGACACAACAACGCCAGATATACACCTCGCAATGTCAAAATTTGAATCGCTTTCCTATCTTGAAATTGCCACCTTATCAATTATTTCTGACTCTATTTGGTGCGACTCAGAGTTTAACTTACAAACAGTTTCTGAATACCAATTCAAAAATCCTTATATCCTCCCTATATGTAAATCATATGATATCAATTCAAAATCCGAAGATCTATCAAGAAATCATTCTTTGGTATTTGTTGGCCGTTATTCCCCTCAAAAAAAATGGGAGGATTTAATTGAATTATTCTCATACTGGGTAAAAGAATTTCCTGATGCAAGATGTAAATGTATTGGATCAGTGATTGGAGCCTTTGATGGTTACTTCGAAAAACTAACAGAAAAAGTACGAAGTTTAGATTTAAATGGGAAAGTAGAATTTTTGACAGGGAAAACGGACCAAGAGGTTATCTCAATTTTAAAAGAGGCGGGAGCTTTTGTTTCGATGAGTGAACACGAAGGATTTTGTCTCCCAATACTCGAGGCTTTTGGCGCCGGGATTCCTGTTTTTGCTTATGCAGCGGGAGCCATTCCCGAAACCATGAGAGGAGCGGGAATTCTTCTTAAAACGAAAGAATATCCTTCTATTATCCAAATAATGAAAGATAATTTATTTCAGTTAGAAAAACGAACTTCCCTGATTTCAGAACAATACAAAGTATTGGAATCCTACAATAAATTCCCATTCCAGGAAGAGATTTCAAAAATTCTCAGTTCCGGTATCCAATGAATATACATCAGTTTTCCGCAGGATTTCAATTAGGTGATGCAATATCTCAAGAAATGTTGGAGATAAAGCGATTACTTTCGAAAGAGGGATATCATGGTAAAATATTTGCCGAAAATATATTTTCCTACGATCGAAAATATGCTGAAAAATTGACCAAAGCAAATATCAAACCGACCGATGTTTTAGTTTATCATCATTCCATCCATAGTGAAGTTCTAAATTTTGTATTAAAATTTCCTAATCGGAAAATTCTTATTTATCACAATGTTACACCTGAAGATTTTTTTTCAGGATATGACCTTAAATTTTCTTACTTGTTAAGAAAAGGACGGGAAGATTTAGAATTGATTCGAGATCAATTTGATCATTCATTTGCGGTTTCTAATTTTAATTTGTCAGAACTAAAGGAAATAGGCTTCAAACATGTTCGGTTATTACCTCTTCATCTAAATTTTCAAAAATGGAAAGATGTACCAAGAGATCCTATATCAAAATCATTTACGCAGCCATCCTTTTTGTTTGTAGGTCGCATAGCTCCAAATAAACGGCAAGACGACTTGATTCGTTTTGCTAGAACATGGAAATCTAAAATGGGAAATCAGTTTTCCATGCGAATGTTAGGTTTTTGTAATCCAAACCAACAATCTTATATGGACGAACTCAATTTTATGATTCATCATTTAGATTTATCAGAAGAAGTAAAAATCATTTCTTATGTTGATGAGAAAATGTTAAAAAAAATCTATTCGGAAAGTAATATTTTTTTATCAATGAGTGAACATGAAGGTTTTTGTGTTCCACTGATGGAAGCAATCTACTTTCATCTTCCTGTTGTGGCTTTCGCAGCCTCAGCCGTTCCCGAAACGTTAGGAAAATCAGGTGTACTTTTTGAATCGAAGGATTTTGAAAAGCTAGTCCCACTTGTAGATTCTATTTTTAAAAATTCGGAACTCAGGAATTCTATAATTTATTCACAAAACCAACGACTAAACGAATATCTAGAATCTACAAGTATTCTTCCACTACTCGAAGTGGCAAAACCTTAGTTATGGCAAAAATTCTCATCGTCACCGCAAGATTTCTGGAAAATGCTTCAGGTGGAGCTGAAAAATTAGCTTATGATTATGCATCCATCCTTTCTGAATCAAATGATGTTACAGTTTGTACTTCTTCCGCAAAAGATTATGTGAGCTGGAAGAATGAATTACCGAAAGGACAGATCAACGAAAATCAAATTCGTATTATTCGTTTTCCGGTAAAACAAACCAGAAACATGGCTAAGATGAATCGTCTTTTAAACCAATGTTTAGAAAAAGGTGATTCCGTTTCTGATAAAGAACAATTTGAATTTTTAAAAGAACAAGGACCGTATTGTCCTGACTTAGTAGACTATGTGATAAAGGAACAAAATCACTTTGATATCGCCGTCCTAATTGGATATCTTTATTATCCGGTGGTAGCAAGTATTCCCAATTTAAAAATTCCGTTTGTCATCGTACCAACATTTCATGATGAACCGCCATTTCGTCTTCCAATGTATAAGAAGACCTATTCAAACCGCTATATCTATAGTTTCAATGCTCCGGAAGAATTGGCTGTTTACGAAGATTACACAAAGCAGAATGTTCATTCCTATTTTTTAATTGGAACTTATATTAATGATACATTCAAAAATCAAAATCATAACAATTCACATTCGAACCAATTAATTACTATTGGTAGAATCGAACCGGCAAAAGGTTATCCAGAACTTTTCGAATTCTTTAAGAATTGGAATTTTTTTGCTCATCGAAGTGATATATCCATGAAATGTTTAGGAACTATTTCTTCGATGGAAATACCAAAAGATCCATTAATTGTTTTTACAGGTTATATCAGCGAAGAAGAAAAAATCTCGGAAATCCAAAAATCTTTTCTTTTACTCAATCCATCAGCTTATGAGAGTTTTTCTATATCTATTATGGAATCCTGGATCCAAGAAAAAGCAGTTTTAATCAATGCTAAATCTACCGTAATGCGGGGGCATTGTTTACGAAGTCAGGGTGGTTTGTTTTATTCCGATTCCCTTTCCTTCCAAAGAACCTTAGATTTTTTATTAGAAAATCGAAATATTGCCAATCGTATGGGAAAGAATGGCCGTCAGTATGTTTTGGCGAACTTCAGTAAAGAAGTGATTCGAAAAAAACTGAACCAAATGGTTAGTATGCTACTCGGTTGATTTGTCCTTCAAACTCAGCTAACAAATATTCATGTACAAAACCATTTGTGGCAAGTAAACTTGGAATCAAAATGGAAAAGTCATTTCCGTCCATAGACGTAATTTTTCCCTTCGCTTCGAGTACAATAAGCCCAGCCGCAGCCATATCCCAAGGTTTTAATCCAAGTTCATAATATCCTTCAAACTTCCCCTCAGCTAACCAACATAAATCGAGAGTTGCCGCCCCAGTCCTACGAATTCCGCGCGATTTTTGCAATATGGATTTATAATACTGCATAAGTGTATCTAAAGATAAATTTCTGTCGTAGGGAAATCCTGTGACAAAAAGTGAATCCTTAAGAGCGCTTGTTCTGGAAACTTGGATAGGAGTTTTTTCTCGGAATGCACCTTGCCCTTTGATCGCATGATAGAATGTATTTAGTTCTGGAAAAAAAACCATTCCAAGGAGTGGAGTCATTGTTTCGGTCTCTACAACGCCGACAGAAATACCGTATAAAGGAAGTCCGTGTGTGTAGTTGGTTGTACCATCCAATGGATCCACCACCCAAGTGTAACCAGACTTACCTTCTAATTTTCCACGTTCTTCGGATAGAATTCCATCTGCTGGATAATTCTTCTGGATTTCTTCCAAAATCATGGACTCTGCTTTTAAATCAGCTTCCGTAACGAGGTTATACAAACCCTTTTCGTCTACTTTGAGTCCTGATTCTTTGTGTTTTTGTACTAAGAAATCGGAAACCGTTGGAAGAAAATTTAAAAAATGATAAGACCTATCCAATAACTCAGCTTGCATCAATAACCACCAAATTCGATGTTTTTCTTCATTGCGGTGATCTCAACATCTAAATTTAGGGTTTCATCAGCTTTCAATTTATTTCTTACCTGTTCTGTCGTTTTGATAACTTCGCTAAGCAAAGAATTCAATTCAGTTTTCCTTTTTTCAGATTCTTGGGAACTGACATCCAAACTAACTTTATTATACTGATTTAAAATCTTGGAAACAGTCTCTGGAAAATAATTGAGAAACTGTTTTGCTTTGCGATAGGACAATGGGTCTTCTGCAAGTCGAACACGTAAATCCGATAAGGAATGTAAATATTCATTACACAAACTTTGCAATGAAGTATCCGACAAAGATTTGGATTCTTTTTCAGTCTGGCTGCGGAATCCATCCAATTTTTCCATTTGTGTTTTGTATTCGGTAAATTCGACTTTGTCCTCAAATTTTTTCTTTAGCTCATTCCAGTTTTCCTTTGTTTTGTTAGAGGAAAAAAGAAGAGGGAAAAAACTAAATGGGTAGTGATGGGCTTTTCCAATCGTAGTTCTATAAATAGCAATTCCTAAAAAAACTGCATGTAAGAATGCCATAAACACATAGGAAAAAACGAGTAAAACCCGATCATCACCAAACTTTGCTCCAAATCCAAAAAAGCCTAAAGATAATAGCGCTTGTAAATACATTGCTTCTAGCGATTGTTTGGCGGAATATGATGATTTGTTTCGAGAAAGCCACATCACAAATGGATAGATCATAGCTCCAAGCGAAGATATGAAGAATGGAAAAGGCAATAAAGCCATCGGATAAGTTAGGATTGTCGAGAGGTGGGCACGTCTCGCCCACTTCCTTTCTTCTTGATTTTGTTCCAATTGCACTTCGGTCATTCTATTTTGATTCCAATAGTTTTTGTTTTATATCTGATTCGATTTTGATCATCTCTTGTTCTGCAGATTTTCTTTTTTGACGACCATCCTCTTGAATTTTTAAAGTTTCAGTAATGGTTTCAATTAACTTTTGATTCACTGATTTTAGAGTCTCAATTTCAATAATTCCTTTTTCGGATTCTTTTGCAATTTCCACAGTGCCAGTTTTTAACATTTCTGCATTTTTTTGGATTAAATCGTTTGTAGTTTTAGAAACTTCTTTTTGTGCTTCTAAGGCTTTTCTTTGGCGTAATAGACCTAAAGCGATCACGATTTGATTTTTCCAAAGAGGTATAGTGTTAAGAATAGAACTTTGAATTTTTTCGACCAAAACCTGGTTACCATTTTGAATGAGGCGAATCTGCGGCCCGGTCTGTAGCGAGAGGATTCGAGTGAGTTTCAAATCGTGGATTTTTTTCTCAAATCGATCGACCATTTGAACCATGTCTTGGTATTGTTGGGAAGCCAAAGTATCACCTTGTGCTTTTGCTTTTTCTAACATCTCCGGTAAGATTTTGTCTCTTAACTCTTTTACTTTTTTGTCACCTGCAGCGATATACACTTGGATTTCCTTAAAGTATTCCAAGTTTTTCTCATATAACGCCTGTAACAATGTTATGTCTTTTGTCAAATTAGTGCGTGCCGTATGCAATTCCTCTACAATCTTCTCTACCTGGGACTGTAGATCTTCAAATTTTGCCAAAAATTTCCTGGAAGCATCGAAAAGACCGCCAATCAAAGGAATTTTGGACAAACTGTTCCCTTCCCCGGCAAAACTATCCAAATTCAGATCTTTGATTTTAAACAAGAGGTTGTTTAGGAGTTCACCAGCATATCCTGAATCTTTTGTTTTAATTTCCGAAAGAACTTTGTCCGCAAATTCGGAAACCTTAGCTTGGGCCGAGGCACCGTATGAGACTACATCGTTCGGATTATTGAGTTTTATTTGCCCAGTAAGTTCCTCAACTTTTTGTAAGTCTTCCTTTGTCAGTTGCAATTCCGGGTCATTCGTTTTCAGTTCCAAAGAGTCCATTCGTTTCTGTCCTTTATCGTTTCTCCCAAAGATAGGATCGTTTTTAGAATATGAATCAAGCAGAAAATGATAAGGTGCAAAAACATGAACAAGTAAATTTATTTCTTCAGAATTTTCGATCCAAAACTGCGGTTTGGTGACAAATTGATTGCATAGATTGATATACCTGTTACATTCCTGCGAGAAAAATTTATGCTAAATAATAATTTAAAATTACCAATCCTTCTTCCACAAGTTTTGACTGTTGATGTCATGTCGCTTGATAACCAGTTGATTAACCAGTCGGAAATCAGAACTCTATTGTTTCGGCTCCGCGATCGAAACTACCTACACTACTTAATCATCAAGTTTTTGGTGTGCACAGGTTTATCACTGCCTGAAATCATCCATCTAAAAATCGGTGATTTTAATTCTGAGCGCAACCTATTCAAATTAAAGAACGGTGGTCGTTTGCGTAGAAGAAAGATTTTTATCGAACCTAATTTAGCCTTGGAGTTATATCGTTATTCCTCTGAATTCTCCCCTAGTGATTATCTATTTCCAGGTCGTTATGGAAAACTACGAACAAGGACCATTCAAAAAATTCTAAAAAACGCAAGTCAGCTGATTGCAAAAGAAATTCATATTCCGTTCTTACGCGATGTCATTGCTCTAGATCTTTTCAAAAAAGGTTTTCCTGTTTGGGAAATCCAGGAGTTTTTGGGACATAGGTCGACTCGTTCTACAAGACAAAGAATATTATTGCACATTCCGGTGGAAGAACGAACAGATCCGCGTCTTTTTAATCGAAACAAAAACCAAGCAGCCTAAAAATTTCTTGAACCTTTGGTGTTTTCAGAGATTCTAGTCTCCAAGTAGGCTCGCTTTGGAAATTAAAACCAAAAAAATCGGAAAGCACACACTCGTTCACCTTAACGGTCGTTTGGACATTACCCATTCGGATGAAGTGGAGGCCAAATTGGCTGATGACGTGCAAAACGGTGAGGGCGATATCATCATCAACTTGGAACTTATCTCTTATATTTCCTCTTCTGGAATTCGCATTTTTGTAGGGATGGTTCGGGAGTTAGACAAACAAGGCAGAAAGCTAAAACTCTGTTGCATCACCCCTCCAGTGAAAAAGGTATTTGATGTGGTGGAACTTTTGGACTTGTTTGAAGTCTTCGAAACGGAACAAGAAGCCGTTAATTCCCTCTCCAAATAAAACCCACGTGGCTTATGCCTCGTTTTTGATTATTTCCGGGCTATTTTTCTTCCAGGTTTGGATGAACTTGGACGTTTTCCCAGTTGTTTGGCCTGACGAAGTACTCTTCTTTTCCCCTGCCCTCTCTTTTGCGACCAATGGCCATTTGCAAACCGATGTTTTAAATGGCCTTATCCCCGGAATGGAATCCAAAACCTTATGGATGCCACCCCTCTATTTAATTTTTTCTGGGTTTTCGCTATCAATATTTCCCGATACACTAACAACCGTTCGCATTGCAAACGTTATCATTGTATATCTTACAGCTTTTGGTTTTTACCTGTTACTGAGAAGAGAATCAATCTCTGAAGCAGCAAGCCAAATTGCATTTGCAAGTATCTTGTGGGAACCTCTTCTTTTTCGTTTTGGTACTGTTGCTAGGATGGAAGGTCTTACTGCTTTTTTCTTTATCCTTAGCCTTCTATTTGCAACGAACAAAAATAAATCAAAACAGTGGTATGTCTTTTTAGCTGGTGTTTCCCTTTCGTTTTCTTTTTTATCTCATCCGATTGGTGCTTCCTTCGGATTAGTCACACTTTTTTTAGTCTGGAGAAATTTTGGATTCAAAACACTTCCTTGGTTTGTACTTGGAGGAGTTCTTCCAATACTTTGTTGGATGTATTACATCCATCCTAATTGGGAATGGTTTGAAATTCAATTCGGTGCACAACTCACACGCAAACGAAATCTATTGGAAACTTTCACTCTAATTGACAAGATAAAAGTATTTTCCTTTGGATTTGGATTTCCAAAATTACGATTGGCTCTTATTGCCATAGAACTCTCAACGTTAACGTATATTTCATATAAGTTATTTAAAACATTTGGAAAACTCAGTCAAAAATGGATTTTGTTTTGGATTTGGATTCTTTCGGTCTTACTTTCTTTATACACATCCTCTGAAGGATGGTATGTATTCCACATTCTATTCCCACTAGCTTTTGGAATGGCTCTACTATACGAATCTGAAAACCTTACCTCCAAATTAGCTTTTGTTGGCATTCTATTATCACTTTCTTCCTTATTGTATACAAATCATATTCATTGGTACAGAACAGATTCCAATCGAATTCTAGAATCACATTTCCAACATTTAGATATGAGTTTGGCAAATTCAAAATCTGTTTATTTACAAGCCTTACCTGATCCTTACTTTTATTTACGAAAAAACAGACCTGATATGAACCTCTTGGAATTCATTCCAGGGGAATTGGATATTCCTTCCGAGGCATATATCCAAACGATCAAGTCAAGAGATAGTTTTGTGTTTTATGATGACCAACTAATCAATCATGTAATAAAAGATTACCTAAATGAATCTACTTGGAATCGGCAAGAATGGGAAATACCTGTTCCAGGTAATCATTGGTTACATTATAAAACTATTGTTTATACAAAAAAATGAACATCCTGGTTCTTAATCAAAAATTTCAAATCTTTATCATTTCTATATTTTTTTTGATCGGTTGTTATCATTCGAAACAACCATCGAATCAATATCTAACGCTACTCTCGGGAGTACCAATGGAACGTCGTATTACAATTGTTGGGGATTCTTTGGGGCAATGGTCTGATGGATTCGGGCTAAAAACAAAACTACCTCAGGGTTATAAAGTAACAGATATCTCTGTTGCTGGGTACACAATTGAAGATTGGTTACAAAACAAAAGCCGCTTAAATGAAATTTCTACCGATCTTTGGCTCATTGAATTAGGAACCAATGATGCAATGGTGTATGGAACCAGTGGATTTGAGTCTAGATACATTGAACTGATTCAATTTTTAGAATCTTCACAGACTTCGAAAGTAATGGTAACAACAATGCCTCTAACCAATATGACTTCCATTCGAGAAACCATTCGAACCAATAATGAAACCATTCGTCGAATGAAAGAAAATAGACCCAACCTAGACTACGTTGAAATTGAATCTATATTTGAGTCCTATACTGGTGAAGTTCCCTTATATCCTACATCCGATCCAATTCATCCAAATCAAATCGGGTATGAACTTATGGGAGAAGCCTATAGGAAAAAAATCTTAGGAATTTAAATCTGCCAAAATTTTTAATCCTTTCAGAGTCATCATTGGATCAATTTCATCAAACACTTGGTTATGCGAAGCATGGATGGTAGTGACAAGGCCACCCGTTCCCACTACCACATAATCTCCTGGATGTTCGTCTTTGATCGCCCTTACGATTTCTTTTAATAAACCAATCCAACCAAAGAAAAAACCTGCCTGAATGGACTCTACAGTAGAGTCACCTAACACTCGTTTTGGTGAGCCAAATACTATAGGAGGAAGTTGTGCTGTGTTCCGCGTTAAAGCATCCATTGAAATTTTAAGGCCTGGTGCAATGACTCCCCCTACATATTCGGGTTTTTCATTGATTACACAGAATGTGGTTGCAGTTCCTAAATCCACGAGGATTGCTTTTTTTCTAGGGTAAGTTTTTGCGCAATAAGCGGCATTTACAAGTCGATCCGCACCTATTTCAAAAGGTCGAGGATAACTAATTCCGAAATTGAGTTTCATTTGGTAGTGAACGCGGAGTGGGTTTACATTAAACCAATCTTCTAACATTCGCTCTACAATTGGATTTAGTGAGGGAACTACACTTGAATAAATTGCCGTTTTGACTCGATCCGCTTTTACATTCTCTTGAGTCAAAAATCCTTTCAAAAAAAGACCTAACTCATCCGAGGTTCGATCTCTTCTTGTCACAGTTCTTTTGTGAAAGTCGGGAGTTTCTTCTCCTTCACGGAAAACACCAAATACAGTGTTTGTATTTCCAACATCGATAACTAATAATAAAGGTGATTCTGACATTTATATTATCCGAAATTTTGGTGAAGTATCCATAAGTTCAATCTTTTCACCGGTTTCGGTCATAATGAGAAGGAATCCTAATTCATCAATTCCCAAAACACGTCCACGAACCATTCTCGATTGCCATTCGGTTTCAATGACTTTATGTTTTAGTAGGGAATGATCCTCAATCCAAACCAAATCTTTTAAAATTTGTCCCTGGTCCAAGAGAGCAATTACCGATTGGTTAATAGCAATAATCAATTGATTTGCAAATCGTTCTAATAAACCTTCCTCAAGTGCAGAATCACATAAAAAAGTAGCTTTCTCTTTCAAAATTTCAGGAACACTCTTCCCAAAAAAATTAAGGCCAATACCAATCACTACTTCAAAAATTCCGTTAGTAAATTCTGACTGAACCAAAATCCCCGCAACTTTTTTGTCTCCACGATAAATATCATTTGGCCACTTGACTGTTGTATCTTCTTCCCGTTCAGGAAAAAATAGATAGATTGTTTTTAAAACTGCAGAGGAAACAAAAATTGATAGTAAAGGAAGTGATATTTCGGCCGCAGAAATGCGGATTTTTCCAGAAAAGATCAAAGGATCTTCGCCTAACGATTGCCAAACATTTTGACCACGACCTTTCCCTGCAGTTTGTTCCTCTGCAATCACCCACGAACCAAAGGGAATAGACACATCTCTAATCCATTCATTAGTAGAAGAAACTGTGGGAAGTCTGTGACCCAATTCCGCCTTTAACAATCTATATTCCATGCGTCTATTTCTCTCTTGATTCGGATTGACGAAAGTAAAAAAAGCATTAGATTGAATATATGAAACTTTCGGGAAATACAATACTTGTCACGGGATGTGGAATGGGAATCGGCGCTTTAACCGCGGAACGATTAGCAAAAGAGGGAAATGATATCATTGGTGTTGATGTTAAATTACCTTTACTAAAAGAGATTCAAAATAAAGTGGAATCACTGGGTCGAAAATTCTATGGATTTGCTTGCGATCTTTCTAAAGAATCTGAGATAGAATCTCTGATCAAACAAATCCAAAAGAAAAAACTAACCTTTCAAATCCTTGTCAATAACGCAGGAATTGCCCCTAGCGGTTACTATGAGGGAAAAGATTTTTCCGTTTGGAACAAAGCCATCCAAATTAATGTGGCAGGACCAATGAAGTTGGTTTATCTTTCATTGCCAATCTTAAGGGAACAAAAAGAAGCTACCATCATCAACTTAGCAAGCATCGCAGGCAAATTCGGAACTGAGGGAACAGTGACTTATTCTGCTACAAAACACGCTATGGTGGGTTTTTCCCAAGCCCTCAAAATGGAGCTTTATGACACTCAAATCGGTGTTAGCTGGATTTGCCCCACAATGGTAAATACAAGAATGATAGACGGTGTAAAACCTTCTATTTTTACCCCGGTGATCGAACCTTCTCAAGTGGCAGATGCCATTGTATATGCGATTAAAAAAAATCCCGGAGAGGTATTGGTACCTTCCTACCTACGTGCCTCCATTGTGATCCTTCCTGCTTTGTTTCCTAAATTTGCGCTCTGGTTGGCAGTGAAAACAAAAGCGTCAAAAGGTTGGCTATTGGCAAACAAGGGGCTTGAGAAAAATATTCCTGTTTAGAGGATAGGTTTTATGCATATTTCTCAGGTTCTCGGTAAAAAACAAACTACGATCAGCTTCGAGTTTTTTCCTCCAAAAAATCAGGAAGCTTCTGAAGATTTGTTCCGAAACATACAAGAATTATCCCAAATGAATCCTGCCTACGTAAGTGTTACTTATGGGGCTGGAGGATCCACGAGGGATCTAACACATGATTTAGTTGTTAAACTCCAAGAACAAACTGGTTTAACTATTGTTAGTCATCTTACCTGTGTAGGTTCTACCAAAGAGGAAATTCGAGACATTCTAAGACGTTACGAAAAAAGTGGAATCCATAACATCATGGCTCTTCGAGGGGACCCTCCCAAAGGGCAAACAGAATTTCAAAAAACGGAAAACGGATTTGCATTCGCTGGCGAGTTGGTTGGATTCATCAAAAAAGAGTTTCCTACAATGGGCATTGGTGTTGCAGGTTTTCCAGAAGGACATCCTTCTACCCCTAATCGCTTAAAAGAAATTGAATATTTGAAATGGAAGGTAGACCAAGGTGCCGATTACATTTGCACCCAAATGTTTTTTAACAATAACTACTTTTATGATTTTGTAGAACGATGTGAAATTGCAGGTATCAAAGTTCCAATCATTGCCGGGATTATGCCCGTTACTTCCAGAAAGGGAATGGCGCGAATGGCAGAGTTATCACTTGGAACGAATTTTCCAGCAAAATTGTTAAAGTCTCTTTCTCGTGCCGAGGATGATGTTTATGCTGAAAATGTTGGTATCCATTGGGCAACGGAACAAGTAAGAGATTTATTAGATCACAAAATATCTGGGATCCATATGTATACACTTAACAAATCAAAGGCGACAAGAAAAATTTACGAATCACTCGGGATTCGAAATTTCGATAGCATTCATTGAAGAATCCGTCGGTGAGATTCCTATCCACCGACTATTTTTCCAAATTCCCTCCAAAACCAAGTTTCCCTTAGCATTTACAATTTTTGCGTTGCCTTGCAGATGGTTGTTTTCCCAGTAACCTTCTAAAATCAATCCATCAGAAAAATAATATTTTCCTGAACCTTGGCGTTTTCCTTTGGTATAAGATCCAATGTATTTGTCTCCATTCGCATAACGATAGACTCCAAGACCGTCTTTATAACCGAATTGGTATTCTCCTTCAAAACGATCGCCATTAGAATAATAATAAGTACCTTTGCCATGTTTAATATCTTCGAAGAATTCTCCATCAAAACGATCGCCATTTTCATAATCGACCTGAAATTTTCCATTTCTGCAATTTTCGCCTTCGCAAATTTTTTGATTCGACTTACAGAGGCAAAAAAAGTAAAAAAATAATAATAAACAGTATTTGGTTCGCATATAAGGCTGGAGAGATGATTTTTTTCCGTCAATTATTAGGTGCAATCTCATATATAAACTAGTTCGGAATTAAGGCAATACATATGTCACAAAAAAAAGCACTAATCGTCGACGATAGCACAGTTACTCGTTTAATGATACGGAAAATTATTTTAGATAAATATCCAGATTGGGATATTTTGGAGGCAAGTTCCGCAGAAGATGCCAAATCACTTTTAACTGACCATCAGGACATCGATTTTTTCACTTTGGATCAAAACATGCCAGGAACCTTATCTGGACTCGATTTAGCAGAAGACCTCAAAAAAAATTACAAAAATACAAAAGTGGTTTTGATTACTGCGAATATCCAAGATGCAATTAAGAATCGAGCAAAAACAATTGGGATTGATTTTGTAGAAAAACCAGTTACGGCCGAAAAAATAATACCTCACTTGGATTGAATATGAATTTTCTAACTGAAATAGAACGCGATTCTTTATGTGAGCTATTCAATATTAGTTTGGGTGGAGCTGCGAAATTAATGAGTGAAATGATTTCCGATGAAATTTTACTCACAGTACCTAGCTTAAAGTTAATCACAACAGAGGAAGCAAAAAACATAGAGTATTTGGCAAATCAAGATGTTTGCACAATTGAACAAAAGTTTGTTGGTGGTATCGGAGATGGTTCTGCATTTCTTTTATTCCATAAAAGTGCAAGTTTAGAAATCGTTAAAATGATGATGAAAGACTATGTTGCCTTAAACGAAGTTTCACAGTTTGAAAAAGATGCTTTAAGTGAAATTGGAAACATAATACTAAATGCTATTTTATCAAACTTAGCAAAGATGTCTGATTATAAAATTGAAACTCATATTCCAGAATTCTTTGCTGGGAAATATGAAGAATTACTCCAAAGAAGTTATCATAAAACGGATAATTCAATTCTATTAGTTTTTATAGATTATAAACTAAGCGGAAAGGATATAAAGGGTTATATATTTTTCATTTTAAATTTTGATAGTATTAAAAATCTTTCTAGAGTACTGATTGAAAAGCTGAAATAGTGAATTCCCTTAGCGAAAAACACTTATTAACTATCATTAAGAAATCTGGAATAGGAATTCTAATTCTAGATAAAAATCTTAATATAGTATTAACAAATACTTGGTTTATCAAGAGTTCGGGAATTAAAGAAAAAAACTTGATAGGAGCTTCTTTTTTAGATATTTTCCCTGAATTAACAAACACAAGAACTTTCAAATCTATCAAACTCTGTTTAGAATTTTCACAATACTCTATTTTAACGCATACATTGAATCCATTTCCATTCCCTCTGTTTGATAATGAAAAAAATAGAGAAAGTGGAAATCGTATTTTTCAATATTTACATATCATTCCAATTTCCATCGAAGATGAAACGGATTCATTTTGTATGATTCAAATTTCAGATGTTTCGCAACAAGTGGTACGTGAAAAACTTTTGCGAGAAAAAATGACATTGGCAAATCAGAGAGAAATTGAAGCCCAAAAAGCCTCTCAAGCTAAAACGGATTTTTTAGCCTCAATGAGTCATGAAATTCGGACTCCGTTAAACGCAATCCTAGGAATGACTGACACACTAAATGAAACTGAGTTAACGGACGAACAACAAGAGTATTTAACGGTCCTTCGAAATTCGGGAAAGGCGCTATTTAACATAATCAATGACATTCTCGATTTATCTAGAATCGAATCCGGAAAATTTGAAATGGAACATATCCATTTTTCCATTCGAGATCTAATGAAAGAAACCGTTTCCTTATTCTATATGAAAGCACAAGCAAAAGGAATTAATATAAAATGCAACATAGATGAAGAAATATCTGAAAGTATCGCCGGCGACTCAACGAGATTGCAGCAAGTTTTAATCAATTTACTAAGTAATGCTATGAAATTTACAGAAAGCGGAAGTATCGTCGTAAATACATCGTTAGGCGAAAACAAGAAGAACTTACTCATTTCTGTGGAAGATACAGGAATAGGGATTCCATCAGAAAAATTACACTCTATATTTGAAAGTTTTACACAGGTAGATAGCTCCACTACTAGAAAATATGGCGGGACTGGACTTGGTCTAACGATTACTAAAAAATTAATCCAATTAATGGGCGGTGAGATTTCAGTTGTTAGTCAAGTTGGAATTGGCTCCGAATTTTCTTTTGAAATTCCGTATGAAGGATTTATCAAACGTAACTCAGACATTCATAAACATTGGCTTAATTTAGAACTTCCTGAACCTCAAAATTTTCCAAATTGTAATGTACTTTTGGCAGAAGACTCTGAAGAGAATATTTTTATCATTAAAACTTTTTTTCGCAAATATCCAATCAATATCAGTGTTGCTTATAACGGCAAAGAAGCAGTTAGAAAATATAAATCTCAGAAATTTGATATCATATTGATGGATATGCAAATGCCAGAAATGGATGGATTAGAAGCGACTAGGGAAATAAGAAAGATCGAAGTAGCCAATCAAATTAAGGCAAGTGACTCAATTCCTATTATCGCCATTTCTGCAAACGTCCAGAAAGAAGATATAAGTAAAAGTTTTTTGGCCGGAATCACATCTTATCTTCCAAAACCCGTTAGAAAGCAAGAGATATTAAAATTAATGTATTTTTATCTGGTTATGTAACAGTCTTTGTTTTGTTATGCGAATTACTTCAGACTTTTTTCTAAAGCAATATCTGGATAAGCCTCAATGACGTTTGGCTCCGAAAGTATTTCATTCGCCTTTTGTATAGACAAATAACCTGGATCTGTTTGAAAACTAACCAAACGAGGAGACAACTGATGGAGAAGTTGAATTCCATATTTGTTTGAGATTCGATCCAAATTACTTTGAGATTGATCACTTGAAAAGGAAATGATGATAATTCCTGGTAACACAATGTTCGGCCCCATTCCGACGGCCGTTGAATAAACTTCTGTTACCTTTGAAGGAGTTGCTGATTTTCCAGATTTGGGGAATAATAGTTTTCCTTGTGGGCGAATGTTCCATCCAGATTTGATTCCTTGTCTACCTTGGGCCATCTTTTGGTGATTAGAAAATTGATTTTGGTCTACATATTCAGCGACAACATTCGGATTTAGATAAAAAGTTTTTGTGACACCACCTTCTTTAAATGTAATGGAACTAGGTGGTTCCTTTGGATCAGCATTTAAGCCTGCTAAAAAAACGAAAGAAAAACAGGCCACGAAAGTAAAACGCAAAGATAAAACCGATCTTAACTCATACATCATAAATTTACCTTCCATAAATCCGTAATTGCACTGCATTAATTTGTCCAGTGTCAGTGGCGCTGGCATCAAATACCTTAAGTACCCAAGTTCCATTTGGACTTTCCCCCAAATGACGAGCTACGCCAAATCGATAGGTAGATGAACCTGTCATTGAGGCAATGGAAGTATTTCCAGAAGCACAAAGAGAATTGTTATACGGATTTATACAACCATGTGGTTCTGAAAGGACACTTTTTGTTCCACCTGGAGAAGTAATCTCAATGCGAAGTTCTGGAAAGTAAGTATGATTTGAAGTAAATTCTACATCAATATATTCAATATAACTGATAGGAGCAGAAACATTATAATTTACCGTGGCCCCTGTCGTAAGATCATTATCGGGAATAGCCGTGTTTGGCGACAATGCTGTTGCAGTATACGTAATGAGTCCAGATGTAATGGGTGTCCATGTGCTTGCTTTCGTTAGTAAACTGACCGCATCGACAGCACCAAATCCATACTTATGATTAATGTTTAAGCCGGCATTATTCAGTGCCCAGCCTATATCACTCGCGTCATTTTTTCTTGCGCTATAAGCAACTAACTCACGTACATCGCGCCAAGTCAAATCAGGGTATTTTCCAATCAATAAAGCAATCGCACCAGCAGCTAGTGGAGTTGCAGAGGATGTCCCATTAAATTTTTTAGTATAATTTCCTAAGGAATAATCTCCAAAACTACCACCGACATTCAATCCATTTGCGCCAGTGGCATCTGTCGTTGATATTGCGGCCGTATCGACTGAGGCATCGTTCCCTTGCGTATGAGCGACGACCCACAAATTGGCACCTGATTCCGAGTAGGCAGCTTTTTTTCCATTTTGACCGATACCGCCAATAGCCATCACTCCATAGTAGTTGGCCTGGCCATCATAATTGGCATTATCAACAAGAACCGGAGAGGCAATAGTGCCCCCATTGGCTCCATTTCCCGCAGCCCATACATATACAGTTCCCTTTCCTGATTTTCCCTTTGTGATTCCTTCATTTACTCCTTGTTGCCAAAGAGAACTAGAAGGCCAAAGCCATCCATACTTATCAGGAGAACCCCAACTATTATTGGAAATTGAAACCCGGGCCGATTCATTTACCATCGCTCGGTATTCGTCAGAAGTATAGATGGTGGACTTCTCAAGTATATTAACACCGACTAACTTTGAACAGGGTGCAGCACCTCGAACACCGAGACTATTACCACCTCTAGCAGCAATCACTCCCCCTACAGCAGATCCGTGAAAACTATCCGAATATGAGTGTGTAGGATAGATGGTGCCGTTTAATAGATTTAATCCGCGTGCAGTGACTGAAATATTAGGAGCTAAGTCTTCATGTTTAATATCTAAACCGTCATCGACCACACTAACAATCACACGATTACCAGAAATATCTTGATCCCATAGTGGACTGACGTTTGCATCTTCGCCAACGGTTCCACCAAATTGGCCAATATTTTTTAGATGCCATTCATCGCCATAAAGCGGATCGGAAGAACTTGGGGAAAATGTACAATTCTCCTCTGCACCATTGGCTAATGCCAAGAAAAGAAGGTAGTATAATACAAGATCACTGATCTTTTCGTCTTTGTTAGCAGGTTTACAATTCCCAAAGGAGAGACTTACGATAGCTAGAAGAGAAATGATAGTTTTCAATCGATTCATCTGATGAAAATTTCCGCCCTATTCCTTATAACATTCAGACAGTCTGAATCAACCGAATTCCTATCAAAAATGAATTCTTTTTATGCTTTTGCTTCTGCCAATCTTTTAGATCTGTCCTCTTGAACCAACGCATCGATTAATTCATCTAAATCACCTTCCATTATGGCTGGCAAATTGTGACTGGTAAAACCAATTCTGTGGTCTGTACAACGTCCCTGTGGAAAGTTGTATGTGCGAATCCTCTCTGACCTATCTCCTGAACCAACTTGTGCTTTCTTTAAAGCATCGGCACTTTGTTTTGCAGCATCGGCCATTTGATCAACAATCCTTGCACGGAGAACACGCATTGCCTTATCTCGGTTCTTAATCTGAGAACGTTCTTCCTGAGATGCAACTACAATGCCAGTGGGGATATGTGTAATACGAACTGCTGAGTCTGTTGTGTTGACGTGCTGTCCACCAGCACCTGACGAGCGATAAACGTCAATACGCAAATCACTTTCTCTGATTTCTACTTCTTTTTCCTCTGCTTCAGGTAGGATTGCTACGGTAACTGCTGATGTATGAATGCGTCCACCTGATTCAGTTTCAGGAATTCTCTGAACACGGTGCGTACCAGACTCAAACTTAAATAGGTCATAAGCCTTTTCATCATCTAATGAAAAAACGATTTCTTTGAAACCACCGATTCCAGTTGGACTAACATCAATGATTTCTACTCTAATACCTTGTTTGTCTGCATATTTATTATACATACGGAATAAATCAGCACAAAACAAACCAGACTCTTCCCCACCTGTTCCAGCACGAATTTCCACAAGAATACTTTTTCCAGAATTCGGATCTGGAGGTAATAACATGATTTCTAGATCTTTTGCTAGTTCTTCTAACTTTTTTTCGCCTTCTTCAATCTCTGATTTCAACATAACATGCATGTCTGGATCATTTTCGGATTCAAGGAGAGCTTTTGCATCCTGAACATCTTTTGTAATTTTTAAATATTCATCTGCTTTTGTATATACTGGCGTTAGGCGAGATCTTTCTTTCGATAGATTCTTCAAAGTATCGGATGCGGTGGCTTTGGCTAGCTCATCCTCGATACGGAGGTATTTTTCTTGAATTTTTTTCAATCTATCTATCATGTCTATGGAAAGGATATAGAATGCCTGTTTTTGATAAACTAAAATCTAACGAGGATTTAAGAAACCCGTGAGCGAAACACCTTCCCAGGTCAAATCTGAAGGGTTTTTAGAAGGCCTCATCGAGTTATTTGCGGGCTTAGAGGACTATAGAAGCCCCTATGCACCCACAATCCAACCGCCAGAGAATTTGATCCAAGAGTTAGTTCAAAACGCATCTTTCAAATCGGGACTCATCAGTGCCACCTGCTCCCTCCCACCTGGCCCCCTGGGAATTTTAAGTATCCTTCCTGAATTACTTTTCGTGTACCGCATTCAGGGGCATTTGATTTTGGACATAGCCGCCCTCTATGGAAAAGAAGTCCAGGTCACAAAAGAACTTTTACTATACTGTCTTTTTAAACATGGTGGGGCACATGTTTTTCGGAAAATTATAGAAGAATCATCGCTTAAAATTTTGATTCGCCCAACAACCGTTAAAGTGTTTCAAACCATGTTGGAAAAATTAGGATTAATGATTTCAAAATCCCTTATCCGAAAACAATTTGCTCGCTGGATCCCCATTGGTGGTGCTGTAGTCACAGGAACTTTTGCCTATTATGATACAAAACGTGTTGGCAAAACTGCAATAGAATTATTTTCTAAAGAAATCCACGCAGAAGAAATTCGAGAATTGTTGGAGTCTCAGTGAAATTATTTTCTTTTCTAATCTCTGTTTTAATTTTATTTTTTTTCTCCTGCCAATCTAAACATGAATCGTTAGTCTCAGAAATCGAAGACTTGATCTCGAAAGAAAAATATGAAAAGGCACTTGCGCTATTACAAGACCGACTTTCGGCAAATCGTCCCAGCTCAGAAGTTCTATCAAAAAACAAACCGAACCAACCTCGATTGTTTGCACTTTCCGAAGATAGAACAAAGATAGTATGGACAGAAAACAAAACGCTCTATTTTAAAGACCTAGTCAATGATAGTAGGAACTCTATTGAACTGAAACTCCGGCCCGATTCAATACAAATATCAGCTAACGGAAACTATGTGGCAGTTCAATACCCATTGAAACAATATGGAGGTTGTGCATTATTTGGATATTCGACTACTGATTCCTCTTTAGAACATGAATCAATTGTGCATATTCCTTGCAAATCAGGAATGGCAATCACAAATTCTGGAGATTTATTATTATACTTTTTTGAAAACCAACTCTTCATTGAAAAAACAGGTAAAAGTTCAAAACCTGAAAAATATATCTCTGAAAATCTCTTTCCCACTCCATTCCCTAAATTAAAAACCCACTATCACATAACTTCCATTGGAAATGAGTTTTTGGTATGGTCAGGGATAGCTGGCTCCTATAATTTATTCTTTTTACACTTGGAATCAAAACGAGTGACACTCCTTTCCAAGGATATTGTGCTTCCGCGTTTCTATTATAACAATGGCATTTCTGGATATATCGTAGGCGGAAAAATTGGCGATCTATATCTGAAAGAAGTAGTTTACCACCAAGGGAAAACTCCCTCCATCAATCGTGGTATCCCCATTGTCACTCGCGAAGCATTTTCCTGGAGACTCACTGGAAAGGACGAATTCATCGCTACCAACCAAAACGACCCCAACCAACCCATGAAATGGAAGGTTTCAGGCAAGAAAGAACATTTCCCTTTTTTTATTGAAAGGCTCTGGGGTGTTGCAGGAGACCGAATTGTCTATGAAAGCAAAAGAGGTGAACTTGTATTAGATGACCTTATTTTTTCACCGGAAGACTGGATGATTTACGAATATTTTAAAAAAGTAAGGAAGTTGAGTGACGGTTAGGCTGCTTGTTCTTTTTCTTTTTTTGCAGAAAATATATCACAAGCTTTATAAGTGTCAGTGATGCAATGAGAAGTAAGTCTATCCAAATCTTCAGTTTGTAAACGATCTTTGGAACTAGGACAAATTGAAAGTCCTTTAGAATACAAAGGGCATTTTACATAAAACTCATTTTTAGGAAGGGACTTCTGTGCCATGACTCTGAAAATTTTTTGGGGAAAGGTATGCCTTGTCAAATCGATTTTATATCTAATCGTCAAAATTAACGTTTCAAAAAATGTAGTTTCGCAAGAAATTTAAAAGTACAAGTTTAAGATCGTCGGAGTTTCGACCGATCTGACTTGATCCTCATTGGAAAAGTCTCTAAGATTAAAAGTTTTTCCATTCCATTTTTTACCATATAAGTGCCCTGTTAAGAACACTTGAACAAGGTCTTGTGCTTTAGTCGATTTGATGTTTTTAGCCATTCCCTCCTGTTTCCAAACATTAGGATCTTCTAAATCAAACGATTGCCATTTCATTTCTGGATAAGATGCTGAAGGAGAAATTAAACCATCAATTGGTTTTCCCACTAAACGATTGTAAATATTGTTATCGAATACTTCTTGTCCTATTAATATGGCTACTTTCCAACCAGGAACAACCCAAACGCGATCCTGAGTATTTTCACCAGGAGAAAGTATTTTTAATTCTTCTTCCGTTAAAATAGTTTTTTTCACAATAGGATCCATCAATTTTCCATCTGCGGAAAATGGAATGGCGACATTGTAGAGAGGTCCTTTCGGATCTATAACAAGACTCCCCTTTACAATTTTAGGATTTGGTAATACGATTGTTCCTGCTAAAATAGGTACATTGTATTGTTTGGCAAGTTCAGAAAACGTCCGAACGTAAACTTCCGCCATTTTTTCTGCTTTTAAATATAACAAATCGGATAAAGAAAAGTTCTCACCTTTGGTTTTTAAAGCCAATTCTAAAGAATCAGCATTTAAAAATCTAGATTTTTCATCTAAAAATAATAATCCTGTTCCAAGATGTTCGGGAAGAATAACTATTGTTTTACGGTCAAAAATTCCGGATGATTTTCCTTTGATTAAAGTTTCTTCTATGCGTTCCCGCCACCACTCTTCCTTAACAAAGTCCTCCGGTTGGAGCACTAATTGAATCCCTACTAAATTTCCGTATTTTCTATCGGTTCCATTTGTTTGGACAACTACGTCATTCCATAACTTTGTTGGTTTAGCAATCTCCTCATCTATTTCAGGTTTGCTTAAATTAAAATCAAATTTGAAATCAAAACTAAAGTCTGGTTTAGGAACATCAAATTTTGGCAATGTAGTCTGATCGTCTTTTAAAAGTGATGCAGAAAAAAAACCAAAACCAAAGAGAACTAAAAAGAGAAAAATTTTATAAGGTGGAACATATAAGTTATGCATATTTTTTTAAATAAAGTCGAACTGCGTCCAACATGTACTCCGAAAAAAGATTGGATGGATCAAAAGTAGAAATATCAACCCAATCCATATAGTCGTGTTCATCAGATAACTGAATTTTCCCATCCAAAAGTTTGGCTGAGTAAGCAATGATAACACAAGGGAAGTTTCCTTCATTTACCCTATGTTTATGTATAAAAATTGGTTCAGGATTTACATCAATTTTAATTTGGTCTCCCAATTCTTCCGATACTTCCCGAAAGATGCTTTCAGACCAGTCAGAAAAAAATTCATCTTCGTTCATCCTACCGCCAGGCAAGTCCCCATGTCCAGACTTCCGATCTCGTAAAACTAACAGTTGATTTCCATTACGAAGAAATAGTTTTTGAGTTATTTGAAAGAAACCATGTTTGCTCACAACAAATTCCCCCAAACATCGATTTGGTGATCTACTGCATATAAATCTGGTTTTGGAAGATTTTGCGTCTTATAATAATGAACCATTCCAAGTGATACACTCGCCAATTGCGATATAATTGGATCCATTGATTCAGTAGGTACACCAAAAAACAAAAAGTTCACAGGACTTCCATCGCTAACTAGATAAACTTCTTTTTCAATTTGTTTATTTTGGATTTTAAAAAGAATTCTGGAGCCTAAATCCATTTGAGTTTGCGGATCCAAAATTCGTTGAAAGGAAATTTCCAAGTCCTCTTCCCTTAACTTTGGATTTTCTGACAAATTTAATTCTTTCGTCCAATTGATAAAGTCATTAAACTCAACAGTTTTTGTAGATCCAGAAGCAATAAACAGTTGTTTGTGTTTGCTAGTTAAAATCCATGACTCCCAAGATTTTGCTGAAATAATTGATTCTCCTGTTACACCGATGATCAAATCAATTTCTGCAAATTCTGAATCAGTAACATGTGAAAAATTTGATTTTAAAAATCTAGATTCGGATTGTATCTTATGATCCACTTCCAAAATATCTAAGTTACTTTCATGAAGGAATCCACCGATCAAAAATTTTTTTAAAAATCCTCCGATGTTTCCATTTGAACCAAGTAATAAAATTTTTCTTTTTGATAATACTTTACCAATTCCATGCAAAGTATTGTCCAATGCATTCAAAATGGAACGAGCTACTTCCTTAGATTCTTCCTTAGTTTTTTCATTGGATATTGCGATAGAAAAAGCAGGTAAAAATAAAGATTTTTTCTCTTCTTTAACTTTCACCAAACGATCATAACCATTTCGGGTATGCTCCACAGTTCCAATTACATAAGTTTTTAAAATTTCATTAAATGATTTTTCTTTAATGGTTGGATCTTTTGCCTCCACCCAAAACTCATCTAATACAGATCCGAACGACACTCCCTCCAGTGCACGTTCGTTTAGAATAGGTGCTACATATCCACCATCTTCTATTAGAATTATTTTTTCATTTTTGGGAATTAAGGATAATAATTTGTTTAAAAACAAAAATATTGCCAATCTTCTCATGGCATCGAAAAAACCTAATTTGGCTTCTTCTAATTTATGACGGAATGTGGAATGAATTTCAAAATCACTATACAGGGGAGAAATGCCGTAATAGGGTGTATGATTCTTGGTTAGTTTGAATTCAAGGCCTGCCATAAAGAACGTTTCGGTTGGTATATCTAACAAAATATCAAGATAAACCGGTGGAATATTTCCACCATACTTTACAAAGGCGACGTCGAGAGAATTTACTTTTAATCTTCTAAAAGTTTCGATTAAAGAAATTATTTCAGAAGTAACATGGTGGATTAAAAAGACATTCACACCTTCAAAACTAAATTTGTGTCCATTTCCATTGGCAATTTGTTCCAAAATAGGCATTCGTTTTAAATAGAAGGATGAGTCGAGTAAGGTTCGCTTCTGATTAATGCTAAAATTCAAAACCCTATCTAATCGCGAAAGGTCAACGTAAACAGAAACTTTTCCGATCAGAGCCCGAATGGTATTTCCTTCTTTTATTTTTTTTGAGGCCGAAGAATCTTCTAATAAGAGAAATAGCTTTTTTAAAATAGATAAAGAAACGCCTGGGTCTGAACTTAGAATCAAATTACGGTATTGTTCTTCCCAATAAAAATTTATATTAGTCAGTTTTCCAAGAGGAGTTTTTTCAATTTGAGCAAAAACCTTACTGAAATGACTGTTCTCTTCCTCGTAAAAAGTTTCTCCCTTCTGGGCTGCGTTAATCATCCCATTGCTAAGTGACTCACTAATTTTTGACGCACCAGCAATGTATGTTCTCGTATGTGCATCACTAATCACTTCGTGTTTAATATTGGCTAAGTTTAGACAACCATCTTCTTGTGTATCTATTGTTATGCGAAGAAAGAAGTCCCCAATCCTATATTGACTAGAAACTCTTTCCATTAGGATATAATAACCTGAAGGATGGATGAACTCTGCCTCGAATGGAAACAATAATGCTACCGAAGAGTTTCTGTTCGGGTCCTCACCATAAAATTCAGGGTGAATTTTTTTTGCTATCGATTGCTGCTGAAAAGATCCAAATACAAAACGTAAATTCTCTTCAAATTGTTCACGAAACAAAACCCAATCTTTTAAAATACCTGCTCTTGCAAACACCTGGACATGTTGGATATGCATATCTACTAATTCATGATTGATAGTAGGATTTATTTTATAAGTAAAAGATAAATCTCCAGGTAAAGAATGTAATTGATTTCCAATTTCTTCACCGATTGTTCGAGAAAGAATCGATAGTCCAAAAAAGATTCGTAAATGTGTAAGATCAATCTCCCAAAGACCATCCTCTATGGGAACAAGTACCGGGCCTAAGGAAGTATGTATCTGTTTGTTAGTGTTCATAATACTATTTGAAATCTACTACTACCTTGATGCTTGATGGATCTTTGGCAGTAGCATAGGCTTCTTCCAATTGGTCTGATGAAAACCGGTGAGAAATTAAATTTGTTTCTAGTGCATGTGCAATCTCTGGGTTTTCGCGTAGAAGTGAGATTGCCATATGAAAATCTCCACATCGAGAACTATGAATCTCTTTTTTATCAGCAAAAAATTTTGCCACCAAACTTGCATCATCTGGCCATTTATCAACTCCACTAGGATCGACAAGGATCGCTCCACGCGGACGAACCAAAGAGTTTTCATGATTTGGGTTCGGACGAATCGCAAGACTCAGTTCTTCTGGATTGGAAACTATCACTAAATCAAACCTTGGCAATCGATTAGAAAACACATCAGAACTTAAAATATTTTCAGCATCCGTCGCATCACCATCGAAAACAATAAATTGTGTTTTCAATTTTTCTTTAATGGTATTGGAAACACCGCCAAACACGAATATGTTTTGGTTATTTCGGTTTTCTTTTTCCCAATGAAATAAGACATTTTTATCGGAATACGGAAGGATAGTAAGTTCATCCACCACAAGTTCCGTTAAATGCGCAAGTCCTGCCATTACTTGGCCATTAGTAGTTTTGAGATGGACTTCTCTTTTTGCCATTTTCAGAGCAGAAACAAAGCCCGTTCCAGTCGAAGTTGTATCATAAACTATATCGAATTGATTTTTTAAGTTATCAACCTCTGTATTTCGAAGATCGATTACTTCATCAGCACCCATTGCTTTGGATAAAGTCACTAAATGATCATGTCGAGTAATCGCCGTTATGCGAAAATCGGCTTGATTCGTTTTTCTATAAGATGCAAGAGCTGCCAAAATTAAGCTACCTAAACGACGAGGTCCAAGAACAGCCACATGATCACCTCGTTTTGGTGGTGAAGCAAGAATTGCTTGTAGGGCAGCTGCAAAGGGTTCCATAAGAACGGCTGCTTTTGGAGATACTCCTTCCAATGAAATTGCAGCGTGAACAGGAGCGAGGATATAAGGGCCAAAACCACCAGGAAGGCGGTCAATCCCGAGAACTCGCCTTTCGGGTGAATGAGTGGGAATCCCTTCTTTGCAAAAAACATCTGGAGACTTGTCTCCGCGAGCTTCGTAAGTATCGTTAATTTCTACGACAAATTGTTTCCCTTGGTTCTCACCAAGTCCTTCTGCTAGAACTTCGTGTCCGATGATTTGAGGGAGAGGAAATGGTAAAAAACGTCGGTCTAGATCTGTGGAGCAAACCCCACATGACAATGTTTTTAAAGGTATATAACCTGGTCCTAAGTGGAGGTAGGAGTCACCGTTTCGTTTGATCTCCCAACCTTCCGTTTCGTTGCCAAAATACTCGTATTCAGCTGATTCAAACGAGTCATCGGATTTGTAATCCTTCGCTCGAAATTTTAAGTTCATTACCTATTGTTGATAAAAAAAAGAAGAATGATCGTCAATGTAAAAAAGGTAAAGTTGAGAAGAAAGCCCTGCCTGATTTCTCTCCTTTCTTTTTCACCGAGTAAATAACTCGTAACAAAGACTGAGAAGAAACCACCAAGATGAGCCCAATGAGCTACGTGGTCACGTGCAAACAAATTAGTTACATCAGAATAAACCATCATCCAACCAAATAGAAAAACAGGAAAAGGTATAGATTTTGTTTTTGTAATCGGAAAACGAAAAGGGGAAAGAAAAGTTGCCGCTGAGGCCAAACCGGAAATTGCTCCACTTGCTCCCACAATTGGCGTTCTATCTCCAAAAATTAGTCCCCTTACGATTCCATCACCTAATACTGATAATATTCCTGCCATAAAATAAAACAGCAACCACCGTGCTTTACCTACTCGATTTTCTACCACTCGACCAAGTAGAAGAAGGAAAAACAAGTTCGAAAGTAGATGGGCACCCGATCCATGAAAGAAAGTGGATAAAACCCAATTGATTGGCTCCAATTCTCCTGGAGTTGCAATGAAATATGGCCCGATTAGATCAGGAAAAAAAATAGAAACAACTGGATATAAAAGAAAAAGAAATAATGAAAAACTGGCAGTGAGAGGGAATTCCCAAATAAATGATCGCATAATTATTGAAATGTGGGTGGAGTAACTTCTTCTGGATTTCTAACATAGGCAGGATCGAACCCAGGAATCCCTGTTGCCAATTCATGTAAATCAGGCTGTTTCCAAATGAGTTCGTAATAATCTAAAGAGCCATAAGAATCAAAGTGACTATCATATAACAATCGTAAGTATTTTTCTCGATCATTAAAAATGATTCGATTGACTTCGTGAACCATATCAGCAAAAGTTTTAGTTTCTTTATCAAATTCATCTACCGAATCATGTAATAAGCCAAGTAGGACTATGTACTTTTCCGCTTGTTTAAGTGATTTTAATGAATAAGCCAATTCCTGGAGTTTCATCAAATACAAATAAGGACGAATGTTTTTCCCCACTAGTAATTTCTGTTTGGCAACCGCGATTTCTCGATAACCTAATCTTAGATATAATTTAGTTTCTGTTTTCTCTTTACCATTGGCAAGCCTAGCCAATCGTCCCAATTCAACTTCCAATTCTTCAATTTCATCTTCCAAAACATAAATATACAATTGAATCAGTAGACCTTGTGTTCTCCGAAGTTCAGAATAAGAACGACCCAAGTCCATTTGCAAATGAAGAATTTCAGATTCGATATGGTGTTGTACGCAACGTTTGAAGTATTTTTTTTGATCATCGGTACCCCGATTGCTAATTGTGGAATTCAATATACGTAAAAACTCGTAGTTATCCTTAAGTCCATAGCTAACACGAATTAACTGAGTAGCTTTGGAACTGGACTGGTCCGGTGTCATCTCACCGATTGCTACAAACAAGAGCATAAATATGACCAAAAAACGTTTCATCTATGAGAATAGTTTCGGTCGTACATATAAAACATTAACGTGATAAAAAAGAAAAGACATATACGTCTCATATTCTAGAATTATGTCGGAGAAGAACCTGTGCAAAAGTTAGGATCACTACCAACTTCCCCTCTGGAAGCCATCGACCTCCTGAAATCTGAAATGGACCAACCAGTCTGGGAATCCCGTCTTTTGGATTTGATGAAATTGGCGGCCGAAGGAGATAAAAATACCTGGACTATGATTTATCAAATCATTAGGGAAGCGGACTCTGGTCGACTGAGTTGGGGGTATCATAAATCCTTACTCTCTGGTATGGTATATCTTCTCTCGTATGTGGGTGATTCAAAGAGTTATCGAGTACTGCTGAATTATGTCAAATCACTCGACCGTGCCATTCCCATTGGTGCGATGGAACTTATCTCTGATTTACTTCCCACTTTTGCAGAACTAGACGTTCGAGAATTATTTACCATTGCCTCCAACTCTGATGAATTAAAATCAGCTTTTGGCGTTCTTGCTTTATGCAAACTCAATTTGGAAAACAGACTTTCCGATGATGAAAAAGAAAAACTAAAAGAGTTTTTATCTACATACAAAAATTATAAATACTACCTCACTGATACAATCGAACTAACGTTAGAACAATTAAATGAAACGGATGCGGGCGACATGTTGACGGAGTTAGATGGAATCTTTCAATGAAAGCAGCAGTACTCCCACAAGGTTCAAGATCACTTGAAATCCAAGATTTGGATCTCCCTTCCCTTCTCCCTAACCAAGTAAAAATCAAAGTCAAAGCCTGCGGAATTTGTGGTTCTGACATCCATTTGGTCCTCCACGGAAAAATGAAGGCTACTTATACCCCTTGTGTGCCAGGGCATGAAACTTCAGGAGTTGTAGAAGAAGTAGGAGAACAAGTCACCCGATTCAAAAAAGGTGATCGTGTGGTTGTCAGCGCAGGGACTTCTTGCGGAAAATGTAAACACTGTTTGGCGGGTAGAGAAAATCTTTGTGAAGAAATTGGTGTTCTTGGTTTTAACCAACGTGGTGGATTTGCAGAGTATTTACAAATCGAAGAACGTTATCTTCACAATTTGCCAGATGAAATTCCATTTACGGAAGGTGCTATCCTTGCCGATGCCGTCTCCACTCCCTACCATGCCGTCAAATACCAGGGTGAAATCAAACCGGGAGACACGGTGGCCATCATTGGATGTGGAGGACTAGGAATTCACGCTGTAGCCATTGCCAAGGCTTTGGGTGCTGGCAGAATTTTTGCTGTCGATATCGATAGTGGTTCTCTGGAAAATGCAAAATCATACGGCGCCGACGAACTTATATTAGTTGAAAAGAATATGCAAGTGGGCAAGGTATTAAAAGAAAAATCTGGCGGCATTGATCTGTTATGTGACTTTTCTGGATTTATGCCAAACATTGAAAATTCCGTTCGTGCCATGAATCGTGGAGGTAGGATCGTTCTTGTCGGAATTGGTAGGAATAAATTGGAAATACCGATGCCTTTTTTTCTGATTGAAAGACAAATTCGTATTACAGGCTCATATGGTTCCGATAGAAGGGCCATTCCCGAACTCATCCAACTTTATAAAGATAAAAAACTAAGTCTAACCAAATCCATTAGTGGAGTTCATAAGTTAGAAGAAACTAATGAATTTTTACATGCACTGGAAGAAAAAAAAGGAAATCCTATTCGGTTTATCATCAACCCAGAATTATAGTTTTTGGATCAAAGTTTAAGATACGATGGTTTATATTTTTTTAGTTTTAAATCTAAATATTTTTTTTATTTAATTTCGACTAATAAAAAACTTAAATCGTCCATTTGGTATTTCCATCCGGAAGAAAATCGAAAAAGCGAGTCCTGGACAATCGTCGCTAATTCCTGAAATTTTTGGTAACGATTGTCCCATAACAACGATTTGAGTCTCTCTTCACCAAAGCTCTCACCATCCTCATTTAATAAGTCAAAAATCCCATCGGTATATAACAAAATTTTATCACCTGGTTGTAGTTTGAAAGTGTCTTCTGCATACGGTACATGAGAAAACAAACCCAACGGTTTTCCTTTCACTGTTAAATGAATTATTTCTGATTCGGAGTTTCGAATTAGAAAAAAGCCTGGATGCCCCGCATTGCTAAAGGTAGCTGTATACGATTCTGTATCAATAAATACATAAGAGGCAGTAATAAAAAGATTTTTAGTTTTTCCAACCAAATGCCTGTTCATTGAATGAAAAACCCTAGAGGGAAATTGTAAATATGCTCCCGCACCCACAAAAGCCATTTTGGACATAGCAGCTACCATTGCCGATGAAATTCCATGCCCCGACACATCTGCCATAAGAATCGCCCAATTGCCTATACTATCTTTTGTATGATCAAAGTAATCTCCGCCAACCGATTCTAAATTCTGTGAAAATCCAATGATTCTAATCCTTTCATCTTCATTGTATTTTGGTGATAATAATGATTTTTGGAGAGCATGAGCCAAAGCTAAATCCTTATCAATTTGAATTAACCTTTGCAATTCCTTGTTTTTATTACGTAACTCGGCGTTCATTCTGTTTATCGAATGCAGAAGTTGCCAATAATGTTTAAATACATAAAATCCAAACAAAACCAACATGATAAAAAATCCATAATGAATAATTCTTTTTCCGTGTGGAAACAATTCAAGATCAACTAGAATATCATGCAGTCCTGCAAAAACAATGATGAGCAAACCCAAGGTAATCGTTCGTAAATTTTTATTACCTTTTGCGAGAACGTAGACTGAGGAAAAAATTGTGATAACAGCCTCTAATACAATCACCCAATTGTAATCATCTTCGCTATTAAGAAACGAAATTCCATTTTTATAATTACTTATAATCGAAATGACAAAAACAATCACATGAATACTTGCAAGAATCTTAAATAAATTTCGGAAGAAAGGAGGAAAAATCCCGATTAAAAAGAGCAAAAGTGCAAATGGGAAAAATGCAAAATTAATATATGTTAGTGGAGTGATGATATACGAAAACTGACTCAGAGAAAATCCAACAAAACCATTTAGAGCTTCTAAAAGAGAGGCAGAAAAAAGAAGAATCGAAAAATTTAAAAAAATATTTTCTCTTCTCCTAAGAAAATAAAATCCAAGAAATATTGTGGAAAGCACAAGTAAAATCGGTGCAAAAAAAGTTTCTGGAAAATTTTCCAAAAACAAATCTACAAGTGCCATCGAATGATCTTTGAAAAAAACTTTGCGATCCATTCCGATAAAACCATGATACCGGGATTGGAATTGGATGATCAGTGAACCAGAAGGATTTTGGTTTAAAGGAATGATGTATGGAAAAAAATGATCCTGAAGTTTTGATTCAAAAACTAATTCGTTTCCCTGGTAGATTTTAAATTGTTCCAAAGCAATATCAGCATAAAGAACAGGACTTTTCAGTTGTCTAACAAATTGATCGCTGAATTTAATATAAAGATATTGGTTTTTTAGAAATTCAAACCCCAACCGGTTGGGTTCCATTTTCTGCCAAAGATTGTTTGGAATGGAATTAGGGTCCTTTGATTCCTCCGAAGACCAATAGTAATACCGATCCAAAAGATAAATTGACTGTTGGAATTGCCGATCAGGGGTAACTTCTGATTGCAAATCCAAACACCCAAATAATTGGATCAGAATCCCGAAATAAAGAACAAACTGTAAGAAGGTGTGAATCGATTTATATGATTTGACTTCTTTCAAAATTTGATTCCTATAGGATTAGCAGGATATGTTTAATGAATCGCAATCGATTCCTATCACTTTTTTACCTACTCCCCCTTCTATTATTGTCTCTTACCACAATCGTGGCCCAAGAAGAGAAAACTGCCCAAGAACGATTTGTGGAAGACAAAATGGAATGTTATTCCATCGCCACGGAAATTGACGGACAAGAATACCAAAAATCACTGAAATGTATTTCCCAAGATTCCATCTGTTACATTATCCAAGGTTTTGCGATGAGTTGTATTCCTCGCTCAGGAAGATACTCATCCGAACTACCTAATTTAATTCCAAAACCGACTCAACCATAATCGTATAACGGGAGATTTATGAAAATCAAAACAAAAATTACAGAAATGTTAAAAATTGATCTACCGATCATTGCAGCGCCAATGTTTCTCGTCTCCTATCCGGAGTTAGTGGTAGCAGTATCGGAGGCTGGTGGAATCGGATGTTTTCCGTCTTTAAATTATCGAACTCCTGAACAGTTACGAGAAGGAATCTTAGAAATTCGTTCCAAAACCAAAAAACCGATCGGTGTCAATTTGATCCTTCACAAAGAACATAACCCGAATTGGGCGAAACAATTCGAAGTAGTTATGGATTTAAAAGTCGAACTTATCATTACTAGTTTGGGGACTCCTCGAACCATTGCTAAAGAAATCAAAGCCAACGGATCTACATTATTTTGTGATGTGACCACACTCAAACATGCAAACATTGTAGCAAAGTCGGGCGCAGACGCCCTCATAGCAGTTTCCCAAGGAGCAGGGGGACATGCGGGTGCGATCACTCCTTTTGCATTAATTCCTTACTTGAAAAAAGAAGTTGGACTTCCTGTGATTGCAGCTGGTGCCATTTCCACTGGATCACAAATGGCAGCTGCCTTATCTTTAGGTGCAGATGCAGTGTATATTGGAACTCGTTTTATTGCAACTCCAGAATCTAAAGCCCAAAACGAATACAAACAAATGTTAATTGATTCAAGCCCAGACGAAATCATTTACACCGAAAAAATTTCAGGAATTCCTGCAAACTGGTTAGCAAAATCAGTAGAACGGTCTCCAGATGTTTTAGAAGACGGTCCGAAAAAAATTGCCGCTGGTCACGCTGGAGGTGAAAAAGCCGTTGAACAAGAATACAAACGTTGGAGAGATATTTGGTCTGCCGGACAAGGCGTTGCACAAATTGAAGAATTAAAACCTGCAGGTGAAATTGTAAAAGAAATTGCTAAAGAGTATTTAGCAACCTTAGACAACCTTCCTCGATAAACGAAAATTATGCGAACTGATCAAAAAATGGTCAGTTCGTTTCCCTAAAGTTTTTTTACGGCTTCAATCATTCCTTTCGTATCCAAATAATCATTCGATTTATAGATCATCTTTCCGTCAGCATCGAGAATGAGAAAGAATGGGAGTCCAATTTTTAGCTCAGGATAATTCGGATTGTCCGCAAACTCTTCAAAAATGGGATCGGTATCATAAACTTTCCATAGAATGGCATTGCTTTTAAAAGTTTCATTCCATTCCTTATGCGAAATTGTAAGTTTTTGAAACTCTTTGCAGTTCGTACACCAATCAGCATAAAAGTCTATAAATATTGGTTTCCTTGTTTCTTTTGCGATTCGATAGACATCCGCTTCTGTGCGATGCCATTCTAAATTCCCGTGAACTTCCACTGGTGCGGAGTTTGTTTTTAAATGTGAAGACCCCGGTTCCAGTTTCCATAATGACAATTGCAAAAGCAAAAGAAGAATGATAAACGAAGTAAAAGCACCCATTTGTAAAAGTGCCAATTTCATTTTTTCGTGAGGCAAACCATCCTTCTTTTGCAGATAAAGAAATACCAAAGCCAAGGACCAAAGGAAAAATACTTTGATAGAAAGAAGTGAATCAAAACTCCAAAGGACAAAGGCTTTTTCTAAATAAGTAAAAGAAAAATAAAGGATCATTAAGGCTAAAATCCATTGCACGGCCTTCATCCACTTTCCTGATTTCGGAAGTGCGAAACCAAAAACTCCAATCAATAAAAAAGGAATCCCAAGTCCTAAACCAAAAACAAACATTTTAAGTGAAGTAAAAAGAATCGGGAACAAACTAATCCCTTCCGTCTGGTAAGCAATGAGTTGGACAAGGATTGATACAACGACTGGACCCACACAAGGGGAGGATAGAAGACCAGCCCCCACTCCCAAAAAAAAAGTATTCGCATAACTTACATTTTCCGAATTTCTTAAGTCTCCTGCAAAAAAAGGAAAATATAAAAATTCAGCCACGCTGAGTCCCAAAACAAATAACAAAATAGCAAGAATAACTTGTGTTTCAGGGTACCTTAAAAATGAATTGAATGCCCCTCCACTTAAACCCGCAATCAGGCCAAAAACCGCATACATACTGGCAAGACCTACATAGTAAACGAAAGGATGTGACCATTTATGATTAGTTACTCGGGATTTTAGAATCCCAGCCGTAATGGGGTATAAAGGATATACACAGGGTAAAAGACCCGCGAGTAACCCACCTAAGGCCAAAAAGAAAAAACTATAAACGGAAAAAGATCCAGAAGACAATTGGGATTCTATAAAAGATTGGATTTCAGATACCATACTCGCTGTCTTAGAACGTGGCTGTGGCTTTCAAAACAATACTTCGATCCAATCTTCCATATTCGGAAATAGGATGTGCTACTGGTTTTGAAAACTGTTCTATATATTCGACACGATTTGATGCCTCCCCGGTACTGTCTACATACCATTTATTTGGTTCACCTTTAGAATCATACGAACGTACTTCCGTATATCCCAGTGCCAGTCTGGCGGAAGGAGTCATAAACCATTCTCCGAAAATTTGCCTTGTTATATAGTAAGATTGGTCGGAATACTGAGGGCCAGAGGCTCCTGGTTTGAATCGTACCCAAGGCTCTCTTTCCACACTTTCTGTGGCTCGGAGACCGGGAGAGGGTCCACCAGTGGCGATTTCGCCGCGCAAAACAAGGCGAAGAGTCCCGTTTCCAATTCCCGCCCATAAATAGGCTCCCCTTCCTATAGATTCCACTACTTTAGTCGCCGGTTGGTAGGGAGCTAACTTATCTACGATTTCCCCACCCAATTGTTTTCTGGCCATTCCGCCCAAACCTAAATTGAGAGTGTCTTTCCATACCAAATGAGATTCGACAGCAATTACTTGTTCTTGGTTTAGAGAAACACTGCCTTGTTTTCTAGTTGCAGGATTGCCATCACTTACGAGACAGCGAGTTTTTCCTTCACGACATTCATCACTCGCATAACCAAAAGCATTCGATGCTCTTCCTAAAATATGAAGCCCTGTTTTTAAGTTTTCGGTCCAGGATGGTTCCCATCCTAGCTTCCCAATTACATCGTAACCGGTATTTGTCGTATTCTGAGTATTTCGATAACCTTCTCCATTGACAATGGCTGTTTGTACAGAAAAAGAATTCCAGCGAAAGATGTAATTGATACCAAGGTCCACCGGATCTTTTGCAAAACCCATCGACTCTAAAGGTGATTTATCAAAATATCGCCAGTCATAATTACCTGACCATACAGAGAACATATGAGGTAATTCAAACATCCCAATTTGAATTTGGTGTTTTGTATTTCCCAATTCAAATGTTTTAGCCAGATTCGCTCGCCTAACCAAAAATACATAAGGATTTGATTTATTTCCTGTACCGGCTAATGTATCGTTTGTCAAAGAGTCGTTTCGGAGGATTTCTCCCCAAAACTCCGCTTTAATACCCAAGTCTTCCCATTCCTTAGACATAGTTACCATAGTCCAAGGAAGAGAGAAACCAGCCTTCTCAGAAGGAGAGAGGTCTGTTGTTCCTGATGCTTTGTCTCGAATGCGATAAGAAAGCGTGGGAGTTACAATGGCTCCAAGTTTCAATCCATAGTAGCCATCTGGTTCGTCTTTTTTCGTTGTGACCACTTCCTCACCAAAGATTGGATAGGTGAAGAAGCAGATAAATACAAAAACTTTGAGAGAAAATTTCACTTTTTACCGTAAGTTTCGTCCGGAGTAAAACTATTATCTTCCCAACCTACTGGTTTATGGCATGGCAAACAACGAGATAACATTGGATTATCTTTTCGTTTTTCTTTGAACTTGATGGTAGCACCGTCCTTTGTGATTAGTTCTTTATAATCATTTTTTTCTAATTCAGTGGTACCTAATTTGACTGCACCACCTGTTCCTTTAGAAAATTCAGAGCCATTAATGTTTACAAGTCCTTCACAAACACAAGTGTATCCTTTTTTTTCTTTTTCTTCGTAAAACACACCAAATGCTGTTCCGCGAACACCTGCGGTAGTTGTAGGCGTTGAAACTTCAAAATTTCCTTTTTTAAAATTACTAACTCGAAACCAAGCTGCACCTTTTTCTACATAGGCTTTTGCGACTTTATTTTCCGAACTCCATTCTTTTAACGTAAAGTCGGTGTTTGGTTGGATTCGAATCTCTGTTTCTTTAAACAAAAAATCCACTTTGGATCCATTGCCTGTTTTGATTCGGTCTCCTACCTTGAGGATGTCATTGACTTTGAGAGTTTTCCAAAGTTTGGAAGAATCTGTAGAAGAAAGAAAACTCACCTTACCGCGGGTAAAAGTTGCCACGGCAAATTCTTCCGCAGAAAGAGAAACGCAGGTTAGTAGGATGGAAGAAAGGGTTAGAAGGATTCTGAGGCTCATAATCCTTCTAACAAACATATTGATAAAATTTATCAATTCATTTATCAATAAATTTACAAGAATAACATCCTACCAAGGAATGTTGAACCCCATATTCATTAATTTAGATTCCAATTCCTCACGTTCACGGCTTTTTTTAGCGGTGGAACCTTGTTCATCTAACAACCCTAGTTCGATTGCCTTTTGTTTGGCTCCTTCTTTACCAGAAGTGTTTAGGGCATGAATGATTTGAGCATCGTATTTTGTGAGGTTCAGAGCATTCAATCGATAATCGACAAAGGCCTCCCATGCATTCGGAACCCATTTTTGAACAATTTGTTCTCCAATTGTTTTTGCAAAAAGGCGGATTTCCAATTGCGCATGGTCATCCATCCGGAGAGCCAAAAAATGAAGTAAATTATGAAGGTCTATTTTCCAATAAGCTTCCGTGTACGTCGCCAAAGGAAGATCTTTCCTCGCCTGTTCACGAGCAACACCCATTTCTAATCTTTCATTATAAATATCCGCAGCGAACTTTTGAAACTCAGTTTCTCTTTTTGTTAGGTGGTCACCTTTGGATGATTCTAAATATCCATCGCTACCTTGTTTATTCCCAACCGATTGGACCCGCCATTCTCCAGGGAGAGTTGTTTGAGCGGAGTCGATGGCTACGGAGTAACGCGTAGAGTATTCATTGACATTTGCCATACGGTGGCGAATCCATTGACGCCAAGTGTCCATAGGAACTCGAACATGTAGCTTTAGTTCGCACATTTCGAAGGGAGTGCTATGGCGGTGGCGCATCAAATACCGAATGAGGCCGCGGTCTTCATTTACTTTTTTTGTTCCTTTTCCGTACGAAACGCGTGCGGCCTGAACGATCGACTCATCGGATCCCATGTAATCAACAAGCCTGACAAACCCATCGTCCAGAATCGGAAAGGGTTTTCCTAAAATGGAGTCTAATTCGGGAACGGATACTCTTGAAATGGATTCGAAATCAGATTGTTGCATATTAGCTTTATTTTTTAGTTCACAGGCATATGAAAAGTCGAAAATAGAGTTATAGCGTACCGTATCGCCACATAAATAGAAAGGATGCTAAATGGCACTTGAAGAAAATTCGTTGGAAGATCGTTTGATCAAAATTTCCACCAGAGACAGCAACAAAAGTCTCATGGTAAACCCGGACAAGATTTACATTTTTCCGGTACCCAAAAGTACGTTCCAATTTTTGGAAAATATTTGGCAATCCTTCGCAAATAAAATGGTTTCCTTAGTTGACTTCAACGATGATCCCATTTTTAACTTTTCCATTTTTGAAGTCATCGACCAAGAGGAAATGAAAATTGTAGCTACTGCAACCCACTTCAAACTCAAAGAAATTGCAGAACGCAGAAAAATTCCTGGAATTGAAGAATACATCAAAAAATCGCGCCCCATCCATTTGGCAGATCCGCGAAATGAGTCTGCACGTTTTATTAGAAAATCCATCATTGATTTTAATAAAGGACTAAGACCCGAAGTCACTTTTATCAATCTCAAAGAAGAAGAAATTCATCCAGAAAAAAAAGTATTACTTTCTGAAACAATGAACCATGCCATTGGAATTCCTCTCTTTGTGAATGAAAATCCAATCGGGATCCTCTGGGGCATCACAAAAGATCCAATTCCTGAAGATAAAATTCGTCCACTGACACTGCAACTCTATTCCCTGTTTGATGTAATTGAGTTTGTTGTCGCAAAAGAAATGGAATCAGGTAATGATCATTACATTGCCCAGAAAAATATTGAGAAAGCTGATACAGTTTCAAACTCAAGAAACTTGTTTTACACAACCACAAAAGACCAAAAAGAACCAGTCACTTCAATCATTTTCAAATCACACCAATATAACATTGAATATAGGATGGACGCATCCTTCATTATCCCGACTACAGACGGTTATGCGGTATCTTTAAAAAGTTTTACACCTGAAAAACTAAACAATACAGGAAAAAATCTATTACTCATACCCGGTTTCTTTTGTAGACGATCTGTGATGGATAAACTGGCAAAGGAACTTGCACTTAAATACGGATACCGCGTTTTCCTAATGGATATGAGAGGAAGATCGAGACAGACCATGCCTAAACATGGTAAAAAAGAAGGATGGACTGTTGACAATTATATCCAAGATGACTTTCCTGAAGTATTACGTTGGATTCGTTGGCATTACCCGAGCGAAAGGACAGTGGTTCTTGGTCACAGTATGGGGGGAATGATTCCAAGGTTTTATGTATCTTCTTATGAAAAAATCAAAGAATCCAAGGAAGAATTCAATTTACCAAAACCAGAAGAATACATTGCTGGGATTGTTTCCATTACTTCACCGAACTATATCAGCTTAAAATCCAATTTCATAGGACTTGATACATTGAAACGTGGGTTTAGTATGCTCCCGCATAAAATGATTTCCGATATGATTTTAAGTATGGCTAGTTTTTCAATGCAAGCCACAATCCAAACCATTGACTTAAAAAAATTCTTTAAACTCATTTTGAATCTACATTCGAGTTTACGAAGTTTTAGTTATAACATTGGAACCAAAGTTTTGACGATCAAAGACTTTGTGGGTTATAAAGAAATCACTCCACCAGAATGGTATTTCCTCATGGAAGATGTGTTTTGCGAAGAATCCGTTTCTGTGATTATGCAGTTTTTCCAAAGCCAAATCTCCAACGAAAGAAGTTTCTGGTCAAATGATGGACGTATCAATTATACAGAAAATTTCTTAAACAACTTCGATATGCCAATTTATAGTGTAGTTGGTACCGTCGATAAAATTGTTCCAGAAGAAACTTTAACGGAATTAAAAGATCTCAAATCGGAAAACAAGGTGATCACTTATTATGAACAAGGTCACCTTGGAATTATCTTTCATGGAGAAACGGTTAGAAAAATTTGTAAAGGGATCGATGAATGGATTCAGGGATTAAAATAATCCCATTATTCCCCTAACGACCGCTAAACCGGTTGCGAATGAGCTCCATCTCTTTTTGGAGAGTGGCATCCCGACCGGCAAGGAAATATGCCCCTCTCACAGGGACACTTGTGATTTCAGAGTCCTCAGTAATTGTCACAACTGTTCCTGGAATTTTTCTTTCTAAAGAGTAAGTCCAAGACCCTCGCATTTTAAAACTAGCATCCGTCAGTTCAATTTTCCAAAGTTTATTGGGAATGGATTCGCGAAGTTCAAAAATCATATAGCCACCCATATCCGGTGTTTCTTCCCATTTTTGGATTATACCATCGGCCCTAGTTTCTAAAATTTTGATGGCCACCACTTCCTTTCTACGATTGGGAAGATCATTTACATCAGTAATGTAAGCCCAAATTTCCTCAGGCTCAGCCTTCAACCATTCGCTTGTTTCTGCATGGAATTTCGAATCTTGGAAATAACCGACTGCTAAAAAAAGACCTACGAGTCCAACGAGTAAAAAACTGGTTCCAAAGGCAAAAAGAACAATTCGATTCATAACTTTTTTTCTTGCTAAGTCTTAGATTGATCAATCATAATCTTTTCCACGATGCATCCAAATGAAGAGTTAATTCAAAAGTTTTACACAGCTTTCCAAAACAAAGACGGCCAAACTATGGTTTCCCTTTACCATCCCGAAGTTGAATTCCATGATCCTGCCTTTGGTCATTTAAAAGGGAAAGAAGCAGGTGCCATGTGGCTGATGTTATTGGAAAGAAGTCAAAACTTAACGATTCGATTTTCGAATATTAAAGCGGATGATACCAAAGGATCTGCAAACTGGGAAGCAGATTATAATTTTAGCAAAACTGGTAGAACCATCCACAACAGAATCAATGCAAACTTTACTTTTAAAGACGGAAAGATACTTACTCACAAAGATCATTTTTCGATGTGGAAGTGGCTCGGAATGGCAATGGGTCCCGTAGGATATTTCCTCGGCTGGTGGCCTGCTCTTGGAAACAAGGTACGCAAAGAAGCAGTCACCGGATTACAATTGTATATGAAACGAAAACGTATGTAGTTTGTTAGTTGCCATAGGGAACACAAATTGTTTTTTTAAATACAAATGGCTTCCCTATATCTTTTTTGCTGTTATGGATTGGGCATATTGGAAAGCCCTCCGGCGTTCGTTACGTCGGAGTATCCAATCGATTCCAAAAAGGATTTGGCACTCCCACTTCGACCACCTGATGCACAATATACAATGATGGATCTGTTTTTATCACCGAATTCATCCAATCGTTTCGAGACCTGGTCTACAGGAATATTGATCGCACCAGGGTAGTGACCAGACTGAAACTCAGCAACAGTCCTCACATCAACCACAAGAGCACCCGCATCAATTTTTTCTTTTAGGAGCGAGGGATTGCCACCTAACGAATTTTTAAGTTTATAAACAATAAAAACAACGCATACAACAACTAAAACGATTAAAACAATTCGATTCAAATCTAAGCTCCCACCTTACTTTTATAGACGAATGAAATTGAATCATTCGGGCCAAGCTTTCGAAAAAAACAAGAATAATATCCTGTATGGCATGCAGCACCAATTTGGCTAGTAACGTACTGCACAAAAAAAGGATTAGAATGTACATAAATCGCAGAAAGGTTTTGAAGATGGCCCGACTCTTCACCTTTCACCCACTTCCCTTGTCGAGAACGACTATAATAGGTTCCAAGTCCAGTTGTTACGGCAGACAGAAGGCTATCTTTTTTTCCCCAAGCTAACATCAAATCCTTGCCAGACTTGTCTTGTGCAAGAAATGGCGAAAGAAGTGGAATTGTATTTTGAAACGAAACCCATTCTTCTTCCGTTAATTTTAAACTTCCCGATTCCCATAACAATAGTTTATTGAAAGTTTTCAAACTTGGATCAATCTCTAATAAAGCATCTTCATCGCAATCGATAAACAATTGTTTTCTATCAAAATCAAAATGATTCACAATATCTTGTGCAAGATCTGAGTTCACCACTTTTAAACTCACTTCATTGGAATCAATGGATGGTTTCGATATGATTGTGATCTCTTTTTCTTTTGGAAGTTGGATCATTAATTTGTCTCCACAGATAAAATTTCCGTCGTTTTTGTTTTTCCACGAAGAGATAATGTACCCATCGATTTGATTTTTAAATTTTGTCGAAATTCTAAAGAAACTTGATCATACAATTCTTTCGAGATTAGAAAGTTTCGTTTTAACTCTTTTCCTAGGGATTCCAATCGGCTGGCAGCATTAACCGTATCCCCAATAACAGTGTATTCCAATCGTTTCTCCACTCCCACATTTCCAACGATGACTGGACCATAGTGAACCCCAATACGAATGGTTATTGGCTTTTCTCCAATTGTTTCTCTTTTTTGATTCCAAAGGGAAAGAGCATGTAACATTGCGACACCGGCTCGGACAGCATTTGTGGCATCATCCTTCCCAGGAAGAGGAGTTCCAAAAGTAACCATCATTCCATCTCCGATAAATTTATCGAGTGTCCCATTGTGTTCAAAAACGATATCTAACATAAAACTATGATATTCGGAAAGGAGTGACATGGTTTTTTCAGGTCCCAGGGATTCTGAAATTTGAGTGAAATTGGCAATGTCACAAAATAACACCGCAACGATTGATTCCTTCCCACCTGGCTTAAAGAATTCATCACCAGCCTCTCCCATTTCGTTGACAACATTTGGAGAAAAATAACGAGAAAGCTGGGACATCTTAATTTCGTTTGTCACTGCTGCCAACACTGTTCGCCTAACACGATAGGTAAGATATGCCAAAAAAAATCCAAGAATTCCGATGATTCCCATAGACATGATATAATTATTAACATGTGCGGCTGGACCAAGAAAGGCTTCTTTAAAACTTTCAGTACTAACAAATCTGGGATCTTGCTGCGCATAGATCAAAATACCAGCTTGGCTAACCACAACACCCAAAGCATAAATCATTGGATATATGGGTTGGATGCTAAAGGCGTTCATCACTAATGTTGCAGCAATAATAAAGTGTAAATAAGTTTTGATTAAGTAAGTTCTTGGGACTTGCGACTCTCCGCCTACCGCATTGTACCAAATAAATGGAAGAATGGTGATGATGAATAAATCTATCAAAACACAAAATAATCCCACAAAGGAAACAAACTTTCCCTTTTGCAAAAACTTAGACAAAATATATAAAACTAAATTTAAACCTAACGAAATAGAGGCGATCGTTAAAAGTTCGAATAAAGTTTGGGCAACAAAGAAAGTAGCAATTGTCAAAAAAGAAAAAATTAAGATTTTCCCGTAGAGACTAAACTTAATCCCTTCAATCTCCTTTTCCCTTAAGATTTGTTCTGACTTTGTTGCCATAAATCTATTTTAATAGATCTCCTGGATTTGCATCACGATCAGGCACAAATAAAGATAAAGTTTTTTCTTTTCCTGATGCCAGTAACATTGCTTCCGATAATCCAAACTTCATTTGTCTTGGTTTTAGATTGGCGACCACAACAACTTTTTTCCCAACCAATTCTTCTGCTGTATAACTTGCTTTGATTCCAGCAAAAACATTTTTGATTCCTTTTTCTCCAAGATTTACTTTTACAAACAAAAGTTTGTCGGCTCCTTCGACTGGGTTTGCTTCCATAATTTGTCCAACCCGAAGTTCGACTTTTGAAAGTTCGTCTATGGTGATAAATCCATCTTCCGAAACTGTAGGCGTCGTTATCTGTGAAGAAGGATTTGTTTTTCCTGTCTCAGATTTTGACTTCTCTGGATTTGCTTTTTGAAATGCTTCTTTGGTTTCCTCTATCATAAGTGAAATATTTTTTTCCTCTACCCGTTTTGATAACATTTGGTATGGCCCAAGAACTTGATTCTCAAGTGTTTCTTTCAGATTTAAAAAACTTAAACTCTCTACTTGGAAAAGCTGGGCAACTGAATTAACAATTTTGGGAGTAACCGGCCCCAAATAGGTAAATAGAATCTTTGCACAATTGAGCGAAGTTGTCACAACCTCTCTTGCTTTTTCTACATCAGTTTTGATCAAGTTCCAAGGAGCATAATCATTTACGTATTTGTTTACTTTATCTCCAAGACCAGTAATTTCTCTCATCACCTTAGAATAGTTACGCGACTCATAAGCTTCTCGAATTTCTAACTCTTTTGATAAAAGTTCCGAAACCAGTGATTTTCCCTCTACAGAAAGACTTCCTAACTTGCGATCCATTTTATCTAGAATGGAGGTAGACACCCGGGATACTAAGTTCACAAGATTTCCAATTAGATCGGAATTGACTCGTGAGACAAAATCATCAAAAGAAATATCCACATCTTCCATTCCCGAACCCAAACGGCAGGCCAAATAAAATCTAAAGTGTTCGACATCTAAATATTTTGCGAATGTGGAAGCATTGATAAATGTCCCTCGAGATTTAGACATCTTCTCACCATTCACCGTTAAAAATCCATGAACATTGAGTTGAGATGGAGTTTGGTAATCGGCTCCCATTAACATTGCTGGCCAAAAGAGTCCATGAAAGTATAAAATATCTTTCCCGATAAAATGAACTATTTCACCTTTACCGTCTTTCCAAATTTCATTGAACTTCTTTTCATCCTTTAAAAAGTTCATGGCTGAAGCCATATATCCAATTGGTGCATCCAACCAAACATAAAAGTATTTATTCTCTTCTTCAGGAATTGCAAAACCAAAGTAGGGGCCGTCACGACTGATGTCCCATTCTTGTAATCCTGAGGTAAACCATTCCTTTAATTTTTTCTGTGCTCCTTCATTCAATCGACTTTCGCCTTCGATCCAGGTCTGCAGTTGAGTTTGAAAGTCTTGGAGTTTAAAAAATAAATGTTTGGATTCTTTTAGGACAGGTGTTGTTCCACAAATAGAACAATAGGAATCTTTTAAATCCTTAGGAGAATAGCTTGTTCCACATACTTCGCAAGAATCACCATATTGGTCCTTTGCTCCACATTTAGGACAAGTTCCTTTAATAAACCTGTCCGGAAGAAACATTTTATCATGTTCGCAATATGACTGTTCAATGTTTCTAGCAACTATGTGGCCTTTTTTCTTTAAAGTGAGATAAATAGATTCTGAGAATTTTTTGTTTTCTTCTGAATTTGTCGTATAATAATTATCATACGATACACCAAAAGAAGTCAGGTCTTTGTAATGTTCTTTCTGCACTTCTTCGATCATGGTTTCGGGAGTTTTACCGGCTTTTTTTGCGGCGATCATAATGGGTGTTCCATGTGTGTCATCAGCACAGAAAAAATAACAATTGTTACCAACTAACTTTTGGAAACGTACCCATATATCTGTTTGGACTGCTTCTAACACATGACCCAAATGGATAGAACCATTGGCATAGGGAAGCGCGCTTGTAACGAGAATATTTTTCGACATAGATTAATTCCAGTTTCCTGATTCGAAGTTCCAATTCAGCCTATTTTTCTGAAAAATCAAGAAAAGAGAAAAAAAATGAAGTTGAACGGAGAATCTGAAGCAATAGAATTCCTGATTGTTATGGCAAAGAAAATCGTTCAAAATTTGAAACAAGTTAAAGGGAACAAAAAGAATCATCCAGATTCCATCCAATCAACGTTGGACATTGAAAGTGACCTTCATATTGAATATGCCAAAGTCCTACTGAGTCTGTGGTCCTACGCATGCCATGCTGACGGGCAGTTCAAAAAGAAAGAAGGGGAAATTGTCGGAGAACTCGTGAACGTACTATTTGAACCCGATTGCCTCTTAAGTAGTTTTCAAACCCAAAAAAAACAAGTTTTGGACATCTTATCGAAAACTTTTGAAAATCCACTACCAATGAAAACGATAACCAAAGTAGTTTCAGACAATGATGAGTATGCTTTGAACTTTTTTGAAGATGCGGTTTGTATTGTTGCATCCGATGGTTCTCTTAATAAAGATGAGATTCGATTTTTGGAAGATTTAGCAGTGGAACTAAAAATCAGCCATATGGATAAAGTAAGGGTCGAAAAAAAATACCTAAGCTAACACAAATATGCTTCTTAATAAAGCACAACAAACCAAAGGATACCTCGTTTTTTGACATTGGTATGGTATAAATGATCAACCAGGGCATTTTATACTCTTTAATGTCTTGGTTTAGAATAACAAATCCAGTGGCGATCTGTGATTGGTTCTAAATTCAATTTTGTATTTAGCCTGACAATCTCCAACATTTCTTTTACTTCTTCGATTCGGTAAGCTGCAAGTAAACTATTGTAAAAATCCTTTTTTAAAACATCTGGCTCGTTATTCGCATAACGCTCTAATAGGTGATCTGCCATGTTTAAGGAATCAGGTCGCATCAAATCAGAAATAAAAATAAAACTATCTGTATGAATGGATCTTTGTACTGCTCCCCAAAATTCAAATGGATCATGCAAATGATGCAATAATGAATTTGAAAACACTAGATCAAATGGAGATTCAGGAACAAAGTCTTGAACGAGTTCTTTTTTAAATTCCATTTTTTGGTTTCTTTTTTTTGAAGTTAGTGTACCCATACGCTTCTTACATAGATCTAACATGAACTCGGAACCATCGACAAACGTAAAATTTGAGTCTGGAAATTGTGAAAATAGTCGAGATGACATGTCACCTGGACCACAACCTAAATCTAAAATAGATTCAGGAGTAAACTTTAGGGGAAGTCTATCTTGAAACTTACGAATGAGAAAGGAGTGAGCCATCTCGAAGTCAGCTTGGGCGTAAGACTCTACTTGGATAGGGTCTTCCATAAGTTCAGGCTCAGGAATCCGAACCATGTGGTGAAAGGAAAAGTTAACAGACCGTTTCATTCTCTATTAAGGAAAAATATATCATGAAGCAAATTTTTCTATCCATTCTTTTCTTTGTCTTTCTGACAAATTGTATGCTTACTGAAGCAATTGGCATTCCCACTTATGGGGCAGTTAAAGGTTCTGAGGCAAAAAAAAGAATCTCCGATGCCATATTTGAAGCCGAATCCACCGCATCTTCTTTCTGGTTAGCACAATCAGGTATGAAAGGGGGACAAGGTCCAATCTCTCCTCTTCTCTTAATCAACGGATTTTTGGCCAAATTTATATATTCCTATCTCGCAGAGATTGATGATGAAGAATTTTTTATGGAAGAGAGTGTTTTACAGTGCGAAACAGATATTCGTACCAAAGGAGCTTTGGTTTTGGGAGCTACCTACGATAGTTTAACAAATGTTGGTGGAGTGACTCGTGATGCATTGTTATTACCTGAATTTGCTTCCTGTGATTTAGAAAATACAGGAAAAATTATCACATTGGAACCAATACGCTTTTAAATGAGGACAAGGATGAAACCAATTATTTCAATTATATTCGTATCCATTATTTCTTCTTTCATAGTCTCTTGCCAAAAACCAGTTACAACAGATAAAAACGCGCAGTCGTTACTTATCGCAGGAATTTTAAGTTCCTGCTATAGCCTTGACTCCTGTTTTGATCAATATGCAAAAACTACAGATGAAGGTGCTAGTTTCCAAGTATTCGATGCATCAGGTAACAGAATTTATGCGAGAAAATCCCTTCTTGATTATAATACATATCGACCCATTGCTTCGGGATCCAAATGGGTGACTGCCATTACGGCAATGAGAGCCATTGATTGTAATGCCGATAGTACAACCTATGCAAACTGTGGGACAGTCGCAACAGGCTCCTGCGCCACAGGTGGAGCTTTATCATTAAGTAGAACCACGGGAGATATTCTTGGTTGGACTGGAACGAAAGGAACCATTACCCTTCGTCAGTTATTGTCCTTTACCTCTGGCCTCAATGCCGGTGGAGGTAACGGTTCTGGACAAGCCAGTTGTATTTCTTCCTTACCCATCGGTGCTTCCGGTTCGCAAAAGGATAATTGTGTGAATGAAATTCGCGATCAGTCCACAGGAACACCTGGTGCGTTGTACCAGTATAATTCAAATCATATGGCAGTCGCACAACGTATGTTAGAGATCTCCTGCGGAAAGACTTGGGATACTCTATTTACGCAACTTATCGTTACCCCATTAGGATGGGACGCAAGCCAAGCTGTTTGGAGAGGAAATTTCAGAACGGGTGAAGACACTGATGGAAGTTTATCTGGTGCCTACGGACTCTCTATTTCTCCAGAGCATTATGCGCGAATGCTCAATGCTTTACTCACTAATGGAACTGCAAAAAATGCATTGGGAGGAAATATTGCCAACTTCCTTTCTACTACTTCGGTGACAGAAATTTTGGCAGACCAATACAACGGTGCCAAGATTGGATACTCCCAATTTTCTGCTTTTGGTTATCGTTGGCAATACGGTCTCGGAAACTGGCGGTTTTGTACCACAACGGATGTCCCTTCTGAATGCGATAAAGACCTTATCTCTCACAGCATCGGAATCAATGGATTTTTCCCGTGGTTAGATAAAAATCGAAATTATATGGCAATTCTTGCTGTAAATAATGTGGGAAGAAAAAATGGATTGAGTTTGTTACCAGCAACGTCAACCTCATTATTCTTTGCAGAAACAGTGAGACCTCTCATTCATCTACAAATAGGTAAGTAACCATGACAAAAAAACAAATTCTAATTTTGACTTTGGTAGGTATCTCCTTCCTATCAAATTTATCTTCTCTCTTTGCCCAATCATCTGAATGGTCAGAGTCCAAACGTAAAAAAGGAATCCAAGTATTAACTCGCCCTTTTCCTGGCTCCAATTTAGATGAATTTTTAGGTCGAACCGAAGTAGATGCTTCTATTGCTCAAGTCATCACTCTTTTGACCGACCCTGCTTCTTGTAAGAATCTTTATCATCAATGTAAAGAACTCACGGTGCTTTCCGGTACTGAAAAAAAATCAGTAGTTTATCTCCGTAACGGTGCGCCTTGGCCAGTCAATGATCGTGATTTGATTATGGATAGAAGTTTTGAACAAAATGATAAAACCTTAGCAACTGTGATGAAAATCAAACGGCTTGATTCCAATGCACGCCCTACTCCTTCTGGAGTCACTCGCATGGAAAATTTTGAAGGTGTTTGGCGTATCATTCCACAAACCAATGGAAAACTAAAAATTGAATACCAAGCTCACTTTGAACCGGGTGGGTCCGTTCCCCAATCAGTAATCAATTTAGTTTTAACGGACACACCTTATGAATCGCTTCTGAATTTAAAAACATTGGTGGAAGAAGGAAAACATAAAGACGCAAAATTTGACTGGATTAAAGAGCCAACTAAAAACTAGCCAAAACATTTGCTTACGCAAGTTACCTAAAATTAGAAATTTTGGCTTCGCAGGGACGTCTGTTTTAGGTCTGCGGAGTCAAAATGCAGTTCTAAATCCATAACTAATAAAATTGGATCCGCAATTAGGATCGGGGGGACAATACAAACCAAAAATACCTGACCTATGATGAACCCTTATAAATAATTCTGTTTTCCGTTCAAAGGGTAAATAGGAGCTAAATTCCACCATCATATAATTTAACAATGCTCTGGATTCAATGGCGTCTTTTTGCAAACCATCCAAATAGTATCCTTTAGCTTTATTTTCTAATTTTGGATTTTCAGAAGCAAGTGATAATCCTTCACCTAACGATAAACTAAAAGGGGAACCATACATTCGATCGATTTTAACTATATAAAATCCATTTACTTCCCAATGGTTCATTTCTCCAAAATGTTTAGTGACATTTCCTTCCCACAAAAAATCAAACCAACGAATTCGGTAATCAAATGGCCGAGAAATTCCTAAACTACCAATATAAGATTCTCTATAGTCAGTTTTTTGACGAAATACAATAGGAATAAGATCTGTGGTTGTAAAGATACCTCCATACACAACCAAACTCCAATTTTCTTTTGGTACAGAAACGGAATGAAGGTCTCGCCAGGGGAAAAGCGCAGAAATAAAAATAAATGTTAACAGCGGACTGATTTTATAAAAAAACACTCGAATGAATTTTATTTTTTGCATTTGAATCAATTGAAAATATAGCTTCTTTATGGTTGGAACCAGTCCACGTTTCTTTTCTCCCATTCCTTCAGTTGCGAATGGATATTGTCGTAATTCTGAAGAAACAATCTTCTTAAAAAAGTTTCATATTCTTTGCAGTTTTCTGTTTGAGATTGTTCCAGTGATTCTCTTATTTTACTTGGTTTTTCTTGAATGCAGTATTTTTGCAATGCCGATGGGTAACGATTCGAATTAAAAGCAGGTCCAACGATACTCGTACCAGTGCCAATATAAAATGGCATTGGAGCCCAAACAGTTTCATGGGTGGAAAGAAATGAAATTCTATGCAAATTAGTTTCACCAGATGTCCAGACTAGTTCTGCTTCTGTTTCCATTGTTCCATAGTACAACATTGTTAACGCAAGTAAACTCACCCCAACACTGTAAAAAGGTCTTTGACTTTCCTTTCGAATGACAATTGTAAGGTTATCGATATTAGACAATTCAAAGCCACGATCCCACCTTGGAAGTTCATTTGGGTTGATTGGTTTTTCTTCTTTCGGTTTAGGTGCATGGTCTGGATTTGGTTCTGGCAAAGGAACTGTTTTCAAATCTACAACATTTGTTTTTTCATTTAATAAAATCGCCGGCGGCACTGGAAAAATTTCATTAAAAACTTTTGCAAGTATAGGATCTGTTGTGGTCCATCGAATCGAGATCATTTTGTTTTTGGATAGTTTTGCCTCTGAACTAAGCTCTGGCATAGGAGTTTTGCAAGAGAGAGAATAAGCCAAAAAGATCCATAGAAAGGTGTGGAAAAAAAATATTCGAATTATTTTCACTGAATCTTGTAACTCCTTATTTAGTAAAATATCGAAAATTTATCGTAAAACACAAGTCATCTGCTAAAAATAAGTGACGGAATGTCAAAATTAGTTTCTAATGCTTGCTAGGTTTTGCACATGAAACTTATTAAATATTTTATTCTTCTGTTGGCATTTTTTACTTTATCAAATTGCGAAAGCGAAATAGCAAATGTAACAGGTAAATGCGAAAAAGAAAAGAAAAAATCCAAACAATGTTTACTTTCCACTGTTCTAACATGCGAAAATAGTCCTGATGCAGTACGTTATCGAAAATTAGGAATTAATATCTGTACTGATGTTGACGGCTACTTTTTTATGATTCATACATTTTGTGACAAACCTGTGGAATGCTAACCGGCGGATAGATACATTAATCAACCTGACAAAGAAGCATTACGAACATAAAAAAAGCCCGATCTCTCGGGCTTTTCCTTTTTTTGCCGAGATGGATTACCCATTCGGCAAAAAGTTTGGCTTAGTTTCTTAATTAAGAAGCAAGTGCTTGGTCGAGTAGATCCTTCGCAACTACACGAAGCGCCATTACTTCTTCCGCACCTTCAAAGATAGAGAATACACGAGCATCCACAAAATAACGTGATACTGGGTATTCTTCTGCATAACCCATACCACCGTGAATTTGCATTGCTTCTCTTGTCACCCACTCAGCAATTTTAGATGCATACAATTTTACAAGTGTTGCTTCCATTTGGCCTTTGTGTTCATCGAGTAGTGTTGCTACATAGTTTGTATACTGACGAGTTGCTTGCACAATCATTGCCATCTTCGCGATTTTGAACTTGGTTAAAGTATAATCGTAAATTGGTTTTGCGAATACTTTACGTTCTTGGGAATAACGAAGAGCGGCTTCGAGAGCGGCTTGCATCACACCGTTGGCACGAGCGGCTGTTTGGATACGTCCACCAGCAAATCCTTCCATTTGGAAATAGAATCCTTTTCCGCGTCCTGCATCTCCACCAAGTAGGTTTTCTTTCGGAACAAAGTAATCTTCGAAAGATACTTCGTAAGAATGCATTCCTCGGTAACCAATGGTTCCGATTGCTTTCCCTTGGATGGTTCCACCTCCATCTTGTTTATAGCTGAACTCATGGCCATCAAAGGATGGTTTTTCCGCAAGTAGGATGGAAAGACCTCTATGTTTGAGACTTGGATCGGATTCTGTACGACAAAGGATGAGAAGGAGATTCGCATAACCTGCGAATGTGCACCAAGTTTTTACACCATTGATCACAAATCCACCATCTACTTCTTTTGCAGTTACGGAAACTCCAGCAACATCCGAACCGTAGTTAGGTTCTGTTACCATAATTCCTGCAAATTTTTCACCTGATGCAAGAAGTGGTAACCACTTGTTTTTTTGTTCTTCGGTTCCCCCTTTGAGGAGAGCTTTGGACATAATTTCTGGTCTAGTGATGAGGGAACCTGCCGCACCAAGGGATCCACGAGAAAGTTCTTCTGTTACGACTAACATGGAAATGTTATCTGGACGATCATCTGGTTGGATTCCACCAAATTGTTCTGGAATACAAAGTCCGAAACAACCCATGTCTTTTAAGCCATTGATGATTTCTGCCGGAATCAAATCGTCATGTCTATGAATGTGTTCTGCATGAGGAACCACTACGTTTTCAGCAAAATCTTTGAAGATTCCACGGAAGTTTTCATGGTCTTCGGAAAGGCCGTAAGCGCCGAAGTGTCCAAGTTCAACGATCTTGTCTACAATGGCTTCATAGTTTTCCATTTTTGACGCTGCTTCTACGTAAGCATTGATTTCATCAGAAAAAAGTTTGGAGAATAGTTCTTGGTAAGTTAGTTCATACTCGGCAGGACGCGCTGCGAGTTCAGAACGAATATTGGATACAGTTTCAGCCACAAAAGTAAGAGCCATCTTCTGTTCCATTTCGCCAGTTCCCTTGGAAGCATCCCAAGCATAAACGATAAAGTTCTCAGCAACACGTTGTTGAGCTGTCATCCAAGCCAATTGGTAAAACACATGTTGCGTTTTGTCCATTTTGCTTACGGATACTTTGCCGTTATCGGAATTTTTCTGAGCGAGTCGTTTGGTTACATCATTGAGGAGGGCGGCTTGAGCACTAAGAGCCTTCTCCGCCTGGGATTTTTCGAGTTTCACTGCCGTTGCGGTCATGTGTTTAACGTTCCTGCGGTGGTTTTCTTCCACTATACGGAAGGAAAGTACCTTGTCATTTTCATTTTTAGACTAGGTTTTGGGTCGGGGCGGGCCAAACTGGGCAAAAGTTGGGGCTAAGGAAAGAAATTATTGAAAATCATCGGCATTGACCCTGGATCCCACCGCGTGGGGTATGCGATTCTTTCCTTTCCTGAAGGATTACGCCGCAACCCCGAACTTTTAACTTACGGAACTATTGAAGTGGCTCCAAAAACCCCTTCTCCTGACAACCTCCTCCATATCCGAAAGGAACTGATGGACATTCTCACTGAATTCCAACCGGAAGCTGCTGCTGTAGAAGAACTCTTCTTCGTTCAGAACACAACCACCGGAATGAAGGTTTCAGAATCTCGCGGAGTCATTTTACTTTCGCTCGGTGAAAAACAAATTCCTGTTGTCTCCCTCACCGCGACTCAAATCAAAAAAGGAATCTCTGCCAAAGGGAACGCCACCAAAAAAGAAGTTCGGGCAGCGATCCAAATGATTTTGGGATTTAAAGATCTAAAAGGCCATGATGACTCCTGGGACGCCATCGCTTGTGCCTTTGTAGGCCGCTCTTTAGTTTGATGCACTCCTTGCCTGGTTCATAGACAAAAAGATTTCATTCTTTTGTTCCCGACTCGCATTGGCAGAGACTGTAGAAAAACCTGTGGTGATTTCTAATTCTCCATTTTTTAGCCCGGCTATGACACCATCAGCATATTCATCTAAATTGAGTCCCGCCGTATGTGTGTTAGGAATTCCTAAATCAGTATCTACCATCGGTGGAGAAACTTCAATTACCTCAATCGGTTGGTTACGAAATTGGAATCGTAATGTCAAAGTGAAAGAATGTAGAGCTGCTTTGGTTGCACTATACACTGGTGCATAAGCCAAAGGGATATGTGACAATCCAGAAGTAGTATTCAAAATTGCTGCATTTTTCTTTGCAAACAGATGTTTAGCGAATAACATAGAAAGATGGATCGGAGCAGCCAAATTTACGTCGAGCTCCTTTCCTAAATCAGACCAAGGTTCCACTTCGTCCAGTTTGGGATACCTTTGTATACCTGCGTTGTTGAATAATACGTTCAGTTCTGGAAAATCTTTTGTAGTTTTTTCAAACAACTTTTCTCTTTCTTCAGGTCGAGAGATATCAAATAGATAAGTCCCCCAACTAGGATAAGATTTAGAAATTTCTTCCATCTTTTTTACATTCGTTCCGCAAACCAAAATTTGATTTCCGAGATTGGATAGTCGTTTTGCTAGTGCAAGACCAATTCCACTTGTTCCCCCGGTGATGAGGATTGTATTTCCATTCAATATCATAAATTTTTACCTTTCCTTTACTTACATTTACGTTATTTTGTAAGTTACAAAAAGTCAAGTCCGTAAGTTTAAAACTAACATTTTTTTCATTTTGTAATTCGAGATTGACCCCCCTGCTCCGAATTCAATCCTTTCCTTATGCCAAGAACTGGTCTTACCGCTACGGAAATCCAAGACAAAGCAGTAGAAATCGCAATTGACCAGATGCGAGCCAAGGGTTTTGAAAAGGTTCGGTTGGTGGACGTGGCTAAAGAAATGGGAATTAGCCATGCGGCCCTCTATTCTCACTTTCAAGACAAAACAGCCCTTCTCGATGCAGTTTCCGAACGTTGGCTTGTGAAGTTGGATGAGAAACAGGATTTACTTGTAAAAGAAAAACGAGATCCCATCCAAAAGATTCTCACCTGGTTTCAAAACCTCCACCGGATGAAATTGGAAAAAGTAAAACTAGATCCAGAATTGTATAAAGCATTCGATATGGCGGCAGAAGAGTCCAAACCCTTCATCCAAACTCATTTATCCAATATGCATAGCCAAATGTCGAGTTTGGTCACAGAGGCTATGAGCCAAAAGAAAATCAAAAAACGCGATGTGAACCAAATCACAGAAATTTTGATCTCAGCGGGAACTGCTTTCACACACCCGAAACTTGTGGCCCAACATTCAGATGTGAATAGAGAACCGTTGTTAGTGGATACGATTGAAGCTGTATTGAAGGGACTTGCTTAAGATGGTGATTAACTTAAAAACGTAACTTTCTAGTTTTCACTATACTTTGTTTTTACTCTGTTTCTCCAGCCAAAAACCTTGCTGTGTTTACATTTCGTATCGTCATGGACTTGTACAATTTATGGCTGATGAGTTTTGCTAGTTGGCTTTTGTTCACATTTTCTCTTTTGATATTCCAAATGAGAGCACCTTTTTGATAACGAATCTCTAAAAATTCTTTTTTGAGAGGAAGTTCCTCAATGATCTTTTTGGAATCGGCTTCTGGAAACAAATAGGCAACATCCGTTCTTTGCGTGGAGTCATTTTGCCATTCTTTTGGGATCGCATTTGCAATTTTTTTCATTTCTTTTTCTGTCTTTACGATCGTGGGGATTTCAAATTTGAAAACTTTTTCAAAACTCTTTTCTATTTTGAATCGAACTGTTTTTGTGTCATCTTCTGCTTCAAAAATGATATTTCCTGAATTGATATAAGTAGAAACTTCAGTGTATCCTAAGGATTCCATAAGGCTTCGTAGTTTTTTCATTTCTACCTTTCTGTTGCCTCCTACATTGATTCCTCTGAGTAATGCGATGTATTTCATATTGGTGTTATGTAAATTTCAAGCGACTGCTGACTAATTTAGTGCAATTTTTGTTGATTCTTCATCATTTCCAAAATTACCTTCATACGTTTTTCTCTTGTTTCAGGAGTCTTCGCTGTTTGTAATCGCCAGGAAATTGCATACAAATTTGTTTTATTCAGTGTTTTAAAGAATTCATGTGCCTTCTGGTCTTTTACTAATTTTGCTAAAAAATCAGAAGGTATTTCCATTTGGCTGGGAGACTCATAAGCCTTGTCCCATCTCCCGTCTTTTTGTGCGGCTTTAATTTCTAAAAGTCCACTTGGTTGCATTCGCTTCTCTTTGATTAACAAAGCGACTTTCTCCCTATTTCGTTTTGACCAAATACTCTTTGACCTACGTGGAGTAAATTTTTGGAGCCAAGATTTTTCGTCATACTTTTTTTTCTGGCTATCGATCCAGCCAAAACAAAGTGCTTCATCTAATGCTTCTTCATAGGTGATCGATTTGATTTCAGTGTCTTTTTTGTAAATTTGAAGCCAAATTCCATTCGGGTATTTTGCAAAATTTAACCCAAATACGACGGTCTACCCAAGACCATCGTATCCTTATCTATAAAAATCTTTCCTTATGGTCTTGGACAAACTAAAAGAAAATCTTCAAACACTTGTGAAATCAAAAGTCTGTTTTTGAAAACAAGTCCTGTACTACCTGCAGAAATTTCAGCGCCTTCGTTGGCATAGACTTCAGTAACTTCTTTGTTTTCTGGATTGATTTTAAATATACGAGTGGGCGCTAAATTCGTTCGGTTCATTACGTGACGAATGAATTTATAAGTAGAGTCATGAGCTGCAAGCCATAGCATTCCATTTTCATCTTCTAAAATATTGTCAGGGCCTGCACCGATGGCTATGGATTCCAAATACTTTAAATTGATCTTTCCTGCATTTCGTTCCACTTGATAAACACGAATGGCTTTTTCAGAAAATACTGACCGGTACAACAACTCATCATTTCCTTTTTTTCGAATGTAAATTCCGTTCCCTAACATCACCGGAACATTTAATGCCTGGAATGTTTTTCCATCATAATAAGCTATGTCGGCCCGACCACTACGAATGATCATATCCCAATATTTACGAAAGGTGTTACTTGTCCCATTGTCATTGGAAGCAAAAATTTCTCCGGCTTCATTCATAAAAATATCATTGGGACTTGTGAGAGTGGGATCACTCAATGTTTTTGAATGAGTCCATTTACCTGATGTCGATCTTTCAAAAATTTCAATGGTATGTGGATTTTCATCTACTAAAGTATGAGAAATCACGGCTAAGGTATCCACACCTTTCACTTTCGCATAACTAATCCCATGTGGTCGAAAGTTTTCAGGATAATTAGTTTCAATTTTTTTAGCTTCTAATTTTCCATTTGGGTTAGTGAAAGAAACTTCAAACAAAGCACCGATATCTTTCAGTCCATTGCGGCGCTCATGGGAAGAAACAATGACCGTAGATGTATCTCGGATAAGATCCAAATCTTCGGGTCCAGGAGTGCCTGGAATTCGTTCGCAGCCAACAATGGGTTTTTCTTGGATGGGGCTACTGCAATTAGCAAACAAGAAAACAAGGGTCAAAATGTTGAAAAGATTCCTTAGGGTTTTTAAGCGCATCCGACCATTTTAGCCCAGGAATTCAGAATCCTCCAGAAAATTCTTTCTGGACATTATTGTGCAGTGCAAAATAATGGAAAGAGAAGGAGTAACATCCGATGAGCAATGTGGAAAACAAGCTACAAGATATCGTAAATGCTGGGATTGGCGCCGTAAAGACTTCCAAAGAAGTTTGGGAGAAACTGGTCGTTGACCTAAACGAGAAAAAAAGCAAATTTGAAACCAACTTTCAAAAGTTGAAAGAGCAAGGCGAAAGCGATACCAGCGACAATGCCCTAAAAGTAAAAATGGGTGTGGCTTGGGGAATCGTTCGTTTTGATGAAATCAAAGACAATGTAGCTAAATATTTAGATAAAGTGAAAGAAGGAAACCAAAACAAACCTTCCTAAGTTATATTTGTATATCACCATCCTGAATTTTCTTCCGGCAGGTTTGTTCGCAGGCCTGCTGGGTTTTTTAAAATAAAACTTTTGAACTTCGGAGTGACCGGATTTGAACCGGCGACCCCTTGCCCCCCAGACAAGTGCGCTACCGCTGCGCTACACCCCGTGTTCTGGAATCCAAAAACCCTATGATCGAAAACGGGTCAAGTCTTACTAAGAATTAGAAATTCAAATGCCTAGATTGTCTGGAGAAATAGCCCAAATAATTTGACCGTGTGCAAATTTCTCCCGAGCTACGTTGATGGCAATGGTGGAACCAGGTTGAAAGATTAAATTTTCTGCAGCACTTGAATTTCCCAAAAGTTTTGCAGCGAAATAAGTAATGTCTGGATTATGACCAACTAACAAAACCGTATCGGAGTTTGTAAAATTAACTAAACAAGAAATAATATCTGTGCAACCTTTGCCTGCTAATAGATCATCAGACGGAAGCATTTCACAACTGTATTTCAACTCTTCAGATAGAATCTCCGCTGTGTGTTTCGTTCTTGTATAAGGGCTATAGTATACTTGTTTAACAGCTAAGGATGAGTTTTTAATAAACTTACCGATTTTATGAATATCACTGACACCTTTGTCTGTTAGATCCCGTTGCGAATCAGAAATCGTTGAGCTTGCGTTTTCCGCCTCACCGTGACGAACCAAAATGATCTTCATATTACTTCCTAAGTCCAAGATTGGAACCTCGGACTGGCGGAGAAACAAAAAATTAAGGAATTTCTTGCGAAAATGGATGATAGAGCCATTCTAAGAAATATGACAGACAAACCCTACCGCAAAAATGTAGGCATGGTGGTTTTTAACTCTTCAGGCAAAGTGATTGTAGGAGAACGAGTGCAATTCCCAGGTTCTTGGCAGTTTCCTCAAGGTGGAATCGATGAAGATGAGGATTATCTAGAGGCCGCTAAACGAGAATTATATGAAGAACTTGGAATCAAAAAAGCAACTTATGTAACTGAATATCCAGATTGGATTCCTTATGACTTTCCTAATTCATTGGGACTCAATTCTCACTTACAAAAATTTCGTGGGCAATTACAAAGATGGATACTATTTTACTGGGATGGAACCTTAGAAGAATGCGATTTGGTCCATCATGAACAAGAGTTTTTAACGGTTCAATTTATGGAAATTGAAGATACGATTGGGTCCGTTGTTGAATTCAAGCGAGCCGTATATGAGAAGTTTGTTCCTCTTTTTAAAGCTGCCATTCAAAATTACATTGCAGAGAATTCTAAATCCAAGTAAGTTCTAGAAAGGAGACTATCTTTGGGAAAATCAGAAGAAGCGAGAGCGCGAATTTTAATACGGGGAATTGTACAAGGGGTCGGGTTTCGTTACTATGTCCTCCAAAAAGCCCAAGAAATGAGACTCAAAGGTTATACTCAAAACTTACCCAATGGTGAGGTGGAAGCAGTTGTTGAAGGTGACAAACTTTTTATCGAAGATTTGTACAGAGCCATGCAACGAGGACCAACAAAAGCAAAAGTGAAGGATCATGTCATTGAGTGGAGTGATCCAAAAAATCAATTCAGAACTTTTTTAATTAAAAAATAACATGAAAAAACGAAGACTTGGCAAAACAGGAATGGTGGTTTCCGAAATTTGTATGGGAACCATGACTTTTGGCTCCTCATGTAACGAAGATGAGGCGTTTCGAATTCTGGATCGTGCTTACGATGCAGGAATTGATTTTTATGATACCGCTGAAATTTATCCTGTCCCTCCACAAAAATCTTGGGTGCATCGAACTGAAGAAATTTTCGGAAAGTGGCTCAAAACAAAACCTCGTGATGGTATCATTCTGGCAACGAAAGTTGCAGGCCCTGGTCACGGTTGGTTTAGTCCTCCTCTCCGCGAGGGAAAAACGGCATTAGACAAATACCATATCCGTCGTGCAATTGAAGGTTCCTTACAACGATTAGGCGTTGAAACCATTGATTTATACCAAACCCATTGGCCAGACCATGATGTATCGTATGACGAAACTATGGAAGCTTTAACAGAACTGAAAGAGGAAGGAAAAATTCGATACGCAGGTTGTTCTAATGAAACTTCTTTTGGACTGATGAAAAGCCTTTGGACTTCCGACAAACACAATCTAATTCGGTATGATTCCATTCAAAATAACTTTTCGATATTGAACCGTCGTTTTGAAGATGAGTTAGCACAAGTTTGTCGAAAAGAAGGAGTGTCTTTGTTACCTTATTCCCCTCTTGCTGGCGGAGTCCTTACTGGAAAATACAATGGGTCTGTTCCTCCTGAAGGGGCGCGATTTGTCCGTTATATGGCTGAGGGCGAGAGACAAAGGCGAATGTCGAATCGTTTCTTAAATGAAAACACTTTGGCATCCACTGCAGAATTGTTAAAAATTGCCGAAAAATATGGAATGAGTGCCACTGTCCTTTCTGTTGCTTGGAGTAAACAACATGACTATGTTGCTTCTACCATCATTGGAGCCAATACTGTAGCACAATTGGATGAGTCTTTAAAAGCAACCGATGTCATTTTATCTGATGAAATTCTTTCGGATATTAATCTTGTTTCTAAGAAGATCCAATACCCGATGGGTTAAGGTAAATAAAAGCAATGAGTTTAAATTCTTACGATGATCATTTAGAAAGAAAACCCAATGGAGAACAAATTCCATCGGAGAAAAAAATCTCAACCTTTGAAAAGGTCACTTCGGGAATCTTTCGAAAGTTATTAATTCTATTTTTGATTACCTATCTATTCCCAGAATGTTCTAGTTTTGGTCCTAAAAATGCTCAGAGCAGCCTTATCATAGTTCATATGACAATTGTGAAGGATGAAATGATTATGGACGAATTGATTGATCCAAGGTTTCAAAAGGTTACACTTAAAAAAGGTGATAAAACTTTTGAATACAATGAAAGTTCGGAGCATTACTATTACTTTCAAAATTTAAAAGAAGGGCAATATGAAATTCATGATGCGGTCCACCTCTTGAATCGTGGTGCTTCCGACTTTGCTTTTGGAAGTACCAAACAACCAACAAAAATTGATATCGATTTTGATCGTAAGGATATTGAAAAATCGCGAGTGGATCTGCAACCGGGAACAGTTGTATTTTTGGGAAGTTTTCACGTCACAGTTGATTTTAAATTCCAAGAAGAACCAAAAATTACGATTCGTTATAGTAAATCCAATGAAGAAGAATTAGCTGCTATGGAACATTTGTATAAAAATTTTCCAAGAACCGGTTGGGGACAAAAAGCAAAAAATAGACTTAAACTTCTATCTTCATTTGCACAATAGTTATACCAAGGTAACCAAATCAGGATTTTGTAAGTGAGGTGTGTTATTCCAACTCACTGGCTCCCAATGGCCATTTTCTCTTCTAAAAACACTAAGAGAAGAATTGGTGATCGATTTCATAAATACCGGAAATTCAACAGGTTGCATTTTACACGATAGACCCATCATAATGGCTATGGGAGTGCTGGACGAAACGACTAATGTACTTTTTACATCATTTGGTATTTCTTTTGGGCCAAAGGAAACCTTTTCTACATATTCTTTGAATGTATAAGGTTCCACAGGATCCCAAACTCCATGAACCCAATCATTTAATACAATTTGAATGAGTTCTTGGAAATAGTCTCTTGTTTCCTCTTTTCCTTCTTCCCAGGCTTTTTTATATGATTCAAATAATTTAGCAAAGTTATTATTCGCATGACGAATCTTAGCTGCAAGCCCTAACCACATTTTGGAATCAAATTCGTCCCAGGCTGAATTTTCAACTGGTTCAGGAATACAAAATAAATCATTTGAAAAACTTTCAATAATACCTTGGGCAGTTTGTTTTTGGCGATTGAGTGTACCTGTATACACAGAATCAAATTCAATTCTTTGGCTTTTGAAATATTCACCTAATAATTTTGCTTGTTTCCAACCATGTTCTGTTAATTGGTCATAGTTTTTTCCAAGGCGGTCTGCCTGTCCGTGACGAACCAAATACAATAATGACATTTATGTTTGGAACCTCGGATTTGAGATGGCCAAGTTTTCTTTGAGTTGGTTTTTTGCAAAATTCCAAATTTTACCACCTGGTTTTAAATCGGAGTTTGTTTTATCTTTTGTTAGGTTCCGAATTGTATTGGCAAATTCTTTGTTCCAACCTAAAAGCAAATTGTATTTTTCCTTTCTGGTTAAATTTGCAAATTCTTCAGATTTAAATTTTGTTTCTAAGTCAGAAATTTTTAAACCTAAGTTTTGGATACGGCGAAAGTCCGATTCAAACTCAGAAGATTCCATTTCTCTTGTAATCACTCCCAACATATTCCAAGAAACTAATGTTTTGTATGATAACAAATCATCCCCTTCCAATTTAGGAAGAAGTTCCTTCATTAAAAAATCCTGAATGGAGGAAATGAGTTCCTTTGTTTCTGGTCTATATTGCATTACTTACCTCTTCAATGAGACGCATAGCTTCCCATTCCATTTCTGAAGTTCGCCGACCAATGGCCGCCAGTTCAATCCCTTTGTCTTTACCCGATAAATGTCTTTCTGTTTGTTGTGCGCTTCCAATGGCCCAACGAACATTTCCCATAATTTCCCAAAAAGTTACCTTAAAAGGATCCACAGGAATTCCCGAAGTGTTTTGGTATGCTTGGTAAAAATCTTTACGATCACCAAATCCACCCACTTCTTTATTAAGCCTTCCAAATCGCCAGTCGCGCATACACAACCAAGCAATGTCTTCGTGACGATCCCCAAAGTGGGCAAATTCATAATCTAAAATTCCTTGGAGTCCTTCGGAGTTCATCATAAAGTTTCCGGTGCGAAAATCCCCATGAACGAGAACTATATCATCAATCGAAGGGGCATTGGATTCTAACCAAAACAAACACAATTCAATGGCCGGGTGCGCTTCAGGAAGTTCATCTAACGACTGTCTTAAATCAGAGATAGCAATAGAAATATAATTCTCTTTTGTGACAATTTTTAGTTTTTGTTTTAGTTCTTCATCAGAAACAAAACTCGGTTTTACCGTATGGAGTTTGGCTAAGTTTGCAGCCAGATCTGATACCATACGGGATTTACGATAGGCATCTAGTTCTTTGTCCTTAGTGATGTAACGCCCCGTTGCCCTACCTGCAATTTTTTCCATTAGAAAAAAAGGAGAACCTATGACATCGGAAGTTTCTTCCAAAAAAACTGGAGTCGGAGTTTTGACACCTGCTTTGTAAACAAGTTCCGCAACTTTGAACTCATCTCGTTTTGACAAAGAAGAAAGTAAACTCGCTCCTTTATCTGTACGCAAAACTAATGACTGTTTTCCGGATTTGGAAATCAAGTCCAAGGCATAATTGTCTTGGCAAGCTCCTCCGCTTAAATGTTGCATTTGGGAGACTTTAACATTGTCTTTCCAAACGGAAGATAAGTGGAGTTCTACTTTTTCTTGTAAATCCTTAATTTCCATACTCCTAAAAGTCCCATTTTTCTGAAATGTAATTTCGACCAATGACCATCTTATGCACTTCAGATGGCCCATCAGCAATCCTTGCAGCTCGTGCATCCCTGTAAAACAATTCTAAAGGCAAGTCTCTCGAATATCCTTTGCCTCCACAGATTTGGATTCCCATATCAATGGTATTACATAAGGACTCGCTTACTTTCCATTTTGCCATAGATGTTTCTTGGCGAGCATCTTTCCCTTTTTGCAATAACCAAGCCGCTTTCAAAGTCAAAAGGAAGGCCATTTCAATTTCTGTAGCACGTTCGGCAAACATCCATTGGATACCTTGATGGTCAGCTATTCGAGAATTAAACACTTCCCTTTCTTTCGCATAACTTCGAGCAATTGCTAAGGAACGTCTTGCCATACCTGTCCATCGCATACAATGAGTTAAGCGAGCAGGACCTAATCTTTCTTGAGAAAGTCGAAATCCTTCTCCCACCCTACCAAGAACCATATCTTCAGGAACTTCTACGTTTTCGAAATTTAGTTCGCAGTGTCCACCAGGTCCATGAGAACCCATAAGTTCAATTTCCCGAACCATTGTGTATCCTTTCGCATCGGTTGGCACAAGGAACATAGTGGTTTTGCGGAAACTCCCATTTACTTTTGCCATCACAATCAGATATTTTGCCCCATTGGCCCCTGTACAATACCACTTACGACCATTGAGGATGTATTTATCACCTTGTTTTTCGGCATTGGTCTGTAAGGTGGTAGGGTCTGATCCTGCCCCCGGTCCTGGTTCGGTCATTGCAAATCCTGTTCGTAAATCGCCTTTGATGAGTGGGTGGAGGATTAATTCTTTTTGTTTTTCAGAAGCAGCAATCGAAAGTAGATGCATGTTTCCTTCATCGGGAGCATCACAATTAAATATGTATGGAGCAATAGGGGAACGACCCAGTTCACTAAAAATAATACACGTTCCTATTAAATCTAAACCCAATCCACCTTCTGATTTTGGAAGATGTGGTGTCCAAAAACCAGCTGCCTTTACTTTAGCACGCGCTTGTTGGTTAATGTCTTCAGGCATACGACCTTTTTCATAATCGTAATGTTTTTCCAGAGGGATGATTTCATTTGTAATGAAGTCTTGGATATTTTTGCGAAGTGTTTCTACTTCTTGGGGAATTTCAAAGTCCATTGATTCCCAGAATTACAAGAATCAATATGAGTCGTAAATCTTTTTTTAATGAGATCGAAAAATAGGTCTTTCACGTTTTGAATTTCTTCTAATTTCAAAATGCAAATGTGGACCGGTCGCTCTACCTGTTTGTCCAACTTCCCCAATTTTTTGACCCTTATTTACTTTTTGTCCTACATTAATATTAAAATCTAAAAGATGTCCGTAACGAGTTTCGTATCCTAAACCATGTTTTAAGATGATTAAATTTCCATAACCACCTTGTTTACCTTTGAATATTACTTCACCATCCATAGATGCAAATACGTCTGATCCTTGTTCGGCGGCCAAATCTATCCCACCATGAAAGGTATCTTTTTTAGTGAATGGATCAATTCGTTTACCAAAACCAGAGGAGATCCTGGCTTCCGTTAATGGGAATTGAAATCCAAATCCATAGAAAAAAGATTTTTCGGATTTTCCCATGGATATACCTGGCAAAAACCATTTTTCTCTTTCGGAATCATATTGTAATTTGTTGGAGTCGAGATTATATTTTTCAGCTAATACTAGTTTGGTTTTTCCATCCCCAGTTGTTTCTTCGGGATGAAAGGTTCCGCGCATATTGGGAATTTCTAATATCATCCCTGGTGATAAATCATGTGGTGAACTGAGCTCGTTTACAGAGGAAAGAGTTTCCAGGTCCATTCCTGTTCGTGCCATAATTTTAAAAAAATTATCTTCCTTCCGAACTTTGTATTCATAATATTTCAGGGGAATCAGTTCTTCTTTCTTTGCTCCAGACTTGGAGATTCGTAAATTTTCTTTAATTTCCGAACGAAGATTTTTTAAGGAAGGGTTTGTATATTCCAAATTTGCCAGAGTGAGTGGGCTAGATAGGAGCGACGAGAGACTACTGAAAGTAATCAGAATCAAGGCCCATTTTGGAAAATTGACGGTTTTAGACATAATCTTCTAATTTGAATATCGGCCATTTCCGAAAAAAACGATGACGATTCTTGCCGAAATTGAGGAACTGTAAGGCAGATGCAGAATCGTTTTTTTGAAATTTTTCGACTGACAGCCTATTCGCTGGGCCTGGTTTATATATGTTCTTTCTTCTATTCTATTATTTTCTTAGCTTTCGTTAACAATTCGGTCCTGAGTGACCGGATCCCCGAAGAACAGTTACTTCCCCTCTACGAAGAATATTGGGATGGCAAAATGGACTTTGCCACAATGCTATCTGAATACGAAAAAATTGTCACACCGATCAAGGACCAATTTCAAAAGGAAATCACTGCCAATCCCAGTTTGCTATTATCTCAGTTTTACGATAAGGTGTTTTCTGAAAAACCTCATTACCTATTAGGTCATTCCATACCGTGGTTTTTATGTTATGTGGGTCTTGGATATTTACTTTATAAAAAAGTATTACAAATTCCTGTAACAAACCTTCAAGATGAATTATCCATCCCTATTTTACTTCGTGGTATGGCCAATGGATTTATCTGTTTTATCGTCGTAGTTATCTTTGGATTGATATTAGAAAGGTTATCGGTTCCTGTGGAATCAGGAGTTTTTGCAAAAAAACTTTATGAAGCCCTTCATGGAAACGGGTATTTATTAGCCTGGGGAATTTATGTTGTGGGTATCATTACAGGAATTCTGGAAGAAATCTTTTTTAGAGGATTTTTACTAAAAGCCTTTATTGATAAGAACCTTGCCCAAGAAGGTTTGTTCATAGTTTCACTCCTTTTTGGTTGGCTGCATTATGGAGAAGGGACATCGGTTGCCATTCCATTTATTATCTGCGGAGTGGGCATGTTTTTTGGATATATCTATATTAAAACCGGAAATATTTGGATTGCGATGGCTTGTCATGCCACTTATAATTCGTTAGGTTTAATTAATGCATACCTTCAACTTCCCGGAGTCCAATCATGAAACCATTTAAAAGATTCCGGTTCCTACTTTTACATATTGGTTTTTTAATTTTTCTTTCTACAGGTCTTAATAACTCTCTATTTGCCGGAGAGACAGTAGAAGTTTTGGGTGGAGCTGAAGATGTGAATCTTCGTTTGGTGGCCCTTTTAAACAAATTAGATCCCGATTTTTATGCGGATGAAAAAACACAAGGTTTTGTTTACAGATACAGACATCGTTGGAAGAACCCATATGATTTTAATATTTACGTAGGGAAAGTTGGGAAAACTTCTCCTGATTCCATCATTCGCATTGAATCACCTAGACGTGGTCAAGAAAGGATGTGGAAACAAATTTTGGAACAAGAAATTCTACAAAAATCCCCACATGAATCTGCAGTTCCTCTCTCTGAAAAATACCATATTGTTTCTCAAGGTTTAAATTTAATTACACCAATGGCCTCGGTTGGTTATAACTCTTGGAACTCTCCATTATTCACAAATCGAGATACTTTTGTGAGTATGAGTATTTATTTATTATGCGATTTAATTTTGGCAGGTGGGGCTTATCTTTATGCCCAAGAAAATTTACCTAAAAAGAATATTTGGGACAATATGGCAAACGTAAAAGGCCCAGGAAGTGTTTGGGAATCACCGAATGCCGTAGGAATATTTGCAGCCCTTGCTGTTTCCAGAGCGGTTCGTGCCTTTGATGCTTGGGAAGATACATCCGCACATAACAAAACTGCTCAATTTGGTTGGTCGTTTAAATTTTAATCGAAAGAATCAAACGACCAAACTTCCCATTTTCGATTATGATTTGAATAGGTCTCTCGCTGCGTCGGCCGCACTTGACCTTTCAAAGTCTTCTCTCTCAATTAAAGTTAAGTCTAAGCCTTCTTTGTCGATTCTACTTAGAATCTTTCCAATATCTGCCACCTTACTCAGTTTAGTTGCCAAATATTTAAATGTAACTCCACAATCAGGGCATTTTTTATCTTTTAGATAGTTGAGACCCAACTTTTTACAATTTCCACAAGTTCCATAGAGATCATCAATATAGAGTAATTGTTTTTTTACATCTTCTACATTGAGTTGTCGCCAAACTCTAACAAATTTAGTATTCTTTCCAGATGCATCTGAAGTCATAGGCAATAGGAAGTATCGTTAATGAATCTTGTCAAGAAGCAATCCTCTGCGTTTTTAATCCTTCTCATTTGTATTTCTGGTTTTTTAGCTGTTGCCATCGGAGCATTTGGTGCCCACGGACTAAAAAAAATAGTATCCCCCGATTTGATGATCATTTATGAAACGGGGAACCGATATCATTTTTATCATACATTGGCATCACTTGTCGCATTTCTCTTGTTACAACATTCTTTGGTATCGGATTCGTCGAATAAAAGTAATACTTATTTGAAAATAGCAACATGGATGTTTCTATTGGGAATTTTGATTTTTTCTTTTAGTTTGTATGCCCTTGCCGTCACAGGGATTCGGGTTTTAGGTGCTATCACCCCCCTAGGAGGAGTGAGCTTTTTAATTGCTTGGTTTTGTTTGGGAGTTGGTTCTTTTTATCTTTTTGTTCCAAAAAAATAATTGCCTTGTTTACTGATTAAATTTCTAGAAATTAAGCCGTCAGCGATGAGTAACAAACCTTCGGCGGCTGCTTTTCTCGCTTCTTCTGTGCTGTCTTTTTGAAGAGACATTAGTTCATGTACATACTTTCTTTTTTGAATATCCAAAACACCTAACATAGAGCCTGCAATTTTTTCATCCATTTGCATAAATGCCAATGCAAGAGTTTGTGGTGGTGTTTCTATACATAAATAGTATAATGCAAGGTTATCGAAATATGATAATTGACTTAACTTCTCTAAAACTTGTTCTGATCCTGACATAAATAATCCTTTTGTATAATATTTTAAATTTTTACTATTTCGTTACTTCTTCAATTTTTCCATTTAAATAAGAAATTAAATATTTGGAATTAGCAGATTCACCTGTCACATCTCGCATGAGTGTATCTACATCATAAATTTTACCTTTAGAATGAATATTTTTTCTGAGCCAATTTAGGAGATCAGAAAAATCACCTTTCGCAGAAAATTTGTTATGCGAATCCGGATATTCTTCTGTGAATTTTTTGAAAAACTGTGAGCTAAAAAGATTTCCCAAAGTGTAAGTTGGAAAATATCCGAAAGCACCCATAGACCAATGGATGTCCTGTAAAACACCTTCTGCATCATTTTCTATGGAAAGGCCAAAACTTTCCTTCATTTTTGCATTCCAAATCTCTGGTAGATCTTTAACTTGGATATTTCCATTGATGAGATCTCTTTCTATTTCAAAACGTAAGATGATATGAAGGTTATAGGTAACTTGGTCTGCTTCCACTCTGATTTTTGTTTTTTCAGTACTATTGATGTATTGGTATAACTCTTTAAATGGAAGTTCTTTATCTGTGAGGCCAAAATCAGATATTAAAATGGGATAAACAAATTCCCAAAATGGTAAGGAACGTCCCACTTGATTTTCCCACAATCGGCTTTGCGATTCATGGATTCCTAAACTTAAAAATTCGGTAATTGGAGTTGGCCAGTCCGGCATAGATGACAATCCGGACTCATAAAGTGAATGACCTGTTTCGTGTAACACACCAAAGATGGAAGAAAGAGGATCTGTTTCAGAATACCTAGTTGTAATTCTTTTATCACCTTTCCCTAAACTTGTGGAAAACGGATGGTTACTAGTATCCAATCTAGATTCTTTTGTTGTTAAACCTAAAAGTGAAGGCAAACGATTGCAGAATTTTTTTTGTTTGTCGATAGATACCACTCCAGGAAATGGATTTTTAAATTTAGGAGCGGTGGCAACGATTGGTACCAGGGACTTTTTCAAATCAGAAAATAAAATCTGAATTTGTGCTGCTTTGGCTCCTTTCTCATAGCTGTCGAGTAGTGCATCGTAAGGCTCTGTCGTATAACCAAAATAATCTGCTTGTTTTTTAGATAATTGAACTAATTCCTCTAATCGATTTGCAAAGGAATGAAAGTTTTTTTCTTTTTTCGCTGTTGCCCATTCTGCATGCGCTAAGTTAGTGACTCGTGCAAATTCAGAAACAAACTCAGAAGGCAATTTATCTGCTTTCTCTTTTTCTTCCATCAGGACTTCCAACTCACGTTTCCAAACTGACTGCTCCCATTCGGGAAGTTCGCCAATAGACTTTTTAGCCGCCTCTATTTGGTTTAGAAATGATATGTCGGTCATCCATTCGTGGGTTAGCTCTGCAACGGCCGCAATTTGTGAGGATCGGTATTCTCGACCCTCTTCAGGCATCATCACCTCAGAATCCCAATGAAGGACGGAAGCTACATCTTGGAATAGTTTGATTTTACGGTATTGTTTTCGGTAATTTTCAAGTGCTTGGGGCAAGGCCATTGTCTCATTTTCTTCCTACCACACTTTCTGGAACCAAAAATCATTGACCCTTTACCCCCAACCAAAACTATGTATTTACTGTCGCGGGTGTGGTGTAACGGTAGCACAGCAGCCTTCCAAGCTTCTGGCGAGGGTTCGAGCCCCTTCGCCCGCATGACAATCTTTTCAAAAATCAATCAACATTCAAGATCCATTGGCTCGAACAGTGTCGCGACCTGAAATAGGAGTGACCCATAGGGAACGACTATTTCAGAAAGAAAGCCACGATGGCTTTCGACGAGCGACGCCGTGACTCGGAGCGCGGTGAGGACAGGATGTCCGAACAGCGGAGAGGGCGAGTCCCTTCGCCCGCATGACAAACTTTCCAACCAATCCTTATCTTCCTATCGATCAAATAGAACAGTGGCGCGACTTGAAACAGGGATGACCCATAGGAAACGAATGTTTCAGTAAGTAAGCCTGGATGGCGAATCAAGAGCGACGCCGCGCCTTCGAAGCGTTGGGCTTGGGAAGTTGTGAATTAGTCCCTGCGCCACCGATCGCAGTGGAAATCCTTTCCCAAAGGGAAAGATTGGAACGAAGAGCGGGATCGCCTCATAGATATTTGTTAAATATTGTATTAGTTGCGAGGCGCCCCAATTTATCAGCTAAAGATTGTTAGGATATGGCATTGTAACAAATCCCTTGAAACCATCTTGGTATACCGCTAGATATAATTTTTCTTTTCCAGAAACAACCACGATTATATAGGAAAAATAAACTTCCGTCATGCATAGCAAAATACAATGGGTTACTTCCGTTAGGTGAAAGAGCAAGTAGCCCAGTTTTTTTAGATACTGGTTGTAAAGATTCTGGTATGTAGAGGACTAGTCGTTTCCAAAATGGATGTTTGTGTAACCAAGTGATTAGTTTGGATCGCTCCACTGGGATTGCTATCCAAATGCGACCTTTTGAATCTCTGTCCATTCCATCAGGAAATCCAGGTAGACCGTCAATGACTATTTCATCTTTTCCTTCTTTATCTCCCATTAGGTGCAAACGGATAAGTCTCGATTTAGATAATTCATTCAGAAGAATCGAGGACTCAAAGTCTCCGTTGGAATATTCTAATAAAATACCGTCTAAATAAGTGTATTGGTATGCCATTAAACTTACAGTGTTATCTTTTAAATCATATTTCCAAAGATGACCATTCCGCCCAAGCGTGAGAACTTCTTGTTTAGATTGAATACTCACTCCAAGGATTGCATTAGGATGATCGTAAGGTTCTGTAAAATAAATTCTCTCACCATCCCTACTAATGGCTAGATCATCCGCCTTTTCCACATTACGACTGTTAATTTCATTTAATTTTGAAATAGGTATTTTTGTCTCTTTACCTTTCGCAAAAAAGATTCCAATATGACCATCTGAAGGTTCTTTGGTTTTATCCACTAAAGGAACCCGACTACCTATTTTTCGTAATTCTTTCTTAGAAATAGTGAGTTCGTAAATTCCTGGTACTGCAGAGGTGTTCGTCGCATGTTCTTTTCCACGAGACAGGCACATATAAATGATATCTTTATTTTTTGGATGAAAAACCATCCCTCCTGGTAAAAGCGGAGTTTTGATCAATGGTTCTGCTTGATTATTACTCAAATCAACTTTCCAAATCCAACCATCAATCGAAGCAACAAATGCTCTTCCTAAATCTTCTTGTAATAAGATCTCATCTTGCGCTGGTAAAGTAGACCCACTTATTGTTACATTTTGTTTGATGGGATCTCCTTCTGACTTGATAAAATTTATCTCAGAATGATAAGGTAAATCGACAGGTTCCTTAATTTGATTTTTGAAAATTTCTTCAGGTGTTCGACATGAAATTAAAACAAACAACAAACCTAATGAATGAAACGAGATTAGTTTAAGATTTTTAGTAAAAGATTGATTTAGTATCTTAATCATTAGAAGATTCACCTAACAAAATGCTAGATATCGGCATTGAATACAATCCTCTTGAGGAAGTATCAAAAGATGGAAAATATAGAGTATCAAGGTTTGGCACAACTACAGAAATATCTTTTATTTTGGATCCATCATGCATCGAGTAATATAAAGGAGTTTTCCCATCTGGTTTTAAGACAAGGATTCCTGTTTTTTTTGCTATTGGCAACAAACGCTGCGGAAGAGATAACAAAAAAGGTTTTAGCCAAGGATTGTTATGGATCATATTTACAAGACCAGATCTAGGTTTAATGATCCCGACCCAAATTCTTCCCTGATTGTCTCGCTCTAATCCATCTGCAAGTCCCGGAAGATTTTCTAATAAAACTTCAAAGGAACCTTCTTTTTTCCCACTAATATTTGCTTTGATGATTCTAAACTTTGTTGTTTCTGTAATGATTACAGATTCCTCTTTAAAATTAGAATGATCAGCGATGATAATTCCATCTACAAAGGTAAACCCACTCATAATAAGAGAAATTGTGTTTTGTTTTCTATCAAACATCCAAAGTTTACCATGAGGATAAAGTCCTATCGCCTCTGGAACAGCCCCACTTCCCATTGCAGCATCCGATCTTTCAAAGGGTTCAGAAAGATAGATTCGATTTCCATCCTCCGAAACTGCGAGATCATTACAAAGGGAAAAGGGCCGTGCGTTTGAGTCGTTTAGAGTTTTTATTGCAAAAGTCGGACGTTTTGCTTCGGAATACACAATTTCAAAATCTGACGGATCAGTTTTTGGCAGGTACAATAGAAGTGGTACTACTTTTTTTGATTTGATATTCACTTCATACAATCCAACCTGCTTTGTTTCTTCATAACTCACTCCTCCAAGTTTCGAAGCGCAAACCAAAATAGATTCGTTCTTTTTATTAGAAAACTGCAAGCCTGCAGGATTCACAGGAGGTTTGACCCAAGCTAACGCTGTATTAGTTTTAAAATCTAATTTCCAAATCCATCCATCCATCCCCGATGCAAAAGCTATTTGATCTTTATTGTCAAAAATTAAGTCATCATGTCCAGGTAAGTCCTCCATGTTTGTATTTAGATGAGTTAAAAAAGGATCTGGTTTACTTACTTTCAAAACTGATTCAGGAACTTCTCCCAGTTTATATGCTTTTCCAATCTTAATGTTGCTTGTATTACAAGAAAGGAATAACAGTAAGATCAAAATTATTGAATTTAGACTGATAACTTTCATTAAATTGCCTTAATACTTTGAGTTAGATATTTTTTTACATGAGGAACATCATCGTCTAACCAATAGGCTTTGTCCTCTTCCACAACGAGTATTTCTTCAAACTTAAATCCAGTTTTTCCTCGTCCAAGGTGAGGTTCAATGGCCCATAATCCGACTTTGTTTCCTTCGTGGTCCGGTGTTAATAATTCAGGCAAAACCTTATGAGATAAAAATTCGTAAGACCCTTGTATGCTAAACCAACTTGCAAAACTTATCGGTAATAAAGGAAATGAAATGTTAGGAAGGTTTACTTTATACACACGGTGGCCAAGAACGGCAAATGGATACAAAGAATGTACGTTATCAAATCCGGACTTTTTTGCATCCGCATCTATCTTCCACCAAATTTCAGAAGAAGACATTTTTGAATTAAAATATTTTGGGATTTCTTCTCGAAGGTGTAATAAATAATCCATACCTTTGTCGAGTTCTTGATTTTTAGTTAACGAAGATGAGTAACCAATGTCACCGATGTAACCATCAACAACTGGAGATACATCTAATATAAATGATTCATCTTCCGTTAATTTTTTTTTGCCAGGATGAAATTGAGTAAAACGTTTGTATCCATCAAACCTAGCATGTTCGCCAAACCAAGCAAAGGGCCTATGTAAAAAAACTTTCACACCGTGGTCACGCAAAAATTCATCCATACGTTTTGCTGTTTGTTTTTCAGTCCAACCTGGTTTCATTTCCTTCTCGATAGTCGTAACACATTCATAAGCCAGTTTTTGAGCTTTTAGAAATCCTAACTTTTCTTCAATAGAAGGAGTTTTGATCGATTCAGAATTTAGTTTTGAAAATTTTGAGGATAATTTTGATAATAATCCTCTTTCATTGGTTAGGGGCATCAGCTTCTCATATCCTTGTTAGAAAATAGAGGATAACAAAATATAAGGAACTGTGCTTGAATGATTCCGGTATTTTTAAGATTTATTACAGATTTTCATTAGGTTCGCAAAATCGAACTTCTGCAGTTTTTAAATGTCCAAAAAATAACGATGGTATAAATCCGAAATTTTCTTTGAATGTTCTAGAAAAATGAGCCGAGTCAGAAAAACCAGCTTCGTGCGCAGCCTCTGTTAAATTTTTTCCTGCTTTCAATTCTTTTGTCGCTCGTAATATTCGAACCCATAGCAGATACCTTCTCAATGGAATTCCTAAATTTTCTTTGAACAACCGGATCAATCTATCTTCTGAAATAGAAAAATCTTTACCTATTTCTTTCATCTTAATGCTATTTGGAATTTCCAATCGAATTCTTTTTGCAATCTTTTCAATTCTCGGATCAATTGTGGTATTTAATTTTTCAAATGGATAGACAGTCCGAAGTAAATTGAGTTGAAGTTGAGTAGCTTCCTGATCATCTAAATTTCCATAATACAATGACCAAAGTGAATCTAGTAACGGTGCGAATTTTTTTATATCTAACCTTTTTACTTCTCCAGGAGATACGGATTCTGAAATGGATCCAAATTCATACGTTTCTGGATCGATCAATAGTGCCACCATCTCTACTCCAGGAGAAATGGTTCTATGATATGTGTTTGGACCAACGAGAGCAACACGATATTCCTCTTTACCTAAATTAGTTTCAATAGTAATGTTTTTTTCTAATGAGACTGCAAGGGTTGCAGCATAATGCGAGTGAAAATCTGTTTGCATATTGTTAGTTGCAAACATTACTCGACTGTTCCATAAATAAAGTCTACTATTTGTTTCAAACTCCATCTATGATCTCCATTCAGAAAAACATGTGGCTTGATTTTTTAATTAGTCAAGTCTTCCTAATTGAAATCTATTATAAACAGACTACTACACAAAATTTATTTTTGTTAGAAAAGAAAGTAATAGTATCGAAGAAATAACATCTCTTCATTTACGATTTGGTTTAGATTTTTTTTTTTGAATGGGGCTCTTTTTTTTCGAAACTTTTTTCTTTGTTTTTTCTAGATTTTCTGCCACTCGAAATTTTACAATTTTTTTGATCAAAGGATAAGGTATAGGTTCATTCAACGGAAATTGAATAGAACCTTTACCAGATTTATACCTTGAAATCTCTTTTTGAAAAGCCTGGTTACCTGAAGGAAGTGCATAAAAACCTATATGTTTAGAAAAAGCTGCAAAATGTAATAAATTGCCATTTTGTACAAATGTCGGAATTGCATAACTAATTGTTTCCGTAGCCTCTGGTGCTTCTTTCTGGATGGTTTTTCTGATCTTCTGAAGAACTGATTGTACTTCTTCCGGAAAGTTTTGAATATATTCATCTATCGACTTTGTTATATTGGTTTTCATAATATGTCCCTACAATATTATTTCTACACTTTGCTTTGTTTCCAATGCCCTTTAGTAAACAACCAAAGAGTAAATACACCAACAGAAGATTCCGAAATCATAATGGACCAAAAGACTCCAGTGGATCCGAATGAAAAATATTTTCCTAAAAGATAAGCTAAGGGAATCTGAATGACCCAAAAGAAAACAATATTGATTTTAGTAGGTGTTATTGTATCACCAGCGCCATTAAACGCCTGTCCGGCGGCCATCCACCATGCATAAATAAAGTAAGAATAAGAGACGATTTGCAACCATTGTCCTCCAATTTTTATGACTTCTGGATCCTCAGTAAATATAGAAATTAAATTTTCGCTCCAGAAGAAATAGATGATGGATACTAAAATCAAATATCCCATATTACAAAATCCAGTATACCAAACAGATTGTTCTGCTCGATCCGGTTTTCCGGCTCCTAAGTTTTGACCAACTAACGTTGCAACTGCGTTTGACATACCCCAAGATGGCATCATAGTAAACATCATAGTTCGAAGTGCAATCGTAGCTCCTGCAACGGTCTGACTTCCAAACTCAGAAAGAATTCTCATGATGAATATCCACGAGGTCATACCAACAATCATTTGTCCTATCCCACCGAGTGATGTTTTTAAAATGCCGCGAATGGTATCCCATTCAATTTTCAGATGGGAAGCAAAAATCTTAATATGTTTTCCTCCTTTAAATAACAACCATAACTGGAAAAGGACTCCAATCCCACGACCTAAGTTGGTGGCAATAGCAGCCCCAGTGATTCCATAGGCAGGAATAGGTCCCCATCCAAAGATAAAAATTGGATCTAAAATGATATTTAAACCATTGGAAATCCACAAAACCCTCATAGATATTGCGGCATCACCTGCCCCACGGAAAACTGCATTAATAAGAAAAAGAAGGACAATTACGATGTTACCACCTAACATCCATTGCATATAGTGATAACCTTCATTTAACACCCACTCGTCACCACCCATGAGAGAAAGTAGTTCTTTCGAAAAAAATATTCCTGCAATTGCAAAAGGAACTGAGGCTAAAATAGCGATCCAAATGGATTGAATGGCAGCTATACCTGCCTTATCTTTTTCTTTTTCACCAATGCGTCGGGCAATAATTGCTGTCACAGAAAAAGATAGTCCCATTGCAACGGAATACAAAAGAAATAAGTATGTTTCCGTAAGCCCAACGGTTGCAATGGCGGAGGCACCCAAGGATCCTACAAAATAAATATCTACAACAGCAAAAACAGATTCTAATACAAGTTCCAAAACCATCGGAACAGAGAGTAAAAAGACAGCCTTTCTTATGCTTACTTCAGTATAGTCTTCTTCGGAACCCGCAAGAGCCTTTTTTAAATCTTCCCACAAACTAGCGCTTGTCATGTTTTATTTCTCCAAATATTGGCCTAGTCGAGAAAGAGTTTGTTTTCCACCTTCAATGGCACCAATTTTTAACTTTGCATTTCGAACGTTTGTATCAGAAAAAGTCATTTGCAACTTTACTAATGTCTGGTTCTTTTCGAGAGCAATTAGATTTATGTTCACTAAAAAATCATCATTTTTATTTTTATCGCCGGAGCCATGTATATATTCCAAATAATCGAATTCTTTAATTTCTTTATATTCAATAGTATTTGGCCAAATGGTCCCATCTGGTCCATCCATAGTAAATATCCATTTCCCACCTACTTTGAAGTCCATAGTTTTCGTAGTAGTTTTGAATCCATTGGGACCCCACCAATTACTGATTGTTAGCGGATTGGAAAATGCCTTAAATACAATTTCTTGTGGATGGTTCAATTTTCTTTCGATACAGATTTGATTAGCCTTCGGTAACGCATTTTCTTCCAATTTTTCAAAGCTCTCTGACCAACCTTCCTTCATTCCGGAATTCGCAAAGCCGTCACGTATTTGATTATTTGCAAATTCTGTAAGAAGAATCACTTTGGTTTTGCCATCAGACTCCTCAAACAATACCCGTAATTTAGAGTTTAGAATCTCTCTGTCGCCAGTAATTCCCGCCATTTTTTGAACTTCTTTTACCCATTCATCTGGATGTTCATCCACTAAATCACTTATCACAAAACTTTGGAAAGGTGTGATTTCTAAAAATTTCCCAATAATTGGATAATCGACTCCCTCTGGTGACCGCATAACAATTCTATATGATCCACCAACTTGAAAATCAAATTCAACTGTAGGATTTGTAAATCCTTTGGGTCCCCACCACTTTGCGATATGTAATGGATTTGTCCATACTTCCCAAACTAGCTGAATCGGAGCATCAAACGTTCGTTCGATGCGAACGACTTTTTCTTCTAAAGTAAAAATTGGATCTGATTTAAACATTGTTAGTTTTATCCTGCTGTTGTTTTTGTAGTTCGTTCAAATAGGCATCCAAACGATCCAAACGTTCTTCCCATAATTTTTTGTATTGTTCCAACCATTGGTTAGCTTCTTGTAAAGCCTCTACTTTCAAACGGCATGGACGATACTGTGCTGTTTTGGTTTTTTCAATGAGTCCTGCCTTCTCTAGAACTTTCAGGTGTTTGGAAATTCCGGGAAGACTCATCTCAAAAGGTTCTGCCAACTGAAGGACTGTCGCTTCACCAGAAACCAATTGCATCAATATCTTTCGCCGAGTCGGATCTGCCAATGCCTGAAACGTCGCATTAAGCGTTTCCTCAGGATCCTTTAATTTAACCATATAGCTAATTAACCTTTTGGTTAAATTGTGATCTTGTCTTCACTCTGTCAAGGGATTTCTAAGGTTTTTTGGCTGGGAAAGTTATGACCGGAGAATATTAGTACCCCACCCGATTTGAGGGAGGGGAACTGAACCCGCCTCCCAATGCAGCCCTTCTATCAAAATCCTTTCATTTCAGAAATCTAAATCACTAAAACTAAGAAAAAAATTTTGAAAAGTTCATGTTTGTTAATTTTACAATGTAAGGATGGACTCAAATAGAGTTTGCTTTTAAAAAACTTAAGTTGGTTTATCTCTTTTTCTTCATTAGTGATAAACCAACTTTCTATTAGGTAAGATTACTAAAGATTCTTATAAAACAAAGATCTATAGGAATTTGATTATGATGCTCTTCCAATTTTGCTAGCTTCAGGAACTTCTACGAGTCTCCCTGTTTTTACATCATAATAATATCCATACACTGGAATGTCTTTAGGAATCAATGGATGGTTTCGAATTCTTTTTACATCATCGATTACACTTTGTTCTAAATTTTCAAAGGTGAGGAAAGGAATGAACTTTGCTTCTTCCGAACCACCAGACTCTTCCACATTCCGCCAGCCGTTTGAATCAATGGTTGCTGTTTTTAAACTTTTAGAAAGAAGATTACGAATGATCGGATCAGTGAAAAGTTGCATCCCGCAATCAGAGTGATGGATTACAAAAAATTCTTTGGTTCCTAGCAGTTTATAAGAGATCACGAGCGAACGGATGGCATCATCGCTAGCACGACCGCCTGCGTTACGAATCACATGAGCATCCCCTTCTGCTAAACCTGCATATTTAGCAGGATCGAGTCTAGCATCCATACAGGTTAGGATGGTAAAACTTCTCGCGGGAGGAAGAGCCAATTCTCCTTTTTTACCAAAATCCGATGCATATTTTTCATTGGCGACGATGACTTCTTTATGGACTTTACTTGATTCTTGTTGTATGAGTGTATTTGACATAATAGATAAAAAATCCACTATAACAGAAATGACAAGAAAACCATCCTTCGGTTGTCTATTTCCTTTCAAATCCTGTGCATTGCATTTAACAAATGACTAAAAGATTGGAAATCGATTTAGCTCAAGTTACCAATTTTGGTTTAGGGATTCAATCCTGTGCCAGGGATCCGAAGGGCTTGGTCACCTACCAACGCTAGGTGGTAGGTGACGGGAGCGATTGCGGACCCCGTAGGAGCCCGGTCATTGCTACTAATAAATCTTAATTTTAGTAAACATTGAGGCACCAAAAAAAATGGTGACTAAAATATTTTCTAACAATAGTTAGCTTGACAATGGATAATCAGTATACCCTTTTTCACCAGGAGTATAAAGAGTGGTTTGGTCAAAGGAAGCTAAAGGAATGTTCTTTTGGAACCGAGTGACAAGATCGGGATTGGCTAGGAATGGTTTGCCAAAAGCAACAAGATCGGCAATCCCAGAACTCAGGTCTTTTTCGGCGCGCTCAACATCATATCCTCCACTGAGAATAAGAGTTCCTTTGAACGCTTTTCGGATATTCTCAACTGTCTTTGGTTCTACTTTTGGTGCACCCATTGAAGAATGATCCACCAAATGAACGTAAACAATTCCTATTTCATTTAGTTTTTCAGCTAACAAAGAATATTCGTCATGTGTTTCTGGAAAAGGAAAAAGATCATTAAAAGCACCGTAAGGAGATAAACGAATTGCTGTTTTATCTTTACCTATCGCATCACTGACTGCTTTCGTTACTTCTATAATGAATCGAATACGGTTTTCGATAGATCCACCATATTCATCGGTTCTTTGGTTTGAAGTGGGATGTAAAAACTGTTCCAATAAATATCCGTTGGCTGCGTGTAATTCGACTCCATCAAAACCAGCCTTAATTGCATTTTTAGATGCATTAACGAATTCTTCTTTGGTTTGTTTTAATTCTTCTTTGGACATTTCCTTCGGTGTAGGATGATCTTTCATTCCTTCTGTATCTGTCCACATTTGGCCCTTTGCAAGGATTGCTGATGGTCCCAAAACTTTTGCACCTTTTGGTAAATTCAGTTCGTGTCCGATACGGCCGGTGTGCATCAATTGCACAAAAATTTTGCTTCCTTTGGCATGGACTTTATCAGTTACTTTTTTCCAAGCTTTGGTTTGTTCTTCCGAAAAAATTCCAGGAATTCTCGCATAACCAAGACCATTCGGGGAAGGTGAAGTTCCCTCAGTTACAATAAGTCCTGCTTCTGCCCTTTGTTCATAATACGCAGCAACAATTTCACCTGGCACGTTGTCTATGGAACGGGAACGGGTCATGGGAGCCATCACCACTTTATTTTTTAAGGTAAGATTTCCTAATTTCGCTTCTGAAAATAATGATTTCACAAGGTTCTCCAATTAATTTACTTTTGAAAAATAGACTACAATATGAAACGATTTGATGTTATATTTATTTGATATTAAACTATTTTAGAAAAAAATTTAAAAATCAATTCCAAGGATCGTCAGGTCGTCCTGGCGATCCTGATCATTTAGAAAGCTTTGTAGCGTTTTTAACAGGTAATCCTCTACTTCGGCAAGACTCAGATTTCGAGTGTTTTGGAACAAGTGGTAGAGTGATTCCTCTCCAAATTCCTCCTCTTTTGAGTTAAATGCCTCAAAAACTCCATCGGTGAACACAAAGAGCCGGTCGTTTGGTCCGAAAGTAAGCTCGGATTGACCGTAATGAATTTGTTTTTTCAGCCCGATCATCTTACCAGTTTTTGTTAACAACTGGATTTGGTCATTTTGCAGAAGCACTGCTGCGGGGTGACCTGCGGATGCATATTGAATTTTTTTCTCCTGAAGGTCTATGTCTATAATCATTGCGGTGAGAAGGCTATTGAGAGAAACAAAGTTATCCATAAATTCTTCATTAAAAATTTCCATTACCTTCGAAGGAGGTAATTCAAAAGTTTTAACATTATCGTACAATCCTTTGGTTGCCATAGAGATCATCGCTGCCTGTACTCCGTGGCCGGTGGCATCGGCAATGAGCACTCTATACTTCGATTCTTTTAATAGTGAAATGTCTAAAAAATCTCCTCCTACTTCAGATACTGGAAGATAACGATATTCTAAATTCAAATCTTTGATTAGTTTAGAATCGGTAATGAGAGAATTTTCCTGAATTTTTTTGGCAACGAAGAGATCTCTTTTCATTGCATTTAATGTTTTGTTTAATTTATCAGTTCGTTCTTTTACCTTTACCTCTAAATCTAGATTGGATTTTTCTAAATTGAATTTAATTTGTGCTTCCGCTGCTTCTTTTTCTTTGATGATCATATTGTATCTATCTGCTAAAGCAAAAGCCAATAACATCATTTCGGCTGCCGATCCGTATTGTGGTCCATCTATTGTAAATGAATTAGTTGGAATTAATCCTAATGCTCGTAATGTCGAAACAATCAAAGCTAAAAACAAAAAAGAAAATGATAATAAGAAAAAATAAGCAATTCTTTCTTTCTTAAAAGAACATATTATACCAACGAGTAATATCCAAAAAGAAGTTAAGGTATGGCTTAAGACTATGCCTTTAACAAAGGAATCAAAGGATAAAATATAGCAAATTGGAAAGATGATTTGCAAAATGATAAAACCTAAACTGATTCGGTCGAACCTAGGAATTAGTTGTTTGGTATTTAACAACCTTCGCATAAAAATTAAAAACAAAACCAAAACAATAGAAATAAACAAATTTACTGAATATTGATCCATCCAAGGAGAGTTTGGCCAAAAATATTCCGAGGATATACCATTATGCGAAGCAATGGTAAAAGCTGTGCTTAACACCACTAAAACATATAAGAAATAATTAGAATCTTTTAGTATAAAAAATAAAAATAAATTAAAAAGAACCATAGCCAAAGCAATTCCAAAATACAATGCTTGGATGACATGGTCATTGATTTCATATCTATCATACAAATTAGTATTCCAAAGTTGAATGGGAATGTTTATAGAATTGGGTGATTCTACTTTAAGATACACCGTGGCATCGGTATTTTCTGGGAACAAAATAGGAAAAACAAAAAAACGACTTTGGTAGGGACGCTCCGACATAGGAACAGAATAACCAGATTTTAACTTTTTAATCTCCCTAGAACTTTGAAAATATAAATCTAATGTTTTTAACCTTGGATAAGAAATAACAAATGTTACCTCTTTTGCAGAAGGTTCTGGATTTTTTAATTGGACCTTTAACCAATATGTAGATTTTGAATACGAAAAGTTAAATGCCTCTTTCGAGGAAGAAACTTTAACAAATTTGTTTTTAAAATCGGTAGCACGAATTGAATCAAAATCCAATTGGTTCGAAAGGTCTTCATAAACTAAGATGGATTTAGCAAGATAAATTGGTGAGTGATCGATATTTTGGATATCAATGGTTTCAGAAACGACTTCTTCTGCAGAAATCGGAAAAATTCCAAAAACCAAAAAGGTTAGAATAACAAACCATGTTTTTGTTTTCCTTTTCATCTATAATGAATCATCCTCAGCAAATAAATCGATAGCAAACATTTGATTATGCTCTGAGAAGATACAAATACCATCAAAACTTACTGACAAACCTTTCGGCTCAGTAAGTATTTTTTGGGCTAAGATTTCTCCTTTTGGTGTCAGTAAAAGTAATTCTGTTTGGATTTTATTACTATAATCATCATGAAAGGAAAGAAGCACGATTGTGTGTTTTCCATCAAATGTAAATACGGATAAAACTTCCGACGAAATCGATTTTTCCAATAGAACATTTCCCGAAAAATCAATCATATAAATTCCTGAAAAATCATTTGTGATAATGATTCTATCTTCCGTTACGATGGTCGGAGTTTTGGTTATTCCGAAAGAATGTGGGCCAAGTGTATCTGTCGCTGTAAAGGGAAAATTCTTAATGATTTCCATTTCGGAATTCAAAAGAAGGGATCCATCAAAAGAAAATGATAAATAAATGCCTCCCGGAAATTCTACCGGTAAAGAAGCCAACTCACGAACCAAAGATATCCCTGATTCTGTTGTTTGTTTCAATGTTTTTTTCTCACCAGTATTTGCGGATTCTATAATGGCATAATAATAGTACATTTGGAACTGTGAATCTATAAAAACTGGATGGTAAGACGATAAGTATTGAAAAATAATTGCACCAGATGAATTGATTCCCAAAATTCCTTTTAAGGTATGAAAGAGAATATTTTCAGATTCGGATTTGAAAGCTTTTCCCGAAAAAATTTCACCTGCTGGCATTTTAATCGTTTTGTTTAATTTTCCTGATTTCAAATCATAAACTTGAATTTTCGTTTGATACGGAAGAAACAATAGATCATCAAATATCGTAAAATTGAAGTTATGCGAAATTCTATTTTCGGAAACATCTCGCTCTTCTGTGGAAAGAACTTCATAACAGTTAAATGCAAGTGGGAGTGAAAGGATAAGATTTCCAAATAAATCATAAATACAAAGAGTATTTGGTCTATTTAGTTTTGGATAATATTCAGATCCCTTTTGATAACCTTGGTAAGAACAAAGATAGCCCGATTGGTAAAAAAGAATTGGGATTGATAATCCTTCTAAAAAGGGTTTACGGATAGAAATTTTCCAAAGGATTTTTTGATCGGTTAGGTCATAGGACTGCAAAAAGAACTTATCTTTTTTTGAAGTAATAAAGGCAAATTGTTCCTTAGCAATAAACTCAGAAACAACTACAAATTCATCTTCCTCCAATGTTAAAAGTAAATTGGCAGAAGATGGAAATCCTTGTTTTTGAATTGTTTGGAATTCTAATGGAAAGTGTTTTTGAAACCATTGGAGAAGCCATCTTTTAACGTTCGCTGGTAGACTAGGTTCTCTTTCGTAGTATAAAGTTTTAAGTTCTTCCGATTTTGTTTCTTTTAGAATCTCTAAAACTTCTTCAAAAAAACTATAAGGAAAGGATAAATCCTTATTTTTTAGGATTCCAGAAATAGACGGATTACGGATTAATTCAGAACGATGATCATCAATTAGCAGAGCGGTTTGTTCATAAAACTCTGGATAGGTGGACCTTGGATCTCCGGTCCCACGTGTTTTAATCCACCAAATGCTGTGACAGTCTTTACATTCATAAATTTCAGTAAACGGATTCAGGGAATTTCCCACGATGTCTTCTGTAGGAAAGATATGAGTTTGCCTTTCATCCACTACCGGCTCTAATCGGGAAAAATGGGAAGTTCCTTTCTGACAAAATAAACAAGACATATAGTTTCGGGAGTTCAGATTTATATAGGAAAACTACTTAAGTCAAGTCCGTTTCTAATCATTCTAAATCGGCCAATCCATTCACTAAGTTCTTGGCATTTTTTTCGAAAATTATATTCTAAGATTAATCCATGTCACTTAAACCAAAGTCATATGAATCCTTACTGGCTGACCTAAAACGTTTGGAAAAAGAAAATCAAACGTTAAGACAAACCCGTGACGACATTGCCAATAAACAGTCAGATCTAATTCATGCACTCCAGTTCACTCAGTTTTCTATTGACACCATATCCGAAGCAATCGTTTGGCTTGATGAAGATGGAAATTACGTTTTTGTAAATGATGCCGCTTGCAAAAATTATGGATATACCAAAGATGAATTACTTTCGATGCAAATGTTTCAAGTCGATCCTTTGTTTAGTAAAGAACGATGGAATGCACATTGGCAAGAAATTTTAGATCGCAAATCTTTCACAATAGAAACAATTAATAAGAGAAAAGATGGGACTCCTGTACCCATTGAAGTAACCGTAAATTTAGTAGAATATGAAGGTAAACAATACAACTGTGCTATTATACGCGACATTACCGAACAAAAATTATCCGAAGAAAAACTAAAACAATCTGCTATCCGCTTAGCCGAACTCAATGCCACAAAGGATAAATTTTTTTCAATTATCGCTCATGACTTACGGGGCCCTCTAGGAACACAAAGGGAATTCACCAAAATCCTTAATGAAAAAGATTCGAAATTTTCGGACATAGAAAGGACTACTAATCTGAAGATGTTGGAAGAATCTTCCGACCAAGTGTATTCTTTATTGGAAAATTTATTGGATTGGGCTAGATCTCAAACCGGAAATATTATTTTTAAACCAACTTCTATTCCGTTCTTCGATCTCGTTCAAAGAGTGATAGACTTATTAAAACTTTCAGCTAACAAAAAAGATGTGACCATAATAAATCAAATCCCAAAAGATAAAATAATTTTTGGCGATTTATTTATGATTGAAACCGTACTAAGAAATTTAATTTCTAATGCCATCAAATATAGTAAGACTGAATCCGAAGTGACCGTAGGAATTCTAAAGTTCGATTACGATGAACATCCAAAAACTAAATTAGAAGATAAAAATTTACATTTTACTTCGCCGACGGATTCCACAGTTTTCTTTGTAAAAGATACAGGAATCGGAATGGAAAAGGATCAGATTAAAAATCTCTTTCGATTAGATAAAAAATTTTCAACGAAAGGTACTGCAGAAGAATCTGGAACTGGACTTGGACTCATTCTATGCAAGGAATTTATTGATAAACACCAAGGCAACATTTGGGTAGAAAGTAAACCCGGATTCGGTTCTACTTTTTTTATCAGATTAGGACAAAACACAATTTCTTGACTAATATCCTTTACTTCATCCAAAGATTTTATTTTTTTTAAGAATCAGTTTTATATCATTCGTATATAAATTTATATGTTACGATTTGGTAAAAAAATATTTCTTTGTTTTGTAGTATTCGCATATCCTATTTTTGCACAGAATCAAACGAATGAACCAGAAGTTAATCCCGAAGTGTCGAAACAATCAGGCACATCATTACGTTCAAGGCTTAAAGTCTTGGAACTTGCAGGTGAGTTTTTACAAACACCTTCGGAAGGTGGCCCACAGTCTGTCTCTAGTATTTTAAATTCCGCACGCGTTGCTGCCAGTTTTGCAAATACAAATACAGCAAACAATATAAACCCACCAGGGATCATTACTGAAAGTGCGGAATCAAGACCAACTTCGACTGTATCGCCAAGGATCAAGTATTCACACCAAATCTCAGAAGACTTTTTTATTGGATTTGTTTATGCAAAAGGAGAACACTACAACGATACAAGGACCAGTTTTAGTACCAATGGACTTTATTTAAATGACCGGGTGCGTTCGGGAGTCAATGAAGTTGGTTTTAGAATTGGGGTAGGACCTTTAAACTATTTAACCAATACAAGCTCCAATGAATTCAGTTTTTCCTATTCTGAATTATCTTCCAGAGGGCCATTCCAATCGTTTCAATTGAAATTTCCGTATTTAAGAACAGGCGAACAATCAGTAACAGAAGGTTATGCACTTTCCACTGGAACAGTCGAATTCAAAACTAAAAATTATGGAATGAGTTTTGGATTTGTTGCCTCTTTAACCGATTGGCTCAACTTATATATGATAGGTGATCTAACCGTTTTTGCTGGACAACTAAAACTTGCCTCTTATGGAATCGAAACCTCGTCCACAGGAACTTTGGATTCGAACAAACAATTAGTTTTTAGTACACCGGTCAGTAAAACAGATTTAACTATGTTTCAATCCAAAGAAGGATTAACCCGCGGACTTGGAGGTGCTTCCCTAACGTATGAATTAGGACTTGTTTGGAAGTTTTTTGAGACCTTTGGTTTAAAGTATGGAGGATTCTACCAAATATCTTCCTTCAGTATCTCCGAAGTGAGTGGATACAATTGGGGGCCGGGCAAAACACCTGTTGAACTTAGTTCCGTTCCAAACATCAATTCTTCCCAAAGTGCCAAGGAATTTGGATCATTCGGTGCGAATGTTTCTATTGTAAAAAACTTTTGAATCTTATCTGATGTCTTATTAGTAGCGGTACAATTCGCGAAATTAGGACAATTTGATGAAACACAAATCCATATTATACGCCCAAAAACTCGATTTCCAATGGCCAACATCAGATCCGTTTTTGTTTTGTGTTCACCACGAAGATTTTTATCCCAAAGGAAATGGAAAGTTTGGCCCGGAAGCTTCCTTACAAGGTAGACAAATTGGCCAGGACTTTGCAGGTAAAGATGGTTGGAGAATGTACCACGGGGAAACCATTCCTGGATTTCCAGGTCATCCACACCGTGGGTTTGAAACAGTCACTGTGGTTCAAAGAGGTCTGGTTGACCATGCCGATTCCCAAGGGGCTGCAGGAAGGTATGGAGATGGGGATGTACAGTGGATGACAGCAGGGGCTGGCATCCAACATTCCGAAATGTTTCCTTTGGTGAATGAATCGAGTGAAAATACTTTGGAACTTTTTCAGATTTGGTTAAATCTTCCTGCTAAAAATAAATTTGTGGATCCCCATTTCAAAATGTTTTGGAACGAAGACATTCCTGTGAAAGTCTTAAACGATGCCTCTGGCAATAAAATAAAAATCAAAACAGTCGCAGGATCTTTGTTTGGCGAAACACCGCTAGATCCTCCACCAGACTCTTGGGCAGGAGATCCAAAAAATGAAGTAGGAATTTATATTTTAGATATAGATCCTGGAGTCAGTTATGTACTTCCTGGTAGTTCCCCAGGTAACAATAGAAATTTATATTACTTTCGTGGAGAAGGCCTTGTCATCGATGAGGTGGTGGTTCCAGGAAAACATATGTACAATCTCAAATCAGATGTATCTATAGAATTAAAAAACGGATCGGAAGCGGCCCGTATTTTGATTTTAGAAGGAAAACCCATTGCAGAACCTGTGGTGCAGTATGGACCCTTTGTGATGAACAAACAAGAAGAGATCCAACAAGCATTTGATGACTATCGTAAAACACAGTTTGGCGGCTGGCCTTGGGATTCTTATGATCCGGTTCATGTCGGCAAAGGTAGATTTGCCAGACATGCCGACGGCAAAGAAGAAATTCCTACTTAAAAGAGTAGGAATTTCCATAAAGCGCCTAACGGTCTGTTAGGCAACCAGTACTTGCGTCTTTTACCATCTGAATGTACTTCCAAAGATATCCAGTGGTAATGCGGTAAGGTGGTTTTTTCCAGGCCGCTCTTCTTTTTTCTATTTCTTCTGGCGATACGATTAACTCAAGTTTGTTGGTTCGCGCATCAATGAGGATTTTATCTCCATCTTGGACAAAAGCGATTTCGCCTCCTTCCATTGCTTCCGGGGTGATATGACCTACTACAAATCCATGACTTCCACCGGAAAACCTACCATCGGTAATGAGAGCTACATTATCGCCAAGACCTGCTCCAATGATAGCTGAAGTGGGTTTTAACATTTCCGGCATTCCTGGGCCACCTTTCGGGCCTACATAGCGAATCACAACCACGTGACCTGGTTTGACTTTTCCATCGCGAATCCCAGCATTGGCTTCTACTTCCGAATCAAAGCAGATGGCTTTTCCTTCAAACATCTCCCCTTCATGACCTGTGATTTTTGCCACAGCCCCTTTTTTGGCGATATTGCCATAAAGAACCTGGATATGACCTTCTTTTTTAATGGGATTACTGACTGGGCGAAGTAAGTCTTGGTCACTCGGAAGATCAGGAAGACCTTCTAAGTTTTCTGCAATGGTTTTCCCTGTTACAGTCAAACAAGATCCGTCAATGAGACCCTCGCGTAACATAAATTTCATGATTGCAGGTGTTCCTCCAATGGCATGAAGGTCTTCCATAAGATACTTTCCACTTGGTTTCATATCCGCAAGGAGTGGAGTTGTATCGGTTACTTTTTGAATTTGTTCCAAATCGAGTGGAATACCCATTGTCCTTGCAATGGCGATCATATGCAAAGCTGCGTTAGTCGAGCCGCCCAGAATGGTAACCACACGAAGAGCATTTAAAATAGATTTAGGAGTGATGATGTCAGAAGGTTTGATATCTTTTTCTAAAAGATTGTACATATACTTTCCAATATTCATACATTCTTTCTTTTTTTCTTCACTGCGCGCAGGAGAAGAAGAACTATAAGGCAAACTCATTCCCATGACTTCAATGGCCGTTGCCATAGTGTTTGCGGTGTACATTCCCCCACATGCTCCAGGGCCCGGGCAAGAATTTTTGATCACTTCTTTAAAATCATCTTCTGTGATTTTGCCGTTAATTTTTTTTCCATAAGCTTCAAAGGCAGATACAATATTTAATTTTTCACCTTTGTAGTTTCCACCATTGATGGTACCACCATAAACCATAATGGATGGACGATTGAGTCTTGCCATTGCCATGATGGCGCCTGGCAAATTTTTATCGCAACCGGCAGTAAAGAGAATTCCATCATAATAATGAGCACCGGCAATGGTTTCAATGGAATCAGCTATGATCTCTCTAGATGGTAATGAATAACGCATCCCATCATTTCCATTGGTAATTCCATCACTCACACCAATCGTATTAAATAATAAACCCACCATTTGTTTCGTATCTAAGACACTTTTCTTTTGTAAGGCCGATAGAGTGGTTAAGTGCATGTTACAAGGATTTCCATCAAACCCCGTGCTTCCAATTCCTATGAATGGCTTGTTTAAATCTTCATAAGGAACTCCTGATCCAATGATCATGGCTTGTGAAGCTGGGAGGGATTCATCTTGGGTAAGAGTGCGGCTGTAACGATTCAAAGTCATAAAATTCAATTTCCTTTGGATTAAAGACAAAATGACAGATGGCGAGGTTTAGGAAAGCGGATTTTGAATTTAGGGAGGATTGATTTCGACCAAGATTTTATTTTCAAGATTTCCTTGTGCGAGATCTTTTTCCCAATCCTTAAACTCTAAATTCAAACAGCTGTTAGCGCGATCACGGTTTACTTGGGGAAGAAATCCATTGTTTGCGATGGTTTTTGCAGCTTTGGCAATTTTCCCACGCACAGATTCTAACCATTGGATTTCAGAAAAATTCGCTAATCTTTTTCCGCTAGATACCTGGAATCCTTCAAACTCACAAGAATCTACAACACGGAAACTAAACCGAGATTTTAGAATCTCTGTCTCATTTGCCGTTGTTACTTTCAAAACTAGTATCCCTGATTGGAGGATGGATTCTTGGCAATCGGTGGTCCTATTTTGAATGGTTCTCATTTCATTTAACATGACATTTAATTCATTTTGTGTAAGAACCAGTTGGTTAACCGAACAGACTCCTAGTGGCCGCCTGCTGCAGAATTGATTGTTGTTTGCCAGTGTAGAATCTGTTTTAATACAATTTCCCGATTGCCTGACCAAGTACAAAGTTGTCAGGAACAAAGTTTGTTTGTATTCTTCTTTATTCTCTTTTTCGACTCCACTTTCAAAACAAGAGGCAAATAAAAGTATTAAATAAAAACTAACAACGATTCTTTTCAAAATCTCACCTCGATACCGATATTCACAAGAGGAATGATCGCCATTTTTCCATTAGGTGTTTGCGAAACGATGTAGGGAGAATTGACTGTATCATATGTCGGTGCGGGGTTTTGGTTTCTTTGGAAGTTTTTTGTATTATCAAAGTCAAAACCCGCTTGGTTCCTTCGGCCATAAAAATTAACAAATTCAATATAGGTATTCACATATCCCCAAGAATAGTTTTCAATTCGATCGATCCGCAAATCAAACTGATGGAATGGCAAAAACCTGTCGCTGTTATAATTTCCAGAATAATTCGGAAAATATAAATTTACTCCGAAAGTGGCCGCTTGGTTTGCCCGTGTAGCACTCGTAATAGGAGTGTATGGAGTTCCAGAAAAATACCGAAACCTTCCACCCACCATCCATTCTGGATTAAACTTATAACCAAATACAATATTTAAAATATGAGTCCTGTCTAAATCATAAAGTTGTTCTTTGTCATTATTATAAATTACTTCTAAATTGTTATCATCGTAATAATTGATATAGTTGGTTCCTAATTTAGTTTGTGCAAGTAGCGTTCTTGAATTATTGAGTAAGGTTCTAGTCCTAGATTCATCACTATTTAACCTGGACTGGTTATTGATTCGTTTGGTGATAGAATTTGTGTACGAAATCCAACCAAATAGTCCCGATTGTTCTCTAGGATCTTTTGTTTTTTTAATAAAAATTTCAACACCTTCCGAATGCCCATAACCTGCGTTGGAATAATTTAAGTTTTTAGGTGTGACCGGATTTGCGAGAACTTTGGCTGTTTCATTTACAAATACACGAGGGTCATTGTTCAATGCATACGGATCTACAATATAAGCATCAGGAACTATAATGTTTTGGAAGATATTACGAAATCCTTCAATTTTGATTTGCCAGTGGTTTGCCAATTCTTGGCTAACACCAATTGAATTGTGTTCCGCTCGTTCCATAAACAAATTAGGATTCCCTGACTTGGATGAGAGTGCTTCGATTGATACTGGTGCATTATAATGAATTCCATGCCCGGCCATAATTCCAGTTTTTGTGGATTCAAAAAGATAACCACCCGTGAGCCTAGGTGCCAAATTGGTTTCGTTACTACCCGAATATTGATCGACCCGTGCACCAGGTGTTAGGCGAAAACCAGCATATTTAAAAGGAAGTTCCGCATAAGCAGATTTTTCCTGATACCGAATTCTATCTCCATCAATTACGGATCGAAATGCTGCATTCGAATTTAAGAGATCATTGAATATATTATAAAATAGTCGGTTATAGGAGGAAATATTTTCTCCCTTTAGAGTCGTCTCTCGAAAGCGACCTTGTACACCGGCTTCCAACTTGAGATGTTCTTCCCAAACTTCCCATTCAAAGGCATTGTGGATATAGGTAATGGTGTCAGAAGTTCGGTTCTGTAATCCAAAAATATTTTCTGCCGTCAGTGGATTGGTAAACCTGAGTTCAAAAAATTCGTTAAAAGAGGTGCGAGAATAAGAAATAGTATTTCGAAACGTTTTGCCTTTCCATACATAACGAATCGCATCGGTACGAAACATACGATCAAGGCCTGTGGGTGGTCTTGGATCTCCTCCTCCTCTTTCTAAATCTGCTTGGGCTTTCGTGTATGCTTGTCGATCTCTAGTTCCAAAAGTTTGTACTGTCAATCTATGTTCGCTGTTAATGTCCCAAATGAGTTTCCATTGATAGTCTTGGTATTCAGCAAATTTTGCATCTTCAGGAATTCCTTGGGGATAAGCTTGCAATAGAACTAGGTTAGGATAATTTTTACGGCCAGAACTGATCATGGCAAGTCCTGGTAGGATTTTGGACTGGTTATAGATATCTGATAAAAATAAATTAGTATTGATGACAGTTTTATTTTCATCGACCCTATCTGTGCCTTCAATAGCAATGATTCCACCATTCGCATAACCATATTTAGCTGGAAATGCTCCCGAAAATACATCAAAAGACTTAATTAGGTTATTATTTAAAACAGAAGATTGATTTCCCAAATGGAATGGATAGGGAAGAGGAAATCCATCAAAGTAATATTGGTTTTGTCTTGTGCCTCCTCCTCGTAAAGAAAGGTCCCCTCTTTCACTATTACTATATGGATTTCCTGTCAGTAAATTAGAGCCAATGTTGGTAAAGACAGACGGTAATATTCCAACGGGTGCCCCAATCACAACGCCAGGAACCGTTTGGAGTGCCTTTAAGGAATCACCAGATACTCCTGGAAGGCGTTTGATTTCCTCTTGGACAAGACCATACCGAGAAAGGGGAGTTTTATCCCTCTCTCCACTTACCAAAATTCCAGCTAAGTTGGATTCAGATATAGTGACAAGGATCACCTGACCTTTAAAACGGACCTCTCGAAAAACTGATTCAGTTTTTTCTGCCGTAGATATTTTTATTTCATAATATCCTGGTTCGGGAAATCGAAGTTTGGCGATTCCTTCCTCATTTGATATTGCACTTGATTTTCCTTTTTTTGAAATGACTACGGCATTGGTTACTGGTTTTCCAGAATTTGATTTTACAATTTGAAATATAACTTCTATATTTCCTTCTGCATAACTTGGCGAAACCCAAACAAAAGTTAGAAGAATGATTAATAACTGTAATCCATTTTGTTTCATTTAAAATTTGGTATTAAACATTCTGCAATACGATATAGTTCATCCAATGATCTTTTATCATCAAGCAAACGGTATCCTTGCAAAACCCCCTCATAAACAAAAAATAGATGTTTGGCGAGTAATCGACAATCGACTTTAGAATTAAAGTGACCGTTTTGAGCCGACTCTTCCAAATACTCCGCTAAACAATCGATAGTTCTATTGGCAATTTCTTCAATTTCTTTCCTAATTTCCAATTCATTTGCTGTAATTTGAGCGCGGAAATTTGCCATCCCACATCCATAAAGTTGCGATTCCCTCGCTTCTCTCGAAAGGATACGCACCCAAGCTTTGATAAAATCCAATGGTTTTGGATTTCTTTTCATCAAAGATTTAAGTAATGTTAAATTTTCTTCAGAATAGATCCGAAGCACTTCCTTACCCAAAATTTCTTTGGAAGAAAAATGCTGGTAAAGACTTGCTTTTACCGTTTTGGCCTCTTCTACAATTTGATTGAGGCCGGTCTCTGAATATCCCTGTTTTAAAAATAAATTACGGCTGACTTGGAGAAGTCTGACTCGGGTTGGTTCCTTTTTCATATCTCCTCCAAAATCCTTAAATTACAAATTCAGGCAAATAATATACCAACTGGTATGTATGAAAAATTCTTGCCAATACATACCGACTGGTATGTATGTGTTTTAGGAGAATTCAAATGAACTCTGAATCGATTTCCATTCATGAAAAAGCTGCCTCTATCACAGAAGCATTAGTAACCAGGCATAGTATCCGAGAATACACGTCTCAACCTATTCCCGAAGAAGTCCTGAAACGAATTTTCGAAAAAGCCTTACGTTCCCCCAGTTGGAAAAACTCTCAACCTTGGAAGGTTCATATTGCGAGTGGAGATAAAAAAGACCATTTAGCAGAAGCGCTTACAAAAGCAGCAATGGAGTCTACTCCACGGCCAGAAACCAGTTGGCCAGAATCTTACCCAAGTGATGCTAAAAAACGAATGTTTGATTTAGGTATGAAAATTTATGCAGTCGCAGGAATTGATAGAAAAGACAAAGAAGCAAGAGACAAGTTTATGCTTCGAAACTTTGAATTCTTTGGAGCTCCGACTGCCATCTTTATCACATCTAAGTTCGATCTAAACTTTTTTGTTGGCATTGATTTAGGATGTTTTCTCCAATCTGTTTTGTTGTTAGCCAGAGAGGAAGGTTTAGGCACCTGCCCTCAAGCAGCCCTTGGTGCCTTTCCCGATGTAGTAAGAAGTGCTCTTCAGTTACCCAAAGAGGAAAAAGTGATTTTGGGATTGAGCATGGGATATCCAAATCCAGATTCAGAGCTCAATAGGTTTCACACTCCAAGAGAATCCGCAAAAGATTTACTGCATTTCTATTGAAAAAGGATTTCTGATTCTGAAAATTTAGTATATGCTGATCTAACTAAAAAAATCAAACAGCAGGTCAGTATGTATTCTAAAACTTTTTGGAATGAACGTTATGCGAGCGAAGAATATGTCTACGGAAAAGATCCAAATGATTTTTTACGTACTCGTTTACCAAATTTAAAAAAAGGAAGAATCCTTTTTCCTTGTGAAGGTGAAGGACGAAATGCTGTTTTTGCTGCAGGTCTTGGTTGGGATGTTTTTGCATTTGATCAATCAGAATCTGGAAAAGAAAAGGCAACTGCCCTTGCTAAAGAAAAAAACGTAAGTTTTCATTATGAAATTTCAGATGCTTTGAATTATCCTTATGCTCCTGATCAAATGGATATGGTTGCTTTGATTTACTGCCATTTTCATAAATCAATTCGCACTACCATTCACAGGAATTGTGTTCGCACATTGAAACCTGGTGGTATATTGTTACTGGAAGCATTTTCGCCTGACCAATTGCAATATACATCAGGTGGTCCCAAAGATCCTGATATGCTCTACCATTTAAAAGATTTACGGATGGATTTTTCAGAAATGAGTGTTGAATATGAAGAAGCCTTGGAGATTGAACTGAATGAAAGTCCGTTCCATAGAGGAAAGGCCGCCATTGTGAGATTGGTTTTACGAAAAATTTAACTCAGTTTTTTCTTTCAAGTTTGGAAATCCATGATTCTCTTCTTTTCGGAAGAAGGGGAAAAGTTTCATGAAATTTTTCATTTCGTTTTTAATGGGGATCGGTTTCTTATTACAATGTTCGTTCGGTCAAAAAGTTAAATATGCAGAACTGAAACAATCTTACCCGAAAGTAAATTGGGAAGCCCGTAGAACCGAGGCTGTCAAACTTTTGTCTGATCTTCTAAAGATCCCTTCCGTACGGGGAAACGAAATCCAAGTGGCAAAATACATCCAAGGAATCCTTACCAAAGAAGAAATCCCTTCTCGTTTTGTCTATGATCCCAAATACCCCACACGACCCAATTTAATTGCGGAATTACCAGCCACGGTTCCCAATCCAGAGCCAGGAATTATCCTAGCAAACCATTTGGATACAGTCGAATTTGATCCTCGTGAATGGAAAATGGCACCTCTTTCCGGCACTGTAAACGATGGGCGAGTTTGGGGACGAGGTGCTATAGATATGAAAGGAATGGCGGTTATGGAATTACTTGCCTTTCTGGAAATCAAACGATCAGGAATTCCAAGAACCAGAAAAATTATGTATTTGGCATTGGCCGATGAAGAATCTGGATCGGAGTTAGGTGGAAAGTATATGACTTCCAAACAAAAACAAGTTTTTGAGGGATATGAATATGCCATCAATGAAGGCGGAGTCGCCACAAGGGACATTGTAATTCCTGGTTCCACAATCTTTAACATTCAATATGCGGAAAAAGGAAATATTTGGTTAAGAGCAAAAATTAAGGGAACCAGTGGACACGGGTCTTCTCCCCCTACACAATATCCAGCTTTATCCTTAATTCAATTTTTTAATGAAGTGAGAGAACTCGAATCTGATATTCGTATCACAGAAGAAACTGATGCGTTCTTTTACCAACTAGGAACAATCAGTTCTTTTCCAAAATCATTCTTTTTGAAAAATGCAAGAAACCCAATCATTAAACCTTTGTTACATGGAACCATACGAAGCAATCGCCACCTGACTGCCATGACTACGAATACAAAGTCTATTACAGGATTTCGCACCACAGAAGGTGAAGGTGGAGAGAATGTCATAGCAGGCGAAGCTTCAGGAAGATTGGACATTCGCACTCTACCTGGTGTCAATATTGAGGAATTTGCCAATCAGGTAAAAACCATCGCTGCCAAATACAATGCTGAGATTACATTTACTGATATCAATCCTACAGATGTATCACCCATCAATACTCGCTTTTTTAGCACCTTGGCAGCGGTTTCCGTAAATAAATTTCCAAATAGTACGGTAACTCCCTTTCTTTCACCTGGAAAAACTGATAATTCCTATTTAAGACGTGTAGGGATCAAAGCATACGGTCTGATTCCTGCAGTTCTCAAGTCGGAAGACATTGATGGAATGCATGGAAAAAATGAAAATATGACAGTTGATAATTTGGAACTTGGGACTAAGATCCTTTTTGAGACCTTGGTGGAAATGAATCGGTAGAAAAACTTAACTTGTCCATACAACTTCAGTTGCGAAATAGCAGCTGAAGTCGAAGGTCAGAGTAATGGGGAAATTCTAGTAAACCAAATCGTTTCATCTAATTATTTTTTCAAAGAACTTAAATATTGTAAGATTCCCTCTTCTCCTCGTTCGTCAGCAAGTTCGGAAAGACTTACTCCACCGACGGTTTTCACTTTGGTTTCTGCACCAGCTTTTACTAAGAGTTTTACTAAATCCAAATTTCCACGATACACCGCGCGGTAGAGTGCGGTTTCTCCTGTCGTATTACGTAGGTTGACATTAGCACCTTTTTCGATTAAGAACTTTGCCATGTCTAAATCCTCTTCGTCAGCGGCTTTGATAAGAGGGGAATTGCCTAAGGAGTCCTTAGCATTGATCGAAATTCCCTCAGCCAAAAGTTCTTTTACTAATTCTAAGTTTCCTTTTTCTACAGCGAGGAAAAGCCGATGTTCTCGGCTCATTGGGGATTTGACAACGGTTTCATCCTCCATACAGAATACACCAAAATGGACGATTGCCAAAAAAATGATAAAGAACTTCACAGGAATAAAAAATCGACTGGATAGAAATGGTAACATCTGTTTTAGTCTAATGGTTTAACTATGAAACGTCGATCCATTTTTCCAAACAGTTTCCAGTTCCTTGTTTTTTTGGGTGTGAGCCTTTCTTCATTTGTATCTTGTTTGTCTATCATCAGTCCAGGAGAGGTAGGACTCATGTGGAGACCCTATAGCACAGGACTTAGCCAGAAACCTCTGGAATCCAGGGTGCAAACTTACATGCCTTGGAATAGCGTATACGTATACTCCATCCAATGGACGAGTCACCAAGAAAAGGTAGAAGTATTAACTCGAGATGATTTAACCATCACCGTTAGTGCAGCGATCATCATCCGACCGATCCAAAATGAAATCTACGAACTAGAAATGGAGATTGGCAGAGATTATTATGAAAAGGTAGTTAAACCTCAGTTTCGAACTGCAATACGAAATATTTTATCTGCTTACAATATGGTTTCGATTTCCAAAGAAACACCTAACGTTTCTGCACAGATCAAAAAATCTCTTGCAGAGAAACTAAAAGACAAACATGTCGAAATCGATGATGTCATTATTGATGATGTGGAGTATAGCCCTTCCATTTTAAAAGCGATTGAAAGTAAACTCACCAAACAACAAGAACAAGAACAAATGAAGTTCGAAATCAATATTGCAAAACGAGACGCTGAAATCCAACAGATCTCGGCAGATGGTAGAGCCAAGGCCGTACTCATTGAAGCGGAAGCACAAGCCAAAGCGCAACGAATGATTTCTGAATCCTTAACACCAAAATACATTCAATTGAAAGCGATGGAGAATCCGAATAATAAATTGATATTTGTTCCAAACGGAAAAGATGGATTACCGATTATCGTAAATCCAGAGGGGAAATAGGGCGTAACCCCGCAGATGCGGGGTTTGGTGGCTGGAATTAAAATATATAATTTCAAAAGGTTCATAAATAAAAAGCCCCACCTTTTGGGTAGGGCTTTTAGGAAAAAATTTGTTTAAGAATGTTTAAAACTTATAACTAGCTGACATAGAGAAAGAAACCCCGCAAAAGCGAGGTTAGAAGAAAAACTTAGAAAAATTTATAAGTTGCCGCTACTGTGAAAGTTACACCCATTCTATATGAATAGAAGAGTAAATCTTCTCCAGTAAGTTCACTTCTTTGGTATACTTTAAATCTAGTATCAAAAATATTTTTAGCTGCAGCTTTGAAATCTAATCGATCATCATGTTTAAATGTATACACGATATCCGTCAAACCCACACCTTTTTCAATAGCATCGGGATTTCCATCTGTTCCCACGGAGTAGATTCGGTCTCCGAAGAAATTATAATAAACACCCAATGTTTGATTCTTTTTCGAAGTTAAGAAATAATCAAATTTCAAATTAAAGACATAGTCAGATTGACCTTGCAATCGCCGAGAAATATTTGTTGGGTCATAAGTTGCAGTCTGATTTAGTCTATCAACTATACCAGCCCTAATAAAAGTAATATTTTCCCAAGGAATTACTTGAACATGTGACTTAATTAAGAACACATTTGTTTCTACTCTGAACTTATCAAAAAATTCTTTCCTATAATCGAATTCGACTCCTTCAATAGTTGCTTCCTTTGCATTTGTATAAGAAAAATTAAAACTAATCCCACCAGCTCGTGGTAAGCCCACCATTTCAATCGGGTTAGACATATGCTTATAAAACGCGCCAATCCCGAAATAATCTGTATTAGTTATATAATATTCATACCTTACATCATAATTATGAATATAACTACGTCTTAGATTCGGGTTACCAAAAATACGGTCTGCGCCAAAATAAGGGGTAAATCCAAAAGGAGATAATTCTCTTAAATCTGGTCTAGTCAATGTCTGAGTATAACCAAATCTAAGATTCATATCTTTGTGCATTTCCCAAACCATATTGGCAGAAGGAAGTCGATCTTGGTTTCTGAGAACACCTATTCCGTTATTGTCTTGGTTACATACATTTGATCGGATTAGTGCTACTCTAACATCTTCATTTTGAATGTCGCAGCCATAATCTACGTTTGAAAGTGACGCGGTATCTCGCGTTCTGAAAGTTTTTACTTTTTGAAATGAATCCTCAAACCGAACACCACCAACAAATCTTAATTTTGGCATAAGTGGCATATCCACTTGCGCAAATTGTGCATGGAGTTTTTGTTCGGCGTCGTAGGCATTTTGTTCGATTTGCCGCTCTGAGAATGTTTTATTGGCGACACCAGTTGAATTACGAATGTACTGAGTAGGATTATAACCAATTTCTCCTGGAACTGGCCAATAATCAGCGGTCTGTGTACCAATATTTGATTTATTTCCAAATTCCCTAAAAGAAAAACTTTTGAAACGATCTAAGGCCATTCCACCGACTTTCAATTCGGACTTCAATCCATTCCATTGTTCGAACGGTATTGTGTACTTCAAATTTGCCTGACGAACTGTATCTTCTGATGTTGAGAAAAAACGAGTACCATCAGGATTGTTACCTAATTTGAAATATGGTTCTGTAAAATTTGCTGGGTTAGCCCTTCTCCAAACTTGTTGAGTTAAATTTGGTTCGTCTCTATTTGCCAAAGCATACGCAAGATTCCATTCAATTTTATGAGGCCTTGCCATACTTCCAAATTGGAGAGCATGATCTCCTCCGAGCACTGTATTGAATAATCCTCTAGAAGTAACCATTCCTGTTTGAGAAATAAAATCAAAGCTATCAATGAAATTTTGCCCAAATGAATCTCTTACCATCGTATCGGAAGCAATAGTATACAAATTCTTTAAATATATTTGTTGTCCTTTTGTTAATTCATAACTGAGGTTCAAATTTGTTGCAAAATTTGTATCTTTATTGTATATTTTTGAGTCTTGGGTTTGGATCGATTGCAGATAGGTAGTTTCTTTTAATTCAACTCCACCAATGTTGTTTCTTATGTAACGTCCTGATTTTTCATCTTTAAATCTATATTCCTCACTTTTCATCACTCCGAAAAGTATACCCAATCTTTGTCCCGATTCAGTTAATTTGAAAGTATTACCAACAGAAAAGTTAACATTTTTATCATAACCAGCTTTTCCCGTATCTGGTGTCCATTGTTGATTAAAAGATGTGGCGGCTAAATTAACAAAATCCGGTGGCAAACCACCAAAACGATTACCAGGCTCTAACGGCATAGTGGATGGAAGTGAATTTACAATACCAGGAAGTTTATAATCTGAATTAGGACGACCTAAAAAATCAACTGCGTCCAGGGTTTTAAACTCTTTTCCAGTTGTATTCATATTTCGACCGATACCAAGGCCAGCACTCATTTGAAAAGAATCTGGGTATTCTTGCGTTTCAATTTTAACAAGTCCTCCTGAAAATTCCGCAGGATCTTCGGGTACAAAAGTTTTTAGGACTCTAATATTTTTAATCATCGTAGAAGGAAATATATCGAGGGGAACTACCCTTTTATCAGGTTCTGTGGAAGGAATTAACACTTCGTTTAAAACTGTATTTGAATACCTCTCTCCTAACCCACGAACAAATACATACTTCCCTCCGACGAGTGTAATACCTGTTACCCTTCTAACAACATCTCCTGCATTCGAGTCAGGGCTTTTTTTAATTGCCTCTTGAGATATTCCATCAGAAACTCCAGCTGATTTTCTTTGCAAAGCCAACATGGCTGACTCCGTGTTATTGAGAGACCTATCTTTTACTTCGACGGTCTCTAATGTTTGAGCACCAAAGGTTACATTGACTGATTGGTTTTTACCTGCTGACACAGTAATATTACGTCTTTGGGGGCCATAACCATACATTTGAAATTCTACGTCATAAGATCCTGGAGGTAATGCTAAGGAATACTTGCCGTCAAAATCCGTTTTTGCGAATTTTTTCTCTGAGCGGACTACGATCGTAGCTCCAAAAACTGCTTCCCCATTTTCAGAATCGATAATGACACCACTGATTGAGCCAGTGGCCTGGGCAGTTAGAGTTGTAGAAATTAAAATAGTACCCAGCAAAAAAGTGATAAAATGTTTCATAAATGAATCTCTGAGGAGAGAATTATTTATGAGGTCTGTAGGTAAATTTAAAGAGGAATCAATTCCATTACATGAAGTTTAATTTTATGTTACGAAATTGTAATAATTCAAGGAGAGATAATTGCCACTTTAAAACGCCCATTCAATTCAATTACACTTTTAATTTCCGTAATTTCAATTTCACCTCCCTCTGTTTTTAACGTAATTAAACCTACTTTATGAAAATTTGCCTTACCATATGGTTTTACACTTTTCGTAAAAATTTTTAAACTTTTGAAGTCAGACTTTTTGATTTTCAAGTTGGAAAGTTTTTGAATCGCTAGATTTTCAAAGGAATGAATCAATTTGTCATAATCCTCTAATGGTGTTACATCTAACGATGTCCCACTTCCATATATATTTGGATATAGGATAAAATCCTTTTCTTTTTGACTCAAAATTGATTTGAGATTGGAATGATTTTTTTTCTGAATACAAACTTCATCTAGCATATTAATAACTGCTTCATTCAAAGTCTTAAATCCAGAAAGTTCCGTGTTTAAGGTTCTCCTAAATTCAATAGTCTTTTTGCTTTCAACTAATCGAGGGTTTGTTTCTGATTTTGGAAAATCTGAATGTTTCGCAGATTCCTTTTTACAATGAACATTGAAAAGAATACTAGTAATGATGAATATAATTGATAATTGGTTCATAAATAAAAAGACTCTGGTAATCTACCAGAGTCTCAAGTGAAATAATTGTCCTTTGGTTACTATTTACTTCTGTAAACAGTCCAACCGTCCCACCATTTTCCTTCTGCAACCGATCCACCACCGAGGGAACCATCGCCGAAAGAAGTTGTGAAATCAGGTTTATCACCAGTTCCGCAATTAGCTATACTTCCAATGGAAACAACTGGAACTGAAGTTAACTCTGCGTTGTCGACCATTGCACCACAAACGGTCAAGGAACCCTTTCCGGCTTGGCCTTTAATATTTGTCCAAGAACCTGTGGCTCCGGCTGTTGTGCATTCAAAGTTTGCAGTTGGATAACCGTAAACTAATCCACTAGAAAAATTTCCTGTATGTCGGTCTCTCACTGTTAAACCTTTACTTCCAGCAATCTCTTGCCCTATGGAAGTAAATTTTGAAATTGTCGGATTAGAAGGAGTTCCTGGATTTCCAGCAGCAGCGTTACCATCTAACTCAAATCCTCTGGGGTCAGACGAAAATGTTCCACCACAAGAAGTTGGATATTTAGCTCCTATTAGGTGAGTGAGTGATCCTTGGAATCCTTCGTCCACATCAAAGTCATCATCCAGTCCACCAGTTACCATTAAATGAGTTGCATTTATATTTCCACCCCAGTATTCAAATCCATCATCTAATGGTCTGTGAATTTGAACATAATCGTAACTACTATCTTGGGTAACCGCATAGCTTGAAACTCCATTCAGCTCATCACCCGGTGCCACTTCGTTTCCAGCAAATTCAACTACTACATATTTTAACTTTGCAACACCATTTAATGTCCCAGGATAAGTCTGCTTAGTGGTACCTTCAGTTTTAGTATTACCACCGTTGGCAATAACGTTACTATTACCTATAACAACAATCCCACCCCAATCGCCGGGTGCTCTTTGACCAACAACGGACGCCGAAGTGAAACAAATTGGTTGTGAAGCAGTTCCTTCCGCTTTTAAAGTTCCGCCCTCAAAAATGAAAAGAGAAGATCCTCTTTCACCGTAGATCACGGATTTTGGTAAAACCGTTAAGGAACCGCCATTAGTTACGTTCACAGTCCCTTTTAAGATGGCTGAACCGCTAACAGTCACCGCAGTAGAAATAGTTCCTTGAAGCACTTGCGTGGGAGCAGGAACACCAACACCGTCACAAAGGTCAGAACCAGCAATTCCTTGGTTTGCAAATAACAATGCAGCAAGTAAAAGTGTGTCATCTTTCTTTTCTTTCGTACAATTGACTGCTATTACACCCATCATTGCAATGAGAGCCAACACCAGGCCTTTATTGATAATTTTTTTCATTTGAAATCCTCTTTCGAAAAACTCGAATTTGTTTCGCTAGCGGGCCTTCCCGAAAGGGATTCGCAAAACTTCTCCCTCTAGCTAGAGGTAAATATGCATCTTATTTGTTACAGTGGAATGACAAGCTGGTGAAGGTTCTATGAAGGTTTGGTTAAAGACGTTATTTCTTGATTCGATTTAAAATTTTTACTAAGTTACTTTTAATACGTCGAATTTGGTCTGAAGTTAGTTGGAGTTCTCCATTCTCAGCTTTTTCTATAACTAATTCTGCTTTTGTGATAAACGTTACGGCCTCTTCGTCGATAGCTTCTTTACGTTTTTGTTTTTCTCGGTAGGCATCTAAGGCCTTTTGCACATCCAAAAGTTCCTTAGAAATCCCACCTATTGCAATATTGAGTTCAACTATGTTTTCATCCATTAGTTAGATAACCAAATCCATAACAAAACTAAAATGAGATTTATACTTTATTGATATAAAACATCTATAAATTTCTTTTTTGCCTCTAAATGTTCCTTGAAAGTGGAAGAAAAATAGTGAGAGCCATCAGGTTTTAAAAGGAAAAACAACTTATCCGATTTCATTGGTTTGAAAGCTGCTTCTAACGCTGGTAAGCCTGGATTTGAAATTGGTCCCGGTGGCCATCCACCATTGATATAAGTATTGTATGGCGATACAATCTTAAGGTCAGATTCAAATAGCCTTTTTTTAGGTTTATCAAATAGATATTGAATTGTAGCGCAAGATTCTAAATTAATATTTTTTTCAATTCGAGTTAAGAATACACCTGCCATCATAGGTCTTTCTTCTTTTCTCACAGCTTCTCTTTCCACTATGGAAGCCAGGACTACTCTAAAATGAAGATCCGCAGGTTTAATATCTTTTGCCTCGGGAATGGTTTCTATTTTTTTATAGAAACGTTTGATCATCATTTCAGTGATTCGTTCCAAAGGATAATTCAAAGGAACCGAATAGGTTTCAGGAAATAAATAACCTTCTAAAGTTTTTGCAGGAATGTTATATTTTGTAAGCAAAGCAGGACTTTGTGCTACTTTCAAAAATTCTTCTCGTGAAATAGCGAGTTTCTTTGAAACCAATAAATCTCCAATCTGACGATTGTTATATCCTTCTGGCACGGTGAAAGTAATTAGTTTTACTTTTCCAGAAATGATAACGTCTAGAATTTTACGAGAACTCATACCGTCATTGATGTCATAGACACCTTGTTTAATTTTGTTTCCGGCCCTCGTGAATTTCATTAGGTAATTGAAATATACCGATGACTTAATCATACCTGCAGCAGCTAACTCACGTACCACACTCGATGAAGGTTCACCTGGATCAATAATCAGTTCGTATTTATTTTGACCATCGCCGACGGCTCCTCCTTTAATTTCATCAACTACGAAAAAACCAATCAAGGCCAAAACTAATAGTAAGGAAATACTTAATCCCGATAAAACCAGGTATTTTTTAAGTTTCGAGTTCATTTCATCCCCATTCTCTTTGTAATATCGACAATTACCAAATCTTTTTTATGGTATTAGGACAGGTTCCATTTCCAATCGAACAAAAAATGTTTCTAATACGCGCTGTCTAACAGATTCTGCCATCTCCAGGAGTGCTGAAGTTGAACCCTCTATATTGATTAGACCTAAACAATGTTTATCTGAGATACCGACCCCGCCAGGATATTTGGTACCTTTTTGAATACCGGAGTTTTCGATTAGCCAAGCCGCCGAGAGTTTTTTATACCCTGGTGATTCCGAATATATTGGCGGATTTTCAAAACCCTGTTTTTTGGCATTTTCTAAGAATTGTTCGGCTTCAGAATCCGAAAGGATAGGATTTGTGAAAAAAGATCCCGCAGAACGAGTGTTTGGATCATTTTTATCTAGTACCATTGACTTTTTTTTTCTAAGTTGGATTACCAAATTTCTAACCATTTCCATTTGTTGGATTCTTGATTCTTGATTAGATTTTTCATTTTTAAAATTAAGTGGGTTAGCTTTTTCCCATGCATACAGCAGTTCCGGATAACGTAAACAGGGTGGTGCGGATTTGGAAAATTGAAATGTAACCGATATTACAATAAAGTCTTTATAGATACCGGATTTAAACTCACTATTTCGATAGCGAAATAGACAATTTTTATTACTGATGGTTATGATCTCACCGGAAGATTTCATACACTCTACTTCTAAAATTGAATCTTTGACTTCTTGACCGTAAGCTCCAATATTTTGAATCGGGGAGGCACCTACAGAGCCAGGGATTCCAGACAGGCACTCAATTCCAGCTAATCCCTGTTTTACTGAAAAATCCACAAATTCGTCCCAAATTACGCCAGCACCAACTTGAAAGATGCTATAATCATCGTTTGAATCTAGACAACGTATGCCAGGGATTTGCATTTTCATAATAACCCCAGGGAATCCAGAATCCCGAAATATTGTATTCGATCCACCACCTAAAATACAAAAAGGTAAATTTCCTTTTTTGCAAAAATCTAAGCTTTGCGTAAGATCTTCGATTGTCTTTATAGAAATGAAGTACTTCGCCTCGCCACCCAATTGCAAAGTTGTGTGCGGTGCCAAGCGAACATTATTTTGGACAAACATAATCCCAATAAAAAGTTTCCGCAAAAATCGTAAGTAAGAAAATCAGTCTTATGAGTCGCTCCAACCCTAAAGTTTACGAATATTCCGGATGTAGTACCTGCCGCAATGCCCTTAAATATTTAAAATCAAAAAAAGTGGATTTTCAACAAGTCCCTATCCGAGACAATCCCCCTTCGGTCATAGAACTCAAGAAAGCAAAACAATACTTAGGTGATATTAAAAAACTTTTTAATACATCAGGAAAAGATTATCGTGAAGGAAATTGGAAAGAAAAATTAACCACATTCACGGAAGATCAAATTTATAAAGAGCTTTCTAACAACGGTAATTTGGTGAAACGGCCATTTGTTGTAGGCGATGGTTGGTATTTAGTAGGATTTAAAGAAGAAGAATGGAAGGAAAAAATAGGGTAAAGTAGGAAACTGCGAATATTAGTATCCCCGCCCGATAGAGGGAGGGGAACTGAACCCGCCTCCCAATGCATTCCTCTTACCACATGGGGGCAAAATCACAATCGATTTCTTGAAAAGCCCTTTTTTTTGAATCAAAAGTTCATATTTCTAACCAGTCCCTAAACTAGTTTCACTTTTTATTCCGTGGAGTTTTTGGATGTAATTCTAATTCTTCATCATCTTCTCCAATATCGATTTGAATTAGTTTAGAACTTCGACTGATTCGATTTTGTTCTTTCACCAATTTTCTTTTTTCATCCAATTTCAACAGAGATTCCATAACAAAAGGTAAAACTAATCTTGAGAGCGCAGTGGCAACTAACACACCAAAGATGACAACTGTAGCAAGAGGTCTTTGCACTTCTGCCCCTGCCATAGTTGATAAGGCCATTGGCAAAAAACCAATCGCTGCGATAAACTCTGTAGTGAGAACGGGACGTAATGATAGAATTCCTGCTGTAACAACTGCTTTCTCAACATTGGCTCCTGTTTTAATCTCATCCTTTAAAGTCGAAGCATACACCACTCCGTTCAAAACGGCTATCCCACTCACTGCAATAAAACCAACTGCAGCTGGAATACTAAATGGAAGTCCACGGATTAATAAACCTAATATACCTCCTGCCGCTGCAAGAGGTACTACAGAAAACACGCCCAAAGCATAATACACACTTTCAAAAGCGACGATTAACATAAAAAATATGATTGCTAGAGCTACTGGAACAACTATCACGAGCCGATCACGTGCTCGTTGAAAATTATCAAACTGACCGCCCCATTCAATTTCATAACCTTCCGGCAATGTATTTTGAATGGATTCTGTTTTCTTTTTGGCCTCATTGATATACCCAACGAGATCGCGCCCTCGAATATTTACTTCTACAAAAATTCTTCTTCTTAACCCTTCTCGATAAATAGCTGAAGCAGAATCTAGAATTTCAATATCAGCTACTTGCGCAAGTGGAACTGTAGTGCCTCGAGAAGTCATGATAGGGATATTTCGAACTGTATCGATGTCTTTAGCCTGTAAATCTAATCTCAAAACCAAATCATATCGCCTAGCACCTTCAAATATTTTACCTGCAGTTGAACCAACTCTCATCATTTCAACAGTTCGCAAAATTTCAGAGGCGGTAACTCCATAACGAGCCATGTGATCATAGTTAGTATTTATCTGTAACATTGGAAGGCCTAATAACCGTTGTACCCGTATATCTCCTGTTCCTTCTATTTTTGTCAGAATAGTGGCCATCTTATCTGCTTGCGTTTTTAATATTTGCAGGTCACCACCATAAATTTTTAGAACCACATCTGCTTTCGAACCAGTAAGCAGTGCATTCACCCGATTTTCAATGGGTTGTGACATGCTAAAATATGTGGATGGGATCGAAGATATTAATTTGTCTTTCAAAACATTCATTAACGCTTCTCGCGAACTTGCATTGACCCAATTTTTTTTTGGTGAAAGTTTTACCATTACAGAAGTTTCTTCAGTACCCAAAGGCTCTGCTGCAGACTCTCCCCGACCAACACGAGATACCACACTTGATATTTCAGGAAATGGTTTTAAAACTCTTTCAATTTCTTTGTTTAAATCTTTGGAATAATCAATTGCAGTAGATGGCAGACGCTTCGCATCAATTTCAATTTCTCCTTCATCAATTCTTGGTAAGAATTCCGAACCAAGAAAAGTTCCCAAAAAAAATGACCCGATGACTAAAACCAAAGAGAATAATAAAATCTTTTGTTTTCTTTGGCTCCCCCAGCTCAGAAGTAGAACATATTGTTTTTCAATTTTCTCCCAAGCATGGGCCTTATGAATAAAAGGTCTTTTATAAAAAATAGCAAGACTTGCAGGAAATACTGTAATAGAAAATACAAGTGCACTAGCAAGAGCTAAAGCAACGGTGATTGCCATTGGACGAAACATTCGTCCTTCTACCCCTTCAAGAACCATCAAGGGTAAATAAACTAACATAATAATAGCGACTGAAAATGCTGCGGCTTTAGCTACTTTTTGACTTCTTTCTAGAATGATTTCATCGGTAATTTTTTTTATTTCATCTTCATTCATCGGCCGGTTAAATCTTTTTCTACCTATATAAAAACCTGCCAAAACAGATTCTAACATTACGATGGAACCATCCACTAACAATCCAAAATCCAAAGCTCCTAATGACATTAAATTTCCAACAACACCAATATATTTCATAAATATAACAGCTATTAGCATAGAAACTGGAATTGCTAAAGCAACAAGTATACCTCCTTTAGCAGTTCCAAGAGTTAATATTAAAGCAAAAAAAACTAAAACGGCACCTTCTGTTAAATTAATAAAAACTGTTTTTAAAGCACGATTGATAAACTCAGACCTGTCATAAAATGCTTCGATTTTCATTCCTTCAGGAAGTGTTGAGCGAATCTCTTCTATTCTTTGTTTAACATCTCCAACAACTTTACGAGAGTTTTGACCGAGGAGCATAATGACTGTTGCTGCAACCACTTCTTTTCCATTCTTTGTTGCAATTCCAAAACGTAATGCTGGACCCTCTTTTACCGTTGCTATTTGACCAAGCAAAAGTGGAATTCCATCGTTTGCAGTTCTTACTGCGACTCTTTTGATTTCGTCAATTCCTTCGAACTGACCTTCGCCTCTAATCACAAGTTGTTCATAGTCTTTTTGAACATATCCTCCACCTGTGTTAAAGTTTGCAGTTTTTAGATTATCTAATATTTCAGATATAGTTAAATTATGTACCTGTAATCTTTTAGGATCGATTAATATCTGGTATTGTTTAAGAGAACCACCTAGAGTATTTACTTCGATGACTCCAGGGACACTTTTTATTTTTTTAGAAAGATCCCAATCAATATAACTGCGTAACTCTGTTTCATCATGCTTTTCTGATGTTAAAATAAATTCATAAATATCACCCAAAGCAGTAGCTACAGGAGCTAATTCAGGTTTTCCATATTCAGGAGGGATTTCCGCATCTACTAACTTCAATCGTTCGTTCACGATTTGTCTTGCAAACCAAATATCTGTTCCATCTTCAAAGATTACAGAGACAGAACTTACGCCTGCACGAGAGATGGATCTAATTTCCGTTGCACCAGGAATTCCATTTAATTTTAATTCAATGGGATAGGTAATAAACTGCTCCACCTCAAAGGGTGTCAAGGCTGGCGAAGATGTAACGGCCGTAACCTGAACATTTGTAACATCAGGTACAGCGTCAATAGGTAAATGAAAGGCATTGATGATTCCGACCAAACAAAAAATCAAAGTTACACCCATAACCTTAAATTTATTTTTGATTGAAAATGCTACAATGGATTCTATCATAAAGTTTACCTTATGATAGAATATCACAGCTGGTTTTTCTGGCTAGTGAAACTTATGAAGATTTAAATTCTAATCCTAATTGGATAAATCACTTAAAATCACAATGATTCATATTGGTTCGCGAATCACATCTACTTCCACTTTCAACTTATGTTTTCCGCCTCCAAATAAAATTCCTTTTAAGGGGGAAACATCAGCATAATCTCGACCAACCGCTGTGATAATATATTCCTCAGTTATGATTTTTCCATTTGTTGGATCAAAATCCAACCATCCAAAAATAGGGCAATAAACAGAAACCCATGCATGTGTTGCATCACTTCCTTGTAACTTTTGCATACCAGGTGGAGGTAACGTTTCTAAATATCCACTTACGTAACGAGTTGGAATTCGTAGAGAACGTAATGCTGCTATCATTAAATGAGAAAAATCTTGGCATACACCTTTTCTCTCATTAAGGACTTGATAAATAGGAGTATTAATACTAGTTGCTTTTGGGTCATATTGAAATGTCTGATAGATATACGTAGTCATCTCTAAAGCAGCGACAAAAACAGGTTTTCCATCAGTAAAAAACATACGAGCAAACTCTGAATAACTTTCTTTAGCTGCAATAAACGCTGAAGGTTGAATATATTCAATTGACAAAAGATCAGCATCTAATGTTGATTCATGAATCAATGAGTATATATTTTCCCAAGGAGTCGATTTAGATAAATCAATTCCAAGTGACTGGTGGGTTCTTACTGTCGATTCAACTATTACTTCTAAAGAACGATGAGGATCCTCTACTGAAAATAAAAAAACTTGGTTCCCAAAATAATCTCTTCGAAAGGAAGATACCACGGGTTTAGGATTTACGGTGACGTGTGTTCTAAAACAATCTTGATGCGATGATGTCAAAGGATACATATGAGCCATATTATGGCAATAGGCAACAGTATCTTCATAACTATATTTAGTTTTGTGAATTACTTTAAAATCAGCCATTGCCATCTCCGATTCTAGTTTGTTCTTCCGTATAATTGAAATACCGTGAAGAAAGAGATTCGGACAATAGTTTTAAATAAGTATGTAACTCCTCCAGCCAAATGGAAACGGACTCTAATGGATTTTCACTCGCAAAAAATAGGGAAATATCTTTCATTTTAAAATGAGTGTATAGCTGAAGTGCGGCTCGATCTTCCGAATACACAGCCTTTTCGTCTTTCCCTGGTAAAAATTTTATATCTGAATTGATTTGTTCTAATTGATAAGCAAAAGACCGTGGATTTGTTGTATCAAATAAAAGAATATCTAATACCGATTCCTGATCTATTTTACCACTGTAACGTCTATTGTAAGTAAGTCGAATATCATTAATCCTTAAAAATGTTTCAAAAGAAGATTTGTCGCGAAAACTATCCCAACGAATCATACCTTGCAACATCAAAATCATATTAATTGATCTTTCTATGCGACGACCTAGATTTAAAAAATACCATCCAGCTTCTCGACTCATATTTTCAAAGGACAAACCAGTGAGTGATGACAGGTTTACTACTATTTTTTGCAAATAGTCGATAATTTGATCGTAAGATTCAATTTCATGATTAGTTTGATCTTCTAAATGTAAGAGTATCTTTTTCATATCTTCCGAAAGTCGATCCCTAACTGATTTAGAAGCAGTTACTAAACTTTTTAAATGAAATGCTAAACTTCCAACTATGTGACGATCTGTTGTCAAACGTTGCAGTTCTGGAAATGGATTTAAAAATAATTCACCAGCGTCATCACCAATAAATCCAGGATAACTGTTAGTAACATGAGTAACCAATTTTAAAGAATTTTCTAATGATTCTCTTTCATACCCATCTTCAACTTGTAAAATCTTATAAGTTGCTTCTCGTATGACGCGCGTTTGATTTTCCGATCTTTCTAAATATCTTGCTAACCAAAATAAGTTATCAGCAACACGACTGGGAACTCCTGCACTTTTTCTTGAAATTAAGACCTGATCGGATTTTGAAACTAATAGTGATTCTTCTTTTTGAGTTTCAGTTGCGAGAACCCAAAGATCTTTGCTCCAAGCTCCTCTTTGGCTTGTAATGAAAAAATCATCCAAAGAAGGAGAAACTCTCACGAGACCCCCTGCCATTGTTTGGTATCCTGATCCAGAGGAAGAAACAAATGTTCTCATGATTGCGCGACCTGGACGAAAACCATTATCACCAAGCACTGGAACGGTAGCAGAAGCAATCATTTCTTGCGCAATAAATCGATTTGGTAATAATTTCAATTTTTGCAGAAATGAATCCTTTCTTTCTCCACTAAGCTCAATAAATGTTACAGGTTTTTCCTCATCAGTACGAGATACTGTTTTAAAAACATATTTTTCTGGATTCTGAATTACGTATTGGAAGTGATCAGGTGTTCCCATCCAATAAGTAGGTGCCATTGGCAGAATCAAATCTTCGCCTAAATAAAAACGACATAGATCTGAGTAAAAAGGCAATAAAGCACGATTCTCCAAAAAACCAGTTCCAATAGGATTTGCAATCTTTACATGTCCAGAGCGAACTGATTCCAAAAGTCCAGGAACTCCCAAAAGAGAATCTCCTCTTAGTTCCAATGGATCCATAAAATCATCATCTACTCTTCGCAAAATCAAATCTATTTGTTGCAAACCTTCCACAGTCTTCATATAGACTTTATTTTTTCTAACCGTTAAATCTTCGCCTTGGACAAGAGTATAACCTAAATAACCAGCAAGATATGCATGCTCAAAATAAGTTTCATTGGATGGACCTGGAGTCAAAAGAACTATGACTGGTTCTCGCCCAGTAACACCTGCAAGTTGAGTCAATGATTTTCGAAGAGAACGAAAGTAAACAGCAACACGGTGAACCATTGCATCGCGGTACATACTTGGGAAAATTCGAGACAATACAATTCTATTTTCTAATGAATACCCTGAGCCGGATGGTGCTTGTACTCGATCATTTAAAACGTAAAAATTTCCATCAGCAGCTCTGATTAAATCGCAAACAAAAAATAGAAGGGCAGGATTTTTTGTTAGAAAATGATTGGAATCATACATTCCATCACAAGCGCGCAAAAAAGAAGATTCATTAAATAAAATTTCGGGAGGAATTTTTTTTTCGTATAACAGACGTCTTTTGGAGTATACATCTCTGACAAGGGCATCTAGTAAATCGGCTCGTTGGTTTAATCCTCTTTCTAAGACACGCCACTCTTCACTTTCCATTACCAAAGGAAATAAATCTAAATCCCAAGGTCTTTCCTTAGCTTCTGGTGAGTCTGATTGGTATAAATTATAAGTAACACCATTTTCTCTAAGGATCCGATCTGTATCACGCCTACGGTTCAATAACTCCGCAGGTCCTAATTCTTGGAATGACTTAACTAAGAACTTATATTTGTTCCGGATTTGACCTTCTGCATCGTAGAGCTCATCATAAACTCCAGGGATGGTTCTATAATTTCCGATTAAATGAAAAGGGTCTTGAGTCATCATCTATTTGAATGTTACCATCCTAAGATCCAATGTTGATGGGAAGGCTTTATTTTCTAAACGAACTGGTGGTAGACTTTTTCCTATTTTGTGCCCATGAGTCCAAAAGCGGGAAATCCTTCTTGATTCAGCTTCATATCCATTGATAGGGATCGTTTGATATGACAATCCTCCCGGATGTGAAACATGATATGTGCAGCCACCCAGTGCTCTATGATTCCAAGTGTCATAAACATCAAACACTAATGATTGCTGTGCAGGGAGTTGTGGATGTAAAGTAAAAACAGGCGACCATGCTTTAAACCGAACCCCAGCAACAAATTCATTTTGTACCGATGTTGGTTGTAGTGGAACTTCGTAACCATTGCAACTTAATCGATATCGCTCTAGATGAAATCCTTTTACTTTGACTTGCACTCTCTCTGTTGCAGAATCTACTCCGCGTGAAGTTCCCTGTGCAGTATTTTCTTCACCAAGTACATTCCAAGGTTCTAAGGCCATTCGTAATTCAATTTCCATACCATCCAAATAACAAATACCATATTGAGGGAATCTGAATTCAAAAAATGGATCAAAGTCTTTTGACAAGAATCCAAAACCACTATTTTGCAAATCTTGAATCACTTCTTTAAAATCACGATAAACAAAGTATGGTAACATAAATCTATCATGTAATTCAGTATTCCAATTAATGGGATTACCATAATAAGGTTCTTCCCAGAATTTACAAATAATGGCCATCATAAATGCTTGTTGGATAACACTCATCTGATAATGGGGAGGCATTTCAAACGCACGCATTTCAATTAACCCCAAACGGCCGGTAGATGAGCCAGGGTCAAATAGTTTGTCGATGGATATTTCTGTCCGATGTGTATTTCCAGTAATATCAATTAAAATATTTCTTAAAATTCTATCTAACATCCAAGGCGGTGTGTGCCTACTAGAATCTATTTGTTGGAATGCTATTTTTAATTCGTGTAATGAATCATTTCTTGCTTCATCGATTCGCGGTGATTGAGAAGTAGGTCCTATAAACATTCCAGAAAAAAGATAAGAAAGTCCGGGATGATTTTGCCAATATGCCACCAAACTTCGTAAAAGTGAAGGTTTTCTTAAAAATGGGCTATCAGTAACAGTAGCACCACCTAACGTGATATGATTTCCTCCACCGGTTCCCGAGTGACGACCGTCGATTAAAAATTTCTCTGCTGTTAACCGAAGTTGGTAGGCCTCGTCATACAAAACTTTTGTTTTTTCTACGATTTCTCCAAAAGAAGTAGAAGGATGAAAGTTTACCTCGATCACGCCGGGATCTGGTGTAATTTTGAAACGATTTAATCTTGAGTCATATGGGGCTTCATAACCTTCCAATACAATTGGTATATCCGTTTCAAGAGCCGTTTGTTCGATCGCATAAATGAGTCTGAGCCAACCTTCGAGTGATTGAATTGGAGGTAAAAATACTCTAATATTTCCATTTCTTGGTTCTACACAGAGTGCAGTTCTTGTATGCAAACCACCAATCGAATAACTATAGTTCGTTGAAAATAATTGCGATTGACTCAATTCCTTTGCTTTTGGCAAGGAAGGTTTGGCAGCGGCCGGATCCTCTGGGTAAGGATAATACGATTTTCCACCTAATGAATGCAAAGGAAGCCTGAGTCCAATTGGTGAATCGCCAGGAATTAAAAACATCTTGCCGCGTCTAAAAGTCCATTCATCTGTTATCCAAGAATGACTGAACGCATCATAATCAAGTGGGATTGTATAACCTACTTCACGATGTATACCAGAATCGATCACCTTTAAAACTCGTTCTCGTTCCATTCTATCATAGGTATTTAAACCATCTAACATTAATTCTACTTCACTTGGCAAATTTGCTTCTTGCCAAAGATAATATAAATTATCCTCATAAGCTGAATGAATTGATTTGGATGGTATGTTTAAATGAATTCCAAGAATACTTATAAATCTTCTTGCATCATCTGTAGTTGCAGAACCAGTATAACGATCATCTGCTAATAAATATGGGTGGGTCCAGATAGGTTCACCATCTTTTCGCCAATAAGAAATCATCGCCCAACGAGGAATCGGTTCACCAGGATACCATTTTCCTTGGCTGTATTGAAGTATACCTCCCGGAGCAAAGTGTTTTCCTAAGCGCTTTATAAGTTGTTCTGATTTAGAATATTTTTCAAATCCTAAAGCATCAAAATTCCATTCCGGAGCTTCCCGATTTTCTGTGGATACAAAAGTAGGTTCTCCACCAATGGTAAGTCTTATATCATTTTTTCTAATTCGTTTGTCAATGGAATCGCCTAATCGAACGATGCGATCCCATTCTTCGTCCTGGTATGGTAAGGTAACACGTGGTGTTTCCAAAACTCTTTCTACGTTCATGTGGAAAGAAAATTCGGTTTTGGCTTTCTCTGCAAAACCTTGAATTGGGCCCGCAGACTCTGGCTCTGGAGTTGCGGCAAGAGGAATATGACCCTCACCAGCAAAAAGACCGGAAGTCGGATCAAGTCCTACCCAACCAGCACCGGGAATATATACCTCTGCCCATGCATGTAAATCCGTAAAATCAGATTCAGTACCCGATGGACCATCGAGAGATTTTACGTCCGCTTTTAATTGTATCAAATATCCTGATACAAATCTGGCTGCAAGACCCATATGTCTCAAAATTTGAACTAACAAATAAGCGGAATCTCTACAAGAACCCATACGCGATGATAGTGTAAATTCGGTCGTTTGGATTCCAGGTTCCATTCTGATCACATAACCAATGTCAGAGTAAACTTTTGCATTGAGTGCAACCAAAAATTCTACAATTCTTCTTGGTTCTACATTGATCGTTTTGAGGTACGATGTGAGAAGTTTTCCAGGTTTTTTAACTTTTAAATATGGTGTTAATTCTTTTTTTAAAATTTTATCATAAGTAAATGGAAACTTCTCTGCATACTCTTCCACAAAAAAATCAAATGGATTGATAACTTTTAAGTCGGTAACCAAATCTACAGCTACTTGTAGTATATTTGTTTTTTCCGGAAAAACTAAACGAGCTAAATAATTGCCAAATGGATCTTGCTGCCAATTAAGAAACTTCTGTTCAGGCAGAATATTCAGTGAATAAGAAACGATGTGATTCTTAGTATGTGGTGCAGGTCTTAATCTAATTACATGCGGAGAGAGCCGAATTGACTTATCATATTGATAAGTTGTAATATGGGAAAGTGCTACTCGTATACTCATAGTTAGTTTGTAAAAAAACGTTCCACAATTTTGGAACCTATATGATTAAGCTCTATTTGAATATCATCCAAATATTCATGTAGACCTTTATCAAAAATGGAATTGATATTTTCTGATCGCAGACGATTCAAATAAACTGTAGTTGCATCTTGCGCTAAATTCCTAGGTAAACCTTCCTTAATTCCAGAGATTTTTTCCAAAGCCTCTTGCATCTCTTGAATACAAAAGAAAATGGATCTAGGAAAGGTTTCATCTAGAATTAAAAACTCAGCAATATCTTTAGGATTGACTCGTTTGTATTTTTGATTATACATCTCATGTGCTGATGCTGATTTTAACAAAGACAACCACTGCAGTAAGTCTAAAGTAGAGCCTACATCATGAACAGAAGGTAGAAGAATGAAATACTTCATATCTAGAATTCTCGTAGTTTTATCCGCACGTTCTAAAAATCTTCCAAGCAAAGAAAAATTCCAGACTTCGTCATGTGAGATGGTAGCATCGGAACATCCATAAAAACTTTGGCAACTTTTACGAACTGTACTCAAAAATTCAGAAAACCCCATAGAAAGTGTGTCTCCATGTAGATCAGCACTTTCCAAATGCACTTTTCGATAATCTTTCACAAAGAGGTAAAACTCATTTAACACTTCCCACATGGAAGTAGAAATATTTTCGCGAATCGTACGAGCATTCTCCCTTGCTCTTGACAAACATTGAAAAATTGAATTGGGATTTTCCTCATCAAAAGTCATAAAACGTATGACGTTGACAGGACTCGGGCTAGAATACCTTTTCTCAAACAATTCAATGTCACCAGTTGTATGAACAAGCGGTAACCATTGGTTAGGAACCTCTTCATTCAAATCCAAAGACAACTGATGATTCACATCAATAAACCTCGAGTAGTTTTCTGCTCTCTCGATATATCGATTCATCCAAAAAACTGATTCAGCAACTCGGCTTAACATATAAATACCTTATCCTAGGACCCAGGTGTCTTTTGAACCGCCTCCCTGGGATGAATTGACCACAAGTGATCCTTTACGAAGAGCAACACGAGTTAACCCACCTGGCATCACATAAATGTCTTTGCCGTACAAAATGAACGGTCGTAAGTCAACGTGTCTTGATTCGATTTTATCAGCTATAAGCGTAGGAACCGTAGAAAGATTCAATACAGGTTGAGCAATATAATTTCTAGGATCTGCTTTAACCAGTTCTTTAAAATCTTCTTGTTCTTGTTTACTTGCCTTGGGTCCTATGATCATTCCATATCCACCAGCACCATTGGCCGCCTTTACTACCAAATTATGAATATTATCCAAAACATATTTTAAGTCGGCTTCTTCAGAACAAAGATATGTAGGAACATTTGGTATGATCGGATCTTCACCTAAGTAGTATTTTATGATCTTAGGAACATAAGAATAAATCACTTTATCATCTGCGACTCCTGTTCCTGGAGCATTGGCAAGTGCCACATTTCCTCTTTTGAATGCTTCAAAGATTCCCTTTACACCGAGCAAAGAGTCAGGTCTAAATGTAGATTGATCCATGAAAGTATCATCGATTCTTCGATAAATCACATCCACCTTACGGAGACCCTTTGTTGTTTTCATAAATACTTTATGATTTTCAACAACGAGATCTGATCCTTCAACAAGATACACACCCATCTTTTGCGCTAAAAAGCTGTGTTCATAATAAGCTGAATTAAAAACACCAGGAGTCCATACGGCAATCACCGGATCTACCACATCAGTCAAATTTTCCAACATAGATCTTAGGTGATATGGATAATCATAAACTTGGCGAATATTTAACTTTTCAAAAAGTTCAGGGAAGGTTCGTTTCATTACCTCACGATTTTCCAATACGTAAGATACACCGGAAGGACAACGTAAATTGTCTTCTAACACATAAAAGGCGCCTGCACCATCTCGAACCAAATCTGTCCCAGTGATATGAATCCAAATATCCTTTGGCGGTTTTAATCCAATACATTGTTTGAGATATCCAGAACTTGACTCAATCAATTCGCGAGGAATGATTTTATCTTTTAGAATCTTACCTTCCCCATAAATATCAGTTAAAAATAAATTGAGAGCTTGGATTCTTTGTTTCAGTCCTTTTTCCAAACTGATCCATTCTTCGCTTGGAACTATACGGGGAATGACATCAAAAGGCATAATCCTTTCTTGTTCCCCACCATCACCATACAAAGTAAAGGTGATTCCGAGCGACATGAGAGCTCTCTCGGCAGAACTGCTACGTTTTACGAGTTCGATCCCACCTAAACTTTCCATTTTAGTTTTTACAAAATCATAACTTTTGCGCGGATAACCTTCGTTAGAAAACATCTCATCGTAAATATTTTTGGCACTATAGTCGGCGATAAACATGGGAATACCCTCTGCTTACTTAGTTAGCAATATTTGTACCAAATGGAAAATATGACCGAAAAGGATGGATAGCAAAGCAATCCGACATAAGTCAGAAATGTGTCGTTTTTTTTCTGTATATAAAATGAGCAGTGGGAAAATTCAGAGGGGCGAGTGTTTACAAAGAGTACGAAATGACTAGTTTTAAGTAGATGGATTCCCATCATTGGTAGAAATTTTTTTCTTTTTCTCCTGTTTCAGGCGAAAACCGTAAGCTAAAGTTCGAAAAAAAGATAAAAAGGGGAAAATTTTGAGAAAAAACCGATTCCCCCATTGTGAAAAATGCTCAAATCTTTTCTTTTTCGGGCGCACCACTGAACTCAATACCGACCTTGCCACCCTCTTTGGGTCAGATTGTTTTGGGTCGAGAGCGATGACTCGAGAAAACCGAAACTCTCTACCCACCTGTTTCCGAAAGGAATCCCAAAAATAATCGAATGCAGATTTTGACGATCCATACAATCCAAATCCCGGTGTTGGGCCTTTTGTTAAATCAGAACTAACAACAATAATATGGAGACCCACTGAAATCAGATTAGTCAATCGTTGAACAGTTCGAATAGGAGCAAGAGTGTTCGAGTGAAATAATGATTTTAGTTTATTCCAATCATCATTCTCATCTTCAGCATAACTAATTTGTTCTGAGTTTAGAATGAATACATCAATTTTGTCTAAGGTTTCAATTGCGGATTCTATCAGCCTTTCCATTTGATCAGGCTTCGATGGATCAATTTTATATTTTTGAAGATTGGGATGATTAGGAATTTCTTCTGGATTGACATCACCAACCACAACGAGTGCACCTTCAGTAAGTAACATCGGTAAAAGTTCTTTTCCAACAGGGGAAGAACCTGAACTAAGAACAATCTTTTTTGATGAAAGTTTCATATAGGTGCCAGATAAAGTGGATCAATTGAGAGATGGATCTTTTGTGTGGTCAACAAAGTATTTGTAAATTCCACCTTTGTTACGAAGGGCATCTCGCCAGATTACTTCAGGATCATCTTCTCGAAAGACAATGGAATCATCTACTTGATCAGAGACTACCCAAGATAACCTCTCAAATTCACTTTCTAATTGTCCTGCTGACCAGCCGGCATATCCTTGCAAAACACGAAATTGAATCTGATCAGAAGATAAAACTTCAATCATTGTATCAAAACTTCGTGCCATATAGATTCCTGGAACAATTTCTACACCCGGATCTTCTGTTTGTTTTCCATTATGAAGAATAGACACAAACATATTATCAACAGGACCACCGGAAAACACCTGTTTGCTGGAATGTACAGTTTCTGGAAGATTTTTAATCAATGATTCCATTGTTTGATCAGTTGGTTTGTTTAAAACCAGACCAAAAGCCCCGTCGTCGTCATGATCTACCATAAGGACAACGGATTTATGAAAAAAATCCTGAATCACACTAGAATTGGAAATGAGTAACTTTCCTCGAGTTGAATCAGGATGATCTGTCATTATTTTTTGCCGTGAATCTCTTCCAAGATACGATATGCAACTTCTAATGTTTTAATATCGGAATCACCTTTTACCATCGGCTCGGATTCTCCTTTGATACATTTAACGAAGTGCTCATGTTCTTGTTTCAGTGGATTATCTTTATGAACAAAGATTTTTTCCACAATAGATTCTTGTCTATATTTGATTTCTCCACTGCCTAGTTGCGTTGTTGAACTTGCTTGTCTATGTAACTCAATCTCTTGATTGGTAAAATCCAAAAATACATAGGAATCTTTTTGAGAAATATTTAGAGTTCTTATTTTTGCTTGGGAGGAACGTGATGCATTGAGTGATGCGACACAACCGTTTGCAAATTTTAAAACCACACTAGCAATATCTTCGTGATTAGAAACAACGGAAGACCCAACAGCTTTCACTTCCTTCACGTCAGACTTCACTAGGTTCAATACGATATCGATATCATGAATCATCATATCGAGAACCACACCAACATCAGTGATACGACTATTGTAAGGTGCAATCCTTCTAGATTCAATGAGGATTGGGTGTTCGGCAATTTTACCTAACTCTAAAACAGCACCATTAAATCTTTCCACATGACCAACTTGCAAAATCAAATTGTTTTGTTTTGCTAAGTTTACGAGTTCTTTCGCTTCTTCCACTGTTTGAGAAATTGGTTTTTCAACCAAAACATGTTTTTTCTCAGTAAGCGCCTGTTTTGCGATTTTATGATGTAAGAAAGTTGGCGCTGCAATGATGATTGCATCCGTTTCTTTCAATAAATCTTCTATCGTACCAAATGCTTTTGTTTTGTGTTTTTCAGCAATTTGTGTGGCACGTTCTGCGTTGGCATCAAATATCCCGATGAGCTCAGCATCGGATAATTGTTTAGCCACGTTTACGTGGTACTGACCCATGTGGCCAGTACCGATGACTCCGAGTCGGACTTTTTTATCCATAGATGCTCTCAATAATCCAAAACTTCAGCGGAAAAACAACTTCGATTTTCCGCCGCTGCCAACCTTTTCGCCGGACTCACGGGCAAATTCTTCCAGTAGCTCTCTTTGTTTTTTAGAAAGTTTCTTAGGAATTTCGACTTTTATGATCACATGTTGGTCCCCTTTTCCATAAGAACCAAGGTATGGAATTCCATGTCCTTTCAATCGGAAGATCTGTCCGCTTTCTGTACCTTCAGGAATTTTTAAGTTAATCGTTTTTCCATCAATCGAAGGCACTTCAATTTCACCACCGAGGCAAGCCATCGATAAAGAAATCGTTTTTTGAACAATTAAATCGTTTCCTTGGCGTTCAAAGGTTGGGTGTTTTTTGATATGAGTGACAACATATAAATCGCCACTTGGACCACCATTGGGACCAGATTCCCCTTCCCCAGAAACCTTAAGTCGGCTACCAGATTCAACACCTGCAGGAATTTTAATATGAATAGTTCGTCTTTTCTCTGTTAGTCCCTCACCCTTACAAGTTTTACAAGGATTGGAAATAACTTTTCCTTTTCCCTTACAACGTGGACAAGTTGTTGTTACACTAAAAAATCCTTGGGTTCTTCTTACTTGGCCTGTTCCCGAACAATCAGGACAAACTGTTGGGGATGATCCTTTCGATGCTCCCGATCCAGAACAATCCACACAAGTTTCCAGTCGTGGGATTTCTATTTTGTATTCTTTACCTAAGGCCGCATCTTCTAAACTAACTTCTAAATTATAACGGAGATCCGATCCCCTTTGAGGACCGGACCTTCTTCCACCACCGCGGCTACCGCCACCACCTCCGCCTCCGAAAAATTCACTGAAGATGTCGCCGAAGTCGCCAAAGATATCAGAGAAGTCTGTATAAGCTCCCGCTCCGTATCCTCCACCGGCTCCAGCATTTACTCCTGCTTTACCGAACTGATCGTATGCCGCACGTTTTTGTGCGTCACGTAACACTTCATAGGCTTCCGTTGCCTCTTTGAATTTTTCTTCCGCTTCTTTATCTCCCTTATTTTTATCAGGGTGATATTTGATGGCTAACTTACGATAGGCGCTCTTGATCTCATCATCAGAGGCACCTTTCGAAACGCCTAATACTTCGTAGTAACCACGGTCGCTCATAGTTTTACTTCTTTTTCTCTATTTATTTTTTATCTTCATCAACTACGGTATAATCCGCATCAACGACCTTTTCGCCACCGGCAGAAGACTCACTTGCACCTTGACCTGCAGCACCTGCTTGGTCCGCACCCGGAGCTCCTGCTTCAGGGCCAGCTTGTGAATAAATCTTTTGTCCAATTTGCATTGCGACTTCTTGGATAGAATCACGAGAAGCTTTCATTCTTTCTACGTCACCAGATTCCATAGCTTCACGGCCGCGTTTGATTTCGTCCTGTGCTCTTTGTTTTTCTGATTCGTCGAGTTTGTCAGCAGATTCACCAACGGTTTTTTCTAATTGGTAAACAATGGCTTCCAATTCGTTTTTAGTATCAGCAGCTTCGCGAAGTTTTTTATCTTCTTCCGCATGAGCTTCTGCATCTTTTACCATCTTTTTGATTTCTTCTTCAGAGAGTCCCGAAGAAGATTCAATACGAATCTTTTGTTCTTTTCCTGTTCCTAAATCTTTCGCAGATACATGGACAATACCGTTTGCGTCGATATCAAATGTTACTTCGATTTGAGGTACTCCTCTTGGTGCCGATGGAATTCCCACTAAGTCAAAACGACCAAGTGTTCTATTGGCACTAGCCATCTCACGTTCCCCTTGTAATACATGAACCGAAACTGTTGTTTGGCTGTCGGCAGCAGTAGAGAACACTTGTGACTTTCTTGTAGGAATGGTTGTGTTTCTTTCGATGAGTTTTGTCATCACACCACCAAGAGTCTCAATCCCAAGAGATAATGGAGTTACATCGAGTAACAATACATCTGTCACATCACCGGCAAGAACTCCCCCTTGGATGGCAGCACCAACAGCTACTACTTCATCAGGGTTTACCGATTTGTTTGGTTCTTTACCAAAAATTTCTTTTACAAGAGCTTGCACCGCAGGGATACGAATGGATCCACCCACAAGGATGACTTCATCGATTTCGCTCGCACTTAATCCTGCATCTTTTAATGCATTTAAACAAGGAATACGAGTCCTTTCTACAAGAGATCTTGTAATCTCATCAAACTTTGCTTTGGTGAGTGTCATATCCAAGTGTTTTGGACCAGAAGCATCCGCTGTGATGAATGGAAGGTTGATTTGAGTGGAAGAGGTCCCAGACAACTCGATTTTAGCTTTTTCAGCTGCTTCTTTCAAACGTTGTACTGTGTTTTTATCTCCAGAAATATCAATCCCTGTTTGTTTTTTGAATTCATCGATCATCCATTGCATGACAACGTTATCAAAGTCGTCACCACCAAGATGAGTGTCCCCATTTGTGGATTTTACTTCAAAAACTCCGTCACCAAGTTCGAGGATAGAAACGTCAAAAGTTCCACCACCTAAGTCATATACGGCGATCTTTGCACTGGTTTTTTTCTTATCAAAACCATAAGCAAGAGCTGCTGCAGTTGGTTCGTTGATGATACGTTCTACTTCAAGCCCTGCAATGCGACCTGCGTCTTTTGTTGCTTGTCTTTGTTCGTCATTGAAGTAAGCAGGAACAGTTACGACTGCTTTTTTTACTTCGTGGCCTAGAAAGTCTTCTGCAGTTTTCTTCATTTTTTGAAGAACACGAGCCGCAATTTCTTGTGGAGTGAATTCACCAGAAACGGTTTCAAATTTCACACCATCATTTCCAGCACGGATCACTTTGTAAGATACCATCTTTGCTTCGTCACCAGCTTCGTTAAAACGACGGCCGATAAAACGTTTCGCAGAACGAATTGTATTTACCGCGTTTGTGATCGCTTGGTTTTTTGCAAATTGACCCACAATGGTTTCACCCTTTGCGGTAAAAGCAACAATCGAAGGAGTGGTTCTTGCCCCTTCAGAGTTTTGAATGACAACAGGATCTCCACCTTCCATAACCGCCACACAAGAGTTAGTGGTTCCTAAATCGATACCTATAATTTTTTCCTTAGACATAAACTTCTCCTTCTTACTAATATTAACTTTGTGGTTTCCCCACTTTTACACGTGCAGGACGAATCGATTGTTTGTTTTCACCTTCTTCATGGTAATAACCAGCTTGGTAAGTTTCCACTACAGTCTCTTCCGTAAACTCTGCACTTTCCTCAGAAGCAATTGCTTCCATAAGCATTGGATCAAACGGCATTCCTTTCGGATCTAATCGTTTGATTCCTTCTTTTTCCAATACGGAATAAAATTCCTTTTGAACCATTATGATTCCTTCTACGAAAGCCATTACTTCGGGTGTTTGGTTCGGAACATTAGAAACACGTTCCAAATTGTCCAAAGCACCTGTCAGTCCTTCCGCAAACTTTTTGATAGATTCTTTTCTAGCATTTAACAAGTCGTTTGCGGTTCTACGTTTGTAGTTTTGAAATTCCGCACGTTCTCTTAACCAAGAATCTTTTAAAGTTTCGATTTCCTTTTTAGCGTTATCGAGTTCTTTCTCAGCACCTTCTACCGCTTGTTCAATGGCTTCATCCGAGATGGCCTGTCCTTCTTCGACCGACACATTTTGTTCATCTACGGACCCGTTTGTTTCTTCTGCCATTTTTCCTCCTACTATCTACTCAATTTCGTTATCATTTCTGAAACTAACTTTGAAGTGAATTCAATCAAAGGTAATGCCTTGTTGTAATTCATCCTCTGAGGACCAATGATTCCCATAGAACCGATCCTCTTTTCACCCATGCGGTAATTAGTTGCGATGATGGTTACACCACCTAACTTTTCATTACCATCTTTTCCTATAATGGTATAAACACCATCCATAGGAACATAATCGCTAAAAAAGTCTTTGAGGAACTGTTTTTCATCAAATAGATGCAGGATGTTTTCTAATTGTTCCTCTTCATCCTTAAAGTTTTCATAAAGGTTTTTCAATCCATCGATATATAAATTATCTACAGATTGGTTATCTGCTCCCATTGCTCTCGCAATTGATGGTGCAAATAAAGAAAATCCTTCCGGACCTTCCTTTTTCAACATCATCTGAGGGATCAGATTACTTTGAATTTCATGAACATCAAAACCTTTGACGTTATCATTCAAATATCTTGAAATTTGGTACAAAGTCTCTTGAGAGATGTGGTAATCGAAAAATATATTCCGATTGAGCACAGTACCCGACCGCATCACAAGGATCATAAGAACTTCTCCACCATTTACATGGATGAGTTCAATATGTTTGAGTGTGTCAAGAGACCCTTCAGGTCCTAGAACCACACTCGCTGACTGCGAAAGGGAAGCTAAAACTTTGGATGTTGCGATAAGAACTTGGTCCAATCGAAATTGCATCCGAAGATACTCTTCCTGGATTCTTTGTTTCTCCCGCATGGTTAACTCAAATAAAGTCACCAAACTATCTACATACAAACGGTAACCACGTTCTGTGGGAACGCGCCCACCCGAAGTATGTCTTGCCACAATAAAACCCATCTCTTCTAGTTCTGCGAGGCAGGACCGAATGGTAGCGGGTGAGACTCCGATATCGTATTTTTCAGAAAGGGTTTTGGATCCGACCGGTTTGTTGTCCGATACAAATTCTTCAACCAGAGCTTTCAAAATAGATCGATGTCTAGGGGATAGATCCATTTCCTTCTTAGCACTTCCTTTAGCACTCTGATGATTAGAGTGCTAATCTATGCTTAAAGTTTACGGATTTGCGTTTTTTTCGTCAAGCAGGAAGAAGATTAGAGCCTGGAATTTTAGCAGAGTTTGCAAGAATCTGCTAAAATTATGTCACACCGGATAAACTTGGATGCGATTTCTGCCGTGGTTCTTGGCTTGGTAGAGGGCTATGTCCGCCAACTTCAAAATTTCCTCAGGTTTTTGGAGAGGGTGCACCTTGGTGTAACCAATGCTTAGGGTGATATTGAGGTAATAGTTATCAAAAATAAAAAAACGATGGTTTTCTACGGATTCGCGAAGTCGATCTAGGACAATAGTCGCCCCCTCTGTAGTTGTGTCGGGAAGGATACAACCAAACTCCTCTCCCCCAATCCTTCCCACTGTGTCTTCTTCCCGGAGACAATCTACAAAGATATTGGCCATTTTTTTGAGAACCAAATCTCCAATGTCATGACCATAGGTATCGTTGATGACTTTAAAATGATCGATGTCAAGAACTGCCAGAACCGATTCCCGATTGCGTCGTTTGACCGTAGCGACTGTCTTTTGTAAACTTTCGGAAAAGGAACGCCGGTTCGGTAACATGGTAAGTTCATCCATATAAGCCAAACGTTTCAAACTATTGATTAGAACATTTTTTTGTTCCTCCAACCTTCTACGTTCGCGAACGTCACGAATGATGGCCGCATAATACATTTCATGATCATTGCGAATGGTGAAGGCGCGGATCTCTACGGGAATGGTTCCTTTGGGTTTGGTGACAAGCTCCAGTTCTTTTAAAAATCCAGCTATATAATGTGAATCCTTAGAACTAACAAAGGTTTCTATTGAGTTTTGTTCTCCTTTTTCATTTGGAGGAAAAAGAAAGGAAAATGTTTTTTGATATAATTCGTCTTTGGAATAACCAGTTAACGATTGTAATGCTAAATTGCTAAATAGTATTTTACTATCTGTATCTAAAACGACGATAGCATCGATGGATTGTGAGACAATTTCTCTCGCAAACACATCTGTATTGATCTCACTCATGACCCCAAATTTCCCCATAACCTTTTTCGCTTCGGAATGAATCCCGCCACTTGTGGATATGACGAAAATTAATTTCCGGTTTGTTGGTTCGGAATTCTTTTTTCGGCAAAACCTTCATTGGTTTTGGATTCAGACCTTGATACCAATAAGCGACAGAGATTAAATCTAAGGTCAAGGAATTTGCATGTCCATGTTCCAATAAGAATAGGAAATTTTTTTCAAAACGAATAGGGGATTCCACCCAAAACCGATACAAATGGGTTCTCCCCAACCAACCGACTGAATCAGATACGCGCGGATATCCGAAATAGGGATGCATAAAGATTTCTTTTGGTGACCAAGCTGTGTTAAAAACATCTTCGGTTCCTGTTCCCTTTAGATTGGCTTCTGTTTGGTTTCCATCAATGAAAATCAAATCATCCCCTTCTCCATACCAAAGCGGTGTGGGAGAATCCACATACAAATTGAGTCCAATAAACTGTCCTTTGCCTTCTGTTTCGAGGACTGAGAAGTAATTTTCTTTTTTAAAAACAGTTTTTTCTGTTTCGCCGAGAAGAGCCCACTCGTTTTCTTTCCCATTCGTTGTATTAGGTTTTGTTGTATTTCGATTCCACTGCGCATGGAAACGCAAATTGGAATTTAAGGGTTCTTTCCACTCTTCGTAATCAATATAAAAATAGAAATTACTGATATCTTCCTCAGATTCATTTTCAATTTCTATCTTTGCCCCCGATTCAAAAGGCATAGGAAAGTAGGAATTCATAGATTTACCTTTTTTAGGTGCCGCCACAAGTGGTGCGGAATTCATTATATATTCTTCTCCCCAACCTTGTCCAAAAAATTCACCTAACGGAACTTCTACGGAAGGATGAGGATGATTGTCCCAATACATACGAATCACAGCATTTTTTCTGGCCATTGCATCTTTACTGGCAAGGGTCATCCAAATATGTTTGATCACTCCTCTTGTTTTGATCTCTGCGATGGTGACAGTTTTTTTCTTTGGAATTTTAATAAAGTCATCATTACCGTTTGTGGGGTCTGTACTCGAAATTCTTTGGTTACGATATGTTTTTTCCCTCCAAAGAGAAGACTCCCATCCATCTGCAAACATAGTGTTGGCAGTTAGGTAAAAGATTCCGATAAAGAAAATTAAAATTCGTTTTTTGCAAATACAAAGTAATTTTTTAGTTAAAGCATTTAAAAATGAAAGATGATGAATGTTCATAAGATAAGTTCTCGTATTCATTTATGGTTTTTATAATTTTATATTTCAGAATATCATTTTATTTTTTATTTTGATGACGTTTGCCATTCTATGTGGTTTGTTTCCCGCGGTTCACTAATGTAAGAAAAATCCCAGCTTGCACAAGTGACTGCAAAAAGATTTCGAAAACCACATAAAGATGGATGGAGAGAGAAATTTCTGGAATCAAAAATACCATTCCTTCCAAACTACCGACAGCCGGAGAGATTGAAGCAAGACCTCCCAATACCGTCCTCATCCAAACAAGAACAAACATCTGTTTGCCGAAGGTCTGCAAACGAAACCAATCCCAAATCACAATCAAAAAACATACTATCAAGATAGCTTGGATGAGCAGCGCCGGAAACAACCAAGTCATTGCCCTGGACCAAGCAGCACCATCGTTTGCTGTAATGAGAAACAAGGGAAAAACTGCATTTTGCCCTTCATAATAATCTTTCATTACTAATTGGAAATATGGGATGGAAACCAGTAGATAGGCAGAAAGATGGCTGAAAATAAACTGAATTGTGATTTTAATCTTCGGATTCATGTTAAAGTTGTCCAATAAGGTAGGAATCCCATCTTAACATGATGAAATCAGAACTCAAGGCAAAACTACAACGGACATTTCCAAAAGCCAAAACTGTTTCCTCTGGAAGGCTTTTTACACGCCAATTGAGTAACCTCGTCGATGAGTCGATCCGCACCCTTTTTAACGAGATATCCGAAGGGATCCCTTTAAAAGATCATCTATGTGTGATCGCCGTTGGTGGATATGGTAGGCGAGAACTTGCTCCCTACTCTGACATTGATTTACTTTACCTACATGATGGAAAACTTTCGGACAAAGTATTAAGCGAAATCATTTCAAAAATTAACACATTCTTATACAACAATGAAAAGGAAGTAGGACATTCTTGTCGGACCATCAAGGAATCATTTAAATACTTAGATCAAATCGAAACTTTTCATGCAGTGCTTGATTCTCGCTTTCTTATAGGTTCAGAGATTCTATTTCAAAAATACAAATCTGAATTTTTAGCAAAAATTCCAGAGAAAACCATCAAAACGTTTAATGACTGGAAACTCACTTATCTTCGAGAACGAATCATCAATTCTTATAATCCCATTTTACTTTCTGAACCAAATATCAAAACAGATCCCTTGGGACTTCGTGATATCCAACATATGTATTGGATTGAAAAAACAAATCCACTGGCTGATTCCGCAGATGGAGGCATTTTTGATTTTTATTTAATCGGCGATAGTTTAACTCTATTATCCGCTTATGATTTTTTACTTTTAACTAGATCAGCACTCCATATTATCAGCGGACGAAAAAATGATCGTTTGGATTTGGGTTTACAGGGAGAAGTAGCTGAATTTTTGGGATTCGGTCAAAAAAACGAAATCAAAACTCTCGAATCCTTTATGAGCCAATTTTACAAGGCGCAAAAGGAAGTGTATTTTTATATTGGAACTTATTTAGACGAAAAAACCAATCGAAACAAAAAACGAATTCAAAGAGAATTGTCAAATCCTGAAAGTTTATATGACGATATTATACTTTTTTTCGCAGAATCACAGTTAAACGAAGAGGAACCTTCCCGAATTGATTTAAATGAAATTAGATTTGCATCCCATTTTATTGATGATGATTTTAAAAATCAAAAATCTGTTTTAGATACATTTCTTGGAATGTTAAGGCAGAAAAAAAGAATTGGGCATACACTCACACTGATGCATGAATGTAATATTTTGGGAAAATTAATTCCTGAATTTGGCGCCTGTACAAACTTTCCCCTCTTCAGCTATCATCATCAGTATACAGTAGATGAACATACCCTTTTAATCCTAAGAGAGTTAGATGTTCTTATTGCGGATTTATGGGAAGATAGACAAGTCCAAGAGATTTTCAATGAATGCGATCATATTGAAATTCTGGCTCTTGCCATTCTAATCCACGATGCCGGGAAGGTAAAAGAAGGGGATCATAGTCAATACGGTGCTGAACTTGCCTTGATCATTGCAGAAAGATTTCGACTCTCTGAAGAAGATACAGAACTTTTAAGGTTTTTAGTGGCTGAACATATTGTAATGTCAGAGCTTTCTTCCAAAAGAGATATTTATGACCCAAAACTTATCTCTACTTTCGCAAAACAATTTTCTAGCGAAAACACATTGCGTTTGTTATACATTCTAACTATCATAGATACAAAGTCAGTCGGTCAAGGAGTTCTAACTAACTGGAAAAAAGAAATCCTACATTTTCTTTTTATATCCACTCTTACCTATTTACAAAAAAAAGAGAACATTTCAGATACCCAAGAACGAATAGAATCTACTTTAGAAACTTATTTAATCGAAAAAGAAGGATTAACAACCGAACAATCTGAACGAATTGTCGACTTTGGTATGAAAATAAAACCTTCTTCCTATTTGAATTATAATACTCCGAGAAGAGTATTCCAACATTTTAGCTTACTTTATGAATGGAAAAACTCAGGATTAGCTTTCCGAATGTTTGCGGAAAGAGAACCCGCTTTCGTTACTTTATCCATTTTTGCAAACTCCGATAAACAAATGTTACTCTATTTGTCAGGAACCATTTCTTCTTTGGGCCTTAGTTTGGTTGGACTACGACTTTTTCGGACTGAGGAAGACTGGCTCATTCTCCAAGCACAAATTACTGATGAATATGGCAGCGGAGATATTGCAGAACAACAAATTGCAGATATTGAATCCACATTGGCAGACTGTATCGAAGGAAAAATCAATATCGAAGATTTAGCATCCACTACTAATATTTGGAAAACTTTGCCACAAATTCCTGATGGAATGGTAGAAGAATTAGTAAAATTTGCTAATGACCTTTCAGAATCTTATTCGGTTTTAGAAGTAAGAGTTCCAGATTCCATTGGACTTGTGTATCGCATTCTCAAAACATTACTCGACTTTGAACTTGAAGTCATTTTTGTTAGGATCTCTACCAGCGCAGATTTTGCTTACGACTCTTTTCATATACAAACAAAGAATGGGAAAAAAATCGAAGATGCAGGACTATTGTTGGCAATTAAAGAAAAAATACTCTCTGTTGCTCGAGTCAAAGAAAACCAAGGAATCATGGAGATAAGTTTTTAATATGGCATGGTGGAAAGAAGCAGTTATCTATCAAATTTACCCACGTAGTTTTCAAGATTCCAATGGGGACGGAATTGGTGACTTAGAAGGTATCATCCAGAGATTGGATTACCTTGCAGGTTCCAAAGATTCTCTTGGAATTGATGCTATTTGGTTATCACCAGTGTATCCTTCTCCAATGTTCGATTTTGGGTATGATATTTCTGACTATGAAGAAATTGATCCAGTGTATGGTGACATTCAAACCTTCAAACGATTGTTAAAGGAAGCACACAAACGTGGTATCCGAATCATTATGGATCTTGTGGTTAACCATACATCCCACCTCCATCCTTGGTTTGTCGAATCTAGATCTTCTGTGAATAGCCCCAAAAGAGATTGGTACATTTGGAAAGAACCAAATCACAATGGGCCACCAAACAATTGGCTTGGTGCCTTTGGCGGCTCTGGTTGGGAATATGACAAAAGAACAGGTGAATATTATTTCCATTCTTTCCTCAAAGAACAGCCTGACCTCAATTGGCGTAACCCTGATGTAGAAGATGCGATATTTAGAATGATGAAGTATTGGCTAGATATGGGTGTCGATGGTTTTAGATTAGATGTGGTAAACTTATATGTAAAAGACGAATTTTTAAGAAACAACGCGTCTTACTTTATGAAAGGACCAAGGCCATACGATAAACAAGTTCATGCTTATGATCGCGATCGTCCAGAAATGCATGGAATCCTACGGCGCATGAGAAAACTTTTAGATTCTTATGACGAAAAACGTATGTTTGTTGGTGAGATCATGCAAGATTTCCCTGGAAACGTTTTACTTCCAGCGACATACTGCGGTCGTAATGATGAGTTGCATCTTGCGTTCAATTTTATGTTTTTATTCTCTCCTTGGAAGGCAAAACGATTTTATCAAATTGTAAAAGATTTTGAATCAGCATTAGGTGAGGATAATTGGCCAAACTATACGCTATCCAATCATGATTTTCCTCGGCATATCACAAGGTATGAGAAAGGCACTGACACCATTGCAAGAGCTAGACTTGCAGCCTGCATGATGTTAACTCTGAGAGGAACCCCATTTTTATATTATGGTGAAGAGATTGGTATGAAACGCCAAAAAGTCCCATACAATAAAATCCAGGACCCGGTGGGAAAAAGATATTGGCCATTCCATCCTGGTCGGGATCCAGAACGAATTCCTATGCCTTGGAATGGTTCTGAAACCACAGGATTTACTACTGGAAAAGCATGGCTCCCTTTGTACGCAGAAAAAAATGCAGTAAATGTAGAAAAACAAATGGAAGATCCAAATTCCCTTTTTTTCACATATAAAAAGTTAATCCAAATCAGAAAGGATAGAAAATCTTTAAGAAAAGGAAAACTAAAGATCCTTTTAAGCTCCGACAAACAAGTATTATACTACAGAAGGAGAGCTGGAAAAGAAGAGACATATATATTCTTAAATTTTTCATCAAAACCCATCAGCGTTTCTTATCCAAGAAAGTGGATATTAAATGAAATTCTATTCAGCTCAGCAAACAGAACTTCTTCTTTTGAACTTGAAAAAGAGTTGGACACCGGTGGATTACTTTTGTTGCCAAATGAAGCGATAATTTTTGGAAAATAGTCTTTTTTAACCAAAAAATAAAAGAATCACCTTCCTATATTCTAAAATTGGAATAGAATTTAGAATTATTTTAAACTGTTGACAATTCTTCTTTCAGGATTTCGCTGGCAGTAGATGGGTCGAGGTATGAAAAAGACTGTGATTAGCAAACTAGCAGTTTTACTGTTCTCATTGATATTCGTCAGTACTAACACTGAAGGATATTCAGCAAACCTTACCACTGACATAAAAACTAATTCATACAATACCTCTAGTATTTATGATTTTAACTTTTTCATTAACAACATCTCCGAACCGACTGAAGAGGAAGCAGAATTAGATTCCTTCCATCAAAAACAGATTCTATCGGCTTTAACGTCATATATTTCTTTTCCTATTGAAATTTTTTCTGAATCGTTAACTTTCCAACTACAAAAACCAAATTTTAACGAAAGTTTAGAAAAACCAAAAACCCGCGCTCCTCCTCTCTTTTTCATCTAACATCTTTTCCCGTTAATGGTGCATCAAGGCACCAAATGATCTTAGATCTAAATCATTTGTTTCAACATCCGATTGGACAAAGTGAGGATACCATGAAATTTTCTTTTGGCCTTAAAAGCCCATTTTCTCAAAAACTATCTGTACTAATTACCTATACTATTTTACTGAATTTATTCCTAGTGAATTGTCATTCAAACAATCATGAAGAAAAAAATTCTCTGACTGCTGCCTATCCTTGGAAACAAGATGTAACGATAGAAAAAAATTATGTAGCTCAGGTAAAAGCGATCCAACGGATTGAAATCAGAGCCTTCGAAAAAGGATACTTAACCAACATTTATATGGATGAAGGTAAGGTAGTAAAAAAGGGGCAAAAACTTTTCCAAGTAATGCCTATGCTTGTAAATGCTCAATACGAAAAAGCAAAAGCAGAGTATGAATCAACTTCAATCGAATACGAAAATACAGAAAAACTATTTAAAGAAAATGTAGTTTCTCAAACAGAATTATCTTTAATCAAAGCTAGACTGAAAAAAAATAAAGCAACAATGGATTTGGCTCAAATTCACCTTAACTTAGCGACTGTTACAGCACCATTTACTGGAATTACTGATCGTTTTCAAGTTCGTTTAGGAAGTCTAGTAGAAGAAGGGACACTATTAACAACTATCTCCGATATTTCTAAACTATGGGTTTACTTTAATGTATCTGAAAAAGATTATCTGAATTTTACAAGCGATAGGAAATCAGGTGACAAACCATTAAAAGTAAAATTTCTAATGGCGAATAACCAACTTTTCAAATACGAAGGAATCGCTGATACAATCGAAGGAGAATTCGACAGCGAAACAGGAACCATTCCATTTCGGGCCACATTTCCAAACCCAGATCGACTTTTACGTCATGGAGAAACTGGAAATGTTGTTGTTCATGAAAAACTAAAAGATGCTTTGATCATTCCTCAAAAAGCTACCTTTGAAGTTCTAGACAAACATTATGTTTATATTGTTAACCTTAAAGGTAAAATCAAAGCTACTGAAATCAAAATAGCAAATGAAATACCTCATTTATTTGTAGTTGAATCAGGGATTTCAGAAAACGATATCATCCTTCTTGAAGGACTTGGTAAAGTCCATGATGATGATGTTATTAAATACAAAGTAGAATCACGTGAAAACATAATAAAAAGTTTTGATTTAGCGGCTCACTAGGAGAATCATTTATGTTTACAAAATTTCTCCAAAGACCAGTACTTGCCATCGTCTTATCCGTGTTAATTGTCTTTGTTGGATTGATTTCTATCAAAAACATTCCTGTATCGCAATTTCCTGAAATTGCACCACCAAGGGTCACCATTACCTTGTCCTTTCCTGGAGCCAGTGCACAAGTATTGGTACAATCTACGATCACTACTCTTGAACAAGCCATCAATGGTGTTGCCGGTATGCGTTACATGATTTCCTCATCAACAAGTTCAGGTGATGCCATCATTCAAGTATTATTTGATCCAGGTACTAACCCAAATGATGCCTTAGTACAAGTAAAAACAAGAGTAGATCAAATGATGTATCGCGTTCCAGAGTTGGTTCGACTTGAGGGAATTTTTGTTCAACCAGTACAACCGAGTATGTTGTTGTATGTAAACTTATATAGTAAAGATCCCAATGCGAGCGAGAAGTTTCTTTATAACTATGCTACAGTCTTCTTACTTCCTGAATTAAAACGCATTCATGGAATAGGGCAAGCAAAGATATTAGGAACAAGGCAATACGCGATGCGAGTGTGGTTAAATCCTGATAGAATGCGTGCCTACAACGTAACAACAGCAGAAGTGATGAAAGCTATTGAAAACCAAAGTATCATCGCAAGACCAGGCCGACTTGGACAAAGTTCAGGAAAACAAGCGCAATCACTAGAATATACTCTTACCTATGAAGGCTGGTACAACGAACCCGGACAATATGAAAACATCATCATTCGAGCAAAAACCGGGGGAGAAGTTTTATACTTAAAAGATATTTCTAAAGTAGAACTTGATAGTGAATTTTATAATATTTATTCCGACGTTGATGGCCACCCTGCTGCTGCCATCATGTTCAAACAAACAGAAGGAAGTAACGCAAAGGAAGTTATCGAAGATATTAAATCAAAATTAGAAGAACTGAAAAAAACATTTCCTCCACAAATGGATTATAAACTCAGTTACGATGTATCTAGCTTTATAGATGCAGCCATTGAAAAAGTAATTCATACTCTTGTCGAAGCATTCGTACTTGTTGCCATCGTAGTATTTATCTTTCTCGGAGATTGGCGTTCTACACTGATTCCCATCATAGCAGTACCGGTATCCTTAATTGGAGCGTTTTCTTTTATGTTGGCTCTAGGGCTTACTATCAACTTAATCACACTATTTGCTATGGTACTTGCCATCGGTATCGTTGTGGATGATGCCATTGTTGTTGTTGAAGCTGTTCACGCAAAAATGACAGAAAACCATCTAAGTGTTTATTTATCAGTAAAAAATGTTTTGGGTGAAATCAGCGGAGCTGTGATCGCGATCACACTTCTAATGACAGCAGTTTTTGTTCCTGTTACTTTTTTGTCTGGTCCTGTGGGAGTTTTTTACAGGCAATTCGCAATCACAATGGCAACCTCAATTGTCTTATCTGGATTTGTAGCTTTAACACTTACTCCGGTATTAACGGCAATGATATTAAAGCCTCACGTACATAATAAAAAGACACACAATCCAATTGATATATTCTTAAATAAATTCAATTATTACTTTGAGCAGCTAACTGAAAAATATGTAAAACTAATGCATCGTTTTTCTGGATCAAGAGTATTTGTTGTCTCTATCCTACTTAGTTTCACAGCTGGATTTTTATTTTTATCACAAATAGTTCCGGCAGGATTTGTTCCAGGAGAAGACCAGGGTATGATTTATGCAGTTATACAAACACCACCTGGATCTACCATTGAAAAAACCAATGATGTCGCACGCAAACTTCAAGATGTAGCATTAAAAATTGAAGGAGTCGACTCCGTAGCCTCACTTGCTGGATATGAAATTTTAACGGAAGGAGAAGGTTCCAATGCAGGTACATGTCTGATAAGTTTAAAAGATTGGTCAGATCGAAAAAATTCAGTTCACGATGTAATGGAAGAACTCGAACACAAAACCAAAAACTTCGGTGCAATCATAGAATTTTTTGAACCACCCGCAGTACCAGGGTTTGGTGCCGCCGGAGGAGTTATGTTTAGATTGTTAGATAAAACCAATAGTGGAGATTATACGGCCTTTGATAAAATTCATGAAGAATTTATGGCTGAACTTAGAAAAAGAAAAGAATTAACAGGACTATTTTCTTTTTATTCAGCTAAGTTTCCACAACTTGAAGTAAAATTGGATCGAAAGCTAGCTATGCAAAAAGGAGTCAATATAGGCGAAGCTATGGATAATCTGGATATCCTCGTTGGTAGCACTTACGAACAGGGCTTCATTCGCTTTAATCAATTTTTTAAAGTATATGTTCAATCACTTCCAGAGTTTCGCAGATTGCCGTCTGATATTTTAAAACTATTCACACCAAATGATAAAGGAGAAATGGTTCCCTATTCTGCATTTTTATCTCTGGAACAAAAACAAGGTGCCAATGAGATTACTAGATATAATGCTTATACATCATCAGTTATTAACGTACTTCCAAGCGAAGGTTATACAACCGGCGATGCCATTCAGGGAATCAGAGAAGCCGCAAAAAATCTTCCCTCAGGATTTGAAGTAGGTTGGGAGGGTCTTTCTTATGACGAGGCAGCAAGAGGGAATGAAGCTATCTTTATTTTTTTGGCAGTGATCATCTTTGTTTATCTCGTACTCTCTGCACAATATGAAAGTTTCATCATTCCCTTTTCTGTAATTCTTTCTCTCCCTCCAGGGATATTCGGAACTTTCTTTCTATTAAAATTGTTGGGACTTGCCAATGATATCTATGCTCAAATTGGAATGATTATGTTGATCGGCCTTCTCGGAAAAAATGCGGTATTAATTGTTGAATTTGCAAGGCAAAGGCAAGAGGCAGGATTAACAGTTTTTGATGCTGCAATTGAAGGTGCGAAAGCAAGATTTCGTCCCATTTTAATGACTTCATTTGCTTTCGTTGCAGGTTTATTGCCTCTCGTTTTTGCCACTGGTCCAGGAGCAATTGCCAATCATACTATCGGAGCTTGCGCGTTAGGTGGGATGTTATTCGGAACTATCTTTGGAGTAGTAATTGTTCCAGGTTTATATATTATCTTCGGAAATATTGCAAAAGGAAAAACCTTAATTTATCGAGAAGACAATATGCCGCTCTCTGAATCTGAATCTACTTACATCAAAGCCGAATCGGAAAGAAAAAAAATTAAGAAAGGAAATAAATAAGATGAAACGAATCATTTTGCCTATCTTGTTCTTATTAAATTTTTCCTGTATTCCTGCCCTTCTCCAAAGAGATAAAGAGGATTTAAAATTACCTGAAGAATTTTTAAATTGGGAAACTTCGGAGAAATCTGAAAAGTTAGTAAATCAAATCTGGAAAGAATTTTTCAAAGAACAACAGTTAGTTGATTTAATCGAAATTGCGATAGAAAATAACCAGGAACTAGCTATTCTGGAACAGGAAATCAATATTTCTAATAATGAAGTTTTTGCGAGACAAGGGGAATACCTTCCTAAACTTTCAATTCAAGCTGACGGTGGAAGCGAACAAAAAGAAAGGTTTAGTACACCGAATGCCAATTCCCCAACTCTCTTTGCCCACGGTGGTCTTGTAATGAGTTGGGAGATTGATATTTGGAAAAAACTTAGGAACGCAACTAAATCAGCTTATCTACGTTATTTGGCAGGAATTGAAGGAAAACGATATGTAGTTACTAACCTGGTAGCTGAAATAACTGATACCTATTTTGAACTGATCGCATTGGACAATCAACTCACTTTAGTAGAAAACTATATCGATGTATTATCCAAAGTTAAAGACATTGTCGTTCTTCAAAGAGAAGCAGGACGAACAACATCGTTGGCCGTAAAACGTTTTGAGGCAGAGGTTTCAAAAAATTTAGCTCGAAAATACGATATAGTCCAACGCATTGCAATTACAGAAAACCGATTGAATTTTTTGTTAGGAAGATTTCCTGAAAAAATAGCAAGAAAATCCGAAGATTTTTTGGATATCTCATTACCTGAAATTCAAAAATCAGTGCCTGTTGATCTATTAGAAAATCGACCAGACATCAAACAAGCAACACTCATTTTAGAATCAAGAAAATTGGATGTCGAAGTTGCAAGAGCTCGATTTTATCCTTCACTTATGATAGATGGAAATATTGGATATGAAGCCTTTAATTCAAAACACTTTAAAGGTACCCCAGTATCCTTAGCATACGGATTAGGTGGTGGAATCATCGCACCTCTTATTAATAGAAAAGCAATTGAAGCAAACTACGCGACTGCAAATAATATGCAAATTCAAGCTATATACAATTATGAAGTATCACTCTTAAAAGCTTTTACGGAAGTCACCAATCAAATTGTAAAAATTAAAAACTTAAATCAAAAATTTGAAGCAAAAACAAAACAAGTTTTAAATTTAAAAGAATCTGTTGAAATTTCTAACATTCTGTTTAAAGCCGGACGAATTGATTACATTGACGTTCTATTTACACAACGCGACTTCTTAGAAGCTCAAATTGAAGTATATGAATTAAAATACAGCTTATTAGAATCTAACATTGGTTTGTATAAAGCACTTGGCGGCGGATGGAGAGGTCAAAAGGAACCAGAAGGCGAAAGAAAAACGAGCAACTTCTAAGGTTGCATCGTTTCTGAAAGTAGTAGTTCTGTAATTTTCAAGTGGGGCGCCTCGAATGGTTCGAGGTTTCCCAATCTCAAAGTATAATGACCCCGCTTTTCGCTCCAATCTTTCCAATCTGATTCCAATAACAAAAATGAATTTTATACGGAAAGGATTTCCGCTTCGATCGGTGGCGCAGGGATTCAAAATTATATTATTGAATTCTAATATTTAGTTATAACAATTATTCAGATTTTTTTGATTTCAACCTATATTAAATTTTTAGAGAAGTAATATAATAATCTTCTTCTTCGAATCCTCGATATTTCGATTGATTATTGACAAAGTAACATTCAGCAAGTCCGTTAGGTCTTTTACATAAGATTTCTAATTTGATATTAATCTTATATTTTTCATTTATTACTGGCAACAGAAAGGTATTTTCATAAATATTTTGTTCAGGGTAAGTGTATACATCTTCAAAAGCAAAGGAAAAAGTAGATTCACTTGTAGTAAATTTTCTACCTAAAGCAAAATAGGTTAACCCATACGTTTTAAAATCAGTAATCCAAAGACCCCCTCCTATCCCCACATAAGAATGTAAAAAAAGGACCCGATTGTTTTCCAAAAAATAGATCTTAAAACTCGGTAATCTGTTTTGATCGACATGATCTTTTAGATCATATAGGTCATAAAAAGTTAGGACTTTCAAAAGTTTTGTCTTTTGAAATAATGGATCAACCTTGCATTGATTTTCTTTTGTGATACAGCAATGCTTTCTTTAAACAAACGATGAGTTTGGTTTTAGAAAGTTTTTGATTCGTTTTTAAATATAACGCTCTTCTTCCATCACAATTCAGTTCTGGAAATTCGATAGCAATCTCTTTGGCAATGGTGGTTTTACAATTAAAGTAGAGTGCAAATTCCGAATCGTCTACCTTCCCAATTCGAATGGTAGAACCAGATTTTGTTTTAGGCGTTAAAAAACTTGGCTCCGCCCATTTCAAACATTCCTCAATTTCACCAATGCGTTCATCTGATTCCGACAATTCATAAATCAAAGTTCGAATTTCCATAAACTTATCAAACATTACGGGTGTTAAATTAAAATAATAGGATGATACTTGTTCCGATGGAAGAGGATATTTTAGTTTGGAACTAGAATTTGATTTGCTTTTATATTTAGAGGTTGCCAATTTTTAACTTTGATAATTCGGTTTCAAAATGAAAAAGTCATTTAGTTTTCGATTTTAAATTGGATTTTGGGACCTGATGAAACTAGGTATGAGAAAAATCTAATATTGAAATACGGGACCAATTTTTTCATCCGTACCTTTAAAACGGACTTTATCTCCAATTTTCACTGCATTGAAATCAGTAACACCTTCAATTACCGTTGTCAATTTTACATTTTCTTCTGTTTGTACAATCGCCAGAACATAAGGGGCACGAGTTGCCATATGACCAAACCCAACATACACAACAGTAAACGAATGGATGGTTCCATTTTGTTTTAAGTCCACTTTTTGTATGGATTCACTGCCACAGGAAGGACAACCCACCAACACTTCTGCTACTTTGAAGTTACATTGATTACAAATTGTGCCAGTGAATGTTTGTGTTACGCTCATAGTACATTTCTCATATTGGGCAGATTTAATTGCAATACGTTTATAATGCCTGCAGATCCGCTCCTGACGCTCGTTTGTATCCGGAAAGGAAGTATCAGCCCTGTCAAATATCCTGTTGGGGCAGAGGTTCGAAGGAGGTCTGATAGCATTGGCTACTTAAGCATTACTGTTCTTTAAGTTTCCCAGTAACATATTGATGCAAAATACTTGAAACTAGAGTTTGATATGGAATCCCTATTTCAAGGGCCTTTGTTTTTAATAATTGAATATCTTTTCCCGCAATTCTAATATTCATTCTTTTGTCTTTGGCTAAAGTATTTTTTGCAGCAATTTTAAACTTATTTAAATAGCTTTTCTTATTTGAAACAGACTTCTATTCATATCTTTCAAAAGATAATTCTAATTCTTTTTCTTCATCGGTAAGTTTAAGTTTCATGTGTGTTCACCTCTGGAAAATAAAGCTTAGTGTGTTTTCGTGAAGGGTATGCAGGTTTGAAAAAGAATGAATTTTCGTTTTCGATTACTAATCTTTCGAAGGATATATTACGCTGAACACTGAGTAGTTTATTTTTTTCATTATCCCAATCAAAGATCACATTTATAATTATTGACCTATGTGTGCCTCTTATCAATACACTATTTTTTGATATACATTCAGATTTTTACCACATGTAACATAATGGTATGATATATGTATTACGCATAATCGCCACCGGAAATCTAAATTCCAGTGATCAGATATGATATACGAATTTGTAACCTCTGGATATTCTGTTTTCATCAATCTTAGGTGTGTTATACGCAATGCACATAATTCTCCCCCCCCCTCCCGCAGATCGCAGGTTATCCCAACTTACCCCAATCGGGAGGTATGATATACGAATTTCGTTTAAATCCCCGCGGGCCGCGGCTATTGTTATTAATTTCTTCGGGTAGAAAAGATATGTGGTGAGTTATAAACGAAACACGTTTAAACCCCGCTGTTACAGGATCCAAACGTGTTATGTAAATTCTTAAAGTCTTATCTTACTTCAATCTTTCGATGATGGTTGCGATACCCATACCGCCACCGATACAAAGAGTAATCAGTCCGTAACGAAGGTCTCTTCTTTCCAACTCGTCTAGAACGGTTCCGGTAAGAATCGCACCTGTTGCACCGAGTGGGTGTCCAAGAGCAATTGCTCCACCGTTTACATTGATTTTGGATTCATCAATTCCGAGTGTTTTCTTTACATATAACACTACAGATGCGAATGCTTCGTTGATTTCCCAAAGATCAATATCCTTTACACTAAGACCAGCTTGTTTCAAAGCTTTTTGCGAAGCAGAAACAGGACCAGTTAACATGATTGTTGGATCTTCACCAGTTGCTACTGTCGCAAGAATTTTTGCGCGTGGTTTCAAACCATACTTTTTTAAACCCTCATCATTGGTAACTAAAATCGCAGCAGCACCATCAACAATACCAGAAGAGTTTCCGAGTGTGTGGATATGGTTAATTTTTGTTACTTCTGGATAAGAACGTAATGCAATCGCATCCAACTCTTTTTCACCAATGGTTTTGAAAACAGGACCAAGACTAGAAAGGAATGCATAGTCAGATTCCAAACGTGGGTTTTCTTCTTCAGTCACAACAGTTCCATCATCCAAAGTAATTGGGATTACAGATTTTTTGAAGTGACCATTTTGAATGGCTGCGTGTGCTTTTTGTTGTGAAGATTCAGCAAAACGATCTGCTTCTTCACGAGAAATATCATACTTAGTTGCGATTAGGTCGGCAGAAATTCCTTGTGGAACTAGATTGTAGTAAGAAGCAATTTTATCGTTACCAACGTTAAAATCACGTCCCATCATATCATCACCCATTTTCACACGGCTCATGGATTCAACTCCACCACCGATTCCAAGTTCCATCGCACCAGATCCAACGTGGTTTGCTACGTTGTTAAGGGCTTGTAATCCAGATCCACAAAAACGGTTTACTGTATAACCTGGAACATCTTTTGGCCAATGAGCAGCCATAACCGCATAACGCGCGATACATGCAGCTTGGTCAGCAACTTGGGATACACAACCCATTACAACTTCTTCAACCGTTTTTGGATCGATTCCCGTACGTGATTGGATGGCTTTTAATGTGGCAGCAGCTAATTCTTGTGGGTGGACGGATGCAAGTGTCCCGCGTTTTTTGCCCTTTCCTCTCGGAGTTCGGACAGCATCAATAATATAGGAATTCCCCATGGGTTTACCTCTCTCTGGGTGTTCTAGGAAAAACGTACAGAGTTCGTCTCACAAGAAAAGTAAAAAAATCATCATTTCGTCATAGTTTTCATGAATTTGTGACGGTAGTAGATCATTTTCGCTCGAATTTGGCACCCAAATCCCGAAATCATCGAATCCAACCGATCTGCTTTGCTTTCATTTCGTTCTTCGGCGATGCGAATGTACCGGTAGTTGGGTTCGATGGCTTCAGAAAATTCCCTTTTGTTCCAGTCCACGTAACGCCAGGCGCTGAAACTATGGTTCACTCCGACCTTTTCATCGATGGTTCCGATGAGTTGAAATTTGGTTTCACAGGGAGTTCGAAAGAAAATGTAACGATTAAAAAAATATAAAATACTGCGATGCGGGTTTGCATCCAATACCGATTGGAAATGGTCTCGCATTTCCTCCACAGTATAAAACAAATCTGGCCCCGAATTAGTACTTCGAAAGATCACTGGTGAAAATTCATTCGGTGTATATAATTTTGTTAAAATTCGGATATAAGATGGATCATCCAAACGATACGGAATTTCATTAAAAGCAAAAGGGAAGGGATCTCGTTCCGTTAAATGAATTTCGATATAGCGTGTATGATCGTATTCGGGGTCATTAATATCTGTTGCGACTATTTTGTTAATGTACCTGCTAAGAAACTGATCTTCATACAAATCTCGAACGGTGACCGCACCTTCTTCATACAAAATCGCACTTCCAAAATCAATAAAGCTAGCACCATCTAACAAACGACCAATGGATCCATATTTATGGTGTAAAATCCGATTTCGAAAGATTGAACGTAAAATCAAATTATGATCATAAAGTCTTTTACGACCAGATCTTTGTTCTACGACGGTGTTTTTAGTTTTTTTGACTTTATAATAATGAATATGGTTAGCAAGACCAAATCTTAGCTTTTCAAATGCATGGTTTTCCAATACCCTTCTTTCATCTTCTTCGTTTTCTATAATGGTAGTTTCTGCAAAAAGGGAAGATTGAAAATGGAATGGGACTATCCAAACCAACACACAAAGTAAGAATCTAAAACTAATGACTGCAACAAATTGATTTAAAAAATTTAGAACTGAAAATCTAAAAATAAATTTTTGAATCAAAAAGTGTAAATTCACAAATGTATTAACTTATTTGTACAGAAAATAAAAAACCCGGTTTCGTCATTAAACAACAAAAACCGGGAGATCAAATAGAATCGAAAAAATAAATTTAGACCCTTTGGCCGAGAATGGGACCGCCAGTTTTTTCCATCATTCTTTCTTTCGTTAAAAACAAATCCTCACGGTTGTCTGCCGCCATTTCACCAGTTCCATCTAGGTAGATCGCACCCTTAGGACAAGCTTCCTCACATAAACCACAGAAGATACAACGCAGTAAGTTGATTTCAAACTTCTTTGCATATTTATCTTCTGGATGAAGGTGTTGGCGTTCCGACGGAACTTCTGCCGCCTCAATATGAATGGCATTGGCAGGACAAATCCACATACAACAAAAACAAGCAGTACATCTTTCCCTACCTTTTTCATCTCGTTTCATCGAGTGCATACCGCGAAACCGAGTCGAATACTGTCTCTTTTTATCAGGATACTCGATGGTCACTTGTTTGTTGAAAAAAGCTACCTTAACGAAATGTTTCAATGTAATCCAAAGACCCTTGCCAATGGACCAAAAATAAAACTTCTCATACCAAGAAAACTGGTGTTTTTTGGCGACGTTGACTACATTAACGGTTCCCAACGGATGCCTCCACTTTTTCAGTCAGTTTTTGGAAGATCAATTCCGCAACACCAGCTGCATTTAACAATCCTTTGATTGGATTCATCGATTGCTCAAAGTTTTGTCTGAGGCCGTTTTTATTGGTAAAACTGCCTGCAGATTCTGCAAAAATTTGAATTGGCACCGCCAAACTTGCGTTTTTTGTTGCTTCAGTCAAATTAGTATCAAAAGAAATTACCTTTGATGGATCGATTCCTTCCGGGATCGATTCTTTCAATACAAATACTAAATCAATAGCGCCAGATTTCACTGCATTAACAATCCCTGAGATACCTGAAGTTGTGGTGATTCCCAAATCAACAGCTCCCTTTGTATTAGGATGGTTGTCTTTTGTGAGTAAAAAATCTACTTGTTCGGTTTCTTTATTTTGTGCATCGGTTACACGAGATTCCCATTGGATGGATTTACCGCCTAACTCACGTGCGATCAAATCAAAACTCTTTTTCAATGATTCTAATGTTTCATTGGACTCATGAGCACCACCGAGTACTGCAATTGATTTGGCTGATTTCATGCGGTCTGCGATTTTTGAAATGACCTCTTTCGATGTAGATGGTTTTCCAGCATCTAAATAACTATGTAGACGATTTTCATTCATCCAATCCAAATCGAATCTTCCCTTGTCGCAAAGGAAAAACATACCTTGGTCATAGTTTTCACGAACCATATAACGATACATTTTGTTATCTCTTACGTTCGTTGTCACATTACAACCAGTAGAACATCCATGACAGACTGATTTATGCGATTTGTACCACCAAACCCGAGACTTAAACAATGTTTTATTATTAAGGAGGGCTCCCACTGGACAAATATCTGCCAATGCCCCTTGGTAATTATGATCTATTGGTTCTGATTTCGCAAGACCGATGATGGAATGATTTCCTCGTTCAAAAAGTCCGAGATTGGACTGTCCGACCTTTTCCTCTTCAAACCTTACACAACGATAACAAACAATACAACGATTATGATTGATGATGAGATTAGTCCCAATCTCTTCTTGAGGGATATTTCGTTTTTCAAATTCAAATCTCGAATGTCCAGAACCAGAACCAAATGCATTGTCTTGCAATCGACATTCTCCAGCTTTATCACAAACAGGACAATCTAACGGATGATTTGCGAGTAAAAATTCCATAGTTCCTGCTCGAGCTTCTTTGACTCGGTCAGACTTGGTAATGATCCCCATTCCTTCTTTTACAGGAGTATTACAGGCTGCTTGTAAACGAGGAACACCTTCAATTTCAATGAGACACATGCGGCACATACCGACGATGCTTAATGCTGGATGGTAACAGAAGTAAGGGATTTCGACTCCGACTTCTTTTGTGGCGTCGATGAGGTTTTTCTTTTCGTCGACTTCGTATTCGACTCCGTCTATCTTTATCTTAACCAAAGAACAGGCCCCCTACGTTTGATTAGACCTTATCATTAGTTTTTGTCAAACCTTCATTTTGAAATTATATTTACCTCGGAAAGATAAGAGTAAGGTTGCAGATCCACGACATTGTCGTTGAAGAATTCCGAATCCAAAAACAGAGAACTGGCACGGATATTGGTCTGTTTGAGAATTTTGGCGATGAGATCATCCAAAATTTGTAAGGCTCTTACTTCATAAAAAAAGATCTTATCGAGATTCATTCTCAAATTGGTGAAAGAAGCACGGCCTCCCAAAGTCAACATGAACCGATCAAAGATCTCATCCTGGGCTTTTTTTCCAGGGCAACCCTGAATTTCCAAAAGCATCTGAGAAATGGACAATTCGGAAACAGAGATCTTTAACGGATGCTGTTTTTTATCAAAAATGTTTTCTGGTTTGAGTTGCAAAACCTGTGCAATTTTTTCTAGAAGAGCTTGGTTTGCGATCGGTTTTAAGAGATAGGCCGTGACATGACTTAATGCTGCCCGTCTCACTTGTTCCTTTTCACCAACAGCAGTTAACATGATGACGGGCGTCATCTTTAACATCTCTTTTCCTTTTTCCAAAAAACTGATCCCATCCAGATAAGGCATATTGACATCGCTAATCACCAAATCAAAACTACTGTTTCTAATTTTAGTAAGTCCAGACATGCCATCCACAACATGAGTGACATCAAAGTTATACCTTTCTAAAGTATGTAGTAGTAATTTAGCACTACTTTCATCATCTTCAAGAAGTAGGATCTTATAAACTTTGGGTCGATTCATTTGTATCAGGATTCCTTTATTGTTCTGGTATAGAATCTAAATTAGCATATTTCATAAACCATTTTGGTTGTAAGGCTCTTTGGTAAAGATATGCATCAACTAACACAAGATTTACCACGGCTTCCACAATGGGAACTGCTCTTGGTAAAACACAAGCATCATGGCGACCCTTAGCTTTTAAAACAGTTTCTTCTTTTTTATCGTTAATGGTTTTTTGCTCTATTTTAATGGTAGAAGTTGGTTTGAATGCCGCACGTAAAATCAAATCCATTCCATTGGAAATTCCACCTTGGATTCCTCCGGAATTGTTGGTTCTGGTTTTTACTTTTCCCGTTCCTGGTTCTATATAAAACTCATCGTTGTGAACTCTTCCTGTTTGGCGAGTACCGGAAAATCCTGAACCCACTTCAAATCCTTTACAGGCAGAAATCGACAATATCGCTTTGGCTAAATCTGCATCCAATTTATCATAAACAGGATCCCCTAAACCGGGGGGGAGATTTCGAACAGCAATCTTCACTACGCCACCAACAGAATCACCTTCGTCTCGAAGTTTGCGAATGAGCGTTTCCATTGCATCATTGGACGATTGTTTTGGACATCTTGTTGGAAAATTATCTACAAAATCTCGTGAAGTAGGATATTCGGATTCACTAATATTGGAATCAATTGTACCTATAGAGTCCACCCAACCAACTGTTGTGATCCCTAATTCACGCTCTAAGATGACACGGGCCAAACCTGCTGCTGCCACCCTTCCGATCGTTTCTCGAACGGAAGACCGACCTCCTCCCACATGGGCACGATGTCCGTACTTTTCTGAATATGTATAATCTGCATGAGAAGGCCGAAAGACATGTGCCATCTCATCATAGTCACTACCTATAGTATTCTGGTTATTCACCTTCATCAGAATAGGACTTCCAGTTGTTTTTCCTTGGAAAACACCTGACTCAACGACCATCCGATCTTTTTCATCCCTTGGAGTCGTTAGATCATTTTGGCCTGGCCTCCGCCGTGTTAAATCTTTTTGGATTTCTTCTTCTGGAAATGGAAGGCCAGCAGGAATTCCATCCACAACCACACCAACGGAAGTTCCGTGGGACTCACCAAACGTAGATACTCGAAAAATTTTTCCCCAACTTGAAGGCATATACGGACAATGAAAATGGAGATTGCATTCTCTCCAATAAAGTTTTTCATGTTCTTGGAATGCACATTCTCTTTGAAGGCCAGAAATACAAGGCGCTAATCGTCAGTTTTGGATTTCACCTTTTGTTATTATTGACTTTATTTGCTTATAGCTTCCAAGGGGACATAGATTCGACATATTTCAATTTAAAAGAAGGTGGAGCAATTTCGACCATTCAGTTGCAATTTTCATCTGGAATCGGTAAATCCCAATCCACTTCCTCGTCCAACCATTCCCAAGATGACGGAACCAAAACCGTCGAAGACGAAATCTCCGAATTCCAAAATTGTCTCAGTTATCCACCCCTTGCCTTAGAGCAAAAACTTGAAGATGTTTGTGTTTACAAACTTTCCGTAAGAGAAGATGGTACTCTGGAAAAAATTGCAGTGGTCACCGCGTGTAGGTATGCCGTCTTTGATTTACAGGTGCGTCGACAACTAGCCGATTGGCACTTTCAATATTCCAAAGGTAAAGAATTTGTTCTACCCATTAGGTTCCGTTTAGATGTCCGAGACTAATCCCTCCATAGAAGAAAGTGCTTGGTACATTGTGTACACAAAACCCAGAGCAGAAAAAAAACTCAGTGAACTTTTAACCAAGTACCACTTGGAAAACTATGTTCCTATCCGCAAAGAAAGAAAAAAATGGACTGATCGATTTAAATGGATCCACGTTCCCATCCTTCCCTCGTATATTTTTGTAAAAATAGTATTCTGGAGAGATAAAAATAAAGTCCTCCAATTACCGGGTTCCCACCATTTTGTATTTCATAAAGGCCAACCAGCAACCGTGACTCAAAACGATTTGGATTTATTAGAAGAGGGCCTACAAAAGTATGCTGATAGTTTGAAGGTTAGTCCTGAATCCGTATTGGAAAAAGGGAAAATGATACGCATCATCAGCGGAGCACTAAAAGACAAAACTATGGAAATCTTAAAAGTTAAAAATAAAACCTTAGTGGTCCTAAGGATTCCAGGTGTCGAAACTGCGTTTTCTTATGAAATCAAAGTAGATGATTTGGCCTGGGAGGAATTACTTGTATGAAAGGAAAAGATACACTATCTATCGTAAAACAAGCACTTGATGATGAAATTTCATCTCTAATTCATTTTAGAGACCAATTGGATCCTTCTGTAAAAGATTGTATCGATTTAATTTTAAAATCAAAAGGGAAAGTGATTGTAACAGGTGTTGGTAAATCTGGTGACATTGCCAAAAAGATTTCTCATACACTTTCATCCACCGGAACCTCGGCTTATTTTTTACATCCAACAGATGCGTCGCATGGTGATTCTGGAATTGTTGGTCCAGACGATGTAGTGCTTGCCATTGGGAAAAGTGGCGAATCGGAAGAACTTAACTACATTCTCCCAACACTTCGCAAAATCGGTGCAAAAATTGTTGGAATCACTGCTAACGCCAAATCAAAGTTAGCCTCCCTTTCGGATATTGTTATCATCACGCCAGTATTAAAAGAAGCCTGTCCTCTAGATTTGGCTCCCACATCAAGTACAACCATTGCTCTCGTTTTAGGGGATGCCATAGCAGTGGCACTTATGGAGTTAAAAAATTTCCAGGCTAATGATTTTGCTTTATACCACCCAGCCGGTAGGCTTGGAAAACGACTTTCGCTATATTTATCTGATGTTATGCGAAAGGGTGAAAGAAACGCATCGATTCCAATTGATGCAAATCTCGAAGCCATTCTTAAAGAAATCACAGAAAAAGGAATTGGAGCCACAGGTGTCGTAGACTCTAATTCAAAACTGATCGGCCTCATCACTGACTATGACATTCGAAAATACCTAACAAAAAACACTCTATTACCTACTGTCACTGCCAAAGATATGATGAACTCAAATCCAAGCAGTTTCCGACCGGAAGAAAAAGCCTATGATGTTTTAATCAAAATGGAAAGCAGAGAGAGACCAATTTCAGTTGCTCCCGTTGTAGATGATAAAGGTGTATTTGTAGGTATGATTTCTCTACACGACTTATTACAAAAAGGACTTTAAATCATTATGCCAGAATCTTATAAAATCATAGCTTCCGTTGGTGAAGATGATCTTCGCCATTTACAAAAAAAAGATGTAAAAGAGATCGATGTAATCGAAGTCCGATTGGATCTTTTTTCCAGAAACTACATCCAAAAGGAGATGAAAAAAAAGCTAAAAGCCTTAGGTCTTCCAGTGCTTTTTACCTACAGAAGGGCGGAAGATAGTAGTGTTCGTTCTTATGTAAAACTATTTCATGAAGATGTAGAAGGAATTTTAAAAGACTTTAACGATAACGCAAATTATTTGGATATTGAATTAAATCGCGAAGACACCATTTTTAAGAATTACGAAAATTTAAACTATAGAATCATTTATTCCTACCATTCGTTTAAAAAGTCCATCCTTGCCAATGAAATGACTAATTTCATAAACAAAGCAAAACCAGTGAAAAAGAAAAATCCAATTTTCAAGTTTGCAATCACACCAGAAGACATTGAAGAAACAGCGGACTTTTTAAATGATATCAAACTATTATCGAAATCAAATACAATGATTGGAATTTGTATGGGTGAACTTGGGCTTATCTCTCGCGTTTTTGGAGATAAATTTAACTCTTCTTTCACCTATATGACATTAGGTGAACCAAAAGCACCCGGCCAAATCTCCGTTGATACCTTTAAAAAACTCAGGGCTGATTTGTTTAAAGGTCCAAGTTTAACAAAGGAACCAAAGGAAGATTAAAGGTTTTTACCTCGGAAGATAATTTCCGAGGTATGTAGTTTTTTTGAAATTTTTTACTTATCTCTACAGAGTTGATTATGATTAGTTTTGAGAGCTTAGAGTTCCTGCTTTTGTCTTAATGAACTCACGAAAGTTTACGTCTTTCCAGACATCTTTAAAATCTTTCTCTAAGGACTCTGAAACCCAATATTCAGGTTTTAAATCGGCAGCTAATTTAAACTGCTCCTTTGTTTTAGAAAGATCTCCCTTCTTAGAGTAACATCTAGCAAGTAAGTAATGGCCCGAAGAGGAACCAGTCACTTTTTGTAAAATAACAATCGCCAAGTCCACTTTACCTGCATAAAAATAGTTTCTTCCACGATAGAATAAAAATTCCCGAGTTTCTGCTTTCAATGGATCTTTTTCTAGAACAGAAAAATACGTTTCCGCTTTGTCAAAAGCATTGGTCTCAGTGTAACGCCGAGCTAATTTAATAAAACCTACTTGGTATTTCTCAGGAGTTTGACTTAAATCAGGAAATTTAGAATCGATAAATTCAGAATACTTAACAAAACTTGTTTCAAACTTTTTGGTTCTTTTGCCAGCTTCAAACATACAAACAAAACGAAACATATGTGATTCCACTTGGTTGGGATTGAGAGAAAGAGCTTTGTCAGCTGATGAAATACAATTTTCCCAATCTGATTTTTGTTCGTATAACCGCGCCAAAGCCAAGAGAGGCGGATCTTTTTGCAATTGTTTGTATGCTTGTTGAAAGGATGATTCTGCTTTTTCCAACTCAGCTAACTTCTGATAAGCGATACCTTCATTTAAATAAACATAATACAAAAATACATTTGTATCTTTCGAAAATGGATTTTTTTTGGCACGTTCGAAAGATTCAATGGCAGATTTAGGATCATCTTGTCTAAGTTTAACAATTCCCAGTTTATAATGGTATCTGGATCGACTTGGATTTTTTTCAATGAGAGTTTTAAGATTGGTTTCGGCTAGATCATATTTTTTTTCTTCTAATAATGCTAAAGCATACTCCCAACGTACATCTTCTAAATTTGGTTGGTTTGTTAACACCTGCTCATAATAAGAGCTTGGTTTTGTAGTTTCCTGGCCTTCCGAAACATCTTCTTGTTTTTTAACTGTATCTTTCTTTGCGTCAGATTGTTTAGGTTCGGTATGTTTCGGTTCTTGTTTTTGTGGTTGGGAATATGAATGCGAAGAGGAAGGATTTCCTTTGTTACCAACTGCGCGATTATATATCTTTTGCACTTCTTCGTTTTTTGGATCATACTTTAAATAACGTGAAGAATATGTTGCTGATAAATTCCAGTCTTGGTGGTAATTAAAAAAAAGTGCGAGTTTTAAAAGGACCGTTTTTCTTTGGTCCTTGTCCAGATCCAATTCGACAGCTCTTCTAAAGTTTTGAATGGATTTAGGATAATCTTTTTTATATTCATAGATATATCCCAAATACATATACGCTTCCCCATCTTGCGGGTGTGAGTCGGCGTGTTTTGTAAATTTTTTAATCGCTTCGCCATATGCTTTTTTCGAAAAAGCTTTTTTGCCTTCCTTCATCGCATCGCTGTCAATAGCAAAGACTGTAGTGTGAAGGATTACAAAGAACAATACAAAGGAAAGATATTTCCGCACGGATTCCAAACTAGTTAGAACCCGTGGGATTGAAAGGGATTTTTGGAAAAAAGTTAGATCTTCGTTCTTTCTTCTTTTTGTGAGGCCAAATTTCTCGAAGCTCTGAGAACGATACTCATCGTCGTTATTTGTGGATTCACCGAAAGTCCCGTAGGATAAACTGAGGCATCCATGACAAATATGTTTTTATGACCATAAATTTCCAAATTTAAATCAACTGCGCCTTTTTCTGGATCATTTGCTGACTGGATGGAACCATGCGGATGTGCAGAACCAACGGATAAATCTCCAGGTTTAGTACTTTCTTTCAGAATCCAGTCAAAGTTATCATTTCCTGTTACTTTATAGGGCTCTGTAAATCTAGTGAAAGGAAAAATTAATTCTTTAGCACCGGCAGCCACGGTTAATTCCGCGAGGGTCTTCAATCCCCTTAGCATGTTAAGACCATCTGTAGGTGTTAGTTCAAAATAAACCTTTCTTCTTCCCAAACTATATTTTACGCTGGCATTGGCTTCTCCGTCTGCCCCATCGCGAACAAGAACAATTCCTGCATTGTATTTGGTAAAATCCTTCATAACATCAAACTGTTGTTTGCCGTAAAAAGGAACAAGAGAAGAAGCGAGTGTAGGTCTATATGGGGCAGCTTCCAACCAATAACCGTAACCAGTTCCATTTTGATTATGACCATCTTTGATCACAATGGATTGCGGAGGACCATGAAACATTTTGATTTCAGAATCAAACTTACCAAAAATCGTAGAGGTTGGATGGACTTTTAAGTTTCTACCTACCCAACCATTTCCGATTCCACTTCTTTGTAAAAGGGCCGGACCTTCAATCGCACCTGCGCTAACAATCACAACAGGAGCTTTGATTTCCATCATTTCGATGACCTCAGAGGGAGCGGTTTCATACGCATCGGGTGTGAACTCTGCAATGACAGTTTTGATTTTGCCTTCTTTAATTTTTGCAGCTCTCATATTGGAAATGACTGTGGCCCCAGCTTCAATCGCATCCGGGATCCAAGTCAAAAATGCCGATTGTTTTGCATTGATAGGACATCCAAGTCCACAACGTCCAAGTCCGATACAACCACGGTTATTGTTACGAAGTACTTGTGGAGTAAGTCCTATTTTTTTTCCGCCAACACGCAACACATTGTTATTAGCATTTACTAATTGATCAGGTACTTCGTGTACACCTAATCGTTCATGAACTTCCGAAATATAAAGGTCCATTTCTTCTCTTGAATATCCTTGCCATCCAAATCGTTCACTCCATTCATTGGTTACGTAGTCCGGAGGATACAAAGAAGTTTGCCAATTGACCGTTGTTGAACCACCAATCGACTTCCCTTGTAAAATAGATAATGTTTGTTCTTCTGTTACGATAAAACCCGCATCACGATACAATCTCGCCTGAGAAATGAATTCATCAGAATTAAATTGAGCTGGAGTGAAATAACTTCCTTCTTCAATGAGTACAACCTTCCAACCGTTCCTCGCAAGTTCGCTCGCCGCAACTGCCCCTCCAGCACCAGATCCAATGACTACAACATCAGCATCTAGTTCCCATTTTCCATTTTGAATTTTATGTTCTTTAATAATCTCTGCATGTTTTTTTGGAGTTATGATTTTTTGGTTTGAATGAGGAATTCCCATATAGCCTGCCTTATTGGATATAACCGACAAATTTTTGATATTCTTTGTCAGAACTTAAAAGGAAAAAAGAAATTTGCCTAAGAATAGCGTAAACACCCCGCTTGAGTCCTAGGGAAGAATGTTTCCATTCATGTAATCTTTTGATACGTTCTTCCATCGGTAGTTTGACAATTGGAGTAAAAGAAAAATCCAATGCCATTGCTGCTAAAATCGAAGAAGGAACAGTAGCTAACAACTGTATAACGCTTTCCGTTTCGATGGGATACGGATGTCCATATACGTAATTATCTAAAGCAAGTCCAAGATCAAAATTCGGAATGGGGTTGTCTTGGAGGAAGACTTCTTGCAAGCTACGAAAACTATGGTATTGTTCTGGAGAAATTCCCCGAAGAGGGGGAGTATTAAGACCGGGACCACAGTTCACTCCATGAATCGAAACTGCAGTAAGGGCAAAACATTTGAGAGAAAACTTTAAGAAACGATTTCGCGATAGTATAAAGGGTGTGTACGGCTCCAAGTCTCTTTTCCTTGCTATGATTTTGAACCCATTGTGTCAGAATCTTTTAAAATTATCACTCATTTTCCTTATTTCCACAGGATGTATTGGTATTTTTCGAAAGGCTCCCGATTATCCTTCGATACGTATTGAAGGTTTGGTATCTTATAACGAACTAGAGTCGATTAAGAATGTAAAATGGAGTTCGCTTTCCAAAGTACGGGATCCAAAATCTGTTTCAGCACTCATCCTCCACAATTCGGGAAAACGAAAATTACCTGAGTTTATAAAACTTTCCGTCGCCAACCAATTTATGTTTCACATTTACGTGGACTCGGATGGAAATATTTTCGGCGATCCTAATTTTCTAAACGAGGAATGGTCTGCCGCACCAGGTATTGATTTAGAATCCATTCACATTGTCTATGAAGGCACCCAGGAAACTCTGTATAACAATCGCAAACAGCGTGGTGTCCTAAACCAAGTGATTTCATATTTGGCAGACGAACTAAACATTCCCAAAACCAATTACGACATCATTTCGAAACGAGGAATTTTCACTCACAACCAAACCAAACGTCGATTTGGTGGATTTGTAGATTTTTCGCCTTGCGGAAGTGAGTTAGCTCTTAAACAGATTCTCTCAGAAATCGATGGTAAATTTTATGAAGAAGATGATTGGAAAGACCGGTTTGTTACTGGTTGGGTATTAAAAAAAGAGAATAAGGATATTTTAAAGGACACCTTCAAACCAACCAATGGTAGAGGAATTACTAAACCAGAAAAGATTGCCATATCACGCATTGAGAAAGACGATAAAGGTTATCCACCAGAAGAATATAGAGTTAAATACACCTTCCGTGGAAAAATCAAACCAAGTTGTGTAGTTTTACATTATACTGCAATTTCAGATTATTTTAAATCCCTTCGCACATTAGAAGCAAGAAACCTAACCGCTTCTATCATGATTGACAATAATGGAAAAGCTTACCAACTTCTAGATGTTTTGGAAGACAGAGCTGCAGCGGCTACTGGAACTAACGACAATTGTATTCAAATCGAAATTGTAGCAAAAGATACTGAAGAACTTTTAAAGCAACCAGAACAAATCCAAACGGTTAAAGAACTTGTGACAGAACTCACTACCAAATATAAGATTCCACTCTCCAATGAAAAACTAGAGGATTTATCTGGCGTTTTTAGTCATACCCAAGCCAAAAAAAAATGGGGCGGTTCCATTTTTCTGAACGCAAAAGACTTTGATCCAGGCGAAGAGTATATGGAAATGATTTTAAATTCCATTGGTGGTAAATACTATAGTGAACCAGAATGGAAAAACAGAAAGTCTATCGACTGGGCCATTTTATATCGTAACTTTCAACCTTAATGAGACGGAGAAACAGAACTTCTATGAAACAATTTCTACAATTTTTTTCCTTATTTGTCTTTCTTTTAGTTTTAGATTGCCGTCTCAAAAAACCAGTCTATCACCTAACTCAATCCGAAGCAGAAACTCGATTCGAAATTTTAGAGGACATACATTATGAGTTAGATGTCCATCTCAGTCCGAAAGAAACTTTTGAAGGAAAAGTTAAAATTAGTTTTTTTGGGAAAAAACTCCGAGACCTACGATTGGATTATTATGAAGGAAAAATCAAAAATATCATTCTTAATGACGTAGATCTTACTAATCTTCCTTACGAAAATGGTCATATCCAATTACCAGCAAACAATCTAATGATTGGAAATAACACTCTCACTGTTTTGTTTGAAACACCTTTTGCAAAAACTGGAAACGGTCTTCATAAGTTCACTGATCCAGATGATAAAGAAGTATATTTATATTCACAATTTGAAGCGTTCCATGCGAACAAAATGTTCCCTTGTTTTGATCAACCTGATTTAAAAGCTACTTTCAAACTAAATGTGACAGTGCCAAAAAATTGGAAGGTTATTTCGACAACACTTCCCAATTCACAATCTAAAGGGCAGAATCCAGACGAAATTACTTTTTCCTTTCCTGAATCAGCAAAAATTTCCACTTATGTTTTTTCTCTCCATGCAGGTCCGTATAAAGTTTGGGAAGATAAATATGAAAACATCCCTCTAAGATTATTTGTTAGAAAATCACTCGCTAAATATGTAGATCCTAAAGATTGGTTTGCCTTTACCAAAGAAGGATTTGCCTTTTTTAATTCTTATTTTGGAATTCCTTATCCATTTTTGAAATATGATCAAATTATTGTTCCCGAGTTTAACTTCGGAGCAATGGAAAATGTTGGTGCAGTCACTTTTTCTGAGCGATTTGTTTCAAGGTCACCAATGACAAGATCCCAAAGAGAAAATCTTTCTGATGTGGTTTTGCACGAAATGGCACATATGTGGTTTGGAAATCTTGTTACCATGCGTTGGTGGAACGGATTATGGCTTAACGAAAGTTTTGCGACCTACATGGCAAGTTTAGCCCAGGCAAAAAATTCCGAATTCAAAGAAACTTGGATCAGTTTTTTTGAAAAAATGAAACAATGGGCTTATGATGAAGATAGTTACATTACGAATCACCCTGTAGAGGCGAAAGTCTCCGATACAGAAGAAGCCTTTACTCAATTTGATGGAATCACCTACGGAAAAGGAGCTTCAGTTCTCAAACAATTGGTTTATTTTATAGGAGAGGATGCATTTAGACAAGGTGTTCAAAATTACCTTCGTAAATATTCTTATTCAAACTCAACACTCTCTGACTTTTTAAAAGAGTTGGAATTTGCAAGTGGATTCCCCATGAAAAAATGGTCGAAAGATTGGTTAGAAACCAAAGGAACCAACCAAGTAGAGTTAACAACCATTTGCGCTGATAACCAATTCTATTGGAAAATTGTTCAATCTGCTCCTGGATCAGAAAACAAACTGCGAGATCACAAAACGATCTTAGGACTCTACTTTTTCGATAAACCGAACAAACAATTGTCCTTTGAAGAGTTTCCTATTGTTTATTCTGGCCGCTCTACAAATGCCATTTTTCCTTTAAAAACCTGCCCCAATTTCAGTTTTATTAATGCCGAAGACCATGACTTTGCGATCTGGAAGTGGACGGAACCAAACAAAGAAAACTTAGAATATGTTTTAGAATTCGATACAGATCCAATGAGAAAACTCATTTTATGGACTGATTATTTTAGACAAGTGCAACTTGCAAACATCACATTTGATGAATTCAAAGACGCAGCAGTTCGTTTATATCCAACCGAGACTGATATCAAAATCAAACGTTGGATTTTATCTCGATTGGCTGGAGACAATGGTTCCACATATGTTACAAGTAGGTTCTGGTTTCCTGAAGAAAAACGGATTCAGGATTTGGATAATTTACAAAATTTTTTATGGGAAGAACTAAATAAAGCAAAGCCTGGAAGCGATGAACAAAGATACCTATTTGTTTCACTCATTGACTCAACTTATACAGCTGCATCAAAAAAAAGATTGTATGACTTTTTAGAAAACAAACTCTCCATAGGCGGCTTAAAAATCGACCAAGACCTACGCTGGAATCTCATCATCAAATTAAGTTCCTTAGAATCGAATAGAACCCAAATCCAAAATCTGATTGAACGCGAGAAAAAAGCCGATCCATCTAGTCGAGGAGTCAATTCTAGTTTGGCAGCAGAAGGAGCAGAACCCAATCGTTCTGTAAAAGAAAAATGGATTCAAGTCCTACTCAACCCGAAGTCGAGTCAGTATTCCTCCTCTACTCTTCGCGTAGTTTCCTATTCCTTGTTTCCTGAATATCAAAAAGACATCCAACTCACCTTCCTAGATTCTTATTTAGATGCTTTGGACAAATTTAATAATGGAGAAGATGAAAACTATTTAGATGCTTTTGCTAAAAGCTTAGCTCCAGACTTTTGCACTGACGAAACATTACTCATTCTAAAAAAGTTTACTGGTAACCATCCGCGTTTGCCAGTTCCTGTGAAAAAAACTCTTTTGAAACAAATTGATACAGAAAAAAAATGCATTCAAATGAAAAACAAACATAAAGATCTCATAAACAAATAAGGATTTTTTTTGAGTCGGCATTTTATTCTATCTATACTATTTGTTTTGTTCTCGAATTTGTTTTTCGGAAATTGTGCCTCACCAGGTTTTGGACCTAGGGGTTTAATCTACACAAAAACAAAAATCGGAATTTTTGGAACAGGTGAATCTTCCAAAAGAAGAGCTACATCTTGCGTACACTCTGTACTTGGACTTCTTTCTTTTGGAAATGCCTCCTTAGAATTTTTAAAGTCGAGATCAAAAATCCAAAATGTCACAGAAACCAATTGGACCACCTTTGCCATTTTAGGTGTCTATGCAAACCTTTGTGTAGAAATATCAGGAAACGAATGAAAAATAATTGCCAATTAATACCGAGATCATTCGCATTTTCTGTTGCTGTTTTTATTTGTCTCTCAATCACACATTGTGTTAATTTAGGACAACCACAAGGGCTTGGGCCTACAGGTATTTTGTATGCATCTTATTCTTTAGGTTTATCAGAACGTAACTTACCAAAACTTCCTTTAAAAAAAGGCAAGGCTTGCGTCAAACGATATGGTTTTTTGTTTACTTCTGGTGATGCCAGCATTAGCGAAGCTGCTAACGCTTCTGGAATTGTGGATATTTACAGAATCGAAAAAGAGGCAACGAATTACCTCTCTCTCTATTCTTCCCTTTGTACGGTAGTTTGGGGAATCTAAGGTTCTTTGCGAACAACGCTATCCAATAAATCTGGATAATCAGAAATAATACCATCCACCCCGCAAGAAACAAGTCTTCTCACTTCTTTTTCTGTATTGACTGTCCAAGGAATCACCAACATTGATTTGTTATGTGATTCTTTCACAAATTTGGGTGTTACATATAGAAAGTAGGGAGAAATAATATCAGCCTGTTTTTCTTTGGCCGCCGATAAAATTGTTTCTCTATACCCATTTCCAAAACCAATCGTCATTAAAAAACCTTGAAAGTAGGTTGGAACAAATAAAGCACTAGTTTTAATTTTTGGATTCTTTGCTTTCGAAACTACTAGAGTGCGAAGGTCAAAGGATTGGATGGTGGACTTTTCCACTACTTTATACTTCTCAATGATTTGAATGAGTTTTTCAGTATGTTCTTTTACTAAACTATCGGGTGCGGAACCATCGTCTGGAAATTTTGTTTCAATATTGAACTCGTAAACTTCTTTAGATTTTTTTTCCGCAAGTTTTACCTTTTCGAAAAACTCTTCTAAGGAAAGAAGTTTGGTACCGGGCACAGGAACTTGTTTTGGAAAGTTTGGATTCTTTTTTGATCCGCAATCATAAGATTGTAATTCAGCTAAGGTAAGTTCATAAAGTGAAGTTTTTTTTATCTCTGTGCCATCTGCATTTTGGCAAATCACCGGATTTGTATCGGAATCATGGTGGATGACCACCCGTTTGTCTTTGGTAAGAACCGTATCAAGTTCCAACGTTACCATTTTATATTTGATTGCTTCCTCAAACGCTGGCCAAGTATTCTCTGGTTTTAATCCTCGTGCCCCGCGATGGCCTTGTAAATCAATCACCTTACGCAAACGGTTGGGTGGTTCCACTGTGGCACAGTTGGTAAAATAAAGTGTAAAACAAATTAAGAATAAACTAATTCTAAATGTTTGGGTTTTCTTCATCAATGGTTTCCTTTCTAACGGATTCCATCGTAGACATTCTTTCTGATTAGAAAGAAATTTTTATGGTTCCCTCTAAAAAGAAAACTGGCTTCTTCCAAGTCAATTCAGGGAAATACCTGTAAGTCGTAGTTCTTCTCATCACAAAACACGGAAAAATAAAGAAATCAAACGGGGAAATAAGAAAAGGCTGGAAAAAACGAGTACACCACCTAGGCTAACCCCGGTGGTGGACTCCAGAAAGGAAATTTAGCGTAATTTGAGCCTAACGGTTCATTCCCTCTGCAAGTCAAACCTATCCATGCGAATCTTATTCCTTCAGAACGTTCAAAACGTTTTTTGGGCCATTTCAGACCGTTATTAACGGAATTTTAGAATTTTTTTTAAAACATGGAAAAAGTAAATCACTTCAGAAACTACCGCGAACGACGAAAACTCACAAGAATTGAACTATCAGAAAAATTAAATATTCCTCGCTCTGCTGTGGAACTCCTGGAAACCGAAGATTGGATCCGGTCCAAGTTTGATTATGTGGTTTTGGTCTCCAAAGAATTGGGACTGTCACTCATCGATCTCATCCGCCAAGAATTTGATTACGACTTGGAAAAAGAATTTTTTAACGAAGAAGAATTTGAAGAGATAGTGGCTCGTTATGCCAACGCAAGGGTCACATTAATTCTCTCCGAATTAAAACTATTTTGCAGTAACGCAAAAGTGAGATTAGATGATTTTGATATTACTGAGTTTTCTTTTTCTATGGGAAATCTTCATAAGCTCATCACTCTAAATCAAAAATTAGAACGTGGCGAAATTTCTCCAAAAGATGCTCTCATTGAATTTCCACCAAAATGGGGAAAATTCAGCAAACGAAATAAAGAGACTTAAAAAAAGTTTAGATTAAAATGATCAACAAGTGCTACTAAACGGAAAGGAACCTGTGGTTTACACCACAAGTTCGTCTTCTCCCGCACGAGCCACAACGATCTCGCCCGCTTCTTCCAGTTTACGAATGATGTTTACAATCTTCTGCTGTGCATCTTCCACGTCTTTCAAACGAACAGGACCCATAAAGTCCATATCCTCACGAAGTAAGTTCGCGGCACGTTTCGACATGTTTTTAAAGATTTTATCTTGTACTTCAGAATCCACAGACTTAAGTGCTTTCGCCAAATCCGTGTTATCCACTTCACGCATTACCTTTTGAATGGCTCGGTCATCAAGTAAAACGATATCTTCGAATACGAACATCCGTTTTTTGATCTCTTCTGCAAGTTCTGGGTCTTCTTCTTCCAAAGCTTCAATAATGGTTTTTTCTGTTCCCCGGTCGACAAGGTTTAGAATTTCGACCACAGAATCAATACCCCCAGCAGAGGTATAATCCTCAGAAGCAAGAGTGGAGAGTTTACGTTCTAACACCCGTTCTACCTCGCGAAGTACGTCCGGTGATACACGGTCCATCGTTGCAATTCGTTTGGCCACTTCCGCTTGAATTTGATGCGGTAAGTTGGAAAGGATGTTGGATGCTTTTTGCGGATCCAAATAAGAAAGAATAAGAGCGATGGTCTGCGGATGTTCCCCTTGGATAAAGTTTAGAAGGTGGGCCGGGTCTGTTCTACGAATAAAGTCGAATGGCCTTACTTGCAGTGACGAAGTGAGTCGATTGATGATATCGATGGCTTTCTGATTACCGAGAGCTTTTTCGAGAAGGCCACGGGCAAAGTCGATACCACCATTGGTGATAAATTCTTGGGCCATCATGAGTTCATTGAACTCAACAAGCACCTTTTCTTTGTCTTCCGGAGTGATTTTATCTAAACGAGCAATTTCGAACGTAATCTGTTCGATCTCGTCTTCCCGCAAATGTTTGAAGATTTCGGAGGCCACTTCGTTTCCAACCGCAACCAAAAAGATGGCGGCCTTTTGTCTTCCTGTAAGCGATGGCTTCTTATTGATCATACTTCGTCCCGAAATCCGTACTACTAAGTTTATCGGCGAAGTCTTAAAAAAACAATGAGATTTATTCCGTTAGAAAAACGTTAGAGTCAATCTCTGCGACCAAATTTCGGTTTTCCTACCTCTTCCTCCCAAACATTGAAATTTCAGAGGACCTTTCCCATGAAAATTTTTTATGTTGACCGGTCTATTATTTTTTGAACCGATGGGTTTGTGGGTAAAAAAGGTTTAGAAACCAAACAGAAAATGATCGAAGTCATGTCTGGACTCTTGGAAGAAACTGGGTATGAAGCAACAGGGCTTATGGAGCTTGGGAAAGAAACAGATACACCGAAAGGTTCTCTCTACTTCCACTTTCCCGGTGGAAAAGATGAACTCACTAACCTTGCACTTCTCCATTCTGGCGATCAATTGAATTTGTTTTTCCAATCAGTCCTCTCCGAAACAGAATCTCCGATTCAGGCCATTAAACAGGTGTTTCATGCTCTGGAAGAACGAATTGTTTCCAGTGATTACAAAAAAGGATGTCCCATAGCAATCACAGCAATGGAAACGGCAAAGTCGAATCATTCTGTTTCAGAAACATGCAAACAGATATATTCACTCTGGTTAAAAACATTTGAAACATATCTTGTAGGAAAGGGATATACCCCACGCATCGCAAAAAATCTTTCTCTATCGTTACTCTCATTATGGGAAGGAGCTTTGTTACTTGCTAAACTACAAAAATCACCAGAGCCGCTACGTGTGGCCGCAAAAACTGCTGAATTACTTTTCAAACCAAACTAAACTTAGATAGGAAAATTAAAATGAGACTTTCATCCAAAACAAAAATAATTTTATCAATCAGCGTACCTTCTATAATTATTTTTTTTCTATATTTCCTTGGATATCCGAAGGAAGAAATTCTTTCCTACTCCGCTGAAGAAAAAATAATTTCTTCTCTCATTCCAAAGCCGATGGGAAAATCAAATTTGGTTTTTTCGATTCTAAAAACAGGAGAAGCCAAAACCTTAGAAGGATTTGTCATTGAAGGTGGGTCTGTATTCAAAACAGTCACGGTAGCCCATTCCGCTTTTTATATCCAACATCCAAAAGGAAATTTTTTATTTGATACGGGGCTCGGATCCAAAGTAAAAGAACAGTTTCAAGTTTTTCCTTTGTATTTAAAACTTTTAATGGATTACAAACCAATGCTAACAGCATACGAACAATTGGATTCCAATGGTGTTGTCCCAAATTCCATTCAAGATGTATTTTTTTCCCATCTTCATTGGGATCATGCAAGTGGATTAAAAGATTTTCCTACAGCAAAAATTCACAGTTTACCAGATGAGTTGAACCACCCTAAAATAGAATTAGGATACATTCCTTCTCAGTTTGATGGGGATTCTGTGAATTGGAGTTATTTGGAGTTCAAAAATAAACCTTATGCATCTTATGCGAAGAGTTTAGATTGGTATGGTGATGGAACAGTAGTTTTTGTTCCTATGAAAGGGCATAGTGAAGGGTCGGTGGGTTTATTTCTACATACAGCAAATGGAGATACCTTCTTTCTCACTGGTGATATAGTTTGGCGAAGGGACGGTTTTAAAGAAAAAAAACACAAACCAAGAGGGGCAAGATGGATTGTTGATTTTGACACAAAAAGTCTTGGTGAAGAGATCGCTCGTGTTAATGATTTAATTCAAAACAATCCAACATTACAAATCATTCCGGCTCATGATCATGATGTTCAAAGTGCTCTTGGTTTTTATCCAAAAGTTGTAGGAAAGTAAGGATTCACTTGTTCTATCGATCCGAACGAAATGAATGAGATAACTCTTGAGAGGTTTTGAAATTAAATATGAACATCCTATTTCTCGATTTTTTTCTATGGCTTCTTTCCTTAGCGAGTTTAGTTATTTATTTCGCTAAAAAAGTGAATCTTTTTCTTTTATACGGAATTGTTTTTTTAGCTTTACTTTCCCTTTTCCGATTGGGTTGGATTTTTTTTATGATTACTTATAGAAGGAAAAAGGAAATTTCCTTTTATATCATTTCGATGATTTCTTTAGTGATGAACGGAACCAATCTAAGTTTTTTATTGTTTTTATTTCTTTTAACTTTAGGTTTTACTGGTACTCACTAGCTAGCCTGAATATTCTTATCTGGGTTCTAGATTGATTCGTCTTCGTCTAACCGGCAGAAACTTAGTTTTCTTCTAGATTTCTGATCCCTGCCACTTGTTCTTTCAAAAGTAAAGACTTGATTCCTTGGATAGACTGTTCCAAACGTTCCATTTCTTCTAACAAACCGCTCCGATTTTCTTCAATTTTTCCATGATACAAATGGGCTTTCCCTACCAACTGATGGTAATCCAAAGAAAGTTGATGTAGGGCAGAGTCCCATTGAATCGGTGCGATTCTTCTTTTTTTCCAATAGATTTTTTTTCCAAGGCTATAGATCCACTGAATGAGGCCGAATGCATGTAGAGGAAAAAGGATATAGAGGGAAACAAGGACCACTCTTCCGTAAGAAACTTCTTTCGAAAACAAACCCCAGAAATAGATCCAAAGTGCAGAAAGCAACAAAATGGCTAAGGTAAGGTTGGCCTTGGGAGTTTTAGGAGAAACTGAATTGAAAATGGAAAGGAGGATGACAGAAAAGATCAGTAGAAGGAGAACTTCCCAAGGGACTAAAGTAAAAAATAAATCCCAAAACTTTTGAAAATTCTCCCAACTGGTTTTGATCTGGTTGATGGTAGTTTGGATTTCTAAAATTTGGTTTTGGATTTTTTGAAAGAAGTCTGTAATCGCCGACATGTTGCAAATACTATCTAAAATCAAAAATCATGCAAGTGGTTTCTTTGCCAAATTTTTGGCTCCCAAAACCCCAAGAAATTTACTCATACTCTACTCCATCATTGCCATTCCGTTTTTCATTTACCATGAATCTCACCTGCCCTGGCACTATATCTTTGCACTCTGTATTGTATCCCTAGTTGTAGGTTTGTTCATCACCTACGTTAGTTTATATATTATCCAACGTTATTGGGTAGAAACGTTTCATCCTTTTATTGAGTTAGGTGTTGTTCTTGTTTTTATCTTTGCACTTTGGCTTGCTGAAGTTTTGGTATTTGAGGCGGGGACTGTATTTTTATTTTTGCTCGTAGCCATTGCTTTTCTCATTCGTGTATTACACCTCGCTGAATATGCACGACTACTCTTGGCAGCCTGTCTTATCGCAAGTAATGCATTGATTGCTTTTAAAGCATTGCAAGGGGCAGAAGTTTTATCTGCATATCTTCTTTTCAAAAACAAATACCAAATAGAAGAAAAGGATCTAAATCATTGGGAAATTACAGATAACAATCAATATTGGAATGAGGAATTGCAGTTTGGATTCACACTTCCTGAAGGATTTTACTTTTTCAAACCTGAAGACTTAACAATGGAAAATAAAACAGGGGCAGGTCAAATTGCGGGACTTCTTGCATTCAGTGATCACGATGCAGAACGTTACCCTTTTGTTCGAATTTTCTATTTTCCTGACTATCTTGGTTTTCAAGAAAATCAAGCTGTGGCCGAATTTTCGGAATTTTTAAAAATACAAGTCAGCAAAGGAGACATTGAAGATATACAAGAAATCCAACAAAAAGAATTGGAACCTTTTATTCTCACTTCTAAATTTTGGACTTTCTATGACCTACTACGACCCCGTTATGCGAAGACAGGATTTATCCTTGTCGATACACCAAATCACGATAAACTTCTTTTACATATAACTGAAAATTTGGAAAAAGGAGAAATTCACGAACAGGGTATTCGTGAATTTTTATCTTCAATTCGATTCGGGAATCGATTGCAAAGCAATTAAGGAAAGTGGATCTACCAAAACGTCATTTACCTTAGCACCCAGATGGAGGTGAGGACCCGTTGACATCCCAGTAGAACCTATAGTTCCAATTTCTTGACCTTGTTTTACAACGTCGCCAACCTTAACTTTAATTTCATCTTGATGCATATAAAATGAAAATATTTTATTACCGTGGTCAACGATTGTAAAATTTCCTTCATAGTAAGCTTTTCGTGCTAATACGACAACACCATCTTGAATGGCATAAACAGGTGTACCTGTTTTTCCACGAAAGTCCACACCACCATGTGGCCGGCCTTGTTTGTTATTATAGTCTCGCCTAACATAAAATTTGCTTGTTATGAAGATTTTTTCTAATGGATTTTTAAAATTCCCATTAAATTGTAAACGGCTTTGTTTAGAAAAAGCGGCTTCTTTTGCAGTTTTACATTCTTGAATAAAATCCAAAGTTTCTTTGGGAAGTTCTTTGGTAACGAATTTCTCATCCACTTTGATTTGTTGGTTTTTTTTGATTACTTGGAATTTAGTTGGTTCTAAAATAATTTGATATTGTTTTTGGCCACGTTTAACAAAAAAGATTTTTGATACGATTTCAAGGGTCATAGCACCCGCAGGTGTATCTGGAGAGATCGGTAAAAAAGCAACCATACTCTTTTCCCATTTTGTAAGGATCACATCCTTTCCAAGCCAACTAACTTTGTAAGATTCATTAATCCATTTTTTATCTTTTGGGGTCAATCGTAGGAAAATGACTTCGCCTCTTCCAAAACGTCTTGCTTCCATTAATAACGAAAAATTCTTTTCCTCTTTTTTTACAAAGTAATTGGAAGAGGTAACCTTTGTGGGAGGTTTTTTTTTGACCTCACGAGATTCGGCAGGAACGGCAGGTACAAAAGATAAAATAAGAATCAATAAAGACAAAAATCGTATCATCAATATTTAATTCGGCTATTTTGCTTTAGCAGATTCGTTAAATTTTCTAAGAAAAACAACAAATTCGTCAGCCGCTAGTGGTTTGCTATAAAGGTATCCTTGGATCATATGACAGCCTAAATCGTGAAGTAAATCTCTTTGAGCTGTATTTTCAACTCCTTCTGCAATCACTTCCATACCTAATGAATGAGCCATATTAATAATAGCCTTACAAATGGCTCTATCATCTTCATTCAATTCCAAATCGATCACAAACGATCTGTCGATTTTGAGAACATCTGCATTAATTTTTTTAAGATAACTCAATGAACTATAACCTGTCCCAAAATCATCAATGGAAACTTTGATTCCAAGCCCAGACAAATACTCGAATGCCTCGATACTTTTTTCTGGATTTTCCATAATGGAACTTTCTGTTAATTCCAGTTCAATTTCTTCAGGATCAATATTGTATTGTAGAATGGTAGACTGAACACGATGTGACCAGCTAGCTCGCGCTAGTTGCTTGCCGCTTACATTAATACTAACCGGGAATGCTGGAAGATTTTGTTCCTTCCATTGTTTTTTAAGTCGGCAAGCCTCTTCTAAAACCCAATCACCGATCCTTTCAATGATGCCTGAGTCTTCAGCAACAGGAATGAATTCTACAGGAGGAACCCATCCTCTTTCTGGATGTTTCCAACGTATGAGTGCCTCAGCTCCACAAACTTGATTTGTAAGAGTAGAAATCTTTGGTTGGAAAAAAAGCAACAATTCATCGTTCTGAATGGCTTTTCTAAGAGAATTTTCAATGTATAATCTTTTTTCTGAACGAAGGATTAGTTCGTTAGTATAAAATTTATAATTATTTCTACCTAGTTCCTTTGCTTTGTACATAGCCATGTCGGAATTCTTTAAAAGTTCAGAGGAAGAAACTCCATCATTAGGAGAAAGAGCTATACCCATACTAATCGTTGTAAAAAGGTCACGTCCCATGATATGAAATGGTTGGCTAAGGATATCGAGAATTTTTTGTGCAAACTCAGCTGCCGCACTTTTATTTGCTACATCTACTTTTAAAATAGCAAACTCATCACCACCAAATCGTGCAACTGTGTCCACTTCCGTCATAACACGTTTGAGTCTTGCCCCAACCATTTGCAAAAGGATATCTCCCTTAGTGTGCCCCAAACTATCATTGATGAATTTAAAGTTATCAATATCAAAAAAGTAAAATGCAAGTAAGGTTTCTGTTGATTTATGATTCTTTAAAGCTTGGTTTGCATGATCGATAAACAATGTCCTATTAGAAAGACCAGTGAGTGCATCATAATAAGCTAAGTAAGTAATTCTTTCTTCTGATAGTTTTCTTTCTGTAATATCCACCCCAAAACTAATAAACCGTTTTTGCTTGGTTTCTGTATCATCAATGGGAATGTATTTTCTTAATAAATAGGTTATTTTATCGCTACTATCCTGTATAAGTTCTTCAAATTCTACGATTTGGTTTTCTTTTGCCGCAATTTCTAAATATTTTTTGCGTTTTTCATGGAAATCAGTAGGCAAATCTAATTTTTCCGCTAACTCTAAATCTGTTTTTTTATATAACCATTTTCGAATTTCTTTATTCGATAAAAAAACTGGGTTAGTATATTCGTATTGAAAATTTGAATTTAACACAGCAATATCAGAGTCTAGGTTATCTAAAATAAACTCATAAAATGCTTTTTGATTTTTTACCTGTTCTTGGGATCGTTTCCTTTCCGTAATGTCGCGAAAGGTTGCCCAAATTGCCATTTTTCCATTTACCGGAAACAAACGAAAAGAGGACTCCGTAGGAATCAAATGTCCAGACTTAGTTCTCAGTGCAGTGCTTTCAATTAGGTTCCCTTGAAATTCTTCATCTTCATCGACTTCCACAGGTGGCATAAAAAAGGAAAACTCTTTACCAATGATTTCTTCTAAAGGGTATTCCAATACAACTACAGCTTGTTTATTCGCATTGATGATCTGTTTTGTATTCGGATCAATCTGCATCAAAACATCTAGTGACTCTTCGAAAACATTTTGAAGGACGATTACCTTTTCTCTAATTTCATCAAATGCGATGGATCGATTCATATCTTCAATCAATCGCTCAGCAAAATTGAGTACTAAATCTAGGATGCCGACAGAATACGTTTTCTCTGAGAGGTGCAAGTATGTAGGATGAGCAGCTTTTGCCAATTCATTGGGAGTTAGAGAGTCAATCGAAAGCAAAATATATGGTGATTCAGGAAACTCTTCAAAAATAAACTTCTGCTTTTCTAAAACTTTAGGATCATTCCAAAATAGAAAGACTGCTGATTCCTTAATAGATCCGGGTTTAATGTCCAATATAGAATGGAAACTATGAACATTACAAGATTCTATATTCGTTATGTCCCGTAGTATGCGATTATAAAAATCATGATCAAACTCTTCTACATAGATGGTGATTTGTTTGAGTGACATGACCTTGGCATAGTAGACGAAAAATCCTTTTCCTTACAATTGATTTTTTCTAGGATCCATTTGTAAGTGATATTGAATCAAGGCGGAAGTTGGGAATGCGAAAATCTCCTAAACTTTGCCGGTACCGATCGAATCTGTCATGATTCTGTCAGTGAAATTAAAAAAATCAGCTATTTAATAAAATGAATTTGATTCTCATTACCAGTCTTTAAGCCTGGATAAAAATGACCGAGGTTCTATGAAATCCCTTCAAAATAAGACAAAATTATTAATCCTTTTGAGTTTGGTGGCTGGACTTTCCCTTCAGTGCGAAAAAAAAGAAAATAACGACAAAGACCTTCTTACTTTAGTGGCTGTTGGCTCCCTTTTTAATATGGCTGGTGATTGTTCTGTTGCCGCCGCCGGTAAATCACTCAATACTTGGACAACAACTTCTGGAGTTGGTTCTGGCACCATTTCTAAAACAAGCAGTGTTCCTGTTGCTGGTCATCCAACTGCCGTATTAAAATATGCAAGTACAGGTGCTGTAAAATTTACTTTAACTGGAAAGTCAGAAGTGATTGTTTACGGTTCTGGATCCTGCCCACTCGATGCAACAAAAGTAATCAAAACGTTAACAACTGGTGGAAATCTCGCTGTTGATAATTCTTTTGAGAATGCCTACAAACTCGATGGAGTAGGAACTATCGATATCACTGCACCAAACAATCAATCTGGTGTATATATTTTAATCTATGCAATACCACGCAATGGACAATCTGCAGAGATTACTTACAAAATAGAATAGGCTGATTCATTTTTAAAGTATGCGAAGGATTTATATTTGTCTAATTGCAGTCGGATTCTTTTTTTGTGCCCGTCAGGAAAAAGCCCTGACGGACCAAGAAATTTTAGTCAACCAATTGATTGTCAATGCAATCAATGCTGGAAATCCCAATGCACTTGACAAAATTGTTTTCTCCCGTTTACAAGCTGACGGGAGTTACCTCACACGCATCAACGCCAGTAATTTAGATTTTTATATTTATTTCTATTTTGAAGGAAATAAACAAATTCCCTTATCTGAAAAAGATAAGTTAACCTGGGATATTGCATTTAACCGATATAAGGTGGCAACCAATTCAGGGGAAACCAATCGTTCGGGTCTTGGTGGAGCCTGTAAAAGTAATACTACAGATTTTGGAGTTGCTAGTTCTACTTCTGCCGCAAGCCAAGGATGTAATTCCTTCACCATAGACAGCGCTTCTACCACACAAGGAATCGGCGGAGCAGGTGCCGTTTATGTCGGAAACGCTCTAATGACTGAATGGTATAATTATACAATTGGAAATTTAACACCGAAGTCAGATATCTACCTGATTCGTTCTGGAACGGGTTCTTCTATTTATGCAGTCCATATTGAAAACTATTATAGTGATGCGGGAACTTCTGGTTATCCGACCATCCGATGGAAAAAACTTCCCTAATGTATTTATTTAATCCGTTCCTTTTGCCAATCCTTTGTCTTTTTTTATTGTTTATTGGAGAAGTTCATTCTCAAAGCAAACCACGTGAAAACGGAAAGAATACTAAAACCGTTGAAAAAACACCAACGGCTCCTTCAACTCCTGTAGAAACGGATACAACCAATCCGAATCCTCAAAACGGAGAAACTCCAACTTCTATTACAACCACACCCCAAGAAGGAAATAAAGAAGAGAATCCACAGGAAGAAGACCGTTTTAAAGATTTAGATAATAAAAATGGGATTGTAGTCACAGGTTCTCGTGGGGAACGAAGACTCAAAGATTCAGCTGTTGCTACAGAAGTGATTTCTCGCAAACGAATTGAACAAACTGGAGCACGTAACTTAGGTGAGGTGCTTGATACACAACTGGGAATCAACGTAACTCCTTTTTTTGGGGGATCTCAGGTTCAAATGTTAGGGTTGGATTCAAAATACGTTTTATTTCTAGTAGATGGACAACGGGTCGCTGGACGACTAAACAACACTATAGACCTAACACGATTTAAAGTTCAGAACATTGAGCGAATTGAAATCGTAAAAGGAAGTTCCTCTTCATTATATGGAGCCGATGCCATTGGTGGTGTGATCAATATCATCACTAAACAAGCTGAAAAACCAGAACATTACCAGTTCCGAACTTCCTATGGAAATGGAAGGCAAACCAATTTCGGAAGCCAAGGCGAAAAGAATATGATCGCCGATGTAGGTTTCAAAAATGATTTTGTCGCTTCCAATTTTTTTGGTGGCTTCAATCAATCTGCTGCTTATGACTTAGATCCCAAAACTCCTGCAACCACTGGAAACGCATTCCAAGATGCCAACGTGGGTGGAAACATGACCTTCAATCCTGACGGTCAGTTTAAAGTAAAAACCGGAATTAATTATCTAAATCGCAACCAGGCTGGAATTGACTCTAGATCTAATGGCGGTGTTTTTGATAGAACTAACTTAACAAACGATTTTCTTGGATTAGGTGCACTAGAATACACATACGGAAAACGTAATATGGTTTCCTTACGTGGAAATTTTTCTCGTTGGGAAAATCATTATAAATTGGACCAACGAAATTCAAATGAGCTGGATGTAAAAGAATTCACAAACGAATTTTCTTCCCAAGGTGTAGCTCAAATTGATCACGAAATCAATAAAGACCACATGGTGACTGCCGGGGTCGAGTCTTATTCGGAAGAATTACAATCGGATCGATTACAAAGAAGAAATGCTTATCGAACTAGAAGGGCAGCCTTTATTCAAGATGAATGGATTATTTGGCGCCAAGGGTTTGTTTGGCGACTCGTTCCAGGCGTTCGTCACGATGTGGACTCACAGTTTGGCGGTCAAACCACTCCCAAAATCGCAACAAAAGTTGATATCACGAGTGATCTTGTCTTTCGCGCTAGTTATGGTAAAGGTTTTAGACCACCTTCTTTTAGAGAATTATACTTACGTTTTGAGAATCCTGGGGTTGGTTATGTTGTCGATGGGAATGATAAACTGAGACCTGAAAAGTCAACCACCGTTAACGCGGACATCGAATACACTCCTTATAAATTTTGGACCCTTTCCCTCAGTGTCTTCCGAAATGACATCACAGATCTCATCCAATATAGTTTTGGAACAAGGACTAGTGAATTTGCAAACTTCCAATTAAAGAACGTACAACGTGCTTATACAAGAGGGGTAGAAGCAGGATCCAGGGTTCGATTTCTAAAATACTTTGCACTGGAATTAGGTTACAACCAAACCGATACAAGAGACCTAACGACCGATAGACCCCTAGAAGGAAGAGCCCTCCACCAAGGAACAATGAACTTTTTTGTAAACGCACCGGGTGGCTGGGAATTTGCTCTTCGTGCCAAACGTTTAGACAAACGGCCGTTTTATAGTACAACAAACGACTTCACGGCTGGATCAAGCACTGCCCTGATTGACCAACAAACGAAGAGTGTAGAAGAAAATAACAAAGTTGTCTATGGAAAACCTTTCACCTTACTCAATGTTAGAATGGAGAAAAAATTCTTTGAAGGAAGGATGTCTCTGTTTTTAGGAGTAGACAACGTCCTGGACCAATACGAGCTTACTTACAATCCTATTCGGCCCAGGTTTTACTATGGTGGACTCCAAGCCACTTTCTGAACTTTATTCTGTTAAAACAATTTTTGCAATACTTGTTCTTTATTGTGTTTTTAGCACGAAATTGTACTCCGATGAATCCAAGTTAAACGTAAAACAAATCAAAGTTTTAAAAGAATCTTTTTCCTATTTGGAATCGTTAGAACCAAAACGAATCAAAATCGACAAATCTACTTACAATCGCCTCTCTCAGTTTGAATCCATTTTTAAATTTAGTTTTTCCGGGAAAAAACTTTCTCGTTGGATACAATCACGAATCAACAAATATTCATACGGTTCCACCGGTGATTACATCGCAATGTACCAAGATGGTGAAGTATTACTGGGTCGCGCGTTCTTTAGTTTGAATCGATTGGATCGGGTCTTAGTACTGTTACACGAAGCAAGACATGCGGACGGCAAAAATTATGGGCACGTAATTTGTCCGGAAAATTTTCAATTTTTAAACCCTCGTGATTGGAAAATCCATCCCGCAGGAAAAAAAGGATGTGATTCCACTTCAGATGGTGGTTACGGAATTACAGCGGCTTTTCTCTTTGAATTAGGAGCTTATGGCTATCTGAACCAAACAGAAGCTGCTCATCGTTATAATTCAGAAATATCCCGAGTCATTCGAGACTAATTCTAATAGATACAAGCCTGTTTCAGTTCGGGATTTTCTGCGATTTTTGCTTTTAGTCGAGATAAAATAATTTTGGAGCGAACTTTAGACTCTTCATCTTTTGTGGGTTCAAAAATATAAGAATGTTTTTCTTTCATCAATTTTCCTAACTCATAACTATGAGTAGGGCAACCTAACAAAGAAGCTATGGCTCGAATTCTTTCACCGGTACCCCGAGTGGTTTCTAATTCCAAAGGTTCTTCATTATAAGTCACAAATACTTCTTGAGCTCGGTCAGCACGAACAATTCCATCCGTAGTACAGTTAGAAGTTCCCGAAGTAATTCCAAATGTTTGAGATGATAAACTAACATTTGTTGTCGCAGCCAATACTTGCCCGATATCATTTTTCCAGACGGAAACCATAGACCCAAGACCACAACCAGCCATTCCATACGGTTCTGCAGAAACTGTACGAGTAACTGAAACTAAAAATAAACTAACTATTGTCAGTTGGAGTATAAAAAATGGAATGCCGAATCTTAACATAAGACCTCGAAAATTAGATAGAAAATAAAGAATCGGAATTACGGTCTACTTGAGGAAGTCGATTCCCATAAGCTAAAATTTCTCCCGTCATGGAGAGAACGGCCCAAGTTTTTTCTTCTTTTACTTTGGTTTGCATAGATTGGAGCATTGTATTGGTGAAGGTCTCCAATTTTTGATGAAGTACGGTATTGGGAACTGGTGACTGTTTCTTTTCTTGTGCTTCAGTGGATCTCATGCAAATTGTTTTCCCGGTTGTCTTTAAGATCGGCGGGAGGGCCGGAATGACTAAAGTTTAAAAACTCCAAAAAAGGAGTCAAGAAGAGACATAATTCCGAGGAGGAAAAATGGAAACTCCAACTTCTCCTTTTCCCGAACGATCGGAATGCCAAACTTGACCAAAAACCACCTGTTACGAGGACGACTTTGCTTACCCCTCAAATCAATTTGTTTAAAAAATCCAATCCCCTACAAGCCCAAGTTTTGGCGAATACCCGTTTGACTCCCGAACCAGGCAAGGGAAAACGCCCAATGAAAGAGGGCGATTCTGCAGTACACCGAATCACCATTGCTATCGACCATAATACTTATCCTTACATGATCGGACAAAGTGCTGGTATCATTCCCCCCGGTGTTGATCCAGAAAAAGAAGCGAAAGGATTGGCTGACCCGTCCTATACGGTTCGTTTGTATTCCATCGCTTCACCATCCTTTAGTTTTGGTCAAACAAAGGACAATATTGAATTCGTAGTAAAAAGAGACAATGTCTACGACGAAAATGGGAATCTACTTCATAAAGGCGTATGTTCCAATTATCTTTGCGACTTAAAGCCAGGTGACACAGTCACAATGACTGGTCCCGCAGGTAAAAAATTCTTACTCCCACAAACCGACTTTTCAGGTGATATTTTCTTTTTTGCAACAGGAACAGGAATCAGTCCTTTTTTTGGAATGGTGGAAGAACTCCTTGTCCAAAAATTAATTTCATTCCAGGGAAATGTATGGTTAATCTATGGAGCACCTTATTCTGACGAAATAGTTCTTCGCGATTATTTTGAAGATATGGCGAAAAACCATTCCAACTTTCATTTCATAACAGCAATTAGCCGAGAGGAGAAAAATTCCTTCGACGGTGGAAAGATGTACATTACTCATCGAGCAAAAGAAAATGCACAGTCTATTAAAAATGCTGTCAATGGAAACGGTAAGTTTTATATTTGTGGCGGTCCAAAGGGAATGGAAAAAGGAGTCATACAAGAAATTATTTCTGCTTGCGGAACTGATCTTTCTTACGACGAATTCAAAAAACACCTAGAGGAAAAAGAACAACTTTTTGTAGAGACGTACTAAAATGGCAAAAACAGGAATCATTCGAGACATCGACAAAGGTCGCGGGGAAGTCATCCGTGTAGAAATCTCCGAATACAAAGGCCAAACTTTTTTTAATATTCGAGTTTGGTATACAGATCCCAACGGAGAACTCAAACCCACTCAAAAAGGTATCGCCATTGCTCCGGCTTTGGTAGGTGATTTAAAAGAAGCAATCGAAGAAGCAAAACGTTGGTTGGCTTAAGCCAACTATTTGTTTTTATCTCCTTCGTTCGCATAAATAATCCTCTTTAAAATTTCATTAGCAGAGGAAACATTTTCAGCAACACGGATGTGGTTGTACAACCGAGTGATTTCGAAAATTTTTTTTACCGAGTCATGAATGTTTGCAACCACTAGTTCACCGCCTCTTCTCCGAAGCCAACCAACAATCTGAATCACCATTCCAATCGCCGAAGAATCAATATGCGATGTTTTTGAAAAATCGAAAATTACATATCGAAACCCTTCCGAGATTTTTTGTTCCATAAAAAGTTTAATCTCAGGGCATTTATACAAATCGATATCACCATTGGCTTTGTATTCCAAAATTTCATCATGGACAACCACATCTTTTAAATCCAACTTTTCCGGACCTTTCATCATAATCTGTGAATTCATAAAAAGATGTTTGGATAAATCATCTGATTTAGTTGTAATTTTTGTATCCAAAACCTGGAGACGATTAAGTAGAGAACCCAATGCATTTGGTGCAAAGTGTAAATTATTTTTGATATCTTGAATCAGTCCGAATAATAATGCTTTGGCGTCTTCCACATGACCGCGTTTGATAAAATCGGAAATTTCCTTCATTCCTGTGGTCGCATTAGCTACCAATATTTCCACTAAAACATCAGGATCTTGTTTCCCTTTATTATTTCCTTTAGGAAAATGAAATGAATCTTTTACAGACTCTAAGGCATTCTGTTGCAATAAATTATAGTAAGTTAGGTTCAATTCACAAAAAGGGGAATCTGTTTGATTTACGCGATCATCAATTTCAAGTCGCAAAACTAAATTACGAATGTCATCGGCTCTTAAATCACCTAACTGTAGATTGATTTTTTGCCTGGATATAGTTTTGGCATCACCGAGAAATTCATCGAATTCTTCCAATATCTGATGAGAAGTTTCTGACAAAACTTGTTTCAGACGAACACCAGGAGCAAATTGTAACTCCACATCAATGGCTTGTGCATACAATGCCCCAATGTCACCAAATTCATCAAAGAAAATATCGGAAGCGTTTTCTGGATTGTCTATATAATGAAAATTTCCGCCACCGGCTTTCGCTATTTCCACTAATATCTCTTCATTAAAATCATTACCCACACCAATGGTTGTCGTAGTAATTCCCATTGCTAAATGATCCGATGCTATTTTTACTAATGCTTCTTTTTCTTTAATACCAGATGTTGGATTTCCATCGGTTAACAATAAAACTCGTTTATAAGCATTTGGAATCTTAGATTGATTTACACTTTTTAAGGCAGAGAGCCATCCTCCGCTTAAGTTTGTAGAAGTGGCTACTTGAATATTTCTAATTTTATCCGTAACAGAAATCTTTTCTGTTAGTTGAGTGACTGGTTGGATTAATTGAACATCGGCCGAATAAGCAATGATGGTTACGGCATCATGTCTTGTTAACCAGTTGACTAAAGCACAAGAAGCATCAATCACTGATTCCATTTTTTCACCCTTCATGGACCAACTCTTATCCACTGCAAGCCCAATAACCAAGGGTTTACGTTCTGCAATTTTTGGATTCGCTGGTGTACGAAACCGAAGCAACAAATGATTTTCTTGTAGCTCTTTTTCTTGGATCAGTGGATATTCCAATTTCGCTACTACATACATGACCATAAGATCAAATTCTGAATAAATGTTTTCGCAAGAACAATTTACTTTATTCTGACCTGGAAGGAATCATCAAAATGTTTGGAAAAATTCACGAAATCTATTCTTCTATTTCTGGCGAAGGAATTTCACAAGGTATCCCAACAGTTTTTATTCGTTTTGCCGGATGTTCCTTACGTTGTGGCAAAACGGAATCAAGAGCATTATGGTGTGACACAGCTTATGCCCTAGGTCCAAACCTTGGCGAAGAAAAAAGTTTAGATTCAATTTGGTTAGAGCTGGAAGCTTTAGATCCACATCATGGATACCAAGTCCTGCTCACAGGAGGTGAACCCTTAGAGGGAAAAAACCGAGATCTATCCATAACAATTGCCAATAAAATCTACAAACATAGAACTGCTGCTGGTTTGCCTTATCCAGCTTCAAGAGTAGAAACCAATGGCAGCGAAAAACTCACTGAAGATGCATTTTTTATTTTCACTATGGACTACAAACTTCCCGGTTCGGGTATGGAAGACCGAATGGATTTGGAAAATTTCCGGATTCTAGAAAAGAGACATAATTCACTTGACGAAATCAAGTTTGTTGTGCGAGATAGAATCGACTTTGATAGAAGTATCGAAGTCATTCGCGAACAAAAAATACAGACAAATATATTGTACTCGCCCGTCCACGGTGAAGTGGATGCCAAAGAACTGGTCGAATGGATTAAAGTTGACAATCCACCTAAGTGTCGTTTGTCGCTTCAAATTCACAAAGTACTTTGGGGAAATCAGAAAGGAGTTTGATGGAAATCCCTACTCAATTAAGTTTAGATTTTGAAACTACTGTTGAACCAAAACAAACAAATGAATACGGATTCCTCATCGACGAACCGGAGTTAGGTCTTGCAAAGGTCATAAAAGAGACTGCTACTTCTGTAGAACTGTTTTTTGAATCAAAAGAGATTTTTAGAACCGTCAATAAATCTAACAAACATTTAAAATTTTTAAATCAGTATCCACAATCACTTCGTGAATGGGAAGAATTTCCCAAAGCAATGGACTTGGCACTTGATGCAAGCCAACTCAAACTTACTTATAATTTTAACAAATTATCTTCACTTTCTAATTCGAGAACTCGTTTACTTCCCCATCAAATTGAGTCTACCTTCATAGTTGCCAATAGTTTAAAACCAAGGTTTATTTTAGCGGATGAAGTGGGACTTGGAAAAACCATTGAAGCTGGTCTTGCAGTAAAGGAACTTATGTTTCGACGTGGGCTCAAACGAGTGCTTGTGGTGGCACCATCTCCTCTCCTTGTGCAATGGCAACAGGAGATGAAAAACAAATTCAATGAAGAATTTGCCATTGTTCGTCGAAGAAATTTCGTAACAAACGGCCCCGATCATTGGCGAAATTTCAATAAAATTATTACATCAATCGATTTTATTAAAAATCCTAGATATGCAGAAGAAATCCTTGGTACCAAATGGGACATTGTTGTCTTTGATGAAGCACATAGACTCAGGCGCGATTATTCCAAAATCACTCGTGGGTATTTGTTTGCTGAAAAAATTGCCAGAAAAACGGAATGCCTCCTCCTTCTCACAGCGACACCATTTCGAGGAAAACTAGAAGAACTTTTTTATCTGATGCACTTGGTGGATCCAAATATTCTCGGACCATATCATACCTTTGTAAACGACTATGTCGTTGGTCAAAAAGGCGATCTAAAAGAAAAAATATCCAAAGTTCTTCTTCGTCGTCGTAAAGTGGAAGTCGGTGGATTTACGAAACGATTTGCAAAAACAGTTCGTATCGACCTTTCTCCCATTGAACGTGCGTTCTATGACGAAACTACAGAGTATGTAAAAAGAGAATACAATATGGCAATGGGGACCAAAAACCGTGCCATTGGATTTGTGATGGTGGTATTCCAAAAACTCTTAGATTCTTCTGTCATTGCACTTCTCTCTGCCTTACAAAAAAGAAAATTTATGTTGGAATCTAAATTCCATTACATGAAAGAACATGAAACCACATTAGATGATTGGGATTTAGATGAGACGGAAGGTGTTGAAGACTTTATTTCTGAATTAGAAGATGAGGAAATGTCTAGTTTCCAAAGAATCAAACGAGAGTTATTCACTCTTAACCGCCTCATCCATTTGGGAAAACAAATCAAAGAAGACAAAAAAACTCAAAAATTAAAAGAAACTCTCTATCGTTTAAAAAAAGAAGGCCATAAAAAATTCATTATCTTCACTCAGTTTAGAACTACACAAGACCATTTACAATCAGTTCTAGAACCAGACTTTAAGGTTTCTCCTTTCCACGGCTCTCTTAGTATGGATGAAAAAGAAGTCGCTATCCAAAAATTTAAAGAAGACTATGAGATCTTAATTTGTACAGAAGCAGGAGGGGAAGGTCGTAACCTACAATTTGCTAACATACTATTTAATTATGACCTACCTTGGAGTCCGCTGAAAATTGAACAACGTATTGGAAGGATCCATCGTTTTGGTCAAAAGGACAATGTTTATATCTTTAACTTTGCTTCCAAAGATACAGTAGCGGAAAGGATATTAGAAGTACTGACCAATAAAATACGTTTGTTTGAAGAATCTATTGGTGCTTCTGATGATTTACTTGGAACGATTGAAGAGGAACTTGATTTCAACTCAAGTCTTATGAAATTTGTAACAGGAACCAAAACCAAAGAAGAATTAGAAACTGAATTTGATCTTAGAATCCAAGTGGCTCAAAAAGGATTTGAAAAACTCAACGCTCTTGTAACACCCAAAGTTTTAGATTTTAATTTAAAAGACTATTACGATCATACACTTGAAGAGAGAGAATGGAATAATAGTCATTTGGAAGAAGTCGTTGCTCAAGGTTCAAAATTTTTCCCATCCTACCTTCCAGGAACCTTAACCTCGGTTGGTAAAGGTTCTTACGAATATAAAAATACTGAAGGAAAAGTTAGAAAAGCGACTTTTGATTCGGACCTCGCCCTAACCAATGATTCATTGGAATTTCTTGCTTTTGGACATCCCTTTGTTGAAAAGGTTACAGAGTTACTCACACAAAGCGATATCGGTCGCAAAAAAAAGTATCTACTCTCTGACCAACTTGGACAAAAAATATTATTCGTTTTCCAAGTCGAATTTGACTTTTCTCTAAAACGTAAAGATCTGTTTTTCATAGAATATGACTTAAAGAAAAAGAAAGCTGTTGTACTTACTGAAATGCCGACGGAATGGATTGAAGCAAAGTCTTACGTTCCAGAGAAAGAAGTTTCCCTTTCAAAACTGGAAGAAGCATTTATTTATTGTTATCCGATTGTTGAGACAGAAGCAGAAACTAAAAAAGAAACTTTACGAAAAGAAACATTGTCAATTTTTCAAAAAGAAGAATACAAAGTTGAACTTTCTCACCAAAAAACGATTCGCCAGCTAGAAGAAAAATTAATGCGCCAAGAGGCAGCTTACAAATGGGACAATCGTCCTGAAAAAAAAGCAGTTCTCCATAAAACTATGAAAGAAATCCAACGCGCTAAGGACGAATACACAATTGAAATTCGAAAAATTAAAAATGGCGCAACGATTTTCCATAGAATTCGACTTTTCCAAACATACATCAGTATTTAATTCATTTACAGAGAAGTTCAAAATCATAGAATTTGGGAATGTTCTTTCCTAAAATTCCATTCTGGGTTCAAATTTTCGCATCTTTGTTGTTAGGTTTGTTATTTGGAATCTTATTAAACCCAGAAACAGGATTCATATCAGCAATCTCTTTAAAACCCTATTTATTATGGATGAAACTTCCTGGAGATATCTTCTTAAATTTGCTCCAGATGATTATGATTCCTTTGGTGATTGTCTCCATCGCACTCGGTGTATCTAGTTTAAGAAATCTAAAGGATCTTTGGAACCTTGGAAGCAAAACACTTATCTATTTTATTTTTACAACTGTAGTTTCAGTGAGTATTGGAATTTCGTTAGCATTGGTGATTAAACCAGGAAACCAAATCCAAAATCAAACAGTGGAAGCAAACTCAACTATCTCGAATTCCAATCTAAATCAAAACGTAGAATCTGTGCCTGAAATTATCGCAAATATCATTCCGAAAAATCTAGTGAATGTTTGGTCCAAACAACAAATGTTGTCTGTTGTTTTCTTAGGAATGATATTGGGAATTTTTTTTCTGACTTCAAGAGAATCTGGATCAGCTTTAAAAGCATTTTGTCATTCATTGGAAAGTTTTTGTTTATGGGTGGTTGCAACAGCAATGAAAATAGCACCACTAGCTGTTTTAGGTCTGATGAGTTATGCAATGGTTCAAATTGGCTTTTCTTTGTTATTTGGTTTGGTCTCGTACATTGGTACAGTGATTTTCGGTCTTTTTTGTATTCTCATTTTCTATTCGATTTTGATTTTTATCCTTACGAGAAAGAATCCGATTCGCTTTTTGAATCAGGTTCGCGAAATTCCATTGCTTGGCTTTTCAACCTCGAGTTCTAGCTCAGTTCTTCCGTATTCCTTAAAACTTGCAAAAGAAAAATTGAAATTAAAAGAAACTGTGGCCGACTTTGTACTTCCTCTTGGTGCAACAATCAATATGGATGGAACAGCCTTATACCAAGCAGTTGCGACCGTTTTTTTAAGTCAGGTTTATCAGGTTAATTTATCAACAATAGACTTGTTTTTGTTAGCTGGAACCGTTACGGCTGCCTCTATTGGAACGGCTGCAACACCTGGCGTCGGACTCGTTATATTAACATCGATCTTATATACATTTCATATTCCCATCGAGGGTATCACTATCCTTTTTGGAGTTGACCGCTTTTTAGATATGTGTAGAACTTCAGTAAATCTAACCGGCGATTTATCCTGCGCGTTTATCATGGACCATATCTGGAAGGAAACAAACACCAATGAAAAAAATTAAATACACAATTTTGTTCGGAATATTGGCATGCCTCATTCATTGTGATACAAAAAAAGATTACTTTGACGATGTTGGAGCCAATTTACTTTGCACCACATATGCAATCTGCAATGGGGAAACACCGGCAAAAACTGGTATAATAGGTGATAGTTGGACAGATCTACTTCTTGGATTTCCAGCGGTAGAAACTTTGAGGCCTCAGTTGGAAAACCGGTTTCATTATAAGTTTGTTGGCGCAACCCTCGGCGGAAAAACCTTGCAACAGGTTGTGGACGAAGGTCTCCAATTTCAAGTGATAGACCAAGGTGGTGCCGACATGAAGGTCATTATCTTATCTTTAGGTGGAAATGATATCCAAGCCAATCTTTCCGAATATATCGGTAAAGTGGAAACAGTCCAAGCACAAAGATTTGCAACCATCAAAGCCAACCTCAAAAAATTAGTCGCAACTGGGAATGCCTACAAAGTTTCTAGATTTGGTGGCCAACCTCTAAAGTGGATCATTCACGGTTATGACTATCCGAATCCATATATGGCACCTGTCATCGCCGGTGCAGATGAAGGATGCAAATCTAAGTTTGATAAAATTGGTCTGATCGTCCCTGATGCAGCTGTTTTTACAGCTTCACAATTGGATGCTTTCAACAACTTACTACTAGATACCATCCGGGAAGAACCCACACTTCTTTACACAGACTTGCGGAATACATTAGGTGGAAAACCATTTTCACGCGCAGAATTTATGTTAGATTGCATTCATGCAAATAACTTAGGATATACTTATCTAGCTGATAAGTTTGCAAGATTAATTTATCCAATCACCAATATAGGTTTTTAATATGAAAAATATAGTTATCATATACATCTTATTTCTTTCATTGGTTTCTTCTTTATATGCACAACCAACGACTAATACAGGATTCGCACATCCATTACAAATCGAACCTGTAGCTTTATATACAAAGATTAGAGGAAATATTGGTTACTGGCATAAGGACTTTAATGGAGTCAAAGAAATAAACAAGGATATTAATGTTGAGGGTGAATACAAATTTTCAGATTCGTTTTCTGTTATTTCTTCTGTTGGCCGAACAGACTATTCACAAACAGATACCGCCAGAGAAATCACTTGGGATCGCTGGAATGCGGGAATCAAATATGGAAAAGTTTATGAAAATGGATCATCCCAGTTTTTAATTGGGGCTGGTTTAAGACTCTACGATAAAAAGAGAAATGCTGAGTTTAGAGAAAGAGAAAATCCTGATTTTTACTTAGTTAGACCTAATTTTGGATTAGGTTACAAATACGGAATTTTTCAAATCATGTCTGAGTTTCGTTTTCAAACAGAAACTAACAGACACGGGAAAGAATCCAGTTTGCAGGAATTTAAACGTTACTACCAGGTAGGAATTGCTCCCTCTTTTTCCATCGCCGACTCCGTTCGAATATTTACAGAACTGGAATATAGAGAACCAATTGACCGAGTGGCGGATAAAAATTTAAGATATTTTAATTTTTATCCAGGTATTTCTATGAATACTGATAACTTTGGAACGTTTAGTTTTTCTCTTCTCTTAGGTATTCTGCCTAAAGAAGACAACGCAATGGATCGCGGAATTCGTTTTTCCTATTTCTACTTCTTTGATACAAACCAGTAGTATGAAAGGAAGTTTATTGATTTCAATGTGTTTCTTTTTTTTTCAATGTTTAAGTTTTCAAATTGGAAATCCTTCTGTTACTATTTTTCAAAATCAAGGACAAGAAGGATGGCATTCACCCGGAAAAGTGCCATTACCGACTGATACATTTGTAGAATCCTGTACTACGAATTACTTCGGTTTGGTAAGTCTTGGAAATGCTAGTTTTGAATATATATCTCGCAGATCTCAACTGAAAGAAATCCACAGCCTTGACCATTATTATAAAAAACAATATTTCTTTTTCCAAGAACTCTGTTTAAGAATCACCGGACGATGAAGCAAAACATTGACTCACTAACTGAATTTGCTAAGAAATTGAAAAGTGGACTCATTTATGAGGAAATCGAATTCAAACTAAAAGAATTTCATTCCAAAAAGATCAATGCATCTAACAAATCTCTGGATGCACTAACTGAAAAGATTCAAAAAAAAGAAGAACAGATCAAAAAACTCTATGACGACATTATCATTTTACAAAACAAACTTTCGCAGATTTTGGATAAGGAACTTAAAAAGTAATCACAGCTTTATAAAACCCCATTTATTTCCAAACCTCTGTTTTTTGAACATATTCCTATGTCTATCCTGTGCCAGTTCCGGGTTTGGAACCCAGGGACTTCTTTATGAAAACCAAAAGATTAGTATGATGGAAACTGGAACACCTGCTTCTAAAGAGGGTGTTGCTTGCGCTAAGTCTTACCTCGGCCTCCTGGCCCTAGGAGACGCCTCAGTCGAAGCTTCCCAAAAGAATGGAAATATTAGAGAAATTACGTCTATTGAACTAGAAACTTACAATTTCTTGGGGATTTACGCAAAACTCTGCGCAATTACCAAGGGTAATTAGTCGAAACTAAAATAGAAACCATGCCCACCTGGAAGAAATATCATATCCTAATTCTTGTTTTCTTTTCTTTCCTAGCATGTCTGCCAAAACCGAAACCATCGCTTTTGGGTGTATTGGTATTACCATTAGTAACTCAAACTTCGTCCAATTTTACGATTGAATCAACCATTCCAGCCAATGGTGCCACAGGTGTTTCCTTAAATCCCACCATCACAATCGTGATGACCCAAGCGGTAGAAACTACTTCCCTAAATACAAATATTAGTTGTTCCCCTTCTTGTCCCAGTTTAAATGGTGGAGCTTCCAACAGAACCATTACTCTAACACCAGCAAGTGCTTTGACAACGGGAACCACTTACACCATCACACTAAACCAAAACATCCAGTCGATCTTTGGGCTGACTCTCGGCACGAACACAAGTTTCAGTTTTACAACCCTATAAAAAAAGCCGACGTCTCCGCCAGCTTTCATTCATTTCCCTTACAGGAAAATTGAATCACTATTTTGGTTGAGACTTCTTTTCAGAAATCAAAATAAAATATTTCAAAAGGAAACTTCCCAAAAGAAGTCTCCTCTATCTGAAACTGAATTTATCTTAAATTTCTTATCTAAAGAAATTTAAAATGATTCCGCCTTTTGTCACAAAAAACTCAGCAAACACAAGTGATGTGATCGCCATTAGTTTGATGAGAATGTTGATGGCAGGACCAGAAGTATCCTTGAACGGATCACCGACAGTATCACCCACAACAGCAGCTTTGTGTTTTTCGGAACCTTTTCCACCTGCTGTTTTTTCGATGTATTTTTTAGCGTTGTCCCATGCTCCACCAGAGTTAGCGGACGAGATCGCAAGAACGACACCAGAAACAAGAGCACCAGCAAGAAGACCTGCAAGAGACTTCACACCAAACAAGTATCCGACAACGATTGGGCTAAGAAGAACGAGGAGGCCGGGAGGAATCATTTCACGAAGAGCAGCAGAAGTAGAAATATCTACACATTTTGCATACTCAGGTTTCGCTTTTCCTTCCATAAGACCAGGGATCTCTTTGAATTGGCGACGAACTTCTTTTACCATATCAAGAGCAGCCTTTCCTACAGATTTCATTGTCATTGCAGAAAATATAAATGGAAGCATGGCTCCAAATAGAAGACCACCAAAAACTAGTGGATCCAAAAGTTCGATAGAAGTTAGGTCAATTGCACCTTCTCCCAATTCCTTAGAAGCATTTTGTGTTCTGGTGATGAATGCTGCAAATAAGGCAAGGGAAGTAAGAGCAGCAGAACCGATCGCAAAACCTTTTCCTACAGCCGCAGTTGTATTTCCCGCTGCATCTAAGTTGTCAGTTCTGTCACGAACTTCTTTTCCAAGTTCCGCCATCTCAGCAATTCCTCCAGCGTTATCAGATACTGGACCGTAAGCATCGATCGTAAGACCAATGGCAATAGTGGAAATCATTCCAATCGCAGCGATTGCAATTCCATACATACCTGCAAGGATATTGGAAACAACAATCACAATCACAAGTAGAATCACAGGAACCACAGTTGATTTGTAACCAAGAGCAAGTCCGTAGATGATGTTCGTTGCAGCACCGGTATCACAAGCATCAGCCACTTCGCGCACAGGTTTGTAAGAATGAGAAGTATAAATCTCAGTGATCCATCCAATGAACATACCAGCAAACAAACCTAATGCGACAGATGTATATACATTCCACTTAGTGATGGTTTTGTCTCCGATTTGAAAACTATCGATCATAAAGATGTCAGTTGCAAAATATAGAGCACCGGCTACAATGAATGTAGAAATCCAAAGTTGGAGTTTTAGAGCTTTTTCTACGTTTCCACCTTCTTTCACACGGGCAAAGAAGGTAGTAATGAGGGAAGCCGGAATTCCAATGGCAGAAATTAATAGTGGATAGAGTAGGGCAGAGTTATTGTCAGCAAGAGCAGATGCTGTTGCACCAATCACAAGAGCCGCACAAGTTGCTTCCGCCGCAGAACCAAAAAGGTCAGCACCCATACCAGCAATATCACCAACGTTGTCTCCCACGTTATCAGCAATGGTTGCTGGGTTCCTTGGATCATCTTCCGGAATTCCTTTTTCTACCTTACCTACAAGGTCAGCACCAACGTCGGCAGCTTTGGTATAAATACCACCACCCACACGACCAAAAAGGGCTACGGAAGATCCACCAAGACCAAAACCAGCAAGTGATTCCATTAAGATATGTTTGGCAACACCTACGTTTGCTCCAGTGAATAAAAGAAAAAGTCCAATCATACCAAGAACAGCGAGACCAATCAGACCAAAACCCATTACGGCTCCAGAGTCATAAGCCACTCGGAAAGCTTTGGAAAGAGAAGTTTTTGCTGCCTCTGCAGTGCGAACGTTACCAGCAGTCGCAATTTTCATTCCAATAAAACCAGAAAGGCAAGAAATGAGGGCACCCGATACAAAAGCAACGGCAGTATAAATTCCTTCGTTGAATTCAGTTTTTGGGTTATCCAAAAGTAAATAGATGAGAACTGTCATGAAACTGATAAATAGCAAAATGACTCGGTATTCTCTGAGAAGGAAGGCCATAGCCCCTTCTGCGATCGCTGCGGAGATTTCTTTCAATTTAGCGGTTTCTTTTTCGCTACCGCCGCCTGCGCCCACTTGGATGCGAACCACCCGAGCCGCGTAGAAGATCGCCGTGACAATGGAAACTAGTGCCATGACGATGATGATTAACTCTACATTCATGAGATCCTCTTTGAGATTGTTTATTTGAATTTCTAAGATTATTTAGAAGATGACCGATGAGAATCCATAGATGATACTTCGGTCTAGGAGAATATGGCAATTTGGTGTTCTGGTAACAAGTCTATTTCTGGTTTCCAGTCCAAATTTAGCACAAACAGAGGTTCTGAACCCCGTTAAGGTTTTTTATGGATACGAAGATCTTTTGCGAATGGCCGAAGACAAAATTGTCCAAGAAACTCCCGCCAAAGCCTTCGATTTTCTCATCAAAGCCAAAGAATTAAATCCAGATCCGGACTTTCGGTACTATAATTTAGCAGCACGTGCCCATATGAAGCTTGGACAAATCTTCGATGGAATTCATGCCTATGAAGAATCGATCAAAAAGAAAAAAGACCAACTCGATTTGGTTCTTTACGTTGCTGATTTTTACGAAAAGGAAAGAAAACAAAAAGAAGCTTTGTTCTATACGAAATTGTATTTAGAACAAAAACCAAATGCAAAGTACAGGCTGTATACGGCCGCCATTTTATCCAGACAACTTGGATTGGAATCCGATTACGAATCCTATATCCAAATTTTAGAATCGGACAAAACTTTCGTTTCGGAAAAAGAGTCCTTACAAACAAGCCTTTTGAAAAATATCAAAAACAAAAAATGGAAAGAAGCAGATGATTTAAGTTTGCGATACTTAGTGTATTTTCCACGTGAAGAAACTATGTATGAAACCCTTATCTTGGCACGTAGAGGAAGAGATTCCGAACTTTTAGAACAAGCCTACCAATGGACAAGTACTGTTTTTTTAAATGAAACCAGATACTTCACGCGTTACGGAGTTTACCTCCAAGAAAAACAAAGATACCTCGAATCTTTATCCTTATTTCGAAGAGGATTTTACAATTTACTAAAATTTTATCCTGATTCGGATGCAGGAGAAATTTTATTTCTCATTCGTCAAAGTTATGCGAATCTTGGAAAAGATAGAGACACCCTAGCCATCGATTCCTTGGTAAAAGATTTTAAAAATCAAAACAAACTCACTGCCACCGATCTCGAAAACCACCAATACACTTACCGCAAAAATAGGGAATATTTACTATTTTGTATCTATTGGTTTTCCAAACGAGATGTGACAAAAGCAAACGATTACAGGAAAAAATTAAAAGATCGGGATATGGAATTTGAAGAGCAAGAATTCCTGCGGGTGATGGGAGTGTTTTCTGCCCTCCCGCAGGATCTTTAGAAATTTTAGCTGTGGAACTTTTTCTTATCGTCAATTAACGACTGTACGACGGATGGATCGGCAAGTGTGCTGATGTCTCCTAAAGTATCAAATTCGTTATTGGCAATCTTTCTTAAAATTCGGCGCATAATTTTCCCTGACCTTGTTTTAGGAAGTCCTGGGGCCCAGTGGATGACTTCTGGTCTTGCAATTTTACCGATCACTTTTTCTACCATAGCAATGAGTTCTTTTTTCAAAGCATCATTGGTAGTGACACCATGTTTTACTGTCACATAGGCATAAATCCCTTGGCCTTTGATATCGTGTGGAAATCCCACAACCGCAGCTTCGGCTACGGATTTATGTTCTACGAGTGCACTTTCCACTTCCGCAGAACCAATTCGGTGACCCGAAACATTTAAGACATCATCGACTCGTCCCGTGATGCGAAAGTATCCGTCCTTGTCTCTATTGGCACCATCACCTGTGAAGTAATACCCTTTGAATTGAGAAAAGTATGTATCAAAGAACCGTTTTGGATCCCCGTACACTCCTCGCATCATGGAAGGCCAAGGTTTAGCGATGCATAGGTTTCCCGAAATTTCCCCTTTTCCTTTGATCTCCACACCTTCATTGTCCACAAGAACTGGTAGGATTCCATAAAATGGCCAACTTGCCGATCCTGGTTTTTGAGGGATGGCTCCCGGAACTCCAGAGATCATAATGGAACCAGTTTCTGTTTGCCACCAAGTATCTACAATCGGGCATTTTGATTTACCAATATGGGTATGATACCACTCCCAAGCTTCTGGGTTAATGGGTTCACCCACGGAGCCAAGCAGTCGTAAAGAAGCTAAAGACCTTTTTTTGATGGGTTCGATTCCCTCTCGCATAAGAGCCCGGATGGCCGTTGGGGCTGTGTAAAATACTGTGACTTTGTATTTATCAATCACATCCCAAAACCTTCCTGCATCGGGGTAACTTGGCACTCCCTCAAACATCAGAGACGTGGCTCCATTCGACAATGGCCCATAGAGAATGTAACTGTGTCCCGTAATCCAACCAATATCTGCTGTACACCAATAAGTATCCGTGTCTTTATAATCGAAGATCGTCGCAAAAGTAAGATTGGCACCGAGTAGATACCCAGCCGTAGTATGAAGAACTCCTTTTGGTTTTCCCGTCGAACCAGAAGTATAAAGAAGGAAAAGTGGATCTTCCGAATCCATCACGACAGGAGGGCATTCTTTTTTGATGTCTGAATCTTTCATCAGGTAGTGGTACCAGTGGTCTCTACCTTCTTTCCAATTTAAATTTCCTTCATCGCCTGTTCGCTTAACAACAATTACATCTTTAACTTTGTATTTACTTTCATCTAGGGCGATATCTACATTTTTTTTGAGTTCCACTGGTTTACCACCGCGATACCCACCATCAGCAGTGATCACAATTGTGGGTTTACAATCTTCAATACGACCAAGGAGTGCTTCTGGTGAAAAACCACCAAACACCACTGAATGGACAGCACCTATGCGCGTACAAGCAAGCGTTGCAATGGCAAGTTCCGGAATCATGGGAAGATAAATGAGAACTCTATCTCCTTTTTTCACATGGAACTTTTTTAGAACGTTTGCAAAATGATTCACCTCGCGGTGGAGGTCATGATAAGTAAGAACTTTGGATTCGTCAGGGTTGTCCCCTTCCCAAATGAGAGCAGCTTTGTTTTTTAAAGGAGAATCTAAATGTCTGTCTAAACAATTATAAGAAACATTGAGTTTTCCACCGACAAACCATTCAGCTTTTGCCTTAGCAAAATCGTGTTTTAAAACTTTTGTCCATTTTTTAAACCATGTTAGGCGTTTTGCTTGTTCGGCCCAAAATTTTTCCGGTTTTTCTATGGACTCTTTGTATTTGGTTTTGTATTCTTTTAAGCTAACGTTCGCTAACTTTGCGAAGTCTTTGGACGGTGCCACGATTCTTTCTTTCGGCATAGATTCCCTCTAGAGAAAGAATGCTGAACTTTTTTTGAAAAAAGTCCAGCATGAATCTGAAAATTTGAATTTAAAAAATGAACTTAGTGGGAACCGGTTCGGATCAAATCCAAAAACTCACTCCGAGTAGTGGGATCTGTTTTGAATAGACCAAGTAGACTAGAGGTAAATAGTTCTGAATTTTGTTTTTCCACACCGCGCATCATCATACATAAATGTTTGGCCTTAATGACTACACCCACACCTAAAGGATCTAAGGTTTCTTGGATGGCTTGGGCGATTTGGTCAGTGAGACGTTCTTGGACCTGCAGACGACGTGCAAACACATCGACAATCCTTGGAATTTTACTAATTCCTATAATCTTTTTATTGGGAATATAAGCAACATGGGCTCTTCCATAAAAAGGAAGTAAATGATGTTCGCACAAGGAATACATCTCGATATCTCTTACCAAAACCATGCCGGTTGTGCTTTCTTCAAAGATCGCTCCATTCACAATTTGATTCAAATCAGCCTTATACCCACTGGTCAAAAAGTCATAAGCCTTTTTCACACGGTTGGGCGTTTTCACAAGACCCTCTCTTGAAGGATCTTCACCAATTTGTTTTAGGATTTCTTCGATTAAGTTTTCCATCCGATTCCTTTTTGAATGATAAGTTCCACCTATTCAACATCCCAAATTATGAATGCAGAATAATTACTACTAATTTGACTAGACTTGACTTTAAAGGAAAAGATACATTTCCTTTTTTTAAATTAATTCTAAAGGACATAATCAATTACGAATGCGGCTAAAAATTGGATACGATGCACGGATGATCGAAAATTCTGGGATTGGGATTCGGATCCAACATATTTTGAAATTTTGGCCCATTTCGAGGGAGAGTGCAGATTTGTTTATCTTTGGTGATCCCAAAGTTTTAAAAAAATACAATCTTCCCAATCACGCAGAAATCATTGAATACAAATCCAGTATTTATTCCCCAAAAGAATTTTTAGGTCATCGCCGGATGGGTGAAATGGATCTTTTGGACATCCCTCATTTTAATATTCCCTTTCCTTACATTTGTAAGTGTATCGTTACCATTCACGATCTCATTCCATATCATTTTAAGGCTGCTCATAGTTCTCTCATCAAACGAGTGTATTTGCAAGTTGTCTTTCGATGGATCAAATGGTTTGCTCGTAAAATCATTACGGTTTCGGAATACACCAAACAGGATTTGGTAAGAAGTTTTGGATATCGTAATGAGAATATTTCCGTTGTCTACAATGGCATCGACTTACAAAACTTTTCCAAACAGCCGTTAGCAAAAGTAACTCAATTTCTCAAAAAACATAAACTTCCAAAGTCCTATTTGTTTACGGTCGGAATAGGAAAATCACATAAGAATTTTCCGTTTCTATTAACCAATTTAGAAACACTTTGGGAAAAAAAGAAACTTTCCTTACCTTTGGTGGTGGGTGGTCTCAAAGGAGAAATCCCAGAAGAATTTTTGGAAATCCAAAAGAGATATCCTGATCGAATTTATTTTTTATCTCATCTACCTTATGCAGAACTTCCACTGGCTTACCAAGGTGCCAAAGTTTTTCTTTATCCTTCGTTAATGGAAGGATTTGGATTTCCCGTTTTGGAAGCACAAAGTGTAGGCACACCGGTTTTTTCCTCTAACGCCAGCGTTTTACCGGAAATTTTAGGAAATGCTTATGAATCCTTCGATCCGAAAGATTCCGATTCCTTCCAAACCAAACTACTCTCGCTACTAAAAGATTCCAAACGATTGAACACTCTCAAAAGTTTTGGGGAAAAGAATGCGGCCAAGTTCCAATGGAAAGCGGCCATCCAAACCCTCAAACACGTCTACGAACCTCTCCTCAAACCAAAAATTGAATGAAAATCTGAGATGGTTTTCTGGATTTCTTAGAAATTTGCGAAAATCCGTTAAAAAAAATTCTTGTCGTACCATTTACTAGGTTAGAGACTGATTCTCAGAACCATGATCAAGTGTCACTGTGCAGAAGTTTTCTTTGAATCTATCTTAAATGTTGTCAAAGAATCCAATCGCCCTATACTAGAAGTCGCCCGCGAGATGGGAGCGGCTGATACTTGTACGGCTTGTGTTCCGGATATGTTAGCCTTCATCGAGCAGGAATTGGAAGGTCAACTTGCAGGAAATACAAGTCATTGATTCCGACTTAATCGGAACTCTCATTACAAAAGCCCAAAACGCAGAAAGAAAACGTACCAATTTTAACTTCCACGAACAAAAGGAAGTGTACCAAAGGTTTCTAAACGTTCTCTCTAAAGATACATACATTCCACCTCACAGACATTTGTCGGATCCAAAACCGGAAACCTTCATCATTCTCGAAGGAGAAATTGGTTTTTTGATTTTTGATGAAAACGGTGATGTAAAGGAATCTCATAAACTTTCAGCCAATGGGCCAAAACGTGGGATAGATTTACAGCCGGGTGTTTGGCATAGTTTGGTTTGTTTGTCAGAAACAGCAGTCTGTTTCGAAGGAAAGTCCGGCCCTTACGACCCAACAGTAGATAAAGAATTTCATCCGAAGTATCCGCTGGAAGGTGACCCAAAGTGTATTGAAACCATCAGATCCTTTGAATCTTTATTTCTATGAAGCGGATTTTAAATCAGATTCAGTTATATCTACTTTTGATTATGGTTTCTTTTTCTTTTTTTTGTAAATCTTTACCTACCATTGTTCCGGTTAAAGAACACAAACTACAATCAATCTCTTCTGATGGATTATTACGTTCCTTTCGATATTACATCCCTAAACAAATGAAAGAAGATAAATTGCCGGTGGTGTTTTTATTACACGGAGGTGGTGGGAGTGGGGAGGGTATGATTTACCTCACTCGGATGTCAGAAAAAGCAGAAGAATATGGATTCATTGCAGTTTATCCAGATGGTTATGCAAACCGATGGAATGATGGAAGAAAAATTCCTCATTCTATCACAGACAAAAGGAACACAAAAGACGTAGATTTTTTCCGCGATATTGTTCGCTACTTGAATTCTGAGTATTCTATTGATTATAATCGTATTCATGCAGTGGGAATTTCCAATGGTGGATTTATGACTCAACGTTTGTTATGCGAAGCACCTGATCTATTTAGTTCAGGATATTCTGTGGCAGCAGTAACATCACGAGGTTTGAAAGAGATATGTTATCCTCCTCCGCAAAAATCGATGGGTTTCATTATGGGAATGTCAGATGATGTCGTTCCTTACCAAGGGGGAACTGTTTCAATCCCAGCAGATCCTAATAACCAATCGCAGAGAATTGCAGCAGGAGATGTTCTTTCCTATTTAGAATCATTGGAGTATTGGACGTCTAGTTTCTCCTGCAAAGAAGAAACAAAATCCACTAAAAGACATTTGAACAAATTCTGGAAGAGGGACATCCAATACACTAAATTCACAGATTGTTCATCTGACCAAATTGTAGAGGGTTATTTGATTCCTGGTGGCGGTCATATTTGGCCAAATGGTTTCTATTACCAAAATGAAAAACAATACGGATACTTAAGTAAGGACTTGGATACTAGAGAGATTGTGTTACAATTCTTTCGAACAACGTATAAAAAAGAAAAGTTGGTAAATAACAATGCACCATTCGGAAATTAGAAATTCATCCACTGTATTTACCACCTTAGAGACAGGAAAAGGAGAACCTGTTCTTTTCCTTCACGGATTTCCCGATAACCATAAAACCTTTGCTCCCATTATGGAATCCATTGGAAAAAAAGGATTTCAATGTATTGCGCCGGTTATGCGAGGATACGAACCATCCACTATTTCACATTCTCACAAATTACATGTCGTTGATTTGGTGCAAGACATCTTAGCTTGGATGGATGATCGTCGCTGGGAACAAGTGCATCTAGTTGGTCACAACTGGGGTGCAGTCATTGCCTATGCCGCCGGAATGTATTACCCGAATCGTATCAAATCCATCACAAGTCTCGGTGTACCCTTGCTTCGCACCTACCAAGATTCCTTTTTTTGGGCTCCCCAACAAACAATTCATTCATGGTATGTTTTATTATTCCAAATTCCCTTTTTAGCAGAACTTACAATCCGATCCAATGATTTTGCCCTAGTGGATTTTTTATGGAAGGATTGGTCACCTGGATATACCCCAAACCAAGATCACTTAGCAGAGATTAAATCTAATTTTCAAAATCCGGGAATTTTATCCTCTGCACTTGCCTATTACCGTAATTTAAACGATCTATTTACAGAATCGGGTAGAGAAAGCATATTAGGAATCTTAGATTCACAGATTAACGTTCCGACACAAATTCTCTATGGACTGAACGACGGTTGTTTTCATAAGAATCTATTCGAACACTTATTGGATGAAACAGACTTTCCTTGTGGGTTCCGCAAAATTGGTTTCGACCATGCAGGACATTTTGTACATTGGGAAAAGAGAGAAGAAGTGACTAAATTAATTTTAGAATGGTTACAAAAAAATAAATAAGTATCCATTCAATTTCCTTCGTCATACCTTCTCTAAGGAGATTGAATATGTTTCAAAATATGGGTCTTTATGACAGAATCATTCGAGTGGTCGTGGGTTTGGTATTAGGTGGTCTCTATTTGAGCGGAGTTGTAGAAGGAACAACAGCTTTGGTACTTCTCATTATCGGACTTGTGATGATTGCCACTTCCGCGATCGGATTTTGTCCCGCTTACCTTCCTTTTAAAATCACAACAAAAGAGAAATAACAACGCATTAAGTGTGCATATACAACTCACAAATTCAGATTTGTGAGTTGCTTGTTTTTATTTTTTTAAACTCACGAGTACTTCGTAATGTTGAGTTCTCGGAAAAAAATCAAATAAACCTACATATTCTAATCGATAGCCTATTTTTTCCAATCTCGTAATATCCCTCCTTAAAGTACTTGGATTACAGCTAGAGTAAACAATTTGTTTCGGAGAAAACAGAGAAGCTGATTCAATAATCCCTTCAGATAATCCAGCTCTCGGAGGATTCACAACCCAAATCGGATACTTTGCAGTATGTTTTGGTAGATGTTTTTGATACAAATCACTGACTTCATATTCAAACGGAAAGGCATGATTTGTTTTTGCATTTTCTTTTGCATAACGAATACTTTTTTCGTGAGATTCCATTCCATATAGCGACGCGATTTTTTCTCGAATGGTGATACCGATGGTTCCGCAACCGCAGAATAGTTCTAAAATTTGAGCAGAATCTGGTAAAAGTGATTTGATTTTATCCAGCCAAGGTTCTAACAAAAATCTGTTAATTTGAAAAAATCCTCGTTCGGGAACTATTAGTTTGGTATTAAAAATACTAATTTCGGTCTGGTCTCGTTCATAATTGACAACGGATTTGGAAGAAATTCTAAGTTGGATCAATTTTTGTTTAGCTACCGATTTTTTGATACCTTGCGGAACTGAATCCCATAACAGACGTTTATCGATAGTTTTGCAAACAAATTGAGATTCATTGACAACGCGGTGGCTATTTTTTGCAAAATAACCAATTTCTTTTCCATTAGATTGCCACTGCACATTGTTTCGGTACTCGTTTTCTGGCCCGGTCACAACCTCTAGATTCCCTTTCCATTCAGGAAACATGGCTTCTAAGAGTGATTTTTTGATTTGGATCTCATCTTTGTAGGAGATATGGCGGTAACTGCAACCGCCACATTCCATAAAAACGGAACAATCCGAAGGGATTCTCGATTTGGCTGGCTCGATCACCTCTGAAACGGTTCCAAACCATTCTTTTTTTCCGGTTTTATAAAGACTTATGTCTACTGTTTCACCGGGAATTCCACCCTCAACGAAGACAGCATGACCCTCATGGTGCGCCAAACTGAAACCACCATTCACCCACTTTTCTAGTTTTATTCGCAACTTTTCCATTCTCTAGAACCATTCATTGAATATTCATTTGACACTGCACTCGCATTTAACATAACGGATAGGTACTCTTGGAGAAGTGGCTGAGTGGTCTAAAGCAGCGGTCTTGAAAACCGTCGTGGTAATCCCACCGTGGGTTCGAATCCTACCTTCTCCGAGTCGCTGGAGACGTGCCTGAGTGGCCGAAAGGAGCGGTTTGCTAAACCGTCGTACGAGCAATCGTACCCAGGGTTCGAATCCCTGCGTCTCCGTTGTTACCGCCATGAATACCGCTCAATTCAAAGAAAAAATCCAAACCATCAGGACTTACTTACTTACTGATGAAGCTGCAAAGATTTTTGCAGCATTGCCTTTGTATTTTTCTTGGGTTCCTGTTTTTACTTGGAAAAAAAACATTCCTGATGCAGTAATCGTCTGTTTGTATTCTGCAGTTAATACTTGTTTGTTCTTACTAATCCTTTTGTTCGCACAAGTAATCTCCGTTTTACCCTTTGTTGGTCTTTATTTGGCCGCAACTATCCACTTAGTTTCCGTACTACTTTATCTGGGAATTTCTGGATTTTTGATTTACTCCTTCCGCTTGAAAAAAACCATAGAGATACCCGTTCTTTCGGACTGGGTAAAAATGCTTCAAGCATTCATTGCGCCCATAGCTCAACTGGATAGAGTATCTGACTACGGATCAGAAGGTTAGAGGTTCAAATCCTCTTGGGCGCGCGTGGAAGCTTTCGAATCATTTCTAGAGCGCTACCAAAAAGCCATTTCTAGCCATCCAGAAGAAATTCCCTCTTATTCAGAAATCATCACACGAGATGGAAATCTAGTTTCTGCTGCGTTTAATTCCGTCGAACAAACATTAAATCCTACAAAGCACAGCGAAATTTTGGCAATGGAAGAGGCTCTTTCGAAAACGGAAGGTCGATATCTTTCTAATCATATATTGATTACAGCTCTCGAACCATGTTTGCTTTGTGCTGGCGCCATTTTGCGGGTAAAAATTCCAGAAGTAGTTTATTTTGTTCCGGCAAAACCTGGTGAAGGAATTTCTTCTTATACTACCGAATCTATTTATCTATTAAATCATTTTCCCAAGTGCACCCTCATTCCAAAATCCCACATAAAATTTGAATTTCTTAGTTTTTTCAAAGAGAAAAGGTAGAATTCTTTTGAGCCTTTCTTTTTATGGAAGCCAGTAGAAGCCATTGGAGAGATGTCAGAGTGGTCTATTGTGCATGCTTGGAAAGCATGTGTGCCAAAAGCACCCCGGGTTCGAATCCCGGTCTCTCCGCCAGGTTCTACACCTATTTCCTTTCCAATCCTTAGTTCAATCTCCACTCTGAATTGAACTCATTGGAAATCTCTTCAAATCCTAACACTAGGTATCGTTAGCCTGGCTTCCCAGATTCAGAAAAAAATATCCATAAACCTTATAAATATTTCATTGCCTCCAACATACTAACTTCTAAGATCAAAGTGATTCACAAATTTTTATCTTCTATCTTTTGAAACACGGACTTACATGAGCGAAAACCACCAAGTACTCTTTCGAAAATACAGACCTCAATTCTTTCGCGATGTAATTTACCAAGACCTTGCTGTAGGTTCCTTACAAAACGCATTTAAATCAAAAAAAATAGGTCACGCTTATATTTTCATTGGCCCTCGTGGTGTTGGTAAAACGACCATTGCAAGAATTTTGGCCAAACGTTTAAATTGTGAACGCCCAGATGGAGTGGAGCCTTGTAACGAATGTACCTCTTGTTTAGAAATTACAAAAGGAAATTCAAATGATGTATTTGAAATAGATGCCGCTTCCAATAGCGGGGTGGATAATATCCGTGAGTTACGTGAAAATGTAAAATTTAATGCAATGGGTGGGAAGTACCGCGTTTATATTTTGGACGAGGTACATATGCTCAGTGGAGCTGCTTTTAATGCTCTCCTCAAAACTTTAGAAGAACCACCGGCTCATGTTGTATTTATTTTAGCAACGACAGAGTATCATAAAATTCCAGAAACAATCCTTTCACGCTGTCAAGACTTTCATTTTAGAAAAGTTCCCGTTACTGTTTTGCAAAACTATATAGAAACTCTTTGTGAAAAGGAAAGTTTAAAATACGATTCTGAAGGATTGTTCTGGATTGCAAAGAAGGGCGATGGTTCCGTTCGCGACACACTCTCTTTTATGGAACAAGCCGTTATTTTCACTGATGGCAATCTAACAGGCGCCAAACTTAGAAAAATGATTGGCTATCATGGAATTGATACCTTTACCGATTTTTTAAATCAAATATTAGATTCATCACAAAGTGCACAAATTTTCGAAACACTAGAGAATCTTTTCCAAGCAGGAATAGATCTCAGTAAGTTCGTTTGGGATTTTATCGAATTTTTAAATTCTCTTCTTCTCATCAAAGACAATTTAGCAGATAGAGAATCAATTAACATCCCACAAGAGGACTTACAAAAATTAAAACAAAACTATCGGGAACTGGATCGCGAAGTTTTGGTATTACTCGCTGAGCGGATTTTTTCCATACATGAAAAATTGAATTTAATGAAGCTACGAAGCTCCTACGAGATGAAAGTCTATTTAGAAATTCAATTTCGGAAATTGATTTTAGACAGAGAAAAACCAAGTGTTTCTGGACTTTTAGCAAAAATATCGGAACTCACCAAACTAGTACAAGGTGATATCTCTCATATCCCTGACAATTTAGAGACTCCCAAAAAAACAGTTACCTCTGCTGCTTCAGTTACACAAAAACAAGATATTGTAACAAACACGCAACCAGGATTAGCAAAAACCAGTTCGGAAAGACCTGTAGAGAATCGAGAACCGGAGACAAAACAGTCTTCACAGACAAAACCGAATTTGGATGTAGAGATAAAACAAATTTCAGAACCAAAACCAAATCCTCCGAAACCAACAACCACGAGTCCCTCTAGTCCGGAAGATATGGAAAAACTTTTGAAAGAAAAGTTTTCAGGGATGGAAGTTGATCCCAACCAATTCAAGAATTTATAAGTCCAAAGGTACGTATGGGAATTTTTGACCAAATGAAACAAATGCGAGAAGCGTTCTCGCAACTCGGCAACATCAAAGAAAAACAAGAAGAACTTTCAAAACGTCTCGCTCAGATTCGAGTCACTGCCTCTGCGGGTGCAGGTATGGTAGAAGTGACAGCATCGGCGGATGGAACACTCACTAATCTTATTATCAATCCTATTATGTTTAATGCAGATGATAAAAAGATGTTAGAAGATTTAATCCTCTCTGCCACCAATGAAGTGCAAAGAAAGGCGAAAGAAGCTATGGCACATGAAATGAAAAATGTTCTCGGATTTAATCCTAGCGACTTCGAAGGTGTATTTAACCAAATCCAAAAGGACGGAGGATTTCCTCCTGTCTGATCCGCAATTCCAAAAATTAATCCAATCCTTTTCTAGCCTTCCTGGAATTGGAAAAAAAAGTGCGACAAGAATCGGATTTCATATTTTACGAATGGATCCGTCCACCTTTCAAACTTGGTTGTCCAACATCGAAGAAGCAAAAGCCAAACTACGATTTTGCGATGAATGCGGAGGACTTACAGAAGATCCTATATGTTCCATTTGTTTGTCTGACAGAAGAGACAACGGAATTCTCTGTGTAGTAGAGCAACCAGAAGATATTTTCTTTATTGAAAATACCAAAGAGTATATTGGTAAGTACCATGTACTCAATGGAGCCATCTCTCCCTTAGATGGAATTGGTCCCGATCAACTACGAATTCGTCAGCTAATACAAAGATTAGAGGATGGGGGAATCAAGGAAGTTCTGATAGCTACTAATCCGACACTCGAAGGAGATGCAACAGCTTCTTATCTCTCAACTGTAATCAAACCAATGGAAATTAAAATCACAAGGATTGCTCATGGGATTACCATTGGTGGAACGCTAGAATATTCTGATCAATACACTTTGGGAAAAGCAATTAAATCAAGACTAACCCTTTAGGATTCGATTTATCGAAAAGATAGTTTCAGAGATTATCGATTAAAAATATTTAAAAAGATTATGACTTTAAATAACGAAACAGATTCGAAAAAAAACTAAAATCGATGTTCAAATACAATAAATCCTTCTCTAAGAACTCTTCCATATTTCGAATCAAGTAAAACAAATAAGGCATCACCAGCCACAAAATATCCAGATCGAAATATGATCTGAAAGTCCGCTGTTACGTTATAACGAATATTAAAATTATATTCCATTCCCATATAAGTGGATGTTCTATAACCGTTCCGTTCACTAAACTCTCGGTTAATTCGAATTTCAGGTGACTTAGTTGCCCATAATTGATAATAACCTAAAGTAAATTGATAAGGTCCAAAAGCGATAATGTTGGAATAAAACCCATATTCGTTTAATCCTGAAAAACTAGAACCATTGAATAATGCATAACCACCAGTAAAGTCAGTTGCGATGTTTGAAATAGAAAACCCCGGCGCTAAAGTTCTATATCCATTTCCTTTCAAATTTGCTTCATTTCCTTTTTCATCATAGCCTGGTCTTCCCGTTGTACCCAGAGCTATTAAATTGAAATTTAGTGATTCACTCCAACGGTAGGTAAATTGAAAATCATACATACCTCCTTTGATAAAATATCTTTGGGTGTTATTATAAATTGTAATATCATTGGTATCAGTAACTGCTCGTAATTTTTTTACAGTACCAGTATTAAAAATTCCATGCACAATAAATGAAAATTTTTGAAAATTAAACTCATTGTGCAATCCATACCATGCGAGCCTTGCTGTTTCATTATCCGATTTATCATTATCATCCAAAAAATACGCATAAACTTCATTCCGAATATTTCTAAAATACTCAAATTTCAGACGATTGTAATATATATTTGATGTTTGATAATTTTTATCGGCAAAACCGTTTTTATCAACATCCATAAAACTTTGATCACGAGCCCGTAAAACTCCACCTTCTAATGATAATCTTAAGAATTGGAAATTTTTTAAAATACTAACGCCTGTTCCAGTAGAAAACAAAACGCGGCCTTGTGCGGAACTAAAAAGTTGCTGTCCAACTTTTATAAATAATCCCGATTCTGGAATTCGAAAATTTAAATATAAAAAGTTTGTTTGGACGTTTACCGCGGCTGTTCTTCCTCTTTCGCCACCAGATCCAGGTCCAACTAAACCAGGATCAAAACCATCAGGTCCTGTTGCACGAAGGCCTTTTCCACCAAAGGGAATATCACCTACTTGCATACCCCAAATTCCTTCCACATATTTGTTTGCGGAAAAACTCATATTATATAAAAACCGAGAATCATAATAACTCACATCTTCTTTTCTACGAGAAATCTGACTTGGTAGTCCTTGTTGTCTTCTTTGCAAATCAGAGTGTATTGTTTCTTGTTCCTTTTCTTGGCGCTCCGCAGTTTCTTTTTCTAAATTAGTAATTGGAGTTACTGGAGTTTTCCTTTCTAATAGAACATCTCGCCCAACATTCGTAGCACGAACACGAAAAGAACCGTTAAAATTCATAGAAGATCTTTGTGATTCCTCTTCTTGTGCAATCAAAACACCGAAAGGAATTAATAGAAAAACTACAAAATAAAAAAACAAATTACGTAACGACATTGAATTTATTCTTTTTTGACCCACTGATTTGATTTAAAATATTTATTGATCAAACCTTGAATTTTTCCCGTACGTTTTAATTCTTTAATAAAGAAATTTAAGTTATAAAGAAATTCAATATCTCTTTTTGCTGTTGCCATACTAATATGGTCCTCTTGTACAACTCCCAAAATTGGTAGATAGTTTGCTCTCAATGAAGAATCTTTTTGCAATAGAGCTTGAATATAAAACGAGTCGGCTACAAAAGCATTTACATTGTTTTTCTTTAATTCATTAAGGGCTGCTTCGTTTGTAAAATACGAGAAGATCTGTGCTTTTGGGAATGCATCTCGTAAAAACAAATGGTTCGAACTGTTAGCTAGGACGGAATAAGAAATTCCTGTAATATTCGTTAGGTCATTTAAATTACGAAACAATTGGACAGTAACAATTTGGCCTTCAGGTTCTGGTGGAAGTGCTGTACGATTTACCAAAGCTGCCGGCGTAGAGATTAAATATGGATCAGTGAAATATACATCCTTAAATCGATTGATGGAAGATGATATCCCTGCCATAGCAATTTGTGTATCACCTTTCTCTAACATTCTTGCGTGTTGATCAAAAGTTCTGAGGGGAATGATTTTTAAATCTACATCTAAAAATTTTGCATATTCTTGCGCAAGTTCCACATCCAAGCCAGGAAAATTTGGATTTGGATTTTCGATATAAAAAGGATCGTAAAATTCATTTACGGAAACAGTCAAAGTTTTCGTCTTTTTAATTCTTTCCAAAACTTGACTAGATTCTCCAAAAATTGAAGTGGAGAGAAAAAATGCCCAAAGGGAAACAAACCCAATGTATTGGATTCTTAAAAGAGGTGACATCCCCATTACCTTTTCTTCGGAAATGGAAACGGCAAGGAAAAATTAAGGATCAACTAAGACAAATTCAGTACGCCTATTTTTTTTTGAGGAAATCTCATCCGTTCCTTGGACCATAGGTTGGGTAGGCCCTTTTCCTTCTGTTAAAAGTCGTTTTGGATCTATTCCTTTAGAGACTAAATATTGTTTAACGGAGTCTGCTCGTTCCTTCGAAAGAACCATGTTGTCTTCATATACTCCAGTTAAATCTGTATGCCCTATGATTTTCATTTTTTTGTCAGAATTTTCATGAAGATAATCAACTATGGCGTCCAAAGACAAAGATGATTCAGGTTTCAACACGGAAGAAGCTCTTTCGAAATATACAGAATCCAAAGAGATTTTTTTTAATTCTTCTAGTTTCTTTTGTACAATGTTTTCTTGTTTTGGGACAGATGCCGTGAAGAGATCAAACGACCTTCCTTCCACTCTTCTACAAAACAAAAATGTCTTTTTCACCTGCTGAAAAACTATATAAGCTTCGTCTTCACTCGAGTTAATGGAGGAACCTAAATTTTCAATATCTTTAAAAGATTCTCCCTCCATTCGAGCCATATACAAATCAAAACCTCCATAACCTCCAGGTCGATTAGAAGAAAAGAAAAGAATGCTTCCATCATCATTAAAGGCAGCAGCTATAGTCGCATAATTATCATTAATTGGAGATGGCAAAGGTTTAGGAGGAGACCATTTTCCTTCTTTGTATTGGCTAAAATATACCTTTGCAAGATTTGGTTTACCAAAGGGATATCTGGTAAAAAGTAAAGTATCTCCTAACAAATGAGGATTTTCTTCTATTTCCTCTGTATTGATAGGACTTGGTAATGCTACTGGGTTACTCCAATCTTTTCCATTCCAATTGGAAACATATAGGTCTCTTGAAATTCCGACTTTTCCATCAGGTAACATTACTTCAATGGATCCATCGCGATTAGATGATAAAAGAAGTGTTTTTCCATCGCGAGAAATAAAAGGACTTTGGTCATCAAAAGGTGAATTCAAAACATCAACCTCTTCTGGAAAATCCCAAGTCCCGTCCTTTTTTCGTTCTGATTTAAAAATTTCCGTATAACCTTTACTGGAACGTTTGGAATAAAAATATAACGATTTGGCATCGGGGGTCATTGTAGGACCAAATTCTTGGAATTCTGAATTGATGGGACCTTGGATGGGAGCCACAACCAAAATTGGTTCGTTACCTTGTGTTTGGCTATAAGCGGGATGGGAAAATATAACAAAAAAGGAAAGGAATAGAATTAGAGAACCTTGGGAAAATTTCAAATTCACAATATATTGAATGATCTTTTTTTTCCACTGAATGATACTTTCAGAAATATCGGCACTACGTATATTTCGCCAAATTAGATCATTAATATCAAACATACGGTAATGAGAATATCTGCAATTCGCATAACTCCCATTTATTGTTTTTTTTCTGTTGAACGTATAAACACCCGAACATGTTGGATATCTGTATCGCGTATAAATCCCCCCAACAGCGATAGGTGCCCTAAAATTAAGTCTATTAGTAGACAGAAGGTTTGGTTTAGGATTTGAAATATATTTTGGAAAAAAAGAATAGGGCATTTGACACCTCGGTCATCTGCCCTAAATTACTAACGAATGTAAGGTTTTAGTACATCCGGAATTTGGAAAGTTCCATCGGCTGATTGGTAATTTTCAATCACTGCTGCCAGTGTTCGACCGATCGCAAGACCGGAACCATTCAGAGTATGGACGAGCAGGTTTTTTCCTTCCTTTGACTTGTATCGAATTTTTCCTCGTCTTGCTTGATAGTCTTTGAAGTTAGAAACAGAGGAAATTTCCATAAAACGACCTAGTCCCGGCATCCAAACTTCAATATCGTAAGTTTTGGAGGAAGCACTCGACATATCCTTACTACAAAGTAACATCACGCGGTAGGGAAGTTTTAATTTTTGCAAAATGGATTCAGCATCTAGGAGCATCTTTTCATGTTCGGTTTGCGAAGTTTCTGGTTCGACAAACTTTACAAGTTCCACTTTTTGAAATTGGTGTACTCGCACAAGACCACGAGTATCACGACCGTAAGATCCAGCTTCTCTACGAAAACAAGATGTATGCGCACAAACCGAAATAGGTAATTCTTTTTCAGAAATGATTTCATCACGGTAATAATTAGTAAGAGGAACTTCAGCCGTTGGAATCAAGTTAAGTCCGTCTTTTTCCAATCGGTAAAAATCTTCTGCAAATTTGGGGAGTTGTCCCGTGGCCGTCATGGATTCATCATTCACAAGAACGGGAACCCACATCTCTTCATATCCATTCTCAGAAGTATGGGTATCGAGCATTAGATTCATTAGTGCTCTTTCCAGTTTGGCCCCAAGACCGCGGTAAGTATAAAATCTAGCACCAGAAAGTTTCACTCCTCGTTCAAAGTCGAAAATTCCCAGTTTTTCACCGATATCAAAATGCGTTTTAGGTTCAAAGGAAAGTTTCGGAACCTCACCCCACTGGCGAATCAAAACATTATCTTCTTCCGATTTACCCTCAGGAACACTTGAATCTAATAAATTCGGTAAACTTAAATTTAATTCGTGTAAAGATTCTTCTTCCTTTGTTAGTTCTTCTTCAATTGCTTTGATTCGATCACCAACCCCTTTCATCGAAGCAGAAATTTCAGTGATGTCTTTGCCTTGTGATTTCTGAATTCCAATTTCTTTAGAAACTCGATTCCTTTCTGCTCGAAGGTCTTCCACTTCCAATTTTAACTTTCTTTGTTTTTCAGAGACAGATTTAATTTTAGCTTCAATGTCTGTGGAGACAACGCCGCGTTTTTGTAAAGTGGAAAGTAACTCTTCAGGGTTTTGAACTATACGATTGATATCAAGCATGGTGATAAGCCTTTCTTTGTGTGAATTTTAATGAGTTTTGATAAATGCGATCTGCAACTTCTGCATTGCTTTCCGTTCGTAACGAAAACATTTTTTCAAGCACAAATGGCAAATGCGAGGAATCATTACGCTTTCCTCGATGAGGCATCGGTGATAAAAAGGGAGCATCTGTTTCAATTAGAATCGTTTCCAGTGGAATCTTACGAGCTGCATCTTGGATTTCAGTTGCAGATTTGAAAGTCACAATCCCAGAAAAGGAAACGTAATATCCTAAATCGACAAACTTTTTGGCAGCTTCATAATCATAAGTAAAACAATGAATCACACCAAAGGATTTTGATTTATATTCTTTCAACGCTTCATATGTATCTTCGAATGCGTCACGAGAATGAATCACAACAGGTAATTTATATTCTGAAGAAAATTCTAGAAACTTTCGCAACACTTCATTTTGCGCAAGTCGTGTACTAGCATCATGATAGAGATCGACACCAATCTCCCCGATCGCTGAAAATTTTGGATCGTTCATTCGAGATTTTGCTAGATCTAAAATTTGATCTGCATTCGGAAATTCATGTGTTTCTGTAGGATGACAACCGATGGAATAAAAAATCTCTAAATCATCTTTTGAATGAGTCTCTGAAAGACGAACTGCTTCGATAGAACTGGGTAAATCAATCCCAATTTGAACCAACCGGTCTACACCAGCCTTTCGGGATTTCGCCAGTGTCTCTTCAATCTCTTGGCCTTGTTCCCGAATTATGTCTAAGTGGCAATGAGTGTCAATGGTTGAATATCCCATAAATAGCAAGATTTGTAATTTCCACTGGATGAAAATGAAAATTCAATCGAAAGATATAGTGGGTACGATAAGTTTTGTTTAAATAGTCGAAGGCTTAAAAAAGAACGTGGAAGCAAAACAAAGACTACATCTAATTTTTTACCGGTTAAGGTATAAAGTCCAGGAATGGAAGCTTAAGTTATCCCAACGTTATGAGGATCTTGATAAAAAAGGTCGTGAACGTCTGACGATTATGGTCATTCCTCACACCGATCGCAAAACAATTAACTTCGTCATCTCCTATAAAGCTATTTCCATATTCATTGGAATTATGGTGATCCTCCTTGTCATCAGTGCTGTGAACGTTCTTTCACATAGTGGATCCATCCACCAACTCACGGAACTTAATTTAACAAACAAAGACTTTATCAGACAATCTTCCAAGATGAAAGAAGAGGTTAATTCTCTTCATGAAACCATCCAATACTATTACGAAAGGATTTCTAACCTTTATATCAAATTAGGTGGAGATCCTTCGCGCGTTTCCAAAGGAATGGGTGGACAAGCAGGACAGTTCCTGGCATTACAAGGAACTCCACAGTCCGACATCACAGATGAATCCTTTCGCATCAAAGAAGACATTCACAATTTAAAATTATCCTCGGAACTTTCTGAAGAGATTATCAAGCTCATCAAAAAAAGAAAGAGCATCATTCGTAACACTCCTTCCATTTGGCCAACGAAAGGATATGTATTGTTTCCATTTGGAAATTACATTTCTCCCGTCACTGGTAAAGAAGAAGTGAATCGAGGGTTGGACATTGGATCCTTCCCCGGTGCGGAAGTCATAGCCACTGCTCCCGGAATCGTATTCGATACAGGATACTCTCCAGCTACAGGTTATTACGTAAAATTATCTCACAAGTTTGGATGGAAAACAATCTATTCCAACCTGGATAGAATTCGAGTTAAGAAAAATGAAAAACTCTCCAAGGGTGACATCTTAGGCTATGTTGGAAAATCGCCAGAAAATCCGATTTACCATCTTCATTATGAAGTACATGTTGGTACCCAAGCGTTGAATCCGTTTTCGTTTCTCAACCAAATTCAAGAATAATGTCCAATCCATCTACAGAAGAAGAATTTTTAGTTAATAGCATCATTGGGGAAGGAGCCGAGTTCGTAGGCGAATTCAAATTCCCTGGACTCATTCGTATCGATGGAAAATTTCGAGGAGTCCTTGAAACTACCGGAAAGGTACTAATAGGAAAATCAGGTATCGTCGATACAGATATCAAAGCACGAGTGGTTGTTGCTGGTGGAGAAATTCGCGGTAATATTTATGCAACTGAACGAGTGACACTACTTTCTAGCTGTCGATTGGAAGGAGATATTGTCACTCCTCGCCTAATCGTAGAAGAAGGTGTAGTGTTTCACGGAAAATGCACAATTAATCCCACTCGTCACTAGGCGGGTTCATGATCATCCAAAACAACAACCCTAAGTCGGTATCCACTCAGGCGAAAAAGGGGTCAAAAGACAAACTAAGTAGCTCTCTTGGACCAGTTGATGAATCCAAACAAAGTTTTTTAGAAATCTTAGAATCCATTGTCCCCTCAGGAAAAGAAGAAACTAGAGAATTAAATGAACTTTGGAAAGATTTACCCGATTTGGAAAAGGAACTCATCAAAGATCCCAACCATAAAAATCTCGAATCCTATAAAAAACACATCAAACAAATCGCAGAACTGATACTTAAGAAAAACTACAAAGTCATGCAAGCCCCACAACGCGGACGAAATGACCAAAAAGACGTACGATATGTAAAGGTTGTGGATGAAAAATTGGATCTGCTTGCAAAAACCATGTTTTCACCCAACAACAGTGCATTCGTGATTTTGAAACAATTAGATGAAATTAGAGGTCTACTGATTGATCTAAAAGGATAATTCTTTGCAAACACCTGACCGACCTAAGTCAAAAAATCTCCGTGTCCTCTCTAAAACTTTTTCTTATTTAAAACCTTACAGGTTCCAAATGGCCCTCTCTTCTTTTGCCTTACTTTTTACGGCCGGGGTAACGTTGGGACTTGGACAAGGATTACGACATTTGGTCGATGCAGGATTTTCTGCGCGATCCAAACAAGAATTAGGTTACTCACTTGCCTTTATTATTTTAGTGGGAATCTTTCTTGCGATCGGAACTTACATTCGTCATTATACAGTTTCTTGGATCGGGGAAAGAGTGGCCTCTGACATTCGAAGAGACGTATTCAAACATATCATCTTCATCCATCCTAGCTTTTTCGAAGTTAATTCACCTGGTGAAATCCAATCACGAATCACAACCGATACTACACTTATCCAAACTGTCATTGGATCTTCCGCATCCATTGCCCTTCGTAATGTTTTGATGTTTGTTGGAGGGATCATTTTTCTTTTTATCACAAATGCAAAACTCACAATGATCGTTCTTTTGAGTGTTCCCTTCATTGTGTTTCCCATTTTGTTCTATGGAAAAAAAGTTAGAAATTTGTCTCGGACAACTCAGGACAAAATTGCAAGTATTGGAACTTATGTAAGTGAATCTCTTCTCAATATAAAAATCCTCCAGTCTTTTCATCACCAAGATGAGGACATTCAAAAATTTTCCAACACAGTTGAGGCAGCTTTCGATGTGGCTGTAGCTCGCATCAAACAAAGAGCTCTACTAATCGGAGCTGTCATTTTATTTATCCTAACAGGAATTAGTGTGATGCTTTGGATTGGTGGGACAGATGTACTCGAAGGAAAAATAACCGGCGGGGAACTTATCGCATTTTCCTTTTATGCAATCATGGTTGCCAATAGTGTCGGTGCTGTTTCCGAAGTTCTTGGTGATTTGCAAAGGGCAGCCGGTGCTACCGAACGATTGATGGAACTACTTTTATCCGAATCAGAAATTAAAGATCCAAAATTTCCAATGCCTATCACAGAAGTATTTCATTTAATGGATGGAAATGGATCACTTTCCTTTAATGTCTCTTCTAAACAAAAAGGACTAAAAATCAATTTAGAGCATTTAGAGTTTTCGTATCCATCAAGGCCTGAACATAAAGCCATTCGAGGGATCCACTTAGAAATTCCAGCAAACAAAACCACAGCTCTTGTTGGTCCATCCGGTGGTGGAAAAAGTACACTCTTTGAACTAATCCTCAGGTTCTACGATCCCACTTCAGGAAAGATTTTAATCGAAGGTGTAGACCTGAAAGATTTAACTTTAAAAGATTTGCGCTCTCTCATAGGATTTGTTCCGCAACAACCCATCCTCTTTAGTGGAACTTTGCGAGAGAATATTGCCTATGGAAAACCAAATGCAAGTTTTGAAGAAATTGAAAAAGCAGCAACAAGTGCCTATGTCACAGAATTTCTAAACCAACTTCCTGATGGATACGAAACCAATTTAGGACATTTAGGAACAAGACTCTCCGGCGGACAAAAACAAAGAATCGCCATTGCAAGGGCCATCCTCCGCAATCCAAGAATTCTTTTATTAGATGAAGCAACTTCTGCTCTCGATTCTGAATCAGAACAAATGATTAAGAGTGCTCTGGATTTTTTAGTGAAGGAAAGAACAACAATTATGATTGCTCATCGACTTTCCACGGTTGTGAAATCAGATCAAATTGTTGTGATTAAGGAAGGGGAGATTGAGTCCGTCGGAACCCATGACGAACTCATCAAAAAAAGCGAATTGTATGAACGATTGGCGAAATTACAATTTCACACCGAGCTGCTCTAAAATTCTTTCCATATCATTTAAGTTGGCGTAAGAAAAAACGATCTTACCTTTTCCACTCGTTTCATTGTGAGCCACTTCCACTTTGGAACTGAATTTGTTTCTGAGTTTGGATTCTAGTTTTACAATACTTGCATCTCGTTTATCAGCACCAAAAGAAGAGGACTTTGATTTTTTATCTGGATGTAATAGGTTAGAAACAAAGTTCTCTACCTCTCTGACATTCCAGCCTTCTGCGATCACTTTCTGACCCACTTCTAATTGTTTTTTGGGATCAGGAATGGAGAGAAGGGGACGAGCTTGACCTTCCGAAAGTTTCCCTTCTTTCACCAAATCTTGTAATAATTTAGGAAGTGAAAGAAGACGAATTAAGTTAGAAATGGTAGCTCTGTTTTTTCCCACTCGGGTCGCAAGGTCAGTTACCTTTAATCCACGTTTGTCGATGATTGCTTGGTAAGCCAAAGCCTCATCCATAGGATTTAGATTTTCTCTTTGGATATTTTCGATGAGCGCGAGTTCCATCATATCCGCTTCGGATAGATCACGAACTATTGCTGGAATTTTTGCAAAGCCAGCAAGTTTACATGCACGTAATCTTCTTTCTCCCGCTACCAAAAGAAATCCAGAACCCGAAGGATTTTTTTGTACAACGATTGGTTGGATCACTCCATGTTCTACAATCGTATTGGACAATTCTTGGATGGATACATCGGAGAATTGTTTTCTTGGTTGGTGTGGGTTTGGTAAAATTTCTGTGACTTTGATTTCTCGAAGACCGGTTTGTTCGTCTTTAGAAATCTCTACGTTGTTTTCATTTACTGGAATTAAATTCCCAAGACCTCTTCCTAAAACTTTACCTTTGCCGAGTGCCATAACTTTATGCCTTCCCTACAATTTCTTCCGCTAAACTTTTATAACTTTTTGCACCCACACCATCTGGATCATAGTAGTTGATCGGCTTTCCAAAAGAGGGTGCTTCTGATAATTTTACATTTCTTGGAATTACAGTTTCATAAACTTTCTCTTTGAAATAGTTACGAACATCTTCTGCAACTTGGTTTGCTAAGTTGGTTCGTTTGTCATACATAGTAAGGAGTACACCTTCGAGGGTAAGTGATGGATTCCATTGTGACTGTACAAGAGAAATGATACGCATTAATTGCGAAAGTCCCTCGAGTGCAAAGTACTCTGTTTGCAAAGTGATCATCACGGACTGAGAAGCACAAAGGGCATTGATCGTGAGAACACCAAGAGAAGGTGGACAATCAATTAAAATATAATCATAAGATTCTTTTACTGATGCCAAAGCATCTTTCAATTTGAATTCCTTTCTTTCCATTCCAAGAAAATCCACTTCCAATCCTGAGAGGTTGATGTTGGAAGGAATGATATCCAAATTGTTTACAAAAGTTTTTTGCACAGCTTCTCTCGCTGAAAGTTCACCAATCAAAACTTCATAAGTAGTTTTATTTAAAGACTGCACTTCCAACCCAAGACCAGAACCTGAGTTCCCTTGTGGATCGATATCAAGGAGCAAAACTTTTTTTCCCAAATCAACAAGATTGGATGCCAAATTGATCGCTGTTGTCGTTTTACCGACTCCACCTTTTTGATTACTGATCGAAACGATTTTACCCATTCTTGCTCTTAGTCTCCTTAACGATTTCTTTCCAGTCGCGGGGGAATCCCTTTTTAGGAAGGGAATTCTTTTGTAGTATTTTTATATGTCTCTTTCCCACAAACTCTAATTCGGGAATGGGAATTTCTTTTTTCATAAAGAAACCATTGTTGCTTAGGACCTCGGTTTCTTTTTCTAAATCTTGGTAGGGTTGTGCAAGAAAGGGACATAAGATTCCTTTATGTTTCACCATTCTCGTCGTTACTTCAGCGATGTATGGATAAGGAACCATCGCTCTCGAAGTCACTACATCAAAATTTGAATTAATTTCCTCTGTTCGAGCGTAGATAAACTCGACTCGTTTTTTCACTTTGGAAAGAGTTCCCGTTTCGATTTCTGCTTCGAGAAGTGCAAGTTTCCGTTTTTGAGAATCGACGAGAAAAACATGCGGCGCTTTTTTTAAAAGAGCAAAGAGAAATCCGGGAAGGCCGGGGCCTGTTCCTACATCCGCTAGGTTTGTTTCACGTGAAACATATCCGGTAATTTTCAGTTTCCAAACAAAGATCAAAGATTCTATAATATGTCTCTCGAGAATCTTCTCTGAATCATTTCGAGAAAAGAATCCACCTTTCTCGTTGTCTCGTTTCAGAAACTCATAAAAGTGTTTCACTAATTCCCAATCAAACTCTGGCTCCAACTTGGGAAACAAATCTGGGATGATGGATTGGATTTCTTCTTGGATGGTTTTTTCTGACATAATCGTATTATCGTTTTAATTGAATTCGCCGATGTCTCCTGTAGGAGAACTCTTTTCCATGATTCGAATCATTAGTTTTTTAATCATCCTTTCCTTTCCCATTTTAGGTTACACACCGGGCAAGTGGTCCCACAAAGATGCTTACCTATTTAAAAAAGTAAAAAAAGTTCCGAACAAAGAGATCGTCCGTAACGGCGAGGGTCAGGTTGTTTATGTCGCGGAATATGAATACAACAGTGACGGAAAATTAATCACCGAAACTTATTCTGATAAAGAGGGGAAGGGAGACGGAAAAACTACTTTCCGTTATACAGATGGTTTGCTCTCGAGCGAAGAAGTTTATGATAATGGCGGACACTTAGTTGAAAGAAAGGATTTCCAATTCAAAGGTCGAGCTCTGAAGAAAATGAATGTAAAAGATGGCGAAGGGAGATTACTGATTGTTTATTCGATTGAGAGTGATGGCGAAGGAAATGTTTTTGCTGCTGAAGGCAAAAACTTAGAAACCAAGGACAATGAATCTTTCCGATTTCAAATCGATCCTAAACGTCCGAATGTTCAAATTCAATATCTCACTGATGACAAAAAGAAAGGTCTTGGTGAAATCCATTTCAAGTTTGATACAAAAGGAAACTTAGTCGAAAGAGAATTCTTCCAAGGTGAGACTCGACGTGTGCACAAATTAAAATACAGGGCAGATGGAAGTTTGGAGTCCCATTCGTTTCACGTGAAACAAGGGGACAACTGGATCCTCGAAAAAACCCACGTGCTTGTCTACGATTAGATAGATTTTCAAAAAGATTGTAAGGATCGGTCTAGTAATCAAAGGTTCAAATTCGGTAATTTAAAAACAAAGAATATTAAGTATTGATCTTAAAAGACTCTCAAAGTAATTGAGCGAAAGGTTTATCTGGATTCAAAGTTTGATTTCAGATAGTTAAAAGTTCGGGTCATTAGTCTTTCAAAAATCTGCCTTTGAGATTCTATAATGCACCTCAAAAGCTTTTTAAATTGCGAAGATCGATTCGAAGAAATCCAAAAATAAAAAAAGCCAAGAAGGAATATCCCTCTTGGCTTTTTTTATTTTAAGGAAGGTTCGGCGTTTGTTTTTTAGTTATCGTCTATCCACCAAATGATAGAGCAGAAGATCCACATCGGAAGGATCCACACCTGATATATGAAGAGCATTTTCTAAATTCATAGGTCGATGTTTTTCTAACTTTACTACGGCTTCTGTTTTGAGTCCTTTCACACTAGCGTAATCAAAATCATTCGGAATCTGAAAGTTTAAAAACTTCTTACGGTATTCAATCGTTTCCAACTCTCGTTTTAGATAACCTTCGTATTTGATTTCCATCTCCAAAACTGCTTTTTCATCTTCATTTAAAATGGAGAGTTCAGAGACCATAGGCTCAATGTCTCCAATTTTGATATCAGATCGTTTCAAAAACGAAGCAACTGTGTGACCAAATTTATAATTGGTGATCTTCTTTTCTTCCAGGACCTTCGTAAGTTCGTCGGATGGTTTCATTGCCGTCACAAACATTTGTGTTTTGATTTTATCGATCCGAGCATAACGATCTTTCATTTCTCTAAAGAGTGACTCATCAACAAGTCCCATCTCATATCCATATTGCATCAGTCTTTGGTCAGCATTGTCTTGGCGAAGGAGTAGGCGATATTCGGCTCGGCTTGTGAACATTCGGTAAGGATCTTCCACACCTTTATAAACCAAATCATCCACAAGAACTCCGATGTAAGATTCACTTCGTTTGAAAAGAATCGGCTCTTCTTTTCTTACAGAACGAATCACATTATATGCAGCAACAAGTCCTTGTGCCGCCGCTTCTTCATAACCAGTGGTTCCATTGATTTGACCTGCATGATAAAGACCTTTTACTTTTTTAGTTTCGAGTGTTGGATTTAGTTCTGTCGGATCTACAAAATCATATTCGATAGCATAACCCGGACGCATGAGTTCTACTTCTTCCAAACCTTTGATACTTCGAAGAAACTTCCATTGCACTTCCTCAGGCAAACTTGTGGAAACTCCATTGAGATACATCTCGTTGGTTTCATATCCTTCCGGTTCGATAAAAATTTGGTGACGGTCTCTTTCTGCAAACCGAACCACCTTATCTTCAATTGAAGGACAATACCTTGGGCCAATACTTTTGATCTGACCCGAATACATCGGCGAGTATTCTAAATTTTGTTTGATGAGTTCATGAGTGGTGTCGTTGGTATAAGTGATATAACAAGGAATTTGTTTGCGATCGATTTTCTTTGTAGAAAAAGAAAAGGGGCGTGGGTTCTCATCACCATCTTGTACATCGAGTCCATCAAAGTTGATAGAATTTTTATGAACACGAGCAGGGGTTCCTGTCTTTAATCTTCCGAGTCGCAATTCAAAACGAGCCAGTGTATGTGAAAGTCCTTTGGTTGTAGGTTCCCCAATTCGACCTGATTCTTTTTGGTAAGTTCCAATATGAATCACACTCGAAAGAAAAGTTCCAGTGGTTAAGATCACATGATTTGTATAAAAAGTAAATCCACGACCAGTGACGACACCAGTCACCTGGTTTCCTTCCACGATCAAATCTTCTACGGTGTCTTGTCTGATAGATAGAGTTTTTAATTTTTCCAACTGATGTTTGATCATAAGTTGGTATTGTTTTTTCTCAGCTTGTGCACGCGGTGCCCAAACGGACGGACCTTTCGATGTGTTTAACATCTTAAATTGAATTCCCGTTTGATCAATCACCCGACCCATGAGTCCACCGAGTGCATCCACTTCTCGAACCATATGTCCTTTGGCAATTCCACCGATGGCTGGGTTACAACTCATCTGCCCGATGGTATCCAAGTTCATCGTGATAAGTAAAGTTTTGAGTCCAGCTTTGGCAGAGATATAAGCAGCTTCAGTTCCGGCGTGACCGGCTCCGACAACGATACAATCAAATTGGTTGGGATAAAAGGATGGATTCATATTATGTCTTCTTAGTGATTCAGTTCTTATAAAAAAGCGAGGGAGAGAGATTAGAGAATCTACTCCTTAGAACGATATCAAAATCATCGGCCTAAGCTTCGAGAGAAAAAAAGATAAAATTCATTTTCTAATTTTGAAACTCCAGAAGATTGGAGTGATAGGAATCTCAATGGCTCAGAATTCATTCCCTTATACATACTTCGAAGGAAAAATCGTTCCTTCCGAGGACGCAAAAGTCAGTGTCCAAACCCATGCATTACAATATGGGACAGGCGTCTTCGGTGGAATCCGTGGATACTACAACGAAGCTAAAAAAAATCTTTATGTCTTCCGATTGCCAGACCACTGCAAACGACTTGTGAACTCTACAAAGATCATGCAGTTGCAAATCCAAATCACACCGGAAGAGATCCAATCCATCATCTTGGATCTCCTTCGAAAAAATGAAGCCAAACAAAATGTATACTTAAGACCTTTCATTTATACTTCTGCCTTACAACTCTCACCAAGGTTCCATGATGTAAAAGCAGACATCACCATTTATGCATTGAAGTTGGATGATTACCTCGATACACAAAACGGACTAACCACTATGGTTTCCTCTTGGCAAAGATTTTCTGATAACCAAATTCCAACTCTTTCCAAAGTGAGTGGTGGGTATGTGAACTCAGCTCTTGCCAAATCAGAAGCCGTTCAAAATGGAATGGATGAAGCTATCTTTTTAGATGCGAGAGGATTTGTATCAGAAGGTTCTGCAGAAAATCTTTTTATTGTTCGTGATGGAGTGATTCATACACCAACCATTCCATCTTCAATTTTAGAAGGGATTACTCGTCGTAGTATCATTCAAATTGCAAAAGACCTAGGTTACCAAGTAATCGAAAGAGACATTGCACGTTCCGAACTTTATATCGCTGATGAATTATTTTTTTCGGGCACAGGTGTACAAGTGGCTTGGGTGAAAGAAGTGGATCGTCGTGTGATCGGTAATGGGAACATCGGACCCATCACTAAAAAAATCCAATCCATCTTTTTTGAAGCAGTTCGTGGAGAACAACCGAACTATATGAATTGGCTGACTCCGGTATACTAAAGACCAATGGCCGATGCTTTGTTTTCATTCGACCAAGTTTCAGGCCAAGATGTAGCACTGACTTATCTAAAATCTTTTTTAAAAGATAGGTCACGAATTCCTGGTTCTATTATTTTTTACGGACCCGATGGAGTGGGGAAGTGGACAGCAGCAGAAAGATTTGCAAGACAACTCCTTTGTTTAGAAGGAACCTCTTGTGGAGTTTGTGATTCCTGTCGCCAATTCATGAAAGGAGTCCATCCCGACTTCATTCAATTTCCCAGAAGAAAAAACATTGCCATCGGAAAAGAAAAAGATCCAGAAGACTTTACCATTCGTTGGTTGTTATCAGCTCGGATTCCATTCAAACCACATACTTCCGAATATCGTGTTGTATTATTTCCTGAAGCAAATCGAATTAATAACGAAGCAGAAACAACTCTTCTAAAAACTTTAGAAGAACCTCCACCTCATACAAAGTTCATTCTCATCGTTAACGATTTAAAAAACTTAAAACCAACCATAGTGTCTCGTTCGGTTTGTGTTCCCTTCAATTATCTCACACAAGATGAAATCAAAAAGATTCGTAGAAATGAAATGACCGAATCCAAACTTTACTATGGTGGATCCCTCAACCCTTTTGAAATCTCTGATGAGTTTTTGGAAGAGTGGCATGAGAATGTAAGAGAACATTGTCACGATTCGATTTTACTTTTTAAGTTGGAAAACTGGGTGCGTGACCAACTCGGAGAATTTCGATCTAATAAAGAAGGACTTACTGGAATAGATTTTTTAGAGATGATTTGTTTATTACTACTTTATGAGTACAGACAAAAAAACTTTGAAGCCAATGTAGGAAGGATCGAAGCCATCTTAGATTTTAAAATGAAACTGCATTATGAAATTCCTGCACTCGAGTATGTTCTTTTATCACAATTATTTTTAAGACTGGCGACTTAATTAAAAAATGATTTTAAACATCATTTGAATATTGATCTAAATAAAGAACACCTAACAAGAATTACTAGAACATATTCTGTCAAACCAATAAAGTGACATAATTTTTTTATCCGGTTCGACTATTTTTTCTAGTTTGGATCGTTTTCCGATTTTTCATTTGAATTCTACCTACTTGCTAAAAGTATAGTACCCGATTTCACATTTAGGGCGGGGAAACTTGGACAGACGTTGGGAAGAAATTTTAGAAGAAATATCGAAACAGATACCTCCCAAGTACTTTTCCAATTTCATTGCACCACTCAAATTCGAAAAATGGGACAACCAAGTGGTTCACTTGACGGCTCCATCGACGGGAATCAAACGCCACGTGGAAACGAAGTATACGACTTTCATTGAAGACGCCGTTTATCAAGTAGTAGGTGATCGTTTTCGAGTTTCTATTTTAGCGGAATCAGAAACCTCCGCACAAATATTTAAGGAAGTCATACAATCGAAATTTGATGAATCTGACTCGGACCTAAATCCAGAATTTATTTTTAGCAATTATATCACTTCTGATTCCAATCGCATAGCTTATACAGCTGCGAAAAGTGTGGCAGAACAACCAGGGAAATACAATCCACTATATATCTTTGGACCTGTTGGTGTGGGAAAAACTCATCTTCTACATGCCATCGGAAACGAGATCAAAAAAAAGGATCCTTGGAAGACCGTTCGGTATGTAAACAGTACCTCTTTTTTAAATGAATTTATTTTCACCGTTCGTCAAAATAACCGTGAGTCACTTGAATCTTTTAAAATTCGATACCAGTCTTACAATGTTCTCCTCTTTGATGACATTCAATTTCTGAATGGTGGGGCTGAAAAAACACAAGAGGAGTTTTTTGCACTCTTCAATTTTCTTTATGATAGAAAACGCCAAATCGTCATTGCATCCGATAGACCTAGTTACGAACTTCCGTTACACGAAAGGTTAAAATCTCGATTTGTACACGGTCTCCAAGCCGATATCAAGTCGCACGACTTGGCACTGCGAATCGAACTTTTGCGAGCCAATTTTTCTGAATTCAATATTCCTGCGAGTGACAAACTTTTGCAGTGGCTTGCTGAACGATTGGAAGGGGATTCCCGCGCTCTGATTGGAATCGTAAACGATTTAGTTTTATACAAAAAGGCCTATGAATACTTTTTACTCACGGAAGAGAAAATTCAGGAAATTGCCGAAGCACGTTTTCTTACGAATAAAAAACGAATTGGATTCAGCCCAGATATGGTCATTGATCTTGTCTGCGAAAGATCCAATGTCGCTCGCAAGGATTTGTTAGGGAAGAGTCGGAAAGCCGATTTCATCCCGCCTAGGCATTTGTGTATGCTCCTCCTTCATGATGTACTACATGTTCCGAAAGCACAAATTGGCAGAATTTTTTCGACCACACATTCGACCGTCATCCACGGAATCGATAAATTCAAAGAGCGTATGAAAACGGATCCACAATGGGAAGACCTGTTTCATACCATCAAACACAAGATAAGTTTCCAATAACCTGTGATTAATCCGACCATTACCTGTCGATAAACTGTCGATAGGACATAGTCAGTCCTTATTGTCCCTTAAGTTTTCCTGAACCTGTTCAAAGTGACATAAATATTGACAGTTGCAAAAAGGAAAAAACCTGACATAATTCAATAAAAATTGATGTTTCCAGGCTTTATCGACATACTGACAGAACCAACGGAAACGACATAATATATATAAAGATATATAATATAAATAAGAAGAAGAGGAAAAATGAAATTCACTGTCAATACTACAGAATTCCTAAAAGCAATCAACTCAGTGGATGGAGTCATCTCAGTTCGAGAGATTAAATCGGCTCTCTCCAATCTCAAAATCCAAACAGGTGAGAATGAAGTTTATCTTTCTGCTACCGATTTAGAGATCGCAATCAAAACTTCTGTTCCATCGACCATTGGAGAAAAGGGAACAGCATCTTTACCTGCGAAACAACTATCGAGTATTTTTAAAAACTTAAACTTTGATACAAGTTTACTCACAACGACAGACCAATCAGAAAACTCAGAGACAACCATCACTGATGCCAGTGGCAAGATGGACACTAAGTTTAAAGTCAATGGTATTGATTCAGAAGATATCAAAACAATTCCGAAAGTAGATGAGACAAGCGTTGTTGAATTTCCTTGCCAAACCATTCGTGAGATGTTTCGTAAAACTTCTTATGCTATGGCAATTGAAGAAACAAGGTTTGTATTCAATGGTTTATTTTTAAAACCAGACAATACAGATCTGATTGTTGTGGGAACCGATGGACGTCGTCTTTCTAAAATTGTTCGTAAGTTTCCAAAACAATTTCCATTCAAAAATGGTGTGATCATTCCTCATAAAGCGGTTCGTGAAATGCTTAAGATGATGGAAGGAAAGGAAACTGCTAAAATTGGATTTGTAGAAGAACAAATTTATGTTTCTTCTGGAAACGTAGAACTTCTTTTCAAATTGATTGATGGTAACTTTCCTGATTATGAACAAGTCATTCCAAAACAAACTTCAGAATCGGTTCGAGTTGTAAAAGCTGACTTTTTAACTTTTTTAAAACAAGCTCTCATTTCTGCGGAAGAACCTTCGAAACAAATTCGTTTGGCTTTTACTAAAGGAAATGTCAATATTAGCTCTTCCAATCCTGGAACGATGATGTTTGATCATAATATGCCAATTGAATACAATGGAGAAGCAATCACAATTGCCTTTAAAGGTGATTATTTGAGTGATGTGGTAAAAGCTGTGGATGATCCTGAGGTCATTTTAGAATTCACAACTTCAAGTGCACCGGTTCTGTTTAAAGATCCTTCCGATAGTGATTTTGTTTCTGTCATTATGCCAATGAAACTTTAATGTTTCTAAAGAAAATTTACATAAAGAATTTTCGGAATCACGAAGAAACACAGTTAACATTCAAATCACGTCTTATCTTTTTTATTGGAAACAATGGAGAAGGTAAGACAAACCTTCTCGAATCCATTTCTCTGTTATCCTATTTAAAAAGTTTTCGCGAATCGGACCAAAACCAACTCCTTCGGTGGGATACAAAAGATACCTTCATACGTGCTGAATTTGAATCTGAAGAGAATGATTATTTATTTGAATATGGAATTGAACATTCTTATTCCAAAAGAAAAAAACTAAAAGTTAACGGGGAAGAGTTTAAAAAAATCTCTGACTATGTAGGATACTTTCGTTCGATTGTGATGAGCCCACCAGACATCCTTATCATTGAAGATGGAAATGTGGAAAGAAGAAGATTTTTAGATGCGTTTATTTCTTCCACCAATCGTTATTATTTAAAACAACTCATTGAATATGATCGTCTCTTAAAACAACGAAATGCCGCTTTGAAAAAAGATAATTCTACAGATCGAGAAATTGGAATCTGGGATGAACCTATCATTGAACATGATGCGGAAATTCGTGAAATCAGAACCAAAACCATTGAAACCTTAGCCGGTTACTTTCATAAAAATTTACAACAGTTAAGTTCTGGGAAAGATCCTTTCTTTTTAACTTACAAACCGAATATCTCTTCGAAAGAAGAACATAGACAAAAACTCATCGATAATCTTCGAAAAGACAGAGCGATTGGTTATACTAGTTGTGGAAACCATAGAGATACGTTGCCAATTGGATTTGATGATAAAGATTTAAGTGGGTTTGGATCCCAAGGACAAAAACGAAGTGCGGTTATCGCTCTTAAAACGGCTTGTTTCCAAATGATCCGTGATACTACGGGAGAAGCTCCGGTTTTGCTTATTGATGATATTATCAGGGAACTGGACGTCAAACGAAGAGAATATTTTGTGAATCTTATTTCTGAATGTGGGCAGGCATTTTTTACTACGACAGACTTGGAAGGAATTCATGAGTATGTTGGAAACCTAACAGTTGATAAAGAAATCTATCAAGTAGAAGGTGGAAAAGTGAAGGTTTTTTTAGAAAAATGAAAAAAGTAGAACTCCACGAACTCTTCCAAAGTTTGGAAAAAATGGGTATGGACAGGGAAGCTGTCTTTCGGGATCAGATTCTAAAAACCCTACGACTTTGTTGGAATGATATTGTTGGTGATTATTTTGGAAAACAGAGTTTTCCAAAATCCATTGAAGGTAAAAAACTCACAGTTGTTTGTCGTCACTCTATGATTTCCCAGGAATTGGAGTTTCAAAAGGCAGAACTTTTAGCGAAAGTGAACTCAATTACCGACCCAGTTTTATTGGAAAAAATTCACTTTAAAACGGGAAACGAATTTCAAAATCCTAGGTCTTAAGTCACTTAAATCCCCCCGTTTTCACTTGCCCTTCGAGGGTCTTTCTAGGATACTTCCTATAGGGTATCTTATAAATTTATGTCCAACGAAACCGATCAAAACGCCTATTCAGCCTCGAAAATCAAGATCCTAGAGGGTCTAGAAGCGGTCCGGAAACGCCCCGGAATGTATATCGGAACCCAAGATGAGTCCGGCCTACATAAGATGGTTTATGAGGTTGTGGATAACTCTGTGGATGAGGCAATGGCTGGCCATTGTACTGAAATTGATGTCCGCATTTTACCAGACCATATCATTGAAGTTCGAGATAATGGTCGCGGAATTCCTACAGGAATTCATCCGGACAAGGGTAAGTCTACCATTGAAGTAGTATTAACGATCTTACATGCCGGTGGTAAGTTTGAAAACGATGCTTATAAAGTTTCTGGTGGATTGCACGGGGTAGGAGTATCCGTTGTAAACGCTCTTTCTACTTATTTAGAAGTGGAAGTCCACCAAGATGGAAAACTTCATTATCAAAAATACCAAGCCGGTGTACCTGTTGAAGATGTAAAAATTATAGGAGAAACAACTCACCGTGGAACAGTGGTTCGCTTTAAGGCAGACGACACCATTTTTACAACTGTCGATTTCTCATTTGATACCCTTTCGGCTAGATTTAGAGAAATCGCTTTTTTAAACAAAGGGCTTCTGATTCGTATTGAAGACCAAAGAAAAGACGAAGTTGCTAAACATGAATTTAAGTTTGATGGTGGAATTGTTTCCTTTGTGGAATATATTACTGAATCAAAACATCCTCTTCATAAAGTTTTACACTTTGTGGGCGAAAAAGAAAATGTTTGGGCGGAGATTGCCCTACAGTACTGTGATACCTATAGCGAAAATATTTTTTGTTTTACCAATGCCATCAATAACAACTTAGGTGGAACTCACTTAGAAGGATTTAGAACTGCTCTCACAAGAACTCTAAACGACCACTTAAAGAAAGACCAAATCCTTTTCAAAAAACAACCCAATGGTTTACAAGGGGATGATATCAAAGAAGGCCTTTGTGCTGTGATATCGATCAAAATCCCACAACCACAGTTTAACTCACAAACAAAAGAAAAATTAGTTAACGCAGAAGTAAAAGGTCTTATGCAAACCATCACAGGAGAAGGACTCAATCGATTTTTCGAAGAAAATCCTGCTGTGATCAAAAAGATTTTAGAGAAATGTATTTTAGCATCCAAAGCTAGAGAAGCAGCAAGACGTGCACGAGATTTAACAAGAAGAAAAACTGTTTTAGAAGGTGGTGGTCTTCCTGGTAAACTCGCAGACTGTTCTGAAAAAGATCCTGAACATTGTGAATTGTATCTTGTCGAGGGAGACTCGGCAGGTGGTTCCGCGAAACAAGGTCGGGACAGAAATACCCAAGCCATCCTTCCCTTAAAAGGTAAAATCTTAAACGTCGAAAAAGCACGTTTGGATAAAATTCTTTCGAATGAAGAAATTCGAACCCTAATCACAGTTATGGGAACAGGAATTGGTGATGATGAATTCAATGTTGAAAAACTTCGTTATAAAAAAATCATCATTATGACAGATGCGGATGTGGATGGATCGCATATCCGAACACTTCTATTAACATTCTTCTTCCGTTATATGAAACCAATCATTGAACAAGGATCTTTGTTTGTGGCACAACCACCTTTGTATCTTTTGAAGTTTGGAAGAGAGTCTGTCTATGTTTACTCTGATAGGGAAAAGGAAGAAATTCTTAAAGCAAGACCCAATGACAAAGTTGTAATCCAACGATACAAAGGACTTGGAGAGATGAATCCAGAACAACTTTGGGATACGACTATGGATCCAAAAGAACGGGTTATGTTACAAGTGAAGTTACAAGATTTTGTGGAAGCAGAAGATACATTCAATATTCTTATGGGTGATGAAGTATCTCCACGCCGTCGTTTCATAGAAGCGAATTCTTACAAAGTTGCAAATTTAGATCTTTAATTGGAATTAGGATAAAAAAATGACCGAACAAAACGGCCAAGAGAACGAATCAAATAAAACCTTAGCACTGAATCTTTCTGGTAGACCAGACGTAGCGGGTGCACTCAAAGCCGGTGTGCGGGTCATTCCGGTTGAAATTGAAGATCAAATGAAGGAAGCTTACCTTGATTATGCGATGAGTGTCATTGTAGGTCGAGCCCTTCCCGATGTTAGAGATGGATTAAAACCAGTTCATAGAAGAATTCTTCATGCGATGAATGAAAGAGCCTGGAGATCAGATCGTCCTTATGTAAAATCAGCGAAAATTGTTGGGGAAGTGATTGGTAACTATCACCCTCATGGTGACTCGGCAGTTTACGAAACTATGGTTCGAATGGCCCAAACTTTTTCAATGCGAGAGACTTTGATTGATGGGCAAGGAAACTTTGGATCTGTCGACGGTGATAACGCGGCAGCCTATCGTTATACGGAAGCAAAACTTACGAAACTTGCGGAAGAACTACTCAAAGACATCGAAAAAAATACTGTTAGCTTTTCGCCAAACTTTGATGATACAAGACAACAGCCGGATGTATTACCAGCTAATTTTCCAAATATTCTGGTAAACGGTTCCACAGGAATTGCAGTGGGTATGGCTACCAATATTCCACCGCATAACCTAAAAGAATCAGTAAATGCTGTTATTGCTCTCATTCAAAATCCGGATATCACACTTCCGGAACTCATGAAAATTCTTCCGGGACCTGATTTTCCAACTGGTGGAACGATCATTGGTGGCGAAGGTTTATACCAAGCCTACGCCACAGGAAAAGGTTCCATTCGCATTCGATCTAAAGTTGATATCATCGAAAACAACAAAGGTCGTGAGATCATTGTCATCAATGAAATTCCTTACCAAGTGAATAAGAAGAACTTACTCGAAAAAATCGGGGAGCTTGTGAATGAGAAAATCATTGAAGGGATTTCTGAAATTTTGGATCTTTCGGATAGAAAGGGAATTCGCGTTGAAATCCATGTTAAAAAAGATGCAAATGCGCAAGTCATCCTAAATCAACTTTTCAAACTCACACAACTACAAGTGAGTTATGGAATTACAATGCTTGCGATTTTAAATAATCGCCCAAAAATCTTTTCTTTAAAAGAAATTCTTAAATCCTATGCGGATCATAGAAACGAAGTTATTGTCAAACGAACTGAATTTGATTTAGACAAAGCACAGAAAAGAGCACATATCTTAGAAGGACTTCGCATTGCGCTTGATAACATCGATGAAGTCATTCGTATCATTCGTGCATCCAAAGATGTAAAAGAAGCACAAAGTTCCCTCATGGCAACGTTCTCACTTTCTGAAATCCAAGCGGATGCAATTTTGGAAATGCGTTTGCAACGCCTCACTTCCTTAGAAGTTCAAAAGATTATCGAAGAATTAGAACAAGTGCGACTTCTTATAGCTGACCTAGAAGACATTCTTGCCAAACCAGAACGAGTTAAATCTATCATTTGTGAGGAACTTGGAAAAGTTTCCCAGTCTTTTGGAAACAATCGTACAACAGAAATTAGTTTAGAATCTTTAGAATCCTCAACATTTAATGCAGAAGATTTGATAGCAGATGAAGAAGTTGTAGTTCAACTTTCTGAAGACATGTTTATCAAACGCCTTCCAATGGATACCTTCCGTCGCCAAAAACGAGGAGGAAAGGGAGTCCAAGGAATCTCCACAAAGAGAGAAGACTTTGTTAAAAAACTCAGTAGTGCCATGACTCATGATAACTTAATGCTCTTTTCCAATAAAGGTAGAGCATTCCTCATGAAAGTTTATGAGTTACCGATTGCTACAAAAGAAGCACGCGGAAAATCACTAAAAGCAGTTATTAACTTAAATGATGATGAAATCATTACTTCCTTATTCACTTTTAGAAATTTTGACGAATCGTATTTGCTTATGGTTACAAGAGATGGATTTGTGAAAAAAATTCAATTGGATGAATTTACCAATACTAAAAAATCCGGAATTATTGCGATCGGACTACGGGAAGGTGATGAACTCATCGACGTGATTGCCAATCCAAATAACTTTGATGTGTTTATCGGAAGTAAAAATGGACTAGCGATTCGAATGAATTTGAATGAACTTCGCTCGCAAGGTCGAACTGCATCTGGTGTGACTGCGATGAAGTTGGAAGAAGATGATGCCATTGCAGGGATTACAAAAGTAGAACCGGGAACCAATTTATTCTGCGTATCCGAAAATGGGTTTGGAAAACGAACTGATTTTGAAGAGTTCTCTACCAAAGGTCGTGGTGGTAAAGGGATGACCTATTTGAAGATTGGTGAAAAAAATGGACGGGCTGTAGGCATTGCATCTGTAAAAGAAGAAGATGAACTACTTGTTATCACTCAATCTGGAATGGCAATTCGTGTAGAAGTCAAAACAATATCTATGGTGGGTCGTTCTGCTATGGGTGTCAAAGTTGTAAATACCAAAGATGATGACTTCGTAAAAGACTTTGCTGTCGTAAGAGATTCGGAGTCCGATTCGGAATAAAGAGGGTTTATGATTACCATCGGCGGAGTGACAATCAAGGGTGATGTTGTTCTTTCTCCGATGGCTGGTATATCTGATAGTCCTTATAGACAAATCACAAGAAGATTTGGCTCGGCATTTGCTTATACAGAATTTGTTTCCACAGAACAACTGCTCATTGGTAATACAAAGTCATTGTATATGTTTCGTTATTTAGAAACAGAACGACCCATTTTTTTTCAAATCTTTGGATCGGATTTAGACACAGTAGTCAATGCCTCAGAAATTGCGGCTTCCAAAAATCCAGATGTGATTGATTTGAATATGGGATGTTCTGTGGCAAAAGTTTCCCACCACGGTTCAGGGGCAGGTCTTTTACGAAATGTTCGTTTGGCTGGTGCTATGATTGAAGGGATTCGAAAAAAAACCGGACTACCTGTCACAGCAAAAATTCGCCTTGGTTGGGATTCCAATTCCTTAAACTATTTAGAAACAGTCAAAGTATTAGAAGGATCAGGGGTCTCTGCCATTTCTGTTCATGGCAGAACTAAAGCGATGGCATATACTGGTTTTGCTGATTGGAATGCTATTGGTGAAATCAAATCCAAAGCGAATGTACCTATCTTTGGTAATGGGGATGTGGCCAGTTTTTCTGAAGCAATGTTTAAGAAAAAAAAATACGGTGTCGATCTTGTATTAATTGGTCGTAAAGCCATTGGAAATCCTTGGATTTTTTCTGAAAGGCCAAAGGAAGTGGTTGGCTGGTTAGAAATCAAAGCTGTCATTTTAGAACATTTAAATCTAATGTTAAATTTTTATCCTTCAGATGATGATTATGCTTTGGTACTTTTTCGAAAGCACTTCATACGATATATAGAGAATACTGGTTTCCCCGAAGATACAAAAAGAGAACTTCTGGCAATTACCAATGTAAACCAATTTATAGATAAATTAGAATCAGTACAAATGGATTCTAAGTTTTTGGAAACAAGCGAAATAAAAAACGAGAATATCAACTGTGAAACATTTGTTAGTCTCGCATAGAGGAAGTTAAAATGGCCGATTCAAAGCAGTCAATATTTTCAGATAGTTATAGTAAATACGTTGGGGCTAAACAAAAACGAAAAGATGCACGTGTAAAGTTAGACGTACCTTGCACTGTTGAACTTGTAAAATCAAGAAATACACCAGTATCAGGTCACCTTTCCGATTTAGGAACAGGAGGACTTGCTTTCCAAACGACTGCCATTTTTTATGAAGGTGACCAAGTAAGGGTTCATTTTTCTCTTCATCAAAATCCTTTAGAAATAATAGGAACTGTACATCGAACTGCAGGAAAAACTACTTCAGTAATCTTTCAACCTTTGACAGCATCACAACACAAGATTGTTCAAGAATTCATCCACAAACATTACTTTGATCCAAAACTAAAAAAGTAATTAGGGTATGGGCAAAAAAAAAGCCTCCCGAAATCAGGAGGCTTTTTGAAGTTAAAAGCTAAACAGTTAAATTATTGTGCTGCAGTTGCTTTTGCTTCTAGAGCTTTTTGTCCGCCCATATAACGCAAGTATCCAACACACTGACATTCTTCCCAAGTTTCAGGTTCGCCAACGTTTGCGCAAATTCCTGTTTCATTGTTAAGTGAACAGCAGTCGTAAACTCCAACACCTTTGATGGTACCTTTAGATTCAGAAACAATAACGGAACCTGTAGATTGGCCATCAGATACTCCAGAAGCTTGTTCTAAGTATTCACCTAAGATTTTTTTCAAACCATCACCAGCAACTTGAAGACGAGCTGCTTCACGGCAAGTGGATTGTTTCATTGCTACTGAATTTGCTTTGATAGCTTTGTCAGATGCACGTGCAGAAAATTTCATGTAAAGATAATCGAATTCTTTTTCTTTCCCTTTGCAATACTCAGCAGGGCTTTCACCACGTTTAGCAGCTGCCGCGTCAGGCGCACATGCCCAACCTTCAAAAATCCAACCATTTTTACCTACGGTCGTAGCGTCTCTTCTGCCTCCATCATTGGATCCGCAAGATACAACAAATGCGATTAGAGAGGCACATACGATAAGCGATTTCTTCATAAAGAATCTACTCCTTTTCCGAAGAATTTGATCCCATAAAAAACCCTTGTCAATCTTTTCTCAAAGAAAACGAATGATGCTTGTAGGATAAAGATTTACATTTTCCCTCAATAGACCGATTCTAATTTTATGTCTCGCCGACCCTTCCGTATAGCCCAAATATTGCTTTTAATTTTTATTGCATTCTCTCCTAAATTTTTGTTCGGGAAAGAAATTTCTATCCTACCTGCATATATTTCAGGCGAGGTCCCACCGGTTCTTGGCTCAAGACGTGAGGCTGGATTTGAGTTGTCCCGTCTTTCGCGACATTATTTAAAACGAAATTTTTTTACCGAAATAACAGATCCTAAACTAGTAGAAAATTATTTGAATGAATCGGATTGGAACGAAGAAGGAGAACTAAAAGACCAGGATCTATTTTCTTTCTGTACAGAGTGGGATTCTCATTTTGTAGTCCAAGATCAAATTGATTTTGGAAATCCCATCCTTGTTAAAACGATTATATTCAACTGCAAAAACCAATCAAAACAAACGATCCAATCCAAATTAATTTCCAACTTTGTCTTAGCTTATGAAAAACATAATGAAAAAAGTTTTCGTTTTTTACCTCCTCGGTTTTATGAAAAGAAAAACAAAATAACTCCTAATTATGAAATTAGTCTTTTTATCGATATTCATTCAGCATACGCATATTATAAAAAAGATATTCTGAAGAGTATGTCTTCCTTGTATGATCAGGACGGATTGTTTTTAGGTGTGACACTCGTAAAGAAAGATAAAATTATCACCATCCCACTGACAAAAGAACATATTGAAATCAAAAAATTGATGGAAGAAACAGGATGGCAAGGAAACAACCAGGCTGAGACAATTGTATCCGCCTTACAAGGTTTAAAGTCTAAAATTTCTTCTGGGAAAAAAGAATCGCGAAAACTTTTTTTACTTCTTTCTTCTGCAGTAAAGGATAAATCCGGATCGATCATCATGGCATTGAACGATTTACGGCAAATGGAAATTGAGCCAGTTCTACTAGTTCCCAACCATTCGGAATTAAGTACAATCCGAGAATTGCAAAGGATAGGCAAAGCAAGTAATAGCCGCGTTGTAGGAATTACAGAATACCAAAAAATTGGAACCTCGGAAGGCTATGAATTTCTTTATTTAAATCAATTTAACGTGTATTCGTCTATAGAGGAAATACCAATGCCATTTAATTGGAATCAAAACCAAATCAAAAAATATGATTCCTCTCTTGTTCGTGCTGCAGTCGATGTAGTTACACCTTACAATCTTTATCTTGCATATGAAAAAATTTCAGACAAACGTGTCCTGGAAAAAGAAGAAATTAAAACAGATTTGGAATACATTTTGCGAACAGAATCCAATACGGACCAAACGGAAAAAGACAGATTCCAAACAGTACTTGTAGAATCAAAAGGCGAAGCCATTTGGATTCAGTTACCTTATGATGTAGTGGTGACAAAAGGAAAAGAGTATTTGATTCAAACTACATTTCTTCTTGATCCTCTATCTACATGGGGGGTGAAAAATGCTCCTGCCGAAACCAACTTGTTAAAAATAAATACAACTTACCCAAAGACTCTTATGGTAAAGCCTTCACAGGCAAAAAAGTTTTTAGATTCAAACAAAATTAGAGAATTTAATGGTTATTTGCAAGGGACAGTGAGTGTCATCAAAAAGAAGTAAATCCATTTCGGAATGGATTTGTAATGGATCCGATATTCAAAAGATTCGCAATCAGTGGATCGAAACTTCTAATTCCAATTTGCCTATATTAATCATTGGGGAAGGTGGGGTAGGAAAAAGTTTTTGGATTCAAAGAAGTTTAGAACAAAGGAATATATCTCCGAGTCATTTAGTAAATTTTGATTTTTCCTATCCATTTGCATTTTCGGAGTCTTTAGAAAAAATCAAAACATCCAAACAAATTGTTACTATTCTGATTGATCGAATCACAAAGGCAAAACCAGAAGAAGTTTTGTTATTACAACAATGGTGGAAGTCAGAAAAATACGAAGAAAAATCAAAAGTATATTTGTATTGGGAAATTCATTCTGAGGAGCTTGAAATTCTAAATCAAAAGAATGTATATTCAGATTTTTATGATCAGTTGAAATCTTTTAGGTTTGAACTACCTAATTTAAAAAAAAGGATTTCTGAATTACCATTTTTTGTATCTCAGTTTTTAGAAGAGGCAAATACAGAGCTTGGTAAAAAAATTTCAGGAATCGAAGAAGAATTTTTCGTTTTCTTTAAGAACAAATCGTTCACCAAAAATTTTTCTGAACTACGCGACATGATCTTTGCATTGGTTGGATTTTCAACCGGCAAACAATTGTATTGGAAGCAGATCCCATCTCATTTTTTTGAGAACCATCTAAGCGAGTTGGAAGTGAAACCTGGAATCAGTTTGGAAAGTTATGAAAAAGAAATCATAAAAGCAAATTTGATTTATACAAAAGGAAACAGAGAAAAGGCTGCTAAACTACTAGGAATCTCTGAAAGGAATTTGTATCGGAAATTACATGAATATCATTTGGAAGATCTTTCTTGAAGTAAAGAAAAGAGATGCATAATTTTCTGTAAAAAATAATTCCTTCCTTCTTCGTCGCGAAGCCCTGATTTGAATTTGATATTCATTTCAATTACTTGGTCATAAAACAGATCCAAAATTTTATCTGTAAATAAAGCAGAGTCAGAAACCAATTGCCTTCTTACAAAATTTTTTCTCGCATCGGAATAACTTCCTGTTTTCAAAAGTTCATCCATGATGGGAATTGGTACTTCGCCATTGTGTCTTGCTCGAATGACTTTGATTTTACGAATTTCATCCAGTTTGTAACTGAGTCTGGTTAAGAAACTTAGAATTTCAGAGTTTTGATCATTGAACTTGGTAAACTCTTTAAAAAAATCAACCTTTCGTTTTTGAATCAAAGTTTCTACAAGTACATTGGTATTCAGTTCATTTTGACTAAAGAGAACTGAATTAACATCTTCGATTGTAAATTTGGAACGATGTAAGTATTGTTTGAGTTTTTTTACGCTTTTAAGGTAAGCTCCGACATTTGCAGGAATTCGATGAATGAATTCATCGGCTGCATTTGGTTCAAAGTGCACTTGTTCTTGGTCACAAACTTCTTTGAAAACTTTTGGATAATCACTCGGATATAAAAACTTGGTTTTGTAATAGTTTAAGGTACCTTGAAAGAGTTGGATTAAACTTTGAGGAATGTCTTTTCCATCGTAATGGACAATGAGAAAAATTTCATCAGAAACAGAGGTTATGTTTTTTCGAAAACCAGAAGCAAAGTCTTTCCATTCTTGTGTCGCCTTTGTATCGAGTATGGGTTTAAAAAGAGCAGCAGCTTGTTTGACAATGATAAGTTTTCTTGGATAAAACATATCAGGAGTGAAAAGTTCAGCAAAAAGTTTTGCCTGCTCTCCTGATTCAGATACGATCAGAATGATTTCGTATGCACCTGAAGATTTTGAAAGTGCTTCTTTGTAATGTTCGATGATGAGTTCAAATTCATAAGAATCCTCCCCTGTGTAGGCAAAAAATTGTGGGAGGTTACTTGTTTGAGTTTTGAATAGTTGGAAAAGAGAGCTAAATTCTCTCGCTTGCGATTTTTTTGTTTCCATTTTCGTGAATCCGGTCTAATCTTTCGATACGAACGAGGCGATATTCATAGTATGGAAATCTCAAGTAATGTGGCAAGAGTTTCAGGACTGGGCGAACCGTATATGTATGTGTCTCCCACATACAATACACAAGCGGTAGAGCAAGTGGAAGCAATCCAATCGCGTTCCTACCAGCCAAGATATGTTTCCGGAGAAACGGAAAAAAAAGCAGCTGAGGTACAAACTAGTCCAGAGGCAAAAGCGGCTTACAAACCTGGAAATTTAGTCAACCTCTACGCATAATAGACCCTTCCCAATAAGGCAACCACGCCGAAGAACGAGCTAAAAAACTTCGGAGGGGAAATCCCATCACATTTGTATATGATCCAAGTTTTGTCGCAACCGGCCCGTTTGTATCCTGAATTCCATAAGAACCTGCTTTATCAAAAGGTTGGCATCTTAAAATATAATCTCGAATTTCTACCTCATTCCAATCTTTAAATTCGATTCCGGTTTCCTCGTAAAAAAAATCAACCTTTGATCCTTTCTGCAAACCGGCTCCAGAAAATACGGAATGTTTTTTTCCCGACAGTGTTTTTAGGATCCGAACGGAATCTTCCAAGTCGACTGGCTTGTGTAAAATTTCTTTTTCAAAAACGACTATGGTATCAGCGGCCAAGTAGAGGTTGTTAGGGTCTTCATCGATTCCTAATTTTGAGTGAACCATTCGTTCTAAATACTGAAGCACCGGTTCGTCCTTCTTTTGAGATTCATCAATGTTTGATGGTTTCACCTGGAACAAAAATCCAAGATCGGTGAGTAATTGGATTCGTCTTGGTGACGTCGATTTGAGTATAAACAAATTCTTGCTATTCCTTACGGGATATTGTTTCATTTCATAATGATGAGTCCTCGACTTTTGGCTATTTTTTTATGTGCGATCGTTTTTGTTTTTGGATGTAAACGAGGTTTTTCCGAAGACATCCAAGATTGTAATCCCGTTGCGGATTATTACGAAAAAGGTACACACTACATAAGAAGAGATTTGGTTCGGGATGATAATACTTTAGATTATAAAAAACTTTTGGAAGACACAAAACCTCAAGCTAGCGATTGTTATCCTTCCAATCACGAGGTAAAATGAGTTTATTTGATGTAAAAGGAAAATCAATTTTGATCACTGGTGCCAGTCGAGGTATCGGCAAATCTTTAGCTCTTGGTTTTAGAGACGCTGGTGCCATTGTGTACGGGGCAGGTTCGCGACCTGAATCCATTGAATGGATGGCTAAAGAAGGAATCAATGGAGTAGTATTGGATGTTCGTAATGAAGGTGCGGCATTCGAAATCATTGGTCAAATCAAGGCAAAACATGGAAGACTTGATACACTAATTAACAACGCTGGAATTGCAACGAACACTCCTGCTTCTGGATTCAAAGAAGAGGAATTACAAAATATAGTTCAGACAAACTATGTGGGTGTTTTTCGCAATTGCCAAGCCTATTACAAACACCATAAAAAAGAAGGTGGAAACATCATCAATGTGGCTTCAGTTCTAGGAATGGTAGGAAGTAAACTGGCTTCTGTGTATTCCGGGACCAAGGGAGCAGTCATTACTTTATCGAAAGCCCTTGCTATTGAGTGGTGCAATAATGGTTATCGAGTGAATGTGATTTGTCCCGGTCTTATCGATACCGAAATGACCGATATGATTAAAGACAAAGAATTCATCATGAAACAAGTTCTTGCTGGAATTCCTATGGGACGACTTGGAAAACCAGAAGAATTACTAGGTGCGGCGATTTATTTAGCATCTGATTCTTCTTCTTATATGACGGGTCAGTGCCTTGTTCTCGATGGGGGACTCACAGCACAATAATCTCTGCTGTGAAAACGCATGATTCTATACCTCCATCCAGAAAATCCAGAAATCCGAAAGCTCAAACAAATTTCAGAAAGGTTGAAGGATGGAGCCGTTTATATTTTCCCTACGGATACTGTTTATGCGATCATTGCAGATGCACACTCCAAATTGGGTGTTGAGAAAATATACGCAATTCGTAAACTTCCCAAAGACAAACCACTTTCTTTGATGTGCAGAGATATTTCTATGGCATCGAATTTTATTGAGTATTTACCAAATTCAGCCTACCGTCTGATGAAACGAGTGACACCTGGTCCTTTTACCTTTGTTTTAAAGGCCAATAAAAATCTGCCAAAACCTTCTGTGGTGCATCATAAAGACAAACAAATTGGAATTCGGATTCCTGATCATATTTACCTTAGTGAACTCTTAAAAATCCATGATTCTCCTCTTACATCCACCTCTGCCTTTTGCGATGATGAGTTCATCATCGATATTGATGATTTGGAATCCATTTATGGTAACCAAGTGGACGGGATTGTGGATGGTGGGATTGTAAAAATGGAACTATCAACCATCTTACAAATTAATGATGATTCAATTGATTTGATTCGAGAAGGTAAGGGTTATGATCGTATTTCTGAAGAAATTTCTAGTTAGGATGAAAAATCTAAATTAATATCTAATCCCAAAACGATCTAACTAGGGATTGAAAATCCATTCAAATTTATAATCATTTCACATAGAAGTTTTATGAACTGAATGATTTATAATAAATTAAAAAGTAAGACCGGGAATTTTTTTAAGATGAGCTTCATAGCTAAACATTCTTTTTTCTAAATGTTTCGGGAGTTTGATTGGAATTTCTTTTTGCGCATATTTGGCTATTGGTATGATTTTATATCCGTGTGGATAGATCCAAACGGAATCTGTGCTTACATTTTTAATACGTTTTTGATTTTGTGAATTTATCTCTAATGAAAAAGATAAAATGATCCCACCATCGGTGTTTTCTCTATTTTGTGCGGACAAAAAATTTCCAAGGGAATAAGCAACCAGTCGATCCTCTCCATTCCTTTCATCCTGAAATTGATCGATTCTTTGTACTACGTGAGGATGCCCACCGATGATAATATCAGCACCAGCTTCGAAGCCAATCTGAACCCATTTGGTTTGAGACTTATCCGGTTTTTCTCCATACTCAGTTCCATAATGATACCAAAGTATGACAAAATGAATTCCACTTTCTTTGGCAAAACTCACATCTTCCCGAATTTGTTTTTCATTCAAAAGCCGAACGATTCGATCATTTTTAACAGGAATTCCATTTGTGGAATATGTATAATTATAAATCGCAATTTTTATCCCATTTACTTCGATAATAAAATCTTTTCGTTCTAGATAATCCGAATACGATTTGAAAGTTCCAATGGGAACCATTCCCATTTGATTTACGGAGTCAATAGTATAATCAATTCCAAAAGTTCCTTTATCCGCAGAATGATTGTTCGCTGTCGATAAAATATCAAATCCTGCTTTTTTGATCCCTGTTAAATAACCGATCGGTGATCCAAATTTAGGATATCCAGTAAACTCATTAGGATCATTTGTGATGGTTGTTTCTAAATTCCCTAATGTTAAATCAGCATCTTGTAATGAATTTGAAACGAATTCGAAACTGCTGCTAGAATCATATTCTTTTGTCTTTGAAAAATAATAAGAGGAGATTTGTGAGTTATGGCACATGAGATCACCCACAACTTTAATTCTCACTTGCCTAGTAAAGTAAACATCGGGAAGAGTGTAACAAGATAGGACGGGAACAGTGATAAATCCAAAAAACATAAAGCGAAATATTTTAGTCATAGTTGGTCTGTTTTTGGTTTTATCCAATTGTGGTTGGGAAAAGGATTATAAACGTGCAGCCTATTTATCGATGCAGCCCGATACAGATTTAATTTTAGCACCATTTCCATTCAATATTTTTGATAGAGAGGCGAGGGACGCAATCACTCTTTCGCATTATTCAAAAGAAGAGATTAAAAATATCTTAGAAGATCATGATTTATCCTGGGACGAGTTAAAGAACCAATGGCAATTGGATCACGAAGACGAACATTTTTCGAAAGAAGTTAACTACACTTCACATTATACTCAGTATTTTTACGATACAGAAATTCCGATTTGGATATACGGACCGAAATGGATCAGAAATGGGCAATACTCAGACGAAATTAACCAACAACATATTCCATCCATTTATGGAAAAATTTTAGATTTCAAATTTAAGAATACAATCGATGTCTCCTATCTGGAAAAAATATTCCAAAATCAAAATCTTAAGCCAGAAATCATCGTTACCATTGTTGTGGACCAAGGTGGAAGACAACTATACAAAGCACATAAAGGCGCTTATCCCTTTCTTGAAGATTTAAAAAATAACTCAGCTTACTTTAAAAAGGCAAAAGTAGCCCATTTGGAATCGCATACAGCTGTGGGTCATATGGCGATTGGAACCGGTGCTTTTCCTAAAGACTCAAAAATCTTTTCAAATGAAATTTATACATATGCAGATGGAAAAGTCCTCCACAGGCCCGTCTACCAAGGAAAAGACAAAGATTGGGATTTGAGCGAGATGCAAGTTCCCAGTTTTGCTGATGAATGGGATCTATCAAAGAATAATGAACCTGTTATTGTAAGCCAGTGTTATGCGGCAAGGGCAGCAGTTGGTATGGCAGGACATGGAAAACTTTTTTCCCATGTTAAAAAAGATTCAGCAACAAACCTACCCGACAATGATTTTGTTTATTGGCAAGACGTGAAAAATTTATCATGGTCAACCTATAACGATGCTTTCCTTGTTCCTAAATCAGTGCAAAAGTATAACTTGTACCAATTCTATTTGAACCATAAAAAAGACATCTCCACTCATTTTGATGCTAAAGATCCAATCGATTTAATCGCAAAAATCCACAACTTCCAAGGATCAGAATTTCAGGCAAAAATAGATGGTGCCCTCTTTCGAGATACAATTACAGAAACCATCATCAACACGAAAAAAGCAAATGATGGAATTACCGATCTTGCGTATGTAACCTTGAAGGCTACGGATGCAGTAGGGCATTTATATGGATGGGAATCAAAAGAAGCAGAGCAAGTTTTAAAGGCTACAGATAAGGAAATTCAAACTATATTCGAATTTCTAAAATCAAATTTTGGTGATCGCTTCATAATGGTAGTAACAGCTGACCACGGCGCTGCACCTATGCCGGAAATTTCCAACGGTCTTTTCTTAAGTCATGAACAATTTTTTTCCAATGTGAATGAGCTGCTTCCAGAGTCAGAAAGAACAAAACGTTCTCTTGTAAAATGGGTAGCTCATTCGCAACTATCTTTGGACAAAGATCTGATGCAAACCTATCAAATCAGTGAAGAAGCCATCATTCAAAAGATCATGGCCATCCAGGTAAATGATCGAAAGTTTTTTAGAAAGGTTTGGAAACGGGAAGAAATCCCGAATCTATCTTTATAAAATAGATTCAAGGATTTTGGTTATTTCTTTTTCACTGGGACTTCGTCTTTTTTGAAATCTTTTAATTTAAGAAAAACTTTGATCTCTTCAAAATCAATGCGATCAAGGCTCACTGTCACAGGATCACCGATAAAAAATATTTTGGAATATTTTTTCGAATAAAAAGAAAAATCATTTTTGATGACTACTTCAAATTCATCGGTGAATTCCGATTTATCCAAAACACCTTCCAAATTAGAAATATCCAATTCTACAAAAATCTGCGAAGGTCTGATCCCAACGATAAAACCTTTGAACTCTTTTATTCCTGTAGATTCTAAATAACGAAAAGATTTGATTTTTACAATGTCTCGTTCGGCATCTGCGGCTCTTCTTTCTTCTTCGGAACAATGAAGTCCCATTACCGCTATTTCATTTTCAGAATAGACCTTATCTGTTTCTAAAAGGGTAGCATGTAATACACGATGAACGATTAAATCGGGATAGCGCCTGATTGGTGATGTGAAATGACAATAGTCCTTAAACCCCAGGCCCCAGTGTCCAAGAGGATCCGATCCATAGTATGCCTGCATAAAACTACGTAAAAGTAAATAGTTAAAAATCTTACCTACAGATCCGTCTTCAATTTCTTTGACAGCTTTCATAATCTCAGGATAAGTTGTGTCTTTGATTTGGATATTGTATCCATTCAATTGAAGAAAATGATTGAGAGTCTCTAATTTTTCCTCATCCATTGCTTCGTGAATTCGGTGGAGGGAAGGGACTTTCTTTTTTCTTAAAAACTCATCTACCTTTAGATTGGCAGATAACATCAACTCTTCAATGAGAATATGACTTGTTAGGCGTTCACGATTCTCTATCCCAATGGGTTCTTTTCTTTCATTCCAAGTGATAGTTGTTTCGCGTAAATTCAAATCAATTCTACCCGCTTCCATTCTGCGTTTGCGAAGGGCTTCTGTGAATTGTGAAACTTGATACATCCAATTTTTTAGATCTTTAGCTTTAATTTCTTCTTCGGCCATCTCATAAGTGTATCTTGTGTTCACTTTGATCACAGATTTATAAAACTTAGCATTGTATATTTCACCTGTTTTACTTGCTTCCATCTCGACGGTGAAGGCAAGACGATTGGTATTGGCTACCAAACTGCAAAGATCTTCAGATAAAATGGGTGGCAACATAGGTACTACACGGTTTGCTAAATAAACAGAAGTAGCTCTTTCATACGCCTCTTTATCCAGAGGAGAATCTTTTTCTACATAGTAAGAAACATCTGCAATATGAATCCAAACGCGAAGTCTGTTCCCTTCATCGACAAAACTAATGGCATCATCGAAATCCTTTGCTGTAATTCCATCGATTGTTACCGCATATAAGTCTCGTAAGTCAGTTCTGCTATTCCAATCAGAAACTGTCTTTTCTGAAACTTCTTCAGTAAAGTCCAAAGGAATGAAGTCTGGATGCACCGGATCATAATTGTATTTCATTAAAATCCGTTGTAAATCAGCGTCTTCTTTTGTGTCCGATTCGAATCGGATAAAACTCACATCGTAAAGATTATCATGTGGAATCGCACCTTCTTTGAACTTTACGATTAATATATCGTTAACATTAATCGAATCAAAAGTATCTTTAAGGATGGATTTAACATGAATTACACCTTCCTTTCCTTCACCGAGCATATCCAAGAAACTTCCAAAAACAAATTTGTTTGTTTTTTCTTTAACTTTCATTCGGTAAAGAACACGGCCTCGTTTTAGGATGTTCGTGACTTCAGCTTCTAATCTGTCTTTTTTACCAACTCCCAATGGAATGACTTCAACCTTGTCACCCGTAATGGCTGAATTGGTCATTGGTCCTGGAATGAAAATTTCATTTTTAGAAGGGAGGGAAATAAATCCATCCCCTCTTCGAGAAATTGAAATTCTTCCTGTTAGGCGAAAGGGACTTGCAACGGTTAAGTATTTTTTATTCGGAATCAGCAATCCTTCTGCTTCTAACAAATTAAGAAGTTGATCGATTAAAAATTCGATTTCTTTTCTAGGAACTTTTTCTTTTCGTTTGAAGGATTTTACTTTCTTCGTTTTCGGATCTGGTCTTTTGAATTCACTTGATTCGGTAAATTTTTTTTTGATCTCTTGTCTAGTGATGTCCTTTCCAGATTTTTGATCCAGAAATTCTATGATTTTTCTTTGTATTTTATAGGTATCCATAAATTCATTTGTGATCTACGTAGGTCCCGCGAATGTAATTTGGCAGGAGAGATAAATAGTCGTTTTGGTTCGATTCTGTTTTGAAATATAGTTTCAAACTATACTGTAGTATAGACGATAGATTTAAGTTTGTCGCTTCAATTTTTGTGGCCGTTGGGGGATAAAACTTTGGTAAATTTCCAGTATAATACCAATTGTTAGGTGTCCATTCATTAGTAATTATTTTTGTTTCGATGATTTCGGGAATCAGATCCAAAGAGTCAGAAAAACCACTTTCCGATTTATATTTTGTGTAGTATTTTCCTTGTTTCCCATCTAAACAGAGTAGGGAATTTTCTGTTGCATCTTCTGTTCCTTTGATTCCTGCTAAATAAGCTTCTAAACTATCGACACCGAAGACTGGAATTTTCCATAATTGGGATAGGTCTCTCGCCGTAGTGACTGTTATACGAATGCCAGTAAATGAACCTGGTCCACTTGCTACAATAATAAGGTCTGGTTTATTTATTTTAGCTTTTTCTAGACCGGAGCGAATGTATTCTACTAACTTATAAGAAGATTCTTTTGGAGTTGTTTGTGTTTGTTCAGAGAGGATTTGTAATGAGGATTCTGACGAATAGTTTGCAATAAGAACCTGAATCCAGTCCTGGGTTGTGTCGAAGTAGAGGACTTTCATTGTAATTCCTCTTCCTTCCATTGCAAGGTGTAGGATCTAACCTCAATAGAATCTGTTTCAATTGATAAATAGATTCGATTAGTTTTTGGTAAATTAGGTTCCGCAATTTGCCACCATTCGATGGCAGACACACCTTCTTTTCCCCAGATTTCCTCAAATCCCAAATCTTCTAGTTCTTCTAAAACTCTAATTCGGTATAAATCAAAATGATACAAGCGAAAGTTAGGCGAATCGTAAATATTGTATAATGAAAAGGTAGGTGAATTGATAGAACTATTCGTGTCATAGTGACTAAACCATTCTCGAATAAAAGTTGTTTTGCCAGCACCCATTTCTCCAGAAATCAATATGACAGGGAATTTGTTTTTCTTTATAAATTGATCTACCAACTGGTCCAAACTTAGAAATACTGGGTTAAGTTCCGATTCTCTAAGAGAGAGAAAATTGGCTTTCATTGATTAAAGAATTTCTCCACGTCAAAAGAGTCGAACTGGTAAGCAGTCCTACAAAATTCGCAGGTAATTTCAATTTTTCCAAATTCATCGATGATAGAATCAGCCTCTTGTTTGCCAAGTGATGCAATGATATCCGCGACTTTATGTCTGGAACAATCGCATAAAAATTCAGGAGATTCTTTGCTTAAAACTTCCAACTCTGAACCTATTTCTGTTTGCAGCGCGGCTAACATTTCATCGATTCTAAGTGCCCAAAATGCTTCTTTTTGCACAAGAGGTTGGATTTTGGAAATTAAAAACTGAAAACTTTCCTCAGGTGCATCAGGCAGCGCTTCAAAAAACAAACCTTTTGCGGAAAAATCATTTCCAGGAAAATCAAAAGGGTAGACTTCCATTCCTACTATGGCCTTTATCTGTTCCGATTCGGTAAGGTATTTGATAAAATTCACTTCAAATGTGTCTTCCACCAAGTTTGTATAAGATTGGTATGTATCAGAATCAAAGTCCCAACGAATCACTTTCATAATCCCTTGGCCTAAAATGAATTCGTTGCGGATGTCTCCTTCCGCATGACTTGCGGAATAAGCGACAGACTTCATTTTACCATATCGATCACTATAAGCTAAGGCTTGTTTGTTGGAATCATCTTTCCATTGAATACTCACCTTTTGTTGGTTTTTTGTCATCTCTGCGAGAAATAACGCACCCATCATGGTTTTAGAAAGAAATACGGACATTTCTTTGTTTAGAGAATGTAGAAACATTGCTTCTTTAGCAGTTTCGGTGAGATCGACTAAAGTGAATCGATACTGGTGGGAGTTGGATATACCTAAAATAACTTGGTCAGACATTATTTGATTGAAAGTGCTGTTTTCTGATTCAGTCTGTGTCACAAGATAGATTCTGCAATCGCAAAAAGGAAAAATATGATCTTTGGCGCCTGTTATTACCCCGAACAATGGAACCCTGAGGATTGGGATGAAGACTTAAAAATCATGAAGGAAATGGGTCTTTCGTCAGTAAGACTCGCGGAATTCGCTTGGGGAATTATGGAACCGAAAGAGGGGAAGTTCGACTTTTCTTTGTTCGATGCAGTTTTGAAAAAACTCCAAGATCACGGAATGACAGCCATCCTAGGAACACCCACGGCTACCTTTCCACCGTGGTTATATAAAAAATTTCCAGAAATTGTTCAGGTATCCAAAGAAGGAATTATTAGAGGGATTGGGACTAGGCGCCAGGCTTGTTTCTCTTCCCCAGCTTATAAAAAAGCGACAGATCGAATTGTGACGGCTATGGCTAAACATTTTGGTAACCATCCAGCAGTTGTCGGATGGCAAATTGATAATGAGCCAGGCCATGAAGGATCCGACGTCGATTATTCTCCATTAGCATTAGAAAACTTTAGAATTTGGTTAAAGTCAAAATACAAAACTTTAGATTCGCTTAACAAACGTTGGGGGAATATATTTTGGGGGGTGATTTATACTGATTGGAAAGAAATTCCTTTGCCAGCAGCTCATGTGGCAAGTAACTTCAATCCAGCAATGATCCAAGATTATTACAGATTCCAATCAGATGAACTGGTTTCTTACATTCATTTCCAAGCAGAGATTTTAAGGAAGTATAGCAAAGGGAAACCACTAACAACAAACCTTTATCCTTCTCCTTTTTTACCAATCACTGATATGGAAAAGTTGTTTTCCAAACTGGACTATGTGTCTTGGGACAATTATCCTGTTTGGGGAAACCAACAGGAACCATACCCACATCCTTTGGTTACTGCCACACAACAATATTCGAGAGGTTTGAAAAATAAACCATACACTGTGATGGAACAATTTTCTGGTGTACAAGGCCATGATACTTTAGGTTATCTTCCACCACCGGGACAAATTGGACTTTGGCTCACGCAAGCCATTGTCAATGGTGCCAACCAAATCTATTTTTTTCGTTACCGAACGGCTCGGTTTGGTCAGGAACAACTTTGTTATGGAATTTTGGATCATGGAAAAAGAAAAACATCTAAATATTTTGAGTTAAAAAAGACTATTGAAGATATCAGTGAATTTGCAAACGATATTGCCGATTCGCCTTACAGAGCCGAGGTGGCAATTTTACATGATATTGAAAACTCACGTAATTACAAACACCAACCATTGAGTGATGGACTAAAATTTTCACCAGTTCCCTTTGCACAAGTAGGATACGATATTGAACTTGCTACTTGGTTTGCTGGCACAAATGTTCTTAATGTAAATGCTCATTCTCTTCCTATCAATGCAGACACTGACTGGTCGAATTACAAAGTTTTAACATTACCTCTTTATACAATGTTCGATCCATCCATTGTTGAAAAATTAAAAACTTATGTAGCTGGCGGAGGAACTTTGGTTCTCGGGTATAGGGCAGGAATCAAAGACAAAGACCATTGGATGGTAGAAGAACCGGTTCCAGGAGTGTTTGGAGAAATGGCTGGAGTGGAAGTGTTTCAGTTTGAAGCTCCGGCTATAGAGAAAGTAGGGATTCGGATGGGGATTTTACCACTTAAAGGTTCTAAGTTCTGTGAGATTTTAGAACCAGCAACGGCAAAAGTCATAGCAAGATATAAAGATTCAAAAAAATTTTACTCCGGTAAACCTGCGATAACTGTGAATACTTTTGGGAAAGGAAAGGTTTATTATGTGGGGACTTCTTTAACACCCGAAAGTTTTATCCTATTGTATAGAAAGATATTAAAGGGAGCAGGGGTATCCTTTGGATTTTTAGGTGCAACAATTGAACGCCATTACCGAGAGGGAAAACAATTCAATTATGAAATTACAATGAACCACTCTAACAGATATAAGTTGGCGGGACTTTCGATCTTAAAACCTTTTGGTTATAAAATCAAAAAAATTCCAAAATAGAACTTTGGTATTTTAATATAGAAAATGAAAATACAAGATTATAAATCAATAAACCGGATACTAAATGAAACGTCTGCTAAAAATAAACCAGGCGACATTTATGTGGATAATTTACACACACCTTACATACAGTTTCCTGAAAAATTTGTAATCTCAGGAACATCTGTCACTCAACCTGAGTTTGGTGATATAAAAGATTTTGTTCATACCATTTTAAAATATATTCCCGAAGCCATAGAAGGAACCTGTTTATTGCCAGAACCTAGGCCCAAACGGGAAACTGGAAAATTGTTTTTTGTTCGTCCCATGTTATTTGGCTCTTCTCGTTTTTTATATGTGTTTTCTGTTGATATGTTGTACTTGGGTGGAGCGGGGTCAGAAGAAATCAAAAAACCTGGCTCACAAAATATGACTCCATCCATCATTACAGATCGATTGTATTTTCAGACTAAAATCATCCATCTACATTCCACGAAAGAAGATGGGGAAAACATTACGGACTTTGAAGCAAAACGATTTCAGGGTGGTGTTTTTCGCGTTGAATCGGAAAGGGATGATTCCAAACCAATTCGAAAGTTTTCAGAGATTTTTGATGAAATTGATTTTTCAGATACTGAATCAAAAATTCGTGAAGAATTAGGAATTACTGCAGATGTTTGGAAATTAGGCAGAATTTATAGCCCGATTGGTATTGATTATTTGTCATTGTCCCTACGTTTTCTTATTCCAAGTTTACCAAAAACAATTCAGCAATTTCGAAATTTTTATCCTATATTAACCCAAACAGAATCTGGAATCCCAGATGAAACATTAAAAAAATACCATAAATACCTTTCGTCCTTTGACGTTGAAAGAACTCAGTCAAAGTCTGGTAATATTTTATGGAAAGTCCTACAAAAATCATCCGATAATTAAAAGCAGGTAGTATGGGCATATCTTCACCAACCATTAATTTCCCCGTAGATGAAACCATCAAACGGATTGAATACGTAAAAGCAAATGCGATGGGAATCATCCATGAAGCAAAAAAAATCCAACGGGAAGTGTCTGCGATTCGGTCAGAAACTGATGCAGATGAAAAAGAAAGAATTGATGCCGCCGATGGTAAGTTAGGTGATATTTTAATTCGCTTTTTACAAAAGTCTTTTCCAAAAGATGGAATTATTTGTGAGGACAAACCAACCATTGATGGTGGTGACTTTAAGTGGGTATTGGATCCGGTGGATGGATCTATGAATTTTGTTCGAGGCCTTCCTTTGTATGCAATTTCCTTTGGGTTAGAGCATAGGGAAACTCCTGTTGGTGGAGTGGTGATTGTACCTCCACAGGAATCTGTATACTCAGCTGTGCTTGGTGAGGGCGCATACAAAAATGGAGAACCCATTGTTACCTCCCGAATATCCGAATTAAATCGAGCTATCTTTTCACCCAATCTTCCCACAAAAAGAGCCCATATGATCCAAGAGATTATGGCTGATTTATCTGGATTTTTAACCTACGCAAGATCCTTTCGTAGGACTGGTTCTTTTGTTTTGGATGCTTGTTTTATCGCAGAAGGTGTGATGGATGCTATATGGGAAAAAACTGTAAAACATTGGGACGTTTCGGCCATTTCTGTGATTTTATCGGAAGCAGGTGGGAAATTGACGGACTTAAATGGAGTTCATTACTATACTGGTCTTCCTGAGTTAGTAGCTTCTAATGGAGTTTTACATTCAGAAATTTTAAATTTATTAAAGACTGTTCGTTCTACAGTCAGTCGAAATTAATAGAGGCGAACGATTAGAATTGTTCTACTTTTTTAGTTTACGGTTTGCTTTTGCGATCCATACTAGATACAAAATACAATTACACTTGAATCCATCAGGAGATCGATCATGGAACATAAACTCCCAGAACTTCCTTATGCAAAGGATGCCCTTCTTCCGCACATTTCACCTGAAACTTTAGAGTTTCACTATGGAAAACACCACCAAACTTACGTTACAAACCTCAACAACCTAATCAAAGGGACTGAGTTTGAAAATGCAACTCTTGAAGAAATTGTAAAAAAATCTTCTGGCGGAATTTTTAATAACGCCGCGCAAATTTGGAACCACACCTTCTATTGGCATTCCCTTTCCCCTAAAGGTGGCGGAGCTCCTACAGGTGCTGTTGCTGATTTAATCACAAAATCATTCGGATCCTTTGATGCGTTTAAAGAAAAGTTTTCCCAATCGGCCATTACTAACTTTGGATCAGGTTGGACCTGGCTTGTTAAAAAAGGTGATGGATTAGAAATCGTGAATACAAGCAATGCTGGTAGCCCTTTGAAAGATGGACTCCAATCTTTGTTAACGATCGATGTTTGGGAACATGCTTACTATATTGATTTCCGCAATGCCCGTCCAAAATACGTAGAAGCATTCTGGAATTTAGTGAACTGGGACTTTGCAAACCAAAACTTAAAATAAGAACGAATTTAAGAATCGCAGATCGAAAGGCAGGTTCCGGAATTCGGACCTGCCTTTTTTATTTCATTTAAAGATTCAAAATGAATCTTGGTACCTAATACAGAGTTTTTATGAGCCAAACACTTCCGAAAATCAAGATCCCCAAAAAACCCAATTACACTTCATTAACCTTGCCGGAAGGAATCGAGTTTTGGAAACTCTTTCGGGTCATTGAGGCAAAATACGAAAATTGTTTTTTGTTAGAATCAGCAGGAGACAACCAATACGATTCTCGTTACTCTGTGATTGGATTCCAACCTTCTCATCTCATTCTGGGAGAGCCAGGTACCTTAGAAATTGATGGAAAAAAATACTCTGTTGATAATCCATATTTTGCTTTAAGAGAGCTCACAGATTATAATTCGCTAAGCATTAGTTATGCGGGAGGATTTGTCGGTTATCTCGGTTATCAAAGTATGCAATTCTTTGAGCCAAAACTCAAACTAAAACCACATCCTGATTTTCCTGCGATGATTTTCGGATTGTATTTGGATGGTCTTATCTATGACAAATTTACAGGGGAACTCATTTATTTTGATAATGGAACAAATCGTATCAAAGAAGTGAATCAAATCTTAGAACATTTAGCAAAAGATAAATCTCAGAAACCACAAGCAAAGGTTTCTTTATTACAAGCTGGACTATCTAAGGAAGTGCACAAACAAATGGTGGAAGAAGCTTTAGAAGAAGTAAAAGCCGGAAACACCTTTCAGTGCCAAATTGGATTTGAAGAAATTTATAAAGTAGAAGGAAACCCCTTGGCAATTTATGAAACTCTTCGTGAAATTAATCCCTCTCCTCATATGTATTATGTGAAATTTGGAACTCGAGTGATTTTGGGTGCAAGTCCTGAATTACTATTTCGATTACGACAAGGAGAAATGGAATCTTTTCCTTTGGCAGGAACCACCAAACGAGGAGTTGATGCAAAAGAAGACACACTCCTTGCTCGAAAACTATTAACCGATCCGAAAGAAATCGCAGAGCACAATATGCTAATTGATCTCCACCGCAATGATGTGGGGCGAGTGGCAAAATTTGGTACTGTGAAAGTTCGTAGGCGTTTTGATGTGAAAAGATTCTCTCATGTGCAACATATCTCTAGTGAAGTGGTGGGAATTCTTTCTTCTAAAGAAGATATGTTTTCTGGACTTGCTTCTTCATTTCCAGCAGGAACTCTATCTGGAGCTCCTAAAATTGAATCGATGAAAATTATTGAACGAATTGAAAAATCACCTCGTGGCCCTTATGGTGGCGCCGTTGGAAGTTTTGGTTTGAATGGAGATTGTACTTTTGCCATTCCCATTCGTAGTTTTTTTGTAAATGGGAACAAAGGCTTTGTTCGAGCTTCGGGAGGAATTGTTTTTGATTCTAAGCCTGAAGATGAATACCAAGAAATTATCAATAAAATGGCATCAGTTAGAAAGGCTTTAGATTTACATAAAGCTCCTTAGTTTGTAACAAATAATAGGGCAAAACGAGTAGCTAAAAAACGAGGAGAAGCAGAAATCAAAATGAAAGTCCTTATCTTAGACAATTATGATTCTTTTACATTCAATCTTTACCAAATTGTAGGCGAAATCTTAGAAGAAAGAGAGAAACCTTTTCAATTGGATGTCATCCGAAATGATGAAAAACCTTTTGAATGGATTAAATCAGCTAACTATGATAAAATTATAATTTCACCTGGTCCCGGTCATCCAGCAGACCCCGCATATTTTGGAGTGAGTGCCGATATTCTTAAGGAACTTGGAAAAACAACTTCGGTGCTTGGAATTTGTCTTGGAATGCAAGGAATGGCAACGGTTTTCGGTGGGGAAGTGGTTCGCGCCAATGTAGCAATGCATGGGAAACTATCGCCCATTGAACATGATGGAAAAGGTGTTTTCTTTGGTTTAACTCAAGGAATAGAAATTATGCGTTATCATTCCTTAGTGGCAAAGGAATCCACTTTACCAACAGATCTGGAAATTACTGCTCGGGTTTCATCCGGGGAAGGGAAGGGCGAAATCATGGGCCTACGGCATAAAACTTTAAAAATTGAAGGGGTCCAGTTTCATCCCGAATCTTTTGGTTCGGAAGAGGGAAAGGACTTACTTCGGAACTTTATTAATTCTTAGTTAAGACCGTAAATTGGTTGTTCTTCGTTATGATTGCAATTTTTGATTTTCTCGAATGAATTTTTTATTTTAAATCTAACAACATAGCATCTTCCCAAGACGCAAAAAAATCAAAATCGTTACTTGCTTTTTGGGAATCATCTCCACCAAACAAAGAAAAACGTTTCCGTTTAATTTCATTGTATGTTGTGATCGTGTTGATTTGACCTCGTTCTGTTTTTCTGAACGTGGCATGAATTTGCGATCCGCCCCTTCCTTGTGTTCCTTGTATGAGTAGAATGAAAAATTCGTTAAAGTATTCATCCAGATTTCCTGGGATGAAAAAATTCACAAATCCTTGTGGAATGACATAAAAAAAGTTTCCATTAATTTCTTTTTTCCCAATTCGTACAAAATGTCCATCAAGCGTATCTGTTTGTTTCTCAAAGTTCGTTTTTAGTCTATATTCTAAGTTTTGAATTTTTACAGTGATTCCAAAAGATCTGATTTCAAAATCACCTAAAAAACGTATTTCTTTTGGTGAAAGAAAATAATCGGACGGGAGATTGACAGGAAAATGAAATTGGATCGTTTTTCCTTGGTTAGTAATTTTTAACTTATGCGTCGGGTTGAACTTGTCCCAAATTTCCAGATTTAACTTAGTTTTTTCTAAACGTGAACCTGTTCTTTGATAAAATCCTGGAAATTTTGTTTTTGTATCTTCATTGATTGTAAACTCTAGAGTATGCCATTCAGCATTTTCTGTTACATGGCACTGCATAGAGCTACATAGGAATTGTAAGTTCTGGGAGGTTGATTTTAAAGTCTGATACGCATTATGATCATTGATTGCAAAAACAAAATCATGGAACCATTTAAAAAAGTCTCTAGGTTGATAGCCATTTAGTTTGTGAATGATCTTTCTTTCGACCGTATAGATTTCTCGTTCCTCCCAAATTTTTGGAGTGAAAGTGACTTTTGCCATATAATCGTATTTTGGCGGGATTGTTTCGTTCCAATATAGATTCCAATTTTGTTGATTGTCTATGTTACCATAGAGGGAAAGGAAAGGATAACCTTCGGATGTTTTTTGTAATAATGTTTCGTTTTCTTCACTAAGACTGCCTGCCAGAGCAGAAAAATAAACTTCGTTTTTTGAAGTAGATTTAATGGAGCGTTGTAAGTGATCGTAACCTTTCCAAAACTCATAGTAATTTTGATTTTTTTGAAAACAATTCGAAATAGTAAAAACTACTATTATGAAGAATAAAGATTTTTGTAGGTTATATTTCTTTTTTAAGAATTCCATATATTTCTTGAATGAGGTTTTCATCCATTTCTTCCTGATAGGATGATGAAATCAATTTGCCTGATTTATTAAAAATTCGTAAATAGGATTCACCCTTGTTTAGACCAACTGTAAGATGTCCTTTACGATCTAAAAGAATACTTTCGTATTGTTTTGTTTTGGATTCTTCTAAATAATTTTCCACAAGTTTGTTTGTTTCTTGAAAATCTAAATAAAGGAGAAAGTGAACTTTGGAACTATCTTTCCATAGTAAATTTTGCATTTTCCAATATAGCTTTCGGCCTTGTTTTCTGCAAAGTTCTAAATCACGCAGGTAACATCCCATTAGAACAACAGGTTTTCCCTTAACGGAACTATCAGAATACGATTGCCCATATTGGTCCTTCATGTGAAATTGTGGCATGGACTGTGCCTCCCATTCTTCCTGAGATATGAATACCACTGCTAAAATGAATAATACTAATCGTGACACAGTTTTTTACCTATTTATAAATTCATTAACGGCAAGTGCAAAAATTTTCTGCGTTTTGATTCTGATTTTTTTTGTTTACGGATGTTCTAGTTTTTCCCGCAAAATCAAGTTGATCGATTCTTCAGCTTCCTTGGCGTTTTTCGAAGTAGAGGAAGAGGAATGGAAAAAAATTTTTCCTAGCGAAATTTCTTTACTTAAGGTTAACTCTAAAAATTTTAATGAACTAACCAATTTGTTAAAATCCATCCAATACAAACGTGGCGTTCTTGCTTACGAGGATTGGGATGTATTAGTGCCAGAATCCTACCTTCCTGAAATACAAAAGTTTGCAGAAAAAATTGTAAATAGTGAAGAACCAAAAGTATACCTTTGCATTTTTAAATTAGATGATATTCTTTCCCCAAATGTTAAAATATTAAAAACAAGTTTTTATATACTAAGTACAGAAAATGGGTTGGTATTGTTGTTTCATGAAATGAATACAAATATCACATTTCAAACGCAATATTCCTTTGAAGACTGGGTTCTTTTTCATCCCTCTTTAATTCAGCCTATTTACCGGCCAGAACTTTGGTTACGGGATCGGCAACAGACTAGTTTGTACAAAGACAAAAGTCGAAGTAAAAATGGAATCTATGGAAATATTATTATTTTTAATATTCCGGAATTGATGCCAAATCCTCCTCTTTTTCGTTATCCAAAAGAGGACGAAAATAATCCACCATTAGAACATTGGAAATCTGTTCCTGAAAAACTAAAGGCATTAGAAGAAATGCGAAAAAACAAACTCATTACTGATGAAGAATATGATCGTAAAAAAACGGAACTTTTAAAAGAATTTTAAATTCCGTCTCCGTGAATGAACTCTTGAATCAAACGATCGTTCTCTGGAGCCTCGTCAGATGCTTTTTCTAATAGCTGTTGTTTCTCATACAATTTGTTAATGAGTTGTTGTTGTGTTTCCACTTTTTCCAGTAAAACGGAAAAAACTTTAGCGATTGGATCTGGCATTTGGTTATGTTCTAACATTTGTTCTACGCTATCAGATGCTATGTCACCAGCTTTTACCACTTTTCCGGGAATTCCAACAACAGTACATCCTGCTGGAACATTTCTCATCACAACAGAACCGGCACCAACCCTGACATGATCTTCTACGATAATGTTTCCAAGCACTTTCGCTCCCGCTCCAATCACAACGTTTTTTCCAATAGTTGGATGGCGTTTGCCTGATTCCTTTCCAGTTCCACCGAGAGTCACTCCTTGGAAAATTAGGGAACCAGAACCAACAATGGCAGTCTCACCGATCACAACTCCAGAACCGTGGTCAATAAAAACACCGGGTGCAATTTTTGCTCCAGGGTGAATGTCAATGCCGGTCAAAAAACGGCTAATGTAATTCACTAGTCTCGGAATGATTGGTAGGCGAAGTTGATAAAGTAAATGCGCAAATTTATGAAGCCAAAGGGCGTGTAGACCGGGATAACAAAGGACTATTTCCAAATAGGATTTGGCCGCCGGGTCAAATTTTTTGATAATTTTGATATTTTCAAACATTGATTAGTTGGTTTTAAAATTACTATTTAGACAAGTCAACTTTTCCGAGAGTTGGGAAAGATTTAATGGAATCGGAGTTTGGAATGTGTACAGAAAATCCACTTGTTCAGTGGATTCAAAAGACCTAAATTTAGGAAGAATATTTTCCCTTCGTAAAGTTTACAAAAAAATTCAACTTTGACAATTCAACCGGAAATGACACAGATTTACCAAAGGCTCAGGAACTAAGATCTAATCTGAATCCAGTTCAGACTCAAAAGATTCGGCCAAATTTCAAATTTAGACAGGTTTATCATTGATTCTTTAACTAAGTAATTTATCCTTTCGAGTAGAAATAACTTTCTAGGTTGTTCCGACTTTGGAATCAAAAAAAACATTACATATCCTTTTATTCATTCTCACGTTTTTTACTTTAACTTACTCTGATATTTTTCTAAATCCTCAAGTGCCTCAAACATTAGAGAATTATAAATTGGTGTTTTTACAGAATTGGCCCTATTCGGTATCATTGTTATTCATTCTTTTTGCACATGAAATGGGACATTATTTGCCAGCTCGATTTTATGGAGTGAAAGCAACTTGGCCATTTTTTATTCCATTACCTGTGGGTCCTATCGGAACTATGGGGGCGGTCATTCAAATTAAACAGCAGATTCCAGATAAAAAAGTCCTATTCGATATTGGGATTGGTGGACCAACAGCTAGTTTAGTACTTTCGATGATTGCATGGTTAGTTGGTATTAGCCTATCGAAGGTAATAGAAATACCTCCTGGGTTTGATCGGTCGGGATTTTTATTTTTTGGAGACAGTCTTTTTACATATTTTACGAGTCAGTGGATTTTGGGACCTATCGATTTTGCCACAATGGACATACAAGCTCATCCCCTAGCTAAAGCGGGATGGGTAGGACTTTTGATTACGGCCGTAAATTTGTTACCGTTTGGACAATTGGATGGTGGTCATGTCATATATTCTATGTTTGGCGAAAATTATCGAAAATGGATTCACGGTTTATTCACACTATTCTTAATTTTTGCATTGATTCATTTTACCTGGTTACTTTGGGGTTTTATCATTTATTATGTGGTGAAAGTGGAACATCCTTTTATTCGTGATTCTGTTTCAGGAATAGGAAAATTTCGATTCTACTTTGGATCCATCATGTTAGTATCATTCCTAGTTATTTTTGTACCGAAACCAATAATCTTAGGATCTGAATTTGAAGAATCCTCATTATTGATGGATATTTTTCGTCTGATAACCAATAACATCGGGTTCAATTAATGATTCGCATTTTAATTTTTTTACTGATATTTATTTCGTCTGGTATTTTTGCTCAAGAGAGCAAAGAATATAAACTTTCCGATAAAGCATACGGACTTGCTTGGGATGGTGTTAATTTTTGGTATATCGATACCAATCGTCGAGCCATTATAAAAATTAATGAAATTGGTGAACAAGAGATTTTTAATTTAGGACTGGCTAATCTTCGTGGAATTAGTTTTGATACACGAGAAGGAAAACTACTTGTAGTAGCACCAAAACAAATTTTGAAATTGGATCCCAACTCGGGAGGCATTACAGACAAAATCCAGATCCCGCTCTCTAACGTTGCAGGAATTGCAAGTGTTGGTAATTATTATTATATCTTAGATTTGGATTCAGGGAAGGTTCAAATTTATGATCAATCTTCCTCACTCCTTATTGGAGGATTTTTTACTGACCGGACTAGGCCACGTGATATCTGTTATGGGAGAGATTCTTTATGGATTTCTGATTCAGCCGATAACAGTATTTATCGATACGACACAAAAACTGGCAAAATTACCGGTTCTATTAAAACAAATTTACGATCGATTCGCGGTGTATTGTTAAGCGGCTCAAAACTCTGGGTTGTTGACCGTGAAAATAAAGAAATTAAAAATATTCCATTTATAGAAACAGAACGTTTTATTGCATCTGGTGAAGAAGAATACAATTTAGAAGTATCACTAAAATTCAAATTGGATTCTGTTTCATTATCCAAGGCACAAATTGCCATCCTCCATCCTCCTTCTAATGAACAACAAAGAATACGTGCTGTTAAATTTACTGATGGTACTTACCAACCTTCCTTTATTCAAAGAAATCGAGTTCATTTAAAAAAACTTTCAATCGAAGATTTGCCGGGAGAACAAATTGTTAAGTATAAGTTTTCTTCTAAGAATCAATTTATCAAATATTATGTAACTGATGAATATTTAGATAAAGAAGCGACTTATCCAAATGATGTAACTCCTTTTTATGAGAAGTCTAATGAAGAATTGAAGTATTTACCTAGAGATTATTTAGACGCAATTTACCAAGCTCGTCAAACTAGTATTAGTCTAAATGATTTTAAGGACAAAATGAAAGAGATTAGTGTTCCTATCCAACCGTTTCGTATGATTCGTTTCGAAAAAGGAAAACCAAAAGCTATTCAAGATTCTGTATCAATTTTCCTTTTGAGTTACGGTTGGATTCCCATTGCTGATTTGGGGTTGGGAAGTAATACGGACAAACGATACTTTGAAAAAAAAGAAACAGATTTAATTTTATTTCAAAGTTTGAATTCCAAATCTTCCATTTCTCCTGTATACTTTCGTAAAGATGCAAATTCAGAATGGGAAAATTTACCTGCAGAAATTACTTATAAAATTAAGTAAACTAACAGTATTCTTTCTATTAGGTTGTTCTGGACTGAATCAAAAAATAGATTCGTTGTTCGTTGACAAAACTATAGAAAGAGAAACAAAATTTAAGGAATTAGTTGAGTCAACTTGGATTCAATTTCCGAAAATAGGGCTGTCTTGCGAAAAGGAAATTTCTTATCATAAGTTTTATTGTAAGATTCAGACAATAATAAGTCTTAAAAAACTTTCTGAATACCTAGGCATTCCTATTTTTGAATCTGGTCCACATACAAAATATTATTTAGAATTAAATTCACCAAATAATTTTGGGCATTACCATCCAGAGTTTCCAAAAAAGTTAAAAGCCTATCTTCTTCCTGCAAAAAACAATCAAACGTTATATACAATAACTCTCCCCATTTATGAGCATTCGATTCAAAACATTGCTCGTGAATTTTTTATTGTTTATCAGAAGTTAGATTCAAATCCGAAGTTTTTTAGAAAAGAGGCTGATCGTTATTTAATGTTAGTGGAAGAAAATAGATTAGACCCTTATTATTTGGATCGATTTATTTTGTTTTTATATCCAGCATTTACTGACAATGAAGATCCTGAAGAATCATCGCGTTTTATTTACAGAAAAGGTGATGAAACTATTGATGCTCAGGTAGTGAAAGAAATTGTTGGGTTTTGGATTCGCAGAAAAGCAGATGGAACAGATGTTGAATTTATCATAGGACTTGTTGATTTGTTAAAGTTATACGATCCGATTTTTTATCAAAACCGAACCGTAACAACTTCCAATTAATTTTATTATCCTAAAATTTCTTTTACAGCATCGATTACATCTTTTTCATCAGATTTTGTCATTCCAGCAAACAGAGGTAAAGATACTGATTTATCATACATCAGACAGGCATTTGGGTATTCTTTGCGATTGTAATGAAATGTTTTTTTATAATAAGGGTGTTCAAAGATAGGAATGAAATGAAGGCTTGTTCCAATATTTCTTTCTTTTAATTCTTCTACCAATGTATCGCGTCCTACTTTTGCAATTTTAGGATCGACTTCTATTCGATAGAGATGCCAACTATGAATTCCGTTTGGATCTTCTTTAGGAAGTTTAATACCTTTTAAGGAAGAGAATTCTTGATTGTAATGTTTTGCAATTTCTGTTCTACGTTCCCAAAATCCGTGGGACTCTTTTAGTTGCACAACACCTAAAGCAGCGGCAATGTCGGTCATGTTGTATTTATAGCCTGCATCAACTACTTCGTAGTACCAACCAGGTCTATTAAAAGCATCACGATTAATTCCATGAAGTCGCATTTTACGAATTCGTTCTGCAGCTTCTTTATGCGAAGTGGTAACCATCCCCCCTTCTCCCGTTGTGATTCCTTTTGTAGCATAAAAGCTAAAGACTGTAAAATCACCCCAAGTTCCGATCATTTTATTTTTATGTACTGCTGGAAATGCATGGGCTGCGTCTTCAATTACGTATAAATTGTATTCTTTCGCGATTTGGATCAGACCTTCCATATCACATGTATGGCCTGCTAAGTGGACGGGCATAATTGCCTTAATATGTTTTCCAGTTTTTTTACTTTTGAGTTCTTTACCATTCCATTTACATTTGTTATCTATGGTCTCTCGTAAAGATTCTGGCGTCATTAGATTGTGAATGGGATCAACATCAGTGAGAATTGGTTCGGCCCCGAAATAACAGATCACCTCTGTTGTTGCAGTAAAAGTAATGGAACTTGTGATTGCGGCGTCTTCCGAGGTAAGTCCGATCGCTTCTAAGGCTAAATGTAAGCCGGCAGTTGCTGAATTGACAGCGATGGTCTCTTTACAACCAACAAAATCTCCAAACTCCATCTCAAATTGTTTTACTTTGGGACCGGAAGTGACCCAACCAGACCGTAAAACTTGGGCAACTTCTTCAATTGCTTCCTCAGAAATTGATGGAAGTGCAAACGGTAAAAAGGTTTTGCGAGATGTGAGCATATTCATTTATACGACATAATTCAGAAAAAATTTCCAGTCTTTTCCGCCCCCAAACATCCTATCGACGGGATTTTTCAAAGCTAAATAGGGATTTTCACCTGGACTCTAAAAATCTACTTGTAGATACCCACTGATTAACTCATTCTTTCCTGGAACATGGAAGTTCCTTTTTCTGAGATTTTAAACCGTATTGCTGTCATTGATCGTGACATAGCAGAACTCAATCGCCTGAAAAGCCGGTTGCCAGCTGACAGGCCCTACTCTCCTACGATCCAACTTACTTTTGATAAACAAATCAATACGCTGTTAAACGAGCGGGTTTCCCTTATGGAACTCCCGATCCTCCATCCACCTCTTTGGTTACTTTCCAAGGAGGGGTTGGAACCATCCACAGAGGCGCCTCTCCTCAAAGAAAGAAAATCCTTACTTGCTGGGGATCTTTCTATTCCTCATCCGAATGAACAAGACGTCATTAACTTCATTCGAGAAATTCCAAAAACGGAAGTGCACCTTCATTTGGAAGCCTGCGTAAACAAAGAAACTTTAAAGTTCCTCTATAAAAAGAATGGAATTGAAGTCACCGAAAAGGAATTCGAAGATAAATATAATTTCAAAGATTTAAACGGATTCATCCAGGTATTTTTCTTCGTTCAAGGTGCGGTAAAAGAAGCTTCAGATCTTGGATATTTTATTGATAGTTTAGCCGATTATCTACGATCCAATAATATAGTTTATTGTGAGGCATTTTTTGCTCCTTCAAAATTCATCCAAAATGGATTAGATTTTGATGAAATGGTCGAAGTGATGGTTAATCGCATTCGTCAAATTGAAGTCAAGGATGGCATCACCATTCGATTGTTAGTTGACGTATCTCGTTCTTTCGGTCCGGAAAATGCTATGAACAATCTCAAACGAGTTTTGGGATTAAAACAAAAAGAAATCATCGGGATTGGACTTGGTGGTGCGGAACTTATGGGTCCAGCTAAAGATTATTCTGAAGTGTTTAAAGTTGCGCGTGAATCAGGTTTACGATGTGTCGCTCACTCAGGCGAAGATGATGGACCTTGGGCCATTTGGGATGCGGTAAATCTATGTAAGGCGGAAAGGATTGGACACGGAACTTCTGCGATCCAGGACCCAGAACTGGTTCGTTACATGAAAGAAAATAAAATTCCAATTGAGATTTGTGTAACCTCTAATGTGTTTACAGGGAAATACGTTCGCAAAGAACAAAACCATCCGGTTCGATATTATTACGACCAAGGTTTGATGTTATGTATTAATACGGATGATCCTGATATCTTCAATGTGAATCTTACTTATGAATTTTTTAAACTCTATCGTTTCTTAGATTTTTCTATCGCTGAAATTATTGATTTGGTAAGACAAGGTGTACTTTGCACTTTTCATCCAGAAAAAGATTCATTATGGAAGTCTATGGAAGAAAAGATAGATCAAATTAAATTAAAATACAATTTAGTTTCTGAGAAACAAGTTACAGCTGTTTAGTTTGAGTTCGATATAGTCCTCCAAAGATAAATTTTTAGTCACCGAATTAAATGTAAGTTGTATTCTCGAGAAACGAGATAATGGAAAGCATAAACAACCGACTCAGGGATAAATATTTCCGATTGAAAACCTAATTTGGGATAAGTAATGATTCGTTGTAAATCACCTACGATTTCGTTTATAATCATAAAAAGATTAATATGTGAATGAGGGGAATCCAACAAAGAATAATTGGGTGCAGCGACGATGAATTGTATATCTGACCATTGTTTGTCAAAAGCTAACCGAACTCTTAAGGTCATAGAAGGTTTTTGAATCGCAATGATGGAATTCGTCTCAACGTTTGTCGCGTTCAGCAAAGATTTGGAAAATTGAATGTTTTCTCCCGTATTGGTAGATTTATTTTCTATAATGATGTCTTTTGAGGGAATTCCTTCCTTGATAGCAAAATTAGCAAAAGAATCGGCTTCGGAATCCGGGAAGATATTTTTAGTAAAAAAATTTAGTCCGCCTGAAAACAGAATTCGATTAGCATAACCATTTTTGTAAAGGTCGGAAGCAAACTTAGCAATTCTTATGTCATGGCTACATAAGACAAAAATTAAATCTGCTTTCTTTAGATTATCTTTTTGTGTGAGAAAATCCCAAATGATTGAAGCAGATTCTAAATCCTTATCAGATATCTTTTTATGCGATAGTATCAATCTAATCCGATTAACTAACAGCTTCTTTTAATATCGCAATGTCAATTTTTTTCATCTTTAACATGGCTTGCGTAGCACGCTCTGCTTTTATCGGATCTTTGTGTGAAATTAGTTGTAAAAGAATTTTTGGGGTTACTTGCCAGTACATACCAAATTGATCTTGAAGCCAGCCACACATACTCTCTTTACCGCCATTGGCTAAAAGCGCATTCCAATAATAATCGACTTCTTTCTGAGTTTCGACACTGATCATAAAAGAAACTCCCCAAGTGAATTTAAATTCTGGCCCACCATTGTATGCGGTAAACTTTTGGCCGTTTAAAATGAACTCTCCTTGCATTGGATTGGCAGTAATGATTTTGGATTTTTTAAAAACCGAAGCGTAGAACTTTGCCACCTCTTCAATGTTTGCATTAAACATAAGAAAGGGTGTAATACTATGAGTTGGATTGGCCCGGTAATCTAACTTTTTTAGATTGGATTTTGTTTTGGTTACGTTATTTTTTTTCTTCTTCGGTGCTGCCATAATTTTCCCCTTACTAGAATTTATTAGGATATGGTTAGTTAATAAATTTCAGATCGAAAAATAAGAGATATTTGATTGTTTTCTAGAGGATTCTTCAACTCTTTATTATTTAGTTTGGAAGAAATTAACGGTTTCTTGTTGAATTAATCTCGTTTGGTTTGATTATTGAATTTGGTTCAAATAATTTCTGACTACTGGAACCTAGGTTCGCTGATCAAAAACCAGGCATTATATATTTTTTCGTTAGCTATTTCATAAATGGCTAATACTTCGATAGTTCCTTTTCCTTCTGGGAAATTTCGAGTAACCAATTCTTGATCAACAATTTTGCCGTTATATTGAGTTCTTGAGATTAATGTGGCAAAAAGATCTGGTTCTTGAAAACGGATCAAATGCCTTTCTTTGATTTGTTCAATTCCATCCGCTAACAAAGTATTTGGATGGAGATATATTTTTGCATTTTTGTCCCAACACTGCAGAAATAAATCAATATCTTTGTTATTGTAAGCTATAAGTTGTTTATCAATTAATTTTAAATTTGTTTCTTCATTCATAAGTGATTTTTATAAAAAGTAATATTTGAAAACTAGGTATAGTTTTGATATAAAATTATATTAGTGCTTAAAAATGGAGTTAATAACTATTACATAAGGTAATGCAACGGTCTCTCTAAAGATCGAATAGAAATCTCTGAATTCAAAATACCTAGCATAAGATGTTTTGACATTGAGAAAACCTACTTTTTTCACTAAGAATGCTGCCCTCGGGAGATGATAATACTGAGATATAATTAGAATTGGCTCCGCAAAATTAGATTTCAAAATTTCTTTCAAATTATCTGCAGATCTTTCTGTAGTGTAACCCAAATTATCTTCGACGATATGATCCGTCTCAATTCCTTGAGCGACTAAATATTCTTTCATTACTCTAGCCTCATCAAACCCTTCTTTTCCTATACCTCCAGAAACTATTATTTTTTGAATTAAATTTTCTTTATAAAGAGTAATGGCCCGATCTAATCTGGCTTGCAAGCGATCCGAGGGCTTTCCATTTAGTTCTACTTTATTACCAAGTACAAGAGCAAAACTTGATTTTAAGTCTTTTTCTTCTATTAGCCCATTATAAAGGATGAAACCAACAGAAATTAATAAATAGAAAGAGAATATCTTCGTTAATAGGATAAGTTTGACTTTGACTTGTTTTATCGACATGAATTTGTTATTGTTTTTAAATTTTAGCTTTAATTTGGTTTGGAAATCAGTGCTCCCAGAAATTCGGAATTATTCCATTCTTCTATGATAAAACCATTTTTAAATTTTGAAACAATCATTTCGTCCCACTGAATTGTTTTGCCTGTCTTTAAGTTTTTGTTATTTGAAGCTTTAATCTTTCCTCGTAAAGTTCTTTTCCATACTATAAATTCTTCTGTTTGAACTAGGAATTGAATTTTGACTATTTTCAAATTATCAAAAAAATTATGTAAATCCTTGGCCCACCTGATAATGATCTTGTGACCTTTATAATCCTTTTTTGAAGTATGGACAATGTATTCATTTGAAAAAACATCTTGGATCGATGTTGTATTGTGATTTGTAATTAGTTCCTTCAAAATGAACGAAATTTTTTCCCGATTTCCTAGATTTGCTTTCATAACCCAATTTTCTCCTTACCATATCCTGGGCAATTTGGTGTTGAAGTCCAAAGCAAGAAAAGAAGATTTTTCGTTTTCCATTTAGAGAATACATTGACAATAAATGATTTAATATCAAACTATCTAAATAGAGGAGTCGGGACGTCAAAATTCCGGAAACCAGATGAACTCAGCAGAAACTAAAGAGAATTCAAATTTTTTGGAAAATTCCACCAGCTTGCCTTCTTTATTTTTGGGGCATGGCAGCCCTATGAATGCGATCGAGGAGAATGAATTTGTGGAAGGAATACGAACTTTGAGTGAAACCTTCCCAAAACCAAATGCAATTCTTTGTATTTCCGCACATTGGGTCACAGATGGTACTTTCGTAACTGCAATGAAAAATCCTCCCACCATACATGACTTTGGTGGATTCCCAAAAGCATTATTCGATGTGCAATATCCTGCGCCTGGTAACCCAGAACTTGCAAAACTCATTCAATCTACTGTTAAATCTCAAAAAGTTCAATTGGATTATGAATGGGGTTTAGACCACGGAGCTTGGAGTGTCATCAAACATATTTACCCAAAAGCAGACGTCCCCGTTGTGCAACTCAGTATGGATTATAAAATTTCGCCGGAAGCCCATTTCCAATTGGCCAAAGAATTAACTTTCCTTAGGAACAAAGGGATACTCATCATTGCTAGTGGCAATATTGTACATAACTTGCGTATGGTGGCTTGGGATAGGTTAAATGAAGTATATGGATTTGATTGGGCCCTTGATGTGAATGAAAAGGTCAAACATTGGATTTTGGCAGGAGACAACGATTCACTGGTTCAAATCAGAAATCATGGTAAAGAATTTGAATGGGCTATACCTACAGCGGAACATTATTTACCTCTACTTTATACTTTAGGGACAAAATTGGATTCAGATTCAATTTCCTTTTTTAACGATAAACCAGTGGCTGGTGCTTTAACAATGACTTCTGTAAGGCTAAATTCCTAATCAAAAGATTAAAAAAGGTAAAGAGATTAAAATGGAAAAACCTCTAGAATTTTTAATTCGGAAACCAAAGGTATCACTGGAAAAACCGCCTCTTCTTCTCTTGCTACATGGTGTTGGAAGTAACGAGGAAGATTTGTTTTCATTATCCAATTTTCTACCGGATTCTTTCTTAGTTGTCTCACTACGAGGTCCTCTCAAGTTAGGTCCAGGTAGTTTCGGTTGGTACGAAGTATTATTTACGACAGGCCAACCTAAGATTAATTTAGAACAAGAAGCCGAAAGTAGAAAACTCTTACTTCAGTTTTTGGAATATCTAAAAATAAATTATCAATTTGATGAATCGAATGTTTGGATTGGTGGCTTTAGTCAAGGTGCTATCATGTCTTATTCGATTGGTTTATTACATCCAGAGAAAGTAAAAGGAATCATTGCACTGAGCGGAAGACTCTTAGAAGAAAACAAAATACAAGTGAAAGTCTCCGAAAAAATTCTGGATAAAAAAATATTTATATCTCACGGCACAAATGACCGAGTCTTGTCTGTTGAGTATGCTAGATCTGTGAAAGGATATTTAGAGTCTATCGGACTTCATCCTCATTATCAGGAATATGAAGAAGGCCATAGCATCAATCGTGAAATGTTAAAAGATCTAATCCAATGGTTGGAAGTGGAATTGGGAAATCATAACTAAAGATTCAAAGATTTAATTTTGAAATTTTCCCTGTAAGTGGAGCTCCTCTTTAAAACTTGTTAAGTCTATCTTTACATTGTATGTTTAGATGAGTTTGAACGCTATATGCGCATCTCGTTTAACCAACACCTATGAGGCGATACCCGCTAACTTTAGCGTATATTCGTAAAGACTGCGCGGTTAATTGCATTACGTTTATTGCCCACCACGAGAACAATAAACGAACCGTTTAACATTTATATACACAATAGTAACGACTATATGTAATGCGTTTAACACGCAGCTACCAACTTACTTTCCTTTGAAATCATAAAATCCAAAATCTAAATTATAGATGAGTTTAAAAAAAACCTATAGATCAAAGTAAATTGAGCTATAGGTTTCCATGTAAGTCGGTTAATAGTTGGATTGCTATTTGTTTCTGAACAAACGAACTATTAAACTCAAAAATTTAGAAATCTAATCAATAATCCCTAATCGTTTGAAGATCAGTGGGATTCTTTCCAGATAAGGTTTGATTTGGAAAATTTCATCCAGGTCACTATCTTTGAGGATGGCTGAACATCTTGGATCTTGTTTTAAAAGATCACGAAGATTTTTGGATTGGTCTGCCCAAACTGCCATTGCATTTTCTTGAACGATTAAATAGGCATCTTCACGAGTGATTCCACCTTTTTCGATCAACCATAACAACACTTTTTGAGAAAAGATAAGTCCGCGAGTTACGTTTAATGTACGTTCAGTGGCATCGGGATATACATGAAGGCCTTTTAAGACAAAGTTCATTTTTTCCAAAATGTAATCGAGAGCGATGGTGGAATCTGGAAGGACAATTCGTTCGGCAGATGAATGAGAAATATCTCTTTCATGCCAAAGACCCACATTTTGTAACCCAACGTTTACATTAGAACGAATCACTCGTGAGATCCCAGATATCCTTTCACATACTACAGGATTTCTTTTGTGAGGCATTGCTGAAGAACCTTTTTGGCCTTTAGCAAACGGTTCTTCAACTTCGCGGCCTTCCGTTTTTTGTAAAAGACGAATTTCTGTTGCCATGCGGTCCAAACTAGCAGCCACCACACCGAGTACTGACATATAAAAAGCATGACGGTCACGAGAAATCACTTGTGTTGCAATCGGGTCTACAGTTAATCCAAGTTTGGTTAAAACATATTCTTCAATTTCTAAATCGATATTGGAATAAGTTCCCACGGCCCCAGACAGTTTACCAACAGCAACTTGTGCACGTGCGTCTTTCATTCGTTCTAAGTTACGAGTCATCTCTGCATAGAAGAGAGCAAATTTAAGACCAAGAGTCATTGGTTCTGCATGAATTCCATGCGAACGTCCAATACAAGGAAGGTCTTTGTACTCTTTTGCTTTTTGTTTAGTCGTTTCTAAAAGGGTTTCGGTTCTTTGGATGAGAAGGTCCATCGCTTGGACCATTTGTACACAAAGTGCAGTGTCACCAACGTCGCTTGAAGTGAGTCCGAAGTGAACATGTCGGCCGGCTGGTCCTATATAAGAATTTAAGTTTGTTAAATAGGCGATGACGTCATGATGTACCTTCGATTCTATTTCTAGAATTTCATCTACATTGAATTTTGCCTTTTGTTTGATGGTTTCTAGGTCCTCTTTGGGGACTTCTCCACGGTTGGCACGGGCTTCGCAGGCATAGATTTCAATATCTGTCCAAATTTTAAATTTGTTCTCTAATTCCCAGATGGCAGAAATCTCTGGATGGCTATAACGATCGATCATAAGGGCAGTCTTTCATTAGAAACTTCTCTTTCAACTGGGAATTTTACGATTGCCGAACGATGTTCGAAATTCAAGTTTAGAATCTAGTAATAAATCCTAGGGGGGCATATGTCCAAAGAATTCGAAGGAAAAGTAGCACTGGTAACGGGAGCTGCCTCTCCCATTGGTTTGGGAAGAGCAATCGCAAACCGAATCGCATCGCATGGTGCAAGTTTGGTGCTTGTTGATTTGAATCAGGAAAAAATTGAAGAAGCTGCAAGAGAAGTAGAAGCAAAATTTGGTGTGAAGGCAATTGGTGTTGCTTGTAACGTAACAAAGCCAGAAGACTGTGATGCTGCCATCAGCAAAACAAAAGATGCTTTCGGTAAATTGGATTTTCTTGTGAACAATGCAGGAGTTTTGAAAGACAACCTTCTCATTCGTATGTCTGAACAAGAATATGACTTTGTAATGGATGTTAACTGTAAGGGAGTTTTCCTTATGACTAAATCCGCAAGTAAACTCATTCTAAAATCTGATTCTGGTCGGATCGTAAACATTTCCTCAGTTTCTGGATTAACAGGGCAACCAGGCCAAGCAAACTACTCTACTTCCAAAGCAGGAGTGATTGCTCTAACAAAAGTCTCTGCTCGTGAATTTTCTGGAAGAAACGTTCTAGTGAATGCAGTTTGCCCAGGTTATGTTCAAACAGAAATGACGGGAACTCTTTCTAAAGAAGTACAAGAAAAGTTAACGGATCCGGCTGTGATCCCACTCAAACGTCCGGGAAAACAAGAAGAGATCGCATCTGCAGTAAAGTTTTTCTTAAGTAACGATGCATCTTACATCACTGGAACTTACCTCCGTGTAGATGGTGGTGCTGCTATCGGGATGTAGATTTTTTATCCTTTGCCTTGGGTGCGATTGCGATTGGTTTAGCCGCCTTTTGCACCTTAGGCGAAGATGGTTTTGTTTTAGTTTCTTTAGAATTCTTTTTATCTTTTCCCAAATCTACGTTTTGATTTTCGTTAGGAAGTTTTTTCTTTTCTTCCGGAACAGGTGGAGCCTGTATTTCGTAATCATAACGAACTGTCGAACTCCAATTTCCAGCAAAATCTCGCACACTCGCAAGCACAGTATGTTTCCCTGGTTCATATAAAATTTCTGGTTCAAAGATTTCAAGTCGACCGTCTTTAGGAAAAAATTCCGCTTTGCCTGGAATTCCATCCACTGTGATGTCAAACCCGTCAGGCATAATTCCCGATCCAACATCAACTGCTTTTAGATACAAAGCAAAATCTTCTCTAGGATAAACGGTTTTACTCATCAACTCGTGTAAGTAGATTGTAGGAGGAGTTTGGTCTGAAAGAACCACAAACATTCCTGTCTTGCGTAATCTTACTTTGAAAAACTGGCCCCAAGAACTAAAAGAAGAACCATTGATTTTTTTAACATTTCCATCTGGTAAAACTTCATATAGGTCAGCTGAGTTAATATCTTTCGATTTTGGTACCTTTACATAAAGGTCATAACCTAAATTAAAATCCTTAAAATCAGGACCAATTTTATATACACTGGAAAGTTGGTTGAGCCCTTGTGTTTTGATTTGTATTTGTTCTTGGGCTTCAATTTCAAAAAATGCTTTGGAATACACAGCATTTACTGGAAAAAATAATTCCACTTTTGTATCTTTCGATTTGAAAGTCGTATAACGATCATAGTACACATTGTATTTCCATTCTTTAGTGACAATATGACTATAATCCCCTTGGTCTTTTAGAATATAAAAGGAAGCAAAAGACATCTGGCCACCCATACCAGTAGCTCGAATGGTAATCTCTTTTGGTTCACCCATTCTCATTTGTTCGCTATCGAGTAGGCCTTGTTCTCTTCCATTACTCCGCATTCCAAGAAGGTCATTCCCATCTCTTGTATGTAAATAATAGGAAAATGGGTTTCCATTAGGTTTACTTACAGAACTGTCATATAATAATACGTTTTTTCTTGTGTGTTCTTTTAGAATTTTCGATAGTTGGAAACCTTGTAAAACATTTTCACCAATTAACATATCTAAGGTGAAAATACCAAGACGATTACTATTTGATTTTTGGTGGATTGCAATTTGTATTCCCACTTTTCCCTGTATAAAGAGAGTAGGTGACTCGGATAACTCAAATCGGTTTCCACCTGTTTCATAAAAAGGAATTTCAACGGTTTCATTTCGGCCGTTAATAAAAGTTCGTGGTGTTTGTGGCGTAATCCGAAGTGCATTGAATACAATAGGTTCTGCCACGTTGTATCCTAATCCATAATGTACGGGATTATAATATACGTTGTCTTTAAAAAGTTCAAAGTGAAGGTGAGGTGGCCCCACTCCTGTGTCACCAGAAAATGCTATTGTTTCGCCAGCTTCTACCTCAACTGGTTCAGGAAGTGCTATATCAAAATCGGTTCTATCTTTGTATCTTTTTGCTTGTTTTGATTTTAAGATTTGTTTGATAACTTTTTGTGAAAATTTATGTAAATGACCGTACCGTGAAGTCATTCCATCATCGTGTTGGAGGAATAACGCATAACCTATGCTAGTCCATCTTCTTTGTACTCGTGTGATTTTTCCTTTTGCGGCAGCAACGATAGGAATACCAATCCTGCCACCTGTAGAAAAATCTTGGCCCATATGAAAATGACCTGTTCGAAATTCACCGAAGGTGCCGGTGATAGAATCATATCCTTTGACGGGCCAGACGTAGGGATTTTTTAAAACAAAACCTGGGGGAAAATCAGAGACAGATATTGCAGAAAGGGGAAAGAAAGAAAGTATAAGTACTAATACGAGAGAACGCAACATCAGATTTCACTATATTTTTCGGCTATTATGGTGAAAAGACTTATAAGAATCGAGGGGCCATTCTCATTTTCCCCTCGTTCTGTAAAAATTTATTTAAAAACGGGTCTACGTTTTTCCTTAAGGGCTGTCATTGCTTCGAGTAAATTATCAACAACACCTGGTTGTTCAAAGGATTTGATCGTGTCCTTTTTATACTGATCTAGGTGAGCTATCAGTGCACCATTCAAAGTATTTTTTGTAGCCCGGTAGGCAGCGGAAGGAACTTTCGACAGGGTCTCCAGTTTCTTTAATGCAAGTTTTCGAACCTCTTCGGGAGTTGGAGCCACTTCATCGATAAGACCAATTTTTTTGGCTTCGGCACCTTTGTAAGTGGTTCCTTCTAAACATACTTCTGCCCAATACCTTGGATCCACACACATTCGAATCCGATCGATAAAACTTCCAGGAAGCGGAAGACCCACATTGACTTCTGTAAAACCAATCCTTCCTTTTCCATCCAACATATATTTATAATCAGATGCAACCGTGATGACCGCACCACCACCCATGGCATGACCGGTGACTTCGGTAATGAGAGGTTTATCAAATTTAACTAACTCACCGAATAAAATAACAATGCCACCGACTTCATCGATGAGTTTGTCTCTACTGGTAGAAAGTAAGTTTTCTGCATCGAGTCCATTGCAAAAAAACTTAGGATTGTCTGTGGTTAAAATCACACCACGTTTGAAATTGTCGGACTTGATTTCATTTAAAATTTCACCGAGATCTCTCATGTTTTGACCGGTGAGTGAATTTTGTTCGTTCATTTGAAAGCGAATGATTTCGCCTTTGCCGTTGGGAATATCGATGACTTCTCGTTTGTAGTTCATTGGTTACTTCTTTTGTTTAATTTTTATCAATTATGGTTGGGGTGGAGATTGCGTTGAATCAGAGTTAGACGAAGTATCTGTCGATTCTGAAGAAGGATTTGAAATTTCTGGTTCGCTGGGTGGATTGATTGGAAGTTCAATTTTAACCTGGCTTAAAAGTGTAGGAGCTGGTGGAGGTTCTTTACCTGTTTCCTTAATAAACTTTTCCTTTTTTTCTTTTTTACGTTGTTCTTCTTTTTTCTGTTCTTCCATTTTTACATATTCTTCGAACTCGTTTGGCGCCATGAATACTAACATTTTTTCATCATCTGCTGCATGTTCAATAAAAGCACCCATGTGTCGACCAGCGATGAATACAACTTTTTCGTGATTTGAAAACAGTTTCATCACACGTTCGAAAACTTCTACTTCATCTTTTCCCAATTCGGGAACAACGCGAACATCAAAACAAATACGTTCAGACTGGATGGACTTTAAAAAATTAGGTGTGAATATTTTTTTGAATTCTGGAAAAACATATCGTTTGAGATTGGCACGGCATTGAAACAATACACGTCCATGTCCTCTATCTACAACAACAAATGACATATTGTCTCTTGTTTTAGATGATTCGCTAAACTTATATTCTTCAATATGTGAGTGGATTCGATCTAAGAGAGGTTGTTTGATTAATGGTTTAACCATATAATCTGTAAAACCAAGAGCTTTATGATTTGCTATGAAGTTGGTATCTTCTTTGGGAATCATAGCCAATATAGGAATGTTATGAGTGATCACATCGCGGCGAAGTTCCAAAACAAATTCTAATTCTTTTTTGTCTTTAAAGGACAGACCCATTAATATGATATCTGGATTAGAGGATTTCACATATTCTTGGACTGTTTGAGAAAACTTAGTGATAACAACTCGTTGGCGTAAACCAAGGAAGATATTTTCCAAATCCTGAGAGGAATTGGGATCGTTTTCAATCACCATGATGAAATGCATAATGAATTTTAAATTAAACCTTCTTCGGAAGCAACCCGAAACAAATTCCCAACTTTCTTTTGTTTTTCTGACAAAATTTTATCTGTCAATACTTCTTTCACAACATCTTCATGGATTGAATGCAGAACTTCAAAATCCCTTTTATAATCCGATACGGTCATTTTTCCAAATAGAATGTTTGCTTGGAATTGGTAAATTTGGTGTTCCATAAGAAATCGTAAAGTATCAAAATCCTCAACAGCTTCAGCAGTAATCACAGCCTCCCTGTTATCAGCTAGACGTTTACAATAATCAATAAATGCCAAGTTATCCAAAAATTTAATTTGGTCCTCTTCCATTTTGAATTTAAAACTAATAGGATCTAGTTTAAATTCTTTGATCATAATTCCTAGATCTAAAACGATTTGGTGGGACTGACTTTTTACCCCAAAGTCGTCTGCCGCAAAACTCATTCCATGTGAATAGAATGCATGACATACATCTTTTAATGGAAAGTGCGAATCATCATAAGGTTTTTCTACGAGTTCGAATCGTATGTTTTCAGGAAGTAGGTCTTTATTCTGGATGAGTTTTTTCAGTCGATCCACTCGGTCCATTTGCGAAAAAGTATCAATTAACGATTGAGGCGAAATATTGAATTTTAATAACCCTGGTGCCCCTTCACAAGCTATGATCAACTTTTCTAAAATCAAAAGTTCAATACGATTTATATCTTGGTCAGAAGGAATGTCATTGATCAAATCTTTATAACCGATATAGGCTCCACCACCTAGAAAAACTTCGCCGCCTTTCACAGAATAGGTTTTGTCTTTAGGGTTGAAGATGACAGTCGGTTGGATCATGGCTTCATGTACCGATCCAGAAATATAAGTATTGGCTTTATTGTAATATGTCCAACTCCAACGAACTAGGTTATCGTTTAGATTTTTTTCTGATGATTTATAAAGTTCGTTATAAATTTCCTCATCATCCGAGATGAAATTAGATTGAGTTCTAGAAACTCCAAAGTGAAAGGATGCAGTTTTATTCTGTAAACATTGTTGTTGGAATTTACCAACTGCATTTTCAATATTTGGGAATCGTTCGATATCCCATTCAAAAAGGGGAGAGATCCCCATAATCAAAATGTTTTGTTTTTCAATATGGTGAAATCCAAAAGTAATATCTTCCAAATCCATACAGTTATAAAACTCAGTTCGAAGTAGATCCAAAAAATCAGTAAGTTCGATACCAGTAATGTTTTCAAAGCGAATGAGGAAAAGAGGTTTCCCTTGGTTTTCTTGGATGAAATGTTTTTTGAATACATCCAAATCTTTCATACCAAAATAATAGGGACCTGTTAAAAGTTGATTTTTCAAATGTAGCCTGCGTATATGATTTGATTCTCAAACGACTTCTTGTAAATTTATGAGAATTCAAAAGAAAAGGCAACAAGGATAGTAACTTATGTTTAGTTTTATTTGGTTTTTACTGATTGGTCTTGCAGCAGGTTGGCTTGCTGGTCGTATTTTGCGTGGAAAAGGATTTGGGCTGATTGCCAATTTAGTGATCGGTGTTGTCGGTTCCTTTTTAGGAGGAATTGTATTTGGCCTATTAGGTTTTCGATCTTATGGTCTGATTGCGGAATTGATTGTGGCAGTCGTAGGTGCCATTTTACTTATCTTCATTGCAGGTATGATCAAAAAAAGATAAACCAAAAAACCGGTAACTTCGTAAGACAAAATATTTGTCTTACGATTTCAAACTTCACTTGAGACAGGGCGACATAATTTACCGTCCTGTCTTTTCAGGGAAAAATTTAATCTAGTTCGACACCTTCACCTAACTCAAAGTTGGAACTTACACCCTGCACGTCGTCATTGGCTTCTAGGTTATCAATTAACTTCATCACCTTTTCTGCGGTTTCTTTGTCGTTTACTTCGACAGTTGTCATCGCAATGTATTTAATTTCTGATTCTTCCATATTTAGGCCCTTTGTAGAAAGGGCAGATTGGACAGCTTCATATTCTGCAGGAGCTGTAATTACAACATACATTCCGTCATTCACTTGGATGTCTTCGGCACCAGCACCGAGTGCCAAATCAAACAACGCTTCTTCAGAAATTTGGTCTGCTTTTAGGGTGATTTGTCCTTTTCTTTCAAAAAAACGAGAAACGGCACCTGCATTGGCGAGGGAACCACCGAGTTTGGTTAGAATGCTTTTAATTTCAGGAGTTGTACGGGATTTTTTATCAGTAAGAACATCCACCATAATGGCAACACCACCAGGTGCGTAACATTCGTACAGACACTCTTCGTAGACCATACCTTCGAGTCCACCCGTACCTTTTTTGATGGCACGTTCAATGTTGTCTTTAGGCATATTGGCGGCTTTTGCTTTCGTGACAGCTAAGCGTAATCTTGGGTTTCCTTCTTGGTCTCCACCACCTTCTTTCGCTGCTACGGAAATTTCTTTGGCAATCCTTGTAAAGATGGCGCCTCTTTTGGCATCAATGGCTCCCTTTTTTCTTCGAATCGTCGCCCATTTCGAGTGTCCTGACATTGTTTTCTCCCAAGGCTAGGATTTTTGATTCAAAAGATTTTTCAACAGATTTAAGTCGCCCTAGTTTCTTGACTCAGAGAGAAAATTCCAAAGTACTGTAAAAAAACATCTATAAGGCATACCATGATCGACTTTTCTATCACCGATGAACAAAAAGCCCTACGCGACTTAGCGAAAGATTTCGCCAAAAATGAAATGATTCCCAAGGCGGAACACCATGACCACACAGGTGAATATCCGAAAGAAATTTTAAAGAAAGCTTTTGATGTAGGTCTTATGAATATGCATATCCCCGTGGAATACGGTGGGTCTGGCCTCGGTGTTTTGGATGAACTGATTGCTTCGGAAGAGTTATTTTACGGATGTTCTGGAATGGCCACAGCCATCCTAGCAAACAACTTGGCACTTGCGCCTGTATTGTTAGGTGCGGATGATTATGTGATGAAAAAATTCATCCAACCAATGACTGAAAATTTTACATTGGCTGCTTATGCAGTAACGGAGCCAGGAGCTGGTTCCGATGTGGCTGGAATTCGAACTACGGCAAAAAGAGTGGGTGACGAATACATCATCAACGGATCCAAAATGTGGATCACAAACGCAGGTCATGCAGATTGGTTTTTTGTTTTAGCAAAAACAGATCCAAATGCGGGTCACAAAGGTATGACAGGTTTCATCGTCGATGCCAAATCTCCAGGAATCATCGTTGGTAAAAAAGAAAAAAATATGGGACAACGTTGTTCCGACACTCGTGGTGTTACTTTTGAAGATGTAAAAGTTCCAAAAGAAAACATGATTGGAAAAGAAGGAGAAGGGTTCAAAATTGCGATGGGCGCTTTTGACCAAACTCGTCCTGCCGTGGCAATTGGAGCTGTCGGTGTGGCACGTGCGGCACTCGATCATTCTATCCGTTACGCAAACACTCGTAATGCGTTTGGGAAACCAATTTCTGTAAACCAAGGTGTTAGTTTTATGATCGCTGAAATGGCTCGTGACATCGAAGCAGGAAGACTCCTTTGTTGGCAATCAGCTTGGCTTATCGATAACAAATTCAGAAATACTTACCAAGCATCGATTGCAAAAGTATTTTGCGCTGATATGGCTATGCGTGTCACAACGGATGCAGTACAAATCTTTGGTGGTTACGGATTCAACGAAGAATACCCAGTAGAAAAATTGATGCGTGATGCAAAAATCTTCCAAATCTACGAAGGAACTTCACAAATCCAACGTGTGATCATTTCCAAATTTCTAAATGATGGTGTTGGGATCGAAACTCCCAACGCATAAAGATTGGATTTAGAGCAGGTGGGTTGGTTTTCAGTTCCACCTGTTCTCTCCTCGTATGTTCCTTCTCATCGACAACTACGATTCATTCACTTATATTCTGTACCAATACCTGAACCAAATCATACCAACAACTGTCATGCGGCATGATGAAGACCTACCTTTGGATCTACAAAAAAAATACAAAGCTGTTGTTTTGTCCCCTGGTCCCGGTCTTCCCAAAACGTCAGGAAAACTCATGTCCCATTTAGATTCTGTTTATCAGAAAATGCCGGTACTAGGAATATGTCTTGGCCACCAAGCGATTGGCGAAATTTTTGGAGCCAAATTGGAACAAACGCCTGAAGTATTCCACGGTCGACCTTCCGAAATCCTACATAACGGAGAAGGTGTCTTTAAAAATATCCCTAATGGTTTTTTAGCCAACCGGTATCATTCCTGGGCCGTCTCGAAAGTTTCTTTGCCAAGCGAATTGGAAGTGACAGCCGAAACAAAGGATGGAGTCATAATGGGAATTCGTCACAGAAAATGGAAAAAGGTCTTTGGGGTTCAGTTTCATCCTGAATCCATCCTCACGGAAAATGGGGAAACCTTACTCCGCAACTTCTATGAGGAAGTTATCCAATGAAATATTTTTTAAGACTATTGTCCTATTCTGTGCGCTACCGGGAACGATTTGTTTTGGGACTCGTGTTTGCACTTTTGACGGCCGTTTTAAATGGAATTTCTCTTACAGCACTCATTCCCCTATTCGATTCGTTAGGTGGTGATAAAAACAATCGTTTCCACCTAGATTTAACTCTTCCTGAAAAAACGATCCTTGTCCAAGAAGTTCTTTTGGGTGTTGATAGTTTGGATGGCTTGGAACGTATCAAACGTCTGATAATCTCTGCAAAACTTCAAATCAACGAATTCACAAAGGATATGGAACCCAAGGAAGTGGTTTGGGCAGTTTGTATCGCTGTATTCCCACTTTATCTTTTAAAACTGGGAACCTATCTTCTTTCTGTTTATTGTATCGCCACGGCTGGATATAAGGCCGTTCGAGACATTCGCCAGGAATTATTCCAGAAAGTCCAGAGGTTGCCTCTGACATATTTTTATAAGGAAAAAACAGGACTTATTATGAGTCGGGTTATCAATGATGCAGAGATTGTAGCAGCCGTTATTTCGAGTAACCTTCGTGATGCGGTCATTAACTTCTTTTACGTTTTAACTCATTTAATGATTCTGATTTATTTAAATTCAGAACTATTACTCCTGGCATGTCTCACTATTCCCGTAGTGATAATGCCTGTAACTTTGTTTACACGAAAAATTTCTTCCTCTACAGCAAGGTTCCAAGAAAAACTTGCTGATCTCAATAGCCATATCCAAGAATTCATTTCAGGAATTAAGGTCATCCGCACGTTTCGCCAAGAAAAACAAGACCTTAAAAAATTTGATAATATCAATTACAAGGTGTATCGAAGGACTTTCAAAGGCCAATTCTACTTACAAATGGCACCAAGTCTTGTCGAACTTACTTCATCCATCGTGGTGCTAGGTTACTTTGCTATGGGTGCCAAATTTATTTATTCAGGTAAGTTTACCCAAGGTGAGTTTATGGCCTTCCTTCTTACCTTGTTATTTTTGCTTCGTCCGCTTACCCAACTTTCACAAATGGTTGGAAAAATCACCCAAGCCAATTCTGCAGGGAAACGGATTTTTGAAATTATCGATCGTGATTCGGAAGTGGTTGAACATGGGGATGAGACAATTCTCGAAAAAATAGAGAAGGGGATTCAGTTTGACGACATTCATTTTTCTTATCCAGGAACAAACCAAGAAGTTTTAAAAGGAATCAACTTAGATATCAAACTGGGTGAAACTTATGCCTTTGTTGGAACCAGTGGTTCCGGCAAATCAACTATGATGGATTTGATTCCTCGTTTTTTTGATCCAACAGCTGGCAAAATTTTAATTGATGGAATGGACATTCGAAACTATTCCCTCAACTCTCTTCGTAAAAAAATTGGAATTGTAACTCAGGAAATTTTTCTCTTTCACGGAACGATTGCAGATAATATTGCTTATGGGACTGGTGCTGCGACCAGAAAAGAAGTGATTCGTGCGGCACGTCTTGCCAATGCCCATGATTTTATTACCAATATGGAAAATGGCTATGATACCGTCATTGGAGTACGTGGACTTGACCTGAGTGGAGGCCAAAGACAACGCCTTGTCATCGCCAGAGCACTATTACGCAATGCAGAAATTTTGATTTTAGATGAGGCTACCAGTGCCCTTGACGCCGAATCCGAAAGGTTGGTCAGCCGAGCTTTGGAGCGGCTCTTTAAAAATAGAACTACTTTTATCATAGCGCACCGCCTTTCCACAGTAAGGCGTGTGAAAAATATTGTTGTGATTGAAGAGGGCGAAATCAGGGAAAAAGGTGATCATGATTCGTTACTTGCCCAAAACGGAATTTATAAAAAATTATATGACAGCCAATTTGCAGAAGCGGAGATTCAGATATGAAAAGAGTTTTAATCGTTGATGATAATGACCGTTATGCGAACAATCTAAAATCATATTTTGATTCTAAAAATATATCCTCGGATCGTGCTGTGGATGCAAAGGAAGGATTAGCCCTTTTTACAAAAAATCCAAACTATGATATGATTGTTTCGGATGTGACTATGGAAACCCAAACATCAGGTCTCTGGATGATGCGCCAAATATACAAATCCGGTTATAAGGGAGTTCTTGTGATTGCTTCGACTGGATTTGATGTAATGGGTGTGATGCCGTTTTCTTCTCTATTTTTACCTTGGTTTTGTGGTCTTCATTGGATGATTCCGAAAGTTCCTCTCAAACAAGGGACGGTAGAATGGGTTCCCACCGCCCTTTCCAAAGGAAAATCTAATCCTTTCTAGGAACTTTGATTTCTTCAATTGGGTTGAAGAGATTGTTGTGTTTTCCTTTTTTCAAATTGGAATACTTTCCAGAATTTCCATCACTGCCAAGTTGTTTCACTTCAATGATATCTAGTTTCGGATAAAATACCCAACCTGTGACAAAGGCATCGCGTGCTCCCGGAAGTGTAGATTCCATTTTCACCTGGATGTATTTGTCAGTGAGAATGTCTTCCCCGATCCGCACGGCAAATTCCTTTTTAGTTTCAGAAAGAATTAAACCAATCTCTTTGTTTTTGATATAAGAAACAGGTCTCGAACGTTCGTTTGGTTCTGCCCGGAGGTAATCATCTTCAATGAGGATGATCGCATACTTACCAAATGCCTTACGACGAAGTAAGGATTCACCAATTCGTTTATTTATTTTTTCATCAGTCTGCGACTCATTCAATCGAATGAGAGCAAAGGTTGCAGATAAAGATGGATTTTTGCTAATTTCATCAATGGCAAGTAATGCCATGTTTGGTTCTTCCGAAACAAATTTTTCCAAAATTCTAAGACTTTCTCTACTTCCATGAATCGCAAGAGCTTCAAGACATGCTTCTTTAATATCTTGGTCATTCGATTTTAAAAACTTACTAAATACTTCGACATCAGCATCTAGTTTGTGATAGGCGAGACCGCGTAAGGCACCCGAAACAATCACCACATATTCTGAGGCGAGTCCTGTTGTAAGGATCATCTCACGTCCTGCTGGATCTTTTGTTTTTCCCAGACCTTCGTAACTCACAGCGATCACTTCTGGATCTTCTGCTTTGGTTCCGGCTATAAAATAAGAAAGGGAACGTTTATCTCCAATATCAGACAAAGCTTTATAGGCAGCAGGTCTTACTTGGTATCCGTCTTTATCGATGGCATTTTCTAAACTAACTCGGCCTGCCTTTAATCTACCAAGCGCCAGTGCAGCAGCAGCGCGCACACGAGGGATAGGATGAGTGGTTAAAATCTTTTCTAAGTTTTTTGGCTTTCGGTAGTATTCCCATTGGAAAACCTGAACCAACCCTTTACGAATTTGGTCTGTATACTCTCTGTCCTTTTTTTCTTCTTCGGAGAGAACTTCTTCTTCCTTTTTTACTGACTCATTGATTTGATCGGTAACTTTAGCTTTTCCTGTGACTTTTGCTTTGCGATTGAGTCGTTTGATAGAAATTTTAGATGGATTCTCTACTTTGTTAGGAATTATTTTTTCAATTTTTTTGGGAGTTTCCACTTCATTCGTTATAATGACTGGATCTTCCACTACTGGTTTTATATCTTTCTCAGCGATATCTTTGCCTTGGTTGTAGTTCCCTGAATCAGAACGTAAATGTCGAATCGCGTTTTGGATACCAATTGCTTTAGGACTGTTTTGTTTTAATAAATCTAGAATATTACCTAATTCATAACTGACACGACCAATGGCTGGGCCATCAAAATCATTGGGAACGCTATCAATGAGATCTTGGTTGGTTTGGATGAGTCCTGGCAGCTTGGCAATAACGACAGGCAAATCTTCTTCCAAATAGGCAGCCGCTTGCATTTCCTTATCTACTGGTTCGCCGACTGTTTTTTTGCTATCAGCACGAAGAGCTACATTTTCTCCAAACTCAAGTAAAGCAATGGCCTTATGTGCTTCTTGGATAAACTCATCATACTTACGGTTTTTAGTCACAGGGATTGTGACAGATTTTGATTTATGCGGGTCTAAATCCGAACCTTGGTATTCTTTATACTTTGGTGAAACGTCTGTTAATTGGTATGGTTTTGAGGTGGAACAACTGATCAACAGAACAAGGACCACCCATAAACTGCTCTTCCAAATTATGTCTTGACCCTTTTGAAACATCTGATAGCCTACTTCCATACTTTGAATATCGGATACGTACTATAAGTAAAATTAGCGGCAATCTAGCTGGTCTCAAGCCAAACCAGTTAAAAAAGTTAAAATCTCTCTCCGAAAGACGACTTCGGGAGGATTCTATCATTTCGATGGAGCTCGCAAGGCTCGTGGGCGAGATTTCCGTGGAAATTGGTAGGCAGGTAGGCCTTCTCATTGAGAGGACAGGTTATGTCACTCATTTGATTGTTGGGAACGACCATTCGATTGAAATTCCGCATTTGGATCGGTATCGTGTAGCTCATTCCCGACTTCGGGGCCTTAGGCTCTTTCACACTCATCTCAAAGAACACCCGTTAAACCAAGAAGATTTGATGGACCTTGTCCTCAATCGATTTGATTCCATTACCGCGGCTTGTGTAGGTTCTGATGGGATTCCCAAATTCTTTTTTTCTGCCTTTATCAATCCAGATCCTGATGCAAAGGAACCTTGGATCCTTTCTCCTAAACAATACCCTGGGCAATTGAAGTATGGATACTTGGAGCAGGTGGAAGCACTCGAATCTGAATTCACAAAAAAAACATCCAACCTAAAAGAATCACAAAAAGAAAACAGAGCTTTCCTTGTGGGTGTATATGATGTTCGAAAGATGAAACGTTCGCCAGAACATTCGATGGCGGAACTCAAAGAACTTTGTCGTACGGCCGGCATTCACGTTGTGGATACCTATATCCAAAAAAGAGATCCCGATCCTAAAACTGTTGTAGGAAAAGGTAAATTACAAGAAATCATTCTTACCTCTGTTCACAAAGACATTGAACATTTAATTTTTGATTTAGAACTCACTCCTTCACAGGCCAAAAAAATCTCAGATGCGAGTGATTTAAAAATCATTGATCGGACCCAACTTATTTTAGATATCTTTTCCAAAAATGCAAAATCAAGAGATGGAAAACTTCAGGTAGAACTTGCCCAACTCAAGTATTTAAAAAACCGACTTTCTGAATTGGATGACAATATGAGTCGCCTAACGGGTGGTATTGGAGGAAGAGGACCTGGGGAGACTAAGTTGGAAATTGGAAACAGACGGGTAGAAGAAAAAATCACTCGTTTGGAAAATGAACTAAAAGACCTCAAACGTCGTCGAGAGCTAAACCGAAAAGCTCGCTCTAGAAATGAAATCCCAATTGTAGGAATTGTTGGTTATACGAATGCCGGAAAGTCGACGCTTCTCAATGCCCTAACCAATTCGACTGTCATTGCCGAAGATAAATTATTTGCTACTTTAGATCCCACGACTCGCAGGATTCGTTTCCCTGAAGAAAGAGAAATCATCATTTCTGATACGGTAGGTTTTATTCACGACCTTCCTCCCGATCTTTCTCAAGCCTTTAAGGCAACTCTTGAGGAGTTGGGAGATGCAGATTTATTACTCCATGTGGTTGACTCAACAAATCAAAATTATGCGGAGCAAATGGAGGCAGTAGATACGATTCTCAATTCGCTACAATTAAACGAAATTCCTAGAATGGTGGTCTTTAATAAAGCAGATGGGTTGGATGAGGAAACTCGTCTTTCCTTTGAAAAGAATGAGGTACTCCTTGTTTCTGCTGTGACCCGCGAAGGTTTGTCTCATCTTTTGGATTTAATTGAAGACGAACTTTGGAAAAAAAAAGATCAGAACCCTAACTTGGTATCAATTACCAATTCGTAATGGCTTCTTGTTTGGTGTTAAAAATCTGAACCTGACGTGGCAAATCCATTAATCGAATCACGTTTTCCAGAAAATGATTGAGTCCCCCAATCATAATTTTTCCATGATTGCTCTCCACAGTTTTGATGATACCAATGAGTGTTGCCACCCCAATGCTATTGATATAATCTAATTTGGTAAGATCCAAAATAATATTATAAACAGAATCTCGAAAGATCACCGAAATATTTCGATTGATCTCGTATGCATTCGTGTTGGTGATCTGTCCCACAAAGGAAACAACCAGAACTCGTTCTCCTTTGATTTCGACGAATTCTGTTTTGAGATCCAGGGAGGGAAACTGTAAATCCGCCATAGCGATTTAAAGCTTTTCCAAAAGCCTTATGGCTACAGTTTTTTGTTTGATGATAGTCGACATGGTATCAATTTCCTGCAAAGATTTTTGAAATTCCCCTTCAGTTGCCGAGTGAGTGACTACAATGACGGACACAGGCTCTGAAGCGGACTCCTTCTGTTGGACGGATGCAATGGAAATATTATGACGGCCAAGTATCTGAGAAATTTCAGCAAGAACCCCAGGTTTGTCCACCGTGGAAAATCGTAGGTAGTAACGAACCATATTGTCCAGCTCTGGAAAGGCCTTTGCTTCAGGGAATAGGTTATTTTCCTTAGCGATCTCTTTACTTCCGAGTCTGGATGCATAGTAAATGATGTCGGAGAGAACCGCACTGGCAGTAGGCATTCCTCCAGCTCCTTTTCCAGTGATCATTCCCGAATCGGCTTCTTTCGTTTTATAAAAAACGGCATTGGATTCGTTCATTACATTTGCCAGTGGATGGTCGAGAGGAACAAGAGTGGGGTGGACTTTGGTGAGAACTCCCGCAGAACTTCGTTTAGAGATTCCTAATAGTTTAATTCGATACCCGAGTGAAAGGGCGGATTGAATGTCCAACGATTGTAAATCGGATATTCCTTTTACAGAAAGGGAAGCGAACGAAACGTACTCTCGAAACGCGAGACTTGCAAGCAAACTGATTTTATGACCTGCATCAATTCCTTCAACGTCGAAAGTTGGATCTGCTTCTGCAAAACCGAGTTCTTGCGCTTTTTTCAATGCAGTGGAATAATCCCAGGCTTCTTGTTCCATTTTAGTTAAAATAAAATTTGTGGTTCCGTTCAGGATTCCGCAAATGACTTCAAATTCACAAGAGGAGAGTCCATCTCGTAATGTACGGATGATGGGAATGGAACCTGCCACTGCCGCCTCATAACCAAGCTCAGCACCGGTTTGGGTAGCGATCGGATATAAATCCCGACCTTTTTCGGATAACAAGGCCTTATTGGCTGTAATGACAGTTTTGCCATTTTCTAATGCTGAACGAACCGCTTGGTAGGCTGTATCAGTTCCGCCTATCAATTCAACAATCATATCGATATCCGAACGATTTGTAACAGATAAGACGTCATCAGTTACTGGAACGTTCGTTTTACCTTGGAGTTTTCCCGGGCTACGAGTGGCTATGACCGTTAGCTGTAAGTTGATTCCATAATGATTTTGGATTTTTTCCCGGTTTTTATCCAAGAGTTGGAGTAAGCTAGTGCCGACAACTCCGGCACCCAATAGACCAATACGAACTTCTTTCATTTAGGATCACGATTTCGGAGTAGAAAAGGAAACACACTTAAAAAAATTTTAAAAAAAAACAAATTTGAGAAGAAGTTCTTCAGCTTTTTCTGATTTCATGTGATAACTATAATTAGAATTGTCTCGGCAATAAGGATTATCATTATGGCAACGAAAAAATCATCATCTGCCGCTAAGAAGAAGGCTGTTAAAAAAGCGGCTAAGAAAACAAATACGGTTAAGAAACAATCTACAAGAAACGAGAGCGCATCTCTATTCGGAAACGATGAGTCCGCACAAGTTTCTCTTCAATCCCCAGTATCTCATTCTGAGGGATCTTCTCAAACGAAAGAATCAGGAAACGGAGTATATCTATTTTTGGTTTTGGCCGGTGTACTTGCCATCGGGTACTTAGGATATGTGAAATACTTTAAAACAAAAGCACCTGCTCCTGTGGTAACAGCTTCTGTTCCTGCAGATGCACAAACCAAACCTGTGGCTGCAGAACCTGAGAAAAAAGTAGAAGAGGTCCCTGCAGAAGAATCTACTGCTGGATTCCTCGTGGATAAAGTAGCTTCCAAAAAATGGTCGGAAGCAGCTGCTTATTGTAAATCAGTAGGTGGAGTGGTTCCTTCTAAAGAAGATCTCGTAAAATTTGCAGCGACTGCACCAAAAGAGATCAAATCTAGCGAAGAGAAGTATTGGACGAAAACTGAAGTGGATAAGAAGTCTGGTTTGGCTTACCGTTTTTCTAACGGAAAAGCACCAAAAGTTGATAAAGCTACTTCTTTGAAAGTTCTTTGTAAAAATTAATCTCTAACGAGAATTCGATTGGATCGGGGCTAGAATTTCTCTTCTGATTTTGTCTGCAAGGTCAGAAGAAGCAAACATCTTCCCCGACACGTCCGTTAAATAAAAACTATCTTTGGCCCGGCCTGTTTCAAAGTCCGTTTCGATGGTGGCACTCCGAATGTTGATTTGGTTTTGCATTAAAATGCGAGATACATAATACAACAAACCTCGCCCAGCACTACTTTCCAAATACAAACAGGTTTCATTTCTTTCAGGAAGGTCGCTAAAAATAAACTCCGGTGTTTCACGGAAGAAAGTGGCAACTGCAGGTTCTTGGATTTGTAATTTCTCCAAAATTTCTTCAAACTTAGTATTCTTAGAAAATAAGGAATCCATCATCATTCCTAGTTTGAAAGCTGCCTGGGTGGTGTCGCCGCCATCTGCTTGTAAAATGAACGAATCGATTGTAAACTCGTGACCTTGTTCTATGACTGTGCTTAATTCCCCCGAAAGGATGTCCATTTTAAGAGCATAAATGATTGTGGCGATTCGGTGGAAGGTACCGATTTGGGTAGAATCCGTTTTGAGGGAAATGAGGATATTTTCCTTCTCTCGTTTGTACTGAAACTCGATCAATGTGATATTTCCCTTTCCACAGATTGTATACATGCACAGGAAATTTCAATCAAAAGGTTTCTGCAAAATACGCCGATGATGATAAAAGAAAGTATGAAAAAACTACTAATGATTCTATTCGTTTGGGGAATGATCATTTCACCCCTTGTTTCGCAAGAGGAAACTTCGGAAGAATCACCCTTTGCTACCACTAAAAAGAAAGTCCAACTATGGAAAGGAGAAGTGGTTGGAGTTTATAAAAATAGACTTTGGATTAAAGTTCGGATTTATCGCAACCAACGAATTTCTAAACTTTCTCTAACGGAAATTAAGTCTTTATTTGCTGAAACAAAGGAATTTCCTGTGTATCAAAAACTGACAGACCTAAAACAAGGAGTTCTTGTGGTTCGGGATACTGTTTGGGAAGAGAAACATATAAATAAAAAAAATCAATTCATTGAAGTAGTGTTAGTGGGTGATTACAAACCAGATCTAACTTCAAAAATGAAAGAAATCACCACTGATGCCTATATCTCTAGTTATATCGAAGAAGATTTTTTTACAGAGCCAGATGCATTCTTTAAAGGTAGATTTACTCCACCCAGGAAAACTGTTTTTCATCCCAAAGACAGAAAGGAGATGGTTTTAGTTTCAAGAGGTTTATTTTTATACGGTCAAGGAACTGACCCTTCTAGCGATAGTTTTAATCCTTATTTTTTGGAACCGAAACCTTCTAATTTAAAAGAGATCCCATCCTTTTATATTGATAAGTATGAAGTCACAAATGCAGAATATGCATATTTTCTAAAACAAACGAATTCCCCTAGTCCCCCACATTGGATTGGAGGAAAATACCCCGATGGAGAAGGGGATTATCCTGTTCTTCATCTTACTTACAGGGAAGTAGAACGATATGCGAGTTGGGTAGGAAAACGAATTCCTACGGAGTGGGAATGGGAAAAGGCCGCCCGTGGACCCGGTGTCATAGAATTTACCAACAGGGATGAAACCTTAGGTTATCAAATCATTGCCACTAAATATCCTTTTGGTGATGAATATGATTCTTTATATTGTAACACCAGAGAATCAAAAATTGGTAAAGCACAGTCTGTATTGGCACTATCCACTGAAGGTGCCAGTCCATATGGAGCTATCGGAATGTGTGGCAATGCACCGGAGTGGACATCCAGTGATTACCAGTTGTATCCAGGCCACCATATCAAAAACTTTTCATTTGGAAAAATCTACAAAGTAGTTCGTGGAGGTTCTTATGCGGACTCTGCGAAAAATTCTACAGCCAGTGCTAGATCTTACGGAGGGATTCCTAACCTATCCGAAGATAGGCGAGCGGGATTTCGATTGGTGATGGACTACCGAGACTAAATTATTTACAGAGGACGTCTGTTTTTTTTCCGAGTTTTTTGCAGATCTTTCCAAGAACTTCTTGTTCCTCAGGTGATAATACGGCAAATTCAGAAGTAATTCTTTTTACATGGTCAGGGAAAATCTGTTCGATGAGTTTTTTTCCTTCCGTTGTTAGGTGGACAGAGATAAACCGTCTGTCCTCCACACCGCGAACACGTTCTACTAGATTTCTTTTTTCCAAGTTATCGATGACAAGTGTGATGTTTCCCGTACTCTTAAGGATCTTATCCCCAAGATCCTTTTGGCAAAGGGGGCCTAAATGGTACAAAGTCTCTAAAACCCCAAATTGACTTTCTGAAATACTCCATTTGGTAAATTCAGAAATGAGTCGGGAAGACAGAGATTCAGCAGCACGTTTTAATTTAATAAATGCGTCGAGTGCCTGTACTTCTTTTTTAGTTCCTTTGAATTTTGTTCCCATTAATTTAATATCAAACTATCAAATCTTAAACCATTTGTCAACTGGTTTCTTGGCTCTTTTGGAAAAGTTCTTTCATAAGCCGAAGAGTTCCCGTAAGCCCTAAAACCACAGAAGAAGCTGCTACTCCGCCCATTAGGGCTCCCGCTACTCCTGGAGAGCAGGCATCCGCTCCCGTTAGGTAAAGATTTTTGATGGTTGTCCTCACACCTAACCATTCTTGTTTGAAGCGTTCCGGTGTACAGGAAAGTCCGTAAATGGAACCTTCTTTATGACCGGTAAAAAATTCCGTAGTGATGGGTGTGGAGAGTTCTGTGAATTCGATGAGATCCCTAAATCCAGGAAATCGTTTCTCTAAAAATTCTAACATCCCTTCGGTGATGGTTTCTTTGAGTTTTGTGTAGTCTTCTCCCCTTTTTTTCCAGGGTTCGTCTTTCCATTTGGCAAATAAGGAGTAGTCTGCAAAACTAATCGCTTCGGCAGTGTGGCCTTCTGCTTCAGGATTTTTTAAAGAAGGGAAGGAAAGATACATCATAGGAGGTTTTCCATCAGCCAAATCGTTTCTTTTCGCATAACAGCCATCATGGTTTATATCGGGAAAGATCCAATGGTTCTCTCCGTGAAAACCGAGTTTTGTCGGAGATTCTTTAAAACCAATATAGAGTGTAATGGATGTCGTTCCTTGGGTACTAAGAGTTTCCAAAGATTTTTGGAAAGAAGAGGAATATTCTTTTGGTAATAATTTGTTGTAGGTGGTATAAGCACCGGCATCGGAAACAATCACATCGGCAAAAAATTCTTGTTCGGAAAAAGTTTTTCCTTTTTGAACTTCTACTTTCACACCGACTGCTTTGTCTCCTTCCAAAATGATTTCCTTCACCGTATGGAGGATTTTTAAACTCCCACCGTTTTCTTCTACAATGGGTTCAATCGAATCTACGATTTTGGATGAACCGCCAATTGGAAAATAACCACCATTAAAGTAATGTGTGACGATCATCGAATGAATGGCAAAGGAAGACATAGAAGGTGGGAGTCCGTAGTCACCCCACTGTGAACAAAGAAGAGCTCTTAAATTCTCATCCCGAATATGAGTCTCCATATATTCTTTGGTGGTGATATAAGGAGTGGGGATGTGGTTTAAGTTTAAAAACTTGGCTGCTTTTTCAAATACTGATGGCAGAGCTTTGAGTGTAAAATGTCTTCCAAACCATTGGGTGAAGGTTTCGACATCTCGAAAGTATCTATCAATGGCTGCAGATTCTAAAGGAAATTTAAGTTTTAAGTCCGATACAAATCTTTCTTTTTCTCCATACACAGGAAAACTGAAATCAGGGTAATCGAAGATTTCGAACGGCTCTTGCATTTTGTTCCACTTCACACCTTTTCTTGTGATGGAATCAAATAGAGTTCGTAACATGGAACCTTCGCCTAAGTCCCCAATATAATGGATCCCCACATCCCATTCAAATTTTCCAAGTCGTTTGAAGGTATGTGTGAAACCGCCTAACTTAAAATGACGTTCCAAAACGAGTACTTTCTTTTTGGCAACTTGAGAAAGGATAGAGGCGGCCGTGAGGCCACCAATACCAGAGCCGATAATGATTACGTCATATTTATTTTCCATTAGTGATACTTAGTCTCTACGGTGTATTCTACGGTGACTGTTTCATTGGGTTTTAAAGGAACATCTGCATAAGCTCTCGTAGCGGATTCTTTTGTAAATTTATGAGAGGATTTTGTGATCGTCCAATCACCCCAAAGGCTTGCATAAAACCGAACTTCGATTTCTTCTTTTTTTCTATTTCGAATTTCCGCCGAGTAAGTTGATTTATCTCCACGAGAAAGTTTGAAAACTTCGCTTGAGAGTCGTTTGCCGTTAGCCACTACATCAAAGGCTTGGCCTGTTCGAATTTTAACTTCTTCATTTTCTGGAGTGTGATCGATTGTATCTTCTCCCAGAAGTTGTTGTCTTCCTTTGGAATCTGCTTTGAAAACACGAATGGTTCCTTGTGGTAAGGGGCGACCTAAATTGTTTTTCTTCGCATTTTTGAAGATATACTTGATAGTTGCGTTATTGAAGTTTTTTTCATTCCCTTCATACATAGGAAGGTTTTCAAAAACAAAATACTTTTTGATTTCAATTCCTTCTGATTGAAAGAGTTGCACTTGTTTGGTTTGATTATAACCAATATTAGTTGGCTGATCCAAAGTGTATAAATAATACTCTGACAAATTTTCTTGGTTGAATTCTGGTGCTGCAACGGATTCAGAATACTCTTTCATCATCGTTTTTTTCACAGCGCGAGGTTGCATTGCATAGGTGTTGGATTGGTTGGAGATTAAATTTACTTTTCCTGCCACAAGTTGCAAAGTCGCGTTCTTAAATTCAGCGCCTGAGTTGTTATTCAAAGTCACCCAAGAGTTAAGACCACAGAGATTTTCCTCTTTATCTAGAACGAGGATGTAATCAGCCGACCAACCAAGTCCATTTGTTTGGTAAGAAACTTCTAAGGTTTGTTCCTTTTCTACATCGTTTTTCAGTTTCCAGACGAGTGTGGGTTTCGCAAAAAGATTTTCAGGAATGGTGGGGACGGTTACTCGTCCATTATATCCAAGCGAAATTTCATCGCCAATTTTATACACAGGGTTTCCGTTATTAGAGATTAACGTCGCTTTGACAGATGTGGTTTTTTCTTTGGATTCATTGTAAAGGGTGACTTCCTTCCCGATGTATTTGTCCATCAAACGTTCTGGGGAAATTAAATCGTATTCGTAGTTTTGTTCAAACACTGTGAGTTTTTTAGGATCTTCACCTTTTACTCTTACTGTTTGCGGTATGATTTGAGAAGGAACATCTTCAAAACGTAAAGTTCGAATTCCTTTAGATAAATTCAATTGACGAGTTTCCCGAACAAGACCAATGCCCCCATTATAAATGGTTACACTGACTGATTTGCGGTCGGACTGGGTGGACATATCAAATGCGGAATCAGAGGTAATACCTGCTGTAAAAATCAGGAGCGTTAGAGCGGTGAAAGGTAATATTTTGGATTTCATGTATTCTCCCATGAGCATTCTACAGTCTTCGAATGTAAAAAACGAATGCAACCAAAATCGTTAGGGGAAAACTGCACTTTAAGAGGATTCATATGGCAAATGTAGTGAAAATCGGGGTCATTGGTGGAACTGGCCTATATTCAATTGATGGAATGGAAATTATCAAAGAAATCCATCCAGAAACTCCTTGGGGCAAACCATCAGACACAATCACCATTGGTCGTTTTAAAGGGAAAGAAATTGCGTTTTTGCCAAGACATGGAAAAGGACATTTTTTAAATCCAAGCGAAGTTCCGGCCAGAGCCAATATTGCCGCATTAAAACAGTTAGGCGTAGAAGAAATCATTGCATTTAGTTCTGTGGGAAGTTTACGCCAAGAAATAGCTCCTAGAGATTTTGTAATCCCTTCACAAATCATTGACCGCACCAAGGCACGACCATCCACTTTTTTCGAAAACGGAATGGTGGCTCATGCTCCTTTTGCTGATCCTTTTTCACCAGGACTTGGTAAAAAAGTAGAAGAGGCTGCAAAACAAATTGGTCTTCCGATTCATTCCAACAAAACACTAATTTGTATGGAAGGGCCTTTGTTTTCTACAAGAGCTGAATCTCATATGTACAGATCCTGGGGAGCTGATATCATCAACATGACTGTCCTTCCTGAAGCAAAACTAGCAAGAGAAGCAGAGATTCTTTACCAAATGGTTTGTATGTCAACCGACTACGATTGTTGGAAAGAAGATGAAGCCCATGTTACTTTGGAAATGGTGTTGGGTAACTTAAGTAAAAATGCAGAGACAGCGAAGTTGTTACTTTCGGCGCTCATTGATTTCTTAGGAAAGTCAGATGATACTAGTCTTGTGGGAAGCACAAAGTTTTCTTTGGTGACTGCTCCTGAAAAAAGAAATCAGGAACAAATTAACAAACTAAAATTTCTTTTTCCAACTTACTTTTAGTCTGAACTGATCGCTTGTTCCAAAGTCGGAAAAATTTGGAGCAGGCTTCTTAGTTTGGTTAATTCCAAAACATATCGTACTTTTTCTGAAGGGGATATGATTCGGATATAACCTTTTTGTTTCATTAATCTTGAATGAATCCCTAAACAAACTCCGAGTCCGGAACTATCTATATAACTGACTTGTTCAAAGTTTAAGAAAATGTAGTTGATTCCTTTTGAGATGAGAATTTCCAAATTCTCTTTCATGATTTGTGAATTATAGAGATTGATTTCTCCAGACAATTCAAAGTAAACAGCAGTTTCTGGGAGGGGGACAAATTTTTGATGGAGGACTTCCATTTTGAAGTCTCCACTTTCAACTGTGTAATCACTCCAGTTTTCGATCATATCAAAACTTCCTTAACTCCATCTGAAATTTGAAATTTATAGAAGTCTAGCGCAACGTTAAACTTTTGTTGATAACTTTTTTTCAGAACTTCTTCAATTTTAGAAAAATGGTCTTTGGTATCTAGTACGAGTACGCATCCACCAAAACCACCACCAATCATTCTTGCACCAGTGACGCTTAGACTCTGCAAAGAATCAACAATGAAATCAGTTTCGGGGCATGAGACTTCAAATTCTTTAGATAGGGACCAATGGGTTTCAAAAAGTGCTGATCCCACTTCTAAAAAATTGCCTGATTCTAAACCATCGATGACAACTTTTGTTCTTTCCCTTTCTGAAGTTACATGTTTAATTCTCTTTTGTTCTTCAATTGTTAGGTGGCAGTTTTCTAGTTCTGATTCCGTAAGATTTACATCGTACAATTGTATAAAATTTGGATACTTTGCTTTGATTTTTACCAATGCCGATTCACATTCCGATCTGCGTTTGTTATAGGCACTATCTTTCAAACTATGTTTAACATTTGAATTGATTAGGTAAAATTCGTATTTTCCTAAGTCGAAGTGATGATAAGAATACTTTAGAGTTTCAGTATTTAAGGAAATACAATCATCTTTTTTGCCTACAGCAATGATGAATTGGTCCATGATCCCACATTTGGTTCCCACGAAGTTGTTTTCTGCTCGTTGTCCTATAAGTGCAATCTCCTCTCGTGATAAAGTGAGTCCAAAGGTTTCTTTGATCGCATAACCAGTCACCACTTCAAAAGCGGCCGAGGATGATAGGCCTGAACCTTGTGGAATATTTCCATCAACTAATAAATCAAATCCTGGAACTGAATATCCCATTTTTTCAATTTCGAAAATGACTCCTGAGATATAGTCTGCCCAAGGTGATTTTGGATTTGGTTTGAGAGGCTTTATTAATTCTACAGTTTCATTATAAGTAACTGAGTATAAACGATAAGAGGAGGTTTCGTTTGGTCGGAGATAAACTTGTACAGCAAAATTTATGGCTGCAGGAAGGACAATTCCACCTAAATAATCAACATGTTCCCCAATTATATTGATTCTAGCTGGTGCTTGGAATAAACGAGGGGGTTGTTTTGTTTTTCCAAATATTGATTCAAATTGATTCAAATTTTCTTTACTTCTTAATGAATCCACTTCATCTTCCTTTCGTGCCATACTTTTTTCAAGGATCGTTGTTATGTCGAACGTAAAAATTTCTGACCGATTTGTTAAATCTTTTATCTCTGAAACTCTAATCCAGAAAGAATTGGATAACGCTGAGAAGGCAAGGCAAACTCTTCTTAAAAAAAGCGGGCAAGGAAGTGAATTTTTAGGTTGGGTGGATCTCCCTAGCAAAACGAATCCAGATGACCTTCAAATGATTCGAAAAGCAGCAGAAACAATTCAATCTCATTCGCAGTATTTGGTTGTTGTTGGAATTGGTGGAAGTTATCTCGGTGCTCGTGCTGTCATTGAGGCTTTAACACCTGAATTTAGTGCTCATGAAATTCATAAAAAATCTGTTAAAATTATTTATGCAGGACATCACTTGGATGCAGATTATCATTCTCGTTTATTGGCTTTTTTAGAAAACAAAGAATTTTCGGTGAATGTGATATCAAAATCAGGTACAACAACTGAACCTGCTATCGCCTTTCGCTTGTTACTCTCTCTTTTGGAAAGAAAATATGGTAGGGAGAATGTTAAAAACCGAGTCTTTGCAACGACAGACAAAGAAAAAGGAGCATTGAAGCAACTTGCCGACGAATACCAATTTCAAACTTTCATCATTCCCGATGATGTAGGTGGTCGTTTTTCCGTTTTTACTCCAGTGGGATTATTGCCGATTGCAGCTGCAGGTTTTAGCATCAATAAATTAATAGATGGAGCAAAGACGATGGAAGCAGAACTAAGGGAAAAGTCTGCTTCTGAAGGGAACATTGCGACCATATATGCTGCGATTCGAAATTCTCTATATGGAAAGGGCAAAAAAATCGAAATCCTTGTGAGTTATACTCCTGCTTTTTCATATCTTTCCGAATGGTGGAAACAGTTGTTTGGCGAAAGTGAAGGAAAAACTGGAAAAGGAATTTTTCCTGCTTCTGTTCAATTTACAACGGATCTTCATTCTATGGGACAGTACATTCAAGATGGTGAAAGGCAGTTGATGGAAACTACCATTAAAGTAGAGTCTCCCAAGCAAGATGTCTACTTAACTGAAAAGGCTGACGATAGAGATGGCTTAAATTATTTGGCCGGAAAAAAACTTTCGGAAGTCAATCAAAGTGCTATGCTTGGAACTCTCATTGCGCATAAAGATGGTGGAGTTCCTTGTTTGGAAATTGTTTTACCAACTTTAACTGAAGAAACCATTGGCGAACTTTTATATTTCTTTGAGTTTGCTTGTGGGGTATCCGGTTATATGTTAGGTGTAAATCCTTTTGATCAACCAGGCGTAGAAGATTATAAAAACAATATGTTTGCTTTGCTTGGCAAAAAGGGATATGAAAAAAGAAAACAGGAAATCTTAAGCCATATATGAAGATTTAAGGAAAACCTGAATTTTGGAAATCTCAGCACCGAAAATATCAGTTTTTACATAGGCTTCCCAAAGGTCCTTTGTACCTAAATCTAAAACTCTTCCGGAGAATATTTCTCCGGTAATCTCTCCTCGTTCTGCGCATTCTTTAAAAATATCAGAAAGATCATGGTAATTATTTTTTTCTAAATGAGAGAGACATTTCGGATTAAGAATGGCAAGACCTATATAATAGTATCCTCCATTTCCAAAGGTTAATTTTCCATTTTCATCGATACCAATTTTTGTATAACTTTGATTAGGAGGTGCAGGTAATAAATATAAATGAATTTTTGTATGATCTTTTAGTTCGGTTTTCGGTTTAAAACTTTGATCAGGAAAAAATAATGTATCTGGATTTATCAGTAAAATAGGTTCTTCGAAATACTTATCTGATAATCCAGTACGAATACCACCAGCTGTACCTAAGATTTCATTTTTTTCTTCTAAAATTGTAATTGGGAATTTTTTAAATCTTTTTAGATGATTTTTTATTTGATCACCTAAGTAATGTGTGTTGACCAAAACATTAGAAACTTTCCATAGATCGAGCAGATAAAGGCTATAATCGAGGAGAGTAATATCTTGGATTTTTAATAGCGGCTTTGGACAATTTTCTGTAAGACTACCCATCCTTTTTCCAAAACCTGCAGCTAAAACAAAGGCATTCATAAATTTTTAAAATCCTTATGGCGACTTAGTTCATCTCGTAAACTTCTAATAAAGATATACAAAGAGTCTGCAAACATTCCTAATTGAACGATTTCTTCCAGTTGGTTTAAACAAGTGATTATTGAAGGTTTGAACTTTTCTTTGCCGTGATCAGTGACCATTCGAAAGTAAGTTCCTAGAGCTTTGAAAGATCGCTGCAGAGCTTGGAGATAAAATGTATCGTTAAATTTTTTTGATTGATCCAGGTTCCTTTCTCGAAAAGATTTTAACATTAAAGAACGAAAATCCCTCGGTAATGGATAATACGCATCATATAAAATCGAAGTTAGATCATACTGCGGCACTCCCATCCTGGCATCTTGAAAATCAATTAATGAATAATCATTATTAGGTGAAATTAAAATATTTCTACAATGAAAATCTCTATGTGTTAAAACATTAATCGGATATTTGTTTAAATAACCAACTGTTTCTTCAATAAACGCTTTTGCTTCATTAGAAATTTTTGTTTTGATTTGGAATAATTTGCGAAAGTCTTCGAATTTTTCTATAGTTAGATTAGTTTCGAAACTTAGTTTTTCTGTATCGAATTTTCGATTTTTTACTAATGGCGGTGGATCTAAGCTTTGTAGTTTTAAAATTAAATCGATTAGGATTGGAAATTTTATTTTGTAATCATTCAGATTGTAGGAACTAAAATCATTCAGTCCTTCGAAACTCATAAACGTAAGTCCAAGTTTTCTATTTACGTCCAAAACTTTTGGAACATGGATTTCATTTGCATTAAGAAACTCAGAAATGACAATGAAATCTTCGTTTACGATAGTGTCTGCGCAGGCAACTTCTTCACTTCCGTTTTGTAATGTTATGTGAAAATATCGCCGTGTAGAAGCTTCTTCTTGTAAGGAAACAATTTTACAGTTTTTACCATATCTTGAAACTACTGCTTCGAGTTGTTCTGTGTTTAATTCAGGATTCACTTAGCACTATGATTCAGATACCTTTGGAAAAATAAAATGAAATTTAGATCCGTTTCCTTTTGCAGATTCAATTTCTAATCGAATGTCGAAATTATCCACAATTTGTTTCACAACAAACATTCCAAGGCCAGTTCCTTTTCCAAGTTCTTTAGTGGTGAAATAGGGTTCATAAATTTTATTTAAAGTTTCCGGCGACATACCTTCACCATCATCTGTAACAATTAGATGAGAATTTTTCTGATCCTGATAAGAAATGATTTCTATAGTGCCAATATTATTAGTAGCGTCCGCAGCATTAAGGAGAATATTTGAAAGTAACAATGCAAATTGATCCGAATTCATTTGTATTGGAATTTCTTCGAGTGAATTTTCCCATTTGATGTGGCAATATTTTAATTTTGCTGTTTCCTTAAATACTTGTAGAACCGAAGATATCTCTTTGTTTAAGTTTAGGATCTTCGATTGTTCATGATTTGATTTTAATGATTTTCCAAGTTGTAAGAGATTGGACGTTAGGGCTCTTAATTTTTCTGTTTGATTCAGTGTAACTTTTAGAGCTCGGTCCTTTAACATTGTATCTGCATTTTCTCGGGAGGCCATTTCCACAAAACCTTGGATTGCGGTTAGTGAATTATTAATTTCGTGTCCAATGCTTGCGGCCACGACGGATAAAAAGGCTCTTCTTTCTGAGTGAATGAGCTGTTCTACCATTGCCTTTTTTTGAGTAACATCTCTAATGACACCTGTGTAGTATGTATCTCCATCCAAACTATAGGAACAAATCGCAATATCGGCTAAAAAAGTGGAAGCATCTGAACGTAATAATGTTACATCGGATAGTTGAAGAGTGGATTTACTTTCTTCTTCATTTAGAACCTTAGCGACTTGGCTCATATATTTTTGCATTTTATTTTCAGTGAATAGGATTTTCACTGATTGACCAATCAGATCTAAGGGCGTTTTAAACCGAAACATTTCAAAACTTGCTTTATTTGCCGAAACAACAGTGAGTTTAGAATCAATAGTTATGACTGCATCGGATGTTGCATTTAATATCGCTGCATTTTGTCTGTTTAAATCTAAGTTTTGTGTGCGAAGTGCTTTTTCCAGTTTTTCCGATAACATCAATTTTTCTAAATCGGAATCTTTTTGATTTTTGAGTTCTAAGGCTCGTTTAACAACAGATAGAATTTGTGTTCTGTCAACAGGTTTGGATATATACTCGAATGCATGGTATCGAATTGCAGATTCCGCAGAAGAAAGATTGGGATTTCCTGTTATTAGGATAACAGGTAAGTTAATTTGTTTTTCAGCAATATATTTGGTGAAATCGATCCCAGACATTCCTGACATTAAAATATCTGAAATTGCAACCGAAAATGTTTCTCCAGATGATATTCTCTGGATCGCTTCAGAAGCAGATTCGGCGAGTTCAATTTGGTATCCTTCCCGGGATAATACTCGTTTTAAAGCGATTCGTATATCTTCTTCATCATCTACAATTAAAATCTTATCCATTTTCGTCCGTGTGAGCAGGGAGGTAAATTTCTACCTTGGTACCTGTTCCTTCCTTAGTTTTAATATAGATTTCGCCACCATGCTCAGCGATGATCTTTTTTGATATAGAAAGTCCTAGACCTGTACCCTGTTTATTACGCCTCGTTGTGAATAACGGTAAAAAAACCTTCTCTAAAGTATCATCATCAATTCCAGGGCCATTATCTTCGACAGAAAAAACAACCCATTCTTTTTTTTGGTTTTTTACTAAATCAATACCCAATTCGATTTTTGGGAATTGTCTTGCTGTTTCCATTTCAGAAAGTGCATTGATAGAGTTAACCACACAATTGATTAGTACTTGCTCTATCTCTTGCCATCGCACAAAGATGCCTGGCAAATTTGGTCCAGCGTGTCTTGTAAAGTTAATATTCTTCTTCCTGCAACTAACTTCGACTAATTCACTGGTTCGAACCAAAATATAATACGGAGAAACAATATCTCGATTAGGACTTTCCATTCTTCCCAGATCAAGTAAGGCCTTAACTAAATCACGAATTCGTAAATTAGCAGATTCGATTTTTTTTAAAATATTTCTGCGTTCATTTTGATCTGTCTCGTCTACAGTAATTAAGTCGTCCAAATATAATAATGCACTTTGTAATGGGTTATTGATTTCATGTGCTAGTCCGGCAGCAATTTCACCGATACTTGCAAATTTCATCGATTCAATCAGTTGTCGATCCTTTCTTTTTGCTTCGGTGATGTCTGAAAAAACCAACAAAATCTTTTTGTCGTTTGGATCGTATCTCCTAACAGGAATAAAGCGAATCTCGAAAGTTTTCTCTTCGCCAAGTAATCTATAATCAAATTCTGTAGTTTGGGAGTTTTGATTTTCAATTACAGAATTTAAAACTTCCATTAGTTTTGATTTCATTTTTTCATCAAAAAAATGGAAAATATCTTCGCCTACTTCAAAGGCAAAAACCTGAAACAGTAAAAACTTAAAAATGGGAGCAATCTCTAAAATTTTTGCATCTTTGTTTATAATCACAAAACCATTATTCATCGTAGCAAAGAAAGTTCTTAATTTATCTTCACCATATTTAATGATTCGTTCGGCATTTTGTAATTCAGAAAGGTCAAGTAAAAGAATTGTAATGCCATTTGGAATTCCTTGTTCTGTCGTGATAAAGCTTTGTAACTGAAAGGTGATCGAATTTTCAGTGGCGTGATCAACTTCCAAAAGAAACTTTGTATTCCTCTGAAAAATTTCATTCTTAAGATTTTCGGGTAAGATGAGAACATCAGATATTGAATGCGTTTGGATTTTGTTTGGTGATAATCTAAATAATTCTATAAAACGATTGTTCGCGTATCTTAAATTACCGGATAAATCAGTTTGGATGAACGGAATTTCTAAGTGATCAGCGATCGAAGGATGATCATCAGATTGTAATTGATTCCAGATTATAGTAATGGCATAAATTTCAGAATTTGAATCAAAGAAATCTGTTAATGAGGAATAATGAACAGAAACCGGAATCTTCTCTTCATTTTGTTTTTTTAGAAACCACTTGTAATCACTTTTGGATTGTGGGTGAGTATGAATTTCCGAAATTAGGAGATCAAAATCAAAGAATATGTTTTCTACATCCAAAGATTTTGAATTTTTTAGTTCCAGGCGTTCTACTGTAATTGGGTTGATATAAAGAATTTGTTTCGATTTAAGGTCGACGAAAACCAATCCTTTTTGGGAATGGGAGAGTAGCTGCGATAGTCTTTCAATTTTCGAATCCAACATTATGATTAAATACTTTTACCGAAGCCTTTTTCGAAACTATCAGTCCCAGAGACGTAAATCAATGAAAAATATGGGAGGGACTCCCTGTTTTGTTCCTATGGGTGGACATCGAATTTTCTATTGGAAATTTGGAAATGGTAATAAAAAACCCATAGTTTTTTTACATGGATTGCTTGATGAAAGCTTTGGTTTTCGCCGCGTCATTAAAGAATTGTTAAATGATGGTTTTCCTTTATATGTATTCGACTTGCCTGGATACGGAAAGAGTAAATTACCTTTAGTAAAATATCTCTATCAAATTGATGTTTGGGCAGACTTACTCCTTGAATGTTTTGAAAAATTAGATTTGAAAGATATTTGTTTAGTTGGTCATTCGATGGGAGGACTTACATCTCAACATTTAGTTTTACAAGATAGACAAAAAAGAGTGCAGAAACTAATTCTCTTAGCACCCGGTGGCATTCCTCATCCAGAACGTGAGAGAATGCGTAAGGTTCTTTTTCCTAAAACAGAAAAACAGGTAGTTTTATTACTTCGATATCTTTACGGAGAAGAATTTCCCGAACCTGGTTTTTTATTTCGCCACACACTTGTTACGATTTGGAATGATAAGCCAAACGAGTATTTACAAGAAAATACCTTACGGAGAGAAGATGAGATTTTCTTTGATTCTAAAATGAAGGGAATTAAAATTCCAACTTTGATTTTAGCCGGTGCAGAAGATGAAATTACTCCACCTTTTATGATGAAAAAAATTAACTCTTATATTAAAAAAAGCAAAATAGTATGGATTCCGAAAGTTAGGCATGCGATTCATCTGGAAAAGCCAGATGTAGTCGCAAGTAATATTAGGATATTCTATAATACTTAACTATTCTCCGTCATCGCCAATGGCGTCTACCGGGCACATTGCCATTGCTGCTTTTGCTTGTTTTTCTTCATTCGGTGTGGTTGGTTGTTTTTTTACATAAATATGACTTTCGTCTGAACTATATTCCAAAAGGTCAGGGGCCTCTTTTATGCAGTCGTTACAAGGAACACAGGTTTGGTCGACATAGTATTTTCCTGGTACATTTTCGGGTTGTTTGATACTTTTATCTGCCATATAGTATTTTTACTTTTTAACAGACCCCCCCTTATAAAATAAAGCATATATGACAAAAAAGAACATCCTCATCGTAGAGGATGAACCTTTCCTCGGACTGAATATCAAACAGAAAATCGAATCATTCGGTTTTCATGTGATAGCTGTTGTACCTTCCGGGGATGAGGCCTTTCAAATTGTTTCGGAGAAGGTTCCTGATCTCATACTAATGGATATAAATTTGGAAGGATCATTGGATGGGATTGATACTGCGGAATCTTTAAGAGAACAATTCTCGGTTCCAGTATTGTTTTTGACGGGTTTTTTAGATGATACTGCAAAACACAGAATTAACCAAAATCCATCTTATGCATATTTGATGAAACCGTTTACCACGGACCAACTAAAAGAAGCCGTATCGGGTTTTACAACTTAATTTTTTTAAATCTACTTTCTCCACTCCCAACGAATCAAAAATTCTCGATTTCCATCAGCACCCTGAATAGGGGATTCTGCGAGCCCTAAAAACTTTAATTTTGGATCTAAATTTTTGATCTTTCGCCAGATGGATCTAATCGTATAACCAATATGATGCGAATCTTTCAAAACTCCCTTTTCCAATTTTGAAGGATGAACTTCAAACTGAGGTTTGAATAAAGATATACCTTGCCAATCTATGTTGGAACTTGATTGAAAAAGAGAGATTAAGGATCCAAATACTGGAACAAGAGAAATAAAACTTAAATCCATAGTAATCCAAGTTTCAGGTGTTAAGGGTTGTAATTGAGAAATCGTAAGGTCTTTTAGATGTGTGCGATCAAACACAGTGACTTTGGGATCATTGGCAATTTTTTGTGCCAGTTGTCCATATCCTACATCGACAGCAACCACTCGGGAGGCACCTTTTTCCAATAGAACTTGGCAGAACCCTCCTGTAGAAGAACCCAAGTCTATACATGTTTTGTTTTGTACGTTTACAGAGGGAAAGGAAGAAAAAGCCCCTAGGAGTTTGTATGCCCCGCGAGACACATAGGTTTTGATTTTTTCTTTGGTGCGAACAATGTCTTTTGCAGAAAGGATCGTTCCAACTTTTGAAATTACCACATCATTGACAAGAACCGAACCAGAAAGAATTAAAGATTGCGCTAGTTTTCGATCGATCGCATAACCTTCGCGTACGAGGTATTCATCAAGTCTAATTTTTTCTTTCGGCAATGTATTTTGGTAATCCTAAAAAGAATTCATTATTCAAAGAAGTTACATTTGATACAAGAGATATTGCTTTAGTGACAGATTCGTCTCGTAACTTTTTAGCTGTTTCCATCCCATAAAGACTAGGATAAGTTAATTTACCTGCTTTCGCATCTTTTCCTGGTGTTTTTCCAAGTTCGGCAAGGTTTCCTTCTACATCCAAAATATCGTCTGTAATTTGAAATAATAACCCGATTTCTTTCGCATAACTAGAAATAACAGTTTCTCTTTCTATCCAATCCGGTCGTAACCGATTTCCTAAAAGGAAAGAGGCTTCAATCAGAGCTCCCGTTTTCTTTTCATGGATGGATGTAAGTTTGGATTCTTTACCCTTGGCACTCGGATTTTTTTCTTCTTCGATGTCTTCCATTTGTCCCAGGATCATTCCATTCATTCCCGCACCTCTATGAAGGATTTGGATGGAATCTCGGATGGCAGCGGAATCTGTATTTTCATATAAAGATAAGAGATAAAAACTTAAGGAATTGAGTGTGTCACCTGCAAGGATGGCAGTGGCTTCATCGAACTGGACATGACAGGTAGGCATCCCCCGACGTGTATCGTCGTCGTCCATTGCAGGTAAATCATCATGGATGAGTGAATAAGTATGTATGCATTCGACGGCAAGGGATGCTAAATAAACAGAGTGATGTTCTTTGGTATTGAGTATTTTTGGCAAATCGTTTGGATGAAAAAAAGAATTCAGGACAAAAATGGGTCGTATTCTTTTTCCACCAGCTTTGAGGCTATACAAACAAGCATCCGTTATGCGAGTTTGTGGTTGGAACAATTCTTTTGTATAAGATTCAAAAAACGAATCGAAGAGTTGTTTGGAGTTTGTTAAGATATCGGAAAGGGGAGTAGGCACTGGAAAAAAGATCGGTCCTATCTAAAGAACCGATCGATTGTTTGGTTCGAACTTAGTTAAGTTCATATCCTTTGAAGAAAAACGCAATTTCTTGAAGTGCGTTTGCAACAGAGTCAGAACCGTGAACCGCATTTGCTTCTTTGCTTTCTGCAAAAAGTGCGCGAATAGTTCCTGCTTTTGCTTCTTTCGGATCAGTAGCACCAATTACGTCTCTCCAATGAGATACTGCATTGTCTCTCTCAAGAGCACAAGCAACGATTGGACCAGAAGCCATGTAAGTGCAAAGGTCATTGTAGAATGGGCGAGCTGCGTGAACCGCGTAAAATTGTTTTGCGTCTTCGAGGCTGAGTTTTAGGAATTTCATTCCTAGGATTTTAAATCCTTCTTTTTCGATTCTTTGAAGGATGTCACCGATGTGTTTGTTTTTCACAGCATCAGGTTTAAGCATGATAAAAGTTCTTTCCATATCTCCAAAAGCTTGGAGAAACCGAAAAAAGCAATCGAATCTTTAAGTACCTAAAAAACGAACCAAAAGAAAAGAAGTTGGAAGAAGATCCATTTTCTCAAATCCCATTTCTTCCCAAACATTTAGATCGATAAGAATCATTGAATATCCAATAATTTTATTTAGGGCAATAGGGTAGGGATTGAGATCTGTTTCGGGTTGTACTAGGTCTTCCACCTTGATTTTGTTCGACTTCATTCCTTTGAGGGATGTTAGTTTTTGGGCAAATCCAAGGATGGGGTCCTTTTCCCCTTTGTAAAGGATGGCCACTTTTTCTATAGATTCTAAACCGTTGTCGATGAGAACACCCACAGTGGCTGGGCAATAGTTGAGAATTCCCTTAATTTTACCTCCCGTATAACTGCGAGAAAATAGAGGTTTTGCGGCACCAATGAGTAAAATGTCTGTATGTTTGATTTTGGCAAAATTGACAATTTCATAAGTGACATTGTCGGTGATACGGTATTCTGTTTGAACCTGAATGCCCATACTAGAGCCTGTTTGGCGAATCGCTTCAAAACTGGCATCGCGATAACGACGAATTTCTTCATTGGATAACGAGTCGTTTGGCGAAATATGAAGAGCGGTGATTTCCAAATTTTTCTTTTGGTTGCCGGAAAGTGAATATGCAAAACGAACTAGACTTTTTCCCATTTTTTCTTGGGCAAAAGCAACTAACACTCGCAATTTGCGATCAACAGGTTTTTCTGTAAGAACTCGTTTTTCCGATTTTGAGAAAAACTTTTGAATCCCATCTAATAGTGGCCCTGTGGAGAGGGTGGTGACAAGAGCCATTAACACAAAAACGGCAAAAATTTCGGGACTTAAAATTCCTAGATCATATCCAATATTGAGAACCACAAGTTCCATCAGACCGCGTGTATTCATAAGAGCACCGATAGAAAGTGCATCTTCCCAGTTGGATCCTGAAACTTTTGCAGCGAAAGCACTTCCTACAAATTTTCCAACAACAGCTACAAGGATGACGAGACCAAAAACCATCCAAAGGTGAGAACCGTTCAGTAGACCAATTTCTGTTCGGAGTCCTGTGATCACAAAGAAAATGGGAAGAAATAAAATGACAGCTATGTCTTCGATTTTTTCAGCAACGAGTTTTTTGAGATTTCCCTCAGCGGGCATCACAACACCAGCAAGAAACGCTCCAAACAGAGCATGAATTCCGATGACCTCTGTGGTGAGTGAGGATAGGAATAAAATCATTAAGATAAGAGCAACAGCAGTTCGTGTTAAGTTTTCTCTTGAAATATAGATAGATCCCAATCGTTTCAAAAAAGGTGCCACCAGATAAATCATCGTGAGAATATAAGCAAAGGACAATCCGATGGTAAAAAGCGCTGTATTGAGATTTCCGGCTTTAGAGATAGTGACAATGATCGCAAGTAAGATCCAGGCGGTCATATCGTCCGCTGCAGCGCAGGTAAGGACCATAGCACCAAGCGGAGTTCGTGTAAGATTTCTTTCCTGAAGGATTCTTGCAAGCACAGGAAAGGCGGTGATACTCATGGCAATTCCCATAAAGAGTGAAAACGATAAAAAACCTACGTTCTCAGGTGCATAATCTGTGTAAAAATAATAGGCCAATATCATACCCAAAAAGAAAGGAAAAATGATACTGGCGTGGCTAATGATAATGGCTGAATGTGCTTTGTTTTTAAGAACAGAGATATCAAGCTCCATCCCAATAATGAACATAAAAAGAACCAAACCAATTTGGCTAAGGGTTCCGAGAGTAGGGAGACTTGCTGGTGGAAATAAAAAACCCATCGTTTCAGGAAAGTAATATCCCAGTAAAGAAGGTCCGAGTAAAATCCCAGCAACAATCTCTCCCATCACAGAAGGTTGTTTGAGTTTTCGCGAGAAAACATAACCAACAAATCTAGCTGACCCACAAACAATGATAATTTGGAGAAAAAGAAGTGCTAATGGATGATGAAAACGATTGAAAAAATTTTCAGTATCTAGATGTTCATTGGTGACTGTCACAATATTTTTTGTGACTTCGAGTAGGGAACCTGCTTGTAGGAGAAAGTACCCTAGAGAACCAAAAAGGAGAATGGTGAATCCATAAAAAAGGGAAGAACGCGTTTTCATAGAATCCTCATTTTACCTTAAACGGAAAATTTTTTAGTAAGAGCTTCGCCCACAATGTCTGGAACTTGGTTGGATACGGCTCTTCCATGTCTTGCTACTTCTTTGACGATTGTGGAAGACACAAAAGAGTATTCATTGTCTGCCATCAAAAAATAAGTTTCGATCTCGGGTGCTAATTTTTTATTCATAAGAGAAATGGCATATTCGTAATCAAAATCTGTAACCGCCCGAAGCCCTCTTAAAATCACACGTGAGTTTTTTTCTTTGCAATAATCGACAGTTAGGCCTTCGAAGGAATCAATTTTGATTTTGTCCCAGCCTTTAAAAACCTTTCCGATCATTTCCACTCGTTCTTCCGGGGAAAACAAGGAAGTTTTTTTGGAGTTTATGGCAACCGCAATGATGATCTCTTCGAATAACGGATGAGCTCGCCGTATAATGTCGAGATGACCGTTGGTAAACGGATCAAAAGAGCCTGGATATACGGCGATATTTTTCATCTTATTTGTTTACCCTTGCCCATTCTTTCATAGGCAGTCCGTAAAGGTTGATAAAACCTTCTGCATCGTATTGGTTGTACAATTCTTCTTTTTCAAATGTAGAAAGTCCTGCATTGTAAAGGGACTTGTTGGATTTTCGTCCGACAACGGTGCAATTTCCTTTATACAATTTAATTCGAACGGTTCCGTTTACATACTTTTGCGTATAATCCATATAAACACGTAAAGCATTCATTTGGTTGGAATACCATTGGCCATTGTAGATATAACGAGCAAACTCTTGTGAGAGTTCATCTTTTTTGTGTTGGGTATCACGATCCAGTGTGATGGATTCTAAATCGCGGTGAGCGATATGAAGTATGGTTCCACCAGGAGTTTCGTACACTCCGCGAGATTTGATTCCCACAAGTCTGTTTTCTACGATGTCAACTCGGCCCACTCCGTTTTTCCCACCTAAATCATTTAAGGTTTCCATCACTTCGAGCGGATTTAGTTTTTTTCCATCGATGGCAACACAGTCCCCATTTTCAAAATCCAATTCTAAATAAGTTGGTTTGTCTGGTGCTTTTTCTGGAGATACGGTTAGGATAAACATATCTTCTTTTGGTTCGTTGTATGGATCTTCTAAAATTCCACCTTCAAAGGAAAGGTGCATTAAGTTTCTGTCCATACTATATGGTTTAGCAGCTGTTACAGGAACTGGAATTCCTTTTTTCTTTGCATATTCAATTAGTTCTTCTCGGCCACCAAAATTCCAAGTTCTCCAGGGTGCAATGATTTGTAAGTTAGGCGAAAGTGCTTTGAAAGTGAGTTCGAAACGAACTTGGTCGTTTCCTTTTCCTGTCGCTCCATGAGAAAAAGCATCAGCACCTTCTTTGGCGGCGACTTCTGCCATTGCTTTTGCAATAAGAGGACGCGCAAGAGATGTTCCGAGTAAATAACGCATTTCATAAATGGCATTTCCCCGAATCGCAGGGAAAATAAAGTCACGAGCGAATTCCAAACGTAGGTCTTGGATGTACACTTTGGATGCTCCGGTATTTTTTCCTTTTTCTTCTAGGCCAGTGAGTTCTTCTTTTTGACCAACATCAGCGCAAAAAGCAATGACTTCACAACCGTAGGTATCTTTTAACCAAGCCAGGATGACGGACGTATCGAGTCCTCCGGAGTAAGCGAGAACGATTTTTTTGGGAGCAGGTTTCTCTTTCATAGAATAAGGTCAAAATAAAAGAAAAAACCAAGAACACAATTAAATATTGTCTGAAACGAAATTGTGTAGTAGATTTGGTGGATGCGTTTTCCCGTTTCTTTTTCTCTTTTCGTAAGCATTTTCATTTTTACGATCCACTGCCAAAAGCAATTGGTTCCTCAAGAGGAAATCTCCCGATCCGTACCTAACCCAAAGATATACATCCAAAGAGAGGGAACAGCAAAACGGGGAAGTTTTGTGGGGATGGAACCGTACCTCAATCAATATAGTTATGCTACGGAAGATAGTTTTTATCTGGCTTTGCACCAATACTTCCAGATGGCAAAAGAAAACGAACTTCTTTATGTAGATCGTAGTATTATTGTTTTACCAGAATACATTGGAACTTGGCTTGTGGTGACTGCAGAGGATCAATCTATTTTTGCTACGAAAACAATCCAAGAAGCGATGGAGGTTTTAGTAAAACAAAACTTTGGTTCTTTCCTCTGGCATTATCTCTTTAGTAGTTCTTACTCAAGTGACACATTAAAAGAAACACTCTTTCGTATGAAAGCATGGCAAATGTCGGACAGATACCAATCTGTTTTTGCAAGACTTGCCAGAGAATACCGAGTATCCATTGTAGCCGGTTCGATTGTTTTACCTCACCCGAGAGTCATTGAAGGAAAAATCACACCTACCGATGGTCCTTTGGAAAATGTAAGTTTTTATTTTCATCCAGATGGTCGAGTAGACGACAAAATCGTAAGAAAGCTGTTTCCCATTACCGATGAAAAAGAATTCTTAAAAGAAGGTAAGTTGGATGAAAATCCAAGTTATCTTACTCCGCTCGGTAAATTATATACAATGATTTGTGCCGATTCTTGGTTTCCAGACGTATACAAAGAATTTAAAAAAACGGAATCGGAGCTACTGGCAATTCCTTCTTTTGTTTCACCGGCTGATGCTTGGACACACAAATGGCAAGGTTACAATGGTTATGCGAATCCAAAAGATGTAGATCCAAAAGATATTGGTTTAATTTCGGAAAGGTCGGCTTGGAAAAAATATGCGATGAATGGTCGTCTTAAAGATCCAAAGGTCAAAGCAGGAATCAATGTGTTTTTCCGAGGGGAAATTTGGGATCTTGCCGCCAGTGGCGATGCCTTTCTGTCATTATCTGGAAAATCTGTATTCAATCTTGTGAAAGAAGAAAAAAACCAAGGAAGAATCTATGTACTCTATCTCTAGAAAATCCTTTTTGGCCTTGTTACTTTTTTGTGCGGGCATTAAATCCAAAATTCGTTATTTTTATTTTAGTGATTCAGAAACTAAAACTGTAGGTGCTTTTTCGGAGGTAGTCCTTCCTGTCACCGAAAAGGGAATGCCAAGTTTAGAAGAAGCAAATGTTATGCGAAGATTGGATGAGGAATTGTACTTTGTATCAGAAGAGATCCAGGAAGATTTTCATTCGGCGGTAATGGTGTTAGAATACTTACCTATTTTTTATGGACATTTTAGTTTTTTCTCGAATCTTTCGCGGGAAAAACGGGAAGAACTTTTATCACTTTGGGCAGAGACAGATTCTGATATCGTCCGTGCCGTAGTGGGAAATTTAAAACTATTGGTCTGTTTAGTTTACTATGGCCACAAATCTACTTGGGAACAGATTTCTTATCCAGGCCCATTTGCCAATCCTCCTGAAAAATGGAGCGAGGCAAGAATCCACTATCAAAATTTGGTGAATGGGAAGGAAATCTAAAATGAAACCAGGAATGTATCGTGATTACAAAAGTTATGCGAATAAAGAAACCATCGTTGTTGATGTTGTGGTGATTGGTTCTGGTTGTGGTGGTTCTACGATGGCCTATGAACTTTCCAAAAAAGGAATTAAAGTGGCACTCATCGAACAAGGAGGAAATTATCACACAGGAACCTTTGACAACTATGAGCTGAATATGGGAGGGAAAGTTTCAGCAGAGAGAAATTTTCATACCACGGTAGATGGCGGGATCAACCTCGTGTATGGAAACAACTTAGGTGGAGCCTCCGTACACTACTGGGCAGACAGTTACCGTACTCCTGAAGATCGGTTATTATTATGGAATCGTAAATACGGAATGGAAAACCACCTACCGGAAGATTTACATTCTTATTGGGCGGAATTGGAATCTGACCTACATGTAACTCCCGCGGGAGAAGAATCCTATAACCCAATGAATCGACTTTTTCGAAGCGCCTCACAAAGATTAGGCTGGGACGGTCATGCCGTCCCACAAGCGCGGAAAAACTGTCAGAAGTCTGGGCACTGTATGCAAGGATGTATGTTTGGGGCCAAACAATCCCAACTTGTGACTCATATTCCAAGAGCCGTGCAATTAGGAACAGATGTGTATACCGACCTTCGTGCAGAAAAGTTAAACTATATTGGTCAGAAAGTTACCGGCCTAGAAGCTGTGGTGATTGACCGAAGGACACTCAGGCCAACGGCTACTAAAATCACTTTTTTATCAAAAGCTGTTTGTGTTTCTGCAGGTGGATTTGGCAGTTCAACTTTTTTACTTCGCAATGGTTTAAAAAAGAGATTACCGGCTCTCGGTGAGTTTCTAGCAATCAATCCTTCCCCCATGATACATGCATTATATGAAGAACCAATCATTCAATGGCGTAACATTCCTGCCGCTTATGGAGTAGAGGATTTTCGATTAGCCCGATACCAAAATGGAAAGTACAAAGAAGGCGGGTATATGCTAATGCCAAACCAATTACAACCAGCCACTCTTGCTGCCCTTATTCCTAGTTTTGGAAAGGACCATTTTTCTTATATGAAACAAATGGAACATTTGGGTGGAACTATTGGTTGGATTGATGATGTAGACGGTGAACTCGGCTCTATCGAAGTGGATTTTTTTGGTAAAAGAAAAATCAACTATCCTTTTGGAAAAGTCACCAAACAAATCTTTAGCGATCTCACTTACAAACAAATGAAGTTAAACTTTGAAGCTGGTGCCAAAGAAGTTTTTCTTGCAGGAATGAAACTTCGTAAATATTCAAAAATGCCTAAAAAAGAAGAAATTGATGCCCTCGCATGGAGACCAGCGGAATTTCCGATGGCAGCTCCCCACCCTGCGGGCGGGTGCCGGATGGGAAAATCGAGTGAAAATTCTGTGGTGAATTCTCGCCACCAAGTGCATGGATTTTTAAACTTATTTGTGGCAGATTCTTCCGTATTTCCTACGGGAGTCAGCGTGGATCCAAGTTTTACCATTATGGCTTTTAGTAAAAAAGCCTCCGGATTTGTAATGGATGTTATGTGAGACTTTTGTTTCTAAAAACGGCTACGGTTTCTACGTGGTCGGTTCTTGGAAACATATCCACTGGTTGCACCGAATTTAAGAAGTACTGTCTTGCCAGTAAATTTGTATCTTCTCGGAGACTAACAGGATCACAAGACACATAGACAATTTTTTTGAAACCCATTCCCAAAATGGTTTCTGCCACTTCGACCCCAAGGCCTGTGCGAGGTGGATCAAGCACTAAGGTATCATAGTTTTTTCCAAAAAGTGTTGGTAATACTTCAGCCACCCTTCCTTTGCGAAACCGTACATTATGTACTTTATTATATTTTACTGATTCTAGTGCGGTTTTGTGTGAGTTGGGATTTTCTTCAATTCCCATCACTTCTTTGCAGTTTCCGGCTATCCAAAACGAAATGGTACCAATTCCAGAATAAGCGTCTATGACTCGGGAATTTGGTTCGATTTCATCCAGAACCAAATTATACAAACTGGGAGTTTGGATAGGGTTTACTTGTAAAAAAGTGGAAAGACCTACACGAAACTTATGTTTTCCAAAATGTTCATGGATGTAAGGTCTACCCCATAACAGATGTTCTTCGCGACCAAGAGCCATAGTTGTATGTTTTGTATTGATGTTTTGGATGATTCCTACAATTTTTCCAAACTTTCCTGATTTCCCAATTCTGTTTTGGATGGCAGTGTGAAGTCTTTTGGATGCATCTTTGGCATGAGGAAGATCTTCTTTAGCCGTGACAATACCTAGAATGATTTCTCCTGTAGAAAAAGATTTTCTTGCCACAAGGTATTTCATCATTCCTCGTTTGGATTTTTCGTTATAAGGAAGTAGTCCTTCTCTTCTCGCCCATTGTTTGACGGCCAGTGCAATTTCGGTAAGACCTGGATCTTGGATTTGGCATTCGGTTTGGTCGAGGACAAATGTAGATTCTTTATTGAATAGACCTAAAGTGAGTAAGGTTTTGTTGGCAATGTTTCTACGCCCAAAAGGGAGTTGGATTTTGTGACGGTAGTATTCCGGTGAAGGACTAGGAACAATGGTTCGAAATTCTAAATGGCGATAAGTTTTAAAAAGTTCTTTGATGTTTTGTTCTTTTTTTCGAAGTTCTTTGGTGTAATCGATGTCTAGATAATTACAACCTCCACAGGTTCCGAAATGAGTGCAGATTTTTGTTCCTGGACTTGTTGTCATTATTTGTTTCCTGATCCTACAAGTTCAGAGATACTATTGAGTTTTTTTTCTTTTGCCACTTTGTCGAGATAAGAACAAATTTGGTAAGGAAGAAACGGTCCTTCATAAATGTAACCAGTGTAAATTTGAATCAGGTTGGCACCTGCCTCCATCATCCGTTTTGCTTTTTCCCCTGAATCAATTCCCCCTACACCTATGATGGGAATTTTACCTTGGAGAGTTTTGTAAGCAAGGGTAACAAAATGAAGGGATCTATCGAAGAGTGGACCTCCTGAGAGTCCTCCTTCCTCAGGATTTTTTTCACCGAGAACATCTTTATTGAGTGTCGTGTTGGTCAGAATGACTCCATTAATTTTATAATCCAAACATACTTTTAGATTTTCGATTAATTCCTCTTCGGTGAGATCGGGTGCAAATTTTAAATACAAAGGAATGGGAAACTTGTTATTGAATGCAGATTGGATTCCTTCGATGAGATCAATAAGCGTTTTTTTCGTTTGGAGGGAACGCAAACCTGGAGTGTTGGGAGAGCTGATATTGATCACAGCATAATCCCCATAGGGAACTAATTTCTGAAGCGTATATACATAGTCACCGACTGCATTTTCTAATTCTGTGACTTTGGATTTTCCCGCATTGATTCCCCGTACACCGGTCTTTTTTTGTTTTTTGATATTGGACTCGGCAATGTCGGCCCCAGGATTATTGAATCCCATTCGGTTGATAAGGGCTTTATGTTTGGGATAACGGAAGAGTCTAGGTTTGTCGTTGCCTGGTTGTCCTTTCGCAGTGATCGTTCCTACTTCGATAAATCCAAATCCCATATGAATCATTGTGGGAAAAAGCTCTGCTGTTTTGTCGAATCCTGCGGCAAGTCCTAATGGATTGGGGAAATGGATTCCCTGGATGGTTTGTTCCAGCCGTTTCGATTTGTATTCTAATATAGAAGATAGTGTCTTATGGAAAAAGGGGATCTTTTGCGAAAGTGAAAGGAACGTTGCTGCCAAATGGTGTGCAGATTCTGGGTCCAAGTGGAATAGGATTGGTTTGATCAGGTGATTGTAAAACAAGAGAGAACCTTAACGTTGATTCTTTTTTCGCACTCTTTTCTTACAATTTCTTTCCGAAAATAGCGTTCTTCTAGAGACTCATTATCAGGACCTTACGAAAATGGCACCAAATTCTTCATTTGCCCGTATTTGGCAGAATCCTTCCGACTTTCCGCCGGAAGCTGTACTTCGGGAATTGGAAAACCTACTTAGGTCCAATCCAGATTTTTGGCTCAAAATCAATCGAGATGGATTCATCGTAGATTATAAAACATCCAGGTTTGTCAATATTGGAGATAAACCGGAAACACTACTTGGCAAACATATCGATGTGGGCCTACCTCCATACTTACGTGAAATCACTGCAGAAGCGTTGGCATATTTATCTGAGAAAAAAAGCCAGGTCTTTTGGAAAGAATACTCCTACGGTATAGAACCAAACATTCGATATGTGGAAGTTCGGTTTGTAGTTCTCTATGAAGGATATATCATGTCCAATCATAGGGACATCACAGAAAGGAAACGATTGGAGAATGCGTTTTTAGAAAGTGAATCGAGATTCCTATCGATGGCACAAAATGCTGCTGATTCCATTATCATCATTAATGATGAAGGTATTATCCAGTTTTTTAACAAAACAGCAGAAAATACCTTTGGATATACACATGATGAAGTCATTGGAAAAAATGTTACGATGATCATTCCTGGTGAATATAAAGAAAAACATGATGAGTACTTAAGAAGATATAAAGCATCAGGGACGCAACATATCATCGGAGTGGGAAGAGAACTTGTGGCACAACGGAAGTCAGGTGAAATTTTTCCTTGTGAATTGTCCGTGGGTGAATTCAAAACTAAATCAGGGAAAATGTTTACTGGAATTTTACGAGATATTAGTCAAAGGAAAATCCAAGAACAAGAGTTATACCAATATAGAAATCATTTAGAGGAATTGGTAGAAAGCCAAACGATGGACTTAAAAATGTCCAAAAACATTGCGGAAGAAGCTTCCTATATGAAGTCTCTCTTTTTGGCTAACATCTCTCATGAACTAAAAACACCAATTCATGCCATTTTGAGTTATGCAGAATTAGGGGAAGAGAAGTCTGCATCAGTTGCCCCCGAAAAAATTAAAGAGTATTTTCAAATAATCGATTCGTCCGGTAAACGATTGTTAGGTTTGTTAGAAAATCTTTTAGATATTGCCAAATTAGAATCCGGCAAAATGCGCTATCTTTTTGAAAAAAATTGTCTGAAAGAAACGGCAAAGTTTGTGATCAACGAAATGCGAGTGATTTTGGAAAAAAGAGGGATCACGGTTGTTTTACTAGATAAGGAAGAACGCTGGGAAGCAGAGTTCGATTATGAAAGAATCCAACAGGTGATACGAAATATTCTCTCAAATGCACTAAAATTCATCCCAAATGACACTAATATTGAAATTAGTATGGTTCGAAGGGAATTTATTCCGAGAAAAACTCAGTCATATGTCAACGGTATCGGAATACAAATTCGTGATTTTGGACCAGGAATTCCTCCCGAAGACTTGGATAAAATTTTCGAAAAATTCATCCAATCCAAACAAGTGAAAGCTGGGACTAAAGGTACAGGCCTTGGTTTGTCTATTTCCAGAGAAATAGTCAATGACCACCACGGATTGTTGTATGCCGAGAACCATGAAACAAAAGGAGCAATTTTTACTATGTTAATTCCTTGTTCTCGTGAAGGACTCCGATGATTAACTTACTCGCTGTAGATGATGAAATGATCAATTTGATGATCATTGATGAATCTCTCTCTGATAAAGGTTTTAATGTTGTGAAAGCGAAGGATGGAGAAGAAGCATTTCAAATCCTTAGTGCAGATTCAACATTATTCCATGCAATTATCTTAGATCGACTCATGCCAAAAATGGATGGGATCGAACTCTTAAAAAAGATTAAACGTTCTGAAAAGTATAAGGATATTCCAGTTATCTTTCAAACAGCTATGAGTTCTGTGACAGATATGACAGAGGGATTGGATGCAGGTGCTTTTTATTATCTAACGAAACCGTATTCTCGAACTTTATTAGTTCGTATTGTCCAAACGGCTGTAGAACATTTTATTAAACTCCAACGTGCGAAGGAAGACCTTCATAAAGGTATGGGTGCTCTTCGACATATGATTACCGGTGAATTTCGCATTCGTTCTATTCGAGAGTCTCATGAGTTGGCACCGTTACTTGCAAACGCATGTCCAGATCCAGAACGTGTATTAACTGGTATTATGGAAATTTTAAATAATGCCATTGAACATGGAAACTTGGGTATATCTTATCAGGAAAAATCGGAACTTCATGATAACGATAAATTAATGGAAGAAATATTCAGACGGTTAGAAACTCCCGAATTTAAAGATAAATTTGTAAAAGTAACTTTTGAAAAAAACGAAGAACGAATTGAAATTCGAGTGTGTGACCAAGGAAAAGGTTTTGATTGGCAAAGGTATTTGTCTGTGGAAGCAATGACAAAGAATGCTTTTAAAACGCATGGCCGAGGGATATTTATGGCACGTAAATTATCTTTTGATGACCTTTCTTATACTGACGAAGGTAGAACGGCCGTCATTCGGATTGATTTATCCAATAAAAAGGGAAATTTACTTACCGACTTTCAAGAGTAATCTTTGTTTATAAAAGAAAAACCGATGGGTCTGTGAAGTCATGTATAATATGGTTTACGTGACTTTTTAGATCTGATTCCGTATGAGATGTGGCCACACCGATGATGGAACATCCTGCTGATTTTCCAGATTGTAAACCTGCGAGCGAGTCTTCAAATACAACACAATCTTTAGGATCTAGTTCTAAAGCTTTTGCACAAAGTACATAAACTTGTGGGTGAGGTTTTCCTTGGCTGACCATTGGTCCGTCTACAATCACATCAAAAAAATGTCTTAAAGACAAAGTATCAAGAGTGAAATTGACATTCATCGTAGGTGCAGAAGTTCCAAGAGCTATCTTAAGGTGATTGTTTTTTAAAAATTGCAGGTAATTCACAAGACCCGTATGTGGTTTCATTTCATTTTTATATAATTCTTGGTACCAACTTTCTTTTTCATCTCCATAAGTTTTGATTTCCTTCTCTGAAATATTTCCAAAAATCATTTTGAACAGATCTGTATTGGTTTTACCATTAAAAGTATCTCGATAGATTTCTGAATTGAGTGAAAAGTTATATTTTTTAGCGAATGCCATCCAAGCTTTGAAATGAAAGGAATGATTGTCTACAACCACACCATCCATATCAAAGATAAAACCTTTATGTTTCATTTAATTTCCTTTCGTATCCACCGACAAGTCCAGTAAAGTATGCAGGAATTTGTGTTTCAAATGTAAGAGATTCTTTGTTAAACGGATGAGTCAATTGTATAGAAAAAGAATGTAATGCCATTCTTGGATAAGATCTAGTATCGTTCCCATATTTTGTATCACCAACGATCGGATGTTTTTTATCTGATAAATGGACACGAATTTGATTTTTGCGACCAGTGAGTAATTCTATCTCTAATAACGAGTATAAAGGAGTTTCTTTTAGAACTTTGAATTTTGTTTTGGATAGTTTTCCTAACTCAGCATTGTCAGTAGAATAAACACGATGCGCCTTGGATTCTACAAGATAAGATTGGATGGTGCCTGCCTTTTCTTTCCACACTCCATGAGTCACTGCCAAATAAACTTTTTTTGTTTTGTCCCAAGAATCTTGGAGTGTTTGTTTTGCTGTTTCTGTTTTTGCAAAGATTAAAATGCCTGAAGTTTCTCGATCCAATCTATGTACGATAAAGATTCTATTTTTAGAACGTTCGCTCCCTTTTTTTACATAATCCATAAGAGCAGCATAAGCGGTTTTTGATTTCTCCGATTCGGTGGCGATCGTAAGGAGTCCGGCGGGTTTGTCTACAACAAGGATGTCCCTGTCTTCATATAATATGCTTAACCCTTTGGGTAAAAAGCGGGTGTTGGTCTTTTGTTTCATTCTTACTAAAATGGAAGCGGGGAATTCTTACCCCTCCTGGGAGTCTAAGAAAAAGTGCGGAAGGGGTCAAGACTTGTCTATTTCTCCTGAAATTCGGTGAAAAACTAGGTTTTCTCGAAGATTGGTTTAATTTATTGAATTTTATTCCGTTAAAACAGACGATGGTGGAAAGGAAACCTATGAATTTGGAATCTACAGTGGAACCTATACAGGCAAATCATTATGTCCCTTTACTTCAGCCTATTTTTTCCGTAGAGGAACAGACCGTTGTTGCTTACGAATCTTTAGGTCGTAAACGCGATGATTTAGGGAACTTAGATGCTGTCCCAGAGTTTACTGATCCTCATGTTTCGGCACTTCGAATGAGTATAATCGATCGGCAGTTACTTGGACTGGCACTCACTAAAATTCAATCCACAAAGGACCTTTTATTTGTAAACATGTCTCCCGACCAAGTGATTTTGGAATATGAAGAAAGCCGTTCGAATACATTACCGATTTCTGATTTAGTGAATAGTTATGGGATTCCTTTAAATAGAATTGTCATTGAAATTACGGAAAAATCTGGGAGTTACGGAACCGACGTTTTAGCTGCAGGGGTTGAACTTTTACGGGAACAAGGTTTCGGTATTGCTTTGGATGATGTTGGGTCCGAATCATCCAACTTAGAACGATTAGGTGCCATAAAGCCAGATATTATAAAAATTGATTTAAATTTATTAAAAAAATCTATCGAGAAAAGAGAATACCAATCCATCTTAGAATATTTGAAACAGATTTCTTTAAGTATAGGTTCACAATTACTTTTTGAAGGCATCGAAACGGAGGAAGAGTTGTATCGTGCCATTAGTTCAGGAGCAAGTCTGTTACAGGGATATTTTCTTGGAAGACCTTCAGAATTTAATCATGATAAACGTAGTATTTGTGACATAGTAGTTCCACACTTACAATTGTATCATGAAATGAAACGACGAGAAGTTGCTACTGAGATTGAATTTGAAAAACAAATAAAATCAAAACTGAATTCCATTAATTTAAAAACTATAAAGTTAGAAAATCGAGTGATTATTGATCCACACTCTTTTTTTAAACTAGATTCTCATATTAAAAGAGTTTATGTAACTGATTGGTTGGGTACTCAAGTGTCGCCTTATTACGAGCGCACTAGCGAAACAGGTTTTAGCGAAAATCTTTTATTGATTCAGAAAAACTGGTCTTATATGCCTTTCTTTTATAAACATGTGAAACAAGTTTTCAGAGATTCAGAAAATTGGCAAGTCAGTGATCCTTATTGGGACAAAGAACTAAAAAAGAATGTGATTGTGTTTTCCCGTGTTAACGAATTGGGATATTCTTTTTTTGTAGATTTAACTTTAGATTAAAAGTAGTCTTTAAGTTGGTAAACGAATTGCTATCCACATTAGCTCTTCTGATTCTTTTAAAAAAGCCGAATCTAATTTTATTTTCCCATTTCTAGATCCTTTTACCAAACCAACAAAAGCACCCCAAACAATTGCTATCAAAGCATCTGGTGGTAAGTTTCTGAGTATATTGCGATTGTTATGTGCAAATCGAGTTAAGAATTTCAAAAGCAACGCTCGTTTCTCAATGCTCTTTTTGTCCAGATAAGGAAGATTGTATTGCATTTCTAAAAAATCAAAAGCAAGTGGGTTTTCTCTTTGGAACTCGGCCATTGACTTCCAAATGCAGTGAAATTGTTCTCTTGGGTTTTCCTCTGCTGGAAAATCGGATTTGATTTTATTATATAGGCTTTCTTGCCATCGTTGAAATAAACTATTCACTAGTTCTTCCTTACTAGCAAAATACCGATAAATTGTCCCAGCAGCTACATTGGCTTTCTCTGCAATGAGTGGAACTGCCGTACCATCAAATCCTTTTGCAGTAAATAATTCCAATGCAGCGTTAAGGATTTCTTCGCTTTTATTTAGTTTTGACGACTTCTCAACCAATGATACTCACTTCCATCCAAACAGTTTGGATGTTTTGTTCCTTTTTCAATTGGGATCATTGAATCCCAAAATCCCTTTCGTTTCATTCTTTTTTTAAAAAAGTACTTGTAAAGTAAAAAAAGGAATGAATATTCATTCATTATTTTACGAGGGTGAATACGGATTTACGATGGCAATTTCGAGAAAAAATCTAATTTCTAGGCGAACGGTTGTCAAAACATCTGCTCTTGGCGCGGTATTCCTGTTTCTTTCTACATGGAAATGTAAACCATCCACAAACCAGGTGATTACCAGTAGGGGAATTAACTGCCATTTTTTAGATTCCGATGCTCAAGAAATCTTTGCTCATCTGAGCGAAGCACTAATTTTTCACTTTCTACCCAGCGAAGCTATAGAAAAAGAAAAGGTTATCAATGAAGTCATCCTTGGCATTGATTCTTATTTGAATTCTCTTCCTATTCATACTCAAGAAGAGATATTGGAAGCCATTCATTTCTTGAATTTAAGATTTGTTAGATGGTATTTGTTTGGATCTGGTTCCCATTGGGAATTAACGGATAGAACGGTCGTTATCAAAACGTTAAACCAATGGAAGATGTCGTATATCAGCTTATTTCGTTCATTATTCTTCTTTTTACAATCCATGATTACGATTGGATATTTTGATTCATCTTACTCATGGAAACATGTCGGATATCCAGGTCCAGAACATGCATTAGGATTACGTCATGGATAAATTAATTAATGTTTCATATCTAGAGAAGGATTTAGATTTAGAAGCGGATTTTGTTATCGTTGGATCAGGAGCTGGCGGTGGAACTAGTGCAGAGATTTTATCCAAAGCAGGATACAAAGTAATTATCGTTGAAGAAGGAAATTATGAAACGAGTAAAGACTTTGATCTAAAGGAGCTTTCTACCTTTAATCGCCTATACTTTGAAGGTGCAACTCGGCCAACAAAAGATAAAGCTTTTACCGTTGTACAAGGAAGGACGGTGGGTGGATCCACAGTGGTCAATTGGACTACTTGTATCAAAACGCCAAAGGAAACTTTAGAATATTGGCAAAATGATTTAGGTATTCCAGGTTATAGTTTGGAAGAATTAGAACCTTGGTTTGATATTGCATCAAAAAGGCTTTCCATTCATACATGGGAAGCTCATAACCAGAATAACAACTTACTCAGTTTAGGTGCAAAAAAGCTTGGATGGCGATATAGTGCGATTCCGCGTAATGTTAAAAATTGTCACATGTTAGGTTATTGTGGGTTGGGTTGTCCGGTTGATGCGAAGCAAAGCCAACTAGTGACTACAATTCCTGCGGCTCTAAAAGAAAAAACTACCTTGTTGTACAATACCAAGGCTGTTCGCTACGAATGGAGAGAGAATCAAATCGATCATTTGATTTGTTCTCCTTCAGTAATTCGTAAGAATGGAACACCAAAAATTAGATTGTTTGCAAAACATTTTATTACCAGTGCCGGAGCCATAAATTCTCCTGCTTTACTTCTGCGATCCAAACTCCCTGATCCGTATCAATTGATTGGGAAAAGAACTTTTGTACAATTGCATAACTATTCGGTAGCAGAAATGCCATCCCCTGTTTATGGATTTTTTGGAGCTCCCCAATCTGTGGCTTCTGATGAATTCTTATGGAAGAATGGGGTTACAGGAAGAGCTGGTTATAACATAGAAGCAGTGGGTGCACAACCAATTGTACTAATGAATTTACGCAAGTTAGTTGGCGAAGAGTTTGAGGCATATGTAAAAAGTTATCCTAACTTACACGTATTAGTGTCACAAATTAGGGATGGGTTTAATGAAGAAAGTCTTGGTGGAACGGTAAGTTTGAATGATGCGGGTTATCCGATACTCGATTATCCATTGAATGACTACCTGATCGATGGTATAAGAAGGTCGTATTTATCAATGGCGGAATGTCAGTTTGCTGCTGGAGCAAAGACTGTTGTTCCTGCAAACAATGCTGTGAATCCTTTTGCTTCCTGGATTGAGGCAAAAAGTGGAATTGAATCAATGACAATACAATCTCCAAACACTGTTGTAAATTCAACTCACCCGTTAGGTGGTAATCCGATGGGTAAAAATCCAAATACATCTGTCGTAGATGCATTCGGAAAATTTCACCATTTAAAAAACTTATCAGTAATCGACGGTTCTATTTTCCCAACAAGCCTTGGAGTAAATCCAAGTTTTACTATTTACGCAATTGCATCGAAACTTGCCACTCAATTGGCGAAAGAACTAAAGTAAAATCATGCTTACAAGAATCGAAGAAATATTATTTGCTTCTATGATTTTTTTTCTAATGGTTGCGATGGGTACAACCTTAACTTTAGAAAATTTTAAAAAAGCAGTTCATTCGAAAAAGCCATTATTGATTGGAATGTTGTCACAATTTGGATTTATGCCTTTAATTGCATTTGGATTAGCTAAAGGATTTGGACTTTCTCCATCATTTGCCATTGGTCTGATTTTAGTTGGATGTACTCCTGGTGGAACTACCTCAAATTTATTAACTTATTACGCAAAAGGTGATGTTGCACTTAGTATTAGCATGACCATTGCTTCTACAATTCTGGCGATAGTGATGATGCCATTTTTGTTTTGGTTGTATTGTTCTGGATTCAACGTTGATCAAATTCAAATTCCATATAAAAGCATTATAGGCTCAATTGTTGTTTTGATTTTTCCAGTTTTAATCGGAATCAAAATTAGATCAGCTAACATAAGGTTGGCGTTAAAAATTGAGAAAATTGGAAGTGTGTTAGGAATTCTTATGATTCTTTTTCTTTTGATCGTAATGGTTCCTAAAAATATTGAAATTCTTAAAGAAACTACTATCGCAATGTATGTTTCTGCCATTTTGATTACTGTTTTAGGTTATGTATTTGGTTATACTCTAAGCAAGTTATTTAATTTAACAATAAAGCAAAGTACAACAGTTTCTTTAGAAACTGGGATTCAAAATGGTCCTCTTACCATAGCGGTAATTTTACTCAGTTTTCCGCCTGTTTTGGTGAATGAGATTTTGTGGATGCCATTGTTATACGCATTATTCGTTCCTGTCACATCATCAATCGCCACTTTATTCTTTTATTTAAAATCGAAGAAAAACCAAAAGGAACAAGTAAAATGAATTTTTATTTTTCAGAGGAACAAAACAAATTACGGGAAGCTGTAGCGGCCTACGCAAAGATTGCTGGTGACGATCCTAGAAGAGAAATCGAAGAACGTGATAGTGAATTTTCATGGGACGTATTAAGTGCGTTAGGTGAAAGAGGTTGGACTGGTGTAATTGTCCCAGAGGAATACGGCGGAATGGGAAAAGGCGCATTAGAATATACAATAATTATGGAAGAAACTGCCAAAGAACTAGTTTATGGTCCTCAGAATTTAATACAAGCTCAGCAAGGTTTGTTAGCAGTGGGAACCGAAGAACAAAAACGAAAATGGTTACCAGAACTTGCGAAAGGAAAGATAATGGCTGCTCAAGCTATCTCTGAACCAGATGCAGGATCTTCTTTTCAAAATATTCAAACCACTGCTGTAAAAGATGGAAATGAATGGGTTTTAAATGGATTAAAAGTTCATATTAATTTGGGAAAAGAAGCTCAGCTAATGATGGTATTAGCAAAAACCGACAAAGGATTAACGGAGTTCTTGGTAGATAAAGATTCAAAAGGAATTCGTTATGAGAAACAAGATCCTATAGGATTACGATCTGCACCTATGTATGATGTACATTTTGAAGATTGTCGAATTCCTGCTGATAGTGTTTTAGGAAGAGAAGGTAGAGGAATTGAAACCTTCATGGCAATTTTTAAACTTAGTCGTCTTGGTGTTGCATCGCAACTAATTGGTATTGCTCGTGGCTGTTTAGATCATGCGGTGTCATTTACAAAATCTAGAAAGGTAGGTGAAAATAGAGTTTCTGATTTTCAAGGAATTCAATGGATTATCGCTAAGCTTACTTCTGAATTAGAGGCGGCAAAACTTGCTAGAAACCAAGCAGCTTGGTTACATGATCAAAAAGTAAATCACAATCTAGAAACTTCAATTGCAAAGTATCTTGCTGGTGTCGTTGCAGATGAAACAGTTAATAAAGCATTCACATTAACGGGTTCTCATGCTTGTTACAGAAATCGCCCCTATGATCGTTATGTGAGAGAGGTAAAATCCCTATTAGCGGGCGGTGGAAGCTCAGAAGTGATGTTAAACAATGTTGCTCGTGAAATATTAAGACCCTCTTATCACTATTAATATGAAATTTACAGCTACAACTTTAATTACAGGAGCGAATGGCTTTATTGGTTTTGAACTCCTGAAAGAACTTTCGAAAGACCCGAAGTTAAAAATTCGAGTAACTGATTTACGGAACGATCGAATTCAATCTTTAAAGAATCCAAATATTGAATTTTTTAAATCGGACATTCGTAAAGAAGAGGAACTTCGGCCTTTATTAGATGGAGTAGATCGAATCTTTCATGTGGCTGGGATTTGTAATTTAAGTACACCTTATGAAACTTTAAAACCTATCAATGTAAACGCTGTAGATAAAATCACAGATTTAGCATTAGAAAAAAAGGTAAAGGCATACATACACTTTAGTTCTTCGAGTGTATATGGGATATACAAAGGTAATCCATTTCAAGAAACGGATCTCTGTTTTCCTTTGGATTCTTATGGTAAAAGTAAATATGACGGCGAACAAATTGTAAATAATAAGATTCCAAAAGGACTTAAGGCAGTGATTTTAAGACCTTGTACAGTTTATGGTCCTGGTTGCAATGATGGGGCAGGAAAAGTATTTTCAAGACCAGGAAAAATTGCAGGTATTCCTGGAAATGGAAAACAAAGGTTAGCAAATATTAGGGTAGAGGACGTAGCGTCTGCTGCGATTTACTTATCGGAGAACGAATCTCTGTTTGGTGAAGTTTTTAATATAGCAGATGATAGCCATCCAAGTTTAGAAGATGCTTTAAGTTTAGCTGCAGAAGCGTTCGGTTCGAAGATTAATAAAATTCATATTCCTTTATCTTTCCTTAAGGTATTGGCAAAGTTAGAAGAACCTATTGCCAAATTGAGAGGGAAAATTCCTGATTTGGAATATGAAGCAATCAAATATCTATACAATGATTATTATATGGATAATCGTAAATTGAAATCAGTCGGTTATACTTTGAAATATCCTGATTTCGAAAATTCAATTTTAAGTATGAAATAATTTTAGAAAGGAGATAAGAAAAATGAGTAAAGTCATAGTAATTAGCGGAATAGCGCAAGGAATGGGTAGGGAAGTTTCCCTTATGTTAGCGGCCAAAGGGTACACCATTTGCGGATTTGATATTGAAAAAAAATATTTAGATAGTTTGGCTTCCGAATTAACTAAGTTAAATGCAAAATTTCATTTAGAACCAATAAGTATTACCGAGTCTGAAAAAATCGTTAAATTCAAAGATACCGTTTTAAAAAAATTCGGTAACGTGGAAACAGTCGTTTCCAATGTAGGGATAGGTTTTTTTGGTCCCTTTGAGGAAGTTGATCTGAACAAAGCCCTCCAATGTTTTGATATCAATGTCATCGGTTGTGCAAGACTTTTACAGGCTTTCCTTCCTTCTATGCGTATCGCTAAAAAAGGAAAACTGGTTGTAATGTCCTCCCTCGTGGGCCAAGTCCCTTTTCCATTTGAATCAATTTATTCGGCCACAAAATTTGCAATTGAGGGAATGGTATCTTCCTTACGTTACGAGGTAACTTCATTTGGCATTCAAGTGGCAATGATACAACCTGCGCAAGTATCCACTAACTTTGCAGCAAAAGCTCAAAAGTTACCTGAAAAGAATTCACCATATTATGATCGTTGTGTTCGCTTTATTGATAGAGATAATGATTTGATTCGAACAGCTACGAATCCTATTCAAGCGGCGGAAAAGATTGTAAAGGTTATCGTTTCTAATAAACCAAAGTTATTTAACCAAGTTGATTTTATGAGCACTTTCTTTTTGGGTCTCAATCGGTTTTTACCACAAAAACTAAAAGATAAAATTTTGTTAAACCATATGAATATAAATGTTTAGGAATGTATATGAAAGTTCCCAATTTAGAAAAAAGAACTCTTTATAACTTAGTACAAGAAGGAAGACGGCTATATGGTGATCTTCCAGTTCAAAGTTATAAAGATGGCAAAAAAATTTATTCTGATATTAGTTATAATGAATTTGTTTCTTCGGTGGAAAGTTTATCCAGGGGCCTACTTTACTTAAATGCAAACTCTGGAGATAGAATTGGGATTATAGCTGATGTAGGCCATCAATGGTTACAAGTAAGTATGGCGATTACAAATATTGGATGTGTGGATGTTCCCAGAGGAACGGATGCTACTTTCGACGATATTGCATATATTTTAGCTCATGCAAACTGTAAAATTGTCTTTATTGAAAACGAAAAAACATTTCTAAAGTTTTTGCCTGAATTAAAAAAATTAAAAATCGAAACTATTATTTTATTTGGGGAAAATCGAAGTGAAAATACTGAGTTAGGTTTTCCAATTTTAAATTTTTCTGAATTGAAGAGAGCTGGAGTTTCTATTAGTGATGATAAGTTTCATTCGAGAGGTAAAAAAATTCAGGAAGAAGATTTAGCTACCATCATTTATACTTCGGGTACAACAGGAAAACCAAAAGGTGTCATGTTAACACATGGAAGCATACTTTTCGAAATTCATTCTCTAGTAGCTGAATTTCGAAAAACAGGTGTAAGTGTTGGTGAAGGTGATGTAACATTGGGATTTCTTCCACCTTGGCACAGCGGCGAAAGAATTTTTGAAACAATTTGTTTTTATTCTGGTATCAAAATTGCTTTTACAACAGTCGCCGAGTTAGGAAAAGATTTAGCAAAAGCAAAACCAACGATTTTATTTACCGTTCCTCGTGTATGGGAAAGTTTTTATGATAAAATCAGGGATAGCATTAACAAAAGCAATATCTTCAAAAAGTACTTTTTGAAATTACTTGTTTGGAACTCCGTTAATTTTTCTATTTGTTATGACCTTGCCTTTGATAAAATTCCGAGGTTAAACTCACCAAAAACAAATATTCAATTTCTTTCTCAAGTTTTTCATTTTATAAAACTAGTGATGTATCTTCCCTTGCTTCCTATTTCAAAATTAATCTTATCAAAAATATTATCTGTATTAGGTGGTAGATTGCGTTATGCTTTTGCGGGTGCTGGAGCACTACAAGCTGAAGTAGATCGTTTTATGTATGCGATCGGAATGCCAATTTTAGAAGTCTACGGAATGACAGAAAATTCAGGTGTCTCCACTATAAGGCATTATAATGATTTTTCAGTGGGTAATGTTGGGAAACCTATTGAAGGAGTAACTATCAAACTCATTGATGAATATGGAAAAGAAATCACAAAACCTGGAATCAAGGGTGTAGCACTCCATCATGGATTTCATAATATGAAAGGCTACTATTTAGAGGAGGAAAAAACAAAAGCCGTTTTAACTGCTGATCGTTGGTTAAATTCAGGAGACTTACTTGTTTATACAGCTCAAGGTTCACTTAAGTTTGCTGGTAGAGCAAAAGATACAATTGTTCTCTCTGGCGGTGAAAATGTGGAACCAGAACCAATTGAGATTTGTTTAAAGCAAAGCGAGTATATAGAGCAAGCAGTTGTTGTAGGACAAGATAAAAAAACATTATCCGTTTTAATTCTCTTAAATCTTGAAAAAGTCCAATCCTACTTAAATTTACATTCAATATCTTTGGATTTGAATCACAGTATCTACAATGAAGAAGAAAATTTGCAAAAATTAATCAAAGAAGAAGTGAAGAAGTATATTTCAGATAAAAATGGATTCAAATCGTTCGAAAGAATTTCAAATATTTACATCTTACAAAATCCTTTTGTAGTGCATGATGAATTAACCCAAACACAAAAAGTTAAACGGAATAGAGTTCAAGAAAAGTATCACAATGAAATTGAATCTATGTATCGTAAATAGGGAGAATTTCAGTGCAAACTTATAAATCTTGGAATATAAGTATAGAAGATCGAATCGCAACAATTACATTGCAAACCAATGATTTGAATGTGATGAATATGGATTCTCTTTTTGAACTAAAGAAAATTAGTAAAGAACTGGATGAAAATCAAAATGTCTGGGTCATCATTTTGCAGGGTGCTGGAAAACATTTTTCTTCAGGTGTTAACATTGACATCTTAAACAAAGTGACTGAAATTAATTCTGAAGAATTTAAACATCACATGAGAGAAATGCAAAGTTGTTTTACAGCATTTGAAAATATCAAAAAGCCAACAATTGCCAAATTACAAGGATTTTGTATGGGTGGTGGTTTTATGTTGAGTTTATGCTGCGATTTTAGAATTGCTAGTGAAAAATCAGTATTTTCAATTCCGCTTGTTAAACTAGGTTTAACAGTACTTATGGGAACGAATCGGATTACTCGTAATGCTGGCGTGGCAGCAACAAATGAATTGGTTATGTTAGGTGAAAAATTTAACCCAGAAAAAGCATTACAACTTAACTTGGTCACTAAAGTAGTGTCTCCTGATAATTTGGAAGACTCTGTGAAACAATTTGCAAATAAGTTTAAATCTTTACCTCCTAAAACAATTTCTATTACGAAACAAATTATTCAACAGGGAGATAAAATTCCTTTAGACCAAAGTTTGGAATTAGAAATCGAATTACAATCTCAGATTTTAGATTCTTCAGATTTAAAAGAAGCTTTAGATAGTTTTACGAATCAGCGCAAACCTGTTTTTACTGGTAACTAACAATGAATATTGAGTCTCTCTGGCAGAATGGAAAAGTAACAGTCAATCGAATCAGAATGGTTCTCTTTTTTGTATTTTTCTCAGCTCTACTGGGAGCAAAAGATAGTATGCCCCAAACAATGTTTGCGATACACCTTTCGGGAACTTTGGTTATGGGTTTTTATGCGACTGTCTGTTATCTTTGGATAAAAATGGGAAATCCACCAAATTGGTTTCATAAATTAATTATCCTTTTAGATATAGGATTTCATTTGATCAATACATCTATTGACTGCAGTATGGGTCCATTAGAAGCAAAGTCTGCTTTAAATAACACTGCAGTGCTTCTCGTTGTGTATTTTTATTTAATATACTCTGGATTTCTAGGAAATCCTAATTTTGTATTGTTTAATGGATGTTTGGCGGGTGTGGGTGTATTTTTGTCGTACTTTATATCTATCTCTTATGGTGGACTAATTCCGACTGAAGATCCAACACTTTATATCCAACCAGGATATGTTGGAACTTCTGCTGAAATTATAAAAGGAATATTTATCATTGTAAGTGGCGTATTACTTTCAAGGCTTATTGCACTTTTGATTCAAATCAGCGATAAAGGAATAGAGAAAGCAAAAGAATCAGAGGATTTATTTCAAAAGTCAATCGTTCAAAAGAAAATGGTCCAAGGAGCAGCAATCAGCTTAGAATCTTCGATTCATAGTTGTGGAAACTATATTTCTAAAACGGCAGAAAGATTAGAATCCCAAGCTGCATCTCTAGAACAAGTTACAGCAATCAACACAGAACTGTTTTCTTCTTTTGAATCAAATGCTAAGATCATCAATGACCAAAATATTAAAATATCAGGTTTATTTTCTGGATCGAACGAGCTAGATCAATTAGTTAAAACGATCAGTGAGATCAATCAGGAATTAATTTTATTAGCGAATGAAAATAAAAAAGATATAAAAGAAATTGCAACGGTCTCTCATAGAACCAGTGAGTACTTAACTTCAATTAAATCCTCATTTGATAAAGTAGATGAAATCAATCAAATTGTCGCTGAAATCGGTGAGAAGACTAATCTACTTGCGTTGAATGCTTCGATTGAAGCGGCTCGTGCTGGGGATGTAGGCAAGGGATTTGCGGTTGTCGCGAGCGAAGTAAGCAAACTTGCCGACTTTACTGCGACAAATGCAAAAATAATTTCGGAAGTTGTAGGGAATTCTCGAAAGTTTATTTTTAACGCCGCAGATGTTTCCACCCAAACAGGGAAATTAACAACAAATCAAATTCAAAAATTAGAAATAACAACAGAGAAAGTTAGTTATATGCATGAGCTATTTGAAAAACAAAAGGGAATTATTTTTGATACTTTGGCTCGTTTGAATGAGATAAATGATTTATCTTCACAAATATCACTTAGTACGAAAGAGCAAATTTCGGGACAAACTGAAGTGAATAAAGGAATCCTATCCTTAGAAGATGAAGTGAGTCAAATATCGGATGCATCCAGAAACTTGGAGCAGTACGTAGAACAAATTAGATTTCAATCCCAAGAGTTATTGACTTTAAGCAACTCCTAGTATAAAATTTTGTTTTTTGGAGAACATTTATGTTTCAAATCAAATCACAACTGCTAATCTTTTTTGGAATTTTTCTCATAAGTTTTGGCATATTCAATTGTTCTAATACACCATTGGAACCAGACCAAATCGTTGACCAACACGGAAAAACCATCACGTTAATTCCAGAACCCGGACTTAATCGTACTGATCAAAAAGAAATCAAAAACCCAATCCCACTTTTATTAGCCGATGGAAAACTAAATGTTTCGGGTTGGGCTAGATACCCTTATTTTCAAATTGATGAATCCTTTATAAAGGCAGAGCCAAAACGATATAAACGTTGGGAACATTATACATTTTATAACGAAAAATTTGGTGGTGCCGTAACCATTACGGACATTGGAAATTTGGCAATGGGTAGCATTGAACTTTTAGAGTTCTCTACTGGCAAAGTTCTCTTTTCCAAAACTGAATTAGTAAGACCTGGTGAGATATTTTTTCCTACGAATACAATAGATCCAATCGAATTCAAAAAAGGGGATCAGTACATTCGTATTACTAAATTAAAAGGCAAAAGAGTCATAGAATATTCTATCAATGGCGATTCTAATTCTGCATTTATTAAAGGAAATTTAGAGTTGGAAGAAAAAGCTCCAGAGGCACTCGCTGTGATTACTCCTTTTTCTGAATCAACTTTTTTCTATGAATACAAAATGCCTAGTTTGCTTTGTAAAGGTTCTATCGAACATAACAATATCAGTTATGAATTTAGTGATAAGAGTTATGCAGTATTAGATTGGGGAAGAGGAACTTGGCCAGAAAAAAACAAATGGCTGTGGGCAGCGGGTGCAGGTCTAGTTGATGGTGAGTTACTTAGCTTAAATTTAGGTTATGGTTTTGGAATTCCAAACAATGCTACCGAGAATGGAATCGTTTATAAAGGAAAGGTTCATAAACTTGATAAAGTTACTTGGAAGTACGACGTAACAGATTATAAAAAACCTTGGAAGTTTATCAGTAACGAAGGACGTTTGGAACTCGAATTCACACCGGTTTACCTTTTACATTCAGACATTGACTTAATGGGAATGATTGGTTTCTTAAAACAATTATACCAAAACTTTACCTTCTCCGAAATATTGGAACTTCTTAAGACGGAAGCTTATTTAAATAAAGCATTTGGACATTACAACGGTTATGTTGTTTTGGACAATGGAACAAAATTAATTGTAAAAGATCTTGCTGGTTTTGCTGAGCAAATGTACCAGCAGTGGTAATTTACAACTTGTAGTTTCTTAGTGTTTCTAATCTGATTGTGCTTAAAATCACAATCAGAGTGAGGGTACCTCCAGCCGTGATGACAGCTGTGTCTATTGGCAAATTTACTAAAAGAAGTCCGGAAATGAGACCAGATAAAGCAGGTATTACCTGACTTGTGATTGTATATAAACTTACTAGTCTACCTCTATATTCTGTAGTCACTTCGGATTGTAAGATAGCAACGATTAAACTAATACTAGCACCGGCTCCAAATCCACTAAATAGTAAAAATAAAACAGATAGCCAAACAATATTACTAAACCCAATCCCTAAAAGCCCCAAACCACAAAATAACCCTGCTAAGAGTATCATTTTTCCGTAACCAATGTGTTTTGCAAGTTTCAACGAAACTCCTCCACCAATTAACAATGCAATGGCGAGTCCTCCCAAAAAAAATCCTCTTTCCAATTCTCCAAGTTGCAAAATCCCTTTGGCATACCGGGGCATCATTACTTGAACCGGACCCATCGAACAGTAAATGATAATCGAAAAAAGTAAAGTTTGTTTAAGGAGCGGATGATTTTTCGCATAAGAGACTCCACGCAGAATTCGATCCCAAGCAGAAGAAGATTTACCGAGACCGTCTGTTTGAATTCCTAAAAGGAGGACCATTGCTATAAAAAATAAACTAATTCCAGTTAAATGAACCATCTCCCAGGAATGAATTTTTCGACAAAAGGCAAGGATTGGCGGTGCCGCTCCAAATCCAAGCATGACAAGGATATTGAAAACTACTGCTAACTTTACTTGGCGGTCTCCGGCAAGTCTTCCTAGAAGGGACATACGTGCGGGAGCAAGAACTGACCAACCTATTCCTGCAAAAGCTGCGCCAAGTAAATAAATGATCACGGCTAATTCTCCTTCCATTCGAGAGGAAAGATGTAACAAACCAAGAGAAACTAAAAAGGATACATGGGCACCCTGTGCTAATTTTTGTGGCGAATAAGAATCACACCAAGCACCCGCAAACCAACCAAGAAAGAGAGGTACACCAAAACACAAACCAAAGCCGAAACCAGCAAGAGCATCTGCATTCCAAACATCTTGTGCATATAAAATGACACTATAGTTTGTTAGGTGTCCGGCCAAAAATCCCAAAAAGGAGGCAGCCAAAAATCTTACAATTTGTCCTTGGTTATAGTTTGTGATTGAATTCATTTTGATTGTTTAATTTCCATAAGTGTTGGTTGTCCATCTTCAATATGCCAACTTGGGAAGGCACCATTACAAGTGTAGGCTTTTCCATCTGGACCAAATTCTACATCTCTTGTAAAAGTAACTTTTCGACTCATCGGATACACTTTCCATTCTTCTGTTTTGATATCCATTGCCATAATATTGTCTGAGGAAGTACCATTCACCCAAACTAAATTTCTGGGTCTATCTACATTAAGAGAATAGGGAGTTTCTACTCCATCTACGGCAGTTGGTAAAGGATACATTTTAAATTTACCATCTTCTGGTGTGTACTTAGCAATGGAACCTTCAGGAAAAGCGGAAATCCAAATATGGTCGTCTTTATCAATTCTTAGGCGGCGTGGTCCTTGGAACGGAGTTTCGATTAATTTAAAACTATCATCTTTTGGATTGATGACACCAATTGTATCAGCGTGTAATCGAGTGAACCAAACTGTTCCATTGGGTGCGATATCAATTCCGTAAGGAAGAGGCATTCCACTCACTCGTTCATCCACAGGAAGTAGGTGCATTGGAAATCCCCAGTTCATCAACTTCACAATGAATCCACTGATCCATAAACTAAAACTTTCCTTTTTGGTTCTAGCAGGTAAGTCATAATTTTTAAATGAATTTTTTTTACGATCAAACATTCCTACTTGATTCGATAGAGCCAAAGTAAACCAAACTCGATCTTCGTCATCTATACGAACTGTGTGTGGATACAATCCATCTGCAAACATATGGTCAGTAAATTTTTTTGTAATTGGATCAAACTCTGTAATTCTTTTTTGTAAGGATGGAGTGATGAATATATGTCCATCCACTGGAGACTCTGCCAGGGAATGAAGTCCTACATAAGTTTCATGTTTTTGGAAAGAACGTAACCTTCCGGGAAGTAGACCTCCGAGTTCGTCTTCCGGCTGTTTTGGAACTTTATATACAACCGTTTTACCTGTGTTAGGATCAATTTCCCAAAGTCGGTCTTGAATATTATCACCCACGTATACAAGCCCTGTTTTTTTATGATACAAAAGATCATGCATTTGAGAAAAACTATCACCCATTGGCCATTCTCGGATCACAGCACCGTACAATTCTTTTCCCCAAGTACGGCCTGGTTTTACGCGTTCCGGATGTTTGAGTAGATCTACATAAGCGTTTGAGAGTATTGCTGGGAGTTTCTTTTTTGCTTTGCCATGTGGCCTTGCTCCATATCCCATCATTCGATTGATGATATCTTCCCAATCACCTTCTGAGAATGCCCGGCGCATAAAAAAACTTCCTTGTTGGTGGCAAAACCCACATTGTTCCATGTAAGTTTTTCTTAGGTCTTTATCTTCACCAAAATCTAATGCCGCAACCCAACTATTGGATGGGTATTGACTTACGAGAAGATTGATATCCATAACTTTCTCCATTCGAAAGGACTGGAAGGAACCAGAGGAAAAGGCCCTTAGGTTTTGATCTTTGTATCCAATTTTTCGTAAGCGAATGACTACAGAAGGTGCATAGGGAAAGGGAACTTGGATCTTTCCATTGGAATTAGTAAACATAGTCACTTCTGGCGTTATGGTAAATACTAAACCTTCTGGCGGATATCCATGATCATCTCTTGGGGGTACTTGTGGTTTTTCGGCTTTGACAGTAACCATAACAAGATCTAATGGTTTTCCGGAAGTATCTTTCACTTCGATCTCAATGGCAAATAACGGAACACAGACGATAAAAATGAATAAGAGGAAAATTCTAGTTTTCATGATAAGGAACTCCTTTAGCTTTTAAATATTGAATGAACGTTTCTTTGGATGTGAATTTTGGAATGTATCCAAATTCAGTTTTTAGCTTTTTGTTGGATAAGACGGGTCTGTATCTTAAAAAATCAATTTGATCAGGGCCATATTGTGTTAGGCGGAACATTCTTAAAAGAAAGAGAACTGACTGTAATAAAAACGCAGGAATTGCCAAATACGGTTTTCTGATCATAGAACTAATTTCTTTTAAAGTCATTGCTCCATCTCCCGCGAGATTGAACTGCCCCTCTTTTTTTTCTAAAATACCTTTAATGATGATTTGGATGACATCTTCATCCCAAATAAATACAAAAGGACTTAAATGTCCGAAAACACCCATAACGAATGGTTTGCGAAACATATCAGTGATTAGGTTATTTACGGTAGATCCTAAAATGGTTCCAGGTCTTAAAATCAGTTGTTTCAATCCAGGATGTTGGTTTCGATAACTAAGAAGAAGTTCTTCTACTTCTTTTTTGTGTCTAGAATAAACAAAGGCAGAATGACCACGGATGGGATCTGATTCTTCTATCCAATCTCGATTGTCTTTGTGATAGCCGTAGGCGGCTCCAGAACTTGTTATGATTATTTGTTCTGTTTTAGAAATTACAGCACCATCTAACACATTCCTTGTGCCTTCCACATCAATTTTAAATTGGATTTCTTCACTCATTCCTGGTGGTGGATTCAAAATGGAAGCTAAATGCACTATGGAATTAGGTTTCCATTTTTGAATCAGTGAAATCACTTCTTCTTTTTTAGTGATGTCCAAATTTTGAAATTCGACATTGGAAAAGTTTTCTAATCCCTTTAATGGTTTGATATCTGTTGTAAAAATTTTCCAATCTGGATAGGTTTTTGTTATATGTTGGATGAGCGAGGTGCCAATGTATCCAGCACCTCCGGTAATAAATACTCTCAACTTAATTTCCTTCGATAGGTGAAAACTTTCGCCAATACAAAACTAATAAAAGTCCTGAAACAATATGCCAAATTCCCCAAAATGCTGCCACCAAAGCCATGTTTGGTTCCGCTTGAAATTGTGTTAATATAAGCCCAAGTGCAAGACCTGAGTTTTGCATTCCCACTTCGATAGTAATGGCACGACGGTTGTAAGGGTCTTGGCGAAAAACTCTAGCGATTAGATTCCCGATGACAAGGGCCACTAAATTATGAAAAACAACAATCAGAAAAATGAATCCCATATTGTCTAAAAATACCTTCCAGTTTCCCCCAACGGCAACAAGGACAAACACAAGAAAAGCAAAGGAAGAAACCCTTTTGAAAAACGGAGTGATTTTATGTGCGGTCCCCGTTGCATAATTTCCAATTAACATTCCAAGAGTTAAGGGAATTAAAAGTAAAATAACTAAACCTTTGATGATGGCGATACTATCAATATGAAGTTCTCCCGTTCCAGAGATCAATGCCTGAGTGACTGGATTCAAATTTGCCGTAATCGTAAAGTTTAGTGGTAAAGTAATAATGGCAAAAGCACTAGAGACAGTTGTCATACTCACGGAGAGTGCTGTATTTCCGCGCGCTAAATGAGTGATGATATTGGATAAATTACCGCCAGGACTTGCGGCAACTAACAACATTCCTAACTCGATTCCTGCAGGCAAATCAAGTAATAGTGTAATCAGTAAAGTAATCCAGGGTAAAAAAATGGTCTGGCCAATAAGACCTGCTAGTACCGAGATCGGACGTTGTAATACTGCTTTAAAAGCTATAAACCTAAGTTCTAAGGCAACACCGAAGATCATTAGCGCCAAAACAAGGCCTAAAACGATTTGGTAGTCGTTATTATAATTCATTCTCATTCATTCCTAAAGAATTAAATAGATCCAATAAAGAACGCGAATTTGCATTCAGTATGTTCGCAAGACGATATCTTCTTCTATGGAAGATCCAATTCTATCTTTTTTTGAGGGAAATGAAAGTGAGAGCTAAGTTATTTCTGAACACTAACTTCTTTTCTTTATAGAACAATTTCTAAATGAAGTTAAGAACCTTACAAAATTCACAAAAGGATAGCGATTTTATCCTTTTGTGAAGGGAAGTTCGAATTAAATATTAGTTAAGAAACATTTAAAATCCAGATGCGTGAATTGCCGATTTCGTACACGGGTTGTTATTTGGATCACAAGTAAACATTTTAAATGTGAACAAATCATTTGGATTTGGTCTTTGTGATGTTGAACCAAAATTAGTTCCACTCGCAAATCCTAAATCTGAACAAGAAGAGGTAGAAACTGCATACTTTTTCACATTCGTATTAAGGGCACCACCAGCTCCACCGGGTGGAGTGTTGAAATAAGCTGTGGAATCAATATTTCCTCCGTTTAGTTGGAATGTATCATAACAAGTTCCTGTATAGGAGCCACCAAGATCGGCCACTTCCATTACCACTAAAGATTTATTTCGATCCGGCACATTGTTTAATAAATTGTTAATCACAAGTGAGGAAATTTCATCCCGATTCTGTTCTTTGGATTGGCAATTGCCAACAAAAATTAAAACAAAGACCATAAATAACAATCGTTTCATTTGATTTAGATTCATATAGAGTTCCTCTTAATTTGGTCTATAACTGTAAGCTTCAGGAGAAACAACTCCGGTCCAAAAGTTTGCCTGTAATTGTAGGTAAACTCTTCTATCATCAATCGGCATTGCATTTCCCGTGTTCGGATTCACATCAAACTGGTTGCCTAGGACTTGGTAATACAGTTGGGCTTTAAAATGATGTTTGTCACCGAACAAGTTCAATCCTGCCCAATACACTCGTAATGAGTCGGTTGGATCTATCCTTCCGTTTCGGTTAAAATCACCTTGTATGTATTCATACTTCAAAACTGGCATAATGTAGTATTTATCAAAAATGGGGATGTTATAACCAATCGTTCCATGATATCCAAATAAATCATTGGAAGCGGCACCACCAAATTTAGTATAGGCGCCCGATAGATAAAAACCCTTATAAGTGAAAGTACTATCATAAGTATGACCAATCAGTCCCATCTTAGGTCGACCTATTGTAGGAACAGAGTTTTGAACTAAAAAATTAGGGTATCCATTCGCATCTAAACTTCCACGATCGGGGTTGGAACCTTGTGCTGTTAACAATTGGATTCCACTTGTAGTTCCAGGTGTATATTCAGGAACATAGAGAGCAGGTGTGATTAAATTCTGTGTTTGTACGTAACCTGCACCCACAGACCATTTTAATTCACGTTGAAATATTTCTTCTCCTTCTTGCCAATTTACCATCTTTCCATCAGACTCTCGTTTTAGGCCACCAAACACATTCACTTGTGCCCTTGCATAATAAATAGGAGAAGTATTTACAGCACCGTATCGATTTGCGGTAGTTAGATCTTGCCTTCTTCCCGTTCCGTAATCTCCACCACCACCTTTTCCGTTACCAACCATCAGTGAAAGTTGTAAGTATCTTTCCCATTTATGATCAATTTCTTTGAGTGGAGTGGCTTGAAGCATGACACCGTTATCAAATTGAGGAATTGCATTCACAATCATACTGCGTTCTAATGTCACAAAATTGGCAGACGATTGTAGATACTCTCTACTAAATTGAGTTGGTAATTGCCCGAAAACAAATCGTAACCCACCATAAGGAATTTTTGCGTAAGCAAAGGCTTCGTGAATGTATCCACGATTGTCTTTCAATCTTGTATTTGTCACATAACTAGTAGTAGCTGGTTTTCCATTTGCATCCAAATAATTTAATGTGCTCGTGGTTTGAACCACATCAGGTCTGTTCAACATGTTTTCTAAACGAAGTTGGATGTTTGCACCCCACCAATCGTTTTCATATTGTGCCCCCAATCGTAACCTTCGGAAGTTCCAATCCACTGTATTAAAATCCCGATGTCCGTTATTAAAAAGAGAGTCTTGTGATCCTGAAACTCCTCGAAATTGCATCCGACCAGTAATCGTTAATTTTTCTTTGGCAGTATCATCAGGTCTATGAGCAAAAGCATCGGGCAGAGTGGTTGTATTTCCAGAAAGGGGGCGGTTGTACTCCACCTTCACTCGGTTGGCACCAGGTTTTGTAAAAATTTGACCCGATTCTGTATCTTCATAAAGATCTCGGTATACTTTCGCTTGTGGTTCTTTTGATTCTATTTTATGTTCTTTGGCTTCTGTTGGGTTTGTTCCCACCTGACCCACTTCCTTGGCTTGTGAAGGTTCTGGTTCGGCAGAAACAACCTTAACTAAGAGTAGGATGGCCAAAATAGCTTTTGAGATAGTCTTCATTCTTTTTGGTTACGACTGATTTGGATTTATTACAAACGGAAGGGACTCATCCGTTTCAATGTTTCAGTCTAGTTACAAACGTATTGAAGTACTGTTGGGATTGGATGACAGAAATGTTACGAAATGATTACAGGGGCCAGAAAGCCGTGCTTTTTGTACTTTTTTTTAACAAAAACCGGGTTTATTACAATAGAAAGGACGTTTTATTACAAGATCATCACGAATTGATTCGAATCAATCTGTGAATTGGTTATGGGATTTTTGGGGGGCGGATCCGCACTTTCGTGCGGACCGGGCTCTTCGCTGCAATCTTTCGCCCATGCGAAAGGATTTCCGCTGCGATCCCTTCCGCATAAAACGAGTCCTTATAATTGAAATTGGTCGCAGATGCCTTTTAACTTATCAGCGGTATTCGAAAGATTTTTCGCAGAGGAAGACATTTCTTCCGCCCCTGCTGCTGTATTGATGGTATGTTCGTTGATTTGGGTGATGACATCGGTAATTTCCCGGACCGCTCCTCTTTGTTCGTCCGCAGCAACTTTAATTTGGTCTGATTCCCCTTTGACTACCCCAGAGTTTTCAAGTACTGATTGGTTGATTTCAGCTTGGGATCCCATGATCGTATAAAGAGAATCCATTGCCCGTGAAACATGATTGATATTTTTAATGATCTCCTGGATGAGGGAGGTAGAGGATTGGATGCTTTTGGCACCCCCGTCTAACTCCTTAGCATTTTTGCCAATCATTTCAGAAATGGATTTGATCGAAGACGCTGTGCGAATGGAAAGTTTGGAAATTTCTTCTGCAACGACAGCAAATCCTCTTCCCGCATCTCCAGCACGAGCGGCTTCAATGGCTGCATTGAGAGCCAAAAGTTGTGTTTGGTCAGAAATTTCATTGATGATGGCAATGATCGCTTTCATCTCATCAGATGACTTCAATATGTTATTGATCATGTCATTCATACCGGTTAGTGACTGTTCTCCTTCTTTTGCTTGGTTGGAGATGGATTTCATTTGGTTCAGGGTATGATTGATTTCATCTGCTACTTGTTTTACGCTATTTGCTAACTCTTGGATTTTAACTTGGAACTGTGAAATGTTATTGTGTTGGATATCAATCGAACCAGTAATGTTTTCCATACTGGCTGACATTTCTTCTACAGTCGCAGACATCTCTTCGGTAGAAGCTGCTGTTGCTTGAGCTCCTCCCGAAAAACTATCAGCACTTGATGAAAGTTCTCCTGCACTGGAAGCAAGTTCTTGGGAGATAAATTGAATCTCTGATATTATTTTTCTCAGACTAACTAAAAAGGAATTTGTGTCCCCACTTAATTCACCAATCTCATCATCATGCGTAATTTTTAAAGATTGGCTAAGGTCTCCCGTAGACATTTTTTTAAACAAATCTCTAAGACCAGTGATAGGTTTTAATCTTTGCGTGATGAGTTTCGAAAGAGCAACGATCGACATTACTAAAATCACAATGGCAAATATTCCAATTTTTAACAACATATCATGAACGACACTTAGAATCTCACCTTTGGATGCAATGGTCGCTAAACGAATATTATATTGTGATATATCATACACTGTTGCTATTTTTTCTTTACCGAAAAAATACTCCATATGTTCTTCAGATTTTAGATCGAGTAACTTTTTACCCCAATCGAGTTTTTGAAGATCCAAATTTAAGATTAATGCTTTGTCCGGATGTCCAATGACTTGTCCTTCTCTATCAGTGATCGCAATAAAACCTTCCTTTCCAATTTTGACATCCTTTACAACTTCATCGGTAAGATGATTGAGAGAAATTGCAAAGGCAAAGATTGCAACAACTTGGTTTCCTTGCAATACAGGCATGGTTAGCAGTGTAACTGGTTCTTGTGTGATGGGAGAGCGTGCCACCTTACTTAAATGAGGTTTTCCTTCTAGGGCATTATTGATGTTTTCATCGAAACCAGTATTGGACCACCGAAATCCTATGGAATGGCCACTTGCATCGGAAAAAACCTTGGTGTTAGATTCTGCAGTGGATAAAAAAACATTTTCATAAATGCCGTATTTTTTGCTAATATTGGCGAGGACTTGATCCAGAAATTTACGATCCTTTTTGATACATCGTTCTGCAAATTCAGGGTTAGTGGCATTTAACTCTGCCAAAAGGAATTGATCGTTAAAAAATTCTGAATCTGCCTTCCAGAGATCCTGGCAACATTTTTCATTTCGCCGATATAGGCGTTCACAATATAAGTTTTTCCAATGATGTAAGCAAAGGAGGAGATTCCTAAGGTTAGTACCATAATCGCGGCAACACTTAGGACAACGATTACAGTCTTTAGGCTACTAAATTTCATTTTTACCAATCCAAACAAAAACAAATAGAATCATATGTCATAATGGTTGGTATAGATTTGTCAAACCACATATTAGAAACTTTATGGACGTTTCGTACGAATCCTAACAAATCAATGTTTATCGATTCTCTTTTCTGATCACCAATTTCAATCCTGACCAAATCTCATCCACGGCACAGACTTTTATGTCCACAAGCCCTAATTCTAAAGCAAAATCCCGTATGAGATTCTCATTCATATCAGAAGAGATTTTTGAGGTTTTTTTAGGCCATGAGATCCAAATCATTCCTGTTGGTTTGATCAAATCCATTAGTTTTGGTAATTTTTTGTGGTATTCATCGGAGGAAGTCGTAAAGAAATGAATCAGATCTAAACCTCTCTTTGGTTTGTCTAGGATTTGAATTTCTTTTGGAAAAGTGCCCCAGGTTATGGTAAAGTCTTTGGAGGGAAGATTGATAAAGTGAAGGACCATTTTTTCTTTGATACCTAATTTTTCAACCAGTGGTTTTCCTGAATAACCAGCAGACATAAACTCACCTATAACTTCTGTAATCTTAGAATCACATCGGCAAAATAGTGTTAGCTTTTAATCGTAAAAACGGAAGATTCATCAGCCAGAAAAATTTATTGGATCCTTTCCAAATTTTTTGTTTTAGAATAAAAACTAATAGACATATTCATTGTTCTCTATAAAAAAACTGAATTTCTTACAAAAAATAGAAACTTTCGGATCATTTCTGTAGATTTTATCCGTCGGTGATTAAGTACAATAAGATATTGACCCAATCACCGATCTGGTAATTTCAATCAATAGAGGGTATTTAGTGTTAACGATCGCAGATCTTTGGAAACAAGGGAAAATCATCATCAACAGAATCAGATTCGGTTTGGTTCTTTTATTCTTTCTTGCCATGATAGGGGCAAAAGACGAGTTCCAACCAAAGATGTTTTTGATCCACATGATCGGTACCTGCACAATGGCTTTTTATTGTGCTGTTGCATATTTTTTAGAAAGAAAATCAAATCCTCCCACTTGGTTTCACAAGTCATTGATTTTATTAGATACTTTAGTCCTTGGTGGAACGATCATCATGGACTGTACCTTAAGTTTAAATGAAGCGCAGGCGGCCCTTGCCAATGCAGCTGTATATTTTATTTACTTCTTTAATGCTATCTATTCGGGTTTTTTGGGTGACCGAAAGTTTGTTTTATTAAACTCATTTATTGGTTCCGCAACTTCTGCCATTGCTTTATATTGTGCCGTCACGATTGGAGGAATCAAACTTTCTGTTGATCCCGAACTTTCTCGCCAAATGGGATATGTCGGAATGGCCGGGGAAGTTCTCAAACCTGTTTTTATAATGATTGCAGGTTATATTGTTAGTTTACTAGTCCAACTCCTAACAAAAATTAGCTCTCTTGCTGAAATCAAGGCGGACGAAGCCGAACTTTTATTAAACCAAACCAAAGAAAGAAATAAAATCTCCGCCAATGCGGCCGTAAAACTAGAAAGTTCGATTACTAACTTCAGTAACTTTGTTTCGCAAACTTCCGTGAAACTTGAATCGCAAGCTGCTTCCTTAGAAGAAATAACAGCAGTTATTTCTGAGCTCTCCAGCTCTTTTGAATCGAATGGATCTTCCATTGAAGAACAAAACAATAAGGTCCAAGGTATGGTCTCAGATACAGAAATTCTAAAAGAAACGGTAGATAAAATTTTAGTTCAAAGTGAACGACTTGTAGAAATAGCTGAGATCAATAAAAAAGAAAGTATGTCTGTAACAGAGGTAGCGGATCAAACGGCAACCCATTTGGAATCCATCCAATCATCTTTTGACCAAGTAAACGAAATCAACAATATTGTTGCAGAAATTGGAGAAAAGACAAACTTACTGGCGTTAAATGCTTCTATCGAAGCCGCGAGGGCTGGGGACGTTGGAAAAGGTTTTGCCGTTGTGGCAAACGAAGTAAGTAAATTGGCGGAGTTTACAAAAAATAACGTAAAACGAATTTCTATCGTTGTAAAAAGTTCCAAAGATATCATAACCAATGCAAGAAACGCCTCTAAAGAAACAGGAGAATTGGCAAAATCTCAAATCGATCGATTGAACCAAACTTTGGTCGAAATTCAAGACATGAACCGATTGTATGTTGAACAAAGAAATACTTTATCGGCCACTCTAACAGAACTTGGTAAAATTCGAGAACTATCTAAACAAATTTCAGAATCCACTAAAGAACAGTTACTTGGTCAGAAAGAAGCATCAAAAGGGATTGTACAACTAGAAATGGAAGTCAACGAAATCAGTCGTGCCTCCAAAGACCTAGAAGAACATATAGTAATGATCAAAGATGAAGCTAATAAATTGGCGTCTATGAGCCAAAGTTAGTTTTATATTTAGAAACTGCCATTCCATCTATTGAAAACTAACTAAAATTCTTTTTAGTTAGTTTTTCTTATTTGATATAAGTTTGATAGATGCAAGAACCTAGATATTAATCCCTTTTAAAAAACTTATGATTTCATCTTTTACACTCTCGGTGCGCAAAATCATTTTGTGACCAAGACCTTTTGTTTTTACTAACTTAGAATTTTTCCATGCCCTAGAAACTGCAAGCCCCATTGTAAATGGAATTTCCAAATCATCTTCATCGTGAATCACAAGTAGGGAGTTATCAAATTTTGGTCCTGCTTTTTCTAAATCCAAACTGCTAAGAGGTTGTTTGACCTTTCGTTCCAACACGTCTCTCATCGATTCACTTTCTTTTTCTGTTAGCTGATAGTATGTATTAAAACTTTCCCTTAATATTTCTAATCGCAAAGGTGGTGCAATATAAACTAACTTATTGGCAATAACACCTAATTCTTGTGCCACGGTCGCAACAGCACCACCAAAAGAATGTGTAATGATAACTTCTGGATTTCCAATTTCTTCTACGAGTTTATGCACTATCTTTGCGGATAAAACAATATTGGAATACCTTCCAGAGGAAAATCCATGACCTGGCAAATCAATTCCGATGACATTATAACCTTCTTCCAAGAGCGCAGGCACAATTCGTGAAAAATTCCCTGTATGACCATTCCAACCATGAATGAGAAGGACTGTTTCTTTTTCACCTTTCCAGTGAAAGTATTGGATTCGGTGTTCCTTTACTTGAATCTCTTTTTGTTTTGCAAGAGCTAAGACATCCATTTCTTTTCTGGAAGGTTTTTGTTTTTGCGTGGATAAAAAATAGGCTGCGGCCACATAACCAAAGAAAATGGGTCTTCTTCTGGCAAAGGCCCATTTTTCTTCCATAGTCACTGGGTAAACTCTATTTAAAGTACGAACGATCGTGCTATTATTTTCCATTATTTAATCCTCTTTTTATATAAATCCTGACTTAATTCCTTTTCAAATATTGTTTTGGTGTCTTTTGATTAAATCGTTAAAGCTTTGTTTGGTTCTTTTTTCAGAGTTTTTATCTTCCAAGAGTCGGTTATAAAAATGGAAACCTAAGATCAATCCCCAAATCTCTTGCACCATTTTGTCTACATTTGTATTCGCATCTAACTCTAAGGTGTCTTTAGCACCTTGAACAAATTGTTTTAATGTCTTTTGCCAACTAAGTTGTGTTTTTTTCAAATGATCTCTTACCACACCGGGCCTGTCGTCAAATTCGGAACTGGAAGACAAAAACAAACACCCTCCGGGTAGGCTATCTGTATTGGCCCAAGATAACCACATTTGGAATGCAGTTTTTAATCTACTTAACCCTGGTTTGGTTTTTAGTGCAGGATATACAACATTTCTGCGAAAGAGTTCGCTTCCCACCCGTAGAACTTCAATTTGGAGATTTTCTTTGGAAGCAAATTTACCAAAGAGCCCACTTTTGGACATTCCCAATTCATCGGCAAGAGAACCAATGGTAAGCCCTTCCAATCCTTGGATGCTTGCCATCTGGACTGCTTTGTCCAAAATCATTGATTTTGTGTCCTCGCCTTTGCCCATAAATTAAAGTACGATCGTTCGTTAAATTAAGTAAAGTACTTTTTCTGATTTGGGCGCCATAAATTGACTTTATTCATTCGATGGTTGCGACGACATTCTGTCCCTGCGAATGGCAAGTGGAATTAATTTTTTTGTTTTTATTGAACTGAAGGTTTCGATAATAAGGAAGATCAGTAAAATTTGATCTTCTAAAGAATCCAATTATTTTCTTAGCAGATAGATAGAGATATGTTACCGGAGATACAATGGCAGCAAAAAAAGAAACTGAGTTTCCTTCCATTATTCGTTTTTTAAAACAAAATGGACGTGAATCAGAAGTAGAAACTAGATTAGTTCTCCCATTAATCAAACATTTAGGTTATCAAAGAGAAGATTTTAAAGACAAAGTAACTTTAAAAAAATCAGGGGAGGCGGATTTTGTTTGTTATGTGGATCAAAATCCATACTTAGCCATTGAAGTAAAATCCAATGCAGTCAATTTATCTGATCCTTCTGCCAAAACATACATAGATGCGAAGTTTCAGTTATTTGACTATATGAATACTGATGATTTACAAAAAGTGCAGTTTGGTTTACTGATCAATGGTAAAAATGCACAAGTCTTTCACCGTAAAAATAAAGTAATTTTTCCACTGACTGAAATTCTAAATTTGGAAGAGGGAACAGACAAAATCATTTCACTTCTCAAAAAACTTTTAAAAAGACCTACAAGTTATGAAGATAAAAAGAGGCCTCTCATCGTTGCGATTTATAACAATAAGGGTGGAGTCGGTAAAACAGTTACTACTGGTAACTTTGCCGGTGTACTTTCTGAAAAAGGCAAAAATGTTTTACTCATTGATTTAGATCCACAACAGAGAGACCTAACAGATTCCTTTAAACTTGAAGTTAAAAAAACAGACACACCGACAAGTGTCTTTGACATTTTGTTAGGGAAAGAAATTAAGGGAAGTATCAATACCATTAGAATCAGGAAAAATCTTCACATCATCAAGGGAGACGAACGATTTGATAGTGCTGCTCATGCTACAAAAGCAATCACACAAACAATGGTGAAGAAATTTCGTAAACTTCTCGATGCCTTTGGTGAAAAAGGAAATTTTGATTACATACTGATCGATTGTCCAACGAATTGGAGTTTCTTTAGTAAAATTGGAGTATCAGTTTCCGATACTGTATTAATTCCAGTAAATTACCAAGCTGCACAGGCAATTCATAATGCAGTGCAAGTATTAGAAAAATTTATTCCAGAAGTTTGGTTGGATAGAAAAGGCAATGGACCGGAAGTTTTACCAATTCTTTTTAATAATGCATATACAGATCCGACGAGCAAAAAACATTTTGATAGCGTAAGACGGGATGAAATACGTAAACTAACAAAAGACAAGTGGTTTGCAAAACTATTTGATGAGGCTATCGAAATTAAACACCATCACGAGATTTCTACATCACTTTTTTTGCATATTGATGAAACTGGACCTGCACCATACACATTAAAGAATAAACAGTCAAAAGTATTCAAAGAATATGAAGAGGTTTTAAGTCAAATTTTTGGTATTTAAACCAAATATGATGGATTTTTTTACGCTGAGATACTTTTCATTGGGATGTTTTTAACTTGAGTTTGCCAAGAATTTGATAAAATCAATTACTATGCAACAGTTCACATTTAACAAATATTTTGCAAAAAAAAGTTTTTTGAAACTCTTTGGTGGTGAAATTCGTATCTATAATGAAAATAAAAACAACCTTCTTTTTTTTGTAAAACAGAAAGCTTTTAAATTAAAAGAAGACATTACGGTTTATGCAGATGAAACAAAAACAAAAGAACTCTTAAAAATAAAAGCACGCAGTGTTATCGATTTTTCAGCGATTTACGATGTTGTGGATGTTTCCTCGAACGAACGTATTGGATCCCTTCGTAGAAAAGGTTTCAAATCAATACTAAAAGATTCTTGGGAAATTTTAGATCCAAGGGACCAAGTGATAGGTTCTATTGATGAAGATAGTATGTTGAAAGCAATGCTTCGTAGGTTTTTAACTAATTTAATTCCACAAACCTTTTTCATTACTGTAAACAAGAATCAGGTGGGAGTTTTAAAACAAACTTTTAATCCTTTTGTTCCTCAATTCAATATAGATTTTTCAGCTGATACAGCAAAAATTCTAGATCGAAGAATGGGCATTGCGATTGTGATTTTGTTACAAATCATTGAAGGTAGACAAGAATAGTTTTTGGATTAGAGATTCAAAATACACTCCTCATCCTACTCTCTTATAAAATGTTTCAGTTGCTTTTGCTTCTTCGCCGTCTGGTGAGATATTAAAAGCTGTTAGGGAAAATTCCTTATCACTGAGGAATTGAATCTCAGTTCGCCAACCCCAGAGGGTTTCCCCATATTCAGGGTTCCCATAAGATCCAGTCATAAAGAAACCGTTTCCTTTTACATCTCCACTCGATAACATGATTTGTGTTCCCATATGAAAACTATCAATCCAAGAGCTTGTGTATCTTTGGTAAGGAATATCAAATCCAATGATCATCTTACCTTCGAAGGGTTTACCTTCTAGGCTGCTGTGGTAATCCAGAGAAATAAACCGACCGCCGAACAAACTAGTGATGGTGACTTCCGAAGCCGATTCATCTGCTAAAACATCTTTTTCAAACCAGGTCTTTGTATTCCCTTTCCAGTGGCCAACGAGTTGTTGTAATTGTTTATGTGCACCTTCTTGTAAAGATGTCTCTAATTTGTTTGTTGTCATTGTAATATTTCCTTTTGGTTCCTTGTTCGTTAAATGAATTTGTAAGTTTATGGTATATAAGTAAGAATGACACCACCAGTTGAGAGTGGTTTTGTTTCGATGAGTTTTAATTCTTGGTTTGGAATTCCATCTAGGAAAAGATGTCTTCCTTTTCCTAAAAAAATAGGTGCAATGCAGATACGATATTCATCAAATAAACCTGCCTTCATGAATGAACCAGAGAGGATCCCACTTCCAAAGACAAACATATCCCCGCTTCCTTCTTTTTTTAATTTAGAAACTTCGCCAACAGCATCTTTGGTGATGGTGGTATTTTTCCAGTCGGCATTCATTAGAGTGGTGGAACAGGCTAGTTTTGGGAGTTCGTTCATAAATTTGGCAACTTCTCCCTCGTCTTCGGGAGCGCTGGTCCAATAATCAGCCATACCTTGGTAAGTTTTGGCACCAAATACAAGCATGTCGGCAGAGCGAAGTTGGGTTAGACTAAACTCTTCGAGTTCTTTTCCCCAAATTAGTCCATGAAAACTTAAGTCCCAGTTTTTTTCCCCTTCGAAGTAACCGTCCAATGTGATCACATTCCACATAATTAGTTTTCTCATGAGACTGTCTCCTATCCAAAAAGAAATACCAAACGTATCTTATTGAGAGAACAGATTCTTTATTTTCATCAAGAGATTTATTTTTTAAATATAGTTTGTTTTGCGTTAAGGATATGGAGGGCTTGGTCACCTGACATCGTTAGATGGCAGGTGACGGGAGCGTTAGCGGACCCCGGAGGAGCCTGGCCCTTTTCAGTTAGAAATCATTCTTTTTTGAATTGAATTGGGAACGCCCAATTTAACAAAATTCTCGCAACGGGTTTAAGTCCGATTCAATTTCAAAAACAGTAACGACTTCTAGAAGCAAGAAAACTTTTTACCTACAGTGGTTTATAATTAAGTTGTAGCCAGATATAATTATCATTTTATGTTATGTGTATGAATTCAGAAATAATACAAGTTGATCAAAAAACGATTGTTGGAATGAAATTAGAAATGTCTCTTTTGGAGAATCAAACGCCAGGCTTGTGGCAAAAATTTATGCCAAAATTAAATTCTATTTCAAATCGATTGGACAATCATTTAATTTCAATGACGATTTATCCTTCTGATTATTTTCAAAATTTTAATCCATCTAACCGGTTTAAGAAATGGGCAGGCATCGAGGTAAGTAAAGCGGCGACTTTATTCGATGAATTGGAAATCATAAAAATTCCATCAGGTCTTTATGTTCGATTTTTGTATCAAGGTTTACCAAGTCAGGCTGGTCCCTTTTACCAATCGATATTTCAAGAATGGCTACCAAAATCAGGATATAAGTTGGACAACCGGCCGCATTTTGAATTGATGGGAGACAAATACAAAAACAATGACCCTAGTTCGGAAGAGATGATTTATATACCGGTAATGAAGTGACTTAAAAAGAGGCTGTTTAAAAAGCCTGTCATCGTTAGATGGTTGGGTTAACATTGGCCCGCTTTGTGATTCAATCAAATGAACGGGATTTTGATAATAATACAATTTCTTGGTTGATCTAGAATGAAATTCTTCTAAAATTCGGAAATGCGATTCTGGATTTCGTTTAGCCTTTTTGTATTTCTGCATTGCACGCATCCAAAACTAGACAACCAAAGCGAATTTGGAACCGAATCTTTTTGGGAAAATCAGTTTCTCCTTTGTCTTACTGGTAAAATTTCTGACTGCCGAGAAACTGCCGTTCCGGTTTGCAAGAATTGTCGATTTTTTTCCACAAGTACAACCTATACAGGGGCACGTGGTGGAATCTCTGGTGCAGATGCCATTTGTATGAACGATCCTAAAAAACCAACTAGTCCTGCAAGAGCCGTTTTTAAAGCCTTTCTAGCGGACGATGTGAACCGTATTGCATGTATTTCAAGCGATTGTTTAACGGGAGGGGCTTCCGAAAATAAAAATTGGATTTTAAAACCTAACACTTCTTACTATAGAGCAGTGGATGGTGGGAATTTCGCTATAACAAATAGCGCAGGGATTTTCACTGCACATTTGCAACATGCGGAAAGTCCGACGATAACAACGCCAATCTTAACAGGTTTCAGTACAGGTTGGACCAGCGTGACGAATCATTGCAATCGTTGGTCGGATGGAACTGGCACATCAAACGCAGGCGTTGCCGCGAATAGTGTTAGCTTGCCCAACCCCTCCATAGGGAATTGCAGTAGTGCTTCCATAATTTTTTGTGTGGAACAGTAGACAATTTAATTCCAGAGGATTTAAGCCATATTCCTTCTAGAATTTTTTTAACCAGAATCATAATGACCAACTAACTTGTATTTCAAGGTTTTTTAAAAATATTTTTTACGATTCCCGAGGCAGATATTCTTCCGAAAACGGTGGATATGATCTCTGGATTCAAATGGAAATGAGTATTAGTTTTTTCCAGAGAAATTCCGATAGAATTGCCTTTATGCAGTAAGTCGATAAAATAAAATTCAACAGCATCGAGTGACAGCACATAAATATTCGAATTTTGTTTATATAGGAGTAAATATTCCTGGTTTTGGGTTTTGTTAAGATCTGGTTGGAGTTTAGAATATCTGTTTTTCCATATTGAATAAACTGAAAATTGATTATGAATTAGTTTTACTGTTTCTCCGAATTCGAAAACTGTATTTTCCAATTCAATGTGATTTTGGAGATTCGTAAAATCAAAACTTTTGTGTTCTTTTTTATGAAAACTGTCAGTAAATTCTAATTCAAATTCAGCTAAATCTTTTAGAAAAGGCAATTCAGGAAATGATTCTACCAGAAAGTTGGGAAATGTTTTACCGTAGTCAGATAAATCATAAGATATATGATGATTTTTATTGATATAATTTTCTATAGTAATGTCGAATGTCTGATCGCCTAATACGAATAATAATGAACCGAAATTATCATACATAACTTCTTTCATACGGAATAAATAAGCCTGTTTATAAACAGATGTTACCTCTGAGATAGACAAATTACCACATGGGGTGATTTGATTTTGAAACGGAAAATCTACATTGTACAATATGCTTTCAGAGTACAAACTCTGTAGTTCGTTTAGTTTCATTTTTGTTCCCACTTTTGGTGATCATTCGTAATTTGTTCAATTCTTCCTGTAATGTATGAAACTCAGGAACATTCTCATCCCATTCAATCATCATTGGGATATTTTTTGGAAGGAAGTCCAAAGATTTCTCTAATAGATTCCAAACTTCTGGATGCACTGGCTCTGCGTGAGTATCAAATAGAAAATTACCCATATCAGTAAACCCAGCTAAATGAATTTGAGCTATGCTGTTTTTAGGGATTGTTTTGATGAAATCTAATGGGTCGAATTGAAAGTTTTTTGCATTTACATAAATATTATTTATGTCCAAAAGAATTAAGCACCCTGTCTTTTCAGTTAGTGATTTTAAGAATTCCGCTTCGTTCATTGTGGAGGATGTATAACTAAAGTATGCTGAGATATTTTCGATTGCAATTTTCCTTTGCAGTTCATTTTGAACATAATCAATATTATTTGCGATGATTTCTAAGGATTCTTCGTGGAAAGGAATTGGAATTAACTCATGTAATCTGGTTCCGTTCCAATCATTCCATGCCAAATGATCCGATACGAGAAATGGATCTACTCTTTTGATTAGTCGTTTTAAATTAAATAGGTAATTTGAATCGATCTTTTTGGAACTTCCCAACGACATACCAACACTGTGGCATGCGATGGGATAATCTATACGAATGGATTCTAATACAGACATAGGTCGTCCTTCAGTGTTCATATAATTTTCACTGATTACTTCAAACCAATCTATGTCTGTATTTGGTTTCTCTATTAGGTAAGGATAATGCTCTCGCCTGAGACCAATACCGAATAAAGACTTATGATTATCCAATTATTTTACGTCTTAACGAATTTTCCGCCTTTTTCGGCACATTCTTTTTCAGACGTTCCTTTCCATCCTTGTCCTTTGCATGAATTTTTGCCTGCACAAGTATGTCCTTTGCCTCCGCAATCTCCGTGACCTTTGCAAGCATTGATACCGTGACATTCACCCTCTGCTTTTTCCGCCATTTGGGTTTTTGCACTCATACAAGATGTGAAAGTAAGTCCAGCGATTGCGGCACCTAAAAGTATCCCTGATTTGTAATTCATAATAAACTCCTCATTTGATTTGTATTTTCTTTCGTCTGAAAGTTGGAAAAGTTACATCTGCGAAAAAAAAATGTTATTTATAATTAAATTGATTTATGAAGAGAACATTCGATAGTTGAGGAGTGTTGAAACAATCCACGAATAGGATATCATCGGATGAATTATCCGGTTTGATGCGTTCTGCCCAAGAGGGAGATTCATTATCTTATCAGAAATTGTTGGAAGAAATTTGTGTAATTCTTAGACCACGATTAGCAGTAAAAATTTTTGATTCAGATGACAGAGAAGATGTGCTTCAGGAAATCTTAATAGCGGTCCATCTCTCTAAACATACTTTTCTACCTGAAAAATCTTTTTTACCGTGGTTGTCTACAATTGCAAATTATAAGATCATTGATTATATTCGAAAAAAGGAACGTAAGAAAAAAAGAGAATTCATCTTGTCCAATGAGTATTTGCCAGAGAAACAAAAAATAACTTTAGAAGATGACTCGAAAGAACGTATTGACGAAATTTTGGCTCATCTTTCAGAAAAACAGCGATTGATATTTCGGTTGCTTAAATTGGAGAAAATGTCTATTGCTGAAACTGCGAAAATTTTGTCCATGTCCCGGTCCGCAGTGAAAACGGCAGCACATAGAATTTATAAAATCATTCGACTTCGTCCAGGAGGCAATTTATGAAAACTGAAGAATTAATTGATATCCTTACACAAGATAACAAAAAAATATCACCTCTAAAAAGTCCAGGGCATCGGTTTCTGGTTTGGACTTTAATTTCATTATTAAGTATGTTTGTGATTTTGTTTTTTTCGATTATCATTCGAGGGCAATATCATATTCCGCAAGTTTGGGAATCCAATCTTGCTTTAATCGCAGTTTTTCTTTCTTGTGGCATTGTTTTATTTAAAAGAAACATTCCGGGTCAACAGTCAAGATATGACTATCTAATTCACAATATAATTCTTGTTATTTGGTTCTGTTTTTTAGTTTTTTCCGTTTCAACTACAGACAGGGGCTTATTTTCGTCTCTTTCTGAAGAGTTGAAAAACCACGGTTTGACTTGTGTTGAATTGATTCTTCTGATCACAATGATTCCTCTGGTTCTATTAAATTTTTATTTAAAAAATGGATTTGTCGAACCTTCTGTTTTATATCAATTATCAGTTTATGTTTTACCTTTTGCATTTGCTCAAATTGGAATTTCATTTTTATGTCCTAACGAAACTTCCACTCATATCCTTGCTTGGCATAATTTAGCTCTAATTCCATTTTATAGTCTTATTTCATTTTTGGGCTTTAAACTGATTCAAATTAAAGATTAAAATTCTTAAAAAAATATGACACCTATTGATGAAAGATAATGATTCTGAGAATTTATCAACTTTTCATATTCTTTAGCATCACAATGTGAAGTTACGCGAAAAGCGTGACAGAGAGGAATGTGTCGTAGGCAAGGCGAACGCGAGAAGCGAGTGCCGAAACTTTGGAGACGCCGGGAGTCGGCTTCCACGGTTCTCCCATCCAGGTCGAACACGTTCCAGCCCGTCCCGCTCGAGGTCTCAGGCATCCTGCCTTCGACAGAAACAGCTTCACGCTCCTTATGGGTCGCTACTGTTTCTGACTCTCGCGGTCGTTCGACTCCCGTCGTAAATTATTTGTTAAATGAGAATAAATTGAATTTTAGAGGTATGAAATCTTGGAGACGCCGGGAGTCGAACCCGGGTCCTATCATCCTCAAATGCAGCTTCTACACGTTTAGTTTGCAAATAAATTTCGGAAAGACTTACCCTACAAACGGGGGACTCATTCCTATCCTACTTAAAGTTCAATCCGGTTCGAAGCGGGCGACAAATCCGAAAGGTCCTTAGAGAGGTGTCGGTTTCTTGGCCACCTAAGGAAACAGCCAGTGAAACCGTAGAGCTTAAAATTAAGCTGCTAGAGCAAATTCGTTATTTGCAGTTATTGTTTTGAAGGTTTTTAAGAGGTCCCTCACCCCTACGTGCCACTGAATCCAAGCCAACAACAGTCGAAACCAATGTCGTCCCCAATTCTTAATACTTAGACGAGTAAAACACAGGACTGAGAAAGGAAAAGCAAAAAAGGTTGAATTGGAGTTTTACTGTGCTGGAATGAAAGAATTCATATGAAATTATCCATTTTATTTCGAATTTCAGTCACTTTACTTTTTGCATCCTTTTCTTTCATATCCTGTTCACAAAAGGAAGTTCCTTCTGATTCCGAAATTCGACAAGCCGTCTATGGGGCTGATCAAGATAAGCCAGTTCGCGTTTTAGGCCAGAAACAGATCAATTTGGATGAAACTCCCGAAATGGAAACTTTAGTTTTGTTCCAATCAGGAACAAGTGAGGTCCTTGCCGCTTTTCGAAAGGATGGATCGAGTTGGGCATTTCTTTGGAAATTGGAATTCTTTTTACAGAACTTAGGCCCGATGTTTTATGATGCAAAACTTAATTCTTGGGTTTCAGGCACAGTACAGGGAAAAGAGAAAGTCACCTTTGCAGGGGATTGTATTCGAAGGATTGTAATTGCTGAGCTCCCAGGTGATAGTTTTAATTCAGTTTTTGTGGAAGTTTTGGCCGAAGAACCACCGTTAGGTTTGTTTTCCGTCCCAATGGGGTACCGAAAAGGAAAAAAAATTTGGGACGGATTTCAACTCAAAGAACACGAAGAATTAAAAAGAAGTAAACGTGTAGATTTTGAATACAATAACAAAGACAAATCCTTTCGAATCTTTCCAACAAATCCGAATTATTCTCAGGAATTTGTTTTTAATGGTTGGGAGATGATTCCAAACCTTCCCATGCAACCGGTTCCATCTTTTGTATCTTTAGAAGTGACGCCAAAATTTGAGTTTGGGAAAGAATCGCTTGTAACTTTACAACTAAAGAATCGTGGAAACTATGTTAGTTTAACATACTTATCTTTATCTTTCCCTGAAGCTAGCAATGTTCGATTGGCTGGTGAAACCCAAGGGGTTCGGCTATATAAAAAGGGGGATATTGTTTTTAATATTGTTCAAAACAAAAAAATACCTGCCGAATATTCATTACTAGAGGTTACAAAAGAAGGATGGGCAAATAACTTTCGTTATGGTATAAAATTCTATTACACACCAAAAGAGTCTGTAACACCAAAAATTTTATTTCGTTCTACATATAAATTTTATCATGAAATTGTTTCGATTCCTAATCAGTTCTCTATTGCGCCTTTCGAACGTGACCAACAAGGATTCCCTTCTTATCTTTTGGAAGCACCTGCAAACTAACAAAAAATGAAACACCAACTAACGAAAGAAGTCTCACTTGCTAGAAGGGAAATTGTTCGTGTTCAAGTAGATCGATTTCATCTCTTCTATTATGATTTTTTTCATCGTAGTGAAACTATAGAGATGGCTAAATTTTTTTTTGAAACTGTTTATAACTTAGATGGCAAAGAGGAATGGGAATCCTTAGCGTTCTCCACTTATGAAAAAGTAAAAAACATGATGAAAGAAGGAACTAAGGAAAGTGTAGAACGACTCATTGAATTAAATTCAATCACTGACGAACTGGACATTCAAATGGCAGAACTCCTGCTTTCGAAAGGTTGGGAATTGGGAAAAGAAATTTCCCAAGAGCAGTATTTTGCTTTGTTTTGCGAACTAGATAGAAAGGAAACACGGAAAAAACAATTAGAAATTGTACTATTTAACCTCAAAAAATTCTATGAGTTGGCACATAAACCAGTTAGTGCTTATATTATCAAACCGGCGGCAATGATGGCAAGATTACTTGGAGTTTATCCATTGTTTAAAAAAGTAGAACAAGGATACTATGCTACATTGCCAGTACGCCAAGATCTATTTAATGAGTTTTATGCCAAAGTTCAGGAAAAAGAATGGGATTTTTTACATAAAGCATTTCCAACACTCAAAGAGGAAATATGAGACGACGTTCTAGATTTGTATCCAAAGAAGAAGAACATATAGAAGCCCATGATCGTTGGCTCTTAACTTATGCCGATATGATTACGTTGTTACTAGGGCTTTTTATCATATTATATGCAATAAGTAAGGTTGATGCCAATCGATTAACAGAAGTAGCAAAAGATATCAAACGAGGATTTGGATTAAATGTTAGTTCTGTGGGAGCCCTTTTGGATGGCGGATCGGGAATTTTAGAAGATGATACAATGGAACCGAAGTCACAAGTGTTTCGGCTTTGGGAACGAATTGGATTTGCATTAAAGACTCTACGTGAAAAAGCTAAATTAAAATTAGGACTTGCGGAAACAGAAGAACTCAAATTAACTTTTGCTGGTTCTGATTTGGCTTCGGATGACATATTAAAATCAGATCCTGATCTTAAGTTTGCATTTGAACAATTAGCAATCTTATCGAAAGGTATGGACATAGATATTGTGGTTCGCGTGCAAATTCCTTATGAATCACAAATTGACAAATCTAAATTCCAAAACTCATGGGACTATCATTCTCACAGAGCGTCTCTACTTGCAGAAAAATTGGTAAATGAATATGGAATTCCTAAAGAACAGGTTTCTGTTCAGGGTTATGCCATGTTCCAAAAATCAAAAGACTCTGATACTCCAGAAAAAAAAGCAAAAGAAGAGAGAATCGAAATTTTGATACGGAAAAAAGAAACATCTGAAACTGGAAAATAATCAAGGAGAAAACCAAAAGAACTTATGAACTTACTAAATATATTTTTTATAAATTCGAGCAGAGTTAAACGTCATACAAATAACAAGCGGAGTTATGGGGAAGGAAATATACGAAATGCAGATAAAACCTCCCAGGTCATTGTTGTAGCTATACGAAATGCGTTTAAATCCCAGGTAATCACGGATGATAAACGAATTGGGATTAAAAACCGACCGGTAAAATACCTTCCTAAATCAAATTTGAAAAACGCAATGTTACCCTTCTTGTCTATCTTTGTTTTGATGGTTGCAGTTTCTTGTAAAAAAGACAAAGGGATTGTGAATGTAGAATGGCAAAATGAATCTTTAGGTCTGACAGCGGAGATTTGTGCAAAATATAGAGAATGTGCAGATAAAGAATGGAAATCGATTCCAGAGAATCTTAAAAAGTTTACTGAAGGAAGATTAGATGAAACTCAATGCCAAAAACGATTTCGGGAAAGTAACGCTTACAAACTAATGGGAGCAGATCCATTAGCGATTCAAACTGCGTATAAGGATTGTCACAAACAAATTTTGCAATTCAGTTGTAAGGATTTACAAGAAGGAAAGATTGAAACAGTTTCATCTTGCGAAGTGTTTCAGAAGATCCAGAGCGGAGATTAGATAATTTTAAATTTAGCTCAGTATTCGGGAAGTATAATGCTTTTTTTTCATCTCTGAAAAGATTTATTAACAGCATAGGCCATCCGCGACTAGAGATAATATTCTTATCTATAACTTTGGGAGAATTTTGAACAATAGCACCTAGTTCTTCTAGTTGTTTTTGTCTGACACTTTTGTTGTTTTGTCTCCATCGACTAGGTTCCAACCGATGACATCGATGAAAACACTGGCTTCAAAAGATTCGAAACCTTTTGCTAGCAGGAGTCATACTTTTTTCATATTCTAATCATCTACTTTGATTTTTACCGGACGTTATCTTTAAAGATTCGAAAGATACCATTTTAAATGGTGTTTGTCCATCAATCGTACCATCTACTTCAGCAATTAGAACAGGACGTTTTGTAATCCGGAGGTCAATCATCAAAATTCCTTCCACTTGGTAATCGTTTCCTGAGGCTCCATCATCGACAATATAAGCAAAAGGAACCACTCCTTCGCGTAGTTCTGGTGCAAATATTTCATCGTCACCATTATCGATAATGTATTTACCTAGAACATTCTCTTCTTCAATGTCACCGAATCGATCATAGAAATCGATTCTTTTGTTTTTACTCATATGAAACCAATCGAAAAGACGAATGTTCTTTTGATTTTTTTTTTGACCTTCAAACGGTATGGTTACATTTGCCGATTTGCCAAAAAGATTTTTATGTTTTCCGATGACTTGATTGAGTATAACTTCGTATTGATTCATAGATGACTTTTTTCAATAGGACTGTTTGTTCCCTTTGTGTTTGATTCAATGTAGATACTGTTTAAGATGAGAAACGAATGCATCAGAATGTCCTGCCATTCTTCCTCTGGAAATTTAGGATGATAGATTAGGTTCATTGAAACTCTGTAAGTTTCGTTGCTATCTTTCATATAATAAAAAGCGTTTATCTTTGTTCCCAGTAATTCCCCTGGCCCCATTAGTATCTTTGTTTTGTCTGTTTTAAATGTAAGGAGTTCGACCCATTTGTTTACTTCGTATGGTGGATTGCCAAAATCAGTAGCCCTTGATTCTTCTACCAATGTATCAAAGGATTTGATTGATTCAGGTATGACTGAAACAGCAATGAGTAGGGAAAAACATTCCTTTTCTTGGATGCAGTCTGCTTTAAAGAAAGTGATTGGAAACTTTTCTTTCATGTGAATGGAGTCAGATCGTTTTGCTGCTTGGGGAACGAAGATGGACATGGCTTTTATTTTTTGTGCTTCAGTAGTAGAGAAGTTGATTCCACGAAAAGTATCTAAAGTTTCTGATTCTGTAGCGAAAATCGTGAGGATGGGGAAGGTTACGAGGCAAAGAAGGATTAATTTATGTTTCATGGTCCTATATAGTTTTCCGTTAGGTTAAATGTAATATCTTGTTTTATGAATATTCTAATTGATTCGTTAACTTTATTATTGATTCAAAGTTTCTTATATCTTGAAACAATCGAATATCTGTTGTTAATCATTAATTTTCTAAAATAAACCAGGTCAATATTTTTCTGATGTATATATATTGATTAATGAAAGTTTATTTTTCAATAATTTTAGATTTGTTCGAAGTTGGATGGGAATTATGGGGATGGTAATTGTTGTGAGGAGTTGGAAAAGCAATTTCACATTAGGTAATGTGTAAGTTTGGATAAGATTTCTGTTTTGAATTTTACATTTGTATAAGATTGGATTTTCTGAATTTGAAATTCCAATCTTATTGATTATAAACAACTTACGCCCGTTACCCTATCCCCCACCTGATCACAACTGCCGCAAGCCCACCACCCACTAACGGAATCACCACGGGAAGCCATGCATACTTCCAATTGGAATTTCCTTTGTTGGGGATGGGCAATAACCAATGAGCGATCCTTGGTCCTAAGTCGCGTGCAGGGTTAATCGCATAACCAGTAGTGCCGCCCATAGAAAGTCCAATGGCCCAGACAAGAAGAGCCACAAATCCGGTTCCCACAACACCTGTGGCCCCACCGTTAAACGGAGAAAAGATTGCATGGATTCCAAGGATGAGAAGAAAGGTCCCAAGTCCTTCGCTGATGACATTGGAGGTAGTGTGTTTGATGGCCGGTGATGTGGAGAAAACGGCTAGAATGGTTCCAGAATCTTTGGTTTCTTTCCAATGGGGAAGGTAGTGTAAATACACGAGGGTGGCTCCTAGCGCACCACCTGCGACCTGGGCTAGGCTATAGGGGAGAAAGCTGGAAAAATCACCCGACTGGATACAAGCAGAAAGTGTGACAGCGGGATTCAAATGGGCACCAGGACTTCCCAAGGCCTTTGCCACCAAAACACCGAAACAGACCGCAAGAGCCCATGCTGTGGTGATTGTGATCCATCCCCCGTCTTTTGCCTTTGACTTTTCTAATAAAACACCGGCAACTACACCGTCACCAAGTAGAATGAGAACAGCAGTTCCAAAAAATTCTCCAACTAGTTCCAAATTTGCCCCCTATGGCTTTTCGTAAGGTCTTTATCTAAAGGGACATAGAACTTCCATCAACCTTTTTTGAAAGGCTATTCCTCCAATTTATTCTAGGATTTTCCATTGAATCATAAATCATGGGAAAATAGACCATGAAAAATAGCGCACTTGAGTATCACTCTAGGTTTCCAAAAGGAAAAACCAAAGTAGTTCCGACAAAACCAACGGAGAACAGTTACGACCTGTCCTTGGCCTACTCACCGGGAGTCGCTTACCCTTGCCTCGAAATAGAAAAACAACCTGATCTTGTTTATGAATACACAAACCGAGGAAACTTAGTCGGAATCATCACCAATGGAACTGCCATTTTAGGTCTTGGAAATATTGGAGCTTCCGCTGGAAAACCAGTGATGGAAGGAAAGGCAGTTTTATTCAAAAAATTTGCCGGTATTGATGTCTTTGATATTGAAATTAATGAAACAGATCCTGAAAAATTCATCACAATTGTAAAGGCCCTCGAACCAACGTTTGGTGGAATCAATTTAGAGGACATCCGTGCGCCGGAATGTTTTCATATAGAAAAAACATTAGATGAAAGTATGAAGATTCCTGTTTTTCATGATGACCAACATGGAACTGCGATCATTTCAACTGCGGCTCTACTCAATTCATTAGAGATCACCGGTAAAAAAGCTGGTAACATAAAAGTTGTGATCAACGGAGCAGGGGCTGCTGCCATTTCGATTGCTGAGATGTTAACACATATCGGGGTTAAACATGAATCCATTTATATGTTGGATTCTCGTGGTGTTATCAATCACAAACGAATTAACTTACATGAAACGAAGTTACCTTTTGTCCGCAAAACCGATGCAGAAACATTAGAAGATATTTTTCCTGGAACGGATTTATTTATTGGAGTGTCCGTTGCCAATGTTGTAACAGAAGCAATGGTCAAAACGATGGCTGAGAAACCCATTATGTTTGCTCTTGCCAATCCCGATCCAGAAATTCCTTATCCAGATGCAAAACGTGCAAGGCCAGACCTCATTATGGCAACGGGTCGCAGTGATTATCATAACCAAGTCAACAACGTACTTGGATTTCCATTTATCTTTCGTGGGGCTTTAGATGTTCGTGCAAAAGTAGTCAATATGGAAATGAAGTTGGCTGCGGCGTATGCATTAAGTGAACTCACTAAACTTCCGGTTCCAATCGAAGTTTCTGAAGCTTATAACGAAAAAGAAATTCGATTTGGCGCTGATTATATCATTCCAAAACCTTTGGACTCAAGAGTTCTTTACCATGTGGCACCTGCGGTGGCAGAAGCTGCTGTCAAAACAGGTGTGAACCAAGTTGAGTATCCAGGCCGAGAAGCTTATGTAAAGTTTTTGGAATCGATCATGGCCCAACAACAAGAGCCAATCAGCGCGTTAGAAATCCTTACCGACTAAATCCAACAAAATACAACTATCCATTCTTGCGAGGGGACGGTTGTATTTTGATTTTGTATTCCAGCCAGTTTTAATTCTGTTTTAACTCAGTTAATACTCATGGTAATATCTAAATCTGACGGACACAGGTACCTAGTGAATTTAGTTGGAATGAACTTTGTTCGCAATCCAACTATCAAGTGCTAGTTGGCCTCCGCCGGCGACCATCAAAATCAAAGCAATTCCAATGGCTAAGATATGGTATTCAAATCCCTCACCGGCTTGTTGGTTGAACCAGTTCATAAAAAAACCATTTTTTCTCACATAAACCGCAGCTCCCAACATGGTAAGGGCAATTCCAAATGAAGAAAGTCTTGTGAAGAGTCCAAAAATGAGTCCAAGTGCCCCAAAGGATTCTGCTACAATGACTAAAAATCCAATGGCATAGGGGATTCCTTCCGATTTAAAAAAATCCAAAGTGGCAGCAAATCCATACCCTCCAAACCATCCGCATAACTTTTGCAATCCGTGTGGCAAAATCACAAAACCTAAAACCAGTCTGAGTAAGGTAAAAAACCAACTTGTTTCTGTGTAGAATAACTTTTCTAACATTTATATATCCTTTTCTAAGTGTTGGTTCTATCTTATGGAAAAAGAGAAGTTGGTAAATGGAGAGAATCTGATTTTTATGGTAGTTTTCGTTTCAAACGTCTAAAATTTTCCGGTGAGTTGTCGGTATGATTTTTAAAAAATTTACTAAAATAGGAATTATCTTCGAAACCTAAAGTCAAAGCAATTTGGTTTATATTCAAATCAGAATGTAGTAACAGCCGTTTGATTTCCAAAACCAACCTTTCTTGGATAATTGATTTTGCCGATTTTCCATATTTTTTTTGGCAGAGTTGGTTTAAATTTCCAGAAGAAGTCCCAATTTGTTTTGCATAATACGAAGTTGTTTTTTGGTCTTTGAAATGATTTTCTAATAAACGAAAGAAATCCGATAACTTGGAATCGACGGTTACTTTGTCCGTAAAAGATGTATTAAATTCTTTCAGTGATTGTTGCAAAACCAACTGAATCAAAAGATAGATCATGGAAGAATTGGGATTTGATTTTGAATTTTTTTCGGCGAGTAATCTTTCAAAATCATTTTTAAATTGGTCTCCATCTTGGATGGTGAGTTTAGAAATTTCATTTCCCAATTGGAAAAAAGGATAGTTTTGAAAGCTGGTAACTTGCCCGCCATGTTCGGAGAGGTAATCAGGATAAATCTTTAAGGCAAAACCTTTTACTGGTTTGGAAAAAGTCCAGGAATGCACTTGGCCCGGCCTTAAGAAAAAAAGACTATTGTTTGTAATCGAATGGGTATGGAAATCGATGGAGTGGGTTCCTTCTCCTTCCGTAAAAAAGAATAACGCATAATAAGAATGTCTATGGGAACTATCAAAGTCCTGGAATTCATTTGGCAATTCTTCCAAACGACCAACGTAGAAATAAGGATTTTTGTCATCCTCATGAACATCTGTTAAATGGATCATGGGAATGTTTTTGATTTCAGTCTGCATTTTGTTTGGAGAATTTTCTAGAATTGAATCGCAAAAGAGACTACGAAAAAAATCTAAAAAAAATCGATTTTCCCCTAGAAAAAGTACTTGTCTAAATTTGTGCAACGCACATAACTGTGTTGTGCAATGCACAAATAGGTGAAAACCAGGAGCTAAATTATGGAAAAACAAATCATGGACATTCTTAACGCAGGAATCGGACTTTTCCAATCGGGAAAAGAAGGTCTTGAAAAAGCAAAAACTCAGTTGGAAACAACTTACAATGAATTAGTATCCAAAGGTGCTTTGGACAATACGGAAGATTCTGTAAAAATTCGCCAATCCGTTGACAAAATCCTAACAGACATTAAAGAATTCTCTAGTGTTGCTGGAAAAAACTACGACGAAACTCGTTCTAAAATCGTAGAAAACTACAACAAAATCGCTGAAGAAATCAAAGCGAAAATGCCTGAAGGAAAAATCGAATCGGTAAAAGCAAAAATCAATGAAGTTGCGGAATCTATCAAAAAAACAGGTGCTGCAAAAGCATAAGTATCATTTAAAAAGAGAGGGTCGGGACTCCGACCTTTCCTCTCTCTTTCTTCATTGTTTTAAGTCTTCATTCTACATTTATCTAATTTCTCATTTGATTCTTTTAAAATTCGATAACCTATCAATCTCTGCTTAAGTTCAGTTGAACTGGTTTACTTTCCCTATTGACAGAGGACCGTTTTTGCTTCATTCTGGAATCAATGTTTCGTTACCATGTTTTACTCATTTCTATTTCTTTATTTTTTATTTCTTGTTCTTTGGCCGACCTACGCCCCCCCACCTTACAAAAAGAAGGCTTCAATCCTGACTTAAAAAAGAAAGGATTGTCGATTATTACAAACCCACCGGTGAAAGAACTCACACCGGGTGATTGGAAAGGATACAAACAAATTCAATTTGTATTGAAGGATGTTTGGCATTCTAAGTTTGTTCGATTTTTTACGCCGATCAAAGAATCGGAACAAAGACTTCGCGTGTATTTGGATTTTGAGAAAGATGCAATGGAAGTGGAATTCCTTGGTGGTGAAAAAAAAGGTCTTATCCTTGGCCTTGTTAAAAAAGATACTTATCAAATTGCCGCTGATACAGGAAAAGTTTTTACTGGTGACGATGAAGTTCGAGTTTACTTAGAATCCCTTCGTTTGTATCTAACACTACCTTGGCGACTGACAGAATACCCCATCATCCAATATGCAGGTCCAACTCAAAAATTAGGCCAAGACTATGAAGTGGTATATTTTACATCTGTTCAGGTGAATGCCACTCCCGATACAGACCAATACGTTGGTTACTTTGAAAAAACAAGTGGTGCCTTAGAATGGATGGAGTTTACTTACCGCGAACTTTTTAGTTTTTATAAAGGTGTGATCAAATACGGATACTATGAAGTTTGGAACGACAAACAATACCCCAGACGAATCAGTATTTTAGATCGTTTTGAAGATCCTGATTTTGTTCATGAAATCCGAATCGAAAAAATCGAAATTCCAAAACAACCAATGGAAGAAGAAGACAAGGTATTGGAATTACCGGAATAGAGTATGAACAGTATGTGGATTAAGCAAAAATATACTTGGTAACTAGAATTGAGTAATGAGAATATTGAACACGATGGAATAACTTCATTAAGAATCTTCTTAGGAAAAAGTAAAATCATTAGTGCAAAAATTAATGAAGGAGAAAAGGATTTATCTTGGGACGGGCATTTAAATTTCTTCAAAAAGCCTTACCATAATGGTAAAAAAAAATTATTATTCGGAAGAATTCCGATTCAAGTCAAGTGTTCAAATCGGGACTATAAAGAAACAGAAAAATTTTCACTAGAAAAGGCAGATTTAAATAATTATTTAAATGATGGTGGCATATTATTTATAAAATCAATATATAGAGAAATTACTGAATATAAAATATATGTAAAGCTACTCTTACCACTTAATATTAAAGAAATATTGTCAAAATCCCCTGCGGATAAGGATACAGTTTCTGTTGAATTGAAACTGGTACGTAATATTGAAGAATTTGAAACGTATTGTAAACATTTTCTAGAAAATCAACCATTACAAAGAAATTTAAAAAACTATTTAAATATAAATGAATTAAAAAATAAAAATACAAAGCTAATTGTAAAAACAATACAACGAAAGGGGAATGAAATTGAATATCTTTCCCTCGCAGAGCTAATAAATGAAGAATTAAACAAATTTTTTGATACGTTATCTGTAGAAGAGCAGAAGATTTTTAAATCTTGGCCAATATGGAATTTACGTAAGTTTCATAATTAGAATAATTTTTTATTTCACCTTTCTTTGCTGGTGTTTATTTGTAAATAGTTAGAGGATTTCGGTAACCAACATAAGTTAAAATAGTCCATTAATATTACTAATATAAATTCAGTTTGATGAACTTACTCATGAGTTTAAAATGTTTATCTAAGGTAAATAAAGTAGCATGGTTTTGAATTATGTTTTGAGCAATGATTAAATCTGGTATTCCTACATGGTTGATACCATTTCGGATAATTAAAGTTTGATAATCTATCAGTTGTTTCCAATCTATATTCAATTCAAGACATTCAATTGACTCTAAAATTTGGATCAATTGAGTTTGTTTTTTTAATTTAAGAAGGGGAACCAACTCCGCTAATATGAGTTCATTAACATAAATATTTCCACTATCTATGAGTAAATCGACTTGTGATGAAATTTTTGTATTAGAATTTCTAAAGTATTCAATCCAAATGGATGAGTCTAAAACAACTTGGCTCATCTTTTCCGTATAGTATTGAGATCGATAGTAAGATCAATGGCCCCTTTGTAATTTTTCAAGTTTTTTAGTTTTTCTTTTCTAATTAATGTTTGCAGGCCTTCTTTGATTACATCCGTTTTTGTTTTTAAATGGGTCAGTTTCATTGCTTCACGAACTAATTCTTCTGGGATATCGATAGTTGTTCTCATGATATGCATAAAGTAGTCCTTTTTTATGCATAAGTCAAGTTTTCTTAGAGAGATAAAGGTAACGAGAATGTGGAGAGGAATGTTTGCCAGGTGAATTTGACAGTAGAAAAATGAAATCAAGTATTATTAGCCCCCCTCGGTTGCGTTAAATTTTCAAGAAAAGCTATACCCAAAATTTCAAAACCTAGAAAATTCGATTGAATTTCCAAAGTTATTACTTATGTTATAACTATGGAAAGTTCTGCGGTCAAAAAAACTACGATTCGAGCGATTGGAAATTCATCAGGGGCAACGATCCCAAAAGCACTTCTTGAGAAATATAATTTTCATGAAGGAGACACTGTCTTTCTTGTCGAAACTGAAAACGGTATTCTTTTGTCTCCCTATGATCCAGACTTTGAATCAGCTATGGAATTTTATCAGGATGCTTCTAAGAAATATAGAAATGCGCTTAAAGAATTAGCGAAATGAAACGGGAACCTAAGTGGTTAAATAGAAAAATTGCAGAGGCGATTCATTTAGATCAAATCAAACAACACGGAGGTTCTTTGGGAATTCGAGATATCGGTTTACTGGAATCAGCTCTGGACCGACCAAAGAATCAATGGCATTACAAACCTGAGTCTACTATTTTTGAACTTACGGCTTCCCTTGGAATCGGTGTCGCTAAAAATCATCCCTTTATGGATGGAAACAAGAGAACGTCGTTTCTTTTGATGTATGTATTTTTAGCTTCTAACGGATTCATTATAGATACATCAGAGGAAGATGTTGTGAATGTTATGTTAAAAGTAGCAGATGGTTCTATCAAAGAAGATGAGTTGGCTAAGTGGTTGAAACATTCATCTAAATCAAATCAATAGGATACACGAATTCTTTTTTTATACGATGTTGATAGATCAAAAGATAATGAGGAAATTATTAGGATCATTTCTTCCAGCGAAAGGGATCGTAGCGGAAATCCTGCTTGCAGATTGCAGCGGAGAGCCCGGTCCACCACCGTTTGGTGGTGGATTCGCCACAAAGATAATTTTAATTTAATGTAAATCGAATCGGAACAAGCACCTTCACGGTGATGGCTTTTCCTTCAAGGATCGATGGAGAAAATCTTTTTCTTCGGTAAACTTTGACGGCTTCTTCTTCAAGACCGCCACCTAACTGTTTTCCTACGGAACGAACTCGTAACACTTCGCCAGTATTTCCAATGATCACTTCCAAAGTCATAGTTCCTGTCACACCAAGTGCTTTTGCCTCAGATGTATATTCAGGGCGAACGTTAGGTGATAAATCCACTGGAGAAGTGGCTCCCGAAACGATGGGATCAGAAGCTCCAGCAATGCGTGGGTCTTCTTTTTTCTCTTCTTTTTCTTTGTCGGTTAAATCAAAATCACCATCTGTTGGTTTGGAATCGGTAGATGGTTCTTGGATTTGGACATTGTCGATGAAAGCAACTTCTTCTACAAGGTCATCCAAACTATCGGTTTCCAAATGAGGAGTGAACCAAAAGAGAATGATGATGGCTTGGAGAAAGGCAGAAATGGCGAGACCAGTTTCGATTCTGTATCTATCAATGAACCTATGGATTCTTTCGCGTTTGGATCTTTTTTGTGTAACAACTGTTCCGTTCACGTTACTTTCCTTTTAACCCGCCACCTTGAGTGGTCTTGGTAACGAGAGAAACCTTTAAGGCTCCAATCTCTCGGAGAGTTTCGAATACATTGTCCAACTCTTCATACGTTAAATCTTGATCTGCATGGATCAAAACTTTTAAGTCAGGTGTAGTGGAAATTTTAGCTCTGATTTCACTCATTGCTTCGTTAAGTTCCATCTTCACTGAGTTGAAATAGACAGTTCTTTTTTCATCAGCAGTTAGATAAAGATTGGCTATCTTTTTGTTTAACTGTTCTCCACCAGGAACATCTGGTAGATTGATGGGAAGGTCTGGATCCGAATCTAATACGGAGGTTACCATAAAGAACACGAGGAGTAAGAAGGCAATGTCTGCCATCGAACTTACGGGAACTGAAGGTGCGACTCTCTTTCTTCGTAACATATTATTTCTTCTTTCTCACTGAGATTTTTTCAAATCCACGAAGTTGAACTGCGGATAAGGCATCCAACATCTTTGCATATTTGGTATCACCGGTTGTAACAATGAGCGCTAGTTTGTTTTTAAGATCCGGGATTTCCATTTGGTTTAGGTCATCACGAAATTCTTTTAAACTAGAATATTCTTTGGTTCCGAATGCTGGGTTACGCATTTTGTATCTGTCTTGTGTTACCAAAATTTCATATACGTTCTTACGTAAAAAAGGCTGAGGTTCGGATTGTTTGCGAGGAAGAGAAATGTTAAGTCCTTCCTTTACAAAGAATACAGCAGTTACCATAAAAAATACCAAGAGTAGAAAGGCAATATCCGACATGGATGCTGCCGATATCTCCTCTAGTTCTTGTTTTTTCTTTAACTTAATCATGGTTAGTTAGTTTCCGCTCTTTACGCTCTTTTTCCGGCTTTGAGTTTTAAGTATTCTTTATAGATTTTGTTTGCAGCTTCTTCTACTTCAGAAGTAAAGAATGCAACTCGGCCTTGTAAGTATTGGTAGAATGTCATGGCAGGAATCGCAACGATAAGACCAGCAGCTGTTGTGATAAGCGCTTCTTTGATACCACCAGCAACCACTTTCGCGTTCACTTGGTCAGCGTTTGCAATCGCATCGAATGCGTTGATCATACCTGATACAGTTCCAAGAAATCCAACAAGTGGAGCAATCGTTGAGACTGCAGAAAGAACAGTAAGACCTTTTTCGAGAAGAGTCATCACTTCACCAGCTTCTCTTTCGATACCAGCTGCAAAAATCTCTGGATCGTTTTGAGAAACTTCCATACCATTTTTTAATACATCAGTGATTTTTTGGCCTTCGTTTGCTTTTAAGAATTCTTCAATTCCATTCATTCCAGAAGCATCAATGGCATCTTGTAAATCTTGGTTGTATCCTTTTCTGATTAGTTTTGCTGTGAAGAAAAAGTACATTCTTTCTAAGATCACACCAAATCCTACGATAGAAGAAAGGAGTAGTGGCCACATTGACCATCCACCTGTCACAAACAATTTAACGAGTCCGATTTCAGATTCTTGTTGTGGTGCTTCCGCAGGAGCTTCTGCTACAGGAGCCGGAGTTTCTGCTGGTGCTTCTGTGGTTTGTGTGGATTCAGTCGTTGGTGCCGCAGGTGCTGCCTGTGCTTCGATTTTTTCTGCAAGAGTAAAGATTGTGATAAGTAAGGTCACAAAAGACAAAGCGATTTTTTTCTTTGTCAGGTTACATGAAAAGTTCATGAATGTCTCCATATCTAATTGATATGTTTCAAATCTAGAATATCCTTGTTACATTTAGATTACAGAGCAATGACAAAGAAGGAAATTAGAGGGAGGAGAAGATCTCTTTTAGCTTTGGAATTCCTTCTAAAAACAAAGCTGGCCCTGGTTGTAATATTATGCTTGGGTCTAACTCAAAGATTCTATTGGATTTTAAGAAGTTTGTTGATTGCCATTCGGGTTTGTTACGCACCCAGTCCCAATCCATTGCTTTCCCACACCAAGAACCAACATAGACATCTGGATTGGCAGTTGCTACATCTTCGGCCGTGATGATTCTGTCTTTTGCGAGTTTTTTCTCTTTTAAGTGGGAAAAACAGTCTATTCCACCGGCCAGTTCGATTGCTTCGCTCACCCATTGGATGCCAGTGATCATGGGTTCATCCCATTCTTGAAAAAAAACTTTGGGTTTGTAGGATTTGGAAGTATTCACCTGTTTCCAAAGGTTGATCTGACTTTTCCATTCTTCGATAAGAGAGTTTGTTTTTTCTACTTGGCCCACAAGGTTTCCGAGTATTTGCATATTGGATAAAATTTCTCTGATCGATCTTTGGTTAAAGATCAGAACATTTAACCCTCGTTCAATGAGATCTTTTGCGAGTTGCGATTGGATGTCAGAAAAACCAATGACGAGGTCTGGTTCGAGAGCTGTAATTTTTTTTAAGTTCCCACTGATAAAGGCAGAAACTTTGGTTTTTTCTTCCTTTGCCTTTGGTGGCCGTTCTGTATAAACCGAGATTCCTACAATGCGTTTTTCTTCGCCCAAAAGATACAACATCTCTGTTGGTTCTTCGGTGAGACAAATGATTCGTTCTGGACCCATACTTATGTTTCCAGAAAACGAGCCAGATCTGTTTGAGATCCAAAAAGAACAATGATATCATCTTCTTTGAGAATTGTATTCCCGTGTGGAATACCTAAAATTTTTTCTGATTTGGAATCAGAAGCACGTTTGGTATCTTTGTTTATGGTCGGTCGTTTGATGGTGATGACATTGATATTGTATTTATGACGTAAGTCTGCATCAGCGATGGTTTGGTTGATATAACGTTTGGGAACAGCGACTTCTACCACACTGTATTCATCCGAGATTAAAAAACTGGAACGCATTCCAGAAAAAGATAAGGTTTCGGCCATACTTCTTGCTGCTTTTTCTTCTGGGTTAAACAAATCTTTGATTCCAAGAAGTGCCAAAACCTTCATTTGTAATTCTGTTTGGTAACGGGCATAAATATTTTTAACACCACATTTTTTCAAACTTTCAGCACAAATGATAGAGGTTTCAAAATCATCGGCAAGAGCTATGACCGCATAATCCACATCTGCAATTCCTTGGGATCGTAATGCATGTTCGTCAGTGGCATCTAATGTAACCGCAATGGTAACATAATCTTTTATCGAATCGATGATCATTGGGTCCTTATCAATGGCAATGACTTCATGTCCATCATCAAATAGATAATGTACAAATAACTTTCCAAAACTTCCAATTCCAATGACTGCTATTTTTTTTCTTTGCATACGAAGTTCAACCTACAACCACATATTCTTTCGGATATTCATACGAGATACGATTTACTTTTTTGGAGAGCGCGACAAGTAAGGTCAAAATTCCGACTCTACCCACAAACATTACTGTACAAATGATAATTTTACCTGAATCACTCAAATGAGGAGTGAGACCACGAGTAAGACCTACTGTTCCAAAGGCTGAAACTACTTCATAACATAAATCAATGAAATTTGCATTTTCAGTAATCAATAAACCAAAAATGGCAACAAAAATTACGAATAAAGATAATACAATGGTAGCACTAGCTCTCGCAATAGACGAATTAGCAATTGTTCGGTGGTTTATTTCCATCCTATCTTTTCCACGAATTTCGTTGGTTATGTTTATAAGAGAGATGGCAATTGTTGTGGTTTTGATTCCTCCTCCTGTAGAAATAGGGGAAGCTCCTACCCACATTAAAAAGAAAGAAATGAAGGTAATGGGAAATCCCATTTGGCTTAAGTCTAAAGTATTAAACCCAGCGGTTCTTGTGGTGACAGAATAAAACAAGGAATGAAAAATCTGTTCCGAAGTGGTAAGACCTTTTAAACTGGAATTCTGTTCTAAAAAATAATAAGAAATCCAACCAAATAACAAAAGACAGCCGGTCGTCCAAAATACCAATTTGGAGGTAACAGACCACCGAAACTTAAAATCAAAAGGATTAGAAAGTCTTGTGCGAATTTGAAATAATACGGGAAACCCGAGTCCACCGATTACTATCAGAAGCATAATCACCGATAAAAAACCTTCTGATCTTTGAAAGGCTTCGGTTGTCAGTCCGTTCGGTAACAAACTAAAACCAGCATTACAAAATGCAGAAATTGAATGAAAGATTGAATAATAAATTTTTTCAGAAAGGACAATAGGAAAGTTTTCTGGGAAACTATAAAATAAAAATACAGCACCGATGGATTCAATCACAAGAGTTTGGATTGTAATTTGTTTTAAAATTTCTTTAGCGCGACCCATAGTTTCTTCAGAAAGAAGGTCTTTGATCATCATCGTATCACTTACGGATACTTTTCCGGCAAGAAAGATGGAAAAAAAACTAGTTAGAGTCATAAGCCCCAGCCCCCCCACTTGAATGAGAAGTAATACAATCAATTGTCCGGTCAAAGTGAAACTTGAACTTAAATCGACTGTTGAAAGGCCTGTGACACAAGTGGCACTGATGGTTGTGAATACAATGTCAATAGAAGGAACACTTCCATTGGTTGATTTTGGAAAATGTAAAAAACAAACTCCGAGTAAAATGATAAAAGCAAAAGAAGAAACAAATACGATGGAAGGATTTAATTTTCGGGAATCATGATTTCTGGAAAGTCGATAAAAATGAGCCAAGTTAGAAAATAAAAATAAAACTTGGTTTGCTGATAAAAAGATCAGAGTGGTATCATCTCCCGAAATATGGTATGACTTAAGTATAGAAACTATATTTTTTTCATAAATAAACTCTAAGCCTAACATCAGTAATATGATAAGTTCTATTTTGTGGATGGATACGTATTCTCTCCATCTTTTGTTTGTAAAAATTAAATGGATGGATTCGTATAAAATAAAAAAAGTTACAAGAGTTCGAATCGAAAGTGTTACGTATTCTTTCCAACTTTCTGGATAATAAAATCCAAAATCTAAAATTAAAATCGTAACAGATAAAAACCCAAAGAATATATAAAACATTCTTCCCAGCCAACGGAAATGCTCTATATAAAGTTTTCGAATTTCGAATCTTTGGATTTGTAGATAATGAAAAAATCGTGATAGGAAAACGAAGATTCGTTTGAGTTTCAAGGGAAAACTTCAGCCAATTGTTTTTTCTTTTCTCGATGTTCTTCTAATCTTTGTCTGTCTGCATAAGCATTTACACCAGAAAGACCAGTAGAACCACCAATCATGATAATACTTCCTGCTAATGTTTTTTCAATAGCAAATGCTGAAGCAACGGCCGCAGAAGCACCCAAGGCAAATGGTAAGGTCAAAAAGAAAATGATATACGCTCTTCGGAATTTTGTTTCTTCGTAAACTGCATCTTCATCAAACTCTTCTTTTTGTTTCTTCTTTAACTCTTGTTTGACTCTACTTTTTTGTAATTGGTTTTGAAGTGCTTGTTCGTTGATTTCCCCGGTGAGTGGGTTGATCGGTAAATTTTGTGAACCTGTTAGATTGTAGGGATTTGCGGCGTTTTGACTGGAGTTGGACGTGGTTCTGGAATTCATTAAGGCACCAGCACCGGGAATTGACTCAATCCCAGTGTATTGGGTCTTTACATTTTTCGGAGTGGCAAGGGCTGGGGTTTCAAATTTCGGAGGAAGGGTCACTTCCGGTAAAATATTAGATTCGGGATCGGATTTTGGAAGATTTCTTAGATCGTAGTTATTTGTGTCGTAAAAACCTTCTTTGGTTTGTCCAAAAAGAGGTCCCATTGCCAAAGAGAAGACAATCATGGGCACAAAAACTTGGGAAAAAATCCGCATACTTTCCAGTTTACCTAATCTCTGTCAGGGTCAATCCAATTCACGCCCTGAAAGTTTGGTCGATCTATAGGAAAAAGACTTTTCCCGGATAGTTTCCAAATCTTTTTCGGACACTCCGGCAGTATGGGCATGACCATATTCCTCGGGCATTGTGGTTCCAAATAATCCGGGGTCATCGGATCCTATGGTAAGTTTGATATCGTTTTGCAGAAATCTTGTGATGGGGTGATCGATATGCGACTCCAACATTCCAATGTATAAATTGGAAGAGGGACAACATTCAATCACAGCTTCGGTTTTTGCTATCTTAGACATAACATAGTTTTGAAAGGTATGGAGGTACTGAGACTGTTTTGCATCAAACTGGATTTTTGATAGTTCTGAATCGGGTTTGGTTTTTAATTCCTTTCGTTTCAGTTCGAGTTCTTCTTTGGGATAAAAACTTCCAAAGGAGGAAATTTCATCATAAGATTCCAATTCACATTCGATTTGGTCTTTGGCTTCTGATACTAGTTCTGTTCTTTCTTCACCCAAAAAATAATCAGAATCAATTCCGAGGGCCAAGGCATGTCCAAGGCGATGCGCACCATTCAATGCGGATTCCAAAACCCACCGGACTGCAGAGAAGGGAGTTTTGTCTCGGAAACTTTCTCCTACATGATATAGAATCGACAATGCAGTGTTAGGTTCTGCTTGGTTGTCTTTAATTACGGATTGGAAAAAAGATTTTTTATCTTTTGGCGGATGGCCTTCTTCGATATGACAGAAATCGATTCCTACAAGTCCTTCTCGGATGACAGATTCTTTTTCCATCCAATTTTTCATCCAGTCATAATGCCTTTCAAAATTGATATCTCTATGTAGAGACATCACTAGTTTTGATTGGATGGTTTTTCCTTCTTTTTTTGCTGAATTTTCTCCTTTAGAAAGTCCTTCCAAACATGCCATTAGTTTACTATAAAAACTTTCTTTTGGTTCTTCTTTCCCAAACATCAAACGATATTCAGCGTAACTGATATCTTCCAAACTATTAGATAACACAACATCATGTGTCACTTCTGTAATTTCTCTTTCATCAAACTTAACTAGTGCGATGATGAGATTGAACTTAGCTTGGAAATGTAAAAAAGGAGCCTTTTCTCGAAAGTGATAGAGTTTGGAAAATTCTTTTATGTCAGCATAATCTTCAAAAAAAGTGGAAGGCCGAATTTTTAACCCATAAGCTTTTTCATAAGAATCTAAATAGAGATGCCATCTAGGTTCTGTGTTATTTTTTCCAATTCGATACAAAGTTTCAGGGGGTAAACATCCATAAAGGTGGTTGTGTAGATCGCAATACATATAAGAATGACAAAACTATGCTTCACAAAATTAGACGCATCTTGAAGCCAACTCGATTGAATCAGAAAATTCTTGGATTAGCAATCCCTGTTTTTTTTGGAATGATCAGTTATACAGCCATTATGGTGGCAGATACTGCTATGGTAGGGAAACTCGGTGAGGTTCCTCTTGCCGCAGTTGGATTTGGTGGGATGGTTTATTTTTCCATCTTCGCCTTTCTTATGGGCGGATCAATGGCCGTACAAATCATCGTAGCACGTCGATTTGGCGAAAAAAATGACAAAGGAGTCGGAATCACTCTAGTTAACTCCGTATATTTGTCCTTAGTTTTAGGATCTCTTTTGTCCTATTTCGGATTCCTTTATGCTCCAGAGTTTATGGGTTGGATCGGAGATGATCCGCAAGTGATCGAAGTGGCTGGCGTATATCTTTCCTATCGATTCTTAGGAACAGTTCTCTTTTTTGTTGGGTTCGCCTTACGTGGATTTTTTGACGGGATTGGAATTGTGCAGGTGGGGATGATATCTTCCATTTTAGCCGCAGTTACCAATATCTTTTTTAACTGGTTACTCATCTTTGGAAACTGGGGTTTCCCAGCTTGGGGAGTGAAGGGTGCGGCCATTGCCTCTAGTTTGTCTTCGGTTCCTGCACTTCTCATTGTGGTGTTTTATTTTTTTCGAAAAGATGTGATCAAGTACTTTCAGTATCAAATTTTTACTCCAAGTTTTGAAATCATCAAAGAACTTTGTATGGTTGGATTTGCTCCTGCTGTGGAAGGAACACTCGTAAACTTTGCCTTTTCTGGATTTTATAAAATTGCAGGGATGATTAGCACAACTACTCTTGCTTCTGCTAGTGTTGTATTAACATGTCTTAGTTTGTCATTTATGCCGGGATTTTCTTTTGGGATTGCAGCCACTACCATTCTCGGCCAATCAATGGGACAAGGAAAACTTCGATTGGCTTATGAAGGTACCATGCGGTCTGCCACTTTTTCTGCCATAGTTATGGGAAGCATGGGACTCTTTTTTATCATTGCAGGGCCTTGGCTCATTGGACTTTTTACAGATGTTCCCGCCGTTGCAAAGGTAGCATATCCTGCACTTTGTATCGTGGCCCTCATCCAAGTGGGAGATGCATATCATATGGTGATTGGTTCTGCGCTTCGTAGTGCAGGGATGATGTACTATGTAATGTTTGTTTATCTCATTGTATCATTCATCATCATGTTGCCTTTGGCCTATTTATTCGGGATTGTCCTAGCGTGGGGTAATTTTGGAATATGGTCTGCGTTTTTTATTTGGATTTTACTCATGGCAGTGATTTTTGTCAGAAAATTTCGTAAGAAGGAATGGGTGAACATACGAATTTAATAGAACGAGGGGAAAATGAAACGAACAGAATTAGAGCGACAGGCCATACAAAACTTTTTAAAGTCTGTGGATTTGTTCAAAAAACTTCCCCCTGCAGTTCTGTTAAGACTGGCAAACAATGTCCAAGAAAAATTAATTCGAAGCCACGAAGCACTTTATTATAAAGGAGAGTCTTCGGAATCGATTTATATTGTTCGGTATGGAGAAATCCTTCTCGAGAATGTGGCCGGCCAAGGTCATGTATATGTGGGTTCGGGTCAGGTTTTGGCCGAGAACTCACTCATCTCCAGTTCTAACCACTCTACTTCCGCCATCGCTGTCATCGATTCCCTTGTTTATGTTTTGAATGGAAAACTGTTTTTACAATTGGCATCCCAAGAAAAGGTATTTGCGCAAAACATCATCCAGATGATGGGCTCTCGAATGCGAGAGAACTTAGATCGACCTAGCCATAAAGATACTTTTTCCGGATTACGAAGGTTATGTGTTCATGTTCCCTTAGAACCCGAATACCATTTTGGTGAAAAAGTAAAAACCTTTTTAGATGAGTATGGTGAGGTCACCAAAAAATTATCATCAGCCATTCCCATTTCCACTTTCAAAGGAATGGACCCAACAAAAATTTCAGAATACTTAACTAATCTTAGAAGTAAAACCCCTTTACTTCATATTTATTTTGATGAATCCACTTCCAGGATGGATTTACATTATCTTGTAGTACAATCTGACTTTATTGTATTTTGGGAAGATGAACCGGAAAAGTTTTACAAAGAAAAAGAAGAAATCATCAATTTTTGGAAAACTCGAATCCGAAACTTTGAAGGCCGTGCCATTCGTATGATGGAAAGTGGTGTTCGTAAAAGTTACCTTCCCCAAGACCAATCACTCAAAACTTTTTATCAAAAAGATACGTTAGCCAGATACCTTGTGGCAAAAACGAGAGGTTTGGCGTTAGGTGGTGGTGGAGCCAGAGCGCTGGCGCATGTTGGTTTGTTAAAAGTTTTACATAGAGAAGGAATTCATTTTGATTTTGTTTCCGGTGCATCGATGGGAGCTGTGATTGCGGCTTTGTATGCGAGAAAAAATTCACCGGTAGAAATCGAAGAGATGATTAAAAATTTCTTCGGTGGATTGGAAAGTGCCTTCGATCCAACGATTCCGGTTGTTGCCTTTTTTAAAGGTGCCAGAATGAAACGAATGTTAAAGAAAGGGTTTGGTGACCAAAGAATTGAAGAATTGCCTCTCCCTTTTGCCACTTCCGCAGTAGATTTACAAACAGGAAAAGAACATATCTTTGACCAAGGACCTATTACAGAAGCACTCACCAGTGCGATGAGTTTGCCTGGTGCCTTTCCTCCTTACAGACTTGGAGAAAAATTACTCGTGGATGGAGGGATGATCAATAACGTTCCGGAAAACCTCATTCGCTCTAAAGGTGCAGATGTTGTGATGGGAATCAATGTTTCTCCTTTGCAAGAAATTGTTCCGGTCAAACTTTTTGAAGATCGTAACACAACAGAAAAAGGATTCTTTCGTTATATTTGGGATACTTTAAAATATCCTCCGATTTTGCAGATCATGACAAGAACCATAACCTTGGAAGGAAGAGAGATCACACGCCTAAAACGACCTAAAATGGATCTTTTTGTACATTTTCATTTGGAAGAATTTCAGTTATTTGATTTTGCTCGTTACCAAGAAATCATCGATAAAGGGGAACAGGAAGCAGAAGCGAACCTAGCAGAGATCAAACAATTGTTTTCTTAAACATCGAAATTTGGGAATTATAGAATAGATTTTAGTAATTTTGCATTCAGTTTATTGAACGGATTGATGATTTTTAATCTGTTAATTTTTGTGCCATCATTAAAGTCTTCAGAAAATAAATAATCGCAATCGAGTTCTATAGCCGCCAAAACAATCAAAGAATCATAATAAGATAATTGATTCTTCTCTCTTAATTTCAGAGCATTTTTGTAAAATTCAGTTGTTGGGAAAAAAGAACAAATTGGATCTAAGATTTTTTCTATGAAACTTGAAATATCCTGACCTTTCATTGGTGGTTGTCCTTTTGTAAGCATTACATTGCTAAATTCTTGGATGACTTGGTAACTTATAGAAAATCTATCAGATTTAAAAGAAGCTTTTATGATATTTGAAGAGATTTCCTTTTTTTCAAAATCCTTAGGTGAAAAGAAGTAAATAAATACATTCGTATCGATGAAGATTTTACCTTTCATTGGCTTCTTCACGAGTTATTTTTCGGTTTATCTTCACATATTCAAATTTTTTCAAATACACATCTAAATCAAAATCTTTTGGCTCAGATTCAGAATAAGCGCGGAGCCATTCATTAAAAATGTCATTTAGTGACCTTTTTTGTTTACTTGCTTTTAAACGAGCTTTTTCAATCGCCCTTTCGTCAGCTCTAAAAGTAATACTTTTCATATTTACTATTTTACACGATTTTCGTGCAATTTGTCAAATTGAAAATTGGTTATTTTTTTTACAGTTACCAATTTCAGATTAATTCTCTATTTCTCTCATTATTTTCTTCCAATCTCCACCTAAAGAAAGTTAGATTCTTTCTCGAGATGGAGTATTTTTTCGGGATGCGAAAGTTTGCTATTGAACCTTCGCATTACAATGAAGAAAGGATTTCCTTTTTTTTGGCTTCAAACTCTTCTGCGTTGATTAGTCCCTGGTCGAGTAGCCCTTTTAGTTTTGCAATCCTAGTTGCAGGATCATTTGCTGCCGGTGCTGCTCCCCCTTGGCCCCCACCTTGGTTCATCATATTACCCATCATCTGTCCAATATTCATCCCCATTCCCATGCCCATCCCGGCACCCATCGCTCCGCCACCTTGGCCTTCGTTTTCAGCAGCAGCTTGTCCAATATCGAACATTTTCTTTTGTTGGTATTTATCGCCTAACATATCGATTTCGAATTTATCGGTGATGATTTTTTGGATTCGTTGGTAGTTTGGATCGTTCTGGTCAAAGTTCACCGAAGATACGTTAAATTCAGTTAAATCAATTCCATATTTTTCAAATTCAGGAGCCAGTTTGACCCTTCCTGCCGTAGAACTTTCATCTCTGAATTTATTGATCTCCACCACGGATGTGTTGTTGTTTAAAATAACTTCTGAAATAAAATCACCGATCCCACGTACAATATTTGGTTTTAAAAATTCATCAATGGATTCGTTCGTAGTTCGATTCCCACCTTTCACTACATTGAGTAAAAAGGACCTCGAATCTTTGATTCGAAATTTATAATCACCAAAAGCACGAATGTTTAATACAATTTTGTATTTGGGATCTTCCAAGGGAATGGGAGTGTTTGTCCCCCATTTCATCGCAAAAATGGCTTTGTTCACATAATAAACTTCAGCTGTGAAGGGAGTTTTTCCACCAAACGGAAGGTTGACGAGAGCTTCTAAAATAGGAATATTTCCTGTTTTTAAAGTATGGGTTCCAGGCCCAAAGGTATCCAAAGCCTTTCCTTCTTTAAAAAAGATGGCTTCCTGGTTTTCATCCACTACCAGTTGTCCTGCGGTACTGATTTCATCGGATGGATATTTCCAAACGATTTCGTTGGGACTTCCTTCAAATTTTATTCTATCGATTAGTGCCATGGTTATTTCCTTATTTTATAATTTTAAAAAGATTGAGTTTCTTGATTCAAATTGTGTTTCGAAATCTAACAGTAATTTGTTGATAGATTCAATTGCCGCTTCTGGGTTTGCGGCAAAAGAACTGGGAAGGGTATCCAAAATTTCTTTTTGTATGTTACCCACTTTTTCCAACATCGAAAAGTCATGGTTTAGTAATTTTTCCATTTCTTCTGCAGTGGCTTTGACCCCAGTGCCAAGTCCATTGAGTCCATACCCAGCAGAACTCACCTTCATAATGATTTTGTCTAGAAGTGTTGTCGCCGGATTTGTTTTTCCGATGTTTTGGATTTGGGCCTTAGCTACAAAACCTTCTTCCAATTTACGAAAACTTTCCTTAAAAGAATTTAGAATTCCTCCCAGTTCTTTTCGGATGAGAAGATCGGTTTTTTCAAACTCTTGGTTGGCAAGAGCTTCTTCAAATAGTTTAGTTTCTTTTAAAAACTTACGAATGGGATCTTGTTCGTTCTTAAAACGTTCTAATGTTGTTTTTAACCAAGTTTGGTCCATTTTATTCCTCTATTGCGCTTCCTTCTAACGTCTGTATGGTGTCACAAGTGATGTAGTTAAAGATGACACTTTTTTCTGTTTGGTAAAGTGCTTTGGTTGGGAGAGATTTCCATTTTGCATAATCAAAATCGCAATCATGTTTTTCTCCTTTGGTTTCTCCGCTGGACTCTGTGAAATGAATTATATATTTTTCTTCCTTGGGTCCTAATCGTTCACAACCAATGTTTGTGGTAGCACATTCTCGAATTTGGGGAGTGGGCCAATAGGGTTCTTGTGTGGTTCCAAATCCTTTGGCAATTGCGTTGCGGTCAAAGGCCCATTTATCGATGCGGTAACTGCAGTGGTCATCATAAACGGGCTCTTGTCTATATTTGGTGGTACAACTTTCACTTTCTGAAAAGGTTCCGTCTCCACGATCTGAACGAACTGTATGACAATCTTCTCCATCAGGAATGCTGTTATAACTTCTGATTTTGCGACTTCTGGACACACTATACGCACCCATAGGCATGGAATCACACCATTCGGATTCCGAAACTGGTTTGAATTGGTCGATGGCAATGGTGCGAGACCATTCATGATGGGTGATTTGTAGTTCTACTTTTTCAGTCCATAAAACACCGAGGCAAACAAAACCAATCCCACCGAAAACAATGGTTCCAAGTAACCACAAAACCCACTTTGGAGTTTTGGGATGTGGTTTGACAAAGTCAGAATTGGGAAATGCTAAATCTTCTTTTGCTTTTTGAACAGAGTCTTCCGTGAGACCGTCTTGGTCGGAACGAAGTTTGACATTTTGTGCACCATCTAGGGAACCCCCGCAGTTTCCGCAGAACGTGGCTTTGGCTCCATTGGGGGTTTGGCAAAAAGGGCAAACCTTATCAACTCCATAATAGATATGGTCTTGGACAGCAACTTTGTCTGCATCGTTTGGAAAGTATCGACGACTTGGATCTTGTGTGGCACCACAATTGGGACAATGCCTATGTGTTTTACCGAGTAATTTTTTTGACCCGCAAAATTCGCAGTCCCAAAGCATTTCATAGATTCTTTCTTCTGCCATCGCAACCAAGGTTTATCTGCAAAAAATTGACTTTTGCAAGAAAAATATTTTCAATTCGTAAAATCCCACGTAGAATCTTTCCAACATGAGATTGGTACTAAATCTAGTTCTTAAGTTTCGCTATTTCCTTGTTTCTTTTGTCATTCTGATCCTCTCTCTCGGATATGTTCAGTCTCGATCAAAACAGAATGCAGTTCACCCACTTGATAGTTTGTATTTGAAATTATCACCTAATATAGTTAAGGTGGATAAAAAAATCACCTTTCGAAGACTCTCTCTTCATTTGCGAGGTGTGATTCCCAGTGTCACCGAATGGAAAGAGTTGGATTCACTTCCCTCCGATTCTAAAGACCAAAATTTAGAATCCTTTGTGGTTCGTTTTTTAAAACAACCCGAGTTTGCCGAATACTGGGGTACCAAGTTTACTTCCATGTTACGTGACAAATCCAAAGGACGTAAAATTCCTACAGGTGCGTTTTTTGAATACATTGCAGGATCCATTCACAAAAACAAACCCTATGACCAATTGGTACAAGAAATGTTAACATCGACCGGCAATGTAAAAGAATCACCGGCTACTATGTTTTACATTCGTGATGGAGCAGATCCATTACAAACGGCAGAGTATGTGGGAAGGTTGTTTTATGCAAAACGAGTGGCTTGTGCTAGATGCCATGACCATCCATACATCTCAGATTTTACTAGAAGGGATTATTATGCTCTTGCAGCTTTTTTTAGCCAACAGTTCTATCGCGATGGATCTTGGGAAGTGGATCGATATGGAAAAACATTGAGTTATGTTCCCAGAGAATTAGAAGTGCATCTTCCAATGGAAGATCAAAAAAACCTCCAAGACAAAAACAATGAATGGAACAGAGACAATTGGAACAAATGGACCGACGAACAACGAAAAGATTACCAAAAGAAACACGAAGTAGAGTATGCCACCCTTTTCTACCAACCAAAACTGGGTCTTCGTTTTCCTCATACCGATGATGCCCCCGGTGGTGATTTGGTAAGGCCAAAGTTTTTGGATGGAAAGGAGGCCAAATTAAAACCCGGTGAGGATCGTAGGAAAGTTTTTGCTGAGTGGTTAACAAATAAATCCAATGATCGGTTTCGAAAAGTAATCATCAACCGAGTGTGGACGGAACTTATGGGTTGGAGTTTTTTCACTCCCCTCGATGATTGGAATGAAGACACTGTAGTGACTGGAGAAGAGATCTTAAACCATTTGGATTCTTACTTTTTGGCAAATCAATTAAAACTAAAAGAACTCATTTTATACATTGTCACTTCCAATGCTTACAATCGTTCCCAGACAAAAAGTCCAAACGAACAAGACCCTATTCAGTATTTTACGCCGAAACGATTGGACAGTGACCAACTCCTGAACTCTCTTATACGAGTCTCTGATTCCCAAAGGATCAGTAACATTCGGGAAAGGAATTTATCTTGGCTTTCGGGTCTAATGGATCAAAAACCCTATGATTTGACTGGTACAGGTTCGGTTCGTATCCCTCAGGACAACTTAAAAGAATTCTCGAATGCTTCCGAGGTGGAAAGACCTGCACCTTACCATACCATTTTATCAGTTTTTGGATCTGGTCCACGGGTGGATATTTCGGATGATATCTCAGAACTTACCATTGAACAAATGTTAACCCTAATGAATGGTCGTGTGGTTGGAAAACTAATTTGGGATTTTGGGAATAAAGAGTCTTTGGTGAAACAAGAGTTTGACCAAATAAAATCAATGAATTTGGTTATCTCTAATCTTTATTTTCGACTTTTAGGTCGAGAGCCAAGTGTTGGAGAAAAGGAAAAGATAAAATCACTCATGTCAAAACCGGATAGTGTTTTTGACAAAGACCTACTCCAAGACATTCTCTGGGCTCTTATCAATAGCCAAGAGTTCCAACATATCAATTAAGGAATCAAAATGGATCGCAAAGAATTTCTAAAAAAATCAATTCTCAGTTTAGGACTCAGTCCCTTTTTATTTTCTTCAAGTCCGTTTGGTAGTTTAGGTGCGGAAGAAGAAGAGGAGTCAATTGCACTTCCTTCCAAAGTAAAGTCAGTTATCTTTATTGAGATGATGGGAGGGATGAGCCATGTAGATACATTAGATCCCAAACCGAATAGTGCGTTTGGAAAAGTAAGTTCTAGTATTTCAGGATTATCTGTCTTAGAACCTTTTTCTCTTACCGCCAAACAACTGCATTCAATTGGCATCATTCGCTCTACATGGAGTGAAGAAGGAGATCATGGGTTTGCACAAATGTTACTGGGTACAGGGTATCGAATGACAGAAGCTATGGGCTTTCCCGACATCCCTCATTTCGGTGCAGTGATTGCCTATGCAAAAAAATCAAAAGTCAAATCTTCCTACTTTCCAAGTTATGTTACGATTGGTGGCCGTGGTGGGAAAAATGGAAATTCAGGATTTTTAGGAATCGATTATTCTGGTTACCATGTTGGGAATGTGGATGAACCCATCCAACATTTGAATCCTTCCTATGGAAAATTTGCAGAAGATCGAATTCTTCGAAGAAAAGATTTGGTTTCTTTTATGAATGAGGAATTTTCTAAAACCTATCCCACAAAGGAATCCAAACATTGGAAAAATATGCTCGTGGCAGCAGAAGAGTTTCGAAATTCCAAAAACATCGATAGTTTTCGCATTAGTTTGGAAGATGAAAAAACAAGAGCAAGATACGGAACCACATGGCAAGGGAAGGCTATGTTACTGGCGAAACGACTCGCGGCACAGGAAGTTCCCTTCATTCATATCTCTATTGGAGGTTGGGACACACATACAGGCAACAAAGCACAAGTGACAAAAATTATGAAAGAAACAGATATGGGAATTGCTTCTTTATTAGAAGACTTAAACAATACCGGTCTCATTAAACAAACGTTATTTGTTCTTTCTAGTGAATTCGGAAGAACTCCCGATGTAGGATCGAGAGACGGTCGTGACCATCATCCGAAAGTTTGGTCTACATTGCTCGGAGGAGGTCCCTTTACCAAAGGTTTTGTGTTAGGTGAAACCGATGAAACTGGATCCAAACCTGTAAATCCCAAAGAAGCTTTACATGTGAGAGATCTTATCGCTACTATTTACCAAGCAGCGGGAGTCAATCCCGATGGTTCACTCACCAATTCTTTTGGTCGTCCGTTTCTTTTGACCACGAAAAAAGCCAAAGTCTATGAAGGTTTGTTTTAGTTTTTTTGCGCTTTATCAATACAAAGATAGCCGTTTGTCAGAATCGTATCAAGAGAAGTTGATTTGTCGCCTGGATTCAAATAGGTTTCTGAAAATAAGGAACCTGATCCAAAACTTTGACAGTTGGCGATGGCAGTATCTTTCGTATCATTTGGTTTTGCATATACCACTGTAGTGACTTTGGTTGTATCTCCGTTTGGTTGGTAACGACAAACTCCCACTAAGTTTTGAATAGAACATTTAGACGAAGACTTTGTATATCCAAGTTGACAAGAGATTTCTTCTTTAATTAAGGCATATTGTTCTGTGCAAGATGGCGAATCGTTAGAAGAAGCGGAACAGGAACCTAAAAATTGGAAATTCCCACTAAATCCAGTTTTTCCAGCATTCAAACTAGCTAAATACAACGTTTGTAGGCATTTATTTTGTGTTTCCTTTATTTTATCTTCGCGTTGTGCTTTACATTGTTCTAAAGTTACAGCTAACAAAAGTATTGTGATAAAGATTTTTATAAATTGGCTCATTTTAATAAAATACCTGTATTTGAGTTCGAACCACGTGGTCTCCTTCTGCTGCCGTAGGAGTGCCTGTGTAATAGAAATAGTCCGTTTGCCATTTTAAATTATGTTCTGCAAAGTAATATGATAGTGCTCCTCCCACTTCACGGGAATACTTCAAACTAGGATCTGTCTCTCCCAAGGGTCGAAATTCACCAAATCGAAAACTAAGTTCATATTGATTTGTAAAAAGGTATCCCAATTGTACAAAGTGTCCTTGCCCACTTCTAGAATATTCTCTGGAGAGTGAGGTATTTACAGTTTTTTCCACATAAGCTGTGTTTGCTCTTCGCCATAACCATTCATATTGAAAAGAAAAACCCATCCATTTGAAATAAATATCCCCCGCAGCATGGCTATAATTGAATTTTGCAAAACTATATTCAACACCATGTGTACTAAGAGACCTGTCAGAATTTTTATTGTAAGCACCAGAAACACCGAGAGATAATTTTGGTTCTTTGTATCTTGCAAAATCACTTTCTGATAACCAATCATTATCAGAACCGGATTTTGACATTCCACCGAAAGGAGAAAATATAAATCTGGCAACAGTAAGCACACCGGGGGTTTGTCTCTCCACACGGTTTCTTCCTTGTCCACCGAAGACGCCAAGGTAATAAGCAAACATACGTTTGCTGCCAAAAAGATCTTCTGAAAAAAGATAAGTTCCTACATCTCGGTCTAAATTAAATTCTGCTGTGACAGAAGACCTATCTACCGTTTGTAAGGCACTGGATGAATTCCAACGTTGTCTGCTGAAGGGAACTTTCATTTGACCAAAAGCGATTTTTACATCACGATACTGGTTGTACACAATGTTCGCATCACGCAGGGTATTTCGTCTTTGGCTTTCCATATCTCGCTCTGCAAAACCCATTTGTAAGTTCACAAGCCATGTATCATTGAATAATCCTGCTTTTAACTGTAATCTGGTTCGCCTTACAAGAAAGTTTGTTGTGTCTTGTGATGGATCTAATTGAAAACTTTGGTTTCCTTGGACTTGTGATCTAAATCTTAATTGGATGTTGTGTTTGCCGTCTGAGGAGGTGGCACGAATTCCTTTTCCAAGTCCAGTTTCCCAATTCGATTTGTTTTCCGGTGTTGTTGTTTGTGCCGTAAGGGTTTGGGGTGACGAGGAATTCGGTGAATTTGCCGGATTGGAACTTGTTTCCACTTTCGCTTCCGGTTTTTCCTCCGCATCGATACTTAGAGATAAAAAAGATAGGAAACTTAAGAGGAAAATGGCACGAAATTGATTACGAAATGGGTTTAGCATGGCTCTCATTTTTGTAATAATTGTCACAATTTGAAAAAAGGAACAAAAGGCAAAAGAAAACAGACCTACTTTTTGGTAATATTTACTCTTTCTGTCCCATTTTTCCTTTTCTTACCAAAGAAATTTAAAATACTGATCCCTGATCTATGAAAAAAGCACTCATCACCGGAATCACAGGCCAAGACGGGTCCTATCTGGCAGAACTCCTCTTACAAAAAGGATATGAGGTCCACGGAATCGTTCGTAGAACGAGCCTTTTCAATCGCAATCGCATTGAACACCTGCATGGAAACCCTAACCTCCACCTTCATTACGGAGACATGACAGATTCCTCGAACCTAAACCGAATCTTAGAAAAAATCCAACCTTCAGAAATCTATAACTTGGCAGCGCAATCCCACGTACAAGTTTCCTTCGAGGTTCCTGAATACACAGCAGAAGTAGACGCTGTAGGAACATTACGAATTTTAGATGCCATCAAACAAACGGGAATCAATTCCCGATTTTACCAAGCCTCTACATCGGAACTTTACGGCCTTGTCCAAGAAGTTCCACAAACAGAAAAAACGCCATTTTACCCGCGTTCGCCTTATGCAGTCGCTAAACTCTATGCTTATTGGGCTGTTGTGAATTATAGAGAAGCGTACGATTTGCACGCATCTAACGGTATTTTATTCAATCATGAATCTCCAAGACGCGGGGAAACCTTTGTAACTAGAAAAATCACACTTGGTGTTTCTGCTGTGAAAGCGGGAAAACTTCCCTTTATCACTATGGGAAATATTGATTCTAAACGTGATTGGGGTTATGCTCCTGATTACGTAGAAATGATGTGGATGATGTTACAACAAGATAAAGCAGATGATTATGTTGTAGCAACCAACGAAACACATACAGTTCGAGAGTTTATCGAAGAGTCATATAAAATTGCAGGTTACGAAGTAGTTTGGGAAGGCAAAGAAGACAAGGAAGTAGGTAAGGATAAAAAAACTGGCCAAGTTCTTGTCAAAATTGATCCAAAATACTATAGACCGACTGAAGTTGAACTTCTAATTGGCAATCCGGAAAAAGCAAAACGTCAGTTAGGTTGGGAACCAAAAGTTAAGTTTAAAGAATTAGTCCAAATCATGATGAAAGCTGATTTGAAAGACCAAGGTTTTTAAAGATGATGGCCTTCCCTTTGTAATTCGGGAAGGAGCCATTTTACAAAATACATTTTAATATTCCCTTTGTGTTTTGCCGGAACCTTAAAAAAGGGATAATGGCAAAAAGTAAAAATCTGAGGGAGCTGGACCATCTACTTGGAAAATGGTGTGGGAGGTTATGTGAAAATTACTAGCGGAAAGTGCAAACACTGCACTCATCGCATAACACACTTTCCCACCTCCGAGATTTAGAGCTGGATTTTCGTTAGATAGGAAATTAGAATTTTGAAATGAAAAACTTAAATTGGTTTAAAGGCCAAAAAATTGATCCAACATCAATTTTTTCAAAGTTTCTTTTAATTTTTCTTGGATATTGACAATTTTCACTGTCATCTTTTTTTCATCTGCTTTGTTTTTGAATGATAATAAACGAGAAATTCCAAGGGAACTCACAATCACTACCTTCTCCAAATCCAAATAGATTTCTTGGACGTTCTTTTCTAGGATCTCCGCTAGAATTTCCCGTAATTCAGGTGCATTTCCATCGAGAATTTGATCCATAAAACGAACTCGGATCGTATTTCCCTTTTCTTCAACTAGTATCTTATCGCTCATATTTCCGTGGCCTCTAACATAAGTCAGGAGAAAAATGCTGGCAAGAAGTTATTTCAGCTTCTTTAGCTTATTCTCCATGTTAGCCTTTTTATGATAGAATTGGACGAGTTTTTCTAGCTCTGCCATGTCCGAACAAACAATTTTTCCCATATCCATTCGAATAAATTTATTATTTTTCATGATATCGGAAATGATCAGTTCGTCTTTTGGATCGGTAAGACCCACCATTTTGAGAAGGTCTTTGGTTCCGATTTCAAAATTATATGCTTGTTTGGGGGCAACTTTGATCCGATTCTTTTCGGCCAAGGTCATGAGAGTATCAACGATACGGCCTTGAGGGTCTTTTAAAAGTAAGTTTGCTAATTGTTTGTAGGCAATCCAAATCCTCTCTGAAAGTAGAGTGATGAGCCTTGTCGCAAGTTGCGGTTGTGCTTTCACCATTCCTTCAAAGTTCGCTTTGTTGATAGCAAGAAGTTCAACGTCGCCAGCAGCCACTGCTGAGGCGGAGCGAGGTTTGTTATCAAGGATGGCCATCTCCCCAAAAATATCTCCAGCTTGAAGAACTGCGAGCATCACTTCGTTTTGGTTTACAATTTTAGAAATTTTTACCTTTCCACTCTGTAAGATAAATAGTTCCTTACCCGGTTCGTGCTCACAAAAGATCATTTCGCTATCTTTGTAGTTACGATTGAATTTCGTATAATCAATCGGAGGAGATTGGAATGGTTGGTTCATGGTTTGCAATCGCAGCTTTGCCTGCGGTACAAATTGACCATTAGGAAGATGTTTTAGATAACTTTGATATGCGAAAGTTGCATGTGAAGAATTCTGTTGTTGGAAATAGTATTCACCAATTTTGAAAAGTTCGTTTGGATCTTCTTCGACTGCATTACGAAAAGAAAGCCTTGTAATTGTGGTATCAAATTGTCGTAACTTCATCGAGAAGAAACGAATGATATTCATTGCAACTGCCGTAGACTTTTGGATTAGAGTTCCAAACTGGTCATAACTAACTGAAATCAAAGATACGTTGGTAAGTGAAGTGGCTGATTCAATTTGTGGGTGTTGACTCATTGCCGCAACCACACCAAAGAAGTCACCAGGTCCTAAAACTTGGTTGGGATCCTCTCCCACAACAGCAGTCTCGCGTGTGACACGTACCTTCCCTTCTCGGATGATATAGAAATTGTTCGCATCCTTTTTCCCCTCTACAATGATGTAGGAGTTTGCTGGGAAAGTAACCATTTGAAAAAACGACATTCTTAAATCTCTGAACCCTTTTTGCTCAACGTGCCTAGTTTATTATCGGAGATCCCTAGGGCAATATTTTCGTAAAAATTACTTATTTTTACTCTCTCCCAGAATTTCCATCTGAGTCAGTTCTAATTCCGCTTCTTGAGCAATTTTGCTGGAATACGTATTTTTAATAATGTCCTGAAAAATCTGATAGGCTTTGTCTTCCCGGCCCATACGGACAAAGGCTTTTCCTGAAATTAAATAGGATTCTAGGCCTTCTTCTGTATTGGGAAATTCTTTATATGTTTTTAGTTCATTTTCGGCAAGGGCTAAAATATCTCCCGTCATACGATAGTTGGAACTTAAAACCTTTCGGACATCTCTTGTTTTGGGATGGCCCGGGTAAAGTAAGAGAAAACTCTTACAAGATTCTACCGATTGGTAATGATTTCTATCTTCCAGAAATTCTTTGGCTTTTTGGTATAGAAGATCACCTTGTTTGGTGCGTTCACTGGCAAAAATTTGACTGATGGATCGTTCTGCGGCTAGGGGAAAAAATCCCAAAGAGATAAGGATTCCCAAAGCGAAAAAAGCCTGTTTGCAATAATACCAAACTGTAGAATTCTGTCTCATTACTTTCAGTTTCGGTTGAAACCTGGGTTCTACTGAACGGGTTTTTCTTCCGAAAGGGCAAGAATTTTCGGAATTCCTGTTAGATCCCATAATTCTGCCGAGGCTCGCATTCGTTTTCCTCCAGGCAATCGAAAGATCCATTGGCCTTTTCCATCGGAACCTGATTTGAATTCGATTTGGTGTTTGGTAAGGTCACCCATCCTTCGTTCTCGCAAGGGTGGAATGGGAAAACTTCTATGTTTTTCTTCCTCTGGATAAAGATACAATTGGATCATATAAGAAGTGTTGGTTTGGCCGGTGAATTCATAATTTAGAATGAAACCTGGTTCGGATCCATCTTCATAAGGAAGGATATTTAAAATTTTGATTTGGTTTTGAGAATTTACGGAAGGGATTGTATTAGAAATGGTTTGTCCTGCGACAACTGTTGGCTCCAATTCAGAAGAAAAAAAGATCCGTTTAAAGGATGAATCATAGTCCTCTGGACGTTTTAAAGAATAATAATGTCCATCTCCAAGAACTGAAAGCCTTTTTAGATCCTCTTCTCCTTGCGGATCAATATCTATCCCTAGGATCTGCAAACGAAATTTTTTTCCAGAATTCTTCAATTGATACAGAACGGCTTTGGGATCTCCATCACAACTTTCCACACCATCAGAGATAAAAATAATTTCTGTTTCCTGTACATCATTCAAAAGAAATTCACCGACCACACTTAACGTTTGTGCAATCGGAGTGGAGCCTGCGGGAACAATATTGGAAATTTTTTGACTCACAACAGAGGCAGCACCGCGTTGGATGGGGTGATATAACCTGGCAGAAGAACAACCAGGGATTCGGTTCCCGTAAGCCACAAGACCCACACTCACATCTTTGGGAAGGCCACCGAGAACTTGTAAAAGTTTTTCTTTAGCAATGGCCATTCGTGTTTTCCCATCCCATTTTTCTGTCATAGATCCACTGGCATCTAAAATAAAAACATATCTTTTGTTAGGTTGTGATTGCGCGCTAATAGGAAAATCGAAAAGAAAAAACAAAATACTGCAAACAACGGTATAAAACCGGATCCAGGATTGTTCTTGGTATTTATTTTTTTTCCGCACCTGTACACCATCGGCGAAAATGCAAAGAGACCTTAGAGGGATTTGGGATCTAAAAAAGGTGGTTTTAAGAGATTTGGTTTTACGAGTAGGGGAGTCCTGTTGAAAGAAGAATACTCTCTTAAGAATCGCAAAATCATTTCACAAGTGGCTCCCCAAAGTAGACTATCGCCCAAATCAAAATAATATGCAAAGTGATCCCGACCTGGGATTTGAATGGCATAAAAAGGTTTGGCCCAAAGATCAGAAAAGGGGAGAAGAATGACCCTGTCCACTTCCTCTGAATTGTGATGAAAGGTTAAATCACCTTCGTAACTGGCTAAAAACGGGGTAATATGAAAACCGGTTCTTGTATGAAGTCCCTCTAGTTTTCCGAGAACCTTTAGGGTGGAACGTTTGACTCCCATCTCTTCTTCCCATTCCCGGAGGGCGGTGATGAGGAGATTGGGATCTTCTTTTTCTTTCACTCCACCTGGAAATGAAATTTGGCCTGGATGAGATTTTAGATGTTTGGAACGTTCTGTAAGAATGATTCCTTCTGCTATATCCTTCGATCCGAATAAAGGAAAAATAACTCCTGACTTTACTTCCGTTGTGTCAGGAATTTCATCGAAGTCCCTTGAAAGTTTTTCTACAAAGGACTGATAGGGTAACATCAACCCTCGTCTTTCGAGTTTTGGTTTTGTTTTTTCCTACGTTTGGCAACAAATGCTTCTTTGGAACGAATGGCCACCAAACGGTTGATCATTGAATCAAAAGGAAGTCCTTGGATGGCAGCAAGTAAACTAGGCCCGTAGTTTTGTACTTTCCAATCAGAAAACACATGAAGGGCTTTTAGTTCTTCTAAACTTTTTGGTGCGGCACGTAAAATGACTATGAGTTGTTTATTGGATGGCAGAAGTGAGTGCTCCATTCGTCTAGCACGCATAATACGAAGTCGCCATTTTTTAGCATTTTCAAATTTGTGATTTTCTTCTTCGTTTAGGTCTTCCCCATGACGTTTGGATAACTCAGAGGTATCAATGGGATCACTATATTCTGCTATTAAAAGTTTGTAGATTTCTGTTCCGTCTTTTTTACCAAACCAATCAATACATTTTTCTTCGTTTGGTTGTTCTTTGACTGCTTGTGATAACCTGTCGTTATTAAAAACTCGAAAACTTGCTTTGTTGATTCGTTTTGCTTTTTCATCTCGGTAACGAAGTAGTTCTAAGATTTTCCTTCGTTCCAGCGGAGTGAAATTAAGTATGTCTGGAAACTTTCCTAGAGAAAAACCTTCTCCTTCTTTGGCTACATACTCTTCAGATGCAATGAATTCAAATTCAGATTTAGCCTCATCGTAGAGACCTCTACGTTTGAGTTCTTCTTCCATTTTCAACCAAATGGATTCTAAATAAGCGGTATCGAGGGCTGCGTATTTTAGCTGTTGTTTTTGGAGGGGACGAATTTCCCAATTAGACTTCTGTTCTACTTTGGAAAGTGTAACTTTATGATAATGTTCGACAACATGGGATAATGAACTTTGTTCTAAAGATAACAACCGAGAACTAATCATTGTATCGGCTGTGTTCACAAACTTAAACCCAAAATCTCTTTTTAAGGCTTTGATATCATCTTGTGCCGAATGAAAAATTTTCAGAATGTTCGGATCTTCAAACAAAGGACCCAAAGCTGACAAATTTGTGATCTTTAGAGGGTCAATCAGGTAGTTTTTGCCATTAGAATTGATCTGAATGAGGCAAACTTTGGGGTAGTACGTGTAATAACCGGAGGACTCGGTGTCGATCGACATGATTTTGGACTGTCTGAGATTGATCAGAGCTAAATCCAAAGCTTTTGCTGTATCAACGAGAATATAGTTGGAATTGATTTGCATCTAATTGGGATTTTGGAAATACTGCAATTGTCATTCTAACAATGATTCTCCAATCTGACAAACCAAAAGAAGAATGTGCCATATACGGCATCTACAATAGCAAGGAAGCTGCTAATTTTACCTACCTAGGTTTGTACTCGATGCAACACCGTGGCCAGGAGTCCAGTGGGATCGTCTCAACGGATGGTTCCCACTTATACCGGTATGCCAATATGGGCCTTGTGGCAAATATCTTCACTCAACCGAAGATCAAAGAGCTCATTGGCGATGCGGCCATTGGTCACAACCGGTATTCCACAACCGGGGCGAGTTTTCTCAGGAATGCCCAGCCTATACGTGTGGAATCCCACCTTGGTCCTGTGGCTCTTGCCCACAATGGAAACCTAGTCAACTCGTGGGACATTCGCAATCGTTTGGAACGGGACGGATCTATTTTCCAAACCACCATCGATTCGGAAGTCATTGTCCACCTTATGGCAAAAAGCCATAAAACAGATCTTCTTGAAGCCCTCTGTGAATCCCTGGCCCAAGTTCGGGGTGCCTATTCTCTGTTAGTTTTAACTCCTAGATATCTGATTGCTGTGCGAGATCCCAATGGTTTCCGCCCACTTGTGATGGGGAAACGTTCGGATGGGGCCATCGTGTTTGCATCTGAAACTTGCGCTTTCGATATCACGGATACCGAATATGTAAGAGACGTAGAACCGGGAGAGATGGTTGTTATTGATCATACCGGAATGCGGTCTCTTTATCCATTCCCAAAAGCAAAACCAAGTCTTTGTATTTTTGAATATATTTACTTCGCAAGACCTGATTCTTACATTTTTGAAGAGTCAGTTTATAAAGTTAGAAAATCTCTCGGTCGCCAACTAGCTCGTGTTATGCCAGTGGAGGCAGATGTAATCATTCCAGTTCCTGATTCTGCCAATATTGCAGCTCTTGGTTACAGCGAAGAGTCAGGGATTCCTTACCAAAGCGGACTCATTCGTTCTCATTACATTGGTCGTACGTTCATTGAACCGGATCAGAAAATTCGGGACTTTGGTGCGAAAATCAAATACAATGTGGTGAAAGAAGTAGTGAACGGAAAACGAGTGGTGATTATCGACGACTCGGTGATGCGCGGAACCACAAGCCGTAAAATCATCAAAATGATTCGTAATGCAGGTGCTAAAGAAATCCATTTTCGAGTTTCGGCACCGCCAACAGTCGCACCTTGTTACTACGGAATTGACATTCCAACACATAAGGAACTCATTGCGTCCACACATACCATTGAAGAAATTCAAAAGTATCTTCGTGTGGATTCCCTGGCTTATTTAACATTGGATACAATGCACAAAGCAGTGGAAGGACATAAGGGTGGTGGGTTTTGCGATGCGTGTTTTACGTCCAATTATCCTGTGGAATTTCAAGACCATGCTGGAAACCAAAAGTCCCTATTTACGGAATATGCGACGGAAGAGTAATGGAAGAGCTTGAACTTTCCAAAACCTTTGGTTTTGAAGCCGCCCATTTTTTACCCAATGTGCCCGAAGGCCATAAATGCAAAAGAATGCATGGCCATAGTTTTCGTTTTGCTGTGTATCTCAAAGGGGAAATAGATCCTCATACGGGTTGGATTATGGATTTTGGTGAATTAAAATCCATCGTAAAACCAATCTTAGATGAACATTTAGATCATTATGTATTAAATGAGGTTCCAGGATTAGAAAATCCTACGAGCGAAAACATTGCGGTATGGCTCTGGAACCAATTGAAACCAAAACTTCCATTACTTGATAAAATTACTTTGTACGAAACTTGCACTAGCTCCTGTGTTTATAGAGGGCCAAAAAGTTAAATGGTTTCCGTTTCGGATTCCTCTCTTAAACCCAAATCCGAAAAAAAAGGTGCCGTTGTACTTTTGTCAGGTGGACTCGATTCAACCACATGTTTGTATTTTGCAGCCAAAGAATTTGGTTATCCCAAAAACAAAAAATTACCAATACTCGCTTTATCTTTTGATTATTCTCAAAAACATAAAATTGAACTGATCAAAAGTAAAAAAATCGCGAAAACTCTCGGAATCAAACATGTGATCCAAAAATTGGATCCTGGATTTTTTTTAGGAAGTTCTCTCACCGAAAAAAAAATTAAAGTGAGAAAGAACGCAAAATCCTTGTTTAGTGGGATCGAAGAAGAAATTCCTAATACCTATGTCCCTGGTCGCAATATTTTATTTCTTTCCTTTGCCTTGTCACTCGCGGAAGGTCATGGGTATGATTCCATTTATATTGGAGTCAATGCACTTGATTATTCTGGATATCCCGATTGCCGGCCTGAATTTATCGAATCCTTTCAAAAGATGGCAAATCTTGGGACAAAAAAAGGGGTGAGTGGGGATGGTGATTCCATTCAAATCAAAACTCCACTTTTGCATTTAGGTAAAAAAGAAATTATTGAACTCGGAATCGAAGTAGACGCACCACTCCACCTAACGCATTCTTGTTATGATCCTGTGTTTGGGAAACCTTGTGGCAAATGTGATTCTTGCATTTTAAGAGCAAAAGGATTTTTGGAAGCTGGAATTTTAGACCCAGCTTTATCATTTCGATAAATTTTGAAAGGGTTCTATGAAAATTCGAATACTGTTTTTTTTCTTTATCCTTCTCCTATCTTTTCAATGTAAACTAAGTAATCTCAATAATCCGTCTGACTCCCAGTCAAAAGCTTACTTGGAAACAGCATTGTGGAATTGCGTATATAGACTAGTTCCATGTTATGAAATTACACAACAAAACAAAGGCATTAAACAATGGACTAGATTGTTAGGTGGCACTTCGTCTGTTGCAACTAATTCTTTCGCTTCTGCAACAGATTTCGATGGGAATAACTATATCGCTGGTAAAGTGGATGGAGCCCTGCCTGGACAAACGAAAGTATCTTCTGGTTTTAATACGGATTTATTTCTTGCAAAATACAACTCATTAGGAGACCTCCAGTGGGTTCGACAATTGGGTTCTTTAAGTAATTATGGTTCGGATCTGCAGTCAATTCATGTAGATTCCTTTGGTGATATTATTGTGACAGGACTAACCCAAGGTTCTTTTGGAGAATATACTTCAACAGAATATGGTTTAGTTTTATTAAAGTATTCTCCATCAGGAGAAAAACTTTGGACAAAAATATTTTATGGACATTCAGGATTAGTGACTGCCGGTGTGGGAGTCACTTCTGATTTACAAGGGAATATTTATGTTACCGGACATACTGAATTAACAAATATTAACGGAGAAATCGCTAATGGAATTTATAATCTGATTCTATTTAAGTATGATCGAACAGGGAATTTGTTATGGACTCGGATTTTAGCTGAGACTTCAGGAAGTTTGATTTACGGATACAAAATTACCTACGATCGTTTCTCTAACCAACTTTTTGTGAGTGGTCATGCCACGGGACCTGGAACTTTTTTAGGCCAAACCATCGGAAATACTCAGGGAAGTTTTATCGCTGCTTTTCGCGATGATGGCGTAAATACTTGGGCAAACATTGTCGGTCAGGCAGGAACAAGTGTTTTTGCGCGAGGAATAGCTTCCGATAAAAGAGGATCCATTTACTTAACTGGTGAATTGAGTGGATTGCCGATTGATGGGCAAACTTTTTCTGGTGCAACTGCTGAGATCCTTATAAAATACAAAGTGGGCGGAGTTAGAGAATGGACAAAGCTACGAGGAGCCGGCATAGGAACAACCACTACTTCTCGGGGTGTTTATGCCGACAATGCTGGGAACGTATATACAACTGGTTGGACAACTGGGAATCTATCGGGTGTTAGTTTGAATGGAGCGCAGGATGTTTATTTGTCTAAATATCATTTTAATGGAAACTTAGAATGGACAAGACTATCTGGAAGCCCATCTGTTACTTTAGATGGGATGGCTTTGTCTTCAGACCGTTATGGAACCATCTTTCTGACAGGTGGGACAACGGGAAACTTTGATGGCCAAATAAAAACAGGTGCAAAAGATGCATTTGTCATTCAATATAAATAATTTCCATAGTTAGAACTTTTTTATGCAAATGCGATTCTTTTTATACCTAACGATTTTGGCTTTTAGCTTATGTAAACCTTTGTCATTGAACAACCCCGCAGATCCGCGCTCCAATTCCTTTTGGAAAATGGAATTATTACGCTGTTTACTTGGGGAAATTGACTGTATTGAAATCCCTCAGGACAACCAAGGGATCAAACAATGGACAAAGTTTTTAGGTGCCACAGGTGGTGTTCTAACAGCCGGGCAATCCACTGCCACTGATCGTTCTGGAAACGTATATTTAGTGGGAACTACGACAGGCTCCCTTGCTGGACAACCAAAAATATCTCCAAGTTCTTATAATGATATCTTAATAGCAAAATTTGATAGTAATGGAAATCTTTTGTGGGTTCGTCAAGTGGGTAGTACAGGCATTGCTTCCACTTATGCCGAAGTGGCACATTTTGATAAGTGGGGTGATTTGTATATCGTCGGTTCTTCCGGTGGTCCATTCAATGAATATTCAGGAAATGGTGCAGGAAGTTTACTTCTCAAAGTGCATCCCTCTGGACTTGTACTCTGGACAAGAATTTTCCCAACGGGAAGTGAAACATTAGGATCGGGAGTCACTACGGATACTGATGGAAATGTTTATATCACTGGCAATACCGAAGAACAAGTCATCAACGGAGAAACTGCTCTTGGCGGAAGAAATACTTTTATCTTTAAGTATAGTCGCGGCGGGGATTATATTTGGACAAGGCTTATTGATAATGGTGGGCCAAGTTCCTATGGGCAACAGATGCAATATGATTCGTATTCGAAAAGTATCTTAATCGCAGGACAGGTAGGTGGCACTGGAACTTTTTTCGGAAATTCATTGCCCGGTGGATTGATGGATTCCTATTTACTTTCCTTAAGCACGAATGGAAACATTCAATGGGTTCGACTCCTGGGAGTTTCAGGTGGGACTACTAGTGCAAGAGCTATATCTGTGGATCAAAAAGGATCAGTGTATATTACAGGAGATGCGAATGCAGATATTGATGGCCAAACAAAGTCAGGATCTATCGTTCAATTTTTAACTCGATACAAGGTTTCTGGAGAAAAAGTTTGGACACGTCTGCTTGGCGGAGGAGGTTCCAGTAACACTTTTTCTTACGGTATTTACGCCGATAATGCATCTCATATTTATACAGTTGGAAGTAGTACTGGAAATTTACCTGGTTTTAGTTTGGTCGGAACGCAAGATTCCTATCTCTCTAAATACGATGCAAATGGAAATCTGATTTGGATTCGTATTTCGGGAAATAGTAGTTCCACTATTTATGGAAGGGGAATTTCCTCTGATAAGTACGGAACTTTATATGTGTCTGGATCTACTGATGGAAGTTTTGATGGCCAAATCAAACAAGGAACAAACGATGCTTTTTTAAGTAAGTATCAATAGGTTCAAAGAAAAATTACAATTATGCATATTTTAAATATGAAAACTTAGGAGATACATACATTCTATTTAGTTCGTTATCTAATAGTTTATTTTATGAAAATAGTAAACTCTCAAATGGTAAAGAGATCATGAGAGGATTTTATATTTCAGCGTCAACGGTCTTTTAACAAATCACCGATTGAATTAAAAATACATTCGTAACCGTTTGTTGCAATGCGGTACGAATGTATTTTAAGTTTATTTGAACTAATAACCGACTGTAAATCGACTTTTTATATGATTTCTATCTTCAAGTTCATCTACAAAAGCTTTTACTAAGTCGGCCAGGGAAATACGGCTCTGTCCATTGGAGTCAACCAGTAGAGACTCTTTAGAGACCCGATACTTACCTGTTTTTGGTCCTTCTGGATCAATGACTGCTGAAGGAGAAAGAAAGGTCCATTCTAAGTCATTTTCTGATCGTAAGTGGTTTAGAATTTGTCTGGCACCATCTGCACCGGCAAAATATTCTTTTGGAAACTCAGGAGTGTCAATCAATTGTAATCCAGGTTGTACTTCTAATGATCCTGCACCACCCATAACAATGATTCTTTTGACTCCAGCTTTTTTTGTAGCGTTGAGAATCGACAAAGAACCCTTTATCATGTTATCTCGAATATTGGGATCTGTCCAACCTGGATTGTAAGAATCTAAAACAGCATCTGAACCTGCTATGATTTTTGCCAAACCATCTGTATCAAAGATATCTCCTTTGATTTTCTTTAAGTTTGGGTGTTCCAGTTTTAGTTTATTCGGATCCCGCAGAATTGCCGTCACCTGGTATCCTTTGTTTAAACTTTCATCTAAAGTTTTACTACCGATAAAACCTGTGGCTCCGATTAATGTAATTTTCATTTTTATCTCCTATTAATTGTTTTGTTGTAACTTACATTATTACATCTTTAATCAAAAAAATTTTAACACCTAAGCTTGTTTTTTAAATAATCCTTTCTTTTTGAATTCTGTCCTTTGGCGAATCTCTGAACTAACATCAGATAAATTGTATTTTGAAAGTTTATCTTCCATAGCTTTTTGTGTTTCCTCTAGAATTCCCGTAAGAGTGTTTTGAATATTTTTTCCGATAGGGCAATTTGGATTTGGATTTTCATGTAAAAGAAACAAGGCATCTTCATTTTCAGTAGCTTTATATATATCAAGTAAGTTGATCTCCCGTGCGGGTTTTGATAAAGTAGATCCTTTGATGCCTCGACGAGCATAGATGATGCCTGCTTTCTTTAGTTTTCCAAGTAACAAACGAATGATTGCTGGATTAGTGCCCACAGAACTTGCAATCTCTTCGGACGAAGCTTCCCCATTCATTTCCAAAATAGTTAAAATATGTATGGCAACAGAGTACCGACTCGGGATAGACATAAAGACTACTTGTAACTACAATTGTTACAGGTGGTTTTTATCGCAAGTTTTAAACTCTTTACCGTCGCCATTTACTCGGTTTGGAAAAATTTTTGGTTCTACCCGGTTTGATATGAAACTTAGAACTATTCATTTTGGGCGGATTGAACCGAGCATTGTTGAATTTAAAACGTCCTGGTTTGATATCTAGTTTGCTCCTCGGAATATGAGTTCTTTCTTTTAAAATAGAAAATAGTCCACCTAAATCAATTTGACCCGATTCACCTCCAACGGAACCGCCGCCTGCTAATTCTTCCTCATTTTCCTCCTCCTCATCATCTTCTTCATCATTATTATTATTATTATTATCTTCATCGGTGTCGTTTTCAGACTTTTTCTTTCCATCGTTCATTGCTATATCTAAGTCAAGAGGTTTTGGTTCGATATATTTGGATTGGAAAGTTATCTGTGAATAAAAATCTAAAATGTTTGATTCGGATAACTTTGATAAGTTTCCAAGATTTGTATCGTTAGGAAAACTCCGAGATAATAGAAAAATTTGGCTTTGTGATTTAAAACAAGAAAATACAAAATATTCTTTTTTGAACTGATCGTTCCCAGGTTCTGGCTTCGCAATTTCTAAAGTAAAGGTGTAGGTGCCATCTCGGTATTCGGGTGTGTACATTTCATGAAGGATTGCTGACTTTGGATAGTTTTTCTTAACTTTATCCAAAAGACTTGTTGTGATAAATGTCTTTAACGTTTTTTCAAGCCCCTCAGTAATTATGTCTGAATTTATTTTTGAATTCACATTGATGACTTGAATTTTGTAAAGGCCGCGGATGGGGTCATAGAAACTAACATTTTGTTTACCATCACGAATCACGGCATATCGTGTATCCACTGGGATTTGTGTTTTAAAAAAATCTGAACCGGAGGAATACATGTTACCAATAATATCACCATATACAGGATTCAAATGTTTGATGGGTAAAGGTTGGCTATATTTATTTTCGATCGCCGATAAAAATTGGTCTTTTGCATGATCTACAAAACGATAATCTTTGTTATAATTTTCTACTTCATTAAAAAAATTAAATGTAGGTAAGAGAAGCCAGGTAAGAACTCTTCTGTAACCAAACTTATACGTAATGGAGGTGGGTTTCAATTCAAAGGCGTTTCGTTTATAAACAGTGAAGTAATGATTTTCGTAATTTGCAGTTGGAAGAATCCCAAGTGTGATTAAAAACAAAACGACGTTGTAATTGTCTTTTTCCTTTTTGGTATAATGCAACTGATAATATGTGTCGCAATTTTCAAATTCTAAGAAACTAAGTAAAATATCTTCGTTTGTAACAAAGTATGTATCAGCATCTGCTATTTCGGCGTATTTGATTAGAGTTTTTTTATAATGAGTGTCAATGGGAAGATTTTGAATTTGTTTAAACCGTTCAAATGTCTTATCTGAACGAATGGATTTTAATTCTTTCAAATAAGGCCAGGATTTTGGAACTCCATAAATATGTTTGATATGTTTTGTATTGGAGTTTTTAAGATTTAAATTGGTTCGAATGTTTTCTATGAATTGAGTATCAATCATGGAATTCAATTTAGTTGAGGATTCATTTGAAAGTTCCTGCTCTTGAAACTTGATACTAGAAATAAAACAAGCAGTGCCTGAATCTGCCAGTACACTTTCTGCTTCTGAAATCGGCATTTCTTTAGCCTCATTTTTGGAAACCCGAGTATGATACCAACTTACCTGGCAATTGAAAAGAAGGATAAGGAAAATAAAAAAGAATTTCATCTGGAAACTACCAATGAGCGTAGTGGCTTCGCGGGTTTTGTCAAAACAAAGTAGAAACCTGACTGAAATTGCCTTAGAATCCTGTTTCTTTTATGAATTCAGAACACTTCGTGAGTAAAATTCCTGAAAATTTTGTTTCCAAAATGGCCATTTTTTCCATAACTACTACTAGTTTATGGAAATATTTGTTACAGCCGTCACGATTTTCGTCCTCGCGATCTTCGTGGGATTTGAAATCATCACAAAAATCCCTCCCATCCTCCACACCCCTCTTATGTCGGGTTCCAACGCCATTTCCGGCATTACCTTGATTGGTGCGCTTTATGCTGCCGGGATCCAAGAGAGCAATATGACCAAAATTTTGGGACTCCTCTCTGTTATTTTTGCTACAATCAACGTAGTAGGTGGGTTTCTTGTGACTCACAGAATGCTCGGAATGTTTAAGAAGAAGGATACACCAAAATAATGGAATTGATTAGCATCCTTAACCTTTCTTACTTAGTTGCTTCCATCCTTTTTATCGTTGGAATCAAACAGTTGGCACATCCGAAAACTGCAACCAGAGGAAATTTACTCGGTGCTTTGGGTATGCTCATTGCAGTGGTTGCGACCCTCTTTGACCAAGCCATCTTAACGTATGATTGGATTCTTGTTGGGGTCCTTATCGGATCACTCATCGGAATCATTTTGGCGATCAAAATCCAAATGACTGCTATGCCACAACTTGTTGCCGTTCTCAATGGATTTGGCGGAATTGCTTCTGTATTTGTAGCAGGTGCTGCCTTACAACTTTCTATTCCCAAGTATGCATTTGCAGTCAACTATCAAGAGATTGTTTCCATTGTATTCTCTGCCATTGTTGGTGGGATTACCTTCTCAGGAAGTTTTATCGCCTTCGGTAAGTTACAAGGTTTTATTACTGAAAAAGCGGTTCGTTATCCTGGCGACCAACTTGTTAAAATTTTAGTTGGTCTTACTGCTGTTGGACTTGGTGTATATGGATGTCTAGTTCCAACCGATGAATCCATTTATTGGATTCTTAGTGGTGTGAGTTTACTTCTTGGTATTTTCCTTGTGATTCCCATTGGTGGAGCCGACATGCCAGTTGTGATCTCTCTTCTTAACTCTTATTCAGGGATTGCCGCATCTGCAACAGGATTTGTTCTTAATAATAATGTTCTTATTATTTCTGGATCTCTTGTAGGTGCTTCTGGAATTATTCTAACACAAATCATGTGTAAAGCGATGAATCGTAGTTTGACGAATGTACTCTTCGGTGGATTCGGGGCTGTCGCTACAGAAATGAAAGATGATGGCGATTTTTACTCAGGTAAAGTCAAATCGACAAGTGCTGAAGAAGTGGCAATGTTGTTAGATGTCGCACGAAGTGTAGTGATTGTCCCTGGTTATGGTATGGCTGTAGCGCAAGCGCAACACACGGTACGTGACTTATACCAACTTTTAACCGCACGCGGTATTGATGTCACATTTGCAATCCATCCAGTCGCAGGTCGTATGCCTGGTCACATGAACGTTTTACTTGCAGAAGCAGATATTCCTTATGATCGATTGAAAGAGATGGACGAGATCAATAGTACTTTCGAAAATGTTGATGTTGTGATAGTCAATGGGGCGAATGACGTGACAAACCCTCTTGCAAAAACGGATCCAAAGTCACCAATTGCTGGTATGCCTATTTTGGATGTTGGAAATGCTAAGACAGTTGTTGTGATCAAACGTTCCCTTAGTCCAGGATTTGCAGGAGTGCCTAACCCACTCTTCATTGCTGACAACTGTTTGATGTTGTTTGGCGATGGTAAAAAAGCAACACAAGAGATGATCACAGCTTTAAAAGAATCTTAGAGCCGGAAAATATGAAGAAACAAGTCTATATCGTTGATGACCACCCTCTTGTAGTAGATGCACTACAAAACCTAATTGCTAAATCGGAAGATTTAGAGTGCATCGGGAGTGCGGATAACATTGAAACATCATTTAATGATATAGAAAAACTGCAGCCAAGTTTGGTATTGATTGATATCCAACTCAAACAAAACCAGAATGGTTTGCAGTTGCTCAAACGTCTTAGAACAACTTTTCCTAATATTGCCGTCATCATCATCAGTATGTTGACGGACGATACCTTTGTAGATCGTGCCTTTAAATTGGGTGCTATGGGTTATGTTTTTAAAGAAGATACAACCACTCAAATTGTAGAAGCCATCCACACTGTGCTTAAGGGAGATTATTTTGTCAGTTCTTCGCAAGCCACTCGTCTGCTCGGACATTTGTACAGAGCTTCTCAAAAAGACGAAAAAGATCCTATCGACAGATTGTCCAATCGTGAATTGGAAGTGTTTCTCATGATTGGGGAAGGAATGCCGGTCAAAGAAATTGCTGCCAATATGGGTCTTGCTCCTTCCACCATTGAAACTTTACGTTCCCGTATTAAATCCAAACTCAGCATCACTGAGAACGAAAAACTCATTCGAGTGGCTGTGGAATGGAAATACACCCAAGCCAAAACGGATATCGTCGTTTCGTAATTTAATACCTAAGTTTAAAATAGTGATAGAGTAAATCTTTTCCCTCTCGGGAAGAGAGTAACATTCTATAAGCTTCTGCAATTTTAGATTCGTTTTGAGATTGTTTCTGGATGAAATGAAAGAAGTCGTTGGCTCTTTCATCATAACCTAAATTTAAAAGTAAGTTTAAATAAAAACTTTGGTCATACTCATCAGCAAACGGTGAATAGGCGATTGGACGAAGTAGGTTTTCAGCGTCTTTCCACTTACGAATTTCAAAATAACATCGTGCATATATTTTTTTTTCTCTCCATCCGAGGACTCTTTGGTTTTTTAAATAAGTAAGAGATTTTTTCGGATCTTTTTCGGTTAAATAGACCACGCGGCCCATTAAATGGGATGCTTGGATGTGTTTTGGATCTTGTTCTAGAATGGTGGAAAGTTCAACTTTGGCTTTTTCCGTTTCATTTAGTTCTAAATAGGTTTTTGCTAAAATGAGTTTTGCTTCATTGTAGTTTGCTTTGTATTCTAAAGATTTGTTTAAAGATACAATGGCATTGTTGTAATCTTTTAATATAAAATAAGCAAGACCTAAGTTGTAATGATAAAAAGGATTGTATGGGGAAATTTGATTGGTTTCGATCCAAGTATCTTTTGCCTCGGACCAACTATCTTCCTGAGCATAGATCATACCGAGTAAAAAACTTGCGGCCTCATGGTTTGGTTCTTTTTTGAGAGCTTTGTTTAAACTTTCTTTTGCCTCCTGCCATTCCATTCTAGAGTATAACAAACTTCCATTTAAATAATCATACTCAGGATAGGATTTATAAACATCGGATTGGATTTTTTTCCATTCCGTGTCTGCTAAAAGAAATCTTCCATAACGAAGTGCATTGATGATATTGCGACTGACTTTTTCTAATTCAATTTTTGCATTGATTTCGATGGTTTCTTTATCTTCTGTTTGAGTCAATATAGGATTTGTGAAGAGTAAGAGAAGAATAGCGAAGAATAAAATTTGTATTTTAGCTTTCATAAATTGATTCTAACCATTTCAATATTTTTAAGTGAGCATCGCGAACTAATTTTGTTTTTGGATTAGGAAAAAGGTTGGGAAATTGTTTATAATCTTTTAATTCAGATAAAGAACCTAAATAGGGAATTCCTAATTTTTCTTCTGCAAATTTTCCTAAGGATTCATGTATTGGTGTGATTCCAATCAAACAAACTTTTTTTCCATATCCAATAGATTCCATCATTGTTTGGCCAAAGTAAGTAAGAACCAATTCAGATTTTTGAATTTGTTTTAAAAATTCGATATAGGAAATTCTGGAAATAAAATTTACATTTTGGTTTATGGGAGGTGTTCCTCCAATGCGAACCACTGAATCGATATTAACTATTGTTTCAGCTGTATTTGAATTTAGAAATTGCAACAGATACCTATCGATTAGTTCCGATTCTTCTTTTCCTAAACTACCAGCATATACAAGAACTTGTCCAGGAATGGTTTTTTGGTTCCAATCCAATTCAGATAAGGGAGAATTAAAATACGAAATAGGATCTCCCTGATGGATCGGTATCATTGGATTTGGTAGAAAAAAACTAGAATTGGATTTGTTTGGCAAATGATGGAGATTATCTATATAAAATAAATTGTGTAAGGGAAATTCATTTTCTCTTATATCTAGAATCTGTGGTAGATCTCTAGATTCGAGGTCTGGTTTGTCAGAGAGTATTATATCATATCCATTCATCTCCAAAAATACAGACAAAGATTTACATCGTTCATAGTGTCCACTTCCAAAGAGGGAAGGTTCTCCATAAACAATTCGTACTTGTTTGGATTTTCGGCCTTCTTTGGGTAAGGGAAAAGTCACTTGTTCTACAGAAGCATTGACTAAAAAAAATTCTGGTTGGTCTTTTGCCAACTGAATCACTTCTTTGGCCCCAAAGAATGGATCTTTGGTTCCTAATTTTTCCCACAAAGAACAAACGAGTTCATAGTCTTTGGATTCATCGACTGTGATGCGAAGGGTACTTGGATTTATATCTACGAAATGATTGAGATGCGGCGCTGACAATCGGATTTGTTTATGGATTTCTGGGTGTTCTTTGATATGAAGAGAAACATGCTCCGTATGTCGTTCGGGTATTGGACCTTTAGCATCTAACAAAAGAGAATTTGCTGAAAAACATTCTACTCCCATTCCCAATGGCAATCCAACCATAGATAGACTATAATATGGATCAGAAATATAAGTGATTGCTTCATACAAATATCGGATGGATTCTAAATCAATAAATGGATTATCTCCCGTTAGGCGAAAAATATGTTTCGCTTTGAAATGAAGACAAGCTTTTCGGAATCTATCTCGAACGTCAGATTCCGATCCAACAAAATATTGGTAGTTTTTGTTTTGCAAAAATTCAATGAGTTCTCTATCACCTTCGGGAACTAAAAAAACAATCTGTTCTTTGGGAAAAATAGTGGAAAGGCGATTGTGGATATGATCAAGGACTGAAGTATTTGATTCCTCTGGGATGGACTTTAAAATTTTTTTCGGAAAGCGAGTGGAGCCTAGTCTTGCCTGAATGAAGGCAAAACAATCACGCGTTGAAAGTATACCACTCATCACAATTCAAACAAGGGGCAGGAATTTTATCATGTTCGCCATGAAAGCTATGTTTAAAAAATTCTAAACCTTTTTGCCAAACGACTCCGAGAGATTCTTTATATAAATTTCCAACCACTTCCGATTGATTCTGTTTGCAAATGGCAACTTTTCCATCTACTGAAACAGATAAATCTCGCGCCAAATGCCAACAAAAATCTCTATGAATAGGAGTAAGATCGCTTACCCGACGTTCAATGAGTTTGTTTGCAAATGTATTGTATTTTTGTAGAATCACATTGATTCCTTTTTTCTCAAAGAAAGTAAAATAAGGATCAATTTCTTCTTCTACTTCCTTCATCTTTATCATCTGCACATGTAACGATTGATTGGGAAGTGATTGCGATAGTAAATCAATCGTACCAAGCACTTTTTCCAGTTCTGACTTTCCATATAAGGATTTGTAAACATCTGGTTGTAATGTCGTTACATTTACGATGACACAAAGTTTTTCTTTTTCCGAAGGATTTAAACTTTCTATTAAGGACAACAGGGATTCTGTATTTCTGTAGAGAGCTGTTTCAATAATCAGTTCTGAAAGCGTTTTTAATTTTAAAATTTCTAAAACTACGTTTTTAAAATCAGGATGGAGAAGAGGTTCCCCATTTCCCGTTAAACTGATGGTAATGGGCGATAAAAGTTCTGAATTAAGTTTGTGTATGGTGGATTTTACATCCTCTAAAGAAACAAAACTTCCATCATTTTCTAAATCGACAAATTCGCGCGGACAAAATGTACACTTAAGCTCACAACCTTTATAAATTTCCCATTCCAAATAAGTAGGGCCACTACGAAATAGCTGAGGGTTTTCTTTTAATATGGAGAGGAGATTTTCATAAGTTAAATCTTTTCCAAAAGGCAATAGCCCTTGGATGAGAGTTAACGAACGAAAAGAGGAGAGTCGAAAATCCAAACGAAGCTGTCGAAGGTCCGGTGCTTTATAAAAAATATCTACATCATATTGGTTGATATTTTTTATAAAAAAAGAATGGATGTCGGTGGTCAGTACGTCTGGTAAAGAAGTTAGAAATTCCCGAGTGATGATCGTCGGTGTAAGTCCTGGTGGTAAGTTTTCCGAATAGGAATACTGACTAAAAAAGTTTTTATGGCGATTCCAAGCTTTCTCCGTTAGTTCAGTATCCAATAGAGGAGAAATGCCAGTGAAATAAAGGAAACAAACCTCATCCCAATCTGGATCTTTGAATTTTGATTCAGGCAATAGTTTGCCTAATCTGAGTAAAAAATCATATTCCTTTGAAACATCTTCATGGAGAATGATCCGATTTTTTAACGAAGTGGAATTTAACTTTTGTAAAAGCGATGTGTTGGAATTGATATGAATTGGTATTTCAGGAAAAACTTTCGAGAGGCGATTTGTAAATTCTTCCCATAATTCTATTTTAAAATTTTGATCTAAAAATTGAATTGATTGGTTGTCTAAGTAAACTACCGCAAAACTTGGATTATATTCCTTTCTATTCATCATTAATCTGTATTGTATTTTTCTTCCGGATTATTGATGTTATGTTCTTTGATATAAATGGGATCAAAAATTGAAATAGAAGTCGCCTTTCTTGTAGTGGATACCCATTCTTCAAATGAAGTTTGTTCCTTTTCTCGAAATAAAAATCCTTGTATTCCTTTTCTAACGGCATCAAGAGGAGTGGGTCTCATTCCTTCCACAAAAACCAAACAGTATCTTTTGCGATCATCTCGGAATACTTCAGATATCTTACCCTGACCACCAACTTGTGCCAATACAGAAGCAGTGGTTGGTTGAGTTTTGTACAATTCAAAAGTGGGAACCCAATTGACGAGTCCCCCATTCAAACGATATCTAGATTCGTTTCTTGGACCAGATGCAACCAACTTAAAAAAAGAAGGATCTTTTAAAGATTTATTTCGAATCTCTGTGAGTTCGTTGAAAATTCTTGTCTCTTCATCAATGGAAGAATTCGCAGGAGAAAAAACAATTTCTCGAAACTTGAATTCCGAACCTACTTTCGCCTTATTTTTGTTATACCAAGATTGCACTTCTTGTTCGGAAGGTAAGGGCGGACTTACCTTAATCTGTAGAAGTTGTCCTTTTTTAATTTGGTAAGGTAAATCTTCCAACCATACTTCGTAAGGTAAGTTAAACTGTGATTGAACCGACTTTTTGAATTGTTCTAGGTCGGTAATCCCCTGTGCTTCCATTCGTTTCTGGATTTCTGCTTCGATTCGTTTTTCGTTTACCTGAACGGATTCCTCATCTGCAACATTGTCTACGACGGCTCTATCAATTAAAAAATCGATGACTTGGGCATGCAGAGATCCTTTTTTACGGTAATTTGGAAAAAAGCGGGATAGATTTTTATAACGCTCTACACCTTCTTCATAATCCAAACTAGAAATAGACCTTGGGCCAACAATGGCTAAAACAGAATTTAAAGACTCGTAAGAACTTAAACTTGGGTTAGGGGCAAATAGAGGACTAAAGACAAAAACCGATGCAAAAAACAAAACGAAAATTCGAGACATTCGTGATCCTTTTTGCATACGGTCGTAAAATTATCCGATGAACGTAGTGTGTAAAGCCTTTACTGCATCTTCCGATTGGTTTTGTTTGATGACACAAGAAATTTTAATTTCGGAAGTAGAGATCATTTCGATATTGATGTTTTTTTCCGCAAGGGATTGGAACATCTTCGCTGCCACACCCACATGAGATTTCATACCCACACCAACCGCAGATACGATTGAGATGTTTTCATCAATTTCAGCTTTTCCATTTCCATGATCTTTTGCATACGCATCAATGATTGGCTTCGCAGCAGAAATGTCTTTTTTGGCAATAGTAAAGGAAATGGTATTAATCCCATCTCTTGGCGATGATTGAACAATCACATCCACGATTACATCTTTATCTGACAACTGAGTGAATAACTCTGCTGCAATCCCTGGTTTGTCTTTTACATCGGCAATGGTTACTCGAGCTTGGTCACCTTTGGCAGTCACTCCACTCACTTTCATTTTTTCCATAATTTTGTCCTCACTCATCACTAAAGTTCCCGGTTTATCGTGGAAACTGGATCGTACGTGGATGACCACGTTATAATTCATACCTAATTCAACACTTCGAGAGTGAAGGACTCCAGCACCAAGGCTTGCAAGTTCCAACATTTCTTCGTAAGTGATTTGTTTGTGCATCTTAGCAGTAGGAATTTTTCTTGGGTCAGCAGTGTAAACACCATCAACGTCGGTATAAATTTCACATTCATCAGCACCAAGAGCGGCGGCAAGAGCTACGGCAGAAGTATCACTTCCTCCGCGTCCCAAAGTGACAATATTTTCGTCTTTATCAATTCCTTGGAAACCGGCAACAATCACCACCTTTCCTTTGTTAAATGCTTCATCAATACGAGATCGATCAATCATTTCAATCTTTCCATTCGAGAAGTTTCCATCAGTTAAGATTTTTAATTGTGAACCAGTGAAGGATTGAGCCGGAACTCCGAGTTCATTCAGAGCAATGGCAAGAAGAGCAATCGAGACTTGTTCACCCGTGGAAAGCAGCATATCCATTTCTCGTTTGGGAGGGTTTTTGGAAATTTGGTCAGCCAGGTCGACGAGTTCGTCTGTAGTATGTCCCATTGCAGAAACTACAACGGCAACTTTTTGGCCTTCGTCGTGGTAACGTTTAATACGTTTGGCCACATTTTGGATTTTAGTGGTGTCACCAACGGAGGTTCCACCGTATTTTTGGACAACGATTTTCGATGACATGGGTATATGGACAGGGTGCTATAAGCAAATCGGGAATCAAGTAGAATGAATTTTTTTGCAACCAAACGTAAATTGGGGACGCCAATAGGTATAGGTTTATTTGCATGAATTCTTCTTCTACCGTTGAGCCAGTTGTCAAAGAACAGGCTCCTCTTCTTTTTCTTATTTTGTTCTTTTTAGTCCAGGTTACCGTCCTTACCGTTTTCACCGTGCCCTTTTCTTGGTCTCTTGTCTGGTTAGCTCTGGGATCCTACTTCCTTAGGATGTTTGGAATCACTGCGGCCTACCATCGTTATTTTTCCCATGCCTCCTTCAAAACTTCTCGAGTTTTCCAATTTATATTGGCTTGGATTGGGGCAATGTCTATGCAGAAAGGACCCATTTGGTGGGCGGCACACCACAGAAACCACCATAAATATTCCGACACAGAAAAAGACATACATTCTCCAAGTCGGAAGGGATTTTGGTACTCCCATATGTTATGGTTTCTCAGGAACGATTATAACGATTATGAAGTAAAACTCATTCCCGATTTTTATAAATATCCTGAGCTTCGTTTTTTAGATCGTAATCACTGGATACCACCACTCTCTTATGCCATCTTACTATATCTAGTAGGCGGATGGGCATGGCTTGTTTATGGTTATGCGGTTTCTACTTTCTTTTTGGGACATGCCACATGGACCATCAATTCTCTTTCTCATGTGTATGGTTCTGTCCGGTACGATTCACGCGATACAAGTAAAAACAATTTCTGGCTTGCCCTTCTTACGATGGGAGAAGGTTGGCATAACAACCACCACTACTACTGTTCTTCCGCTAACCAAGGGTTCTATTGGTATGAAGTGGATGTTTCATATTATATTTTAAAAGTACTTAGTTGGTTTGGAATTGTTTGGGACTTAAAAAAGCCGCCTAAAAAAGTTTTGGATGAAGGAATCATGCGTGATCGTGAACAGAAAGAATCAAAACGTTTGTTACGAGAGACAAAACGCAATGCAAAGTTAAAAAATAAAGTGGGTGTTCTTTCTACTTAAAAGGTTACACTCCCAATCGTTTACGAATGTCAGCCGGGATACTTTGGATGGAATCATATCTTTTTTTCTTTCCACCCGGCAAGGATACATAGTAAAATCCATTGATCATTTCTAAAAAATAATCCTCTCCTTTTTCACCAAGAGATCTATTATCTAATTCTTTGACCATTTTTTGATATTTGGAAGGAAGAAGGTTCCAGTTCATATAATTAGTAACAACACTTTGATCATTGACAGTATAGGCACCGTCTTGGTGTAAAATTTTAATTCCGTTGTAGTCGAAAATTTCCATAACCTTGAGGTTGGTATCTTTTGATGGTTTGGAATCTTTTTTGGGTTTGCCTGCAGTTTGGTTTTTCGGATCATCTGATCCAACCCCAGATTTTGATTTTGAGTTTATTGGTGTTTCTTTTTTCCTAAGTTTACCAAAAAGTAATAGAAAAATGCCAGCAAACGCTAGTGATGCGAATAAAAGAATTTCTGTAGTGGATAAATCAAATAAATATCTCCACATAACTATTTAAAACTCGTTCCAATATTTTTACAGGAACCGGGAACATATCCTTCTGTATTCCATGTAACACAATCGATGAGTTCAATAGCTCTAAAACATAGTTTTAAATCATCTATTTTCACTCTTCCGAGTAAAAGTGCTCCCGGCAATTTGTTCGTTCCACAAGCAGAATTTTTTAATGCATAGGTTTCAAAAATCTTTTGATTTCCTTCTTGTCCGGAATAAAACAAATCATCCCGATTTTGGATGCAATGGATAGATAATCCGCAAAAGACGAAAAAGATCCCAATCTTAGAGAGAGATAATTTCATTTTTTGAGTTTGATCCGGGAGACTTCTCTTACGGGAATCGGAAGTTTTCCAAAAGCGCTATCCACATGAACAGTACCATAAATTTCAAACTCTGCATCTTCTCCTCGTCTTGCTGCATCTGACAGTTGTTTTGCTAATAAAAGAAGTTTTGGAAGAATGGACCCTTTTTGTTCGGGGACAAGTTTCAAAACAACCAAAGTTTCAGAGTTTGGTTCTACTTCGTGTGGTGTTTCATTTTGGAGTTTTCCAATGTATTCTTTTCCTTGGGGAGTTACAAGTTCAATCTCCAAATCAAACTGATAGATAGAGACTTTAGTATTGTTTGGATTTGTCACTGAAACCTGCGGATATAAATCCACTAAAGGAATCAAAGGAAATTTTGGATTTGGCTTTAGGTCTACACGAACATCCACCAAATCAAACTTACATGCTTTTAAGCTTTCTAAATTCTTTTTCGTATCACTCAAACAATGAGTGAAGACAAACAATGAAAGAGCTAAAGAGATAAATGAATATTTACGGACCAAATACTACCTTCCCTTCGGTCATATGTTGTTTGTAAAATTCCAAACCTTCTTTGTATTCTTCAAACTTGAATCGTTTGTTGATTTTAGTTTGGAAAACGGTTTTTAAAAATTTTTGAGCTTCTTTGGCTTGTTTTTGAAATTCTTCTAAACCAATTTCATAAATCCATGAGGACAACCAAAACCCTTCAATTTTCTTATTTTGGAATAACATAATTCCCGCATTCACAGCAAATGGTTTTTCTGATAATGCCCCGTAACATACAATTTTAGACCCATAAGGCATACATTCCACAAGTGACTGTGCCGTTTCCCCTGCTACTGCATCAATGGCGTAAGTAGCATTTAGTTTTTTCGAAATTTTGAATAAGTCTTTTTGGTAGTTGGGAGAAGTGGAGTTTAGAATGTTTTCTGCACCAATTTCTAAAAGGTTATCTTCTTGTTCTTTCTTTCGCACAACATTGATTAAAGGGATACCACGTTCCTTACAAAGTCGAACTACCATTTTGCCTAAAGCACTAGCTGCAGCGGTTTGGATCATGGCGGGATGACCTTCTTTCGAACATTTGGATACCATCGCCCAAGCAGTCATTGGGTTTACAAAAAAACTAGATCCTTCGTCAAGGCTCACTCCATCCACTAACGGCAAACAGTTGTCCTCCGTCGTGATCATGTATTCGGCCCAAGTCCCATCGTTTTGTGGGGCAACACAGGACACATTCATTCCCACTTTTAATGTTTTGATGGCACTTCCCACTGCGTCGATGGTTCCACTGGCTTCGAACCCTGCGGATACTGGTGCTTTTTTTTTGAATCCATAGAGTCCACGAATGAACATCAGATCAGAAGGATTGATCGGAGAAAGGTGGATTTTGATCCTGACTTCGTTCTCTTTCGGTGTGGGAATTTCCTTTTCGCGGAGTTCCAATTGAGGATCTGATTCGTCGTATTTTAGGATGGTGACTGCTTTCATCTTCTCCCATTTGGTCATTTAAAATCTGCTTGCCAACTCTTTCTTTGGAAGGAAGAATTTTAAGTCTCCCGTGAAATCAAAAAAGATATCAAAAGAAGCCCTAACAGGAATCATTTTTTTTTCTATTTTGGTCTTTGCTTTTTTCACTACAGTCATTGAGCCGGATCGTCCCGCCAAAAAATATCCGTATCGGTTATCTTTATTTTATTCTCGCATTGATGGAATCAAGGAAGGAACCGAGGTTCGAATTTTAGGAATTCAAAAAGGTTATGTTGCACATATTGATTCTCGACCACTGATGGATGTACCCGATCGCCGATTCCTCGACCATAACATGGATCATGCGATCGAACTACATATTGCATTGGAAGATCCTTTAACTCTTTGGGATAATTATGAAGTGGATTTTCAAACCATCACATTGTTTTCTGAAAGGATCATCAATATCAATCCAGGAAGTTCCGATGGAAAACGTCCTTTTTTTAAACCCACATTTCGTGAGGGTGAAAAAAGTCCTGACTATTTACCGTCTGCTCGTTATTTTGATGATTTTTTCAAAGCCACTTCCGTGACGATGGAAGAAAATCGGGCAGACCTCAGACAAATCACATTGGATTTTCGTTCTATCTCCGATAAATTAAATCAAACAGAAGGCACAATTCCCAAATTAATTGGCAGTACAGAAATGTACGATGAACTTCTTGCTACTGTCAAAGACGCAGAAACGATTGGAAAAGAAGGAAGGCGTTATATGGAAAGTTCCAGGAATTTAGAGAACACCATGCCGATTCCATTTTTGATCACAGCATCGTATTACGGACGTACAACGCCAATTACGGGAAGAAGGATTGGACCACAAGAATAATGAAAGTTGCAATTATACATGATTGGCTCACCGGTATGCGCGGTGGTGAAATCGTACTCGATAGTTTATTAAAAGCATTTCCAGAAGCGGATTTATTTACTCTTTTTTATTCCAAAGGGAAACTAAACGAAAGGATTGAAAATCGAAAGATCACAACGGCATTCACAAACAATCTTCCTTTCAAAGAAAAGTATTATCGTTATTATTTACCAGTTTTCCCCACTGCGATTGAATCATTGGATTTAAAAGGGTATGATGTGGTGATTAGCTCTTCTCACTGTGTGGCCAAAGGAGTCATCCCTCATCCCGATACCTTCCATTTAAGTTATATCCATAGCCCTATGCGGTATGTTTGGGATATGTATTATGATTATTTTCCCGGCAGAAAGGGATTTAAATTTTTTCTTTTACAATCCATTGCCAATTACCTTCGTACTTGGGATGCCGCTTCTTCTAACCGTGTGGATTATTTTACATGTAACTCGCATTTTGTGGGAAGGCGTATCCAAAAGTATTACCGTCGTGATTATAAAATTGTGTATCCACCCTGTTTACCTCAAGACTTCCGAGTACACGATGTTTCCAAAGATGATTATTATCTGATGGTTTCCGCATTTGCTCCTTATAAAAAAATTGACCTAGCCATTGAAGCCTTTCGAGAAAATGGAAAACCTCTGATCCTTGTAGGTGGGGGCCAAGAAGAGGGGAAACTTGTCAAAAACCTTCCCAAAAATATCCTTTGGAAAAAGGGACTCCCGCGCACAGAGGTAATCGAACTCTATAAGAAGGCCCGTGGGTTTATTTTTCCGGGAATGGAAGATTTCGGGATCACTCCTGTCGAATCGCAGGCTTATGCCACTCCCGTCATTGCCTATGGGAAGGGAGGTGCTTTGGAGTCAGTCAAGGAAGACCGAACGGGGGTATTTTTCAAAGAACAGACGGTAAAATCCTTAAACGAGGCCATCCAAAGGGCAGAAAAGATCCATTTCAAACGCGGAGATTTCCAAAATTCCATCAACAGGTTTACAGAAGAAAAATTCGTAAGCGAAATTCGAAAGGTAGTCGATAGACATAAATAGAAATCTCTGAAGGGGGATCTCTTGGTCATTTTACATCGACTCAAAGGTGCGGAATTTGTTCTCAATGCAGATTTGATTGAGACCATCGAAGCAAATCCGGATACGATCATCACTCTTGTGAATGAGAAAAAATTCATTGTACAAGAGCCTGTTGCGGAAGTTGTGGAAAAGGTAATCGCTTACCAAACAAGAATCCACAATCTCCCTCGAGTCACTGAAAGAAGACCTGAGGAAACATAAGAAATGGATATAGCTACAGTCATTGGTTTGGCCCTAGGAGCGGCCTTGATGTTACTTGGGGTTGTCTCGGGGGGGCTTGCACTCACCGACCTTATCGACATTCCCTCGGTGATGATTACATTTGGAGGGGCCGCTGCCGCTACGATCATTTCCTTTCCTTGGACATCTACCATTGGAGTGGGAGCTGTTACTAAAAAAGCCTTCCAAAATCCTCCCTCAGATTTACCTGGACTCATCACGACATTAGTTAGCTTTTCTGAAAAAGCTCGTCGTGAAGGTTTACTTGCCTTAGAAGATGATATCAACGAACTACCAGAAGAATTTTTAAAGAAGGGAATCCAACTCGTAGTGGATGGAACAGATCCCGAACTGGTTCGAAATATTATGGAAACCGAAATTGGGAACACCGCCACAAGGCATGCTTATGGTCGTTCTTGGTGGGATGCTTACGCTGGTTTTGCGCCAGGGTTCGGGATGTTAGGGACCCTTGTGGGTCTTGTGGGGATGTTAAAGAACCTAGGTGGTGGGGATGCGAGTGCCATCGGACAAGGTATGGCGACAGCTCTTATTACGACATTATACGGATCACTTGCACAGAACTTGTTTGCAGCACCGATTGTGAGAAAACTCACCAGACGATCAGAAGATGAACTTGTAATCAAACAAGTGATGGTGGAAGGAACTTTATCGATTCAATCTGGGGACAACCCAAGGATTGTAAAAGAGAAATTGGCGAGTTTCTTAACTCCTGCAGAACGAACTGCACTGAAAGACGACGGAGACTAATATTTAAATCATGGCGTCTAAAAAAGAAAAATGTCCTGAGTGTATCCAAAAAGTTCCCGAGTTCATGGCGACTTACGGGGACATGGTGACACTTCTCCTTTGTTTCTTTATCCTTTTGTATACAACTGGGAAAACAGATGCAAAGGAGATGCAGATCATTTTATCTGCGTTCAAATCCACTACGGGATTTTTCACGGGGGGACAAACGCTATCTAAAGGGTCTTTGGAAGAGATGGGAATGCAAATTGAGTCGCTTCCTTCCCAAGTGGTAGGACGTAACCTTTCTAAATCTAAAAAAGATGCCCAAGAAGTTTTTAAACCAGAAGTAGAAGCAGGAAAAGTTCGAATTTCGGAAAACGAAAGAGGGCTTGTGATTTCTCTTGTGGGTGCTGATTATTTTTATCCTGGATCTGCCATCCTAACGCCTGCCATTCGAGAGACTTTGCGAAAAGCAGCAGGGCTTATCAAAGGACTCGAACGATTTGTCCGAGTGGAAGGGCATAGTGATGACGATGCGGTCAATCCTGTGAGTCGCCCTGGTCGTGAAGAACGTGAATATATTAATAACTGGGATTTGGCGGGAGCAAGAGCAGTGAATGCTACCGTTTTTATGATCAATTCAGAAGAAATTGAACCTAGTTGGTTCCAGGCGGTTAGCTTTGGATCCTATAGACCTCTTGTATTGGAGAATGAAGGCACACCGGAAGCAAAAGCTTTCAATCGAAGGGTAGATATCATTATCCTGACTGAAAAGTCTACCAAACGAGGACCAGGGGAAAGTAAATACGGACTACCTGACACTCGTTTGCCGAATACTGAAACAAATGTAGAAGGAGAATTTTAACATGGGTGACCGTGAAGTAGATGAAGAAGAAGGTGGGTTAGCCGAAGGTAGTACCGCCTCCACAGGGATGTCCCCCATTGTAAAATGGTTATTGTACATTGCTGCGGCCATTTTTGGGATTATCATTGTAACCGTTATATCAATGTTTGTTGCTCAAAAAACGGCAACTAGTGTATTTAAACAACAAAAGAATATCTCTCTTGTGAAAGCTCCCCCTCCTTTGGAAGTTTACACATTTCAGGAGGAATTTAGAGTGAATACTTCTGATGTTGGTGAATCACACTTTGTTAAGTTAAAGATGTCTCTTGGATTTGAATCTGGACAACCAGCACTTTCTGCGGAACTGGCAGCACGTGTGGCTCAAATGCAAAACATCATTAACCTTGTCATTGCACGGAAAACTAAAGACGATTTAAAATCCATTACCAACCAATTGGATTTACGTGAGGAAATCAAAGCCCACTTAAATCATATTTTGACCAATGGAAAAATCAAAGAGGTTTACTTTACCGAGTTCTTGGTAAACTAGGACTATATGTCCGACCAAATCCTCGGTGTGATCCCCGCGAGATTCGCGAGCACAAGATTCCCTGGAAAACCACTGGCCCTCATTGGCACAAAACCAATGATCCAGTGGACCTACCACCATGCTTCCCTTTCTAAATCAATCCACCGTTTGGTGGTGGCAACCGATGACAAAAGAATTCATGATGTGGTTTTGTCTTTCGGTGGAGAGTCCGTACTCACAAGTCCCCATCACCCAACCGGCACGGATCGAATCATTGAAGTTGCAGAAAAATTTCCAAACTACGGAATCATAGTAAACATCCAAGGCGATGAACCAGGGATGGAACCAAACCTCATTGATGGGGTATTGTCATTAAAAACCAAACATAGAAATTGGGAAATGACCACGGCCGCTGTTCCCTTTTCACCTTCTGAAGACCCAAAAGATCCTAACAAAGTAAAGGTGGTCTTTGACAGAAATGCACGTGCCAATTATTTTTCCCGTTCTCCGATCCCCGCTTCTTATAAAGGAGAAGCAAGTTACCACAGGCATTTAGGAATTTATGCTTACGAAAGAGAATTTTTAATGAAATACAATCATTTGCCTGACTCCGATTGGGAAACGGTTGAATCATTAGAACAACTTCGCGCTTTGCAAAATGGATCGACCATTGGAGTTTACCTTTCTGATAAAGCCAACTTGGGAGTAGATTCACCTGCTGATTTAGAAGTGGTGATTCGAGATTTTAAAGAGAAGGGTTTGATTTAGAAATTCCTATGTTCTGTCGCCGGCAATTGGTTACCGGCTTTAGAATGAAGAATTTTCCTTTTTCCAATTTACATTTCAAATTTCCTAGAGACAATTTTTTTTCCATGTAATTTCTTGAATGCGAAAGGAATCAAACTTCTCTTTCGTTATTTCTCATTCCTCGAGAGATATAGTCATACAAAAATTCTCCGGTAATCACACCAGGGATAATCACTTTTTGAGCTCCATCGGCAACCAACTTTTTCGCTTCTCCTGGTTCATCACTTGTTAAAATGATTTTTGCATTTGGTGCCAGTTTGCTAAGAGTGGAGAGCAAACGATTGTTATTTGTTCCTTTTAAAAAAGAATCAGAAATGGTACAAATGACCATCGAAGCATCGTGAAGCCCAATATGCGATAATGAATCGGGGTGGGCAAGGTCTGCATAGGCCCATTGAAAACCTTTGTTTGTGAGTTCGTCTTTGAAGGCTGGATTGTAGTCAGCAATGATGATTCGTTTGATAAGCGAAGGAGATAAGTCTTCCAAGTATTCCACAAAGGCACGAGCGATTCGAAAATAGCCAAGGACAATGATGTCACGTACCATCCCGTCACCATGTCCTCCATGCCCCCCGTGACTTGATTTATCTTCCCCCGATTCTTCTGCTTGGTCAGAGATACCAACACGAGCGAGAATTCTTTCGAACGTTGCAGCAATGTTATGGTTAAACATAATGATATATGTGGAAAGAACCGATGCAATGATGGTTGAAGTTAAAATTACAGCTTGCAGTTTCGGAGTGATGTGTTCGAATCCAGCACCTAACGCCAAAATGACGAGTGAGAATTCTGAAATCTGAGCGAGGTTGAGGGCAGTTAGGAATCCATTTCGAACCCCTTTGTTGAGTTTGATGATCACTGGTGCGATAGTAATCATCCTTACAAATAACATAAGAACGATGATGGCGGTAGATAATCCGATCACTTCTAAACTTGGAAGCGGAACCTTTAGACCAAGTGCCACAAAGAAGAGGGTAACAAAGAAGTCACGAATTCCAATCAGTTTAGAGATAACATCGGCACCATAAGGGAAGGCGGCGATACTCATACCGGCAACGAGTGCACCCATTTCCTTGGAAAGTCCAGCTTCTCCTGCAATCCCACAAACAAGAAAACACCACATAATTGAAGTTAGAAGGATGAGTTCCGGGCTACTGGCACAAGCTTTGTATAACTTGGCTAAAACATAACGGCTGACACTAAAACTAAAAGCAATGAGTAAAACAATGATTCCAACAGAAGTTAGAATTTTTAGAATTTCGGGATTATTTAAGTTGGGTTGGACACCCATAAACAAAATCGCCCAAATGTCCTGGAAAACTAATACTCCAACGGTAAGTTTTCCTGATAGAGTGTTGATCTCCACCTTATCTTGCAATAATTTAACAACGATTAAAGTGGAGCTAAGAGATAGGGCAACTGCAATATAAAGAAGGTCAAACTTTTCTGAACCAATAGAAAGTCCAAAAAAAGGAAACACGGAATATACAAAAGCAACGGATAGTGTGAATTGGAGGATCCCCAAAGTAAACATGGCCTTTCCCATTTTTGCAAGTTCGGCCAAATTGATTTCTAATCCGATGATGAAAAGTAGTAGGATGAGTCCGATTTCGGAAATGAGTTCAATACTAGCTTCGTTCGTTACATATCCAAATCCCATTTCCTTCCCGAGCAGGGCTCCACCAATAATATAACCTAAAATTAACGGTTGTTTGAGTACTCTTGCGATGTGACTTAAGACTGTTGCGAAAATAATACTAAGACCAATGTCTTGTAATAGTGACTCTTCCCCGTGCATAGATACCTTCTTTAGGGAAAAGTTTAGAGATTCATTGAGTTGTGAAAGTCGTTTTTTTTTCTGAACAATAAAACAAACTAAGGAAAAGGCGAAATTTGCAAAACAGAAGCAGTTGCTGCTTGGAAATGGGCAATAGCTACATGATGATCGTACAATGCCTTAATTTCTCGCACCGCGGCTTCGGCACTAGTCTGTTCGCGAATATTCACAAATAGAAGTGTAGAGTCACCGAGTGCAAAACGTTCCCTCTCCATCTCTTCTAACTTTCTTGCAAGTTCGACTTCATTTTGAGTAACACTTACGCGTTTTGCCGAAGCAATCACCTCTGAAATCGCATCTTGCACTTCTGTTTTGATTTTATCTTTGGAGAATTGTAGTTCTTGGTCCAGTTGGGCGATTTTTGCTTCGGCAGCCCCAATCATCCCTCTTGGGCGTTTAGTTTGGATGGGCAAGTTGAGAACAACAGAGGCCTCTAGTTCCGGTTTTGCTCTCGTAACAGAACCTGGTCCAAAGTCTTGGGAACCGGCTACTACCAAGTCTACTTGCGGTTTCAAAGCATTAAAACCCATATCTTGATCGACACGAACTTTATCTCGTTTGAATTCATAGTCTTGTAATTCCGGTCTATATTTCCAAGCAAGTTTGATACTTTTTTCCAATTCGACTTTTTTATAATCGATGGGCTTAGGAAATCCAATCGGTAACCTGTGCGTTGTGGGAAGGATTAAATTTCCATCGGGAGCTCGTAAGAATAAAGACAAATCGATGGCAGCTTTTTGCATCTCTCGTTCTGCAGAAACAAATTGGGATTCTCTTTGTAAAATGGCACGGTCGTTTTCCGTACCTTCCATTTTCGGAATGTCACCTAACTTAATGCGTTCGGAAATTTGATTTTGGCGGTTCTTTGCGATTTCTAACAAGTCTTTGGTGACTAAATATTCTTGGCCACTGGCCACCCATTTCCAGTAACGTTTCGTTGCTTCTTTGATGACTTCGATTTTTAATTTTTGTATGGATAATTCTGCAAGCCTTCGGTCAAGGTCAGCTTTTTTGATATCTGCTCGGTTTTTATCAATCTCACGATTGCGCATCAGGGGAAAGATGGCACCCGCCCGAATCTCTCCATGATCGTTAGTTTCTCTTTTCCCATCATAAACAGGAAAAGTTCCCCGACCAATTCGATAACCTGCAAAAAAAGAAGTTCCCCCTAGCGGAGTTGGTTTTTCAAAAACAGCATCGGCGGCATTGTTTGTATAATAACCAAAAGGTTTTGTGGTTCCCATTGATTTAAATTGCAAGTCAAAGGCACCTTCAGCTGCAAGGTAGTTGTATTCTGCCTCTGATAAAAGTTTTTCTGCTGCAAGAACAAGTGGATAAGATTTTTCAACAGATTTTAAAAGTTCTTCTAAAGTGAGAACTCCTGGTTGTTGGTTGATATAATCCTGAGAATAAATATTTGGGCCATGTAAAGATTCGAAGGGGTCCCGCGTAGGATCTGCTTCCAGTACAAAGGAAAAAAACATACCAAATGGACAAAGGAATGCAAATAGAGATTTTTTTAGTTGTGAGATCATTTGACCTTATCCCCACTTCCAGTTTCATCTAACAGATATTTCATTTCTGGATCATCCATTGGTAGATTTGGTGGAAAATCATTAAACCTTCTCCATAGTTCATAACCGACACTCACACGATTGAGAAAAATCCAACCTTTCGCTCTGACTCCTTGTCTGAGAAAACGACTGGTTGGCCACTTACGATCCTCTCGATCTGGAATGACAAGGACTCGGAAATTTCCTGAGCCATTGTCAGTGATGTCTACCAGTTTGACAATTCCACCAAAAGTTCCTACGGCAGTTTCCGGCCAGCCACTGATTTGTAACACTGGATAACCTTGGAATTGTAAGCGAACCTTTCTTCCCTCACCAACTAACGGAATATCATTGCCTGAGATAAAAAGTTCCACTGCTTTGTCTTCTGCATCGGGTACAAGGATGGCAACCCCGTCTCCTTCTTTGACTTGTTGTGTGTCTGGGTTTACCAAAATTCGCATAATGGTTCCATCCCTCGGTGCAAATATTTCTTGTGTTTCTTGTCTAGATAATCTTGCTTCCAACTTGGGTAGGTCTTCCAATACTCGTGCTACTTCTGATTGTGCTGCTGCCAAGGAAGCCTTGGCATCATTGATGGAAGCTTCCGCATCTTGTGCAACCTTTCCCGTGTCACTGTACAATGCTCGTTCTTCTTTGATGGCTGCATCGTAAGCCGCTTTGGCCCTATCTAATCCTGTTTCTGCATTGGTATGTTCTAGTTCGGCCAACTCTAACGTTCGTTTGGAGGTAAGTCCTTTTTCCCATAATTGTTTTTGGCGATCCAAGTTGAGATTGGCGGTTTTTAAAGCAGCCTTTGCAGCATCTACTGCTTGTTCGCTGGCACGAACTCGATCTTTTGCCATCATCCTTCTTGAGTCTGCAGCATCAACAGCACTTCCACGGGAGGAACGTAAACTAATGATCCTTGAACGAATGTTATCTTCTCTAGATCTTGCTGCCTCTAGTCGTTGTAAAAGTGCGTTTTTTTCCTCCCGAATTCGATTGATAAAGTTGGGATCATTATCGGAGATATCAATGATAGGATCACCTTTTCTGACACGAGTCCCTTCGTGTACATGCCATTTCACAACACGTCCACTGATGGGAGATTCAATGACTTGTTGTCGATCTAAGGGTGCGTAAGCTACAACTCTTCCAAACCCCATAGTAGTTTGTTGCCAAGGTACATAGAGAAGGATAATGACACTTAAGAAAAAAATAAAGGTGAGAATATAGGCGAGACTCTGAGCGGGCAAAGCAGTTTGCACCAGCCGATAGGATGGCAGATTTTTTCTAAGTTTCCATTTTTGAGACATATCAGTTTTCATATTCCAACCTTAAGGATTTGCTTTTAAGGAATGGGAGTCGTTTTCCAATCGTAATATTTGGTCCATTTGCGAAAGGACTGTTGGGGATTTGGAAACAATTAAGAGTGTCCACTCCCTATTTTTTTGCAATAAAACTTTGAGGCATGACGTTAGAAGAGTCGGTGGCAAAAGATCTAAATTTCCATCAATTAACAACAGTTTTGGTTTCCCAATTACCGCTCTGGCAACAGAAATAACAGTCGTTTGGATTGTATCAAAAGGATGCCCAAATGTTAGAAGTGGGGTATGGATTCCATTTGGCAAAGATTGTATGGTTTCCCAAATACCTAGTTCTTCTAAAAGTTTTCTAATTTCGATTAAAGATATTTCTTCTCGTCCCACTCGAATGTTCTCAAGAATACTTCCTTCGAAGATTTCATTGCCTCGAATGAGAAAAGTAACGGAATGAATTTGTTCTTTGGAAACTTCGTGAATATTTTGGTGATCGTATTCCACAATCCCAGATGTTGGTGTTCGCATTCCACAGATCAAATCTAATAAAATATGCGCATCATACGGTGTATTAGAAGAAATTCCAACAGATTTACCAGCTGTTATCTTTAAATCAAATTGATTAAAAATCTTGTGACCATTTGTAAGTGAATAATGGATTCCAGAAAGTTGGACTTGGATAGGACCATTTGGAATCTCAAATTCGACAGTTTTTATGGGGATAGTTGGTAAATGAAATACTGAATTTATTTTGTCAACGGCTGCAATTAAGCTATAAAAACTATCTAATTGTTTACCGAACTTGGATATGTCGCTAAGCACTTTGGCAATCACAAGTTCAGCGGCTACTAATTGACCGATAGTGAGTTGTCTGTGAATTACTAAATAACCACCTAATCCAAGTACAATGGCACTTGCCAACGCTTGGATTCCTACAAGACCAATGATTTGGCGGATATAGTTAAAAAAATATTTTTTCCGTGCATACAAATAATCACGAATGAAGGAATCTGCTTTGTCCAGAGCAAAGTTTGAACCAAATGTCGAATGAAATAAGGCAGAGTGTCTAGATATTTCTTCCAACCAAGCTGCTACCTTGTATTTCTCTTTTGAAATTTTGATATAGTTTTCTGCTGCAGGTTTTCCGAGGCGATAAGTAACCCAATATCCACCAATGAATAAAATAAGAAATGAGAAAACAATGAAAATAGGATGGTAAAAAGAAATTAAAATGAAACCAATGACTGTTGTTAAGATAACGGAAAGTCCATCAACTAACAAGGAGTGAATGGACTTTTGAATTGTCATTGTATCAAAAAAACGATTCACAAGTTCTGGATTGTGGTGTTTGTCTAAGACATCTTGTCGAATTTTTGGAAATTTTACTGCAAATTCAGTAGCAATTCTTACGAATACACGCCTTTGTAAGATTTCCACAACGTAAATTTGGATGGTTTGCATAGCACCCGCAAATCCAAGAAAAAATACAACTAACAATGTTAATATGATAACTGGCTGCAGTAAAACTCCAAATGCTACTATGTTGACAAGTGAAGAGGTAGCAACAGGTACTACTAAAGATAAAATTCCTATACCAATTCCATAAATAAATACAATCCAAACATCTTTTGATTCCATTCGTATCAAATGAGAAATTTGTTTTAAAGCATTCTTTACTGCAGAAAAGGAATTTATTAATTCTTTGTTTGTCGAAAAAGGGAATATAGGTTCTGCTATGATCCAGTCCACAGAATCTTTGTTTGATTTGATTCCCATAAACTTGATTAGTTCTTTTTCTGAATACCATTCTCCTTCGTTATCAAACCCATGAAGTGGTTTCACGAGATAGGCAGAAGTTTGGTAACTAGTGATCGCGTAAAATTCTGCTAAGTTTTGGTCTTCGTTAAATACTCTAAAAACAAATGGTGAATTTTGGGTGATATAAGCTCTTATGTCTTGTAAAGTTTTTTGGACGAGATTGAGTCTGATTTGGTACTGATGGGAAGCGGCAAAAAGAAAGTCATAGAAATTTTGATTAGAAAGTAATTTATATTTACTTCGGAGGGAACGAAATCCGTCTATTATTTGGCTTGGAACAGATTGGATATGTAAGGACTCAGATAAAAAATCCAAAATGGACTTAGCCAAATCCTCATGGGAAGAAAGCCTCTGATCATGGATTTCTTCCTTAGCTTTGAAGAGTTGGTTCTTTAAGTGAAATACGAAAAGACTCAAAAATTTTAACATATGAATAGTAATGCGATCCTTAGACTGCACTTGACAAAACTTTGTTCTAGATTTTCTAATTTCAACAAGAGGTTTCTATGAAAATTTTTAATTCCACTTTGGTACTAATCGCACTCTGTTTATCCTTCGAACTGATCGCACAAGAAAACTGTACGTATGAGTATGACCCCGCCCAAACCTCCCTAGAATGGACAGCGTTCAAATTTGCAGAAAAAACAGGTGTTAAAGGTAAGTTTGATTCTATCAAGGTGATTGGAAAACAAAAGGACAAAACAAAGTTAGGTGCTGTGAAATCGCTTCAGTTTCAAATTGATGTTTCGTCGGTCAATTCTGGAGTACCTGATCGTGATGGAAAAATTAAAAAATTCTTTTTTAGATCAGTGAAAGGGAATGGCAAAATCTCCGGTAATTTTTCTGATATTGCTTCCGGGGACACAGGCACTGCAAAATTGAATTTACGATATGGAAATTCTAAAACCTCAATACCTGTCAATTTTGTTTGGAAAGATGAGATTGTCGAAGTGACTGGGACGGTAGATGTTGTTAGCCTCGGTCTTCAAACTGGATTGAATCAACTGAATGCAGAATGTAACGATTTACACAAAGGATCTGATGGTGTAAGCAAACTTTGGCCGACTGTTGATGTTAAAGTTGTCTCTACTTTAAAGAAAGTTTGTAAATAAAATTTTAATCCAAATCGTTTGAAGAAACTTTCTTGGCGATTTGGATAGGGTGTATTGTATTTCGGCAATTAAGTTTGGTTCATAATCCTTGAGCCTAGCCAATTACTCGGTCTACAACGATATATAAAAATGGAATCACTACAAGAACCAGTATGTATGGACAAGCGGGGCGACTACCGGGTATACTCAATGTAGGTGAACCTTATATGAATACACAAGTAATCTTTGGACTAACGAGCGCAAGCGACAACAGAAACCGCCGGTCAGCTGATTAATAATGGTTCAAGTTCTTCTAAAAAAAAATACTGGAGCTTGCAATCTAAATATGTCTTGTAAAAAGCAATAAAACATTACATTCTTCGTTCATATTTCAGGAAACGGAAGCATTGAATTTACTTTTAGTAGTTTTTGAACATTATCGGAAAAAGAGAAAAGATTTTTCCTTCGACCATTTTAAAATGCAAGTTGATCCTTTTTTCAAGTATTGGATGGTGATTTTTTTGTTTCAGCTGGTTATATTAAGTTACGTGATATCACCAAGCATAATATATTCTTATTTTCTGACTCAAGGGACAACTTTTTTGCAATTTTTTTCCATAACTTCAATAAGAGGGATTATCCGTATTTTTATTGCCTTTGGCTATATATATATATTACCATTTATCTGGACAATGCAGGTAGAAATTATTGAATCTATCCGAAGGAGGATACATGGCTCTTGGTAAATCAAAAACTATCTTATTGATTCTTTTTTTAGTTTTTTAATTTGGCGTGTCTTTCATTTTACTGAACAAAACTTTCAACAATCCCCAAATTGGAAGATTAGAAACACCTATAGAAATCTTAGACTTTGCGGTAGATAACATCAATGCAAAAGTGCCAATGCTGCTAGATGAATCCACTCGCTTAGATTATGAAACTTCCACTACAAATTTAGAGCTAATTTATAATTATACAATGATTTCCGGTGATCCGTTCGAAATTAAAAAAAAGTGGATTAATCTTATGGAACCCACAATAAGAAAGAAAATTTCAACAAATAGTGATTTGAAAATTTTTAGTGACAATGGCATTGTAATTATCTATTCATATTTTGATAACGATGGTCGTGAAATTGCTAAGATAAAAATGAATTAAGCCTGAGCCTCGCCGAAACTATAATCTTGAACAAAATGTTCGCTAAGTTAGACGCTAGTTGCAAATTGGAATGACTTAGGAGACAAAAACCAAACAGAACTTATTGAATTCTTATTCAAAACAAAGACGTTACTCTAAAAATCATTGATTGATCAATCACGAGGGTATAAGGAATCCTTCTCTTATATGTAAGAGATTCTTATGTAAAGAATATAAATCGAAGCAAGTAAAGCCTAAAAGAGAATCTAACTTTCTTAAGCGCTCTTCTTCCAGATATCTGTGGTAAATTTCACCTAACACAGGAGTGGATTCTAATTTACAATTTCCATCTCTTGGTTTGTGAAGAATGGGTGAGGGGACGGGGGTTTGGTGGCGGTTAATTGCAACTCGGATAACCTGAGAACAGGCGAGCGATAAACGCAATACAAATAGTCGGCAATATTTTCTGCGTTTATCTGAAATTCGTATAAATGCATAGTTATCTATTGCTACACATTTGGTTTATAGCTCCATAGGAAATTGATGATGGTATACCATTAACACAGACGTATCTTTTTAGAATTTTCTTAGCTTATCCCAAACCCCCGTGCCAGCGATAGTAGCGGAAATCCTTTCCATAAACTTTATATTTTGATTCACGAATAGATTGGAAAGATTGGAGCGGATAGCGCGGTCGGTATTAGGATCGAATATGATTCACCTAACGGATTCGAGGCGCCCAGAAAATGATCAGTTCATTCTTTTCTAAATCAAGACTTCTCCACTATTGTGGAGGATATTGAGGCTGCTGTTAATTGTAACTCGGATAACGTACGAACTGTCCGGTGATAAATGTATTGCGCATAACCGCCATTTTCTCTGCGTTTATTTGTAGTGTGTATAAAAACTCATCAAACTTGTTGTTAGTGTTACAAATAAAGTTTTCCCATTATGACAATGGGATCCCTTCTCTTTTCAATAACTTTAAAAATTCGGATTCTGAAACTAAAGTCACTCCGAGTTCGGTAGCTTTTTCCAGTTTGGAACCGGCACCGGGACCATACAGTAAGTGAGTGGTTTTCGAAGAAACGCCAGAAACTTTTTTCCCCCCATGTTTGGTGATGAGGTCCATTGCTATATCTCGAGGTTGGAAATTTTCGAAACTCCCTGTCACACACCAACTTTGACCAACAAACGGTTGTATATCGCTTTTTTCTGTTTCGTCTGCTTGGAATTTAAGACCAAGTTTGGTGAGAGTGCTAACGAGTTTTAAGGTTTCTTTGTCTTGTAAGTGAGTGAGTAAGGCTTCAATGGTACGTGGACCAATGCCATGAATGGAGGTTAGTTCTTCTTCTGCATTTTTCGACTTGGAAAGAGTGACAAGTTTTTCCCAAGAGTCAAATCCATTTTCAATAAGGATTTCTGTAACCTTAGGTCCAACTTCGTTTAGCCCAATCGAAGGTAAGGTAAACCGAAAATCTTTTTCTTTAGATTTTTCGATGGCATCAAAAATAATTTTTACCGATTTTTCGCCGAAACCATCTAACTCTAGTATGGCGTCTTTGTATTTATTTAATGTGTATAAATCAGGAATGTCTTTGACCCAACCTTTTTCAAAGAAAATTTGAATTTGTTTTTCGCCGAGCCCTTCGATATTCATTTGTTTTTTGGAACAAAAGAAAATGAGTTGGTTTAATTTGCGTTCTGGACAATTTCGATTGGTGCAGAAAAAATCAACAGAGTCGTCTACCTTTGTTAATTTTGTTTTGCAAGCAGGACATTCTTTTGGTAATACAAAAACGGATTTTGGGGGAACTGTAACTTTTTCGACAGCAGGAATGATCTCTCCGCGTTTGGAGATTAATACTTTTGCACCTATCCCTGCACCTAATTGATCGATATAGTCTTGGTTGTGTAAGGTGGCGTATGTGACAGTAGTGCCTGCGAGCGAGATGGGAATGACTTTTGCTCTCGGTGTGATTTTTCCTGTTCGTCCGATAGCAAAATCGATTTCTTCAATGGTGGTTTCTTTGAGTAAAGCGTCAAACTTGAAGGCACGGGCCCAACGTGGGGACTGGCTTGTTTCACCCAAACTTTCCCGGAGGTTGAGGTCATCTAATTTGATCACTAGGCCATCCACAGGGAATGGCATTTTATCTTTTTTCTTTTTAAATGTTTCTATTTCTTTGATTAAGTTTTTTCCTTTGATGATCGTAGTATCAGGTGCAAGGGGAAACTTTTCTTTTTTTAAAAGAGAAATTACATCTTTATGTTTGTTGATTCCATTTCTGGAAGAAAAAAAATACGCATCATAAACATATATTCTTAACGGACGTTTGGCGACATCAAGTGGATCTTTTTGTTTGATAGATCCCGCAGCCAAGTTCCTTGGATTAGCAAACTTACCGCCATATTCCTCATTGAATTCTTCAAAATCAGTGAAGGTCATAAATATTTCTCCTCGGACCGAAAGGTTCAAGGGTTCAGAAAGTGTTTGCGGTATAGATTCGATGGTTTTGACATTTTCGGTGACAATGTCTCCAATGCCACCAGAACCTCTTGTCACACAATAAGTGAGTTTTCCATTTTCATAATATAACAAGATGGAAGCACCGTCGATTTTCCATTCTAAGGAGTAGAGTTCATCGAGACCTGTTTTTTCTAACCATTCGGAAAGTTCTGTTTCATTGTATGTATTCTCTAATGATAAAACTGGAACTTTGTGTTTGAATTTACTAAATTGTGGAGAGAGATCTGATCCAACTTGTTGGGTAGGAGATGATTCTTTCACCAAATCCGGGTTTGCTTTTTCTAAAGATTGTAATTCTTTGACTAAAAGATCAAACTCTTTGTCCGAAATTTTAGGTGTATTTTTTTTATAGTAGAGATCGTTATGTTTTTGGATCTCTTTGCGAAGTTCGGAAACTCTTTTGGCAGGATTATCTTTCTTAGCCAATCAGTAAACTCCTGCCTGCATATATTGTTCGGGATCTGTTTTTCCTTCCTCGGAAATGAATATTTCATAATGTAAATGTGGGCCGGTTACGTTTCCTGTGGCTCCCACTTCGGCAATTTGTTCGCCAGCTTTGACTTCTTGTCCGGTTCTTACATAAATTCTTGAGCAGTGGCCATATAACGTACTAAAGCCGAAGTCATGTTGGATGATGACATGGTGTCCATATCCAACATTGGAGTAAGTAACTCGAACGACACGTCCCGGTGCAGAAGCATAAATGGGAGTACCGGTTGCATTTGCCATGTCCAAACCATCATGGTATTCCCAATAACCAGTGGTAGGTGACTTTCTCATTCCAAAGGGTGATGTTAAATTATAGGAATACATTGGGTTAAATAGTGGTGTCCTGGATAAAATATCGGATCGTTGGTATAAAAATTGGTAATTTGCTTCCACCAATCGTTGGTATTGATCCATTCTATGTTTAAGTTGACGGAAGTCATAAATTTCGCTTAAATATTTTCGACCGACATCTAATTGTTTGTCTTCTTTTTCTTCTTTTTGAAGCGAATCTATAGCAGAAGTTTCAATCCAATCTTCGGTAGGAATTTTTAAAAGTTCATCGTCTTGTCCATCGATCAAAGTAAAAAGTTCTAACATGTTTTCATTCAGTTTAGAATACTCTTCTTTCATCTCTTCTAATTGGTTTGCATGATTGATATAAGTATCGAAATAAGTTCCGTAAATTTTGGAGAGTTGGTTGATTTGTGTTTGGGTATTACTGGATCGAACTATCCCAAAGATGGCAAGGCTCAAAAGTCCAATCGTTAAGGCCAAAAAAAATAGAATGGTAAAATGAGAAATTTGAAAGTGGAAAGAACTATCATATCCGTGAGGAATGACGAGAATGGTCATCCGTTGATGACCTTTTTCTTTCACCTTATCAATCTGTTTCTTGATTTTCGGATTGTCCTGTGAAAAAACAGACGTAATCTCTTTAATTTTTTTCTTCATGACGAACCGCGCGACCTACATAAATAAGACGCTCCAATTCCTCTCAAGGGTCAAGTGGAAATCCCTATTTCTTGGGTTTGCTTTGATTTTGGGAGTTCTGGTTTTTGTCGCATTGGCAACCAATTTGCGATTTTGGTATGTTTACCAAACCTCAGTTCATTCGAACCAAGTGATGGAAATCCCTGAAGCAGAAGTGGCCATCGTTCCTGGCGCCGCTGTTTATGGAAAAACTCCTTCTCCCATTCTTATGGACCGGCTGGAATGCGGATTGAATTTATATAACGCAGGTCGAGTCAAAAAGATCTTACTTTCAGGGGACAATGGTAAGTCGGATTACAACGAACTTCGACCCATGTTGGAGTATATGTTAAACCACAAAGTAAAACCAGATGATATTTTTGTGGACCATGCTGGATTTCGGACACTGGATACTTTGATTCGCGCCAAGGAAGTCTTTCTTGTAAAAAATGCAATCTTTGTTAGCCAATCATTCTTTTTACCTAGAGCCATATATTTGGGTAAAGAGTTAGATTTAGAGTTATATGGTTATGAATGTAATCTAAGAACTTATAAAAAAGAAACGTATTATTCATTTCGAGAATTTTCGGCAAGAATCCTTGCCTGGTGGGACATCCAGTGGGACACTCCTCCAAAATATTTAGGAAAACCATATCCAATCCAAGGAAGTGGTATATCTACTTGGAAAGGTTCCATACCTGTTTCTTCACCTAAGTAGTATTATTCCTTTTTACTTATTCTAAGTTTCAGAATAGAAGAAGTTTTTTTGTGTCGTATGACTTTTTTTAGCCAGAAGATGGCTACTTTTTCTATATATTTTTTCGCGCTATGTTTATAGCATTACTTGTCATTACATTTTGAAGTTAAGAAAAGGAATGGTTCTATGAAAAAGAAGATAGTTTGTTTGGCAGTTTTGTTTTTTGGAGCAAATATTTTTGCAGCGGAAGTAACAAAAAAGAATATTGAATTCTTTGTAGAACATACCACAAAAAATGTAACGGGCGTTTGTAATGAAATTCAAATGGACCCACCGAACATCCAAGTTTCGGGAAATCATTACATTCTAAAATCTCCCTTTGGAATCAAAATCCCGGTTTTGAAAATTGTTTCTGGAGATGCAAATCGGGATTCCCATATCCAAGAAATTTTGGGTTATCCAGATTCACCTAACATCCTTGTAAAAATTGAATCGGTAGAACCAGGTAATGAACAAACTTACAGAATTAAAGGCAAATTAACCATTCATGGAAATACTAAAGGTTTTTCCACTGATGCTACAGTAAGCCTTGTGAATCCAAATTCCATTCAAGTGAATGGATCACTTGTCGTTAAGTTTTCCGAATATGAATTAGAAAACCCATCTCTTCTTTTTATGAAGGCCAAAGATGAGATTCGTGTTAAGTATCATTTTGAGATTCAATTGAAATAAGGAGATACACTTTTTGATTTTTTCACTTAAATGAAGTTAGGTTTCATCTTCCAATCAACTCTACCAAACGGTTGTATTTTAATATGATTCGTTTGGTCATCTCTTCTCCCTTTTTATTGATATCAGGGTGGTATTTTTTTAAAAGTTCTTTGAATTTCTTTTTAACATCGGTGATGCCGGCACCGGGTTCCAAATCAAAAAAAGCAAGTAAGTCTTTGACTTCATCAGAAACCGTTTTTACAATTTTCTTCTTTTTCTTTTTTGTCTCTCGAAATCTACCATATAACTCATAATAGGTTCTGTCTCTGAATTCTCGAGTGATGTCTCGGAAGTTGAGAATCTTTGTTGGGATTAGGCTTTTTAAGTATTCATATAAAAATTCTTCGGCGCCGAATTCCGGATGAATTTCGAATTTTTCTAAAAATTGATGGATGGAACGTCTGACAAAAAAATCAATTTCGAATTTATCCATCAAATAGGAATCCACAGCGTCATCGTAATCTATTGTAGCTGCGGTCAGAAGTAATAAAAGTTCCTTGTCTAATTTATGATTGGCTATTGTTTTTTGGATCAGAGTTTTGTAAGATTCACGAAGTTCATATAATGGACGTTCACTAAAAAAAATACCGCCTCTCAAGAACTCTTCTGCAACTTCGTCCAACTCTAAATTCCATGCTAGGAAATCAACGAGAAGGTCTCCGTCCACTTCATGGAATCCACCGGAAAGTGTCATTTGTGGTTTAGATGTTTTGAACTGATAAACCTTACGCAGGCATTCTTCCTTTCTGATTTCTAAAAGTTCAGAAAGTCGGTCGTACGATAAAAACCACTGCATGGACTCAGAAACATTCTGCAACTCGAAGATCACATCATGCAGGATTTGTTTGGATTTTTTCGCTTCTAACCTTTGGACCATACAGAATCGACTCTAGAACCAATTTCAAACCGGGGCGACTTTTTTGCTAGTGAATCCTATTCCTTTTTTTGAACTGGAAGAATGAACCACCATATTTCAGAACATCCATCTTTACAGCCGTTCGATATTTCCGAATACAAAGGAGTTCGAGGTAAAAATTTTTATGATATGGACCCCGCCTTACAACGAATGGTTCATCGGTACTCAGAGAATTTTAACCCTGACCATAAAAAGGCTATGGAAGAACATATACGGAAATACGGGGAGCTTGTGGGCGGAATTTTGGATGAACTCACTGAAGAGTGCCATAAGGAAGGAAAGTATGGTGAGGTTGTTAAGTTTGACAGAACGGGAAAACGAATCGATTTTATAAAGTACTCAGAAGAACAAAAATTAGCACGAAAAATTTCCTATGATCATGGTGTTGTCAATTTAGATTTTCACCCTGATTGGAAATATGGTTTTCCACATATTCATCGTTATGCGCTGACATATTTAATGAATATGAATGGAGAAGGTGGTGTTGCTTGTCCTTTGGCAATGACCGATGGAATCATCTTAGCACTAAAAAAAATTGGAACAGACGAACAAAAGAAAAAATATCTTCCTCTTGTTGCAGGAAAAGGAAGTTCTTCTCATTTTATGGCCGGACAATATGTCACGGAAAGAGTGGGTGGAAGTAATGTTTCTGCCAATCGGACCATTGCTAAAAAACTTCAAAACGGCAAATGGGAGTTAACCGGTGAAAAATGGTTTTGTTCTAACCCAGGAGATATTTGGGTCACAACTGCAAAGATGGAAGGAACGAATACCGTCGGTATGTTCCTTGTTCCTAGGATCAAAGAAAATGGTGAGTTAAATGGACACCATATCTTACGTAAAAAAGATATTATTGGTTCTCGGGGAAAACTCACTGTAGAAATTATTTATGATAAGGTGGAAGCAGAAGAGTTTGGTCGTCCTGGTCATGGACTTGTGAACCTCATTCGTTACATTATCAAAACCTCTCGTTTGCATGTGGGTCTTGGTTCTAGTGGAAATGCAAGAAGATCAGTGATGGAAGCATCTGAATATGCAAAGTTTAGAACCGCTTATGGAAAAAAGATTTTAGAATTTCCTTCTTTTACAAAGACCTTAGCAGAAATGCAAATTTTACAAACAGGAAATTGTTTTGTGAATTTCCGGTCTGTCCATTTAGCAGAAAAAGATCATGATGCTGCAGAGATCACTGTTCCATTAATGAAATATAAATCTTCATCACAGGCAAGTTATATCACACAAAAAGCCATCCTTACTCTAGGAGGAAATGGAATTATTGGAGATTTTTCTCCTCTACCACGTCTTCACAATGATTCCATCATCAATGAAACTTGGGAAGGAACTCATCTGATCATCACAGATCATTGTTTACATGCCTTACAAAAACCAAAGGTTTATATTGCCTTCCAATCTTTGTTGGATGAACTAACGAATTCTGCTGGTAACCAACCGGAATTAAAAAATGCATACGAAGTTTTTCAAACCAAACGAAAGGAATTGGAACATTGCATCAAAAATGAGTCAAAAGATTGGAAGGATATGAATCGTGTTTACATTGCAGATGTAACCTATCAAGTATTTCTACTGGCTGAATTTTTAGAACAAGCAGTACATGACATTACGAATAAATTACCCACAAAGTATTTACATTTTGTAAATGGTTATGCAGAGATGGTAAAAGATGGTTTGGAAGCACCGAGACAAAAAGACGGAGTTTTCTTCGATCCTAAAGCAATGGAGACCTTTCTTTCCTTTTAAAGTATGGAGAATTTTTTACTACTAGGAATTTGTTTTGGATTGGGGTTGTTTTTTCGAAGACTCCCTCAATTTCCAGAATCTACACCAAAGGTTTTAAACGGATTTATCTTGTTTATTTCCTTACCTTCCTTGGTTTTTTATCATGTCCATGAATTGAAAGTAGATGCCACTTCTCTTTTGCCTTCTTCTATGCCTTGGGTGGTATTTGGTATCGCAGTTGTTTTTTTTCTTGGAATGTACAAACTAAAGTTTTTAAAGTTCCATACTGCCGTCTGTTTGGTGTTAACTGCTGGACTAGGAAATACATCATTTGTTGGATTCCCATTACTCGAAACTTATTTGGGCAAAGAATCTTTGGGTTACGGAATTTTAGCAGACCAACTTGGAACTTTTATGGTTTTAAGTTTTCCTGGAATCATTTTGGCTTCTATTGCTATGGATGGAAAGTGGAACTTAATCACACTAGTAAAAAGAGTTTTGGGATTTGCTCCCGTCTATGCGTTGTTTATTGCAATTGTCACTAGGCAATTTCAATATCCTGAAGCCTTAAAACTTGTTTTACTACGTTTGGGTGACACTCTCACTCCGCTTGCTCTTGTATCAGTTGGTTTTATGTTGGATTTACGAACCATTGCAGGTCATGGCAGAGTTTTGGCAATGGGACTTGGATTTAAACTCATCCTTGCACCAATTTTTGTGTATTGGATTTATTCTCCATTAAAAGATGATTCATTATTATTTCAAACTATTGTTTTGGAATCTGCTATGGCCCCTATGGTCACTTCTACAGTTATCACAATTGAAAAAAATATTTCTCCCCATTTAGCAAGCCTTATGTTGGGAATTGGAATTCCTATTTCCTTTGGCACCACATACGTTCTCAACTTTTTGTTGAAAGGAAACTATATTTGAACTTAAAATTTTTACTCTTACTAATCATTGCGATGGTCTCTTGGGGAATCTCTTGGCCCATCGGTAAAATGATCGCTGGAACTGTTCCCGTTTCGGTGTTAGTATTTTGGCGGTTTCTTGCCACTTTTCTTTCTGTGATTCCACTCCTTGTTGTAATGAAAATTCCCTTTTTACTGAAAACAGGAAAGGATTACTGGAATGTTCTCGTCGGCGGTATCATTTATACTTTTTACAATCAGTTCTTTTTTATGGGTTTAAAAAATGGACTTCCAGGAGCAGGAGGAGTTCTAGTCACAACCCTCAATCCTATTGTTACTTTTTTTATTGTTGTGCTTGTTCAAAAGAAACGAATTTCCAAACGCCAAGTGATCGGTTTGTTTTTTGGATTTATAGGTGGGCTTGTGATTTTACAAGTTTGGAAGATCAGTATCAATTATTTATTGTTATCTGGTAATTTATTCTTTTTGTTATGTTCTTTTGTTTGGGCTACACTTTCACTCAATAGCCAATCCACAGGAAAATCAATGTCTCCGTTGACCTACAGTTTTTATGTTTATGCTGTGGGATCTATCATTGAACTTCTATTTTGTTTTAATGATCCGAGTTTTTGGAAAGTATGGGACGAAGGGTTTTCCTTTTGGGCTTCCATCTTTTATTTAACTGTGATCTCTACTACTTTTGGAACCACTGTTTATTTTTATGCAGCAACTAGACTTGGTTCTGAAATTGCGAGTAGTTTTATCTTTATTGTCCCTCTTTCTGCCTATCTTAGTAGTTATTTGATTTTGAATGAAGTGATACAAATTCCCGTCATCATTGGTGGAGGTTTGGCTATCCTTGCTGTGTATTTAATTAATTCAAAACAAAAGAGGAAGGAACCAAATCTTTGAAGAACATTACATCTTGGAGAAAAAGATTTAAAATCTGGTTATATAACTTTTATCCACCTTATGTAGGAGCTGGAATCCGTATCAAAGAAATTGCTCCCGATTTTTCGTATTTTCGTTCTGAAATGAATTTGCGTTTCTATAATAAAAATTATGTGGGAGTTCATTTTGGTGGATCTTTGTATTCCATGTGTGATCCTTTTTTTATGTTAATCCTTTTGGAAAGATTAGGATCCGATTATATTGTTTGGGACAAGGCAGGTAATATGATCTTTGTAAAACCGGGAATGGGTAAGGTGATTGCCGAATTTCGAATTCCAGATTCCGAAATCCAAAGAATCAAGGAAGAAATCGAAATTAAGAAAAAAGGCGATTATCTTTTTACCACCGATGTCAAAAACGAAGCGGGTGAGGTGATTGCGATTTTGGAAAAAACGGTTTATATCCGTAAACGGGGAAGGCTCCCCGTTCAGAATGGTTAAGGATAAAAATAAGTAAATCGATAGGTTTCTTGATTCTTATTTTATCCTGTTGTACTAGTATTTTTTATCTTCATCTTCCGGAATCATACTCGCATAATACAGAAGCAAAGCATCGTTTTTGGAATGTACCACTCGGTTAGATTCTTCAATCATCTTACGTTTCTCTAGAATCTTTTTACCTTTTTCCCAAACTTCTTCAGGATCTTTGATTAGGTAATTTCCTTCATGGCGAGAAATGAAATCTTCGACTAACATCTTACTTTGCGAAACTTCGACAGAAAAATCATTCTCCGCTAAAATTTTGGCAACAATTTGATTCGGTAAAATTTTATGATACTGTTTCCAACCTTTTGTGATGCGGTAACTAAGCTCCAGTGTTGGATCTTCTGTGTGTGCATATTCAGAGATAGGAATTGGATCACAAAACTCTACATATACATTAGAACGTTTTGCAAGAAATCCTGCAATTCCTAACTCTTCTGGTATATTGCAGAATTGGTTATCTTCAGGAACGGTTTCATAGGATACAGAGATTGGTACGATGACTATCTCTGTTCCTGAACTGCGGAACGCATTTACGGCAGTCGTTAAAAGCCCCGTTTTTACCGGAACAATTCCTCCGGTTCTCGAACGAGTTCCTTCTGGATAAACGAGAGATGGAATCCCTTGTTCTAACATCACTTGTGAATAAAGAGTCAGGCATTCCAAATACAAACTGTTTCGTGTTCGTTCACGATCCACTGCATAAGCACCGAGTGACTTTAACATCCATTCCCAAAAAGGATTGGACATCAAATTGATGCCGGCCGCATAACGAGGAACAGGTAGACCTAAGTGAAATAATGAATAAGCAACTTCCACAGAGTCGAGATGAGATCTATGAGTAGGTGCATACAGTAAATTGTATTTAGAAGACAGTGCCTTCACCACTTCTGTTTTCCCCCCCACATGAGGGATCATCGATCCTTTTAGAAACCCACCAGAAAAAAGCCGAATGGGGGCAACAAACCTGAGGACAGATTCTCGCACGGTAGGGCTATAGTTGTCCGCAATCTCTGTGACATAGAATCGAACGAGCTCTTTAACGAGTGTATTTTCTTCATCTTTTTGGCAATTTTGGAACCTTTGCCAAATTTCAAGTTCTGATGCAAACTTAACCTCATCCAACTTTTGTTTTTTACGAGTGGCTTTAGTAAGTCTTTTTTGTGTGGATTCAATAACCGCAGAAGATTGTTTTTTAACACGACCAACAGTACCTGGAACATTGCTGATATGTTTGATAATTCGATCTACAAGCAAATTTTGAAAATCGATTCCAGAGGTTAAGTTGAGTCCTACTTTCTTTTGAACCACCAATGGGATATTTTTTGATTCTGTTTTTTTACCACAAATCAAATCGACCAAAGCATCTGGTGGTTGTTTTCGTGTGAGAACATCAAATAGAGTTCTGTGTAGTGTAAAGGGCAGACGAATTTCATTTGCTAGTTCAATCAGTATGCTTAGGGCATACGTACCTTCCACGTTATCATGCCATTTAGTAGATTCTCTTTCGATAAAGGATCTTGGTGCAAAGAAAATTTCGATACGATCTTTGATGCTGAGTTTTTCGCCACCTGATAAAAGTTCGCCGACAATTTTTTGTCCAAACCCACGGTTCCTACTTTTATTACTTGTTGCAGTGGTAATAAAATCGGCAAGTCCTGATCTTCCCATCACAGTGTCTGGTCTTGCACCATAACGCATGGCAAGATCCCTTACTTCTTGAAATCCTACCGATAAGATTTCCCCAAGTAAGTTCGAGCCGTACCGGGGAAGAAGAGAAACAATCCCACTGGCAATTGCCATTGGGTTTTTGGCAACTCCTACAATTTCCATTCCCACAACATCATCGGTAACAGATGTATTAATAAAATTAGAAGAGAGGACCTCCGCAAGAAAGTCCGATGTTTCTTTTTCATAGGATCCTATGTTAAAAAAACTAAACTTCTCATCCAAAATTTCTCCAATTAGGGAAGGGCCATTGACTACAGCAACCGATGCGTTAGTAAAATTTCTTTCCTTTAAATAATTTTGTAAATATTGTGAATAAGTACTGTAGCCTGTTTTTTTTCTATTTTTAGAATCCAATATTCCTTTGGTTAAAAAAGAAAAAACATAACTGTTGTTTGGTTCTAAAACTTCCAAAAGAGCATGGACGCTATCCAGAAAAGAACGGGAAGGAACAGCAATATGGAAAACCCAATCATCTCTTCCAAATGAATCCAAACTGGAAACAATATCAATATGATCGGGAAGATCCACTGTCTTTCCCATAATTTCTGTTTGGCGGCGTTTCTTAAGAACTTCTACAAATTCTTTGTCAGGAATCCAGAGAGTGATAGGATCAAACTTTTGTGCCAGTAAGGAAGCCATAATAATACCCATTGGGCCACTTCCGAGAACTGCATGTTTTAAGTCGTTATAGGCTATTTGCATAAAAAATTAACAATACGAATCGAAGAGAAATCTCACTTTTTTTGTTTGCTTGAAACGATTCGAGTCTATCGAAAAGGTATCAGGAGAGTGTAAATCGTCAAGTCACAATGATTCGAGCTGGTATTGTATTTTTAAGTCTGTCCATAATTCCGGCCCTATTTGGCTGGTATCAAATGTGGCTTGGTCTTTCTGGTCCGCAAGAGGTCAATTTGGCGATTGCTCTCGTAGTTTCCTTTCTTTGGGTGACAGAACTTTTTCCACTCTACGTTACGGGTTTTTTAGTTCTATTTTTGGAACTTGTTTGGTTACTTCCGACTTGGGGACCGGGAGCACCAAAAACGATTACTTTTCTTTCCTGTTATTTTTCAGAGACCATTTTACTTTTCTTAGGTGGATTTGTGATTTCTTCAGCAATCACCTTTTATGGTTTAGATTCTTCGATTGCTAGGTTTGTGATCCAAAAAACAAAAGGTTCAGCCTTTTTACTGGTTCTTTCCTTAGGTTTTGCTACCGCATTTTTGTCCTGTTTTATGAATAATACTGCCACAGCAGCCATGATGCTCGGACTTGTTTCTTCTATGATGAAGTCTTTGGAAGAGAGTAATCCTTTACGAAAATCACTCCTTTTTATGGTTCCATTTTCTGCAAACTTGGGTGGGATCGGGACACCCGTCGGAACACTTCCCAATGTAATCGGGATTGGTTACCTACAAGAAAGAGGGTTAGAATTTGGATTTTTAAATTGGATGGGATTTGCGTTTCCAGTATTTATCCTTTCTGTTTTGGCACTTGCTATACTTTTGTACATTGTGTACTTAAAAAAAGATAAATCGAGGAATTCCGTTTTTGCGATTCAAGTATCCAATGTTGATGATTCTCTTTCCAAACGAAACCGATCCATTGCATTGGGAATTATTTTGATTACGATTTTAGGTTGGATCACCTCTGATTGGCATGGAATATCCAATGGAACCGTCGCCTTATTGCCTGTGATTATATTTTTTGGCTTTCGGCTTTTGGACTTAAAGGAATTCCGAAATCTATCTTGGGATGTTTTAATTCTGATGGGTGGGGGGATTGCACTTGGGAAGGCCTTTGAAGAAACGGGCCTTGCAAAACATTTTGTCGAAGTTTTTATGTTAGGTGATTCTGGTCAATTCGGTCTATTTTTATTCTTTTCTATCCTCTCTCTCGGGCTTTCTTGTTTCTTAAGTAATACAAGCGTAGCCAATTTAGTTTTGCCCATTACTATGGGACTGCCTACTCATTTGATTCTACCCGCGGCCATTGGTGCTACCATCGGAGCTTCCCTTGCTATGCCGCTACCTGTTTCGACGCCACCCAATGCTTTGGCATTTAGTTATGGCGGAATTAGAAGTTTAGAGATGCTAAAGGTGGGTGGAATCATATCTGTGATCGCTTGGACCTTTTTTGTGTCGATCGGTGGGTTTATGTTACATATATTAGGGATTGTCGATTTTTCTAAGTTTTAAAAAAAAGACTTTTCCTCTTACAAACTTCCATTACTCTACTTTCGAATTATGCGATGTATTCGGTCTTTTCAATTTTTCTCCGTATTAGTACCATTTTTTCTTTTCTCCTGTTACAATTACATGAGTGAAGACGTTCCTATCATCACAAGGCCAGAATTCAAACAACCAATTGCGATTCTTACCATCAAGGTTTCCACTCCAGAAAACGATAAAACCAAAAGAGAAATTACGGCCATATATACAAAGTATCTAATGGAAACCGGTAATTTTGGCCGAGTGTTATCAGATGGAGTAAAAGCCAATCATCATATCGATTTATATACGAGTGAAGTAAATGAGTATGAACATTTTTGGGTATCTTCCATTTCCACCTTATTTATGTTAGGCACAGCGGGTCTTTTGCCATCTATCTATTCAAAAGAAAGGGTTTTACAAGCAGATTTTTATCTTAATGATAAGCTCGTCGGTCGAGAGAAATATAGGCAAAAACATTCCACCTTATTTGGGGTTCCATTCATGTTCATTTGGGAAACCGGAATTAAGGAAGCTAAGACAATTCAATTCAATAAAGAAAAAAATCTAATTCACAATGTAGTTCAAGATTATAATCGTTACTTATAGGAGACTTTATGAACTTTTTTGCACATTTAAAATTATTCAGAATTCAATGGAAATGGTTACTTTTGTTTTTCGTTTTAAGTATATTTACCTTTGCTTGTAAAACTCCTGAAGTCAAAAAAGCTCCTGTCGTTGAAGTGAAAAAGCCGGAACCAGTGGAAAAGGTTGTAGAGGCACAAGATCCTAATTTAGCATTTTTAGAAAGCATCGAAGATGGAAGGGAATTACCGGATTCAGACAAATGGAAAGTTGAACAATACGATGCATTTACTGAAGAAACATTTCCTTCTTACGCACCGGCAAATGCTAATATAGATTTTTCAAAAGTGGATTATCCATTGTTAAATGCGGCTATTTTTTATGTAACTTCGAAAGAAAGAAAATCACTGGGCCTTCGTCCATTCAAGTACTCTGAAAAATGTGAACAGGCTGCTTTTGGACATGCTCAGGATATGGTTACTTATGATTTTTTTTCCCACACAAGTACAGTTAACGGAAAAGAAACCTTAAGAGATCGTTTGGACTTGGTGGGAATTTCGGATACGTACTCGGCTGAAAATATCATCAGTTCCTTTGGAATCCAGTACCAAGGTGGTCGTGCCGTGTTTACTCCAATGCAAAATGGAGGCCCATTTTTTAGTTATACGAAAGCAGGGACTCCAATACCTAACCATACATACTTAAGTTTGGCAAAATCAGTCGTTGAAACTTGGTTTAATTCACCAAGCCATAGAAAAAACATTCTAAATCCAGAATTTACTTATATGGGTGCGGGCACTTTTTTTTACAAAGATAAAAAATTTTATGATATAGATAAAGTAAAAGCGGTTCAAGTATTTACAGCAAAACCCTAATGCATTTTTTTCCCATTAATCAATAGACAAAAATAAACATACAAAAATGGGAATTAAAAAAAGGTTAGAAGATAATGAACCTAAAGTTCTTTAGTTTGGAAAAAGGAAGATGTCTTTTTGGAAATCAGCGAATATGATTTTTTAATAAAACTTGCGGCAAAGTTATTCGAATCTAAATATTCGCAGATTGCATCTTTTGACCAAAACGGAATCATTCTCAATGTGAATTTTGGAATTCCAAAGAATCAAACAGTCGATTTAGTCTCCATTTCTTCAGAAGTTTTAGAATTAGCAAAGGACCTAGTTGTTATAGAAGACTTCTCTAAAGATCAAAGTGTAAAAAAAAATTCACCTGCCAAACTAGAGTTTAACTTAGCATTTTTTATTGGTATCCCTTTCTTTCATGAAGATGGATCATTATCTGCTTTTATCTCTGTATTGGATGACAAACCTAAAGAAGTTAGTTCCCAACAAATTGAACTGTTTCGTGAGTTAACTCAAAGAGTAAAGACCTTACTTTATGAAAAAGATAATTATGGAATTGTACAAACTAATGAATTGATTTTATTCGGAAATAACTCAAGTGAAAAACCGTTATCTGTTTTCGGAACAGAACAGGCCATCAATGAAATCAAAAAAATGGAAAAAAGTCTTCGGATCAGTGAAGATGCATTCCGAGAAAATTTTGATAATGCTGCGATTGGAATGGCACTTTTGGATGAAACAGGTAGATGGCTAAAAGTAAACAAAAGGGTTTGTGATATCTTGGGTTACTCTGAGTTAGAGTTTATGAATCTCACGTTTCAAGACATTACTCACCCTGAAGATTTAAATGCAGATTTAAGTTACCTTAAAGAACTTGTAGAGGAAAAAAGAAAATTTTACCAAATGGAAAAACGATACTTTCGGAAAAATGGAAGTATCGTTTACGCAATTTTAGCCGTTTCTATGGTAAAAAACGAAGATGGAAAGGTTTTATATTTCATATCTCAAATTGTAGATGTTACTGAACAGAAGTTAGTTGAACAGAAATTAAAACAGGCTTTAGCAAAAAACCAGGCAATTTTAGACGCTAGTACACTGGTTTCAATTATTAGCACAGATAAAGAAGGTTTGATTACCGGATTCAATTATGGTGCAGAAAAGATGTTAGGTTACAGTGCCAATGAATTGATAGGTAAACATACTCCCAAAATTTTACATATTGAAAGTGAAATAGAGGAAAAAACAAAATCACTATCAAAAGAATTTAAGCTGCCCATTGAAGGTTTTGAAATATTCATTTATAATGCAAAAATTGAAAAACCAGTTACTTCAGAATGGACTTATAAAAGAAAAGATGGATCGACTTTTCCTGTTTTATTGTCAGTCACTGCATTAAAACAAAATGATCAAATTGCTGGTTATCTTGGCATTGCAGTTGATATCTCCGAATTAAAAAAAGCAGAAGCTGAAATTCAATCTTTGCTAGATATTACTAACGAACAAAACAATCGATTGAAAAATTTCACAAACATTGTGTCGCATAATTTGAGTTCACATAGTTTTGGAATTAGCGGAATGATGGAAATTTTACAAAATTCCTACCCTGAGTATTTCCAAAATGAAATGATGCAGTTATTATTGGGAGCCACAGAAAATCTAAAACGTACTATAGAAGATTTAACTGCGGTGATTAAAGTAAATCTAACTCAAGAAAATTATGAATTTGTAGATATAGTTAGTATAATTCAAAAAAATGTTCAAAGTTTGGCCTTACAAATTTTAGAATCGAAACTAAAAATTGAAATTGATCTTCCAATTCAATTATTTGTTCGAAGTATCCCTGCTTATTTGGATAGCATAGTGCTAAATTTGATTACTAACGCCATAAAGTACAAATCGTACGATCGAGATAGTTACTTAAAAATCGCAAGTTTGATAAAAGAAAAATCCATTGCCATTCAGTTTGAGGACAATGGTCAGGGAATTGACCTAAAGAAACATGGTGACAAATTATTTGGAATGTATAAAACCTTTCATCAAAACAAAGAAGCAAGAGGAGTTGGTTTATTTATTTCAAAAAACCAAATAGAGACTATGGGAGGAAAAATTGAGGTTGAAAGTACAGTAGGAGTGGGTACAAAATTTACTGTAATTTTTACCGTATGAACAAAATTAATTTAGCCTGTGTTGTAGAAGATGATCCAATCCATCTTTTTTTAACTAAACAAGTCATTTCACTTTCCGGACTAGTTAAACATACTTTGGTGTGCCAAAATGGAAAAGAAGCCTATGAAATGCTTTCTTCACGGATTGACTTAAAAGAAAGTTTGCCAGAACTTATATTATTAGATTTGAATATGCCTATTTGGGATGGTTGGCAATTTTTGGATGAATTTACTTCGATTCCGGTAAATCAAAAAATAACCATTTACATAGTTACAAGTTCGTCTAGCGAAGAGGATTTAATAAGAGCCGAAAAGTATAACTTGAGAGGAAATTATATCGTTAAACCCATCACGATCGACAAACTAAGGGAGATTATTTACGAAATGAATTAAACTAATTTAATTTGCCATTTTCACAACAATATCAAATTCTTTTTTGGTTACAGGTTGAATTGACAACCGCGATCCTTTTTGTGTTACCACCATTTTCTCAAGTCCTTTAGTGTTACGGAGTGTATCCAAGGGAATTAAATCCTTAAACTTTGTATGTGGTTTTAAGTGGACTCCGAACCATCTTGGTTCCGTACCTTTGAGTTTGGGATCAAAGTATTTGTGGTTTGGATCAAATTGATAAGGATCTGGTGTTGCTTCTTTTGCTACTTCTGCGATTCCAACAATCCCTGGCGGATCAAGTCTGCTATGATAAAATAAAACCAAGTCACCTAACTTCACTTCATCGCGAAGATAATTACGTGCTTGGTAGTTTCTCACACCTTCCCAATAAGAGAGTTTTTCTCTTATTAGGTCGTCGATTGAAAATACATCTGGTTCTGTTTTAAAGAGCCAATATTTCATCGAAGTTTATCAGGTAGAATAAGCAGGTTTTGTTGTGGAAGACCCTTTGCCTTTTTTTGATCCGAGTCCCGATTTGGAATCGGAAAATTTATCAAACGAAGGTTGTACGATATCAGTTAATTCCTGTGCATCGATGGTTTCTTTTGCAAGCAGAGCTTTGGCAATCGCATCCAACTTTTTTTGGTTTTTCTTCACTAAATCACGACCTTTGTCGAGACAAGTTTGGATGATACGTTTGACTTCTTGGTCAATCATTGCCGCAAATTCTTCGGAGTAAGGTTTGCTGGTATGTCCGTAATCCCTTCCCATAAAAGGAGAGGTTTCGCCAGAACCGTAATGGATGGTTCCGAGTTTTTCAGACATACCCCATTCACAAACCATACGACGAGCAATATTGGTTGCTTGTTGGATGTCATTAGAAGAACCATTGGATGGATCACCAAAGATTAGCTCTTCGGCAATGTATCCACCCATAGACATTACAATTCTGTCCAAACAATAGTTTTTACGATAGGAATGCCTGTCTTCCACAGGAAGGGATTGGGTAAGGCCAAGGGCTCGACCACGAGGGATAATGGTGACTTTATGAACGGGTTCTGTATACGGTAGTAAAGTGCCAAGAAGGGCGTGTCCTGCTTCATGGTAAGCGGTCATTTCCTTCTCTTTGTCAGAGATAAACATGGACTTACGTTCTGGTCCCATCATCACTTTATCACGAGCTTCTTCCAATTCTTCTTGGGTCACACGTTTTTTGTTGCGACGTGCGGCAAGAAGGGCTGCTTCGTTGATGAGGTTAGCAAGGTCAGCTCCTGTAAATCCAGGGGTTCCGCGAGCAATAGAGTTTAGAGAGATATCAGAGACTAATGGAACTTTTTTAGCATGAACTGCTAAAATCTCTTCACGACCTTTTAGATCTGGAAGGTCCACAATTACTTGTCTGTCAAAACGACCTGGACGAAGGAGGGCTGGGTCAAGAACATCAGCGCGGTTTGTTGCCGCCATCACAATGACACCTTCGTTCATTTCAAATCCGTCCATCTCAACTAACATCTGATTGAGGGTTTGTTCTCTTTCGTCATGTCCACCACCGAGTCCCGCACCACGGAGACGACCGACTGCATCAATCTCATCAATAAAGATGATACAAGGTGCATTCTTTTTTCCTTGGTCAAATAGATCACGAACTCGCGATGCTCCCACACCCACAAACATCTCTACGAAGTCAGATCCAGATATAGAAAAGAAAGGAACTCCTGCTTCTCCCGCAACAGCTTTCGCAAGTAAGGTTTTACCAGTTCCTGGAGGACCCACGAGTAGAACTCCTTTCGGAATTCTTGCACCAATGGCTTGGAATTTTTTTGGATCTTTTAAGAATTCAATAATTTCAAGTAATTCAACTTTCGCTTCTTCACATCCAGCAACATCGTTAAAGGTTACTTTCACTTTTGGATCCACATTCATCTTGGCACGAGACTTTCCAAAGGTAAACGCTTTGTTACCAGATGCTTGGAGTTGGCGCATCATAATGAACCAAATGATACCAAGAGCAAATAACCAAGGAATGATGCCAGAAACAACACTCCAAAACTTATTTTCTTCTGTAGATTTAGCAGTAAAACTGAGGCGTGACTTACGAAGTTTTGTCACCAAATCATCGTTCACTTGTGCTACATTGGTTTTGAAGAGTTTGGGTTTGTTGTCCTTACTATTTTCTGGAATGTACCAACCTTCAATGATTTCTCGATCAATGATGATTTGTTGTTTTGTGGAGGATTCCTTTCCATCTTTGGTAGTAATTTTCCCAATTGGTTTTTTCCCTTCAATGGGTTCTACCATATTCAAAAAATCGGAATAACTGATTTCGTCGGGTTTACCGGCGAAGTCCTGACCTTTATAAACCGTTGCCAAAATGACAAGGAATACGAGCAAAAATAGAAATACGGTTTTGATGTTTTTATTCATGTAAAGACTTCTCGATGATTAGACTGAAATCAAAGGTGATATTTCTGAATCACTTCGTCAATATCTCCCATAGATATGGATCGAATCGCCGCTTCGGCGTCATTGATGATCTGTATCAAACTCAGGTTCTCTAGTGGCTCAAAATCTTCACGTAAAAATTCTTCTCTTTTTTTAGGATCGAAGCTTGAATTAAGAACGCCGATCCGAATTCGTATAAAATTAGGCGAACGTAATGAGACAGAAACCGAGTTGACCCCAGGGTTGCCATCGTTTTCCCCACCTTTGGTGACCACAATTTGGCCGAGTTCTAACCCGACGTCCTCATGAATGACAACGATGTCTTTAACCTGGATTTTTAAAAAGGAAGCAATATAGAGAACCGACTCACCGGAGAGGTCACTAAAGGTTTGTGGTTTGAGTAAAACCACTTCATCCCCTTCGAAGTCACCGCGACCAATGAGCGATTTTTTCTTTTTAGTTTTGATTTCGATGCCAATATTGTTCGCAATGACATCGAGAATCTTAAAACCAATGTTAGATCGATTGTTGTTATATTTATCGCCAGGATTTCCTAGCCCTACAATTAACTTCATTGGTTCTTAAAGTAGTTCTTACTTCTTAGCCGCTTTTTTAGCCGCTGGTTTGCCTTTAGCGTCAGCTTCTGCTTTTTCTGCGCGTTCTGCTGCTAAGATCGCTTTTGTTTTACTACAAGAAGCAACAATCGGATCACCATTCACAAGAATTTCCCAAGATGCTGGATGAGGTAACTCGGAAACTTTAATCATATTCCCGATGTCCAATCCGCTTACATCTAAAGTGATTACGTCAGTTAAGTCTTCTGGAGTTGATTTCACTTTGATTTCGTGAACTAAATGTTCGAACTGTCCACCTGCTTTAGAACCTTTTGCAACACCAGTTGTTTTGATGGCCACAGTTGTAAGGATCTTTTTACCAGGAGTTACTTTAAAGAAGTCGATATGGCGGATTTGGCCAGTGTGCGGAAATCTTTGGATTTCTTTTACGAAAACTCTTTCCGTTTTTCCATCAAGTTCGAGGTCAATTAGAGTTGCCTTACGGATACCTGAGTCGATGAGTCTTTGGATTTCTTTTTCGACAACACTTGCCGATCTTGCTTCACCGTTTCCGATGATGTTTGCCGGTACTAAACCTTCCACACGCATTCTTCTTGCAGGACCTTTTCCTTTAGAAGTTCTTGTTTGTGCTTTGATACTGATTTTTTCCATGATTATGTTCCTTAAAGTTATGAAAACAGACTTGAGATTGATTCTTCGTTATGAATCCGCTCGATGGCTTTAGCAAAGAGTGGGGCGATGGAGAGCGTTTTCAAGTGATTTATTTTTTTGGTCTCCGGAATGGCGATAGAATTTGAGAGCACAATTTGTTTGAAGTTGGCTTCATTCAATTTTGCTGGTGCTTCACCAGAAAGAACTCCGTGAGAGGCACAACATAATACCGATTTTGCACCATTTTGGTAAAGAGCGGTGGCCGCTTTGGCAATCGTTCCACCGGTATCAATCATATCATCGAGTAATAAACAGTTTTTATCTTTGATTTCACCAATGACATGCATCACCACAGATTCGTTAGCTTTCGGTCTACGTTTGTCAATAATGGCAAGAGATCCGTTTACTTTTTTTCCAAAGTTACGGGCTCTTTCCGCTCCACCGGAATCTGGAGATACAATCACAAGGTCTTCCATACCGAGCGAGTTGATGTACTCAGCAAGAACCGGAGAAAAATACAAATGATCAACGGGAATTCGAAAGAATCCTTGGATTTGATCCGCATGTAGATCCATAGTAAGAACACGGTCAGGACCTACTGTTTCAATTAAATCCGCAACCATACGAGCAGAAATGGGAACCCGTGGTTCTACCTTTCTATCTTGGCGTCCGTAACCATAATAAGGAATGACGGCAGTGATTCTACGAGCAGAGGCTCTTCTTGCGGCATCAATGATGAGTAAAAGTTCCATCAAACTGTCGTTTGCTGGAAAGCTAATGGATTGCACTACGAATACATCTCGGCCACGAACGTTTTCTTCGATTTTTACGGAACTTTCTCCATCAGAAAATCTTTTTACCGAAATTTGGCCGTTCGGAATGTTCAGGTGTTTACAAATTTCCTCTGCAAGAGGTCTGTTTGCATTTCCCGAAAATACAACTACTTCGCTGGGATTCATACTCCAACCAACCCTTTATCTATATATTGTTTTGCAAGAGCCAAATCATCAGGAGAATTAATTCCGTGGCTTTCCAAAGCATTTGCCAAAGTTTTTGCTCCCACTTTTTTTCCCAAAGATCTGAAAATTTTAATCACATCCGTGAGGTAATATTCTTTTTGAGCATTGTCGTTGCCGATTTGTTTTAAGGCAGTAAACAAATCTTCTGTATTAAAACAGTATGTTCCAGTGTTCACTTCGTTCACGGCTTTTTCTTCGGGACTTGCATCTTTCTCTTCTACAATTCGCAAAAGGCTACCGTCATCGGAAGAACGAATGATACGACCATAACCCGTTGGGTTTTCCATCTTAGCCGAAAGAACCGTTGCAGAATATCCATTGGCTTTATGATGTTCTATAAGTTCGGAAAATGATTTTGCAGAAATAAGAGGAGCATCACCACAAGCTACAATCGTATAGCCAGTATACGGCAGTAACTGTTTTTCTGCAGATATAACAGCATGACCTGTTCCTAATTGTTCTGTCTGTTCTGCAAATTCCACACCAGAAAATGATTTTGCGATATCTGTAACGACATCTTTGCGGTAACCGACAACTACGACCTTTCGCTTTATGCCGGCAGATTCGATATTGCGAAGAACGTGAATTAAAAGTGGTGATTCGTTCAGTACAACCGCAACCTTGGGAAGCTCACTCTTCATTCGAGTTCCTTTCCCCGCCGCCAAAATAACAGCAGTTACAGTATTATGTAGGTTCATCGTTCGTTCTATCGGATCTTTTAAAACTGGCTGGCCTGCTAGGATTCGAACCTAGGGAATGGCGATACCAAAAACCGCTGCCTTACCGCTTGGCTACAGGCCAGTTTCTAAAAAGAGAACGTTCGAAATTCCATATCAGGAAATCGATTGGAGACAATAGGTAGGGCTTCGTCTCTTTCTCTACCTGTTGGATAAATGCCGTAAAAGCAAGAACCTGAACCTGATAGAGAAGCATAGACAGCTCCCGACTCATAGAACCCTAATTTCAATTCCTTTAGTAAGGGTTGGGTCTGAAAAGCGATTTTTTCAAACTCGTTCTCGAGCCTGTTTTGCAGGTATGCCCAATCCCCGACCTGAAGACTTCGAATTAAATCCTCTGCCAGAGATTTCCATACTTGGGAACCATAGGGTTTTTGTAAACTTTTTTGAAGGCCTGCGTACATAGAAGCAGTAGAAAGTCCAAAGGGTGGGATGGCTAAAATTCCCTTCCCTTGGGCAACGGAAATGGGCTCGAGCACCTCACCAATCCCACTCACAAAACAAGGGGTTGATTGGAGAAAAAAAGGGACATCCGCACCGATGGACTTTGCCAGAGGGATTTCCTCTTCTTGGGAAAGATGGGTCCAAGGATAGATTTCCTTTAGGAAAAGGCCGGCATTGCTGCTTCCTCCACCAATTCCCCCTTCTGGCGGTAGGTATTTTTGTAGAAAGATGGAGATCGAAACAGGTTCACGAAGCTGAGAAGATAATTTTTGGAAGGCTTTGTAGAGAATGTTTTTTGTAAAATCCCCTCTTTCCGATACTTCTTCAAACTTTGAATGCCTATACCCGTGAAGGTAATTTTCTGAAACCAAGTGTATTTCCGAATCAGGAGAGTTTGTCTTAGCAGTGATTTGGATTTTCATAGGATCCCCAAAACTGATAGGGACAAAAACACTGCGGATTTCGTGGAGACCATCTTCCCGTTTATAGGGAATCATTAAACCAATGTTAATCTTTCCCTTTGCAATGTTATCCATGAAAAAATCCTAAGACAGAGGGGAAAGGTTTTGTTTCGATGGTGCAATGGATTGTAAATGAAACAGAATCGAATCCTTAATCTCTTTCGGTTCAGACACAAGGACAGAAGTTCCATACCCTAAAATAGTTTGGATAAACCAATTTTGGTCTCGGATCTGTGCTTTGAATTCGCGATACAAAGTGTCTCCAATTTGTTTTTGGTTACCCGTAGTTTGTAGTTTGAGTTTTAATCCTAAATGGTAAGATGCGGAATCAGTAATCCATAACTTCGCAAAGTCATTGTTTTCTGCGTCACCACCAAATAGTTGTTTAAATCCATTTAAAAAATCTTCTGCGGTGTCGGGAAGGGTTGGGTATTCTGTATCGGTAATAGTAATGTCTAAAATATGATCCAATCGAAAAGATCTAAAACCTTTCTTAGAAAGATCATACGCCAAAAGATAGGAATCGTTTTCTTCCCACAGCAACCAAGGAGCTAAGGTTCTTGTTTCTTTTTCCTTTGTATCTCTTTTCCAGTAAACAATGGTTAGAGTTTTTTTCTCGTTAATCGCATTAATGATGGTTTCTTTTGTTCTTTGATAAGGTGACCAGTCACCTGAAGGAATGACTGAATCAATTTTACTTAAAACAGAACGGTTGAGTTCGGACCCATCTTTTTTTTGTGACACCAAGAGAGATCTAAGAAATGACCATTCTTTCGGAGAGAGTGGGAGGGCGGAATCAACAGCAACAGGGAGTCGGATTTTTACCTTCTCCCCGTCAAAATCTAAATCAACAGCATCGGTTGGTGAATAAGGATACATCTCAATCATATACAGTTCCCCCAAATCTTTTTTGAGGGCTGCGATTGATTTGTGACCCGTTACGCTTTGAATCTCTTCTAATCCAAGACCTTCTGGATGGGAAGCCAGAAGGCGGATTAAATTTAACTTGGAAGCGGCCCGGGCAGTGGATGGATTCATTATGCTTCTAGAATTACTTTTAGTTCCTTTGCGTTAGATGCACATAATGATTGTTTTTCGATATTTTTTGCTTTTAGGTGTCCACCAGTGAGTCTTTGGCTCACAACACTTGGTCCAAAGTCGATGATTGTGTTGATGGCACTATCATTGAAGATAGGAGCAATCGCCAAATCCCAGTAAAGTGGTTCAATGAGGACCATCTTAAAAAGGATGTCACGAAGGTTTCCATCTTTTTGTAAGTTGTGACCATCATAAATGCTGTATACAGGAACTTTCAGATCAGCACCAGTGTATGGAAATGGAACCACAGATGCATCTTCTGCATTGAATTTATCAAGTGAAGTTTCCATAAATGGGCAATGGAAAGGTGCTGTTGTTTTCAAATATACAAACTTAAATTTCTTTTCGTCCATTTCTGCTTTCCATTGTTTACGGAATGCAAGAAGTGAAGAAGGAAGTGCTGAAAGTATCATAGAATCCGGAGTGTTGTAAAGGGAAATGAAAACTGTGTCTTGGCCTTTGAGTCCAAGAGAATCATTTGTTTTTTTTACTCTTTCTTCTAATTCATCTTTTGTGTAACCAATCACTGCAACCATTGGTGCTGGATTTTTATCACCATTGGCTTCATTTTCTTTTACTACTTCTTCTGAGACTACAAAGTTAGGATAAACTTTTTGTCCGTTAAATCCTAAATAAAAAACAAATCTTAAAAAATCAGAATATGCATTTAGGAAATCAGCTCCGTCTTTTCCTAGACCAACAAGGGCAGAGGCAATCACCCCTTGGCTATGTCCACTGGCAGCACCCGTTGCTTTGATCAGTTCTGCAGTAGGATAACCACGTTTCGAAACCAAAACGTAATTAGCAATTTGAGTCATAAAAATTCCCGGTACAGAAATTGGTGCGCGAGCTAAATAATCTTCTGATGGAGCGGCATCTGGATTTTCAATCCAAGATTTGAAATCAAATCCTTCATTGAGGAGGGGGCTTTTGCCATCACGAGCGGCAATTTCTGCAATGGTTTTGAAACTGGTTTCGAAAAATTCTTTAAGTTCTGGTTCTGCGTATAATTTTACGAGTTCTTTTAGATATGGTGAACCCTGTCCTCCAAATTGAAGGAAAAATTTCTGTGAATTTTGGAGGGTGGCAGTAAGGAGTTTGGCCGATGTCATTTAATCTTCCTGAGATATGATTTTTCTGTTACCGTACAGATTTGACCTCCCAGAACAAGGAGAAAATTCGAGGAAGGAACCTTCGAAAGAGGGGGTGCTGGCTTTAAGATATTTGGTCCGGTGTGAGATAGCGAAGGAAAATGGGAAACCGCTTTTCAAAAAACGGTTCTCTCCATCATCCGTGTCCTAATTAAGCGGCTTTGCTTTGTTCGAGATTGGATTTAATGCGTTCGTGGTCTAGAGCAAGAAGGACGGTATTCTCGAAATAGGTAGAAAAATCGATTCTTCCTGACGAATAGTCTTCGTGGAGAAGGGCTAAAAGAAGATAGAACATAGATCCTCCTGGTGGTTCCGAATCTATCAATGTGACATAATTCGAAAAGTCTTTTTCGATGAAAGAGTTACTTTGAGTGTCGACTTGTCTGGAATTTTTTGAAGGAAAATAATCTCGAAAGGATGGGATTCGGGATTTCCTCTTTACAAAGTTCCCATTTCTCGTTTCTTACGAGCTTATGTTTGTAACCCTTGCTCCCATTGATTATCTGATCCTTTTGGTTTTTGTAGGATTTATGGTTGTAATCGGGGTTCTTTTAAAGAAATCCATGAACCAATCGAGCGACTTTCTTCTTGCGGGTCGAATGATTCCTAGCTGGATTACGGGAATCGCGTTTATTTCTGCGAATATTTCTGCCCTTGAACTTTTAGGAATGAGTGCCAGTGGAGCGGAATACGGGTTTTTGACTTTTCATTTCTACTACTTAGGAGCCATTCCGGGAATGATTTTCCTTGGGATCTTTATGATGACTTTCTATTATTCCTCAAAGATCAGGAGTGTTCCCGAATATTTACGTTATCGTTTTAATCGGCCGGCTCATTTGCTGAATTCACTGATCACTTTACTCTCCCTTGCTCTCGGTTCAGGAATTTATCTTTATTCTTTGTCTTTAGTATTCGAAACGATGTTTGGCTGGAATCCACATCTCTCTATTTTGTTTAGTGCGGGCATTGTTTTGATTTATACATACTTTGGGGGACTCAGTTCTTCTATTTATACAGAAGTAATGCAATTTTTTTTAACGGTCCTAGGTTTGTGTCCTATTGTGATTATCGGTTTGACAAGGTTAGGTGGTTGGGATGGGCTTATGCAAAAAATTCCTAATTCACACAAACATATGTGGTTGGGACTTGTGAATGGACAGAATGAACTCGGTTGGGATTTGTTAAGCGTTACGGTTGGACTTGGATTTGTATTGTCGTTTTCTTATTGGACTTGTGGATTTACAGAAGTGCAAAGAGCGATGGCTGCAAAAGATTTTAGGGCAGCAAGAAGGACACCACTTATAGGAGCTGTGTTCAAATTGTTTTTACCGTTTTTAACCGTAATCCCTGGGTTAATTGCACTAACAGAATTTTCAAATGAAATGAATGGAGAGTATAATAAAAGTTTTTTAATTTTGTTAAAGAACTTTTATCCTTCGGGAATGTTGGGTCTTGGGACTACAGCACTCCTTGCTGCTTTTATGGCAGGTATGTCCAGTTCCATAACCGCAATGAATACTATATTTACTTATGATATTTATCAAACATACATTAACAAAGATAAAAAAGACGAAGATTATTTAAAAATTGGAAAACGATCTACTATGTTTGCGATCTTTTTTGCGATTTTTGCATCTTATATTGCCATGCAGTTTGAGAATATTATGAATTATATTCAGTTACTATTTTCCTTTTTTAGTGCTCCGCTTATTTCCATATTTTTATTAGGAATGTTTTGGCGCAGAGCTTCGGGTTGGAGTGCATTTTATGGAATGTTACTCGGTACAGGAACTGGGTTAGTTCATTTTCTTTTATATTCATTGGAAGTTCTTTATTACAAATCGGATATGGTTTCTAATTTTTATGGTGCCATTTATTCAGGTTTGGTCTGTTTTTTAGTTATGCTTATCGTAAGTTATATTGAGAAAGAGGATACGACTAAAGATTTAACCGGATTGATTTATTCCAAAAGAGATAAATCGAATGATTTTTGGGATCCAAGGATTTTAGCCTGGGGTGTTGGACTCATTGTTCTTCTAGCCGGTTTTAATATCTATTTTGCATAAAGATTTATAAGAACGTAATAAAATAGTAATTGAATGAGAGTATCAATTTACTATGTTTGTTGCAGTATATACCAAGCCTATGAAGCCAAATCATTACACAGAAATTCCAGCTACCTTCGAAGTTCAATTGGAACATCTCAAGGATTATGATTCCAAAAAACATATCAGTGCCAGGGGAATTATGTTTTTTCACCCTTATGAGATTGAGGTGCCGTCCATAATGAAAATTTCCTTAAAAATGATTTCTATGACTGGTTCTGTTGACTTTCTTGTGAAAACGTTAAAGTGTCAAAAAGTAGAGAATGAGCCTTTATATGAAATCCATTGTAATTTTTATGACACAAATGCCGAAAAAGAAGACGAAGTGTTGGGTTTTATCAGTAGTTTTTAAATTCGTAAATTAAGAACCATTGATTAAAGGGTTCCACCTTTTTCCAGTAGATACTGAAAACTCTCTTCAGAAAAGGATTTATCCTTCGGCCCGTACTGCATAAGCCATCTTGTTGGTGGCAAAAAGCCATCAGTTTTCAGGGCGTATCCCCCACCTAACGGTCTACCAATTTGGGAACGAAGTTCGAAGTGTAAATGTGCGGGATAATTTCCTCCAGCATCTCCAATGGTTCCAATCCATTCTGTTTTTTTTACCAACTGCCCAGGTTCAACGTCAATGGTATGCAGGTGAGCATAGACAGTTTCAAGAAACCAAAATTTACCGTTTCCGACATTGTGATAGTGAACGATCCGAACCACTTTTCCCCAACCACCACCGTAATCAGCGATTTCAGAAACCACTCCGTTTCCAAAAGAATACACAGGGGCCGCATAATCACTATCACCACCTGTGATGGCATTCCAATCTTCTCCTAAATGTTTTCTGCCGCCAAACTTTCCATTTTCGGCTCCAAACTTTTGGGCTAAATAATATCCTTCTGCATACTTTCCACCCACTGGAAATTCAAAGTCAGTGGCTTGAAAACTTGGGTATCGTTTGAGAATAGGAAATGGATCGGTGGAGCGAATTTCACCTGATGATTCCATCCATCCAAAGAGTGGGTTTCCTTGGTAAGTGTAACCTTTGGAGACACAACCTGTCCCAAGGAGCGCAAGACAGATTGTGAGAAAAAAGGGATAAAAATGGTTATCTGCTGGAAACCAGTTTCTTTTTAGAAGATCTCGAAGATTTAGAAGAATCATGACGTCCTTCCGAAATCAATTCTGCGCGTGCTTCGATTGGCAAATGGTTTCCTAGTTTCGCAGATCTTTTTTTACCAGTTACCATTTCTTCTTTCATCTCATAAAGGAAAGAATCGTAATCCACTTGGATGGTGTGGCGTGTGCTACTCACATATCTTTTTTGCATTTTTGTTTGGTCACGTTTGATGGCTTTTTCCATATCCTCTTTAGAAGGTAATAGATAATTCCCTGTTAGATATTGAGCGATCCATTTCCCTTGGCATTCCGCAAGCGGCATTATGGCACCTAACGGTTGCATAAGACCCACAAAAAACAAGTTATTGATTCCCGGTTTGATCATTTTGTAATAAAGGGGAATGTAGTTATTCGGTGCTGATAAAAAATCTTCATCAAAAAATGGAAACTTGATATTGTATCCGGTGCAATAAATAAGGACATCTGCCTCTTCTGCTGTTCCATCAGCAAAGGCTATTTTTTTGCCACGCAATTCTGTAATGACAGGTTTTGGTTTGATATCACCTCGACCAAGTCTTACAAGCAAATCTTGAGAGATAGTAGGGTGGGCAGATCCAAATTTATGATCTGGTTTTGGTAAACCAAAATCTTCCATTTTTCCTACACCAAAGCGAATGAGTAAGTGAGCGAGTGTTTGTTGGATAAAAAACGGAACCCAGTGCGGTGTATATTCTGTTAGTTTGTCTAATGGTTTTCCAAATAGATAGTTCGGGATAACATAAGCTCCACGCCTTGCAGACAAAAACACTTTTTTAGCAACACCGGGCCTTGAAAGTTCTACAGAAATATCCATCGCACTATTTCCCATTCCAAGAACTACGACATTCTTTCCTTCACAGTTAACTGGTGTTTTGGGGTCCACATAAGAGTGAGAATGAATGACTTGACCTGAAAATTTTCCAGGGAAGGCGGGATCCGGCCAACGTTCACTCCAATGGTGTCCATTGGCAACAACTAACGCATCATAGTATTTTACAGGTCCTTTTTCAGGAGTGATTTTCCAAAGTCCGTCTTCGGTTCGTTCCGCTTTTTTGATTCCATTTTTGAATTGGATGTGTTTGCGAAGTCCGAAATGATCGACATAGGATAAAAAGTAATTTTGAATGGGTTCGTGATTGGGATAATCTGGGTAATTTTTGGGCATTGGATAATCGCGGTATTCCATACGATCCCGATGGGTGTTGATATGAAGAGATTTGTAAATATTACTGAGACCATTGTCATTTTTGTAACGCCAGTTACCGCCAACATCACTTCCTTTTTCGTAACAATCAAAAGGAATTCCATTTTCTTTAAGTGATTTAATGACGGTGATTCCGGAGGAACCTGCCCCGATCACACAAACTTTAGGAAGTGCCATAGTTATACTCTCGCAACTAAAGATAGACTCAGGGAGAGATTCTTACTATGCAGAACTCCTTTATCAAGACGATTTTACATTTTTAAGTAAAAAAAGAGTTATTTTGATATATATATATTCAATGTTTAGCGATCAGATTTTGAAGTTTTTTCTTGGGTCTCCAAAAAAGAACGAATCTCTGCTTCTGCATTGGAGATTTGGATCTTCGTAATTTTCCCTGATTTCAATTGAATCAGAGTTAAAGATCCTTTGGTTCTTGGAAATGGGTCTGCAATTTTTTCTTCTTTCACCAAACGAAGAGTATATGGATAAGATTTCATTTTTGGCAAAGCAACAAACTTAGTGATGAGTGTTGGCATTCTATGAATGTCTGATATTAACACTGCTTGTTTGGATTCCAAATATCCTTTTCCTTCTTTCTCTAAAATCGGATGGATGATTTTACTCGCATCCATATCAGCAATAAAAATTACCTTTGTGGTTTCCGCTGGAATGGGACTTGGTTCTTCCCATTGGTTTGTAAAATTGATTTCTGGAAGTGGGTTACCAACAACAAGAGGAGGAGTGGCCTGTTCTTCTGCCGAAAGAGAAAGTGCGAAAAGAAAAATTGGATAAACTAAAAGTAAGCGAATGGAAGTCTGGAAGATTGAATTGGGTTTTATGTTCATTACAAATTTGGATTTTGAGATATGGAATTGGTTCATTAAACTATCTAGTTGTAATAGACAACTTTCTCCTAAAGACGATATAAATATTCTAAAACTTGTTCTTTTGTCATCTTACTGGCGTTAGAGAATTCTCCACCTTTTGTCGACGTGAGAATTTTTCCTGTAGGTTCAATGACAACCAAAGCGGGAATTCCGTTTTGAATAGGATCTCCCAGTTTTTCATTTAGACTTAGGTTTTTATCGAAGCGGCCCACATCCACTTTTAAGATTAAAAAATTTTGAGTAAGTAATGCTTTAGGTTCTGGTTCGCGAAAAATTCTATCCAACGCTCGGCAATCGGGACACCAATCAGCTCCAAAGACTACGATGAGTTTTCGGTTTGAGTCTTTGGCAATGGCCAAACTTTCCTCGTATTGAGAAAGTATTATGTCACTTTGTTTTGAACAATCAGAAAAGCTGAAGAAGGAAGATCCTAGGAAAAAGAGAGAAAAGAGGAATTGAAACTTGCGTTCCATAAAAGTAAGCGGAAGAAACCTTCCGCATGCCTTATTTCTTAGCGATTTCTTTTAGGATTTCTTGTCTTTTTTTATCTTTATCGATATGGGAAAGAGACAACCAATCGCGTTTCAATTGTTTTTCTGAAACACCTTTGAAGGTTGCATATTTACCGAGAATTTTTGCTGTTTTTGCGTTCATGCCAACCAGATTCTTTTGCCTCTCCTTTCTGTCAATGCGAACCTTGGTTGCTGTTTCATCCTTGACCCCTAAACTCTTTACGAAACATAGTAAAGTGCAAGAAATCCAAAGACCCTATGAAATCACAGCTACCTGACCGTTACGATCCCGAATCTGTAGAGCCCAAATGGATAAAAACTTGGGAAGAGAAACAAACCTTCGCCCCTGACTCTTCTCGCAAAGAAACTTTTTCGATCGTCATTCCTCCACCAAATGTGACTGGGAATTTACACATTGGACATGCACTCAATCATACCATCCAAGACATCATCATTCGTATCGAACGTAAAAAAGGTAAAAATGTAGTTTGGGTTCCAGGGATGGATCACGCTGGTATCGCAACACAAGTGGTTGTGGAACGTGAATTAGGAAAAGAAGGAAAAACTAGAACTGATTTTACTCGCGAAGAATTTATAAAAAAAGTTTGGGAATGGAAAGCACATTCTGGTGGAATGATCGCCAAACAACAACGGTTACTTGGTGAATCGGTAGATTGGTCACGCGAAAGATTTACCTTTGATGAAGGACTTTCCAAAGCGGTAATCAAAGTATTCCGTAGTTTGTATGATGAAGGTTTGATTTATCGTGGGGAACGAATCATCAACTGGTGTCCCGTTACCAAAACAGCCATCTCTGACATTGAAGTTGAGTATAAAGAAAAACAAGGCAAACTCTATCATATCAAATATCCGAAAGCAGAATTTAAATCGAAAGATCCAAAAACTCTGTCCAAAGGGGAATACATCGTTGTGGCGACCACAAGACCAGAAACGATGTTTGGTGACGTGGCAGTTTGTGCTCATCCAGATGATGCACGTTATGCGACATTAAAAGACAAGTTTGTCTATTTACCAATATCAGGAAAAGAAATTCCTGTTTTGTTTGATTCCTTTGTAGATAAAGAATTTGGTTCGGGTCTAGTGAAAATCACCCCTGCTCATGACATCAATGACTATGAAGCAGGACTTCGATTGAAGTTAACTCCAGTCAATATTATGAACTTGGATGGAACTTTAAATGAACAAACTGGCAAATACAATGGACTCGACCGATTTGAAGCTCGCAAACGAGTTGTGGAAGAACTTGAAACAAATGGTTATATTGAAAAAATAGAAACTCATATCCATAGTGTGGGCCACAACCAAAGGGGTGGAGCGGTCATTGAACCGTTGTTATCTACTCAGTGGTTTGTGAAAATTGAATCCCTCGCTAAACCTGCCATTGAAGTTGTGAAATCAGGTAAGGTTCAATTCCAACCAAAGATGTGGGAAAAAACATACTTTGAGTGGATGGAAAATATCCGTGATTGGTGTATTTCTCGCCAACTTTGGTGGGGTCATCGCATTCCGGCTTATTATGCACCAAACGGAGAAATGGTGGTTGCCGAATCAGTTGAAGAAGCAGTATCTCTATTTTCCAAAAAAGGAATTTCTGTTACCAAAGAGACTATCAAACAAGATGAAGACGTTTTAGATACTTGGTTTTCGTCAGGACTTTGGCCATTTACAGTTTTCGGTTGGCCTGAAAATTCGGAAGATCTTAAAAAATATTATCCTACCTCTGTATTAGTTACTGGATTTGATATCATTTTCTTCTGGGTTGCTCGGATGATTATGAACGGCCTCAAATTTATGGGTGATGTTCCTTTTCATAAGGTTCTCATTCATGGACTCGTTCGTGATAAGGATGGTAAGAAGTTTAGTAAGTCATTGGGGAATGTAGTAGATCCTTTAGATATGATGAGTAAATACGGAACAGATTCGTTTCGATTTTTCCTCGCTGCTGTTTTACCTGAAGGAAAAGATATTCTTTTCGACGAATCAAGGTTAGATGGTTACAGGTCTTTCTGTAACAAAATTTGGAATTCGAGCCGGTTTATTTTTATGAACCTACCGGAAGAGTTCACAGCCAAAGAACCAGAAATCAATTCATTAGAAGATACAGACCTTTGGATTTTGAATGAGTTTGATCGGATGTTAGGAAAATATGAAAAAGCTTATTCCGGTTATCTATTTTTCGAAATGGCAAATGCTGTTTATGATTTTGTTTGGGGATCGTTCTGTGATTGGTATTTGGAATTAACCAAAGCACGTGTTTATGGCAATGTAACACCGGAATCACAAGAAAAAGCTCGCCTTGTGCTTGTGAGTGTTTTGAAAAAATCACTCGGACTTCTTCATCCGTTTATGCCATTCATCACAGAAGAAATTCATTCTTTACTAGAACCTACGGAACTTGCGAAGACTGATTTTCCGAAACCTTACGGAGTTTCTGATTCGGCACCGGCTGTGGTTCGAATGGAACTTGTGCGAGAAATCATCACAAAGATTCGAAATATGAGAGCAGAACTCGGAGTCAAACCTGAGAAAAAATGTAAGGTCATCATCAAGTGCAATCATAAAGAATTAAAAGAGATGATGGAAAGAGAAATCAAATCTATCCTTCAACTTTCCAAAGCTGAAAGTTTAGAATTTTTAGATTCTTATGAAGCAAAAAATACGGATTCAGTAGGTGCATTTTCCATTGGAGAGATTTTTCTTCCTTTGGAAGGTATTTTTGATTTTGAAAAAGAAAAACAACGATTGGAAAAAGAGAAAAAACAAATCCAATTGGAAATGGAAAAGTTGGAAAATAAAATCAACAATCCATCTTTCTTAGAAAAAGCAAAACCAGATGTCGTAGAAAAAGAAAGAGAAAAGTATAATACTTGGAAAGAGAAACTAGAAAGTACGGTAAGGGCTCTAGAAAAAATTGGAACATAAATTTAAAGTTTTACTCATTGGAAGTGGCGGAAGAGAACATGCGTTAGCGGATGCTATCTCTAAATCGAAATCATTGGAATCACTTCGGGTATTTCCAGGGAACGGTGGTTTTTCGAAAGATATATTATTAGATCCAAAAGAGATATCCATCACTGATAAATCTAAGTTTTTTGATTATTTAAAATCTTCGGGAACAAACCTAGTTGTAGTTGGCCCAGAAGATCCCCTTGTGAATGGACTTTCGGATTGGTGTGCAGAGATTGGAATCCCTTGTTTTGGGCCTTCCGCTTATTGTGCACAAGTAGAAGGAAGTAAACATTTTGCAAAAGAAATGATGAAACGAGCCAAAGTTCCGACGGCTTCTTTTGCCGTGTTCACAGACCATGAATCTGCTTGGAGTTATGCACAAAAAGAAATTTTACCTTTAGTGGTCAAAGCGGATGGTCTCGCTGCGGGAAAAGGTGTCACTGTTGCCTTTGAAATGAAAGAAGTCAAACAGGCGTTAGATGAAATTTTCTTAGAATCAAAGTTTGGTGAAAGTGGAAATAAAGTAGTTTTAGAATCCTTTTTAGAAGGGGAAGAAGCGTCCCTTTTTGTGATTACCGATGGAGAAAGGTATATGTGCCTTCCTGCAGCCCAGGACCACAAACGTGCCTATGATGGAGACATTGGTCCAAATACCGGTGGAATGGGAGCTTATGCGCCGGCTCCGATTGTAACAGATTCGGTTCTTTCCAAGGTAAAGGAACTCGTCATTGAACCAATGTTAAGCGAGTTTAAGGCTGCTGGCCATCCTTACAAAGGACTTCTTTATGTTGGGTTGATGATAACCAAAGAAGGAAATCCGAATGTAGTGGAATTTAACTGTCGATTTGGAGATCCAGAGACGCAGTGTGTCTTGCGTTTGTTAGATGAAGATATTTTGCCGATTTTTTATGCATCTGCAGTGGGAAATCTTCCGGAAAGAAATCTAAAACTAAAAGAGGGATCTTCTGCGATTGTGGTGCTTGCGGCCAAAGGGTATCCGGATTCGCCCGCAAAAGGTATGCCTTTGGAGATTCCACCAAACGAAGGGAATGTGGTCGTTTATCATGCTGGAACTAAAAACCAAGATGGCAAAATTTTAGCAAATGGCGGTCGAATCCTCGGAATCACTTCTTGTGGAAGTTCCTTAAAAGATGCCATTAATGATTGTTATGCGTTTCTCGGAAAAATCAAAGCTCCGGATACTTTTTATAGAAAAGATATAGGAAGACGTGCTCTCTAATGCCATTTAGTATCTCTGGAAATTTTAAAAATTGTGAACGTACAAGCCTTCGCAATTTTGAAAAACATCTAGGGATCATTTTGTCCGAAAACCAAACCCAACTCCAACAACATTTGATGATTCGTCGTGCTCTTCAAAACTTAAGTGGATCTGTGAGTGTCCTTTCAGGACTCAGTCGTCAGGAGTTGTTATCTTTTATTTTTATCCTCACTCAATTTGGTGATATCATTCGTTCAGAAACACCACCGGAATACCTTCAATTGGAATCCATTCCTTATGTGATTGAATGGGCAAAAGGCCATTATATGATCCCGATGGAAATTTTAGAACATTTGGCTCATGAACGAATCTTTAAAGACCAAGGGTATTTGTTTGCACTCATTCCTGCTTTATCGATTAAAGAAAAAAAATCTTGGATCCGTTGGATCGGTGTGGATTTTGAAAAGGGTGGAGATCGGGATTTAAATTTTGAAATTTATTCCCAGTGCCGTGTTTTACAAAAACCATTTCTTGGTAAGTCACTTGTCCAAGAATCAGAAATTCGTTTGGAACAAATTTGGCCTAGAGGTAAAAACGAATACATAGACTGGTTTTATAAAGGTCTTTCTACTTTTTATTATTCCTTGGAAGAGATGAGCAGAAAAGAAAAAGATCCTTTTTTACTTCATGTCATCGAACTCATAAAATCAGGTAAATTCATTCTCAAACGTTTGCCTGATACTTACGGAAAAGAATCAAGTTATTCTCTAGTCGGAACTGTGGAAGGAAACACTCCACAACTGAGGGAAACGACTTTCCAGTGGGAAGTGGAACGACTTCGCAAAGATTCTTTATTTTAAAACTTCCACTTCGGATTTACGCATTATGGATAGATCACTAAAAGACTTAAAAAAACAAACATCAGAAATGATTGAAACCTTCCAATCCTATTGGACAGCTCAAAATTTCCAGGAAGACTACGACCGTTTATCCTCACTCATCGAAAAAGCAAACGACCCCAAATTATGGGATTCACCTGACCAAGCAAAAACAGTCACTCAAAAACGAAATGAGTTACAACTAAAGTTAGATCCTTGGTTGGATTTAAAAAAGGAACTGAGTGATTTTCCTGATTTGATCGAACTCACTTCGGAAGAAATGGGTGAGGCTGGATTAAAATCTTTAAACGATGATTTTGATCGTATGTTTGAGACATTTGAAAACTTGCAAATGTTAGATGCACTTGCTGGGAAAGATGATGGTAAAGCCGCTTTTATCAATATCCATCCTGGTGCCGGTGGAACAGAGTCCCAAGACTGGGCCGATATGTTATTGCGAATGTACACAAGGTTTTGTGAACAAAAAGGATATCGTGCAGAGCTTGTCGATTACCAACCGGGTGAAACTGCTGGAATCAAAAATGCCACACTGTACATCCAAGGGGATCATCCATTTGGATATTTAAAATGTGAATCGGGAGTGCATCGTCTCGTTCGGATCTCACCTTTTGATTCTAACAAAAGAAGACATACTTCCTTTGCTTCTGTGTATGTAACACCGGAAGTGGATGATGACATCCAAGTGAATATCGAAGAAAAGGACCTTCGTGTGGATGTTTATCGTTCCTCTGGTGCTGGGGGACAGCACGTCAATACAACAGACTCTGCTGTGCGAATCACACACATTCCTACAGGTGTTGTGGTTTCTTGCCAGATGGAAAGATCGCAAATCAAAAACCGTGACACCGCAATGAAAATGTTACGTGCACGTTTGTATGAAATGGAAAAACAAAAAGCCGAAGAAGAAAATGCAAAAAAAGCGGGCGAAAAACGTGATATCTCTTGGGGATCACAAATTCGAAGTTATGTGTTCCATCCTTATAATTTGGTAAAAGACCACAGAACCGATTTTGAAACCGGAAACGTTCATGCAGTAATGGATGGTGACTTGGAAGATTTTATTATTGCTTACTTAAAATACCTGACAAACCAAAAGGCAAACGCAAAAGTTTAACCAAATGTCTGTAAAACAGGATATTTCCGGTACTTTAAGGAAAATCCAAAAAGAAATTCAACAACTTCCGAATATTACGGATCGTTTGAATTTCATTTTGGATATGACTCTAACTTTGTTTGGAGCCTCAACCGGTAGTATTTCCATTATGGACCAGGAAGAAAAAGTCCTCACCATTGTTGCGGCCAAAGGTATGGATTGGGAGAAAAAAATCGCCGCCAAACTTCCGTTTAACTTGGGAGTCACTGGTCGAGCGGCATCCACTAGAGAAATCATCTATGTTCCCGATGTGACTTTAGATAAAGATTATGTAAAACTCATTGAAACCGTTCGTTCGGAACTTGCCATCCCTCTGTTGACTAGAGATTCAACCGTCGGAGTTTTAAACTTAGAATCCGATAAGGTAAATTTTTTCTCGCCCGATATTATTAACCAAGCCACGTTATTTGCCTCTCAGTTAACTATTGTGATTCTTGAAGAACGAATTGCGAAAGAAGCCTTTGAAAAATCCAAAAGAGAAGAAGATCCCGTTGAAGAAATTCTTGGTTATGATCCGAGTATTTTGTTTTTAAAACATAGGATTCGTCAGGTGGGCCCCTCTGATACGTCTGTGATGATCATTGGAGAAGAAGGTGCTGGTAAAAAACTTGTCGCTAAGGCTTTGCATTATATTTCTCAAAGAAAAAATGGTCCATTTCTCACTGTAGATTGTTCGGGTTTAAGTTATGAATTATTAGATGCAGAGTTATTTGGTTCCCAAAGTGGAAAAATTTTCAATCCGGGTAAATTAGAACAGGCTAACGGTGGTTCGCTTTACATTGAATCCATTGGGGATTTACCAACTAATTTGCAAACAAGACTATTTCATACCTTAAGAGATAAAACTATGCCTAATCCTTCTCTTAAAAAGAAGGATGAAGTTCTAAATATCAGAATTTTTACTGGTAGCAAAAGAGATTTGTTGGAAGATATCCAGAAAGAAACTTTTTCTATGGATTTGTATTACCGCCTAGCAGAAGTTCCGCTTAGAGTGCCGCCACTAAGAGAACGAAGAGGGGATGTCCCACTTTTAGCTCACCATTTTTTATACCAATACAACAAACAATATGGAAGGAGTAAAACATTCTCTACTGAGGCATTAAAAGCACTCACAGGTATGCCTTGGAGTGGCAATGTAAGGCAATTACAAAGTGTGATTCAGTATGCAGTACTTGTTCCACCGGAAGCAGTTTTGGAACCACATTCCTTTTTGCAAGATGGGAAACGAGAAACAGAGGTTCCGGCGAAGGTTCAGAGTTTTGCTTTGGGAACAGAAATTTTATCTCCTTCGGAAAATTTATCTTTGAACATTGCCATCGAACGATTGGAGGCAATTTGGATCAAGGAGGCCTTTCAACGCGTCTCCACTCAGGAAGAGGCAGCCAAACTTTTGGGAATTAGCCGTGGTTCTTTGCAATATAAGATTAAAAATAACCAATTTCTGGACGGATTCAACACCTAAAGTCCAGAAAAGAATGGATAGATTGGCCAACCCTGTCGATATGATTACTAAGGAGCTTTCACGTGGCAGATAGTTATTACCGTACCATCAGTGGTAAACATTATGATAATGAATTGTTAGAAATCGTTGAGAAAGCCACCAAACGTAGCAAAGCTCCAATTGGCAAAAACATTGCGAAAACTTTATTTGATGCCATCAAAGATGGTGGCGATTATACAGATGTTGAAAAACGAACTGTAAAATACATACGAGATAATTTTAAATTTAATCCTGAAGCAGATGAATTCCTTCGTTCTGAAATCCGTAAATGGGCTGCTAAAATTTCGGTTCCAGCAGCAAAGAAAAAATCATCGGCTAAATCATCTGCAAAAAAAGAATCTGCAAAAAAACGAAGTTCAGTTCGTTCTGCTAAGGCTTCTGATGAAGGTTTCACTCCTTATGTAGAAAGTTATGAATTTGGTGAATCTTCTCGAGAGGAAATCGCACCAACACCAGAATACAATGAGTTAGTTGCGCTGAATAAATTTCAAATCACACCAAGACAAAATCGTATCGGAAGAATTGTTTTACTTGGTTTAATAGCAGTATTTTTTATCGTTCTTATCATTTTTGGTATACGTAGCTGCAATCGTAGTTCAAATTCATCGCAAAATACAATCACAAGTCAAAACTCAAATCTTTCTCAAGATGCAGGATCTCGCTCTTTAGAACGAGTGGAGTTATCCCAAGGTAAAGTATCGTCTCGCTTTGAATCCAGAGCTTCTGCCATTCGTTATATCAATGACTTACAAATTCGTTTCATCAAACAAAGTATGCAAACAGAAGATGGTGCCAGTGATAAAATCGCAACCTTAGCGGAAGCATTAAAGGCATACCCTGGGATCCGTGTTCGAGTAAAAGGACATACCTGTTTTATTGGTGAGATGGATGAAAACAAAATTCTATCCGACGAACGAGCAAAATTTATTTTTGATGAACTAGTGAAAAATGGCGTCAGTTCAACCCAGCTTGACTATCGCGGGTTTGGTGAAACAGCAGAAATTGAATCAAATTCTACAGAAGCTGGTCGAATCAAAAACCGAAGAGTTGATTTTACAGTTTTATCGGTTACCGAATAACAGAATTAATTACAACATTCGATAGAGTGATTTTGTGAGCATCCGTTTGGTAGACTGAACGGATGAATATAATCCTTCATACAACAATAAAGACTTTTTTGCCACTGCAAGCCTTGGATTTTCTTTTTCTTCCAAAGTTAGGTTGTCGTCATAACCTTCTGTAATGGTTAAAATAACTCTTTGGATTCCCAAACTTAATATTTCATTTAATCCTTTTTTTCCAGACACCTGTTCATCGATTGAATCCATTTGTTTGATGTCTTCTGAAAAAGTTTTTGGATTGATTTGGTTTAATTTGATTTGGTTGTAAATTCTTTGTGAAACAGTAAGACCTCTTTTAATAATTGTGACAAATTCCGACAATGCTTCCGTTGTGGACTTAATTTCTGAAACCAACAGTTTCTCTTGAAAAAAAGAATGTTCCGCTTTTAATTTGGAATCGATTTTATGACAAACCGCATCGACTAAAATCCTTTGTTTTTCAACTTCTTGTTTATCACTTGAGAACTCTTTTGAAAACTCAGAATGGGGAATTCCTTCTAGTTTGGCACCAAACTTAGTGAGATTGGTCCAAGGATTATCTTTGGCATGGTCTTCGAACCATTTTTTAAAGATTAACATCTTTTCATTGGTGATATAGGTTTCTTCCAAATTCCCTGTGACTTTTTTCTGGGGTAAGGCAAACAGTTGTTTGTAGTTATGTTTTTCTCGGCGAAACTTTCTTGATTCTAAATAGTTCAATCGTTCTTCGAGGACCGCCCCTTTGGAGTGTGCAAGACCCTTCGTAAAACTCAAATCTTGACCTACTAAAAAAACAGAACTTGCACCCATAAGAGTCGCAAGGCTTGCTGCGTTGGTGGAAACGGACCCACCAAAAGGAACAGATCCAATTTCGCCGCCACCAGTTCTTTCTAGTAATCCAATCAAAGGAAAGGGAGAAGAGGTCACAAAACCTTTGCTTGGTCCTTTTTCTAATCGTAAACTTAAATAAGTGGATGTGGGATCAAAAATGAGAATTCCGTTTCCAGAATAATCTTCTAGGTATTGGCTATTTAAGGCCTGCGGGTCGACAGAAAAAATCAAATCGGGATCTATACCAAAAGACGTGAGGATGGGTAGGGCCGTATCTACCGCGAGGAGAAGAAACTGGTTTCTATACTTTGTTAAATCGGGTATGGATTCGGAAAGACTTGGTCCGGCCCCGCATACAACAATAGAAATTCCTTCAGCAATTCCAAATAGATCGGAAACGGGACGAAACTTAGATAATTCAGGAAGGTTGTAACAAATATTTTTGGCCCAAATTTTTTCAAACCTGGTGAGAGTCGCTAGGTTCACATCTTTTTTGTGAAACATCTGTTCGGCGGTATGACGGAGTTTTAAATAATCAGATTCTCTCCATTGCCAAGACCCCCTGTGAGGAACAAAACTAATGGGATGCGTTCCCTTCCCTTTGACTGCATCGGAGAGTTGGTCTTCTAATTTTTCTCCTGTGATAAGGATTAACTTACCATCTAAGAGTGGTTTGGAAAAATCAAATATTTGAAATGCTTCCCTAATAAAAAATAAATGTGGCTCCATCCAAATGATATTTACTTTTTCTCTTTCTAAGAGATAAGGAAGGATATAACCAAGGCCTGCACCAAACAAAAGATAAATACGGTCACTTCCATCATGAGGAAGTTCGGTGGCAAATCGTTCGGCTTCTTTTTTGGGATCAAACCGACTATGGATCCAAACACCTTCTAATTCTAACGTAAGATCTCCCGTTTTTGATTTTGTTAGTTGGTAAGAAGGTATCTTTTTGGAATCTATAGAATTCGGAAATGCAGATTTTTGATTTTGATTCTGAATTAGTTCTGCTAACTGAGAAGGTAGAGCAGCTAGATTTTTTTCTAAAAACGTTTCGTTCACTTAAGGTTCCAAAATAATTTTTATGGAAGTATTAGTTGGAAGAGAAGATCCCGCTTTTGGTTCCTGGGATTTCACAAATCCAGAACCTTCTATTTTATATTCTTGCTGTAGTTGTTTTAAAATTTGAATGGTTTCAGAAGCTGTAAATCCGGTTAGGTCAGGCATTACTTTGGGATCGAGTTTAAAGATTTTATTTTTTTCTCCTTTCAATCGATACACAAGTGCCTTCTCACTTTTTTCCACAATAGGTATGATACTTTCTACCACCTCACGAAAGACAGGTGCTGCGATTCCACCACCAGTATGGGATTCTCCACCAGGTTCATCAAAAACAATGAGACCTACATACTTAGGTTTCTCAGCAGGAAAAAAACCTAAGAAACTTGCCGTAAAAAGACCGGCTTGGTAACCCGCACCTGCTTTTGCCTTTTGTGAAGTACCTGTTTTTCCAGCGATAAAGTAGTTTTCTAAATACGCTTTTTTCCCTGTTCCTTGTGAAACGGCTTTTCCCATCGCATTTAATGTTTTTTTAGCAGCCCCTTCTTTAATTCCAAGTAGTTCATTTTTGATCGAAAATTCATGAACCAGTTCTCCATAAGAATTGGTGATTTGAGACACAACGGAAGGTTCAAATAAAATCCCGCCATTTACAACGGCAGCAGCAGCGGTGATGAGTTGGATGGGTGTGACGGAAAGTCCTTGGCCTATGGATAAAAAGTAAGGAGTACTTTTATTCCATTTGTTTAAGGGAGGCAAGTATCCCTTGGCTTCGTGGATGGAAAAGTTTGTTCGTTTTCCAAATTTAAATTTTTCCATATAATTATAGTAAGTTGCTTCATCAATTTTTTGGGCAGCTTTGATGATTCCAACGTTACAAGAGTATTGTAAAATTTCATCTAAATTGACATGACCATGATTGTCAGTGCAACGAATGATGGTTTTTCCAATTTCAATATAACCGGGGCAATGGAATCTTTCTCCTGGAAGGATTTTTCCTTCATTAAGTAACATAAGGGCTATGAAAATTTTCATTGTCGATCCCGGTTCGTAAACATGACGAATTGACCAATTGGTATGAGATTCCAAAGGAAAATCTTGAAAATGGTTGGGATCAAAATTGGGGAAAGATGCCATAGCCAAAATTTTTCCCGTTTCCGTATCCATAATCATACCGATTCCATGTTTGGAAGCAGTTTGGATAAAAGCCTTTTGTAATGATTTTTCCAATCGGTATTGAATAATACTATCGATTGTTAGGTGTATATTGTTTCCTTTACTTGATTCTGCATCGGGAGTGGATAATAACTCCAAATTGAATAACATCTCAAGGCCTGAGAGTGCTTTGTCGTCATCATAACCAGTAAATCCAAGTAAACTTGCGGCCAAACTTCCTTGTGGATAAATTCGTTTGTATTCTTTTTCAACGCGAACACCAGGAAGAGACAAAGCTTTGATTTTTTCGGCTTTTGAAAGTTCAATTTCTCTTTTTAATAGAAAATAATTTTGTTTTTCCCTTATGGTTTCGATGAGTTTGTTTGGAGTGATCCCAAGAATAGGGCCTAACTCTTGTGCAGTGAGATCTGGGTCATAAATATTTGTTGGGTCAATTCCAACCGTTGCGGACTCACGAGAAATTGCCAATTCAATCCCTCGTCTGTCGTAAATGGTTCCCCGTTGGACATACTTACTCGATTTTAAATTGATGATATTATCGTTAAAATAAGTAAGATAAATGACCCGAAAGAGTAAAATCACAAAAAGGGAGAGGATAAAAAGAATAATATACTTAAAACGTTGTTTGTATTCTGTCATCGTTAGAAATAAAAGATCACTTTGCCTTTGATTTTCTCAACAGGGACAAGTCCGAACGACCGAGAGTCTGTCGAATATTGTCTGTTGTCTCCTAGAAGTAGATAATAACCTGGAGGTATTCTTCCTTGTTTGTCCATAGCAAGAAATGGTGAGTTATGGCGATTGAGAAATATCGAAGTGCTTGGTTCACTTGTATAGGTTCCTTTCGGAAGATAGTTTTCTAACAACTCTTTGGAATCAATTAAGACTCTTCCAGATTCAATGGAATAAAATTCCCCTGGTAAACCAATCACTCGTTTGACGACTAATTCATCTTCTTGGCTGACAAATAAAACCAAATCTAATTTATCGATTTTGGGATCTGTATAAAGGAGTGGTGTTCCAAAAAATTTGGCAGAAATTGCATATCCACCTTTCCAAACAAAAACCACCGACCCATGTTCTAAGGTTGGGTACATGGAATTTCCTTGGATGGAATAAATTTGGAATAAAAAGATACGCATAAATAAGAGGAAACAGAGAAAGAAAAAGATGAGAAGGCTACGACGAGTGTAACGTTTGAATTTGACCCAGAGGCGGGAGACTTTAGTTTCTGTTTCCATATCCATCAAAAAACGATAAAAATCATTCGTGCATTTTTCCCCTTTCTCAAGAATGGAAAAGGAACTTTCCGTAAATCTGAAGCCTAGAGAAGTCTATGTCACTTACAAAATATCAATTCCGAGCGCAGTTTCGATGTACCAACGAATCTTGTCGCAAAACCTATCCCCTCCACCAAGTGATTTATTCCTGCGAGTCTTGCGGGGAACTTTTGAATGTCGAACATGATATAGACAGCCTCAAACAGGTTTCGGCAAAAGATTGGAAGTCAGAGTTTGAAACTCGGTTCCGTTCTAGCCAGTTTCCGAATGCTTCGGGGGTTTGGGGGAAAAAGGAATGGGTCCTGCCGGGAATTCAGGATCAAAATATCATCACATCCGGGGAAGGAACCACCCATTTGTATGATGCTTCCCGATTTGCTAAGGATTTGGGACTCGGAAGCCTTCATGTCAAACAATGCGGAGTTTCGCATACAGGCTCTTTTAAAGATTTAGGAATGACGGTTCTTGTGAGCCAGGTCAAACAAATGATCGCGGACGGAGTACCCATCCAAGCAGTCGCCTGTGCTTCGACTGGAGATACCTCTGCGGCTCTTGCTTCCTATGCGGCCAAGGCAGGAATTCCTTCTATTATTTTATTGCCAGCTAACAAAGTATCAACGGCTCAGCTCATCCAACCAGTGTCCAATGGGGCTCTTGTGTTGGCACTCGAAACGGACTTTGATGGTTGTATGGCAGTGGTGAAAGAACTCACCAAAGAAAAATCGATTTATCTTGCAAACTCAATGAATTCACTGCGAATCGAAGGGCAAAAAACCATTTCGATTGAGATTACTCAACAGTTAGGTTGGGAAGTTCCTGATTGGATTGTGATTCCTGGTGGCAATTTAGGAAATGTTTCTGCTCTTGGTATGGGATTTGAGATGATGTTGGAACTTGGACTCATCAATAAATTACCAAGAATTATTTTGGCTCAGGCAAAAAATGCAAGTCCTCTATATGAATCGTTTAAGAAAGGTTTTGCGGACTTCTCTCCTGTGACTGCAGAAAAAACTTTAGCCTCTGCGATCCAAATCGGTGATCCTGTTTCTGTAAAAAAAGCCATTCGTGTTTTAAAGAAATTCAACGGTGTTGTGGAAGTGGCTTCGGAAGAGGAGTTGGCCAATGCAGCTGCTCGTGGTGATTTGTATGGACTTTATAATGATCCGCATACAGGAGTAGCACTTGCCGCACTTTTGAAATCAGTGGAATCAGGTGTGGTGGGGAAAGGTGAGTCAGTGGTTGTGATTTCCACTGCAAATGGACTCAAGTTCACTGAATTTAAACTCGCCTTTCATGAAGGGAAAATCCCTAACATTGATGAGAAACTAAAAAACAGAATCCAATCTTGCAAACCGAACTTAAGTGGAGTGATGGAAATCCTAGGTAAACAACTGAAGAAATGATAATTCGCTAGACAAATCCCCTACATGTTGGCAAATTTTTTCAGTTTACCGGTATGTCCCAAGAGATCCAACTAACTCCTCAGTTTTGCGCCTCTGTGGATCATGCTGTGGAGTTTGGGAAAAAGATTTCGATGATCACTTATGTGATGGGGGATATTGGCGAAGCCAAGCTGAAGTACATTCTGACTCGTATTTTGGGTTCTCTCGGTTGTGAAGATTTGATGGAACTTTTTTATACAGCCGCTAAGGAACTCATTGTGAATTCTACCAAGGCGGCAATCAAACGAATCATTTTCGAAGAACTTAAACTCAACATTCAAAATTTGAAAGATTATGAAGAGGGAATGAAATTTTTTAAGTCCAGCTTAAATGAACGAAAGTTTCCATCCTATAAAAAGAAAATGAAGGAATCTGGGCTCTTTGTAAAGATCACTTGCATTTACAAAAAGGATAAAATCGACCTGGAAGTAAGAAATAATTTCCCATTATTGCCAGTAGAAGCGGAACGAGTAAAAGAAAAGTTTATAAATGCGAAAAAATATGATAATCTATTTGAGTTCTTTATGGAACACGGAGATAGTACGGAAGGTGCAGGAATGGGAATCACAATGGTAGAAATATTATTGTCTCAGTCTGGCTTCGATCGTCGATTGCTCTCTATATATTCATCAGAAAGGAAAAAGGAAACAGTAGCGCGTGTGGAAGTAAATTTAAGTGGGTTATCTAAATCTGCTGAGACACATGAACAATTGTTTATAGAATAATGTCCGAATTAAACTCAAAAGCCGAACAACTCAAACGACAAGCAGACTTAATGGGTCTGACCAGAGAAGCCGTATTTACGGATGAACAAGCCAAAGAAGTTCTTCAAGGTAAAATTACAGATGGTTATCTCGTAAAAGTAAAAATCGACTTGGACAGTTTGAACGGAATGGTTCTCATTCTAGTTTCATCCATTCGAAAACATATCATGGAACTATATGCTGTTGTGGGAACTTCTCCTACTTTTCGAAGGATTCGAACCTTCGCAGACCATGTACAGATTTCCACAGACTTGGGGGATATTGGAAAGTCCGGTGGTTATGATCCGGCGATTTCTGAAAACATTGGTCGAGCGGTTCATAGGGCTTTCACCAAAGAGAAGTTAGAGGAACTTCTTCCTCTCTGGCAAAAAAAAGATCCTTCTCATATTTCCGAACTTTTAGAAAACCCGATTCTTATGGCAACTAAAGGAAGAAATATTAAACTCCAAGCAGAGGTAGATAAACTATCAACTGCAAAGTTTCGATATGAAAATCCGATGAAAGGGGTGATTTTACCCATTCCTAAACCAGATGATGAAGCCGCCACTGCTCAAGATACTTCTATTCCAGGAATCTCCACCGAACCAGCAAAAGGTGAGTTATCTTCCCTCGAACGTCAAATCGCTCAATACCGAACCTCTTTTCCAAAAGAATTGAATATGAAAACGGTGATATCTCCTATCAACGGTGTGGAGTTTGATAATTTAGTAGAAGGTATGGAAATTTTATTCCGTGTCCCTACTGAAACTCCAGAAGGCCTAACGAATGCCCAAATCCTTGGTTTAATTGATGAAGAAGGAAAAATTTCAAAAGATCCAGTTGTTGGAAAATTTTTAGGAATTGCTGGAAGCAAAACAGAATATCATATTTTTGCGGAAGGACCGAACCAATATTTGCTTCATTCTGTGGAAGAACATCCTGTAAAAGTGGCCATTCCAAAGCCGGCAGGTATGACAGGTGGAACCAGTAAAGGTTCCGCAGCACAAAATACTAAGAAAAAAGGTGGAAGCGCGCAGGCTCAAGAGTCCAAGTCTTCTGGCACCAACTTGTTTATGTTAATGGGGGCTTTTGTAACGATTGTCCTTCTGGGAGTGTTGCTATTTGTGATGGTGATCTTGTAAAAGATCACCCAGCCACAACAATATTAACGAGTTTGCCCTTCACATAAATTTCTTTTTTGATTTCTTTCCCTTCCCAAAATGGTTTAGCTTTTTCAACTTCCTTGGCAAGAGCCAAAACTTCTTTTTCTTCGATGTCTCTTGGAGCCAGAAATTCCCCACGCATTTTACCATTCACTTGGATCACAATTGTGATATTGGCATCCACCAAATACTTATCATCCCATTTTGGATATGGATGATAAGTTAGAGATTCTTTATATCCAAGTTTTTCCCAAAGTTCTTCTGCTAAATGAGGGGCAAAGGGAGAAAGAGCTAGAACAAATGTCTCTAAAACTTTTTTTGGTTTTCTTGGATTACTTGTGAATTCATTCACAAAAATCATCATTTGCGAGACTGCTGTGTTGAATGAGAAGTGATCAATATCGTCCTTTACTTTTTTAATCGTACGATGAAGGGTTTTGAGTTCTGCTTCATTAGGTTCGATATCCTCTATAAAGAAGGATTCATTTTCACCTGAATGGAATAGTCTCCATACTCGATTTAAAAATCGAAACACTCCATCCACACCGTTTTTACTCCAAGGTTTGGACATCTCAAACGGTCCCATAAACATTTCAAAAAGTCTTAACGTATCGGCACCATATTCTGAAACAACATCATCTGGATTGACAACATTGCCTCTTGACTTAGACATTTTACCTTTGTCTTCGCCGAGGATAAGACCTTGGTGGACTAATTTTTTAAATGGTTCTGGGGAAGAGACATGACCTAAATCAAACAGGATTTTATGCCAAAACCTAGAGTATAGCAAGTGTAATACAGCATGTTCTGCCCCACCCACATAGACTTCCACAGGCATCCATGCTTTTTCAAGTTCTGGATCAATGAGTTTGTCGTTATTTCTTGGGTCAATGTAACGAAGGTAATAATAACAAGATCCAGCCCACTGAGGCATAGTATTGGTTTCTCTTTTACCCACTTCACCCGTTATAGGATCTGTATAAACAAGCCAATCCTTAGCTAAGGCAAGAGGGGATTCACCCGTACCAGAAGGTTTGAATTCTTCTAGGTCAGGTAAGACTAAAGGAAGTTCTGCATCGGAAAGTGCTTTCGGTGTTCCATCAGGAAAGTGAACCAGAGGGATGGGTTCTCCCCAATAACGTTGTCTTGCAAAAAGCCAATCACGTAGTTTAAATTGGACTTTTTTACGACCAATGCCTTTTCCTTCGGCCCAAGTGGACATGGTTTGAAAAGCATCTTTATAAGATTTACCATCTAACTTAACTTCTGCGGAAGAGGAATTGATACAAACAGAATCTTTCGAATCAAAAGCAAGGTTTGGTTCCATCTTTCCGTCGATAACTTGTTTGATCGGAAGTTGGAACTTTACAGCAAAATCATAGTCTCTTTGGTCATGGGCAGGAACGGCCATAATAGCACCGGTCCCATAAGAGATTAAAACATAATCGGATATGTAAATCGGAACCTTAACAGAAGGATCAGTTGGCAAACTAGCATAGGATCCCGTAAAAACTCCGGTTTTATCTTTATTTAATTCAGTTCGTTCTAAATCACTTTTTAAAGAACAATCTTTTTGGTATTTTTCGACAGCAGATTTTTGTTCTGCCGTAGTAAGCTCTGCCACAAGCGGATGTTCCGGGGCAAGGACAAGGTAAGTGGCACCAAAAATAGTATCTGGTCTTGTTGTATAAACAGTGATGTCTTTTGATACAGAAGGAACGTAGAAACTGAGCTCTAATCCCTCTGATTTTCCAATCCAGTTTCTTTGCATTTCCAAAGTGGATGTGGGCCATTCACAAAGAGAAAGATCGTTTAGCAAACGTTCGGCGTAGGCCGTGATGCGCATCATATATTGGCGCATGGGTTTTCTTTCTACAGAATACCCTTTAGAGGTCCATTCTTCTACTTCTTCATTGGCAAGGACGGTTCCAAGAGCTTCACACCAGTTGACTGGTATATTGGCCTCATACACCAATCGAAAATGCGATAAAATGTCTTCTTTTTCTTTGCGTGACTTTGCCTTCCAATCGGCAGCAGAGAATTGAATTCCTTTAGGGAGTTCCTTTCCTTCAAAAAATACAGAACCTTCCGATTCCAATGTTTTGATGAGCTCTGCAATTGGGAGGGCTTTGTTTAATTTCCTGTCAAAGTAGGAATTGTAGATTTGAAGGAAAATCCACTGGGTCCAACGGTAATAATCGGGATGAGTGGTGGAGATTTCTCTTTCCCAGTCATAAGAAAGCCCAAGACTTTTGATTTGGCGACGGAAAGTATCAATATTGTTCTTTGTTGTCGTACGCGGGTGGATACCCGTCGTCATTGCATATCGTTCTGCAGGTAAACCAAAGGCGTCCCAACCCATAGGATGGAGCACTTCAAATCCTTCCATTCGTTTGAGTCTGGAAATAATGTCGGTAGCTGTGTATCCTTCAGGGTGGCCTACGTGCAGGCCAGCGCCACTTGGGTAAGGAAACATGTCTAAACAATAGTATTTAGGTTTGGTTGAGTGTGAGTTTGTGCGAAAGGTCTGGTGGTCGTCCCAGTGTTTTTGCCATTTTTGTTCAATATCTTGGAATGGATAATTCATCGACTAACGTAGAGAAAGTGTAGTAATTCTACTTTCTCACGGAGTCGATGATTTTTACAAGCTTTTTGAAACTCTTCGAGAGACAAACTTTACAGAGATTGTATTGGTAAAGGTTTGTGACGGATCCACATTCCGCACAAGGTTTAAGATTGTTGATTTTCACATTCATAAAGTCTGCAGTATTAATCTTTGTATTGCATTCGAGCATTCTATATTTACCTGTATGAGTCCGCTTATCGACAGTGCTGTTCATAACTTCCCGAAATTCCCAAAAATGAGGGTCGGGCAAACACTACGATGAAGTTACTTTATATGAAACATGCCCTTTGGGGTCAAAAAAAATTAGGATGTACGCTCAAAAAGATAAGTAAAAATTTGTCAGAATTTTTTCTAATCGGTGCAATATAGTTGGAACGAAAATGAAAATAAAAAAAATATAACTGTTATGGAAAAAACTGAAAAATCGTTGTTAGGCGATATTTTTTCTGATAAATGCCCGTTATTAGTCATATATATTTTGTTAGGCGATAGAATCTTTGGGGGAAAAACCTAGTGTTGGAATTTAAAAATGTGTTCAAATCATTTCACAATGAATCGGAAACGATTGATGTGTTGAAAAATATTTCATTTCGCATTGAAACAGGTGAATTTGTAGCGATTATTGGCCCATCTGGATCAGGGAAATCAACGCTTCTTGGTGTAGCAGCCGGTCTAGATAAACCAGATACAGGGGTTGTGGCACTGGATGGAATTGACTTAACGAAGGAAAATGAATCTAATTTAGCTGATTTGCGTGCAGATCAGATTGGTTTTATCTTTCAAAACTTTCAATTACTTCCTGGTCTCAATGCCATTGAGAATGTTGGCATTCCATTATACTTAAAATCGTCACTATCTGAAACAGAGATTTTAAAAAAATCAGAAAAAATTTTAGAATCCGTATCTATGTCTCACAGAGCTACCCACTTCCCAAAACAGTTGTCAGGTGGAGAGGAACAAAGAATTGCTATCGCCAGAAGTTTTGTGAATGATCCTAAGATTATTTTTGCCGATGAACCGACTGCTAATTTGGATTTTAAAAATAGTAAAACTGTTTTAGATCTTTTGTTGTACAGAAACAAAGAACAAGGAACTACTCTTGTTGTGGTCACACATGATCCTGATGTGGCAAAATTGGCTGATCGTGTTTTAGAGATGAAAGATGGGGAAATTATTTCGGATTTATGGAATAGGAAAAAATCTAGTCCTAGTTCATCCAAAAAACTAACTGCCAAAAAGACCACCAAACAAAAGAAAACGAGCGCTATGTCTAAGCAGGTCAGTCGATGAAAGTTTCTTTATTTCGTTTTTATCTAAAACGGGAGCTCTTTTCTCGGTTTCGGTATTCACTTCTCATTGTAGTCTCCATTACTCTCGGTGTGGGTTCTGTGATTGGGATCCATTCTTACAAAGACAATACGGCAAATGCCATTAAAAAAGAGGCAAAATCGATTATGGGGGCCGATATTGCCCTCCAATCCCCCCAAGAAATCACAAAAACAGCAGAAACATTGGTGGAAACAAGCCTTCCGAAAGGTTCAGAAACCAGCGCTTCCATCCAGTTTTTATCCATGATTTCCAACGAATCGGGGGAGGAAAACTCACTTAGTTTTATCAAAGCGGTGGAGACCAATTATCCTTTTTATGGGGAAATGAAAACCGAACCAGAAGCCGCTTATCGCAATTTACAACCAAACCAGGTTTTACTTGATAAGTCTCTTGTGGAAAATCTCAAACTAAAAATCGGCGATCGTGTTCGTTTGGGTGATAGTTTGCTCGTGTTAGCTGGCGTTGTGGTGAAAGAACCAGGCGCTGTTGGTTCGTTTGTAGGTTCAGCTCCTGGTTCCATCATTCGAAAAGATACTGCCAACAAGACAGGGCTTGTGCAACGAGGAAGTCGCATTCGTTATACCATTTATGCGAAATTTCCAGAAACTGTAGATAGTTTGGGTTGGAAGGATAAAGAGTTTGAAGCACTCATCAAAGAAGATTTAACCATTTATCATAATACGGAAGTCAATTCCGGCTCCCAACAGTTTATCAAAAACACATTTGATTATATGGCACTTTTGGCTTTGGCAGGATTTTTTTTAGGAGCCATTTCTGTTTATACTGCAGTCAGAACCAGATTGATAGAAAAGAGAAACGAAATTGCAATCTTGATGTGTCTTGGTGCTAAACCAAATGCTATTTTACTTTTAGTTTTTGCAGAGATTTTAATTTTATCCATCCTTGGAACAACTCTTGGACTGATTCTTGGTTATGGGATTCAGTCCATTTTACCAGATATCAGCGGACTGATGTCAGTAGAATCTGGTATTGTCTTTGGCCTTTCTTTTTCATCTCTCCTTTGGAGTTTGGTGTTGGGAGTTGTGTTACCACTCCTTATCTCCATTCCTCTTGTATTAGAAACAAGATCAGTTAAACCACTTGCAGCATTAAAAGAAGTAGAATCACAAACCAGTGGAAATTTATCCACATCCAAATGGCAATTCGGATCCTTTCTTTTGATTTATATTCTATTTACAAGTCTTGCTATCCTCGAAACAGAAAGTATCTTTAAAGGAATTCTCTTTACACTGGTTTTATTAACTTTGCCGGTCCTTGTGTACGGATTGTACGTTTTTCTTGGACTTCTTATCACAAAAATTTCTAAATGGGGATGGTTATCGAAAGAATGGAGCCTTGTGACCAAAAAAGTCACCCGTAAGTCTGGTGCCCTTCGACTTTCTATTATCGGACTTGGATCAGCGCTCTTTATCCTCACCTTATCACTGATTTTGCAAGAGAGTTTACTGGAACTTAGTGGGGCACGTGAGATTGAGCGTAGACCTAATCTATTTCTTTTGGACATCAGAGAAACACAAAAGGACGACTTACTCAAAACGATTCGTTCATTTCCTGTGGAGAAACAATATTTGGCTCCTGTGATTGGGGCTCGTCTTTCCAAAGTGAATGGCGAACCGATCAAAAAAGAAGATACCATCAAAAATGCAATGGATCGGAATTGGCGCGCTACTGCAAGAACCAGGGAATACTTTTTATCCTACAGAGATGAGTTGTATGACACGGAAGAGGTAACAAAAGGTGCCTGGTGGGAGGAATCAGGGCGAAATGAAATCTCAGTCGAAAGGGATTTTGCAGGTTATTTACAGGCGGGAGTGGGTGACGAGTTGACTTTTAATGTCCAGGGCCGGGAAGTTTCTGGAAAAATATCTAACTTACGTTCGGTGAACTGGGCGGATATGAAACCAAATTTTGTGGTACTTTTTTCTAAGGGAATTTTGGAGAAAGCACCTAGGTTTTATATCATTTCCTTACTGATTGATTCTAGTGAAAACAGATACCAATTACAAAAGGTCATCGTAAATCAGTTTCCGAATATCACCGTGATTGATACGGAAAAAACCATTCAAGCCTTTATGGGAATTTTGGAGAAGGTCACTCAGATGATGGCTCTTATGACTGCTTTTATTTTGGCAGCTTCCTTTGTGCTTGTATTTACTACCTTATATGCAAGCCAATCGGAAAGGAAACGGGAATTTGCTTTGTTACGAGTGATTGGGGCAAACAGTCGTTTTATGGTAAAACATTTCTTACGTGAAGCTCTACTTGTTTCTGTGATTTCATTTTTATTGGGACTAGTTTATTCCGTTGTTTCCAATGAGGTACTGAACCGATCAGTATTGGAGCTTCGCAGTGTGTATCCTTATGGACAACTCACTCTAGTGTTTGTTGGAATTTGTTTTGTGACGGTGAGTTTGTATGCACTCGGGCTCTTTAGTTTCTTTCGAATGCCAACAAAGACAGTGTTAAAAGAAATCAAATGATTTGAAGAATTAGTTTCGTGACTTAGTATAGTTTCATGCTTTTTTAGTTCAATTGAAATGGATTCATGAGAACTTAAAAGTTAGGGAGTTTTATTTCCTTTGAAGTAAAAACAAAAAAGCCCGGAGTTTTAAACCGGGCTTTCTCATTGAAAGAGATATTTTCGGGATTATTGTGCTACCGAAATAACCTCATCTCGGTTGATCACGTTAACAATATGTTTGTATTCAGGAGAATCCTTTCCATATTTTAACTCGGTTGCACGTAATAAGTGAACGTTCTTTTTGTAACGATACTTGAAGAGCATATCATCTGGACCTTTTGTCTTTTTGATCATGTTTTCTTCAAAGCTATAGGCACTTGCAAGATACTTGTGAGCAGGATATTCTTTCTCGTTATCATCGATTTCGATGTAAAGTTCAAGAATTGGGATGGTTTGAGGAAGATTTTGAAGGTCATACTCGGCCATTACCCATGAACGGTAAACATCAGAAAGAAGTCTTTTGAACTCTGGTCTTTCTCTTAAGTCAGGGTTTTTGATTTCATCAAGGTGGTTGATCGATTTAGAAAAGTAGTTAAGAGCTTCTTGTTTCGCTTTCATTTTTTCACGGTAAACAATACGTTCTTCTCTAGATTTACGATCTACTTTTTGCCAGTACCATTTTTCATCTAAGCGTTTCTTTTCCGCTTCTTCTTTGCGGAACTGCTCCACCCAATCTCTATTTTTCATAATGGTATTTACACCGGATTGGTAGTTAGAAAGAGCCAAACGGAATTGGTTGTTTGCGAAAGTTTTAGAAAGTTGGTGTAACTCTTGGAAAGTTTTGTTATACCCTTTATAGTCAGGATTCTTCCAAAGAGATTCCTGTTCCATAATTTCTTTCTTTCTCTTCTTTTGGTCTTCTGTGAGTTCGGCATCGTCGTTTTCAGGAACGAGCTCGCCTTTGAGAAGTTCGTCGACTTGGTCTTTAGCCGCTTGGCTTTCTTGAGCGTTAGCAGGCTGAGTTTGTGCGAAAAGCACACTAAAGCCGGACACCAGTTGGAGAATAAGGAGATACTTAATAATCTTCATAGTCGTGTGACCCTTTTGTCTCTTTCAATATTTTGAAAAAATAGGTTTATCTATTTCTTCAATGAAAGTATCGGAATGGCAAGAGTCAATAATAACGAATTAATGCGGAAAAAAACCTAATTGTTAACTTTTTCTTCTGATTCCCTTCGTATTAAAGGGACATAAGTCTCGAATCACCTAAAAAATCTCATTCCTTGACAGCTTAGAGAATTCGAGAAGATTGCTCCTTGGAGATGAATTTATCCGAAATTACTTCCATCCGAGACGGAAATCCTCAGTGTAAAACCTGTGGCGGGGTCGGAATTACCTTAGCCGAACATGTCCGGGGCTCGCGTTCTGGAGCTTTGGTTCTTTGCCATTGTATCGGTAGTGACTGTAACACTTGTGAGGCGAAAGGGCAAGCTCCCTTTATGACTTTTGACAGGAAATTGGACAAAATGCTCCCTTGTGTTTGTCATAATGCCAGGTTTTCCCTTCGCAACTGGGAGAATTTGGTCGAAAAGGCCAACATTCCTGCGAGGTATCGTTTCCAATTTTTGTCCACAATCGACATTGGAGATACAGCAAGCGACCCCGATATGTCTTTTATCATTGCTCATGATTGGGCAAACGAACTAGTTCATAAATTTAAAAATGCAGATTTTTCTCCGCAAGGTTTTTACCTTTGGGGTGGGACTGGTTCTGGGAAAACACTCCTTGCTTGTGTGATCTTAAACGAACTGATCTTTCGTTATGGGATTACTTGTAAGTATGCTAAGGTGAATAAAGACTTTTTGTCTGCCATCCGAGATACTTACCAGTCTGATAGCGAGACACATGGTCAAGAACGTTCCATTGAAAGGGAATTTGCCAACGTGGATGTCCTTGTGATTGATGACTTTGGAGTCCAAAAGGAATCTGAGTTCAACAATCGAAAGTTATACGATCTCATAGATAGTCGTTATGAACAAGAAAAGCTGACACTTCTTACTTCAAACCATTCTTTATTGGAGTGGCGTGATCGTGGGCAAGGTCGTATTTATTCTCGGCTCATGGAAATGACCAAAGAAATTGAACTCAAGTGTCCGGATTACCGCACTAAGTTTGTAAAGAGGTAAGATCATGAAGTATTCCAATATTGCCTTTTTGTCTCTGGGTTCGAACATCGGTGACAGGCACCATTTTATGGACCAGGCAATTTGGGAAATTTCTACCTTACCTGAAGTGCAAATTTTAAAACAATCGGAAAGATTGGAAACGGCTCCACTCGAGAATACCAACCAACCTTATTTTTTAAATCAAATCCTAAAGGTAATGGTTTCTTCTGCCTTCACACTTCCTTGTTTACTTGATTCTTTGCAAGCAATTGAAGATAAACTGGGACGTAAACGTAGGTCTTGGAAAGGACCAAGAGAAATCGACATCGATATTCTTACCTACGAAGCAGTCATAATGAAAACAGATTATTTACATCTGCCTCACCATTCGCTATATTCGAGACCATTCATAAAACAGTTGTTAACTGATATGGGAGAAATTGGAGTCTATGCACTCTTTTTGGAATTAAACCATGAAAAACATTATTCTACAGTATAAAAAAAAATACGATGCGGGAGAACCAATCTCTGTCATCACTTGTTACGACTATACCTTTGCGACTCTCTTTAACCGAACCGAAATCGATTGTATTCTTGTAGGTGATTCGCTTGGAATGGTAATCCAAGGAAATCATTCCACACTTCCTGTAACTCTGGATGAAATCATCTACCATACAAAAGCGGTTTGTAAAGGGGCTCCTGACAAAACCATTGTTGCTGATTTACCATTTTTATCATACCAAACATCCATTGAAGAAGGGATTCGTTCTGCAGGCCGTGTTTTAAAAGAAACCAATGCTTCTTGTGTCAAACTAGAAGGGGATTCCGATTTTATCATCGAACTCACACGCCGAATGACAGAATCGGGAATTCCGGTGTTTGCTCATTTAGGCCTCACACCGCAGTCTGTTCACACTCTTGGGGGACACCGTGTCCAAGGAAAAACGGAAGCCGCCCGCTCCAAAATGGTTCGCAAAGCCAGAGAAATTGCGGAAGCAGGCGCCTTTGCTTTGTTACTCGAGATGGTTCCGGAATCCTTAGGAAAAGAAATCACAGAATCCATTCGGATTCCCACCATTGGGATTGGTGCCGGAAAATACACTTCGGGCCAGGTACTTGTGATGCAAGATCTACTGGGCCTCAATGAAGACTTTCATCCTAAGTTTTTAAAGAAGTTTGGGAATCTCAGTGGGCCAGTGAAGGATGCGGTGAATTTATACCACCGCGAAGTTTCGAAACGTGAGTATCCGTCGGAAGCTCACGTTTTTTCTGATACTTAAAACCTATTTTCTTTTTTTTGCCGCTTCTGCCAATCTTTCGAACATAGGAACTGTTGTTTCCCAAGAAACACAAGCATCTGTGATGGACTGGCCATAAGTCAAAGGTTTGGCATCGATGGATTGGTTTCCTTCTTTGAGATGACTTTCGATCATGACGCCTAAAATATGTTTACTGCCTTTGGCAAATTGTTCTGCCACGGCCTCAATCACAGCTGGTTGTTTTCGAAAATCTTTTTGGCTATTTCCGTGTGAACAATCGATCATTACTTTGGATGGTAGGCCTGCTTTTTCAATTTGTGCACCTACTTCATTGACAGATGCTTCATCAAAATTAGGTCCTTTGTTTCCACCGCGTAAAATCACATGGGTGTCACTGTTTCCCGCTGTACGAAAGATAGCGCTGCTTCCTTGATTGGTGACAGAAAGAAAATGGTGGCTAGAACTTGCGGAACGAATGGCATCTACGGCAATCTGAACATTCCCATCCGTTCCATTTTTAAATCCAATAGGTGCAGAAAGTCCCGATGCCAATTCACGGTGGACTTGGCTTTCTGTGGTTCTGGCACCAATCGCACCCCAAGCCACTAAGTCAGCAATGTACTGCGGGGAAATTACATCTAAAAATTCCGTTCCGCAAGGGATTCCCATATTATTTAGGTCTAACAATAGTTTGCGGGCAAGTTGGAGACCTTTGTTGATATGAAAAGATCCGTCTAAATCGGGATCATTGATAAGGCCTTTCCAACCCACTGTGGTTCTTGGTTTTTCAAAATAAACTCGCATCACGATGAGAAGTTCGTTTTTAAACTCCTCAATTTTTGGTTTGAGTTTGGATGCATATTCCATCACAGCACCAATGTCATGGACAGAACATGGACCTACGACAACTAACATACGTTTATTGTCTTTTCCGTGGATAATATCAGAAATTTCACTTCTGGTGCGTACAACGACGTCTGATGCTGCATCGGTTAATGGCAGTTCTTCCATGATGACCGACGGTGGGATGAGGCTATGTTGTTCTAATATTCTTAAATTGGCTGTTGGTTTCATAATTAATACTTTTGCATGGATGGATCGACTAAATCGGAATACGCTAAAGTTCCTCCGGCTACGTTTTTGTAGGACTTAAATCCTGCTTGGGCCAAAATTCCGCAGGCCATTCCTGACCTTCCGCCAGAGCGGCAATAGACTAAAATCTCTTTGTCAATTTGGCTTTTTAATTCGTCGATTCGGGCAGCAAGTTCACTTACAGGAATGAGTTTGTCTGTACCGGGAACCAGGGCAATTTGTTGTTCGTTCGGATTTCTTACATCCAATACAAAAAAATCATCCTTTCCTTCTGCACGTGCATCCAGACGTTTTTTAAAACTGACTACATCGATTTCCGGTACCATTATGTCACTCCGCCCATTTCCTCTAGTTCTATCGTTACATCCTCCCAACGTTTCGTAAGGAGGGCAATCTCTCTTTTAATATCGTTATAAGTGTCCATTTCCAACTGAAAACTTCTGTTTTTAAAGAACTCTGGATCCTGTAAAAGTTCCTCTTTGTCCTTTTTATTTTTTTCCAGTCTCTCAATTTGGACTTCCAGATCAGAAATTTCTTTCTCTAATTTTTTTCGTTTGTTTTTGCTGGCTTGTGGATTGGCTTTTTTTTCATCAAATTTAGATTTGCCGGTGGTATTTTGTGCCTGAGATTCTGGTTCGTCTTCTTTGTGAAACTTGAGGTAATCATCAAAACTGCAATTTAGGTTTTGTAACACTCCACCAGAGAGTTGGAAGGTGCGGTTACAAAGTCCCTTCATAAAATCGGGATCATGGCTAATGATGAGAAGGCTTCCAGGAAAATCAATCAGTGCTCGTTTGACTGCTTCCCGAATCACAATGTCCAGATGGTTAGTGGGTTCATCTAAAAATAGGCAATTGGTGGGGTGGTTGACAAGAAGGGCCAAACGAAGACGGCTCTGCTCTCCACCTGATAGGTGTTTTACGGATTTAAAAACCCCATCTCCTGGAAATGCAAAATGTCCAAGTAGGGTTCTTGCCCTTTCTTCGCTAAGCTCAGGGTATTTTTTGATTACGGTTTCGACAAGGTTTAGGCTTTCATCCAGGTCTTCTCCATGTGTTTGGGAAAAGTATCCTAGTTTGGTTTTCGGACCATAATAGAGAGAACCAGAATCCAACTTGTGTCTCTCCAAAAGACAACGCATAAGGGTAGATTTACCTGCACCATTCGGTCCAACTAACGCCACTTTGTCGCCAGCGGAAATTTCGATTTCTGCATTTTCAAAGATCTGTTTTTTTATACCCGTGTTTTTATCTGGATAAGAAAAGGAGGCATTTTCTAAGCGAAGGATGATATTACTGGAAGGAACAAATTGGAATTGGTAGTCTGGTTTTTGGTTCCAAAAAGACTCTTCTGGATTTTCTAACTTGTCTCTTTTTTCCAATCGTTTGATGACGGATTGGACCTGTCTTGCTTTTGTTGCTTGGGCTCGAAATCGTTCCACCCATTCCATTCGAGATTTTAGGTAATTTTCTTCTTTTTGAAATTGGGCTTTTAGTTGTTCCTGGATTTCATTTTTAGCTTCAAAAAATTCTTCCAAACTTCCTTGGAATTCAAAAATTCCATGAGGATTGATTTCAATGATGGTATCAACCGTTTGGTTTAAAAATTCTGGATCGTGAGTCACAAGAACAAAGGCTTGGTTTTGGGATACTAAAAAGTCAGCTAACCAAGATTTGGTTTTATCATCCAAATGGTTTGTTGGTTCATCTAGAAGTAATAAATTATGTGGGTTGAGAAGCGCTATGGCAAGCCCAATCCGGTGGTGGTAACCCGGAGAAAATTCTTTGGTTTTTCGAAGGAAGTCAGCGGTAGAAAATCCAAGTCCAGAAAGAATTTTTTTGGCCCTTGCTTCGAGACCGTGTAAGTCATGTAAGTGGGCAAACTCTTCTAAATCACTTTGTTCGAGAAGGAGTTCTTCAAAAGCAGGGTCTTCGTGATTTATCGTTTCAAATTTGGATTCGATGAGTTTTCGTTTTCCGTCATACTCGGCATAGAGTTTGTTTTCATCGAGGACTGTGTCGATAACGGATGTTTCTGGGTTAAATTCAGGAATCTGTTGGAAAAGGGAAAGGACTGTATTTTTGGAACGAATGACTTCCCCAGATTCTGGTTTCATTTTTCCGGCGGCCATTTGGAAAAGCGTGGTTTTTCCTGAACCATTGGGTCCGACAATCGCTACGCGGCAACCGGGTTTGATATGCCAGTTGAATCCCTCAAAGAGCACTTTAGGGCCGAAATGTTGGTGGATTTGGATGAATTGGATCAAAGCGCTATGAAAACCCGCCGTAAGGCGGGGATTTAGGAGGGACTAACCTTATTTTTTGGCTAGAAGTTCCTCTTTTCTTTCGCGAAGGTGTTTCACATAAAGGCTAGATTCGCCGTTCATTGTTTCCACTGACTTTTTGATGGCCGCATCAATTTCGGCAACAGTCATTTTCGCGATTTTTTTGTTCTTCTTTTCTTTTTCTTCTGACATGGAAGTTTTCCCCTTTTAGGTACGTCACTGAGATTCTTCCAGGGTTTCCGCGCTAAATCAGACTGCAAGAAAAATAAGACAAAAATACTGACAAGTTGCAAACTGACCGCATGAAACGACTCCGACGATTTTTCAGCGAAGTTTATTTGTATGACGTTCACGGACTTGCTTCGGAACTTTCTTTTACTTTTCTTCTCACTCTTTTCCCGCTTCTCGTAGTTTTTGTAACTTTACTCGGACTATTGCAGGACCCAAAAACAATCAATTTGATGACTGATCAAATTGGGAAATTTTTACCGGCTCCCATTTTCCAACCCATCGACAAAAGTGTAGAAAATTTAACAAGGGTTAAAAGTTATAATGTAATCGCACTCAGCATTGCGATATCCTTTTTTTCGAGTTTAACGATATTTGGAACCATATCCAAGGCTCTAAGGTTTATCTCTAGAGATGAGACAAAGGTTGGGTTTTTTGCTTCGCAGTGGATCAACTTTCGTTTACTTGTAATCTCTCTTGTTTTACTTGTTTTGTATTTTTATTTAACTTTTGGGATGGTACACGCAGAAAGGTATTTGTTCCAAAAGTTTCGATTCGGATTTTTTCGTAATAATCCTTATCTTTCTGTTTCTCTCATTATTTTACCCTATAGCATTGGATTATTTACATTTTATTATGCTTATATTACTAAAGCAAAAACTACTTTAAAGGAAAATTTACCTGGTGCCATTTTTGCATCTCTTTTGGTTCTTGGAATGAGTTTTGGATTTCAGTTTTATTTAAAAATGAAAAACGTCGGCGTAAATTATTCCTTAGCTTATGATTTGATTTCCAAAATGGTTGTACTTATGTTATACACCTATATCAACTCTACTTTTTTTATTTGGGGATTTTTATGGAACCAAGTTCTTGCGGATGATCGAAACAAAAAGTCTCAATCTAAAAAATAATCAGGCTCTAGAATCCTTGGACAAAAGGAAATAATGATTCCGAAGTAATGTCGAGCAAGGGAAAAGAATAACCACTCTCCACCAGAGGAAAGAATATCGTCCGCATCTAGATCCGTGTAACCTTTTTTATGAAACAATTGGTCTAAACTCCAGTTCTCTTCACCGGGAATGACTTGGACTTTCAGATGGGCATAGAATTTGTTTTCTTGGTGATGATAACGAAAAACCAATGCCCTTCCACCTAACGGATTCCTGATGGTAAAGGTAAGCCATGAGGGAAAATCATTATCTGGTTCCGAACTTAAGTGGTAAAGTTCCCAACCTACATCCTTAGCGCTCCCAAAAAATTCATGAAAGCTGGATGTAAAAGCAGATTGGTATTCGGCAGTGATTCCCATTTCTTTTTAGATAGAATTAAAATATCGTATATATTGTAAATTCTATCTGTCTTTTACATTCTAAGATTTAAATGGTTTTTTACAAAGAAAAACAAATTCCAGTTTCCTTAAGAATGAGATCCAATAGGATGGGGTCTTGAGGTTTGTAATATGATAGAAACCATCAATATCAATTGGCCGAGTGGAGCTATCGATCCGGTCATCCATTGCCCGGCTTGCGGTAGTTTGGTCTTAAGCCCTTTAGAAGAAGAAGGGCCAGGTTGCCACCACATCCAGTTTATCATTGATAGCGAATCTGGTGAATTTAACTACATCACAGAACCTTTTGATGAAATTTTAAAAGAATTTCGCAAACCCGATGTAGAAGAATTTGATGAGTGGGACGCTACAGAAGTTTTTATAGAAGAAGCAGAATCGAATACGTTTTATGTGATGAATCTAATTTTACCTAGCAATGTTTCGATAGAAGACGATCCCGTTTGTTTACGAATTGGATTTGAACTTTTTTTTACTGAAGACCAAGAAGAATTATACGAAGAATTAGAAAGAAGACATGATGAGGAAGGTTTACATGACCACAGCCAGAACTAGAATTTTTAAAATCGGATTACTTTTCCCTTTGTTTATTGTTTTAACTAATTGTTTGATCAGTTATAAAGATCATCCCAAAATTCTTCCTCTTCCTGCAGAAGAAAAAACAAACGATGCTAACTTTGTTTATGTGTTGCCAACCTTTCCTCAAATGAATTTGGGTGGAAGAGAAGCTTTAAAAAACTATTTCCAAAACAAAACCCGTTTTAAAAACACAGTGGAAGGTGTGGATGTACCTAAATCTGGTTATTTAGTAAATGTAAAAGTGAATTACCGTTCACCTTCCCCAGAAGCAACAGTGTTTCTTGGAATTTCGACTTTGACTGCTACTTTACTTCCTGCTTGGTCCACACAAGACGGATACGATGTACAATATCTTCTCTATAAAGATGGAAAGAAAGTGGGAACTTATGAATATCATATTTTTAGAAATTATGCCCAGTGGCTACTCTTCATCCCAATTTCCTGGTACAACTTTGAAACAGCAACAGAACGAGAAGTATTTGAAAGAATGACATTCAAATTCTTTGAGGATGCCAAGGAACATTTTTAAAATCATTGGATCTCAATTTTCAAATTTATAATGATTTTGTCTGGGGATTTTGGCCCGGGATCATTGTTGTCTTTGGAGTTGGGTTTTTTGTAGGTTATTTGGCATCTTTTTTGGGACTCGGGGGTGGATTTATTTACACTCCCTTCTTTCATAGTTTCTTCCATTTAACGGCCGTTCAAGCCGTTGCCGTTTCACTGGCGCAAATGCCTGTGTCCTCTCTTTCAGGACTTTTTGTTTATTACAAAAATAACAAAATTCGTTGGAAACAGGGGTTATTGCTCCTTTGTACATCAATTCCATCAGCACAGTTTACCGCTTACAAGTTTGGAAGGTTTGAAGATACGGAACTCGGCAAACAATTGTATTATGGAATTCCATTGTCAGAGTTTATTTATCTAATTGTATTTACTGTTTTTTTAGGAATTTTAGCTGTTTATAATTTGATCGTAGCCTTAAGAAGAAGGAGGAAATACTTTCAGTCTCTAGAGGTTCAGTCACAAATTTTAAATCCATCGCCTTCTTTTGATTCTCTCTCCTCTAGTTCAAAATCAATTGAACCAATTCAATCGAAAACTAACGAAAACCAGGAGGAATCGTTTACCTACTCTTCCAAATCCGTAGCAATCGTTCTTCTTACGGGAATTTTTTTTGGTTTGTTTTCATCTTTATTTGGAATTGGCGGTGGATTTCTTGCCGTTCCCTTGTTTGTGTATTACTTTCGCATGAGTCCTGTGGAAGCAGTGGCGACTTCATTTTTAGGAATCTTTCTTACATCCTTTGGAACGAGTGTGCTATTTTTTATGCAAGGGAAGTTGCATTTGGAATTGGCAATCATTGGAAGTTTTGGTGGAATTTTTGGAGCAAGGATCGGTTCTTTAAAAGCAGTGAATGCAAAACCTTATAGCATTCTCCTTGTTACCGCTATCTTTCAATTTTTGGTAGTGGTTTGGTATGTTCTGGGAAAACTTCCAAAATTCTAATTGCCATTTTTTGTTTTCAATTATAGATTTCGTCTAAGTCATATAACGGCATTATGAAATTAAAATTTCCCGAAGACCAACTAGTTACGACAAAGGAAGGTAAGGTTCCTAAATTATATAGTTGTGCGGAATGCCGTAATGGTGCTGGCCTAGATTTTTCATTTACTATGGCCTTTCAACCCATTGTTGATTGGAACCAAAAAACCATTTATTCCCATGAAGCACTGGTCCGTGGCATAAAAGGGGAATCTGCCTATTCGATTCTTTCCAAAGTAAATTCCAACAACAGATATCAGTTTGATCAATCTTGTCGGATCAAGGCAATCCAACTCGCAAGTCAAATCGGCATTCCCTCTTATTTGAATATTAACTTTTTGCCAAACGCAGTCTACCAACCGGAGACTTGTATTCGTGCGACTCTTGAAGCAAGTAAGGAATATCAATTTCCGTTGAATCGACTGGTCTTTGAATTAACGGAAGGGGAAGAAGTCCAAGATCATGATCATATCATTAATATTTTTAAAACTTATCAACAATATGGATTTTTGACAGCGATCGATGATTTTGGCTCCGGATATTCAGGACTCAATTTACTCGCAAAATTCCAACCTGATCTAATTAAGTTAGATATGGAACTGATCCGCAACATTCATATGAATTCTGTGGCTCAAAAATTAACAAAAGCCATTGCGAATGTCTGTCAGGAAATAGGAATTACCGTGATTGCTGAAGGTGTTGAGACGATCAGTGAATTGAATGTTTTGGTGGATATGGGAATTTACCTTTACCAAGGTTATTTGTTTTCTAAACCAGCTTTTGAATCTGCTGGTGAAGTGATCTTTCCTACTCTCTAAATCAAAAAACTTTCTAATTCACGTCTTGGAGCATCATATTCATAGGAACTCCTTCCCATCCTTGCAATTAATTGGATTTGTTCTTTTGACTTTAACCCAAGAATCGTTTTTAGTTGTTTGGTGAACTCTCTACTTTCAGGATAATCTTCTACCGCTTGGTTCATTGTATGGAATGCAATTTTTCTTACGGCACAGGCTAAACTTATGCGCATAAAATCTCTTCCAGTTTCTATCCAAGTTCGTTCATCATCTGCGCCTTCTGTAGTTAGTAAAACAAGAGCTTTCGAAGAATATACTTGGTTTTGGAACATTTGAATTCCTGCTTCTTTAGCAGATACGGAATGCCATTTATCTTTTGATAAATCCACAAAGAAAGTTTTTGCAAGCCAGAGTTTCATTCCTGAAAGTCCATTTCCTTCCAATGTTAGCCCATCTCGTTTTTGGTAGATATCTTGTTTCGAAATTCGAAACCATTTTCGATTCAGTTCGTTAGATTCCGTACGATTTGTTTCCATAGAAAAGGCAGAATCTAAAATGGGAAGAATCGATTCTAGTTGTTTTGGGTCATTTATGAAGAGTAACTTATGTTTAGTGGGACCCATTAACATTTTTAAGTCTTCTATTTCCTCTTTTGAAATAAAATCTCCAGAATATACTGATCGATTCATCCTCCGGTTCGGAACACCGGCAAATAAAAAGTCATGAACACATTTTGTTTTTGGGAAAATTTCAAATTTTGCTACTGGTAAAGTGGAAAAGGATTTTGAGTTAGGTTTGCCTTTGGGAAAGTATGAGATTTTGTATCAAACATAAGTTTGTCGGCCGTTGAATGTGCGAGTTCTAAAAAACAGCCCTGTGTATGGAAAAATTGCCTGTTGATGGAATCGATTTCTGGAAGTTGTTTTTCTATGTCGCCAAAAAGTAAGAATCCCGAATCCGAAACCTTCTTTATTTTCCAAGGTTGAGAATTGTGAGAATTGGGTGCTAGGAGAGCTGTGACAAGGATCTGATCTAATGGTTTAGTAAAACCGAGAGACTCCGCAAATTTGAGGGGATCTTGTCTATGGAGAGTTGCATCTGTAGCACTATAAGCGTATAAATCTTTTTGCAACGAGGAAAGCGAAAGCAAAGCGCCTGAGGCAAAACTGTTCCATAAAAATCTTTTTCTTGTGAGCTTCATTATTTTTCCATTTATGGTTCTAGACCTCAATTGAATAGGAGTCTAATATAAAATGTCAACCAACTCTGAACCTTTTTCTATTGATATCGTCTCTGATGTAGCTTGTCCCTGGTGTTATGTCGGAAAAAAGAAACTAGAGCTGGCCCTCCAAACAGTAGGCAACAAAATTGATCCGCAAGTTCGATGGAGACCATTCCAACTTTCTCCAGAAATTCCTGAGTCTGGGATTGACTATAAAGAACACCTAACACAAAAATTCGGAAGTTTGGATCGTTTGGACGGAGCGTGGCAAAGATTAACAGAAATTGGAAAAGCGGTAGGAATCCCCTTTCGATTTGAAGCCATCCCTAAAGCGACAAACACTTTGGTATTACACGCCCTTGTTGCTGGACTTTCGACTTTAGAAGAACAAGCGAAACTTGTAGATTTGTTTTTTGCTGCTAACTTTACTGAGGGCAAAGATCTTACTGACAAGCAAGTGATTTGGCAAGTTGCCGAACCAATTTATAAAGATCGCGCTAAGTTTGATGCCATTTTTGAAAATCCAGAGCTAAAAGAAAACATAAGACAAGAAATATCCTATTACCATCAAAATGGAATCAGCGGTGTCCCTTATTTTATTATTGGTGGAAAGTATGCAGTGAGTGGTGCGCAAGATTCCGCTGTATTTGTAGAAGTCATTGAGACTGTTTTAAAAGAACGCGAATCAGAAAAACCTAGTCAATGAATTAACGTTTCATCTTGACCCAACATTTCAGATTCTTAGATTGATTCTAATTACAACATATTTATGAAAAAAATTATTCATTTCTTCGTCTATAAACCATTAGTTGCCAATTTAGTTTTTATCTTTTTATTCCTTGCAGGAATGATCTCAGTCCTATCGATGAAACGAGAAGCATTCCCTAGAGTCAATTTTCGTCAAGTGCGAGTTCTTACTGTGTATCCTGGAGCAAGCCCTGTTGATGTGGAAAAAAAAGTAACCATTCCCATTGAAGAGAAGTTACGCGAAGTAGAAGGTTTAGATTCGGTTCGTTCTATTTCTCGTAATTCTGAATCCGATATTAGTATCAAAATTGATTTAGAACACAATAACCCTGATGGTGTTGTGAACGATATCAGGCGTGCTGTAGATCGAGTCACCAATTTACCGATACAAGTCAAAGATCGTCCGATTGTTACAGAACAAAAGAGTTCCAACTTTCCCGTATTAGAGATGGCGATACACGGTGCTATGAATGAGATGGAACTCCAAGAAATGGGTCGATTCATAGAAGATGAAATGCGCAAAGTTTCAGGTGTTTCGCGGGTGGATGCCTTTGGTAAAAGAAAAGAAGAGTGGCGTATTCGTGTTGATCCTGAATTAAAAAAGCGTTATACGCTCGGATTTTCTGATATTATCAATGCCATTTCGAAAAGAAATATTAGTGTTCCTGCTGGATCTTTTTTACGACCGATCACTCAGGATATACGTGTAACTGGGGAAATTAATGAAATCAATGATATTAAAAATATTCCTATTCGTTCTAATGAAACAGGAAATACAATTCTCTTATCCCAAGTTGCGAATGTAAAAGACACATACGAAAGGCCAAGGGTTATTGCGATTGTAAACGGAGAACCAGCTTATGTTCTACAAATTATTAAAAAGGACAGTGCTGACATCATCCGAACAGTAGAGGCAATTCAGGAAAGAATTAATGAATTAAGAAAACAAATACCAGCTAATATTCAATTTACGGAATTGAATAATGAAGGAGCTCGTGCCATCAAACGGTTGGATGTGGTAATTACCAATTCTTTGCAGGGTTTGTTTTTGGTAGTTGTGGTTCTGATTCTCTTTTTTAGTCTTAAAGATGCCCTACTAACGAGTTTATCTTTACCACTGACTTTATTCGCAACAACGATTGCGTTCCCAATCTTCGATGTATCTTTCAATTTAGTATCGATGCTTGGGATTATTATTTCTTTGGGGATGCTCGTAGATAATAGTATCATCATATCCGAAAATATCTACAAACACAGGTCCAGAAAAATGGATTCAAAAGAAGCTGCAGTTCTTGGTGCAAGCGAACTGTTTGTTCCGATCATTGGTTCCTATCTAACAACTGTTGCGGCTTTTTTACCAATGGCATTTATGTCAGGAATTATGGGAAAATTTATTTGGCAAATTCCATTTATGGTCATTGTTGCTTTGACATTATCTTTGTTTGAATCTTTTTTGTTACTTCCTGTTCGGTATGCACAGTTTACTTCGCATGAAGTTAAAAAACGATCTAAACATCGAGATAAATTTAGATCTATTTTAGACAATGGTTTTGAATCTTTAAAATCCGCATTCACACGTTTCATTACTAGAGTTGTCAAACGTCCTTTTATCGCTTTAGGTTCTATATTAATCGTATTTTTATCATCTTGTGGACTTGTGGGTCTCATGAATTTTAATCTATTTCCGAAAGAGGGAATCGATTATGTTTTAGTGCGTGCTGAATTTCCTCCCGACTTTTCTTCTCAAGAGACCGCAAAACAACTGCAATACTTCCAACCAATATTGGATAAAATTCCAAAAGATGAAGTGCAAAGTATTATTTTGAAAATTGGAATCCAACAGACTGATCCTACCGATCCATTAACTCGGATAGGCGAGCAGTTGGGAATGGCACAAATTATTCTTGTTCCTGAAACAGAAAGGAAACGCACCGCTCAGGAAATTTTTGGTGAATTGGAGCCGGATTTAAAAAAACTTCCAAATGCAGTTTCTGTGATGGTTGATTTGGTTGTAAACGGACCTCCTATTGGTGCTGCTGTAACGGTTGCCATTGAAGGTCGGGATTATAAAATCCTGAAACAAATTTCCAACGAGATGCAAGATTTTCTTAGAAAACAAGAAGGTGTCATCAATATCAACGATGATTACAAACCGGGTAGAGAAGAAATTCAAATTCGAGTTAAGGATACAGCTTCCGCCATCACTGGAATTGATACGGAAATTACAGCCTATTATGTTCGAACGGCAATGGAAGGACTTGAAGCGTCTAACTTGCGCAAGGGTAAGGATGAAGTAAAAATTGTCATTCAAAATGATGATAGATTTCGGGATGGACTGGAAGATTTAGATTCGATTCAAATTTCAAATAAATTTGGCCTTCTAACACCGATTACTGCCGTGACAACTAAAACTACGGTTCAGGGAATAGAGGCTTTGTATCATAATGATTATGAGAAAGCCATTACTGTTCTTGCCGATGTAAATGAAGCAATCACAAGTTCCTCAATCGTGAATGGGAAAATTGTAGATGAATTCGGAAACATCGGTAAAAAATATCCAGGTTATAAAATTAAATTTAGAGGGGAACAAGAAGAGACAGCTAAATCAATGGTATCTCTTTTGGTGGCAGGTGTGCTCGCCTTTTTTGGTATTTTTGCCATCCTTGCCATCATCTTTAATAGCATTAAAAAACCCATTCTCATCTTACTTTCCATTCCATTGGGTTTTGTGGGTGTTGTGTTTGGATTTTTGATTTCGGGAAAGGCATTAAGTTTTTTAGCCATGATTGGAATCATTGGTCTTGCGGGAGTGATTGTGAATGCGTCTATAGTTCTTGTAGATACAATTCAAGAATTCCAGGCAAAAGGGGAAGGATTGTATGAGTCTCTCATCACTGCTTCTTCTGAAAGATTTCGTCCGATTTTAGTGACAACACTCACAACTATGGCTGGTATGATTCCTACTGCTTATGCGATAGGTGGATCGGATCCACTTCTCATTCCGATGACACTATCTTTGGCATGGGGACTTGGATTTGGAACTTTTGGATCTCTCCTCTTTATCCCCGCCAGTTTTTCAGCTTATTACAAACTAAAGAAACGAAGTTAAAGTTTCTTTTAGTAATGGTTCAGAACATCTTCGGCAAAACCGAGGATGTTTTCGAGTTTTAGTTTTTTCCCATCATCCAAAACAACGGTTCCATTAAACTTCCCAAAAACTTGGTGTTGGACTGTTTTGATTACTAAAAAATTCATATAGGAATTTCTATCCACTATGGGTGTAAAATCCAAATCTAAACGATTGTTATTCGAAGTGAATTTCCAGGGAGCCATATAGTTTTTGGTATCGATGATAAACTTTACTTCGTCTAGTTTATGAATTTTTCCATCGTAAAAGATAACGTTTTCAGATGCAGGACTTCTATCAGTAAAACCATATCCTAAATTGAGGCCAAAAGGTTTTCCATTTAACCATGTGGATACGGAACCCCAATACCACCTATTTTTATAAGTCCATACGCCACGTCCCCAATCTAATGCACCAAAATCTTTTTTGGAATCAAATTGGTAAGTAACATTACCTACCTGCACTTGGCCCGATGCTGGCATACAATTGATTTTTGTATTATAATAGAATGCCTTTCTATTTTCTTTCCAAGAGGTAGCAATATTCATCGAATCCATTTTTGGTTCGCTTAGTTCGATTTTACCTTGGATTCCTTTTCCTCCATCGGGAGCTTCAAATGATTTTGATTCAAATTGTAAAATTCTTTTTCCTTCCATCATCTCAAAACGGATTCGCAGTTTTTTATCTTCAAACTGAACGATTCCACTATGGTTCACTCGCGGAAATCCGGTTTTACCCAAAGGCAGTACAGAGAGAGTATCAATTTGTTTGAATGTCCCTTTTTTAAAGTCTAAAAAACAAATAGCAAATAATCCCGCATAACCTAAATCAGATGCCGTAATCGTAATTCCAAAATCCTTTGAAGGCGATAAAATGGAGTAATAATCCCATTCTTTGATTCTTAAGGCAGAGGCTGCTATGTTTTCGCGATTATAGATCCATAGAGGCGATCTTGCCCAACCTTCTTCAGTGAGGGTTCCGTCGTCTTTGAGTAGAGGGATTTGTTTTTTAATCTCAGGCATGAACCGATTTAAAAGGATTTATCACTTTCGGCTAGAAGTTTTTATCAGATTTGATAAGAGCGAATTGACAGAAATCGAATTCCTTTGCAGACTCGGTTTCGCTTACGCACCACAAACAAGGAAAAACGAACCATGAGTCCATCCATTCCAAAAGAACTAAATTATGATTATGACTTTATTATTGTAGGGTCTGGTTTTGGAGGTTCAGTTTCCGCATACCGGTTATCACAAAAGGGTTATAAAGTTTTAGTGATTGAATCAGGGAAAAGATGGAAATCAACCGACTTTCCAAAAACCAATTGGAGTGTTCGTAAGTATTTATGGATGCCAAAGTTAGGTTTTTATGGAATTCAAAGAATCAATTTACTCAATGATTTTTTACTCGTGAGCGGATCGGGTGTGGGTGGCGGTTCTTTAGTGTATGCATGTACCTTATATGTCCCATCTACAAAAGTTTTAAATTCTCCTTTGTATTCCCAGATGGGTGGAGAAAAAGCTCTATTACCATATTATGATGTTGCCAAACATATGCTTGGTGTAACCGAGAATCCACAACTTTGGGAACCGGATCAAATTTTGTTAGAAACTGCCAAAACCTTCGGCAAAGGAGATACATTCCGAAGAACCCCTGTGGGAATTTATTTTGGAAACAAAAAAGATCCCAAGGATCCATTTTTTGGAGGTGATGGTCCAGACCGTGATCCGTGTAACTTTTGTGGCGGATGTATGGTGGGTTGCCGTCATAATGCAAAAAACACTTTGGATAAAAATTATCTATTCTTAGCTGAAAAATTAGGGGCCGTTATTCTTCCAGAAACTAAAGTCACTTCTCTCATTCCGCTAAATGAAAAGGGAGTCCCCGATCCTGAGGCAAGTGGTGAGTTTGGTTATGAATTGGAAACGAATAGCACCACAGGTTGGTTTGGTTATCCAAAAAGAAAATTCCGCTCAAACCAAGTAGTATTGTCAGCCGGGGTTATGGGAACTGTTGGCCTACTTCTTAAGATGCAACAAGAAAACAAAATGATTCGTTTGTCAAATAAGTTAGGTGATACAGTTCGTACGAATAGTGAAACCGTATTACCGGTAACAGTATCTGAGAGTAAAGGTATTGATTACTCGCGTGGAATTGCGATCACATCTTCGGTCCATCCCGATGAAAATACTCATATTGAACCGGTTCGGTATTCTAAAGGATCTGATGTTTTTGGAATCCTCGCGAGTGTGATGATAGATGGTGGTGGTAAATTTCCAAGACCGCTCAAATTTTTTTGGACGATGCTTCGCCACCCAATTTATTTTTTAAAAGCACATAACCCAGTTGGATTTGCCAAAAATTCAATCATTTTACTTGTGATGCAAACGGTTGATAATAGCGTACGACTTGTACGAAAAAGGCGATTCATTTGGCCATTCCAAAGAACCATCACATCGGCTCTTTCAACAGGAGAACCAACACCCACCTACATTCCGATTGCGAATGCTTTTGCTCGGAAACTAGCAGAAATTGTTGGTGGGATTCCTCGCAGTTCTTTTAATGATACTCTCCTCAATGCACCTGTAACTGGCCATATCATGGGTGGTTGTATTGTCGCCGATTCACCTGAACGTGGTGTAATCGATATGGAAAACAAAGTGTTTGGCTATGAGAATCTACGTGTTTGTGATGCTTCGATGCTCACGGTGAACTTAGGTGTGAATCCCAGTTTGACCATCACAGCACTTTCCGAACGTGCGATGAGTTTTGTTCCTACCAAGGATAAAACAGCGATCCAATATTTATCTTTTGAAACAAAAAAGGGTTTTGATAAAATCCTCGGAACTTTCCCCAAAAAATCTCAGGTTAAAAAATCGACTTCTGTGAGGAAACGCGTATCATAACCTAAATGAGTTTGATAGACGTAGCCAAATCCGGCAGTATCGAAGATTGGGATGCAGAAATCGGTGCTGGTGCAGACCCAAATGAATTAGATTCTTATGGAACCAATGCTCTCTCCTGGATGTTAAAGATGGAGAGTAAAGAACTCTTTCGTCATGCCATACTGAATGGAGCAGATCCCTTGGCTCCTTATACCATTCCAGGCAACGTCATCTTTGATGTGGTGAGCCAAAATAAAGAATCCTTTCTACAAATCTTAGTAGATACTATTTCAGTTTGGAAAAACTCAAAGTATCTTCTCACAAGAGATAAAAATGGAAATACCATCTTTCATTTAGCAGTCCTTGAATCTGCCGAACCACTTTGGGAGGTTCTTGTTGGTTTATTAACTGAAGAGATTGTATCTTTACGAAACGAAGAAGGGAGATCGGTTTTTTTGGAAGCAATTGTAGAAGACCGTATGGAGATTGTTACAGGTTTTCTAAAAAAGTTTCCAGATGTGGTCCAACACAAGGATCGAGAAGGGAAAACAGCCCTCCATTTAGTTGCAGAGAGAAACTTACATGAGTTATGTTCTCTTCTTTTAGAAGAAGGAAATGTTTCATTAGAAACAAAAGACGAATTAGGAAATACTGCTTTGTTTTTATCCGCTTCGGCTGATGCTGTTGAATGTTTGACCGAACTTCTTCATGTTGGTGCCAATCCCTTTGTTTGGGGAGAAGATGAGGAATCGATCACCAGGTTACTCGACCGTGAAAAGTTTGGTCATTCATTTAAAACTTGGAAAGATTTTGTGATTCAAAAAGCAATCCTCGGTGCCGGGTATGTACGCCGAGAGGAAATGATCGATTACATTCGAAAAGAAAAACCTTTTAAACCCGAAGAGTTGTCCAAAGCAAAGTTAGTTGATCTGATCTGACGCTGAACTTATTTTTATTTTGATAAGATCAAATTTTGTTACTTTTGCGGAGTGGAATCGTTTCCTAAAAATTTAGGTCCATAGTTTCCTTCTCTGTCAGTATATGATCTCTCCGACTTGGGACTTTCAAAAGTATAATGTTGTTCTATATTGGTTTTAAAAGGAGCGTTCTCGGGAGATTCGCCGTATTGGTGTAACTCTCGAATCCGTAAATCGGATCTCGGGTGTTTTCCGAGTCTTCCCCGAAACTTAAAAAAGGATGATACCTTCGGATCTACCTTATGGTGGCCATCAGGATCTTTGTCAGCTGTTTGACCCACCCAACCTGGTTCTTCCCAGGCGACCAGCTTTTCGATTTTTTGTTTAACCATCTTACTGGCATCGACGTACCGAGTTGGCTCGGATAGGTATTCAGAATCTTTGTTCGTTAGAATTGATTTGTCTTTGATCCCTGAACCAATTTTGACATTCGTTAAGTCTTTTTCAGACAAATCTTTAGGAATGATGAGAATGGATTTTTCTGGATCGAAACTTGGAAACACATCCCAAGGATCAGATATATAATTAAACAACGCGTTTCCCGCATGTAATTTTACAGTATAACCACCATAAGCTGATGTTGGGTTTCCTCCATCTGATCCCATATTACCCTTTGCTACATAAAGAATGGGGTGGTTTTTTAATGAATTGATATTTCGAAAATCAGTATCGAGAAGGATATGATCATGACCTGTTAGTAAAATTCGTTTTGGTTTTCCTTCTTTTGAAACAAGAAGTGCATAAGATTCCAAATCCCCTTGGTGAATATTTCCGAACTTGGTAGGACCTTCATTCCAATCATACCAAATCCAATAAGAGACAACCATATCCCCATTTCCCACTTCATACCAATAGTTTTCATCATCTCTGAATCCAGGGAGAGCCTCTTTTGTTGTTCCCGATACGGTGGCATTAGCATATCGTACATGATAGTACAAATGAGTTTGTTTTTCAGTTTCTCTAAGGTCAGGAAATTCTACATAGTTCCAAGTGGTTTGGCCAAGGGATTTACGACGTATGTCTTTGTTCGGAAGTGTGTATTCTTTCGACTGAAAGTAGTTTGCATATTTTTCTATGTTAGTTGGTAAGTATTTTTTGTCTTTGTGAAAGACAAGGATCGGTGCAAATTGATAAGCTAACAATTCTTGTTTACGATTTGGAATCAGATTTTCTTGGCTAAGAAAAGTAAACTCATGAGTGATGTTTGGATTTTTAAGAAATGAATCTGTATTTTGAATCCAATGTGGATTGTGTCCTGGTGAATATTTTCCATGAATTTTTTCGATTCCGTCTAGGTGAATCGATAGGTGTGTCCACTGGTTCGGAACCACTTCTAAAAATGTCATTTGGTCTGTGGATGATTGAATAGGTTTTCCACCTTTATGCGTTTTTATAGATACTGGTGTATAACAGTCTTTAGCCTTAATATCGGGGCATAGAAAGAATTTGAGAGTGAAAGAAATTCTCTCTCCTTTTAATTCTTTAGGAATTGATTTGAGTTTAAATTGGAAACGTTTGGGAACTTGATTTGAAATTTCAGAAACTTTTTCACTGGAATTAGAGCAGAAACTAACAAGTGTAAGTATTGCGGTTAACGAAGTATAGGTGAAGATTTGTTTAATAGGTTTCATTTGATACCTTGGGGCAAAAAAAACCCCTGTTTCCAGGGGTTTTTTGCATTGAGAAAGATTAGATTACTCTGCGTCTTTCTTAGCTTTTTTCTCTTTTTTGGCTTTCTTAGCTTTTTTAGCCTTTTTCTCGCCATTTTTATTGTTTTTTTTCTCTTTTTTCTCACCGTCTTTGTTATTCATTTTTTCTTTTTTTGGTTTAACGGTTTCGGAAGCTTCCTCAGTTTGCATAGTTGGCTCTTCGTCTGCTTCTGTTTGAGCAAACAGACCAAAAGTGCTGAAAGAGAAAATAGAGAGAATCACAAGAATTTTTTTCATTTTTTACCTCGTATGGAATGTGGACTTATTAGATACTATTTGGGAGATTAGACAATCTCAAATTTTGAGATTTTTGTGAATTATTTACCAACACAAAACTTACTAAAAATTCTTCCCAAAATTTCTTCATTATCCACATGACCGTTGACTTCGCCAATTTCTTTGAGGGATGAATTGATTTCCTGGATATAAATTTCTGCAGGTGCGTTATCTTCCATCAACCGAATGGCTTCCGAAAGATTGGATTCAATTTTTTGAATATGAAATCTTTGTCTGTCTTCTAGTAAAACCACATCTTCTGAATTGTCGTTAGAGGTGAGTTTTGTTTTTAAGAGTTCTAATAAATGGGAAATCCCAATTTTTGTTTTGCAAGATATTTCTGTAATGTCCAACTTGAATTCATTTTGCAATTCTTCTAATTGGTTTCGGTTCCAATCTTTATGTTTTTCGTCGATTTTATTAGCAACAAGAATGGCACCGTGAAGTCTTTCTTTATGTTTCTGCAAAAACGAACTTTTGTCGAATGGTAAAGAAACATCTATCAAAAGAAGTTTTACATTGGCGCTATCGGCTTCTCTTTTGCTTCTTTCGATCCCCATCTGTTCTATGTTATCAGAAGTTTCTCGAATTCCCGCAGTGTCCACCAATCGAATCGGAATTCCATCTAAACTCAATTCTTCAGCAATATAGTCTCTCGTAGTTCCTGGAACGTCAGAGATTATGGATCGGTCTTTTCCAATGAGTAAGTTCATAAGGCTCGACTTACCAGTATTTGGTTCTCCAAATAACACAACAGTGGATTGCAAAATTAAAGTATCTGCACGTTCAGAATCCTTGATTAATTTTGTGCAAAGGTTCTTTAGAGAAATCATTCTATTTTTTCTTTCTTCTAAACTTTCAAAAGTTAAGTCTTCCGTAGAAAAATCAATTTCTGCTTCGCATTCAGCTTTGAGTGAAATGAGATCACTTCTGATTTTAGAACTTAATTTTGTGATTTCGCCAAATACGTTTTTTTGAGCTAATTCCAATTCGTATCGGGAGCGTGCTTCAATTAGCCGGCCGATGGCCTCTGCACCTGATAAATTAATTTTTCCATTCAGATAAGCTCTTTTGGTGAACTCACCTTTCTGTGCAGGTCTTGCTCCTTTATCAAAAAGAATTTGTAAGGCACGTTTGAGTAGAATCGGATTTCCATGTAAATGAAACTCGGCCAAATCTTCACCAGTGTATGAGTTAGGTGAAGGAAAATAAAAAAATACAATTTGATCTAATGGTTTTTCTGCATCGACAAAGTCGCAGAAAATAGCTGTACGTTTTTGATTTAAAATGAATTCTTCAGTGAGTGAAGATCCGTTTTTATGTAAAACGGCAAGGGCAATGGGCAATGCGGCAGAGCCCGATACCCGAAGGATGCCAATCGCTCCGGGACCTTGGGCGGTGGACAATGCCGCGATGGTATCAATCAAGATCTTCTTGGTCTACTCCGTCTGCAAAGTCTTCTACAGGAAGGCCTTTTTTAGAAGGATCTTCCAAATCTTTGTATTTATGTTTTTCTTTTGCAGAGATAACACGAACTCTTTTAAAAGTTCCGTTTCCTTCTGACCTTGTGAATACTCTTTCGTCATCTTGAATTGCCATGTGTACAATTCGTCTTTCGAAAGGATTCATTGGATCTAATAGTTTAGATCTTCCTGATTTGATCACGGATGCAGCTATAGATTTTGCCAATCGAATAAGAGATAACTCGCGTTTGTCGCGATAAGATTCAATATCCAATACAATTTTTCGGTTATGACGAATTTTTGGATCAACCATTAGGTTTAGTAGGAATTGAAGAGAATCTAAAGTGCCTCCTCTTTTTCCGATGATGAGTCCAGATTCTTTACTAGTAAGTTCGACATAGATTTTTCCATCTACATCACCCATTCCTACTACCTCAGCCGGAATTCCCATTTTTTTCAAAATAGTAATGATTACTCCGTGGATAATTTTTTCGGATGGGATATCGTTGTTTGCAACAAACGCACGTACAACGGCAGGTTTTTTTTGTGTGATTCCTAAAAATCCGGATTTCCCGGAATCAACTACTTCGAATCTTAAATCGCCTGGTTGGAGACGAAGTGTTTCGAGAGAATATTCTTCTGCCTCACTTTTCGTTTTTCCTTCGGCTTCGAAAATGTAATTATTCATCTGTAATCTTCCTTGTTAAACAATGATTTCATTTTTTCTTTTTGTTTTGGTTTCTGAATCCAGGTCGAGCTACCGTCGAAGCTTTGTTTGCTGGTTCTGGGCCATTATTTGTTGGCTTTTTGTCTTCTGATTTACCAAATTTATTCGTATACACTTGTTGTGCGATGGATAGAATATTTTGCATGGTCCAATACATTGTTACACCAGCAGGCATTGACCAGAAGAAATATAACATGATTACTGGCATCATGTACATCATCATCTTTTGGTTTGGATCAGTGGAAACAGTTGTCATTCTGGATTGAACTACTTGCGTTGCAACCATGATGAGAGGTAAAATGTTGATTCCAAGAGCTCCAATAAACGCTAACTTTGGAGTGGTGTAAACTGTATCTGGTTCACTTAAATCTTTAATCCATAAAAAAGGAGAGTTCCAAAGATCCACTGTATCAGAGAACGCAGTATATAGTGCGATGAAGATAGGAATTTGGATGAGCATAGGAAGGCAACCCGCCATCGGATTAGTTCCGTTCTTTTTGTATAACTCTACCGTTTTTTCTTGTTTGAGTTTAGGATCATCTGCGTACTTTTCATTGATAAGTTTGATTTGCGGAGATAACTCCTGCATCTTCTTCATCGATTCCGCCTGTTTTTTGTTTAGCGGATAAAAGGCTAATTTAAAGAGGATCGCAAAAATGACAATCGCCCAACCATAATTAGGTATCACTAAATAAATCTTTTTTAAGATCCAAACAATTCCGTTACGAAGCGGGGTTGTAATCCCTTGGTTAAAAGATTTGTCGAGAGAATCACTAAGGCCCGCAAACGCCGAGTCTTTGTTAATTTTTGGATCGAGTTTACTGTCACGGAATGCAGTCCCGTCAAGTTCTCGAACACCTACATACGCTGCATAATCTAAGTTTACTTCTTCACCTGGTCCGAGTTTCCAATTGTCATAAACAAGAAGGACTCCTGTTTCGTTTCCTTTTCGATTATCAAGAAGGACTCCTGCAGGGTTGTCATTCAGTGGGTCAATGACACCGATGAAGTAACGGCTTCCTGTTCCCACAAAATCCACTTTGTCATTAGAACCTTTTTTAATTTCGTACCGAGTGTCTTTTCCTTCGTTTGAACCAAAGAGGTTATCAAAAAAACCTTGTGTGCTGGTTCCATCGACGTGATCTTTAAAACTTCCATCCAAGTAGTAATAGCGGAAGTAGTGAGCATTGTCTCGGTCATTAAAATCTTCTTTTTTCTTTAATACCGGTCCAAGAGAACTAAAGGATCTAAAGTAAACATCAGATTTAGATGGAGAGATATTAATGGTTTCGTTTGATCTGTTCTTAAGTGTTAAATGGAATTTAAAATAGTTTTCAGAAGGAAAAAACTGGAATTTCTTTTGGATTGTGTATTTACCATCTAACGAAGGTGCTTCGAAAATCACAGTTTTTGTTTCTGCATTATAACTAGAACTAAAGTTCACCAAGTTATATGCTGAAAAAGGAATGGTATCTTTGTCTTCAATGATGTTGAAGTCAAAACCTTGGCCTCGTGTAAGTTCCACAGCTTTTTCTGTTTGGCCATCAAACTCAATTTGAAATTTAGGGTCTCTTGCAATGACAAACTCGGAACCATCTGGTTCTTTATGGTCTTTAATGTAATATTCTGTGATCCTTCCACCCAAACTGGAGAAATGAACAAGGAAAGAATCCGTTTTTAATGAGAAGGTTTTTACATCTTCTGGTTTTACTGGATTTAACTTTGTAGTTTCCGTTGTTGTTTTTTTGATTTCGGATTTTTGATCTGTTGTTTTTTCTGAGCCTTCCTTGTTGGAAGCCTCATCAGCGGTTTTTGGTTTCGGTGGTTGTGGTGGAAAGAAGAAATAGTTAATCCCCATCCATACTGCTAAACTGAGAAATAGCGCGAGGAATAAACGACCTTGTCTGTTAGTGGAATCATTTTGCATAAGTTAACTCTTGTTAAAGGATTTCGGTAAAGGATCATGTCCACCTTCATGGTAAGGGTGACATTTTGATATTCTGACTACACTAAGAACAAGTGCTTTATACCAAGGATAAGTTTCAAACGCTTGTTTGGCGTATTCAGAACAACTGGGGGTAAACCGGCAAGCCGGAGGCAATAGAGGGGACAGCAGTTTTTTGTAGAGGTAAATAAGAACCAAAAACAGCCGATTCATGGGAATTGTTTTAGTACCGAAAGGAAAAGCACCTCTCGATCTTCCTTAGATAGTTTCGCAAAATCTTTCTGAACGAGTAGGGCACAATCGTATCCTACAGGTATCGAAGAAAGATATTTCCTAACCAGCTCCCGGAGAATTCGTTTTGAATGGTTGCGAAGAACGGCTGTTTTGTGAGTTTTATCGGGGCAAAATAAAAAACTGGCAAACGGAAGGCCGTTTTTTCGGACAAGCCATCGCATGGGTGGCCTGCCCATTTTTCGATTCTGACGAAAAAGTTCCTGGATCCTGGTTTGGTCGCGAAGGGTCTCCGCTGGAAGCTCCTAAATTAGAACTTTCTCCCGATTTTTTCGTCGGAAACAGTCAATTTTGCGCGTCCTTTTCTTCTTCGTGCGGCAATCACATTTCTTCCGCCTGGGGTAGCCATTCTGGCTCGGAATCCGTGAGTTCTCACGCGTTTAATTTTACTCGGTTGGAATGTACGTTTCATGAAACACCTAATTAATCTATATATGATCGCAAAAATATGAGGTCTTTTGAAAGGTTTTTGGTACCCCCAGGGAAGTCAAGGGGAATTGGGAAAAATGATTGGACAGGGCCTTTCTTATGAGACATAAGGCAAAAACTTTCCTGAGAGATCACCATACATGTTGATTCCTTGAGTCCAAGTTATCATCCCTTCCTACCATTTAATGGTTTTCTGAATCGAAGTAGAGAAGATAACAAGATCCTATGGGCAATGGCAAAGTACTCACTAGAAGGATTGACTTAGCTTTTTGTCTGAGGATCAAATTTGCCGTAATTGTTTTGGGACTTAGTTTGTTTTCGACTGCCACTATGGATCTAAAGGCGGAACCCCAAAATAAGGAGAAAACCAATCGGTCTTTCGTTTTCAATTCTCAAACTTCTCGTTCCATTGAAAAAACTAACCCCGTAAAAGATATTTATTTGGAGGCCGCTTTAAGGGAATCGATTGGGTATTTCAAAAAGATTCCAAAAGATAACAAATTTTATTTTGGGCGAGAGGAGTATTCCACGGATCTGGTGCTTAAATCCTTAGAGGAACTAGAAAAAAAAATACAGGATAAATCGCATTTTGAAATTCAAAATGAAATCAAAAAACATTTTGAATTGAAGGAATTAAGTTCAGCGGAAGGACCCCCAACGATAACAGCTTATTATGAAGTACGAATTTATGGTAAAACTAAACCGGAAGGCGATTACCAATATCCTGTGTTGTCACCACCTAAATCGGATTCTCTTTCAGGTGAAAATCCAAAATTTTTTCCAAGAGATCGATGGAAAGATAAGACTACTTGGGAGAGATATTCTAAGCCAATCATTTTCCTACGATTGACAGATTTACATTTAGCGCAATTAGAAGGATCAGCTTTGGTTCAATCGGAAACAAAGGAAATGTTTCGGATCAATTATGCTGCAGATAACGGTAAGGATTATATTAGCCCTTCTGTTTTTCTTAAAGGGATATGCCCCAGTCTCAAACCTTATCATCTTTTCTCTTGTTTGCAGTCAAAACCCACGGAAGTAACAGATGCAATATTTAAAAATCCTAGATATATCTTTTTTGAAAGAGAAAATCTACCAAAGTCAAAACATAAGGATGTAAACGCGGTATTGGGTCCATTCGGGAGTCAAGGGATTCGTTTGATTTCATTTCGTTCTGTTGCTATGGATAAGGATGTTCCTTTGGGGTTTCCTGTTCTATTATCTTTTCAATCAAATGAATGGTCAGTAAACAATCATTTGGTGTTCGTCCATGACAGAGGTAATGCTATTACAGGTGTTGGGAGATTAGATTATTATTTAGGAAGCGAAAACGGAGTGGAAGAAGTTGCCAACAATCTATTAACCAAAGGAAAGGTAATTTTATTACTTCCTAAAAAAGAAAAAACGAACCGAAGTGATTAGATAAAGAAAACTAAACCAAAGAGAGATTCTAAAATTAAATTTTCCAAACAAGTTTGTATCGTTTACTTTTCATTTTCGATTCCTTGATAGAAAATAGAAAAAATGGATTCCATTTCATTGTCTGAATCTATAGGATACTTTGGTGCCAATACAAATTTAGTGATTAAAAAACTTGCGGCTAAACTAAAGGAAGCCCTCACAATTTGATTTGGATCTAAATCCTTTCTAATTTCATCTATTCCTTGAAAGTATTGGATGGCCTCTACGGAAGTATCATATAAGTTTATTTTCCAAAGATTCCCAAAGATCTCAGAAAATTCTTTTGAGAAAAGAAGGGCACCGAGAAGAAGTTTTAATTTTTGGGGCTCTTTTGCGACGGCAGCGTATCTCGCTTTTAAAATGGAAATATACCATTCTTTGAAGTTTGGTTTCAGGTTTTGTAATCTATCTTTGAGGTCTGACATATGGCCTGGAACAATCGTTGATAATAATAATCCAGATAGAACTCGTCTGTATAAATCACTCTTAGAAGGAAAATATTTAAAGAGAGTTCGTTCTGTTACATCTGCCCTTTTCGCTAATTCCGCAGTTGTAGCTCCGGCAAAGCCTAATTCTGCAAAAACTTCCTCTGCTGCTTCTACGATGTTTTTTTCTTTTTCTGATTGAGGGCTTTTATAAGAATCAAATTCGTTTTGTAATAACTTTAGAGTCAGTTTCATGGGTTCTCCCAAGTTCGATTGGAATCATTTTTTCAGGACGGCATAATTTTTCGATTGATTTTTTGTATAGTATTTACTTTACATTGAAATAGCGAAAGTATAGCATTTACTATACAATAGGAGTCGGAATGAAAAAGGTTCAATTGGGTTTACTTCCAAAGTTGGAAATTCAGTGGAATAGGAAATTGGTGGAATCGGCAGAATCAGGAAGGGAAGTGTTACCGGACGGGAGAGTAAAATACTGGATCAGGCATGATACAATCAAAGGAGTGCATCCAAAAATGTTGGTTTGGTGGTTCCAACATTTAGAAGGTGATATTGAATATGAAGGGAAAATTTATAATCGTTATCATGTTTGGCATCCTGAAGACCATGTACATGTCAGTTATGAAAAAAGAAAACCTGATGGGAGTGTAGGACCTGGGGCAGAACTTAGAATCGTAGAATACTTAGGAAGGAATAAAAACTATTTGGTAAACGTGGTAAGTCCTATTGAAAAATTAGATGAGGAAGGTTTCATTCATAATCCAAAACTGTATGGCTTTTTACCGATAGCAAGAATGGAATATAGTTTTAAGAAGACTGAGGGTGGAACTTGTTATGAAAATTGTTTGATCGTTGGTTGGAAGGGTCTTAGTTTTAAGTGGTTACGCCCCATCTTTGAGTTTTTGTTTTTTGACAAACAACATGGTTTTCATTGGATCAAACATAATATTGAAGAGGTGGGTCAGTTTGAAAGATTTTTACCACCTCTTTATAAGAAGGAAAATGAAAATTCCCGTTAAGTGAAAATTTTCATTTGGTATGGAGTTCGCATTGTTCAGCATCTGTTTCAAGTTCGATGGTTGTATGGATGATTTCAAATTCTAAAGCAACCTTTCTTATTTTTTCTTTGATCTCTGCGAACTCATTTAATTTTACATTTTTCTCAATTAATACATGTAAGGAAGCTACATGGTGGTTTCCATCCAAACTCCAAATTTTGATATCATGAATTGATTGAATGCCTTTGATTTTTTCCCAATGTTCGATAAGATGATGCCGATCGACTGATTCCGGCACTGCTTGTAACATCACAACCATAACTTGTTTGATATTACCATAAGCATTCCATAAAATCCAAAGTGCAATCCCTAAGGAAAGCAAAGGGTCAAACCAAGGAAATTGAAAATACATCATAACAACGCTACCAATAAGCACTGCAATCCAACCGAGTATATCTTCCAAAAAATGTAGAAACACTGCTTTTTCTGTTAATGACTTTCCGTGGTTGAGACGAATCATTGCAGCACCATTGACAATTACTCCAATGATGGCGAGCGCAAACATAACATCAGCTTTGGTCTCTTCAGGAGTGATAAATCTTTTGATTGATTCGATAATCATAAAGATGGAACCAACGGATAAAATGATTGAAATGATAAGTGCTCCGAGAATGGAAAATCGTTTGTAACCGTAGTCAAAATAATTGTCTTCCGGTTTTGTCGAAACTTTTTGTAGATACCAAACAAGCGCGAGAGATAAGGCATCACCAAAGTCATGGAAGGCATCGGAGATAATGGCGATGCTATTGGAAAAAAATCCCCCGATTAATTCTAGTATAGAGAAACTTAAGTTAAGCGCAAATGCCCAAGCCAAATTTTTAGACGAGGAAGTTGAATGAAGATGGTTATGATCGTGTGAGTGATGGTCGTGTTTAGAATGAGTATGACCTAGTCCCATACGGGATAGATTTTCAAATTTGTTTTTTCTCTGCAACTAAAGAAAGAAAAGAAATTAAACTGAAATTGTAAAATCGTTATCTTCAATCAAATAAAATCTGAGGTTTTGAATACAAATAACCTTGGACCACATGGCAAGTGGTTTGTTTTAGTCTTTGTAGTTGTTCTTCACTTTCGATTCCTTCCGCAATGGTTTTGAGTCCTAAGGAATCTGCTAAATGACAAATAGATTCTAAGAGTAGAAAATTTCTATCCGAACAGGCGATGTCATTCAAAAATGATTTATCAATTTTTAATTCATCAAATTGTATTTTTTGCATATAATGAAGAGAGGAATAACCCTTTCCAAAATCATCTAGCGAAACAGAAATTCCTTTTGATCTGAGTTCTGATACAATCTGTTGGATAGTCTCTATTTCATCTAAAAATACATCTTCTGTGATTTCGAAGATGAGATATTTGGGATCAATTTTGTGATCCATTAAATAATGAATAATGTATTCGTTGAAGTTGGGATATAAAAAGAATATTGGGGAGATGTTGATAGATATCTTAATTTGGTTTCCATATAAATCCAATAACTTCGGGATATGAGATATTACTTTTTCGAAAATACATTTCCCGAATGGAACAATTAACTCGGAATTGGTGATGATGGGTATAAATTCATCTGGAGCTACCTCTCCAAATTCAGGTAAACTCCACCTAGCAAGTGCTTCGAGTCCTACAGTTTTTTTGGAAGTGATATCGACCTTTTCTTGATAAGCGATTTTGAAGTTACTGTTATTGATTGCCTTCTCTAAATAGTTTTTTAATTTTTGTTCTCTTTCAATTTTTTGTTCCATCCCTGCTTGGAACCAAACTAATTTTGTTAAGATTCCATCCCTGGCCACATTCATAGCTATCGATAGTTTTCTAGTCATTTCGTCCAGATTTGTTGCATCATTTGGAAATTGGATTCCTGAAACTCGGTATTGTAACCTGTGACCAAGTCGTTCTGGAGTCAGCAATTCATTGTTATTGAGATCAAAATTTACAATGGCCTCTTCGATTTTTGATTTTGTAGAATTTTCAATCCAAAGAATAAATTCATCACCACCTAAACTAGCAACTAGAATGTCCGGTTTTTCATCCGTATATAACTTTAAAACACATCCAGTTAAAGTTAAAATTTGATCTCCAAATTCAATGCCATGTAGTGCATTGATTACTTTTAATCCTTTTAAATTGATTAAAAGAAGTAAGGATTCTGAAATACCGGAGTTGATTCTATTTTGAATTAGTTTATCAAATAAATGCCTGTTTGGTAAATGTGTAAGTGAATCGTAAAATGCTAATTTGTCGATGTGTTTTTGTGATTTTAATATTTTGCTTCTGGATTCCTTGAGATAAACTATATTTTTAATCAATTTGGAACGCAGTCTTTGGATTAAAAAACCGGTTAAGACTGAAAATAAAATTAAGCTAATAGAATTAAAAATCCATTCTCTAGGATTATTGTTTCGGATACCCAGGGAATCAGGAAAACGAAGCCAACCAATATAAATGATACCTCCGAATAAAGCAGGTAATAAAGATATTATGATAGAAGAAACCAAACTTACTATTGGTGGAAGAAATATATAAAAAGAAACAACCATAAATGTTAATGAGATTTCTGCGCTTCCAAGAAGTCCGCTGCGGACATAGGACAATACAGAGAGGAACACCGTTGCAGTGATTAAACTAAAAACACGAATGATTAGTGGTACTTTGTTCTTTAGTAAATATTCTAAAAATAGAATCCCGGAGAAACTAAGATCGACTGCGAAGAAAAGAAAATCCACCTCACCTTGCTGTGTTAGTAGGGGAAGAATGTGTAAGCTTGCGGCTATGGCAAATAAACCGGAAGCTGCTAAAAGAAATCGACGTAGTAACGGACTTGTATCTTTTTGGAATTTAGTCCAATAGACATATTTGTTTTTGTCTGCTACCATTGGTATATTATCAGACGAGAAGAACTCGTCCAGAATTCTTAAAAAAGCCTTTTCTTGGCAATTGGTCAAGAGGAAGATATCCTCATTGTGACGAATCTTAATTTATTACCTGCGAAGTCTCCACAGGAATCGGCTGTAGAAACAAGGCATATAGTACTTCCCAATGATGCCAATCATTACGGAACAGCGTTTGGTGGTGCCATTATGAGCTGGATTGATTTAATTGCCGCTATGTCAGCCCAAAGGCATTCAGGTCGCGAAGCAGTAACTGTTAGTATCGATCGCATCAATTTTATAACACCGATTCAAATCGGTGACCATGTGAATTTAAAGGCTATGGTAAATTATGTTGGAACCACTTCGATGGAAGTTGGTGTTCAGGTAAATCGCGAAAATCCTTATACGGGAGATATGGTCAGAGCCACTACCGCCTATTTGTCGTTTGTTGCATTGGATGAAAATAAAAAACCTTGTGCTGTTCCTCCTCTACGGTTAGAAACAGACTTGGAGAAACGTCGGTTTGCTGAAGGTAAACTCCGGATTGAAATGGCAAAGGATTTCGCGGCCAAAATCAAAGCCGGAAGGAAAATTATTTAACGATAGAAGTGGTTTTAGTTTTATTTGAATTTATATACAACCCACGTAGCCAAATAGGTTTCTAAAAGACTGAAAGGTATTGCATACAAAAGAATGTTAACTGGTAAAACTGCTAAATTCCAGATGACAACCCACATCAATAAAAATCCGACATACCAACTGAACATAAAGGTTTGTTTAAACTTTAGGTAGGTCATTATGACAATGAAAATTCTTTAGTTGGAATCAGAAAATCTTTCATATTCAGCAATCTGAGTAGTGCTTTCAACGGAAGGAACAAAATATTTTTCTCTTATTTTTTTATATTCAGGATCAGAAAAAAAACTGAGTTTCCTTTCTTTATTTTTGAAATAAATGAGAAACACTCGATTAATGGGATTTTTTGTTTCTGATTTTAATGTTTCCTGGATTTTGAAATCATACCGAAACCCGCCTTCGTATGTTTCTAATAAACTTTTCATTTCAGTTCTATATTTTGTGTAAAGATCATCGTCTTTTACCTGTAGGCCGACAATTGTTTCCAATGATAATAGTTCTTTTTCCATAGCTAAACTCACATAATTTAAGTTAAATATTCTTATTGAATCTACCAAAAACAAAGTTTTTGCAATGTTTCAAAGTAGGTTTTGTTCCACTTTCCGCTTTTTGGTTTGTATGTAATATACAGTAAAAATAGCAACAAAAACTAAAAATGGGACACTCACTAAATTGAGGGACAACCAACCAATTTTATGCTCCAAATAACCTGCGCTATAGGTAGAAAGAATTGCAAAAGAATATACGATTGTATCATTTACAGCTTGGATTGTGTTTTTTTCTGCGGGATGGTACTGTTCTACAAGTAAGTTCGTGCCACCTACATACATAAAATTCCAACCGATACCAAGTAGAATCAGAGCCACCGCAAAAGGTAAAAAGTCAGTTCCTTGCAGTGCGGCGAAACTTTCTAAACCCATGACAAAAATTCCCAGAAGAATCAAATAAGGAGCCGTCATTTTTCGCACCAATTGACCTGAGAAAAAAGAAGGAATGTACATCCCTAAAACATGCCATTGCAAAACTTTTGTTGAGGCAAACATTTCGTGGCCATGTGATTTCATTGCGACTGGAACTGCAGACATAAGCATAGCCATAAGTCCAAAACTAAAAGCAGTTGCTAAGATAGAGACCCACAGCCCCAAATTTTGGATATGATAAGAAAAGGGGCGAACCAATGACCTTGGTGAAGGATGATTGGTAGCTTGAGTGGTATTCGATATTTCTTTGTTAGGTGTAGGTAAAAATAAAATAAAGAAAAACTGTAAACTCAAACTAAAAATTAAAATTAAATAACATCCTAAATATAAGGAGTTTGGAAAAAGTTGCTTTCCCTGAAGTCCAGCCAAAGGACCTAAAAAAGCCGCAGGAATTCCTGCAATCAATATCCATGATAAAGCACTTGCCCTATCATGCGATGGAACCGATTCCATTGCGACAAATCGTAGATATTGTACAAATGCCTGATGAAATCCGTATAACAAATGTGCTATGGAAAAAAGGACAAAATTCCTATCATACATGGAATAGGAGGCTAGAATTGCACCACAAATACCAATTATGGTTCCAGTAATTAAACCAAATTTGCTCCCTTTCCATTTCATCAATCGAGAAGCAGGCACAAGACCGAGTAGAGTTCCTAAGATAACAAATGAAATTGGCAAAGATGCGGATTCTGGGGAAGGGGCAATCGTTTGTCCCGCAAGGGCCGAGACAGCCATAATCATCACAGTTCCAATTTGAAATACAGTCTGAGTGATGGAAAAAATCCCAAGAATTTGTAGTTTATCTATTATTTTTTTCATATAAAAAGTAAGCTTTAGAAAGTAGGAATTTTCCCCGATTAAAACGTTAGATACCTAACTTTTCTATGATTTGTTTGGCTTGCGATAAAAAATGAACTTCTTCTTCCTTTTGGAAGGGTACGAAGATATTTTTTTCATAACGAACCGATAGATGCGCATATTCAATACATCCCGCAACGGTTAATTCTGGCTTTGCTTTACCAGGAAAAATTTTGATATCGGAACCATTGGGGACCACAAGGGAACGGGGAGGAATTTTTTTTCCACCACGAATCATACACCCTGCGGCAATTTGAGAACCATCTCCAATCTCTGCATTATCGAGAATGATAGAACCGATGCCTACGAGAACACCTTTTCCAATTTTACAGCCATGAATCATTACATTATGACCAACTAATGTCCATTCACCGATTGAAATGGGACTTGTACTATCAGTGTGTAAAGTGGAATTGTCTTGGATATTTACATAACTTCCTAAATTGATTGTGTTCATATCAGCTCTAACGACAGCCCCTGGCCATAAAGATACGGAAGTTCCGAATTCGACCATACCAAAGGCAGTTGCTGCAGGGTGAATGAAGGGCTTAGCGAAAACAGGAATTTCTGAATAGGACATGGAATCAAATTCAACTTAGACTTTGAATTTCGCAACCGATAAATGTAATGTCGTCTTGTTTTGCATCACCTTCTGTAAATGAAGATAACTCACTCAGTACCTTGGCCATAGTATGATCTAAACTCATTTTTAGGTTCTCTTTTAAAATTTCATACAAACGATCTTCTCCAAAAAGTTCTTTTTCCTCGTTGAATTGTTCGAAAATTCCGTCGGTAAAAAGAAAAATACGATCACCTTCTTCGATTTGGTGTTCGATGAGTCTATATTGGGTATGATCCATAAGTCCAATTATTTTTCCAGTTCTTGGAAGGAGTTTTATATCGTAAATCCTTTGGTGAATCTGATCTGGATGACCTGCTGATGCATAAAACAGTAATTTGTTTTTTAAATCAATATCACAAACGGAACAAGTAAATATAGTTTGGATATTACTGTATTTGTTGATAAAGATTTGGTTCATATGAAATACTAAATCATCAGGATGATCATAAATCATTTTGAGAGATTCATATTCCGCTTTAATCGCCATTGTGATAAGGGCTGCTTGGATTCCATGACCTGTGGCATCTGCTACAAAAATACGATAATAGTCTGGTTTTACTTGTGTTAGGTCGTAAAAGTCTCCACCAACTTCTGACATTGATTGGTAGTAAGAATGAAAATGAATTCTTGGATCACTTGTTTTAATATCTGAGAACAAAGTTTTTTGGATTTTTTTTGCTACATTCAAATCTTTTTTAATCAAATTTAAAGATTCATCCAAAGTTTTTGTTCTTTCTCTTACTTTTTCTTCAAGAGTGACAAGAGCCTCTGCCTGAGTATTTGCCTTTTCTTCTTTTAATTCATTAATTTTGTTTGCAAGTGCTAAAGATAGAATGGCTGCTTCTAAAGTAGAACCAATTTGGTTTCCATAAATTGTAAATGCGTTTACAGGTAGTATTCCATTTTGCATCAATGTGTACATTAAAATTCCAAAGAGTAATGTTCCCCAGCCAATAAGAAACAAACGTGCTTGTTTATTACCTGTGCTGTAATTGACAATTGCCACAACAAGAACCGAAACTACGAAAACTTGAGCTATCAGATTTCCTAATCGAACTGCTATTCCGATGGGTAGATAAGAGTAAGGAATTAAAATATAAAATAGCACAATAACTTTTAAGGATTGAATCAAACGGTGAGACCAGGGATTCCATTCTCTAAGATTTAATGTTTGTTGTGCAAAAGTCCAACCGGATACCGCCGAACAAGTCACAATAATACTTCCAATCCGATTGTGAATTTCTGGATGATCTAAGGTGATTATTTGGTTTAAGATACCGTTTAAATACATCTGCAGCGTCAGATTGAAAAAAATGGAAATGGAATAAGAGATATATGCTGTTTCTTTGAGTATAAAAAAAATAAATAAGTTATAAATTACCATAATGAATATGGTTCCATAGAAAAAACCAAGTATGGTATTTTCTAAATTTTCTTTTAAATAAAATGTTTCTTTCGGGTAAAAACGGATCAAGTAACTAATATTAGAAGATGATTTAGTTTCTAATATTAATGTTTTTGTTTCATTTTCTTTCCAATCTAATTCGAAAGCAATCGATTTGGAAAAAGCATCCCAATGTGAATGAGCAATAAAATCACCACCTTCTTTGATTGGTTCTGGATTTCCTTCTTCATAAACTCGAACCATATCAAGGTGAGGGTTTCCTAAATCAAGTATTAGTTTGTTAAAGGCGGTGGGGTTATTTGCTTTGATACGAAGATAAACATGATCCGATTGAAAACCTAAACTTAGATTATTTTTAAAGATAGGTGTCCATCGAAGTTTTTGAAAATTAGTATCTAGATTTGCAGCAATCGCATAATCAATTTTTTGCGGCACAAAACTATCATCCGTAATGGATTTTTGGATTTCTAGTCGGGAACAAGACAAAAGTAGACCCGACAAAATAAGTGTTAGGAGTGTCCGCATAAACTCGGATGATTTCCCGATAAAAATCGGGATTTGTCAAAGCAAATTTATCTTAAGTTAAATCCGTTCTTTTTGGCCGCTTCGACAAGCGAGTCGGAAAGTTCCTTAAACCTTTCTTGTGTAAATGTTTTATCATAGGACATAAGCTGAAATCGATAAGTGACAGATTTTTTTCCTTCTCCTACAGAATCTCCTCTAAAGATTGTCTGAACAAACACGGATTTTAGTTCTGGAATTTTCATTGTTTTTACTAAGTCCGCAAAAGATTCCGTAGATTCCTTTTCGTTCATGAGTAAAGAAAGATCGAGTTGGCCTTGAGGAAAATTGGATGGCGGAACAAAATGTGAGATTCTTCCCAGTTTTTCCCAAATCTCAACTAACAATTCCATATTGATTTTGGATAGGATAGCACGACGTTTTAAGTCGTATTCATCAGCGTAACGAGTATGCAAAATCCCTAATTCTGCGATTTCTGCTTCTCCATAGGAAAGAATTAGTCCTGCATTCGGATGGAAATAATTCCTGGAAGTTTTAGACCACTGAAAATTCGGAAGATTTAAATACTGAAAGAGTTCCGAAATAGTTTCCCTTAATTGTAGAAATTCCAATTCCACTGCGGTTAGGTCATTTGGTTTGTTTTTGGAAAGAGATAGGATTGAGATCCAACGTCTTTCTTCTGCTAATTCGGGACCATTTTTTTCTTTGTGATAAGTCCGACCTAATTCAAACAAGTTAACTGAATCAAATCGGTCTTGGTTGAGTTTAGCTTGTTTGATTAATCCAGGATACAAACTGTTTCGTAGTAACGAGTGTTCGTCTGGCATTTCATTTGCAATTTTTAGCGATGAACTTTCATGTGCTTCTTCTAATTTTGCATCTGTCGGAGAAGCAAAAGAATAGTTATAAACTTCATTAAATCCGATTTCCAATGCTAGGAAGTTTTTAACCCTTCTTTCTAATTCACGCAATGGATTTCGAATGGGTGTTTCCACTGCCATTGAAAGCGCTTGTGTTTGGATGGATGCATATCCAATGGTCCTTCCAATTTCTTCCACAAGGTCTTCTGGAATGGTAACATCATAGTTCTGTCTATATTTAGGAACAAGAACTGATAATTCTTCTCCTTGGTTTGCAACAGTAAATCCTAACCGTTTTAAAATTTCTGTTACTTCTTCTTGGGATATGTTTTTTCCTAATTTATGGCGAAGGAAAGTGAGATTGGTTTTGATCGTAACAGATTTAGATTCGGTATGGTTGAATCCTTGTGGTTCAAATACTTTAATTTTTGGATTTCCGTTTTCTTTGAGCAATTGAACGGCACGTTTGATGACCGGCAAACAAGTAAAACTATCTAATCCTTTTTCATAACGAACCGCAGATTCTGTGCGGATATTAGTTTTACGAATGGTATAACGAACATCTTCTCTTTTGAAAACTGCTGATTCCATAACTATGTTTTTGGTAGAATCGATGACCGCAGAATCTTTTCCTCCCATAACACCTGCTAAAGCTACAGGATCTTTTCCATTTTGAATGAGGAGAAGATCTTTTTGTAATTTAGGAGTTGTATCATCTAATAAAGGGAAAGAGTCACCTTCTTTTGACTTCACAACAGAGAAAGTGGTAGATTGTAATCTATCGCGATCAAAAAAATGTGTAGGTTGTCCAAGTTCCAACAAAAGATAATTGGAAACATCCACTACATTATTAATAGAACGAATACCACATTTTTCAAGTCTTGATTTGATTTTTGGATTGGAAGGGGTTATGTTTACATCTTGAATGGAACAAACGTAATACGCATGTGCGTGATCTGTTGTGGTAACAGAAAGTCCGTCATTTCCTGATTCAAATTTAATATCTGCTCGGAAAGGAAAATCGTTTAATGGCAATCGAAGTTGGGATGCAAGCTCACGAGCAAATCCAAAATGATTCCAAAGGTCTGGCCTATGTGTAATGGATTTATTATCAATCGTGAGAATCGTATCTTCCCATAAAAATAGTTTACGCACAGAAATTCCGATTGTTGTGTTCTCTGGAAAAATCAAAACTCCAGAGGATTCTAAAGCTAATCCCAATTCTTTTTCAGAACAATACATGCCTTGCGAACGGACCCCTCTTAGTTCCGAATCTAAAATTTCTTTTCCATCTAATTTGGTTCCTGGTAGAGCCAAAGGAACGATGTCTCCGGCTTTTACATTCGTTGCTGCAGTGACAATTTGGTAATCTTTAGAACCATCTGTAGCAATGGTGGTTTGCAGTTTTTCTGCATTCGGATGTTTTTCCAGTGATTTGATTTTGACTGTGATAACTGAAGATAGGTGGACTTTAAATTCTTCCACATCATCAATTTCGCAAATGGATGTATTAATTTTTTCCAGAACCTTTTCGAATGGGACCTGGGAGAGCGGGGTAAATTCGTTTAACCAATCAACTGAAAGTTTCAAGTGAAATCCTTAATTGATAGAAACGGTGGGAAACCGAACGGGTCAATCCGAAATTCCAAGTTCTGTCCTCAGAAAATGAAGGCAATCCTCGGAAGTCATCGGTTTAGCAAAGAAAAACCCCTGAATCAGATCCACACCACTTTCTGCAAGTAAACTTACTTGTTCCTCCGTTTCCGCCCCTTCGGCGACTACAATTAAACCAAGGTTATGCGCTAGGTTGGAAACTGCATGAATGATGGTTTTTGAATCTTTGTCGGAAGTGATTTCAGACACAAACGAGCGGTCAATTTTTAAGGAAGAGATAGGTAGTTTTTTCAAATAACCCAAACTACTGTAGCCAGTTCCAAAGTCATCAATGGCAATTTTCGCACCTAGTTTCCGAATTTCTTGCATGGTCCGAACCGCTTCGTCAGCGTTTTCCATTACCGAACTTTCAGTAAGTTCCACTTCCAAGTCGTGTGGATCCACTTTAAAAAGTTTTAAATTTTCTGCGATGGTAGAAATCAATTTCTCGTGTTTGAACTGTTTGGTGGAGATATTTACAGCCATAGAAACATCGTTTATCCCTGCATCTTTCCAAATTCGCATAGTTTGGATGGCAGATTTAATCACCCATTCCCCGATGGCTAAAATCATTCCTGTTTCTTCAGAGATAGGAATAAATACGTTAGGAGAAATAAGTCCTCGTTCTGGATGACGCCAACGTATCAGAGCCTCAACACCCACTGGTTTTTTTGTATAAAGATCTATTTTAGGTTGGTACATCAAAGTAAATTGATTTTCGATGATGGCAATTCGCATTCGGTTTTCGATTTCTAATCGTTCCGCCACAACGGTTTGCAGTTCTTCCGTAAAAAATACATAACAGTTTTTACCTTGGGACTTAGCCAAGTTCAGTGCACTGTCTGCATTTTTTAAAAGTGTGTTGGAGTCTTTTCCATCTGTTGGATAAAGTGCGATCCCGATGGATATGTTTACAAAAATTCTTTCCCCATCAATCACAAAGGGATGTGTCATCGCATCTAAAATTGATTCAGAAATTACCGCAGCATCTCTTTCATTTGATAAATCGGGTAATACAACGGTGAATTCATCTCCACCTTGTCTACTAATCAAATCATAAACGCGAATGCTTTCTCTAATTCGGTAAGCAACTAATTTGATGATTTTATCACCGAAGTCATGGCCACGAGAATCATTGATGATTTTAAAGTTATCCAAATCAATCGCAAGAATTCCAACTAGATTTCCGTGTCTTCTTGCTTCTTCAAAAATAGGAAATAGTTTGTCGATAAGGGAATTACGATTTGGTAAGTTTGTTAGTTGGTCAAAAAAAGCCATATAGGCAATTTTTTCTTCTGCATGTCTTCTTTGTGTGATGTCGAGGAAGGCAACGGCAAGTCCAAAGTTTTCAAGTGGAATGGGAGTCGCTAAAATATCAAACCAAGTAATTTTATCTTCTTTGATGAGACCAATTTCCATATTTCGAATGACTTCTTTGTGACGAAGTGCACGCATAAGACTTGATTTACGTGGATAAATTTTATTTCCATTGGGTTGGATAAGAGTATACTTTCGAATGTTTAAAGTTCTGTTTAAAAGTTCTCCATCTTGAATGTTAAAATAATTTCTGGCTGTTTTGTTTGTTTCTACAATTTTACCTTTTTCATCGGTGATGGCAATGCCCATAGGTAAGTTATCAAAAATAGATTTGTACTTTTGTTGTTGGAGGAGGAACTCAAAAGATATATCTTTTTGAATGGTCACATCGCGATCAAAAGCTAAAATGATTTTTGATTCTCGTAATGGGATGAGTAACCAAATGATCCAAACTTCTTCCTTGGATTTTGTAACGAGCCTGTTTTCGAAATTTAAAATATTCGGATTCTCACCCAAACTATCAAAAGTATATTTTGTATTTTCTTTATCGTCTTCTTGTGTAAAATCAAGAATAGACTTACCGGCAATCTCTTTTGGAGAAAATTCAAGAAACTTGGCAAATCTTTCGGTAACGGAAATAAAAGTTCCCTCCCAATCCATGACTTGAAAACTGTTTGGATATTCGGCGAGGAGCGATTTAACTGTGAGTCCGGAGAGAATATTACTGCCTAATGGCTCATTTTGCATGTATTTCTTTGCCTAAAAAGTAAACTGCTTCGATAGATCCAGGAAATTGGAATCCTTCAAAGGGTGACCAACCGGACTTACTTTTAACCATTGATTTTTTAAATTCAACTGGTTTTTTTAAATTTAAGACAGAAAAATTCGCCGCATAACCTTGATTAATAATTCCAACACCCTTCCCAAATTTGTCGGGTAAGTAGGGTGCTACGAACTCTCCCGGATTTTTGGCGCAAATTTTTGCTACAGTAGTCATCGGAATGTTTAGTTTGAGTATCATATAGGTTACAAATAACCCATACGTATCCAGTTGGGAGATTCCACTTGTCCCTTTTTGTTTTTCTTCAATGGAGTGAGGGGCATGGTCTGTGGCTAAATAATCAATATGCCCATCCAAAATCCCACGGACCATTGCTTCTCGGTCTTCTTTACCACGAAGTGGTGGGTTCATTTGAAACCATTTGTGATTGGTTTCTGTTAACATATCTGTATCAAACATCAAATGAGTGGGTGTCACTTCACAAGTCACATTCACTCCTCTTTTTTTAGCTGCGACGATTTTTGAAAGACCATCCTTTGTAGAATAATGACAGAGTTTTCCTTTCAAATTGTATTTTTCGATTAAATACAAAGCAAAATCAGTAGCTACGGTTTCTGCTTCTTTGGGACGTCTTTTTTCATGTGTGGGTTGTGATTGGTTGGCCACGAGAATCTCTGGATCTTCACAATGAAAACTAATGTCTTGGCCTTCGTAGTGTTTGATCACTTCTTCTAAAGAAGCATTGTCATGAAAAAATAATTCTCCAATGGATGGGCCCATAAACACTTTATAGGGAACTTTTTTTTCCAAAGGTTTGGTATGAGGGCCAATGCCTGCATACAAGGTGATATGAATAGGAGCTTTTTTGGTGAGCGCTTGTTTGGCGGAGTATGACTCATCATCAATGGGAGGAACAGGATTGTTTGGCATATCAGCCACATGAATCACACCGCCGTTGATGGCAGCATTCCCCGCTGAAACAAAATCTTCTTTGTAAGTATGTTTTCCACTTACATCTTCTCTTGCATGGATGTGAATATCACCAAAACCGGGAAAAATCACCGAACCTTCAGAAAACTGATGTGCATCAGGATCAATACCTTCTCTCACTCCTGTGATGAGTCCAGTACTTGAATCAAATTCAATTGTACCTTCAAATTCCCTTTCATGAGTGACGATCTTTCCTGCAATTTTTTCCATTTTGCCCCTATGAATCTGCAGATTCTAAGAGTCATGGAAAGTTTCAAGGGAATTTACTTTGGATTCGAGAGTCTAGAACCCTGTTCGCAAGTTCCAAAGGTACGGAAAAAAAATTAGAATCTTAGTCCCACTTGGATAAGATTTCAATAATATCATTTCCGAACCGTTCTACTTTTGCTGGCCCCACACCTTTTGTGGCTTCTAGTTCCGAAAGGTTCCTAGGTTTTCTTTCGGCAATTCGTTTGAGGACAGGATTTTGAAATACCATAAACTTCTTCCATTTGAGTTGTCTGGCCTTACGATCTCGGTAGTTAATCAGTTCTTTTAAAATTTGAGAATTGAGTGTAGGTGGTTTTTTTAATTTCGATGGTGAAGAATTCGTATCATCAGAGTTAGATGATGTAGTTCGAGATTTAGTTTTTACAAAATTGGGTAAATAGAGTTTGGGGTATTTGGCTCCGGCCACCAAAACTTTTTTTTCTTCCACCCAAGTTTCTAATTTTGCGATCACTGCTTCTTCTGGAATTCCATCCAATTTTCCGTGGAAAGGATTTCTTTCCATCCTGTATCTTAGGACATCTTTTGTACGTTTGCCTACAAGAGTTTTGGCGATGATGGTTTTTCCAAATACGGCAGGATGTTCTTTTAAAAAATTCTGAATGGTTTCTTCTTCCCAATCAGAGAGAGGATAATCTCTTTTTTCATTTTTCTTTTGGACTTTGGCCGCTTCTGATTTTAAAAAATGAGAACGATGGAGGTTGGTTCCCACCTCAGTACAAATATCACAACTTCCACAAGGAGAAATGGTTTCCCCAAAGTAGGAACAAAGTTGAACCTGCCTACATTCTTCTTTGTTTGCATATTCCTTAATGTATTTGAGAAGAGTATCTCCCCCTTTGAAGTTTGTTTCTTTGGATAACATAAAGGCTTGTGTGGCCACATCACCGGCTTTAAAAAACAAAACACATTCCGAATCCAATCCATCTCTTCCTGCACGACCTGCTTCTTGGTAATAGGCTTCTAGAGAAGCAGGAACTTGGTAATGCACCACCAAACGAACATCAGGTTGATCCATCCCCATCCCAAAAGCATTGGTGGCCACAAGGATGGGCACTTTCCCAGAAGTATAGGCATTCTGAGTTCGTTCCCTGATTCCATCTGTTCGTCCAGCATGGTATTTCCCTACAGAAAAACCAAAGTCTTTTAGTAGATCGTACACTTCGTCAGTTTTTTTCCGAGTGGCACAGTAAACAATCGCACGACCTGGAAATTTTCTTCCATCCTTCCAGGGTTCTAATAGTTCGATGAGTCTATCGGCTTTGTCCCTTTCGGCTGCAGGATATTCCACACTGAATTTTAAATTGGGTCTATAAAAAGTAGAAAGAACCACGTTAGGAGATTTCATACCCAGTGCTGCTTGCACATCGGATTGGACTTTTGCAGTGGCTGTGGCTGTTAGCGCCAGGATAGGGAAATGGGGACGAGGGTGACGCTCCCGCAAAACGTGTATTTGGCGGTATTCGGGACGAAAGTCATGGCCCCATTGCGAAACACAGTGGGCTTCATCCACAACAAGAGCAAATAAATTTAGTTCTCGAAAGATACGAAGAAATCCATTGGAAAGTGCTCTTTCTGGAGAAACAAGAAGGACTCGAATTTCTCCTTTCACCGATTTAGCAAGGATGGTCATTTGTTCCACTTCATCTTGAGTGGAATTACAAAAAGCAGCAGGAATTCCTTTGGCAAGTAAACTCTCTGTTTGGTCTTTCATTAAGGCAATGAGTGGGGAAATAACTAGCGTTAGTTTGTCTTTTTGGATAGCAGCAGGAAGTTGGTAGATAAGAGATTTTCCAGCACCTGTAGGCAAAATTGCTAAAGTGTCTTCGCCATTCAAAACGGAACGAATGGCCTCTTCTTGGCCTGGGCGAAATTCCGAAAAACCGAATTTGGCTTTGAGTTCCGAATGTAGATCCAAGGTAACTCTCAAGATTTCTGCAAATCCGAACGGGTCAACGATAAGATTCCCCATTTTACCCTCATTTTTTCAATTTTACAGAATCAGCGTTCTGGAAATACTTACGAAGACCGATGCTTTTTAATACCTTTGTCTTTTTGTTATTCTTTGTGGTCGTGTATGCGATCTTCTTGGGATTCGGATGGTTTGCCGGAAAACAGAAATGGGCATACCGCGCACAAAACCTATGGTTACTTCTTGCATCGTATTTTTTTTATGGATGGTGGGAATGGTTTTTTCTCACACTCATACTCATTAGCACCATCATTGATTACTGTGCGGCCATTCTCATCGAAGGTTCAGAAAACCAAATTCGTCGGCGTCTCTATCTATCAGTTTCCATCGTAGCCAACTTGGGCCTACTTTTTACCATGAAGTACTACGATTTTTTCGCAGTGAACCTCATTGATTCATGGAACCAAATAGCTTTATGGTTGGGATCTACGGAAGCCACCAATTCCAATACCTATTTACTTAGAAATATCATCCTTCCTGTGGGAATTAGTTTTTATACCTTCCAAACCATGTCCTATACGATCGATGTGTTTCGCAGACAAATCAAAGCAGAAAGAGACTTTTTTGATTTTGCTTTGTTTGTGAATTATTTTCCACAACTGGTGGCAGGACCGATCGAAAGAGCACAGGACCTTCTGCCTCAATTAAAAAAACCAAAGTTTCCTACATGGGAGGGAGTACAGAAAGGACTGTATGACATTTTACTCGGATACTTTATGAAGGTGTATGTTGCTGATAATTTAGCAACTTATGTAGACCAAGTATTCCTTGCAGGTAAATCTTTATACACTCAAAATCCAGAAATCATTCAAACCTTAGATGGATCCCAAATTTTTGCTGGGGCCGTTTTATTTTTGCCTCAGATTTATTGTGACTTTGCAGGGTATTCCTTTATTGCTCTTGGGATCTCTCGACTTCTTGGTGTCACACTCACTGTAAATTTTGAAACTCCCGAATTTTCTAAAACGCCAACGGAATTTTGGAATCGATGGCATGTAACACTGAATAGATGGTTTCGGGATTATATTTATATTTCCTTAGGGGGAAGTAAATATGGAAAATTTGCACAATATAGAAACTTGTTTATTATCTTTTTCTTATCGGGACTTTGGCACGGAGCCAATTGGACCTTTATCACTTGGGGATGTTTGCAAGGTGTGTATACCATTGTCTATTTAGTAGGATTTGCTAAAAAGAAAGAAGAAAAAACAGAACCAGTATCTACTGAATCACCAACCTTAACAGATAAACTTTTCAGTATTCTTTCGGGGACATCTAGCCGGGTTTTGATTTATATGTTGGTTGCCTTTAGTGGAATTGCATTCCGTTCTTATGATGCACAAATGATGTTTCTTTATATGAAAAAATTTCTTTCTTTTTGGAATTGGGATCTTCATCCAAATAACAATATCAAAGATATGGTTGGAATTTTAGGTGAATACTTCCGTATCTTTATACCACTTTTGATTTTAGATGGGATTACCTATTTTAAAAAAGAAAGATATTGGATTTTTCAAATACATCCTTTGTTTCAAGCTTTCCTCTTGTCATTTATGGGTTTTCTCATTCTCACTCGTGGGATTTTTGGAAAGGAGGTAATTTACTTTGCGTTCTAAATTTTTAGGAATTGGTATTTCCCTCTTATTTTTTTTGATTTTGGAACTTGTGGTGCGATTTTTTGGAATCCATTATTTAGAACAACCCGAAATCTTTTTTGTGAACCTAAAGAAAAATTTTGTCGAATCGGGAAAGGGTAATGCCGACATCATCGTGTTAGGTGATTCCAGATCAATGGCCCTTGCTGGGTATCCAAAAGATTCCGAGACGGAATATTCTGTTTATAATCATAGTTTGCCTGCAATGGGCCCAAAATACTATCGTTTCTTTTTGGACAAATATTTAAAAAAGGGAAATACCAAACCAAAAATGGTTTTGTTTGCCGCATCACCTAAGTTATATTCTACGGGATATGGCCCTCCCCTTTATGATCCCGATGCTAAGTCGGTAAAAGAAAACGAATCCATTTCTGCTTATATGAAACGCCGGTGGAACGAAGGAATCGAAAAGAATTTTTTTCGGACACCCACTCCTAACAATATCATTAGTTACAGTGGAAAACAGGAAGATGCAAACCAAATCCTTTGGGAATTTTTTGGTCACAGATACCTCCACCAATTTACCTTTGCAGAACTTTCCGAACAATATTCTGGTGTGGAAAGGTTGTTTATTCTTTCCAAATCAGCACCATTGTTATACCAATCGTATCGGTTTCATGGAGCCATTCGCAACGCTCTAAGCCAAACCAATTGGAAAGTAGATAAAAACTATAAAGAAAAATCTCTCTTTTGTGAGTCGTGTGAAAATGTAGAAGCGGGACTTTGTAAACCGGCTTCTTCCCAATTAGAGGACAACCTTACGATCGAGGACCAAATCACTCGTCATTTCGGAAAGTATAATATTTCCAATCGATTGAAACCAGAACTTGTATTATTTTCCAAAGATATGATTCGAAAAGAATTGGATGAGGAATTAAAAAATCCAAAACCTTATGTCTATGAAAAACCAGACTTTATCGTTTTGAAAGAATTGATCGAATACACAAAAACACAAGGGATTGAATTTGGATTGGTTTATATGCCTTGGATTTTGGAAAAACAAGAATCTCAGGAATCCAAAGACCTACTTGCCGATTTAAAACTTTTTTTTAGAGAAAATCCAGAGGCCAAACTCTTTTTCTTTCCCGAATCTTCCTACCCCAGTGACCGGTTTGTAGATAATATTCATTACGACTGCCGGGGAGAAAAACGGGTAAACGAAGAATTTCGCAATTCGGTTCTTCCACAGGTGTTTCGTTTTTTGCATTCGAAAGAAAAATCCAATTGATTTCCGATTTCTGGTGAGGGAGAATAAGGCACTTCATCCGGATAAGAGGAAACCCAATCATGTTTTCGTTTCGAAACATATTTGTTTGTATTCTAACGGCCTATCTCATCGGATTACCGGTGTTTGGGCAGAACCGCTATGCGTTGTTTATTGGAACTAACTACAAAGGGAACAAAGCAAAAATCCCTGAGTTAAATCTTTGTGAAGCAGACGCAAATTTCTTAAAAGATAAAATCCAAAAGAAAGGGAACTTCAAGGATATCAAAGTCCTGTTAGGTTCTATGGTCACTCGCGACAACGTAAAAAATGCGATTTCCCAATTGGGTAAAGTTGTTGGAAAAGAAGATTCTGTATTTTTATATTTTTCCGGCCACGGAATGTATATGAAAGATGCGAAAGCAAAGAATGGAATGCGTAACTACCTCATTTGTTATGATCGCCCACATATTTCCGATGAAGAACTAAATGAATTTTTAACAGATATAAAATCCCAAAAAACCGTCCTTGTGATGGACTGTTGTTATTCAGGTGGGATTGCTAAAAAAGGGAAAAATACCCGAGGTGCAGCAGAGATTCCAATTGCCCAAGGAAATGATGGGGTGGTGCGCCAAAATGCGGAAGATTATTTCTTCCAAGACAAAGCGGTCATTTCTTCCTCCGACGATGACCAAACTTCCATTGAAGTAGGTGGGACCATCAACCACGGTATTTTTACTTATAACTTTGGAAATGCCTTAGAAAAAGCGGATCTCAATAACGATAGTGTTGTGACGGCTCTCGAAGCCTTCTTTGTGGCAAAAGAAGAAACCGTTAAAATGGCACGTCAGTTCAACCATGAGCAGACTCCCCAAGTTTCCGGAAATGCGGCGGGGATCTTTTTGTCTGGTTCTCCAAAACCACAAAATCCTCCACCAAAACCACCGAATGTTGTGATTAATGTTCCGATCACACCTGTGGAAACAACAACACCGAATAATAACAATACAACTCCCCCACCTGTAGCTCCTGAGCCGGAACCCACTCCTGCCAACGATACTACTGTGGTCATTCCCCCCATCACAGAAGTGGAACCACCGGCACCTCCTTCTATCACAACAGGAAGTATCCTCATTCGTACTTCTATCATCAAAGACAAGTCGTATGGGGGAGCGGCCACCAAGTCGCCTTACGACCTTCTCAACAAACAGGGAAAACTTAAATCATCTCCAACAGAAGACAAAGTCAGATCGATCAAAGTCCTTGTGGATGACCAGGAATATGTATCCCAAGTCACAACTGAGAAATCAAAAATTTGGGGATCCATTTCCAAAAACGGAACCTTAGTTCCGGGTGATATTTATAATGTGAAAATCGATAACCTACCAGCCGGTGTTCACCAAATCGAGATTCGGGCAGATAAATATCCCATTTACAAAACAGCAGCGGCTGTGATTCCGAAACAAACAGTCACAGTAGATGCAATCAATTCCATGGACGGATTTGGTGCCATTCGAGGACGAGTGTTTTACAAAACCTTAGACAACCCGATTGAAAAACACCCGATCTATATGCCGACTGTGGTTTCCACAAACCAAATCTTCAAAGTCACTACAGACAAAGATGGATACTTTTGGTTCACCAACTTAAAACCAGGAAAATATGAAATCCGGGCTAGTTTCATGGAAGAAATGAAATTAGAAAATTCGGAAATCCATGTGAAACCGGGGGAAGTGACCAATGTGGACATCATCCTCAATAAAAAATTGAGTTATACAAAGACCAAATACTAACCAAAAACCTTTCTTCTCCTCTGGGAAAGGTGGAAAAACCCTCTACGGAGGGTTTTTTTATTTTGGGAGAACCGTCTGAATTCCTGTTTAGAACCTGATTATGGACCCAAAAGATTAAATTTAATCCGGTTTTGATTAATATTAATCCAAATTTCTCTTTTTTTCCTTTTTTAAGACCTGATTGGGGAAATTCTTGGTAATTTCCGATTGAATTTAATCCCATTCAGAAGATTTTTAGAGTCATAGAATACAAATAGGGAATCGGAAAAAGAGGTTCCCACTCTAGAGAGGATCACATGAAAACAACAAAGATAATCGCAACAGGGATCTTGGCAATGGGACTTGCAACAGCAAACCTACACGCTTTGGATACAAGCGAAAGATTGGAGCTTTTGGAGTCTGCTATGATTGAACAAGCAACCACTCCTGCGCAAAAATCTGCCGTTTCGGAATACCTTGCGAACATCGCAAAAGAAAAAGTAGAGATGGCTCAGGCACTTCGTGACAGAGCAGGATCTACTAGAGGTGGTAAGGCTCTTAGCCAAATGAACGAGAAGAAAGAACTTCTTCGCCGTGCAGAAGCTCTTGAAAAAGACGCCAAAAAATACCAAACTATCTCTATGGATCTCCACGCAGCATCCATGCAGGTAGCACAAAACTAAGCAGCTCAAACTAAGGTTTGAGATTCGCGAGAAAGGTCAGGTTCGCCTGGCCTTTTTTTGTGCCTTCCTGATAAATGCTTTCCAAACAACCTAACTATGTGACATAATCAATATATGGTTGACACCCCCCAAGAAATCAAAGAAAAACGATTTGGGCCTGTGGTTCCGATTCTTTTAGTCTTTGTGGGCCTTTTGGCTTTGGGACTAATCTATCGTTGGGCAAGACCAGTGAAACCTGTGGAGCGTGTGGAATGGCAAGGTCTTGTGGCTCTGTCTCCTCCTCTGGTCTTTCAGTTTTTAGGAGTGGATCCAAAAGCCCCAAACATTGGGAATTGGAAGGATTGGGAGAAACAACTTTCGAATCATCCGAGGATTCGTAAGGTAAGAATCACCCGTGATCCCGACGGATTTTTGATGATCAACATACAGGAGAAAGTCGCCGAATTTGTCATACATGTAGGAAGTTCTCTGTATGAAGTGGATGAAAATCTGGAAATACTTTCCAGAGACCGAGTATTAGCCGATCATTTAATTGTGATTAGTGGACAGTTCACTGTTGGGGAAAACAAACTAGAAGGCAGACAGATTTTTGATATCACCAAAGAAATGCGACAGGCTCTTTCCTTATACCCAACACTCAAATCAAGAATTTCAGAACTTGTCTCTGAAAGTGATGGAAATTATACCTTGTATTTAAAATCACCTAACTCCATAAAAGTATACTTAGGTGATAAGTTAGAATTAAATATATTTCGTAAATTATATGCGTCCCTCGCATATATGGAATCGGAAGCTGTCAAAGCTGTTTCTATAGATTTACGAGGTGAGGACGCCGTTTACCATTAATATGAGTTATGATGACGCACCAATTATAACAGCTTTGGATTTAGGATCCTCACTTGTAAAAGTTGTCATTGGGCGGCTTCTCGGGGAACATGAAATCGAAATTATTGGTACCGGAGTGTATCCATCTGCTGGTATCAAAAATGGTTCTATCGTCAATATAGAAACTACCACAAAGTCCATCATAGAAGCGTTTGGTGATGCCGAACTTATGGCCGGCCAAGAAGTAAATACGGTTGTAGTGAATGTTTCCGGAAAATCCGTACATGGATTTAATGAAAAAGGAATTATTGCTGTGACTAACCGTGAACGGATTGTATCGGAAACAGATATTATGCGAGTCGTGGAAGCAGCACAAGCAGTTCATGTACCAAACGACCAACAAGTTATCCATGTCTTAACAAAAGAATTCAAAGTAGATGACCAAGTAAACATCAAAGATCCTATTGGGATGACGGGAGTTCGTTTAGAAGCAGAAGTACATATTGTATCTTGCGGAAACACTGCACTCAATAATATTGATCGTTGTGTAGAACAGGCAGGCCTTTTGCAAATGGACCGCGTTTTATCTAGCCTTGCTTCATCAGAAGCCATACTCACATCAGGTGAAAAAGATTTAGGAACCGCTGTCGTTGATATTGGGGCCGGAATTTGCGACATCATCATTTATGTAGATGGAGGAATCGCTTTTTCTTCCGTAGTTCCTTTTGGTGGGTTCCATATCACAAGTGATATTTCTATTGGTTTAAAAACCACGGTGGAAACGGCCGAAGTCATCAAAAAACGTTATGGCCACACAAGAATTGATATGGTAGATCCTACCGAAAAATTCGAAATTCCTTCCATTTCAGGAAGACCATCCCGTTCTGTTTTCCGTCAGGAACTCGTAGAAATTTTAGAACCTAGGGTTCGTGAAATTTTAGAAATGATTGATCATGAACTGGTGCGATCAGGATTTAAGTCTAGTTTGGCGGGAGGGGTCATCCTTACCGGTGGAACCTCTCTATTGCAAGGTATTGAAGCTACTGCTGAGGAAGTATTACGCCTGTCAGTGGGTCGTGCTAAACCTGCAGGGCTCAGTGGACTAGTCGATAAAATCTCATCCCCTGAATATGCAACCGCTGTTGGTCTTATAAAATATAGTTCAAAAATACAAAACTTAGAACAAAGAAACATGCACTCCGGATCTGATTCAGACGGTTGGATGAAGAAGGTTCGTCGTTGGATGGAGAATAATCTCTGAGGATATGTCCATGTTATACCTAGAAGAAGAAAAAACAAGCCCCGCCATTATCAAAGTTGTAGGTGTAGGTGGAGGCGGAATGAATGCCGTCACCCGTATGGTTCATTCCAAAATGACAGGTGTTGACTTTATAGTCATGAACACCGACGAACAAGTATTATTAAAATCACCTGTAGATGTAAAAATCCAATTAGGTAACAAAGTCACTCGTGGGATGGGTGCTGGTGGAGATCCAGAACTAGGAGAAAAGGCCGCTTTAGAAGACAAAGATCGGATTGTCTCTGCACTCAAAGGGGCAGATATGGTTTTTGTTACGGCTGGAATGGGTGGGGGAACTGGAACAGGTGCTGCTCCCATTATTGCAGCCATTGCCAAAGAAATGAAATGTTTGGTAGTGGGTGTGGTTACTGTACCTTTTTCCTTTGAAGGGAAACGTAGAGCAGAACTTGCAAAACAAGGAATTGACCAACTCCGTGCCAATGTAGACACACTCATCACCATTCGTAACGATTCTATCTTTCAAGTTGTGGATAAAAATACTCCTGTGGATATGGCGTTTCGAGTGATCGACGATATTCTGTTAAACGGTGTTCGTGGAATAAGTGATATCATCAACCATCCTGGAATCATCAATGTTGATTTTGCTGATGTAAAAACCATTATGAAAGACACTGGGGATGCGATTTTGGGAGTAGGGGAAGGTCGCGGAGAAACTCGGGTGAGTGAAGCTGTGGAACAAGCTATCAACAATACCTTGTTAGAAGATTCCAGCATCCAAGGGGCAAAATCTCTTCTGATCAACGTCACTGGTGGAAATGATCTTACCATTCATGAATGGAATGAAGTTTCGCAAATCATTACGGCCCAAGCAGATCCTGATGCGAATATCATCATTGGACTGAACGAAGACCAGTCTCTATCTGACCAAATCCGGGTCACTGTGATTGCGACTGGATTTAATAAAAAAGGAAAACAATACCAAAGAGAACAAAAGGTAGTAGGTTCAGAAGAATCTGTTTCTCCTATGGTATACATCCGAAAGTCGGAAGAAAAAGATTCTGGATTTGGAAAAGAACAAGATTCGGTTCGCAGCATTCGCCAATCTAATCGTGGATTTTCATCTCAGAAACAATCTTCCCCGTTTCAAAACTACGGAGAAGACTACGACATCCCTGCTTTTTTAAGAAGAAAGAACGACTAAACCAAGTTTTTTAAATTTCTAAACTTGGTTTTGTTAGTTAGTTCGTGTAGGAGCGCACGGAAACAAACAATGGTTTGTCGGCTTCGACAAGTAGTTTTTTAGGTGCGGCAGTGACCACAGAACCAGGAGATTCGACTTTAAAGTCATATTCTCCCGGTGCCAAAAGGATTCTTTTGATTTGGAAGTTTGCGGGGATGGTTCTCCAACAACGTAGGTCCGGAGCAATGGTTTGTGAAACTGCAAGGCCTGCAGCGGCACCCGCAGCCACTCGAATGAGTCCTGAAACTAAATCGTTATTTTTGTTTTTCCCACCAGATTCAATGGCTCTTGCCATCGCTTCCGAGGCAATCACTGCTGCCACAACTTTTAAAGCCAAAGAGGATAAGTTCTTGGTAATAAGAGTTTTATAACTTTCATTAAAGTTATTCATGGCTGTTTCAGAATAGTTATTCATGATATCCGAATAACCAACATCTACACCATTGATATAATATTTTTTAGGAAGAGAACCATTCGGATCTCTTTCTTTGTAAATAGGAATAGGATTTTCTGCAATGGAAAGTGCAGCAATAGCTCCCGCGAGAGAAGCACCTGCACCTTTTGCAGTTAAACCTATTTCAACGGCACCTCGTAAAGCAACAGCAAAGTATTCATCTTCCATGAGTTTTCCTCTGGACATTTTGATTGCTGACTTACCTGCTTCGTGGATGATGATTACCTCAGAGAGTTTTTCATTCTCTGGAGATGTTTTTTGCATAGAACGATTGTATGCTTGTAAACTAGCTCTACCTGCTGCATACCTTGATTGATCACCTGAATCTCCTTCTCTAACAGCTAACAAATATCTGTCGGCAATTAGGTTTTGGCTTTTCCCGATGATTTGTTCCATATTCTTATACTGAACTCTTGCGTCATTGTAACGGCCCAATTTTTCCGAAACATAGGCATCAATTAGGCGAGCAGCATTGTTTTGTCGATATTCTGGTGCTAAAAAACGCATTTCTTTTAATTCAAAGTCTAATCTTCGAAAATAAATTTTAGCGTTATTCATGTCACCTTGGAGAAGGTAATTGTTAGCAATATAGAACTTAATCATTACCCTTTCAAAGTCTTCTCCGGTATAATTAGATTCGTTATCAGACAAAATAAACGAAAGTCCAGACCGAGTCATACTGACTTTAATGTTGTCTGCAATGTCTTCTGCTTCTTTGAAAACTTTATTGGAAGTTACGTAATCCCCTTTGGTATGAAAAATCATACCGGCTTCCATTAAAAAAAGTAATTTATCTTTATTGGAAGAACCTTCATAAAGTTCTCTAATTTTGGGAATGGCAGAGTCATAATCTTGTCCATAATACGCGGACTCGGTTGCTTTGATGATTTTGTTATAATCACTGGCACAACCGAGAATGAAAAGAGAAAGAAAGAGAAATGTTTTTTTCATGAAATGACGGTTAGGGGGTTACCAACTAACCCCTTTATTTCCTCGAACAGCTAATTTACGATAGGATACTTTTTCAGACCAAACTGCGATTGTAGTTTCTACTTCTACAAGTTCGATGTTGATGGACTGCTCTACAATTTTTTCCCCGTTGGAAGTAAACATGTTTTCATTAATGTCACAACGAACAAAGAAGTTGGGAGACTTAAGTTTTCCAATGGAAAGTCTGTTGGAAGTGAGTCCGGACAAACTGAACTGAATCTCGTTGAGGGATTGTTCTCTTGTTTTGGTTCGAACTGTATAAATTTTACTTTTGATGAGTTTGGAAACAAAGGCATTGTCAAAAAGTTCTGTTTGGATTTGTTCCGAAGTATCGTTACGGGTAGGGAAGTGAGCAACAAAGACACCTTCTTCGTGTGGGTTCTCTTTGAAGTATTCCCCAATTTGACCTGCAAGTTTGTCTGCAGCTTTTACTAATTCCTGGCTAGTTAGCCCACCTGAGTCGGAAATATAATCATCAGCATTGTCGAGTCGTTTGGGACTGCTACTGCATTGGAATAAGAATCCTACTAAGAGAAAGGAGAAAAGAATTTGTTTCATAACCCCACTTATATGGGGGATACAATTAGGTCTTGTCAATTCCAAAAATCGGCTTTCAGTTCCTCTAATTTTGCATTGCGGTAAGAAGTTTTTTCCTCTTCGGACATTTCTAAAATTTCCCTGGAGTAAATTAGTTCTATTACTTGGCGAAGAAACGTAGGGCTTTCCCAAGATTGGATTTCCCATTTTTCATTTTGATAAAGTTCCTTCTTTTTTTTTAGAAAGATTCGTTTTCTTTCCCTGGAATAACTGTAGGGATTTTTCTGAACATAATCTTCCAGATAGGAGAGGAGGAAAACCGGAGGAGTGGTGGGATGTTTGGGAAAAATGAGATTGCGAATCATAAGAGGAAAAATTTGTTCAGACATACGATTCACGGCTGTTAGTTTTTCGTAGGAAGATAGATCCTCTCTTTGTTCCAACTCCAAACTTTTTTCCTTCCAATTCATAAAAGCAACGTACAAAGCGTAAAGAACATGGGCTCTTTCGTCGGGATAGGTTTCGAGTAAATATTCGTAGGTTTTATCTCTGTCTCCCTTCCAAAGATAGGATTCTTTTCCCCGAAGTGTTTCTAAAAAATCGCGTAAATCTTGTGGGTAACCGGGACCAATGAGAACCTCTGGACGATTTTGTAACCTCTGCCAGTAGACCTCAGATCGGGAGTCATAGGAGGATTGTTTTGGGTCTTCTTTGGTTTTTTTCAGAAAAAGGATATAGACAAGTCCACTCAAAAAGAGGGAAAGTAGAATCAGTATGAAAAGGAAAGTGATGGTTTTCTTTTTGTTAACAGGCATTGTCTTTGGGGCAAGCAGTTGTACAAAAAAATCGAAAAAAGATTCTAATGCGGAACTGCTAGCTTCGATCTTATCGCAAGGGACAGCTATTGATTCGGCTTGTCAAAGGTTTATTTCATCAGAAGCAAATTGTGTGGCAGCTCCAGATTCTAGTTCTGCCGTTTGTTCTGGACTTATTTCTAAAGTTAAGGGAGCGATCCTTCCGCAAGAATTAAATACTGATGCCATCGCGATTTTATACTTCGATTGTTTTACAAAAATAAATTTAACTTATAATGTAACAAAGGCATGTAACAAGAATTCTTTTAATTCCAATTCGGATTATCGCAAAGTCCAAAGAACAGGGAGTTCTCAAGCGGAAATTACATTCAGAGAAAATGTCAACAAATGTGGGTCTTTAGAAAATGAAGTTCCCCCTTCTGATTCCGGACTCAGTGAAACAAATACCATACTTAGTTCCGATCCGTTTCTATAAATTCATTTAGGAGTGCAATATGTCACTGGTAACTAAAGACCAATTGGTCCAAAAATTAAGCCCCATTTATCTTCCGCACGAAATTGAAGAACGTATTCTTCCGTTAGCCGAAGAAATCAATAAACTCAAAAAAGAAAAAAATGCTGTCATTTTGGGTCACAACTATATGACTCCCGATGTATTTTGGGGAGTTTCCGATATCATTGGGGATTCTTTATATCTTTCGAAAATGGCGAAGGAAACAAAAGCTGCCATGATTCTTTTTAATGGAGTTCATTTTATGGCAGAAACTGCCAAAATTTTATCTCCAGAAAAGAAAGTCCTGATTGCAGATCCCAAAGCGGGTTGTTCGTTAGCAGAGTCCATCACTCGAGACGACGTTAAAGCCCTAAAAGCCAAATACCCAGGGGTTCCTGTTGTAACTTATGTTAACTGTTCTGCGGAAGTAAAAGCAGAAACAGATGTTTGTTGTACTTCTGCGAATGCTTTGCAAATCGTAAATGCTGTGGAAGGAGATACTGTCATTTTTTTACCAGATGAATACTTGGCAGGAAATGTAAGAAACCAAACTTCCAAAACCATTATCTCACATCCAGGTCGATGTATGGTGCATGAAATGTATACACCTGAAGATATAAAATCCGCTAAGCGATTGTTCAGTGATGGACTTACTGTAATCACTCATCCAGAGTGTCATGAAGATGTGGTGAAAGAAGCCGATTTTTCAGGATCTACCTCGCAGATGGTGGATTTTATCAGACAAAGCAAAACAAACAAAATTATGCTTGTGACAGAATGTTCGATGGGAGATAACCTTCGTGCTGAATTTCCTGAAAAGGAATTTGTTTCTACATGTCAAACCTGCCCTCACATGAAAAAAATTACTTTGGAAAAAGTAAGAGATGCGCTTTTAAAAGAACAATTTGAAATCTTTTTAGATGAAGAAGTGATTCGTCTCGCACAAAAATCAGTCAATCGTATGTTAGAATTGAGTTATAAAAAGTAGGATCTATGTTTAGAATTGGAAACGGAATCGATTTTCATAAATTAATCCATGAACCATTTCGGCCTTTAGTTTTGGCTGGTGTAGAAGTGAAGTCGGAGTTTGCACTTCTTGGTCATAGCGATGCCGACGTAGTTTTACATGCTGTGGCTGATGCAATTCTTGGTGCTTTGGCTCTTGGTGATATTGGAGTTCATTTTCCTGATACAGATCCACAGTATCACAACATGAAATCCACGCGGATCATCGATAAATGTTTAGAACTGATAGCCGAGAAAAAATTCAAGTTAGTGAACGTGGATTGTACTTATGTGGGAGATCATCCCAAAATCAATCCGATTCGGGCAGAGCTGAATGCGTCTTTGGCAAGTATCACCAAACTACCGTTAGATTGCGTTTCCATCAAAGCAACTACATCCGAAGGAATGGGTTCCTTGGGACGCAGTGAAGGTGTGATGGTGATGGCTTCCGTTTTACTCGAAAGTACAAAATAAATTTCTTAAAATAGTTTTTGTTTTCCGGAAGCGATATGGTCTAGGTCTGCATCGCTAAAAAATAGAAAAAGAAGTTTGGAAACTAGATTGGGATTGGTTTCGATTTCCCACTTTCCATGGATACGAACGCCGTTCTGAATCGTTTCCAACTGGTAGGATTCCTTTAGAATCCGGTAGTGTTTGAAACCTTCTGCTGCAATTTGGAACTCTGGTTGGCCTTGTGTATTGGAAGAGATTGTAGTGCATTTTACCATTTCTCCCATAATTTTGGATTCCCAACTTTCACCTACTACAGGCAATCGAGAAACCTTGGGTTGGAAAGAGTCATAAAGAACTTTTTGTACAAGTTCCTGTTTGTTTGTGACGTCCCATGTCCTCTCTACTTGAGTTCCACTTTGTCGCAAGATTGCCACGGCAAAGACTAAAACAAAAACGCCAAAAACACGAAGATACCAAATCATATCTCCATAGAAAAATCTATTGCCTAGGGATCGATTGAAATTTATTTTTCTCTTACCGAAAGGAAACTTGTGGGAGGGTATTGCCACTGCACGCAGGAAGAGAAATATCATCGAAACGTGTTTCAGGACTTGTGCAGGTATATCAACGTGAATATCATCTACCAAGACATACCAACCCGTTTCCAGAAATTTTAGATGATACCATCTACAATCGAATTCTAAAAGATCCTAACTATTGGATCTCACAAGAATTAGAAGATAAAATCATTCAAACTGTCTCCCAGTCCCTCGATATATCTGGGATTTTATACCATTTAGGCACAGAAAGTCTCATCACCAATGCTTATGAATTGCTTCCTTTAGATGATTCTAGGATTGATTTGGGGGAGATGATCGAAAGACTCCCTATTTTAATTGGTCGCCTAACGAGAGTAGTTTATTTAAACGTAAAACCAACTTCAAATCAAAAAGTAATATTTGTATTTAAGTATTTACCGGAATACCAGGATAAATGGTATGATGCAGTCTTTTTTCAAGGTATGTTAAACGGCCTTGCCGTACTTTTTGAACTAAAAACTTTTACGATCCGAATGACTAAAACCAAACTTTTTGGAATCCATGTTTCTCACAAAGAGTTAGGAGAAGATATCCTTTTTGGTGCTGAGTCCAATGAATATGAAATGGAATGGGAAGAAGATAGTTTGTTTTTATCTCGTTCCCGTTTGACCAAGGATGATGTGAATCACCGGCATAGAGTTATGGTCACCTCCCGTATGGATTCCCAGTTGGAAGAAATTTCGATTGTGGATGTCAAAGATGTTGTTGGAAAGTCCCGTGAGTTAGCGATTGAAAATCGTGATTTGGAAGCTGCTGTAGAAGTATTAAAATCTTTCAAACAAGAGTTGGAGAAAAAACAACTTTCAATGGCAAAGGACTTAAAACTTGCCAAAAACATTCAAAAAGGTCTTATCCCAGAAATCATTCCGGACTGGAATGGAATCCAATTTTGGACTGCCTTTACTCCTATGCAAGAGGTAAGTGGCGATTATTATGATTATTTTCCATATAATATGGATAAGTTGGGAGTTGCGGTTTGCGATGTTTCAGGGCATGGAGTCCCTGCTGCTTTTATCACCGCCTTATCTAAGTTATTATTTTCCAATTTTAAAAAACCAAAACCTTCAGAAACTTTCAAATTAATCAATCGGGAACTTTTGGATTTGGTGAAACAACAAGGGTATACAACTTGTGTTTATGTTTTGATTCACGATGACTATAAAGTTTTGTATTCCGTAGCTGGCCATCCAAGACCTATTCTTTACCGAGCAAAAACCAAACAAGCTGAGATCTGCGAAGGAGATGGAACATTTCTTGGAATGTTTCCCGATGCCGGTGATACGTTCCGAGACCTTCAGATCCAACTAGAACCTGGTGATAAATTATTTTTATACACGGATGGCCTCACGGAAGCAGAAAATGATAAGGGAAAAGCTTTTGGAGAAGAGAAACTCATTCATATCATTGAATCTTGTGCAGAGAAATCCATTCAGGAAACTGTAGAAACCATTCTAACCAATCACAAAGAATTTACAATGGGCACAGACCCAATGGATGATATCACTTTGCTTGGACTTCAACTTTCTCCTATGCTTCCCGAATTTAATTTGATTAAGGCTAAGGGAGATGAGGCCTATCGTAAAAAACAATTTTCAGAAGCAGTCGTTTTTTATGAACAAGCGCACCAGATTTTGCCACGCGAATTAGACACACAACTTTCTTACGGGAAAGCGCTTGCATATAGTGGAAACTTTGAAAAAGCCATTAGTTTGTTGGAATCATACAATAAATTCAAAACCAATCATTTTAAATCACATTCCGTTCTTGGTTATTGTTACTACCAAGTCGAAATGTATGAAAAAGCAGAAATCGAATGGAAAAAAGCACATTCCATTAATGACTCTAACCTATCTAATTTATATAACTTGGCTCAGTTGTATCGAAAGTTAAATCAAAAGAAAAAAATGAAAGATGTAATTGAAAAAATGAAACGAATTGAAGAAACATATCTTCATATCCTACCACTTGAGAAGAAGTGGGAATCTTTACCTGATGAATAGAGTAAAAATTTTAATCCTTTCTTTTTGTTTTTTTCATTTTACCTTTCCCAAAGACCATAGTTTTCATTCTGATTTCGGATTGGAATGGTGTTACTTTGTTGGTTTTCTGGAGTCTGCTTCTGGGAATCAATATGGATATGAATTGTCTTTTTTTCGTTTAAAACTTTCTGATGATTCGGATTGGAGAGCGGAAATTTTTCCTGTTCATTTTGCAATTTCCGATTTTTCCAATAAAAAACATCAATCCTCACAGACCATTAAACGGAGTATAGGTGACTTAGCTGGTTATTCAGATCAATCCATTTATAGTGGAGACTATCATTTAAATATTATTTCCAAAGATAAGTTTCAGATTACAGCTAGGTCAACATCTAAAAATTTGAGTATCAATTTGGACTTACAAGGAAACGGAAAGGTTTTAGTTCATGGCAAAGATGGTATTTCGATTAAGTCGAACAGAAACCCCAATATCTTTTCGTATTATTATAGTTATCCGAGACTTATCACAACAGGACATTTAGTTCTGAACGGAAAACAGGAAACCATTGTTTCTGGAACTTCTTGGATGGATCACGAATGGAGCGAAAAAAAATCAAAGTCCTTACCTACACTTGCTACAGGCGAAACAGGTTGGGATTGGATTTGTCTCTCGGACAGTTTCGGTGGAGATTATGTTTTTTTTCGGTTTCGAGAATCTGACACATCTTTTCCTGAAATTTTTGGAACCTATCGAAATCCTGAAGGAAAAACTACTTACTGGAAAGAACCTGGTCAAATTCAAATGGAACCCATTGGGCCTTATTGGAAAAGTCCAGTTACAAAAATAGAATACCCACTCCACTGGAAAATCAAATATCCTGGTGGGGAATGGAAGGTTTCTCCCATTTTCAGTGAACAAGAGTTTGATGGAAGTAAAACCACGTCCACAATCTATTGGGAAGGTGGAGTGGAGGCCGAAGATCTAAGTCAAAAAAAATCAGCCAAAGGATATTTAGAATTGAAAGGTTACAAAAAGTCGAAAGACTGGTGGGAGTTTTAAGACATGTGGAAATATTTTCTAAAACGTTTTTTGCTTATCTTTCCTACTTTACTTGGAATCACTTTCCTTGTATTTTTGATCTCCCATTTTGCACCGGGTGGTCCACTCAATAGCGAAATTGCAAAACTAAAAGGTTCTGGTAATTTAGCTGGTGCTTCTACCAAACAAATTTCTCAGGAAGAAATTGAACTCATCAAACAAAGACTCCACCTAGACAAACCAGCACCAGTGGCCTATTTACTTTGGCTCAAACAAATTGTTCAATTTGATTTGGGTGAGTCAAGATTACACTCACGTAAGGTATCCGACCTCATTGTAGAAAAACTTCCCATTTCATTGTTCTTTGGTTTATCAGGTTTCTTTTTGACTTATTTAATTTGTATTCCTCTTGGAATTCAAAAAGCATTAAAGGAAGGGAGTCGATTTGATTTTATTTCTAGTTTTATAATCTTTTTCACGTATTCACTTCCTGTTTTTGCGTTTGCGATGTTACTTTTGTATTTATTTGCATCGGGAGAAGTTTTTTCTTTTTTCCCATTGGGCCACGAAGTTTCAGACTTTTACGAAGAATTGAGTTATTGGGGAAAGGTAAAAGACCGAATAATGCATATGTTTTTACCTGTGATTTGTTATGTGGTCGGAAGTTTCGCTGTTCTTACTCTACTCATGAAAAACAGTCTACTCGATCAAATTGCTAAAGAATATGTTAGGACCGCTGTTTCGAAGGGACTAAGTTTTTCGGATTCCATTTTTCATCATGCTTTTCGTAATTCACTCATTCCTATCGCGACAGGTTTCGGAAGTAATTTAACTTTAATTTTCTCTGGATCGTTGTTCGTTGAGTTGGTTTTTAATATCGATGGGATGGGTCTTTTAAGTTTTGAAGCTGTAAGAGAAAGGGATACAGATCTTATGATGGGGTTACTTTTAACTCAAAGCTTTCTCGGCCTAATAGGAAAGATAGTTTCTGACTTTTGTTATATACTCATTGATCCGAGGATTGACTTCGAATGAACTTTATTTCAAACCCGGCAAACGTTCGTAAGTGGGAAAAGTTTAAAAAAAATAAACGAGCTTATTACTCGATGTTAATACTTTTTTACACTTATATTTTGTCTTTGTTTTCTCCATTACTCATAAACAACAAACCGCTTTTTGTGGTATTTGAAGGAAGTGTTTCTTTTCCTATTTTTAGTTTTTACCCAGAAACAAAATTTGGCGGAAATAATTTAACAGAACCGAATTATAAAAAATTAAACAGACAAGAACAATTTACAAACACTTCAAACTATATGGTATTCCCACCCATTCCTTTTGGAGTCAATGAAGACAACTTAGATAGTTTAGAAGAAGGAACCAATCCTCCATCGAAACCAAACTTACGCCATTGGATGGGTACAGATGATAGGGGTAGGGATGTTTTTACGCGAATCATCTATGGGTATAGACTTGCGATGACTTTTAGTTTAATTCTGATCATTGTTGAGATTCTTTTAGCTTCCATTATCGGAGGGATCCAAGGATATTTTATGGGCAGATTGGATTTATTTTTACAACGAATCATCGAAATACTTTCTGCGATTCCATTTTTATATCTGATTCTAATCATGGGTTCTTTTTTTGGAAGAGGGTTTATGGTCCTTATTGTTACCTATGGTTCGTTGAGTTGGATAGGGTTAAGTTATTATATGAGAGGTGAGTTTTTAAAACTTCGTAATCAGCAGTTTGTTGATGCAGCAAAAACTTTAGGTGCCTCTTCGTTTTCCATCATTATGCGACATTTGTTGCCAAATTCGATTACACCACTTGTCACCTTCTTACCTTTTATTTTAATCTCTGCCATTTCCGTTCTTTCTGCTTTGGACTTTTTGGGATATGGTATTCCCGCACCGAATCCTTCCTGGGGTGAGCTGATCGGGCAAGGAAGAGAGAGGTTAACGGCATGGTGGTTGATCACCTTTCCTTCTGTGGCATTATTTTTAACGATTTTGTTTTCAGCATTTGTTGGGGAAGGACTCCGCGATGCATTTGATCCCAAAGATAAGGTGGCTTACGAATGAAAGAAATTGATAAAGCCATCCAAGTAAATGACCTTTCCATCCAAATCAAAACTGACGATGGAATTTTACCTATAGTTGATAATGTTAATTTTTATCTGGCAAAGGGCGAAACCTTAGCTCTTGTCGGTGAATCTGGTTGCGGAAAATCGATTACAAGTTTGGCACTCACAAAGTTGTTGCCATCCAATACCACATTGTATCCGACCGGATCAATTTTATTTGAAGAACATGATTTACTAAAAATGTCTTCTGAACACCTAATGTCTGTCAGAGGAAAAAAGATTTCTTATGTTTTTCAGGAACCTTTTTCAGCATTAAACCCACTTCATAAAATTGGGACTCAACTCACTGAAGGTTTTTTATTACATGGTCTTGGCACCAAAAAACAAGCAGAAGAAAAGGCAATTTACTTATTGGAAAGAGTAGGGATTACCGATGCCAAACTTAGATTAGGACAGTATCCAAATCAATTTTCTGGTGGTATGTTACAAAGAGTTTGTATTGCAATGGCACTTATGTGCGATCCTAAAGTTTTAATCGCAGATGAACCAACGAGCGCCATCGATGTTACCATCCAATTACAATTGATAGAACTACTAAAAGACTTACGAAAAGAAAATGGGATGTCAGTACTGTTTATTTCCCATGACATTGGACTTGTAAGTCATATAGCCGATCGGATTGCCGTGATGTATGCAGGACGGATCATTGAACAAGGAAGTGTAGGTCAAATCATTGATAACCCGAAACATCCTTATACACAAGCATTAATCGCTGCTTACCCAACACATGAAAACATTGGCAAAAAACTTGTGACCATTGAAGGAATTGTTCCTTCTCCAAAATCTTATCCAACTGGTTGTCGATTCCATACTCGCTGTAATGATAAACTTCCAATTTGTAGTGAGTCGATTCCAAAGGTTATTTCTTTATCTGATAACCAGTCAGTAGAATGTTTTTTATATGGAGGAAATGAAAGTGCTTAATGTAAAAGATTTGGTAGTTTCTTATAAACAATCCCAATCACTTTCTTTTTCTACTAAGCGTCTTGTTGCTGTGGAAGGAGTAAGTTTTACAATCCCAGAAGGAAAAATCTTAGGACTAGTTGGTGAATCAGGGTGTGGTAAATCCACAATAGGAAGGGCCATTTTGTCCTTATTACCTTTTGATTCAGGATCCATCCAATTTGAGAATCAGGAAATTAAAAACATTCCCAAAGAAAAATTAAAAGCACTCAAAAGGAAAATCCAAGTTGTTTTTCAAGATCCTTATTCTTCGCTAAACCCTCGTTTTACGATCGAAGAAATTCTTACGGAAGGTCTCCAAATACATTTTTCCAATCTTACGGCTTCGGAAAAAAAAGAAAAAGCAGTAAAGGCACTTGCAGAAGTCAATTTGCCTGCAGATATTTTACATCGTTATCCTCATGAGTTTAGTGGTGGGCAGAGACAAAGGATTGCCATTGCTCGCGCTTTAATTTTAGAACCAAGTCTAGTTGTTTGCGATGAAGCAGTTTCTGCTTTAGATATTTCTACCCAAGCACAAGTAATTAATAATATTTTGTTATTACGTGAGAAATTTGGTCTATCTTATTTGTTTATATCTCATGACTTGAACATAGTAAAACATGTATCGGATCGAATCGCTGTCATGTATTTAGGACAAATTGTAGAGGAATGTAGTCGTGACGAGATCTCACAAAAACCATTACATCCTTATACAAAGGCATTGTTCTCAGCTAGTTTTGATCTTAAAGATAGAACCAAAATTTCTCATCCTTTAGTTGGTGAAATTCCTAGTTTGATGAACAAACCACGTGGTTGTAGATTCCATACAAGATGTCCTATTGTTCAAGATATTTGTAAAATGGAAGAACCTGTGGAAACATTTCCTACACCAACACGTAGAGTAAAATGCCATTTCCCCTTGTTATAAAATTCTAATGAAATTAAGCTTTCGTGACAAAATCAAAGGCGTTGTCGGAAAAATTTTGCTGACTTCTATTTTTGTCGTTTCGATGACTATGTTTTTTATTCTGTATCCTCTTTTGGCGGATCCAGATTATTATAAAAAATTAATTCTGGATACAACAAACCAACTAACAGGACTAGAGGTGAACTACCAATCTTCGGAACCGGTATTTTTCCCTTTTCCTGGAATTGAACTGGCAGAAGTTACGGTTTCAAAAAATAACGACGAGTTGATTCAAGTTCACAAACTAAGGATCGAAGTTTATTATGGAGTTTTTGTTGGTAAACCTCTAGAAATAAAAAAGATATATCTTAACACGGGGACTGTCGAAATTGTCCGAGAAAAGGACGAATCCTTTCCACTTTTTGAACGAATTCTTTCTAAATCGGAATCTCCCCAAATTGAATCCCAAAAGCCTTCAGAAGAAGTAACAGACCAAAGAACTAAGTATTATTTCTCGAAAGTTTTTGCAAATTTTGTAAACCAAATCGAAATAAAAAACATTACGATTCTCTTTGAAGACAAATTATATTCTCGTAATGTCAAATTGTATCTTTGGGAAACCAGTTTTCAATTGGATCGAGAGATTAGAAATTTAGATGTTTATATCTATGGTAAGTTAAATGACGAGCCAATTTCTTTCAGTACAAATATGTCTTTTGTTACCGAAGAAATGAATTATGAATCGGCAAGATTGGAAGGTGAGTTTTCTTTTCAAAATTTAAAAGGAACAGATCTTCATGATATATTGATTATTTTTACTTATGGAGATCTGCGTTTTGTAAAAACTACAGGGAATATTCCTTTTTATAAAAGAGACGATGCAAAAATCTATGCAGTTGTAGATCGAATGCATATTAGAGATTTAGCTTTGAGAGATGGTAAAACTTTCGCTGATGGACAAGTTTCAACGATTATGAATTATGATATTCGCGAAGATAAGTTGTCTTTCGCAAATATTGTTGTAGATTGGAAAGGTAAATCAAAGTTAAACGGATCTGGTTATGTAAACTTTTTAAAACCACCTCTGTCGCCAACCATCTCATTTGAAGGAACTTCCGACTATCTGGATGTCCCTAGTATTATTAAAGTAATAAAAATCTGGATAGATCCTGATTTTGAAAAATCAATTTTAACAAGAGGTATTCCAAGTACTGGTTATGTGAACCGGATGAATGTTTATTTGAATTTTAATTTAAGAAATTTGAATGCTGGAGACTTTCATGCTGATTCTCTAAAATTAAATGTTCATTATGCTAAAAGAAAACTGAATATCACAAAATATGAATTAAAAGCTTATGAAGGATTTGCAACCGGAACCGGGCATTATCTTTGGGGAAAGAATGCGGGCCTCGAACTCAAAGGAAACATTAAAAATTTAGCAATAGCACCGATTTTATCCGATCTTTTTAAAATATCGCCAATTACTGGAAAATTAGATTCCGAATTTGTTTTGAATTCTCCTGCAGATACAGAAGATGCCCTAGTTAATAACTTACAAATTACTGGTAATATCAATGCCAAGAATGGTGAGTTATTAAGTTATACAAATATTTTGAAACCAATTAGTTCGATAGGAAGTGTAATTAATTTAAAAAAAGTGGATTTTAGCCGAGCGACACCGTATAACGAGTTAAAGTTTGATTTCCGTTACGCAAAAGAATCCATTGAAGTAACTAATTTTACTTTAAAAGCGGATGGGATTGCCGGTTCTGGTGTTGGCAAAATTGGTTTCAATAAAAACATCGATATGAAGTTCACCGTTGGTTTTCCAGGAGTGGCCGGAAGAGCGTTAAAACTTCCCATTATTTATAGAGGAACCTACGGAGTTTCAACCCCATTTATTGATCCTATTTGGCTTGGTTCAGTGTATGCAGGAACTATTTTTTTAGCAAGTCCCGCTGGTGCTGCTGTAGGTGGAATTGCTGGATCAGCCATGTCGGAGTATGTAAACAAAGCAGTGGATAATGTCACTGGTGGCGTGCAAAAAGGTTGGAATGGAATTAAATCTCTGTTTGGCGGAAAAGGCGAGGAAGGAAAAACGGAGGAATAAACTTATTTTGTTGATTGATAATGGTATTTAAACCTAAACTTTTATTCCTCTTCATTGCGAATAGGAATTCCTTCTTTTTTTAGAATTTTAAGTGCATTGGTAGAACCTGAGACCCCATCTCGAATTTTGTAATCAAAATCCATTTGTCCACCTACTTCTAATTCAGTGAAATGAAATCGTTTGGCCCAGGGAATCTCTGCAAGTTTCAAATCATGTGTTGTTAAAAATACAATAGTCTGTTTCTCCCGTAATACAGAAAGTATCTCTCTCGTGGCAATATAACGCTCTTTCGAATTAGTCCCTTTCAAAATTTCATCTAAAAATAATATAGGTACTTGATCTGAATGTTCCGCAGTTTGAATGATGGAAGACAATCTTCTTACTTCACTATAAAAAAAGGAAACTCCATCTTCCATAGAATCTTGAGAACGAATCAGCGTATGAATTTTGAATTTAGGAAATTTAAAATTCGAACCAAGCACTGGTGCACCAGAACCGGCAAGTAACAAAGACATGGCGATAGATCTAAGGTAGGTTGTTTTGCCACTCATATTTGACCCAGTAACAATCATTAAATCTCCTGGTTCCATTTTGGCGAGAGGATTGAACACACGACTGGATTTAGGAAGGAGGGGATGGACTAAACTATCGGCACAAAGGGGACCAGAATTGGATAGTTCCGCAAAACGAGCTTCCGGAAACAAAAATCCAAAATTCACAAATGGTAAAATGGAATCTGTCCTTACCATTTGAACTTGCAGTTCATTCCAAAGTTTTCCAAATTTATTTTTCCATTTCTCAAGTGCTTTTATTTTCCAAAGATCCCATAAACACAGAATGTTTAAAATAAGATGAGGTAAGGGAGAAATTAGTAACTCAGAAGAATCTCCGAGCGAGGAAATTAGACCAATCATTTGTTTGGTGGACTTTCTTTCTTTTGCCAAATAAATAAAGGTTTTTTGAAACCTGGAAGCGGCAGAAGATAAAGCTCTAATTTCTTTCCATTGTTTTAAGGAGTCGCGACGATAACTCACAAATAAAATTCCGTTGGTAAGAAGTAGGAATGGAATGAGTGGTAGGTCAAATAACAATCCCAAAACAATATAAAAGGGTGAAAGGAATCCCCAAATCGGGAAAAAACCCTTTAAAAACCTCCTTTTTTTCCAAAACGAATCTTCTGCATGTACTTGCGGTAAAGAAAACTTTTCATTCGGTTCCCCGTCCGGTACTAAAAACTTACGTAAGAGGTGGTAACCATAGGAAGATTTTTTTTTAAGAATATGTTGAATCTCCGAAGGATCTGAATGGAGACTTGTATTTTCGATTGGTTCTTGTAAAAATCGTTTGAGATAAGTTTCAAATCCAATCTCTGTGATGGTAGTATCATAAATTCCCAAAAAGCCTTGTTTGGTGCAAAGATCCAAATCAATCGAAAGAGGATGGTTCCGTACCGTTTCAGGGTACTCCCAAAGTTCTCTTGTTTTAATTTTTTTGAACTCACCCCGGAGTCTTGAAAGTTCTTCTAAAATAAAAAAGTTAGTTTTTTGGGCGTATTGGATTTGGTTTTTACGTTTGGAATATAACTGAACCAAATAAGAAAAAGGCAGTAGAATTAAGAGCGAATATATATACTCTTTCCAGGATTGGTGACTGAGATAACAAAATAGAAGTGTTGCTACAAATGAAAAAAAAGTTACAAACCTGAGAACAGAAACTTTCCTTAATCTTTGCGACAGGAATTGAATTTTGTTTTGGTAACGTTTGTTCCTGTGAGTTAGGAACAGGAAAGTTGGATTAGTGGAAAAGAGGTCGTTCGTAATTTTCTTCTTCCCTGCGAGAAATCTCTGTGTCGAGAACACGAATGAGACTTCCTAAGTCATTTAATCTCCATTTGTCGATGAGACGACCTTTTTCCCGACCAGAAAATTTATTCAAATACAGAGTCCCAAATAGGTCTTCCCCGTACTCATAAGCAACGAAACGCCCGCTTCGTCTGCCAGTAGAATTTTCTAATCGAATCGTCATGGACGAATACCAATAATCAGAGAAAAAAAAATAGTACAAGCAAAATTTTTTACTTCAGGATATTCATTTTCCGGCGATACATATATTGGGGAAAGGCTACTTACCACGGATGGTGGGAAACCTTAATAGACAAATACCCCAGAAACCGGAAAGCACGGAGGCTTGTATGGATTTCTATCCCGATATGAATTTGGAGTTTAAAAGCTCCTTTGTGAAGACCAACCAGTTTTTAGCCAATACACAAGACGAAACATTGCTCCCGCAAATGGGACTTGCGGCTCGTAATCTACTCAATCTCGAACAAATGACCAAACTCCGCGAAATTCGCAAACGACACCTGAAAAAAGGACGCCAACGCGAAGGGTTCCACTGGGATTAAATGCCTAAATTTCTCTTGACCATCTGAAAGTAGGGCCTATCATAAAGACCGCTTTTAGATGGAGAGATATGGCAAATAACCTAGCAGAAGTTTATAAGGAATCCGCAGAAAAATTCGGTCCAAGACCCGCATTCTGGTATAAGAATGCTCAAAAGGATTACCAAGCCTTAACTTACAAGGAACTTTACGAAGATGGGCTCGCATTGGCAGAAGCCCTCATTGAATTAGGCGTAAAGGCTAGAGAACACGTAGGTGTTCTTGCTGACAATCGTATGGAATGGATCATCGCCGATTGTGCGGTGTTAACTGCAGGAGCAGCCAACGTTCCAAGGGGCTCAGACATTACTGATTCTGAAATCGTTTATATTTTGAATCATTCTGAAGCCAAAGTGGTTTTCGTCGAAAATGATAAAGTTTACGAAAAATATAAAAACAACAAATCGCAACTGAAGTTGGTGAAAACCGTAATTATTATGGATAAAGACACCAAACTAAAGTCAGGTGCTGGAATCCTTCATTTTTACGATCTCCTGGAACAAGGGAGAGATTTGCGTGCCAAAGGGAAACGTGAAGCAGAGAAACGAATGGCCGGAATCAAACCGGACGATTTGTACACTCTCATTTATACTTCTGGTACCACGGGAATGCCAAAAGGGGTTATGCTCATGCATTCCAATATGATTCACCAAATGCATTATGTGGTTCCACGTGTTGCTAAAGTATCACCGGATGATCGTCTTTTGTCTATTCTTCCTGTTTGGCATATCTTTGAACGAGTTGTGGAATACTTTGCCATCATCAACGGTGGTTCTACTTACTACACAAAAGTAACGGAACTTCGTAATGATATCCAAAAAGCAAGGCCAACCTTTATGGCTTCTGCTCCACGTGTTTGGGAAAGTATTTATAACGGAATTTATACTCGTATCAACGATCCAAAACAAACTCCTCCTGTAAGAAGAGTTTTGTTTAAAGTTGCCTACTTTTTTTCAAAACATTACCATGCCGCTGTTCGTTTCCTCAAAGGTTGGGAAGTGGATTATGTAGGAAGAAATATTTTTCAATCCTTAGTGTTGTCTCTTTTATCTATCGTTAAGCTTTTGTTAACTGGTCCATTCACGGTAACTATCCTTTCGTTAATTGCTGCACAGTTTGGATTACCTGAAGAAAGTCCCCTTAAGACTCCACTTTATGTTCTCGCTGGACTAGGAGTTTTATTTAATTCCTTTACCTTAGATCGCATTGTGCTCGCAAAAATTCGTCAAGCGACAGGTGGGCATTTACGTGCTACTCTCTCTGGTGGAGGAGCACTTCAAAAACACGTGGATGCTTTCTTTATGGATATTGGGATTACAGTTCTTGAAGGTTACGGTATGACCGAAACTGGGCCTGTGATTTCCGCAAGAACCTTTGATCGTCCCATTATGGGATCTGTGGGTGATATTGTTCCCCTTAGCCAAGTGCAACTTCGTGATGATGCGGGAAATGTCCTTTGTCATATCGACGACAAAAAAAATATCATCTTCGGTAAGTTAGGTGTGAAGGGTGTGGTCCATATCAAGGGACCTCAGGTAATGAAAGGGTATTACAAAAATCCAGAAACAACTAAAAAGACTATCGTAGACAATTGGTTGAACACGGGTGATATTGGAATGATTAACTTCAAAAAGACACTGACTCTTACGGGTCGTGCGAAGGATACAATCGTTCTACTCGGTGGAGAAAACGTAGAGCCTGTTCCAATTGAAAATAAGATTGATGAATCACCGTACATCAAGCAGTCGATGATTGTGGGCCAAGACCAAAAAGTTTTAGGAGCCATCATAGTTCCTGACTTTGATGCACTCATTCCTTGGGCGGAAGAAAACGGAATTTCGGAAAAAGATCCCGAGAAATTAATCACCAATCCACGTATCGTTGACTTCTATAAAAAGGAAGTTCGTAATTTTAACAGTGTTAAAACAGGCTTTAAAAATTTCGAACAAGTCCAGTATGTAACACTCATCACGAAACCATTTGAAGTGGGAGATGAGCTTACTAACTTAATGAAAATGAAACGACATGTGATTACCGAAAAATACAAAGACAGAATTTTGGAACTCTACAAAAACAGTTAATATGACTCCTTTTGCAGAGATCTTTCATGGAGACCGCATCTTGGAAATCAAGATGCAGTCGAATGAAAAGAATACTTTTGATTTCGAAGCTTTTGTATTATTTGAACAAATTTTAAACAAACATGCAAACAATCCCAATTTGCGTGTTTTGCTTTTTACATCCGCACAAACTCAGTTTTTTTCGAATGGGATTGAACCCACTCTGATGTATGGAAAAACAGAATCCGATGTGCGTAAGTCCGTTGAACAACTGTTACGAACAGCCCAAACTTATTTCCACTTTCCTGTTCCTACTATTGCAGTGGTGAATGGGCATTGTATGGCGGCGGGCGCAGTGTTTGCGTTGTTCTCTGATTATCGGTACATGGTTGATAAAGGGGCAAGGATTGGGTTTTCGGAAGCAATTGTGGGACTCAACTTTCCTTCCATCCCAACCATCATTTTACAGGACTTGGTGGGTGTAAAAGTCACTCGAGACCTTTTATTCACTGGAAAACAAATCAAAGGCCCTGAAGCAAAAGAAATCGGACTTGTAGATGAATTATTTAGCGCCGAATCATTGTTTGCTGAATCCTTGAAGTTTGCCGAGTCACTTGCCAAACTCACAAACAATTCTAGCCGTGGAATGAAAACAGCTTTAAGAGAACCTTATAGAAAAAAGATGGAATCTTTATTCCAAATAGATGCTGACCTTTTTACAAAAGTCATTTTATCGCCTGATGGCCAAGAAGGATTTTTGTCATTAATTGAGAAACGTAGACCTAAGTTCATTACTTGAATTTAGGTTCTTACTTTGTTTGATACTTTCTACATTCTGAGTAAAATTCTAGTCGGGAAATTGGTTTCTTAAAACTACCCCATTGACTCCATCATCATATTAAAAAGTCTAATGATAGGGAGTTATATTTATGGCAGAAAATCATTATTACAACGCAAAAGATTTAGGAAAGTTTGGAGAAATTGGAAGAACCAATCCTGCCCTTGCTGATAAATTTTTTGGATATTACAATGCAGTGATGGCAGAAGGTGCTCTTTCCGAAAGAGAAAAAGCCCTGATTGCACTGGCGGTTGCTCATGCATTAAAATGTCCTTATTGTATAGATGCGTATACAACCACCTCACTTCAAAAAGGCGCAGATGAAGCACAAATGAATGAAGCCGTTCACGTGGCAGCTGCGATGGCCGCAGGTATCAATTTGGTTCATAGTGTCCAAATGCAAAACAAAATTGATGAACTTTCTTTTTAGTTTATGGATGTAACTGAACAACATTCCACCTTACGTTCATATAGTGGAAAATCGTTTCTTGAAACTGTTGGAAAATCTATTCCTGCAAGATCTTTGAAGGTTTTCCAAATCAATGTAGGACGTTGGTGTAACCAAGCTTGTCGGCATTGCCACGTGGATGCCTCCCCTATACGAACGGAAGTGATGGATAAAACCACTGTAGATCTATGTTTGAATTTAATATCCAAAATTCCTGAAATAGAGACAGTCGACATCACAGGCGGCGCTCCTGAAGGAAATCCAAATTTTAAATACCTTGTAGAAGAAGTCACTAAGCTCGGCAAACGAATTATGGATCGTTGTAATTTAACGATTTTAGAGGAACCTGGTTACGAGTGGCTATATGATTTTTTAGTATCTCATAAGGTAGAAATCGTCTCCTCTCTTCCTTCGGTAATAGAAAGTACCACTGACAACCAAAGAGGAAAAGGTGTATTTCAAAAATCTATCACCGCCTTAAAGAAGTTAAATGCACTTGGTTATGGAGCCACACTTCCAATTAACTTAGTTTATAATCCCAATGGACTTTTTTTAAGTTCAGGACAGGTGCAATTGGAAAGAGAATATAAGGAAACTCTATTTAAAAAATATGGAATTGTTTTTAACCAGTTGTTTTGTATCAACAACCTTCCCATCAATCGATTTCTAGCCTCTTTGGTAAGGGCTGGTAAATTTGAAATGTATATGGATACTTTGGTTAATGCTTACAATCCCGCCACTGTGTCAGGACTTATGTGTTTGGACCAAATTTCCATTGGTTTTGATGGTTCAGTTTATGATTGTGATTTCAACCAAATGTTAGATTTGAAATCGAGAGAAGTAAAACATATTAAGGATTTCGATTTGCAATCTTTCCTTAGCCGAGAGATTGTAGTAGCAAATCATTGTTACGGGTGTACTGCCGGTGCGGGATCCAGTTGTGGTGGGGAGATTGTTTAGATGTCGATTCAAAATGAAAAAGACCTTCAGGGCATTTTAAAAGCAGGGAAGTTTGTTGCAAAGGTTCGTGAACTTTTAAAACTTCTGGCAAAACCTGGAGTGTCCACTTTAGAGCTGGACAACGCAGCCAAACTGGAATTTGAAACCGCAGGTGCCTTTTCGGCACCTAAGTTTGATTATAAGTTCCCTGGGTATACCTGTATTAGTACCAATTTTGAAATCGCACATGGAATTCCCAAAAAAGAAATCATCCTAAAAAATGGCGATTTAGTTAATATCGACGTTTCTGCCAAATTAGATGGATATTATGCCGACACAGGAATTTCTTTTATTGTGGGAAGTGCAAATGAAACACTTCACAAGTTATGTGAAACAGCTATTGAAGGAACTATGCGTGCCACAGAACAGGCGTTTACTGGAAATTATCTACGAAACATTGGAAGAGAAATTCATTCTGCTGCTGTAGAAAACGGATTTACTGTTATTAAAAATTTAGCAGGTCACGGTACTGGAAAAAAACTCCATGAAGAACCACAAGTTTTGGTTTATGAAGAAAAACGCGACCAAAGGAAATTGGGAAACGGTCTTGTCCTTGCTATTGAATCTTTTATTTCTACGGGAAGCCAAACTGCCTACGAAGAGGAAGATGGTTGGACACTTGTGGCAAGTAATCGTCGTGGGGAGCTAAGTTACGTGGCACAGTGTGAACATACAGTTATAGTCCAAAATGGTAGGCCCATCATCGCAACACTTTGACTTTAGAAATCATAGAATCGGGTGCTCCGCTAGAAAATGCTAGAGGTGCCATTATCCTTTGGCCGAGCACCGGTGGCAATGCAAGATCCTTTCGGATACGGGATGGTGAGCTAGAAACACTGGGCCTTCGGCTAATCAGGTTTAATCCCCCTTCCCACGGAAATTCAAAAGGAGTTTATGATCCCAAAACCGCCATACAGTTGATAGATGGTTATGTGAAGAAAAACGGATACAAAAACAAAGATTTGTATGGAATCGGGCATAGTGGGGGAGGGGCAGCCCTTATGATGTATGCCAAAGAAGTTCGTTTTCAAAAGTTATTTTTACTATCTCCTATTTTGGATAGTGTTCTTAGTCTTCGGCATTTGTATGAATCAAATTCGATTGAAGAGTTTAGTCGGCTTCTTCTTTTGCCTGGACTTTCCGATGATTTGGCTCCCAACAAACAAATATTAGAGACTCTATCGAGTCCTGAGTGGTTAGAAACCGAAAAAGTAGGCCATCTTAAGGTTCCCATCCAAAACTCTAGAATCCGGTTAGAAGATTTATCTCTTTTTTTAAAGAATCTTTTTTTACCAGGATTTGTGGTAGATCCTTCCTTGATCCAGAAAAGAACCGATTATACAATCTTTCTTCCGAATGAGGATAAGTGGTTTCCCAAAGAATACACAACTAGATTTGCAAAAGAGAACGGACTTAGTTGTATCGAAATCTCAGAAGCACCGGACCATTTTTTTTCTAGTTCCTGGCTTAGGGTTTGGAAACAAATCAAAACAATTGGTTTTGAAAAGAAAGCTTCTGATTAAGGTTTTAAATTCTATTTAATTCGTTTACAAATGAACTAGAGTCATTTAGAATCTCCTTCTGTATCTTTAAACCAAGAGAATTAGGTTAGGTACAAAAGGAGGATTTGTGGAAACCATTTACTTTACACTCATTGGGTTTGCGTTATGGACTCTCGGTCTCGGTGTGTTTTTAACTTCTTATCGAAGTGTTTTGGTGTTAATTGGCAAAAAGAAATCGAATGAATTCCCTGCGGGGATCCAACATGGAACAGACTTTAACTGGAGATTGAATCGTGCCCATCTCAATAGTTTGGAAAACCTTCCAATTTTTCTAACGGTTGTGTATTTAACTGCAAGTTTTGGAAAAATAGATAGTTTTGCCAACCAAGCTGGAATTGTGATTATAGGAGCAAGGGTTTTACAATCCCTCACTCATCTAACATCTACTGGTGTTCTGGCAGTGAACATTCGGTTTACATTTTATATGATTCAAATTGTAACCTATATTGTTCTGTTGGTGCGTTTATTTTAAACACCTTCCCGTTTTAAATCTCGGCTCATTAAAGCTTTGACTACTTCTTTCGGATCTTTGTCTTCGTATAACATTCGATAGACTTCTTGGGTGATGGCCATTTCCACACCCAGTTTGTCAGAAAGATTTTTTGCAGAAAGAGTGGTTTTGACACCTTCTGCCACTTCATTCATAGAAGCTAAAATATCTTTTAGTTTCTCTCCCTTACCCAAACGAAAGCCAACGGTACGGTTTCTTGATCCTTCCCCACAACAGGTAAGTACCAAATCTCCCATTCCCGATGGTCCAAGGAAGGTCATAGGATCTGCACCCATTTTGATCCCCATCCTTGTGATTTCGTTTAACCCACGTGTGATGAGAGCAGCCCTAGTATTTTGACCAAAACCAAGGCCGTCGGCAACTCCTGCTGCTATGGCGATTACGTTTTTCAATGAACCACCCACTTCGACCCCAACCACATCGGGGGTCCAATACGTCCGGAAGTATGTAAAACTAAAGATCTCTTGCACTCGTTTGGCGGTAGCCTCGTTTTTGGAAGCAATGGATACTATCGTTGGAACCCGCCTCACCATTTCTTTAGCAAAACTAGGTCCTGAAAGATAAGAAAGCTGGGAGTGGAATTGGCCCGGTAGTTCTGATTCAAAAATTTCTGACACAAGTCTTAAGCTTTCGTTTTCGATCCCTTTGGAAGCAGAAACAATCGGCACTTTGGGAGGAATATGGTCTTTTATTTCTTTTAGAATCCCCGAAAGAGCATGGCTTGGGGGAGCCGAAACGATCATGTCCTTATCTTTTACAACATGTATGAGATTGGTATCCGCCTTTAATTTCTCAGGGAGCACCAAATCAGGCATATGTTTGGTGTTCATATGTTTTTCGTTGATGGATCTTGCTTGATCTTCACTTCGTGTCCAAAGGGTCACGTCATAACCCTTGTCCGCTAAAATACTACCTAGTGCAGTGCCAAAACTTCCGGCGCCAATGATACCAATCTTCATGAGTTCAGTATTCTAAATCTGCTTTCCAAAAAGGCAATAGAAAATAAAATTAAAATATGCTTTTAACGGATCTTCTCCGTTTCAATCCACTGAATCTCTTTTTGCCACCCAAAGTGGTCCCAAAGAGTAATTATAAAGTTACCTTACTTCTTGGTAGCTTACGAAAGGTCATAGCCACTGAGATCATTGCCGAAGATCCCGATTTAGAGAGTTTGGATGTTTCTTCTGCGAAGGGAGAAGTCATATTGACCGGAGTTTACCGAATGGGTTGGCTATGGATTGCTCGTTTTTTGAACGTAGAATCCATTCATTACCGGGTTCGTTTAAAACCAGTTTCCGTGAAAGATAACAGAGCCCGCTTAAAAATTGTCGGTTATAGGGTTTGGGATACCAAACCAAGGCGATTTGATTTTGTTAGGTGGTTTGGTAAAGTAGATCCTTTCCACAAAAAAAAGGTTTTTGAATCCATTTTGAATGCTGCCCCACATCTTTTATCGATTACTGGACTCCAGTGGGAAATTCTGTTTGATCTAAATTATTTTTTGAATTTGGTTCCTACCATTGCGGGCAAAATTGATATCCAATACATCATTGGTGACAACAACGAATTGTATATTTTTGTAAGATCTTCTACCATCCTAAAACCTCTCGTTGATTTTTTTGGACCTGAATATTTAAAGATCGATTATATAGAAGAAGATCGAGACATTCAGATGTTACTTTGGGAAAATGAATAAATGAAAATCATTTATCTAACGGATATCCATGATGGACTTCATGGTCTAAAACGAATTCTGCAAACTACTGAGGCAGATTTGTATTTGTTTTCCGGAGATATTATTTATAAGGCATTTTTTTCTTTTGATCGTATCATCGATTTTTGTGGAGTCCAGGAAGAATTATATTATTTGTTAACGGAAAGAAAAGACGATTCCACTCCTTTTGATTTCACAACACACGCCATTCGTTTTCCTGAAAAGTATTCCACGGCAGTTGTAGAAAAATCGCAAAAGTATCGAGATTTGTATAAACTCGCTGCCAAAACGATGAAAGAAAAATATGAAATCATCGAAAAACTAATCATTAAATATGCAAAGTCGCCTGTTTACTGTTTACCGGGAAATTATGATTTAGACCTGCAATACACTGAACTTTACCAACGCGAAGTTCATAGAAAAAGTTTTGACTTTGCAAATTTAAAAGTATCCGGTTATGGTGGTGCTCCCATTTGGACCTCTGGAATTCCTGAAAAACTAACCGTTGTTTTTCATGAGTATACAAAGAACGGAAAAAACTATAGTGAACCAGAAGATTTTTTCCGAGAAGAACTCCCTGATATTTGTTGGATTCATAATCCAGCCTATGGATATTTTGATAACATTCCTGGAGTAGGGAAATGTGGAAGCCAAGGGATTCGTCGTTATTTAGATGATGAATCACCTTCTCTTGTGGTTTCTGGCCATGTCCACGAAGATCAAGGAATTAAAAAAACTAGAAATACTGTTTTTATTAATCCATCTAACTTTGGTGCTGTGGACTCTTTACATGGATTTCAGGAAGGAGGATATTATGCTGAAATCATTATGGAAGGAAAAAGTGTGGTTCAATCCAATCTTTGTCAATTGAGGGGAGAAGATTGGCACACTCTCATTGAAGTGGATTGTTCAGAAAAAGATTTGAAGTTAATTTCACAAAATCCCATTTCCACAGTGAGTTCCGAAGATTACATTAGAGGTAATTAAATGGTTACCTTTCTTACGATTTGTGGAGTTCTGTTTACAGTAGCCTTTTTTTTGTATGCACTTTCTGCCGTTGACAACCAAAGTTTAGATAAAAAAGAAAAGGAACGTCTTGCCAAAGAAGGAAATTTACGGGTCGGGGATCCTAGAAAAGTTTATGGCAAAGAAAAAGATCCCAATCTTCCTAGGCTTCGCCTATGTCCTGTTTGTGGGACTGTATTAAACAAAAACGAATTTTTATATGCTGCCATTTCTGCTTATACTAACAGTGAAGGGAAAAAACAGGCCCAAATTTACGGATGCAAATATTGTTATTTGATTTTGGATTCAGAAAAAAATACAAACAATTCTTCTGAAACAAGTGACCACGGATTTGGACCTCCAAAACCCACGGATGAATTATGAAACAGGAACTTGATTTATCACAAAGTCTGTCTTCGTTAAAAGGGATTGGACCAAAAAGAAAATCTGTCCTTTTAGAACATGGAATCGCAACTTTTTTTGAACTACTGACATATTTTCCACGTCGTTACTTAGATCGTAACTTTACAAAGGATATTATTTTAAAACAAGGAGATATAGTTACTCTCCTAGGAACCATCGCTGATAGTTATATTGTTCATGGAAAAAAAAGCAGGTTACTTGTTGGATTCAGAACTTTAAACAATGAACGTATCAATTTGGTATTCTTTCGTGGTGTGAATTTTTTTCATAAGATTTTCACCGTGGACAGGAAAGTGGTGATCTCAGGAAAACTGGAGTATTTTAAAGGATATCAAATTGTCCACCCTGAGTATGAATTTTTATCAGACAAGGATGATCCAGAAGATTCCATTCATGCAGGACGTATCATTCCCCTTTATCCATCCACAGAGGCTTTGAAAGAAGAAGGTCTTGATTCTAAGGGACTACGAAAATTGATGTTTCAAGTTTTGGAAGGAGGCAATATCATAGAAAACCTCCCTTCAAAATTAATCAAAAAACGATCGTTAATCGGTCGTGATAAAGCCTTTCATGAAATACATTTTCCTGAAACTATGGAAGCTGTGCAAATTGCACGGAAAAGGTTTGCTTACGAAGAATTCTTTTATTTTCAACGACTACTTCTATACAAACAAAGAGAAAGACAAAAAATAAAACGGATGCTTTGGCCACTTCCCCAATCTCCCTCAAGAGAAAATTTGGAAAAAAATCTTCCTTTCGAATTGACGGAAGACCAAAAACTGGCTGTAAATACAATTCTCTCACAAACTAGTTCGGATTCTCCTGCCGCATTTTTGTTACAAGGAGATGTAGGTTCAGGAAAAACAATAACGGCCTTACTCATTGCTCTTCACTATATTGATAACCATATCCAAGTAGTATTTTTAGCTCCTACGGAAATTTTAGCCCGCCAACATTATCAAACTATTTATAAATTTATGGGGAATATGCCTTTTCTTGGCATTGAACTACTGCTTGGTGGAGAAAATAAAAAAACTCGTTCGGAAAAATTGGCCAGAATCAAAACAGGAGAGTCGAATATCATTATTGGAACACACTCCCTATTGCAAGAAGATGTAGCTTTTTCTGATTTAGGACTTGTTGTGATTGATGAACAACATAAGTTCGGTGTGGACCAAAGAGAAACCATACGCTCCAAAGGAAAAAATCCAGATATATTGGCGATGACGGCCACACCGATTCCACGAACCCTTTGTCTAACCTTATATGGTGATTTAACCTTAGTAAATATCAAAACAAAACCCAAAGGCCGTAAACCCATTGACACTCGTTGGTACAAGGAAGACCGAAGAAACGGAGTTTATAATTCGATTCGTAAGTATGTGAGTTCAGGAAGACAATGTTATATTGTATATCCATTAGTGGAGGAATCAGAAAAGGTAGACTTAGAATCCTGCACAGTTGCTTATGAGAACTTAAGTACCAATGTATTTCCTGATCTCAAAATTGGTTTGTTACACGGTAAAATGAAAAGTGCAGACAAAGATTCTGTGATGGAAAAATTCAAATCAGGAGAAATCCAAATCCTTGTTACAACCACAGTAGTGGAAGTAGGAGTTGATGTTCCCAATGCCACCATTTTGGTAGTAGAACATGCGGACCGATTTGGAATTTCCCAATTACACCAGTTACGTGGTCGCGTGGGCAGAAGTGATATAGAAAGTTTTTGTATATTGATGACTGGTGATTTTATCAGTGACGAAGGAAGAGATCGTTTAGAAGCACTTGTTGCATCTAATGATGGGTATTATTTAGCTGAAAAAGATTTGGCAATTCGAGGTCCAGGAGAACTGCTTGGTGTCAAACAAAGTGGTCTTCCTGAGTTTAAAATTGCCGATTTAGTTTCTGATCGGAGTTTGCTTGACGAAGCTAAGGAAGATGCATCCTCTCTTCCTTTAGATGATCCCAATGAAGCCGCAGAATTGAGTACAAGATTCAGCGAAGGCAAATTTTTATTTGCGAATTAGTCGTAAAAATTTTAATGAACTTAATTATGTTACGAACTAAATACATTACTTTGTTATTCGTTTCTTTATTTTTAGTATGCGGTGAAAAACCGGTTAAAACTACCGATTCTGATTTGTATTTAGGTATTGATAAAAGATCATATTTAACCGGAAAATTTAATTCTCCCGGGCCGTTAATGCCTGTTATATTAGAAGAAAATGGAAAGGACCATTTTCTTCGGCCTGACGTAAAAAAAGCCCTCCATCAGATGATCAATGACTTTGAAGATTCAAAACCATCCACATACAAACAACATATTTTTTTGGTTTCTTCCTTTCGAAATTTTAATCATCAAAAAGGAATTTGGGAATCCAAATTCACTGGTAAAAAAACAATGCGTGTTCCTATTAAAGGAAAATCTCCAGAAGAAATTATCAACTTGATATTAGAATTTTCTAGTGCACCAGGAACTTCTCGCCACCATTGGGGAACCGATTTTGATATCAATGCTTTGGATAACGCTTATTTCGAAGAAAATGGAAAAGGAAAAATTCTTTACGATTGGCTAATACAAAATGCGTCAAAATACGGATTTTGTCAACCTTACAGCCATTTATCGACAAGGAACAATAAAGGATACCAAGAAGAAAAATGGCACTGGTCTTATGCGCCAATTTCTAACAGACTCACAAAGGAATGGATCAAAGGATTTACAACCGGTGAGATTCAATTGACTGGGAGTTTTTTAGGAGCTGATGTTCTTGGAGACCGGGCTTTGGATTACGTAAGTTCCATAAACCCGGATTGCGAAAAAATTAAGACTCCTTCTTTATAAGTTTTTATACAGGTTCCACATACTCGAAAGTAGCGTTTCTGCATCACTATAAACAGGTTTCCAATTCAAAAGTTCTCTTGCTTTTGCAGAAGATGCGAGGAGTTTTGCTGGATCACCGGCTCGCCTAGGACCTGTTTTGTGAGGAATGGTTTTCCCAACAACTTTTTCCGAAAGGTCTGCCATTTCTTTGACTGAATATCCCGATTCCGAACCTAAATTTACTGTCAAACTTTCGTTTTTTGACATGATATAGTTTAGGGCTAAAACATGGGCCTTAGCTAAATCAGATACATGAATGTAGTCACGAACACAAGTTCCATCTTCTGTTTCGTAATCTGTTCCAAAAATTTCGTAACCATTACGAATTCCTGATGCCACTTCCATAATGATCGGTAACAGATTTGCAGGAGTTTTTTCGATTCCTTTGATCCTGCCTTTAGGATCATAACCCGCTGCATTGAAATAACGTAGTCGAGCTGATTTTAATCCCTTTAGTTTATCAAACCATTCCAAGTTTTCTTCAATACATAACTTTGTATAACCATAGTAGTTTTCTGGATTTAAAGGATGTTTTTCATCTATAGGAAGATATTTTGGAGCACCATAAACTGCTGCAGAAGAAGAAAAAACTATATACTGGCATCCGTATTTTACCATTGCATCTAACAAAGTAAAGGTTCCATTTAAGTTATTCATTGTATACTTAAGTGGGTCTGTCATAGATTCACCAGCAGCTTTCCAGGCAGCAAAGTGAAATACAGCATCTATTTTTTTTGCAAACGCTTGCTTTAAAATTTCAGGATTTTGGATTTCGCCTTTGATGAATTCGTTTCCAGGAAATAAATTGGCTTCGTTTCCCTTTTCCATGTCATCTACAATGAGAATCTCATGGCCAAGTTCCATCAGTTCTAATACAATATGACTTCCAATATAACCGGCTCCCCCGGTTACGAGAATTCTCATTCTACGTCCGATCCACCTGAAACAAAACGATGGTCTACCACTCCACGTTTGCTTGTTTCAAAGAATTCAATAATCTTTTGAACTTCTGGAGCAGGGTTTGGATCTTTTTTTAGTTCAGTAAGCGCTTGTTTGGTGTTCAGTCCACTATGATAAATGGTTTTATATACGCGTTTGATTGCCAAACGAACATCAGCAGAAATTCCTGCACGTTTCATTCCAACTACGTTTAAACTTACTACGGCACCTGGGTGTCCATCCACTGTAGCATAAGGAGGGACATCTTTCACTACCTTTGTAAGACCAGCTAACATTGCATAATCAGAAACTCTTACAAATTGGTGGACACCAACGGATCCAGATATAAAAACTTTGTTACCGATGATTACATGGCCCGCAAGCATAGTGTTTTGGACCATAATATTGTGGTCACCTACAATCACATCATGGGCAATATGAACATTACCCATAAGGTAGTTATGGTTACCAATCACTGTAGCTTTTCCTTCTACAGTTCCACGATGGAAAATGACGTTTTCACGCATGTGATTGTGGTCACCAATTTCTAAGTACGTTTTGGTTTCCGGTTTGAAGGCTAAATCTTGTGGTAATCCGCCGAAACTTCCCCCCGAAGATATTTTATTGAACTTACCAATTCGAGTTCCAGATAGGATCTTAACGTGGGATTCAATGACGGTTCCTTCGCCGATTTTGACATCTTTTTCGATGATACAAAACGGTCCAACTTCAACGGACTCGTGGAGTTCCGCCTTCGGATCGATGATGGCTGTGGGGTGAATTTTCATAGTGTTTTACAAAAAAAACCAATTCCGAAGGCCTGCAAATGATTTTTTAAAATGTAATTTACACGCTTTTCTTAGTCTGTTTACTTTTGATTGGATGGTGTAACTTGCTTATAGATTGGTCACGTATAGAATCTTTAGTAGATATGAATGATCCTGAGGATCAGGCCTGGTTAAAAGAGATGATCGCCTCTCTTTTGGAAAATATGGCGACTCGGGTTGAAAATTTAGGACGGCTTTTGGTATCCAAAGAACAAAAGGATTTGCAAGCAGAGCTACACCAAATCAAAGGAGTGGCTGCGAATTTTGGCCTGGCCGCCCTCTCAGAAGTGGTGATCAAAGCGGAAGGTTTCGCAAAAACCGGAGAAATAGACGCTTCAGTGGAAGAAGGAAAAAAAATCGCACCCATCTGGGAATCCACCAGACAAGAATTAGAAAAAAAGTTTTCCACATAAAAAAGTCTATTTCTGCTTAGTTTGCGGCTGACATTTCAACAGCCGCCTTACTACCATTATAGATACCTTCTATTGTATTTCTAATCACCGATTCATTCATCCGTAACAACAAATCTGATGATTCTGAGAAAATATGAATGAGTTCTTTTGCATGTATCACTTCCCTACATTCTACTGTGCCTTCACCAAGTTCTAAGGATCTAACGACAGAGGCGGCTTCATGGTCGCCGACGCGACGAATAAAAAGTTTGGGAACAGGATAAAAAGCAAGTTCTGATGGTTTCGTTACAAGGACATCAGTAATGCGAATGAGTTTTTCGGTGGCAGAAAAGGCCTCGGTATGAGATGGAAAATGAAATAAAACCACTGGTGGATTGTTTTCATGATCTTCTGAACGCAAAGGATGACGTTCTATAAAATGAATTAAATCATCCCAATTATCAATCGATAAATAAGGAATTTTTTGAACGATAAGAAAAGTTTCAATAGATTTTAATACTTTGGAGTGGTCTCCTGTGTTGATCCAAAACACTGCTTTTTTATTCTGTAAATGTTTCTTGGAGAGTCGAATCAAATCTAACACATAACCTTTCTGAGCACCAGCTCCCCCGATCGGAATGAGAAACCTTCTACATTTTTTCGAATCAATTCTTCGCACCCGATTTTCACTATCAGTAACAGCATTGGAAACTACATCTTCCGACACCCAATGACCTGCGACGGCAAGATTTTCTTTGGGAACACCCATCTGAATGAACTTCGTATAGGCAGAAGGTGATTGGACTAAGTTCAGCGCTTGTGGTACAAGTAAATAATACTGGGGATAATTATCACAAATGAGATGGATTGTTTTTTGAAATCCTGAAGCCACTGCAATCTGGCCATTTAACGGATATGTGGTGATTACGGAAGAGTCCTTCGGAATTCCATTCATCAGTCCTTTATATAATTCTGCTAACTGGCATGAAAGTTCTAAGGAAGTTAGATTTCCTTGGGACATAAGTGTTCCCCAAAGCCATTCCACAGGTCCTCCAATTTCGGCACTCAGTCTAGAAAAATAGCTATAACCAGAATCTATATCTGCAATTGCTTTAGTTTCAGGCGAATCGATGGCAAGTAGATCATGTAAGTAAGTGGGAATTTGTTTTTTTATCGAATGCGAATAAACGGAGAGAGCCATGCGGTGATGGCCGTATCCCATACGAATACTTCCCACTACTAATCGTTTTTGGATCGGATTTAGACCCTTGTCAGAAATCAGTTCCAAACCAGGGTATAATGGTGATGGGGTTGAAAACAATGGAACAGAAGAGCTGCCGATAGAATACTTTTTTTGTAGGATTCCTCGAATGAGACCTGCGGTTTGTTTAGATAAAAAGCTGGTTTCCAGGCCGAACATGGGTTCTCGATTCATTCAAGGAAGTCTATCGATCTTGGATTCTCTTTCAAGTGAAATTTCAATTCTTAGCTGACAGGTGACTAAATTTGCCTATTTTTGGTATCTATGGAACAAGTTTATATATTGGGCGGACTTAGATCTGCATTCGGTAGTTTTGGCGGAACTCTCAAAGATATGAGTGCCGTGGATCTTGGAGTAGAAGTCTCCAAAGCAGCACTTCAGAAAACTGGAGTGGACCCATCTCTCATTGAAGAAAGTATTTTTGGGAATGTCATTCCCACAGGCAAAGACGGAATCTATTTAGCGCGACACATTGGTTTGAAATCTGGAGTACCCATTGCGAGCCCTGCACTCACACTCAATAGACTTTGCGGTTCCGGAATGGAAGCTGTCATCCAAGCAGCCAAAAAAATTATGTTGGGTGAAGCACATACGGTTCTTGCCGGTGGTGTAGAATCAATGAGTAACGCACCTTATGTGGTTCGTAATGCAAGATTTGGTGTTCGTTATGGAAATTCTGAATTTGAAGATTCATTGGCGCAAGGTCTAACAGATATTTATGTGGAACTTCCTATGGGGATGACTGCTGAAAACTTAAGTGACCAATACAAAATTTCTAGAGAAGAACAGGATGAATGGGCTGCCACTTCTCAAGAAAGAGCCGAAGAAGCAACAAACAAAGGAATCTTAAAAGATGAGATTCATGCTATCACTATCAATGGAAAAAATCCAATTATATTTGATAAAGATGAGTTTATCAAAGGAAAAGCTGGCGCTACAAAGTTAGCAAGTTTAAAACCAGCTTTCAAAAAAGATGGAACAGTCACTGCGGGAAATGCATCCGGTATCAATGATGGTGCATCAGCTATGATTGTGGCTTCTGCATCCCAAGCAAAAAAACTAGGAAAAGAACCTTTGGCTATTGTGAAGTCTTGGGGACACGCTGGTTGTGATCCTGCAAAGATGGGAATTGGACCGGCCGTTGCTATCCCTGCTGCTTTACAAAAGGCCGGAATTAGTTTGAAAGATGTTGGTCTTGTAGAAGTAAACGAAGCCTTTGCTGCTCAATATTTAGCTGTTCAAAAAGAACTTGGGTTAGATCCAAAAATTACGAATGTCAATGGAGGTGCAGTTGCGATCGGACATCCACTCGGAGCTTCTGGGAACCGAGTGACATTGACTCTTGCATTAGAAATGCAAAGAAGAGGAGTCAAATACGGAGTAGCTTCCCTTTGTATTGGTGGTGGCCAAGGAATTGCTATCGTTTTAGAAAACCCCAAAGCATAGCCATCTAATTTAGTAACCTTCCGAGTAGTCCTTTTGGTACCTAACTTGCGGTGATTTCCGCAGTGAGGGTGGGGACATCTCGGAAGTAAAAAACCAATATCTGCTTAGGACTCAGTCGATTTCCGTCGATGTTAGAAGTAGTGCATGGATCCCCCCAGATTTCTTTTGGAAATGGACGTTTCAAGTGCTTCGAATCCTAATTGTAGCGGATAAATAAATGCATTCTGAAGTTAGGCGAAATCTTGAAAAAATCCGCACTGTGTTTCGCAGTAATTACCTATTAGCGGAGCTCGACGAAGCAGAGCGGGAAAGCCTACTACCATTTATCGAAGTACGTTTTGTTCGATTAGGACAAAACTTAATCAAAGCAAACGAAATGCCAGAATACATTCATTTTGTATTAACTGGTCGATTCGGAATGAAACAAAATAAAGAGGACCTAAGTTTAGGTAGGTATGCATTTGTTGAAGTGGGAGAATCAATAGGAGAAAGAATTACACTCACCAAAACTCCTTCAAAACATGATTATTATGCTCTCGAACCTTCTATTGTTTTATTACTTCCTTCCTCTCGTTTTTTAAAGTTAGTTGAATCTCATCCAGAAATTGCGGAAAAAGCAAAACACAGAGAAGACGAACAAGAAAAATTTCATTATGTACGTAAACTTAGTTTCTTTGAGGAACTTTCCCCAGAAGAGATTAAACTGATTCTTAAGTCCATTCAGTTAGTAAAAGTCCAGCAAGGAGATTTTATTTTTGCAGAAGGAGAAGAAGGAGACGCTGCTTACATTGTTCGATCTGGAAAAATTCAGATAAGGACAGAAAATCCAAGAAAGATTATCTCCATAATGCGTTCAGGGGATATCCTAGGTGAGATTGCTATTTTCAAACAACAAAAACGATTAGCAAGTGCAGTTGCGTCAGAAGATTCCGATTTATATAAAATCCCTGGTGCCATTTTCCGTAAGGTCATTGGTATTGAGAAAGGCAACAAACTTGAAGAAATTGTTCAATCGCGTTTGCTTCGTTATTCAACTTATAAAGCCAAGGAAAAAGAAGAGAATTCAATACGACCATTTATTTCGAAACGATTCGAAATCAGAAAGGGAACCAAAAAAATATATATTGAACAGGTTACAACAAACCAACCTACCTTAGTCGGACTTGTTTGCAGTGAACTTTCGTTGCGAACCTTTGATAAATCTCTTCCTAACAATTGGAAAATTAGAATTAAAAATGAACTAAATAGAAATATTGTTCCTGGAATTTTTGAATTAGCGATTGAATTAGAAAAGTTAGGTTTTTTAACCAAACAGCAGCATTTGTCTCCAGAACAATTGATCGAATTAGAAAATCCAGTTTTTGTTACAGACGATGAAAGTGTTCCTTGTTTGTTGTATTTGTATGATTCTGAATTAGATGCAGTTCTTATTTCGCATCCTATCAAAGGAGTCTATGAATTACCCATATCTCAGTTTTTGCAATTTTGGGATGGTGTGGTTTTACAATTCTCTCCGGCGCCACAGACAATGTCGGCCGATGTGAGTTTGCTAAGCTTTTTTAAAGAACTTCGAACTTTATTTAGTCCGAAACGTAGTGAAATTCGTTGGATCTTAGTTGCAACGATATTATCAGCATTATTGACATTGTCTTTACCGTATTTGATTCGTCAGGTGGTCGATCAAGTATTGGTTTTTTCTGATAAAAATTTTTTGTTCACATTGGTAACTGGAGTGGGGTTATCTATCCTTTTCCAAACTCTGTTTTCTTTATTTAAAAACCTTATCTCTATTGGGCTTATGCAAAGCCTGGAATATAACTATTTTGTGAGATTTTTTCAACATATACTCAATCTCACATTACCTGAATTTAGGAAATTTGAAACTGGTGATTTTACACAAAGACTAAAAGAGAATCAGAAAATATTAGAAATTACACAAAGATCTGGTTTGTTTTTAATTTTGGACTTAGTGACTCTACCGATTTATCTTTTTATTTTATTTCGATTGGATAGTAGCCTATCTTTTATTGGTATTTTGTTTGTCGTCGCATATTCATTGTTCGTCGTTCGTTCTGGTTCAAAAATCAAAAGATTACAAAAACATACTTTTGAATCTAAAAAGAAAACAACTTCCTTTTTTCTGTCTTTATTTGCAGGAATGCCACTTATTAAATCTTCGGCAATGGAAAGTCGTTATCTTTCTAAAGGGCTAAATGAAATTGCAAGAACAATCCTCACCAATTTACGAGTTGGAAAAAGGGTTCATGTTTTGCAATTGATGAGTAAGTTTTTTGAACAAATTGGACTTATCGCTGTAATTACATTTGGTGTTAGCGATGTTTTGGATGAATCGCTTTCGCTAGGAAGTTTTTTAGCTTTTTTGGTATTGTATTCTCTGCTCATGGAACCCATTGTTCGTCTTTGTCATTTATATGAAGATTTAAGTGAACTAAGAGAATCGCGAATGCGTTTGAAAGAAATTTATTCATTACCGGGTGAAATTGTCAGTCAACGTCCCTTTGGCGAACTTCCGAGATTAACTGGAAAAATAACATTAGATCATATTAGTTTTCGTTACTTAGAAACAAGTCCTGAAATACTATCCGATATTCATTTAGAAATAGAAGCCGGCGAAAAGATTGCTATTGTAGGTCGAAGTGGTTGTGGTAAATCTACTTTGATGAGAATTATGATGGGAACTTTAACTCCTACTAAAGGAAAAGTTTTTTTTGATTCATTTGATTTATCCACTTTAGATCCGGAAGAGGTAAGGATTCAGTTTGGTGCTGTAGAGCAAAATCCGATCCTTTTTTCTGGTAGCATATCAGAAAATTTATCTAAAAAAAATCCATCATTAAATAATGAATCTTTGTTAGCTGGTGCGAAATTAGCGTCGGTAGACCATTTTGTAGAAAGGTTCCCAATGAAATATGAAACTAAAATTGGAGAATCTGGTATTGGTCTTTCTGGTGGTCAAAGGCAAAGGTTAGCAATTGCTAGAGCTCTTGTTACAAACCCAAGTATTTTGTTTTTGGATGAACCAACTTCTGCTTTAGATTCTGAAACGGAATCACATATCCAATCTCAATGGGAAACAGTTTTTCAGGATAGAACTGTAGTTCAAATCTCACATAGGCTCCATAGTACAGTCAGTGCTGATAAAATTATTGTGTTGGATGAGGGGCGAATTGTCGAGATGGGAACTCATGCCGAATTAATTACAACAAAGGGTTTTTATTACCATTTATTCCCAACTTTAAGTGAAGGGGAAAAAGATGTTTAAAAAATTTAAAAATATAAAAGAAACTGATTCTAATTGGGAATCAAGGCATTCGGCATCCTATTATGATGAATTATTAAAACACCCTGCACCGAACTGGGAACGTAAAGGCATTTATTTAATCAGTATTTTCTTTCTATGTTTTGTTCTCTTTTTGGTATTTGGAAAAGTCGATGTAGTTGTGCAAGCGACTGGGTCGATTCGACCTAAAGGGAACTACTATGTAGTTGAAGCTTTAGAGACAGGAACGCTGACAAATCTGTATGTAAAATCTGGGGATTATCTCAAAAAAGGCGACCCCATTATGGAACTAGAGTTTTCTGAACAACAAATCGAGTTATCGAAAGACACGAATAACTTAGATTATGAAGAAAAGAAATTACAGCGATTAATCAGAAATAAAAAAGAAGCAGAGAAAATTTTAAAAAACTTAGCTTTTAATTTAGAGAATAATTCTGGCTCTGCATTGTCAGGTGGGGTCTTAAGTAAATTTGTAAGTTTAAAAAAAGCATATATGGATTTTCAAAATGGCGTCGGAGCAAAGTTTATATATGATCAAAGTTTATTAGAGTTTAATGAAGAGTTCGGAAATTTAAAGGACGAAATACAAAGAGAAGAAAATACTATTTCTAGCCTTAGAGGTGATACAAAATTAAAACGAGAAAGGGTAGCCAATGCAATTATGCGAATGCCTTTTTCTGGTATCATCGGCGAGCTTTCTGTAAATAACGTAGGCCAAAATATTATACGAGGGCAGGCAGTGGCTGCTTTAATGGAAGAAGGCCAACCATTAGAGGCCATTGTGGAAGTGAGCAGTAAAGATATTGGTGCCGTTCGTGTAGGCTTATCATCAGTAATTAAGGTTAAGGCTTTCCATCAAAACGATTTCGGTGTAGTCGAAGGAACTGTTTCGCAAATTATCCCTAATACAAAAGAAAAAGATTCTTTTTCAGTAATTTTAATTTTAGGAACACAAGATTTGAATCAAGATGGAAAAGAATTCAAACTGTTTCCTGGATTAAAGGTCGTTGCCGATATCGTAATAGATAGAAAAAGTATTTATCAAATATTGTTTCGTTTTGCGGATCCTAGGAATTAAAATTGAAGAATAAGATAGCAGAAATTCCTAAATCGCTACTTGAGGATGAGTTTTTATCTAAACTCACTTCGAATGATTTAAAAAAAATTCTCAGCTTATTCGAATTTAGATCTCTTGTAGCAAATGATAGGATTGGTGGAAATGAGTTTGAACCAACTCCACTCTTAATAGTAGAAACAGGAAGGGTTCAAGTAAAATTAAAGATAAATGAAAAAGAACTTTTGATTAAAACCTTAACAGAAGGTGCTTTTTATGGAGTCAGTGAGTTCTCTTCGGATTCTTTAAAAAAACAAATTTTTCAAGTAGAAGAAAATTCAAGGGTTCGTGTATTATCACAACTTCAATTCCTAAAGTTCATTGAGTCGGATAATAGCAGAAAAAAAATATGGATTGAACACAAGGAAAATGTCCAACTTCGTGATGAATTAAGAATCCATCCTTATTTTAGAAAACTTTCCAATTCCGAAATCCAAGAGTTATCTAAAATACTGGTAAAACGTAAGGTTTTGTCTGGACAAACTTTAATTAAGGAAGGAACAAAAAGTTCTTCATTATTTTTCATTCGCTCAGGGAGATTCAAAGTTACCAAATCAACCTGGCAAAAGGATTATTTTTCCTTTGTTGAAGCAGGATCAGTGTTAGGTGAGATGGGGGTATTGGAAAAAAAAGCTAGAAATGCAACGGTTACTGCAGTTGAGGAAAGTTATGTATATGAACTTTCTTCAACAGATGCAGAAGCATTTTTTAAAAAATCGGAAAGTCTATTGATTACCATTCGTTCTATTATGAGTGAAAGAAAACTAAACTTAGGAGATGGTACTGAAGAAGATACTATTGGAACATTTTCTATTTATGAAGAAGACAGGTTTCATTATTTACCGAAATTAAAATTTCCCCCACCCATTAGAAATCAGATACGATTTCCTTTTTTATTTCAAGACGGTAAATCTCAGTCAGGTGATGCATGTCGCAAAATGATTTTTCGATATTGGGGCTTTTCATTTGCCGATTACGATGCAGATCCAACTTTTCCTGACTTTGATCCAGATATCAGACCAAAACATTGGAAAACTAGTTTTGGCGAAAATAAGGGAGAATGTTACTTTGTTAATTGGAAAGATCATGAACTCGAACTAAATAACATTCCGACAATTGGATTTATTGAAAATGCAAGATACGTTATCTTAAAATCGTTTGAAAAAAAAAGAGTAAATATTTTTGATCCAGAATTTGGGGAGATAAGCCTTTCACGCGAAGAGTGGGAGCAGAAATCTTCCGATATAGTTATATATTTCATTCCCAAAATCAAACCTGAATCGAAGTGGGAGTTGAGGAATCGGTTCTTTTCAGGTTTGGCAGAATATTTTTTACCTGCGATCAAATATTTAAAAGCAGGCATTATTGCAAGTTTTGTGATTAAAGGTTTGGAAGTTTTTATTCCATTAGTAAATTTATATTTAATCGACGCAGTTCTCCTCCAAGAAAATAAAGAATTTTTTCTACCCGTTATCTTTTCCGTTGTTTTACTTAGTTTTTCTCAATCTTTTCTCGCTTATTTCAGATCGAATGTGATTTTTTTTACAAGTAATCGAGTAAATCAAACAATTGCTATTCGGTTCTTAGTAAAATTGATTTCATTGCCAATTTCCTTCTTTGAAAGAAACAGAAAAGGGGAAATTTTAAACCGTTGGGAAGAAATTGAATCTGTTATTTCGTTTTTCTCTGACCAAGGAGCAATGAAGTTCTTTGATTTACTTTTTAGTTCTTTAGTATTTGTAATCTTTCTTTTTCTATCTCCAGTTTTGCTTATGATGATTATCTTGTTAATTCTACCTGAGATGTTGATCTTGCATGCACTAACTCCTAAGATTGTCGAAGAAACAAAGAAAGAATCGTTGAAGAAGTCGGAAACGCTGAGTTATTTTATCGAAACTATTAATGGATTTGAGACTATCAAAAATTTAGGAGCTACTTATTCACACCGTTGGGATTTTGAAAAACGACTTACCTCTCAATTAAATTCGGAGGGGAAAAAATTATTTTATTCCAACTTGCTTTTTACAAATACAGAATTTTTTAAACAAATGACTGTAGTAGTTGTTATGTTAGTTGGTAGTATTTTGATTTTGAAAGATCAGATGTCACTTGGGACCTTGTATGCGATCATCGGTTTAGTTGCTTATATTCGCAATCCGATTGTTTCGTTATATGATGATTTTTTGAAATTTCAGAAAGCTAATATATCCTGGAATAGGTTGCGCAGTTTTGAATCGCTAGATAGTGAAATCACTGATAAGGATAATCTCTTCAAGGTGGATCTTCCAGAAGTAAAGGGAAACATTGAGTTTAAGAATTTGAGTTTTTCGTACGACAGTTTAAAACCGGAATCAGGTATCCGTAATTTAACATTAACAATTCAAGCCGGTAAAAAAATTGCTTTTGTCGGTCGAAGTGGAAGTGGTAAGTCCACGATTTTAAAATTAATACTAGGTTTGTATCAACCGCAAGATGGAGAAATTACTATTGATGAGGTATCTTTGAATGAAATTTGGCTTCCTAGTTTGCGAACTAAAATTGGAGTTATTTTTCAAGAGAATCCCTTAATTTCCGGAACGGTTAGAGAAAATATATCGATCACTAAACCAGAAGCGACACTTAGTGAAGTAGTGGAGGCTTCAAAACTGGCTTGTATTCATGATGACATCGTCAAACTCCCGCTTGGTTACGATACAGAAATTTCTGAAAAAGGATTCGTTTTCTCTGGAGGCCAAAAACAAAGGTTTTCTTTGGCTCGTTTATTTCTACAAAAGCCAAACCTCTTGTTGTTGGACGAGCCGACAGCTTCTCTTGATAAAGAAACAGAAGCTAGAATTCTGTCTCATATAAATACAGTTTTTGCAGGTGCAACGATCATCACGGTGGCCCATAGATTAGATACTATCCGCAATTATGATCAGATTTTTGTATTGGAAAGAGGAAAATTGGAGAGCAAAGGAACTCATCGTGAACTACTTTCTAAGGGTGGAATTTATCAATTACTTCATTCCAAACAGGAAGCAATCCGATAATTGACTTAGTGATCCGCTTTTTTCTATATATACTTTTCAGTTTTGTTACATTTTTTTGGGTCTCCAATATACTTTCGGAAACTGTAGATTTTTACGACTTGCCTAAGTTAGTTGGCGAGAAGTCATACGAATTGAAATTGAAAGAAATGGAAATCGAACGGAAAAAAATTGATATTGATTCCAGAAATTTACGTTATTTGCCCTCCGTTAATTTAGAACATTCTCCTTTTTTCGAAGCATTGAGAGGTGATGGATACAATAGAAAGGGATGGAATACTAGTTTAAATTTAAATTGGAATTTTCAAGACCAGGGAAACACAGTTCTCACCAATATGATTTTGGAATTGGAATATGAGCGATTGTTGTTAGAATATCGCGCTTTATACCAAAAAGAATTATTTGATCAGGCATTTCAATATGCTGAAACATTAAAACTATTGGCATTTTATGATTATGATTTTTCTAACGAATCTGATGCTGATAAACAATTCCAAACGGTTCAGAAACTTTACAAACAAGGAATAGAATCATATTTAGTTACACAAAACTCCAAAGTGGATTATTTTTTTTATAAGTACAATGCTGTTAAATCTAGATTAGACCAACAAAAGAGTCAGTCAATATTTAGAAGAAAGTTTTTATTAAAGGAAGTTGCCTTAAAACAAATTCCTGCGCGTGAATATAAAATCCTTCCATTGGAAACTACGCTAGCTGAGTACGAAAAAAATCTTACAAATCTAAATTTTGATATTATTTTGACAATCAATCAGGTGAAGATTTTAGAAATCCAAAAAATGGTTCGCTTTAATGAGTTGTGGGTTCCTGATTTTTTTGTAAATGTCTACAATCAAACGAGTCGTGAATCTTATTCCGGTTTGAGTGGAACTTGGGCCAACTCAATGGAGGTGTATGATTATAGTAGAAATGATTTTAGTCGTTATGCTAGATCCTCCGATGCAGATTTTAACGTAGGTGGAAATTTTGGATTTCGTTTTCCTTTATTCAATCGTTGGTTGTCAAAAAATGAATTTGATAAATCAAAAATTGAAATCAAGTTAGCAAAATCCCAATCACAGTTTTTGCGCGAAAACACGGGATTGTATCTTTTTGAATTGATCCAACAACATAACAATTTAGTCGAATTGTACGATATTTCGAGAGAAAGTAAACGTATCGCAGAAGAAAACTATCAAATCATGGAAAAAGCATACAAAACTGGTTCAGCTTCCATTATTGAACTGCAAACGGTAGATAGGCGACTTCGTGACGTTATGCGAAACGAAATTCAAAACAGATATGACCTGATACAGTTAAGACTTCAAATTGGTCTCCTCTTGGGAGATACAATGAAGTTTTTAAATAACTAAAGATCTGTAGGTCGGACTTTCGTTTCCGGATTATTCAATTCACCAATCTCACACCTTTCTTTTTTCCATTGATCTAAAATTTCATCCGCTTTGACTTTATTTTTATAATGTATATAAGGTGTTGTGAGAATTGGTATAAGAAAGACAGGAGACAAGGCAGAATGGAGTAGGGAAAGAGTGACTACTAGTCCGAGAGTTAAAACATTTTCATCAAATACTTCCGTTACTTGCCGCTTGGTTTGGTAATAATATGCTAAACAATCGTCTGTATGGTTAGCTGGATTAAAGGGAATACTCACACATCCAACGAAACTGACTAAATTGAATATTATAATGATTCTGATAAATTTTGGATACATGTTCTAACAGCTTCTAAATTCGTTTCTTCAATCATTCGATGAAAATTTCTGACTTTGTAAAGTCCATACAGGAATTCGCTCGTTTTCCCTTTTCTGGTAATGGTTTCTTCTTTCAGAAGGGTTTTATTCTTATATAACTGATACTTAAAATCGACAGTATACTCGCCTTCCCTAAGTTGGATGGGCCATATTCCAGTGAGTGGCCAAAGTGCAGGCCAAGTATACCACCAATTGTATTTATCGTGAAAGTCTGTTTTCATCTCCACATCGATTGTATAATATTCGGATGTAGTTTTAGGATCGAGTTCCGTGGAAATTGTTTGAAATATGCCAGAAGATGTTAGGTGACCTTTGAAAGCTGTTCTCCATGCATCTGTATAGACTCCTCTATCGGCAGAAAGTATTTCAAACTTTCCAATCACTATAGGTAGGTTAGATTGTGTCCTGCTCATATTTCCATTTGGTGATGGCGGTGGAACTTGGCGTAAATCTACGGAACAATGAATGAACAAAAGAAATGGGATAAAGTAGGTAAGAAGTCGCATTTTCAGTTGCATAGTGTAATAGATAATGGTAAACTGATCAATCAATTTTCTTGTATTTATAGATTTGAATATGCTTTTCTATTTCTTTATCCAATTTATATTCTTTGGGCACAAAAACTGGGGTAAGTTGGTTTTGGAACTGGTAAAAAACAAAATAATCTGCGGAGTATGTTTTGTTTGATAAAAATAACTGAACCTGATTTCGGTTAGAAAGGTATTGCGGAATATTCGATACGATCGATTTACCTTCTAATAGGTTACGAAGTATAGACACATCTTTTGTTGATAAACCTGGATTCATAAATTCCCTTTTATAAGAATATGTTTTGGAAAGGGGGCCAAACCAAACGAATAAAGCAATAGATACTAATAGAGAAGTGAAACAAAATAGATATTTTTTTTTCCTATTAAATGTTTCTACGATTTCGATAAAGCAAATAAAAAGGATGGGAACGGCTATAAAGCTGTGATGAGTGAATGGTGTTTTATTTACCTCATAAGAGGAGAGGATAGAATAAAAAAGATACGGTAACAAACAAAGGATCAGTTTATTTTTAAATTGTAAAAATAAAAACGGTAAATTAAGAAACAAAAATAGATATGGAAACAGATGTAAATTTTGTAAGGCACCGATTGGGTTTTTGTAACGTTCCCAGTGGGTTGGTATAGAAAGATTTGTAATAGAATCTTGCATTTTGCTTAAAAGAAAGATAGAAAACAAAAAATAAAGTAAGGATAGAGTTCCTATGAATAAACTTTCTTTTGGATTCTTTCGCAATATTACTAGAGCAAATATTATCCAAACCAAAGCACATTCTTCTTTTACAAGCAGACTCAATGCAAAAAAAAGAACCCAATACTTCGATTTTTTTTTCCAGAAGTAATAGAATAAGAAAAAAAGTGGAATCCATAATACTTCAGGATGGAAATCAAAAATTTGAATCCAATAAATAGGAAGAAATAAAGTGTAAAGGAAAGGATAAACCAGATGGTAGGATTTTTCCCATTTGTAAAATGGAAAGATCAAAATAGGGATACTTAAAACCAAGGCTTGGAATATAAGCAAACTTTCAACATACGGAAAAAGATAGTATAACAGATATAAGGGGTAAATAAACCAATTGATATGATCGGCAAAATAATGGTGATTGTTACCGTCGACACCGAGGGATGTGATTGCCTTCCCCTGATGGATTAAATTATAAAATAGGTTTTCGAAAAGTCCAATATCCACTCCCGCACCCATATGTTGGTAACGAAAAATGGATCTTTCCGATAAAAAATAAAATACCACCAACCATAAAAGAAAGGAAGGTAGGTGGTAACGTAGTCGTTTCATTTTATTTGGTAAAACTACCGGTTAGGGCCGCTTCTGCACATTTCATTCCATCGATAGCGGCGGAAACAATTCCACCTGCATATCCTGCACCTTCTCCACAGGGAAATAACCCTTTGATTTGAATGTGTTCTAATGTAACGGGGTTTCTCGGAACTTGAATGGGAGAAGAAGTTCTTGTTTCCGGTGCATGGATGATGGCTTCATTTGTGAAGTATCCTTTCATCGATGACTCAAATTCTTGGAATCCTTTTTTTAAAGAATCGGTTATGAGTGGAGGCAGTAATTCTGATAATGATACAGAAACCAGTCCTGGTGTGTAAGACGTCTTTGGAAGGTCATTAGAAATTTTATTTTTTGTAAAATCAACCATTCGTTGTGCAGGAGCTTTTTGTGTACCTCCATTCATAGCAAAAGCCATTTTTTCGATTGAAGATTGATATTGCAGAGCAGAAAATACACCATAGGATTCAAATGATTTGAAATCATCAATTCGAAGTTCTACGACGATTCCAGAATTAGCTGTGGGTCTGGAACGTTCCGCACTTGACCAACCATTAGTAACAACTTCACCAGGTTTAGTGGCACAAGGAGCAATCACTCCGCCAGGACACATACAGAAACTATAAACACCTCTTCCATTGATTTGTTTAACAAGGGAATATTCGGAAGCAGGAAGAAGCGGATTTTTGACATCACAATGGTATTGTATTGAATCAATCAAACTTTGTGGATGTTCTACTCGAACTCCAATGGCAAGAGGTTTTGTTTGGATTTGAATTCCTTTTTCATAGAGAAGTTGGAACATCTCTCTACCGGAATGGCCCGTCGCAATGATGACGTTTTTTGCCATCCACTTTTCTCCAGAGTGAGACTTTACTCCGGTAATAGAATTTCCTGAGAGAATTAAATCTATAATTCGAGTTTTAAAATGTATTTCTCCACCTGCTGCGAGAATGCATTCTCTGATATTTTGAATGATGCGAGGAAGTTTGTTTGTGCCAATATGTGGATGTGCATCAACTAATATTTGTTTTGTTGCGCCAAAAGTTACCAAATATTCTAAAACTTTTCGAACGTTTCCTCGTTTTTTGGATCTAGTATAGAGTTTTCCATCGGAATAAGTTCCAGCTCCTCCTTCTCCAAAACAATAATTAGAATCTTCATTAACTATATGATGTACGTTTATACCACGAAGGTCTTCCACTCTTTCTTTGACATTTTTTCCACGTTCCAAGATGATCGGTTTTTTTCTTAACTCTAGTACTCGTAAGGCGGCAAAGAGTCCTGCAGGACCAGCTCCAATGATGATTACTGGTTCTTCTAGGGCCACATTTGGGAAATGAGGAATTGGATACTCGAGAGGAATATATTCTTCATTGATATAAACATCCAATTGTAATTGGAAAACTACATTTCTTTGTCTTGCATCAATGGACCGAGAAGTACATTCAATATGTTTTATATCAGATTTTGGAATTTTGTTTTGTTTGGATACAAACTGCAACAAATGATCTGGATTGGATGCAATCTCTGGAGTGACTCTTACGTTTAGTTCTAGTTTCAAGGTTAAATTCGTAATCTAAATTTCTAAATTAAATAATAATAGAAAATAAGGAGATAACTTACAATCCCTGGATTGTGAGATTATTGATTTAGACTTTTTCTCATTAAAGATGCAATCGCTTTTTCATTTTCTCCGGACATAGAATTTAGATTTGCGATCACAAGATTTCGGCGTTCAATCGAATGATTTTGGCTTAGTTTCTGTTTCCCTTCGATGTGAGTGATTTTGATTTCAAAAGGAACAATCCCTTTTTTTAATCCTTCTGTATAGTTTGTATCTACAGAATTAATTTGGTATTTAGAATCTTTTGGTTCAAAACGATTGACTAAGGTTATCAAACTTTTTTGGATTTTTTCGGGATCATCCACAATATTTAAGATTCCCTTCACATGCACTGCAGTAAAATTCCAAGTGGGAACAGCTCGGTCTGTTTCATACCAAGCCGGCGAAATATAACAATGTGGACCAGAAAAAATACAAAGAACTTCTTTTCCCACACTTTCCTTTTGTGGGTTTGGTTTTGCAAAGTGACCCACTAAACTTTGTTTGTCGTCTGAAAGTAAGAGAGGCAAATGTGTTGCTTCCATCCCGCTTTTCGATTCAGATACTAAAATTGAAAAGGGATTCTCTTCGATAGATTGGTAAATGAAATGGGTTTCCATTTGAAAATGTTCCGGGATGTACACTATGTCCGTCTCCTAAGTTAAACTGACTTCCAGAAATAAGTCAAAAATTCTGTTTCTTGTTCAAAACCTTCATTTTGATACAATGCACGAGCTTCTTTATTATGAGCCGAAGTAGAAAGTTCTAATCCTTTACCCGAATTTGTTTTGGTAAAGGTTTTTGCTTCTGCTATCAATTGTTTGGCGATCCCTTGTTTGCGGAATTGATTTTTTACATAGAGGTCATTTAAAATATAAGATCTTTGCATCGAAATAGAAGAAAACACTGGATATAGTTGTGTAAATCCTGCGATTTCGCCACTATTCGGATCTTCTGCTACAAAAATAATTGACTGTCCATGTTCCATTCTGTCTTGCAGAAATCGGTTTGCGCCTGTTATGTTGGTAGCTTGTCCATAGAATTGTCTGTATTCATCGAATACAGAGGAAATTTTGGATACGTCTTTATAGTTCGCTTGTCTTATTTTCATATTTTGGTACCAATGAGAAACAAATTACTGATAAAATTGCTGTGACCGGTGTTGCCAGTAAAGTTTCTAAATCGGTGACGGCAACTAGATTCCCAATTGTGTTAAGTAAAAAAATAGTTCCAATAAATCCAAAAACGATTCTGATCCAGATGGGCACCAAACCTTGGTTTAAGTATTGGGTATACTGAAAACTTGACCATAATAAGAATGCATTTACGATAAGAGAAACAGATTCCATCAAATACATTTCTTCTACATTGCTTAGTCTTCCGCCCCAAAGGTATTGGAATGGAATCACTTGTAATAAAGCTAAGATATGAAAGATCATCGTCATTGAAAATAAAATGATTAAGATTCTGCTTGTTACGGTCCTAATTTTTTTGGATGGATTCCACATACTATTTTCCTTTGGTTTGTAAGTAATAAACATAGTCAATTTCTGGAGATTTGCCACCTAGTTGGGTGATAGCGGCAGTGATTTGTCCTCGGTGATGAGTTCTGTGATTAAAATTATGTTGTATGACATCAGAAAAGTTAAGTTCTGCTTCAAATCCTCTCATGGTTTTATAACGAAAGAGACTATCCCATATCGAACTATCTAGACTTGTGAGCCACGAATTCCATAATTCTAAACTTTGTATCATTCGACTTTTTAATGTTTGACGATTAAGCTCAAGTTCTTCTGCTAAAGAGGATGGGACGTAGACTTCTCCGATAAGTCGTGAATACCATACTTTCTCCACAAGTAACAAATGGTTGAGTGTTCCATGAATGGATTTAAAAAATAAACCTGCATCTTTTTTGTAATCTTCATCCGAGAAGGTATCGATCGAGTCATACAAAAGATTTGTGGCCCAAATATGATAAGCATTGTTTCTCAAGAAAAAATCTTTCATAGTGAAAGATTTTTCTGAGTGATCCGAGAAATCAATGACTAATTTAAATCTAATATTTATCCTTCAAGTTCTGTTTCATTTTCTAATAAATAAAAAAACTAATCAGAACTGTAGCAATTACTACGATCCACGAAGGAGTTTTCCAATATTCCAAAAACAAAAAACCGGAGATGGCAAGAGCAAAATCTTTTGGGGAGAGAATGGCACTTGTCCAGACCGGCTGATAAAGGGCGGCGAGTAGTATTCCTACAACGGATGCATTGATTCCTAACATGGATTTACGAATGTTTGGATTGTTTCGTAGTTTCTCCCAAAAAGGTAAAACACCGACAATCAAAAGAAAGGAAGGTAAAAAAGCAGCCACCAAACAAATGATAGCTCCTAGCCATCCACTTGGTTCTACACTAGATACAGCTCCTAAATAACTACTAAAAGCAAACAATGGACCTGGGATTGCATTGGAGATTCCATAACCAGCAAGAAAAAGATCATTATTCACCCAACCGGAAGGAACAACTTCTGATTGCAAAAGCGGTAGTACGACATGGCCACCACCAAAGACGAGTGCACCGGCTCGATAAAAACTATCAAATAGTTTGATTGTTTGGTTTGGATAGATTTCTCTTAAGAAAGGAAGAACCAATAATAATGCAAAAAATAGAATTAAAAATAAATAACCAATGTTATTATTTCCTTTGTGTAAAGGTTCATGTGGAAGTTCAGAAGAAGATTTAAGAAAAAAGATCCCAAAGATTCCAAAAAAAAATAGAATCAATATTTGTAAAAAGGCAGAACTGAAAAAAAGCAAGATAACGCTTGTTATTATGGCAATGGTGATTCGTTCTTTATCTGGGCAAAGTTTTTTTCCCATACCGAGGATGGCTTGTGCGACCACAGCTACAGCAACCACTTTTAATCCATGAAGCCAATGGTTGTGCGCATTCATATCCATCTTTGAAATTCCAAGTCCAAAAAGAATTAGAACTATAGCAGATGGCAATGTAAAACCAATCCAGGAAAGGATCGAACCGAAAATCCCCGCTCGGGAAAGTCCAATGGCCATCCCCACTTGGCTACTGGCAGGTCCAGGTAAAAATTGGCAAAGGGCAACTAAGTCAGCATAGGCATGTGCACTAATCCATTTTTTTTTGGTAACATATTCATCATGAAAATAACTCAAGTGAGCGATTGGTCCACCAAACGAAGTGCAGCCGAGCTTTAGTGCAGTAAAAAAAACTTCAAAATATTTCATGAAATTTCAATCCTAAATACAATTCCTTGGAATTTGATTGTGAGTTTGATAAGGCTAATTAAGTATTTCACCGATTAACTCTTTTAATTTTATTTTTGCTGCAACCAATTCTTTTTTTCCTTTAGGTGTGATGCGGTAGAATTTACGTTTTATTTTTCCCAATTGTTCTGTTCTGGATCGCATGAACCCTTTGTCTTCTAAACTTTTTAATAGAGGGTATAAAGAACCAGGACTAATTTTGTAACCATGTTCCTTTAGTTCTTTCATCATCCAAACACCGTAAATTTCTTCCTTTTCACTGTGATGTAGAATATGAATTTTGATGAAACTGGAAAAAAATTCATTAATTCGCATTCAGAATCAAATTACGATATCGAAATTAGATAGTCAAATCTAAAAAATCAATCTACAACCGACCGCGCTTTTCGCTTCAATCTTTCCCATTTGTTTTTTTAATGAAAATGGATTTCATAAGGAAAAGATTTCCGCTGCAATCGCTGGCGCAGGGAAAATATTATGATCAAAAAATTAATTAAACCAATTGAAAGAGGGAATTTGTCTTTTGGTTTTGGAATTCATCTTTGTTTGGGAAATGATTCCAGAGGTCTGCCGTTTCTTTTTTTTCTGGAAAGTTTGTATATAAAATATCAAAAGAAAATCGCCTTACATCGTAATTGCCTTTGTGGATCAGATGGGCTGAAAACACCAATAAATCTCCCGGATTGTGAGGGATTAAAAATTGATTGGAAATTTCTTCGTGATTCTTTTTTCCTTCTAATTCCAAACGAATCTTTCTTTCTTCTTCGGTATCCCAGCGTTTGTGAGATCCAGGTACCAAGCAAATCCCTGGATCCGGTTCTAAGGGAATGCGAAAGTGCCAAACAAAATCTCTTTGAATTCTTTCGAATTGTTTTTCTTCCGAGATGCCCATGTATTGGATGTCCCTGTGCCAATAGGGAAGTTTATTAGGATCTTCTGGATTAAAAAATATTTGAGTATTAAGAAAGTACATTGGCTCATCGAATACAACCTTACCAATTTCTAGTAAGGCATCAGATCCAATGAATTGAAAAAGTATTTCTCTATCCTTTTTGTCTTTTGTGAACTTTGTGGAAGTAAGATAAGCACTATTTATATTTTTAGGATGATTCAGTTCTTTCGACCATTCGGCATTGGAACGAAGGAGGATTTCTTTTAGTATTCTAATTTTGTTTAGTGGAATGTAATTGGGAAACAGATAATATCCCAATTTTTCTAATTGGCTTTTAGCCTTTGTATCAATGTTTTGCATGTATAAAAAACTTAAATTTGTTTTTCCATATAGTAATGAGAGGGAATGATTCCTTCCCAACCCAAAGGGTGTCTTGTTTCTTTGATTTCAAAACCTAAGTTTTGGTAAAGGGAAATCGCTGGTTTATTCTCTGCCGAAACGTCCAAAGAAATAGTTTTATGTTTTTTATTATTTGTGATCATATATTCGATCATTTTTTTTGCGATTCCTTTGTTTCTTTCCGTTTCCGAAACTGCAATATGACCTAAATACAAACATCCTGATTTGGGCGGTTGGATGATGGTTTCTGTTTTGAGTCCCCTTGCCATTACTTTTGGTGCTTTCCATTTGTATACAGAAAGGATACGAAGGGCTGTGCCTGCAGTTAATGTTAAAAAACTAGGTTGAGTATAAGACAAGATGGAACCTACCACTTTGCCATTAAGTTCTGCCACATAATGATTGGTATACGATACAGTGTTTCCTCGTTTTACGTAAGATAAGGTTAAAAAGTTTAAAGGAGTTTTTTTACCTTCTGCAAAAACAAAGGTCCATGCTTTCGGTCCAGATGAATAGATAAGAGGAACGATTGTTTCTACATCGGTTGGTTTTGCAGCACGAATGGTTAGGTTTGGATTTTCCATAAGATAAAAAAGTGAATCCTTAAATTGAAATCTATCTAAATTTTTTTATGATTCACTTGGCACGTCAATAGAGAATTCAAATCCTGCGCCCCGGATCAAAGCGGAAATCCTTTCCTGAAAGGAAAGATTGTAGCGACGAGCCGGAGATGTGCGCCCCAAAAACATAATTTCTAAAACGTAAAGGAAGCAAATGCATTGATAAGCTCTCTTGTGGCAAGCTGGGGTCCATTTAAATTTTGATGAAAGGGTTTTCCATATTCAAAACCAAATCGGACACCTTGGAGAATTCCACTTGTGACAAGAAAGTTAACACCAATGAGAAGGTCACTTCGCATTCCGCCTTGACGATAAGGGTCGTTTTGTGGGTCCATCTTTGGATCTAAAGTTGCATCCATTCCTTGTAGGTTTAGCCACCTTTGTTTTGCTACACGAAGAGAAATCGAAGTACTTTCGTGTACAAGAAATGACAGCCATCCTGAAATTTCGTATCGATTTCCGAATCTGTAGTTGTTATCATTTTTTCCGATTCGTAAGCTGGCTTGTGATTGTGCACCCCAAGAGAATTTCTTATAATTACCGTTATAAGATAGTTGTGGAAGTAAACTATAAGTTCCAACGCCGGGTTGCATATTGTATGGAACTTTTTGTTTTCCCATCATAGGCATATTGTCCCTTTCATCAATGGAACCTGTGGGAAGAGAAATTCCCATCCCTGTAAAAAAATTCTGATGTTCCGTTTTTATCAATCGATAAGCGGTGCTAAAACTTACATCGCCAATCCCGGCTGAACTCATGGGTGCCTTGTCAAAATTACTGGATAACATCGTCATTTTATTTTTAACTGCAGGAACCATAAACATAATCATCCATTTGTCTGAAATAGATGTCATAGCACTCACCATATTCATTTCCATGACCATATCGGTTGGCACTGACATATAGTTGTACTTGTTAGCTGATAGAATAGGCAAAGTAGTTCCTATTGGAGAATTGGTGATTAGACTGCCTGATGGCATGGCGACTGTAGGATCAGTAAAAGGAAAATACAATGTACCAAGATCACTGAGTCCAGTGGTTCCTGATTGTAAACCCCACATCTTCATTCCCATATAACGATAATCAATCATCCACTTTCCTTTTTCGTGGATATGTGGGTTCATAATACCTGCCGGTGCCAACATGTCGGCTCGGTTGTGGTGTTCATGCCCTTCATGACTTGAATGATCATGATCCGAATGGTCTTCGTTAGTTAGTCCATTGGGAGCGAAGTTTGACATATCGGCTTCATCTGTATTTGGTGAAACTTTGTTAGTTTCACTTATTTCTTCTTTTTTGAACGAAGTGGAGGCCTGTTTATTGTTTATCTCTTTGTTCGGTGAAGAAGTTTCTATAGAGATATTTGTTTGTAGTTCGGTTCCATCAGAAAAAACAAAACGAAAGGGAATCGATTCTTTAAATTTTAAAGGAGATTTGATTCCAAAAAGCATGATATGAAATCCTCTAGGAGTAAGATGAGTCATACCATTTTTGGGAATAAAAATTTCGGAAACAGGAATCATTTTCATACCTGTTTCGGATGGTAACATTGTATATAACTCGACTCGGTCGGCTATATTTGATTTTGTTTGGACTAGTTTTTTGTCGAAGTTTGTTCCGTTGTTTAAAGTGAGATAAACAACAGAAGTTGAGGAAGAAGTATATTTGATATAAGCATTTTCAATTTTAACCTCTTTAGAAAGGAGAGGAGTGGTAATTAGAAATAAAAATAGTATGTGTTTGAGTTTCATTTTTTTATTTTTCCTTTTCCAAAAAATCATACTGGCTACTTAATTCACCAGTATGACAAGTGTTTGGAGAGAGAATTTACATTTCTGTATTTGATACGATGGAACCAACTGTGAAAGAAGTAATGGTAACTCCGTTCAATACAAAACCCAATCGATTTCCGCCTGTATATGCAGGAACATTCATCATTTGCATGATTGGATAGTAAGACATAGATCCTCTTTCCGTATCTGTGAGTTCCGAACAAGGTTTGTTGAAACCATTTAAGAATCTTGAGCCTCCCATTGTGTATTGAAAGTCTAGACAAAACGTATGAGTTGTTCCGGTCGTTGGAATTGGTGCAGAAACAGAACCACCTTTTCCAGTATTACTAAAAACATCAGAAGCATTTTTATATTGAGTTTGTGCGCCAGCGATCAAACGATAAGTAGGGCCACTTAAGGGACTACCTGTTCCATAAGCAATAACATCAATTGTGCTTGATGCTGAGTTCATAATAAAAGAAACTTCGATATTAGTTCCTCCTTTGTTTGTGGTTAACATCACGTCATTAGTAGTATACAGAACAGAGGAACTACTTTGACCTGTGGCCCCTTTTGTTACTCCGTTTTGAGTCAGACCTAAACCATTAAAACCAGCATCGTCACAAGCCGAGATAGAATATTTTGTACGGGGTTTACTTTCTACTTGTGTGAGATTACTTTTGATTGCTGCTGTAGTGGAGATGGAGCAACCAGGATTTGTATTTGCTGCTACAAGTAGTGCTAAAAGATTTGATGCATTATTCTCATCCGTTTTTTTAGCGATACTACAATTGAAGACTGTCAAACAAACTAGAGAGATAGACAATAAATTCTTAAACATAAAATTACCTATTTATAATATTCCAAGGGCTAAACTTTTCATAGAGTTCGCCTAGTTGCATTGAAATCATTCCTAGAAAAAGGAACAAAACCTTTATGTGGTTTTAGGAATGGAGTTGCTTTGGCGGTTTGTAAGGTAAATATGCGAATCCATTCAATAAGTGGGTATCTGGTTGGAACGCAAATATGATTATATCATAAGTAATCACGGGATTAAATTTTGTGTCTGTAGCAAAGCTCGGGTTCATTGATTGTGATTGGAGAACCTTTGTTGCCGATTTTTTTTTCGCACAGGAACATGAATGAGGACCAGAGCCTTTTGTTAGGTGGCAAACGATTCTTTTGGAATGAGGTGAATCCTCTTCTTTATGGATTTCGTTTTTGGAACCGTGGTTGCAATGACAAATCATAGAAAGGCGGTACATAGACTGGGCAAGTAATCCAGTTTCCAAAAATAGGATTTTACCTATAAAGGGAAGTAAGATCAAAACCGAGGCTATTTGTAACCAACGTTTCATGATGATTGTATATCATTTTACAAGGCACCTCTTAGTTTTTCAATGATCTAAATCAAGTGCACTCAAATAACTCAATTGATATAAATCATACTCTAAAAATTTCGTTTTTGGAATCGTTTAAAAGCTATGTATAGTGGGATGCTGACCCATAAACTTAGAAACAAAATAGTAATGCCGAACACACCGTACAGTCCTAATTGCCTTAATAGTAAGGCACCAGAAAATCCTAGCAGGGCAGAAGAGCTGGTTTGTAAAATTAAAAGAATTCTAATTAAGTCGATCGGGTTAAGTAAAATAACGATTAGAGAGGGAATTTCTATTGGATAGTCACCTAAATACAAACTAAAGATAAAAACAAGGGCATCGAAAAAGATAAAGAAGTACAACCAAACCAAAAGAGAAACAGTTAAAACAATTTCTCCCCTTCGAATCAAAGAAGAAACTAAAAACGCTAGTGCTACAAAGATTGCTGTTAAGAAAATTCCAAAAACGAGTAACTCAGAAAATAAAAATAGGAATTTAGGTTCATTTGAAAAAAGAAAAAACCCAGGAATACCTAAACCGAATAATAATCCGAGGGAAAGTGATACCGTGATTCCTAAATACTTGCCCAAAAAAAGAGAACTTCTACTTACGGATTTAGAAAGTAATACTTCAGCAAAAGGCATCGATTCTAAAAATGACATTCCAGAAAATGTAATAGCGAATAAAGGAATGACAATGAGTGTTAAGTTCATTGTGCTTACGAGCAATCGGATTCCATTCTGATCTCCAAAAAAACTTAAGATCATCATCACAAGGATGAGAATTCCTGAGTAAATGAATACCCATCGACTTCTGATATTTTCTTTGATTTCAAAAAATAAAATTTCTTTCATGGCTTTGTTTTGTATTCCTCATTCCAGAAATTCATTAGTGCCTGATCTAAATCAGTTTTGTTGTTTTTTCTGAGAAAATTTTCCGGAGAATCATCAATCAGAATGGACCCTTCTGATAAAAGAAGAAATCTGTCGGCTAACTCTTGTAACTCTTTTAATATATGAGTTGAAAATATAACAAGAGAACCTTCTTTTTTCTTTTCGGACAAAAGAGACTTTAATAAATGGGAGATATATGGATCTAAGCTTGCAGTGGGTTCATCGATCACATACAGATCTTTTTTGGAAGAAAAACACTGGAGGATGCTGATTTTTTGTTTGGTTCCTCCCGATAGAGATCCAATTTTTTTATCCATGTGGTTATTTAACTCTAAAATTGATAAAAGGTTTTGAAATCGTTCTTCTTCTACTGGTTCTAGTTTTTTAAAAAAAGAAATTAGTTCTCTCACTTTGATATTTGTTGGGAAACGAGGTGTTTGTGGCATATAACCGATGGTATGTGGTTTTCCATTTTTACTTTGAAATAAAATTTCTCCTGCGATCGGTTGGACCAATCCAAGAATTCCTTTGATAAGAGAACTTTTACCAGAACCATTGGGGCCAATAATGGATAGAATTTTCCCTGAATCTGTTTGGAAATTTACATTTTTGACCGCAACAGAATTTCTCCCATAACTGATGGTAAGATTTTTTACTTCTATCATATTCTTTCCTTCATCCTTGGATGTTGGTCTTCAAATTCAATTGGTGTCACTATGGGAAAGGCTTTTTCAATTCCTTGTAAAAAGAGTACTACTGGAGATTCATAAAGTACCATAAGGAATGGATACACGGCAATCCAGTATCCAAAAAAATGAATGGTTTTATGTGGTATATCTCCAATTTGATCTTTATCTAGATCATAACCTTCATAGTGATCCCAATAATTTTTAGAAAAAATATTGGTTGTTGATTTTGTATTGGTGCTAATATCAAAAACATTTTTTATAAAATTGTTATCTATGATTTTGTTATAATCTGTATTTCCAAGAATTTTGATTCCCCATCCATTGTTGATAAAATCATTGTTTTGAAAATTAATATTGGTAATCCCGTCAGCAAAAACGGCAATTGTATTTCCTTCAAATCGATTTTTGGAAAGGGTACTATCTGCAATATCTTTGAGTAAAATTCCATTCGAACTTTCTCCCCAATTATCCAAAAATTTATTTTCTTCCATTGTGATGTCTTTGCTGTACATGACTGCGACACCAGCCGAATTATTTTTGAAAATGTTTTTGTTAAATTGGTTATGATTGGAAAACATAAAATGCATCCCATAACGAATGTTTTCTTCGGATTCATTTCCTTCGATTTCTAAATGTTCGGAGAATTCTAAATAAATTCCATCGCGGTGTTTTTTTAATTTGTTCCCAATGATTTTGTTCTGACTTGCCGACCATAGGTGAATTCCATTCCCACCTAGAACTTCGTTTTCTGCATTTCCAATAGATGTATTGTTTTTCAGTGTGCAGTTTGTGGTTTCGGCTAAATAAAATCCATAAACGTTATCTTCTAAACTTAAATTTTCGAAATAACAATCTTTTACTTTTTCTGTGTGAACCCCTGCAAATTCACTTAAATCGGAGATTCCACTTCCAATGACTTTCAAATTTTGAATGCGTACACCATTGGCATAAACTCCCAATACATGTTTTTCTTTCAGTCCATCAATCACCACACCATTCTCACCAATGATGGAAATTGATTTGGTGATGGGTAAAAAACCTTCTTTATAGATCCCTGGTTGGATTTTGATTGTATCTCCATTTTGAGAAAGTGTAATTGCATCCTTTAACGTTTTTATCGTACAATTTGTACATACGAAAATTGTTTTTGAAAATAGAGAAGTCGTTGGAAGTATGGAGATTAGGAATATAGGCAGAATGTAAAGATTGGTTTTACAAGTACGGAGGATAAGGTAAAAAGATCGATTCAGTTTATGATTCGAATTTTTTGTATGGTGAATCTGCTTCTTATTGAAAAGGAATGGTGTCTTCATGAGTTTTAAAAGCGGCAAGTCCCGCTCCCATTGGAGAACGAATTTTATCGGAATGGAATATGATGGCTTCGTCTTTTGGGATAAATTCTTTTGTATCTAAATAATTAGTAACCCAAACATTTTTTATTTTTAGATCTTTTTGTTTCTGAAATTGTTCCATACATTCAATGGCATCAAAATGATATCTTTTGCCTTTGTATGTAATGAGTTGGGTGTGGAATCGCATATCTACAATCGACATAGAACAGTGGCTACATTTTACTTCGCCCACAGTCAAAGGTTCTGGGCGAACTTCCCCACAGCCTATGAATGCGACTGTGAGGAAAATGCAAATAAGTTTGAAACTCTTAAGCTGCATTTATTTTTTTCCTTCTATTTTCATCCCAGAGAATATAAACTAGTACGACGAGACTTAATCCAAGAATCATACCACCATAAGATGGATAACTGCAAGCAGTAATATTTAGCATTACCTTACAGCCAAGTAGTGGTGGTTGGTAAGCCATTCCTTCCACTATGATTGGTGCTTCTGGATTTAAGTTGTGTCCATAGTTATACTCCCATCTCCAAAAATCAGAAAGTCCAACAAGTCCTACGATGACCAAATTAATAATCCCGAGAATTGCCATCCCCACTTTGGGATAGAGTTCTGTGATAAATGCACCAAAGATCAGATAACCAAGAACATACGGCATAAAAAGAAGTTCTGGAATGGATTCCGAAACAATTTCCTGCATACCAATGTAGTGGTTTAGAAGATTGATGTTTTTGAGATCATAAGGTGTCGCACCTGTGATTTTGTTAATCCAAATCTGCATTCCAAGTCCTTCTGGATACTGCGGAGCCGCAATGGATATGGACCAAATAGGGATTAAATATACCAAGAGGAGAACCAAACCGACCCCTAAGATTAGGAGTCGGTTTTTTTTACTTAACGTTTGGAAAAGTAAAGTTTTCATATAGGTTATGGATTTACGCGGATGTACTGTTGCATCTCTTGATGAAGTGCAGAACAGAAATCTGTGCAATAAAAAGGATACACTCCCGGTTTTGGAGCTACCCATTTGAAGGTTCTTGTTTCACCTGGCATAATGAGAAGGTTAGTCATGTTAGGTGCTCCACCGATGGCAAATCCATGAGGAATGTCATAATCTTGTTCCAAGTTGGTTACATGGAAGTATAGAGTTTCCCCAGTTCTTGCTTCAATGATATCCGGTTTGAAATGGGAACGAATCGCAGTCATGTAGATATGGATTGTACTTCCAAGTCTAACGATTCTTGCGTCGTTTTCATTTTTAGTCGCATATGGATGTTTGTTTTCCTCTAGTGGGTAGAGTTTTGCAGTTTTATCCATAATTAATTTTGCTGGAATCATTTGTGAATAGTGTGGTTCCCCTACAGTAGGGAAGTCTGACAACAACTCTGCTTTTCCAGAAGAGATATCATAGAGCTGCGCACTTTGAGGTAACTCCATACCAACAGGTAGATATCGATCTTTTGTAATTTTGTTCATGGCAATGAGATACTTACCATAAGGTTCAGTCGAACTACCACCAACAATCGATAAGTGACCTACACTGTAATAAGCAGGTAAATGTTGTACTACTTCCCAAGTTCCTAGTTTCCATTTGACTACTTCTGAACTTACGAAACAAGAAGTATAAGCATATCCTTGACCGTCGAACTCAGTGTGTAATGGACCAAGGCATGGTTTTTGTACTTCACCAGCAAGTGTGGATTCATACTTAAGAACGGGGATTCCTTCGATTTCAGTCGAGTGATGTTCTTTTTTGTCTTTTACTTCCATCATTTTGCTAAATGAGTGAACTGGAATGACTGATGCTAACTTTCCACCACCAACAATGTATTCTCCAGTGGAATCAACGTCAGTTCCATGTGGACTTTTAGGTGTTGGCATGTAATACATCATACCCGGACAATCTTTTGGATTTAACATCTTTACACCGCTTAACTTTGTTGAAACGGCAGGTTTGTTTTCTTCTTTGAAATTGTTTACGTATTCACCGCCAAAATTGTAAGCCTTTCCTTGGTCTTTACATTCTTTGGCACGAACCCAGTTGAATGCTAAAATAAAGTCTTTGTCTTTTTTAGAAGCACCAACTTCCAACATTTTGTGAGCTTGTTCCGAGTTGTAACTACTGAAGAAACACCAGTCATGGGATTTCTTTTTGCCACAATGAGATAAGTCATAGTCGAATCCAGGTACAAGAACTTGTAATTCGATGGAAAGTCTTCCTGTGTTTTTATCCACTTTTACCATAGTGACAGTTCCTTTGAACCCACCTTTGGAAAAACTATCGATCGCTACACTTGCTTGTGGAACTGGAACCGAGAATCGTGTTGCAGCCATCAAATACTCTGTGTTTTCAGTTGCAAATGGGGAAGCATGGTTACCTGCAGTGTTTGGGATTTCCAAAATCTCTTTTGTTTCAAAAGATTTCAGGTCAATCCTTGCAAGTCTTGGTGTGTTATTTGCGTTAAGGAACATCCAACGACCATCTTGTTTACCATCTGTCATAGATGCTTCTACGTGATGGCTATCATCCCAAGGCACATAACCATGAGTTGTTTTTAACATGTCTTTGGTTTCTTCATCAAATCCATATCCGTTTTCAGGAAAAACGGAGAACACTGGAATGATTTTGAATAACCTTGCAGATGGGATTCCATACACAGACATCTGGCCACTAAATCCACCAGACAAAAAGGCGTACACTTCGTCCTTTTCTCCCGGAGCCACATACACTCTGGAAGCAGCATCGGACGCAAGCGTAGCCGTTGCAGCACCTTTTTTGCAATTCGGAACGAATGCAAAAAGAGCGATTCCAAGTGTAACAAGTATTAAATTTGATTTTTTTAACATATCGTTACCTATTTTAAATCCATCTTACGGAAGTATTCGAGGATCTCTCTCGCTTCTTCTTCCTTTATGTTTTGAAAAGTCATTTGAGTTAAGTGTTCACCGAGTAACTCTTGTCCAATAGGATCTTTTTGAGTCATCTCAATTGGGTTTAGAATCATATTCATAATCCATTCTGGAGTTCTGCGGAGTGTTACATCTTGAAGCGCAGGTCCTACAACCTTTTCTTCAAATTTGTGACAAGCGGAACACTTGGCTTCAAATTGTTTTTTACCACGGTCTGCCATAGCCTGGTCTAATGCACCGATGGTAACTGATTTTACCGGCCCAATTCCCTTGGAACTAGCGTTAGATGTTGGTGTTTCCTCAGTTTTTTCTCCTCCACAGGATATGATTGTCATTGTTACGAAGAGTCCGAGTAAAACTCCGAACTTCATTCGGAAAGACACTCCGTTTATTTTTGAAAGGTTCATTTTAAATACTCCTTGGTATTTGATTACTTATCATTTCTTTGCAGGAGGTAGTATAACCGAGTCTACTACATGAATGATTCCGTTTGCTGCTGGAATGGACGCAACAATGGTTGCACCATTGATCATTACCTTTCCATTTTTTACGGAAACTTTTGTGTGACCTCCATTGGCCATTCCGAGTTCATCATCTTTGCCGGTGAACTCAGACTTCAAAATGGATTCAGTTAGGTTACCCACTACCACATGGTATTCTAATATGTTTTTTAATGCGTCTTTTTGACTTGGTTTAAGAAGATCATCCACTGTACCTGCAGGTAACTTTGCAAATGCATCGTTTGTTGGTGCGAACACAGTGAACGGTCCTTGGTTGGCAAGGGAATCCACGAGGCCCGCAGCTTGAACAGCCGCGACAAGGGTTGTATGGTCTTTGGAACCTACAGCAATTTTTAGCACATCCTGTTGTGATTTGTCATCTGCAACCGCTGAAATCCCTTTGCCCGCATCGGAAGAATCTGATTTTCCGCAAGTGGCACCGACTAGCGAGAGACAGGTGACAATCGTGATCATTGTGAATTGAAAAATTTTTTTGTTCATTGGATACCGCCCACTTATTGGTTCACCTTCCATTGAATGTCAGAAAGATAGATTCTGAATTGATCTAGATCAATTTGGTTCGAATCATTTGTGTTGATAATTGTCAATTAGAGGAAGGAGCAAACGAAGTATGGTCGTATAAAAATGCGAGGAAGCGATTCTAGGACGTATCTCTCCCGGTTTAGGGCTAGTGAGAAAAAAATTAGAATGATTCTTATTTTATTTTTGCTTTACTGGAATCCATAGTTCCAAAGTGGTTTGGATTATTCACTTGTCCTCTTGGGGTGCTGAAAAAACCTGAAAGAACGAGGTTTTCTCATGGTCACACAGTGGGATTCGAAATACGAAACGAATATTTCCGAGATTGATTCTCAACATAAAAAACTCTTTCGATTGATCAATAATATTGAAACAGTTTACGATGAAAACAAAGAACATCTTTCTGCAAAATCCAAGATCCTTGTGGATGCGGTTTCTGAGTTAGAGGACTATACACTTAGTCATTTTTTAATTGAAGAACGAGTGATGGAGTTAAACCAATATCCAGAACTAGAAGCACATAAAAAACAACACGACCGTTTCACAGACAAAATTTTAGAATTAAAAAATCGACTGACTACAGGAAACCTTCTTTCCAATGATGAGGAACTCAATCAGTTCTTTGGAGACCTTCTTAAGTTTTTACGTGCTTGGCTTACAAATCATATTCTGCAAGAGGATATGGATTATAAACCATATATAAAATTTAATATTTAGAGTTTTACGTTATACTTTGTTCATTCAAAGTATAACGGGTATTTAGATATTTTTTCAATAAGGTTAGATTTTGCTTTTTTGGCTAAATTGATATCATTACCTTTCATTGTATGCACTTCTTCTAACAATAAATTAATATATTTATGTAATTCTTCATGCCCTTGTCCGGTCATTGTACATGACGAAAGAATTTCATTGATTATGGATGTGATTTGGTCCGCTTGTCTATGGTATTCCTCTATTGATTCGTCAGAATTTGCATGGTGAAATAATTTGTCCATCTTCTGAAACCCCATCCTTGTCGAATCGTCGGCCACCCAAGGTTTACCATTGTTTAGTTCCGGAAGTTTTGAACCCGCATGTTCATGACATGAATAAGTTACGCTAAATAAGAATAATATAAAACCATAAAAGGTGAATTGGTAAAACTTCATGATACAAACTAGCATTTTTGTTTCAGGAAAGAATTGATCTAAATCAATTTTGATTTTTTTTTTATAAATTTTTTACAGAGCAACTATTGGTTATAGGAAATCACACGAGACCAAGCTATCTTTATAAAAGTGATTAAACCTAAAAAAATTAGAAATTTTCCGATTAGAACCAAAAATTCAAAAGGAAATATAAATTTTGTGATTAAAAATAAAACTAAACCCGAGTTGTAACTATAAAATAGAAACCAAACTTGCCAGGTAGACCCTCTCGGCTTTTCGGAAAGAAACTTTGGAAACATCCAATAAGCGGTACCCATGATCAATTGTATGAAAAATCCCCAAATTAAAATCGAATAATGGAGCGGAAGGTATCTCCATATTTCTGGATCTAAGTTAAATGCTTTATTTAACATTAGGATGGCACCTAATGAAGATCCAATCATCAAATAAATTAATGAAACTCGAATGAACCAAACGGATGGGCGGGGAAACATAACTATTATTTTTTGCCCTGCGGTTCTAATCTTGGCCAAATTTCCAAGACAAAACAAAGAATTCCTAACAATTGAAATAATATGGAAGAAACAAATGGAAAAATAGAAAGTTCTTTATGTTTATATAGGAATGGTTCTGAAATGATCCGAAGAATAAGTCCAAAATTTAAACAAAAATAGGCCATCCAAGCAATGTTAGATCCGTTTTTTGGCGACGGATTTTTTCCTTTTGGATACATCCAAAGAGAAACACCCATGATAATTTGAGTGATCCATCCAAGAGTTATCATGTGCCAATAAACGGGCATTAGATGGATTTCCCATTGGGATCCTGGAAATTCAGAGAAAGCATAAACAATAACTCCGAAAAACAAATATAACATTCCAGATTTTATAAAGTATCTTGAAAGTTTTGGCATAAGAAATTCGGTTTTAATTTAAGTTTATTTTTCTTTTACGTCTACTTCAATTTTGTAACTAGCATGGCAAGCGACACAGTTACGAGTGAGTTCATCCATCTCTTTCAGTAGAGAATGAATTTCTTGTTTTTTGCGAATTTTGACAGCAATTTCATCAAATTTTTCATGCGTTCCAAATCCCAATTTTTTAAACTCCACGGGGAGTTTTAATAGAATTGTTTTTTCTTGGTTCTCTAAACTCGCAACAAGTCCCATACCGACTGCATCAGCTGCTTTAGCGGCAATCTCATAATCTTTGTCTGCCAGCCCAGAAAGCATCCCATTGACTGCTGTGAGGAGTGCTCTCATTTCAGTAAGTACTAATTGTCGCTCTGCTGGTGTTAGGTGGATAGCCGTTCGATAGTCAAGAGAACGACTTGTGCTGCCGAAATAAAAAAAATATCCTAATGTAATGACAGTAACAATCCAAAGTCCAATGGCAAATTTTCCAATTAATTTTGAATTCATAGATTTTCCTTTTATATATTTTGTTCCATTCCTAGATAAATACTAAATACACTCATTTGTTTGTTATAAGCGAATTGAAATGGATGGATTTCTTTATTAGAAAAAACGGCATGTGATAAAGTCCAGTCGGAAGTTTTTCCACCATAAGTTTTTTTAGGAAATCCATACTCACAAGCAATATGAAACGAAGTATCGTTCCAAGAAATACTTCCTCCCATTGCAAGATGGTGTTCGATACTTGCCCCCAACATCGGACTCACTCCGCTTGCCGGAATGACATTATTACCATAACTATATCCCATACGGCTCATAAATCGTTCGTTCCATTTGTATTCAAATCCAACTGCCAATATGGTTTGGTTTTTCCAATTCAAGTTGAATTGAAAAGCATTGGCTTCGACTCCAATCGGTGTTCTCATCCAAACATCTTCCAATCGAAACTTACTTGTGTTAAAACTTTCTGACCAAGGGATATATTTGATATCAAAATCGATGATAAACTTATCGGTGCGGTATGAAATCCCCGCTACATGTTTGTCAGGCCAAATCATATAACGAGATACTCTTGTTCCAAAGGATCGTTCCGGTGCATAACCGTCTACTTTCATGGTTCCATCCATAGGCAAAAAATTTCTGGTTGTATAAGAATAAGCAACTCGTATGTTTTCTGTTAAATCATAGGAGACTCCGATTTTTCCTCCCATTGTATATGCAGAATCACTTTGGTAACGAATTCCACCAGGAATGGTAAGGCTTCTTGTTTCATCTTGGTAGGTTCTTTTTAATTCCATAAACCCATATACAAGATCAATTCCTGCTCCAATCGCAAAGTTTCCTTTCTTGTAACCAGCACCAAACGTCGATTTCATGGTCATAAATCTAAAATTTAAATCTTCAACTGCATTTGTGTTCTCTCCGATGAAGGGAATATTGATACCAAAGGTTTCATTTAATGTTCTTCCATCAGGAGTATGCCGTTTGATATTTTTAAATTGTCCACCGCCACCTCCTTGTGCATAGAGAGCAAATCCAATACTGATATTTTCTGTTACCGGTTTTATGATACCGACATAAGGTAGAACTGCCCTCGGATGTTCTATGGTAGAATTTTTGTAAGAACGACTAGGATTTGGATCTGTATATTCATCATTGTATTCGATGGTTGGGAGATGGATAGCAGAACCTAACTCCCATTTGGTCTTTTTTACTCTCGCTAGGTGGGAGGGATTGGATTCTAAATCCAACACCGATCCACCGACTGCTTGGAAGGCTCCCCCCATCCCCGCTTGTCTTGCTCCAAAGGCAGGTTGCATGATCCCGTGAAAAGCTTGGAGTTCTGTTTCCCGAAAGCCCGGCTCCAGGATTAGAATTAGAATGAAAGTAGATATGAAAATGCGACTCGGAATCATTTGTTTCAAGGAAAAGAGGGAGTCTTGGGTGTCAAGGGGAATAAACGGCTAAAAAATGGAGAACCCTCGGGAAACCAAAATGCCAAAAATGGCAATGGTTACAGAAACAAGTAGGTTAAACCTTCCAAAAAAAGCAGAAGTTTTTCTATACCGTTCAAAACGTACGGGATCGGATCTGAGATAAGTAAAAGTTTTAGGTCCGGTGACAAAATCATGATACAAAGAAGATAAAAATAAAACAGTGAACAAACCAATTTTGGTTATAAACATGAAACCAATGTTAGATGCCCATAGATTCCAATTCATTCCATTTTGAAAAAAACCTTTTAAATATAAAATTCCTATTCCTGAAATGATAAATATAGAAAATAAATAATAAGAAATATTTCGAAATTGAATCGCTGTGAGTTGTAGTAATCGAAGTTTTTGATCTTTTAGTTCTGGGTTCCGAATGACAGGAATAAAAACGATTACATAAAAAATCATTCCTCCTACCCAAATCATTGCTGAGAGAACATGAAAGATTAAAAAGAAAAAGTAAAGGAACATGATAACTTAAAATTAAAAATATGGATCTCTTTGTCGTTTCCTTTTTTGATTTTAGAAACAATCTAAAATTCTTTCTATATATTTTTCCTTTTGAGAAATGAGGATTCTTTTGGGATGGATTTAGAGTGTGTCCCAGATGAGAAAAATTCCAGAATTATTACTACCTGCAGGAAATTTAGAAAAATTAGAAATTGCTTATCTTTATGGCGCAGATGCCGCTTATTGCGGAGTGCCTCGGTTTTCGCTGCGTGCGAGAGAAAATGATTTTACGATGGAAAATTTGGAAAAGGGCGTCGCACTCGCAAGGCAACTTGGTAAAAAAATTTATTTTACGGTCAATAACATCCCAAGAAATTCAAAACTTCCTTCTTATCCTAAATATTTGGATCAAATGGCAGCATTAAAGCCAGATGCATTGATTATGGCAGATCCAGGACTAATTCTCATCACAAAAGAATCTCATCCCGAAATTGACATTCATATATCGGTTCAAACAAACACGATGAATTATGCGGCTGTTAAATTTTGGAAAAAGTTTGGCGCCACACGTGTGATACTTTCACGTGAAGTTTCTATTTCTGAAATTGCTGAAATTAAAAACCAAGTTCCTGAAATGGAAATTGAAGTTTTTGTTCATGGGTCGATTTGTATTGCTCATAGTGGTCGATGTTTTATGAGTAACTATTTCAAAAAACGAGATGCCAATCAAGGTTCTTGTAACAATGCATGTCGTGATTTGTATAAAGTGTTTGTCACAAATCCCAAACAGAACGATGAACCTATGGAACTCATTACTGATGAAGAAGGAACTTTTTTAATGAATTCGAAAGACTTACGTGCGATCGAATTCTTGCAAGAGTTATGTGATGCTGGCGTTGATTCTTTGAAAGTAGAAGGTCGAACAAAAAATGATTATTATGTAGGAATGGTGGCTCGTAGTTACAGGAATACATTAGATAATATTGCACGAGGAGAAGGTTTTGATCGAAAGTGGTTAGAAGAATTGGATAAAGTTTCTTCTCGGAAATATTTTTCTGGTTTTTTAAGTCGTGGGATGGAAGACAAAATTCCTGAAGAGGAAAGGGACTTTCAAAACAATGAATTTGGCACTAGTTTGCATATGAGTCAAAAGTATGCAGGTTTAGTAAAAGAATATAAACCGGATACAAAACGTATTGTGATTGAAGTTAAAAATAAAATCCAAAAAGGCGATTTGATGGAAGTCATCACTGCCATTGATTCTAACCCTACAACCTTCACCGTTGACCAAATTTTTTATAAACAAAATCCAGTAGAAGTGATTAGCGGTGGGATGGGAACTGTGGAGTTGGAAGTTCCTTTTGCCATTCCTTCGAAGTCGTTTTTAAGCAAAAAAATATAAGGATCTTTTGGTGTTGGACTTGCCCTAAACATGAGAAACTTTTCAGTGAGAACTGTTAAGTGTAAATAGAAACAAGTAGGGTCTTACGTGAAAAAATTGATTAAATTGATGATCTTCATTTCTTTTGCCTTTCTTTTACAGTGTGGCAAGGAATCAAACGGAGAAACTTCTGCACCCGCGGAAGCAGAATTGCGTTCTATGGACATGCCAATGGAGAAAAAAATGGCTCCTGGTTCTTCAAGTTCGCAAGAAGCCATAGAACCTCCGTCAGTTGAAAATCAACTCGGACAGGTATTTGTTCCCATCCAAAACACCTCAGAGCGATTACTCGAATACCAAGTTCAATTAAGTTACCAAACTCAGGATTTGATTAAAACTAGAAAAGACATCCTTGGTTTTATCACAAAGTATGGTTATATCGAAAGCAGTTCCGCAGTTAATACAGATGCACCATTTATGAGTTTGCGAATTCATATAAGGTCAGAAAAATTATATGAGGCTTTGATTGAATTAGATACATATGGAGTGTTACTCAGTGAAGATATAGCAACTGTGGACCATACAGAAGGAATGGTTTGGCAAAAGATCAAATCAAACCGTGAAAAAATTCGTTTAACACGACGAACGAGTGCAAACAATCAAACATCCGCAAATTCTAAAAATTGGCAGGCGATTGAAGAAGCTGTAACAGATAGTGAAAACAATTTGGATCATGCAGAACACGAAATTTGGAAAATAAAGGACAAAGTCAAATGGGCCACGTTGAGTATCAATTTTTCAAGTCCGATTCCTCCAGATAAAATTCAAGTTCCTACATATAGAAATGCTTTTGTTGGGATTTTGAACGTATTTTTAGAGTTAACCTACTATTTGATTTGGATGATTCCCTTTCTTTTGGTGGCAGTGGTTATCTATTTTCCCATAAAAAAAATTTACAAAAAGTTCCAGAAGTAAAAATGGCTTTGTAAATCATTTTATTTATTAATTGTTACTTTAGATTATTTATCACAACTTCCGGAAGAGAGATTAAATTCTTTTTTCTCTTCTGGATCTATAATTGATTTTCCATAATTACTTTGGAGTTTGAAGCAACTCATCCTGTTTTGTATTCCTTCTTTTTGAAAACAATCACAAACAGCCGATACTTTTTCTTGTGTTGTAAGATTTGTATTAATTTCTTTTGATCCAGCTAATTCTTGTTCGCACTTCTGTATGTAAGATAGATACAAGTCATAAGATTTGGATCCTTTTTTTAGGGTTGAAACATGCGTTTCTCTAAGGGTCAAACATTCCTTTTTATTTGATTCGTTTTGTGGTGTTTTTCCATTTTTTAGACAATCGCAAAGTGCTTTCGCCTTGGATTCAGGATTTGCAATCAAAGAAGTTTCAATTAAGAATAATAAAAAAATGATAGTTTGTTTTTTCATTCCAGTGATTGTAATTTATTAAATGAAATGTCAATTAGGATTGTAGTTTTCCAATTAGAGAACAAGATTCTTTTCTAAATACAAAGATCCATTTCACAATGGAATAGGATGGATCTTTGTATTACCTTTTTATAAGTTAAAGTGTAGACACCGGATAACTACGGATCCATTTTTCCGATTTTTCTGGATCATCATAAAAATGTTCTGATGTCCTTCCGAATCTGCGTTCATATTCATTGATTTTATAACTATCATGATGGCAATGAACAGCGGCTAGGCACTCCATCCCGTTTTCAGATGTTAGCTTTAAATCTTTTGCTTCTTCGAATAAATCTAAATATCCAATCCGCCAATTGTATTTGCTTAAGAGAAGTGGGATGATGTCCCGGTAGGCTTTGTGCGCAGAGACGGAAGTAGGATTGAGTCCATAAAGGTTGACAAAGATTTTAAATTTTGCTCCGGCTGGAATTGAAGAGAAGGTTTTTTCTAAACTTTGTTTCCATTCAGAAACTTCTGCTTCAGATATGGCCCCAGAAATGCGGGTTATGACTAAGTTGGAATCCTTTTCCCATTTAGTATAGATTTCATTTTTCATATTTCTTGGACTTGAGGACTTACCCTTATGTTTTGAAAAAAGGATTTTTCTTTAGAATCGTTCTAGGTAGATTGCCAAAAATCAAAGATTTCAAACTCTGTACAAAAAGCATGGGATTATGGTCTTTCCGTATATTTTGATATACTAAACCATCTTCAGCACAAATCCAGAGGAAATTTTATGCAGCGTAATTCGATTAAATTCATTTTGTTACTGAGTGGTGCATCCATTCTATTGGTTATCAGTTGTCTGGTTGGAACTGTTGCCTATTATTTTGGACAAAAAAAAATACAAGAAGCTTATGTCGGACAAATGCAAGGGACTGTTGCCATTGTTGGCCAATCAATAAGTGACTTTTTTCAAAGTCACGTCAATGTAATTAAAACTGTTGCAAAAGACCAAAGGACGATAGCTTCTATCAAAACAGGAAAACCTCTTGCACAATCATATTACAAAGAGCTTACCGACCTCTATAAAGTTTACGAAAATATTTATACTCATACTTATGATAATGATCCTCGTGTCGTAACTGATGCAACTGGTAAAGCTATCGGATGGAAAATGAAACCGGCAGATATGGATCCTGCCGAACTGAAAGCTGGTAAAGAAAAAAGACATTTTATTGGAAAACCACTTTTAAATCCACTTACAAACAATCCTGTCTCAACAATTACTTACCCAGTTTATGAAAATGAAAAGTTAATTGGAAATTCAGGAATTGCACTTTCATTAACCGATCTAACGGATTTAGTAATTAATAAAATTAAAATTGGTCGCGATGGTTATGTGTTAATTGCTACGACTGAAGGACTCCTAATTGCATTAAAGGATAAATCTCAAATATTAAAGTATGATTTTTCGAAAGATGAATCAGGCGCACGTATGTTAGCATTAAAAAAAGGTGAAGTACTCGAATTTGATTATTTAGAGAAACCTCATATTGCTGTAAGTTATCCATTAAAAGAATGGGGAGTAGTTATACTTGCCATCCAACCAAAAGCAGAAATTAAAGAAGCACTTTTCGATTTAATGACGACCATAGTGGTTTCGTCAATTTTCATTGCATTGGTATCAATTTGGCTATTGTATGTATTGCTTAGCAAACGATTGAATCCATTGGAAGATGTTAGTGGAATATTTAAAGCTATGGCTGAAGGAGATTTAACTTCTTCCATTAAAGTTATTTATGATGATGAAATTGGGAGGATGGGCAACGGACTCAATGCTTTTATTGCAAGTTTAAGAAAATCTTTTGAAGAAATCCAAAGGATAACGATGGAATTGGCTTCTGCATCAGAACAACTTACTTCATCTTCCAATAATTTTGCAACTGGCGCTCAGTCAACAGCAGCTTCTTCAGAAGAAATGTCCGCTACCGTTGAAGAAATGTCAGCTGGTATGGAATACATCGCTGCTTCAACAGAAAGGCAGTTTGGAAACTTCACAAACTTTCATTCCAAAATTCGCGAATTGTCTGAAAGTATTCGTAAAATTGGCTCAGAAATAGAAAGCACTTTGAAGTTAGCAGAATCTATTTCCAACCAGGCCAAAAAAGGCGAAGAGTCAATTCAAGGAATGAGTCAAATGATCGAGAATATCCTTCATTCCTCAGGAGAGATGACAGCCATCATTCAGATCATCAACGAGATTTCCGACCAAACACAACTATTGGCTTTGAATGCTGCGATTGAAGCGGCAAGAGCAGGTGAGGCGGGAAGAGGGTTTGCTGTGGTTGCTGATGAAATTTCTAAACTCTCAGAAAAAACGGCTTCATCCATTAAATCCATTGCTACAATGATTACAAAGAACAATAAAGAATTAGATTCAGGTGCCAACGCCATTCGTTCTTCTGCTGAGATTTTACGTAATATCATCCAAAATGTAGAAACAGTAAACTCAGCAATGAATAAACTATATTCAATTACATCCGCACAAGAATCTATTAAACGAGAAGTAGATGAAGGTGCAGAACTAATGGGGCAGGATGCAGAATCGATTAAACTCTCCACGAACGAACAGAAAAGAGCAGTGAGAGAAATTTCTGAAGTCATCATTCAGATCAACGAACACACGTTAAGTACTGCTTCTGGTTCAGAAGAAATGTCCTCTTCTGCGCAAAATTTAGCATCTACTGCAGAAATTTTAAAAGGAATCACTGACCGATTTAAGTTATAAAAAATAGTTCGACAGAGAATCAAAATTTGCCATAGTATTTTTACCAAGTAGTCGTTTAGGGGATTCTATGGCTAATTTCCATAAAGTTTTAGTCTTTTTCTTTGCGTTTGTTTTTTTCTTCCAATGTTTCGGCACTCGCCGGCCCATCGATCCTTCTTATATTGATCCGCAAGGAAATCTGCGAGATGCAGTCGTTGGGAAAAAGTTTATGGTGGCTACAGGCAATCCGCTTGCTACGAAGGCTGCTATCAAAGTATTGGAAAGTGGTGGCAATGCAGTCGATGCAGCAGTGGCAGCATTGCTTGTGTTAAACGTAACTAATGGAGAAGCCGCAAGTTTTCCATCGGTAGCTCCTACCTTAATATATGATCAAAAAACGGGACAAGTAAAAAGTTATATAGGAGCTGGTACGGCCCCAAAAAAAGCAAACATCGATTGGTTTAAAGAGAATGGATACGATGTGATGCCTAAAAATTCCATTTTAAGTCAATTATTGCCAGCTTCTCCAGATGTCATCGTACGTTTGTTACAAGATCATGGAACAAAATCGTTTTCTGAATTAGTGCAACCTGCGATCGTTGCTGCTGAAGTTGGGTTTCCTGCCAATCGCATCCTTGTCAAAAACTTAGACTTACCATTTTATAAACGTTTAGGTTTTACCATTATCATGCCGTATAATTCCGAAGTGTATTTGGAAAAAAAATGGTGGTATGGCATTCGAGAAGGTGAATTAACCAAACGTTTGGATCTTGCGAAAACTTGGCGATCTATGGCGAATGAAGAAGTTATATCTCTCAAAAAAGGAAAGACCAGAAAACAAGCTTTGGAGTCAGTAAGAGATTATTTTTACAAAGGACCGATCTCTGATGCAATCGTTAAATTACATACAGAAAAAAATGGATTATTCACGAAGGAAGATTTAGCAAATTATTCGGGTGGTTGGGAGAAACCAGTTTCTGGTGAGTTTGGAGAATATAAAATTTTATCCAACCAAACTTGGACTCAAGGCCCAGTAGTTCCTATGGTTTTGCAACTGTTAGATGGTATAAACCTAAAAGCTCTGGGCCATAATTCACCTGAATACATTCATACTGTATCACAAGCGATTGAACTTGTTGTTGCAGATAGAGAAAAATACTTTGGAGATCCGAAATTTTTAGATGTTCCTTTGGAAGGTTTATTATCTAAAAAGTATGCAAGCCTAAGACGGAAGTTAATTCAAAAAGATGCCTTTGGAGCAACTCCCCCTTTTGGGAATCCTTGGACGTTTGATTCTAAGAAAACAACCTCTTCCAATAACCAATCCTATGAAACCAAAGACCAGGATGTTAGTGAAATCAAGTATGGAAAAGATACAACTTATTTGAGCATCATAGATGCGGAAGGTAACGCAGTTTCTCTTACTCCAAGTGATTTTCCTCAATCACCAATGGTTCCTGGTACAGGATTAACATTGGGTATACGAATGACTCAGTTCCGATTGGATCCAAACCATCCATCTGCTCTAGCCCCTGGCAAACGACCAAGAATCACTCCTAACCCAGGTATGGTTTTAAAAAAGGGAAAGTTATGGATGAGTTTTGGAACTCCGGGAGGAGATGTTCAAAGCCAAGCTATGATCCAATTCTTTTTGAATATCATAGTTTTTGGAATGGATCCGCAAAAAGCAGTGGAAGCACCTAGATTTCGTTCGGTGAACTGGCCGGATAGTTTTTCGCCACATACATACAGACCTGGCGGAATTGAATTAGAAGAAACGCTATATACTTCCGTTTCTGATTCTCTGAGAGCAAAAGGATATAAAGTTTATAAAAAAGGTCATTTAGACAATGATTTCGGTGCAGTATGTGCAGTGTTAAATGATGAAAAAAAACTAATTGGTGTGGCAGATCCTAGAGAAGAGTCTTGGGCAGAAGGAAAATAGTTTTTAAATAATGACAAAAATACTTCTGATCGAAGATGAACCAGGAATTCAGGAAACCATTCAAATAACATTGGAGTCAGAAGGGTTTTTTGTAACTCTCGCTTCCACTGGAAAACAAGGAATACAACTACTTTCAAAGGATCTATCTTTAATAATCCTAGATATTGGATTACCTGACCAAAATGGATTTGAAGTATTAAAAGAAATTCGGAAAAGACAGCAAACTCCTGTTATATTTTTAACTGCAAGAAATACAGAGATTGATAAAGTATTGGGTTTGGAGATTGGAGCAGACGATTACATTGTTAAACCTTTCAGTCCCAGAGAGCTTTTGGCAAGGATACGCGCTATTTTTCGAAGGACGATTATACCACAATCGATAGAAGAATCTAAATTTAGCATTTCATTGGACAAGAAGTTAGTTTATTTGAATGGAAAAACATTAAACCTTTCTCCTTATGAGTACAAAACGTTGGAGTTGTTTTTTAGGTGGCCCGGTCGAATTTTTACTAGAGAAGAAATAATGGACAGTGTTTGGACAGAACCAGAAGATAGTTTCGATCGCGCAGTAGACACTGTAATTAAAAACATCCGTGCTAGGATTAAGGAATTGGAACCAGACTTCGATCCCATTGAAACACGAAGGGGACAAGGGTATGGGTTAAAGGAAAAGATATGAGCCTTTGGATTCGAATCATGATTAGTTTTTTTTTATCCTAAGCATTGGTTTCTATTATTTAATCGATAAAACAGAAGATTCAATACGACCTCGTTACATGGAAACTGTAGAGGAGTCGTTAAATGACACAGCTCATATTTTATCTGCGATTGTGGAAGAACAGTTGATTCAAAATCCACAGGCATATTCAAAGTTTAAAGTTACCTTACATTCCATTTTTTTTCCTGTTTTCAAAAATACCCAAAAACGGTCTTTTAATGCAAAAATTTATTCTCTTATAAAAACCAATACTGACATCCAAGTTTATATCACGGATGAAAAAGGAATAGTGATTCTTGATTCGGAAGTCTATCGGGAAGGTCTCGACTATTCAAAGTTTAACGATGTATATCTGACTCTACAAGGTAAGTATGGAGCAAGATCTAGTAAACTTTTGGATAAGGAAGGTGAAGGGGCTCTATTTGTTGCTTCACCCATCCGATACAAAAACAAAATTGTTGGAGTTCTTACTGTGATCAAACCCAAAACCGGTGTGATTCCTTTTATCGAGGAAGCAAAAAGAAAGTTTTGGCGTATTTCACTCCTCGTGGCTTCGTCGATTGCGCTTTTATTTAGTTTACTTGCGTATTTATTTTTTCGACCGATTTTACGCCTTTCCCAATATGTAAGTTCTCTTCGAAAAAAAGAAAATGTTATATTTCCGAAAATCGGAATTCGTGAGTTAAATGAATTGGGAAAAGAAGTGGATTTATTAGTCCAAGAAATTGAAGGTAAAAAATACATAGAGTCTTATGTCCAAACCTTGACACATGAAATTAAAAGCCCTCTTTCTTCTATATTGGCATCTGTAGAACTTTTACAATCCCATCCAAACGAATCTCTCCGACTTACCAAAAATATTCATGAGGAAGCAAAACGAATTCAAAATCTCATTGAACAAATGTTAGAGCTTTCTTCTCTTGAGGGCAAAAAACATATCTCACTGGATGATCGAGTCCTTTTATACGATTTGGTTCAGGAAGTTCTATCAAATTTTAAATCCGAAATAGAGTGGAAGTCGCTTCAGGTATTAGTTCTATGTGAAAATAGAAAATGGGAGGTAAAAGGAAATCGAAATTATTTATATTTGTCCATAGAAAATATAATTAGAAACTCAATCGATTTTGCAAATAAACAAGATGTTATCAATATTGAAATAAAAGAAGAATTGGAAGGTTTTCTTAGGTTTTCTGTTTTAGATGAAGGAAATAAGATTCCCGACTATGCGTTAGATCGGGTAACCGAAAAATTTTATTCTTTGCCAAGACCAACGAATAACCGTAAAAGTTCTGGTTTAGGTCTTAGCATTGTAAATCAAATTGTGGATCTACATGGAGGTAAATTAGAGATCCAAAATCGGGAACCTCGTGGAGTGTCTGTATCGATATGGTTGCCAAAAAGCTAGACCCTCACACAATCCTCACATTTAGAACATAAAAGACTCACGATAAAGATCTATCCTAAGGATAGGAGATTTTTTATGAGTAAACTACAAACATCTGTCAACCTTCGTTTGGTTATCCTTGGAGGTATGGTTTTATTATTTATCATACCTTTGGCAATGATTGGTTCTTTAATCGAAGAAAGAAATACAGCTAGAAACGAAGCTGTTATCGAAGTTGGAGAAAAATGGGGAACGAATCAAACGGTAATTGGTCCTATTTTAATGGTTCCTTATAACGTAAGGATTCCAAAATCAGGTTCCACAAAAGAAAAAGATAAATGGGATTATATCACAGATTATGCATATTTTTTACCTGATGAATTGGATTCGGTGGTTGATATGAAAACGGAACTTCGTAAAAGAAGTATATACGAAATACCATTATACACGAGTAAGGTGAAAATTGCCGGAAAATTCTCATCGATTTCGTCCTCTGATTTTCCTAATGACACTACATACATTTATTGGGATGATACGCGGTTGATTCTTTCTGTTTCAGATTTGAAGGGGCTTGGTGGAGAAATGAAGTTAACTTGGTCAGGAAAAGAAAAAAAGTTTTTGCCAGGAACCAGATCCTCACATTTACAATCAGGACTTAATGTTCCAGTTTTAATTACCGATTCTGGTAATTCCATTCCTTTTGAAATCCAGTTAGAAGTGAAAGGATCGGAATCCTTTTCTATGATTCCTATTGGAAAAAAATCTAAACTTTTCATGAGTTCTGATTGGAAAGATCCGTCCTTCAATGGAAATCTTTTGCCAAAAGACAGATTGATTCAAGAAGATGGGTTTTCTGCAGTGTGGGAGTCAACTTATTTTGCAAGATCCTATCCACAAGTGATTCATTCTATGGATGACTCTATTTTAAACACAATTCTGAATTCAGGATATGGAGTGAGTCTTGTGATCCCTGTAGATCATTATCTAAAGATGGAGAGATCTGTAAAGTATGGACTTCTATTGATTGTTACTAGTTTTGCTTTATTCTTTCTAATGGAAGTGTTTGGTGGAGTTTTGTTACATCCCATTCAATACATTTTAATTGGATCTGCAATGGTTTTATTTTATATTTTGAATTTGTCTTTTTCAGAACACTTTGGTTTTTTATTAGCCTATATTGTTTCAAGTACCGCAGTAACTGGACTCATCGGTTATTATGCAACCAACGTTCTAAAAAATAAAAAAAAGGGAATCATCACTGCTCTGTATTATTTGGTTTTGTATTCCTTTTTATATGTGATTTTAGCCTCCGAAGAACAAGCATTAATATTGGGATCTTTAGCTCTATTCTCAATTTTGGCAGCGGTGATGCATTTTACCCGTAAGGTGGATTGGTATCAGTTTGGATTGAAAAAGGAAGTCTAAGGGAAATATAAAGAAAAGAACCATCTTAACTGAAGTAAATGGATAAAAAACCTAACAGAGAACTTCATCTCTGTTAGGTTTTATGGACTATTCGTCGAAACTTTTAGAAAATTCAAAAGTGATATTCATAGAACCGAATTCCATTCTTTGTTTTTGAGAACTTTCTAATGCTGAATAAACCATTGTAGATGGGATATCATCATCTACATAAAGAAGGTATTTTTTGTATTTTACGTTATATCGTTCAATTGTATAACCCCATCTGGTAGCAAACCAAGAAGAGAATCGAAATACAAAGTCTAATGTTGTTTTTTCTCCTGTATAACTTACTAAACCTTTTGAAAAATCAAAATAGCCAAATAATAGATTAGTATTTCTATCATTTACCAAAACGATATCAATTGTTGACCTAGTGTCATTTCCTGAGAGATTATAGAATTGTTTTCCAATATGAATTTCAAACCAACGTAATGGTTTAATTTCAATATGGATTCCTGGCACAGTGCCTCGCACGTTCATGCTAAATTCTCTATTTCTAGGGCCAATGAGTGGAGGAAAAAGATCAAATAACAAGTAGTTATTTTTTGTGTTTTGTTCGATATCAACCTGCCTCAAACTAAACCCAATATTAAAATTAGGAGATAAAGGATGAAAATAAGCTACACCTAAACTAACATAATCTTCTTTGAATTGTAAATTTCTCTGGTCGTTTTTTCCGGCTTTTAAATTCACTAAGGATCGAGTTTCATAAAAAACTCGGAACTTATCCATATAACGATATTCAAGTTCATGTTGAACAGAAATCGCATTATAACCATCATTTTTTGCAAATGCTCTAATCGCAGTATTAGTATCATATCCTTGAACTAAAATTGAATTAAAGTTCTCGTAACGTAAGTAATCCATGACAGGAAAATTGATTCCGCCATAACCTTCATTGCGACGAAAATAAATTCTATGTTTATCAGGTTCCCTTACTTTTGGTAATTCATGTGTTGAGTCAAAGTCCTTGGAGAGAATACTACTAGAATATAAGCAACTAATCCAAAGAACAATAATGAATATTTTATGGGACACGGTCTATTCTCCCCAGACTATCACACATTCTCGATAAAAAATACCGAATGGCAGAATAGTCAGAGATTCTCTATCGACGACTGCAATCTTTTGAATATTTGCATGCTGAGATGCTTCCTCAATGGAGTTCCCCGCACCATAAAAGAAAAGGTTCACCACAAATCCAGAGAAACTACAAGACTTGCCTGATTTCTCTAATTTAGCAGATGTTACCATATTGCCAGTGGCATCACCATTTAAATGTTGAGTTGTGTATGTGAAATAATAACCAGGAATAGGAGTTGTTACACAATTGATAACAAATAATAAACTTAGGATTGGAAGGAATAGATATTTCATAATTATTCTCCGTAAACGATCGTACAATAAGATCGATAAACACCAGTTAGAAATGATACAGTCGAATGATCGATAGTAGCGATTTTAATAATTCCATTTTGTTTTGCTACAGAGCCTGCACCGGCGTCTCCGAAACTAAAAAGATATAAAACTGTAAATTGGCATCCAACGCCTTCTTTTATAGCTTTAACGTTATTTTCTGGATTAAAAGTTCCGGCAAATCTTGTTGAGGTTAGTATATAACCATGCGTAGGTCCAATTGCACAATTTGTGAGCAGGAATAAACTAAGTAAAAAGATAAAGATAGGTTTGATTTTCATAATTAATACCGTTTATGATCCTTTAACAATGGTGCAAAATCTATGATAAATTATACCCATAAAAATCCCCACTTGTTCGTAATCCAAATAAGCTACTTTCGTAATGTTTCCTGCTCTTTTTGCGGCCTCGATGGTGGAATTTCCTGACGAAAATAAATGCAGAACCGACTGACTACAGCTTCGTCCCTCTAAATTGCCTTCTGTATTTAATCCAATAGGTCCAGGAACATATGTTTTGTGATAGATAAATCCACCCTTGAGTAATACCGATGGTGTTGCATATTCTCTTGTCGGGTTTGTATTGGCATTCGGAACATAAGTAGAATGTATTGAAGCACCAGTACAGTTGATGGATAATAGAATCAAATTTATTGCGATAACAAAAATTATATTTTTTTTCACATAACTCTCCATATGATTTTCTGACAGTAGTTATATTTTTCTATTTTATGTCAATCGACTGGTGATTTCTTTGAATAAAAACTAACAGCAATACTGTGGCAAATTAGGAAAAACCATAATATTAAATAAAACTAATGGTTTTGTTTGGGTTTGTAGCTTAATGTTGATATTGTGAGGATGGGTGGATTTTTAATTTTATTTAAAGTCTTGTTTTGAAATGTTTTATCCTTCTTGGACCATTTCGAAACCATAGCATTTTCTCCCCTTACTTACAAAAATCCCTAGATAAACATTTTTTTTTACAAACTATCTCATTCTTTTCGTCCAATACATTTTAAATGAAATTGATTTTTGAATCATTTGGGTCCATTGATTTAGGAATGGAAATGAAATTTGTTCTTGAGAAGGGATTTGGGAATGATATTTCTTGGTTACTATTTTAGAATTTTTCTAGTTGCCTTAGGGACGTTTCTTGCCAAACGATCCATTTCCTAAAGTATGACATTAAAATTAGTCTAGGTATAAAGAAGGTTCTGTTTGATCGCTAAAATTTTTTCCCCAAATAAGGTGATGACCATTTCCGAAGACCTTTTCACGGAAGTGATGTTACGGAACAACAAACGTATGTTCATGTCGTTTCTTTCGATCCTGGCTCTTGCGAATGTAGCAACATTATCCATCAAAATAGCCGGGAAAGGCTCTGATTATTTAACCTATCAGAGCATATTGATAGAATTTGTTCTGGCAACGTCGATATTGATCGTTGGTTTTTTGCTTTCCAGTAGATTAAAAACACATTGGTCTTCGAGTTATATATCCATTACCGGTGTGACATTATGTTTGCTTGTGTTTCAGTATGTAATTTATGGTGCGACGGAACTTGCTGCGACTTTTTATATTTCGTTTGTACTCAGTGTTTTATATTTTAATCGAAATGCCTCTATTTATAATTTTATTTTAATAATCGTTTCTGAGATTCTTTTGTTTTCCTTTAGACCAGAACTAATACCTGGTGGACCCAAAAGTAATATTATTGTTAGGTTTTTGATTTTTGTATGGGTTGGTATTGGAGCGACAGTTGGAGCAACCGCAACGAGAAATCTACTGAACTTAGCTGTTGAGAAACAAAAAGAAGCAAAAAAAACTTTAGACAATTTAATGAATATGGCTAAGACCATTCTTCAAACCATTGATCTTATGAAAGAACAAATCAGAAATCAGGATACTATATCAGATGAGCTGAAACATATATCGGAACACCAAGCGTCCTCCCTATCTGAAATTTCGACATCTTTATTGGAATTATCTTCAAAAGCAGACTCAAACAATAGAATCGCCAAATCCTTGTACAATGAATCAGAAGTTTCGATTCAATCGGTAAATGATCTAAAAGCAATTAATGAAACTGTTCAAACCGGGACAGGAAGAATTTATAAAAATTTAGATGTAGTTATGAGTTATTCGAATGATACATCGGAACATATTCATCTTTCAATCAATAAGTTTAATATTTTACAAGAGAAGAGTACAGAAATTTCGGATTTTGTTTCAGTGATTAACGATATTGCAGATAAAGTAAATTTGTTATCTTTAAATGCGGCCATTGAAGCTGCAAGAGCCGGCGAACACGGTCGGGGATTTGCTGTAGTAGCGGAAGAAATCTCAAAATTAGCGGAAGCAACAACTCGAAACTCAAAAGAAATCTCTAAAATCATCCAAGAAAATCTTTCTCTGATTGGAGAAAGTAGCGAACTCATCAATCGATCTTCTGATCTTATGGGAAAATTAGACACTGCCATTGGAATCATCAAAAACGAAATCACCGGTGTAGGTTCTAAAATTGTGGAAATTGATAAGGCAATCGAAACGATCGACAACTTAAATACAAGGATTTACGAAACCAGTAAAACCATCGAAAATTCGACAAATTTCCAAAAGATCGCAACGGAAGAATCTACTAAAATTACAGCGAATATTTCCGAATACGCTGCCAATATAGTCGAAATTTCCAAACAAATTTCGGATAGTAGCAAATCTACCGGAGGAATCATCGTTCAGCTTGATTCTTTGGCGAAAGAAATGACAAATTAACATTGTATTTGCGGAAATTTTTAAATTCGCACCAAGGCATTCGGTTTTAGCCCCCAATAGATAAAAAGTGAGTGAGAACTCATTTCCTGGTTGACCGATTTTTTTTAGTACGTAATGTCCATCATTTGTGTACTTCCCTAGGTCAATGAATCGATATTGCAGCCATGTTCTTTTTTCCTTACTGGTTAGTTTTTGTTTGGTGACGCCGAGTTTCCTTTTGGCTCAGGAATACGTTCCCAGTGCTGGCTGCGAAAAAGATCCTCCTCCCAAAAATCTTCCCTTCCCTATGGATGTAACCAAACAACTCTGTAAAAAAGATATAGAGGACAAAAGAGAAAGTTGGTATTTAACTGGATTGCCGCTGATCAATTCTGACCCGAACGAAGGGATTGGTTATGGAGCTCGTGCCTATGTGTATGATAACGGAAAAAAATCTGACCCACTTTTTTATTACACACCTTATCGTTCCCGCGTGTTTGCTCAATATTTTAATACCAATAAAAATGCGCAGTACCACCAAGTTAGTTTGGATATGCCATTCATTGCGGATACACAATGGAGGCTACGGGCAGACCTCTTTCTTACGATCACACCAACTACACTGTATTTCGGTATTGGCGAAGATACAATGAAACCTTTGTCCTATTTGGATCGTAATCAACAAGATGGAAGGCATATCATCAATGCGAGTTATATCGATCAGGAAAATAACCTAGCTTACTATCGACCAGGAACTAGGTCAGACCCGATTAGTTTCGGAGGAAAAACCTATTCTGGATTTCCGCCAACTCCTGGTTATGTTGTAACAGATAAAATGTACAACCGTTATATTATAGAAACTCCAATGGCCACTACAAGTACAGAGCGTTCATTTGTTGGTGGGACTGTCAGGCTTGTCGCTGGTTTAAAATTTTCTAACAATATTGTTAGAACCTATGATGGTAAGTTGGCTCGTGGTGTAGATCCAATTCTTGGTGGGGAACATACTGCAGATGTACCGAATGGGAAAACACGCCTTACAGAAGATTATGAAGCAAAAAAAATAATTGGGTATAATGGTGGTTATGTGAATGCTCTTCGTGTGGGTTTAGTATACGATACTAGAGATTTTGAGCCAGATCCGAACTCAGGAATTTTTGCAGAGGCAACCTATGAAAAACACACCAAGGCCATCGGATCTGATTACGATTATCAAAAATACTTTGCTCAGACTAAGTTGTTTTGGAGTCCTTTCCCTAAGGTTTTTGATAAATTAGTCATCGCCAATCGATTTGGACTAGGTGTCACCGATGGAGAAGCACCTTTTTATGAGTATAGGAATATGTGGGGAACAGAAGGACTTGTTGGGGGACTCGGTGGACTTAGAACACTAAGAGGTTTCAAACAAGATCGATTTGTTGGCCGTGCAATGGGTTGGGGAAATACGGAGATTCGTTGGAAATTTGCAGAGGCCAAATTTGGAGATGAATTTTTTGCCTTTAATTTAGTTCCTTTTTTTGACTATGGTCGTGTATGGGACGACGAACATAAATTAGGTTGGAAAGGGTATGCTTATTCGCGGGGGATAGGCTTGCGAATTGCTTGGAACCAAGCAACAATCATTATGATTGACTATGCGAAATCAAGAGAAGATGAGCAGCTATTCGTCAACTTTAGCCATGTTTTTTGATTTAAACTATTGATTTTAAATATTCTTCAGGACTTAATCCTATTGTGTTTTTGAAATCTTTTATAAAATGAGACTGATCGTAATAACCAAGATCTAAAGCCATTGCTGCATAATGAATTTTTTTTTCTTTTTCAATGAGTTCGGCTACCTCTTGGATTCTAAATCGTTGGATTACCCATTTGGGACTAACTCCGACATATTCCTGAAAGAGCCTTTGTAAATTGCGAAGACTCATTGAAAATAGTTTTGAGACTTGGTCTACTGATTGGATGGACCTATCTGATTTTACTCTATCTATAATATGATTGATTATTAATACTTTGGGATCTTTTTCGGGTAGAATAGTTTCTAACCAAGTTTCGATGATTTTAATTCTACTTTCGTCATCTTCTTTTTCAAAGATACTGGATTCGAGAGAAAGAATATTTACTTTAGTTAGATCTGAAATAGGTATCGTTTTATTTGTGAGTATTGAGATGTTTTTTTGTAAGAAGGGGAAAAATCCTCCAGGCCGAAATTTGATACCGAATACAGAACCTTTTCCTTGTAATAAGGTGGAAAACCTGCCTTTGGTAACTCCAAAAATTTTCGAATTTCCCTTTTCGAATACAATATGTATGCTTGGATAGGGAAGCGTTTCGGCAAGATAGGGATCTTTATTAGTTAAATCCCAACTAACAGTCCAATAGTGCTCAATAAAAAAATCTAGATTCTCATTGGCAAAAAACCGATTGTGTTTGGCAATCAGGTTGGCTTTGGATTGGCGTAGAACTCCGCGGGTCGGTTTTCCTTTTTCCTTCACCATACAACTTATTTATTGTTTTGTCGCTTTTTTACAATCCAAATCTTTTCTTATTTGTTATCTTTCTTGTAGGAGTAAAGAAAACAATGAATACCACAAATCAAATGAATCATAATTTAACATTGAGTCTTACAAAAACCATTCCCTCTAGTCTGGAACGCATTTGGGAAATACTGACAACCCCAAAATACATTAAACAATATTTGTATGATACTGATGTTATCTCTGAATGGAAAGAAGGCAGTTCCCTTATTTTTAAGGGAGTTTGGGAAGGAACTCCTTATGAGGAAAAAGGAAAAATAATCGTACTGCAACGTCCTCAAACATTTAAATATTCTTATTTTAGTGAATTTTTTGGATTACCTGATCTACCTGAAAACTACTCCATTATAGAAAATAAGTTAACATTCGCAGACGGTTTTGTGACTATCCACTTAACTCAAACTGGTTTTACCGCAGAAGATAGACGAGAACATTCTTTGCAAAGTTGGAAACAGTGTTTAGATATCATAGAAGGCATTGCCAAAACATTGAATTAAGAACTATGTGATTTGATAAGAGAAATAAATGTTTTGCATTATATAGAGGGTCTGAAAGAATTTTGTCCTAGAGGCTCTCGGCGAGAAATCAAAGGTAGTTGTCAGTTTTGATCCAGAAAATGAGAATCTGGAAGAAATGCAACGCGGCGGATGGCAAGCCATTCTAGATAACTTTAAAAAGTATGTAGAGGCCAATTGAACCTTTCTTCTGGAATGAGGGTAGATTTTAGGGTTTTTTCCTTTATTAAAAAAAATGATTTACGCGGTTCCCATTCGCCTTCTATTTTTAATGATTTTTTCGTCTTTATGTATGTATGTTTTCTGCGAATGCAAAGATTAGAAATTACATTCGGGAAATTTCTCTCCAGACCTTTGTATTTTTAATTTATCTCATTGCAGGAAAACTAAGTTTAACCCTTTCCTCCATTGATGGTTACAGCACGCCCATTTGGCCTCCAGCAGGTTTTGCCCTTGGCTTTGTTTTGTTATTTGGCAATCGTGTTTGGTTTGCCCTCTTCTGTGGTGCTTACTTCACCAACACGACGCATCTTCCAACCTTAGAAACCTTAACGCAGTTTTTAATTTCTGATCCACAGAATTTAACGATATCGTTAGGAAATTCAACTTCGGCATTGTTAGGTTCTTTTCTATTAAAAAAATATTCAAAATCAAATTTGAATATTTTCCAAGCAAATGAGATAATGCATTTTTTTGTTTTTGCGGGGCCAATTACAGCTCTAGTATCTTCTGTGATCGGTAGTTTATCTCTATTATATTTTAAAATCATTTATTTCGAATTTCTTTTCCAAACATGGATCACTTGGTGGATGGGTGATACGATCGGGATTATCATTTTTACTCCGTTAATGGTTTTGATTTATAAATGGTATAAAGGTGAAGAAAAACTTTTAAGATTAATTATTTTTGCATCCGCAACAATGAGTACTTTTGTTTTTACATTATCGATATTCTTTTTAACCCGCAATTGGGAAAAGGAATTTATAAAGTATCGAATTAAATCGGATGGTCAAATTATTTCAGCAGGAATAGAAAACCGATTGTTAGAAAATTTAAGAGTACTAAAAGGTTTGGGTACTTTTATCTCTCTAACAAATAACTTAAACCGTAAATACTTTGAAGCTTTTTCTAAAGGTTTTTTGACAGATTCTGACAGCGTAACTACATTATCATGGAATCCTTGGATTAGTCATTCTTCACGATCAACGGCAGAGGCTAATTTAAAAATCGATTATCCAGGTTCCATTGGAATTTCAATTCAAAAGGATCGAAAATTATATCCATCGCCAAAATACGAAGAGTATGTATATATTAAATATATATTTCCATATGCAGAAAATAAAGATGCCATTGGATTCAATTTACTTTCAGACATGACAAGAAAAGAGGCACTTCTCCGCGCCAAAGAAATGTTTGGAATTGAGATGACTGGAAAAATCAACCTTGTCCAAGTTGCAGAGAATAATGTAGGTTTTTTGGTTTTTTATCCAGTTCGTAGAGGGACTGGAGAGTTTGGGATGGCTACCGCTGCGATTCGTATTTCAAAAATCATAGATAAAGCATTAATTGGAAATGATCAAAATCATTTGTGCATAAAAATTGAGGAGAAAAGTAGCCTTTATCACCAAGAAATTTTTTCGAAAAATTGTTCTAATATGAAGGAGAAAATCTTTTCTGATTTTTTTTATGAACATCAACTGACGATCGGTTCTCATATTTTAAAAATCAAAACAGTTGCAACTAAAGAATATTTTGACAAGAATCTAACGAATGCATCTCGTTTTTTACTAATCATCTCATCTCTATTAACTGGATTACTTGGTATATTGCTTCTTATCATTATGGGAAAGGAAAAAAGTATTCAGGATATTGTTGAAAAAAGAACGTTTGAGCTTGAAAAAGCAAATCGAGTTAAGTCTGAGTTTTTAGCAAATATGAGCCATGAAATTCGCACTCCAATGAATGGTGTGTTGGGTATGTTGACCCTTCTCGAACAAACTAACGTCGATGCTGAACAAAAAGACTACTTGGATAATGCAGAAAAATCAGTCTTATCTCTCCTCACTATTATAAATGATATATTGGATGTTTCTAAATTAGAGAACAAAAAGTTAGAAATTGTTCCAAAACCTACAAATATAAATAAACTATGTAAAGATATAACTAACTTGTTTTTATCGGATGCAAAGAAAAAGAATTTGAATTTGAGTTTGAATGTAAATGATTTGGAACCAAATCTATTCATTCTGGTTGATGAGAATCGGCTTCGACAGATATTAATTAATCTAATTGCTAATGCTATTAAATTTACAATGGCTGGGTCAGTAAGTTTGAATGTTCACCTAAGTGAGGACAAGAAGTTTATTATTTTTGCAGTTAGAGATACCGGGATTGGCATTTCAGAAGAAAACATTAACAGGTTATTTGATCGATTTGTTCAATTGGAAGATTCAAGAACCAAAAAATTTGAAGGTTCCGGTCTTGGTCTTTATATTTCAAAACAACTAATCAATTTGATGGGTGGTGATATAAAAGTATTTAGCATTTTAAATGAAGGATCAACGTTTCAATTTTATATTCCATTCCAAAGGACGGATCAAAGAGAAGAAAATTTGGGAAACGTTAATACTATGTTCGTAAGTTCCGAAAAAAAATTTCATATTTTGATCGCAGATGACAATTTATTGAATCAAAAGTTCATGGTAAAAATTTTTCAGAAAGAAAAAATGAATGTTAGTATTGCATCCAATGGTCTCGAAGTGATTCGTCTGTTAGATGAATCACTACCACATTTGGATCATCGGTTCGATATGATATTAATGGACATTCAAATGCCAGTTCTGGATGGATTGGAAGCAACGAAACTCATTCGAAAACGAAACGATTCTTATCGAAACATACCCATTATCGCAATCACTGCAAATAGTATGGAATCTCAATTGAATGAATATTTGGAAAATGGTATGAACGACTGCGTCAAAAAACCGATTATCCTTTCTGAACTCCTATCAACAATATATAAAAATATAAACTAACTTTGAATATATAGTATTTTAGTCTGCCTCGTACCTATTTGATTTTTTTGATTTTCATTCGTTTTATTCCATTGACAAAATATGTCTCTTTGGGTTTCTTTAGATTCTATTCCGGGAGGAATGAGGTGAAACTCCTCAACTGACGGTGCAACCGTGAATTCTTATCTGTTTCGATAAGGAAAGTCGGATCTTCCCACAGATGAATCGCCCGTAAACGATCATTTGTACCGAAATTTTTTTCAGGGCCCCGGACTATTTTTACCGGGATACCCACAGCCTCTCCTTAAAGAAAGATGTATGTGTTCCGGACTAAAGGAGATTTAGTCTTGGGAAAATACGAGCAATCCAAAACTTTCTCCGTTAGCAAACAAGCGCTTGTTGGTTTTATCTATGTAAATGGATTAAATCATAAACAAAATATATAAAATTCGGAGCTGTTGTATGGATTATAAATCGGAAATTTTATTAAAAGAAAATAAGGATCGTTTTGTGATCCTTCCTATCAAGTATCCACAAATTTGGGAAATGTACAAGAAGCAACAAGCTTCCTTTTGGACCGCCGAAGAAATTGATTTAAGTAGTGATTTAGATGATTGGAATTCACTTACAGATAATGAGCGAATTTTTTTGAGTTATATATTGGCGTTCTTTGCAGCAAGTGATGGTATTGTGAATGAAAATTTGGCTGTTAACTTTATGAGAGAGGTTCAGCTTCCCGAAGTTAGGTGTTTTTACGGATTCCAGATTATGATGGAAAATATACACTCAGAAACTTATTCGCTTTTGATTGATACGTATATTAAAGATCCCACAGAAAAGGACCGATTATTTCATTCGATAGAAACCATACCTGCAGTACAAAAAAAGTCAGAATGGGCATTACGATGGATAGGTGAAGGGAATTTTGCCGAACGTCTAATTGCTTTTGCGGCCGTGGAAGGTATCTTTTTTAGTGGGAGTTTCTGCGCTATTTTTTGGATGAAAAAACGGGGACTTCTACCCGGACTTAGTTTTTCAAATGAACTAATTAGTCGAGATGAGGCGTTACATTGTGAATTTGCTTGTATCCTTTTCAAAATGTTAAATGACAAGCCAAGTGCAGAGCGAGTTTATGAGATTTTCTCAGATGCGGTCAATATTGAAAAAGAGTTTATCACCGAATCATTGTCAGTTGATCTTATCGGTATGAATGCTAAATTAATGCAACAATACATTGAATTTGTTGCAGATCGATGGCTCATTGAACTCGGATTTGAGAAACTATTTTATTCCACAAATCCTTTTGATTTTATGGAAATGATTTCATTACAAGGTAAAACCAACTTTTTTGAGAAACGCGTAGGAGATTATCAGAAAGCTGGCATATTCAATTCCACTGTCGGTTCTAAATTTTCGTTGAGTGAAGATTTTTAAATTTTAAAGGATATTATATGTTTGTAATTAAAAGAAATGGAAAACACGAATCGGTTAAATTTGATAAAGTTACCGCAAGAATTGAAAAACTATCTTATGGATTAAGTCGTTTGGTCAGCCCGATCGATGTTGCGAAAAAAGTTATCGAAGGTATTTACGATGGAGTTAGCACTTCGGAATTAGACAATTTAGCTTCGGAAATCGCTGCTTCACTGACGACAAAACATCCTGACTATGCGCTACTTGCAAGTCGCATTGCTGTGAGTAATCTTCATAAAAATACAACTAAATCTTTTTCGGAAACTATGGAACGTCTTTATTCCCACGTTGATTCGAAAACAGGAAAATGGATGCCACTTATTGCTGATGATGTTTGGGAAATTATAAAGGAACATTCAGAATTGTTGGATAGTTCAATTATTTATGATCGAGACTTTGGGTTTGATTATTTTGGATTTAGAACATTAGAAAAATCATATTTGTTAAGGCTAAATGGAAAAATATTAGAACGCCCCCAACATATGTACATGCGAGTGGCTATTGGTATTCATAAACAAAGAATTGAAGATGTAATTAAAACTTACGATTTGATGAGCGAACGTTGGTTTACTCATGCAACTCCTACACTTTTTAATGCGGGAACTCCCAAACCTCAAATGAGCAGTTGTTTTCTGCTAACTATGAAAGATGATAGCATTGATGGGATTTATGATACTCTTAAACAAACTGCAAAAATTTCCCAAAGTGCCGGTGGGATAGGCATTTCCATCCATGATATTCGAGCAACAGGCTCTTATATAAGTGGTACAAATGGTACTAGTAATGGAATTATTCCCATGTTACGTGTGTTTAATGACACTGCACGTTATGTAGATCAAGGTGGTGGAAAAAGAAAAGGTGCTTTTGCCATTTATTTGGAACCTTGGCATGCCGATATATTTCCTTTTTTAGAATTAAAGAAAAACCACGGGAAAGAGGAAATGCGTGCTCGTGATTTATTTTATGCACTTTGGATTTCTGATTTGTTTATGAAGCGAGTAGAAGAAGGAGGAGAATGGAGTTTATTCTGTCCCAATGAAGCTCCTGGTCTTTCTGATGTCTATGGTGATGATTTTGTCAAACTATATGAAAAATATGAGAAAGAAGGACGAGCACGCTCTAAAGTGAAGGCACAAGACCTCTGGTTCGCTATAGTGGAATCGCAAATTGAATCAGGAACTCCATATTTATTGTACAAGGATGCAGCAAATTTAAAAAGTAATCAAAAAAATTTGGGAACTATAAAAAGCAGTAACCTTTGTACTGAAATTTTAGAATATACGAGTCCGGATGAAGTAGCGGTTTGTAATTTAGCATCTGTCGCATTACCTAAGTTTGTTTCTGATGGAAATTTTTTATTTGATAAACTATATGAAATTGTCTATCAAATGACAATCAATTTGAATCGTATCATTGATGAAAATTATTATCCAGTAAAAGAAGCCAAAAATTCTAATTTAAAACATCGTCCAATCGGGATTGGTGTTCAAGGTCTTGCCGATGTCTTTATTTTATTACGTATGCCTTACGAGAGTGATGCTGCAAAAAAACTAAATATCGAGATATTTGAAACCATCTACTTTGCTGCAATGACAGCGAGTAAAGACATCGCAAAAATAGAAGGGCCTTATCCAAGTTATCCGGGTTCTCCGCTTTCAAATGGGATATTTCAATTTGATTTATGGAATGTTAAACCAACTGAACGTTGGGATTTTGAAACACTACGCAAAGAAGTAAAAAAGTACGGCGCAAGGAATTCTCTTCTTGTGGCTCCAATGCCAACTGCTTCTACTTCCCAGATTTTAGGAAATAACGAATGTTTTGAGCCTTATACATCAAACATTTATACGCGAAGAGTATTGAGTGGCGAGTTTATTATTGTCAATAAACATCTATTAAATGATTTGATTGAGCTTGGCATATGGAATTCTGAAATGAAAAATAAAATTATCGCTTCTGGCGGAAGTATCCAATCTATTCCTTCAATTCCCAGTGATATCAAAGAAATTTATAAAACGGTTTGGGAAATGAAACAAAGATCTCTAATTGATATGTCGAGGGATCGTGGAGCATTTATTTGTCAGTCCCAATCCTTGAACTTATTTGTCGAAAATCCTACTGTTTCGAAACTTTCTTCTATGCACTTTTACGCCTGGAAACAAGGCCTAAAAACAGGTATGTATTATTTGCGAACCAAAGCCGCAGCACAAGCAATTCAGTTTACGATAGAAAAAGAAAATCTATCACAAAAAGATATCGATCTTCTCCCTTTGCCAAATAACAAATCTGATCTTAATTCTGAATTTGTTGGCGAAGCCTGTTCAATGGAAGAAGGTTGTCTTGTTTGCGGTAGTTAACCAATCACTCTGGATAATTTCTGATCCTGTTTTTAAAATCGGATCTACGGCATGAGTGAAATTGCCAAAAAGGATGCCATAATCACTAAGTGGATGAGTCCATGAAGTGATGTGGTTCTTCCTGATCCAAATGTAAAACTACCCGCTAAAAAGGTTACCATTAGAAATACAATTCCTTTGGTATCCAAACCAAGAGTTAACGGTTTTTCAAATAACATCGAATAAATGCTGACTGCAGGTATGGTTAAAGCAATACTTGCTGCACCCGATCCTAATGCTAAATTCAAACTGGTTTGTAGTTCGTTTATTTTTGCAGCATTCATGGCAGCCAATGTTTCAGGAGCAAGAACCAGTATCGCAATCACTATTCCCACCACTGCTTTTGGTGCACCTAATGCGGAGATGGTGCTTTCGATGGTAGGGCTGAGAATTTTCGATAAACCAACGACAGCAATTAGTGAAAATAATAATGAAATAAAACTAGTAATCGCTCTTTTTTTTGTGGGTTTGGTAGCATTTATCTCTTCAGACGAAGATTCATTTTCTCCGGCTGAAAAAAAATTCTTATGCGATTTTGTTTGTGACCAAACAAGAGATCCATATAGAACAAGCGATGCTATGGAAACAAAAATCAATTGCCCCGGACTATATGTCCCTTTGTTTGTCGTTGTAGTATACAATGGCAGAATTAAAGTGAGAGTAGAAAGTACGGCAAGGACTCCCAGTAAAGCTGTTGTTCCTACTGATTGAAAACCTAATTCTTTATGCTTTAGTCCACCTAACAATATGCAGATTCCGATAATTCCATTTGTGACTATCATTAAAGCTGCAAATACTGTATCTCTTGCTATTTGAGGTGAATCTGCTGTGTCATTGCTCATTAAGCTGACAATCAGTGCCACTTCAATGACAGTCACGGAAATTGCCAAAATCAAAGTTCCGAGGGAAGGGCCCACTCTTTCTGCGATGACTTCTGCGTTATGAACCGCACTGGAAATTCCAACTGCTAAAAATACAACGGCGAACGCAATGAGAAGTCCTTCGCCAATAGGTGCTAACATGGTGAAGACCAAAACTAGAAATGAGGAAATAGAAAGCCAATCATTAGATGTTAATGTTTTTGTATTCGACATAAAGTTATTCGTTTATTGCAATAGCCCTTTTCTTTCTCAGACTTTCAGAAATATTTTAAAGTTCAACCAAATCCACAAATTTGCCATCTTTATTGGATCTTTTGGCGCCTCGAATTTCTTACTGAACTACAACCCACACACGACACGACCGGGCTTTCCGTTCCAATCTCAGCTTCGCTTCGATTTCCACTGCAATCCCTGGCGCAAACCTTAAATCAAATTCAAATGATTTCCAATCAAGTTGCAATTTTGGGATGACAATTTTTATTATCCGCTTTACTTATGTTTGTTGATTCATATGAAAACAAATCGTTCTCATCGATTGCATCCTACGATCGTCAAAAAATTTCAGAAAGTATTTTATTTGCTGATTTGTCTTTTTTCCTTCAATGCCTGTCTTCTCAACCCAATTGTTCATCATCTTCTTTTTCCAGATAAAGAATCTTCTTCTAAAACATTACTTGCCCTTTGGGCCTTACTTGCCAATGCAGAAGCTTCTGTAGAGTTAAACCGCAATTGGGCCGGAATACGAAAAGGGGATAGCTTGCAACTCGAAGCGCAGTATTATATTTACGGGGCGAGAACCGATTCTACTTTCCAGTGGTCTAGTAGCAACAAATCTGTGGCCACAGTCGATGCCAATGGACTCGTCCAAAGTATCGGCAATGGAAAGGTAATCATCACTGCTACTTCGATAGATGGAAGGGCAAAGGCAGATTGTGATATAACAGTATATACTGGTTATGTTTATACAAGTTTGGATTCGAGTAATTCTGTTGGTCATTTAACAATGGATGAGATTAGTGGACTATTGACATTTAATTCATCTGTTTTAGTTGGAACATCCACTCCAACAGGTATCGGTGTCGAACCTTTTGGTAAGTTTTTATACACTGGTGATTTTGGTGGCGCGTCCATTTCTCAATTTTTAATCAACCAATTGACTGGTGTTTTGTCTCAAAATACCCCAATCACGGTACCGGCTGGATTAAGTCCTCGAAACTTAGTGATTACTCCCGATGGAAAGTATCTTTATTTAGCATCGGAAGGTACTTCGGCTATCCGAGCATACTCCATTAATACTGATGGCACTTTGAGCTTTCTTACTTCTTATCCCACAAACATTGGCCATTCACAAATTCAAATCTCGCGTAGCGGTAGTTTTATTTTTTATATGGGTAATTCTATAACAGAAATTACTTCTTACCGAATCAATTCTAACGATGGAAGTCTATCTCAAGCCGCAATCAGTCCATCATTTCCCAATGATGGGTCTGGCCATGTTTCAACTCATCCGAATGGAAATTTTATTTATGTTGGTTCCTCTCCTTCAGTAACTATTTTACGTTTAGATAAGAATACAGGTAATATGAGTTTTGTGGATTCAGTCTTTCATGGTTTGAGTGTTAATAGTACCGCCATCCACCCGAGTGGTCTTTTTTATTATTTATTAAATATCAACGAAGGTATTATTTCTTGTTATCTGGTAGATCCAAAAACTGGAAAAATTACTTATTCTTCGAATGTGACTGGTTTTGTACCAGGTAATTTACGATTTATGATTATCGATCCTACAGGAAGATTTGCATATGCTGCAGATATTAATGCAGCTAATTTGTTACAATTTAGCATTAACCAAACTACAGGAGCTCTCACATCCATTGGTAATGTAAATCCAGGAGGTAATCCTTGGAATCTTACTTTTTTGTAGATACAATTGTCAAAAAAAAGATAAAATTCTTTGAACTAATTGGTTTTTTAAATCTTAGGAAGTTCCAATGCATCCATTCCAATTTTTAATTCCGAAAACCAATTGATAAACCGTTCCACATCGGGACCTTGAAATACAGATCCATGTTGTGGACAAAGCATATCTGGTTTGAGATGGGAAATTCGTTCACACCAGGCTACTTTGGCTTGTTCAGAAGCCATCCAACGTTTATGGAATTTTTCCATAAACCGAATGTGTTTATCAAAATCTTTTACTATCAATTCCATTTCGTCTACTGGAAGTAAGGCGGCACCCACATCCCCACTGAATAGAATTTTTGCCTTTGGATCCCAAAGATTTAAGTTTCCAGCGCTATGTAAAAAATGAGCAGGAATCGATCTCAGTTTGATGTTTTGGTGTATGATTTCCATTCCTTCATCGGGCATAGGAATAAAAGTATTTGCATTTCCCCCAAAGTGTGGGAGAAACCCCGTCCATAACCAACTCACATAACAACGAATCGACGGATTGACTTCAAGCCAAAGGGAGATAGAGGAAACAATATCCGGGTCTTGGTGAGAAGCAAAAATATTCTGAATCTGAGAAGCAGGAAAAACTTCGACAAGAGCGGAAAAAACTTCGGGAAAAATTTCACTTCCACCTGGATCAGTGAGTAGCCCCATTCCATCCGATTCAATTAAATATTCATTGGTATCAATGAGCCAATTGGGTTTGGCAGGATCTCTTGCAATCACTGACCATTTGTGATCTTTGTCGGAATAGATGGTTTGAATTTTTTTCATGATTTACCAGAGTTTTGCTAAATAACGATAGGAAGATTCGATGATATTGAGTGCCCCATCAAAACTTTCTGCCACAGCTAAAAATAGTTTTTGATTCTCTAAGATGGTTGCTGACTCAATACGAGTCTGTAGAGAAACGGTTCTTCCTTCCAAACATAACTTAGTTGAACTTTTCACAAGATTGTGTATGGCACTAAATTCTTTTTTCAACTGTGAATCCAACATTTCTTTTTCTTCAAATCGGTAACGTAAACTCGATTCTATATTTTTAAAATGATTGGGGTTTACTTTTCTTGTTTTACAAGTTTCTACAGCTACTTGTAAAAGGTGATAAACTTTGGCAATTTTTTGCATTTCACTAGCCATCTTTATGACGATGGTGATTGCCTTGGTAAGTCTTTCGTTTACTTCTTGGATTTTGTGATTAAAATGGATGATTTCGGCAGAAACAACACCATAACTGGCGGCAAATGATCCAGAGTTTGCGGAAAGAATTTGAGCATTTAATGCACGTATTTTTAAGCTATAAAGTAAGATTCGTAGTTTTAAAATCTCTTCATTGGTAAAAATGATCTTTCGAAAAAAATCTTTTGTCTCTTCGTCAGCCATAGTGGAACCTAACAGGAATTTATAAACTAGAACTTAATTAGTGGACCATTATTATTATGAATTGTCAAGAAGAGATATGGTTTAAGTTAGTAAATTATGGGTTTCGTAAAATTTTTTCCATTGGTTTACCCTTGGCCAATTCATCTACCAGTATGTCCAAATATCTAACTTTTTGTGTTAAAGGATTTTGAATTTCTTCCACTCGATAACCACAAATCATCCCTTTGATAAGGTGAGCGTTTTTATTTAGTTTTGCTTTCTCAAAGAAAGTTTTGAAGTTTACTTTCTCATCCATTAGTTCTTTTATTTTTTTTGCATCATAGGAAGTTAACCATTCAATCACAGCATCTAATTCTTTTTTAGTTCTTCCTTTTTTTTCAATTTTATTTAGATACATTGGGTAAACTGTACCAAAAGTCATTTGAGCCATTTTTTCGTTATGTTTGTCAGATGGTTCCATAGCTTAAGAAATAAAAATCAATCTTGAATGAATTTTATAGGATAGCAAGAAATATTTGCTCACACAATTTTAATCTTTCCACTATAAATTAGAATAAATCCTAATTTAAGAACTCTATAAATTGTTTTTTTGAAAGGTTTTTGAAAAAAGATAGCAATTGTTTGGTTTGAATTAAATGATCGCAACCATGAAAGTAATGTTTGGAATATTTTTGGTTCTTCTTGCATGCAAACCTTCTAATATGGAAAATTCATGTGACATTAGTTCAAATTTGTTTTTACAAACATTATTAGTTAAAACTATGAGAGGTGATAAATCTCCTCACTGTGGAATAAAAATAGCAACGAATATTTGTGATCTCGATTTTCCTTCTGTGATCCAAGTGGAAAATTCGCAAAAATTTTTGAATGAATTAAACTTTCAATCTCAACAAGGATCTTCTGGAAATCCTACTTTTGATTCTACCTCAATTCCTATACCCGCAGCATCTTTTAGGTGGTCAGGTTCTGTTCTTGCTCCAAATGGAAAAATTTATTCAATACCCTATCAAGCAACATCAGTTCTTATCATCGATCCAGTTACCAGTTCGGCTGATATTACTTCTATCGTTGGCCTTACAGGATCTAATAAATGGAATGGTGGTGTATTGGCACCAAATGGCAAAATCTATGGTATGCCCTTTTCGAGTACGAGTGTCTTAATTATAGACCGAAGACAAATACTGCTGATACAACTTCGATTACTGGCTTAGGAACTGGTAGTAAATGGAATGGTGGTGTATTAGCACCGAATGGGAAAATTTATGGGATTCCTTCGGAAAGCGATAGTGTTCTCATCATTGATCCAGTTACGAATACAGCTAATACAACAACAATTACTGGGTTAGGAGCGGGAGGTAATAAATGGTCCTCTGGTGTATTAGCACCGAATGGAAAAATCTATGGAATACCTTATAATGCTACTGACAGCGTACTTATCATTGACCCGGCTACAAATACCGCCAACACTACTACAATTACAGGACTTAGTGGGTCTTACCGTTGGTCATCCGGTGTATTAGCACCCAATGGAAAAATATACGGAATCCCAAATGATACAACAAATGTCCTTATCATTGATCCACAAAAAAATACTGCTGATACAACTTCCATAGCAACTATTTCTGGTACTACAAAATGGAATGGTGGAGTTTTAGCTCCCAATGGGAAAATTTATGGGATTCCAGCATCGAGTGATGTAGTCCTTATTATTGATCCATCGAATAATTCGGTAGACACCACAACAATAACCGGATTAGTCGGAGTTAATAAATGGAATGGTGGAACTCTTGCACCGAATGGAAAAATCTATGGAATTCCATTTTCTACGACAACAAATTCGGTTTTGATACTTGATCCAAAATCTAATGGTTCATTTTGCCCTTCGATTTTAGAATCTTCATATTTGAATAAGTTTTAATTCAGATATTTAAAAAGTCTGAATTATTTGCTAAAAGAATCGGATTACTTTTTAAATAGAGTGAATATTTTCAGATTTAAGTTTCCTGCTGACCGAATCAATAGATTGATCTTCTATACCATTGTTAACTGTGTATTATGATCTATTATCTTTCTTTATAAGATTTGAATTTGTAAAAGAAAACTAATGGTAATGCAAAGTGGATTGTATATTCTTTTTGTATAATAAACAAATATAGGTTTCCACTGTTTGGTGATAATCGGAAAGTAAGCAAGCACACCTCGTAAGAAAAATATTACAGAAATCATTGTAATAAGAATTCTCAATCCAAAGATCATTTTGCTATCAAGTGCAAGATTATTCTTCAAAATCCATGCAATTGGTAATATGGAAAATAAAAATAAAAAAATGGCGACAAACAAACACGTTAGCGGTGATGGAAACTGATTTCCTTTCCCGAAAACAAGATCAATTAATTCTTGTTTGGTCTTTCCGGGCCATAGTCCTCCTATAGCCCAATAAATATGAATTGCGGAGATGGATAAGAGAAGTAGGGCTGAGGTAAAGGTGATAAAGATCATAGTGGAAAGTTGAAAGTAGGATCTGACCGAAATAAACTCTTTTTTTATGACAGAAGGATTCCAATCAAAGAAATTGAATTATTTATAGGAAACAATTTTTTGTGTACCGGCTCGAGCACCTTTCCCTTAGGAAAGTGCCGAATATTTGGGGACAATCAATCTGTGTTGTATGCGCAATTCCCTGACCAATCTGTCTCTCTGTAACTCACTTCGTATGTTATTTGTATTGCGTATATCATCAACCTAAAACCTCTTTGCAGATTAATGCAATGCGATAAAAAACCGCAAATCCGTTGATATTTGTATTTCGTTTAGCTCGCATAATCACGCCACTATTTGCTTTTCGTAAAGCTACCTTCGTTCCTTCACTTCGATCTTTCAATAAAAAAGGCTATTTGTTTTACGTATATCCGCCCGAATCGTTTGGATCTTCGGAATCATTGGTAGGAAAGCTTCTAAATTTTAAGGAAGTCTCAACATTTTTTCGATCTCTTCATTTTGAATGTACCAACGAATCGATTCACCTTTTTGGAATACTACGGAAGGCGAAATTCCAAAAATTTCCCGAAATGCATTCGTGAAGTGAGCTTGGTCGTAAAAGCCTGCACCGAGAGCCGCATCAGCGAGGTTACTTCCTTCTTTGATTGCGATTACTGCGGTTTTGATTCGAAACCACTTGCGAAAAGCGCGGAGCGGGAGACCTACTGCATTTTTAAACTCATGTTGGAGCCAAGACTCCGACATCCCGATCTCCAATGCGAGTTCTTCGATGTTCGTGGATTCTTCTGGATTCTCGATCAGTTTACGTATAACATATATTAAACGCTCGTTGTCTTGTATTTTTTGGACCGGAGCCAATCGGTTAAACGGAAACGAACGATTTAAAATTTCGGGATATTGTTCCGGGTTAGCTGTTTGAATTTCAAAACAAGTCGCTATCAATTCTGGAGCCCAACTTGGGTTGGCAGAGAGTCCAGTGGGCCCGGCCTCTTTCGTGAGAATTTCTCCGATTTCGCTTCCTGGATCGGCAAACAAAATTCCTACCGATCCATTGAGAATTGTCTCGTGACTCAATGCTCCATCAAAAACAAAACATCGGGAAATCATCCACTGTTTGTTCCCTTTGACACGTTTTTTGATTTCCGTATCGAGGCCTACAACCATTGTAGAGGTAACGGTGGAATGAAACGCAAGATACGGCAATTTCCCGACGAACAACGCAGTACCCCGAAGTGCACAGATTACATTCTGCATCTGCTTATGTTAAACGATGATTTAACAAAAACAATCGAAAACTTTAATAAATCCTATCGATATGAAGAAAAAATTTAACGAGGTTCAGCAATTGCATATTTATATTTTGCTTGTGCTGTTCTTTTATTGTCTTCGTTAAAAAAATCACAAACGTATTCTAGTAGTTTTCCGTTCTTTTGAACGAGTCTTGCTTTAGCGCGAATGGTTTCAGTTCGTACGGGGCGTCAGTATCGTATCGAAACATCCATCGTAAAGGTTCTTTCTCTTTCGTTTTCCACATGAAAGAATGCCATAATCGATGTGAGCGTATCACCGACGCTAAAGAAACAACCTCCATGCATAAATCCATGAAGGGCTCTGTTGCTTTGAGAGTAGGGAATGTCAGCTTCGGAAATTTCCGCGCTGAGATTCAAAACTTTCATATTCGTCGCACCTGGATGACATTGGTCGATTAAATTTTGGGACTGATCAACGAGAGAACAGTTCTCCTTTAATGTAAAAAGATCCATTGGTACATTATGATATAGTAATTCTAACACATTCATCTTTCGCTCTTTCATTTTTAATAAATGAAGAGTAACATTTTCCTAAATTGTGGTCTTGGAAAAACCTGCAAAAATTTTGGGATTGATTCCAAAAATTCTAACCTTATTGTGGATCTCTGGTTAGAATTCGGAATCCAATGTATTTGTTAGGAACTGATATATTTCCGAATCCTTTGCAGTTCCGCTTTTTTCATAGTACCTGAGTTTTTTGCATTGTATTTGAATTTCTGTCACCCATGTAACCACCTGATTAAAAGTTCAGGGTCCAGAACAAGTGCTGTTGCAGCCATCACCGTTAGCCACGTTTCCGTCGTCGCAAACTTCGCCATTGGGAGCGTTGCGAATTCCGTCACCACAGACTGGTGCAGTACAGTCTGAATCGCACGCAGGTGAATTGACACCGCCCACGTCACATGCTTCAAAAAGGTTCTGCCTGATACTGTCCCCACAAAAGCCGACTCGTTTGCCTGGCCTGTGTGCACGTAAGGTGAGGTCACGCTGGCAATTTTCGTTCCGGACTGAATTGTGACGCCTGTTGCTGTCGAATGATAGAGATTATACGATTCTGCACCAGCGTTTGTATCCCAGGAAAGTGTAATCTGGAAATTGCCACCTTCCGCCTTCAAAGTCGGTGTAATGGGCCCTATTGTCGACGTTGCTGCGGCAAGGAATGCAAGAATCCCTACGTTTCATTTTCATCTTTTTTGGCAATTGTACTGGCCGTGACGATTCCTGAAATGAGGAGCCCCCCGATCCCTATTTTAAAAAGTAAGCTTCTTCGTTTGTTCATTGTGTTCCCCTTGATAAAGTTTCAAATCTATGGATTCTTAAGAACGTAACGTAAAGTTAGGTGTTTTTTGTGGCTTCACTTTTGTCAATCAAATCTTTGTAATGCGGTGCATAATGTCAATTTCTTTGGAAACCTGCCACAAAGTCCCCAAAATATTTTTTTGCTAAGAAAGTGTGATTGATTTACTCCGAAATCCGATCCCTGGACGACAATTTGGGAGATTTATTATAATATATTAATTTGTTTCAACTGAAAATAAATCAAAGGTAGCTAAGGTATATGAACCAAAAAGTATTTCGTTATTCTTGAATTTTTTTATTTCTTTCGAGTTTGTTTCGAAGTAATCTGGAAGAATCAAACATTTCAGATGTTCTTGATTCCTTTAAATTTGGAGAGCAGGTGATGAAAAAAATATTTTTGATTTTAATTTTGACGACTACTTTAGCGCTAGTTACATGTAATGTATATACGGCTGTACCGGCAGATATGGCAAAAGAGGCTCATTGGCCTTTTGATCCTAAGAAAAAGAAAGTAGGCGAAGAGTGCAAAACTTCGGATGAATGCCAGAAACACCATTCCTGCACCAGTGACGGTGAGAAAAATGTCTGCACGGAACCTCCAAAACAAAAACTTCCTCCTGGTGCTGTGACTTAGTTCATCTGAGAGATGAAAAAAATTGATATATGGATTTTGATAGGCTGAAGATTTCCTACTTTGATTTATTCTTCATTGTAGGAGTTGCACTGCTTGCAAGTCTAATGGCGAGTGTAACAGTCATTTGGCCCTTGCTATTTTTACCAATCCTAACGGTTCATAGTTGGCTTTTTGGATACGAACATCTTTGGGCGACATATACTAAACTTCTGGTTCATCCAGATGATCGCAAACGGTATGGGCCATTGATTTATTTTGTACCCCCTTTGGCCTTATTAGGTCTTTTTTCTTTGGGACAAACCTTTGGTCTCAAAGGAATCTATGTTATTTATTTTTTTGGTCAATTTTTCCACACAGTTCGGCAGAGTTGGGGATTAGCTCAAGCTTACCGTCGTCAGGCGGGTGGACTCGTTTGGGATCCACCTTTTTTATCCGAAGTTACTTTGTGGTCGGTGCCAATCTGGGGCTTACTCCATAGATGTGCACAAAGTCCTGATGAATTTCTTTTCCAAGAATTCTGGTTACCGCCAATTCCACAGATGATCGTAATCGTTGCCTGTTTCGTAAGTTGTGCCCTCTGGTTGTATTGGATTTATACACGTTTTGTCGCTTACCTCAGAGGAGAATTAGCGGTTGGTCATAGTTTATTTATGATATCACATCTACTGGTATTTCTTGGCGGATATATTTTGATAGAGGAAATATGCTCTGGTTGGTTACTCGTTAACGTCTGGCATAATGTCCAATACATTGCCTTTGTATGGATCTACAATCGAAATCGTTTTGCATCTGGACTTGATTCGAAGTCGCGAGTGATGTCCTGGATTTCACAAAGGGGCGCAAAAAATACAATTTCGTATTTTTTGGTAACCCTGACCTTTGCTTTACCGGTGTATTACCTTCTCCCTGAGTTAGGATTTACACTTGATTCCTTTCTGAAAAGCACAGCAGTACCAATGGGGGTCATACTTGCTATGACATTGACATTTCATCATTATATTGCCGACGGAATCATTTGGAAACTTAAATACAATGAAGAAATTAAGGATGAAGTTTTTTTAAAATATTAATTATAAAGATACTTTCACCTTATGATCGCTAGTTGTCTTCTTTTCTTTTTAATCTATTATTTGTTGAAATCGTTTTCATTTGGGATATATGGTCCTCCTGTTTCTCCCCAACCCCATTTAGGCATCGGTTCATGAGTATCCATTGGATTTTCGGTAAGTTGAGAATTAATTACCGCTAGGCGTGTTCCCCATTCAATATAACCTACAAAGGCAGAGCGAAATTCTGGATCGTTTTTTAAACCGACTTCATCAGCTGTATGTAATAATAGTTGGACCCATCGTTGTCTTTTCTCTTCTGAAAGCATTTTTCCAATGTGGTGTCAAATCATTTGGGAATGGCTACCCTTGTCCAGGTTAGTATACAATTTGTCTCCACCGAATACTTCCGCAACAAAATGTGCTACATGCCAGACATGGTCTGGCGACATATTTTTAAACACATCACCTTATAAATCGTCTTGGAGAACTTTTCCATAAAATTTTTCAAATAACCTATCAAAGGTTTCCATATCTCCTGCCCATTCGAAAAGGGTTGGGATGTTTTTCTTTTGAAAATTGTTTTCGCTCATAGTTGGCTCCGATTGGTCATTTGCAATTTCAAAAGTTGAGTCTTTTGGTGTCAATGAGTTGAATTTCTGAAGTTAGATAACAGAGTTTTCAATTGACTACTGTCTGTCTTAACATATGGTTTTGTAAGGAAAAAATCGTCGAAAATTTGTAATGAAAAGAACCTAAAGCTTATCAGTTTAGTTCGTTGGTGTCGATAGAATAATTTAAAAAATCCAAACATGGCTTTCGATGTATTGGTTCTCTTTTTTTCATAAAATGCTATGGAAGTCTTTGCTCCAACTATCAGTGAATTTAACAGGCAAAAAGCATATTTATTTCATACTTTGTAGTTAACTCTGTATGTTTTATCATTCTTAGTTGTGCAAAATCTGAACAAATATAGCGAAATCATTTTGACGATCCGCGACCATTCTTTAAAATAAAACCTAAATCATGGCGAAATTCTTTAAAAAAAAATCGTCTGGTTATACTGGAGATTTTACGCAATGTCATCTGTTACTGGAAACTACTTAGAAAAAGGAAGTATGATAGCGAACACCATTCGCATTTCTTTTGCGATCGTGATGCTAACTATCAATATTTTCTTTATGGTAGCGATTCCTACAACCGAACGAACCATGAGCCTCACACTTTCATTTCTAGAATTTGTGGTTTTATCTTATGGTGTTTATACTTTTTTGCTTTATAAAAAACAAAAATTCTATTTAAAATTTGCCTACATCTCCATTTTACTCGATATCATCATTTACTCCAGTGTTTTTGCCATTGTGGTCATTATGTCCAAAACACCAGCAGAAAAGGTTTCGATTGCAACATTACCATTCGTAATGTTGGTGCTTCTATTCGTCGTTATTTACTCAGGTTTTCTTTTGTCATACCGCCTAACTATGACAGTTGGATACATTGCAATCTTCAGTTTACTTTTATACGTTTTTTTAGGGGTAAAAGGTGGTGCTGAAATTAAATTTATTGCTACTGCTGCCAATCAATTCGGCATTCCATTTATTGGAATTAATACCATTGCTTTGATTTGCGGTGTGCATATGATGAGTGCCGTTGTAAAATTTATGTCGAATTCTAGCAATGAAGCAACAAAGTCTGCCGAAGAAGCAAAGCTACAATCAGAATCTGCAACTCAAACAAAACAAAATATCCAGCAAGAAGCAGAAACACTGAATAATAGTGTCCGGGAAATGTTGAAATTTATGGATTCTTTGAATTCTGAAATCCAAACGCAAGTTTCAAGTGTTGAAGAGATCAGTGCATCTATGGAAGAACTTGCTGCTTCAATGGATAGTGCAAGCGATTTCGTAAAATCACAATTTACAAGAATTGATGACTTAAACCAAGAAAGTTCGGTCATGGATAAAATTTTGTCTGAAGTTTACACATCAACCATCAATTTGGCCCAAACCACAGATGAATCCAAACAATATAGCGTTCAAGTAACCACTGCTATGGATTCGGTAAGTTCCAATTTTGAAGAAATCAAAGAAAGTTTTCAGAAAGTAGAAGAAGTTAATCAAATATTACGAGATATTGCTGATCGAACCAACTTGCTTGCGTTAAATGCTTCAATCGAGGCTGCGCGCGCTGGTGAACATGGAAGAGGATTTGCAGTAGTAGCTCAAGAAGTTGCCAAACTTGCCGATAGTGCACAAGAAAACGCATCATTAATTTCAAAAATCATTACGCAAGCAGCCAAACAAATTGTAAGTGGAAACACCGCAGCCTCAGAAACAAAAGAAAAAATGGGAATCCAAGACAAAAGTTTCGGTATTCTAGTCTCAAACCTTTCTGATTTAAAAACTAAAGTTGAAAGACAAACATCGATACATAAATCTTTTTTGAATTCATTCCAGGAATTGTTTTCACTTTCCAAACAATTGGAAGTTTTGGCATCAGAACAAAAAACTGGTACACAAGAAATGTCGAGAGCCCTTGTATCGATTGAACAATCTGCTTCGTCACTTGCATCTAATACTTCCCACTTGCGTGAAAATGTGGATGGACTCTCAAAACAATCAGAGCGATTGGCGAAACACATATAGGATCGATGGTAAAATCACCGGAGAGTTTATTGCAGTCTTGGACAATAGGCAGATATCAAAGATATCCAGTTGAAAATGCGATCATAAATTGTGCAGAATAATACATGGGAAGACCAATCGCTCGATTCAGAAATTCTTTCTGAACGAACCTGTGGCGTGCCACAAAAATATCAGAAATGTAGAAAAGTATTGCACCACCTAACACTAGAGAACGTCCCGTGATATTGAGTGTTTTTTGGTCCCAGAAGGAACTAGCACCCAAAACCATTGCAGTGATAATCAAAATATAACCCACTACTGGTAATTTCATGTTCCCAAGGCTTGACTTTAGCTTTATAAAAATAGTAGTACTGATAAGAATACAAATAGAACCCACAATAGCCATAATCCATCCTATCTCGCCCAACTGGGAAAAGGCAATTGTATACATGACATGACCTGTGAGAAATGCTCCAAGCCCTGCTGTAAAAACTTTTTTATGGAAGAAAAAAATCAGACAGATGTCTCCGATAAGGCTTAAAATCAAACCAGATAGGATGAGAGAATGATAAAGTGAATATTCTTGAATTTGTAGAAATGCAGTCACAACAAAAAGTGCTGATAAAACTGGTTTAACACTTAAGAGTCCCTTTATAGATTCTTTTTTTTCAAAGTAGAGAAGGCCCGCAAGGAGTGGGAGTGCTGCTATTAGTATGAGATTCTGTTCCATTGAGAAAATCCTTTGCCATCCTTTAGAAGAACTTTAATCTTCATCTGTAGCAAGCAAAAAAACTGGTTCTGCTAGTTTGATTCAGAAGGATCAATTCAAATCATTAACATTAGTAATATGACTAGAATTTATTCCCATTTTACTATGTTTCCATTTTCAGTTACATTTCCTGAATGAACTGTATTTGTAATAATGAAAACGTCTGATTCTCCTAACTTTAAATGTTTTTTCAATAACTTGTCTAAGCTAAGTTGTATTCTTTCAATATTTGGTTTATCTCAAAGAGAAGGTAGAAATAGGATTACCATTACTTTGTAGTTTTGACCTGCCTGTTGAGAAACATCTATAATGGGAAGGCAGATGTCTTTCAAATCAACGTCAATTGTTTCGGCCCACTCTTTTGTAAGCGTCTCAAGTTGTTTGTTTGTAATTTTTATATCATTAATGCAACAGTTGGCTATCGGCATATGATTATAATTGACTATGAAGATGTTTAACGTTTTCTTTTAAATGTCAACTCTTGTTATCTTTAAGAGTTTCCCGTGGGTATGTAAAATCATAAACCACTTGGGGAAGTCCCTTTGCACTCTTTAGAAATTTTGGTTGAGGTGGAAGGCAAAGAACATCGATTTTCCACCATCTTACATTGGAATAGGCCTCCATATCACTTAGGAGACTTTGTTGCCGATGGGTTTTTTGCACTCGTGATCGGTCTTGTGCTTTTAGTGATGGGAATCGGGTTTTGGTAGTCGGATAGTTTTGGAATCAGATTCAAACGAAAATAGTTGCTCGGTTTTTGGGACAGGTTGTGCATGACTTGTTCTAAATTTATCGAAGGATAGAAATCCAATCGGCACGACTGGCACCTCGCAATCACTAGGATAAGAATTTAGCGATTGCCCAATGAAACTACGAAAAAACCAACGACAGACACTGGAAGTTTTAATGACGCCAATAAAACGATAGCGAAAGAATGACATTTTCAATTCGAGCCCAAATATAAGTTTTGTCTGCAAGCTCCAACTTCCTGATTTCAACAAAAAAAATATTGAGTACCACCCAGATTCTTGCCGGAATTGAAAGAGAATCTGTTATGTATCTATTTTCTATTCGCAGGCATACTCGATTTGCCATTCTGTAATATTTCTAGTGTTAGAAGTTTGAGCAGTTGAAACGGATATATTTGTATTTGATTTTGTAAAACTAGAATTATTTCTTTGCGCATTTACGTTTGTATTTTGATTTACATTCGTTGTCGTTCCAACCACTACTTCTCCTTCTTGTAAAATTTTAACTTGTTTTGAACCACAGTTAGTTGCCATAAAATTATTTGCTTCCGCTTTCGCTTCTGCAGATTTTAATATTCCTTGCGTAAGAGCGACAGTTCCACCTTCACCCGGTTTTGAACTAACAACTCGTGCTGTTGCACAATTTAAAATAGAAAAAGTAAGTATACCAATCATTACTAAATGAATTCGCTTCAAGCTTATATCTCCCGATTTGCTTTCCATGATAACTTGATTTCAGTAAAGTCAAATAAAAAAAGTTAGATGGGGTTAAAATTCTTTTATTCTATTGGTAAAACTTGGTCTTTAAAAGCTTTCAAGAAATCAATAGATATAACTTTGATTTATAATAAGTCGAAAGAAAAATACTGCTGTCCGAAAGTTAAACATGAGCTTTCGCCAATCATTTTGTGATTCCGTCTAGGAAGGTATTTTCGATTTTGGGCACCTCGCAATCGTTAGGTTAATTTTGATTGTGTTTTGTAAGCGACCGGGCTTTCCGTTTCAATCTTTTCGCATACGCGAAAAGGATTTCCACATTTTGCTTTTTACTTCTTTTGTATTGATCTCGGAGATTCAGTTGCAACTGAGTTCAAGTCTATCAAGTGTTGAGTTCTCTGCGCTCACTCACCAAGTCAAACTTTCAGTTTGCTTGTATCCTCGCTCCTATGGTCGCTGCGGATTAATCCCTGGTGCGGGGAGGGGATTTTAATATAACTATTGATTGTTGATCAATTTTCTAAAATCTTCCGATTCTAGATGGAAAGTGAAATTTTCAGCGGCTTTATTGAGAGGATATTTATCCGAATTGCCTTGAAGAGTGTTTTTTATAATGATCCCGGATTTGATTCATTGGATAAATTGTTCCCCAGCCTTTACCGACTCAGGACTTGCATCTTTAAGAATTTTGGTCATATAGTAATGCAATTACAAAGTTCGACTGTTCTCAAACACTAAAATCTTTTGTCACTTTGGATCCTGCTTTATTTCTAATTTTTTTATATCTTCTTCCAATTCTTTCAGGCTTTCTTCTTTCTCTTTCGTTTTTTGAGTGAGCCTATATTTTTCATATTCTTCTTCTGATTTTTTCAATGCCATTTCGTGACTGATTTGACCTGCATGGGTCAGGAGTTCTCTACCATTCAATTGTAGAATTGTATCGAGCCTTGCGATCCAATCTTTCATATACATGGGAACTCTTTGTTGTGCCATTGTTTCAGCAAAAGCAAGATATTGTTCAACGAGAAGCCCAAGCAATTTGATTTCGTCTTCTTGCAAATAGTTCTTCGCAACACTAACATCCGATTTACGAATTGAGTTGGGATTTTTCTTATCTAACGAAACCATACCCAAAAGAGGAGTTTCTGCATTCACTCGCTTGAACACGAGTTCGGCGGCCGTCTGTTCACTGATTGCCCATAAAAGTTTGTTTTGCACTACCTTAAAAAACTCTATAGATTTTTCATCTTTTGGGTCATAGTCAATGCTCGTTGTATAAATATCTTTGATTTTCTGGTAAAAGAATCGTTCTGAAAGTCGAATCTCACGAAGGCGTTCTTGCAATTCGTTGAAGTAATTCATGGAATTGCCTTTCTTGAACCTCTCATCGTTTAAAGCAAAACCCTTGGTTATGTATTCTTTTAGCCGTTTCGTCGCCCAGATTCGAAATTGAGTGCCCTGGGGAGATTTTACGCGATACCCTACGGATATGATGACATCAAGGTTGTAGCCATTTACTTCAATATCTTGGGTTTTTTCTGGAATGGCGCCGTGGGGAGTGGTTGTTCGGAATTTCCGAACAACCACTTTTTCATCTAATTCACCTTCGGAGAATACATTTTTGATATGTTCACTGATGGTAGATTTGGATTTCTGAAAGAGTTCACAAATCTGTACTTGAGTCAACCAAACCGTCTCATCTTCCAAGCGAACATCAATCTGGATATCACCTGTTTGGTTTTGGTAGAGGAGAAATTGGGAGGAGTTCGAGGGATTATCTTCCATTTTAGTTATTTCCCAATTCCCGAATTAACCATTCTAACTCTGTTCTGGCTTTAGATATGATCTCGTAGTAACTTGATATTACTATCGATCCATCTTGGTATTTTGAATCGATTTTTGAATCCTTCTTCCCGCCAATTACTATTATTTCTATCTTGCCAGAAGTTAAGTATTGATGTAATTCATCTCTGTATTTTTCAGCTTGGTTTTCATCATCTCGATCAATTTTATGATTGGATCTTTTAAATTTTAAAAGGAGATACCTTTCAGAAAAGTCGGCAGATAGAAGTAAATCAGGTCTTTTCTTTTTTTTGTCACCTTGATATTTACTAAGTATTTTATTCTCTACTATACTCTTAAGAGATTCATTAGACGCCATAAAAGAATAATGGCTACCAAATACCCAAAGGTTCTTTTCTAATGCCTTATGAATTGTGATTTCTAAAGTATTGTCATCTTCTATAAGTTTTTGAATTTCATCTAATAATTTTAATCTTCGTTTCGCTTGTATTGCAATATTCGCCATATCAATTAAACCAAACTCAGATAAGGCGTCAGCAAGCTTGAATATATCTCCTTTTTGTGCACTTTCAATATTCTGGATTACAAGCCAATATTCATCATATTCCAAAGCATCAAGTATAACGGAAATAATAGTATTAATTCTTTCATCGTTTTCATAAGAAAATCTTTGAAGAATTCTCTCTAATGTCTTTTTTGCATATTCTCTTCGATTCTCTGGTAATTTTTGGAGTTGTGAATTTATTTTCTTTTGAATTCTGGCTTTTTGAAGATTAACTTCTCGATTGAAAGTTTTCTTGACTTCTTTTTCTACAATTGCATGAACTTCTTGAGTAACATCTTGAAACGCATTACTGTTCTCAATTATCGCTCCCCAGTCGGCAGTCACATCGTTCGCCAAACCATCTGCTTCTACTTCTCCATAAACACGCTTTAACAACTTTCCAGGGATGTTTTCATTATCTTCCAACCCAAAAAAACTAGGCTTTCCAATAACTTTACCATTTACTTTTACTACTATCCCTGGGTTCTTTAAAGGTTTCTCCTCGGAAATCGTAAACTTTAAATTAACTTCTCCTACATCTTCCAATTCGAAATGCTTAACAAAAGTCTCCCCTGGTAAATCCTCTACCCCAACCAATTGATCATTCACAAAAATCTTGAAGTCAGACTGTCTTCCATATTCAAACATTAAAATTGATTTCATTTTTTCAATGCTAGGAAATACGAAATTCTGATTGAGGTCTGAAAGAATTATTGCCGTTCCATTGTCTGTGTCCTTAACTTTGGTCGTAATAGTAGGCAATTGTATTTTTTCGAGTTCTCTTTTGGACTGCAATAAAACCTCTTTTTTTATTATTAATGATGTTTGAATTCCTCGTGCCTTGGATTGGATTTCCATTGTATTTGCAGTGACCAAACCAGCAAATTTTCCAATTCCTTTTCGTCCCTTAACTTTTCTATTCTTCTTTTGAGTCTTTTCACCTTTTCTTGCTATACGGTCACTAGCAATTACAAGATATTCATTTTCCAACTCTTTGGTTGTCATCCCACAACCATCATCAGAGATAATAATTGGTCCATCTTCCAATGCTTGAGGTAGATTGATCCTAACATTTTCTGCATCAGCATCCCAGGCATTATCGACCAGCTCTTTTAGTGCCAGTTCTGTAGAACGGTAATTCTCTCCTAATATCAATGCAAGCCGGGTATCAACTTTAAATCGAGCCATAGAAGTTAATTAGTGACTTCCCCAATGCTCTCCAATAATGCATCATATTGGTCATTGTCATTTTCCTTTATCTTATCCAATATAAATTGAGCTACTTTTTTTAATTCTGGAATATCAACTGGAATCATTCCCCTATCAAAAATCTCCTCTAAGTGAGAAAGCTCGTTGTTCACTCTGTCGGTTAGTACAGTTGCTTGATTATTATTTCCAAAATATTTTAGTAACCTTTTTGAATTTGCATTTCGGGTATCGTTGTCAATCCTTGATGGGTATTTATAAAACAATAAAGCTTCTAAAAACTTTCGGGCATTATTTCCAAAATTGTAGTAAGTGGAATAATTAGCTTCATCACTTATATTAGCATTTGCACACAAATAAATTTGATGAAATAAGAAATTAAACTCGGTTACATAATCTTTTAGATATTTTGGCATTAATTTAAAATGGCTCTTTTGAGCTTCTCGAATTACTATGAAAAATTGAGTTTTTCCACTATTCGGGAGTCTCTTTAAATATTTCAAAAAATCAAGATTATGTGTGGAAATAAATAATTGTTCAAACTCCTGTTTTGCTACAATCTCGGAGTTAATAAGACTATAAATGAAAAAAATATGGTTACTGTCTAGACTTGAAATAGGGTCATCAATCCAAATGATCGGCTTACTCCCTTTTGTTTCAATATCTTCAAGTTTTGCCATAAAGTAACAGAAAGCAATTAGGCTGCATTCACCTTCGCTTAAATGGTGGGCTTTTTTGCCGTTTCTGATTATTTCAAAGCGAATTTTTTTGCCTCCGAATTGGTCAGATTCTTCTAATGCTTTTAACGTAAGAAAGTCGTGTCCAAAAAAATTGTTGAGATATTCATTTACCTTCAAAGCTCCTTTTTCCTCATCCTTCATTAATCGCTCTTTATCTTCAATCGCCTTGATTTGTTTTTGAATTTTTGAATCAATGTCTGCTTTTTCGTGTGCTTTGGTATCAGCAATTTTCTTTAATGCATCAATTCTTAATGCTTCGGTTGAATACTGAATCAAATTTGCAAAGTCGCATACTTCTCTCAAACGCAACAACCTCTTTGCCTCAGTTTGTTCGTCACCGAGTAATGTGCTATAAGTGTTTGCTTGCGTTCGAACGTTTTCAAAAATTTGCCAAATCCAGTCAAGACGTTTGCTATTGTCTTTTACTGGCATAAATATTTTGGTGTTTAGCAGGTCATTCTTCCGATTGGCTAATTGTTCAGAAATCTTTTCTAGTTCTAATTTTATGCTGTCAATAACGTATTGTCGAAGAGCAATAAGACGGTCAATATCCTTATGAAATTTGGAGTAAAACAGCACTTTATTCAATTTCAAACAATTAGCAAGTGCTACAATCTGTTGCTGAATATCATCAAGCAAAACATTAATTTCTTTTTCAAGTTTTTCTGATTCTTCATCAAAATGGCTATCAAGTACTTTCCATCTTTCATCAGTTATATCACTTCCACAAAAAGAACATTTTGCTAATTTGCCTTTATGATGTTGTTTTCCTTCATTTACCCAACGATTTAAGATAGAATCTTTCACCAATTGTTCAATTTTATCTGAACTACTTATTGGTTTTGTTATAAGTGCTTCCGCTTTACTTGAAATAGTTGAAATATCAATATTATGTTTTGGTAGTTCCCTAACATCTTGATTAACATTTTCTTTCAGTAAAGTGTCTTTTTCTGCAACTTGGGTATCTGTTAAAGGAGTAAAACTTGATTCAGTAACAATGGCTATTTCATCTTTAAGCTTGCTTATGTTGTAATTTTGGTCACCAAAACGGTCAGATTTGTATTTAATTCCGTTAGGGTTATTGGTAGCTTTATTGCTCAACTGCTGATTGAGGACTGAATTAGCTGACTCATAAGCTTGTTTAGAGTTCTCTGCAATTTCCTTTGCGTTTTTCAATTCAAGATAAAGGCCTGATTCGATACCCTCATCGTCTTTTCCAAGGATTAATTTAAAAGCTTCTATTTCAGCCTCTATGTCTGCATTGCCGCCTAGAATAGCAAAGGGGTTAATGCTTTCATCTGGATTGACTATAAAACGAAGATTATCCTTTACAAAATCTTCGTTAAATACTCTTATCTTTTTTCCGTGTGATGTAAGATTGACTTGTGTTGCATCTTCTAAGTCCTTTATACCAACTTCAAATTCTGGGTTTTCATACTTATTTGAAATTGTACCTTTTTCTAAAGCCCTAATAACTCTTGATAAGGTGGTTTTGCCAGAATAGTTTCTACCATAAATAACATTGATTTCCTTAAATAGTTGAACAGTGCCAGCTCCATCGCATACCGCAGTGTCCCAATCGTAATTTTGGAATACTGCAAAATTCTTTATGCTTTTGAACTTAGTTATCATTTTTACCCACCCCCTTCACACCGCCCCTTCCACAATCGCAATCTCTTCCTCATCCAACCCATACAACTGATACACGAGCGCATCAATTTGTTTGTCCAAAAGTTCCGCCTTATGTTCTAAATGTTTTTTGTCAGAGTCTGTTTTTGAATTTTCCATATCTTTTATGACATTTGTCAGTTGATTTACCAGTTCGATGAATAAAGACTCATGATTTTTTTTTGGAATCCTTATTTCGGAGACATATTGATGTATCCATCGATAATATCCTCCTCGAATGGTGGAAGTTAGTTTTCCGTAATACCAAGTAATTAGTTTTGAATTAATAATCGCTAAAAGGAAAATATCTTTTTGGGGAATTATATAACAAGTATTCACAAGATAACTATTATTCACATCAAATGTGAAATTTCCTCTCGTTGAGATGTCTGGAAATACTATCTTCTCTTTCTCGAACTCTTCAAAATATGTATTTGCACATCGTTGTAAAGCATACCACTCGTATCGAATACCTGTTTCAGCTTTGTTTCGATTCTCTAATTTAGATTTGAATTTTAATAAATGATTATATATTGCTGGATATATTTTTTTAAATTCGCCTTCCGCTTTTTTTGAGGAACCACTAATAGACTTATCCTTGTGAAGAGGAAAATGCCATGGAATAAACAAAACATATTTTTTTGGAGAAAGTGGAGCATATCTTTTGATATCCTTGCCTTCCAAAAACGGCTTAATCACTTCTGCACTCTTCGGATCCTCCGCCACCAAACGATTCTTTGTTGTTTCATCAATCACAAAGGCTTCATTAAGACCCGTTTTAATTCCGTAATAGATTTTCCCCTCTACGTATTCTCCGAGTGGAATCCCTGCCTTCTTAATTTTATCTAAAAGTGCAGATTCCTTTTGGTTAGAGAGCGACCATCCTTTGTCTTCTAATGATTGTAAATCGACTGTATACGAATTTTTCTTCACCGCATCTTTCAAGGAAACAAAGTCCAGAGTTTTCAATTGGGCAACGCTCAAATTTTTGGGTTTTTCATTGCTCAGTTTTAAGATACAAGGGTAAGTGGTGGCCGATTTGAAAACTGGTAAGTCACCAAAATCGATGATTTTATAGATGCGTTTGGTTTTTAAAAATTTTCGTAAGTTTTCTCCGTAATTGGCCCGCATCCATTTGTTGGCCACAATGATGGAATAAATCCCTTTGGGGTGGAGAAGAGAGAGGGCTTTTTCAATGAAATACACATAAAGGTCTGCGGTTCCGGCAAAAGTTGTGAATCTTTTTTTAGCGTACGTTTTGAACTCTTCTCCTAAAATTTCTTGTCTGACATAGGGAGGGTTTCCTACGATCACATCAAATCCACCATCAGCAAATACTTTTGGAAAATTTTCTTTCCAATCGAAAGTGTTTACCTTTCGCATTTCTTCTTTTCCAAAAAGAGAAAGATTTTTGTCTTCATAGAAGTCTTTATCAACGAGCGAATTTCCACATTTGATATTTCCTGAAAGGTCGGGAAGGAGTTTGACTTGGGAGTGTTTGAACAACTGTTCTGCACTTTCCGTATTTTCATCTTCCATCAGTTTCAGAAGTAGCGAGAGTTTTGTGACCTCAACAGCTTGTGGATCAATATCTACTCCGTAGATATGGTTGAGGAGTATGGTTTGTTTGACCGTGATGCTCAAACGGTAGGTATTTGCGGAGACTTGGTAGATCAGACCTGTTTTTAATGCTTTGTCGATTCGTTTTGGATCGGTATAGGCTTCCAAATATTGATGGAGTAAAAATGTATAGGCGCCCACAAGAAAACTTCCTGAACCACATGCCGGATCGAGTAGAGAAAGTTTGGGATGGGAATACAAATCCAATCCCTCCAATTTTTCTCCAAGTGTGCTTTCGATGATATAGTCTACAATGTATTGAGGTGTGTAATAAACTCCGCCAGCTTTGCGAACTTCTTCTTTTTCTTCCACTTTGGCCTGATGGGAAGAGGTGAGGCGAATGGATTTTCCTAAAAATTGTTCATAGATATTTCCCAAAATTTCAATGGGCATTACGGACAATTCGTACGGACATTCTGGGTAATAAAGATTACTGACTATGGATTGAAAAACTTTATCATCAACCTGTAGATTTTGGATCCAAGGTTCTGGGTGGAACAAACCTGAATTGTATTTTGAGTTTGCATTTAGAAAGATTTGGTTGAACTTTGTATAAGCAGAGTCACTGTTTTCTTTGGATGTTTTGGTTGCCTCAAGTAACATCCCATACTTTTCCATATTGCGATCTTCCGCAATCCGTAAGAATATGATTCGATCGATTAAGATTTGTACGGCAGTATTTAAAGAAAAAACATCCAAATCCTGGTTTCTAAGTGCCAAGTTTTTGGCAAGGGACTCCCGCCAACCTTCAATCATTGATAAAAATTCTTTATCAACTTCCGAGGTTCCTTTTTTCGATTTATTTTCTACCGCAAATTGGTCAAAGCTACCTTTGAGAATTGCTGATTTGGAAAATGTATTGTATATAAATTCGAAGTTCTTTTCATATTCATCAAATGTACAATAGAAGACCCGTCCAACCCCGGCTTTATCATTTTTGTTGGGTTTGATTCTTGTATCATAAATGGCAAATTCTTCAAAATCAGTCAAAACACATAAAGGAAGTTTGGCGGTATAACCATAACGTCGAATCTGGAAAGCTGGTTCAATTTCGTCTTTAATGTTGACTGAAGGCTTTTTTGCCTCTAAAAAAAATTTTCTCACTCCACCTACACGAAAACTATAATCTGGCGCTTTTGGTTTCCCTTCAATGATGACTTTGTCTTCACGAACCACATCTTTATAGGATTCGGAAAACCCTTGTTTGTTGGCTATATCCCAATCGAGCAATTCAAAGAATCTGTCTATGAATTGGGTACGAGTATTGGCTTCATCATATTTGGCATTTTTATATTCTTTGAGATTGGATTGGAAAAGGTCTGTTAGTTCTTTTAATTTGAGTAAGTTTTCTTTCATAAAAATGCCAAAGTTAAGATTTCTTGTCCTAAAAGAATATTAATGTACCATAAACCTAGGACAAAAACAAAGTCTAACGGGGATTCAATTGCGGAAAAGAACAAATTTATACTAAATGACAGTTATGGCTTCGATTCTAATTTCCCGAATAAAGCAAATTAAATTTTTTATAAATGGAATTAGACTTTTATCTCTGATCTGCGCTCCATATTTTTTTAGCTAAAATTTTTAGTTCCTTGAAGTCTTGGCGCATCAGAGACTCTTTTTTCTTCCGCGACCAACCTTGTATTTGTTTTTCTCGATAAAAAGCATGGTCAATCCTTGTATATGCTTCAAAGTAAATTAATTTTACAGGCAATCGTTTCTTTGTGTAATTTGATCCCTCGCCCCTTTGGTGTTGATCAAGCCTTCTATTTAAATACTTCGTACTACCAGTGTAATACGATCCATCCGAACAAACTAAAATATACATGTATCCCATAAAAATATTACCTTCATTTCTTGCTGGTAGTCTTTGTGGTTTCCGTTGTCTGTTGCTTCGATCGTTTCGCGTTTCGATACGCTTCGCTACTCAACGACCGAAACGACGGCATCAAATACCGAAACGACGGCATCAAATACCGAAACGACGGCATCAAATACCGAAACGACATCCGACCAACAAAGCCGAGCCTTGAGTAGGCCGAAGGCCGTATCGAAAGGCGAACTCTTCTTCACCAAATAAGCTAAAAAGAAATCATTTTGGTTCTAAAAAGTTTAACCTTTTTACCAACAAACCCTGCACCCTGGATCGACCAGCGAAGCGAGCGCCCTCGCCTTAGGGAGAGCCGGAACTGTGCGCCCAAAATAAAAAAGGGATCCATTCCTGGCTCCCTTCCTGCAAACATCTAGTCTTGGCGTTGTTTCTCGTTTCGTCGTTTCGATCGTTTCGATACGCTTCGCTACTCAACGACCGAAACGATGGCATCAAATACCGAAACGACATCCGACCATCAAAGCCGAGCCTTGAGTAGGCCGAAGGCCGTATCGAAAGGCGAAAGGCGAAAGGCGAACTACTCCTTATCTTATCCCTGGTTTGATGTATTTCAATTCATCCAAGTAACGACCCGTTCCAAGCACCACACAAGTCAGTGGGTTTTCGGCACGGAAGACAGGCACACCCGTTTCTTTGGTGAGGTAGTGTTCGAGACCGCGAAGGAGGCAACCACCACCTGTGAGAACGATTCCTCGTTCTACGATGTCGGCGGCAAGTTCTGGAGGAGTTCTTTCCAATACGGATTTGATTCCGTCTAGGATTTCGTCTGTTGGTTCTTTGAGGGCTTTACGGATTTCGTTAGAATCAAGTTCGAGGGTGCGTGGAAGACCAGAGATCGCGTCACGACCTTTGACTTCCATAGTGTCCACACGTTTGTCAGCGAAGGCAATGGGCACCTCGCATTTTTTCGATTAGGGTGCTCTTTACTTATACGCGACCGGGCTTTCCGCTCCAATCTTTTCGCAGGTGCGAAAAGTATTTCCACTGCAATCCCTGGTGCGGGGGTAGGGATTTTTATTCTTGCCGATCCGTAAAATCTGATGGGTAATGATTGCTAAATGAAAATTGTGATTGTTGCAGGACCAAATGGAGCTGGAAAAACAACTTTTGCTCGATTTTTTTTGGGCTCTATGCCTGAAATCTCCCACTATCTGAATGCTGATACAATTGCTGCTGGACTTGCTCCGCTAAAACCTGAAGCTGCAGCAGTGGAAGCAGGTCGATTTCTACTGACACAAATGGATCAGCTTGTAGGACAGAAAATAAACTTTGCATTCGAAACTACTTTATCTTCAAAAAATTATCTACGACGAATCAGAATCTGGAAAGCCTGTGGATATGATGTTAGGCTAGTTTTCCTGAGTCTGCCAAGCCAAGATTTTGCAATCAATCGAGTAAAGCAACGCGTGAAACAGGGCGGTCATAACATTCCAGAAAAAGTAATTCGAAGAAGGTTTAATCGTGGATTAGAGAATTTGGACGCATACAAAAAGATTGTCACAACTTGGCAGGTGTTTGATAATAGTGTTACACCCCCAATTTTAATTGAATCAAGTGATGTACAGAATGAAAAAAGAAAAAAATAATCTAAATGATTCAGTAATTGTGGAGAAGGCTTTGAATGAAGCCGCAAAGTATGCAAAGAAACTTGCAGTTCAGACTAAGACGAAGTTCATTACTCGGAAAGTAAAGTCAAAGAAATCTGTTTTCGCAGGTAAGTAGCGAGCTTCATCTAGTATTCACCACATAGGAACTTGGTAAGAGTTTTGCCAAGAACCAGTCCCCCCGACTCAAGAATGGTTATTCCATATTCGTGACAGATTGCTCATTATGGGAATCCAGTCGGCTTAAAGGCGACTATATTTACTGATTTACAATTGACCATTGTTGGAAAGAGAACTAGTACTGCGGATTATCCATGTTTACCGGGAGCTATATCAGCAAGAGATACAGCTAATAGTTGCTTTTACACAATTAGCACTGTTCGTGTTAGTATTGATGCCATTGCTAGTTTTGGATTTAAGGTGTTTTCGAATCCTACCAATAATCCTGTATTCAATAATCTAAATGCACTTTTTGTACAAATAGATCCATACAATAATTTTTATTATTCTCTAGACGTGAGAGAGGGAAATACTGTAAATCCGTATGGATTAGATCCCGAGGCAATCAGAAGTGTAGTTGACCCGCTCGTCAAATCTCTGGTAGTTCCGTTGGTTAATAATATTTTAAAGGAAATTCCATTACCAGCTAAACTAGACTTTCCTGCATTAGTGGACAAGAATGCTGGGACTAGTGGAGGAACAGCTTGCAAATTAAATGTACAAACTACTGCGATGAATTTGACAACTACTCCCACACCCAGTACAGAACAGTACATTCTCAATAAAGTGCAGCCTCTCGGTAGTTTCGCGACTAACCCTGGGAGCCTGGTGGAGTGTCCTTAATATTTTAAACTTGAATTTAGTCTAGAATCACAAAGTTTGTAAATCACCCCGATTTTTTATCCTTAAAAAGCAATAAAATTTTCCTTATCCTTTAAGAGAGATAAGGAAACTAAAAAATCGGGCTGAGGATTAAAATTCAATGACTGAACTTCGTAATTATCTAATTGCTTCTGATTATCCAAATCTTATTAAAAAAGTCAGGGCTTTAGTCAAAAAGAATAAAAGAAATTTTAAAAAACAAGAAGTCAAAGAATGGTGTGCAAAGAGATGGAGAAATATCTTCATCAACGAGGCTGTTAAATTTCCAGAAGCAATCGAAGCTTCAAATCATAAAAAATTCTTTGGTGGAAAAGATGAGAGAAGCGACAAACAAAAGATAGCCTCTCGATTCCTCAGGGACGAGGGTCCAAATGAATGGAACCTGGAAATGCCCGAAGCAGAATTTGGAAATCTAAAAAATACTACCTTACTTTTCTGTCCTGGCTTTTTAAGCGGACTTTTTCCTGTTATGGCATTTCAGGATGCATTTCCCTATTTGGAAAGAGAATACGGTGTCCGAATTTTACAGTCAGATTCTCATCCAATGAGAAGCTGTGAGGCTAATATGGCTGATCTGCTAAATGCTATTGAAAGGGGAATGGGGCTAGATGCAAATGAAAATCTCATCCCTGAAAAAGATGCAATTCCGCCGAAGGATGTATTTGTGATTGCGTATAGTAAGGGCATGCCTGACTTACTTTTTTTACTTTCAAGGAGACCGGATTTAAAAAAAAGAATTCGGTGCATTTTTAATTGGGCAGGCGCACCAGGTGGATCTTATCTCGCAGATTCTTTGTATGATTCTATAAAAGATATTAATTTTAATATTAAGGATGAATTTGATACATTAATAAAGTTAATCTCTCCCATTATACAGGTGCCGCATAAAATTAGAAGGCTTTCCGAGTTTAATGTAAA